>NZ_QHGY01000009.1 GCF_003254665.1 Billgrantia lactosivorans | reverse complement strand
GCGAACCAGCCAGGCCAGGGCCGGTAGCGCCAGCCACATCAGCCAGGCGCCGGCGGGCAGCGCCCCGACCAGCCAAGCCGCGGGCACCACGCCGAAGGCGCCCGCCAGCAGCAGTGCGGCGAGCCGGCCGGCGCGTCGCGGCCCCAGGCGGATCGCCAGGTGGTCGCGCCCCACCCGGCGGTCGGCATCGATGTCGGGTATCTGGTTGAGCAACAGCAGGGCGCTGGCCAGCAGCGTGGGGACCAGCGCGGCCGCCACCACCGTGGCCGACAGCGTGCCGGTCAACGCCTGGTGGGCCCCCAGCACCATCAGCAGGCCGAATCCCGCCCCGGGGGCGAGCAGGCAGAGCCAGGGGCGACGAGTCAGCCAGGCGGTGTAGGCCACCACCAGGGCGAGCCCCGCCAGGCCGTAGACCAGCATGACCGGTCCCGCCCGCCACAGGAACCAGGCGCCGATCAGCGTCACGCCCGCCAGGCAGGCCCAGGCCGCGTTGAGCACGGCACGGGCGGCCTCGGGCCGTGCGGGCAAGGCACCGCTGCCGCCCGAGAACGGCGTGCGCTCGGTCAGCGTATCGAGGCCGGTGCGGAAGTCGTGGTATTCGTTGAACAGGTTGACCGCGGCGTGGGCCAGCAGGGCGCCGAGCAGCACCAGCAGCGCCTCGGGGGCGACGATCGGGTACCCCTCGGCCACGGCCGCGGTGATCGCCAGCCCCACGCAGAGCGGTGCCAGGATCAGGAAGTTCGGCCGGCTGCTGCGCAGGCACGCCCCCGCCACCGAAGGCCCGGCCGCGGCGTCGCGCACCGGCGTCAGCCCAGTCGCGCGTTCAGCCAGGCGGCGATGTCGCTCACCTGCTGGGGGCAGACCGCATGGGCCATGGGGTAGCTGCGGTAGTGGACCGGATAGCCCAGTGCCTGCAGGCGCTGGTGGGCCGCCTTGCCCAGCGACTCGGGCACCACCGGATCGAAGGAGCCGTGGTGAATCTCGATCGGCAGTTCGCGGTTGGCCTCGGCCAGCTCGATCGTCTCGGCGGTGGCGAAGTAGGTCGACATGGCCAGCAGTCCGCCCAGCGGGGCGGCGAAGGAGAGCGCTGCCTGGTAGGCCACCGCCCCGCCCTGGGAAAAGCCGGCGAGGATGATGCGCCGGCTGTCGATGCCATGGTCGATCTGCTCCTGCACCAGTTCCTGGATGCGCGACGCGGAGGCGACCAGCTGGGCCGTGTCGACGCGCCGGTCGAGGCTCATCTCGTGGATGTCGTACCACGCCGGCATCACCATGCCACCGTTGATGGTCACCGGCAGCCGCGGGGCATGCGGCAGGATGAAGCGCACGCCGAGCCCCTCCTTCAGCGGCAGCGCCGGCACCAGGGGTTCGAAGTCATGGCCGTCGGCGCCCAGGCCGTGCAGGATGAAGACGCAGGCGTCGGCCGGACGGCCGCCCTTCGGCTCGATGATGAGTTCGCCAGGATGGCTCATAGGGGGCTCTTCCGTGGTGATCGAAAAGCGTCACCCTACCCCAAAGCCGTGTCCGCGGCGAGCCCACCCTCGCTGCCGCGACGCTGGCGATGCCCGCTACTGGCTCAAAACGGCCACACCAGCGGAATCAGCGGCAGCGCCACCGCCGCCGTCAGCAGGTTGAGCGGCCCGCCCACGCGCAGGAAATCCGAGAAGCGGTAGCCGCCGGGGCCATGCACCATCAGGTTGGTCTGGTAGCCGATGGGGGTGAGGAAGCTTGCCGAGGCGGCGAACATCACGGCCACGACGAAGGGCATCGGGCTGACGCCGAGGCTCTCGGCGCTGGCCACCACCACCGGAAAGGTGATCACCGCCGCGGCGTTGTTGGTGACGAGCTCGGTGAGCAGCGCCACCAGCAGGTAGGTCCCGATCAGCAGCAGCCAGGGGCTGCCGTCGGCCAGGCCCAGCGCCAGCCCCGCCAGGGCCGCCGCCGCCCCTGAACTCTCCAGCGCCGCCCCCAGGCCGAAGGAGGCGGCGATGGTCAGCAGCACCTGGGTATCGAGCCCGCGCTTGGCCGCCCCCACCGAGCAGCAGCCGCTGGCCAGCGCCAGCACCGCGCCCAGCATGGCCGCGTTCATCAGGCTCATCACACCGAAGGCGGCAAGCAGCACCACTCCCGCCAGGATGCTCCAGGCCATCCACGCCTTCTCGTGGGCGGGCCGCGCGGCGCCGTTGACCTGGCTGATCAGGAGAAAGTCCCTGGACTGGCGGTGGCGCTCGATGAATGGGGGACGCGCCTCCAGCAGCAGCACATCGGCGGGCTGCAGGCGTACCTGGCCCAGGTTGCCGGCCACCCGCTCGCCGCCGCGGCACACCGCCAGCACGGCGGCACCGTAGAGGGTGCGGAAGTGGCCGTCGCGGATGCGCTGCCCGACGAACTGGCACTGGTCCGACACCACGGCCTCCACCAGGCGGCGCTCGCGGAACTCCTTCTTGAGGCTGGATTCGCCGTGGTACGACGGCACCAGGCCGCGGATCTGCTGCAGCTCCACCGCGCCGTCGGAGGTGCCGGCGAACACCAGCCGGTCGCCCCCCTTCAGGCGCTCGCCGGGCCCCACCACGCTGACCACGTTGCCGTCGCGCTCGATCTCGACCAGGAACAGTTCCTGGAGATGCCGCAGGCCGGCCTCCTCCACGGTGCGATTCACCAGCGGCCCCGCGGGGTCGACCTCCATCTCGATGGTGTATTCGCGCGGGTTGTCGAAGGCCTGGCCGGCGTCTCGCCGCTGTGGCAGCAGGCGGGAGCCCACCAGCAGCAGGTAGAGCAGACCGGCCACCGCCACCGGCACGCCCACCCAGGCGATGTCGAACAGCCCCATGGCAAGCTCGGGCCGGCGCTCCAGCAGCAGGCCGTGCACCACCAGGTTGGTGCTGGTGCCGAACAGGGTGATGGTGCCGCCGAGGATCGAGGCGAAGCTGAGCGGCATCAACAGGCGCTGGGCCGGCAGCTGCAAGCGGCGGCTCCAGCTCAGCACCGCGGGGACGTAGGTCGCCACGATCGGCGTGTTGTTGAGAAAGCCGCTGAGGGCCGCCACCGGCAGGATCAGCCGCGCCAGCGCCCCGCTCTCGCTGCGCGGCCGGCCCAGCACGTGGCGAATGATCAGGTCGATGCCGCCGGTCTCGCGGATGCTCGCCACCAGCACGTACATGAATGCCACGGTGAACAGCCCGGTGCTGGAGAACCCGCCCAGCGCCTGGGCCGGGTCGATCACGCCGAGGGTCAGCAGCAGGATGACCGCCCCCAGCAGCACGATGTCGGGGCCGAGGCGGGAGAACGCCATCAACGGGAAGACGGCGAGGACGACGAGGAAGGCGAGCCAGGCATCCAGCGGCATGGGAGACAATCCGGGCACAGGGGAACGTCGGGCTATTGTGCACTGCCGCAGCTTATTCTAAAAAGTTATTTTTAGAAATCCAAAAATAACCAAAAAGAATAAAGATGGGATCGCCGACCCAACGCCGACAACGAAAAAGGCCCGCTTTCGCGGGCCTTCTCTGCCACCTGGGTGGCACATCAGTTCATGGCAAGCCGAGGCTTAGCCGATGACCTTGATGTTGGAAGCCTGGAGGCCTTTCTTGCCCTGAGTGACGTCGAAGGAAACCTTCTGGCCGTCCTGGAGGGTCTTGAAGCCGTCAGCCTGGATCTCGGAGAAGTGCGCGAACAGGTCGTCGCCGTTGTCGTCCGGAGAGATGAAGCCGAAGCCCTTGGTGTCGTTGAACCACTTGACAGTACCGGTAGCCATTATCGCAATTCCTCTAACAGCATTGATTTTTCCGGGAAATACCCGAGTTGCAGTGGGTAAAACAAGAAACTTTTCACCGGGAAATCGACGCGATGAGCGTTGCGATGACCACTTGCGATGTTCGACTTGCCAACCAACTGCACGCATCTTGCGCTGTTCGCGCACGCACGTCAAATACTATTTTGCATCGATGACGGAAATCTTACCGTCCTCCGAGAATCCACCCCGCCGCCTTCTCGGCGATCATCAGCGTCGGCGAGTTGGTGTTGCCGCTGGTGATGGTCGGCATGATGCTGGCATCCACCACCCGCAGCCCGTCGACCCCGTGCACCCGCAGGCGCGAGTCCACTACCGCCATGGGGTCGTCGTCGCGCCCCATCTTGGCCGTGCCCACCGGATGGAAGATGGTGGTACCGATGTCGCCGGCCAGCCGTGCCAGCTCGTCGTCGCTCTGGTACTGGGGCCCGGGCTTGACTTCCTCCGGCCGGTACTTGGCGAAGGCCGGCTGCTCGGCGATGCGCCGGGTGACCCGTAGCGAGTCCGCCGCCACCTTGCGATCCTCCGCGGTGCTGAGGTAGTTGGGCGCGATGGCCGGGGCCTGGCGCGGGTCGCGGCTCTTGATGCGCACGCTGCCGCGGCTGGTGGGGTTGAGGTTGCACACGCTGGCGGTGATCGCCGGGTAGTCGTGCAGCGGCTGGCCGAAGGCCTCCAGGCTCAGCGGCTGGACGTGGTACTCGATGTTGGGATGCGTGTACTCGTCGCTGCTGCGGGTGAAGATGCACAGCTGCGAAGGGGCCATGCTCATCGGCCCGGTGCGCCGCAGCAGGTACTCGATGCCGATGGCCGCCTTGCCCAGCCACGAGGCGGCCAGGGTGTTGAGCGTCTTGGCGCCGGTGACCTTGTACACCGAGCGGATCTGCAGGTGGTCCTGCAGGTTCTCGCCGACGCCGGGCAGCTCGTGCACCAGCGGGATGTCGTGCTCGGCGAGCAGCCCCGCCGGGCCGATGCCGGAGAGCTGCAGCAGCTGCGGCGAGCCGATGGCGCCGGCGGCCAGGATCACCTCGCGCCTGGCCCTGACCTGGCTAACGGCACCGTCACGTTCGAGCTCGACCCCACTGGCGCGAGGCTTGCCGCCGCTGCCTTCCTCGAACAGCAGGCGATGCACCTGGGTGGAGTGCCACAGGGTGAAGTTGCTGCGCTTCTCGCACACCGGGCGCAGGAAGGCCTTGGCCGCGTTCCAGCGCCAGCCGTCGCGCTGGTTGACCTCGAAGTAATCGACGCCCTCGTTGTCACCGCGGTTGAAGTCGCGGGTGCGGGGAATGCCCGCCTGGACCGCGGCGTCGGCGAAATCGTCGAGCACCTCCCACTTGAGGCGCTGCTTCTCGATGCGCCATTCGCCGCCGTGACCGTGATAGTCGCGGTGGGCGGCATCGGCGTCGCCACCCTCATCGAGGCGGTAGTGGTCCTCGTGCTTCATGAAGTCCGGCAGGCAGTTCTCCCAGCGCCAGGCGTCGTCACCCACCTGCTCGGCCCAGCCGTCGTAGTCGCGGGCCTGGCCGCGCAGGTAGAGCATGCCGTTGATGCTGGAGCAGCCGCCCAGGGTCTTGCCACGCGGGTAGATCAGCGAGCGCCCGTTGAGCCCCTCGTCGGGCTCGGTCTTGAAGCACCAGTCGGTGCGCGGGTTGTTGATGCAGTAGAGGTAGCCCACCGGGATGTGCACCCAGTGGTAGTTGTCGCGCCCGCCCGCCTCGATCAGCAGCACCCGGTTGGCCGGGTCGGCGCTGAGGCGGTTGGCCAGCAGGCAGCCGGCGGTGCCGGCGCCCACCACGATGTAGTCGAATTCCTGCTCTGCCATGGGGACTCTCCCGACCGGCTCACTTATGGGTCGGCATGGCGAACTCGGCGCCCGCGTTGATCGAGTCGGACCAGCGCTGCATGATCGACTTCTGCTTGGTGTAGAAGCGCACGCCCTCCTCGCCGTAGGCGTGGGTGTCGCCGAACAGCGAGCGCTTCCAGCCGCCGAAGCCGTGCCACGCCATGGGCACCGGGATCGGCACGTTGATGCCGACCATGCCGACCTGGATGCGGCGGCCGAACTCTCGGGCCACGCTGCCGCTCTCGGTGAAGCAGCTCACGCCGTTGCCGAACTCGTGGTCGTTGATCAGCTGGATGGCGGTGGCGATGTCCGGCACCCGCACGCAGGCCAGCACCGGGCCGAAGATCTCCTCCTTGTAGATGGTCATCTCCGGGGTGACGTGGTCGAACAGCGAGCCGCCCATCCAGAAGCCCTCGCCGCAGCCATCGCCTGTCGTGCCGGCATCGAACTCGCGGCCGTCGACCACCAGCTCGGCGCCCTCGGCCACGCCCTTGTCGATGTAGCCGGTGATGCGCTGGTGGGCCTGGGCGGTGACGATGGGGCCCATCTCGGCGTCGAGCTCGAGGCCGTTCTTGACCTTCAGCGCCCTGGCGCGCTCGGCCAGGCGAGGGACGATCCTGTCGCCCACGTCGCCCACCAGCACCGCCACGCTGATCGCCATGCAGCGCTCGCCGGCGCTGCCGTAGGCGGCGCCGATCAGGGCGTCGACGGCCTTGTCGAGGTCGGCATCGGGCATCACGACCATGTGATTCTTGGCCCCGCCCAGGGCCTGCACGCGCTTGCCGTGGCGCGCGCCGTTCTCGTAGATCAGGTTGGCGATGGGCGTGGAGCCGACGAACGACAGCGCCTGCACGTCGGGGTGCTCGATCAGCGCCTCGACCGATTCCTTGTCGCCCTGCACCACGTTGAACACGCCGTCGGGCAACCCGGCCCGCTTGAGCAGCTCGGCGATCAGCAACGAGGCGCTGGGGTCGGTGGGGCTGGGCTTGAGGATGAAGGTATTGCCGGCGGCGATGGCCACCGGGAACATCCACATCGGCACCATGGCCGGGAAGTTGAACGGCGTGATGCCGGCCACCACGCCGAGCGGCTGGCGCACGGTCCAGTTGTCGATGCCGCCGCTCACCTGCTCGGTGTAGTCGCCCTTGAGCAACTGCGGGATGCCGCAGGCGAACTCGACGATGTCGATGCCGCGGGCCACTTCGCCCTGGGCGTCGGTGAAGACCTTGCCGTGCTCCAGGGTGATGGCGCGGGCCAGCTCGTCCTTGTGGGTGTTGAGCAGCTCGAGGAACTTGAACAGCACCCGCGCGCGGCGGATCGGCGGCGTGTCGGCCCAGGCCGGGAAGGCGGCCTTGGCCGCGGCCACGGCGGTCGCCACGTCGGCGCGGGAGGCCAGCGCCACCTGGCCGGAGACCTGGCCGGTGGCCGGGTTGTAGACGTCCTGGTGGCGGCCCGACTCGTCGGCCGTCATTTGTCCGTCGATATAATGGGTGATCGTGTTCTGCGTCATGGGCTCTCTCGTCTTGTCGTTGGCTGGTGTCGCTGACTGGCGCGGCGGGCGCGGCTTGCATTCAGCACAGGCGGTACTTTGACCATCAAGCCTACCGATTCGTACGCCATGATCAATTGAGAAATCCAAAAGCGGGATATAAGCTAACCTTATATCCCTAGGCAGCCCCAGCCATGCACGATCTCCCCACCCTGCGCGCCTTCGTCACCGTGGCCCGTGAAGGCAGTGTCTCCCGCGCCGCCGAACGGCTGCACCTGACCCAGCCCGCCGTCAGCCTCAAGCTCAAGCACCTGCAGGAGGCGCTGGGGCTGACGCTGTTCCGTCGCCGCCCCCAGGGCCTGGCACTGACGGACGACGGCCACGCCCTGCTGCCCGCGGCGGAGCGGGCACTGGCCGCCATGGCCGCCTTCGAGCAGAGCGCCCTCGCCCTGCACAGCACGCTGCACGGCCGGCTGCGTATCGGCACCATCGTCGACCCGGAGTTCATCCGCCTGGGTGCCTTCCTGCACCGCCTGGTGGAGCGCGCTCCGCAGCTCGAGACCGAGCTGCAGCACGGCATGAGCGGCAGCGTGCTGGAGTGGATACGCCGCGACGAACTCGACGCCGGCTTCTTCCTCGCCCCGCCCGGCGAGGGCCCAGGGCCGGAGGCGCCCGAGATCGCCCATCGCGAGCTGACCCACTTCCACTATCACGTGGTCGCGCCTCCCGGCTGGGGCAGCCGCGTGGCCAATGCCGACTGGACGAGACTCGCCGCCCTGCCCTGGATCGTCACGCCAACCCTGTCGGCGCACCACCGGCTGCTGCACGGCGCGCTCGACCCGCTCGGGGTGACGCCCCACGGCGTGGCCCAGGTCGACCAGGAGGCGTGCATGCTCGACCTGGTGCGCGCCGGCGTGGGCCTGAGCCTGGCGCGCGACGCCCTGGCCATGGCCGAGCGCCAGGAGCGCGGCCTGACGGTGGTCGAGGGGCTGCGCCTGCCCTGCGCGCTGTGCTTCGTGTGGCGGCGCGAGCGCAGCGAGGAACCGGCCATCGCCGCCGCGCTGGAGGTGCTGGAGAGCGTCTGGGGCGGCCAGCGCTGAGCGCTGGCACCGCATGAACGCGACATGAACGAAGCCTTAAGGCTCCCGCAAGGCAACGCCGGGTAAAACGGTCACGTACCCCTCCAAGGAGTGACCCGATGAACTGGCTCGATACCGAAAACCGCTATGGCCTCGTCTCCCGCGCGCTGCACTGGTCCATGGCCGTGCTGGTGCTGTTCCTGCTTGCCAGCGACTGGTGGATGGAAGCGCTCGAGGATCTCGGCAAGGGCAACCTGATTGGCCTGCACAAGAGCCTCGGGGTGGCGCTGCTCGTGCTACTCGTCTTCCGCCTGGCCTGGCGCTGGCACAACCACGGCCGTGTGGCGCCACCGGCACACTGGCGCCGCGCCGCCCGCCTCGGCCACCTGGCGCTCTACCTGCTCCTGCTGGCGATTCCGGTGAGCGGCGTGCTCGCCGCCTGGGGCAGCGGCCACGGCGTCGCCTTCTTCGGCCTTCCGCTGATCCCGACAGGTGCCGAGATCGAGTGGCTCGAGGAGGCCTTCGAGGAGACCCACGAGGTGCTCGCCAACCTGATGTGGCTGATGATCGGCGGGCATGTCGTCGCCGCCTTCGCCCACCAGTGGTGGCTGGGTGAGCGAAGCCTAAAGCGCATGGCCTGAGTGGCGATCGCTTAAGGCTGCGATAAGACAGCGCGGGGAAAGTGCAGGCGTCATCCCATCAAGGAGCGCCTGCATGTTCCTGCTGACTTCGATTCGCCGTCACCCGGCCATGCGCAAGCTGGGAAAGCGCCTGGAAAGAAGCGCCAAGGCCTGGTGCTACCGCGCCCTCAGCCTGCGTCATCGTCAAGCCAAGGCCGTCACCCCGAACGTCCTGGAGGGCGTGCAGCGAGTGCTCTTGGTACGCCCCAACTTTCGACTCGGCAATGCTGTCATCGGGGCCCGCTTCATCCAGGCCCTGGCCCGGGATCGCCCGGGCCTCGAGATCGACTACCTGGGCACGGACACCACCCGCGCCCTCTTCTCCGGCATGCCGCTCGCCAACTACCACGGCCTGAGCCGCTCCATGCTGCTCGGCCCCTGGCGCCTGTTCAGCCTGCTCGGCGAGCTGCGGCGGCGTGAGTACGACCTCGCCATCCAACTGGGCGAAGGGTCCCTGACCGGCTGGGCGTTCACCCAGCTCTGCGGGGCCCGCCAGACGCTTGGCCAACCTGGCCGGCTGGAAGGCACCTATGACTGGGTGGCGGAGCCTGCCCCGGCTCACGCCCATGCGCTGGCCAGCAGCCTGGCGGCGCCCCTGGGCCTGGCCTGCGAGCCGCGCCCCTGGCTGGTGCTGTCGCGGCAGGAGCATGACGCCGCGCTGGCGCTGCTGGCGAGGCTGTCGCTGCCGCCCACCGCCGTCGGCATCTTCGTTGGCGGCCATCTCGACAAGCGCCTGCCCCTTCGCTTCTGGCAGGCACTGCTGCGCGCGCTCGAGGCACGCCAGCAGCCCTATGTGGTGCTGCTGGGGCCAGAGGAGGCACGTCACCTTCCCGCCCTGGCATCCACCTGCGGCGTACACGGCCGCCTCCTGCCGCCCCTGCCGCTGCGCGAGTTCGCGGCCGTGCTGGCCCAGTTGCCGCAGCTGGTCACGCCGGACACCGGCCCCATGCACATGGCCGCCGCCCTGGCGGTGCCCGTGATGGCCCTGCTCAACGTGCCCGGGTCACGCAGATTCGCTCCCGAGGGCCCCGCGGATCTGGTACTTTTCCAACCAGACCCTGAGACGGTGGCCGAGCATGTGTCGCATCGCCAGGAAGCCGCGCGACCCGCGCCGCAGCCGCGCCGCGAAGCGCATGGGCATGCAGCCCCGGCACACCCGGGCCACGACGACCGAAGACGAGATCGCCTGCATGCGCATCCTGCTGGTGGAGGATGACCCGAGCCTGGCCTCGGGCATCCGCCTGGCCCTCAAGCCCGAGCACTACACCGTCGACCACCTGGCCGACGGTACCGCGGCCCTGAACGCGCTGCACGGCGACGAACCGTTCGATGCCGTGATTCTCGACCTGGGGCTGCCCGGGCTCGACGGCATGCGGGTACTGCAGAGCGCTCGCCGACGCGGCAATCGGGTGCCGGTGCTGGTGCTCACCGCCCGCGATGCCGTCGACGACCGTATCGCCGGCCTGGATGCCGGCGCCGACGATTATCTGGTGAAGCCCTTCGAGGTGGCCGAGCTCAAGGCGCGCCTGCGCGCGCTGCTGCGCCGCAGCCAGGGCCAGGCGAGCCCCGTGCTGGCGTGTCGCGACATCCGCCTCGATCCCTCCACCCTCGGTGTCAGCTACCGCGGCCGGCCGGTGGCGCTATCGCGTCGCGAGTTCACCCTGCTGCACGAGTTCATGAGCCATCCGGGGCGCGTCTTCACCCGCGATACCCTGACCCGGCTGGTCTATGGCTGGGAAGCGGACGTCGAGAGCAACGCCATCGAGGTCCATGTCCACCACCTGCGCCGCAAGCTGTTCCCCGGCCTGATCCGCACGGTACGGGGAATCGGCTACGTGCTGGATGAGGCCGGCGCCCCATGACCTCGATCCGCCGCCGCACCCTGGGCCTGGTCCTGCTGGTGTTCGCCATCAGCATGCTGGCGATCGGCCTGGTCAGCTATCGCTACGCCGCCCACGAGATCGAGGAGCTCTACGACGCCAGCCTGGCGCAGAATGCCCGCCTGCTGGAGGGGCTGGCCCAGTCACCGCTGCCGAGCGCACAGCGCGAGGCCCTGCTCGAGAGCCTCGAGAGCGCACTGCTGCGCGCCGAGCAGTCGGACAAGCGCCTCGCCGGACACCGCTACGAGAGCAAGCTGGCCTTCCAGCTGTGGGAGGGGGAGCGCCTGCTGCTGCGCTCCGCCAGTGCCCCGGAGCAACCGTTCACCGATCACCCGCCGGGCTACACCGACAACCGGGTGGCCGGGGACGACTGGCGCATCTACGTGCTCGATGTGGCCGATGCGACGCGCCGGGTCATGGTCGCTGAACGCAGCGACGTGCGCGGCGAACTGACCCGCGCCGTGGCCCTGCGCACCCTGCTGCCCGACCTGGTCGGCCTGCCGCTGCTGGCGCTGCTGCTGTGGTGGGCCACCGGCTGGGGGCTGCGCCCGCTGTCGCGCCTGGCCGAGGCGATCCGTCACCGCGACCCGTACAACCTGCAGCCGCTGGCACTGCAGCCGCTGCCGCGTGAGTTGGCCACCATCGTCGGCGCGCTGAACCGCCTGCTCGAGCGGATCCGCGAGCTGCGGGTGCGCGAGAAGCGCTTCATCGCCGACGCCGCCCACGAGCTGCGCACGCCACTGGCGGTGCTCGACCTGCATGCCCAGAATGCCCTCGCCGCGGAGAGCGCCGAGGATCGTCGCGAAGCGCTCGATGAGCTGCGATCCGGCGTGGCACGGGCCACCCGCCTGGTGGCGCAGCTGCTGACACTCGCCCGCCTGGACCCGGAGGAGGCCCGGCCCGCGCTGCGCGAGGCCGACCTGCTGCTCGAACTGCGCGAGGCGCTGGCCAAGCTGGCCCCCCTCGCCGCCGAGCGCGACCAGGCGCTGGCTCTCGAGGCCGACGCCAGCCTCGACTGGTGCCTGCGAGTCGAGCCCGGCGCCATCGAGACCCTGGTGCAGAACCTGGTGGGCAATGCGCTGAACCACTCCCCCGATGGCGGCCTCGTCACGGTCGCGCTCGAGGCGGATGACAGCCTGCTGACCCTGCGCGTGGACGACCAGGGGCCCGGCATACCCGCCGCCGAGCGCCAGCGCGTGACCGAGCGCTTCCATCGTGCCGGCCCGGGCGCCGGCGCCGGCCTGGGCCTGTCCATCGTCGAGCGCCTGCTGGCCCGTCATGGCGGGCAGCTGCAGCTACAGGAGGCGCCCGGGGGTGGGCTGCGGGCCCTGGCGACTCTGCCGCGGGAGGCCGTGTCACAGCCCCGGAACAGCAGCCCCGAGCGCTAGGCTGCCCAGCGGGGAAGATCAGTCGCGCTCCACGTCGGTCACCCCGCTCTCGCCCTGCTGGCTGCGCACCTCGATCTCGCGGCCGTCGGCGTCTCGCCCCTCGATCTCGATGCGGCCGTCGCGGTCGACCTGGAGCTCGTCGAACTCGGCCAGGCCTTCGGCCACGGCGGCTTCCATGGCCATGCGGACGTCCTCTTCGCTCATGCCCCAGGCCCCGCCGTCACGGCGCTTGCGCTCCTCTTCGAGGGATTCTCCGCTCTCCAGCGACAGGCGCACCTCGGCCTGCCATTCGTCGTCGAGCCAGCCCTCGACCTCGACGCTGTCGCGCCCCTTGGCCTCGATCTCCTGGATGTGCTGGAAGCCGAAGCCCGTGACCTGCTCCAGCACCTCGTCGAGGCGCTCCGTCGCCAGGCGAGCGTCGGAGGCCTGTACCGAGGCGGCGGCGAGCATCAGGGTGGCCAGCGAGCCGGCTGCGAGTGTCTTGCGTTTCATGGGTGAGTCCTCAGTGGCTTTGACGGTGTCGCGTTTCTCGACACAGATCAGGTTTTAGCACCGGCCACCTTGCCCCATGCTGACAGGCCCGTTCATGCTGTATTCATGTCGGGCCCGGCACTCTTGCTTCATGAAGCCTTCACTCCCGTTCCCTCGCACTCGCCTGTCGCGCCGCGCCTTCGCCCGCCGCGTCCTGGCGGTCCTGTGGCTGTCGCTGCTGGCCGCCGCCCCGGCGTTCGCCGACAGGCACTGGCACGACCTGCACGAGGCCGTGCGCAGCGGCCGACTGGTCGCGCTGCCGCAGATCCTCGACTGGCTCGAGGCACGCTACGAGGGGCAGGTGCTCGAAGTCGAGCTGGAGCGCGACGACGGCCGGACGATCTACGAGGTGGAGATGCTCGGCCCCCGGGGCCAGGTGGTGGAGTTCGAGTTCGACGCCGAAAGCGGCGAGTTGATCGGCATGGAGGGCGTCGACATCGACGGCATGCGGCGCGAGGGGAAGGCGCGATGAAGGTGCTGCTGGTAGAGGACGACGACGCGCTGGCCACGGTGCTGGCGGAGGCGCTGCACGAGGCCGGCGTGCTGGTCGAGCGAGCCGGCAGCGGCGGCCAGGCCGATTTCCTGGTGCGCACCGAGGTGTACGACGCCGCGATCCTCGACCTCGGGCTGCCCGACGGCGACGGCAGCCGCTGGCTCGCCGAGTGGCGCGAGGACGCCATCGAATTGCCGGTGCTGGTGCTGACCGCGCGTACCCGCTGGGCCGACAAGGCCACCGGCTTCTCCGCCGGCGCCGACGACTACGTCACCAAGCCGTTCGAGACCGCCGAGGTGCTGTTCCGCCTGCGCGCCCTGGTGCGCCGCAGCCACGGTCACGCCCATCCGGTGCTGCGCATCGGCGAGCTGGCCTTCGACACCCATACCGGCAGCGTCACCCTGGCCGGTCGCCCGGTGAGCCTCACCGCCCAGGAGTCGCGCCTGCTCGCCTACCTGGCCCACGCCGCCCCGCGGGTGGTCAGCCGCAGCGAACTGGCCGAGCACGTCTACGATCGCGACCACGAACCCGACTCCAACGTCATCGACGTCCAGATCAGCCGCCTGAGGCGCAAGCTGGGCGCCGAACGCATCGAGACCCGCCGCGGCCAGGGTTACCGCCTCAGCGGCAGCGCCGAGGCCTCATGAAGCGACTGCATCGACTGTCGCTGGCCAGCCGACTGATACTGGCCACCCTGCTGATGCTGGCGCTTACCCTGCCGCTGGCCGGGCTCGGCCTCGCCCAGCATTTTCGCACCACCGCCACCGCCGCCTTCGACCGCCAGCTGGAGGCGCTGCTCAACGTGGTGATCGCCGGTGTCGCCTGGGACGACGTGGCGCAGCAACTGGTCCAGGAGCGCGACCTCGGCGATCCGCGCTTCGAACAGGTCTACTCGGGCTGGTACTGGCAGGTGAGCGATGGCGGCGAGCGGGCGCTCACCTCGCGCTCGCTGTGGGACCAGCGCCTGCCGGTACGGGAAGCCCCCGAGGTCGCCCGGCACGACGTCGCGGGCCCCCGCGGGACACCGCTGCGGGTCGTCGAACGCGATATCCGGCTGGCCCCGCTCGAGTCGCCGCTGCACGTCAGCGTGGCGGTGCCCCGCGAGCCGTTGGACCAGGAGCTGGCGCGCTTCGCCCGGTTGGTGGCACTGTCGCTCGCCGGCCTCGGCCTGCTGGTGCTGGCGATGCTGGCGCTGCAGGTGCGCTGGGGACTGGCGCCGCTGCGGCGCATGCAGGGCAACCTGGCACAGGTGGAGAACGGCGACGCCGAACGCCTCGACACCCGCCTGCCCGCCGAGCTGGCGCGCCTGGCCGGGGCGGTGAACGCGGTGCTGGCCCGCGACCGGCGGCTGATGGAGCATGCCCGCCACGCCGCCGGGAACCTGGCGCACGCGCTGAAGACACCGGTGAGCGTGCTGACCACCCTGGCCGATGGCATCGAGGAGCCGCGCCGCAGCCGGATTCGCGACGAGCTCGCCCGCATCGACACCGCCGTGCGCCACCACCTGGCGCGCGCCACCGCGGCGGGGGACGTCGGCCTGGCTCCCCGGATCGCCGTGACCGAGACACTCGCCCCCATCCTCGACGGCCTGGGGCGCCTCGCCGGTCGCCGCGGCGTGCAGCTCGAGCACAGCCTGGCGGACGGGCTGCGCGTGCGCATGGCGCCCCAGGACCTTCAGGAGCTCATCGGTAACCTGCTGGACAACGCCCTGCGCTGGGCCGACGGCCGGGTCAGGTTCACGGGCAACGCCGCCGGCGACGGCTTGTGGCTGTGCGTGGAAGACGACGGCCCCGGCATGAACGAGGCCCAGCGCCAGGCCGCCATGGGTCGCGGCGCACGCCTGGACGAGCAGCGCTCCGGCAGCGGCCTGGGGCTGGCCATCGTCGCCGACCTGGCAACCCTGCACGGCGGCCGGCTGGCGCTCGACGCCTCTCCCCTCGGCGGTCTTTCCGCCCGGGTATGGCTGCCGGCCCGGCCACTGGCCGAGCCCCCGGCAGCGCCGGGCTAGACTCCCTCGACGACTCGCGCCGCCTCCCGCCGCCGCTTCAGTTCGTAGACCACGGCGACTGCCACGGTGATGAGGATCAGGATCAGCCCCAGGGCGTTGACCGCCGGGGTCAGCCCGGTGCGCACCTTGGAGGCGATGTAGACCGTCAGGGTGGTGTCGTAGCCGACCACGAACAGCGTGGTGTTGTAGTTCTCGAAGGACTGCAGGAAGGCGATCACCGCCGCCGAGTAGAGCGCCGGCTTGAGGTAGGGCAGCAGGATGCGGCGGAACGCCTGCCAGGGGCTGGCGCCGAGGTCCAGTGCCGCGCGCTCGAGGGTGCGGTCGAAGCGCTGCAGCCGCGCGGTGACCATCAGCATGACGTAGGCGGCGATGAAGGTCGCCTGGCCCAGCACGGTGAGGAAGATGCCGCCGCTGACGCCGAACTGGCGCCAGAAGATCAGCGTCGAGATGCCGATGATCACCCCGGGGGTGAGCAGCGGCGAGAGGATCAGCGCGTAGAGGAACGGCTTGGCGCGGCTCGACACGGTGTTGAGGAACAGCGCCGTGGCAATGCCGATGGGCACGGCGACGACCAGCACGCCCGCCGCCACGACCAGGCTGTTGCCGAGCGCCTGCCACATGCCGCCGTCCGCCGCCAGCTCGCCGAACCAGCGCAGGGTGGTGCCGTCCCACGGGGTCACGGTGGGAAAGCGGCTGTCGTTGAAGGTGGCCGCCGCCATGATCAGTAGCGGCAGGAACAGGTAGGCGAAGAAGACCACCACGTAGAAGCGCAGGCCAAAGGCCAGGAAGCGTTGCGAACTCATCTCCCGATGTCCCCCAAGCCCACTTTGAACACTTTCATGACCAGCGACATGAAGCCGATGCACAGCACCAGCAGCAGGAAGGCGTAGGCCGCGCCCTGGTTCCAGTTGCCGCCCTCGAAGAACCAGTTGTAGATGATCTGGGTGAACCAGCGGCTGCCCGGCGAGCCGAGCAGCGCCGGCACCGCGTAGCTGCCGGCGGCGAGCATGAAGGTCATGATGCAGCCGGTGGCGATGCCCGGCTTGGCGTGGGGAATGACGATACGCCGATGGGTGCGCAGGGTGCCGGCACCCAGGTCGCGGGCGGCGCGCACCTGGTTGTCGTCGAGGCTCTCGATGGCGTTGTAGAGCGGGAACACCATGAACAGGATGTAGGCATAGACCATGCCCACCATCACCCCGCCGTTGCCGCTGAGGAAGCGGATCGGCCGCTCGATCAGCCCCAGCATCATCAGCACCTCGTTGAGCGGGCCGCGAAACGCCAGGATGATGAACCAGGAGTAGGTGCGCAGGATCTCGTTGATCCAGAACGGCACGATCAGCAGCAGGATGCACAGCGCCGCCTGGCGCGGGGTGGCGACCTTGGCCAGGTACCAGGCCAGCGGGTAGCTCACCGCGAGCGTCAGCAGCGTGACCAGCACGCTCGACCAGAGGGTCTTGAGAAAGATCGCCCGATGGATGTCGTTGTTGAACAGGGTGGCGTAGTTGGCCAGGGTCAGTCGGTCCTCGGGCCCGCCGATCTGGGCCGGCAGCAGGTTCGGCTTGAGCGAATACTCGATCATCTGCAGCTGCGGCAGGGTCACCATCACGATCAGCCAGATCCCCAGCAGGGTGACGATGGCCATCGCCAGCGGCCCGCCGAAGCGCACCTGCAGCTGCCTAAACATGAGCGCCTCCGGCCTGTGCGCGGTCGCTCTCCACCACTTCGCCGGTCTCCTCGTCCACCACCGGGCTGCCGTCGTCGGGCAGTACCACGGCGTCGCCGGGGTCGTAGGCAAAGGTCATGCGCTGGCCCGCGGCGAGCGCCTCGGCCTGGCCGCGCGAGACTTCGTGGCCGAGCTGCACGCGCAGCTTCTCGCCCGTGGCCGCCAGGCGCGTCTCGAGCATCACCCAGGCGCCCTCGAAGTGCACCGCCTCGATCTCGGTGTCGAAACGGGGACCCGCGGCCCCTGCCGCCACCGGGCGCAGGTGCTCGGGGCGCACGTAGAGCGCCGCGGCCTCGCCGTTGGCCAGGCGCACGCCGGGTCCGGCCCGACCGGCCAGCTCGCCCAGGGCACCGCCATCGAGGCGCACCCGCTCACCCTCGCGGTCGATCACCCGCGCCTCGAGGCGATTGTTCTCGCCGACGAAGGCGGCGACGAAGCCGGTGGCCGGCTCGCGGTAGAGGGTCATGGGGTCGGCGACCTGCTGGATGCGCCCCGCCGACATCACCGCGACCCGGTCGGACATGGTCAGCGCCTCGCCCTGGTCGTGGGTGATATAGATGAAGGTGATGCCGGTCTTGCGCTGGATCGCCTTGAGCTCGGCGCGCATGTGCTGGCGCAGCTTGAGGTCCAATGCCGAAAGCGGCTCGTCGAGCAGCAGCACGCGGGGTTCCACCGCCAGCGCCCGGGCGATGGCCACGCGCTGCTTCTGCCCGCCCGAGAGCTCGGTCACCCTTTTCGGCCCGCTGCCCTCCAGCGCCACCAGCGCCAGCAGCCGTTCGGACACCTCGCGACGCTGGCGCTTGTCGACCCCGCGCACTTCGAGGCCGAACTCGATGTTCTCGAATACCGTCATCAAGGGAAACAGCGCCAGGTTCTGGAAGATCATCGCCGTGGGGCGACGGTTCACCGGCACGCCGGCCATGGGCTCGCCGCCGATGAACACCTGACCCTCGCTGGGCGTGATGAATCCACTGACGATATTGAGCAGGGTGGTCTTGCCGCAGCCCGAGGGGCCGAGAAAGCTGAAGAATTCGCCCGAGCCTATCGCAAGCGAGGTCTTCTCGATGGCGGTGAAGTCGCCGAAGCGCATCACCACCTCGTCCAGTCTGACGCTACCGTCCATCAAAACCTCATACGCAGGATCGCCGCTATGCGGCTAAAACGAAGCGGGAAGAGCGGCGCTGCGCGCCCCTCTTCCCTCTTACCTCTTCATCCGTCGATTCATGCCGATAGGTAGCGATCCTGGTATTCGTTGCGCAGCGCCACGTACCACGGCTCCTGGATCGGCCACCACCACAGATTGGCCAGGTCCTCCTCGGTGTAGGAGTCGGTGAAGAACTGGCGCGTCTCGTCGGGCAGCAGTTCGGTAGCGCCCTTGGAGGTGGAGTTATAGCCGGTCGCCTTGACGAACAGGGCGCCCGCCTCCGGCGTGTAGTACCAGTTGATCAGCTCGTAGACGGCGTCCGGGTTCTGCGCGTTCTTGGGGATCACGAAGCCCTCCATCCACGCCAGCGCCCCCTCCTTCGGTGCACCGTAGGCGATGTCCTCGCCCTCCTGCTGCAGGCGGAAGGCGGTGGAGTCCCAGGTCTGGCCGATGATGGCGCCGTTGGTACGGAAGGCCGCCTGGGCGTCGTTCTCGGTCTCCCAGAACTGCACCAGCATGTGCTTGTGCTTGATCGCTTCCTCGAGGATGACGTCGAAGTTGGCGCGCATGGCCTCCTCGCTCTTGTAGGAGTCGAGCAGCGGATGCGGCAGCCGTCCCTCGCGCTCGAGCCACAGGCCGATGCCCACCAGCGCCGAGTGCCCGCGTACCGTCACACCCTGGTCGTGCTCGGGGTTCCACAGGTCGGCGTAGCTGAGGTTGGCGCGGTCGACCTTGGCGTCGCGACGGTTCCAGGTGATCGCCTCGGTGCCCCAGTCGCTGGGGGCGAAGTAGCGCTTGCCGTCGACCACGCCGCCCACCTCGGAGCCCTCGATGGCGCTGTCGAGCGCGCCGGACCAGTTGATACGCGATTCGTCGAGCGGCTGCACCAGGTCGTAGTCCAGGTAGCCCGGCACCCGGTCCACGGTGGGCATGATCACGTCGAAGCCGGTGCCGTCGGTGGCGCGCAGCGAGTTCATCAGCTCGTCGTTGGTGCCGTAGGGGGTGAAAGTCGCGCGAATGCCGGTCTTCTCGCTGAAGTCGGCCAGCATCTCGTCGGTGAAGTAGCCGGCCCAGGCATAGATGCGCAGGGTCTGCTCCTGGGCCAGTACCTTGTTGATGTAGAACGACGGCACGCTGGCGGCCGCACCGGCAGCCAGGGTGCCCTTGAGGAAACGGCGACGTGTGAACGACATGAGGGGTTCTCCATGAGGGTCCTGCACAAGGTGACAGGGGCCAGCGGGACCTGGCCCCCGACCCTTATCGCGCGACTCCATGACGAAGGGATGACCATTGAATGACCGTTCAATCCCTGTGTAACAAAGAGTAGCAGTCGTTCGCGAAATGTCCGTAAGCCGTTTCAACGTTCGCCTCTCGTAAACTCCTCCTATCGTCAATGCCCGCTTCTCGCCAATGCTCAATGCCGGGCGCAGGTCGGCTCCCATGCTAGCTTTCCCCGAAGTATGCAGAGACGAGCACCACCGAAGCTCACCGTTGGTCGTAGCTGAAGCTTGCTGATAGCCTCCGCAATCATATAAAAAGCGCGTGCAGGCAAGGGCAGTACTGCCATCCCGCCAAGCATCGGCCTGCTGCACAGCTATCCCAAGAGCCCCCATGACGGCTATCGCGAATAGTACATCGAGTACACTGAGGCGCTTCAGTCTGCGCTTCGGCGACCCATTGCTGGAACACGCCTATCGGCGTGACACCCTGCCTCGTACCCTGCACCAGGGTCGCACTGCAATCGTTGTCGGCATGCTCGTCTATCTGCTGTGCGGCCTTCTGGATACCTGGTATGTCCCGCCAGAGGCCAGTTGGGGCGTTTGGCAGTCGCGTCTCACCGCCTTGATGGTGCCAAGCCTGGTGTTGGCCGTCAGTTTCACTTCAGCTTTCCAGCGCCTTGCGCAGTGGTGGCTTACGGCTGTTTGCGCGGCGGCCGGATTCGGCCTGATCGCCATCCAATCGCAGGTTCCTCTCGAAAACACCCCCTACTATTACCCCGCCATGGTGATGGTGACCTTTTACACCTATAACTTCATCGGGGTTCGCTTTCCCTATGCCCTGGGCCTCGATGCGCTGCTGTTGGCGAGTTACAACCTGATCTTCGGCCTCCTGCTGGACTATCCGGCACACATTCTTTTCAGCCATAACGTGTTCATCATATCGGCCAATCTCATCGGCGGTACCACGGGGTATCTGGTAGAACGCCAGGGACGCCGGCTCTACCTGCGAGAGCGGGAGCTCGAGAAAGAACGGCGCTTTCACCATGAGCGTTCGTTGCACGATCCGCTGACAGGGCTGCCCAATCGCGAACTGCTCTACGACCGCATTCAGCAAGCCTTGGCAGCCAGCCAGCGGCAGCGCAAGCTGCAGGGTGGCCTGTTCATCGATCTGGACGGGTTCAAGAACGTCAACGACCAGCTCGGACACAAGATGGGAGACCATCTGCTTGTCCAGGTCGCCCGCCGCCTCAAGCACAGCGTGCGCCAGACGGATACCGTGGCGAGGATCGGTGGTGATGAGTTCTTCGTGCTCGCCCGCGATCTCAGCTCCGAGCGGGATATTCACCACCTGGCGACAAAGCTGCTGCTGAACCTCCGAACGCCGTTACCTGACGTACCCGCCCCGCTCTCCCTTCGGGCCAGTATCGGCGTATGCCTGTTCCCCTATCCGGGCATGAGCGTCGACGACATCATCCATCGCGCCGACATGGCCATGTACCGGGTCAAAACGGCGGAAAAGGATGGTTACTGCCTGGCGGAACTCGAGTCATGACGAACCGGTCGGCAAGACATCCCCTGCCGACCGGTTCGCCCGCTGGGTCAGCCCGCCCTTATCGCCACTTTCAGCACGCCGTCGCGCTGGTGCGAGAAGAGGTCGTACGCTTCGACGATGTTCTCCAGCGCGTAGCGATGCGTGACCATGGGGCCGAGATCCAGCCGCCCGGTCTCGATCACCTGCATCAGGCGGCGCATGCGCTCCTTGCCGCCGGGGCACAGCGAGGTGACGATCTTGTGGTCGCCCAGCCCGGCGCAGAACGCCCCGAGCGGGATCGTCAGGTCGCCGGAGTAGACCCCCAGGCTCGACAGGGTGCCGCCCGGCTTGATCACCCGCAGCGCCGCCTCGAAGGTGGACTGCAGCCCCAGCGCCTCGATGGAGGCGTCCACGCCGCGCCCGCCGGTCAGACGCAGGATCTCCTCGACCACGTCGACCTTGCGGAAGTCGAGGATGACGTCCGCGCCCATCTGCCGCGCCATGGCCAGGCGTTCGTCGACGCCGTCCACGGCGATGACCAGCCCGGCGCCGCGCAGCCTGGCACCGGCCGTGGCGCACAGGCCGATGGGCCCCTGGGCGAACACCGCCACGCTGTCGCCGATCTTGATACCGGCGGACTCGGCACCGGCAAAGCCGGTCGACATGATGTCGGGACACATCAGCACCTGCTCGTCGGTCAGGCCGTCGGGCACCTGCGCCAGGTTGGCCTGGGCGTCGGGCACCCGCAGGTATTCGGCCTGGGCGCCGTCGATGGTGTTGCCGAAGCGCCAGCCGCCCATCGGCTTGTAGCCGTGGGCGTGGTGGCCACCGTCCTGGGCGCTGCAGCCGTCCTGGCAGGCGTAGGAGGTGAAACTCGGGCAGATGGCGCCGGCGATGACCCGCTGGCCCTCGCGATAGCCCTGCACGTTGGCGCCCAGCTTCTCGATCACGCCGACCGGCTCGTGGCCGATCGTCAGCCCGCGCTCGACCGGGTACTCGCCCTTGAGGATGTGCACGTCGGTGCCGCAGATGGTGGTGGTGGTCACGCGGATCAGGGCGTCGTTGGGGCCGATGTCCGGGATCGGCTTGTCGTCGATCTCGATGCGCCCCGGCTCGACGAAGATCGCGGCTTTCATCATGGCAGGCATGGCGTGGCTTCCTGTGTCGTCTGCGCGTTGGCAAGGAGGATGGCGTAGGGCAACTATCCGTCACGGCTGGCCGCGTCGCCTTGATGCAGATCAAGGTAGCCCGCGGCGTCACTCCCCGCCCGACTCTACCCACACCTCACTGCAAGGCTGCCTCCGACCAGCCGAGGGTCGATTCCAGCGCCGCTCGCACGACAGGAAAGTGCCAGACTGACGATTGACCCAGACGAACGAGGAGACGCCCCCATGACGACCCATACCGGCCTGTCCGCCGAGGCCGCGGTACTGGAACAGCTGGAAAGCTGGGCGGCCGCGGTGCGCGCCCAGGATCTCGACGCCATCGTCGCCCACTATGCCCCCGATATCGTCGCCTTCGATGCGGTGACGAAGCTGCAGTTCAAGGGCGTGGCGGCCTACCGCGACCACTGGCAACGGTGCATGGAGATGTGCCCGGGGCCGATGGTCTTCGAGCTGCATGAGGTGACGATCCATGCCGACGGCCAGGTGGCCTTCTGCCATGCCATGAATCGCTGCGGCGGCAGCAACGCCAACGGCGAGACCAAGTCGGGCTGGCTACGCATGACCAGCGGCTACCGGCGCATCGAGGGCCAGTGGAAGGTGGTGCACGAGCACTTCTCCGCCCCTTTCGACACGCGCAGCGGCGAGGCGTTGTTCGACCTGGAGCCCTGAGGCGCGAGCCGGGAGAAGCGCGACCTACATCACCGGCACCCCGGTGACCCACACATGCAGATGGAAGGCGAACAGGTAGTAGGCGACCAGCCCGACGCCCAACGTGATGAGGGTGCCCGAGGCACGCGGGCTCACGGCCGGGGCGGGCTGGCGACGCCGGGCGGCACGGAAGTCGAGCACGGCCCAGAGCAGGAAGGCGCCGAAGAAGACGATGTCGCCGAGGCGCCCGTTGGCCAGCAGGTGGGCAAACGCCCACACCTTGACCGCCAGCACCATGGGATGGCCCAGCTTGGCCTTGATGTGGTTATGGGGAACGTAGGCCGCCACCAGCAGGAGGAAGGCGGGGAGCATCAGCAGCGCCACCGCGTGGCGCATTCCCACCGGCGGGTACCAGACCCAGGTGGGGTCGAGGCGCATGCGCCCGAAGCCCCAGATGGCCAGTGCCAGCCCCACGATGGAGACGAGCGAGAACAAGCCCTTCCAGCGCATCTCGCCCAGGCGCTGGATCTGCTCGCTGCGCCAGTCGTCGGCAAAGATGCGTACGGAGTGGGTGCCCAGGAAGAGCACGAGCCCCAGAATCATGACGAGCATGTTGCCGTCTCCATCAGCAGGAATTGAACGAATCGCAGCCCAGCCTACTCACTTGGAGTGTCATGCGCCAGCGATGGCGCGAGTGCGCCAGACAGGAGAGCCCGATGACCGACGACGCCCCGCCCCTGCCCGACGTCCTGGCCGGCCCCTTGCTGCGACGCCTGTCGGCCGAGCGCCTGGTGCTGTGGCTGGTGGCCACGCGGCCGCTCGAACTGACGCTCATGCTGCACCCCGAGGGCCACCCGCCGCGGCGCCTGCGGCTGGGCGACGGGCGGCTCGAGCGCATCCCGGTCGGGCAGCATGCCTGGCTGCACCTGATCGACGTTTCCCTCGCCACGCCGCTGCCCACCGGCACGTTCGTCGACTACGACCTGAAGATACGCGGCGAAGCCGAGGAGCGCGGCATCGCCGACTGGGCACCGCACCTGCTGCATGAGGGCACGAACTACCCGAGCTTCGTGCTGGCCGAGCGCCACCACCGCCTGCTGCACGGCTCCTGCCGCAAGCCCCACCATGACGGCCCCGACGGCCTGGTGGGCGCCGACGCCTGGCTCGCCAAGCGCCGCCGGGCGCCACAGGAATGGCCGGCCTGGCTGCTGATGACCGGCGACCAGGTCTACGCCGACGACGTGGCCGGCCCCACGCTGGTGGCGATCCACACCCTGATCGCACGGCTGGGCCTGTTCGACGAAACGCTGGAGGGCGCCACGGTACCCGACAGCCGGGCGCTCTATCGCGACGAGGCCAGCTATTACCGGCGCGAGGCGCTGCTGCCGGACACCGAGAGCGGCAGCGCCCTGCGCGAACGCTTCTTCGGCGGCGTACGCAAGCCGGTGTTCACCACGGCCAATGCGCACAATCACCTGATCACCTTCGCCGAGGTGATGGCCATGTACCTGCTGGTCTGGTCGCCGCTGCCGTGGCGGCTGATCGAACTCTCCCCTCCTGCGCTGGACGCCGAATGGCACCAGCGCTTCCTGGCCGAACAGGCCATCCTCGAGCGCTTCGTCGAGGGCTTGCCCGCCTGCGCCCGCCTGCTGGCCCACCTGCCCAGCCTGATGATCTTCGACGATCACGACGTGACCGACGACTGGAACCTGACCGCCGACTGGGAGCAGGTCGCCTACGGCCACCCCTTCTCGCGACGCATCATCGGCAATGCCCTGCTGGCCTACCTGCTCTGCCAGGGCTGGGGCAACGATCCCGAGCGCCTGGATGGCCTGTGCGCACGGGCGGCGGCGCTGATGAGCGAGGCACGGCGACAGGAGGGCCAACTGCCTAGGCAGGCGCACGACGCCCTGCTGCAGCGGCTGCAGCGCTTCCAGGGCTGGGAGTACCGCATACCCGGGCCGCCTCCCCTGATCGTGCTGGATACCCGCACGCGGCGCTGGCGCAGCGAGCGCCACCCGACCCGACCCTCGGGCCTGATGGACTGGGAGGCGCTGATCGAGCTGCAGGAGGCCATGCTCGACGCGCCAGCGGCCATCATCGTCTCGCCGGCCCCCATGTTCGGCGTCAAGCTCATCGAGACGGTGCAGCGGCTCTTCGCCCTGGCGGGCAAGCCCCTGCTGGTGGATGCCGAGAACTGGATGGCCCATCGCGGCGCCGCCAGCGTCATGCTCAACATCTTTCGCCACTCGCGCACGCCGGGCAACTACGTGATTCTCTCCGGCGACGTGCACTACTCCTTCGCCTACGACATCCACCTGCGGCACCGCGAGCAAGGCCCGCGGCTGTGGCAGATCACCGCCAGCGGCATCAAGAACGCCTTTCCCGTCACCCTGCTAGACTGGTTCGACCGGCTCAACCGCTGGCTCTACGCCCCGCGCTCGCCGCTCAACTGGTTCACCAAGCGTCGCCGCCTGGCGATTCACCCCCGCGACCCCGATCGCGCCCGGGCCGGCGAGCGGCTGTGGAACGGCTGCGGCCTCGGCCTGGTCGACTTCGACGAGGCGGGGGAACCCCGCGACATTCGCTACCTCGATGCGCGCGGATTCGAGGTCGGCTTCCCGCCCGCCAGGGAGTGAAGGTCGCAGGCGGTTTGTCTTTGCGTCGATGCGGGCCTAGCTTGAGGGCAGACCCACCAGAGCACGGTTGCCATGACCTCACCCCGCCCCGCCCCGGCCGCCGCAAAGGATTCACGCCGATCACTCTGGCTTGCCGCGATGGCCGGCGCCGGCGTGATGGCCGCCGTCGACGAGATCGTCTTCCACCAGTTGCTGCAGTGGCATCACTTCTTCGACCGCGCGACGCCGACCGTCGGCATTCTGTCGGACGGCCTGCTGCACGCAGCCGAGCTGCTCGCCATCGCGCTCGGCGCCTTCCTGCTGATCGAGCAGGCCCAGCGTCGCCGGCTGGTGGCGCGCTGGGCCTGGGCCGGCGCCTTCCTCGGCATGGGCGGCTTCCAGCTGTTCGACGGCATCGTCAGCCACAAGCTGCTGGGTATCCACCAGATCCGCTACGGCGTCGACCTGCTCGCCTATGACCTGAGCTGGAACCTCTCTGCCCTGGCTCTGCTGCTGGTGGGCCTGGCCCTCTACCGTCGAGCCAGGCGGCTAGAGCGGGGCTGAGCCATGCTCGGCAGCGTTGCCGCTGGAGGCGCATCGGCGCTGTTGGCGTGGCTCCCGCTTGGCCTGCTCTGTCTGGTGACCCTGGGCTATCTTGGCGCGGCCGGGCGCCAGCAGCGTCACGGCAACGGCTGGAGCGGCTGGCGCTGCGCCCTCTTTGTCCTGGGCAGCCTGCTGCTCGCCGTGGCCGTGGCCCCGCCGGTCATGGCCTGGGCGCATCACGACCTGAGCGGCCACATGGCCCAGCACCTGCTGATCGGCATGCTGGCACCGCTGGCCTGGGCACTGGCCGCCCCGGTGACGCTGACCCTCAGGAGCCTGCCGACCGCCGCGGCGCGCCGGCTCGTTGGCGTTCTCCGGAGCCTGCCGCTGCGGATCGTGTCGCACCCGATCGCCGCCCTGCTGCTCAACGTCGGCGGAATGGCCCTGCTCTACTTCACCCCGCTATATGCCGCCTCGCGGCACAGCGGCCTGCTGCATGGCTGGGTCCACCTGCATTTCCTGGCGGCGGGCTACCTGTTCTGTTGGTCGATCCTGGCGGGCCCGGACGCCTCGCCGCACCGGCTCGGCCTGCGCTTTCGCCTGGGCGTACTGTTCGTTTCCATGGCCGCCCACGCCCTGCTGGGCAAGCTCATGTACGGCTACCTGTGGCCGCGCGGTGCCGGCCATTCCGCGGCAGAGATCCAGGCCGCCGCCCAGCTCATGTACTACGGCGGCGACCTGGCCGAGCTGTTGCTGGCGGTGGCGTTGATGGCGCTGACCTCCGCCGCGCGACGAGAATCGCTGCTGACATTTCCGCCTCTTCGCTAGTCGCCCTGGCCGAACGCCCCTCTGCCTTCCGCCCTAGCGGTGGCCTTCGGGCCTGGCCAGGGGATGAAAGGCCGGCCCCTCGATCACCTCGCCCTCGGTGTCGAAGCGGCTGCCGTGGCAGGGGCAGTCCCAGGTCGATTCGCTGGCGTTCCAGTGCACGATGCATTTCATGTGCGGGCATACGGCGGAGAGCACCTTGAGATCGCCGGCCTCGGTGCGGTGAATGGCGAGCTTCTCGCCTTCGACGGTGGCGACCCGGGCCTGCCCCGGTGCGATGCCGTCGAAGCCATCGAGTTTCTCGGTGCCCAGGTAGTCCTTGACCATGTGCTTGGTGACGGTGGCGTTCTCCCTGGCATACTGCAGCGCCGACTTGCCGGGAGTGATGCGCCGCGCACCGAAGCAGGCCTGCCAGGGGTTGACGCGCCCCAGGATCTGGTCGGCAATGATCCGGCCGGCCAGGGTGCCCCATACCAGGCCATCTGCGGCGAAGCCGGTGGCCATGTAGAGGTTGTCGCGACCGTGCATGCGACCGATGTAGGGCAGCCCGTCGGGCGAGCTGTACTGCTGGGCAGACCAGTGGTGGGTGAATGCCGCGACGTCGAAGTGGCGCGCGAGGTACTCGCGTAGCTGCTGATAGTGGTCCCCCCGGTGCTCGCCGGTCGGGTGCTTCTCGCCGACCACCAACAGGTAGCGTTCGTCGCCGTGCCGGTAGCTGCGCAGCGAATGGAAGGGGTCGAGCACCCAGATGATGCCTTCGGGATAGTCGTCGCCGCGCAGTCGCGCGCCGACGGCGTACTCGCGCGACACCGGCATGCCCGCCTGCACCAGGCTGATCCCCTTGGGCGTATGGGTCGCCTGCACGATATGCTTCGCGGTGACGCGGGCCCCATCGGTTCGCACCAGTTCCTTGCCGGCATCGATCTCGCGCACGGGGGCATGCTGGTGGATCACCACACCCTCGCCGAGCAGGCCGTGGGCCAACCCCTGGACGTAGTGCAGCGGGTTGAACTGGGCCTGGCGGGCGATGCGGATGCCCCAGCTGTCGAAGGGCAGGCCGGGACCATCGGCCAGCTCGGCCTCGAGACCCACGCCGACCAGGGCGTCGAGCTCGTCCTCTAGGTCGTGTGGCGTCGGCTGGCGCTCGCCGGTCACCAGGCGGTAGGCCGGTTGTCGCCGGAAATCACACTCGATGGCGTGCCGCGCCACCAGCGCCTCTATGTGGTCGATGGCTTCGGCTCGGGCCCGCACCACGTCGGCCGTCATCTGGTCGCCCCACTTGCGGCGCAGCGGCGCCAGGCCCGAGGCCAAGGTGGCGTAGAGATTGCCGGTGGAGCCCCCCGTGACCCCGCCACCGACGGTCCCTGCCTCGAGCACCATGACCCGCTGCCCCGCCTCGGCCAGCGCCAGCGCCGCGGTGAGCCCGGTGATGCCCGCGCCGATGACGGCGACATCCACCTCGGCATCCTCGTCCAGAGGAGGGTGTTCGGCGATGGCGCGGCTGCCCAATCTCCACATCGCTTCCATTACGACTCCTTTCGTCACGCAAGACATCCGTCAATGCCCCAGTTATAGAAGCCCCGGCAAGGCTGCGCGAACGCCTGAGCCACGCTTTGCTGCGCTTGCCAGACGGGGCCAAGCCATTACCTTGAGGGTAGGCGTTGTCCGAAAGCTGGCTGCCCTTGGCCGTATGGGGGAAAAATCCGCTCAAGGCACCCTTTTGCACCACGTGAACTCCGCCTGTCCGCTGATTTTCCCCACCCGGTCGTCGCATGCCGAATTCCAGGCAAAGTCCTGTGCCCCCACTCAAGGAGGAAAAATCTCATGGCGCACACCGTTTCTGTCGCCGCACTAGGCTTGGTGGCCGTTGGCCTGTCGCTGACTCCACACGCCTTGGCGCAACCGAAAGAGTCCGTTCAGACCGAGGCCGGAGCCCTGAGCATCGATACCGTCGTCGACGGGCTCGTTCACCCCTGGGGCATGGCATTCCTGCCCGACGGCCGGCTGCTGATCACGGAGCGCGAGGGTCGGCTGCGGCTGCTTTCTCAGGAGGAGACCCTCTCCGAGCCGCTCGAGGGGGCTCCCGATGTGTTCAACCGGGGCCAGGGCGGGATGCTGGATGTCGCCCTGCACCCCGACTTCGAATCCAACCGTCAGGTCTACCTCTCCTTCTCCGAGCCCGGCGAAGAAGGGGCTACTACCGCGCTGGGACGAGGCCGCCTGGAAGATGACCGACTCGAGGACTTCGAAGTGATCTTCCGCATGCAGCCACGGGTCGAGCACGAGAATCACTTCGGTGGTCGCATCGTCTTCTCCGATGAGGAGACGCTCTTCCTCACCCTGGCCGAGCGCTTCCAGTTCGATCCGGCGCAAGACCCGTCCAATCACCTGGGTACCATCGTGCGGCTCAACGATGACGGCACGGCCGCCGACGACAACCCTTTCCTCGATGACGACGAGGCCCGCGACGAAATCTGGTCCTACGGCCACCGCAACATCGAGAGCGCCGCCCTTCACCCCGAGACGGACGAGCTATGGGTGGCCGAGATGGGCCCCCTGGGCGGCGATGAGCTCAATCGCCCCGAGGCAGGCCGCAACTACGGCTGGCCCGAAGTGAGCTGGGGCAAGCACTACGACGGCGAGGAGATTCCCGACCCCGGCGATGAAGGCTACTACGCCGGTTCGGTCAAGCAGTGGACACCGGTCATCTCACCTTCCGGCATGACCTTCTACACCGGCGACACCCTGCCGGAGTGGCAGGGCAGCATGCTCATCGGCGGGCTCACCGAGCAGGGCCTGGTGCGCATCACCCTGGACGGCGACGAGGTAGCCAACGAGGTGAGCATCCCCCTTGGCGCTCGTATCCGCGACGTCGAGCAGGGGCCGGATGGCCGGGTCTATGTCCTGACCGACGAAGCCGATGGCAAGCTGATCCGCCTGGCACCGCTCGAGGATGACGACGCTTGAGGGCAGCCACGCTGCCATCGCACGTACTCGGTCACATAAAGCAACCGATGAAAACCGCACAAAAGCCGAAGCATTGCTACGTTGAACGAGCCAGACAAAGGAATGGCCTATCCAGTGAAACGGAGGACACATGAAGATCGATAGCCCCCAGGAACTGTTCGTGCGCCTGCTCTCCGAGACCAACAGCGCCGAGAAGCAGATCACCCGCGCGCTGCCCAAGATGGCCCGCGCCGCCGATGACCGCAAGCTGGTCGAGGCCTTTCAGCATCATCTCGAGGAGACTCAGGGCCAGCTGGAACGCATCGAGCAGGCCGCCGATTCCATTCCCGACCTGCGGGTCAAGCGTCTCAAGAGTCACGCCATGGAGAGCCTGATCCAGGAAGGGGAAGAGCTGATCGACGCCACCGAGAAGGGCCCGTTGCGTGACGCCGGCCTGATCGCTGCGGCCCAGAAGGTGGAGCACTTCGAGATCGCCACCTACGGCACGCTGTGCGAGCTCGCCGAGCAACTGGGCCACACCAAGGCCAAGGAGATCCTGGCCGAAACGCTCAAGGAGGAAAAGGCCACCGATGACAAGCTGAGCAAGATGGCCAAGCAGGACATCAACAGGAAGGCGAGCTAAGCGCCTGGCGTGTTTCGTGGCAGGCCGGCCACGGCCTGCCCGCCCTTGCCCCACTTCTCTTCGCTACCGCTTTCCCGACCTCTCTCGCTACGCTGCCCTGCCTTCGCGCGGCCTTGCGCGGGGGCGCTACGCCTCCACGCGGAAGACGTGCTTGAGATAATTCACGTAACTTTCGTCGCGTGACATGGTCTTGCCCGGCGAATCGGAGATCTTGGCCACCGGCTGGCCGTTGCACGAGACCATCTTGATCACGATGTTCATCGGCTTCACCCCCGGCACGTCGCAGGTCAGGTTGGTGCCGATGCCGAAGCTGGTGCGGATACGCCCCTCCAGCGCCGTCTTGATGCGCATGGCCTTGTCGAAGGTCAGGCTGTCGCTGAAGATCAGCGTCTTGGTCAACGGGTCGATACCCAGCGACTCGTAGTGGCGTATGCACTTCTCGGCGAACCACAGCGGGTCGCCGCTGTCGTGACGCAGGCCATCGAAGAGCTTGGCGAAGTAAAGATCGAAGTCGCGCAGGAAGGCGTCGAGGGTGACCGTATCGGTGAGCGCGATGCCCAGGTAGCCGCGATACTCCTGCACCCACGCCTCCAGCGCGGCCCGCTGGCTGTCGATCAGGCGACTGCCCAGTTGCTGGTGGGCCATGACCCACTCGTGGGCCATGGTGCCCATCGGGCTGATGTCGTGGCGCCGCGCGATGTCGACGTTGCTGGTACCGACGAAGTGGCCCGGGAACTCCCGCTCCATGACCGCGACGATCGCCTCCTGAACGGGCTGGGAGAGCCGTCGCCGCGTGCCGAAGTCGGCCAGGTTGAAGCCGGCCAGCTGTTCGGGCGCATAGGCCTCGCGCAGCGCATCGAGCTTATGGCGCAGCTGCGCCACGGCCTGGTCGATCTCGACCTCGGGGTAGAGCGTTCGGTTGCGCACCTCGCTGATGATGGCGAGTATCACGATCTCGAACAGGATGCTGTGCGACCAGGGGCCGTCGATGACGATGCACAGCTCGCTGCCCTGCATGCCGACCTGGACGTACTCCGGCCGGAAGCGAAACAGCTCCAGAAAGCGGATGAAGTCGGGCGACATGTAGGGAAAGCTCGCCAGGTAGGCCGACTCCTCGCGGGACAGCTGCAACGTGGCCAGGCGATCGATCTGCTCGCGGATCTCGGGTATGTAGCGCTCCAGGGGCTCGGCGTCGCGACAGCGGAACTCCCAGGTGACGCTGGCATTGGGGTACTGGTGATGTACCCCCTGCATCATGGTCAGCTTGTACCAGTCGGTATCCAGCAGGGAGCGGATGATAGGCCCTTCGCGGTAGGTTTCGCCCATGTCGCCTTCCGTTTGCGTGGTCGGTGTGCTTGCGTCTCCTGTCAGGCTAGCGCTCGGCGCGCTCCTCGACCACCCGCGTCGAACGTAGCCCGCCTTCGTCCGCGACGGCCAGGAAAGCCTCCGCCGCGGCCTGGGGCGGCCGGCTCGCCAGGCTGGCGCCGACGAAGGTAGCGCTGGCCACCAGGATGCCCCACACCCCCGCCGGCAGGCCCAGGAAGGAGTTGCCGGTGGCAAACACGAACAGCACGAAGGCGCTTGTCACCACTACGCTCGCCAGCACCCCGAGAGCGGTGCCACGGCGCCAGAAGAAGGCCCCGACGATGGCCGGCACCACGGCGACGAGCCCCGCCGAGGACGCCACCGAGAGCACCGCGATCAGGTTCAGCTGCAGCTCGGCGAAGCCCAGCGCCAGCAAGGCGATAACCGGAATGACCCACTTGCCGACCGCCAGCTGGCGCGCCTCGCTGCTGCCCGGCCTGAGGTTGGCGTAGACGTCGCGGGCGACCATCGAGGAGAGCGTCAGCAGGATCGAATCGATGGTCGAGACCGCCGCCGCCAGGATGCCGATCATCACGATCACCCCCAGCAGGGGCGGCACGTGGCTGGAGGTCAGCAGCGCGGGGGTGGCCAGGTCGGCGTTGTCGAGCCCGGGAAAGGCGACGATGGCGGAGAGCCCCCACAGCACCGAGACCAGCGTATAGACGAAGCCGAAGACCAGGAAGCCGAGCAGCATCCGGCGCATGGCCGCAAGCGAGGCGGGCATGAACAGGCGCTGGCTGACCTGGGGGTTGGAGAGGCTGAAGAAGAACCAGGGGATGGTCAGGCCGAGGAAGGTGGTGAAGGTGAACAGGCCCTCCCCCGGCACCACGAGCGCCTCGGGGCGCTCCTCCGCCAGGGTGCCGAACAGCGCCTGGAAGCCGCCCAGGCCGCGGATGACCAGGAAGGTCACCAGCGTGGAGGCCACGATCATCATGATCGCCTGCAGCGAGTCGGTCCACATCACCGAGCGGATGCCGGCGATGTAGGAGAAGAACAGCGCCAGCGCCGTGGCCAGCAGCACCCCGGTGGTGAACGGCACCGCGCCATCGGTCGTGCCCTGCATCAGGTAGCCGATGCCGGCGAGCTGCACCGCGGCGTAGGGCACCAGGAACAGGCAGTTGGAGAGCGCCACCACGATCGCCACCGCCCGGCTGTCGTAGCGCCGCCCCAGCATCTCGCTGGGGGTGACGACGCCGAACGCCTTGCCCACGGCCCAGAAGCGCGGCCCGAACACCGCCACCAGCGAGACCCCGGCGAAGTAGACGATCTCGAAGCCCAGCGCGCCGACGCCGCCGGCGTAGGCCAGCCCCGCCAGCCCCACCATCATGAAGGCGCTGTAGGTGGTGGCGCTGTAGCTGAGCGCGGAGACGAAACCGCTCATCTGGCGGTTGCCGAGGAAGTAGCCCGACATGTCCTGGGCGCGGCCCTGGCGCGACAGCACGGCAATGAGGACGGCGATCGCCAGGTAGCCCGCGATGGCCCACCAGATGAGGGATAGCGTCATCTCAGCGGTCCTTGAAGTCGCGGGTGATGACCACGTTCAGCGCGATCACGGCCAGCCCCGCCAGCGTCCAGAACAGGAAGCTGCCGTACCACTGCGCCACGTCGCCGAGCAGCGTGTACGGCACCGCGTAGCATAGTGCCACCACGATCCAGACCAGCCAGATCCCCTTCCCCCGCCAGCGCTCGTCCTTTCGCATACGCCTCCTTTCGTCCCCAATGGCCCCTGCACGTCTACAGCCTAGATGCCGGGAGCGCAACCTCCCACCCCGAGAACGAGGCGGTGATGTCGGCTTGGCGAGAGGATTCGGTCGGGAAATTCAATGAATACGTACCCTAATCTACAACCAAAGTATATTTTATTCTAAAACAGAAACTTGCCTCTCATACACCGGAACGTAATCAGCCCAGCTATTGCATACGTATGCACACTCTTCTACAACGTGTGCTGTGTGTGCCGGCATGCCTTCGCCAGGGGCTTGCGCCGCTGCTTGCTGGCACGTGTCGATGGAACAAGGACAAGACGGTCAACGATCCGTTGGCGACGAACCGAGGAGACACCATGAAAACATCCCAGCTCAAGAACGTCGGCCTGACCGCCCTCACGGCGTCGGTACTCGCCGCATCCACAGGCGTTCTGGCACAAGCAGAGCAGGTCATCGAAGTGAGCCTCCCGCTGGGCCCGGAATCCCAGCAAGGCATCGGGGTACTCAAGTTCGGAGAGGAGCTGGAGCGCCTATCCGACGGGCGTTTGACCATCGACCCCCAATACGACAATGCCCTCGGGGCCGAGCGCGAGGTCATCGAAGGCATGGGCTTCGGCATCATTGATGCCGGGATTACCTCCACCGGGCCGATGGGCGGCTTCGTCGATCAGTTCATGCTGTTCGACCTGCCCTATATCTTCGACGATCATGACCATGCCTACGCCTTCCTCGACAGCGAACATGGCGAAGAGCTAGCCCGCCTGGCCGAGGAGGAGATGAACGTCAAGTTCCTGGCGTGGATGGAAAACGGCTTCCGTCACAACACCAACTCGGTGCGCGCGCTCGAGCATCCCGATGATCTGGAAGGCATCAATCATCGCACCCAGGAAAGCCGCGTCCAGGTCGACACCTGGGAAGCGCTGGGGGCCAATGCCACTCCCATGGCCTGGACCGAGGTCTACACCGCCCTGCAGCAGGGCGTGATGGACAGCCAGGAAAACCCCTTGGCCACCATCTACGACGTCAACTTCTATGAAGTTCAGGACTACCTGAACATGACCCAGCACGTCTACTCGCCGGCGCCGCTGATGATGAGCCTGGACCTTTTCAACTCCTTCAGCGAGGAGGACCAGGCCATCATTATGGAAGCGGCCGAGATCGCCCTGTCCGTCCAGCGCGAAGCCAGCCAGGAGCTCGAGCAGCGCTATCTCAAGGAGCTCGAGGAGCTGGGCATGACGGTCACCCACCCCGACCTCGACCCCTTCCGCGAGGCCGTCCGCCCCGTGATCGATGAGTGGAAGCCCACCGTCGGCGAGGACCTGGTCGACGCGGCCATCAACTTCGAGTATTGAGCTTTGCGGCACCCGCGGGCGGCGATGCCCTGCGGGTGCCACGCTGACGCACGAGGCAGCCATGAAGACATACCTTTTGCTGGCCAACAGAGCCATCGATCAGTTCAACCGATTGATCGGCTGGGGGCTGGCCGCCCTACTGCTGGTGATGACCGTGCTTATCCTCTGGCAAGTCTTCGCCCGGTTCGTGATCGGCAAACCGCTGTACTTCTCCGACGAGATCGCCCGCTTCGCCATGCTCTGGCTGACCTTCGTCGGGGCCGGCTACGCCTACCGCAAGGGCACCCTGATTTCGGTGGACATCGTGCTGGAGTATGCCGGCAGGAAACTCGCCTGCCTGCTGCGTGTCGCCATCATCCTCAGCTCCGCCCTCTTCGCCGTCGTCATGGTCAAGTACGGCCTCGAGCTGCTGGAGCGCGTCTCTCACCAGACCGCGCCCAGCACGCGGATATCCATGATGTGGCCCTACCTGGCGGTTCCCGTCGGCGGCATCGTCATCATCGTCAATAGCGTGGCGCTGCTGATCGATGAGGCGCTCGGCACGCCCCCCAGCCCGACCCAGGAGGTGAGCTGACCATGGCGCTGCTCCTGTTCCTGCTGCTGCTCGCGCTGTTCATCATCGGCGTGCCCATTGCCTTCTCGCTCGGCCTGGCCTCCGCCGTCACCGTCTGGCAGGGCGACCTGATGCCGATGGTGATCGTCGCCCAGCAGCTGATCGCCTCGGTAAACTCCTTCCCCTTGATGGCCATCCCCTTCTTCATCCTGGCGGGCTACCTGATGCAGGGGGGCGGCATCTCGCAGCGACTGGTCGACTTCTCCAATACCCTGGTCGGCGGCATGACAGGCGGACTGGCGATGGTGGCCATCGTCACTTCCCTATTCTTCGCGGCCATCTCCGGCTCAGGCGCCGCCACTACCGCAGCGATCGGCTCCATCCTGATCCCGGCGATGCTCGCCAAGGGCTACCCCGGCGGTTATACCGCTGCCAACCAGGCCGCTTCCGGCGCGCTGGGGGTGATCATCCCGCCCAGCATTCCGCTGATCCTCTACGGCATCGCCGCCAACGTCTCCGTGGGCGACATGTTCATCGCCGGCATCCTGCCGGGGATCCTGGTCACCCTGACCCTGCTGCTCTTCGCCTATTTCTTCGCCAAGGCCAATGGCCTGGGAGGCAACGAGAAGTGCACCTGGAGGGAGGTCCTGCAGGCAGGACGCAAGGCCATCCTGGCCATCCTCATGCCGATCATCATCCTCGGCGGTATCTACGGCGGGGTCTTCACGCCGACCGAAGCCGCCGTGATCGCGGTGGCCTACTCTTTCCTGGTCGGCTTCGTGATCTATCGCGAGATCACCCTCGCCAGCCTGGTCGGTATCTTCAAGCAGGCCGCGGTCACCACCGCCGTCGTGCTCAGCATCATCGGCGCCGCGGGGCTCTACGGCCGGATCCTGCAGCGGCTGCGCGTGCCGGACATGCTCTCGCAGTTCGTGATGTCCACCATCGACAGCCCGCTGCTGTTCATCATCCTGGCCAACCTCCTGCTGCTGTTCGCCGGCATGTTCATCGAGGCGGCCGCCGCCATCCTGATCTTCGTGCCGATCCTGCTGCCCATCGCCGTCAGCTTCGGCTTCGACCCTGTCCACTTCGGAATCATCATGGTGGTGAACCTGGCCATGGGCATGTTCACCCCACCCGTCGGCCTCAATCTCTTCGTGGCCTCCCAGATCACCCACATCGGCATCGCCCGTCTCGCCTGGGCGGTGATGCCCTTCGTCGCCATCGTGCTGCTGAACCTGTTGATCATCAGCCTGTTGCCGTTCCTGGCCACCTGGCTGCCTTCGCTGTAAGCCCCGTCAAGGAGAGAGCCCATGAGTGTCATTGAAAGCCTGTCGCCGCGCAGAGGACTTCGCGTGCTGGTCACCGCCGGCGCGGGCGGCATCGGCCTGGCCATCGCCCAGGCCTTCCACGAGGCGGGCGCCCGCGTGCATGTCTGCGACATCGATACCCAGGCACTGGCCGCCCTGCCCGACGGCATCACCCACACCGTGGCGGATGTCAGCCAGCAAGCGGACGTCGACCGGCTGTTCCAGGATGCTGCCGCCCTGGGCGGCCTCGACGTGGTGGTCAACAACGCCGGCATCGCCGGCCCCACCGCCGGCATCGACGAGATCGACGAGGACAGCTGGACGCGCACCATCGACATCAACCTCAACGGTCAGTATCGCGTCGCCCACCGCGCCGCGCCGCTGCTGCGCGAGAGCCAGGGGCTGCTGATCAACCTGGCCTCGGTGGCCGGCCGCCTGGGCTTCGCCTACCGCACTCCCTACGCCGCCAGCAAGTGGGCCGTCGTCGGTCTGACCAAGAGCCTGGCCAGCGAACTCGGCCCCGAGGGCGTGCGGGTCAATGCCATCCTGCCCGGTATCGTGCGCGGCCCCCGCATCGAGAAGGTCATCGCCGACCGGGCCGCCAAGCGCGGGATCAGTTACGCCCAGATGGAGCAGGAGAACCTCGCCAAGATCTCCATGCGCCGCATGGTCGAGCCCACGGATATCGCCGCCATGGCGCTGTTCCTGTCGGCGCCGGGCGGCGCCAACATCTCGGGCCAGGCACTGAGTGTCTGCGCCAACGTCGAGTCCCTGTGACCGGAAGGAGTCTGCCATGCCCCCCCAGATAGGTATCGTCGGCGCCGGCCTGATCGGTCGCGCCTGGGCCATCGTCTTCGCCCGGGCCGGTCTGCCCGTCTCCCTGCACGACCTGGACTCCAGCGCCCTGGACAAGGCACGTGACGCCATTCGCCAATCCCTCGAGGACCTGCGCCAGGCCGGCCTGATCGAGGACGTGACCGGCTGCCTGTCGCTCATCCGGACCGAAAGCGATCTCGCGCACGCCATGGCCGGCGTCGAGTACATCCAGGAGTGCGGCCCCGAAGACGTCGAGGCCAAGCGGCGCATCTACGCCGACCTGGAAGCGGCGGTGGACGAGACCACCGTGCTGGCCAGCTCCACCTCGGGCATCGCCGCCTCGCAGTTCACCGATCATCTTCGCCACCCCGAACGCTGCCTGGTCGCTCATCCGGTCAACCCGCCCTACCTGATCCCGCTGGTCGAGGTCGTCCCCTCGCCCGCCACCTCGGCGGCGGCCGTCGACCGCACCCTGCGCCTCATGGAGCAGGCCCGGCAGGTCCCGATCCTGGTCCGCAAGGAGGTACAGGGCTTCATCCTCAACCGCCTGCAGGGCGCCCTGCTGAACGAGGCGCTGCGCCTGTTCCGCGACGGCTACGCCTCCGCCGAGGACCTCGACAAGACGGTCAAGCACGGCTTGGGGCTGCGCTGGTCCTTCATGGGGCCCTTCGAGACCATCGACCTCAACGCTCCTGCCGGCGTGGTCGACTACGGCCAGCGCTACGGCCCCCTGTACCGCGACGTCGACCGTCAGCGCGGCGAGGACGACCCCTGGGAAGCCGCCACGCTCACCGCACTGAACGAAGAGCGCCGTGAACGGCTGCCCAGCGACGGCCTCGCCGATCGCCAAGCCTGGCGCGACCGTCGCCTCATGGCGCTGATAGCCCATCAGCGTGGCGCTTTACCTTCCTGACACTCGCTACCCGAGGAGCAACCTACATGGCTAACAAACGCAAGGTCATCATCACCTGCGCCGTGACCGGCGCCATCCATACCCCCTCCATGTCGCCGCACCTGCCGGTCACGCCGGAGGAGATTGCCGAGGCCGGCATCGCCGCCGCCGAGGCGGGCGCCGCCATCCTCCATCTTCACGCGCGCGATCCGGCAACCGGCAAGCCCACCCAGGACCCCGCCGTCTTCGAGCGTTTCCTCCCGCGCATCAAGACCTCCACCGACGCCGTGATCAACCTCACCACCGGGGGCAGCCCGCACATGACCGTGGAGGAGCGCATGCGCCCGGCCATGGAGTTCAAGCCGGAGCTCGCGTCGATGAACATGGGCTCGATCAACTTCGGCCTGTTTCCCATGCTCAATCGCTACGAGAGCTTCCAGCACGAATGGGAGCGCGCTCACCTGGAGAACAGCCGCGACCTGGTGTTCAAGAACACCTTCGCCGACATCGAGACGGCGATGACGCTTGGCGGCAAGAACGGCACGCGCTTCGAGTGCGAATGCTACGACATCGGCCACCTCTACAGCCTGCGCAATGTCATGGACCGCGGCATCGTGGGTGGCCGTATCTTCGTGCAGAGCGTGTTCGGCATTCTCGGCGGCATCGGCCCTCACCCGGAGGACGTGATGCATATGCGCCGCACTGCCGATCGGCTGTTCGGCGAGGAATACGAATGGTCCGTGCTGGGTGCCGGCAGCAGCCAGATGCGCATCGCCGCCCAGGCAGCGGCCATGGGCGGCCATGTTCGCGTGGGGCTCGAGGATTCCCTGTGGCTCGGCCCGGGCAAGCTGGCCGAAAGCAATGCCAGCCAGGTGAAAAAGGTGCGTGAGATTCTCGAAGGACTCTCCCTCGAGATCGCGACTCCCGAGGAGGCACGCGAAATGTTGCAACTGAAAGGAGCCGACAAGGTCGGCTTCTAAGGAGACTGGACTGATGCCCCTCTACCGACTCGAAGGCCACGCGCCCGAGATCGATTCCTCGGCCATGGTGCTGGATGAAGCCACGCTGATAGGAAAGGTTCACCTGGACCGTGAAGTCAGCGTTTGGCCGGGGGCGGTGCTGCGCGGCGACAATGAACCGATCAGCGTGGGCGCAGGCAGCAACCTGCAGGATGGCTGCGTCGTGCACACCGACCCCGGCCACCCGGTCGTCATCGGCCGCCAGGTCACCGTCGGGCACCTCGCCATGCTGCATGGCTGCCGTATCGGCGATGGCGTGCTGGTGGGCATGAACGCGACGCTGCTCAACGGTGCCGAGGTCGGCGATCACTGTATCATCGGCGCCGGCGCGCTGGTCACCTCCGGCAAGCGATTTCCCCCCCGCTCGCTGATCGTGGGCGCGCCCGCCAAGGCAATCAGGGAACTCAGCGACGAGGAAGTCCAGTCGGCGCTGGACAACAGCCGCAGCTATGTGCAGAAGATCGCCCAGTATCGCTCGCTCGAGCGCATCGAGCCGGCATCATAGGCGGCCCCAGCCAACTCGACACTACGTGAATCGATGAAAAGAAAATCCGTTACCTCACGCGATGTCGCCAAGCTGGCCGGCGTCTCGCAATCCGCCGTCAGCCGAGCCTTCTCGCCCAATGCCAAGGTCTCGGAGAGAACACGCAGAAAGGTAATGGATGCCTCTCGCGAGCTTGGCTATCGCCCCAATACGATAGCCCGCTCGCTCATTACCCGCTCGAGCCGCACCATCGCGGTCGTGACCTATAGCCTGCAGAACCCCTTCTACAGCTTCATGCTCGAGCAAGCCTCACGCTTCTTTCAGCAGCAGGGCTACCACCTGCTGCTGTTCTTCGCCCCCTCGAGTGGCGACTTCGATGCGGTACTCGACGACATCATCAGGAGCCAGGTGGAAGGCGTGCTCATGCTCGCCCTGACCATGAACGAGCAGCAGGCGCGCCTGGTGGCCGACTTCGGCATACCCATGGTCATCATCAATCGCACCGTCAACGGCGCGGGGATCAGCCAGGTCAGCAGCGACAACTTCCAGGGCGGTTACTGGGCCGGCCGACACCTGGCTTCGCTGGGGCATGAACGCATCGTCTACCTCGCGGGGCTGCCGGACTCCTCCACCGAGCAGCAGCGGCGGGCGGGGTTCCTCGAGGGGCTCGGCTCGAAGGAGGCGTCTTGCCATGCCATCGATGTCGGCAATTACCGCTACGAGGATGCCTGCCAGGCCACGCGGCGGCTGTTCGCCGATACACCGGCCCCGGACGCCCTCTTCGCCGCCAACGACCTCATGGCCATTGCCGCCATGGAGATCCTTCGTCACGAGTTCTGCCTGAAGGTACCCGAGGACGTTTCGGTGATCGGTTTCGACGATGTGCCGATGGCGTCATGGCCGAGCCACTCCCTCACCACCCTGCAGCAACCGGTGGGCACCATGGTCATGCGGGCCACCGAACTTCTGCTGGCCCAAATCGCGCAGCCCGACACCCCGCCGGAGCATATCACCCTGCCCGTCACGCCGATGCTGCGTAACAGCACGAGACGGCAGCACCGCCACCCAGGATGAAGCACCTGCGATCGCGAACGCCACGGTCACACGCGACGCCCTGGTGTCCAGGCCGGCCGGGGTTCGAGCCCGAAGCGCGACGCCGACATGCCGCGTCACCGCTCGCCAAGCCTCGGCCTGACTGCTATGGATAGGGAGGACACTACAGGGAGGGCAGCACCATGAGCCAGCGCGAGAGGACCGTGATGGCCTTCGACGACCAGGGCCGCGAGTACATGATCGACGTGTTCGTCAGCATCCGCGAACTCAGCGAAATGCAGCATGCCGGCGCCACGCGGGGTTCCCCCGCCTTCCGCACCCACGACGGCCACGACGTGACCTACCTCGGCAACGGCGAATTCATGATCATGGTGCCCGGCGAGGAAGGCGGCGTGACCGTGCGGACCGACGACTCGGAGTTCGTTTGACGCCGCCTTCACTCGGCCAAGCAGACGCTCACGGGGGTCTCGGTGGCCGGGACCGCACAGCACATCAGCACCTCACCTTCCACGACCGCCGCCTGCGGCGGCACCGGATAGTGCACCTCACCGGCTACCAGGCGCTGCGCGCAGCTCCCACAGCGCCCTGCCCGGCAGCTTGAGGGTGGCGCGAGCCCTGCCTGCTCGGCCAGCTCCAGCAAGGTGCCCTGCGCCGGCGTCCACTCGACGACGCTCTGCGCCTCGCGCGATCCGTCTTGCCCCCTGGAGGCCGACACGAACGTGACCCGGGCGCGTGAAGGCAGCGCGTGTGGCTCAGTCGCCTTCGGCTCAGTGGCCACGGGTGACTCAAGCGAGCCGCGCCCGAAGACCTCATGGTGCAGATGTTCCCGCGGCATGCCGAGCGCCAGCAGGGCCGCATGCTGCGCTCGCATGAACCCCTCCGATCCGCAGAGGTAGACCTGGCATCGGGTCATGTCCGGCAACCAGGTCGTGAGCGATGCCAGCGTCAACCGCCCTCGCGAGTGATACGTCTTGCCCAAAGCATCCCGCGGAGTGGGGCGAGTATAGGCGATATGCAAATGCAGCCAGGAGTACCGGTCTGCCCACGCCTTCAGCACCTCCGCAAAGGCCTGTTCCCGCCCGTTGCGCGCGCTGTGAACGAAGAACACTTCGCCAGGTGGCGCCTCTCCGGCATCGGCACGCTGCACCAGGGTCTCCAGCATGGCGGTCAACGGAGTGATGCCCACGCCGGACGACACCAGCACGATGGCACTCGCCCCTTCGCGCAGCGTGAAGTCTCCGGCCGGCGGCAGCGCCTCGAGCACGTCTCCCACCGCGTATTCGTCATGCAGCAGGCGAGAGACCCTTCCGTGCTCTTCTCGCTTGACCGAGATCCGGTAGCTTGATGCCCGCTCATGCCACGCCCTCGAAAGGCTATAGCTGCGCGTCAGCGTGGCCTGCCCTCGAGCAAGCGACTGTCCGGCCTTGGCGGCAAGGCGCAGGGTGAGGAACTGACCCGCCGCATAGGGCGCCAGCGGTGGGTCATCCGCAGCCAGCGGCTCGAGATAGAAGGAGGTGATGACCTCGCTCTCCCTGACCTTGTCGGCGACCCGCAGGCGACGGTAGCCCTTCCCGGCAGCCGCGTGGGGCCAGGTGCCCGTCTGCGCCAGCGTGGGAGAGCGTTCGATCAGCCGCCCGTGCACAGGCAGGGCGTGCTCGACATGCCAGACCTGCTCCGGCACGACGTCCACGATACGCTCGGCCCCCTCGACCAGCGACGCGCGCCGAGGGTCCCAGTCGATCCGGCCGCGCCCTTGCAGCACCAGGGCTTCACCGGTCGCGAAATCGGGTATGAACAGACTGACCCGTGGGTCCTGCTCGATGTTGCCCAGGGTATTGAAGAAGCGATTGCCCGGGAAATCCGGGAACGACAGGCTCCCGTCCGAGTTCAGGAGCAAGAAACCCGGCTTGCCGCCGCGATGGGAGATGTCCACGCCATGGCTCGAATCTCCTTCCAGTTCGCCTGCACGGGTGGCAATGAAGAACGTATCGGCCTGGGCCAGCATGGCCCGGCTGGCACGCGAGGCGATCGCTACCTGCCGGATCACGGGAGGCACCACCTGCCCCGCCTGCCAGTCCACCTCGCGCTGCTGGATATACTGAGGACAGTTGCCGAAGCTCTGGTCGACCGAGACCCGTATCCCCTCGGCATCACGGGAACGCACCGTGCCGTTCAGCCGATTGCGACGACGGCTGGTCATCTCGAGCCCAAGCAGCCCCAGCCTTGCCCCGGGCCCCAGCGAGAGGCCCAGGGCTTCCGCCAGCGGTGGCAGCTTGCGGATCCACAGCTCGCTCGACGTCGCCGTGCACAGCTGTCCCGGGGCGCCGTAGCTCACCACCGCCCACGGCCACCCCTGCCGGTCCAGCGCCCCCATGAACAGTACCGGCTGATTGCTGAAGAACGCTACGTGCTGGTCGGGCATCGCGTCGCGCACATAGGCGGAAACGCGATCAACATACGCACCTGGCACGCCGGCACGCTGCTGTACTCTGAGCTCGCCCTCATGGAACACACGCCGGTTCGCTGTCATGGGATTCGCCTCCTGTTGCTGCCGTTCGATCAGGCCAGTGCCGGGCTGCGCACCATGCCGACGAAACCGGGCTGCGCCTCGATGCGCTCGAGCCAGGCGAGGATGGCCGGATATGCCTTGAGACTGACCCCACCCTCCGGGGCGTGGGCGATGTAGCTGTAACCCGCCACGTCCGCCAGGGTGATCTCGCTACCGGCCAGGTACGCTTGACGACCGAGGTGTTTCTCCATCACCGAGAGGAGCGAGTGCGCACGGGCAATCGCCTGTGCATGATCCAGCGTCGCGTTGAAGAGCGTCACCAGCCGCGCCGCACAGGGACCCACCGCAATCTCGCCAGCGGCCACGGACAACCAGCGCTGTACCCGGGCGGCGGCGGTCGGTTCGGTGGGAAGCCAACGGTCGTGGGCGTCATAACGGCGGGCCAGGTAAACCAGGATGGCGTTGGAATCGCTGAAGAACTCGCCGTTGTCTTCGATCGCGGGCACCTGGCCGAACGGGCTGATCTCGAGGAACTCGGCCGACTTGTGCGCACCGTTGGCCATATCGACATCGACCGTCGCATAGGGCAGCTCAAGCAGCGCGAGCATCAGCTCGACGCGATGGCAGTGGCCGGACTTGGGGTTGCGAAACAGGCGGATCGGCGCGGCATCACGCGGAAAGCGCGCATTCACGGTAGTCGGCGTCGGCATGGCAAAGACTCCTGCTGGTAGTGGCATGGCACGCCGTGAAAGCTCACGACGGCGGAACGTCACCAGACTATTCCTTGCAACAAATCACTAGAATCCTCACGAATCTCAATTCATTATTTCAGCAATTGATGCCAATCGACGCCGATCGGGAAGCCCCTTGATGGACCGTCTCCAGACCCTGCAAGTCTTCGTCGCCGTGGCCGATGCCGGCAGCCTTGCCGCCGGGGGGCGAGCCATCGGCATGAGTGCCCCCTCGGTGACCCGCGGCATCAATGCGCTGGAGGCCCGCCTCGGGGTACGCCTCTTCACGCGTACCACGCGACGGGTTCACCTGACGGAGATCGGAGCACGCTACCTGGAAGACGCGCGGCGCATCCTCCAGGAACTGCAGGCGGCCGATGATGCCGCCAGCGGCGCGGCGGCACGCCCCACCGGGCTGCTGCGGATCAACTGCCCCAATGAGTTCGGCCGCATTCACGTGATGCCGATCCTGCTGGAATACCTCGATGCCTACCCGGAAATGCGCGCGGAAATCGTGATGGTGGACCGCGTGGTCAATATCATCGAAGAAGGCTTCGACATTGCGGTGCGTATCGGCCCGCTGCCCTCCTCCGGTCTTTCCGCCATCCGGGTGGGAAGCGTGCGCCGGGTGGTCTGCGCTGCGCCCGACTACCTCGCCCGACACGGCACGCCAACCAGCCTGGAAGAGCTGGCGGCACATCGCATCCTCGCCACCACGACACTGAGCGCCAACAGGGAGTGGCGCTTCGGGAGCGACCATGGCCAGGCGATACGCATCCACCCGCGAGCGACGGTCAGCAGTATCGCGGCCTGCATCGAGGCGGTACGCAACGGCTGGGGCATCACCCGGGTACTTTCCTACCAGATCGGGCCGGATCTCGAGGCAGGACGGCTAAAGGCCGTACTGGAAGCCTACGAGCCGCCGCCCCTCCCCATCCACCTGCTGCACAGCGAAGGCCGCGGCGCCGTCGCCAAGATTCGCACCTTCCTCGATCTGGCAGCGGAGCGCCTGAGGACCTCGCCGATTCTCAAAGCGCGCTAGCCCCTCGGCCAGCCGCCGGTGGTGGCTACCCCGGCATCCCGAGTTGACAAAAGGATGTTCCTTTCATAGAACGTTCATTAAAAGGAACAGTGAGACTCTCTAGCGTGGACAAGCTCTCCCTCGGCACCCTGGGCCGGCATCTGCAGCAGCTGCGCCAGGCACAGGGCTTGTCGCTGTCGCAGCTGGCCGCCGCCGCCGGCATCGCCAAGTCGAACCTGTCGCGCCTCGAGCAGGGCAATGGCAACCCCACCCTGGACACCATCTGGCGCCTGGCGGTGCAGCTCAAGGTGCCCTTCGGCACCCTCGTGGCGCCCATCGCCGTGCCCCTGGGCGAGGATGGCGTGGAGGTGCGCCTGCTCGACCAGGGCAAGGAGCCGCCTCAGGTCGACGCCTACTGGATGCGCTGCGCACCCCACACCCTGCGGCGTGCCGAGCCCCATACCCCCGGCGCCCGTGAAACGCTCACACTGATCAGCGGCACCCTGGAGGCCGGCCCGGAAGGCGACACCCGAAGCCTCTCGGCCGGCGAGACCCTCACCTTCGCCGCGGACCGCCCCCATCTCTACCGCACCGGGGATGCCTGGGCCACGCTGCTGCTCAGCGTCATCTATCACGAGGAACCCCCAGAATGAGCCTGCAAGCCGCCTCCTCACCCACCCGCCCCTGGCTGACCGGCATGAGCGAGGCCATCCCGCTGCTCGGCGGCTATGTGCCGGTGGCCATCTCCTTCGGACTGATCGCGACCCAGGCCGGCTTCAGCGCCTGGGAAGCCGTGGCGATCTCGACGCTGATCTATGCCGGCGCCTCGCAGTTCCTGTTCGTCGGCATGGTCGCCGCCGGTGCGCCGCTATGGCTGGTGGTAGCCATGACGCTGCTGATCAACCTGCGCCATGTCGTCTACGCCCCCAACCTGGCTCCCTGGCTGAGCGCCAGCCGCCTGTGGCCTTGGCTGATGCACGGCCTCACCGATCAGATCTTCGCCCTGGCCCATGCCCGCCTGCCCCAGCTGCCCGCCGCGCAACGCCTTGGCTGGTATACCGGCGCCGCCCTGCTGGCCTGGCTGAGCTGGATCGGCGGCACCGCGCTGGGGGCACTTGCCGGCGGCGAACTGGTCGCCCGCTGGGCGCTGATGGGAGAGATCCTGCCCTTCGCCCTGCCCGCGCTCTTCCTGGTGCTGGTGGCGCCACGCTTCACCTCCCGGCGCTGGAGCCTGGCCCTGGGCCTGACCATCGTCAGTGCCCTGCTGCTGACCACTCTGGGCCTGACCAACGTGGCGGTCCCTCTTGCCGCCGCCTGCGGGGCCCTGTGTTTCCAGCTCGTCAGATTCGGCCACGCCAGGAAAAGCGAGCACACGCAAGGAGAGCACCATGAGTAGCGCCCTCTGGACCGCCGTCCTGGCCTCGGCGCTGGGTACCCTGTTGATACGCCTGCTGCCGCTGCTGTGGATGCAGCGGCGCCTGCAGCGGCAGGGCGGCGACGGCCTCGAGGCCATGCCCCAATGGCTGAGCCTGCTCGGCCCGCTGATGATCGCCGCCCTCTTCGGCGTGTCGCTGATGCCGGTGGCGCCCGGCGCCAGCTCCTGGTTCGCCACCGCCATCGGCGTGCTGGCGACCCTTGCCGTGTGGTGGCGCAAGCGCACCCTGGGCTGGCCGGTGGCCGCCGGCGTGGCCGCCTATGGCGTCGTCGTGATGCTGCTGGGTACTGCTACGCTCTAATGTCGCCAAGATGGGGTAGCCTTTACCTTGGAGAACGCATGACCATCACCGTCCGTCCGCTTACTTTCGGCCAACGCCGGCGCCTTACCGTGACCCGCCGTGCAGGTCCCGGCAGCCTGTTGCTGACCCTGCTGCTGCTGGCCCTACCGGCGGCGGCCGGTTGCCCCGAGCCATCCAGCGTCGACCTTGCCGCCATCAAGGGTATTGGTGAACGCACGGCCCTGCCCGCCGACCGTGAGGTGATTGTCGACGGCGTGGTAACCGGCGAGTTTCTCGGCCGCGGGCGGCTGGGCGGTTTCTATCTGCAGCAGGCGACCGAGCATGGCCCCGTCGGCCTGTTCGTCTATATGCCTGATGCGACGCCGAGCGATGGGGCGCTCATCGCTGCCGGCACGCACCTGCAGCTCCACGCCCACACCGGCGAGTACCGCGGCCAGATCCAGTTGCAGCGGGTCGAGCGGATAGAAACTTGTGCCCGCGACCAACTGCCCGAGCCGCTGAGGGTCGACTGGCCGCTCAGCGAGGAGCAGCTGTCACGCAGGGAGGGGTTGCTTCTGACGTTTCCGCAGGTGCTGACCGTTACCGGCAACCATGAGCTGGCCCGCTACGGCTCACTGAAACTGGCCGCCACCCGCCTGTTCCGACCCACGAATGTGCCCGGCGAGCTCCAGCGGAGGGATATCCTCGAGCTGGACGACGGCAGCTACCGCACCTTCCCGAACCCCATTCCCTACCGGGATGCGAACGGCTCCCGCCGTGTCGGCAGCACCGTTGAGGGGCTGACCGGGATACTCACCCATGCCTTCGACGCCTACCGCCTGCACCCGACCCTCGAGCCGCGCTTCGAGGACGCCAACCCGCGCCCGGAACCGCTGCCGGCACCGGGAGAGCGGCTGCGCGTGGCGACCTTCAACGTCGAGAATTACTTTCTCACCCTCGGCCAGCGTGGTGCTGCCAACGACGACGAGCTGGAGCGCCAACGGGCCAAGCTTGCCGCTGCGGTGGAGGGGCTGCAGGCCGACATCCTGGCCCTGGTCGAAGTGGAGAACAACCCGCGTGCCCTGGCCGACCTGGTCGAGCAGCTCGGCGAGCGGACCGGTATCCGCTATCGTGCAGTGGGTGGTGATGTCGACCGCGGCAACGATGCGATCAAGCTCGCCCTGCTCTACCGGCCGGAGCGGGTAGAAGCCGTGAGCGAGCTCTATGCCGACGACAGCCGCGTCCATCACCGCCCACCACTGGCGGCCTTCTTCCGCAGCGTGAACGGCGGCCCGGCCTTCGGTGTGGTGACCGCCCACTTCAAGTCCAAGTCCGGCTGCCCGCCCAGCGGCGATGTCGACCGCGGCCAGGGCTGCTGGAACCAGCGCCGGGTGGAACAATCCGAGGCCATGAACGCCTTCCTCGACCGCCTCGCTGCCGCCGAGGAGCACGAGCGTCTGCTGCTGGCCGGTGACCTCAACGCCTACGGCGCCGAGGACCCGATCCGCACCCTGACCCACGCAGGGCTGGTCAACCTGATGGCCCGCGAACTGCCGCCGGAGCGACGCTACAGCTATGTGTTCCGCGGTGAGTCGGGCTACCTGGACCATGCCCTGGCAAGCCCCGAGCTGGCCGCGGCAGTGGAAGAAGTGCGGCCGTGGCCCATCAATGCCGACGAGCCGCCCTACCTCGGCTATGACGGGCCGGACAACGCCGCGCCCCACTTCCGCCCCGACCCCTTCCGCTCCTCGGATCATGACCCGATCGCGGTGGACCTGGAGTGGCGTTAGGTGGGAGCAGCTTGAGGCTCGATGATGGGGGCGCCGACCAATATCGTGGACGCCCGCATCATCTCAAGGGGATCAGTAACGCCGACGTCCCAGGTCGATGTCGTCGCGGTTGGTGGCCGCGCCGACGGCTGCGCCCAGGCCGCCTCCGATAACCGCCCCCCTGGTCACGCTGCCGCCGGTCATGTAGGCGGTGCCGGCACCGGCGGCTGCCCCCAGGCCGCCGCCACTCAGCGCTCGCTCGCCGGTGGTGGTGCCACAGCCTGTGAGTCCCAGGGCCAGCACGCCGGTCAACAGTCCGATAGATAGCATTCGCATGGCATTTCCCTCCCAATAGAGTCAATTACGACCAATCATCCCGTTTGATTTCTTTGGCAATCAAGCAACCGCTCCGGCTTCGGCTTCGGTATCCACTCGACGCCTTGGCCGGAGCGAAAGTCATCGAAGCCGCGCAGCGCAGCACCAAATCGCATGTCATTGCGACCACTCTGGTTGCCGATGCGCTGTATCCCTTATACAGCCTCGGTAGGAAGACGGTTCATGGACCGGATAACGATCCACACTCTTTGAGAATTTCAGGCACTTGAGTATCAAGATGGCGACAAGTAAGGCTGAACCGCACCGGAGTTAAGGAGGGGTTCTTCGCCCCTCCCAGGCATGACTCCACCAGTGGCTGAACTCATCAATAGAGAGCTGCAAGGGCCCCGCCAGGCGTCGTGGTGGGCACCGAGTTGCGAGATATCCGTGACGGCAGCTGGCTGAGCGAACACTCCAGGTGTCCGCTCAGGCCGGATGCCACGGCTCAGGGCGCCGACTCGGGCCCCGGTATCGCACTTGGATAGTCGATATCGCGAATTACCCCCGGATCGGCTACCGGCACGGCAATCACCCTGTCGGCGAACCGGGCGAGAACCGGGCTGGCCCCCAGATCATCCAGGTTGGTGGCCAGGGCAGGCCAGAAGTCACGACCGAAGAAGACCGGATGTCCGGGTATATCGAGGTAGAGGGGTCTGACGATGGTGTCGGCAGCAGCTCGTCGGGCCAGCCGCTGGCAGGTTTCGGGCCTTACCCAGGGCATATCGCCCAGCCAGATGGCGACGCTGTGGACATCACAGCGCGACAACGTCTGGTCGAGCTCTCGCAAGGCATGGGCGATGCTGCCTCCAAGCCCCACCGGAGCAGCGGGACGGATGACCAGCACCATGGCCTCGGGAATTCCCAGATCGGCGGGCGCTACGCGGGTATCCACCACCACCCTCACCTGCTCGAAGGCGTCCATGGCGGCGGCCAGGGTAGTGGCGAGTAGCGTGCGACCGTCGGCGAGACGCGCCAGTCGCTTGTCACTGCCGAAGCGCCTGGAGTGCCCTGCCGCCATGATCAGGGCCAATGAGTGCTTAGAGCGCATCTCGCGCCTTGCCCCGATGGACCCGAACGATATCGGCCATGACCGCCAAAGCGATTTCGGCCGGCGTCTTGCTGCCGAGACCAAGGCCAATGGGCATGGCGATCCGGGCGACCTGCTCGGGGCAGAGTCCTCCAGAGCGTAGCAGCCGTGCCTCGCGCAGACGTGAGGTCTGCCGCGACCCCATGACGCCGACATAGAAGGCGTCGGTGCGCACGGCCTCGATCATCGCCAGATCGTCGATGCGAGGATCATGGGTCAAGGCCACCACGGCGGTGGCGGCATGGCAGGCCCCCGAGGCAATGAAGGTCGAGGGCAATACTGCCTGCACCTCCACCCCCGGTACCGCAAACGCCCGGCGCGCCTCCTCTCGAGGATCGCAGACGATGACCTCGAAGCCCAAGGTACTGGCGAAGCTGGCACAGGCCTGGGAGACCGGTGAGATACCCGCGATGATCAGGCGCAGTGCCGGGCCGATGCGCACGCCGATGATGCCTTCCTCCCAAAGGATGGCGGGCCCCGGCGCCTCGGCCAGCGCGAAGTGCGCCCCGCGACCATCCAGTGGCACACGCCGAATCAGGGCTCGTCGGCCGAGCAGGGTGGCATGCACCACCTCCAGGTGGGTCAGGGTGGCCGCGTCGGGCTCCAGCCGCTCCACCAGCACCTCCAGGCTGCCTCCGCAGGGCAACCGCACACGGCTCGACCCCGGAGCCTCCCCCTGGTCGCCATACCGGATCCGTTGCACCGGCTCGCTGAATTCCCCCTGGCGCAACCGCTCGAGAAAGTCCTCCTCCACACAGCCACCGGAGAGCGATCCCAGATGCTCACCGTCCTGACGTGCCACCAGCATGGCGCCGGGCTCCCGGGGCGACGAGCCAAAGGTGGCCAGCACCGTGCACAGCCATAGACGATGGCCCCGGTTGGCCCACTGCAGGGCGCGCTCGATGACCTGCAGATCGAGATGCTGCATCAGCTGATCGCCTCAACCGGAGCCGACCGAGCAGCAGCCAGGGTGCGGCGCACCACCTCCGGTGTGAACGGGGGATGGGTGAAGCGTACCCCGGTGGCATCATAGAGGGCGTTGGCGATGGCCGGAGCGCCGGGCAGGGAGGTGGATTCCCCGACTCCCAGCGGCGGTGCCTCGGGGCGCTCGAGAAGCATGACGTCGATATCAGGCAGCTCGGAGAACCGCAGGATTGGATAGCCGCCCCACTCCCGGCTCACCGGCAGGCCATCCTCGAAGGAGACCCGCTCCTTGAGGGTCCGGCTCAGCGTCTGGATGACGTTGCCATGCACCTGATGACGCACGCCGGCCGGATTGACCATGAGGCCGGCATCCTGGCCCACGACCAGCCGCTCGATGACGATGCGTCCACTCTCGGGGTGCACCTTCAGCTCCACCACCCAAACCGCCAGGGCCGCACCGAAGCCGGGAAACTTGCTGTGCACGTACTGGGCGTAGGCAACCCCTCGCCCATGGTGCCAGCCCTCGACCACCCGGAGCGAGGAATGGGCGACCCGAGGCTGCCAGCCCGCTCGCTCGGCCACGGCCTCGGTCAGCTCCACCGCGCGCGGGTCGGCCAGGTAGCGTAGCCGGTAGGTCACCGGATCCTCGCCGGCCAGCTGGGCCAGTTCGTCGATATGGCTCTCATGCGCGAAGGTGTTGGGCATGGCCGAGACCCCTCGCAACCAGGAGGCGCGCACCAGGGTCGGCACGTCATCGCAGGCGATCTGCCGATGCGGGTAGCGATAAGGCGGGACCGAGGTACGATCCCCCATCTCGAAGGGGATATCGCTGGGCTTGACGGTACCAGTCAGCAGCAGGGCCAGGGTCGGGGCATTGTTCGAGGGGTAGCGGGCAACGAAACGATAGCCCGCCGGGCTACCATCGGCGTTCAGTCCCCCCTCGACCTCCATCAACTGGGCCGCGCCCTTGGGCTCCCAGCCATGCTCCTGTTCCCGGGTCAGCTGTACTCGTACCGGCCGCTCCACCGCACGCGACAGCAAGGCAGCATCGGCCCCTACATCGTCGGCACAGTTGCGGCCGTAACAGCCAGAGGCCTCCATACGTGTGATGGTGATAACGCCCTCATCGAGCCCCATCAGCCGCGACAGATCAGCGCGCAGGCTATGGGGATTCTGAGTGCCGGACCACACCTGCAACCGGTCGTCACGATAGTCGGCCACCGAGCAGGAGGGGCCGATGGAGCCGTGCAGCTGGAAAGGCCAGACATAGGTGCGAGATACACGATGGGCAGCCCGGGCCAGCGCCTCCTCCACGTCGCCCTCTTCCAGCAGGTGACGCCGTTGGGCCGGCAGCTCTCGCAGGGCCTGCTCCAGGTCGTCGAGCCGGGCCAAGCCCTCCGGCTCGCGCCAGGTGACCTTGAGCTGCCTGGCCGCTGCCGCGGCCTGCTCCTCACGCTCGGCGACCACGCCAACGAAATCGCCGATCACCACTACCTGGATCAGCCCGGGCATGCCGGCGACCGAAGCCTCATCCACCGCCACCAGGCTGTTGCCGACAAAGTCGCCGCGATCATGGCCGGTATAGGGTGGGCGGATCACTCGACCATGTAGCATGCCGGGCAGGCGCAGGTCATGCACGAAAGTCAGCTTGCCGACGGCCTTGTCGGGAATGTCCACCCGCGGCGCCGACCGTCCTACCAGTCGATAGTCACCGGCTGGCTTGAGCGGTACCTCATCGGCGAGCTTCAAGGCGTGACGCTCGCCGTGGAGAAGATCACCGTAACTCACGGCGGCTCGCCCCCTCTCGAGCGGCAGAATGTGTCCCTCGACACACCGCAGGCCGCCTCGCTCCATGCCAAAGTGGCTCGTCGCCAGATCCAGCAAGTATTCGCGCGCCTGGGCTGCCGCACGCCGCAACGGCTCGGCGGTGATCTGGATGGTGGCGCTGGCGATGGTCGGCCCCTGGTTGGGCACCTCAAAGGGATGGCCCAGCACCATCGTGACCTGCTCGAAGGCGACCTCCAGCTCCTCGGCGACGATCTGGGCCAGGGCCGTGCGAATGCCGGTACCCAGATCCACGTGGCCGTTGAAGGCCATCACCCGACCATCCGCGAGCACGGCGATAAAGAGCTCGGGCTCCGTGGGTATAAAATCAGAGTGTGCGCCCGGTTGGCCCGGCGCCGGCTTGGGCGGCACCACGGGCTCTCGGTAGACCACCAGCAGGTCGGTCCCATGGAGGAGCGAGTGTCGGTCCGGCAGTGATATGGACGCCATTCAAGCCTCTTTATCTGTTATCGGTGGCCAGGAACGCGATACGGTGGAAGCAGCGAAACGGCCTGAAAGGGGCCAGACCGGCTTGCTCTGTCCACCAATTAGTTATAGTGTATACACCATAAATAAGCACGAATACGCCGTCGTCTGCAAGCCTGTGTCGCGCCTGCGTTGACGCTCGAGGCTGCTCTGCCCCGCCACCAAGGCCATACTCGGCGTTGACACCGTGACAGCCAGAGGTCGTCGACAGCACACCAAGGATGCTCCATGACTACAGAGACGCCAGCTCACGCCGCCATGTCCAGCGACCACCGAACACCCGCCGAGCAGGGTTATGACTTCTCCGAACAGGTTGGTCACCTGCTGCGCAAGGCCTACCAGCGCCATACGGCAATCTTCCAACGCTACAGTTGTGACAAACAGCTGACCGCGATCCAGTTCGTCACCCTGTGCACGGTCATGGAGCGTGGACCAAGCTCGCTCACCGAGATCGTCAATGCCACCGCCATCGATCCCGCCACGATCCGCGGGGTTATCAAGAGGCTCAAGGCACGGGAGTGGATCACTCTGACCACCGATCCCAGCGACCAGCGCAAGGTGATGGTGGTCATCACCGAGGCGGGAGAGACCCTGGTCGAGACCATGGTGCCCATCGCCAAGCAGATCAGCGATCAGACCATGAGCAACCTCAACCCCGCCGAGCGTATCGCCCTGATGCATCTGCTGGAGAAGATGAACGCCGACGGTTGAGGTGGCCGCCCGGCCGCCGTCGGCCGGGTCGGGTCAGTCATGACGCAAGTGGTTCAGCGTCTCGTCGAGGGAGACTACGTCGCCGTACTTGCTGTCGATATCGAACAGGTTGGCCTCGTGGGGGGCGGGGTGGCGATCACCGACGCAATCGCGCACCACCATCACGCGGAAGCCATGCTGCAGGCCGTCCACGGCGGTGGCACGAATGCAGCCGCTGGTCGAGCAGCCGGTCAGGATCAGGGTATCCACCCCCATGGCCACCAGCGTCGGGGCCAACGAAGTGCCGAAAAAGGCGCTGGCGTACTGCTTGGTAATCACCAACTCATCGTCAGACGGGATCACCTCCTCACAGAATGTTGCATAGGGGTTGCCCGGCACCATGGCACGCATTACCGGTGCCTTCTTGACCCAGATGCCTCCATCACGCTGATCCGGCGCCAGGTAAAGGATATTGGTATGGATAACCGGCACCCGGGCCTTGCGCGCCGCCACCAACAGCCGCGGCATCCTTGCCACCGCCTCTACCACACCCGGGGCATAGAGCGGCGAGCCAGGCGTGGTGTATCCCTGCATGAAGTCGACGACCAATAGAGCGGGCTTGTTACCGAAACCGATCCGGCCATCCCAGACGCCTTTGTAGTTGTCGCTGGCTTCCTGAGCGTGTTGCGTCATGACGATCTCCTCAGTAGGCGCCCGACAGCAGAGCGCCGGCTCCCGGCACCACCGGTTCGAGATCGAGGGCCTTGAGCATGGCATAGGTAGTGGCGATAGCCGCGGTGACCACCGGCTTGCCAGTGATCGCTTCAACCTTGGAGACGGCGGCCAGCGATGGCATCTGCACACAAGCAGAGAGCACGATGGCATCCACGTCGCTGTAGTCGAGGCCGGCGACAATCTCCGGCAAATTGGCTGGATTGTGGCGGGCCACGTCGAGGTTATTGGGAATCTCCAGCGCGCGGTAGTCGACCACCTCGACGCCCTCCTCACGGATATAATCCACCACCATCTCGGTAAGCGGCTTCATGTAAGGCGCAACCACTACCACGCGCTTGGCCTTCATTACGCCCAGGGCATCCACCAGGGCGCCGGCACTGGTCACCACCGGAGTGTCGCAACCGTTCTCCTCGGTGCGGCTACGCAGGCGCCGTTGGGATTCGCGGTGGTAACCCGGCCCCATGGACATTATCGCCACCAGGCAGGCATAGCCCATCACATCCACAGCCGCGTCGGAGAGCTCCAACGCACAGCGGTCGGACTCGGCATCCATGGCAGCCAGTTCATCCTTGCTCACGGTCTTCATGCGCATGCGGCTGGAGTGGAAAGTGAAACGCTCGGGGCGAATCAGTTGCCTCGCAGCCAGCATCGCGGGAATTTCCGTCTCCATGGTGATGTTGGAGCTGGGTACGATCTGGCCGATACGGTATGTCTTGGTCATGGCGCAAGGCCTCTCTCAGAGTTTAGTGTCCAGGAAGTCCCCGAAGGCGGCGAAGAAGCCCTCGTAGTCGTCCCAGGGAATCATGTGTCCCGCCCGCTCGGCGGTGGTGATGCGAATCGACGGCAGCAGTTCGCGGATCTCGGCACGATCTTGATCCTGAATCACCCCGCCCTTGCCGGCGCAGATCAACAGCGTCGGTACCGTCACACCGGGAAGGTCCTGGTGGATATCCACGCTGTGGAACTCTTCGAAGGCCTGGACGATAGCTGGCTCGTAGCAGGTATGCAGCCATTCGGCGCGCAGGCGCAGCTGGTCCTCGCTCCAGGTCGGGCAGTACCGACGCATGGTCTCGAGGTCGGCCCCCCGGGTGCAGTCGCGGATCGAATCCACGTACCAGGGCAGTTTGCTGGGGTACTCGCGGCGCCCCGGACCGGAGACCGGTGGATCGATCAGCACCAGCTTGTCGATGTCTCGAGCGCCCCGGGACAGGGCACGCAATGCGAAGCGGGCGCCCATGGAATGGCCGGCAAGAATGACACCCTCCAGCCCCAGCGCCGCAATGAACGCGCTCACGTCATCGGCACAGGTATCGGTGTCGTAGTCGAGTTCGGGACCGCTGGAGGAGAGACCCCGGCCGCGCACGTCGAGTACATAGGTATCGAAGTGTCGGCCAAGACGCTCGGCCACGAATCCCCAGGTCACGGCCGGGCTGGTGATACCGGGAATCAGTACCAGCGGCTGGCGAGTGGCCGATGCCTCTCCGCCATAGCGCAGGTAGTGCTGGCGAATGCCATTGGCCTGGACGTTGGCGCCGTACAGGAAGGTACTGCTCATGCCGGACTCTCCTCATCGGTGTGCTGCAGCTGCTTGAGCGGCACCTCATAGACGTCATAGCCGAAGACCCAGGCCGGGTCTTCGTCATGACGCAGCCAGGTGTTGTCATGGGAGACCTTCTGCACGCGGGAGGCGCGCTCGAAGCGGTTGGTACGGTACAGCTCGAAGGCATCCTGATAACGGTCGGCACCGACCTTATCCAGGCAGCGCACCAGCATGGCGGCATCCTCGATGGCCATGGCGGCACCCTGGGCCATGTGCGGCTTCATCGGATGGCAAGCATCGCCAAGCAAAACCAGGCGGTTTTCATGCCACAGTGGCAGGGGGTTACGCTCGAGCAGCGGCCACTTGGTGACCGTCTCGGTGCAGTCGATCAGTGCCTGGACCGTGGGGTGATAACCCTCGAAGGCCTTGCGCATCTCTTCGCGAGAGCTGTCCACGAAGGAGGTACCGTGATTCCACTCCGGCTCCGGTACCCCGGTGACGTAGTAGTACTCCTTCTCATCGCCGGTCACGAAGTAGACCATCATGTGGCGATCCTCCGACCACCACTTCACGCACGCCTCGAAGTCGAGGTCATAGGCCTTGAGCTTCTCTGCCGAGATGATCGCGCGATGGGCGACCCAGCCGCTGTAGGTAGGCGCCTCGGGCCCCAGCAGCTTCTCGCGGATGCGTGAATTGACGCCATCGGCACCGATCACCAGGTCGGCCTCGTCGGTAGTGCCATCGGCGAAGGTCATGATCACCTTGTCGCCGTTGTCGTCGACGTCCACCAACCGCTTGTCGAAGTAGAGCCGCTCCTGATCCAGGGTGCTTACCATCAATTCATGCAGGTCACCGCGGTGCACGGTGATATAGGCCGCACCGTACTCTTCGCGTGCGAAAGCGCCGAGCGGAATGCGCGACAGGTACTCACCGCTCCTGCCATCGCGACTGAACCAGTGCGTCGGGTGGGAGCCCATGGCGTTGAGCTTGTCCTCGATGCCGATGCGACGCATCACCTTCATGACGTTGGGACCGAGGTGAATACCGGCACCCAGCCGGGAAAAGGCCGGTGCCTGCTCGTAGACCCTGGTGTCGTAGCCAGCCTGCTGCAGGAGCGCACCCGCTGCGGCGCCTCCGAGACCTGCACCAATAACGGCAATTTTTCGATTCTTGGTCATTTACTCCACCTGTTTGATTTTATTGATCTTCCTCGATGCCCAAAGGGCAGAGGGCATGCGCAGAGCGACTCTTCGTCGGGGGGCGCTCCAGCATGGGGCACACGCCGGGGTAAAACGAGGCTCAACTACAACGTATACACCATTTATTTTTACGTCAAGCACCGTTTACCCGATCGTCTCGCCGAGCGCCCACATCAGGAGAAAAAGAGAAGAATCTTGACCAACGCCCATGAAACAGTAATTTTTCGAAGGAAAAGCATGACGCAGATCATAGCTTGCAGAAACAGGACGCAAGGTGCTATATGTGTAGAAACCTAAAATTAATAGCGTATACACTGCAATCAATCAGCACATCCGGATCCGCAAAGGGAAGCGCAGGGTGATGCCTGAACTGGCTCCTTCAGGAGTCGATAAATGTGGATAGCGCCAAGAATAACGACGAGTCCCTATGACCGAAGCGATCTCCCTGACTGTTAATGGCCGTTCCTACGAGCTGGCAATACCGCCGGACACCCCCCTGCTGACCGTCCTGCGCAATGACCTGGAACTCAACGGCCCCAAATACGGCTGCGGCCTGGGCGAGTGCGGTGCCTGCAGTGTACTGATCGACGGCATGGCCGCCCGAGCCTGTGTGCTGCCGGTTTCGGTCGCGGTCGGGCATGAGATCCTTACCCTCGAGGGCCTGGCCAGCGAAGGCCGCCTCGACCCAGTCCAAAGCGCCTTCATCGAGGCCCAGGCCGCCCAATGCGGCTACTGCCTCAATGGCATGATCATCAGCGTGCGCGCTTTGCTCAATCATACCCCTAGGCCCTCATCAGCCCAGCTGCGGGCCGCTCTGGAGTACAACCTCTGTCGCTGCGGCACTCACGTGGAGATTCTCGAGGCGGCGAGTCGCGCCGTGGCAATCAGCACCGCCGAGTCGCCGGAGGCGCCCCATGAGTGATCGGCAGCCCCCCACTTCCCGGGCTGAACCCACAGAGCTCCCCGCTCCGCTTGCGTCGCCCAAGCGCTTCGGTGTAGCGGTAAGGCCGCCCCACTATGCCTGGAACGGCGAGCACTTCGTCAGCGATCGACTGGTAGCCGTGGATCGGACCAGCGTGGCGGGCCTGCCGGGCCGAGTTGAAATCGTCATCGAGGGTGATTTCGTGGGCGTGGTGGCCGACAGTCTGGCCGCGGCGCAAGACGCTGCGCGGCACCTGAGGCTCGAATGGCGGGCGCCCTCCGGGGCCGGTCAAGGTGACGCCACCCCGCTTCCCGTGACAACCGGGGCGGCATCCCGGGAGCTGGCGACGGAATATGCCAAGACGGCCTCGTCCCATCGACATGACTATGGCTGGCCGAGCCGACTTCGCTGGGGCGATACCCCCGGCTGGGTGGTGGCCGACTGCTCCGGTCAACGCCTGATGCTGTGGGGAGAAACGATCACGCCCGAGGCCTTGATTCACGACCTGATGACCCTCACCGGCCTGCCGGCCGAGCGGATCGAGCTCTACGGGACCACCCCGGCGCGGGTCTCCGGCCTGGGGCGTCACTGTGGTGACGATGCCGCCGTGGATGCCGCAGTGATGTCCCGGCAACTGGGCTGCTCCGTGGCGGTATGGCTGGATGCCGCCTATACCCGTGATGTGCATGCCCTGGGACAGGCACAGCGCATCACACTGAGCGCCGACCTGGCGGAGAGCGGCGATATCGCCGACTACCGCTATCATCAGGCCCATGCCTCGGGCGATATCGCCGCCGTAGGCCTGTGGCTCTGCGGCAGGCCGCCCGCCCGGCGGACCGTGGCCGGCAGAACACCGTTCTTCTCGCCTTATGACTTCAATAACGCCCAACTGACCACCCGTCGCGACGATCATGGCACCGGTCGGCGCAACGAGCACCTCGCCGAGATCCAGCAGGCCTTTGCCCGGGAATCCTTCCTGGACGAGGTGGCCCACGAAAGTGGTCAGGATCCTCTGACGCTGCGGCTACGTCACCTCGACGACGCCCGTGGCGTCGAGCTGATCACCTCGGTGTCGCAGCGCGCCCGATGGGGCGAAGCGCTGTCGTCCGTCACTACCACATCACCGGATCGGCTGCGCGGTCGCGGTTTCGCCTATTCACAGCTGCCCGACCGGCATCAACGCATCCCGGAAGGCGTGCGCTCGGCCTGGATTGCCGACGTGGAGGTGAACCGTATTACCGGTGACGTGACCTTGGCTCGGCTGGTGGTCGGCCAGGACGCCGGCCCCGAGGTAGACACGGATCGCCTGCAGCAGACCCTGCAGGCCCGGGTGCTGGGTAGCGCTCGTCCGCTGCTGGGACGCGACCCGGCCTTCGACGAATGGGGCGATGGCAGCAAGGACGATAAGAATGTCGATCCGACGCCCGGCGGTGCGCTGGCAATCCACACCGCCATGGCAACCAGGGAGAGCGCAGACGCTGAGGCAACGACCTCGCTGCTCCAGCCGCTCGACGACGTGAATCTTGCACCCGGCGTGGCGGTGATCGCCAATGCGCTGTTCGATGCCACCGGCGTGCGCTTCCGTCAGCCACCCTTCACCGCCGGCCGCGTACGTCAGGCTCTCCACGACCAGGCCGATTCCTTGCAGGAAGAGACACCCGGCAGACCGACCAAACGCTCTGGGCGCCGTTGGCTCAAGGCGGCGGCCCTGACCGCAATGGCCGGCACGGCGGTCATGGCCTGGCCCTGGAAGGGAGCGATCACGCCGATCAACCGCCCCGCAGCCAACCTCTATTCCGCCGAGACCATCGAACGGGGACGGCTGGTGGCTGCGGCCGGCGACTGTGCGGCCTGCCATACCGTCGAGGGAGGTCAGGAGAATGCCGGCGGACGTGCCTTCGAGACGCCATTCGGAACCCTCTATAGCACTAACCTGACGCCCGACGAGGGGACCGGGATCGGCCAGTGGTCCTATGCGGCCTTCGAGCGCGCCATGCGTCACGGCATCAGCCGCGATGGCAAGCATCTTTATCCGGCCTTCCCTTACACGGCCTTCGCCAAGATCAGCGATGCCGACATGCAGGCGCTGTATGCCTACCTGATGGCCCAGCCCGCAGTGAGCGCCGAGACACCGGCCAATGCGCTGAGCTTTCCGTTCAACTTCCGGCTATTGATGGCCGGCTGGAACGCCCTCTACCACGACCCCAGCCCCTTCGAGCCCGATCCCGGCCAGAGTGAACTCTACAATCGCGGCGCCTATCTCGCCGAAGGCCTGGGACACTGCAGCGCCTGCCACACGCCGCGCAATGCCATGGGGGCCGAGCGCAGCGGCCAATACGCCCTCTCAGGCGCCATGGTGGACGGCTGGGAGGCGCCGCCGCTCAATCGGCTGTCCCGCTCGCCAATTCCCTGGAGTGAGGCCTCCCTCTACGACTACCTGCGCCACGGTGCATCGTCACTGCATGGTGCAGCCTCGGGCCCCATGGCACCGGTGGTGGCCGGCCTGGGCAAGCTGCCCGAGTATGACGTACGCGCCCTGGCCCACTATGTGGCGGTCCAGATGGACGCACCGGCAGGCGATAGCGAGACCGTGCAAGCCGACGCTGCGGTTCGCATCGCCACAGCCCAGAGCGGCCCCGCCGGCATGGAGGAGGGAGAACGCCTGTTCGAAGGAGCCTGCGCCAGCTGTCATATGGAGAGTGGCGCGCCTTCCTTCACCAGCGCCCAGACCGCGCTGGCATTGAACACCAACCTACATAGCCAGCATCCCGACAATGTCATCCAGTCGATCCTGGGTGGCGTGCATGCCGACCATGTACCCGGCCTCGGCAATATGCCCGGTTTCGCCGACAGCTTCAGCGACTCCCAGGTCGTCACTCTGACGGCCTATCTACGGGCGCGTTTTGCGCCCGACCAAGCCCCCTGGCGAAACATCGAGTCGCGCGTGACGGCGATTCGCCAGCATAACAACAGTCCTTCCCCCACCCCTGACGCAACAACAAGACGAGGTTGATCATGAAAAGAAGCAAGTGGATATGGCTGGTCTGGGCAGTGGTCCTGCTCTGCTACCTAGTGCCCTACACGCTGTTGACTCATGTGCAGGCATGGTATGGCAGTTTCCTGTTCTGGACGATTGCCGGTCTCGCGGTCATCGCTCTGAACCTCTTCATCACCAAGGACTTCGAGGAGCACGGCAATGACTGAGTCACTGATCTGGTGGTCGATCGCCATCTATCTCTTGATTGCCATCGGCATCGCCATCCTGTCGCGCCAAGGCAAGTCGGAGAGCATGTCGGGCTATTTCCTGGGTAACCGGCAGATGAACGGCTTCGTATCGGCGTTGAGCTACAGTGCCACAACCTACAGTGCCTTCATGATGGTGGGGCTCGCCGGGCTCACCTACGCCGGTGGCGTCGGCGCCCTGGGCTTCGAGATCATCTACTTCGCTGGTGTCTCGCTGGTGGCCATCTTCGGGCCGAAGTTCTGGGCCGTGGGCAAGAAGTTCAACTTCGTGACCCCGAGCGAGATGCTGGGGCACCGCTACAACAGCAAGCGGGTCGCCATGGCGGTGTCGATAGCCAGCTGCATCTTCCTGATCCCCTATGCGGCAGTGCAACTGGCCGGGGTCGGCTACCTGCTGCAAGGCACCACCAACGGCGCCATTCCCTTCACCACCGGGGTGATGCTGGCCACGGCGATCGCTATCTTCTTCTCCTATGTGGCAGGCATTCGCTCGGTCATGTGGACCGACTCTCTGCAAGCGATCATGATGATCGTCGCCTCGACCCTGGTCGCCTTCCTGGTCATCCAAGGCCTCGGCGGCTTCGCCGCATTGTTCGAGACCCTGGCCACCGAACACCCTCAGTCGCTGACGGTACCGGGCCCCGGCCTGTTCAGCTTCATCACCTTCCTCGGCCTGACCATCCCCTGGTTCTTCTTCAGCCTGTCCAATCCCCAGGTCAGCCAGCGGCTGTTCATGCCCTCCTCGCTGCGCTCCATGCGGCAGATGCTGATCGGCTTCCTGGTCTTCGGCTTCATCTACACCCTGGTGTCGGTGCTCTGGGGTTTCTCGGCCCTGGCCGCCTTCCCGAGCCTGGAAAGCGCCGACCTGGCCACGCCATCGCTGCTGGCGTCCGAGTTCGTGCCGCCGGTGCTGGGCGTCATCGTGATGATCGGGATCATGGCCGCGGCGGTCTCCACCATCGACTCGATCATGCTGACCCTATCCTCGATGTTGGCGCGTGACGTCTATGCCAATGTCAAACCGGGTGCCAGCGAGAAGCGTCAGCTGCTGGTCGGCAAGATCGTCATTCCGGTAATCGCGCTCATGGCGCTGGGCTTCGCCGAGCTACAGCTCGACCTGATCGCGGTACTGTCGGTCGCGGCCTCATCCGGACTGGTGGCCATGGTGCCGGCGATCATCGGTGCCTTCTACTGGAAACGCGGCACCGCCGCCGGCGCTCTGGTGAGTGTGCTGGGCACCGGTGCCTTCGTACTGTTCGTCTATGCCATCGGCAACTCCTTCCTGGGGCTCCCCGCTGGAGTATGGGGGATCATCGTCTCCAGCGTGCTATTCGTTGGCGTAAGCCTTGTTACCCAACCTTGCCAATCTGCTGCAGATAGTTTTATGGAAGCCATCAAGGAAGAGCTTTCGAAAAAGTCGCTGAAGCCAAAAAAAAGCGAGACGGAACTCCCTCCTTCACTTCAGAGTAAAGTCCAGTAGCAACACGGACACACTGCACACAAACCAAGAGCGTAATTAGCGCTCGACAGGGGGCGAAATCGCCCCCTGCCCTAGAGCGTTCAACTACCAGAGTCAGGCATGCCAACAATTAACTCTCTTTCAAGCCAGATTCGCACGACGTATCCCAAGCCTTGAACCTCAACACCGACCTGAAGCGGAGAACATCATGGATCAGGCAAGCTTTACAGAAATTTGTCTTCATCAGCTAAAAATGTCGGGCGTTCATGAAGGCGAGAAAGTGATCGTTCTAACACAAGGTAGTGAAAGAATCGATTATGCTGACGCATTCATGGCGGCGGGACAGCGATTAGGCGCTAGTATGTATCATATGCGCTTACCTTCCCCACTACCTACAGGAGGATGGAATGTGGGCACCACTGGCCTAGCCAGCATGCCCGACGCGGTAGAGGCTCTCAAAAATTGCGACATGTTAATAGACTGTATTTTCCTGCTTTTTTCACCAGAGCAAGTGGCCATACAGGCAGCGGGAACGCGCATACTCACTGTCGTAGAGCCTCCGGAACTACTGGCCAGAATGCTTCCCAACCAAGAGCTAAAGGAGAAGGTCGAGATAGCCGGCGAGCTTCTTTCAAAAGCAAAGGTGATGCGTATCACCTCGGCTCATGGCACGGATGTTACGTACAAACTAAACACATACCCTACCGTCACAGAGTACGCCTGCACTGACGAACCGGGCCGATGGGATCATTGGCCTTCTGGCTTTGTATTCACAGGCGGTGATGATGATGGGGTGGATGGCACCATAGTCGTAGCACCGGGCGACATTCTGTTACCACAGAACATTTATGTTAGAGAACCCATTACATATACCATAGAAAAAGGATGGATCACTAACATTCAAGGTGGATTAGAAGCGGAAATTGTAAAATCCTACATGGCAAGCTTCGAGGATGAACGTGGCTTTGGCATGAGTCACATCGGATGGGGAATGAATCGAGATGCCAAATGGCATCGAATGGTTCCAGGAGAATTTCCTGGCGGCATGGGCATGGAACCCAGAAGCTTTTATGGGAATGTCATGTTCTCAACTGGTCCCAACAATGAGCTTGGCGGAAAAAATGATACCGCCTGCCACTTGGACATTCCTATGAGAAACTGCTCTCTTTTCCTAGACGACAACCCCGTATTGATCAATGGCGACATTGTAGAAAAGGACATTACAATTCGTCAGAAATAGGATCGAAAGCCCCAGGCCACTTTAACCTGGGGCGATTTCCTTCATACAGCAGACTGATCTACAGCACGTTGCGGTACTCGCTGCTGTGGCTGAATGGGTACAAACACGATCTATCGACAGTGTGTATTCACCACTCGTCCCGGTTTATTACTCACCACAACCCCGGCGAGATATAGGGGGGTACCGAAATAGAACTCTCGAATCGTTGTTTCAATCACCTTGGCTGGATGTCCGCAAAGGCACGGTGCCGGGCCAAGGCATGATCGACAGTTGAAACAGGCCATGGCCTCGCCAGGACGCCGCGCTAGTTGGCCTTCAGATGCTGATGGTCTGCTCCCCGGCATGACAGTTACCGAACTGCTCGACGATAGTCTGTCGGGCTCATGTGCCGATACTTGGTGAATACCCGAGCGAGAACCTGGTTGGACGAGTACCCGACCTCCTGGGCGATCTCACTAACCGAAAGCTCCGTCAGTTCAAGGAGCTCGCAGGCTTTCTCCACTCTCAGTCCCGTCAGGTAGACGCGTGGCGGAACACCGACGCTCTGCTTGAACATGCGTGCAAAATGGAAAGTTGAGAGTTGTACCTCCGCCGCCAGTTCGTCGAGACTGATGTCTTCCGCAAGTCGCTCCCTCATCAGCTCCATGCAGCGACGCTTTGCCCACGGGGCCAGGCCGCCCCTTGTCGGTGTGAACGGCGCCCCGCTCAACCGGCACAGCTCGGCGAGAATCTCGCAGCCGGCGGCCTGCGCCAGGAGACGCGACGGCACCCCCTCCTCATTAGACAAGGCCCATAGGTTCCGCAACGCAGATTGTATGGCCGGCGAATGAAATGACCCTCTATGCACACGAAAGCATTCCATCGAAAGCCGTCCGTCTGCGGCTTCATCGAGCACTTTCTGCCAGTGCGTTAGAGGAAACGATAAACTTCGAAGCTGATGGCTGGCATCGACCATGACCGTATTGGCGAAGTTCGGCGCGGCGAGAAAAAAACCGCCCCTTTCGCTCATCTCATCAAAATGTCCGCCTCCCATGTTTCCGCTGACACGGCAACCACCGAGTAAGTCCTGATACAGAGTGAGGTCCGGTACGGCAGGGTCAGACATGTCCCCGGCCGGTTGCGCTGCCTCAAGTAGACTTAGGATTCCGCCGGGCGATTTCATCATGCGTACATAGGAGGCGAGGCGGCCCTCGCAGTACCATTGGGTGAAGGACGAATAGGTAGTTGTTGTCACTGTAGTGTCCTCTGGCAGTGCAGACTGCTTCATACGAAGAGCTTTCGCTCCGGCACGCACATCAGATATGGCTCAAACAATGTTAGAAAACCGGGCCTCGGCCCCACCATAGTGGCCATTTACTGCATATGATATTACTAAATGATGGCTTTGAATCTCGTATTGTCCAGCAGCGAAATCCCTGCCAGGCTGTAATTCGGCTAGTCAGCATGCCCATAAGAAACAGTATAATTAGCCAGACAAAAACAAAGCTCTAGCAACTAGGGTTACGTTATAATCCTAGCTGATCCTTGCACTCTTCGCAAAGGGACGTGTTCACTAAAACTCATGCTTTGTGTCCCCACGATTGCTCGCCCCCCTTTATCAGTCCTTCCGGACCGGCTTAACTATTTGCGAAGGTGACACGTGGTCGCAGCACGTGATCGAACCAAGCGCGTAGCGACGAAGCGATGCTGAAGTACTGCATTGAAGCCCCAATCACTATTTTGCCATATACTTTTTACCCTAACGTATCATCTTGGATTACCGGTAGCCCTGATTCGCAAAAGCTGTGTTGCAAGATCCGGAACGCTGACAGGAACAACCAATAGAAGTCGATTCCCCTCTTCATTCACCGGGCCAGCGTCGTAGCGATGGCGTAAAGATTGTTACAATACTGTATCTGAACGACCCACACTTATGGGTTGTTTTGGCGCCTCCCTTAATGGTCTTTACGCTCCGCATGTTTTCGCAAATTATTAGGCCTCTGATAGCTGGAGACGGAAATCATGAACACGAGCCTCGGCACTAAGGCTGCTGTCGTTCTGCATGCGGACGCTCTGGATGTCGATTCTACTGAGCAGTACCCCTCAGACGTCCCGTTAGAATCCGTAGAAGCCGTGCGTCGGTTAATTGTTGATGCCCAAAATGTGTTGCGGAGCGATAGCGAAACTGCGATCGTGCGGCTGTCCTTGGCGATCGATCTACTGAACCACGCCGACCAGAGTAGTTCGGCACGCAACCGATTCAGAGGGGGACTGGCAAGCTGGCAAATCAAGCGCTTAGATAGCTTCATCGTTCAGCATATCGATTCTGCCATTCGCACAACGCAGTTGGCGGCGGCCCTCAACCTGAGCGTCAGCTACTTTTCCCATGCATTCAAGCAGGCCATGGGTGTCGCCCCCCAAGTTTACGTCGCACATAAACGCATCGAACTGGCCCGTCAGGTAATGCTGACAAGTCGAATGCCCTTGGCCGAGATTGCACTCGACCATGGGTTTTGCGATCAATCCCACTTCAGTCGGACGTTTCGACGCGAGACAGGGTTAACTCCGCAGAAGTGGCGACAAATTTTTGGCTAACATTGGAATGAGGAGACAGGCATCGTTACCCGGCGTCGGCCGAAAGCTTGCAGGGCATCGCCTGGGCCAGTTCGTCGATGGTAAGGCTCCGCTTGCAGGCGGCTTTCACAGCCTGGCTTGCCACCATTATCAGTCCACATCTTTACATAAGAGCGTGTAAGGAAAGGATGGCAGTTGCACGCCACCGCGTTCAGGAATGCTGTCGCCACGCATACGAATCAAGCTCTGCTGATGAATCGGTACGATCGGCTGGGCACCTTTTTTGATACACTACACAGTAATCGGGCAATTCGTTCTTCATGAACTCGCGTACGAAACCTTACGAGCGGTAGAGTGGGAGGAGCCGAGGGAACCCCGGCCCCAAAGTGATGCATTTATTTGCCAGATAGTCCAGGAAAGGGGATAAATTCAGCGTCATCGCCCGGTGGTAGGCGAAAGCGGCCATGTTCAAAGTCGCCCTCTACCCATGCCTGCTTTGCTGCCTCCAGTTTTTCCCGTGAAGAGGCGACGAAGTTCCAAGAGATATAACGAGGACCATTCAGGGTTTCGCCGCCCAGTAACATTAATCGAGCTCCAGCCTCACCGGCCCCAATTGTTATAGGGTCGCCTGGTCGGAACACCATCATGCGGCCAGCGTCGAAGGTTTCCCCTGCGATAATGACACTACCGGACATGACATAAATCCCACGATCCTCATGGCCATCCGGTAATGGGAGCTTTGCACCTGGCTGCAGTATCGCATCTGCATAGAACATTTCCGAGAAGGTTTGTACCGGGGCCCGCTCTCCCCAGGCCGTACCTAGAATAAGGCGCACTTCTTTACCCTCACCCTCCAGCATCGGCAACGAGTCTTCGCCATGATGCTCAAAGCTGGCAGGCTGGTCTTCATAGGCTTCGGGAAGTGCAACCCAAGTTTGTATCCCGAGTACCGAGTGCTTGTTCTGACGAGTGCTAGAACTGGTGCGCTCAGAGTGAGTTATCCCATTACCTGCTACCATCCAATTTACGGCGCCAGGACGAATCATTTGGTCGGTGCCAAGACTATCACGATGCTGGAACTCTCCTTGATACAGATACGTAACCGTAGCAAGACCAATATGGGGATGTGGGCGAACATCTATTCCCTCTTCTTCAAGAAACTCAGCAGGCCCCATCTGATCAAAAAAAATAAACGGCCCCACCATCTGACGTTTCGGGGAAGGCAGTGCGCGGCGCACCTCGAAACCACCCAAGTCTCGCGCGCGAGGTACAATCAGCGTTTCTATGTCATTCAAGCTACCGGCGGATGGGCATGTGGGCTCTAAACCAGGCATCCAGCTCATAAGTTTTCTCCAGAAGTGAGAGGCAGAAAAAATTGATTCGTATATTATAGCAACACATCGTGCCACTCCGAGTGGCGTGCAAACTGTGCTTTCGCAAATGGGCATAACGGCATGATTTTCTTACCCGAAGAACGAGCGTCCCTCACCGCTTGGCTCACTAGTGCCACACCCACCTTTTGTCCGCGCATGGCATCAGGAACTTCGGTGCTATCGATAATGATCATCGAAGACCCCGCTTTAGAATAGGTCATCTCTGCTTTGGCCCCATTGAGTTCAACTACATAGAGCCCCTTGGTATCGCTAGCTTCATGTGCAATGGTAAAAGAGTATTCAGGAATACTAGACATTTCTATTTCCTCGCTAAATTATTCGGAAAATCAGTCCCCCCAAGTAGTTCTCACGCTCGACCTTCATGTGGATGATTGAAAGTCAGGAAATGGCGCACAACCGGACCTTCCTTCCCTTGATGGAAACGTAAGACTTCTTCTTGGATATCGGCGGCTGATTTAGAAACGCGCTTATGTTGACGCAGATGCTCTGCCCAGGATTCGACTTGGAACCATTCCAGCATCAAGCTGGAATCAGCGGAATCCTCGGTAATGCCCCACGCATAGGCACCATCACGCCGCCTTTCACCCGAGAGCCTAGCCAATGCTTTCAAAAACGCTGGACGATCTTCCGGGGCGACTCGATACTCTATCTGGATAAGTACCGGTCCACGATCATACTCGACTGGAGTGGCCGTTAGCGGCTCGGGCCAGTGATTGGACGGTGCCAAGTCGGATTCGCCCTTGGGCAACTTGATACGATGTGCAATACATCCGATCGCCGCTAGCCCGACCGCACCAGAGAGTAGCGCCGACGACACGCCAATCACTTGAGCGATCACCCCCCATGCCAAACTGCCAGCAGCCATGGCTCCATTAAATACCGTCAGATATACCGCAAGAGAGCGGCCGCGCACCCAATTAGGAAGAATTGCCTGGGCGACACCATTGAGCGTGGTCAGCGCAGTAATCCAAGCGGCCCCAAGGATCAACAGCGAGGAAACTGCAAGCCATTTAGGTGGCGCCAAGGATAGCAAAGTCATGACGGCCGAAGTGACTAATGCGGAAGTGAGAAGTAGACCATCGGCGCTAAGGTATATACGCAGGCGAGGCATCACAGTAGCCCCTCCGATAGCCCCCAGGCCAACAGCTCCAAGCAATATGCCATAGAAGCTTGGGCCGCCTTCCAGTAACTGACGCGCGACCAGAGGCAGCAGTGCCCAGACTGAACTAGCCATCGCAAAGAAGAGAAAGGCGCGCAGCAGAACCACATGCAGTTCACGACTGGCGCGGGCATAGCGTAGCCCGGCCCGGAAAGCACCCGGGAAGCGTTCGGATAGGACATCCCGTTGCGTTGCGGGCCGTTTCCACCAAATCAGCGCAGCAATCACAAATACATAGCTCAGGACGTCTACTCCATAGGTAAACGCTGCCCCCATACTGGCCAGCAGCAGGCCGCCCAGCGCAGGACCTACGGCACGGGCAATGTTGATCCCCAGCGAGTTGAGTCCCACTGCGTTCTTGAAGTCTTTCTTGTCGACCAGTTCAGGAACGATAGCCTGCCAAGTTGGCCCCATCAGAGCAACGCCGATGCCTCCTATAAAAGTGAGCATGATCAGTGATGCCACAGAATGCAGATCCACAAGCGATAGAATGACGAGGCAAACGCTGACTCCGGCAAGCAGAAGCTGAACACAGATCAGTAACTTACGACGGTCGAGCATATCGGAAAGCACACCTGCCGGGATCGCCAAGAGAAAAACCGGCAGAGCAGCGGCAGCCTGCACCATAGCGACAGCCGCTGGCGAGGAGGATAGATCAGTTACCAGCCAGGCACTGGTCACATCACGCACAAAACTGCCAATGCTGCCGATGATGGTGGCCGCCCAAAGTACGGCGAAAAGAGTCTGCCGCAAAGGAGCAAAAGCATTGTCAGGTGATACGGGAAGTGGGTTGTCAGTGGCCGTACTCATGTTGCGCCACCCATCATACTAAGTGATTTTTTTTCCAACGAAATAAACATATACATTAGATAAACCTCCTCACACGGCCCAGCAAGAGCAGCCGAGAGCTCCAAAGAAGCCTTTAAGATCCGATGTTGGCACAGGGGAGCCCCACGCTTTAGCATGATCATGGCCATGTAGACTGCAGGCGCTAGCACAGCCGCAGGTGGCCATCGCATGAGCGTGCAACGGTGCCAGGGAGTTCTTGCCTGCGCCCTCTGGCTCGCCCCAGGCTCCATAGCCCTTGAAGCTGCGTGTCGGCGACCAGTCAGGCATCGCTGGCGGTAGTGGGTTGTCGTCCAGTGGCGCAAAATCCTTGTCACCATAGACAACGCGACCACCCACTACCGTTAGGTCGGAAGTCAGGAAGGAGATCTCGTCTTCAGGCACGCTGAAGAAATCCTGACTCGGTGCGATAAAGTCAGCCAAGTGGCCTGCCTCGATGCGGCCCCGCTTGCCTTCCTCGTTGGAGAACCAGGCCACCTTCTCGGTCCACATGCGCAGAGCCGTCTCGCGGTCGAGCAGATTCTTTCGCGGGTACAAACCGAGACCGCCGACTGTTTTTCCGGTAATCATCCACGACAGAGACACCCAAGGGTTATAAGAGGCTACACGTGTAGCATCGGTTCCAGCGGATACCTTAACGCCCTTCTCGAGCATGCGTTTGACGGGTGGAGTCGCCTCGGCAGCGCGAGCACCATAGCGTTCTACAAAATATTCGCCTTGATAGGCCATGCGGTGCTGCACCGCGATGCCGCCACCCAGTGCAGCGATACGGTCAATGGATTTGTCAGAGATGGTCTCAGCGTGGTCAAAGAACCAGTTGATACCATCCAGCGGAATGTCCTGATTAACCTTCTCGAATACATCCAGTGCGCGAGCAATGGTCTCGTCATAGGTGGCATGAAGACGCCACGGCCACTTATTCTGTGCCAGAATACGCACGACTTCTTCCAGCTCGCCCTCCATCTCAGGTGGCATATCTGGACGCGGCTGGCGGAAATCTTCAAAGTCCGCTGCCGAAAAAACCAACATTTCACCAGCGCCATTATGGCGGAAATAATCGTCACCCTGCTTATAAGTAACGCTTGAAGTCCATTTGAGAAAGTCCTCTTTCTCCTCCTGAGGCTTCTGGGTAAACAAATTGTAGGCCAAACGGATAGTCATGTTCTCTTCGTCAGCCAACTTTTGAATCACTGCATAATCATCGGGATAATTCTGAAAACCACCACCCGCATCTATAACGCCAGTAACCCCAAGACGGTTAAGCTCGCGCATGAAGTGACGCGTAGAGTTGACTTGGTAGTCGAACGGTAGCGTAGGGCCCTTAGCTAAAGTTGAATAAAGAATCATCGCGTTGGGCTTGGCCAGCAGCAGGCCGGTGGGGTTGCCATTGGCATCGCGGGTGATCTGGCCGCCAGGAGGTTCTGGCGTGGTCCTCGTATAACCGACGGCCCGTAAGGCAGCACCATTAAGCAGCGCACGGTCATAAAGGTGTAGTAGAAAAACCGGTGTATCTGGAGCAATCGCATTTATTTCAGCGACTGTTGGTAATCTTTTCTCAACGAATTGGTGCTCGGTGAAGCCGCCAACCACACGTACCCACTGTGGTGCCGGGGTAACAGCGACCTGGCGTCTAAGCATATCCATCGCGTCAGCCAGCGAGCGCACACCATCCCAACGTAACTCCATATTGAAATTCAAGCCGCCACGCACGACATGAGTATGGTTATCGTATAGACCAGGTAGCACGTTGCGACGCCTTAGGTCAACGATCTGGGTATTGGCGCCAACAAGGGTCATGACTTCCTGATCGGGACCGACGGCCAGGAACTTGCCATCCTTGATCGCGACCGCAGTAGCAGTTGGGTTGGCCCGATCGAGAGTTGTTATCCGGCCATTATAGAAAATAGTGTCGGGGGCAGAGTTAGGCATGAGGGTACTTCCTTTACAAGAAGCGTGGCAGCGCCCTAGTACGCTGCTTACGAAGGTTTGTCTTCCGGTGCCTTTTTCGAAGCATGTCGACCGGGCAATTGCCCAAGCACATGCTCGATCGAATGTGTCTTAGAGCAAGCAGCACTGAGAGCAGAGCCAGTCAATAATTGTTTGCCGACTGGAACGACCTGTTCGCCGATCAGAATGCCGAGCAAACCGACCAGCGCTACCAAAGGAGGAGCCGGTGAGCGTACACTCAATAGGCTATAGATGATGCCAACCAGTAGGCCAGCTCCCAATGACAAGACATAGATCTTCATAGCTCACCCCGAGGATTGTTGTGTTACCTGAATCCCGTTTACCTGCAAATGGCCTCACAAGAATTTGATGCTTTTCAGGTAGCTTTAGTCTGGGTGAACGGTCATCCCCGTGTCGTTCACCCAGACTTTTTATGAGCTTATTTGTTAGCGGGTTTAGGACCGACCCGATCTCCATGTTTCACACGCTCAGGGGCCTTGTGAACCATGGTGTAAGCATAGTCGATGCCCATGCCATAGGCGCCAGAATGTTCCTTTGCGATCGCCATCACAGCGTCGTAGGTATCCCGGTGAGCCCAGTCGCGTTGCCACTCCAACAGTACCTGCTGCCAGGTCACTGGTACCACGCCGGCCTGAATCATGCGCTGCATGGCATAGTCGTGAGCATCTAGCGAGGTACCGCCGGAAGCGTCCGCGACCATGTAGATTTCGTATCCAGCATCGTGCATGGCAGAAAGCGCGAAGGTAGTGTTGCACACTTCGGTCCATAATCCAGAGACGATCACCTTCTTGCGACCATTTGAGGCCAGTGAGTCGCGCACGTTTTGATCATCCCAGGAGTTCATCGAGGTGCGCTCAAGAATCTCATGGTCAGGAAATACAGCCAGCAGTTCTGGATACGTGTGACCCGAGAAACTTTCGGTTTCAACGGTCGTAATGGTCGTGGGAATGTCAAATACTTTCGCTGCCTTGGCCAAGCCGACAATATTATTCTTCAAGGCTTGACGGTCAATGGACTGCACCCCGAAGGCCATTTGTGGCTGTTGATCGATGAAGATGATCTGACTGTTTTTAGGGGTCAAAACTTCGAGTAATTCTTTTGACATTATATTTCTCCTTCGAAAGATGGGGAGTTCATTACAACTGCTTGAACCATTATCAGCGGCAGGTAGCGAAATAGCGCAAGGAATGCCGCCAGCTTTCCCTGCTTCCAAACAAAAATCAGCCAAGTTCGCCCATCAGCATTTGACCAGTATCCTCAAGTGTCAAACCTTGAGTGTCTTCTCATCTCGGATAGTAGCTTCATTACAGGCTTCGGGAGCTACAGCATCTAGTCCGATCTTGCCGGTGCTGGGAACTAGACAGCTGTAGCGTCTTGTGCTAGCAAAGCGCCCATCGTCCGCCGACGTTGCGTGAACACGGAACGATGATTTCGATCACAACGCTTCCGACATAGTCGGGACAGCCCGTTTCGATTGCTAGGTACCCACTCATACATGTCATCCTTTGTGGCTCGAACTTACTCAGAACTGAGGGTCCAATGCGTCCAGCGCCTCACAGACGCCGGCACCGAAATCCGGATGGACCTGTCGGAAGAGTTCTATCTGCCGTTCGGTGATGCAGGGTGGAACCCCGCACATCGCAGCCGCGACGTTAGCGAACAGTCGGGCCTTCTGTCCCTCATCGAACAGCAGGAACAGGGCGCGCGGCTGGCTGAAGTCGTCGCTACCGTCCCGATGATCGAACCGAGCAGCCGGGCCGTACAGATCGAGTGGAGGTTCGGTGAATGAGCGGTCCTCCATCGGACCACCGAAGCTGTTCGGCTCGTAATAGGCATCCTGGTGGGACATGTTGTCGAAGAAGCGCATCGCCCCGTCCTTATGATAATGGTGCACGGGGCAACGTGGCCTGTTGACCGGCAGTGCTTCGTAATGGGTGCCAAGCCGATAGCGTTGGGCGTCCGCATAGGAGAAGATCCTGCCCTGCAGCATCCTGTCCGGCGAGTGGCCTATCCCCCGGACAACGTTTGACGGACTAAAGGCAAGCTGCTCGATCTCCGTGAAGTAGTTCTCGGGATTGCGGTTGAGTTCAAGAACGCCGATTTCGATCGGCGGGAAATCCGCATGCGACCAGACCTTGGTGAGGTCAAACGGATTGAAGGGGAATTTTTGCGCTTGGGCCTCCGTCATGATCTGCACCTGCACAGTCCACTGGGGAAACTCTCCGGACTCGATCGCGCCGAACAACGCTTCCTGATAGCCTTCGCGGGTTCGTCCCACGACCTCCTCAGCCTCGGCGTTGGTGTAATGGCGGTGGCCTTGCCGCGTCTTGAAGTGGAACTTGATCCAGACCCGATCCCCTTTGTTATTCCAAAGGCTGTAGGTATGGCTGCCGTAGCCGTTCATATGCATCGGGCTGACCGGAAGGCCGCGGTCAGAGAAGAGAATCGTTATCTGGTGAAGGCTTTCGGGCGACAGGGACCAGAAGTTCCACATGGCTGTCGCCGAACGAAGGTTGGTGCGCGGGTGTCGCTTCTGAGTATGAATGAAATCCGGGAACTTGAGCGGGTCGCGGACGAAAAAAACCGGCGTGTTGTTGCCGACCAGATCCCAGTTGCCTTCTTTCGTGTAGAACTTAAGTGCGAAGCCACGTACGTCCCGCTCATGGTCTGCGGCACCCATCTCCCCAGCCATGGTCGAGAAGCGCGCGATCATCGGCGTCTCGGCACCGGGTTGTAGCGCGTCGGCACAAGTCAGGTGCGATATGTCGCCCGTTATCCTCAGCACGCCATGCGCGCCCCAACCCTTGGCATGGACGACGCGCTCGGGGATCCGCTCGCGGTTCTGATGAGCCAGTTTCTCGATCAGTTGCCAGTCATGCATAAGGACCGGGCCGCGAGCACCAACGGTAAGACTGTTCTGGTTCTCAACGACCGGAGTGCCGGCACTGGTTGTCAGGCGTGGGGGCGGAGTGTCATGGGTAGGCATCGTCAGCACACTCCTTTCTTGTCTTCCCGTTTTCCGACTTATGCACATGCTGGCCCGTGATCCCGCTGGCAGGGCTTGCGGTGCGGAGCCAAGTATCGAAAGAATTGTAGCGAGCGCTGTCGGGCGCTACGTCGCCGATTCTGCTGGGTCGGTGCCGATCTTGCGATTTGATACGCTGAGTCATGTTGCCCCCAGCAGTCAGTACGATGTGCTACAGCCAAGCACCCTCCCGACTATACGAGCCATCAGCACCGAGTGTCTGTTGGACTTCCAGGCAATCAGCCAGGTCTATCGGCCAGGCGCGTGACCAGCCGGTAGGCCTATGCCCCGGCGATCAGGTGCGAGAATTCGATAGCCCTGCTGACCACAAGACAACATCTTGTTACTTAGGCATCCAATGACAAGGACAACCGTAGAGAAAATATCGGCTGGCCTGCCCCCCTGTCAGGATAGAAGAGTGTGACCTTAACGCTGATAGCGCACGAACCTTAAACCAACCACTTATTAATTTAATAATAATCCCCACGCAAGACTTAATTATTCTAATTTTCAGTGGCTTATTTCCGGAAAGTGAAGGTTATTATCGAAATATTCAATAAGAAGCTCGGTAAGAAGCCGTACTTTTTGGACGGGATGCTGTCCTGGCGGGCGTATGACATAGGCACCTCCAGGGCGTACCGGATAGCGAGTCATAACCGAGACGAGTGCACCAGAAACTAAATACTCATCAATAAGCCCACTGGGAAGCATACCGATGCCAAGTCCAGCAATGGCGGCTGCGACCAGCGCTGTACCATTATCGGCCTTGAAGCGCCCTTGCGGGCGAACCGTGATAATCTTATTGCCATCCATGAATTGCCAGGCTTCGGTACCTTGGAGCAGAGCCTGATGAGCGAGGAGCTCTTCAGGTGTTTCCGGCGCCCCATGTGCTCTGATATAGTCTGGACTCGCCACAACCGTACCGTGAACAGTTCCTACACGTCTCGCAATCAAGCTGGAATCCTCAAGATAGCCAAGTCGTATAGCACAGTCATAACCTCCTGCGATGAGATCAACAACATGATCACTATAGCAAGTGTGGATATGAAGGTGCGGGTGACGGCGTGCCATTTCTGCGATCACAGGAGTGAAGTGAGTTGAACCGAAAGACACCGGCGCAGATATGCGTAACCGGCCACGTAGGTCACCGGCAGGCAAAATCGTTTCCTTGGCTAACTCAATTTCGGCGCAAGCTCTGGCTGCATAGGCGCGGAACGTGACACCGGCTTCTGTGAGTGCAGCGCCGCGAGTGGTTCGTGCCAGAAGCTGGATCCCAAGCTCTGATTCAAGCCGAAATAGCCTTCGGCTGACGATCGATTTAGAGACACCGAGCCGGCGCGCAGCCTGAGAAATCCCACCAGTCTCAGCAACTTCTACAAATGTCTGCAGCTCTTCGATGTCCACTTCAGCGTTCCCCATTTCGCAACTCAACTATTCAGAAACTGTTTTACCGCATCAAGAATAGGAAAGCCAATATTTTCTAGACAACAACTCAACGGATACCTGACTCATGGCATCCATTTTTACTCATTAGTAGAAATACAATAATGATCCTTCGCCGCGGACCGGCCTCACCTTTTTGGTCCGCAGTCTCGGTACTTTTTCGATAGACTACCAGCCTTACCAGCTAGCGAATAGAAACAGCCGCGGGCAGTGACCAACAACTCGACAGCGCTTGCTAAGGCCGCAAAAGCCGTTGTCTCAGGCATCTTCTAATAACAGTACCAACTCGACTCTTAATGCGTACAATTTTAAAAAAACGCCGACAAGGGGTACTTCAGAGTGGCGTCATCAACTAGCCTATCAGCCAAGTCAGTAGAAGTGGCGGGGAAATATGGAAAAGTTAAAGCGGGGAGGACAGCGACAAAAAAACGGTGTCGCCTTCCATAAATGGAGATTTTCCAAACCAGACAAGGCAATCAGAATCACCGTCCGTGTGAACGAAAAAAGACAAGACGCTGATCGACAAGTCATCGATCAAAATTTGCGTACAGTAAAAGGCCAGTAACTGCTAAGCGTGTAAACCCCACGTCAGAAAAAACAATGGTGTGTTATCGAGCACTGAAGGATGACGAGACTCTTTAAGCCATGTGATTTCTTGCGACTTAAGACTATACGTCCCGTCATCCCTTCTCTGCTTATACTTCGCTGTCAGGCACCGGCGTATTGAGCAGTTGTTGCTCCCACATATACGCGATACCGCTGCCACCGCCATGCTGCCGCATCACCTCAATCAGCTCGCCGATATGTTCGGTCCGCGCCCAGTCTCGCTGCCATTCGGACGCCAATGCAATCCAGGTCATCATATTCACGCCGGCCGCAATCATGCGCTGTATGCCGACTTCGTGTGCCTCCACCGACGTGCCGCCTGACGCATCCGTGATGACAGTGACGTCCCAGCCTTCACCAGCAGCCTGGATAGCCGGCATGGCAACGCATATTTCAGTCCACAGGCCTGCGATTATCAACTGCTTACGGCCCGTCGCCTTGACTGCATCCACTGTCGGCTTGTCTTCCCAAGTGTTGATAAATGTACGGTCGATCACTTCCTGGCCGGGGAATACATCTGTGATCTGAGAAAAGATGTCGCCGCCTTGGGCTGCGATCACGCTCGTCAGGATGGTGGGGACGTTGAAGGCTTTGGCAGCCTTCGCCAGGGCCGTCGAATTGTTAAGCACCATCGTTGGTTCGTGGCTATTCAGATTCGCGAGCTGGTAAGGCTGGTGGTCAATCAGTACCAACACCGAGTCTTCGGGACGAAGAAGAGACGCAAGGCCATTACGAAAAGTCATGAATATATCCTCTGTCTGTTGCCATCGTCTAGCGGTTTGATTTATCGGAATAAACGCGTATAGCCGCCTTAATCCGAAACTACATTCTGCTACCCCAAGGCTTTAAACAGTAGCCCCCTTTAAAGTTGAACTGTGTCGCTAAACTGGGAACGATGGAGGTGATATAGAAGAGCGACATTCCTGCATAAAACACCTGACTCCCAAGGAGAGGCCCCTTCCACATTCCGCCTCATTGCTTCCCTAGACAATTATCATGCACCGCCCTTCATACTTGGGGTGGAGTTATACTTTAAGAATCGTTGAACTTGATCACAAAGTGATACGTTTTTGAATAATTCGGTTCAGCTGGGACAGACCCAAGGTTCACATCCTGATGCCTTAAATTCCCTAAGGCGCTTCTTTGGGTCGGCGGATCACCAGGTTGTGGATTTCGGTCATGTCCTCCATCGCGAAACATACGCCTTCGCGACCCAGGCCCGAATCCTTGACACCGCCATAGGGCATGTTGTCGACGCGATAGCTGGGCACATCGTTGATCACCACTCCACCGACAACGAGGTGATCCCAGGCATCGAACATCTTGAACAGATCGCGGGTAAAGACGCCCGCCTGCAACCCGAATTTAGAGGCGTTGACCTCGGCGAGAGCAGCATTGAAATCAGTGAAGCGTGACAGCACAGCGACCGGGCCGAATGCCTCTTCAGTGACGATCTTGGTGTGGGCAGGCACGGCTTCGAGCAAGGTGGCGGCGAGCATCGCACCCTCGCGGTTGCCGCCGCAGAGCAGAGTACCACCAGCGGTGACTGCCTCGTTGATCCAGGTTTCGAGCCGCGTCGCTTCCTTGACATGAATCATCGGTCCGATGAACGTGTCGTGCCGCTTGGGGTCGCCCGCTACCAGGGTCTTTGTCCTGGCGACCAGCATGTCTCGGAAACGGTCGTAGACATCGGCATGAATGATGATGCGCTGCACCCCGATACAACTCTGCCCCGACTGGTAGAAGGCGCCGAAAATGACGCGTTCGAGCGCATCGTCGAGATCAGCATCAGCATCGACGATCACCGCGGCATTCCCGCCCAGCTCGAGCACCACCTTCTTCTTGCCGCAGCGGGCCTTGAGGTCCCAGCCGACATCGGGCGATCCGGTGAAGGAGAGCAGCTTGAGTCGGTCGTCGGTGGTGAACAGGTCGGCTCCGTCGCGACTGGCGGGCAGAATAGAGAATGCGCCTTTGGGAAGATCGGTCTCGGCAAGCACTTCGCCGATGATGATCGCGCCCAAGGGGGTACGGCTCGCCGGTTTCATCACGAACGGACAGCCCACCGCAAGCGCTGGGGCGATCTTGTGAGCGGCTAGGTTGAGCGGGAAGTTGAACGGTGAGATGAATGAGCACGGTCCGATGGGCACGCGCTTCCAAATGCCCTGGTAGCCCTTGGCGCGTGCCGAAATATCGAGCGACTGGACCTCTCCGGTCATCCGCACCGACTCCTCAGCGGCGATGCGGAAGGTGTCGATCAGCCGACCTACCTCACCCTCGCTATCCTTGATCGGCTTGCCCGCCTCGACGCACAGCGCATACGCGAGCTCGTCGAACCGCTCGGTGAAGCGGGTGACGCAATGGGTCAGCACCGCCTGGCGCTCGTAGCTCGCCATCCGAGCCATCGGTTCTGCCGCCTCGACTGCCCCCCTGATCGCAGCATCAATTGTCGCGGCATCGGCCTGGGCAACGTGGAACGCGACCTCGCCGGTGAACTTGTCGGTCACTGCGAGATTGGCGTTAGGCTGCTGCGCCACGCTGTTGAGATAGAGCGGATAAACGGACTTGAGCATGGTCATTTGAAGCTCCCTGTGGGCATCCCGCTTTCCGCCGAAGCCGGGGAAAGAGACAAGGGCTGCAATTCTCTCGACAGCCTATTGATGTCGATATTGAGGATTTGGTCATTCTCGGAATAGTCGACTGGACAGTCGATCAGATGGACGCCCGGCGTGTCGCGAGTATGCGCGAGCAGCTCCTTGAGATGTTCGGCACTTTCGACGCGATGGCCGAACGCGCCATAGCTTTCCGTGTACTTGACGAAATCGGGATTCCCATAGGTCAACCCCCAGTCCTTGAGCCCCATGTTCGACTGCTTCCAGCGGATCATGCCATAGCTGTTGTCTTTGAGAATCAGCACGGTGAGATTGAGCTTCAAGCGAACGGCGGTCTCCATTTCCTGGCTATTCATCATGAAGCCGCCATCTCCACAGATCGCCATCACCCTGCGATCGGGGTAGACCATCGCCGAGGCCATGGCCGAGGGCAGGCCCGCGCCCATCGTGGCGAGCGCATTGTCGAGCAACACGGTATTGGGGCGGTAGGCCGGATAGTCGCGCGCGAACCAGATCTTATATATCCCGTTGTCGAGGCAGATAATGCCGTTTTCGGGCATCGCCTCGCGGACCTGCTCGACCAGAAAAGGTGGGAAGATGGGGAAGCGTGCATCACCCGAGATCGATGCAGTGTGCGCGATCTGGCCTTTGCGCGCCGCCAGTATCGCGTCGAACGACCAGCTCCCATTGGGGACGATGTCCTGTTTGATCTGCCAGATCGCATTGGCGATGTCGCCGACAACCTCAATCTGCGGGAAATAGACCGGATCAACCTCAGCGGTCTTGGACGAAATATGGATCACCTGCGCTCCGCCCGGCTGCATGAAGAACGGCGGCTTCTCGATAACATCGTGGCCTATATTGACGATCAGGTCGGCGGCCTCAACCGCGCGGTGGACAAAATCACCCGCTGACAGGGCCGCGCAGCCGACAAACTTAGGATGGCGTTCATCTATCACGCCCTTGCCGAGCTGAGTGGTGAGAAAAGGGATGCCGGTCTTCTCGATGAACTGGTTCAGCATTCGGCAGGTCATGGTGCGGTTGGCACCTGCGCCAATCACCAGGATCGGCGATTTGGCTTTTTCGAGCGCATGCACCGCAGCGCGGATCGACTTCACATCGGCATTGGGCCGCCGCGCATGGCTGCGCTTGAGCGGCATCGATTCGGTCCTCTCCTCGGCGATGTCCTCGGGAAACTCAATATGCGTCGCACCGGGTTTCTCTTCTTCGGCGAGTCGGAACGCCTCACGCACCCGACTGGGAATGTTGTCGGCACTGGCAAGCTGATGAGTGAACTTGGTCAGAGGCTTCATCATGTCAACCACGTCGAGGATCTGAAAGCGGCCTTGCTTCGACTTCTTGATCGGCTTTTGCCCGGTTACCATCAGAATCGGCATACCGCCAAGCTGCGCATAGGCAGCGGCGGTGACTAAATTCGTCGCACCCGGCCCCAGCGTTGCCATGCACACCCCGGCCTTGCCGGTATGCCGGCCATAGGTTGCGGCCATGAAGCCTGCGCCCTGTTCGTGTCGGGTTAGGATCAGTTGAATCGCGGTCGAGCGGCTAAGGCTGTCGAGCATGTCGAGGTTTTCCTCGCCAGGAACCCCAAAAATATACTCCACCCCCTCTTCTTCAAGGCATTGGATGAACAGATCGGACGCTTTGGTCATAGTGGAACTCACCTGAAGCCTGCTGAATGGACCCATATCAAGATCAAGGAAAGAGTGCATCGCCACTGACTAATAAAGAAAACGAGAGCAAATCCGGCCTGCTGGGCGTCGTGAGCGATCAACAGGGAGTCTGGCTACTCTAGCAACCGCTCCGAAGAACGGCGGCGCAAAAACTGCGGTTTAGTTGCCAATATTGCGGTCAACCGCTGCGAGGCTGCCGTCCTAAGTCAAGTCCACACCCCCTCGAACCCAATTTCGTTTGAGGCATGGGTTAGCGCTTAGCTTAGCTGCTCCAGAAGTTTTGCCATTGAGCGGACACTAGCTGACGAACTGTTACATGCCCGTGAGGGGAAAGGACGCCACCGCGGTGCGATTGACCGCAAGATTGGCAACTTACCGCAGGTATCGCGCCACGCCTCGTATAGACGCTTGTTAGAGTCAACAGACGGTAACCACGAAGCATATTTCGTTCGGACTGAAACCCATCTTGAAGAGGGCGGCACAGCCCTACCGTAGATACTGCTCGCTACAGGAGCTATGGCGCTGTTCTGCAACTGCCGTTTCCATGGATTGCTCATGCTCAACCTGAAGGGGAACTGGCATGGCTATCACCATCACATACGTCCCTAAATTGCGCAGTTATACAAGACAAGCGGTATGGTACGCATCACGATGATGCGAGGCTGAAGGTTTCTGGTTGCTGCATTTCCCGACATCCCTTTTTCTCGATACGTTTTATTACAGAAGTGAGGATCAACCATGAAAGCGCAGATACTTAAAGCATTTGGCGGCCCGGAGTCGTTCACATGCTCGCGCAAGGCATCGAAACACCCGAGTTATTCAACCTGATCGTGCGATGGCAATCCCTTTAGGATCACACGCTGGGCTTCGAGGAGAGTGAAGACCATCGGGTATTCATGATGGGCCTAGAGGAATATTTTTCGGCAGAACCGACGGTCTACCATATCGAGGGAGCCGAATCTTTTCCCGGTGATAGTCTTGATACGAGGATCGCCACATGAAAGCCATTGGCTATACCCAGCACGGCTTGCCCATCGACGACCCGCGCGCGCTGGTCGAACTCGACCTTCCCGAACCAACGCCTGGGCCGCATGACCTGCTGGTCGAGGTACGTGCCGTCTCGGTCAACCCGGTCGATACCAAGGTGCGCAGGGGAGCCCAGGTAAGCGAGCCGCGTGTGCTCGGCTGGGATGCGGCGGGCATTGTCCGTGCCGTGGGCAGCGAGGTGAGCCTGTTCCAACCCGGTGACGACGTCTTCTATGCCGGCGACATTACCCGCCCGGGCAGCTACAGCCAGCTCCACCTGGTCGACGAACGCATCGTCGGTCACAAGCCCGCCTCGCTCGGCTTTGCGCAGGCCGCGGCCCTGCCGCTGACCTCGATCACTGCCTGGGAATTGCTGTTCGACCGCCTGGGCGTGGCCGAGGGTGGCGGCCAGGGCGAGACGCTATTGATCGTCGGTGCAGCGGGCGGGGTCGGCTCGATGCTGACCCAGCTTGCCCGCAAGCTGACCGGGCTGACGGTGATCGGCACCGCCTCGCGCCCGGAAACCCAGCACTGGGTCAGCGAGCTGGGCGCGCACCACGTCATCGACCACGGCCGGCCGCTCACCGAGGAGCTGCAGCGGATTGGCTTGGATCAGGTCGAGATGGTCGCCAGCCTGACCCATACCGACAGGCACTATGCGCACCTGATCGAAGCGCTGAAACCTCAAGGTCGCCTGGCCCTCATCGACGACCCCGAACAGCTCGACGCACTGCCCTTGAAGCGCAAGAGCCTGTCGTTGCACTGGGAGCTGATGTTCACCCGCGCCATATTCCAGACCACGGACATGATCCGCCAGCACGACCTGCTGGAGCGTGTTGCCGCCCTGATCGACGAAGGCGTACTAAAGACCACCATGGCCGAGCATTTCGGAACCCTCGACGTCAACAACATGCGCCGTGCCCACGCCCTGATCGAGAGCGGGCGTTCACGTGGCAAGGTCGTGCTGGAAGGCTTCTAGGACGAGGCCCGAACGCCACCATCCCACTGCCCCACCCCGCCGGGCGGTAACTGCCCGGCGACGGTGGCTCCCCTGTCTCGAAGACGTTATAGGACCACGAACACTATCTGCCCATCATCAAGAAAACGTGTCAGGAGGCGCCCACGATCAGCGTCGGTTCGGCCGGTCTGTTCGGTGACGTCATAGATACCTTCAACTGCGAAAGGCCGCAGGACGGACCGCATCGCGATTGACCACAAGATCGGCAACTACATCGCAGGTGTCGCACCACGTTGCGTGAAAGCGCTTGCTAGAGTCAACAGACTGGAATCACCGAGCACGTTCGCTCGAAATGGAACCCACCTTGTAGAGAACGTCACGGCCCAAGTGTCGATGCCACTCACCATAGTGCCATCCGTTTCCAGGAGTTGCTTAAGCTAAACCTGAAGGAGAACTGTCATGGCTATGATCACTACATCCGATGGTACCAACATCTTTTACAAGGACTGGGGCCTGAAAGACGCGCAGCCAGTGATGTTTCACCACGGCTGGCCACTGAGTGGCGACGACTGGGATACCCAGATGCTGTTCTTCCTGTCTCAAGGCTATCGCGTCATTGCACATGACAGGCGCGGCCATGGCCGTTCGGATCAGACCGACACGGGTAACGAAATGGACACGTACGCCGCGGATGTTGCGGCCATCGTGAAGGCGCTGGACCTCCGTGATGTCATTCATATCGGTCATTCGACCGGCGGGGGAGAAGTCGCTCGTTATGCCGCCCAGGCCGAGCCCGGCCGCGTCGCCAAGGCTGTGCTGATCGGTGCGGTTCCCCCCGTGATGGTCAGGTCCGACCAGAACCCGGACGGCATCCCGATGGAGGTTTTCGACGGATTTCGCGAGGCACTGGCCCGGAACCGCGCGCAATTCTACAAAGGTATCCCGAATGGTCCGTTCTACGGCTTCAACCGCGAGGGTGCGGAGGTGAGCCAGGGCTTGATCGACAACTGGTGGCGGCAGGGCATGGCCGGCGGCGCGAAGGCGCATTACGACTGTATCAAGGCATTCTCCGAGACCGACTTTACCGCGGATCTGGAAGCGATCACTGTTCCGGTCCTTTTCCTGCACGGCGAGGACGATCAGATCGTTCCGATCGAGAACTCGGCATACAAGGCGGTCAAGCTGGTGCGGGACGGAACGCTGAAGATCTATCCGGGGCTTTCGCACGGCCTGTTCGCTACCCATCCCGAGATTGTTAACGCCGATCTGCTGGCGTTCGTTCGCAGCTGACAAAGACAGGCATACTGTCGTGGCGACCCACCGTTCACGGCAGTGTGCCAAAGCCGCGCTAGCATCGAATACGATGACTTCGCGTTACTGGCAAACTATCCTCCTCGCTCGGTGTGAAAGGATCAACGCATGCATGTCATCAGGGTTGCGATTGCAGGTTTCGGCGGTGTCGGCCGCGCCACGGCCAATCTGCTCCTCTCCCGTCGCGAAGCCTATCGGCAGGTCTATCGGGCGGATGTACGACTGGTTGCGATCTGCGGTTCGCGGTCCGGCATGATGGATGCGAAGGGGATCGAAGCTGACCGGTTCGATTCACTCGAACCTGGTCTGTCGGGGCCGGACTTCATTGAAGCGAGCGGCGCCGACATATTGATCGAAGCAGGGCCAAGTGATTATCGCACCGGGGGGCCAGGCCTTGCCTACATTCGCTCGGCGCTGTCGGCCGGGCGCGACACGATCGTCATATCCAAGGGGGCGTTGGTCCACAGCGGTCGTGAGTTACGGGCGCTCGCTCAGGTTTCGGGCGCGATGCTGAAGCTCAGCGGCGCGGCGGCAGCCGCTTTGCCTACGATCGATCTCCTCGAGCACAGCCTGAAGGGCTGCAGGGTGCTTGAGGTCGAGGGTATCCTCAACGCCACCACCAATTTCCTGCTCGATGCAATGACGAGGCGAGGGCTCGGCTACGACGAGGCGCTGCGGCAGGCGCAGGCGGGTGGTTTCGCGGAGGCCGACCCGCGCAACGACACCGAGGGCTGGGACACCGCCAGTAAGCTGCTGATCATCACCAATTTCGGGCTCGGGGCAGAGCTGACGATTGACGATCTCGCCGTGGAAGGAATCCAGTCCGTCACCCGCGAGCGCATCGAGGCGTGGCACGCTCAAGGTCTTGTCCCCAAGCTCGTCGGCCATCTCACGAACTCGAATGGTGAAATTCGCGCAAGAGTCGGTATCCGGACCTACCCCCTCGACGACCCGCTGGCGAATGTGAGTGGAAAGGACAAGGCGATACGTATCACCACCGATGCGATGGGCGAGACTGTTGCCATCGGGGCCGGCAAGGAGCCGCTCGCCACCGCCGCTGCCGCGCTAAAGGATTTCGAGCATATCCTGATGGCTCGCTGCGGCAGGCCGACACCTCTCGAGAAATCATCATGACCCAGCGCACGGTAAAGGCCCTTCGCCCTATCGTGCTGCATGCCTTCTTCCTGGTCACCAACCTTGGTAGATTCTACTGGCCGCCAGAGAAGGTTATGGCGCTCTACCGCAAGCGCGGCAGCGCCGAGGCCCAAAGGGCGAGGTAAAGTCAGCGCTCGACGTGCATCTCTCGTCGACGGATCGCGGCACCTCCAACGTCCAGGAGGTGATGGCGCGCAATGAGGTGGGCCTGCTGCTCAGCTTTTCACACACTAGACGACCAGTCTATTTCGTGCTATGATCATGCTTATGAACACTGAAACTACTCTTAAAACAACTGATGTACGTGAGAATATTCTTGCTACAGGCCAGCGAATTATGGCGGGCAAGGGTTTCTCGGCCGTTGGTTTAAACGAAATCCTGGCGACAGCCGGCGTACCTAAGGGTTCCTTCTACCATTATTTTGGTTCGAAGGATGCGTTCGGAGAGGCGCTGCTTGATCACTATTTCGAGCATTATCTCGCTGAGCTCGACGAGATGCTTCGTCAGCCTAATAAGACGATGGCCGAACGCCTGATATCGTATTGGCAGAAATGGGAAGAGAACCAATCCTTTTTCGATTGTCAGGGCAAATGCCTTGCGGTCAAACTCGGTGCGGAAGTAGCCGACTTATCGGAAACAATGCGTTTAGCGCTCAAGCGCGGTACCAAGGGCATCATTGATCGTCTTGCGCAAGCTATTGAGGCTGGTACGGCAGATGGTTCGTTGTCGATTAAGGGATCTGCTCACGACAATGCTGAAAGCCTTTATCAGCTCTGGTTAGGTGCCAGCGTGATGGTGAAAATTGGGCGTACCACGCATCCTTTTGAAATAGCCATGAAGACGACTCGCCAGATTCTTCATCTTTCCGCCTGACCGGGGAGAGATGTGGAGGTACTACTCGAGAGTGTTCTCTCAGGAGTATTTTTTTACGCCTCGTTTCTAGACGACCGGTCTAATACAAACCACCTACCGATTGGAGAAAGGCATGAAAATTCTGATGGTTCTGACATCACACGACCAACTTGGCAACACTGGCCGAAAAACCGGCTTCTGGCTCGAAGAGCTGGCCGCGCCATACTACGTATTCAAAGAAGCCGGCGCAGAGATCGTCCTGGCATCGCCTAAGGGTGGTCAGCCGCCACTCGATCCGAAGAGCAACGAGCCAGACTTCCAGACTGATCTGACTCGCCGCTTTGAGGCAGATGCAGACGCCCAGGTCCAACTTGCCAACACCGTGCGCCTGGATAGCGTTTCACAAGCCGAATTCGATACCGTGTTCTATCCCGGCGGCCACGGTCCTCTTTGGGATCTCGCCGAAGATAAAAACTCAATCTCGCTGATTGAGTCGTTCCTCGCTGCCGAGAAGCCGGTTGCACTTGTTTGCCATGCACCAGGCCTGCTCCGCCACGCTAAAACGCCAAGTGGCCGCCCGCTGGTAGAAGGCAAGAAAGTCACGGGGTTTGCCAACAGCGAAGAAGCCGCTGTCGGCCTTACCGACATCGTGCCGTTTCTGGTCGAAGACGAACTCAAAGCCAAGGGCGGTATCTTTTCGAAAGGAGACGACTGGGGATCCTATGTCATCACTGATGGCCTGCTGATCACCGGTCAAAACCCGGCGTCCTCAGCCCCAGCCGCAACCGTTCTGCTAGATAAGCTTGCCGATCACGCTGCATCATGAGCATTTGAGGCTGACAGTGCTTGCTACTGACAGCCTCAATTCTTAAAAACGTGACACCCAGGCTCCACTGACTACTCGACCTATGTCAGACCAACGTGCTGGGGACCATGGCCATGACACGCGCGGTGATGCCCGGCATGCGCGAGCGGTGCAGCGGCGCTATCGTCAGCTCCAGCGTGACGCTGCACCCGCTACCGGCCCTGTCGTTCTACAGCGCCAGCAAGACTGCGGTGAATGCCTTCACCGAAAGCTTCGCGCTGGAAGCCGAGGAAGTCGGCGTTCGCGCCCGGTTCGCCCTGCCCGGCAGCGTGCACGAGACCCGGGGAGCGACGCCCTGCTGACGATCAGCCGCGTGGTCCGTGGGCTTGGCGGGATCGCGGGGCTCGACGCGCGAGAAACCGAGGTAGAAGATCCCGAGGCGCTGGGGGCGACCCGGCGTTTGATCCTGGCCTGGCTGAGGAGCGTATTCTCCATCGAGAAAGACGTCTGGACACAGAATCAGGTCGTGCTCCGAGATATCCTGCCGCCATCGCGAAGATCACCGTGACAGAGAGCTGAGAGGTGGTCTCATTTCAGCTCGTCACCATTGACGTCGTTTCTTATGAGACCCGTGGTAGCGCGGCTTCTGACATGTTCTGGGGTGAAACGGGAAGAGTTTTTGGTGGGCCCAGCTGGACTCGAACCAGCGACCAAGGGATTATGAGTCCCCTGCTCTAACCAACTGAGCTATAGGCCCTGCATTGCGCCGCCGTATGATAGCGAAAGCTGCCGGGTGAGGCCAGCGCCGCGCGGGCGACACTTCCATCACTCGAGCGGGGCACTTCTCGGCATCTGGCGTGTCTTCTGGATGAGCCTTCCGCTCCAGGAGACGCACCGTTCATGAACCGCCTTTTGCCTACCTTTCCCATGCTGGCCCTGGGCGCCTCGGCCCTGCTGTTCGCCCTGCCGCTAGCGGCCTGGGAGCTCGAGCCCGAGCGCTCGCGGGTCTCCGCCACAGTGATGCAGATCACCCCCGACGGCCCCGTGCCGCGCCAGCACGAGGTGCGCCGGCTTTCCGGCAGCGCGGATGCCGATGGCACCCTGCAGCTGCCGCTGCGGCTCAACCAGAGCGACGTGGTCGAACGGCTCGGGCAGTTGCCGCCCTGGCTTGCCGGCATTACCGAGCGGCCCATGGCCACCCTGACCACCCGCTTCCCCCCGCAGCGGCTGGACCAGCTGGCGGTGGGCGATTCGTTGGTGGAGGAGCTGACGATGACGGTGCGCTCCGGCAACGCCGAGCGCGAGGAGTCGCTGCCGGTTCGCTTCACCAAGACGAGTCAGGGGCAGGTGCAGGTCACCAACGCCGAGCGGGTGGCGCTGGACGGACAGGCGCTGATGGCCGACCCCACCCTGCGTTCGGTGCTGCTGCTGCTTGGCTACGAGCAGATCGGCGACGAGGTGCCGGTCACGCTCGATGCCCTGCTGGTCCAATCCGACGATTCCTGACCCTCTGCCGCCTCCCCCTTCCTCGATCGACGCCTCCCCTCCCCGGGCGGCGCAGCCGCCGCCCAGCGTCGATCCGCGCGCCCGGGCTCAACTCGTCGCATGCCCTGCGCAGATGGCTGCGTTGCTGCCTCGACCCCGCTGGACTACGGTTTATGGGCGGACTGCAGTTGAGTCGGCCGCCTGACAGGGAATCAGCGCGGCCACATCGACAGGGAGCCATGGGCTAAGGAGGGATGCCGTGCCCGAGTTCGAACTAGCGACTATCGATCTGGTGATCGTCGGCCTCTACGTGGTCATGATTCTGGGCATCGGTTTCTGGGCGGGGCGCAAGCAGCAGGATTCGGAGAGCTACTTCCTGGCCGGTCGCGGCACGCTCTGGCCACTGGTCGGCCTCAGCCTGGTGTCCGCCAACCTTTCCGGCACTTCCTACATCGGCCTGGCGGGCGCGGGCTACCACGACGGCATCGCGGTGTGGAACTACGAGTGGATGGCCACGCTGGTGCTGGTGTTCTTCGTGCTCTTCATTCTGCCGTTCTACCTGCGCTCGCGGGTCAGCACCATGCCGGAGTTCCTCGCCCGCCGCTACGACCAGCGCTCACGCTACGCCTTTTCGCTGTTCTCGATATTCACCGCCATCCTGATCGACAGTGCCGGCGCGCTGTTCGCCGGCGGCATTACCCTGCAGCTACTGTTCCCCGACGTACCGCTGGGCGTACTGATTGGCGCCATGGCGCTGCTCGGCGGCGGTTACGTGATCCTCGGTGGGCTGCGAGCGGTGATCGTCACCGATACCATTCAGTGTGTGCTGCTCTACGTGGCGGGTGGCATCATCTTCTTCATGGTCTTCAATGAGCTGGGCTCCTGGAGCGCGGTGAAGGAAGCCGCACCGGAGAACGGCTTCAGCATCGTCAAGCCGGCGGACGACGACTTCCTGCCCTGGCCCGGTATCTTCACCGGTGTGCTGTGGCTGGGCTTCTACTATTGGACGACCAACCACATCGTCATGCAGAAGGTGCTCTCCGCCAAGAGCATCGACCACGGCCGCTGGGGCGCGCTGATGGCGGCGTTTCTCCAGTTGCCGCTGCTGTTCCTGCTGATCCTGCCCGGCACCATGGGTCGCGCCATCTACCCGGAGCTGGAAGAGGCGGACCTGATCTGGCCGACGCTGGCCTTCGACCTCCTGCCCATCGGCATACGCGGGGTAGTGCTGGCAGCACTGGTGGCCGCACTGATGTCGACGCTCGACTCGGTGCTCAACGGCGCTTCCTCGTTGGTGGTCAACGACTTCATCAAGACACGCAAGAAGCAGCGCAGCGAAAAGCAGCTGTTGCTGATCAGCCGTGGCATGGTGGCCGTATTCATGGTCGTCGCCGGGCTGTGGGCGCCGGTGATCCTCACCTTCGAGGGCATCGTCGAGTATTTCCAGTCCTTCCTCGGCTACGTCACCATGCCGGCGGTGGTGATCTTCCTCGGCGGGCTGTTCTGGCGTCGGGCCACCGCGGCGGCGGGGTTCTGGACCCTGGTCATCGGCGCGCCGATCGGCATGGCCGGCTTTCTCGCCGGCGAGATCTTCGAGCTGTATCAGCTGCAGTTCCTCTACGGCACCGGCCTCATGCTGCTGCTGTGCGTGTCGATCTTCGTCGGCGTCACGCTGGGCACCGAGGCGCCAAGAGAGGAGGAGCTCAAGGATTGCGTCTGGTCGCGCGCGGCCTGGCGCGAGGAGTCGCGCGAGCTTGCCGGCAAGCCGTGGTGGCAGAACTACCGCGTGCTGGCGGGCCTGCTGGTGGTCGTAACCGTGGTCTGGGTTGGCCTGTTCATCTAGCGGGAAGACGGTGGCGGGCCTGCCCCGCCACCGTCGGAGCCTGGCATGAAAGGCTCAACCAAGTGCCTCGCTCTCCTCCAGCGCACCGGTCTGCACCCGCCATTGGGCGGCATAGCGCCCGCCCCGGTCGAGCAGCTCGGCGTGGGTGCCCTGCTCCACGACTCGTCCGCCGTCGATCACCACGATCTCGTCGGCGTGGACGATGGTCGAGAGGCGGTGGGCGATCATGATCACGGTGCGGCCGTGGCCGATCTTCGCCAGCGAGCGCTGGATGGCCGCCTCGGTCTCGTTGTCCACCGCGCTGGTGGCTTCATCGAGCACCAGGATCGGCGGATCCTTGAGCAGGGCCCGCGCCAGCGAGAGGCGCTGGCGCTGCCCGCCGGAAAGGCGCACGCCGCGCTCGCCCACGGCGGTGTCGAGCCCCTGCGGCAACGCCTGGATGAACTCCCACGCCTCGGCGGTGCGCGCCGCCTCGATCACCTCCGCTTCGCTGGCCTCGGGCTTGCCGTAGGCGATGTTGTCGCGAACCGAGCCCTCGAACAGGTAGACGTCCTGGCTCACCAGGCCGATGGCCTGGCGCAGCGAGGTCAGGCTCACCTCGCCGATCGGCTGGCCGTCGATGCAGACCCGGCCGGCGGCGGGGTCGTAGAAGCGCAGCAGCAGTTTCATCAGGGTCGACTTGCCCGAGCCGGTGGCACCCACCAGCGCCAGGGTATTGCCGGCAGGCACGTGCAGGCTGACGCCGTCCACGCCCACGCCGCTGGCGTCATAGCGGAAGCTCACCGCCTCGAAGCTCACCTCGCCGCGCACCGGCTCGGCCAGCGGCCGGCCCTCGTTGTCCTTCACCGTGATCGGCACCGCCAGCAGGTCGAGGATGCGCCGGGTGCTGGCCATGGCGCGCTCGAACAGGTCGATCACCTCGGCGAGGCCCGTCAGCGGCCACAGCAGGCGCTGGGTGAGGAACACCAGCACCCCATAGGCGCCAACGTTGAGGTCGCCGCTCAGCGCCTGCATGCCGCCCACGGTGAAGGTGGCGAGGAAGCCGGCCAGGATCGCCATGCGGATCACCGGGATGAAGGCCGAGCTGACCTGGATGGCGCGCCGGTTGGCCTCGACGTAGGCCTCGCTGACCTGGCGCAGGCGTTCGGCCTCGCGCGCCTCGCTGGTGAAGCTCTTGATGGTGGCGATGCCCGAGAGATTGTTGGAGAGCCGGCTGGCGAGGTCGCCCACCTTCTCGCGCACGTCGGCGTAGAGCGGGCCGGCCTTGCGCTGGAAGTAGAAGGCGCCCCAGATGATCAGCGGGATCGGCGTGAAGGCGAGCAGCGCGATCAGCGGCGAGATGACGAAGAACACCGCCCCCACCGCCACCACGGTGACGCCGACCTGGATCAGCGAGTTGGCGCCGCCGTCGAGGAAGCGCTCGAGCTGGTTGACGTCGTCGTTCATGGTCGCCACCAGTTGCCCCGAGCTCTTCGACTCGAAGTAGGCCATGTCGAGGCGCTGGGCGTGCTCGTAGGTGTCCAGGCGCATGTCGGCCTGCAGCCGCTGGGCCAGGTTGCGCCACAGAATCTTGTAGAGGTACTCGAAGATCGATTCGCCGGCCCAGATGAAGAAGGTGAGCACGGCGAGCACCATGATCTGTTCCTGGGCGGTCTCGAAGCCGGCTCGCGCGACGAAGCTGCGCTCCTGGTTGACCACCACGTCGATGGCCACGCCGATGAGGATCTCGGGGGCGATATCGAAGATCTTGTTGACGATCGAGCAGGTGGTGGCGGCGACGATGCGACGACGGTAGCCGCGCGCATAGCGCAGCAGGCGCACCAGGGCCTGGAAGCTGTTGGCGGAAGCATGGGTTGGCATTTGAGAATTCCTTGCGAACAAGAGTCGCAGCTTACCGGGAGAAGGCCGCCTGCACCAAGGTGAAACCGGTCCGTCTAGCCTCGGGTTCCTTGCCTGAGCGACCCAGCGGCCCGTCGAGCTTGCATCGAGCCGGCACTCTTCACGACAATGTTTCGCTTGCTCACTACCCTGGACGCTCGATGCTCGCCGATCTCTTTGCCGTGATGGCGCCCGTACTGGCCGGTGCCGGTCTCGGCTTCACCTGGATCCGCCTGGGCCAGCCCTACCCCGTGGATTTCGTCACGCGCCTGGTCTTCAACATCGGCACCCCGGCGCTGGTGATCGCCTCGCTCTCCGGGGCCGAAATCGACGCCGGCAGTTTCGGGCGCACCATGCTGGCCACGGCGCTGGTCATCGTCGCCATGGGCCTCGCCACCTTCGCCATGGCGCGCCTGCTGCGTCGTGACTGGCGGGTGCTGCTGGCACCGATGATGTACCCCAATACCGGCAACATGGGGCTGCCGGTAGTGCTCTACGCCTTCGGCAGCGCCGGCTTCGCCTTCGGCATCACGGTGATGGTCACGGTGTCGCTGTTCCAGTTCACCATCGGGGCCATCATCGCCAGCACCGGCAACCCCCTGCGAACCCTGGTCAGGACGCCCACGGTTTACGCTATCCTGATAGCACTCACGCTGCTGCTGACCGACACCGAGCTGCCGCGGTGGCTGGACAACAGCGTGGGGCTGATCTCGGGCTTCACCGTGCCGCTCATGCTGATCACGCTGGGCGTGTCGCTGGCCAGCATCAAGGTCAAGAACCTGCGTTCGGGGATCGGCTTCAGCCTGCTGCGCACGCCGGTGGCCGCGCTGCTGGCCTGGGGGATCGGCACGCTGCTGGGGCTGTCGCCGCTGGCGCTCGGCATCCTCGTGATCCAGATGAGCATGCCGGTGGCCGTGTTCAACTACCTGTTCGCGCAGCGCGCCAAGCGCGAGCCGGAGTACGTGGCCAGCCTGGTGTTCTGCTCGACGCTGCTGTCATTGCTCTATCTGCCGATCCTGCTGGCGATCCTGATGTAGCGGCAAGCCCCGCCGGGCGGGGAATGGGAACACCCCGGGCGCTTCGGAGTCTGTATCTTTCGGGGCGGCATCGAAATGCAAGGGAGAGAGTCATGCATGAAGCAAGCAAACGGCTGGCGGTTGGGCTGCTGGCGTCCCTCGCGGCAGGCGTCGGCACGAGCCAGGCCGCCGAGGTCGTCGCCGAGCGCATTGATACCGAACATCTGGAGCTTCGCCTCGAGCGGATTGCCGAAGGGTTCGAGCACCCCTGGGCCGTGATCCTGCTGCCGGACGGCCGCTTCCTGGTCAGCGAACGCCCGGGGCGCCTGGCGCTGGTCGAGGAGGACGGCAGCATCGCTCAACTGGAGGGCCTTCCCGAGGTCAACCCCCGTGGCCAGGGCGGGCTGCTCGACCTGGAACTGCACCCTCGCTACGGCGACGGCGAGCACGACTGGCTCTACTTCACCTGGAGCAAGCCTGGCGATGGCGGTAGCGCAACCGCCCTGAGTCGCGCCCGACTGGATGATGACGGCTTGACGGACATCGAACTGCTGTTTGCACAGAATCGTGACTCCAAGCGAGGCATCCACTACGGTTCACGCCTTGCCTGGTTGCCCGACGGCACCCTGCTGATGACCATCGGCGAACGCGGCACCCCGTCGCGGGCGCAGGACGGCCGCGACCATGCCGGCAGTGTGCTGCGCCTGACGGAAACCGGCGGCGTGCCCGACGACAACCCCTTCGTCGACGATGACGAAACCCTCGACGAGATCTTCACCCTGGGCAACCGCAACCCCCAGGGCCTGGTCGTCACCCAAGCGGGCGATGCCTGGGCCACCGAACATGGCCCCCGCACCGGCGACGAGCTCAACCGGCTCATCGCCGGCGAGAACTATGGCTGGCCCGAGGCAAGCCAAGGGCTTGACTACGGCACACGTGAGCCCATCGGGGAGAAGTCGCTGCCCGGCATGCGCGATCCGGCCTATGTCTTCGAGGGCCGATTCGCCCCTTCCGGCCTGACCCAGGTCACCTCGGACATGTTCGAAGCCTGGCAGGGCAACCTGCTGGCGGGGGGGTTACGCAGCGAGCAGCTTTACCGCCTGGAGCTGGAGGAGGATCGCGTCGTCGACGCTGAGCAGGTGCTCGACGGGGAAATCGGACGCATTCGCGACGTGCACCAGGGTCATGACGGCGCCATCTACCTGATCAGCGACGACGATTCGAAGGGCAGTCTCTACCGGTTGAGGCCGGTGGATTGAACTCCGGCGCGGCGCCGGGCTGGAAAGCCGGCACTCCCGCATTCCTCGACCATCGTTCGCGAGCCGCCATGCGCCTACGCAATCTCATACTCCTGACCGTCATCGCACCGCTGTTTCTCGCGCTGCTGATCTTCAGCCTGGTGGCCATCAAGTCGCTCGAGGACAACGTGCGCAACCGCCTGGAGCGGGAGGTCCAGGTCATCACCAACGTGATCGGCACCACCCTGAGCCAGGCACTTACCCGCGACGCCACCGAGCACCTCGAGGAGTCGCTCTACTCTGCGTTCTCGTTCCATCGGATCTACGGCGCCTACGTGTTCGACGAAAGCGGCCGGGAGATCTACGGCCTGGGGCTGGGCCAGGCGCTGTTCAGCCCCGAGACCATTCGCGAGGTGGCCGAGGATGGCGAGATGCGTGCGGCCTACCGCGAGCACGACGGCTGGCACTACTACTCGGCGCTGAAGCCGCTGCAATCCGCCACCGGCGAGGTGCAGGGGGTGCTCCAGGTCAACCGGCTCAACACCGGCATCGAGAACTACACCGGCTTTCTCAGCCAGCTGGCCCTGCTGGCCTTCGTCATCGGCGCGGGCGGGATCGTGCTGGGCATCTGGTGGGGGTTCCGGCGTCACATCGAGCGACCGCTGGAGCGTCTGCTGACCGTCATGCAGCGCGTCGAGGCCGGCGACCGCGGCCAGCGTGCCGAAGCCAAGGGACCGCAGGAGTACGAGCGCCTTGCCGTGGCGCTCAACGGCATGCTGGACGCCATGGCCGAGAAGGATGCCGACATCGAGGCGCGCCGTCGCAAGGAGATCGAACTGGAGAAACGCCTGCGCAAGTCGAAGAAGCTCGCCGAGCTGGGGGTGCTGGCTGCCGGGGTCGCCCACGAGATCGGCGCGCCGCTGACGGTGATCAACGGCCAGGCCCAGCGCCTGGCCCGTCGCGCGACGCTCGACGACGACGACCGGAACCGGCTGGGGCGCATTCGCAGCGAAGTGGAGCGTATCGTCGAGATCGTACGCCAGCTGATGGAGCTGGGTCGCCGCCACAACGTCGAGAAGGAGCCGCTGGACCTGTCGGAGCTGCTCGAGACAGCGCGTGAGCTGGTCGAGGAGGACTTCGAGCAGAAGGCCATTCGGCTCGAACTCGACCTTGTCGCGCCCTCCTCGCCGCTGCTGGCCAACGGCCAGCAGCTGATCCAGGTACTGACCAATCTGCTGCGCAACGCCGCCCAGGCCAAGGAAGTCAGCCGGGTCCGCATCAGCTCGCGGGAACGGGACGGCTGGTTGACGCTGTGGGTGGAGGACGATGGCGCCGGTATCGTCGACAAGGACAAATCGCAGGTCTTCGATCCCTTTTTCACGACCAAGCCCGTGGGCCAGGGAAGCGGCCTGGGGCTTTCCATGGTGCACCGAATCATCAACGACCACGGCGGCACCGTCGGGGTGTTCGACAGCGAACTGGGGGGAGCCGGCTTCGAGATCGGACTGCCACTGAACGATGCCGATGAAGGAGGAACTGCCACGTGACAGGGAGCCACAGCCATAGCGATTTTCCGATACTCATCGTCGAGGATGACGCCGCCATCCTCGAGCTGCTGGAGGAGGAGCTTCAGGAGGCCGGTTACCAGACGCTAGGCGTCGGCAGCGCCGAGGAGGCCGTCGTCACCCTGAGTCACACCGAGGTGGCCCTGATCATCAGCGACGTGCGCCTCCCGGGGATGAGTGGCATGCAGCTGCTCGAGCAGCTGCGCCATGAGGGCAGTCGCCTGGGGTTCATCATCATCACCGCCTTCGGCACCATCGACCAGGCCGTCGAGGCGCTCAAGATCGGTGCCGACGACTTCCTCACCAAGCCCCTGGACCTGGAGAGCGTGGGAGAAGCGGTCTTCCGAGTGCTGGAAAACCGGCGCCTGGCCGAACGCCTGCACCAGGACGAGCCGGCCGGCCACTTTCACGGCATCGTGGGCGAAAGCGAATCGATGCAGGCGCTGTTCCACGATGCGGCACGCCTGGCCAAGAGCGATGCGCCCATCCTCATCCTGGGCGAGAGCGGTACCGGCAAGGAGCTGCTGGCCCGCGCCATTCACGCCGAGAGTCCGCGCGCCGACCAGCCCTTTGTCGCCATCAACTGCGCCAGCATTCCCTCCGAGCTGATGGAGAGCGAGTTCTTCGGCCATGTGAAGGGCGCCTTCACCGGTGCCAACGAATCGCGCCAGGGTCTGTTCCAGGCGGCCAACGGCGGCAGCCTCTTCCTCGACGAGATCGGCGAGATGTCACCCGGCCTGCAGGCCAAGCTGCTGCGCGCCTTGCAGGAAAAAAAGGTCAAGGCGGTGGGGGCCGAGAAGGAGGAGGCGGTGGACGTGCGCATCATCGCCGCCACCCATCGGGATCTGGAGCAGGAGATCGAGAGCGGCAATTTCCGCAGCGATCTGTTCTACCGCCTTGAGACGTTCTCGCTGCGCATTCCCCCGCTGCGTGAGCGCCCGGGGGATATCGAACGTCTGGTCACGGCCATGATCGAGAAGCATGCCAGTGCCCAGGGCAAGACCATCGAGCGCATCGAGCCCCTGGCCCTGCAGACCCTGCTGGACTACCCCTACCCTGGCAACGTACGCGAGCTGGAGAATGCCGTCATGCGCGCCGTGACCCTGGCGGAAGAGGGCCTGCTCAGCCATACCGACCTGCCCGAGCGGATTCGCCAGCATGGCCAGGACCAGCGCGGTGCCGCCCGGCAGATCGAGACGGGCAAGGCCATGATTGCCAGCGGCCAGCAGAGCTGGCCCAGCCTGGAAGAAGTCGAGAAACGCTACATCCAGAAAGTGCTCGAGGCGACGGGCGGCAACAAGCGGCGCACCGCCGACATCCTCGGTATCGCCCGGCGCACGCTCTATCGCCGCCTCGAGGACGAATAGCCTGGCGCAACGCTGTCGGCAAGGGAGCGAATCGCCACAAAAAAGCCCCCGTGGGAGCTCGGGGGCGAAGCACGCCATGCAATCCGGCTGACGGTGCAAGGGGGGAGGGTGGCGGGCCGCCAGCGGATCGCGCGCGTCATGCTTGGGCGACGCTTCCCTGCGTCGAGGTCCCTCCTCTGGCCCCAGCCACCCGGCTGGGGCTGAGACCCAAGGGGATCAGTGGCTCTCGTGGTCCTCATCCTCTTCCGGATAGTCCCACTCCTCTTCCTCGTTCTCGTATTCGAACTCGGGCTCGGACTCTTCGCCCGGCATCGCCTCGGTTCCTTCGCCGAAGCCGGGATCGTCCTGCGCGCCTGGCGCAGCCGGATCACCGCCCGGTGCGGTCTCGGCCCCCGGCGCCGCGGGATCGGCGCCGGGCGCTGTCTCGGCACCCGGGCCAGGCTCAGAGCCCTGTGCATCCGGAGCGGTCTCGGCACCCGGATCCGTGGCCCCCGGTGCGGCCGGATCTTGCTCCATGCCCGGCTCCTGTTGCATGCCAGGCTCCTGTTGCATGCCAGGCTCCTGCTCCATGCCAGGCTCCTGCTGCATGCCAGGCTCCTGTTGCATGCCAGGCTCCTGTTGCATGCCAGGCTCCTGCTCCATGCCAGGCTCCTGCTGCATGCCAGGCTCCTGTTGCATGCCCGGATCCTGCTCCATGCCAGGCTCCTGTTGCATGCCCGGATCCTGCTCCATGCCAGGCTCCTGCTGCATGCCAGGCTCCTGCTGCATGCCCGGATCCGCCTCGGTACCCGGGGTGGCGGGCTCCTCGGCGTTCGGTTGATTCTGGTATTCGTCCTGCTGGGTCTGCTGGGCCAACGCCAACGGGCTGGCAGTCAGCCCCATGGTCACGCCGAGAACGCCCAGCGTCTTCAGAAATTCCTTGGACATCATGTTACTACCTCCTGAACATCGACTTGCGAGGATAAAGGGCTTCCTGCCCGGAACTCTCACCGCGTGGACCGCACGCGAAGAATTCGTTCGCCCGGGCAACGGGACGGTTAGCTGTTCCCGCCCTGCTCGTCCTCCGAATCATCTTCCTGATCGTCATCCTCGGTTTCATCATCCTGACCGCCTTCCATGGTAGCTTGCTGACCGTCAGGCTCTTCGTCGGGCACCGGTTCCTGCTCAGCCTCGGGGAACGATTCCTCGTCGGAAGCTTCATCACCGGACATTTCCGTATCGGATCCCTCAGGCTCTTCCTCGGCGCCGGCCACGGGTTCTGCGGCGCCATCGCCGGAAGCCGTATCGGTCTGGTCGATGCCCGGATCGTCCGTGGAGTCCTCCATCGGTGAACTCTGCTCCTCCATGGCGGGGCTCTCCTCCTCTACCGGAGGAAGCTCGTCGTCATCGTCGCCACAGCCGACGAGCGACAACGTCCCCAGCGCAAGCGCCACTGCCGAGGCCAAGGCCGTCATTCGCCTGGCAGGTTTCCTTGCACGCTGGTCATGGCTCATGTGGATCTCTCCCTGGTTGGTCGTCCTCACCTTAGCTGCAGCACAGGCTGTGCCAGCCTTGCCACACCTGGAATTACAAGCTTTATAACAAAGACTTAACCAAACCAAGAAACGCACCGGCAATGGCCTTGGTCGCCCCTTTCGCATGGTGCAAACTGACACATGGCTAGGAGTGCCACAGCCGCCCTCCCGGGATTACGCTCGGCTGGTGCATGCAGACAACAAGGGGGCACCGAATCGGCGCCCCCTTGCCGGACGGGGATGGCGTTGCGCGAAGATGCGCTATTCGGGGGTGATGCCTCGCAGCCGCTCGCTGCGTCGCCTCAGCAACTCCAGCGTCGTCAGCAGCAGCATGGAGAGCAGGACCAGCAGCGTGGCCACGGCCAGGATCGTCGGGCTGATCTGTTCGCGAATCCCGGACCACATCTGGATCGGCATGGTGCGCTGCTCGGGCCCGGCAACGAACAACACCACCACCACCTCGTCGAAGGACGTGATGAAGGCGAACAGGGCGCCGGAAACGACCCCCGGCGTGACCAGCGGCAGCACCACCTTGAAGAACGTTCGGGTGGGGTTGGCGCCAAGGCTGTGGGCCGCACGGATCAGGGTGGTATCGAAACTCGACAGGGTGGCCGTCACGGTGATGACGACGAACGGTATGCCAAGCGCGGTGTGCGCCAGGATCACGCCGAGGTAGGTCTGGGCGAGGTTGATCTTCGAGAAGAAGAAGAACATGGCCGCCGCGGAGATGATCAGCGGCACGATCATGGGTGAGATCAGCAGCGCCATGATCGCCCCGCGCGCCGGCATGTAGCGGCTGGAGAGCCCCAGGGCCGCCACCGTGCCCAGGATCGTCGCCAGGATGGTCGAGGCGATGCCGATGATGAAGCTGTTCTTGATCGCCCCGAGCCAGGCCCGCGAGGTGAAGAAGTCCTCGTACCAGCGCAGCGAGTAGCCGGCCGGGTCGAGCGTGAGCATCGCCTCGGAGAAGGTGAAGTAGGGCTGCGCATTGAACGACAGCGGGATGATGATGAGCAGCGGCCCCACCAGGAACAGGAAGATCAGCGCGCAGAGGCCCAGGAACACGTAATGCCAGATGCGTTCGCCACGAGTCGCGTAGGAAGGAATGGCCATCGGATTACCCCAGCTTGACCTTGTCGACGCCGATCAGGCGATTGAAGACCATGTAGAAGACGATCACCACGAACAGCAGGATCGAGGCAATGGCCGCGGCCAGCCCCCAGTTGAGCGAGGTCTGCATGTGGTAAGCGATGTAGTTGGTGATGAAACGCCCCGACTGTCCGCCTACCAGCGCCGGCGTGATGTAGTAGCCGATCGAGAGAATGAAGACCAGGATGCCGCCGGCGGCAATGCCCGGCACGGTGAGCGGGAAGTAGACTCGCCGGAAACTCAGGAAGGGCTTGCCGCCCAGCGAGCGGGCCGCACGCATGTAGCTCGGTGGAATGGTCTTCATCACCGAGTAGAGCGGCAGGATCATGAACGGCAGCAGGATATGGGTCATGGCGACGATGGTGCCCGTCTTGTTGTGAATCATCTGCCAGCGCGCCTCGTCGGCAATCACGCCCAGGGTGACCATCAGGTCGTTGAGCACCCCCTGGGATTGCAGGATCGCGATCCAGGTCGTGGTCCGCACCAGCAGCGAGGTCCAGAACGGCAGCAGTACCAGGATCATCAGCAGGTTCGAATGGCGCAGCGGCAGGCTGGCCAGCAGGAAGGCGATCGGGTAGCCGAGCACTAGCGTCAGCCCCGTGATGACCGCGCTCATCCAGAAGGTGCGCCAGAACAGCCCCACATGCACTTCGAGATGATCCGGTACCTTGACGATTTCGCCATCGAGGCTGAGCCGCCGGTCCACCGCCGCCAGGTAGTAGGAGATCGTGTAGGGTCGCGCCTCGCGCTGTATCAAGCGCCAGGTGTCGAGCTCGCCCCAGGCGCGATGGGCCTCCACCAGCGACTCGCGAAACGGCGGCTCGAGGTTGCGCACGCCGCGCGCGGTGCGACTGATCGCGGAGCGCATGCCCGACTTCTCGTAGTTGAGCCGGCTCGACAGCAGGCCCAGGTTGCGCGCTTCCTGGCCAGTACGCAGATCCTCGGCCAGGGCGGCGAATGCGGGTTCTTCCGGTAGCGACCCGCCGTCCCAGCCCTCCAGGGCCTCGACGGTGCGCGGAAGATAGGTGGAGACTTCAGCATTCTCGACGCTTCGCCACAGCATCTCGACGATCGGCATGACGAAAGCGACCCCCAGGAACAGCAGCAGCGGCGAGACCAGCAGAAAGGCCTTCACCTTCGAGCGCCGCACGGCGCGTCGCAGGCTGACCTTGAGCGGCACACCGTCAGCGGTAGTCAGGGGGGAAGCAGGGGATTCGGACACTCGGGCCCCTCCAGGAAACGACGTTACGAATGAAGTGTCGACGGGCCCCCGCCTGGCCACGCGGCCAGGCGGGGGCCGTGGCTCACTGGGCCAGCCAGGCGTCGAAGCGCTGGGTCAGCTCGTCGTTGTAGTCGGCCCAGAAGTAGTCATCCTTCTGCAGGGCCGTGGCGAAGTTGGGCGGGAAGGTCGGCATGTGCGGCATCATGTCGATACCGGTTTCCGCGTGCACCGAGACCATGTCCGAGGACGAGTAGCGCGCCGGGCCGTAGGAGATGTACTGGGCCTGGTCGGCGAGGCGCTGGGTGTCGGTGGCGAAGTAGAGGTAATCCTTGACCTTGTCGAGCTTGCCGACAGGCACCACCCAGCCGTCCAGCTCGAACACCTGGGCGTCCCAGATGATCTCGAAGGGCTGGTCTTCGGAAACCATCGCATCGAAGATTCGCCCGTTGTAGGCCGAGGCGAAGGCGACCTCCTGGTCGGCCAGCAGTTGCGGCGGCTGGGCGCCCTCTTCCCACCAGATCACCTCGTCCTTGATGGTGTCGAGCTTGTCGAAGGCGCGCTGGATGCCCTCTTCGGTTTCCAGCATGGCGTAGACCTCGTCGCTATCCACGCCGTCGGCGATCAGCGCCCACTCGAGGTTGTTGATCGGCTTGCGCAGCAGGGCCCGCTTGCCGGGATAGTTCTCCAGGTCGAAGACATCGGCGATGGTACTGGGCTGCTTGTCCTCGGGGAACATCTCGGTGTTGAAGGCGACGATGTTGGAGTAGACGATCGAGGCCACGAAGCAGTCGCCCAGGGCGCCGTCGACGAAATCCTCGCTGGGCGGGGTACCGTCCGGTGCATCAGCCAGCAGCTCGTCGTGATCCAGCGGCTCGATCAGCCCTTCGTCGCAGGCGATCATGGCGTCCGCCGGCAGCATGTCGACCAGGTCCCAGGTCACGTTGCCGGCCTGGCTCTGCGAGCGCAACCCGGCCAGGGCGTTGCCGCTCTGGTCGATGTTGACGATCTCGTCGCCCGTCTTTTCCATCCACGGCTCGTGGTAGGCCTTCTGCTGGCTCATGCTGTAGGCGCCGCCCCAGGAGACGATGTTGAGCGTCTGCTGCGCCTGCGCCATGGTCGCCAACGCCATGACCGAGGCGCCCGCCACGGCACAGGTCACCCGCTTGAGAGCCACTTTCCCTGCTTGCTTGTCATCGTGTTTCATGGTCAATCTCCGCTTGTTGTACTTGTTGAACCGCAGGTTGAGCACTTTCAGGCATCGAGCGCCCGACAGTCGCTACTGGACCAGCCGATGACGATCGACTGGCCCGGCCTCAGCGAGGCATATCCCTTCGAGTTGGGGGTCTTGAGAATGAATTCGTCGTTACCGCAGACGCTGACGCGGGTGCGCAGGTGATCGCCGAGATAGATCACCTCCCTGACCTCGGCACGGAAGCAGTTGTCGAAGTCATGATCGGCTTCATCCGCCACGATGTCGATGCGCTCGGGGCGCAGCGAGAGCGTCGTCCGCGTCCCGACGCCCCCCGCGGCGACGGCCTTGGCCGATACCGTCTCGCCGCTATCGAGACGGACCTGGCAGCTGTCGCCGATGGTTTCGATCACCTCCCCATAGAGCCGATTGTTCTCCCCGATGAAATTGGCGACGAAGGCATTCTCGGGCGCTTCGTAGAGCGTCTCGGGCTCGGCAAGCTGCTGCACCACGCCATCGTTGAACACGGCGATACGATCGGACATGGTCAAGGCTTCGGTCTGATCGTGGGTCACGTAGATCATGGTGACCCCCAGGTTGGCGTGGATGCGCTTGATCTCGTACTGCATCTCCTCGCGCAGGTTCTTGTCGAGCGCTCCGAGCGGTTCGTCCATCAATACCAGTTCGGGCTCGAAGACCAGCGCCCGAGCCAGGGCCACACGCTGCTGCTGCCCCCCCGACAGCTGCGCCGGGCGACGGTCGCCGAAATTCTCCAGCCGCACCATGGCCAGCGCGCGATCGACCTTGCGCTTGATCTCGGCCTTGGACAGATGACGGACCTCCAGCGGGAAGGAGAGATTCTCGGCCACCGACATGTGGGGAAAGAGGGCATAGTTCTGGAAGACCATGCCGATGCCCCGCTTGTGCGGCGGCAGGTCGTTGATCGGATCGCCCTTGAGCAGGATCTGGCCGTGGGTCGGGGTCTCGAAGCCCGCCATCATCATCAGGCAGGTGGTCTTGCCGGAGCCGGATGGGCCCAGCAGCGTGACGAATTCACCACGCCGAATGTCGAGATTGAAGCCCTTGACGACCAGCTCGACCCCGTCGTAGCTCTTCTGCACGTTGATGAAACGGACGAAGTGCGTATCCGTTGGATGGTCGGCTTCCCTTGCGTCTTCGTTGCGTTCTTGTTGCAGGCTTTCGTTCATGCAGGGTTCCCACTCATGGCCAACCGCAGGCGAAGACGGTTCATGCGTGCCGGCTGGCCCTTGTTCTTGTCGGTCAGCCATGACCCTATTCCTATCCGGGCGAGAACCGCAATCCCCGCTGGGTCCAATTAGCGTTGAACGAGGACGGGGACACTCGACGGGTTATCGGTTAACCCAGCGTTACCCAAACAGAAATTTGGGTTACATTTCCGCACCGGCCAGCCCCCCACGCGAAGCCGATTCGGCAGCGCCGCTCCGTTCGTGTACCATCCTTGTCACAATATACTCCTTGTCACAATATAGTCGCCCAGGCATGCCCGTGTGCCGGTTATTGAACTGACAGCTTGCGTCAAAGCCGCCACACTGGTCGTGGTGTGACGTCCAATGCGTGCACCCGAGTACGTCTCGTCGGACAGCCCGACATCACGTCAATCAGGAGAGCACGATCATGTACAGCAAGATCATGGTCCCGGTCGACCTCGCCCATCTGGAAGTGCTGAAACCGTCGCTGCAGGCCGTGAGCGATCTGGCCAGGCACTACCGAGCCGAGGTCTGCTATGTAGGGGTGACCTCCTCCGCCCCGAGCAGCGTGGCCAGGACACCGCAGGAGTACGCGCAGAAGCTCGAGGCGTTTGCCCAGCAGCAAGCCACGCTGCATGGCCAAGCCGTCAGCGTGCATACCGTCAGCAGCGCGGATCCGGTCGCCGATCTCGACGACCTGTTGCTGCAGGCGATCGATGACGTCGGCGCCGATCTCGTGGTCATGCCCACCCACCCACCGAAGCATCTCGACGTCATCATGCCGTCTCATGGCGGCAAGATCGCCACCCACACCGATGTCTCGGTCTTTCTGGTCAGGCCACCCCGCTCCTGACCGCCGCCGACAACTACCCACCCACTTCGACGTTTAATGGGAGAACGCAACGTGGATAACGATTCTCGCGACGAACGCTCCAGGGAGCCGGAGCCCTCGGAAGGCGTGCCAGCGCCGGAAGGCCCCGCCAACCTGATCGATACCGACTACGTCATCGGTCAGGACAACCTGGCCACCGACAAGCTCGGCTTCAGCATCGACCTGCATGGCAAGGTGTTCTCCATCTCGGCCCTGGTGACGGTGTTCTTCGTGGTGCTCACCCTGGCCCTCCAGGACCAGGTCGAGCCGCTGTTCACGGCCCTGCGCGACTGGCTCACCGGCAACCTCGACTGGTTCTTCCTGCTCGCGGGGAACATCTTCGTGCTGCTGTGCCTGGCGCTGATCGTGTCGCCGCTGGGCAAGGTGCGCATTGGCGGTATGCATGCCAAACCAGACTTCACCTATGTAGGCTGGTTCGCCATGCTGTTCGCCGCGGGGATGGGTATCGGGCTGATGTTCTACGGCGTCTCCGAGCCGATGTCCCACTTCGGCGCGGCCCTGGACGGTACCAGCGTGGAGGATGGCGCGCGCACCGACTGGGCGCCGCTCGGTGGCGCCGCCGACGATCCGGCGGGGGCCGCTCGCCTGGGCATGGCCGCGACGATCTATCACTGGGGCCTGCACCCCTGGGCGATCTACGCCGTGGTGGCACTGGCGCTGGCCATCTTCTCGTTCAACAAGGGCCTGCCGCTGACCATGCGCTCGATCTTCTACCCGGTGCTGGGCGAACGGGTGTGGGGCTGGCCGGGTCACATCGTCGACATCCTGGCGGTCTTCGCCACCCTGTTCGGGCTTGCCACCTCGCTGGGGCTCGGCGCCTCTCAGGCCTCGGCGGGTCTCAGCTACCTGTTCGGCATCCCCGAGTCCGACGCCACCATGGTGCTGTTGATCCTCGCCATCACCGCCATCGCCATCGTCTCGATCCTGGCCGGGGTGGACAAGGGGGTGCGCCGTCTCTCCGAGATCAACATGGCCCTCGCCGTGCTGCTGCTGCTGTTCGTCATCCTGGTGGGGCCGACCCTGCTGATCCTCACCGGCTTCTTCCAGAACCTCGGAGCCTACGCCGTCAACCTGCCGGCGTTGTCGAACCCCTTCGGTCGCGAGGACGCCAACTTCAGCCAGGGCTGGACCGCCTTCTACTGGGCCTGGTGGATCTCCTGGTCGCCCTTCGTCGGCATGTTCATCGCCCGGGTCAGCCGCGGCCGCAGCGTACGCGAATTCCTGATCGCCGTGCTGCTGGTGCCCTCGCTGGTTTCGGTGCTGTGGATGACCGCCTTCGGCGGCACCGCCATCGACCAGCTGGTGAACGCCGGCTTCGAGGGGGTGCGCGACGCTAACCTCGAGCTGCAGCTGTTCGTGATGCTCGGCGAGCTACCGCTGACCGCCATCACCTCCTTCGTGGGCATCGTGCTGGTCGTGGTGTTCTTCATCACCTCGTCGGATTCCGGCTCGCTGGTGATCGATACCATCACCGCGGGCGGCAAGGTCGACGCGCCCAAGCCGCAGCGGGTGTTCTGGGCCATCATCGAGGGCGTCATTGCCATCGCCCTGCTGCTGGGTGGCGGCCTCGCCGCGCTGCAGGCGATGGCGGTCTCGACCGGCCTGCCCTTCACCCTGGTGTTGCTGGCAGGCTGCTACGCCATCATCAAGGGCCTGATGAGCGAACCGCGGGCCTGACCGACAAGGGGGGACGGTGGGCGCCGGGCTGCCTGCCGTCCACCCCTTCCCCTCCGAGCGACAGCGGAGGCCAGCGTGGCCTTTCCGCTCGTCCGTCGCGGCATTTCCTCCTCGGCAACGATGAAATCGTCCCTTTCGTCAAGTGTTTCATGCGGCTATCGGCCACTAGCCAGGTGCTAGCGCTTCGGGCATATTTCGAATAGATCATTACAACTATGCTCAAGGAGCCGCTCTCGCCCATGATGGCACCCGAAGACGCCTTTCGTCTGCTCGCCGATGGCTTGGGCAAGGCCGGCACTCCCCAGGCGTTCGATCACCTGGTCGAGCGCATCTCCACGATACTCGACGGGGAGCACGTGCTCATCGGAAAGCTGCTTTCCGACAACGCCTCCATCCGGACCGTTTCCTTCTGGTCGCGAGGCTCGCTGCAACCCACCTCGGTCTATACGCTGGCGGGCACGCCCTGCGAGCACGTGCTGAATGACGAAGTCTGCGAATTCTCCGACGGCGTCTGTCAACGCTTTCCAGACGATACGATGCTCAAGGAGCTGGGGGTCGAGAGCTACGTGGGCATCCCGCTGCGCGCCCCCCAGGGCGATCTCGTCGGCCTGCTCGCGGTGCTTTCCAGCCGCCCTCTCGAACTGGCCGCCTACGCTCCGGAAGTGCTGCGTATCGCCGCAGCCCAGGCGGGCGCCGAGATGGCACGGCGGGCCGAGGAGGAGAAGCGCCGCAGCAGCGACTACCGCATCCAGCAGCTCATCTACTGGGACAGCGTGACCGGCCTGCCCAACCGGCGCTACTTCATGGAGCGGCTGGAAGAGGCCTGCGAGCAGGCGCGCCTGCGCGACAACTGCCTGGGACTGCTCTATCTCGACCTGCAGCGCTTCCGCCAGATCAACGATACCCAGGGGCATGAACTGGGTGACCTCATGCTGGCCGAGATCGCCGGCCGCTTCGGCGCCCAGGCCGAGCCGGGAGAATTCGTCGCCCGCCTGGGGGGCGATGAGTTCATGGTCCTGCTCACCGACACTCGGCCGGCCGCCATGGCGCACGCCATCGAACGCTATCGCAACAGCCTCACGGCGCCGATCGAGTTGTCGGAACGCAGTTTTTCGATTTCCGCCAGCGTCGGTGCGGCGCTGTTTCCCCGCGATGCCGACACCGCCCAGTCGCTGTTCCAGCACGCCAGCATCGCGCTCAATCACGCCAAGCGGGACAGCAGTCGCACGCGCTTCTTCACCGCCACCATGGCGGACGAGCTTCATCAGTACGAGCTGCTGCAGCTGCGCTTCAGCGACGCCTTGGCCAAGGGCAAGCTGTCGCTCGCCTTCCAGCCGCAGTTCAGCCTCAAGACCGGCAAGCTGACCGGAGCGGAAGCCCTGTGCCGGTGGCACGACGAGATCCTGGGCCACGTCAGCCCCGGCACCTTCATCCCGCTGGCCGAAGAGCAAGGCCTGATCTGCGCCCTGGGCGAGTGGGTGCTCGAGGCCGCCTGCCAGCAGCTGATGGCCTGGGAGCGCCAGGGCAAGCCGTTTCCCGGGCGGCTGAGCGTCAACGTCTCGGCGCAGCAGATGGACGATCCGCGACTGGCCGAGCATATCCAGCGCATCGCGATGCGCGTGCCCCCCGGCAAGCTGGGGCTGGAGCTCACCGAAAGCGGCTTGATGCGCAACCCCGAGCAGACGGTGCGCGTGACGCGAGCCCTGTGCAAGGCGGGTTTCAGCCTGGCGATCGATGACTTCGGCACCGGCTATTCGTCACTCTCCTACCTCAAGCGCTTTGCCGCCGACACCCTGAAGATCGACATGTCCTTCGTCCAGGACATGCTCAAGAGCAGCCATGATCACGCCATTGTCGCCACCATCGTTGCCATGGCGCAGACCCTGGGCATGCTGACGGTGGCGGAAGGCGTCGAGGCCGCCGAGCAGGCCGAAGCCCTGCGTGCGCTGGGCTGCACCGGCGTGCAGGGCTTTCACTTCGGCCGCCCCGTGGACGGCGACAGCTTCGCCGAGCTCTGGCTGTGAGCCGGCATCGGGCCGGCCGTCAGGCGCTGTCCGTCGGCCGAAGCGCGTTGCGGACTAGGTCCATAGCGCGCTGACGGGAAGTTCGGGGGCGTAGTGCCTTGCCACCTGGGCCTGGAGCAGCTCGGCCGTCGCCAGCGCATCGACCATGGCATGATGCCCCTGGTAGTCGGGCAGCCCGTAGCGCCGCCGACTGTCGCCCAGGCGTATCGAGACGGGCGGACGCCGCATCCAGCGCCGCAGGCGCGACCACAGCGAAAGCCGATGAAGTCGCGCTTCGAGCGACATGGTATCGATCATCGGGAAGCGGATCCCCTCCCCCAGCCGCGCCCTGACCGCCTCATCGAGGAACGGTCGCTCGATGTGGCGGAAATGCACCACCACGATGCGCCCCGCCAGGGCCTCGAGCAGCTCGGGCAGGATCGCCTCGAGGTCGGGCGCCGCGGCCACCTCCGAGTGGGTGATGTGATGATAGGCGATCGAGGTCTCGGACAGCGGCCGGCTGGGACGCACGATCCAGTAGCGTCGCTCGGCGAGAGGAATTCGCTGCAGGCTGAAGGGCACCAGGCCGATGCTGACGATGGCATGCCGCTGCACGTCGAGGCCGGTGGTTTCCAGGTCCAGCGCCACCAGCGGCGTCTCGGCGAGCGGCGTGTCGGGCGCCGGCCAGCCCGCCGCGAAGAACGTCCTGAGCATGGGCTCCCGGGCTTCGGCCGCCCGGCGCTGCAGGTAGGCGGGCCAGTCGAGCCCCGACGAGCGCGAACCCAGCCGATGCGACAGCATGGCTCAGCGCGCCCGGCCAGTGGGCGCCGGCACAGGATAGCGATACTTGAGGAATTTCTGAGCGTGGCTCAGGACCTGAAAGGCATCCTTCAAGTGGTGGCGCTCGCTGTCGGCGACGTTCTCGGGCTCGATGTTGTTGTCCGGCTCCTGGTCGTGCTGCAGGTCGAGGACCTGGTGGCGAATACGCACCATGGAGAGCAGTTCCATGGCATAGCGCAGCTTCTCGCCTACCCCCGGTGCCAGCAGCTGCGTGGCGGCGATATCGTCCAGCCGCTCGAAGCTGTTCTGGGCGCGCGAGCCACACGCCAGCGCATGCACGCGAATCAGGTCGACCAACGGCGCCGTGCCACGACGCTTGAGGTTGATCGAATTGTTGTGCTTGCCATCCTTCTCCATCACGAAGGTACGAAAGAAGCCCAGCGGCGGCTTGCGGTTCAGCGCATTGCGCGCCATAGCGGCCAGGAACCGGGGGCTCTCGGGCGCCTGCCGGGCGATCAGGTCCTGCAGCTGCTCGACATAGGCCTCCTCGCCGAAAGCGCTGTCGAGGTCGAAGAAGATCGAGCAGTGCAGCAGCCGCTCCGGGGTGGGCGCCTCGATCCACTCGCTGAAGTAGCGCTTCCATACCGCCACGGGCTGGCGCCACCTGGGATTGGTCGCCATCACCTCCCCCTTGCAGTAGGCGTAGCCGCAGGCCGCCAGGCCATCGCTGACGAACTGCGCCAGGCGCAGGAAGTAGGCATCGTGCCGCTCGGGCTCGAAGTCGTCGGCGAGGATCAGGGCGTTGTCCTGGTCGGTGACGATGGTCTGCTCGTTGCGGGCCATGGAGCCGTTGACCATGAAGCAGTACCCCACCGGGGGCGGCCCCAGGGCCTCCTCGGCCAGTTCCAGCAGGCGCCGCACGAAGCTGCGGCCGATGGTGGACAGGGCGCTGCCGACCATCTGCGAGCTGGCGCCCTCCTCCACCATGCGCATGAAGGCGGCGCGCACGTCGGGCGCCAGCCGGGCCAGCCCCTCGACGCTGGACTGGTGGAAGATGTTGCTGACCAGGTAGAGGCTGCTGTGGGTCTCGTAGCGGATGATGTCGGAGAGGTGAACGATCCCCACCGGCCGTCGCCGATAGAGCACCGGCAAGTGATGGATGTTGTTGCGCAGCATGCACAGCATGGCCTCGTGGACCGACTCGTCCGACTGGATGGTGATCAGCCGCCCGCTCGCCAGGCTGCCCACCGGGGTGTCGGGAGACAGGCCCTCGGCGACGATGCGGGTACGAAAGTCGCTGTCGGTCAGGATGCCGTGCAACCGCCAGGGACGATCCTCGCTGTCGGTGAAGGTGTGCCGCGGATCGCCGTCGGGCGTGTCGAGAATCAACGCCGCCGAGGCCTGCGAGGCGGTGATCTGGCGTGCCGCCTCCTGGACCGACGCGCCGGCTTCGACCATCACCGGGTAGCGCGTCAGCAGCTTGCGCACCCGCGTGATCATCATGTCGTTGGCTTTCTTGTGCTCCTCGACCGCCGCCTCCAGCCGCGGACGCTCCAGCTCCACGAAATCGGCGAAGTGCTCGTCGGCCTCGCACAGGCGCCGGAAGACCGGCTCGGGGATATAGTAGATCAAGGTGTCTTCCAGCGCGCGCGCCGGAAAGCGTACCCGATGATTCCTCAACAGGCTGAAATGGCCGAAGATGTCGCCCTCACCCAGGCGATTGTGGAGATCCCCCGTGCGCCGCCGCACCTCCACCGCGCCACTGCGGATATAGCACAGTTCGTGGAGTTCCTGGTCGAGCTGGAGAATGTCGGAACCGGCCTTGAAGTAGCCCACCTCGACCTGCCCGGCCACGCTGTCGAGCAGTTCGTCGTCCAGGGCATCGAAGGGCGGGAAGCGCCCCATGTGCTGCCGAATCTCGAGTAGTTCCGCGTCCATGTCCCGTCTGACTCCCGCCGCCGTGCCAAGCATCGATCATACCCCGAGGGTAATGGCCCCTCGACTCCCGACACAAGAAAGGCCACCCACAGGTGGCCTTCCTCGTTCGGTGGGACGGTCGGCTTTTACTGCTCGGCCATCTCCTGAACGCGCTGCATCAGCTCAGGATCCTGCTGGATGGCTTGGCCGATGGCGTTGAAGGTGTCCACGTCGAGACCGTTGTCCTCGACCACCTCGACCATCTTGTCATTGGCTTCCATGCGCACTTCCTGCTGGCTCTGCTCGTCTTCCGCCTCATGCAGCCGCTCGGTGTAATCCTGTGAAATCACAGCGATTTCCTGGGAGGCATCGGCAAACTGCTGGAGCTGGTCTTCGGAGAAGTCCTGTGCGGGTGCCTGCGCTTGCGGCTGGCCGGCCTGATCCTGAGCGGGGTCTTGGGCAGGGTCCTGCTGAGCGTGCGCCTGTACGGTCATCAGCCCGGCGGAGAGCAGGGCGGCCGAGAACAGTGCAGTCATCCGTTGCATGAATACCTCCAGGGTGTTGCTGTGAATGTAAGGGTTCTGACGAAGTGGAGCGTGGGGAGTTCATTTTTTTATGTTACGAAATGTATCCATCGCTTCAGCTGCGGCTTCCCCGCGCCATCGCACCGCTTAAAAAAGTTAACTTGCTAGCTTTCGCTCACCCCGGCAACCCAGTATCGTCATCGCTTATTTGCCGTGAACAAGGACCCTGTCTTTTATGTCGTCCTCCGCCAACTCTCGTCTCGATGCCGCACTGCTGGCGAGCATGCCGGTGCTGTTCGTGGCCCTGTGGAGTACCGGATTCATCGGGGCCAAGTTCGGCCTGCCCCACGCCGAGCCCTTCACCTTTCTGTTCATCCGCTTCGTGCTGACCCTCGCCCTGCTGGTCCCGCTGGTGAAGCTGATGGGCAGCAACTGGCCCGCCGGCTGGCGCCTGCGGGGGCATATTGCCGTCTCGGGTCTGCTCGTGCACGCGGCCTATCTGGGCGGGGTCTTCTACGGTATCTACCTGGGCATGCCGGCGGGCCTCACGGCGCTGCTGGTCGGCCTCCAGCCGCTGTTGACCGCCACCCTGGCGGGCCCGCTGCTGGGCGAGCGCATCACCGCCATCCAGTGGCTTGGGCTGGCCCTTGGGCTGGCCGGCATCACGCTGGTGCTGGGCAGCAAGCTCGACCCGGGCGCCATGCAGTTCCATGGCTTCGGCCTCGGCGCCCTGGCCTGCGTGCTCGTCGCGCTGGGCGGCATCACCCTGGGTACGCTCTACCAGAAGCGCTTCTGCACCGGCATGCCGCTGCTCTCGGGCACGGTGGTGCAGTATCTCTCGGCCGGCGCCCTGCTCGGCCTCGGCGCCCTGATGCTCGAGCGGCGCGATGTCGAGTGGACCCCGACCTTCGTGCTGACCCTGGGCTGGCTGGTACTGGTGCTCTCCATCGCCGCCATCCTGCTGCTCATGGCGCTGATCCGGCGCGGCGAAGCCTCGCGGGTGGCCAGCCTGTTCTACCTGGTGCCGCCCGTCACGGCACTTCAGGCCTGGTGGCTGTTCGACGAGCGCCTGCCGCCGGCGGCGCTGTTCGGCATGGCCGTCACCATCCTCGGCGTGGTACTGGCCGCTCGCGGCCAGGCACGCCGGTAGGGTGGCTCGCCGCGCAGGGGCGCTTCAGTCGCCACTCAGTCGCTCGAGGTAACCCGCTCCCCCGAGGTTGCGCATCTGCTGGCGTATCCACTGGCTGCGGCGTTCCACGTGGGGCCCCGGCCGGGTGGCATCCCAGCCCCTGGGATTGGGCAGGATCGCCGCCAGGCGGCTGGCATGCACCTCGCTGAGGCTCTCGGCGGAGACCCCGAAGTAGTGCTGCCCGGCGGCCTCCAGACCGAACACGCCATGGTCCCACTCGACGATGTTGAGGTAGACCTCGAGGATGCGCTGCTTGGGCCAGAGCGCCTCGATCAGCACGGTGAACCAGGCCTCGACGCCCTTGCGCACCCAGTTGCGCCCGGTCCACAGGAACAGGTTCTTGGCGGTCTGCTGGCTGATGGTGCTGGCCCCACGCAGCCGCGCCCCATTGCGGCTCGCCTCCCAGGCCCGGCGCATCTCGTCCACGTCGAAGCCGCGATGGACGGCGAAGCGTTGATCCTCGGCGGCGATCACGGCCAGCTTGGCGTGATCGGAGAGTTCCTCCCAAGGTCGCCAGCGGTGCTGGATGGGCAGCGACTCACCTGCCGTCCACGCCTCGACCTTGCGCTCCAGCATCACCATGGAGCCGTAGACGGGTACGTAGCGCAGCAGGATCACGAGGAGGATGGAGAGTATGACGAAGGCGGCCCCGACGAGGGCCGCCCAGCGTAGTGCGCGATAGAGCCAGACCTGGATCATGCCCCACCCTGGCGGGTGGAGCACTCATGGCTTGTGAAGATGCTCGGCATGGTAGCGCAGGTGATCCTCGATGAAGGTGGCGATGAAGAAATAGCTGTGATCATACCCCGGCTGACGGCGCAGCGTCAGGGGGTGATCATGCTCTTCGCACACCGCCTCGAGGCGCTCCGGCTTGAGCTGCTCCTCCAGGAACTGGTCCGCCTCACCCTGGTCGACGAAGAGGTGCTGGCTCGAAGCCCCCTTGGACACCAGCTCGCAGGCGTCGTACTGCGTCCAGGCGCCGGGATCGTCGCCCAGGTACTCGCGGAAGGCCTTGCGCCCCCAGGGGCACTGGGTGGGATTGACGATCGGCGAGAAGGCCGACACCGAGCGGTAGTGTCCGGGCCGGCGCAGCGCCAGGATCAGCGCTCCATGCCCGCCCATCGAGTGGCCGCTGATCGCTTCCCGGCCATTGACCGGAAAGTGCTGGCGCACCACCGAGGGCAGCTCCTCGGAAACATAGTCGTACATCCGGTAGTGCTGCTTCCAGGGCTCCTGGGTGGCGTTGACGTAGAAGCCCGCCCCCGAGCCGAAGTCGTAGCTGTCGTGCTCCCCCGGCAGGTCGGTACCGCGCGGGCTGGTGTCGGGGCAGACGATGGCGATGCCGAGCTCCGCGGCCACGCGATGCGCCCCCGCCTTCTGCATGAAGTTCTCGTCGGTGCAGGTCAGCCCCGACAGCCACCACAGCAGCGGCACGCGTTCGGTCTCGGCCTGCGGCGGCAGGTAGATGGCGAACTCCATCTCGCAGTCCAGCGCCCGCGAGCGGTGCCGGTAGCGCTTGTGCCAGCCACCGAAGCTCTTGTTGCTCGAGATCGGCTCGAGGTTCTCGGTCATGGTCATGTTCGGTCTCCTCACGGTCACCCTCAACGGGCAGCTTACCAGCCCCTGCGCATTGTCGTGGCGCGTCTGACAGGCGCGCGGCACCGGGTGCCTGTTACCTGTTCGGCGCGGCACCGGGCGCCTGTCATGGGCGCGGTACCGGACGCCTGTCATGGGCGCGGCACCGGGCGCCTGTCAATAGTGCAGCACGGTGCGGATGCTCTTGCCC
>NZ_QHGY01000008.1 GCF_003254665.1 Billgrantia lactosivorans | reverse complement strand
CTAACCGGTACTAATGGCCCGTGAGGCTTGACCATATAACCCCAAGGGGTCTGCGCATTGCGCACACGATTGACGGATACGCAGGCACGGTGACACCGTGCCGAGACGATCACGCCAGCATGATTCCAACCGTTTTCGCCTGACGACCATAGCGAGTGGGAACCACCTGATCCCATGCCGAACTCAGCAGTGAAACCGCTCAGCGCCGATGGTAGTGTGGGGTCTCCCCATGCGAGAGTAGGTCATCGTCAGGCATTTTTTCAGAAACCCAGCTTCGAAAGAGGCTGGGTTTCGCCGTTTAGGGGCCTCCCACGGATCCCGCCTGTCGGGAGCAGGCGGAAACCGCGGCAGCGGGCCCGAAGGGCGAGCCTCAGGATGAGACGAGTCGAGCAGCGGGGAGCCGCCCTGGACATCGTCAGGCATCTTTTCAGAAACCCCGGCCAACTGGTCGGGGTTTCGCCGTTTCAAGGCCTCCCACGGATCCCGCCTGTCGGGAACAGGCGGAAACCGTGGCAGCGGGCCCGAAGGGCGAGCCTCAGGATGAGACGAGTCGAGCAGCGGGGAGCCGCCCTGGACATCGTCGGGCATCTTTTCAGAGACCCCGGCCAACTAGTCGGGGTTTCGTCGTTTCAGGGGCCTCCCACGGATCCCGCCTGGTCGGGAATGGCGGAAGGTGTGGTGTTCACCGGACGCATACAGACCGGTGATACCTGGGATGGCTACACCACGCCCTGGTCGATCATGGCGTCCGCCACCCTGCGGAACCCGGCAATGTTCGCGCCAAGCACGAGATTGGTGGGGTCGTCGAATTCGGCAGCGGTATCGGCACACTGGCGATGTATGTCGGCCATGATGGCCTGTAGCTTGGTGTCAACCTTCTCCAGGGGCCACTGCTGCATGCTGCTGTTCTGTGCCATCTCGAGCTGGCTCGTGGCAACGCCGCCGGCATTGGCGGCCTTGCCGGGGCCATAGGCAATCCTGGCCTCGAGGAAGCGGTCGACGGCAGTGGCGGTAGAGGCCATGTTGGAACCCTCGCTGATGCAGTGCACGCCGTTCCGAAGCAGGGCGGTGGCATCGGCTTCGGTCACTTCGTTCTGCGTTGCGCTCGGAAATGCCACATCGCCCTCGATGCGCCATACGGCATGGCCGTCGACGGGATAGTCCTGGGCATCGATATAGTGGGCATCGGGATGGTACTCGACGTACTCTCGCAGTGAGGTGCGCTTGACCTCCTTGAGCAGCTTGAGCGTGTCGAGATCGACCCCCTCCGGGTGATGGATCGTGCCGCGGGAGTCCGAGCAGGTCACGGGGCGAGCGCCGAGCTGATAGAGCTTCTCGATCGTGTAGATGGCGACGTTGCCGGCACCTGAAACCAGGCATGTCTTGCCCCGGATGCTGTCGCCGCGCGCCTCGAGCATGTTCTGGGCGAAGTAGACTGCACCGTAGCCGGTGGCTTCCTTGCGGCCCAGCGAGCCGCCCCAGTTCAGCCCCTTGCCGGTGAAGACGCCCTCGTAGCGGCCGGTGAGGCGCTTGTACTGTCCGTACATGTAGCCGATCTCCCGCGCGCCGACACCGATGTCACCGGCGGGAACGTCGATGGTCGGGGCAATATGGCGGTACAGTTCGTTCATGAACGACTGGCAGAAGCGCATGATCTCGCCGTCGGATTTGCCCTTGGGGTCGAAGTTGGAGCCGCCCTTGCCGCCGCCGATCGGCAGGCCCGTCAAGGCGTTCTTGAAGATCTGCTCGAAGCCCAGAAACTTGATGATGCTGGCGTTGACGCTGGGGTGAAAGCGCAGGCCACCCTTGTATGGGCCAAGCGCCGAGTTGAACTGGATGCGATAGCCCTTGTTGACCTGAATCTTGCCGGCGTCATCGACCCAACTGACGCGGAACATGATCTGGCGTTCCGGTTCGACGATGCGTTCGATGATGCTGTGCTGATGGTAGCGCGGCACGGTCTCGAGCAGGGGGCGCAGGCATTCAAGAACTTCCTCGGCGGCCTGATAGAACTCGCTCTGGGCCGGACTGCTCCTGCGCAGCCCCTCGAGGGTGTCGTGTATGTAGGTCATTGAGAACCATCCTGAGTGGAATTAGGTGGCCTCACTATAATTCATTGCACCATTATGCAGCAATTGCATAGGTCATGTCGGGATTAGACATTGATATGAGTCGAAATCGCTTTTAAATCCCTAAAATCTGCGCACCATGTTAGGACATGAAAGAAAGCGAATATACGTAAAATAAACGATGGGTCCCGAGACGACCCACGCCCACAGTCGCCCTCAAGGCTGGTACCATTGGCGATCGCTGCTGCGGCCGGAACACTTGCGATGTGCCCGGTCCTCTGCATGTCCACCAACGTGCCGTGGTCGTCTGTGTTGGACCCGACCCGCCGACCGATAGAGCCGAGCCGTATCTGCCAGAGAGGACGATTGCCATGCCGCAAGGGGAGGGGCGCCTGATACCGGATCAGCTGCTGTTCTACTGCCGCCCTGGGTTCGAGCACGACGTATCCACCGAAGTGTTGGCATGCGCCGAGCAGTTAGGGTGGCATGGCAGGACGGAGTTCGCTGCCCAGCAGGGCCATGTCCGTTTCCTCGTGGAAGACGAGAGGCCGGCAAACGAGCTGCATCGCGAGCTACGTTTCGAGCGGCTCGTCTTCGCCCGCCAGAGCCTGGTGGCATTGCCGCCGCTCTCTCTGGCGCGAGAAGACCGCCTCTCTTCCATCGTGAGTCAGGTGTTGGCCAGCGGTTGGAGCTTCGATGCCATCTGGCACGAGACGCCCGATACCAACGAGGGCAAGGCGCTTGCGGGGCTGATCAAGGCCCTGACACGCCCTCTGGAGTCGACGCTACGCAAGCGGGGAGCTTTGCGGCGAAAGGCGGCGGGGCGGCGCCTGCACCTGTTCTGGATGGACGGTGATCGCGTCCAGCTGGGCATGAGCTTTGCCGGGAATCGCAGCGAGCTGCCGGGTGGCATTCGGCGTTTGCGTTTCCCTGCGGCGGCGCCCAGTCGTTCGACGTTGAAGCTCGAGGAGGCCTGGCACGAGTTCATCCCTCGCGATGAGTGGGAGGAGCGCCTGGCCGAAGGCATGCAGGCCGCCGACCTGGGCGCGGCGCCTGGTGGCTGGACCTGGCAACTGGTCAAGTGCGGAATGCATGTCTTTGCCATCGACAACGGACCCATGAAGGGGGATCTGATGGCAACGGGCCTGGTCGAGCATCTGCGGGAGGATGGCTTTGTCTGGGAGCCGCCTTATCGGCTGGATTGGCTGGTGTGCGATATCGTCGACAAGCCGGCACGAGTGACGGCCATGGTACAGCGCTGGCTGACTCGTCGCTGGTGCCGGGAGGCGGTGTTCAACCTGAAGCTACCGATGAAGCGGCGCAGGGAAGAGGTCGTTCGCTGCCTGGATATGCTGAGGCAAGCGCTGCACGAGGCCGGCGTTCCCGCCGACCTGCGCTGCCGGCAACTCTATCATGACCGTGAGGAGGTCACGGTGCATGTCAGGCTGCGAGACTGAGGGGCTCGGCCGGATGACGTGACGCCTCTCAGTAACAGGGTTCGTAGATGCGAATGGTCTCGTCCTCTGTCAGCAGCGGCAGGATACGTTGCATGGCCCGCGAACGCTCCTCGCTCGCGTACCATTCGTTCCAGGTGCGCAGGTCACGCCACTTGACGATCATCAGACGCCGGTCACTATGGCCTCGCTCGACCAGGGTTTCGCCGCCGACGAATCCTCTGGCGCCGAGGGAGTGGCGCATGGCTTCGCGTGCGGCCTCCTCGTATTCCTCTTCCAGGCCAGGCATGATACGACGTTCAATAATGATCTTGATCATCTAGCAGTTCCCCACGACGAGGTCGATCGATGACGAATACCGCCGACTCGCAGCCAGGTTTCGACGTTCAGGTCGAGCTGGACACGACCGGTCTCTATTGTCCCGAACCCATCATGCTCATGCACAACAAGGTGCGCGACATGAAAACCGGTGACATCCTCAAAGTGGTCGCCACGGACCCGGCGACGACGCGTGACGTGCCCAAGTTCTGCAGCTTTCTTGGCCATGAACTGCTTTCGCAGCAGGAGTCGAACGGACGCTATCTCTACTTTATCCGTTTAGGCTGATGTACTTCCAGCCCGGCGGTCTGTTGCGGTCCGTTCAGCCGTCCGCTCCCTTCGTGGCGCAGGGCACGACCATCAGGGCCAGTGCCTCGAGCGTGCTGGGGTCCTGTTCGCGAATGCGGTTGGCGATGCTGCGCTGGAAGAAGTAGACCATCCTGTGCCGGCTCTTGCCTGGATAGAGGCAGGCATCGCCGGGCAGGATCGGTGTCGTCTCGACGAGGGATTCGTCGGCCAGCAAGGCCTCCACGTTGCCGTCACTGTAGAGACGCCAGCCGAACACCTGCTTGAGCTGCCAGGGGCGGTCTTCGTCGTCGATGCACAGGGCATGGGTTCCCTGGGGGTCGGGAATCTGCTGTATCAGCGTGATCTCGTGGGTTTCTTCATAATCGAAGTAGGCAGCGGCATGCTCCAGCTCGCAGGCCTTGTGCGGCGGGGGTGACTCCAGCAGCTCCTCGGTCTCGGGGTCGCGATAGCCGACGAAGCAGCCATGCTCGGCGTCGTCGAGCTGGTGGCAGGGGGTCAGCGTCTCCATCCAGGGCACCAGGCCGACCACGTCGCCATCCTCGCGCAAGCCCCAGGCGAGGATAGGCATGCCGTAGAGGGAGTCCGGTTCCGAGGCCAGGCTGTAGACCATCTCGAGACCGTCGAGCTCGGGAGAGAGGCGAACCAGGCGACGCTTGGCCTGGAGCTTCTGGCGCATCGTTTCCAGGTCGATGACCCGGGCAGGACGGGGTGACAGCGGCATACCCATGTTTCTCCCTCCAGATTCTGCATGGGCCGAGCGGAAATAGGTCACGGCTGCGGCAAGGCTGACGGGATCGACTCCTACCTTCTGGGTTCACCAATATCACAGAGTCGCCATGCAAGTTAAGCCTGGCGATGCCTTTTTCATGGGCAGCTCTCGATCAGCGCTCGCCAGTGTCGACGATGCTCGCCGCGTGCTCGGCGCAGGGCGGGCAGGGGCGCCACGGGGTTATCCAGCGATAGCCAGCGCTCCCGGTAGGCAGCCACCGCGGCGGGTGGCGCAAGATGGCTTTCGAACAGGCGGTCGAGGGTCGTCAGCCAGCGGGTGGCCAGCGCTTCGAGGCGTTCCAGCCAGTCGAACGCCGGCATCGCGGTCAGGCGTCGGTGCAGTTCATCGGGCGTGGCGGAGAGCCTGCGGCAGGTGCCATCCGCGGCGAGGCTGTCGGCCAGCAGCTCGGTCGCTTCGCCCAGCCGCTGCTCGGCGAGCAGCAGGGCGCGCAGCAGTTCGGCGGTCAGCGGGCGGCTGCGTAGCGACTTGAGATGATTCTCCAAGGTGGAGGACTCGGGGCTCCAGGTGGGGTTGAACTGGTTGAGTGTGGCCTGATGCACCCAGCTCAACGCCTCGAACTGGGCCTCGATGCCTCGGGTGTCGCCCGGTGCCAGCGGTGAGCTCGCGCGGGAAAAGCTGCGTACCCACTCTTCCGAACCGAACAGGCTGTTCCAGCTCACCTTGGGCAGTTGCTCGGTCTTGGTCCGTGTGAGCCGCTCGAGCCGCACCCGGTCGGCATCGGAGAGCGAGCCCGGCACGTCGCTGTGCCAGCACGCATGCAGCCGGCGCCAGAGTTCGAGTTCGTAGATCCACTGCTGGCTCGGCGGGGCCACGCGGCCGAGCTGGTTGTTGCGGGCGGCGACGAGGGAGGTGATGCGGCACTCGCGCAGCGCGTAGACGGCGAGCATGCCCTCACGGGTTTCGGTGATCTCGTGAAGCCGCTCGTCGCGCTCGGGAAGGCTGCCGATGTTGTCCGGTGCGCCTCTTGCGGGCTCGGACCGATCCAGGGCTTGCGCCAGCGCCCGCTGGTACTCGACCAGGCTGGCTTCGCCTTGTTCCTCGTTACCGCAGCCAGCCAGCAGCAACAGCAGAAGCACAACGAGACAGTGGCCTGGCTCAATCCTGGGCGATATCCAGCCTCCCATTTGCGACTCCCTTGGCCTTTCCCCGCAGACGTGCGCCAAGCAGGAGCGCCGCCACGGTGAGCCCGGCAATCAAGCCGATCCAATAGCCATGCACGCCGAGTGGGCCGCTCCCGCCGGGCAGGCCGCGAGTGCCCAGCCAATGGCCGCCGCCCAGCCCCACCGCCCAGTAGGCGAACAGGGTGATCAGCATGATCACGCGTGTGTCCTTGTAGCCCCGCAGCGCACCGGCCAGGTTGACCTGGAGCGAATCCGACACCTGGTAGAGCATGGCCAGCAGGATGAGGGAAAGGGCCAGGCGCTGAACGGCCGTATCATGAGTGTAGAGGGCCATGACCGGCTCTGCCGTGTACCACAGCAGCGCACTGTTGAGCAGCGCGATCACCAGGGAGATGACCACGCCGTGCCAGGCCACCAGGCGGGCCCGCTCGGCCCTGCCCTGACCCAGGGTGTTGCCGACCCGGACGGTCAGCGCCATGCTCAGGGCCAGGGGCAGCATGAACAGGATCGATGTGTAGTTCAGGGCGACCTGATGCGCTGCCACCGTCACTTCCCCCAGGCCAGCGATGAACAGCGAGATCAGGGTGAACAGCGTCACCTCGACGAAGATCGCCACGCCGATGGGCACGCCGACGTAGAGGAGCTCGCCGATCAGGCGCCACCTCGGCGGCGCGGGAGAACGCCACAGCGAGACGCTGCCGTATGCCCGCGAGCGACGCGTATAGATCACCATGGCCAGGCACATGACCCACATGGAGAGCGCCGTGGCGATGCCGCAGCCCAGCGCGCCCAGCGCCGGCAGGTCCTGCATCCAGCCTGGCAGCCAGCTGCCGAAGAGCCCGCTCAGTCCGTCGCCGCCATAGATCAGCACGAAGTTGCTGGGTATGTTGACGGCGAGCCCCACCAGGCTGATCCACAGCGACGGGCGGGTATGATTCATGCCGTCGGAGAAGGCGCGCAGCGCCTGGAACAGCGCCACCCCCGGCATGCCGAACGCCACGGCCGAGAGATAGGCCGCCGAGCGTCGGGCGACTTCGACGGGCACGTCCATCAGGCGAAAGACCGGAGTCACGCTGAGCCACAGCAGCAGGGCCGCCGTCAGCCCCAGGGCCAGGGCCACCCACAAGGCCTGGTGCACGCTGGGCCGAATGCGCTCGCTGGCGCCGGCGCCAAGCAGGTGCGCGACGATGGGGGTCAGGCCCATCAGCGTGCCGGTCATGAACAGCATCAACGGCAGCCACAGGCTCGAGCCCACGGAGACGGCGGCCAGGTCGGTGGCGCTGACCCGGCCCGTCATCATCACGTCGGTGACGCTCATGCCGGCCTGAGCCAGCTGGGCGCCGCAGATCGGCAGGGTCAGCCGCAGCAGGGGCCGCGTCTCCGTGCGGCCGACGCTCAGCAGGTCGGTGAAGAACGTTGCCAAGGGGGTGCTCCATGCATCTCAGGCCTCGGCCACATGCCAAGGAAACCGAATATGTTAGCAATTCCCGGTGAATTTCGCTGCGCAAACGACTCGCCTATACTGGCGGGCCATTCGTCATGCCTGGAGAACCCGTGACGCATCGCCTCGATGACGTGATCGCCTTGTTCGACGGCCTCTTTCAGCAGCGTTTCAATACCCGGCTGGTACGCGGCGGCGACGAGCCGCTCTACCTGCCCGCCGACGATGTCGTTCCCTGGCATCGAGTGATCTTCGCGCGAGGCTTCTACTCGAGCGCCTTGCACGAGATCAGCCATTGGTGCATCGCCGGCGAGCGACGGAGAAGGCTGGAGGACTACGGCTACTGGTACCTGCCCGACGGGCGCGACGCCGAGCAGCAGCGCCGCTTCGAAGAGGCCGAGGTGGCCCCGCAGGCTTTGGAGATGCTCTTCTCGCACGCCTGCGGGCTGCGCTTCCACGTCAGCGTGGACAACCTCGGCGGTGCGGCGGAGGTCGATCGCGCGACCTTCCACGAGCGCGTGGCGAATCGGGCGGCGTGCTACGAGCAAGAGGGTCTGCCGGATCGAGCCGCGGCGTTTTACGCAGCGCTGATGGCATTCTATCGCCACGGCCTGCCGCTCGAGAGGGCCGTGGCCACCGGCCAGCACGTGCTCGATCAGGCGCGTCCTGCGGCTTCCCAGGCCTGCCTGCCGAGCTGAAGCAACGGGTCGAGTGCCGGCATCGCCTGGCGCGACGGGTAGGCCACGCCGATGGTCTGGTGAATATCGAGACCGCTCAGGGGGCGGCACTGCACGTCCGGGTGCGCGAGGATCTCGGGCCAGGCCGGCACCAGCGAGGCGCCGACGCCGGCCGCCACCAGCCCCAGGGTATATTCGATGGTGCGCAGGCGGGCCCTGACCTGGCAGCGCACGCCGGTATCGCTGAGGGCCGATGCCAGCTGCTCCATGGCGGCACAGGGGTGGCGCCAGATGAACGGCAGGCCGTCGAGAGCGCCCAGCTCAACGGTGGCCTTCAGGCCCAGGGGGTGGCCGCCGGGTAGCGCCAGCAGGTAGCTGTCGTGCCAGATCGGCTGGAATCCCTCGCCCGGTGCCAGGTCCTGCTCGCCGATGATGCGGGCATCGCAGCGCTCCTCGGGGTTGACCAGCGTCAGCGCCAGGTTGTCGCCCTGGCCGATGTACTCCTTGAGCAGGGCGGTCATGCGGTGGGCGCCGAGGGATCGCATCAGCCCCAGGCGTACCGGGGTGGCCGGCGGCGGGGTGCGAAACAGGCGGCCGATGGCATCGAGATCCTCGCTGACCTGGCGGGCCAGCGGGTAGAGCCGATGGCCCTCGGCGGTGGGCGTGATCCCGCGGCGATGCCGCTCGAACAGCGGCGTGTTCAGCCGTTCCTCCAGTTGCGCCAGGGCGGTGGAGATGGAGGGTTGGGCGACATGGCAGCGTCGCGCGGCAGCGCTGATCGAGCCGCCCTCGTAGGCGGCGATGAAGTAGCGCAGGCTTTTCACATCCATAAGTATTGCCTATGCCTGGGGCAGGAGATCGATATTATCCCTTTGCCTGTCTGGCGCGCTAGGCTGTGAGTAATACTCAGCCCCCGGGAGCCTGTATCGTGCTCGAACCCCTACCCCAGGAGCAGCGTTTCTTCGCTGCGCTTCGCAGCGGTGACTGGCCCGCACCAGAACGAGAGTGGCAGCTCGATGAGGTCGGGCTCTCCGCGCCCGGGCTCGCCGAGCTGTTCGAGACCCAACTGATGAGCCGGCACCTCGACCTCCACGCGCGGCGCCTGCAGGCCCGTGGCGAGGCCTTCTACACCATCGGCAGCGCCGGCCACGAGGGCAACGCCGCCATCGCGCGGGCCTTTCGTGCCACCGACCCCGCCTTCCTGCACTATCGCGATGCGGCCTTCCTGATCCAGCGCAGCCGCGCGGTGCCGGGCCAGACGCCGCTGTGGGACCTGCTGCTGAGCTTCGCCGCCTCGGCGGAGGACCCGATCTCGGGCGGGCGGCACAAGGTGCTCGGATCGAAGGCGCTCCACATTCCCCCGCAGACCAGTACCATCGCCTCGCACCTGCCCAAGGCGATGGGCGCCGCCTACAGCCTCGGCCTGTGGCGCCGACTCGGCGGCGCTGGCGAGTGGCCGCTCGACAGCGTGGCGATCTGCAGCTTCGGCGATGCCTCGTTCAACCACTCCACCGCCCAGGGGGCGCTCAACGCCGCCGGATGGGCCGCCTACCAGGGCGCGCCGATGCCGCTGGTGATGGTGTGCGAGGACAACGGCATCGGCATCTCGACGCCGACGCCGAACGGCTGGATCGAGGCCAGCATGCGAAGCCGCCCCGGCTTCCATTACCTCGCCTGTGACGGACTCGACCTGCTCGATACCTGGCGGGCGGCCAGGGAAGCCGAGCGTATCGCGCGGCGCCGAAAGCAGCCGGTCTTCCTGCACATGCGCTGCGTGCGGCTCTACGGTCATGCCGGCTCCGATGCCCAGCAGGCCTATCTCGCTCCGGCACGCATCAAGGCCGACGAGGCGCGCGATCCGCTGCTGGTCACGGCCGGTCTGCTCCAGCGCCATGGAGTGCTCGATGCCGCTGCCATCGAAGCGCTCTACCGCTCGGTGGCCGAGCGGGTCGCGCATGTCGCCGAGGAGGCGATTCGCCGGCCCAAGCTGGAGACTGCCGATGCGGTCATGGCCAGTATCGTGCCGCCATCAAGGCCGGGGCGTGCGCGACCCTGGCAGGGCGAGGTGGACGCGACCCCGGCACCCATGGCCAAGCTGCTCAACCAGGCGTCATGTCGGCTGATGGAGCGCTACCCCCACCTGGTCATGGCCGGCGAGGACATCGGCCGCAAGGGCGGCGTCTACGGCGTCACCCAGCGGCTGCAGGCGCAGTTCGGGCCGCATCGGGTGATCGATACCCTGCTCGACGAGCAGAGCATCCTCGGGCTCGGCATCGGAATGGGGCAGAACGGCCTGGTGCCGATCCTCGAGATCCAGTTCCTGGCCTACCTGCACAACGCTGAGGATCAGCTGCGCGGCGAGGCGGCCACGCTGAGCTTCTTCTCCAACGGCCAGTACACCAACCCCATGGTGGTGCGCATTGCCGGGCTCGGCTACCAGAAGGGCTTCGGCGGGCATTTCCACAACGACAACGCCATCGCCGTGCTGCGTGACATCCCGGGGCTGCTGGTGGCCTGCCCATCGAACGCCGCCGACGCCGTGGGCTTGCTGCAGGAAGCCGTACGCCTGGCCGACGAGGAGCAGCGCGTGGTGGTCATGATCGAACCGATCGCGCTCTACCACACCCGCGACCTGCTCGAGGAGGGAGACCAGGGGTGGTGTTTTGCCGATCCCGGGCCCGAGCATCGATTGGCTGTGGGCGAGCTTGGTGTCTGGGGCGAGGGCCGTGAGCTTGCCATCGTCACCTACGGCAACGGTGTCTATCTGTCGCGCCAGGCTGCCGCCAGGTTGGAAGTCGACGGCGTGGCGCTGCGCATCGTCGATCTACGCTGGCTGACCGCCATCGACCATGACGCCGTGCATCGTCGGGTCGCCGACTGCGCTCAGGTCCTGGTGGTCGACGAGTGCCGGCGCAGCGGTTCGCCCAGCGAGGAGCTGGTCACCGCGCTGGTGGAGCGGGGAGTGCCAGGCGACAGGGTGCACCGGCTCACCGCCGAGGACAGTTTCATTCCGCTGGGGCGAGCGGCCACGGTCACGCTGCCCTCGGTCGAAGCGATCGTGGCGCAGGCTCGACGCCTCGTGGGAACCAGACAACGCAATGGGATGGCGGCACAGGTGGTCCCCGGGGTCACGGCGGAGGGCGACGAGGCATGAGCGAGATGCGCGATGACACGCAGGGCAGCGCGACCCGTGAGCGGATCCTGGTGGTCTGCCCCGGCCGCGGCACCTACAACGCCGCGGAGTGGGGCACCCTCAACCGGCTGGCGGGCGACAGCGAGTGGCTGGCACGCTTCGACGCCGTGCGCCGCGAGGCCGATATGCCGACGCTTTCCGAATTGGACGGCGAGACGCCTTTCCGCCAGATCCTGCACGGGCGGGGCGAGCATGCCTCGCCGCTGATCTATGCCTGCGCCTGGGCCGACCTGCTGGCGATCGACCGCGAACGCTACGAGATCGTGGCGGTCACCGGCAACTCCATGGGCTGGTACATCGCCCTGGCGGCGGCCGGGGCACTGGACCCCGTCGAGGCGCTGCACCTGATCGGCAGCATGGGATTGCTGATGCAGGAGACCCTGGCCGGCGGTCAGGTCATCTATCCCTGGGTCGACGAGGCCTGGCGGCCGGACTGGGCGCTGCGCCGGGAGCTGCTGAGCCTGATCGAGCGGATCCACGGCAGCGAAGGCGCTGAACTCTATCTCTCGATCGAGCTTGGCGGCATGCTGGTGTTCGGCGGTAACGAGGCGGGGCTGGCGCGCCTGGCCGAGCGCCTGCCACCGCGCGAGCGCTTTCCGCTGCGGCTGCACCAGCATGCGGCCTTCCATACGCCGCTGCAGGAGGACTTGAAACAGGTGGCGCGTCGCCGGCTTGGCGTCGGGCCGTTTCATGCACCCGCGGTGCCGATGATCGACGGCCGCGGCCACGTCTGGACGCCGTGGAGCACCGATCCCCAGGCGTTGTGGGATTACACCTTGGGCGAGCAGCTGGTGGCGCCGTACGACTTCACGGCGGCGATCCGCGTCGGCGTACGCGAGTTCGCGCCGGATCGTGTCGTGATCCCCGGCCCCGGCGCGACCCTGGGCGGCGCCACGGCCCAGGCACTGATCCAGCTCGGCTGGCAGGGATTCGGCGACAAGAACTCCTTCCAGCAAGGTCAGGCCGAGGAGCCGCGACTCGTCTGCATGGGGCTGCCCGAGCAGCGCGAGTGGCTGCTGTCACGGCGGGAGTCACTCCCGGCCTAGGCGCTGGTGAAGGTGCAGCATCACCTCGACCTCGTGCTCGGGCCGCAGCGGCTCGAGCCCCATCTCGCCGAACAGCTCGTTGCGGGCGCGGCTCCACTCGCCGGCCGAGAGGTCGGGATAGAGGCTGTCGGCCGGGGCCAGTTCGACGAAGGGGTCGATGCCGTAGGTGTCGAAGAGTCGCGCCAGGGCCGCCTCGTCGCCGCTGATGCCGGCGGTGAACAGGGTGGCGCTGAAATGGTCGCCCTCCAGCTCCCGGATCACGTCCAGGGGGCTCGCGCCGAAGCTGTGCAGTTCCTCCAGGCTGTAGCCGTTGAGCTCGTTGAACTCGTCGTCGAGCCAGTCGTCGTCGGGCTGAATCAGGGTGTGCTTGATGCGTCCATCGGGCAGTGCCCAGGCGATGGCCAGCGGGAGATCGCTGTCGTCGCCGGTCTCCACGGCGATGAATCCGGGTATATCGGCCATATTACGACTCCTGTTGGGCACGGCGTGCCTCGTCGGCTTCGCCTGCCGCGGCCAGGCGGAAGAAGCGTCGGGCGGTATGGGTGGTGGCGCGGGCCAGCTGCGCTTCATCGCTGCCCCGCCAGTGGGCGATCTCGCGCACGATCCACGGCAGCAGCGAGGGTTCGTTGCGCCTACCCTTGAGTTTGGCAGGTAAATCGCGCGGCAGCAGGTAGGGGCAGTCGGTTTCCACCATCAGGCGCTCGAGCGGAATGTCCCGTACCAGCTCGCGCAGGTGGATTCCACGCCGCTCGTCACAGATCCATCCGGTGAGACCGATATGCAGGTCGAGATCGAGATAGCCATGCAGGGTCTCGCGCTCGGCGGTGAAGCAGTGCACCACGGCATCGCTGATATCGTCGCGCCAGGTGCGCAGCATCTCGCGCATGCGCCGGCCGGCGTCGCGCTCGTGGATGAACAGCGGCTTGCCGCTCTCCACCGCCAGGCCGAGCTGGGCCTCGAAGGCGCGCTCCTGGGCTGCCGGCGTGGAGAAGTTGCGATGGAAGTCGAGCCCGCACTCACCCACGGCGACCACCTCGGGGCGACGGTGGAGCTCGCGCATGGCCGTGGCCAGCGAGGCATCCCAGTGACTGGCATCGTGCGGGTGCACGCCGGCGGTGGCATGCAGCCCCGGGAAGCGCTGGGCCAGTTGCACGGCCTGCTCGGCGTGGGCGCGATCGGTGCCGGTCACGATCAGGGTGGTGACGTTGGCCGCGCGCGCGCGCCGCAGCACCGCCTCGAGATCCGCAGCGAAGCTGGCGTGGGTCAGGTTGGCGCCGATATCCACCAGCGGGGCGGGTGAGCGAAACCGCAGTGCCTCGGGCAGTAAGTCGTCGAAGGTAGCGTTGGGATCGACCAAGGATGCACTCCTGTGCAGATACACGGGGCATTGTAACCAAAGCCACGCGGGGCCAGCCATGCGTTACACTAGCCGCCTTGATGAATTGAGAGGTGAACGCGTGACCCTGCTACGTCTGGAACGCTTGCAACTGGCCTATGGCAACCATGTGCTGCTCGACGGTGCCGACCTGGTGCTGGAGAAGGGCGAGCGCCTGGCGCTGGTGGGACGCAACGGCACCGGCAAATCGACCCTGCTCAAGCTGGTATCGGGCGACATCCTGCCCGATGACGGCAGCATCTGGCGCGCGCCGGGGCTGAAGATCGGCGTGCTGGAGCAGAACCTGCCTTCCGCCACGGGCGAGACCATCTTCGACGTGGTGGCGCAGGGCCTGCCCCAGGCCGGCGCACTGCTGGCCGAGTATCATCACCTGGTGCAGGCCAGCGATCCCGACATGAAGCGCATGGCGACCCTGCAGAGCCGCCTCGAGGCCATCGACGGCTGGTCGTTCCATCAGCGCATCGACGTGGTGCTGACCCGCCTGGGCCTGCCCGCGGACGACCCGATGAGCTCGCTCTCGGGCGGTTGGCGCCGCCGCGTGGCGCTGGCCCGCGCCCTGGTGGCCGAGCCCGACCTGCTGCTGCTCGACGAGCCCACCAACCATCTCGACCTCGACACCATCGCCTGGCTGGAAGAACAGCTGCTCGACTTCAACGGCGCGGTGCTGTTCATCACCCACGACCGCACCTTCCTGTCCCGGCTGGCCACCTCGATCCTCGAGCTCGACCGTGGCCGCCTGGGGCGTTACCCGGGTGACTATGACAAATACCAGCAGCAGAAAGCGCATGAGCTCGAGGTCGAGGCGCGCGAGCACGCCGAATTCGACAAGAAGCTGGCGCAGGAGGAAGCCTGGATTCGTCAGGGCATCAAGGCGCGGCGCACCCGCAACGAGGGGCGGGTGCGGGCGCTCGAGCAGCTGCGACGCGAGCGCAGCCAGCGGCGCGAGGTGCAGGGCCGCGCCAGCTTCGGTATCGACAGCGGCGAGCGCAGCGGCAAGCGCGTGGTCGAACTGACCGGGGTGACCCACCGCTTCGGTGACGAGACGATCATTCGTGACCTGTCGCTGGAGATCCAGCGCGGCGACCGCATCGGGCTGATCGGGCGCAACGGGGCCGGCAAGACCACGCTGCTCAAGATCCTGCTCGGCGAGCTCGAGCCCAGCGAGGGCAGGGTACGTCTCGGCACCAACATCAAGGTGGCCTACTTCGACCAGCTGCGGGCCGGGCTGGAGCCGGAGAAGAGCGTCTATGACAACGTCGCCCAGGGCAGCGACCGGGTCACGGTGGGTGGCAAGGACAAGCACGTGATCAGCTATCTGCAGGACTTCCTGTTCACGCCGGAGCGGGCGCGCCAGCCGGTCAAGGCGCTCTCGGGGGGCGAGTCCAACCGTCTGCTGCTGGCGCGGCTGTTCACCCAGCCGGCCAACGTGCTGGTGCTCGACGAACCGACCAACGACCTCGACGTCGAGACCCTGGAATTGCTCGAGGAGCTGTTGCTCGACTTCGACGGCACCCTGTTGCTGGTCTCCCACGATCGCGCCTTCATGGACAACGTGGTGACCGGCGTGCTGGCCTTCGAGGGCGATGGGGTGGTGCGAGAATACGTCGGGGGCTACAGCGACTGGGTGCGCCAGGGCGGGAAATTGCCGCCGGCGCCGTGGGAGGGCGCGGCCCGCCAGCAGGTCGAACCCACCGTCACCCCGGAGGCCGGCCCCAGGGCCGGCAGCGCCGCCACGGCATCGGTGGCGAAACGGCCCGCCAAGCTTTCCTACAAGCTGCAGCGGGAGCTCGATGCCCTGCCGGCCGAGATCGAGCGGCTCGAGGCCGAGCTGGCCGAGTTCGAGGCCCGGGTCGGCGATCCCGCGTTCTACCAGCAGGACGCGGGTAGCGTTTCCGAGACGCTGCAGGCCATGAGCGACAAGCAGGCCGAACTCGACGCCACCATGGAGCGGTGGATGGAGCTGGAAGCCCTCGCCGCGGGGGAGTAGGAAATAAAAATTCGATAGGAAGCGCTGTTTATCGTTGCGAGCCAAGATAGGCTGGCTGCCGCCGGAGCGGAGCTAGCGCAGTATAGCCTGCTACATGAAGGTAGCGACGGTCCGGCGCTCGGCACCGCCGGCGGCCAGAATATCGAGCGCAGCAGATAAACAGGGTTTTCGCTACTCGGCGCTCTCGCCTTTTTTTCCTACCCGCACGGCGAGCACGTCGCACTGGGCACCATGCAGCACGCCGGTGGAGGTCGAGCCGAGCAGCAGGGCGAAGCCGTGCCGGCCATGGGAGCCGACAACGATCAGGTCGACGCCGTTCTCGGCGGCGAAGCGATGGATCTCGGTGTCGGGCATGCCCACCAGCACGTGCTGGTTCTCCTTGGCCACATGGGGGTCGGCGATCTCGGCCAGGCGCTGCTTGGCATGTTCGTCCAATTGATCCTGGATGCTGGTGAGGTCCATGGGAATGTCGCCACCATAGGCGAAGCCCAGCGGCTCCAGGGTGTGCATGATCGACAGCTTGGCCTGGTTGCGCTCGGCAATCTGAAGGGCGCGCTCAAGTACCTTGTGGGAATCCTTGGTCAGATCCACGGCGACCAGGATATGGCGGTATTCATTGCTCATGGCAGGACTCCAGCGTAACGGCATGTGATCGACATGCCTTCACTCTAGGACGGCTGGTGAATCAAGACAACGACTTGCGTCAAGAAACAGGAGAAACGGGATGGTCTGGCTAGTCATTCTGGCAGCCCTGCTGCTGATGATCGCTCCGGTGATGTGGCTCAAGCCCAGCCCCCGTCAGCGCCGCATCGTGCCGCTGCGCAATGCGGCGGCCAGGGCGGGGGTCAAGGTGGTGCTGGAAAAGCCGCCGCTGCACGGCAGCGGAACCGCCATGCCGGGCTACCGCTGGAGCTATCCGGCCGCGGCCCCCGGGCCGCGTTTCCTGCTGGTGCGCGCCAGTGAGGCCAGCGACGTGCTCAAGCCGTGCGTGGCCGACTGGCGCTGGCGGATCGAGCCGCTCCGGCCGCTGCCCGAGCCTGCGCGTGAAGCGCTCGAGTCGCTGCTGACGCGCCTGCCGCAGGATGCCCTGGTCGTCGAGTCCGACGAAGCCGCCATTACCCTGTGGTGGTGGGAGTCGCAGACGGCGGAGCGCTTTCTTACCTACGTGGAGGACTTTCGCCTGCTGCGCGACGCCCTGGCTGGTCGTGCCGATCGACCCGTGGCGCGCCCCGATTTCAAAGACAGGGCCACAGGCGACTGAGTCACTCAGTTCTCGCTCTCCCGGGCCTGAATGGCCAGGCCATTGTTCTCGATATGCTCCAGCAGGGCATCGAGCTGGCGGATATCCGCCTCGCTGAGGCCCTCCAGCATCTCCCGCCTGGCCTGGGTCACCACGTCGTCGATCTGCTCGAGCAGCGGCGTCGCGGCCGGGGTGAGGAAGACGCGCTTGGTGCGCCGGTCCTGGTCGCAGGGGCAGCGCTCGATCAGACCCTGTTCGGAGAGCTGGTCGAGGGTACGCACCAGGGAGGGAGCCTCCACACCGATTGCCCGGGCCAGATCACACTGCGGCTGCCCATCGCCGAGCCGCCAGAGGTGGTACAGCGTGATCCAGCGCGTCTGGGTCAGGCCCAGCGGGGCCAGGCGGCGATCGATGATGGCGCGCCACAGGCGAGGCAGGCGGGACAGTCGGAAGCCGATGTTCTGATGCATGGGACTCCGCTTACATCGTTGAATTTGTCGAATTGTCCGGACCCCTTGCGTGTAATGCAACTTGTCTCGTCAAGTCATGACGATTCAGGATTCGATTACCGCGCTAATGGATAGGTTCCCCTTCTCGGCCCTGTCTGTCCAGTCCCGCCCCGGCAAGCTGCATCAGCCGCTGCTGCCCTGCCGGAAGGCAGTCAACGTTTCTGCCTGCAGGTCAAGGGCTAGCCGACAAAGCGTCTCCCGGGGCTTGACGTGCCGCCCGGAGTGCACCAAGCTTCCGAAATCAAACGGCCGTATGAAATCGGGCGCTCCTCCAACGCCAACCTCTGTGTGGAGATTCGTGGATGATCTACCAAGGCAACGCCATCACGGTGGCACGCAACGGCGACGATGTCGCCATGCTCACCTTCGACCTGAAGGATGAATCCATCAACAAGCTGTCGAGCGCGGTGATGGCTGAGCTCGACGAGGCCGTCCAGGCCATCCGCGCCCAGAGCGGCCTCAAGGGGCTGGTGATCGGCAGCGCCAAGGAGGTCTTCATCGTCGGCGCCGACATTACCGAATTCCATGGCATCTTCGAGAAGGGCGAAGCCTTCCTGGTCGAGATGAACCTCAAGGTTCACGAGATCTTCAATGCCATCGAGGACCTGCCGTTCCCCACGGTGACGGCGATCAACGGCCTGGCGCTGGGTGGCGGCTGCGAGGTCACGCTGGCCACCGATTTCCGGGTGATGGGCGAGGCGGCCAAGATCGGCCTGCCCGAGACCAAGCTCGGCATCCTGCCCGGCTGGGGCGGCTGCGTGCGCCTGCCGCGCCTGATCGGCGCCGACAACGCCGTGGAGTGGATCGCCGGCGGCAGCGAGAACCGTGCCGATGCGGCGCTCAAGGTCGGCGTCGTGGATGCCGTCGTGCCTGCCGAGCAGCTCGAGGCGGCGGCGCTGGACATCCTGGCGCGGGCCAACGCCGGCGAGCTGGACTACCAGGCGCGGCGCGCCGAGAAGACCGGGCCGCTGAAGCTCAACGCCATCGAGCAGATGATGGCCTTCGAGACCGCCAAGGGCTACGTGGCCGGCAAGGCGGGGCCGCACTACCCGGCGCCGATCGAGGCGATCAAGGTGATCCAGAAGGGCGCCGGCGAGGAGCGTGCCCGCGCCCAGGCCATCGAAGCCAAGGCCTTCGCCAAGCTGGCCTTGACCGAGGTCTGCTACAACCTGGTGGGGCTGTTCCTCAACGACCAAGTGGTCAAGAAGAAGGCCGGCAAGTACGAGAAGCAGGCCCGGGCGGTGAAGCAGACCGCCGTGCTGGGGGCCGGCATCATGGGCGGCGGCATCGCCTACCAGAGCGCCTCCAGGGGCACACCGATCCTGATGAAGGACATCAAGGAGGAGGCCGTCGAACTGGGGCTGAAGGAGTCGCGCAAGCTGTTCGCCAAGCAGGTGGAGCGCGGCAAGCTGACCACCGAGCAGATGGCCGAGAAGCTGACCCACATCCGCCCCACGCTCTCCTACGGGGACTTCGGCCACGTCGACCTGGTGGTCGAGGCGGTGGTCGAGAATCCCAAGGTCAAGGACGCGGTGCTGAGCGAGGTGGAAGGCCTGGTCGGCGAGGACACCATCCTCACCTCGAACACCTCTACCATCTCGATCACCCGCCTGGCGCAAAACCTCAAGCGCCCCGAGAACTTCTGCGGCATGCACTTCTTCAACCCGGTGCATCGCATGCCGCTGGTCGAGGTGATTCGCGGCGAGAAGACCGGCGACGCCGCCGTGGCGGCCACCGTGGCCTACGCCCGCGCCATGGGCAAGACGCCGATCGTGGTCAATGACTGCCCCGGTTTCCTGGTCAACCGCGTGCTGTTCCCCTACTTCGGCGGCTTCAGCCTGCTGGTCGAGCAGGGTGCCGACTTCCAGCGCGTCGACAAGGTGATGGAGAAGTTCGGCTGGCCGATGGGGCCCGCCTACCTGCTCGACGTGGTGGGCATGGATACCGCCGTGCACGCCAACGAGGTGATGGCGGAAGGCTTCCCCGACCGCATGGCACGCGACGCCAAGACGGCGATCCAGGTCATGTTCGAGAACGAGCGCCTGGGGCAGAAGAATGCCAAGGGCTTCTACGCCTACGAGGAAGACCGCAAGGGCAAGCCGAAGAAGGTCAGCGACGAGGCGGCCCAGGCACTGGTCGAGCAGGTCGTCACGGCACACAAGGAGTTTTCCGACGACGACATCATCGCCCGCATGATGGTGCCGCTGTGCCTGGAGACGGTGCGCTGCCTGGAGGACGACATCGTCGCCACCCCCGCCGAGGCCGACATGGCGCTGATCTACGGCATCGGCTTCCCGCCGTTCCGCGGCGGCGCGCTGCGCTACATCGACGCCATGGGCGTGGCCGAGTTCGTCCGGCTGGCCGACGGCCTGGCCGAGGAGCTGGGGCCGCTCTACGCCCCCACCGACAGGCTGCGGCGCATGGCCGAGGCCGGCGAGCGCTTCTATTCCACCCAGGCCCAGGGCTGAATCCACCACGAGCAGGAGGTGAGTTGAAATGAGTTTGAATCCGAGAGACATCGTGGTGGTCGACGGCGTACGTACCGCCATGGCCAAGGCCAAGAACGGCGCCTTCCGCCACGTGCGCGCCGAGAACCTCTCCGCCGCGGTGATGCAGGCGCTGTTCGATCGCAACGCCAATCTCGACCCGGCCGAGGTCGACGACGTGATCTGGGGCTGCGTCAACCAGACCCTCGAGCAGGCGATGAACATCGCCCGCAACGCGGCGATCATGACCGGCATTCCGCGCACGGTACCGGCCCAGACGGTCAATCGCCTGTGCGGCTCCTCGATGACGGCGCTGCATATCGCCGCGGCCAACATCAAGGCCGGCATGGGCGACTTCTACGTCATCGGCGGCGTGGAGCACATGGAGCACGTGCCCATGACCCATGGCGTCGACGTCAACCCGGCGGCCAGCAAGTATGCCGCCAAGGCGGCCATGATGATGGGCCTGACGGCGGAGCTGCTGGGCAAGATGCACGGCGTCACCCGCGAGGAGCAGGACAGGTTCGGCGTGCGTTCGCACCAGCGCGCCTACGCCGCCAACCAGAAGGGCTACTTCGCCAATGAGATCGTCGGCGTCGAGGGCCACGACGAACGCGGCTTCCGCACGCTGTTCAAGCACGACGAGGTGGTGCGCATCGATGCCTCGCTCGAGGAGATGGCCAAGCTCAAGCCGGTGTTCGACCCGCGCGGGGGCACGGTGTCGGCGGGGACCTCCTCGGCGCTCTCCGTGGGCGCCTCGGCCATGGCGGTGATGAGCTACGAGCGCGCTCGCGCCCTGGGTCTCGAGCCGATTGCCAGGGTGCTCTCCACCGGCGTAGCGGGCTGCGACGCCTCGATCATGGGCTATGGCCCGGTGCCGGCGTCGAAGAAGGCGCTCAAGGCCGCCGGCCTGGCGTCCGAGGACATCCAGACCGTCGAGCTCAACGAGGCCTTCGCCGCCCAGGCGATCCCGGTGCTCAAGGACCTCGGTTTCCTCGATGCCATGGACGAGAAGGTCAACCTCAACGGAGGCGCCATCGCCCTGGGTCACCCGTTGGGCTGCTCCGGCGCGCGCATCTGCACCACGCTGCTCAACGTGATGCGCCAGCAGGACACCACCCTGGGGCTGGCCACCATGTGCATCGGCATGGGGCAGGGGGTGGCGACTGTCTTCGAGCGGCTCAACTAAGCGCCTCGGTAGCGATACCCGCGGCACCTCACGGGGTGCCGCTTATTCTTCCTACAGCACGCCTGCCTCGAGTCCTGCCGCCAGGTAGAGGCCCAGCTCCTCCACCTGTGCTTCGAACTCTGCCTGCCACTCCCCGCGCAGGATCAACGGTGCCTGCACCCAGCGCCAGCGCAGCCCGGTCACGATACTCTCCACCGCACGGCGCGTACCGGTGCCGTCGTGTCCCGCGCGCACGTAGAGCGCGCAGGGCAGGCCCTGTTTTTCCTCCAGCACCGCGTAATAGCTGCGGTCGAAGAAGTCCTTCAGCGCACCGCTCATGTAGCCGAGGTTCTCGGTGGTGCCGAGCAGGATGGCATCGCTGGCGCGGATGTCCTCGGGGCCGGCCTCGAGGGGTGCCTTGACCACCACCTCGACGGCCTCGACATCGGGATGCCCGGCGCCGCGTTCGGCGGCGTCTCGCAGGGTTCGGGTATTGGGGGAGGGCGCGTGCGCCACGATCAGCAGGCGTTTCATGTTTGACAGTCTAACCGCTTTTACCGACGCTGTTTCGGCAGCTTCCCGTTCGCAACCGACAGGAGGATTCCCCCTCATGGCCTTTGCACTTTCGACCATGCAGCTGGAAAGCCCTGCCTTCAAGGCGCATGGCGCCATTCCCGCTCGGCATACCGGAGAGGGCGAGGACGTTTCACCGGCGCTGAGCTGGCGCGTTGCCCCAGCAGGGACCAAGGGCTATGCCATCATCTGCCACGACCCCGACGCGCCACTGGTCCAGCACGGCGGCTATGGCTTCGTTCACTGGCTGCTCTACAACCTGCCGGGCTCCACCTCATCGCTGGCCGAAGGCACCGGCGACGGCACGAGTGGCAAGAACGATTTCGGCAAGCTCGGTTATGGCGGCCCCATGCCGCCGGAGGGCCATGGCGTGCACCATTACTATTTCTGGGTGCTGGCGCTGGACAAGCCGACCGACCTGCCCGAAGGACTAGGCCTCGCGGAGCTGCTCAAGCAGCTCGAGCCCCACCTGCTCGGCATGAACCGCCTGATCGGCACCTACCGCCGCGGCTGACAACCATCGCCCGTGATCCTAACGTTCATGGCAGTCAGGGAGGATTGCAGTGTTCGACTGGCTTTTCCAGCACGGAGACAACGTCTCCGTGCTGACCGATATCGGCACCCTGATCGTCTGGGTGGTCTACGCTCAGCTGCTCTACTTCGGCTTTCGCCGACAGCGCCGGCCGCGCCTGCTGATCAATCGAGGCCGGAAAAAGGCTATCGATGCCCTGTGCATCATCAGCAACATGAGTGCCGAACCGGTCTTCATCCAGCACATCATCGCCGAACTGGAGACCTCGCGCGGCACCGTGCGGATGGATGTGACCGACAGTACCGAAAGCTACTCGCGGGATGATGAAGCGGGTGCCGGCCACTTTTCGTCTGGCTCGAACGACCCTTCGCCCATCGCCCAGGACGGCTCCCATCAGGGCCCGCTAGGGCCCGGCGATTTCGTCCATATCGACAGCTTCGCCGCCCTGACCCAGCGCCTCGCACGCGACGCCGGATTCGAGATGGAGGGAAATCGCCCGCTGCATGGGGTGCTATTCCGCACCTTGACCATTCGCATCATCTGCATCTACGGCTCGGAGGACCTGCCGATCGGCGCCGAGCGCTGCTTCGAATTCGTCGACCAGCAGCCGGGATGCGGACTGGTACCGGCTACCTGGGATACCAAGCGGCTTTCCACGCCCTGGCAGCGTCGCAGGCTCTGTCGGGAGATCGAGCAGTTGAACGAGAAGGACGATCTCTCCTCCTTGGCGCCCGACGCCTGATCGAAACTCGAGGTGCGTCCTTTTTGCGCTGATTACGGTTACTTTTCCCGGCGCAATAGGCCGATACAAAGTCGCTTTGCATGCGAACGATTACGGGGCTAGGTTGGGTTATTACCAGTCGGATGACTGGCGTTTCGCTTGGATTCAAGGAGGAGCATGCGATGAAAGACGATGTACAGGATCTGTTCCCGACGCGATTGGAGCGCAAGTTGGGCATGTTCGAGCGTATCGACCCCGTGGTGCATGCCAGTGGGGCTGAGCGCCGGGATGGTCCGCTGAGCGAGGAGCAGGTGCGCGAATACGAGGAAAAGGGGTTTCTTTCGTTCGAGGGGTTCTTCGACCGCGAGGAGATGGAAGCCTTCATCCAAGAGTTGCGCGACTACGAAGAGGACGACGATCTCAAGCTTTCGGAAGGCACCATTCTCGAGCCGGGGCGACAGGAGATCCGCTCCATCTTCGGCATCCACGAGATCTCCGAGCGCTTCAGCCGGTTGACGCGAGATCCGCGGCTGCTGGCGATGGTCGAGCAGCTGCTCGGCAAGGGCGTGTATATCCACCAGTCACGCATCAACTACAAGCCCGGCTTCAAGGGCAAGGGGTTCGACTGGCATTCCGACTTCGAGACCTGGCACAGCGAGGACGGCATGCCGCGCATGCGTTCGTTGAGCTGCTCGATCGTGCTGACCGACAACGGTGAATTCAACGGCCCGCTGATGCTGATACCCGGCTCGCACCAGTATTTCGTCCCCTGCGTGGGGCGCACGCCTACTGACAACTACAAGGAATCGCTGAAGAGCCAGGACGTGGGCGTGCCCGACAACGCCAGTCTGCGCGAGCTGATGCTCAAGGGAGATATCGAGGCGCCGAAGGGGCCGGCCGGCACCCTGGTCATGTTCGAGTGCAATACCATGCATGGCTCCAACATCAACATGTCCTGCTGGCCGCGCAGCAACCTCTTCTTCGTCTACAACAGTGTCGACAACGGCTTGCTGAATCCCTTCTGCGGCAACCGTCCGCGGCCTGAGTTCCTGGCCAATCGCACGGACTGGGATCCGCTCGAGCCGGTGGGTTGAGGCACCGGCCGGCACGGCAGGCCGACGCCTCCCGTGCCGGCCGAGGCGTCGGCCTGCCGCCTCAGCGATGCGCCTGCACGCGCAACCGAACGTAGTCGGCCGTCCAGTTGCCGTGGCTGTCGCGCAGGCTGGGCGTCAGCAGCGCCAGGGCGTCGTCCAGCACCGCTTCGGCCACTTCCTCATCCAGGCCATGCAGGAAGGGATTGGCAAAGGTGGCGAGCCAGCCGGCCATACCTGTCGGCAGGCGGGTCGGGCGCGGGATCAGTTCGATGGAGTCGACCGTGAATCCGGCCGCTTCGAGGCACTCGCGGTACTCTTCCGGGGTGGGGAAGAACCACGGGAAGCGGGCCTTGCCGCTGATGCCTCGTGCCCTCAGGGCTGCCAGCAGAGCGGTGCAGATGGCCGCCACGTTGCCGTGCCCGCCAAATTCGGCCACGAAGCGCCCGCCCGGCTTCAGCGAACGGTGGATGCTGGCCACCACGGCTTCATGATTGAGCATCCAGTGCAGCGCGGCATTGCTGAACACGGCGTCGAACTCGTGCTCGAAGGGCAGGTTGTGGGCGTCCAGTACCCGGGCGTCGAGTCCTCTTGCCCGGGCTGCCTCGACCATGTCGATGGCGGCGTCGACGCCGACCACGGTGGCGCCGGATTTCGCCAGCTCCTCGGTCAGGGCGCCGTCACCGCAGCCCAGGTCGAGGATGCGCTCGCCGGGGCGAGGGGCAAGCAGCCTGGCCACGGTGTCGCCCAGCCTGGCGACGAAATCGGCGTTGCGGGCGTAGGTGGCGGCATTCCAGTGCTGGCCCGGGGCATTGTGAGGGGCATCGTTCATGTCGAGGCTCCGCGGTGGCGAGCGTAAGTTACGCCCTGTCATGAGCATACTCCAATCCGAGGCTTGCCACCGCCCATCGCGCCCGGCGCCACGGGGGTCACCCGGCCGCCGGCAGTTCGCCCCGCGCGGCAAGCTCCTGGGGCAACAGGGCGGCGTAGACCAGGGCGTGAACCGGCGTCGCCACGCCGACCGAGCGACCCAGGCGCACCACGGCGCCGTTCTGCGATTCCAGCTCCGAAGGCTCGCCGGCCATGATGTTGCGCTGCATGGAGGAGGTGCTCTCGGCCGGCATGGCGTCGATGAACTGCATGGCGCGTGCGACGGCATCGGCGGGAAAGGCGACACCGTGGCCGCGGGCCACCTGGTCGATCTCCTCTAGCATGGCCTGGATCAGCGCTCGCGTTTCCGGCAGCTGGCGCGAGACGCCGATCGGGGCGCGCGTGATACTGCCGATGCCGCTCATGGCACAGATGAACAGGAACTTGCTCCACTGGGCGACGCGGATGTCGTCGGGGATCTCGGCGCTGACCCCGTGAACTCTATCGAAGACGTCCTTGAGCCGCGCCGTGCGTGCGCTGCTGTGGTTGTCGCGCTCGCCGAAGCGGATGAACGGATCCACGCCGGCATGGCGAATGTGGCCCGGTGCCTCGCGCCAGGCCAGGATGCCGCACAGGCCTTCGAGCACCGGAGCCTCACCCAGCACGTCGGCCAGAATGTCGGCGGCCTCGACGCCGTTCTCCAGCGGCAGCACCAAGGTGTCGGGCCCCACCAGCGGGCGTATCGACTCGGCCGCCTCGCGCACCTGCCACGCCTTGACGGCCACGATCACGCAGTCCACCTCGCCCAGCGTGGCGGGGTCGTCCGTGGCCTTGACCTTGCCCAGCGCGACGTCCCCCTTGATGCTGCTCACACGCAAGCCCCGCTCCCGCATCGCAGCGAGATGCTCGCCGCGGGCGATGAACGTGACATCTTCCCCCGCTTCGGCCAGTCGCGCGCCGAAATAGCCGCCGACGCCGCCGCTCCCCATGATGACGAATCTCATAGCGTCTCCTGTCTGCTGCCGCTTCTCGATACCTCGGGTCACCCGTTTCTCGGAGCATAGTGGCAAAGTCGCCGTCTGTACCGCTCCGCCTGACTCTTGCGGCGATATCCGAGGAGGCCGCACGCTCGCCCGGTTGTCCTGGGTCATGGCAGGCTGCCATCGTGCTGCCCAAGCGGAGGCGAATGGGGCAGACTGAGTATTGCACCGGCCAGGACGATCCGACCATGATCCGTACCCGATCCAGCCCCGTGACCAGCGAAGGCCCCGGCGATGAGGCGGCGATCCCGCTCGCGCTGTGTCGCGTGGCCATCGACACCTACCGGGAGAACGTCGCCTACCTGCACCGCGAGTGCGACCTGTATCGCGCCGAGGGCTTCCAGGCGCTGTCCAAGATCGAGGTGCGGGCCAACGGTCGGCGCATCCTGGCGACCCTGAACGTGGTCGACGACGTCGCCATCGTCGGCCACACCCAGCTGGGCCTCTCCGAGGATGCCTTCTCCCTGCTCGGGGTGGAGGAGGGACAGGCGGTCAGCGTCTCCCAGGCGGAGCCACCTGCCTCGATCCCGGCCCTGCGCCGCAAGATCGCGGGTGAGCGGCTTTCACGTCAGGATTTCCGCGAGATCGTGCAGGACATCGCCGAGCTGCGCTACTCGAAGATCGAGCTGACGGCATTCGTGGTGGCCTGCGAGCTGGGCGAGCTCGACCGCGAGGAGATCTTCTACCTCAGCGATGCCATGGGCCGGGTGGGGCGACGGCTCGACTGGCACGAGCATCCGGTGGTCGACAAGCACTGCATCGGCGGCATCCCGGGCAACCGCACCTCGATGCTGGTGGTACCCATCGTGGCGGCCCATGGCCTGCTGTGCCCCAAGACCTCGTCGCGCGCGATCACCTCGCCTTCGGGCACCGCCGACACCATGGAGGTGCTGGCCAAGGTCGAGGTGCCCTTCGACGAGCTGGGCGAGCTAGTGCGTACTCACCGGGGCTGTGTGGCCTGGGGCGGGACCAGCGAGCTCTCGCCGGCCGATGACGTGCTGATCGCGGTGGAGCGGCCGCTCTCCATCGACTCGCCGGGGCAGATGGTCGCCTCCATCCTGTCGAAGAAGGTGGCCGCCGGCTCGACCCATCTGCTGCTCGACATCCCCATCGGGCCCCACGCCAAGGTTCGCTCCATGCCGGAGGCGCGTCGCTTGCGCAAGCTGTTCGAGTTCGTGGCCGGCCGCATGGGGCTGGTGCTGGACGTGGTGATCACCGATGGCAGCCAACCGATCGGACGCGGCATCGGGCCCGTGCTGGAGGCTCGCGACGTGATGCGAGTGCTCACCAACCATCCCGATGCTCCCATGGACCTGCGCCAGAAGTCGCTGCGCCTGGCTGGGCGGATGCTGGAGTTCGACCCCGACGTCCGCGGCGGGGACGGCTTCTCCATCGCCCGCGACATCCTCGACTCCGGCCGCGCGCTGGAGAAGATGCAGGCGATCATTCGTGCCCAGGGCGAGAAGCCATTCGACCTCGACCGTCCCGAGCTGGCGCCGCATCGCTTCGAGGTACCGGCACCCCGGGGCGGTGTCGTCACCGCCATCGACAACCTGCGCCTGGCGCGGATCGCTCGCCTGGCGGGGGCCCCCAAGGCCAAGGGGGCCGGGGTCGACCTGCTGGCCCAGATCGGCGACCGGGTCGAGCAGGGCCAGCCGCTCTACCGCGTGCATGCCGCCTTCCGCAGTGAGCGCGGCTTCGCCCATCAATGCAGCGAACGGGATAGCGGCTACAGTATCGGGCAGCATGACCAGATCCAGCGCCTCAACGTGGAGTTCTGATGGACGCCGCCTTGCTCTATTTCGATGAGGAATCCGTTCCCGCCACACGCCTGGCGTCGGCGGCCGGCCTCGAGGCCCGGCCGGTCGGTCGTCACCGTTTCCCCGACGCGGAGCTGTGCCTGCGGCTGCCCCCCGGCGTGCTGCCCGCCTCGTTGATCCTCTATCGCAGCCTGGACCGCCCCAACGACAAGCTGGTCGAACTGATGCTGCTCGCTCGGCATGCGCGCGAGCAGGGGGTGGAGCGCCTGGTGCTGGTGGCGCCCTACCTGGCCTACATGCGCCAGGACGCGGCCTTCCAGCCGGGGGAGCTGGTCAGCCAGCGACTCGTCGGCGGTTTCCTCGCCGAGCTGTTCGACGCCGTGATCACCGTCGACCCGCACCTGCATCGCATTGAACGACTCGACCAGGCGATACCGTTGCGCCATGCCATAGCGCTTCCCGGTGCCCCGGCGCTGGCCGAGGCGATCGCCGACCGGCGGCGCGATGCCCTGCTGCTGGGCCCCGATGCGGAATCGTTGCAGTGGGTGGAGCAGGCCGCCGGGGCGTCAGGGCTCGACTATGGCGTGTGTCGCAAAACGCGCCACGGCGACCGCGATGTCGAGATCACGTTGCCCGACCTGGCGATCGTCGGGCGTCGCGTCGTGCTGCTGGACGATGTCGCCAGCTCCGGCCGAACCCTGGCCCGGGCCGCCGCCAAGGTACTGGCCGCTGGGGCGTTGAGCGTCGACGTGGCGGTGACCCATGCGCTGTTTGCCGGCGATGGCCTGAGCGTCGTCCGCCGGGCCGGGGTGGGGGAGGTCTGGAGTACCGACACCATTGTCCATGAGAGCAATGCCGTGGCCATGGCCCCCCATCTCGCCCGAGCCCTCGGGCAGGTGCTCGGGAACCCGGCGGGGGACTAGCCAAGCGGCGCAGGACCACGTAAAACGCACCGCAACGACGAGCCAACCCCGGGAGCATGAAATGCCTGGTATCCGGTTTTCCAGCGCGCTATTCCTGGCGCTGTTCTTGAGTGGCTGTGGCGGGCGATCGGCTCAGCAGGCCGAACCGGTCGCCGCCGACCCTGCCCGCACGCAATCCGAACAGTCCGAGCAGGCTGTGCCGCGCGAGCCGGCGACGCCCCTGGTGGCCGCCAGTCGCCACGAGCGCTTCTGGTTGCCGCCGCTCTTCGCGTCGCAAGAGGACGAGGTCCACTACTACATCAGCCGCCTCGCCGACAGGCGCTTCATCGATGTCTACGGTGGCACCGAGCATCCGCGGGTCTGGTACATCGCGGCGGAGCGCCTGGGCCAGATCGGCGAACCGGCAGTCCCGCTGCTGTTCACGCTGCTCGATACCGGCAACGAGTACGAACTGATGCTGGCGCTGTATGCGCTGCAGCTGGCCACCCAGGATCCGCGGCTGATGGCTCGAACCGGCGGCGACTACGTGCGCCTCACCACGGCGCTGGATGAAAACGCCAACGCGGAGAACCGGCGCATCGCGCTGGAGTGGTGGCAGCGCCACGGCTGGCGCTTGCGCTGAGGCACGACCGGCCGCTGCCTGGGGGCGACGGCACGGCATCCGGAGACGATCAGGGCGAGGCCTGGCGGCCCGGCGGCAGGCAGGCGGGCAGGGCGTCGCGCAGCGAGCGCGGCAGGATGTCGAGATCGGCGAAGGTGCCGACGCCTTCACCGACCGTGTTGTCCTCGGCCATCATGAAGACCTGGTCCCGGGTCAGCGGTGGCTCCGCCAGCGGCGACGCCAGCAGGGCGGCGAGGTGCCACAGCGGGAAGGGGACGGGCACCAGCCTGCGCTCGCGCTCCAGGTGCGCCATGACCAGCTCGAGTATCTCGCGATAGCTCAGGATATCCAGGCCGCCCAGTTCGAACAGCCTTCGCTCGGGCGGCGCGGCTCCCATCAGGCGCACGATCGCCCTCGCCACGTCCACCACATGCACCGGCTGAAGCTTCGTCTCGCCGTGCCCGAAGAGCGGGATGACGGGCAGCCGCGTCAGGTCCACCAGGCGCTGAAGAAAGGCGTCGTCGGGCCCGAACATGACGCTCGGGCGCAGGATCACCGCCTTCGGGTAGGCATCGACGACGGCCGTTTCGCCGCGCCCGCGTGCCCTGACGTAGCGCGAGCGCGACGAGGGGCGGGCGCCGATACCCGAAAGCTGGACGAGGGTCTCGACGCCCTGGGCGCTGGCCAGGCGCGCCAGGCGTCCGGCCCCTTCGACGTGCACCTGCTCGAAGCTGGCTTGGCGGCGCTCGACGTAGAGGCTCACGGCATTGACCGCGCCGAGCGCCCCCTCGAGGGCGCGCCGCACGTCGCGCTCGCTGCGAATGTCGACGCTCATCGGCTCCAGGGGATCACCGGGTTCGGCCCACGCCGGGAGCGCAGGACGGCGTGCCGCGATGCGGACCGCATGGCCGGCATCGCACAGTTCCTGCACCACGTGACGACCGAGAAAGCCGGTTCCGCCGAATACGGTAATGGGGGCCTTCGCCATGCTGTCTCCCTGATGGGGGTGCCGCCGTCGCCTGGCATCACTGGGCCGGCAGGGGGAGCGAGCCGTTCTCCTTGACGGCGCGTATCGAGAAGCTGCTGTCCACGGTGCTGACCATCGGCAGTTCGCGGAATTGTCGCAGCCACTGCTCGAAGGCGTCCATATCCGTCGTGATCACCTGCAGCAGGTAGTCGAAGTGGCCGGAAACGCTGTGGCACTGGATCACTTCCGGCATGTCTCGCACCCTGGCCTCGAATTCTTCCACCCGTTCCTGCTGATGCTGGTCGAGCTTGACCTGCACGTAGACCTGGATCGTCAGGCCGAGCCGGGCCTTGTCCAGTTCGGCGCGGTAGCGCGTGATCATCCCGGCCTGCTCGAGCCGGCGAATGCGGCGAGCGCAAGGGGAGGGGGAGAGGTTCACGAGTTCTGCCAGCTCGGCGGTGGTCAGACGGGCGTCCTGCTGGAGGGCTTCGAGCAGCATGCGGTCGATGCGGTCGAGTTTGAGATTGCGCATGGGGTGCCTCGTCAATGTGGCGTTCAGGGGTTCCTTGGCCGATACCGCTAACCATCTATGCAAGTCTGGCGAATCCTGCCCGTGCTCGCCAGTTCTCAAGCAAGTGCGAGCCCATCGCGAGCCGCGGGGCATGGCCAGGCAGCGCAGGGCGGCGGTCGAGCGTTGAGAGCGGCTGAGGTCGTTTCGCCCCGGGTTGTATACACTGCGAAAAAATATAAGCTTCCTAATGGGCGCTGCCGGACCGGGTAGGGGGAACGACATGACAGGCATGAGCGACATGGTGGGCGCCTGGCGTGACATGGAGCAGCGCTGGCAGTCGTGTCCGCCCCTGCTGCGCCATGCCAGCCAGGTGCTGGTGCTGGCACTGTTGCTGCTGTTGGGCACGGCGCTGGTCTACGTCACCGGCGGCACCCAGTACGCTTACCCCTACCTGATGCTGATCCCCGTGCTGCTGGCAGGAGCCTGGTATACCTGGTATGGCTCCTTGCTCGTGGCGTTCGCGGCCGGCCTGCTGATGGCGGCGATACCCCTCTCGGTGGCCACCGGCGAGCCCCAGGCGACCCTCAACTGGGTAATTCGCCTCGGGCTCTACCTCGTCATCGGTGGCTTTGCCGGGGGCCTGTTCGAGCGCCTGAGGCAGAGCTACCTCAATGTCGAGCTGGCATCGCGCACCGACCCCCGCGCGGGGCTTCCCAATGACATCGCGCTGGAGGCGGACCTGTCACGCTGGCTGAAGCGTTCGCCGCGCCAGGATGGTCGGGGCATCGGGGTGGTGCTGGTGCGCGTCGAGGACATCGGCGAGATCATGGAGGCCCTGGGGGCGGATGCCTCCGATGAGCTGATGGTGGCGATCAGCCGGCGCCTGGCCCAGTTGGGGCCCAACCTCCATGGCAGCTATCGCGTCAGCGGTGCCGAGCTGGCGCTGCTGTTCTGGCCGGTGGGGTTCAAGGAGCTGGAGCGCCTGGCGCACCAGGTGGTGGAGCTGGGCGAGGACAATCTGGTGGCGCTGGGCGTGCCGCTGCGTGTGCAACTGGTGCTGGGCAGCTCGCTGCAGGGCGCCGGTAGCGTGACCCCCGGCAGCCTGATTCGCGAGGCGCGAATCGCCATGCTGGCCGCCTCCGAGAAGCATCGTGCGCACTGCCATTTCCAGCCCTCCTTCGCCCGCCGCAGCTTGCAGAACATCCGCCTCATCGCCCGGGTCCGCCGCGGCCTGGCCCAGGGGGAGTTCGAGCTGCACTACCAGCCCAAGCTGCACCTGGCGAGCGACCGGGTCAGCGGCTTCGAGGGGCTGATACGCTGGCGTGACGAGAGTGGCGCCCTGATCGCGCCTGGCATGTTCATGCCCAAGGTCGAGAACACCACCCTGATTGCGCCGGTGACCCGGTTCGTCATGAACGAGGCCTGTCGCTTCGCTCGCCGCCATGGCGGCAGGGTGAGCATCAACTTCTCGGTGCGCAACCTGATGGACGACGAACTATTGGAGGAGCTCAATCGGCTCGTGGAGGAGGCGGGGATCCACCCCTCGCAGCTCGAGGTGGAAGTGACCGAGAGCGCCCTGGTGAACGATCTCTTCGCCGCCAAGCAGGCGCTGGAGCGGATTCGCGGCTACGGCATCCAGGTCAGCATCGACGACTTCGGCACCGGCTTCTCCTCCTTCGAGTACCTGCGCCACCTGCCCATCACCGGTCTCAAGATCGATCGCGCCTTTGTCGAGGGGCTGGACAAGGACGTGAGGGCCCGCAAGCTGATGGCCTGCCTGATCGAGGTGGGGCATGCGCTCGACCTGGAAGTCACCGCCGAGGGCGTCGAGACCCAGGGCCAGCATCGTATCCTTCAGGAACTGGGCTGTGACCAGGCCCAGGGCTTTCTCTATGCCAAGGCCCTGCCCGTCGAGGAGCTGCTGGCCTGGCACCACGAGCGCGAGCAGCATCGGCGGCAGGGCGAGACGCCCATCCCCCGTCGCTAAGCCGACCCCTGCCGCCTCGCTGAGACTCCCTTGTCCTGCTCGTCCCACGAGCCCGTCGCGGGGTCGTCTCGATAGTGCCTGTAAATGAGAATGATTGAGTTTGTTATGTGATCGGCGGCGAACGTGCCGCCATCTTGGCGCTTTGGCGCTTCCCTGCCGCGGGGGGACTTCACATCGAATCCATACAGGACTAAAATGGTCCCAAATGGAGCGCGGGCCTTCGCCACGTGTCCGTGACACTCAGGAGTCAGGCATGCTGAAGCTTTCACGGCTGACAGACTACGCCGCCGTTATCCTGGCGCAGATCGCCAGGCATCCCGAGCAGCCCCATGCGGCGGCGGAGCTGGCCGAGACCGTGCAACTGCCGCATCCCACGGTCAGCAAGACCTTGAAGATGCTGGTCAAGGCCGGGCTTCTGGAGTCGCGTCGCGGCGCCCAGGGTGGCTACTCCCTGGCACGGCCGGCCTCGCGGATCACGGCCATCGACATCATCACCGCGATCGAGGGACCGGTGGCGATGACGGAGTGCAGCCACGCTGAGGGCGACTGCGACCTGCTGGCAACCTGCGGCGTCTCCGACAACTGGCAGCGTGTGTCGCTGGCCGTGCGCACCCTGCTCGACAGCGTGACCCTGGCCCACCTGGCCGACACCGCGCCGATCAAGCTGCCGGTGCAGCTACCCATACAGAGCGTGAGCCTGGCCGCCGACACGGCCTGAGCCAGCGAACCGGATTCATTACCCGAGGCGAGTACGCTCGCCGGCCTAACCGCCCGGGAGGGGAGAGACCATGGCAAGTCAGGAAATGGAACAGCTTGTCCGCCGCGAATACAAAGAGGGGTTCGTGACGGATATCGAGAGCGATACGGTACCGCCGGGGCTCGACGAGAGCGTGATCGCCTTCATTTCCAACAAGAAGGGCGAGCCGGAGTGGATGCTCGAATGGCGTCTCAAGGCCTACCACCAGTGGCTCAAGATGACGCCGCCCTCCTGGGCGCACCTGGAGTATCCGCCGATCGACTACCAGGCGATCTCCTACTACAGCGCGCCCAAGCGCCCCGAGGATCGCCCGCAGAGCCTCGACGAGGTCGACCCCAAGCTGCTCGAGACCTACGAGAAGCTGGGCATCCCGCTGCACGAACGCGCCGCCCTGGCCGGCGTGGCGGTGGATGCGGTGTTCGACTCCGTGTCGGTGACCACCACCTTCAAGGAGAAGCTGCACGAGGCGGGGGTGATCTTCTGCTCGATCTCCGAGGCGATCCGCGACTACCCGGAGCTGATCAAGCAGTACCTGGGCACCGTGGTGCCCCAGGCTGACAACTATTTCGCCGCGCTCAACTCGGCGGTGTTCACCGACGGCTCCTTCGTCTTCGTGCCCAAGGGCGTGACCTGCCCGATGGAACTCTCCACCTATTTCCGCATCAACGCCGCCAACACCGGGCAGTTCGAGCGCACCCTGATCATCTGCGAGGAGGGCGCCCAGGTCTCCTACCTGGAGGGCTGCACCGCGCCGATGCGCGACGAGAACCAGCTCCACGCCGCGGTGGTCGAGCTGGTGGCGCTGGACGACGCCTACATCAAGTACTCCACAGTGCAGAACTGGTATCCCGGTGACGAGGACGGCAAGGGCGGCATCTACAATTTCGTCACCAAGCGTGGCGACTGCCGCGGCGATCGCTCGCGCATCAGCTGGACCCAGGTCGAGACCGGCTCCGCCATCACCTGGAAGTATCCCTCCTGCGTGCTGCGCGGGAAGGACAGCATCGGCGAGTTCTATTCCGTGGCGGTGACCAATGGCCGTCAGCAGGCCGACACCGGCACCAAGATGATCCACATCGGCGAGGGCACCCGCTCCTACATCGTCTCCAAGGGCATCTCCGCCGGTCGCAGCAACCAGTCCTACCGTGGGCTGGTCAAGATCGGGCCGCGGGCCAAGGGGGCGCGCAACTTCACCCAGTGCGACTCGCTGCTGATCGGCGACCAGTGCGGCGCCCACACCTTCCCCTATCAGGAGATCGGCAACAGCACCGCGACCATCGAGCACGAGGCGACCACCTCGAAGATCGGCGAGGACCAGCTGTTCTACTGCCAGAGCCGGGGGATCTCCGAGGAGGATGCGGTGAGCATGATCGTCAACGGCTTCTGCAAGGACGTGTTCCAGGAGCTGCCGATGGAGTTTGCCGTGGAGGCCGAGGCGCTCCTGAACGTCACCCTGGAAGGTGCCGTGGGTTAAAGCGCTTTGGCGAAGGAAACGGCTACGCGACGCCTGTACGGCGTTGAGCGCGGATTCGAGAATGCTCATTTACAGTCGTAAACTCCGCTACTCTCTTCCGCGCTCGCCTTGTCCAGACGCCGCTCGCTCGTTTCGCTGGGCTGGATGAATTATTTTTCGGGTCGCTTTACGGCTCGCCAGAATCGAAAAGGTACTCAAGATGCTCGAAGTCAAGGATCTGCACGTCAAGGTGGAAGGCAAGAACATCCTCAAGGGTCTGAGCCTGACCATCAACGCCGGCGAAGTCCACGCCATCATGGGCCCCAACGGCGCCGGCAAGTCGACCCTGTCGGCCGTGATCGCCGGCAAGGAGGGCTACGAGGTGACCGCCGGTTCGATCACCTTCGAGGGCCAGGACGTGCTGGAGATGGAGGTCGAGGAGCGCGCCCAGGCGGGCCTGCTGCTGGGCTTCCAGTACCCGGTGGAGATCCCCGGCGTGAAGAACATCTACCTGCTCAAGGCGGCGCTCAATGCCCAGCGCGAGGCGCGCGGCGAGGGCGAGATCCCGGCACCGGAGTTCATGAAGCTGGTCAAGGAGAAGCTGGCACAGATGAAGATGGACGCCAGCTTCCTCCAGCGCGCCGTCAACGAGGGCTTCTCGGGCGGCGAGAAGAAGCGCAACGAGATCCTGCAGATGCTGGTGCTGCAGCCGAAGCTCGCCATGCTCGACGAGATCGACTCCGGTCTCGACATCGATGCCATGCGCGTGGTGGCCGACGGCGTCAACTCGCTGCGTGACGAGAAGCGCGCCATCCTGCTGGTGACTCACTATCAACGCCTGCTCGACTATATCGTGCCCGATCGCGTGCACGTGCTGGTTGACGGTCGCATCGCCAAGAGCGGCGACGCCGAGCTGGCCAAGGAGCTGGAATCCCGCGGTTACGACTGGGTGGTGGAGGAAACGGCGGCATGACTGACGTCCAGAGCGAAGTGACGGCCTTTCTCGCGCGCCTCGACGAGCGCAATGCCACGCGCGGCGCCGAGCCAACCTGGATCGCCGCCCGCCGCCAGGCCGGCGCGGCGCGCTTCGAGGCGCTCGGTTTTCCCACTCGCCGCGACGAGGCGTGGAAATACACCGACGTACGCGCCATTGCCAGGGGCGATTTCGCGCTCACCGACAGCGCCGACTTCTCGCCGCCCTCGGCCGCCGCGCTGACCCTTCCGCTGGAGGCTCATCGGCTGACCTTCGTCGACGGCGTCTTCTCCGCGGCGCTCTCCGATTTGGGCGAGCTGCCGCGCGGCGTGGCGGTGCTGCCGCTGTCCCAGGCGCTGGCCGAGAATCACGAGGCCGTGGGCGGCCCGCTGGGGCGGTTGACGGGTGTCGAGTTCTCGCCGTTCTCGGCACTCAACACCGCCTTCATGGAGGAGGGCGCCGTGGTGCGCCTGGCGCCGGGCAGCGTGGTGGAGAAGCCGATCCTGCTGCAGTTCCTGTCGCGGGCCAACGGCAAGCCGGTGATGAGCCACCCGCGCATCCTGGTCGAGGCCGGCTCGCGCAGCCAGGCGACGCTGATCGAGCATCACGTGGGCGAGAGCGAGGCGGCCAACTTCACCAACCTGGTGGCCGAACTGATGCTCGATCGTGGCGCGATCCTGACCCACTACAAGCTGCAGGAAGCCGCGCTCGGCGATCTGCACGTGGCCAGCATCCACGTCGAGCAGGGCCGCGACAGCCGCTACACCTCGTTCAACCTGAACCTGGGTGGCAGCCTGGTGCGCAACGACCTGATCGGCGAACTCAACGGCGAAGGCGCCGAGGCCAATTTCTATGGGCTGTTCTACGGCCAGGGCCGTCAGCATATCGACAACCATACCCTGGCCAACCACAACGCCCCGCGTACCTTCTCCAACGAGAACTACAAGGGCATCCTCGACGACCGCGCCCGCGGCGTGTTCAACGGCAAGGTGGTGGTCAAGCGCGACAGCCAGAAGATCGAGGGCTTCCAGAGCAACGCCAACCTGCTGCTCTCCGACCGTGCCGAGATCGACGCCAAGCCGGAACTCGAGATCTACGCCGACGACGTCAAGTGCTCCCACGGCACCACCACCGGCCAGCTCGACGAGGAGGCGGTCTACGCCCTGCGCACCCGCGGCATCGACGAGCAGACCGCCCGCGGCCTGCTGACCCTGGCCTTCGCCGGCGAGGTGATGGAGCTGGTCGACCTGGACGCCATCTCCGAGCGGGTGGAGCTGGCGGTGGCCGGCAAGCTGCCGGAGCGCTTTAACCTGGCCGGGCTGGTGGAAGCCTCCATGGCCCTGCACGACGAGTGAGCGAGGAGAGAGCGATGAACCACCTGGCCACCGAGCAACCGTTCGACGCACCGGCCCTGGACGTGGCCGGGATTCGCGCTCAGTTCCCGATCCTCGAGCGGCAGGTGCATGGCCGGCCGCTGATCTACTTCGACAACGCGGCGACCAGCCAGACGCCGTTGGCGGTGATCGACTGCTTTCGCGACTACTACAGCCGCTACAACGCCAACATTCATCGCGGCCTGCATACCCTGGCCGACGAGGCGACGGCGGCCTACGAGGCGACCCGCGAGACGGTGCGCGGCTTTCTGAACGCGGCGGATCGGCGCGAGATCGTCTTCACCCGCGGCACCACCGAGGCGATCAACCTGGTGGCCAACAGCTGGGGCCGTGCCAACCTGAAGGCGGGTGACGAGGTGCTGGTCTCGCTGCTGGAGCACCACTCCAACATCGTGCCCTGGCAGCTCCTGGCCAGCCAGCTCGGCATCACGGTCAAGGTGATCCCGGTGGACGAGCGCGGCGTGCTCGACCTCGAGGCCTATCGCGGGCTGTTCACCGAACGTACCCGGCTGGTGGCGGTGAACCACGTCTCCAACGCCTTCGGCACCGTCAATCCGGTGCGCGAGCTGGCGGCCATTGCCCACGAGCGAGGCGCCCTGATCCTGGTCGACGGCGCCCAGGCCACGCCACACCAGCGTGTCGACGTGCGCGCCCTCGACGCCGATTTCTACGCCTTCTCCGGCCACAAGGTCTACGGACCGACGGGGGCCGGGGTGCTCTACGCCAAGGCCGCGCTGCTCGAGGCCATGCCGCCTTGGCAGGGCGGGGGGGAGATGATCAAGAGCGTCTCCTTCGAGGTGCCGACCACCTTCGCCGACTTCCCGCACAAGTTCGAGGCAGGCACGCCGGCCATCGCCGAGGTGATCGCGCTGGGCGTGGCGCTCGACTGGGTCGACGGCGTGGGCATCGAGCGTATCGGCGCCTGGGAGGCAGGTCTGCTGCAGCGGGCCACCGCGGCGGTGTCGCGCATCGACGGCCTGCGAATCCTCGGCACCGCGCCGGACAAGGCCGGCGTGCTCTCCTTCGTCGTCGACGGGGCCCACTCCCAGGACATCGCGCTGCTGATCGACCAGCTCGGGGTGGCGATCCGTACCGGCAACCACTGTGCCCAGCCCCTGCTGGCGCACTTCGGCGTGACGGCCACCTGCCGCGCCTCGTTCGCCGCCTACAACACCCTCGAGGAGGTCGACGCCTTCGCCGACGCCCTCGAGCGGGTCATCGGAATGGTGCGCTGAGATGTCGAGCATCGAGCAGATCGCCGGCCTGCAACGGGGCCAGACGCTGCCGCTGCAGCGCGACGTCGAAGTCATCTCGATTCCCTTCGGCAAGACCGTGACCCTGGCCGAGGACAGCGAGGTCAGCGTGATGCAGGCCAAGGGCAGCTCGGTGAGCGTCGGCTACGAGGGGCGGCTCTATCTCATCGAAGGCAGCAACCTCGATGCCCTGGGGCTCGAGCCGCTGCCGCGACCGACGCTGCCCGAGGATGCCGGCGACGAGGAGATCGAGCAGTTCGTCTGGGATCAGCTGCGCACCTGCTTCGACCCGGAGATCCCGGTCAACATCGTCGACCTGGGCCTGGTCTACGGCTGCCGCATCGAGCGACTGATCAGCGGCGAGCGCATCGTCACCATCCGCATGACCCTCACCGCGCCGGGCTGTGGCATGGGCGACGTGATTGCCGCCGACGCGCGCAACAAGATCCTCGGTGCCCCGCAGATCAGTCGCGTGCACACCGAAATCGTCTTCGATCCGCCCTGGAGCCGTGAGATGATGAGCGACGAGGCGAAGCTGGAGCTCGGCATGTTCTAGCCGCCGGCCCCGGGCCGCTCGCTTGGTGGCGGCGGGAACGGGGCTTCGTTCTACCTTGTCCGGTGACGGTGAATGCAGGCGCTGTTGTGGAAAACCTTCAAGCTTCTTCTGATGACGCTCGGCGCCCTGCTGCTGCTGGCGCTGCTGCTGTTCGTCGGCGCCAACCTGTGGGTACTGGGCCAGACCCACTCGCGTATCGAGCGCGAACTGCCGCTGTGCGGCCCGGACCAGGTCGGCATCGTCTTCGGCACGTCGCACTGGACCCGCAGCGGCGTGCGCAACCCCCACTACGAGGCGCGCATCAACGCCGCTTCCCGCCTGATTCGGTTGGGGCGGGTCGAGCATCTGCTGCTCTCCGGTGACAACCGCACCCGCCAGTACAACGAACCCATTACCATGTGGCGCGACCTGCGCGGCCAGTACGTTCGCGACGAGGACATGACGCTGGACTACGCCGGGTTCAGTACCTTCGATACCCTGGCCCGGGCACGCGACGTGTTCGGCGTCGACCGGGTGCTGCTGGTCACGCAGTCCTGGCACCTGCCGCGGGCGCTGTTCATCGCCGATGCGCTGGGCCTGGAGGCGCGGGGCTGCAGCGCACCGTCACGACCGGTGGCGGGCCTGTGGCGGCTGCAGGCGCGGGAGTGGGTGGCGCGGGCGGCCACCGTGGGGGATCTCTATCTGTGGGGCCGCGAACCCTACTTCCTGGGGCCACTGGAGCCGCTGCAGATCACGCCGCCGGCCTGGCGCCAGCTGCTCGAGGTCGAACGGGATCAGCGCTGACTCGCGCGGCGGTCAGCGGCGGCGTGGCTTCTGCTGACGGTAGAGTTCGCGAATCAGGGCGCGGCAGTCCTTCCAGCACTGCTCGACGATCGGCTCGAGGGGGTTGGGCAGCGGGTGGGTATAAAGCGTGGCCAGGGCCTGCATCAGGACGCGCTCCTGCTCCAGCAGTTCGCCAATCACCACCTGACTCTCGTTGCCGACGAAACTCTTCAGTCGGCTCCACAGCCACATGTAGTCGTCACGCTCGACGTCGGCGTCGCGCGGCAGCAGCTTGAGGTGACGCCGGGCCAGTTCCTGCAGCTTCTGCATCGTCTGGGCGCGGGCCTCGTAGTGAGGCTTGAGCGTCTCGCGCAGGGAAGGGCGCAGGCGCTCGAGATTGTCCTGAAAATAATCGATGCTGTCTGCCAGCGCTTCCAGAACGCTGTCCATCGCCACTTGGCGATTGTCGAGAAACATGAGCGGTCACCTCCTCCGGTGACGCAGATTGTGGCGGGGGAAACACTGTTTTGCTACCCCCGCGGGCAAAATATGTAGCCTTTCTACAAATAGAGGCGCTTTTCTCGCAATTACCCCTTGGGTTTAGGCGGTGCCTTGCGCGGGGCGACGGCATTCTTCTCGATGTGCTCGATGATCAGGCCGGCGATGTCCTTGCCGGTGGCGGTCTCGATGCCCTGCAGCCCCGGCGAGGAGTTGACCTCCATGATCACCGGACCATGGTTGGATCGTAGCAGGTCGACGCCGGCCACCCGCAGCCCCATCGCCTTGGCCGCGCGGATCGCCGTGGAGCGCTCCTCCGGCGTGATGCGGATCAGGCTCGCCGTGCCGCCGCGGTGGAGGTTGGAGCGAAACTCGCCCTCGGCGGCCTGCCGCTTCATCGAGGCGACCACCTTGTCGCCGATCACGAAGCAGCGAATGTCGGCACCGCGGGCCTCCTTGATGTACTCCTGCACCATGATGTTGGCCTTCATGCCCATGAAGGCCTGGATCACCGACTCGGCGGCCTGGTTGGTCTCGGCCAGCACCACGCCGATGCCCTGGGTGCCTTCCAGCAACTTGATCACCAGCGGGGCGCCCTTGACCATGGTGATCAGATCGGGAATGTCGTCCGGCGAGTGGGCGAACCCGGTGATCGGCAGGCCCAGCCCCTTGCGCGACAGCAGCTGCAGGGAGCGCAGCTTGTCGCGCGAGCGGGTGATGGCGACCGAGTCGTTGAGCACGTAGGTGCCCATCATCTCGAACTGGCGCAGCACGGCGCAGCCGTAGAAGGTCACGGAGGCACCGATGCGCGGTATCACCGCATCGAAGCGTTCGATCTCCTCGCCCTTGTAGTGAATCGAGGGGTGGTGGGCGGCGATGCTCATGTAGCAGCGCAGGGTATCGATCACCCGCGCCTTGTGGCCGCGCTGTTCGGCGGCCTCCACCAGGCGTCGCGTGGAGTAGAGATTGCGATTGCGGGACAGCAGCGCGATATGCATCGGGGGCTCCGGGGCGGCAGGGCCGGGTGGTTCAGGGTTCGCCATGCAGGAAGCTGGCACCGGGCGCCACCAGCAGGCGACGCAGGGCACGGCGCCCCAGCAGCATGGGATAGCGCATGTCGCTGCGGTCGGTCAGGGTCAGCTCCACCATGACCTCGAGCTCGCCCAGTTGCATCGGGGTGCGAATCACGTAGCGCCACTCCTTGTGGCCGTTGGAACTCGTCACCCTGCGGCGGTCATGCAGGTGGGTGCGGTAGACGTGCGGCGGCGATTCCAGGCCGCCGCTACGGGTAGTGAAACTGACCCACAGGTGGCCTTCCTCTTCGAAGATCTCGATGTCCTCGGCGTGCAGCGCCGAGGTACGTGCTCCCGTGTCGATCTTGGCGCAGACGGTCATCCCGATGGTCGGCAGGGTGACCATCTCCAGGCGACCGATGACGGCCTTGGGAATATAGGGCAGTTCCTTCATTGCGTCACTTCCCGCTGTCCTTGTTCATGAGCCCCGTTCACTGGCCCAGGCCGGCCAGGCGCCGGCCGATGGCGGAATCCCGCCGGGCTTCACGCAGCGTCATCAGCACCGGCAGGCGCAGCCGCGGTACCAGCGCCAGATCGCGGGCCAGGCTGGCGAAATCCGCCGACGGCTGCTCGGCCAGGCGCTCGAGGAAGCGAGGCAGGCGCTCGCTGTCCTCCAGGAGTTCCCAGCCACGCCCGGCAATCGCAGCCAGCAGATCGGGACCGCAGGCCGCCGGGTCGGACAGCAGCGCATCGTACCAGGCTCCGGCGATGGATTCGTCAGCTCCCGCCACGGCACGTACGCAGGCGCACAGCGTCTCCACTTGCCCCGCGGCCGCTGCCTGCTCGCCCCGGTCACGCAGCGCCAGGCCGAGCGCTGTGGGCACGGCGACATGCTCTAGACAGTAGCACAGCGAATTCAACACTTCGTCGGGCAGGGTGGGGAGTGTCGCGGCCAGCAGGCGGGCGGCCTCGTCGTCCATTCGCACGGTGAAGTCGGCCAGGCCCTGCAGCCCCAGGAACTGCCAGTCCACCTGCTGCTGGCCGCTGAGATAGGCTTCCACCGGTTCCAGGTGCGCGCTTGCCGGCCTGCCGGTGTCGCGCGTGGCCTGGGCGTGCAGCATGGCCTGGAAGGGCAGCGAAGGCGTGAAGGCGAGCGGGTTGTCCTGCATCAGGTTCTCGATCTCGCTGCTCTCGCGAGCCTGGCGGTCCGCACGCTGTGCGTTGTGCCCCAGGATGACCAGCAGCCGCTGCAGGAAGGCGTCGCGCGGCGCGGGAACCAGCTGGCCCTGCTCGTCCAGCGGCAGGGCCAGGAACCAGATCAGCGGATCGACGATATCGCCCAGGCGAAAGACGATGCCCAGCCGCGCCTGCCCCTGCCAGGGGGAGGGCCAGGCGGCGGCGTCCTGCTCGAAGTGAGCAAGGGCGTCCAGCGGGCAGGGTTCGACCCGACGCCCCATGTGGTAGAGATGGACGTCTGCGCCGGTGCGCACGAAGAAGTCGTGAAGTGTGTGAATCGGCTGCATAAGGGCTCCCTTTCGTGCGTGCACTCTACCGTGATGGCCGGGGAGTTGTCAGCCATGTCGCGCGTGGAAGCGCTCACGAGTGGTCAAGAAATGAGCATGCCTGGCGGAGCCCCGGCGTGTCTGCCACCGCGGCGGCTTTCCAGAGCTTATCCACAGCCTCTTTCAGTGAAACTGTGCATGACCCGACGGCACGCGACTACGCTATGGCTGGCATAGCGAAATGCCATGGGCCGACGGTGGTGATTGGGTGCCTGTCTGCTAAAATCGCATAATAAGCGTAAAATTTATTCCAAATTAATATTGAGGAGGTCGATCATGTCATTACGCTCTCTGGTTGCAGCGATCCTTGCGGGTGCCCTCTCCCTGGGTGGCGTGCAGGCCCAGGACGATGTGCTCCGGGTGGGCATGTCGGGGGGCTACTTCCCCTTCACCTTCGTCGAACAGGACACGCTGAAGGGCTTCGAGGTGGATCTCATGCGTGCCGTAGGCGAGGAGCTGGGGGTGGAGGTGGAGTTCGAGACCGCCAACTTTTCCGGTCTGTTCGGCATGCTCGAGTCGGGGCGCATCGACACCATCGCCAACCAGATCACCATCACCGAGGAGCGCGAGGCGAAGTACCTCTTCACCGAGCCGTACGTCTACGATGGCGCGCAAGTGGTCGTCAGGGCCGGCAACGAGGAGATCGAAGGCGTGGAAGATCTCAAGGGCAAGCGGGTTGCGGTCAACCTCGGCTCGAACTACGAACAGCTGCTGCGCGAGCTGCCTTATGCCGACGAGATCGATATCCGGACCTACGACAGCAACATCGAGCAGGACACCGCACTGGGCCGTGTCGATGCCTTCGTCATGGACCGGGTCAGTGCCACCCAGGTGATCCAGGAGCGTTCGCTGCCCCTTCAGCTCGCCGGCGAGCCGTTCTCCACGATCCGCAACGCGCTGCCGTTCCGCGACACCGAGGCCGACCGTGACCTGCGTGACCGGGTCGACCAAGCCCTCGCCGCCCTGCGCGACGACGGCACCCTGGCCGACATCGCCGAGCGCTGGTTCGGCACCGACATCACGCGTCCGTGACCCGCTGAGCGCTCTCCATGCGTGTCCTCGACTTCGACTACATGCTGGGGTTGGTGCCCGTCCTGCTGCGCTATCTGCCGCTCACGCTGCAGATGGCCGCGGCGGGCATGGCCCTGGCCCTGATCCTCTCCTGCGGCCTGGCGGTGATCCGCGTGCTGAAGATCCCGGGGCTGAACGCGGCGACCCTGCTGTTCATCTCCTTCTTCCGCGGCACCCCGCTGCTGGTCCAGCTGTTCCTGTTCTACTACGGCCTGCCGCAGCTGCTGGCCTTCCTGACCCAGATCAACGGCATCACCGCCACGATCATGGGCCTCACGCTGCACTTCTCCGCCTACATGGCGGAGTCGATACGCGCCGCCATCGTGGGGGTCGACCGCAGCCAGACCGAGGCGGCCCTGTCGATCGGCATGACCAATGGTCAGCTGATGCGCCGCATCGTGCTGCCCCAGGCCACCCGCGTGGCCGTGCCCACGCTGATGAACTACTTCATCGACATGATCAAGGCGACCTCGCTGGCCTTCACCCTCGGTGTCACGGAGCTGATGGGGGCGACCCAGAAGGAGGCGGCCGGCAGCTTCCTCTATTTCGAGGCCTTCATCACGGTGGCGATCCTGTACTGGATCATCGTCGAGCTGCTGGCCTGGTTCCAGCGATGGCTGGAGCTGCGACTCAACAGGGCCTACCGCAGATGATCAAGATCGCCAATCTCGTCAAGCGCTTCGGCGACGCAACCGTGCTCGATGGCATCGACCTCGACATCGCGCAGGGGGAAATCATCGTCGTGATCGGCCCCTCGGGGACCGGCAAGTCGACGCTGCTGCGCTGCCTCAACTTTCTCGAGCGCCCCGATGCCGGCCATCTGGTCATCGGCGACCTGAGCGTCGACGTCACCCGGGCCAGTCGGGCCGATATCCTGGCGGCGAGGCGGCGCACGGCGTTCGTGTTCCAGAACTACGCGCTGTTCGCCAACAAGACCGCACTCGAGAACATCGCCGAAGGCTTGATCGTGGTGAACCGCTGGCCCAAGGCCAGGGCGCACGCCCGGGCCCGCGAGATCCTCGAGCGCATCGGACTGGCCGACAAGGCGGACGCCTACCCGGCCTCGCTCTCCGGCGGTCAGCAGCAGCGGGTCGGCATCGGCCGGGCCATGGCCGCTCAGGCCGAAGTGATCCTGTTCGACGAGCCGACCTCCTCGCTCGACCCCGAGTGGGTCGAGGAGGTGCTCGGGTTGATGAAGCAGCTGGCCCGTGAGCGGCAGACCATGCTGGTGGTCACGCACGAGATGGGCTTCGCCCGGGACGTGGCGGATCGCGTGGTATTCATGGAGGGTGGACGCATCGTCGAGCAGGGGCCGCCTTCGCAGCTCTTCAATGCGCCTCGCGATCCGCGTACGCGTGACTTCCTGCGCAAGATCCTGGCCGGCCAGCCCGCCTGAGCGGCCCTCGCGCGGTTGGAGGCCGGCTCAGTTGTGCGATAATGAAGGCACAGTTGCACAGGAGTCTCCATGACCGTACACGACGAGCTCGACGTGGCACTGCGCCGTCTCGAGGCCACCATGAGGGCCACCAACATGTGGCGCATGAGCGCGCCGGCGCCCGACGCCTACCAGAGCGAGCAGCCGTTCTGCATCGATACCATGGCGCTGCCCCAGTGGCTGCGCTTCGTGTTCATCGCCCGGCTCGACGCGCTGGTCGAGGCCAGGGCGCCGATGCCGGCGAAATGCGACGTGGCGCCCGTGGTCGATACCTATCTGGCGCAGCAGGGTGCCCGCGCCAGCGATCGCCTGCTGCTGTGCAAGGCCGTCGAGGAGATCGACCGCCTGGTCACCGAGAACTGACGCTGCGCATCGCCCAAGCCACGGAGACGCCATGCCGTACTACTTCGCCTATGGCAGCAACATGAACGTGGCACGCGTCGAGGCCCGCATCGGCGCGACGCGACGCGCCCTGGCGGGCACGCTGCACCACCATGCCTTGCGCTTCGACAAGGCCTCGCGGGTCGCGGGCGTCGCCCATGCCAACGTGGCGCCAGCAGCGGGCGAGAGCGTCGAGGGCGCGCTGTTCGAGCTGCTCGAGCCGGCCCAGATCGAGCTCATGGATCCCTTCGAGGGTCATCCGCATGAGTACCAGCGCCACCGCCACCCCATCGTCACCGACGAAGGTCCGATCGAGGCCTGGGTCTATGTCGCTGCGCCCGGCACCACCGCCCAGGCCCTCAAGCCGGCGCGGGAGTACCTCGAGCATCTGCTGGCCGGGCGGCCCTTTCTCAGCCACGACTACTATCGCCGGCTGGCCCGGGTCGAGGCGATCCACGGCCTCGAGGATCGCGTGCTATCCCAGCTTGGCCTGTCGCGCCACTCCCCGCGCTGAGCACGCCGACTCGTCGCTCGACCCCGCAACGCACGAGGCCCGCCATGCGGCGGGCCTCGCGACGATAGGGCGGGGTCAGAAGCGGTAGCTGACGCCGGCCATGAAGACCCAGGGGTCGATATTGACCGTGCCCACATCCGTGCCGTTCAGGCTGGCATCGGTATCGATATCGACGTACCAGGCGGCGGCATTGACCCCCCAGCCATCGTCCAGGCGCACGTCGACACCGAGCTGGCCGGCCAGGCCCCAGGAGCTGTCGAGTTCGAGCTCGACGCCAGGGACATCGATCTCTTCGCTGAAAAAGTGGGTGTAGTTGAGGCCGACGCCGGCATAGGGCTGGAGCTGGTTGCCGGTGCCACCCAGCGGGTAGTACTGCAGGGTCAGGGTCGGCGGCAGGTGCTTTGTCGAAGCGGCCTCGACTCCATTGAGTTCGATATCGTGCTTGAACGGCAGGGCCGCCAGCAGCTCGACGCCCAGCTTGTCGTGGAACAGGTACCCCAGGGTAAAGCCCAGGTTGGTGTCGCTATCCACCTCCACATCGAAGGCGCCATCGGCGAGGCTGCCGTTGTCGCCCTTGGGGTCGACATGGGCGACGCCCACGCGAGTGATGAAATCGCCCTGGTTGTAGGCCAGTGCCTGGCCGCTGGCGATGAGGGCGGTGGCTGCCAGGCCGGCGCCGAAGAGCATGGGAAGGGCGGGTTTGCGCATGGTCGACTCCTGTCGTTGGCGAAGGGGGCAGCCCGAGGCTGCTGGCAAACGAAGCCAGTCTACTCAGTGCCTGACGGCAGAATATTGACCCACGGCAATAGTTGCTGCCGGCAACCAAACAGGCACTTCACATGCTTTTTTGGGCGCAAGCGAAAAGCGCCGGGCCAAGGGCCCGGCGCTTGCGCACTGCGGTACTGCCAGCCTGGCGTGGATCAGAAGCGGAAGGTCACGCCGCCGCCGACGGTCAGGGGATCCACCTTGACTTCCGATTCGCTGCCAGCCGCGGAGACGTCCGAGTGAACTTCGGCATAGTTGGCAAAGCCATTCAGCATCAGGTTATCCGTGATGGCGAGATCAATCCCGACCTGACCGGCAGCGCCGTAGCTATTGTCAGCGTTGATGCCATCCGGCTCGCCGGAGAAGCGGGTGTAGTTCACGCCGGCACCCAGGTAGGGCTGCACCTTGGAATCCAGCCCACCCAGCGGGTAGTAGTTGACCAGCAGGTTGACCGGCATGCGGTCGATTGAGCCGGCATCCCCCCCGCCCAGCGCGAGATCGTGCTCGATCTTCTCGGAGCTGTTCAGCTCGACGCCGATCTTGTCGTGGAACAGGTAGCCCGCGCCGAAGGTGAAGCCGTTGGAATCCTCGATGGAAAGGTCTTGGCCGGCCACCTCCCCGTTATCGGAGCTTGGTTCTGACTTGGCGAAGCCGCCACGCACGAAGACATCCCCGGCGCCGTAGGCCAGTGCCGCCTGGCTGACGAAGAGGGTGCTGGCTGCAACGGCAACCACAGGAATCAGACGGATCGGTTTCATAACAGCGTCCTCCTGGTTTCTAACGCCGGAGGTTCCCGGCAGCATTGGACGCTGTCTACTATACGAACACTGTTTCTAAAAGTCCTGTTTAATTTTGTTATCGCCGTTATTGGCCTGATTGATTGCTATAATTGCATGATTGCCTAATTTCAAAGCCTTGAATATGACAAGCCGGGCGCAACGAGCTGTACAATTATTGCTGTCTTGCAGCATGGCGCCGGGATGCGGCAGGGGCTAAGCCTTGAGTAAGCGTACACGGGAGAACGCAAGATGATGAGCGAGGTTCAGGATCGCCCGATGTGGCTGACGCTGGCAGCCATGCTGATCGCCGCCGCCCTGGCGCTGTGGCTGCTGATTCAACCCGAGCTGATCAGCGGGTTGCCGATGTCCCTGCGCATGCCGGCCATCGGGCTGGGTGTCTGGGCGCTGGGCGCGGCCTTCATGCAGCCCCTGGGGCTCGAGTTTCGCCGTCACTGGCTGCGGCGAGCCACTCGCCCGCCGGTGAGCCTGGTGGCGCTGTGCGCCTTTTGCCTGCTGGTGATCGCGCGTGCCCTCTGGCTGGCGTGAGGCCACGAAAAAGCCGCCACGAGGGCGGCTTTTCGTCATCCGGCGGGCCAGTTCCCGCCCCGCCGGGTAATCATGCCTCCTCGAAGGTATCGAAGTCGGCGGTCACGCGCAGGTCCGGCTCTTCCGTGGCGAGGCTTGCCGCCACGATGGCGAGGTAGGCCAGGACCACGCCCGGCACGATCTCGTAGAGATCGAAGATGCCGCCGGACAGCTCGGCCCAGATCACCACGGTGACGCCCCCTACCACGATGCCGGCCAGGGCGCCCCACTTGTTCATGCGCCGCCAGTAGAGCGACATGATCAGCGCCGGGCCGAAGGCGGCACCGAAGCCGGCCCAGGCGTAGGCGACCAGATCGAGCACGGTGGCATCGGGGTTGAGCGCCAGCAGGTAGGCGAGTACGGCGATGGCGATGACCGCCAGGCGGCCGATCCACACCAGCTCGGTCTGGCTGGCGTCCTTGCGGAAGATCGCCTTGTAGAAATCGTCGGTCAGCGCCGAGGAGGAGACCAGCAGCTGGGAGTCGGCGGTGGACATGATCGCGGCGAGGATGGCGGCGAGCAGGATGCCGGCGATGACCGGATGGAAGATCAGGTTGACCATCACCATGAACACGGTCTCGCCGTCGGCCAGGTCCCGCTGCACGAAGCCCACCCCGAGCAGGCCCACGGCGATCGAGCTGATCAGGGCGATGGCGGTCCAGGTCACGGCAATGCGGCGCGCGGCGGGAATGTCGCGATCACTGCGAATGGCGGCGAAGCGCGCCAGGATGTGTGGCTGGCCGAAGTAGCCCAGGCCCCAGGCCAGCGAGCTGACGATGCCGATGACGGTCAGCGCCTCGCCGCTGGAGGCGTCGCGGAACCAGGAAAGCATGTACTCGCTTTCGGCGGCGAGAGCGGCGCCGGCGCCGCTGGTGCCGCCCAGGTCGCCGAAGGCGATGATCGGCACGATGGCGAGCGCCGCGGCCATCATCAGGCCCTGGATCAGGTCGGTCCAGGAGACCGCCAGGAAGCCGCCGATGAAGGTGTAGGAGATGATCGTCAGGGTGCCGATGGTCACGGCGACGGTGTAATCGAGCCCGAACACCGTCTCGAACAGCCGGCCGCCGGCGACCAGCCCGGAGCTGGTGTAGAAGAGGAAGAACATCAGGATGAACACCGCCGATATCACGCGCAGCAGCTGTGACTTGTCACGGAAGCGGTTGGCGAAATACTCGGGCAGGGTCAGGGCATCGCTGACCTTGAAGCTGTAGAGGCGCAGGCGGCGCGCCACGATCAGCCAGTTGAGCCAGGTGCCGATCAGCAGGCCGATGGCGATCCAGCTGGCCGAGATGCCGCTGACATAGGCGGCACCGGGCAGGCCCAGCAGCAGCCAGCCCGACATGTCCGACGCCCCGGCGGAGATCGCCGAGGTCCAGGGGCCGAGCGAGCGGCCGCCGAGGATGTAGTCGGAAAGGTTGGTGGTACGCATGTAGGCCACGATACCGATGCCTAGCATCACGATGAGATACACCGCGAAGGTGAAGCCGATAGCCATGTTGTTCTCTACCATTGGGGGTTCCTTCAATCTTCTTGTGGTCATAGACGAGTCTGGTCACTCGTCTCCCAGCGCAAGCAGCGACGCATTGCCGCCCAGGGCGGCGGTATTGACGGTCACCGTTTTCTCCGTGGCGAAACGCAGCAGGTAGTGCGGTCCGCCCGCCTTGGGGCCGGTGCCGGATAGGCCCTGGCCGCCGAACGGCTGTACGCCCACGACGGCGCCGATGATATTCCGGTTTATATAGACATTGCCAACGCGAATCCTCTGGGCGACGAGCTGTGCAAAGGATTCGTTGCGGCTATGTACCCCGAACGTTAGCCCGTAACCCTTGGCGTTGATCGACTCCAGTACCTCTTCGATCTCGCTGGCCTTGTAGCGCACCACGTGCAGCACCGGGCCGAACTGCTCCCGCTCCAGGGCGTCGATGGCGTCGATGCGGAAGGCCACCGGCGGCACGAAGGTGCCGTGTGCGGTGTGGGCCGGATCCAGGCGGGTCTCCGCCAGCAGGCGCCCCTCGCCCTTGAGCCGTTCGATGTGGGCCAGCAGGTTCCTGCGCGCATCCTCGTCGATCACCGGCCCCACGTCGGTGCCCAGATCGCGCGGGTCGCCGACGTGAAGCTCCTCCATGGCGCCGCGCAGGATCTCGAGGACGCGATCGGCCACGTCGTCCTGCAGGTAGAGTACGCGCAGCGCGCTGCAGCGCTGGCCGGCACTCTGGTAGGCGGACTGGACCACATCGGCCACGACCTGCTCCGGCAGGGCGGTGGAATCGACGATCAGGGCGTTCATGCCGCCGGTCTCGGCGACCAGCGCCGGCAGCGGGGCGTTCTCGCGCGCCGCCAGGGCACGGTTGATGATCTGTGCGGTGTCGGTGCCGCCGGTGAAGACGACCCCGGTGATGCGCGGGTCGGAGGTGAGCACGCTGCCCACGGTGGGGCCGTCGCCCGGCAGCAGCTGAACCACGTCGCGCGGCATGCCGGCTTCGTAGAGCAGCTCCACGACCCGGTGGGCGACGATGGAGGTCTGCTCGGCGGGCTTGGCCAGTACGCTGTTGCCGGCCACGGCGGCGGCGACCATCTGGCCGCAGAAGATTGCCACCGGGAAGTTCCATGGACTGATCGCGGCGAATACGCCCTTGCCGTTCAGCATCAGTTGGTTCGACTCGCCGGTGGGGCCGGGCAGCTCGATCGGCTCACCGAACTGCTCCTCGGCGCGCATGGCATAGTAGCGGCAGAAATCCACCGCTTCGCGGATCTCGTCGACGCCGTCGGTGAGCAGCTTGCCGCCCTCGCGGGAGCACAGCGCCATCAGTTCGGCCATGTTCTCCTCCATCAGGTCGCCCAGGCGGCGAACGATGGCGGCGCGCTCGGCCACCGGCGTGGCTTCCCAGCGCGGGAAGGCGGCCCAGGCGGCGTCCACGGCACGGGCGGCCTGGTCACGGCGGGTCCACTGCACGCTGCCGACCCGCTGGCGACGATCGTAGGGACTGAACACCTCGTGAACGCTGGCGGGATCCCGTTCCACGGCAAAGGCGAGCAGCGGGCCGACCTCGTAGCTGCGCTCCATGAATCCCGCCATGGCCTTCATCAGCGGCTCGTAGTGGCTGCGCACGTTGAGGTTGACGCCCCGCGAGTTCCTGCGCTTGGCCCCGTAGATGTCCCGGGGCAGGGGGATTCTCGGATTGGCCAAGGTCTTGTACTGGGCCAGCGCCTCCACCGGATGCTCGCAGAGCGACTCCACCGGCACCTTGGGGTCGACCAGCTGGTGCACGAACGAGGAGTTGGCGCCGTTCTCGAGCAGGCGGCGCACCAGGTAGGGCAGCAGGTCCTTGTGCGCGCCCACCGGGGCATAGATGCGGCAGTAGGTGCCCCGGGGGGCGCGCTTCAGCGCCGCATCGTAGAGCGCTTCGCCCATGCCGTGAAGGCGCTGGAACTCGAACGGGCGTGTGGCCTCGTTGCCCATCTCGAGGATGGTGCTGATGGTGTGGGCGTTATGGGTGGCGAACTGCGGAAAGATGCGGGCGCGGGTCTGATCGGAAAGCAGGAAGCGTGCGCACACCAGGTAGGCGACGTCGGTGCACGCCTTGCGCGTGTAGACCGGGTAGCCGTCGACGCCGAGCTGCTGGGACTCCTTGATCTCGCTGTCCCAGTAGGCGCCCTTGACCAGGCGCACGGGGATCTCGTCGCCCTGGCGCTCGGCCAGGCGGTTGAGGTAGTGCAGCACCGGCAGGGCGCGCTTGGAGTAGGCCTGCACCACCAGGCCGAAATGGCCCCAGCCCCGGCAGTCGTCGCTCTCGTAGACGGCGCGGAACACCTCCAGCGACAGCTCCAGGCGGTCGACCTCCTCGGCGTCGATGGTCAGCGCCACGCTGCGCTGGCGTGCCATGGCGACCAGTTCCCGGACGCTGCCGACCAGTTCGCGCAGGACCTGTTCGCGGCGACCGAACTCGTAGCGCGGATGCAGCGCCGACAGCTTGATCGACACCGAGGGCGCTGGCGTATGCTCGGCGAGCTTGGCGCCGGTCAGGCCGACCCGCTCGATGGCAAGCGCGTAGTCGTCGAAATAGCGCTTGGCATCGGCTCGGGTGCGCGCTGCCTCGCCCAGCATGTCGTAGGAGTAGGTGTAGCCCTTGTCGAACAGCGGCCGCGAGCGCTTCAGCGCCTCGTCGATGTCACGGCCGAGCACGAACTGCTTGCCCATGATCTTCATCGCCTCGTACATCGCGCGGCGGATCACGGGCTCGCCCATGCGATTGACCATGCGGTTGATGAAGCCCGAGGGCTTGCCGTCGCGCGGCTTGTCGAGGGTGACCACGCGGCCGGTCATCAGCAGGCCCCAGGTGGAGGCGTTGACCAGCCAGGAGTCGCTCTTCCCGACGTGTGCCTTCCAGTCGGCGGGGCCCAGCTTGTCCTCGATCAGCGCGTCGGCCGTGGCCGTGTCGGGGATGCGCAGCATGGCCTCGGCCAGGCACATCAGCATCAGCCCCTCGTGGGTATCGAGGCTGTACTGCTGGAGCAGCTCGTCGATGGTGTCCACCGCGGTGTCCATCTCGCGCACTTCACGGACCAGCTCGGCGGTCTTGCTCGCGATGCGTCGGAAGTCCTCGGGATCGGCACTCAGCACGTCGACCAGCTCCTGGACGAAGGCTTCCTCGTCCACGATGTAATGGTCACTGATGCGCGAGAACAGGGTATCGAGATCCTGCTGCCAGGAGGCAGCCTCCAGCATTGTGTTGGCGTTGAGCATAGGTATTCCCCGGATGTCACCCGTCCTGTAACGGCAAGGACCATGCGCCGGACGTAGCGCCGGAGCATGGGTGTTCTTCCTTGACTGTAGGGGGCGAACGGCGTGCCTGCTTGTCAAAACCCCGGAAGGATTTGCCGATTTCGCGGGACTCGCGGGAAGGGGGATTGAAATTGCGACTTAAGTCGTATGTGGTAGTCGGTTTGCGGTGACGCCCGGGGAGCGCTCCAGCCGGGCGCGTCGAAGCTGGCTGGGAGGATGGCCGTAGGCGCTGCGAAACGCGTGCGACAGGGCGCTCTGGTGGGCAAAGCCGGTGTTGAGGGCGATCTGGGACAGCGGCATGCGGCTCTCCTCGAGCAGGCGGCGAGCCGCTTCCAGGCGGCGGCGGCGTACGTACTGCCACGGGGAGAGGCCGGTCTGCTCACGGAAGCGGCTGCGGAAATGCGCTTCGCTGAGGCACGCCTGGGCGGCCAGGTCGGCCACCGAGATCGACGAGGCCAGGTGGCGGTCGATGAAGCGGTCGAGCTTGACCAGGTCGAGGCGTCGCATCGGCGGGGTTGGCGTAGTGGCGCCAAGCCTGGCGTGCAGGCAGCCGAGGAAGGTGGCGGCCAGGCGATCGCTCTGGGCGGTGTTCAGGTGCCGGCTGGCGGCCTGCTCGAGCAGCAGGAAGTCCAGGAAGTGCTTGAGCGGCGTGTCCAGGGCGAAGAAGCGCGGGGCGTCGAACAGCCGTGACAGCTCGTGGTGATAGCCGGTGAGGGAGGGCGCGTCGGCGGGCAGGTCGAGGATGAGCTGGCGGTTCTCACCCTGGCCCATGTAGTGGTGCACGTGGTTGGCAGGCACGATGCAGCCGGAGAGGGCGGAAATGGCGCCGCCCAGACCCTCGATCTCGAATTCCGCGCGGCCGTGCAGGCCGATGACGATCTGATGGAAGTCGTGGGCGTGATGCTGGGTAGCGGTGTCGAGCGGTATCTGGCGTATGACGCTGGACATGAGGGCCTCCCGCCTGTGGCTATCGCATCGAAGCATACCACAGGCAGTGACCGGCCGGTGCTATGAGCCGTCGCGCTGACGCGTGCGCAGGCGATGGTGGGCGGCGAGGTGGTTGCGCAGCGCGGTCAGCTCCGCGTGGCCGGTCTTGTCGAGCAGGGGCTTGCCCTGGGCGACCTGCCAGTGGCGGCCATGCTCCTGCATCAGGAGGCGGGCGCGGCGGCGCACGCCGTCGAGGTAATCGTCGTGACGGATCGGGTAGTTGATAACGAGGTTCCACTCGTTTTCGCCGACCTGGCTGGCCAGCGCCTTGTCGAACAGCTCGAGGAGTTGCTCCGGCTCGGTGCGATAGCGCGGCGTGCGCGAGAACAGCAGGATCAGTACCACACCACCGATGACGAACAGGCAGACGGCGAAGATGAGCAGGAAGAGTGCCATGGAAGTGCCACGCTGGGGAAAGGACGGCCAGGCCTACGCTCTGCCGCCTGGTGCAGCGACCTGCTGCCGGTTCTGGAGCGGGTGAAGGGAATCGAACCCTCGTCTTAAGCTTGGGAAGCTTCTGCTCTACCATTGAGCTACACCCGCGAGGCGTTTCGATAGTAAAACCAAGGGCTTGGGCATTGCAAGCGGGGGCGTGAAATTCACCTTTGCCGGACGCTAAGTGCTTGTTTTTCGTTGGGCCGCAAAAAAATTACCGAACACTGGCGAACTTTTTTGCTTGCTGCTGTCATATCTGGTACAGGCAACAGCGCGATGGCAGTCGCTAACACTGTTGCTCTGGCTCGCAGTTTCGATCTTGCCGCCCATGACTACCGTCATGGGCGGTTTTTTATGGGTGGCGTGCTGATGGTGGCGTGCAGCAAGTGGCCGTGACGAGGTGCGGGCCCCGCCACAGTGTCGTTCGTCTCGCCCGGGGAGGTTGCCGTGCCCCGGCCTGCCGCCGGGGCCAAGGTCTAGCTGTATCGCATGCGCAGGATGGCGGTCAGCACGTCACGACGGGTCACGATGCCGCACAGGCGGCCCTGCTCGGTTACCGGGTAGACCTTGGGCTTCTGGCCAAGCATCTCCTGGGCCAGGTCGGTGATGCTCTTGGTGGGCGAGACGGACAGGACCTCATTGCGCATCAGCTCCTTCACCAGGGGGGCTTCGTCATTGAGGTAGGCGCTCTGGAGCAGCTTGCCCATCACGTCCTGCTCGGAGATGAAGCCGATCAGCTGGTCGTGATCGTCGACGACCGGTACGCCAGGCAGGCGGTGCAGGGCGAGGCCTTCGGCCAGGGTCGTGATCGAGGTGTTGCCGGTGACCCGGTAGCAATCCCGGGACATGATCTCGCGAACGATGGTGGGGGCCCTGTTGGGCATGGCGCATCTCCTTGTTCCGAACGCTCTCGGCGGGACACCTTCAGCATAGCCGAGACGACCCGGGCATAAGGAAGCTCTTCAACATCTGGCCAACGCTCGTGCCCTTGACGACAGGGGCACGGGGGGCCGCGGAACATGGCCGGGACGGAATGGCTCCAAGAGGTGAAACCTGGGCTAGCTTGTCAGGAGGCCCAGCGGAACTGGCGCCACGATCACAGCGGGAGGCGGTTATGGACGCGCGCGAATACCTGGCCAGAAAAGGGCTCGATGGCCGCCGGGACGAGGAGCGCCCCAACACCCTGGAAGAGAAGGCGTGGGAGCGGGCCCGTGAAGCGGGAGGGCATCGGCCACGGGCCGGCACGCCCTATGACTGGGAGGACTGGGAGCGCTACCACGAGGAACTGGCCGAGGGGGCGGAGGGCATCGACCCGAAGATCGACCACGAGGCGCATCGGCCGGGGCGCGAGGTGGACGATGCGGTTCAGGAGTATGTGCCTTCCTCGTCTACCGGGCCGGGCAGGGCCGAGGCGGTGGCGCCTTCGTCGCCAGCCTGGCAGGCGTCGCCCGCTTTGCGCTTTGCCTACCAGGCGCTCGCCGTGCTGCTGCCTCCCTTGGCCGTCGGCCTGGCCCAGGGAGGAGGCCGACGGGTGGTCATCTGCCTGCTTCTCACGCTGTTGGGGTGGGTGCCAGGTTGCCTCTACGCCTGGGCCTGGCTGCGGCGCCGGCAGGACTGAGCCAGGTGGCACACGGCGTCGCCAGGTGTGCAGCCTGGGGCGGGTCCGCTTCCGCCAACCGACATCTTCGTAACCGAACAATGCTGGCGCCAGCGGAAGGCGGGCGAAGCCGGTGGAAAGCGCCAGGCCCTGACGGAGCCTGGCTAGATTAGACCATGGTATAAGTGTTGATTCGAACATGGGCGTTGCCGCCCATCGCTCTCTGGGCTAGTCTCGCTATCGTAATTCGAACATTTGAGGTTCGTTTTCGATCACAATCGAATGCGTGACGCCGATAGCTGTTCGTTTGTCACGGCCTCAATGACGACGACTCGACAAGAACAACAGGCGAGCCCATGTCCTATCCACTCCCCTGCAACCGAGGCAAGAGCGGGCGATCCGGTGCCCCCTCTGCGCTGCCCGTGAGGCGAGCGTCTCCAGCGAAACTTGCCGTGTCTGGCCATCGCCCTGGCGGGCTGCGGCAAGCGATGCCGTGCGCGCGAGGTGCCCCGCTTCATACAACGACTCGATAACGACGACAAAGAGTTCAGCATGTCTCTGATACTGGAAAACATCGACCATGTGGTGAATGGCGCCACGCACATCGAGGGGATGCATCTCGAGCTGGCTCCCGGTTCCTTCAACGTCCTGCTGGGGCGAACCCTGGCCGGCAAGACGACGCTGATGCGGATCATGGCCGGCCTCGAGACCCCGACACGCGGCCGTGTGCTGATGCATGGCGAGGACGTGACGCGCCGTTCGGTGCGCAAGCGCAACGTCTCGATGGTCTACCAGCAGTTCATCAACTATCCGGGTCTCACCGTCTTCGACAATATTGCCTCGCCGCTCAAGCTGGCGCGGGTGCCGGCCGAGGAGATTCGCCGTCGGGTTCATGAAACTGCCGCCATGCTGCACATCGAGCACCTGCTCGAGCGTTACCCGGCGGAGCTCTCCGGCGGTCAGCAGCAGCGCACCGCCATGGGCCGCGCGCTGGTCAAGGACGCCGACCTGATCCTGTTCGACGAGCCGCTGGTCAACCTCGACTACAAGCTGCGCGAGGAGTTTCGCGAGGAGCTGCGCGAGCTGTTCAAGGCGCGCAACTGCATCGCCGTCTACGCCACCACCGAGCCCAACGAGGCGCTGGCGCTGGGCGGCCACACCGCGGTACTGCACGAGGGGCGGCTGCTGCAGTACGGCCCCACCGAGGATGTCTACCATCGGCCGCGCGACGTACTGACCGCCGAGATGTTCTCCGAGCCGCCCATCAACGTGGTGCCGGCGATGGTGTCGGGGGCGGAGGTCACCTTCGATCGCGACGTGCACTTCCCGCTCAACCGGGAGCTGGCGAAGCTGGCTCCGGGCCAGTACCAGTTCGGCGTGCGTGCCTCGCACATCGGCCTCGCGCCCCAGGCGGAAGACGACCTTGAGCTGAAGATGAAGGTCGACATTGCCGAGATCAGCGGCTCGGAGACCTTCCTGCACGTGCACAACGACCTGTTCCATCTGGTACTGCACCTGACCGGCATCCATCCGTTCGCCGTCGACCAGGAGATCAAGGTCTATTTTCCGACCCACAAGATCTACGCCTTCGACCGACATGGCGACGTGGTGCACATTCCCGCCCGTCCAGGAGCGCACTGATGGCCCAGATCACACTCAAGTCGCTGGCGCACAGCTATGCGGCCCAGCCCGCCGGCCCCGAGGACTATGCCATCCGCCAGATGGAGCACGTCTGGCAGCAGGGTGGCGCCTATGCGCTGCTGGGGCCCTCCGGCTGCGGCAAGTCGACCCTGCTCAACATCATCTCGGGGCTGCTAACGCCTTCGGACGGCCAGGTGCTGTTCGACGACCAGGTGATGAACGAGCTGCCGCCCGAGGAGCGCAACATCGCCCAGGTGTTCCAGTTCCCGGTGGTCTACGACACCATGACGGTGTACGACAACCTGGCCTTCCCGCTGCGCAACGTGGGCACGCCCGAGGCCAAGGTGCGCGAGCGCGTGGCCGAGGTGGCCGATGTGCTCGACCTCACCTCGCTGCTGCGGCGCAAGGCGCGCAACCTCACCGCCGACGAGAAGCAGAAGGTCTCCATGGGCCGCGGCCTGGTACGCGACGACGTCTCGGCGATCCTCTTCGACGAGCCGCTCACGGTGATCGACCCGCAGCTCAAGTGGAAGCTCCGGCGCAAGCTCAAGGAGATCCACGAGCGCTTCAACATCACCATGATCTACGTGACCCACGATCAGCTCGAGGCCTCGACCTTCGCCGACAAGATTGCGGTGATGTACGAGGGGCAGGTGGTGCAGTTCGGCACCCCGCGCGAGCTGTTCGAAGCCCCCGCCCACACCTTCGTCGGCTACTTCATCGGCAGCCCCGGCATGAACTTCGTCGAGATCGTGCGCACCGAGTCCGGGGCGCGAGCCGGCACCGTCGATCTGAGCCTGCCACCGGCCATGCTCGAGGCGATCCGCCAGGCCCGCTCACGCAATCTCAAGCTCGGCATTCGCCCCGAGTTCGTCGAGATCTCGGACGTGCCCGCCGACGATACCCATGAGGTCGAGATCGTCATGCTGCAGGACCTCGGCACCTATCGAATCGTGTCGTTCACCTTTGCCGGCGAGACCTTTCGCGCCCGCCTCGCGGAGGACCGGCCGCTGCCGGGGCGCACCGCCCACGTTCGCTTTCCCGCGGCGTGGCTGAACCTGTACATCGACGAGTTCCGCGTGGAGGTGGGGCAATGAACAAGGTGCAGAACAACCGGGCCTGGTTCCTGATCCTGCCCATGCTGCTGCTGGTGGCCTTCTCGGCCATCGTGCCGCTGATGACGGTGGTCAACTACTCCGTGCAGGACGTGTTCGACGCCAATACCCGCTTCTTCACCGGCACCGAGTGGTTCGAGGCCATCCTCAACGATCGCTCCCTGCAGGCGGCGCTGCTGCGCCAGTTCGCCTTCTCGTTCACCATCCTGGCGATCGAGGTGCCGCTGGGGATCGGCATCGCCCTGCTGATGCCCAAGCGCGGCTGGCAGGCCTCCGCGGTGCTGATCCTGATCACGCTGCCGCTGCTGATCCCGTGGAACGTGGTGGGCAGCATCTGGCAGCTCTTCACCCGCGGCGACATCGGCCTGATGGGCGTGGGCATTCGTGAACTGGGCTATGCCTACAACATCACCCGCAACCCCACCGATGCCTGGGCCACGATCATCCTGATGGACGTATGGCACTGGACGCCGCTGATCGCGCTGCTGTGCTACAGCGGCCTGCGCTCGATCCCGGACGCCTACTACCAGGCGGCGCGCATCGATCGCGCCTCGCGGTGGGCGGTGTTCCGCTACATCCAGCTGCCCAAGCTGACCAACGTGCTGGTGATCGGCGTGCTGCTGCGCTTCATGCACTCCTTCATGATCTACGCCGAGCCGTTCGTCCTGACCGGAGGCGGGCCGGGCAGTTCCACCACCTTCCTCAGCCAGTCGCTGACGACCATGGCCATCGCCCAGCAGGACCTGGGCCCCTCGGCGGCCTTTTCGCTGATCTACTTCCTCATCATCCTGCTGGTCTGCTGGGTCTTCTACACCGCGATCATGAACAGCCAGAAGGACAACACTGCACAGGGAGGCGCCTGACATGACCAGCACCGTGCCGACCACACCCGAAAGCGTCCGCCGCCAGGCCGCCGAGACTGCCGCCAAGCGCCGCAGGCAGGCGCGCCCCGCCACCACCCGCTGGCGTCGCCGCACGCTGCTCGGGGTCTATCTCGTCTTCGTGCTGCTGCCCATCTACTGGCTGCTCAACCTGTCGTTCCAGACCAACAGCGAGATCCTCGGCAGCTTCTCGTTCTGGCCGCAGCAGTTCACCCTGGGCAACTACATCGGCATCTTCACCGACTCGAACTGGTACATGGGCTACGTCAACTCGCTGGCCTACGTGCTGATGAACATGCTGATCAGCATCTCCGTGGCACTGCCCGCCGCCTATGCCTTCAGCCGCTTCCAGTTCATCGGCGACAAGCACCTGTTCTTCTGGCTGCTGACCAACCTGATGGCACCGCCGGCGGTGTTCCTGCTGCCCTATTTCCAGCTCTACTACTCGGTGGGGCTGTTCGACACCCACATCGCCGTGGCGCTGGCTCACTGCCTGTTCAACATCCCGCTGGCGGTGTGGATCCTCGAGGGGTTCATGAGCAGCGTGCCCAAGGAGGTCGACGAGACCGCCTATATCGACGGCTACAGCTTCCCGGCGTTCTTCGTGAAGATCTTCCTGCCCATGATCCGCTCGGGCATCGGGGTGACCCTGTTCTTCCTGTTCATGTTCTCCTGGGTCGAGCTGCTGCTCTCCCGCACCCTCACCGCGACCAACGCCCAGCCGATCGCCTCGATCATGACACGCACCTCGACCGCGTCGGGGATCGACTGGGGCACCCTGGCCGCCGCCGGCGTGCTGACCATCGTGCCGGGCATCGTGGTGGTCTACTTCGTGCGCAACCACATCGCCAAGGGCTTTGCCCTGGGCCGGACCTGAAGGGGAGGAAGGCGACATGGAATGGATGGTCTGGACCCTGCCCACGGCAATCTTCTTCTCCGTCATCGCCGTCATTCTGCTCGGCATGACGGCCTGGGAGCTGGTCTCCCCGACGGTGGAGCGGCGCGGCTTCCTGCCGATCGCCACGACCCGCGGCGACCGCCTCTTCATCGGACTGCTCTCCGCCGCCTACATCCACCTGGCGACGGTCGGCTTCACCGATCTCTCGATTTGGTTGGCCCTGGGGATTTCTGTCCTCTGGTTGCTGGTGCTGATGCGCTGGGGCTGAACCAAGGCTGTACGGACGATAACCGCGTCAAGGATGACGACCACACGCAGAACGAGGTCAACATGAAGAACAACAGATTCAAACTCACGGCGCTGGCGGGCAGTCTGCTGCTCGCCTCCGGCGCCCTGCATGCCGACTCCCACGATGCGCGCGCGATCGCCGAACGGCTGGTCGACGAGCACTTCCAGAATTCGACGCTCTCCCGCGAGGAGCAGATCGAGGAGTTGCTGTGGTTCGCCGAGGCCGCCGAGCCGTTCCGCGACATGGAGATCAATACCGTCGCCGAGGGCCTCACCACCCACGTGTGGGAGCGCGACGTGCTGGTTCCCGCCTTCGAGGAACTGACCGGCATTCGGGTCACCCACAACATCATCGGCGAGGGCGATGTGGTGGACAACATGCAGACCCAGATGCAGACCGGGCGCAACATCTACGACGCCTACGTCAACGACTCCGACGCCATCGGCACCCACATCCGCTACGGGGTCACCGTCAACCTGACCGAGGCGATGGAGAACGAGTGGAAGGACTTCACCCTGCCGACGCTGGACCTCGACGACTTCATCGGCCTGCAGTACGGCACCGGCCCCGACGGCAATCTCTACCAGCTGCCTGACCAGCAGTTCGCCAACCTCTACTGGTTCCGCTATGACTGGTTCCAGCGCGAGGACCTGCAGGAGCAGTTCCGCGAGATCTACGGCTACGACCTCGGCGTGCCCACCAACTGGACCGCCTACGAGGACATCGCCGAGTTCTTCACCGAGCATGTCGGCGAGATCGACGGCGAGCAGGTCTACGGGCACATGGACTACGGCCGCCGCGACCCGTCGCTGGGCTGGCGCTTCCACGACTCCTGGCTCTCCATGGCCGGCATGGGCAGCCCCGGCGTGCCGTTCGGCAACCCGGTCGACGACTGGGGCATTCGCGTCGACGAGGAGAGCCGCCCGGTCGGTGCCAGCGTCAGCCGCGGCGGGGCGACCAACTCGCCGGCCTCGGTATTCGCCGTCACCAAGATGGTCGAGTGGCTCGACAAGTACGCGCCGGACGAGGCCCAGGGCATGACCTTCGGCGAGGCCGGGCCGGTGCCCGCCCAGGGCAACATCGCCCAGCAGATCTTCTGGTACACCGCCTTCACCGCCGACATGACCGACCCGGGGCTGCCGGTGACCGACGACGAGGGCAACCCCAAGTGGCGCATGGCGCCGTCGCCCACCGGGCCGTACTGGGAGGAGGGCATGAAGGTCGGCTACCAGGACGTGGGCTCCTGGACCTTCTTCGATTCCACCCCCGAGGATCGGCGCACCGCGGCCTGGCTGTTCGCCCAGTTCACCGTGTCCAAGAGCGTGTCGCTGGAGAAGCTGATGGCCGGCCTCACGCCGATTCGCGAGTCCGACATCTTCTCCGACCAGATGAGCGAGATGGCGCCGAAGCTGGGCGGGCTGGTGGAGTTCTACCGCAGCCCCAACGAGTCCAACTGGACGCCGTCCTCGACCAACGTGCCCGACTACCCGCGCATGGCGCCGCTGTGGTGGCAGAACCTGGCCCCTGCGGTCAGCGGCGAGATCGAGCCGCAAGAGGCCCTGGACAACCTGGCCGGCGCGCTCGACAACATCATGGCACGCCTGGCACGGGCCAACGTGTTCGAGGCCTATGCGCCGGTGCTGAACGAGGAGCGTGACCCCGAGGAGTGGCTGTCGCAGGAGGGCTCGCCCAAGGCCAAGCTGGACGACGAGATGCCGCAGGGCACCACCGTGCCCTACGACGAGATGATGGAGGAGTGGATGGCTGCCGGTACACGTCAATAGGGAGCCGGCGCCGGAGCTGGTGTCCGGCGCGGCAAGGCCCGGCACGCACGTGCCGGGCCGACAGCGAACCACGTGTTTCCGGTAGCCCGTCCGGGTCATCCCAGGCCCCGTTCGGGCTCGCCGAGCGGGGCCTTTGCTTGCAAAAAGGTCCGCACATGGAACTGCGTAGCAGCAACATCGAGAAACTCGGCGGCGAGGTGTTCGACGTCCTGATCGTGGGCGGCGGCATCAACGGTGCGGCCTCGGCCGCCGCCCTGGCCGGCAAGGGCGTGCGCGTCGCCCTGATCGACCGCGGCGACTTTGCCGGCAGTACCAGCATGCACTCATCCAACCTGGTATGGGGCGGCATCAAGTACATGGAGAGCCGCGACTTCGCGCTGGTGCGCAAGCTCTGCATGAGCCGCAACCACCTGATCAGGAGCTACCCCGCCACGGTCCAGGAAATTCGCTTCCTGACCACCATCACTCGCGGCTTCCGCTATCACCCGCGCTACCTCTGGGCGGGCGCCTGGCTCTACTGGCTGATCGGCAACGGCTTCACCCGCATACCGCGCTTCCTCTCGCCCCGGGCGATCCGCCAGAGCGAGCCGATCGTCGACGTTCGCGACGCCGTGGGTGGCTTCGAATACTCCGATGCCTACCTGCACGACAATGATGCACGCTTCGTCTTCAACTTCGTGCGTGGCGCGCTCAACTATGGCGCCGTGGCGGTGAACTACGTCGAATCGCTGGGAGCCCAGCGCCAGGGCGGCCTCTGGATCACCCGGGCGCGCGACGTGATCGGCGGTGGCGAGAGAGAGATCCGCGCCAGGGTACTGATCAACGCCGCCGGTCCCTGGGTCGACGAGCACAATGCACTCACCGGCCAGGCCACGAGCCATCGCCACCTCTATTCGAAGGGCATCCACCTGATCGTGCCGCGGCTCACCGACAACCGCCGGGTGCTGGCGTTCTTCGCCGACGACGGCCGCCTGTTCTTCGTCATCCCGATGGGACCGAGAACCTGCATCGGGACCACCGATACCCGGGTCGAACGGCCCGACGTGGTGGCGAGCGAGGACGACATCCGCTTCGTCCTCGACAACATCAACAAGCGCCTCGAACTCGACCGGCCGCTGGGCAAGGAGGACATCATCTCCATCCGCTGCGGCGTGCGGCCCCTGGCCATCCGCGCCGAGGGCGGCGGCGAGCGCGACTTCCTGCAGCTGTCGCGCAAGCACGCCATCGACGTCAACCCACAAGATGCCCACCTGAGCATCTTCGGCGGCAAGCTGACCGACTGCCTCAACGTGGGCGAGGAGATCGTCGCCGAGGTCGGCCGGATGGGGGTCGGCGTGCCCTACCCGAAGTACCGCTGGTACGGCGAACCGCCGGATCAGGTACGCCGCCAGTTCCTGCACCAGGCCAGCCTGATGCGTCTCGACGACCTGACTGCCGGCGACGCCTCCGAGCCGCTGTCGAGCCGACTGTGGCGGCGCTACGGCACCCACGCGCTGGAGATGCTCGAGGAGATTCGCGAGGACCCGCGCCAGGCCGAGGTGCTGATCGAGGGCACCGAGTACCTGCGCTGCGAACTGCACTATGCCAAGCGGCGCGAGATGATCGCGCGGCTGGAGGACTTCCTGCGGCGTCGCTCCAAGATCGCGCTGGTGGTGCACGAAGAGGCGATGCGCCAGTCGCCCGGCCTGCGCGAGGCGTGTGCCATCCTGTTCGGCGATGCGGCCGAGGCGCGACTGGAGGAATATTTCGCCACCACCCGGCGCGAGCGGGACGAGGCAACGGCCGGCGAGCGGTCCGCGGCGGGCGGCCCCCGGCACCCGCCTGCCGCCGCGTCGGGGCAACGAGCGTCGCATTGAGGCGGCGTGGGATGGCGGTATAATCGCCCGTCAACCCAACCGAAAGAAGAGGTTAACCGTGGGCTATCTCATTGGCGTCACCGCGCTCTGGGCCTTCTCGTTCTCGCTGATCGGCGTCTATCTGGCCGGCCAGGTGGACAGCTACTTCGCGGTGCTGATGCGCGTCGGCCTGGCCGCCCTGGTGTTCCTGCCGTTCCTGCGGCCGAAGCGGCTGGTGGGGCGTCAGCGACTGGCGCTGATGGGCCTGGGCGCCGTGCAGCTCGGCGTGATGTACATCTTCTTCTATCAGTCCTTCCTGCTGCTCTCGGTGCCGGAGGTGCTGCTGTTCACCATCTTCACGCCGCTCTACGTGACGCTGCTCGACGATGCCCTGTTCGGGCGCTTCACGCCATTCTACCTGCTCACTGCCGCCCTGGCGGTGCTGGGCGCCGCGGTGATCCGCTACGACGGCGTCGACAGCGGCTTCTGGCTGGGCTTCCTGGTGGTGCAGGGGGCCAACCTCTGCTTCGCGCTGGGCCAGGTGGGCTATCGTCGGCTATCGGCGTCGCTGCCCGCCGAGCTGCCGCGCCACAGCGTCTTTGCCTGGTTCTATCTCGGCGCCCTGGTGGTGGCGCTGCCGGGCTTCGCGCTGCTCGGCAATCCCGGGCAGCTGCCCAGCACCGCGGTGCACTGGGGGGTGCTGGCCTGGCTCGGCCTGGTGGCCTCGGGCCTCGGCTATTTCTTCTGGAACCTCGGCGCCACCCGCGTCGACGCCGGCGCGCTGGCGATCATGAACAACGCCTTGATCCCCGCCGGGCTGCTGGTCAACCTGCTGATCTGGAACCGTGACGCCGACCTGGGGCGGTTGGCCATCGGCGGGGCGATCATCGTCGGCTCGCTGCTGCTCAACGAATGGTGGCTGCGGCGCCGCTCGGCGGCGGCCGCCTGAGCCGGGTTTGCCCGCCCTGCACCCAGCCTCCATAATGAGCGGCCATGAGCCGAGAGACCAGGGCATGCAGAAAGAGCACGAGGGGTTCAAGAACATCGGTCTGATCGGCCGCCTGGGCAGCACCAAGGTGGTCGAGACCCTGAAGCGCCTGCTGCGCTTTCTCGACGCGCGTGGCCTCCACGTCATCGTCGAGGACCGCACCGCCACCGTGCTGCTCGACCATGGCCACCCCGAGGCCAGCCGGCGCACCCTCGGCGAACTCTGCGACCTGGTCATCGTGGTGGGTGGCGACGGCAGCCTGCTGGGCGCCGCGCGCACGCTGTGCCACAGCGGCACCCTGGTGCTGGGCGTCAATCGTGGGCGGCTGGGCTTTCTCACCGACATCTCGCCCGACGAGCTGGAGGAGCGCGTCGGCCAGGTGCTGGACGGCCGGTACGAGGTCGAGGAGCGCTTCCTGCTCGACGCCGAGCTGTATCGCGACGGCACCCTGGTCGGCAGCGGTGATGCCCTCAACGAGGTCGTGCTGCATCCGGGCAAGGCGGTGCGCATGATCGAGTTCGAGCTGTTCATCGACAAGCAGTTCGTCTGCAGCCAGCGCAGCGATGGCCTGATCATGGCCACGCCCACCGGCTCCACCGCCTATGCGCTGTCGGGGGGCGGCTCGATCATGCACCCCAAGCTCGACGTGATCGAGCTGGTGCCGATGTTCCCGCATACCCTCTCGAGCCGGCCCATCGTCATCGACGCCGCCAGCGAGATCCATGTGCACATCGGCGAGACCAACCAGACCTACCCGCACATCAGCTGTGACGGCCAGACCCGGGCCGTGGCCAAGCCGGACGATGTGCTGGTGGTGAAGCGCAAGCCCCAGCGGGTGCAACTGGTGCATCCCCTCGGTCACAACTTCTACGAGGTCCTGCGCAGCAAGCTGGGCTGGAGCAACCGGCTGGGGGATTGACGTGAGGCAGGCGGCGTTGGAAGGCTACGATCTGATCGGCGACGTGCACGGCTGCGGGGCGACCCTCGGGGCACTGCTCGAGAGGCTCGGCTACCACCAGCGGGGCGGCGTCTACCGCCATCCCCGGCGCAAGGTGATCTTCCTCGGCGACCTGATCGATCGCGGCCCGCGGATCCGCCTCGCCGTGTCCATCGCCCGGCGCATGGTGGAGGAGGGCGAGGCGCACATCGTCATGGGCAACCACGAGTACAATGCCCTGGCCTACTGCCATCGCGCCCCGCGTCGGCAGGGGCGCGAATGGCTGCGCCCCCACTCCCCGCGCCACAATCGCATCATCAAGGAGACCCTCGACCAGTACCACGACCACCCGGCGGAGTGGGACGAGACCCTGGCCTGGTTCATGGACATCCCGCTCTACCTGGACTTCGCGGACTTCCGCGTGGTCCACGCCTGCTGGGATCAATCGCTGGTCGACGCGCTGGAGCGCGAGTGCCCGGGTGGGGTCATCGACGAGCCGTTCCTGCAGCAGTCGGTGGCCCCGGGCACGCTGGCCTACCGCGTACTCGACCGGCTGACCCGCGGCGTGCACATTCCCCTGCCGGAGGGCGTGGAGATCCACTCCGGCGACGGCTTCACCCGGCGCAGCTTTCGCGCCCACTTCTGGGCCCGCGAGCCGCGCACCTGGGGCGACGTGATCTTTCAGCCCGACAACCTGCCCGACGACCTCGAGGAGCGCGAGCTGAGCGCGAGCGAGCGCGCGCGCCTGCCCCACTACGGGCTCGACCAGCCCCCGCTGTTCATCGGCCACTACTGGTGCGAGGGCATACCGGCGCTGCCCACCGCCAATATCGCCTGCCTGGACTACAGCGCGGTGAAGTTCGGGCGCCTCGTCGCCTACCGCTGGAGCGGCGAACGGCGGCTCGACGCCAACCATTTCGTCTGGGTCCGGGTACCCCAGGAGGAGGCGGCGAGGCCACGGCCCTGGGAAATCGACTTCGACTGAAAGGGGATACAAAGTTTTACAACTTTTTTTGTCGCCAGCCTGAACTTCCTTTCGGCTCGCCCGTCTGAGTAGGTGTTCCCTTGAATGATCCCTTGCTCTTGTCCGGCGGCCCCCCTTCCGCCGGATTTTTTCTGTGCCCTTCTGGTGGATTTGAGAAAAGCCCCGCCGCAGCGCAAGATGCTCATAACACGTTGGTTCAGGAAGAGTTCATGTACCGCATCATGCTGTTTCCCCACGAAACGGACACCAGCGAACTGCGCCGAGCGCTGTGGGCGCACCGGATCGGACACCGCTTCACCGAGGAGGCGGAAGGGCAGGTGCTGTGGCTCGCCGATCCCGCTCAGCATGATGCGCTGGTACGGCTGCTGAGGCGCTGGCAGCGCGGCGAACGGATCATGCCGGAGCGTCGCCAGCGCTCGACGGGCGGCGCCTCCCTGGCCCTCACCCTGCGCCAGGCGCCGGTCACGGCCACGGCCCTGGGGATTTCGCTGGCGGTGTTTGCGCTGATGGCCGTGCTCGGCGATATCGTGGTGGCCATGCTGACCATCGTGCCGGTCGCCGTCGTCGGCGGCGGGCTGGCCTTCGGCAGCCTGCCCGAGGCGCTGGCCTCGGGGCAGGTGTGGCGGCTGCTGTCGCCGGCCTTCATTCACTTCGGCTGGATGCACCTCATCTTCAACATGATGTGGCTATGGTACTTCGGGCGCCAGGTCGAGGCGCTGCAGGGCAGTGGGCGCATGCTGACGATTCTGCTGCTGGCCGGCGTCGGCGCCAACCTGGCGCAGTACGCCACCGGTACCGTACTGTTCGGCGGCATGTCCGGCGTCGATTTCGCCCTGCTCGGCTACGTCTGGCTGATGTCCCGGCGTGCCCCGGGCAGCGGCTTCTTCGTGCCGCAGATGCTGGTGGTGTTCATGCTCGGCTGGATGGTCTTCACCATGACCGACATGGCCGCGGTGGTGGGCTTCGGCAACGTGGCCAACGAGGCTCACCTGGGCGGGCTGGTCGTGGGGCTTCTGCTGGGGTGGTATTATTCGGGCCGAGCCAGGCGTCTTCACTGAGCCGTCACTTCGAGAGACTTCCCATGAGTGATATGACCTTCGAACGGATGATCCGGCAGATGACGCCGGCCATCTACGAGAGCCTCAAGCAGGCGGTGGCCCTGCGCAAGTGGCCCGATGGGCGCAGGCTGACCGCGGAGCAGACCGAGCTCTGCCTCGAGGCGGTGATTCGCTACGAGCACGAGAACCACGTGCCCGAGGGGCAGCGCGTCGGCTACCTCGAGCAGCGTACCTGCGGCAGTGCCAGCAGCGGCGCCGACGTGCCGCCCGAGCTGGCGGGGCTGGCCCGGGACGCCTCGCATGATTGACGGCGGGCTGATCGACGTCGCGCCGAGCCAGCAGGGCTGCCTGAGCAAGATGGCCATCGCCCCCGGCGATGCGGGAGGACCGGTCCGCTACACGCTGCGTGCCGGCGAGCATCGGCTCGACCTGAATGCGCGCCTCGGCAAGCCGCTGCGCCTGCGCTGGACCGGCGCTATCGCCTGCACCCACTGCGGCCGGGCGACGAGGAAGAGCTTCGCCCAGGGCTACTGCTACCCCTGTTTCAAGACCCTGGCCCAGTGCGACACCTGCATCGTCAAGCCCGAGACCTGCCACTTCGATGCCGGCACCTGCCGCGAGCCGGAGTGGGCCGAAAGGCACTGCTTCCAGCCCCATGTGGTCTACCTGGCCAACTCCTCGGGGCTGAAGGTGGGGATCACGCGAGGCACCCAGGTGCCGACTCGCTGGCTCGACCAGGGCGCGATCCAGGCCCTGCCCATCCTGCGGGTGGAGACCCGCCAGCAGTCCGGCCTGGTCGAGATGCTGTTCAAGGAGCAGGTGGCGGACCGCACCAACTGGCGCGCCATGCTCAAGGGCGAGATCGAGCCGCTCGATCTCCTGGCCGAGCGCGACCGGCTGCTGTCACGTCTCGAGGGTGGGCTCGGCCAGCTGCGCCAGCGCTTCGGCGCCGATACCCTGCGCATGCTCGACGAGGTGCTGGTCAGCTTCGACTACCCGGTGCTGGAGTTCCCGCGCAAGATCGTGTCGCACAACTTCGACAAGCAGCCCGAGGTGGCCGGTACGCTGCTGGGCCTCAAGGGGCAGTACCTGATCCTCGATACGGGCGTGATCAACCTGCGCAAGTTCACCGGCTACGAGGTGAGGGTGAGCTGAGCCGCGCAGCTGCGCTATGCTGCCGATGAAGAATCATGGCAGCACAGGAGCCTGACATGAGCCAGATGCGTGCCATGCGCCTGCATGCCCCCGGCCAGCCGCTGCAGCTGGAGCGCGTTCCCAGGCCGCTGCCCGGGGAAGACCAGGTGCAGTATCGCGTGCTGGCCTGTGGCGTATGTCGCACCGACCTGCATGTCGTGGATGGTGAGCTCCCTTCGCCGCGTCTGCCGCTGGTGCCAGGGCACGAGATCGTCGGCGAGATCACGGCGGTGGGAGAGGGCGTCGGGCACCTGTCGCCCGGCATGCGTATCGGCGTGCCCTGGCTGGGCTGGACCTGTGGTGAATGCGAGGCCTGTGTGGCCGGTCGCGAGAATCTCTGCACGCAAGCGCGATTCACCGGCTATACCCTCGATGGCGGCTACGCCGAGTACGGCGTGGCCGATGCCCGCTACTGTTTCCCCCTGGTCGCCGAGGACGCCCAGGCCGCGGCACCGCTGCTCTGCGCGGGGCTGATCGGTTATCGCACCTGGCGGCTGGCCGGGGGCGAGCAGAATCGACGCCTGGGAATCTACGGCTTCGGCGCCGCGGCGCATATCCTCGTGCAGCTCGCCGTGGCACGGGGCCAGCGGGTCTACGCCTTTACCCGGCCGGGCGACGACGCGGCCCAGGCCTTCGCCCTGCGGCTCGGCGCGGTGTGGGCCGGTGACGCCGACCAGGCGCCGCCCGAGCCGCTCGATGCCGCGCTGCTGTTCGCGCCGGTGGGCGAACTGGTACCGCTGGCCCTGGCTCAGGTGCGCCCGGGCGGGGCGGTCGTTTCCGGTGGCATCCACATGACCGATATCCCCGCCTTTCCCTACCGCCTGCTGTGGCAGGAGCGCAGCGTCCGGTCGGTGGCCAACCTCACCCGCCAGGACGGTGAGGAGTTTCTCGCCCTGGCCCCTACCGTGCCGATACGCACCGAGACCCGCGCCTACCCCCTGGAGCAGGCCAACCAGGCGCTGGCCGACCTGCGCGAGGGCAGGCTGACCGGGGCGGCGGTGGTGATTCCCTGACGTTGCCTCACGGCGGCGAGGGGGCGCGTTGTGGGGGGATTCCTGTGGCAGGAGCGGGCCGTGGCCGGCTATGCTCCCGTTTTGACCCGCTGCGATGAGTATCGCCATGTATCGTCTGCATATTGCCAACAAGAACTACTCTTCCTGGTCGCTGCGCCCCTGGGTGCTGATGCATCAGAAGGAGATTCGCTTCGAAGAGGTACTCACTCCCTTCGAAGCCGACTCGAACTGGAGCACCTTTCGTGCCTTCTCGCCCTCCGGGCTGGTGCCCTGTCTGGAGGATGGCGAACGCACCGTCTGGGAGTCACTGGCGATCGTCGAATACCTGGCCGAGCGCCACGTCGGCGTATGGCCCGCCGACGAGGAGGCGCGCACCTGGGCGCGCTGTGCCAGCAGCGAGATGCACGCCGGCTTTTCCCCACTGCGCAGCCTGTGTCCGATGAATTGCGGCGTCAGGGTGAAGCTGCACCATATGCCGGATGCCTTGGCACGCAACCTGGCCCGCCTCGATGAGCTCTGGCAGCAGGGGCTCACCCGTTTCGGAGGGCCTTTCCTGGCAGGTGAGGCCTTCACCGCGGTGGATGCCTTCTTCGCCCCGGTGGCCTTCCGCGTGCAGAGTTTCGGGCTCACGCTCGGTGAGCCTTCGATGGATTACGTCGCCCGGCTGCTGTCGCTGCCCGCCATGCAGCAATGGTACGAGGAGGCGCTGGCCGAGCCGTGGCGAGAGGCGGCGCACGAAGCCGAAGTCCAGCAGCACGGCGCCATCATCGAGGATCGTCGGCCTGGCTGAGCCTCCGCCTGGCCCGTTTCCCCCCGCGTTGCTCGGCTCATTCGAACAGGTCGCCCTGGGCGCGGGGCGGCCGGAAGGCTGTGGTATCGAGTAGGCGTGCGTCCCGCATCCCGGGGTCGTTGAGCCCCAGGCGTCGACACGCCTTGTCGAAGCGCTGGGCGATGAGCTGGGCGAAGATCCCCTCGCCGCGCATGCGCTTGCCGAAGCGACTGTCGTAATCGGCGCCGCCCCGGCACTGGCGCATCAGGCTCATCACCTTGCCGGCGCGCTGCGGATAATGCGCCTGCAACCACTCATCGAACAGCGGGGCCACCTCTCGCGGCAGGCGCAGCAGCGTCCAGCCGGCCGTTTCCGCTCCGGCATCGCGCGCCGCCTCGAGCAGGCGCTCCAGCTCGTGGTCGGTCAAGCCCGGAATGATCGGCGCGACCATGACACCTACCGGGATGCCGGCATCCTTCAAGCGCCCGATCGTCCGTAGACGGGCAGCGGGAGAGGCGGTGCGCGGCTCCAGGCTGCGCTTGAGCTCGGTATCCAGGCTGGTGAGGCTGATCGCCACCCTGACCAGGTGCAGCCGCGCCAGCTCGGCCAGTAAATCCAGATCGCGCAGGATCAGGGCGCTCTTGGTGATGATCGAGACCGGATGGCGGCATTCGAGCAGGAAGGCCAGTATCTCGCGGGTGGAGCCACGCTCCGCTTCCAGCGGCTGGTAGCAGTCGGTATTGCCGGACAGGGCGATGGGTCGGCACACGTAGCTGCGCTTGGACACCTCCTCCTTCAGCCGTTCGACCAAGCCGACGCGGGCGATCAGGCGGGTCTCGAAATCGATCCCGGGGGAGAGATCCCAGTAGGCGTGGCTCGGCCGCGCGTAGCAGTAGATGCAGCCGTGCTCGCAGCCGCGGTAGGGATTGAGCGAACGGTCGAAGCCGAGATCCGGCGAGTTGTTCCAGGCTAGGGCACTGCGCGCCCGCTCGCCATTGACGACCGTGGCCAGGCGCGTCGGCGTCGCCTCCTGCCACCAGCCGTCGTCTTCCGTTTCACTGTGCGTGGGTGCGAAGCGGTTGTCGGGGTTGTAGGTGGCGCCGCGACCCTTGCGCGGCTGTTGCTGATCGAACGGCGGCACGAGGCGACTCCCTGTTATGCTGTATTTATATACAGTATATCGCCTCCTTCATCACGCGCCAATGCTGGATAAATGGTCGCGGACCGTTACGCTGGTGAGCATGACGCCATCTTGCGATACCCCTTCCCCCACGCGTGCCGAATCGCTGCATTCGGTGCAGGGCCTCTGGTGTACCAGCTGCGCACTGGCCGTCGAGGCACGGCTGTTGAGACTGCCCGGCATCACCGCCGCCAGCGTCCATTACCCCAGCGCCACCCTGCTGGTGGAAGGTGAGCCGGAGGCCCTCGACGAGCCACGGCTGGCGGCTGCGGTGCGCCGTCTCGGCTACCGCCTCGGTCCGCCCGAGGCGGTAGCCGATGCCGAAGCCCGACTCGACGCCGAGAGTCGCTATCTCACCCTGCGGCTGCTGATGGCCGTGGCCTTCGGCATGTGGAGCATGCTCGCTTCGCTGTTGATCTATGTCGGCGCCATGCCCAGCCCGCGACTGGAACTGGTCATGGCCTGGGTGTCCGGCGCCTTTGCGTTGCCGGTGGTCAGCTACGTGGCCTTTCCGTTCTACCGCGCCGGCTGGCGCACGGCCCGCGCACGGCGCCCCGGCATGGATGCACTGGTGTCGCTGGGCGCGCTGACGGCGGTCGGCGTCTCGCTGTGGCTGCTGTCGCGCGGCTCGGCGGAGGTCTACTTCGATACCGCGGTGATGCTGGTCACCCTGCTGCTGGTCGGGCGGCTGGTGGAAACGCTATGTCGCCACCGCGGGTTGCGTGCCTTGCAGGCGCTGCATCAACCTCCCGCCGAAGTGCAGCGCTGGGAGCGCAATGGCTGGCAGCCTTGCCCATTGAAAGCGGTGGTGCCGGGGGAGCGGCTGCGTATCGAACGCGGCGAGACGCTGCCCCTGGACGGCATCCTGCAAGACGACGAGGCCCTGCTCGACCTGGCGCCGCTGACCGGCGAGAGCGCGCCGCGCCGCTGCCTGCCGGGCGATGCCGTGGCGGCCGGCTGCCGCAACCTCGGCGCGGCGCTGGCATTCGAGGTTACTGCGCCCGCCGGCGAGTGTCGTCTGGACCGGCTGCGCGAACAGATGTGGTGGCAGCAGGCCCGCAAGGGCGAGCTGCAGCGCCTGGCCGACCGTTTCGCCGGCTGGCTCAGCCCCCTGGCCGTGGTGCTGGCGCTGTTGACGCTCGCCGTGGCCTGGCTGGCCGGCGTGCCCGTCGAGGAGGCCTGGGTGAGGGCGCTCTCGGTGCTGGTGGTGGCCTGCCCCTGTGCCGTGGGGCTGGCGATTCCCCTGGCCGGCCTGGCGGGTAGCGGCCAGGCGTTGGAGCGCGGCGTGGTGATGCGCGACCCGGGGGCCTTCGAGACGCTGGCGCGAATCCGCAGCGCCGCCTTCGACAAGACCGGCACCCTCACCGCCGGTGAGCCGCAGGTGCAGGCCATGCACACGGTGGCCGGCCTGCCTGACGCGGAGCTGGTGGCGCTGGCTTCGGTAGCCGCACGCGGCAGCGAGCACCCGTTGGCGCGCGCCGTGCGTCGCTATGTTCTAGATGTGCAAGATATTCAAGATGCCCGAGGGGCCCGGGATGCCGGGGCGGGCGGGGAACTCGAGGTCGTGCAGGCCGAGGAGGTCGGCGGACGGGGGCGCCGGGTCTCACTTGGCGACGGGCGAAAGCTGCTGCTGGGCAGCCGTGCCTGGCTCGCCGAGCAGGGCGTTGCCACCGAGCAGGCCGCCGACTCGGGAGAGAGCGAAGTGCTGCTGGCCTGCGACGGTGCCCTGTCGGCTCGCTTCACCCTGGGCGAGACGGCCCTGCCTGGTACCGCCGAGACGCTGGCCGAGTTGCGCCGTCACGGCCTTGCCCTGGCGCTGATCAGCGGCGACCGGGCGACGGCGGTGAGGCGGCTGGCGGATGCCGTGGGCATGAAAGCGGAGGAGTGCTATGCCGGGCGCAGCCCAGAGGCCAAGGCCAAGCTGCTGGCGGCCATGCCGCAGCCGTCGCTCTATGTCGGCGATGGGCTCAACGACGTGGTGGGGCTGGCCACCGCCAGCGTCGGCGTGGCGCCGCTGGGTGCCAACAGCACGGTGCAGGAGGGAGCCAGCGTGGCGCTGCTGAAGCCCGGCGTCGGCGGTGTCGAGGTGGCCTGGCGCCTGGCGCGCCGCACCCGCCGGGTGATGCGCCAGAATCTGGTGCTCTCGGGTATCTACAACCTGTTGGCCCTGGGGCTGGCTGCCTCCATGCCGATACCGCCCCTGGTGGCGGTGCTGGCCATGGTGGCCAGCTCGCTCAGCGTGGTGGCGAATTCGGCGCGCCTGGCGTGGGTCGGGGACGAGACGCGTGGGGCGCAAGAGGATGGCCAACTGACGGAGAGGTTCGCAGCGGCGCCGTGACAGGCTGGACCAGGCTGCTAAGATGGCGGCTGCCAACCCCATCAGGACCCGCTCATGCTTGCCGAAACCCTGGTCGCCATCGTCCCGGTCGATGACGCTCTCGCCCCCGCCGTGCAGACACGCCTCGACAACCTCACCAAGCCGCCCGGCAGCCTGGGTCGTCTCGAATCGCTGGTCCTCCAGCTTGCCTGCCTGAGCGGCAGCGCTGCGCCTGAGGTGAGCCCGCCCGGGGTGATCGTCTTCGCCGCCGACCATGGCGTGGCCGAGGAGGGTGTGTCGGCCTTTCCCCAGGAGGTCACCGCACAGATGGTGGCCAATTTCGCCGCTGGCGGTGCTGCCATCAACGTCTTTGCCCGGCAGGTCGCGGCTCGGCTCGAGGTCGTCGACGTGGGCGTGAAGGGGGCGGTCGAGGGCGACGGTGTGATCATCGACAAGGTGCGCCCGGGTACCGCCAACTTCGCCCGAGAGGACGCCATGAGTCTTACCGAGGCCGAGCGCGCCATCGAGGTGGGAATCCGCGCCGCCGGGCGCAGCATCGCCGCCGGCTGTCGCTGCCTGATCGTGGGCGAGATGGGCATTGCCAACACCACCGCCAGCAGCGCCTTGCTGGCGGCGCTGAGCGGCCGGCCGGCGAGTCGCCTGGTCGGCCAGGGCACGGGTATCGCGACTGCGCGGCTGGCCCACAAGGCCGAGGTGATCGAAGGCGCGTTGGCGGCCCGCGGCGTGGATCCCTCTCGGCCGCTCGAACTGTTGGCCAAGCTCGGCGGGTTGGAGATCGCCGCCATGGCCGGCGCCTACCTGGGGGCGGCGGCCCGGCGCATGCCGATCCTGGTCGACGGCTTCATCGCCACGGTGGCCGCGCTGGTGGCCTGCCGGCTGGCGCCTGCACTACGCGGCTACCTGATCTTCGGCCATCGCTCCTGCGAGCCGGGCCACGACGTGGCGCTGGAACTGCTCGACGCCGAGCCGCTGCTCGACCTGCAACTGCGACTGGGCGAGGGGACCGGGGCCGCTCTGGCGTTTCCGCTATTGGAGGCCGCCTGCCGCATGCTGAGCGAGATGGCCACCTTCGATTCGGCCGGTGTGGCCTCCGGTGACAAGGCTAAATGAGCGTCGAGCCCCTGAGCCTGGCCCTGCTGGCGCTGCTGCTGGGGGCCATTGCGCTGGATCTGCTGATCGGCGACCCGCGCTGGCTTCCGCACCCGGTGGTCGCCATGGGGCGGCTGATCGAGGTGCTCGAGCGCCGCTGGAACCGCGGCGCTCACCGGAATCGTCGGCTCAAGGGCTTTCTGCTCACCGGCTGCGTGGTGGGGCTGGTCCATGTGCTGGCCTGGAGCGTGCTGACGCTGCTCGCCTGGCTGCATCCCTGGCTGGGGCTCATCGGCGAACTGCTGCTGCTGGCCAGTGCGCTGGCGATCAAGGGCCTGCGCGATGCCGCCTGCGCGGTGGCCGGCCCGTTGGCCCAAGGCGACCTTGACGCCGCGCGCGGTGCGGTGTCGATGATCGTCGGCCGCGATAGCGAGGCCCTCGACGAGGCGGGGATCACCCGGGCCACGGTGGAAACCGTGGCCGAGAACACGGTCGACGGCATCACCGCGCCGCTGTTCTGGGCGCTGCTCGGCGGGGCGCCCCTGGCGCTGGCCTACAAGGCAGTGAACACGCTGGACTCCATGGTCGGCCATCGCAGCGAGCGCTACGCCGACTTCGGCTACGCCTCGGCCAGGCTCGACGACCTGGCCAACTGGGTGCCGGCGCGACTGACCGCGCTGGCCATGTGGCTGGCCGCCCTGGTGCTGCCAGGGACACGCGGGCGAGGGGCGCTGGCCGGCACCCGGCGCGATGCGCCGCGCCACCCCAGCCCCAACGCCGGCTGGCCCGAGGCGATGATGGCGTACCTGCTCGGCGTGCAGCTCGGCGGCGTCAATCATTACGCGGGGCAGGTGTCGGAGCGGGCCCTAATGGGCGAGCCCCACGAGCCGCTGCGAGTCGCCCATATCGAGCGTGCCATATGCCATATGCACGGTGCCTGGAGCGCCTTCTTTCTGCTGATGGCGATATTCGTGCTGGCGGGAAGGGGCCTCATGTGAAGAGGCAATGAGCGATGACATGAGCAATGCGAACGAGAACATGAACGACTGGCCAAGCCACGGCGGGCGTCCGGAGCAGCTATTGCCGCGCTTCGGCCTCGCCGGCGACAGTGAGGTCATCGACTTCAGTGCCAACCTCAATCCGCTGGGGCCGCCCTCGTGGCTACCGGAGCGGCTCGCCGCCAGCGTGGCGGAACTCGCCCGCTATCCCGACCCCGACTATCGCGAGGCGCGAGACGCCATCGCGCACGCCGAAGGGCTCGGGCCCGAGCAGGTAAGGCTCACCAACGGCGGCGCCGAGGCGATCTTCCTCGCCGTGGCGCTGCTGGCCAGGCAGGGTGTGGCTCGGGCCACGATCGTGCAGCCCACCTTCGGCGAGTATGAGCGGGCCTGCCGTCACTACGGCATCGCCGTGGAGCCTCTCGCCCTGACGGGGGAGCGTTTCATGCTGGACGAGGCGCGTGCCGCTGGGGCCATGCGCGATGCCGGCGCGCTGTTCCTGTGTCGCCCCAACAACCCCACCGGCACGCTGATCGAGCGCGAGATCATCGAGCGCCTGCTGGTGGCAGGCCGGCGCCACGGCGCCATGCTGGTGGTAGACGAGGCGTTCGTCGATTTCGTCACGCCGGACGAGCGGCTCACGCCGCTGCTGGCTCGCTTCGACAACCTGCTGCTGCTGCGCTCGATGACCAAGCTGTATGCCATTCCCGGCCTGCGGCTGGGCTACCTGCTGGGCTCGGCCGCAGCGGTAAACGCGATTGTCGAGTTGCAGCCGCCGTGGAGCGTCAACGCCCTGGCGGCGGGGCTGGTCGCGCCGCTGTTGGCGGACCGGGACTATCTGGCACGGACCCGCGCCTGGCTCGACGCCGAGCGGCCCTGGCTGCAGGGCGAGCTCGAGACGCTGAGGCTCAACGTCGTGCCTTCCCGCGCCAACTTCCTGTTGTTCCAGAATGCTCGGCGCCGGGAGGCTCGCGGCGGGTCGATGCCGGCGCTGCTGGAACACCTGGCGCGCGGCGGCATTCTCGTGCGTCATACCCACCATTTCTTCGGCCTCGAGGGTGCCTGGCTGCGGGTGGCGGTGCGCTCGCGGCCGGAGAACCGGGCGCTGGTCGAGGCCATCGCGCGCTGGAGACATCCATGATCGCCTTCATCAGCGGCGGGGCGCGCTCCGGCAAGAGCACCCATGCCGAAGCCCTGGCGCGGCGCTGGCAGGCCGAGCGGGGCGGGGCCCGCTACTACCTGGCGACCGCCAGGAGCGGCAGCGACGGCGAGTGGCAGGCCCGCATCGGTCGCCATCGGCAAGCCCGGGGCGAGGGCTGGATCACCCTGGAGGAGCCGGTGGATCTGGTCGCCGCCCTCGGGCGGGTGGCGCCCGGCAGCACGCTGCTGCTCGACTGCCTGACCCTGTGGGCCAGCCAGCTGCTCTATGCAAGCGAGTATGCCGGCGAACTCGACGAGGCGCGGGGCATCGCCATGCTCGAGCGCCTGCTGGCCGAGGCCCGGCGACGCGACGTGGCGCTGGTGATCGTCTCCAACGACGTCAACGAAGGCATGCCCCCCGAGGACGCCGAGGTGTGGCGCTACCTGGCCTTCCTGCAGCGGGCTCACCGCCTGGTGGCGCAGGAGGCGGACGAGGTGATCCAGGTGATGGCCGGGCTGCCGCAGGTGTGGAAACGCCGTGGTGAGGAGCGTTCATGAAAGATGCCGCCTTTGGCCTGGTGTTGGCGCTGCAGTTCCTCACCCGCCTGCCGCTGCCGTTTGCCTGCCCCTGGAGGCCTACCACCCGGCGCTGGGCGGTACGCTGCTATCCGCTGGTGGGCGTGCTGCTCGGCGGCCTGCTGGCGGCGGCGGCCGCGCTGCTCGAGAACCTGCTACCCGCAGCGCTGCTGGCGCTGGCCCTGCTCACGCTGTGGGTGGCGCTCTCCGGCGGGCTGCACCTGGACGGCCTGATGGACGTGGCCGACGCCCTGGGCAGCAACGCGCCGCTGGAGCGCAAGTGGGAGATCATGAAGGATCCCCATGTGGGCAGCTTCGGCATCCTGGCGCTGGTGTTCCTGCTGCTGTGGAAGGCCGCGCTGTTGTTCGTGCTGCTCGACGCCGGTGCCGGCCTGCTGCTGCTGGTGATGATCCTGGGGCTGGGCCGCCTGGCAGCCGTGGCGCTGCTGGTGCTGGCCCCGGCGGCACGGCCCGAGGGCATGGCCGCCAGCTGGAAGCGCGACCTTTCACCGCGCGATCTCTGGCTCGCGGCGCTGCCGCTGCTGCCGCTGGCCGTGCTGGTGTCGGGCGGGGCGTGGCTGTGCCTTGCACTGGCGCCGTTCCTGATGCTCTATGCCCGGGGCATGCTGCGCGCCTTCAAGGGCATCAACGGCGATATCGTCGGAACCGCAATCGAGGGAGGAGAGCTATGGCTGCTGCTGGTCGCCTGGAGCTGGTGGTCGTTCGTCACGGGGTGACGCAGTGGAACCGCGAGCATCGCTACCAGGGGCAGCGCGACATCCCGCTGCTGCTGCCCGACGCTCTGCCGGGCCTCGACCGGCTGCGCGAGGCGCTGACGGAGCAGAGCTTCGATGCCGTGCACTGCAGTGACCTGACCCGCTGTCGGCAGACCCTGGCGCACGTGATCGAAGGGCGCGAGCGGGCCTGGCCGACGCACTTCGATGCGCGCCTGCGCGAGCTCGACTTCGGCGACTACGAGGGGCGCACCTATGATGAGCTGAAGTCGCAGCCCTTCTATCGCGCCTGGATCGACAGCGAAGGCCAGCAGCCGCCGCCCGGCGGCGAGTCCACCGCCGAGCTGCGCCAGCGGCTCGACGACTGGTTCGCCGATCTCGTGAACGGTTGCTCGCCGCATGGCCACCATCGCGCGCTGGTGGTCTGCCATGGCGGCGTGATTCGCGAGCTGCGCCGCCGCTTCGAGGGCATCGGCTTCTGGGAGGGCGGCGTCGTTCAGTCCGAGGGGCGCCGATTCACCTTCACTCATGACGGGGAGCGCTGGCAATGCAGCTCTTCATCGGCGGTACCTGCGCCGGCAAGCGCGGCGTCGTAAGGCAGCGCTTTGCCTGCGCCGGGTGGCATTCGGCATACGCGGGCCAGGCGCTCGAAGCGTGGCCCTCGACTGCCGCCGGCTCTCGCTGCCTGGTGCTGGAGGGCTGGGAACGCTGGATCGGCGAGCGGCTCGCCGCCGAGCCCGACGACGACCGGCTGCGCCAGGCCATGGCGCGGGAGCTCGATGCGCTGCGGGCCTGGGAAGCCGAACAGGGCGGCCAGGCCGTGCTGATCGTGGTGGAAATGGGCCGAGCCGTCGTGCCCCTCGGCCGCGAGAACAGGCGCCTGCGCGACCTCAACGGCTGGCTGGCCCTGGACGCCGCGGCTCGCTGCGAGCGGGTGTGGTACGTATGGAATGGCCTGGTGAAAGGGCTAAGTCGTTGATCCATATCAGCCAGAGCGCAACGATGCGTTGACGCCCGGCGCTACGGTTGCTAGCTTACGCCCACTCTCAGGTGCCTCATTGTCATTTCGAGGTTAAACGGGAAGTCGGTGATCCTCTTCAGATTTGAAGAAGGCGCATTCCGACGCTGCCCCCGCAACGGTGATCGAGTGTGGGTCCATCATCGCGCCACTGTGCTCAAGCATGGGAAGGCGATGGGCCCGAAGCGTGCCGTCGACGCTTCGCTCGTCAGCCCGGAGACCGGCCTGAGAGCGGGAAAGCTCGACAAATCGTTCGGCTCTCCCTTCATGCCGGGTTGCGGTGGGTAACCTCGAGGCAGGGCAGACGCCTCACTACTCTCCCTTTCTCGACTCCCAGGCCGCCCGGCTTCGCAAAGAAGACCGTGCGGGTAGGCACGGCGAGCAAGGGAATCAGAATGAAAACCAAGCATCATCTGGCTGCGCAGGGGCTGGCCGCCTTTGGCCTGGCCGCGCTTCCGCTGGCCGTTCAGGCTCAAGATCCGACCGGTGAGAGCGCCGATACCGTCGCCCTCAATCCACTGGTGGTCACCGCCACCCTGGCGCCGCGCACCGCCGACGAGAGTCTCTCCTCGGTGACCGTGCTCGACGAGGCCACCCTGCGCCGGCAGGATCCCACCAGCGTGACCGATCTGCTGCGAGGGCAGCCGGGGGTCGACGTCAACGACCGCGGATCGTTCGGCAAGGCGAGCAGTATCTACATGCGCGGTACCGGCAGTGAATCGACCGTGCTGATGATCGACGGCATCCGCCTGCGCTCCGCCACCGCCGGTGGCGCGGCCTGGCACTATCTCGACCCGCGCATGTTCCAGCGCGCCGAGATCGTGCGCGGCCCGCGCGGCAGCCTGTACGGCGCCGACGCCGTGGGTGGCGTGGTGCAGCTGTTCACTCATGAAGCGCAGGAGGGCGGTCCGCATCCTCGCGTCTCGGTGGGCGGCGGCTCCTTCGACACCCAGCGCTACAGCGCCGGGCTTTCCGGCAGCAGTGGCGGCACCCGCTACAGCTTCGCCGGCAGCCGTTTCACGACCGACGGCACCCCGCTGCGCCGCGACGGTGAGGACAAGGGCTACGACAACACCTCGGCGCTGGCACGCCTGGCGCATACCTTCGATGGGGGGGGGGAGGTGGGCATGCTGGCCCTGCGTGCGCGAGGTGGCAACGCTTTCGTCGACGGCGAGAGCGACTTCGTGCAGCAGGTGGCAGGCATCTATGGCGAACTGCCTGTGACCGAGCGGTGGACCAGCCGACTGACATTGAGTGAAGCTCGCGATGAGCTCGACACCTTCAATACCGACTTCCCTTCGCTCATCGAGACCCGGACCCAGACCGCCCGCTGGCAGAATACCCTGAGCTTCGGCATGCATGAGTTGATCGCCGGCGTGGAGCATAGCGAAGACAAGGTATCGGGCACCACGGATTTTGCCGTCTCCAGCCGTGACAACAGCGCCGTCTTCACCCAGGGTCTGCTCGATTTCTCGCCCTTCGCCGTACAGGCAGGACTGCGTTACGACGATAACGAAGCCTATGGCGACGAGGTCACCGGCAGCCTGGCACTGGGTTATGATCTGGATGCTGCTCATACCCTGCGAGCCAGCTACGGTACCGCCTTTCGCGCGCCGACGTTCAACGACCTGTACTGGCCGAACTCCGGCAACCCCGAGCTCAACCCGGAAACCTCCGCAACCATCGAAGTGGGGGTGCGTGGCCAATACCGGCAATGGTTCTGGGATTTGGCGGCCTACCGCACCGAACTCGACGACATGATCGCCTGGGCACCGACCGAGAGCGGGCTCTGGGCGCCGCAGAACATCGCCGAGGCCCGGATCCGCGGCGTCGAACTGTCGAGTGGCGTCGAACTCGGGGATTGGACGCTGGCTACGGCACTGACATGGACCGATCCAGAGAATCGCAGCGGGGCCGATGCGGGCAATCGTATCCAGCGTCGCGCCAGCCAGAGCGCTCGCTTCGACGTGGACCGCGAGCTGGGCGACTGGTCGCTGGGAGGCTCCTGGGTCCTGCAAGGCGATCGCTACGACGATGCGGCCAATCAGGATCGCATCGGCGGCTTCGGCCTGGTCAACCTGCGTGCCGGCTGGCAGTTTGCCCCGCTGTGGTCGGCTCGCCTGACAGTGGAGAACGCGCTGGACAAGGAGTACGAGACCGCACGTGACTATCTCAACGCCGGCCGCGCCGCCTTCCTCAGCGTCAGCTACGGTGCCCAGTGACGGGGCCCAATGCCATGGCCCGCCTGTTCGTCCTGCTCATGCTGCTTGTGCTGCCGACGCTGGCGTCGGCAGCCACGGTGGTGGGCGTCGTGTCGGAGCGCTCGGCGGCGGAGCTCGCCGCCGGGGCGCACCGTTTCCTCGACGCGCATCCTGACCACAGGGTGATCCTGCGCACGCCGGAGCAGCTGGCAGCGGCCAGTGACGCTGAACTTTCGACACTCTTCGCCGAGGCCGATGCCGTGCTGCTGGCGGCGGTCTTCGGCGACCAGGTAGGGCGCATCGCCCAGGTGATCGAGCGAACGCCGGCGGCCGATGTCCCGCTGCTGGCGATCAACGGCGACCGGCGCCTGACGCGGCTGTCCCGGCTCGAGGGCGAGCGGCTGCTGGCCGGGCTTAGCGAGGAAGCGCTGGGCGAGCTGTCGGCCGGACCCGAACCCGGCGAGACGGCGCAGGCGCACTACGACGCCCAGCGCGAGCGCTTCGCCGAACAGCGCGACTGGCTGGTCGGGCGCGCCTACTACCAGGGACGCAGCCCGGCGCATCTCGACGGCCTGCTGCGCTGGCTGCTGCTCCAGGCCGGGCATGAACTCGACGTCCCCGAGCCCTCTCCGCGCGAGGCAATCCGCTACCTGCGCCCCGCCCGGATGGACGAAGCCAGCGCCTCGCCGGCGGACCTGGAGCTGGCGAGCGGGCCGGCGGTGGCGCTGCTCGACCTCGACAGCGGCGATCGCCCCGGCGACCGGGCGCTGATCGACGCCACCTGCGAGGCGCTGGAACGGCGGGGCGTCCAGTGCGTGGCGGTGCTCTCGCGCTGGGGCGGGGCCACGCTGACCGCCGTCGAGGCGCTTCCCGACACCCTGGGCGACGCCGAGCTCACGGCCATTCTCTCCCTGCAGGACTTCATCCTCGGGGGCGGGGAGGGGCGGCGCGGCGTGACCGCGGCGCTCGAAGCGCTCGACGTGCCGGTGCTCAAGGGCATCCGTCTGGCCGATCGCAGCGAGGCCCAGTGGCAGCTCTCAAGCGACGGCCTTCCGCGCGACGCGGTGCACTATCAGCTGGCCATGCCCGAATTGCAGGGCGTGAGCCAGCCGCTGGTGCTGGCGGTGGCCTCGCCTGCCCGCATCGACGAGGCCACCGGCGTGGCGCTCCGACTGAGCGAGCCGGTGACCGAACGCGTCGACACCGTGGCGGCACGCCTGGCGCGCTGGCAGTACCTGCGCGAGGCGGACAACGCCGACAAGAAGGTCGCGCTGATCTACTACAATCACCCGCCGGGGCGGCAGAACGTCGGCGCCGACAACCTCGACGTGCCGGCCTCGCTGTTCGAGCTGCTCACTCGCCTGAAGGAGGCCGGCTACGATACCGGCGAGTTGCCAGAAAGTCCCGAGGCGCTGCACGACATGATACAGCAGCGCGGCGTCAACCTGCCCGAAGATCGCCAGGCCCTGGCCGAGATGACGGGTGAGGTCGCCTCGCTGAGCGACGACCAGTACCGTGCCTACTTTAATATGCTGCCGGCCGTGGTGCGTGCCGAACTCGAGCACGGCCCGCTCGGCTACATGCACGCCCGCCTGCGCGAGGCCGACGGCATGGGTGAGCCGGAACTGGTACGCGAACTGCTCGAGCGCAGCGCCGAGGACCTGCGCCACCTGCTCGAGCAGCACGAGCACCCGGCCCGAGCGCGCGCGCAGGACCTGCTCGACCAGTACGTGGAGGGCTGGCGTCGTCAGCTCGACCACGAGGGCGGGGCGGACGAGAGAGACCCAGGCGAACTCGAGGCCCTGCGCGACGCCCTGATCGCCACCGGCATTCCCGGGCTCTCCGGCTGGGGCGAGGCGCCGGGTCGCTCGATGGTGCACGAGGGGCGCATGCTCTTCCCCGGTCTGCGCTTCGGCAACGTCTTCGTCGGCCCGCAGCCGCCGCGCGGCTGGGAGATCGACGAGGAGCTGCTGCACGCCAACACCACCTTTCCGCCGACCCACCAGTACGTGGGCTTCTATCACTGGCTGCGCGATCACTTCGAGGCCGATGCCCTGGTCTACTTGGGTCGGCACTCGACGCGGGAGTTCCTGCCACGGCGTCGCGCCGGGCTGGCCGACGACGATTACCCCGACCTGCTCGGTGGCGACCTGCCACTGATCTATCCCTATATCGTCGACGGCGTGGGCGAGGGCATCCAGGCCAAGCGTCGTGCCCTGGGCGTGATGATCAGCCACCTGACACCGCCGCTTGCCGCCACCGAGCTCTACGATGAGCTGCTCGAACTGCGCCAGCTGGTGGAGACCTTCGAGTCGTCGGTCTCGCCCGATAGCCCCACGCGCCGACGAGCGGTGGAGATGCTGCGCGAGCGCATCGAGAGCCTGGCGCTGGTGGACGACTTCGAGCGCGAGATCGCCGGCGACCTGGGCCTCAGCGCCGACGAGGTGACGCTGGCCGAGGTATCCGAAGAGCTGCTGGTACACGAGGCAGGCCACTACGTGACCGACATGCAGGAGCGCTTCATGCCGCTCGGCCTGCATGTGTTCGGCCGCGACTGGAGTGACGAAGCCGTGGATACCCTGCTCGACTCGATGGGTGACGACGCGGACCAATGGCGCGACGGGCTGGCGGCATCGCCGGGGCACGAACGCGAGGCCCTGCTGGCCGCACTGGAAGGGCGCTTCGTCGCCCCCGGCCCGGGTAACGACCCGCTGCGCACCCCCGAGGTGCTTCCCACCGGGCGCAACTTTCATGCGCTCTCCAGCGACCTGATTCCCACCCGCGTGGCCTGGTCGCTGGGCAGCGACCTGGCGGCGACGGCGCGTTCTCGCGACCACACGAATCATGGCGACGACAATGAGGAGAGCGAGGCGGTGGTGTTGTGGGCCTCCGATACCGTGCGCGACGAAGGCGTGATGATCGCCTTCGGCCTCGACATGCTGGGCGTCAAGCCGCGCTGGAATTCGCGCGGCATCGTCCAGGGGCTGGAGCGGCTAGCGCTCGACGAGGCGCGCCCGCATCGCCGCGATGCGCTGTTTACCACCTCGGGCCTGTTCCGCGACCTCTACGAGGATCAGCTCGCCTGGCTCGACCTGGCCGTGCGCCTGGCCCTCGACGGGGCCAGCGAGACGATCCGCGTCGAGCATCCGCAGCTTGCCGCGGCGCTGGAAGCGGCGCTCGAACCGCTGCCCCACGACATGCGCGACCCGGGCGAGGAGAGGCTGGCAGATAATCGTGTCGCCGCACGCTGGGTGGCCGACACGCGCCGGCTGCTGGAGGACGGCATGACGGCGTCGAACGCCGGCGAGCAGGCGGCGCTGCGCGTGTTCGGCACCGCACCCGGCGCCTACGGGGCGGGGACCAATCGCCTGGCCTCGCGTTCCAGCGCCTGGGAGAGCCGCGATGAACTGGGCAGCGCCTACCGCCGCCGCATGGGCCATGCCTATGGCAGCCGCCAGGGTGGCGAGCCGGCACACGCCGCCTTCGATGCCAACCTGGCGCGGGTGGGCCGTACCTACCTGGGCCGGGCCAGCCATCTCTACGGTTTGCTCGACAACGACGATGGCTTCGACTTCCAGGGTGGGCTCTCCAACGCCGTCGAGCAGCTGCGCGGCGAGGCGCCGGACAACCGCGTGCTCAGCCATGCCGATCTCGACAACCCCCGGGTCGAGAGCCTGGAGCGGGCGCTGCTCGGCGAGCTGCGCGCCCGCAACCTCAATCCCCAATGGCTGCGCCCGCTAATGGATCACGGCTACGCCGGGGCGCGCACCATGGCCAGCGACTTCCTCGACAACCTGTGGGGCTGGCAGGTAACCAGCCCGGAGGTGGTGCGCTCCTGGGTATGGGACGAGGTCGACGCCGTCTACTTCCAGGATCGTCACGGTCTGGGACTCGACGACTTTCTCGCCGAGTCGCACAACGCCCACGTCAAGGCGCATATGCAGGCCATCGCCCTGCTGGCCGCCCAGCGCGGCTTCTGGGACGCCGATGCCGCCACCGAAGCGCGCCTCGCCGGCGAATTTGCCGAGCTGGTGATAGCGAACGGCCTGCCCGGCAGCGGACACGCCCATCCGGATCACCCGCTGTTGCCATGGATCGCCGAGCGCCTCGACGACGAGCGGCGCGAGTCGTTCGAGGAGGTGGTCGAGGCGGCGCGCACCGAGCGTGACCGACCCGCCCCCGCACCCTTGAGCATCCGCGATATCCAACTCGACAAGCGTGACGAAGAAGCGGTCAGCGAAAGCGAGAGCGCCGCCGCGGCAGCCGACGAACCGCGGGAGGCGCCTGCCGAAGGGCAGGGCGAAGACGAGGCCGGCGACGTGGGAGAGACGACCGCCGAGGGCGGACACCGGCTGCTACCCTGGCTGCTGACGGCGCTGACGCTCCTGCTGCTGCTGGGTGGCTACTTCCATGGGAGGCGCATGCGATGAATCTTGAACTGACCGCCGCCATGCTCGAGGTGATGGATATCGTGGTCGGCTGGCTGCTGGCGCCGGTCATGCTGGCCCTGATCGCGTTGACCCTGCTGTCGGTGTGGGAGCTGGGACTTGCCATCGGCGAGCGTGGCGGCGGTATCCGTCGCCTGGTCGAGGCGGGGCGCAGCGAGACCGTGGCGCGCCGCGCCCGGCGCGCCATCGACCGTGCCGACCTGCTGGCGCGCATCGGGCCCATGCTGGGGCTGATGGGCACACTGATCCCGCTCGGCCCCGGGCTCGCCGCACTGGCCAACGGCCAACTCGACGTGCTGGCCCAGGCGGTGACGGTAGCCTTCAATACCACGGTGCTGGGCCTGTTCATCGGCATACTCGGCTATCTGCTCGGCCGCCTGCGCCGGCGCTGGTACGACGCCGCCATGGTCCAGCTGGAGCGGGCCGCATGAGTATTCCCGAGTATCGCCGCAGCCGCTTCGACAGCGCCGACGAGGAGCCGATGGGACCGCTGGCCAACCTGGCGGACATCATGCTGGTGTTCGCCGTCGGCCTGATGGTCGCGCTGGCCGCCTCGCGCGGGGCGGAGGATCCTGGCGCCATGGACGTCGAGGCCGGCCGTGAGCTGCCGGAGCTGCCGGCCGGCCTGGGGGAGGCGGGCAGCGGCTTCGAGAGCGTGGGGCGGGTCTACCGCGACCCCGAAAGCGGGCGGCTGATCCTCATTGACGACTGAGCCTAGGGAGAACACCGCGTGACGAACCCCTGCCATACAGCCATCGGCTACGGCCTGCTCGGAACGGCGCTCGCGCTTGGCCTGGTGCTGTTGCCGCAAGCCGCCCGGGCCGAGGTCTGCGCCATCGACGACCGCGACCGCGAGGTGTGCCTTTCGGCCCCGGCAGAGCGCATCGCCGCGCTCTCGCCGGGCGCCACCGAGCTGGTCTATGCCGCGGGGGCGGGGGAGAAAGTGGTGGCGGTAGTGGCCTACAGCGACTATCCGCCCGAGGCTCAGGCGGTCACGTCGGTGGGCAGCCATACGCGCATGGACCTGGAAACCCTCGTTTCGCTGCGCCCCGACCTGGTGATCGGCTGGGTCACCGGCAACCCGCCGGAGCAGCTCGAGACCATTGAGGCGCTGGGCATGCCGGTGTTCTACATCGAGCCGCGGGACTTCGAGGGCGTGTCCCACGCCATCGAGCGGCTGGCGCGGCTCGCCGACACCCGCGAGGCGGGGGAGCGCGTGGCCGCCGAGTTCCGCGATGGCATGGCGGCGCTGGCCGAGCGCTACGCCGAGGCCGAGCCGATCTCGGTGTTCTACCAGGTGTGGGACGAGCCGCTGATGACCATCAACGACAACCACCTGATCGGCAAGGTGCTGACCCTGTGCGGCGGGGTCAACGTCTTCGGCGAGTTGTCGCGGCTGGTGCCGCGCATCGACGACGAGTCGGTGCTGGCCGCCGACCCCGAGGCGATCCTGGCCGGTGGCATGGGCGAGGAGAACCGCGGCTGGTTGACCCATTGGGAGCAGTACCCGAGCCTGACGGCAGTCGAGCACGACAATCTCTACTTCGTGCCGCCGTCGCTGATCCAGCGCCCCACGCCGAGGCTGCTGGAGGGCAGCCGGTTGTTCTGCGAGCAGCTCGACCGTGCCCGTGGCAAGCGCTGACGCCATGCGCATGCCGCGCCGACGCTCGCTGTGGCTGCCGCTGGGAATGCTGGCCCTGCTGGGGCTGGCGGCGCTGCTGATGTCGGTCACGTGGGGCAGCGCCGCGCTCACCCTTGGCGATGTATGGGCGGTAGTCCGGGGCGAGGGCAGCCCCCTGGCGCGCACGCTGATCCTCGAGCTGCGCATCCCGCGTTCGCTCTCGGCCTTCGCCGTGGGCGGTCTGCTCGCCGTCGCCGGCGCCCTGATGCAGGTGCTGCTGCGCAATCCGCTCGCCGACCCCTACGTGCTGGGCCTCTCCGGCGGCGCCTCGGTGGGTGCCTTGGCGGCGATGCTTGCCGGCCTGGGCGGGGCACTGATCACCGGCTCGGCCTTCGCCGGGGCCTTTCTCTCCACCCTGCTGGTGTTCGGCCTGGCCCACGGTACCGGCAGCTGGACGCCGTCGCGGCTGCTGCTCACCGGCGTGGTGGTCGCCGCCGGCTGGGGCGCGGTGATCACCCTGATGTTGGCGATCAGCCCCGCCGAGCGGCTGCCCGGCATGCTCTACTGGCTGATGGGCGACCTCTCCTATGCGCGCTCCCCCTGGCCGCCGCTGACGCTGCTGCTGGCGATCTGCCTGCTGCTGGTGCCGTTGGGGCGCAGCCTCAACGTCATGGCCCGCGGCCCGCTGCAGGCCGCCGCGCTGGGGGTCAAGGTGCGTCCGCTGGAGTGGACGATCTACCTCGTCGCCAGCGTGCTCACCGCCACCGCCGTGACCACCGCCGGCAGCATCGGCTTCGTCGGCCTGGTGGTGCCGCACATGCTGCGCCTGGTGCTGGGCAACGACCAGCGCCTGATCCTGCCGGCCTGTGCCCTGGCCGGCGGCTCCCTGCTGGTGCTGGCCGACACCCTGGCGCGCACCATGATCGCCCCGGAGCAGCTGCCGGTGGGGGTGATCACCGCGCTGCTCGGCGTACCGACCTTCCTCTTCCTGCTGTACCGGAGCCGCTGATGAACCGCCTCGAGACTCAAGAGCTGGTGATCGACGTGCCGGGGCGGCGCGACGGCCAAGCGCTCACGCTCAGCGTCGAGCCGGGACAGGTATGGGGCGTGCTCGGCCCCAACGGCGCCGGCAAGACCACGCTGCTGCATACCCTGGCCGGGCTGCGGGCGCCGCGGGCCGGGCAGGTGCTGATCGACGGCCGCCCGCTGGCGGCGCTGGGCCGGCGGCAGGTGGCGCAAATGCTGGGCCTGGTGTTCCAGGAACGCCACGACGGCTTTCCCGCCACGGTGCGCGAGACCGCGCTGATCGGCCGCCACCCCTGGCTCTCGGCGTGGCAGATGGAGGGCGGCGAGGACCTGCGCCTGGCCGAGGTGGCCCTCGAACGCCTCGACGTCGCGCACCTTGCCGAGCGCCTGGTGAGCACGCTCTCGGGCGGCGAGCGGCAGCGCCTGGCCATCGCCACGGTGCTGACCCAGGCACCGCGGATCTGGCTCGCCGACGAGCCGACCAACCACCTCGACCTGCACCATCAGACCGCGGTGATGGCGCTGCTCGCCGAGCAGGCCGGCGAGGGCCGCGCGGTGGTGATGTGCCTGCACGACCTCAACCTGGCGGCACGCTGGTGCGATCATCTGTTGCTGCTCTATCCCGACGGCGAGGCGTGCTGGGGGGCGGCCGGGCGCATGCTGGTGCCCGCCGCCCTGGAGCGGCTCTACGGCCAGCGCCTGGCCACCGCCGAAATCGACGGCGCCCCCGTTTTCGTTCCCGTGAGGTGATATGACCGACTCGACGATTCGCGGCGAAGCCCATGCCGCCCTGATCACCGCCCCCGGCTCCGGCCAGGGCAAGTCCATGGTCACCGCCGCGCTGGCGCGACTGCACCGTAATGCCGGGCGCCGGGTGCGGGTGTTCAAGCATGGCCCCGACTATCTCGACCCCATGGTGCAGGAGGTGGCCTCGGGCCAGCCGGTCTACCAGCTGCACCCCTGGATGACCGGCGAGGCGGAGTGCCGCTGGCGCCTGGCCGAGGCGGCCCGTGACGCCGACCTGATCCTGGTCGAGGGGTCCATGGGGCTGTTCGACGGCGATCCCTCCAGCGCCGACCTGGCGATACTCGCCGGGCTTCCGGCGCTGCCGGTGATCGATGCCCGCGGCATGGCGCAGACCTTCGGCGCCGTGGCGCTGGGGCTGGCGAGCTACCATCCCGAACTGGCCGTTCATGACGTGATCGCCAACCGTGTGGGCAGCCCGCGCCATGGCGAGATGCTGCGCGGGAGCCTGCCACCGGGCGTCGCGCTGCTGGGCGCCGTGCCGCGGCATGAGGCGTTGAGCGTTCCCGACCGCCACCTGGGGCTGGTGCAGGCCGGAGAACTCGATGATCTCGATGCCCAGCTCGACACCGCCGCCGAGGTGCTGAAGGAAGCCGGCCTCGACCGGTTGCCGGCGCGCGTGTCGCTCTCGGCCGAAGCCCCCGAGCCGCCGCCACGCCTGCTCGAGGGCGTGCGCATCGGCGTGGCGCGTGACGCTGCCTTCGCCTTTCTCTACCGCGCCAATCTCGACCTGCTCGCGGCGATGGGCGCCGAGCTGCGTTTCTTCTCGCCGCTGGCCGACCGAGAACTGCCCGGGTGCGATGCCCTGTGGCTGCCCGGCGGCTATCCGGAGCTGCATGCGGCGAGGCTTGCCGCCAATGCAGCAATGCGCTCCGCGATCCGCGCTCATCGCGCGGCCGACCGGCCGATCCTGGCCGAGTGCGGCGGACTGATGGCGAGCATGGAGGCCCTGGTGGATGGCGAGGGTAGTGAATACGCCATGCTGGGGCTGCTACCCGGCACCGCACGCATGGCAGGCAAGCTCAGCGCCCTGGGCCTGCAGAGCCTGGCGACCGACACCGGCGAGCTGCGCGGCCACACCTACCACCACTCATTGCTGGAGACGCCGCTGACGCCAGCCGCCCACGCCCGGCGCCTGGCCGGCAGCCCCGGCGAACCGGTCTATGTCGAGGGCAGGCTGGTGGCCAGCTACTTCCACGGCTATTTCCCCTCGGCGCCGGCGCTGGCCGCCGCCATCTTCCGCGGCGAGCCGCTGCGTTTCACCCCGATGGGTAAAGAGTGAGGAGACAACCATGCGCGAGAACGCCAAGGATCCCCAGCGCCATGCCCAGCGCATGGCCGCCAAGCAGAAGATCATGCACCAGCGCATCGCCGGCGCGCAGAAGGAGCAGGGCCTGCTGCTGGTGCTGACCGGCCCGGGCAAGGGCAAGAGCAGCTCCGGCTTCGGCATGCTGGCGCGTGCCTTGGGCCACGGCATGAAGGTAGGCGTGGTGCAGTTCATCAAGGGCACGCGGGAGACCGGCGAGGAGGCCTTCTTCCGTCGCCAGCCCGGCGTCGAATATCACGTGATGGGCGAGGGCTTCACCTGGGATACCCAGGACCGCGAGCGCGACACCCGCGCCGCCGAGGCTGCCTGGCAGGTCGCCCGCGGCATGCTCACCGATGCCAGCTTCGACCTGGTGCTGCTCGACGAACTCAACATCGCCCTGCGCTACGACTACCTCGACCTCGACCAGGTGCTCGACGACCTGCAGGCACGGCCGCCCATGCAGCATGCCGTCGTCACCGGGCGCTACGCCCCCGAGCCGCTCATCGAACTGGCCGACACCGTCACCGAGATGAAGGTGCTCAAGCACGCCTTCAAGGATCAGGGGGTCAAGGCGCAGAAGGGCATCGAATTGTAGAGCTCTTTGCTCGCTTCGGTGAAATCGATGAGCTTTTCCGGCGACAAGCCTACGCGAGGGCGCTGTGAACCCATCCCTGGGCGCTACTTTTGCCATCCATGGCAAAAGACCCTCGCTTCGGCTTGTCCCCGGCCTCATCCCGCTGCCTCTATTCCGCATGAAATTTTCTGGAGATTGCTACATGGCAGAACATGGCGGGCAAGCCGATCACGCCTTTCCGGAAGCGCAACGGGCCGGCCTTTATCGCGCCATCTTTGAGCGTCGGGATGTGCGTGCCCAGTTCCTGCCGGACCCGATTCCCCCGGAGGTACTGGCACGACTGCTGGAGGCTGCCCATCACGCGCCGTCGGTTGGCTTCATGCAGCCCTGGGACTTTCTGCTGATCGACAGCCTCGAGGTGCGGCGCCGGGTGCATGGCATCTTCGAGCGGGAGAACGCCAGGGCGGCCGAAAACCATGACGGTGAACGTGGGCAGTTGTATCGACGCCTCAAGCTGGAGGGCATCCTGGAGAGCCCGCTCAACCTGTGCATTACCTGCGACAGGACCCGCGGCGGCGAGCATGTGCTGGGGCGCAACAGCATCGTCGACACGGACCTGTTCAGCACCTGTCTGGCGGTGCAGAACCTGTGGCTGGCGGCCCGTGCCGAGGGCATCGGGGTGGGGTGGGTCAGCATTCTCGATCTGGAAGAACTGGCGGAGGTGCTGGGCTTGCCGGAAAGGGTCTATCCCTTGGCGTACCTGTGCCTGGGCTATGTCAGCGAGTTCCTGGTGAAGCCCGAGCTGGCGCGTGAAGGTTGGCGTCGGCGCCTGCCTCTCGCCGAGCTGGTGCATGGCAACGGCTGGGGGCAGGCGCTGGCGGACGAGGCGCTTCACGAGGCACTGCAAGAGATGGCCAGACCATGCCAACCCTGATGATTCAGGGCACCACCTCGGATGCCGGCAAGAGCACGGTGGTGGCCGGGCTGTGCCGGGTGCTGGCGCGGCGTGGCGTGTCGGTGGCGCCGTTCAAGCCGCAGAACATGGCGCTCAACAGCGCGGTGACGGTGGATGGCGGCGAGATCGGCCGCTCCACCGCGCTGCAGGCGCTGGCGGCCGGGGTCGAGCCCCACAGCGACATGAACCCGGTGCTGCTCAAGCCCGAGAGCGACCGCGGCGCCCAGGTGATCCTGCGCGGGCGGGTCCACGGCCATATGGACGCGCTGGACTATCACGCCTACAAGCGCACCGCGCGGGAAAGCGTGCTGGCGGCCTGGCAGGCGCTGTCTTCTCGCTATGACGTGATCATCGCCGAGGGCGCGGGTAGCCCGGCGGAGATCAACCTGCGTGCGAACGACATCGCCAACATGGGCTTCGCCGAGATGGTCGACTGCCCGGTCGTGCTGGTGGGCGATATCGACCGCGGCGGGGTCTTCGCGCAGCTGGTCGGCACCCTGGAACTGCTCGGCGAGAGCGAGCGCTCACGTACCCGTGGCTTCATCGTCAATCGCTTCCGTGGCGATATCGCCTTGCTCGAGCCGGGCCTCGACTGGCTCACCGAGCGCACCGGCAAGCCGGTATATGGCACGCTGCCCTATCTGCAGGGACTATTGCTCGATGCCGAGGACAGCATCAGCCGTAGCGGCCGGGTGGGGCCGGGGAGCACGCTCAAGGTTATCGTTCCAGCGCTGCCGCGCATCAGCAACCACAACGACTACGACCCGCTGCGCCTGCACCCACAGGTCGAACTCACCTTCGTGGGGCCCGGCCGGGAGATCCCGCCGGCGGATCTGATCCTTCTGCCCGGCAGCAAGAGCACGCGCAGCGACCTCGCCTGGCTGCGTGCTCAGGGCTGGGAAGCCGCCATCCATCGGCATCTGCGCTACGGCGGCCGGGTGCTGGGGATCTGCGGTGGCTTTCAGATGCTGGGCCTGGCCGTGCATGACCCGGAGGGCCTGGAAGGCCCGGCCGGCTCGACGCCGGGGCTCGGCCTGCTCGAGTTCGAGACCCGCATGGCGGCGGGCAAGCAGCTGCGTAACGTGAGTGGGCGCTTGCTTCCAGAAGGAGTGCCGGTCGCCGGCTACGAGATCCACAACGGGGTGAGCGAAGGGCCTGCCCTGGCGCGGCCACTCGTCGCGCTGCAAGGCGGGCCGGACGGTGCCGTCAGCGACGACGGCCGGGTCATGGGCACCTACCTCCACGGCCTGTTCGATGGCCCCGAGGCGTGCGCGACGCTGCTTGCCCGCTGCGGGCTCGAGACGCAGGTCGCCGCGGTGGACTACCGGGCCCATCGCCAGCAAGAGCTCGACCGACTGGCCGACTGCCTGGAAGCGCACCTGGACATGGCCGCCATCGTGCGTCTGGTGGGACTCTGAATCGCCTCTGCCGTCTCGTCCTTTAGTTCTATTCGTGTTGCTGCCGTTGTTGGCTCGGCTTGGAAAGTTGCCGCACAAGACAACGATAGAGCACATCGTACGCCGGAGTTGACGTGGACGTAAACTCCGGCGAATTGACGGTTATCTTGTCGACAATATCGCGCTTTCTGATGAGAGCGAAACTGCCATGTGTCCATCGCGACGGCATTGCGGCGCATTGTGCGGAAATGTTGTCGACTTCTTTCTCGTGACGCTACTGTCGTTCACTCGTTAAAAGGTCGAATGTTGCGCTGCGTCAAACGCGCGTACAACCAAGCTCAGCCAAGAACAACAACAACCGATCATGAGGACCGCTCAACAAACAGAACCGCTGAGGTATCGACGTGCCGCAAAATCGCGAATACGGCCAGGAACATCCCTACTGGTCACTAGGACCGTTCAAGGTCCGCCTGCCCTTCATACATTTTTCGTGGGCTATTCCCGAAACCATCCAGGCCATGGTGATGTTTGTCATCTCCCTGGGCATGATCCCGCTGCTCGAGCAGTACCTGGGCGTGCCCTACGAGGTCGGCCTGGCCTTCGTCGTCGTGTGTGGCATCGGCTTCATTCTGCCGCCGCTGTTGGGGGTACCCTTCATCGCCGGCTGGATCACGCCGGCCATTCCCGTGGTGCTGCTTTTCATCGGTGACTTCGAGCCGGGGCCCGAGGCCATTCGGGCGATGGTGGCGCTGCAGCTGATGGTCACGGCAATCTTCCTGTTCATGGCGGTCACCCGTCTGGGCAGCAAGCTGGTCAACAACGTGCCGGCCTCGATCAAGGCGGGTATCCTGCTAGGCGCGGGCATCGCGGCCATCAGCGGCGAGATCGTCGAGGGCGGCCGGCTCTACAACACACCCGTCTCGCTCGGCATCGGTGGGCTGATCACCCTCTACGTGCTGTTCTCGCTCTCCTTCCGCGATCTGGCCGAGAAGCATCGCTGGGCGCGCAACATCGTCGCCTTCGGCATGGTGCCGGGGATGCTCATCACCATGGCGATCGGCTGGGGTGTCGGTGAGTACTCCATGCCGACGGTGGAGTGGGGCCTGGCCGTGCCCGACTTCGCCGGTATCTGGGCCTACCTGCCGTTCACCATCGGCGCGCCCGGTATCGAGCTGATGGTGGCGGCGATTCCCACCGCCATCATTGCCTACATCATTGCCTTCGGTGACATCGTGGTGGGCCAGACGCTGCTCAAGCGCGTCGATCACCTGCGTCCCGACGAGAAGATCGAGGTCAACGTCGATCGCGTGCACCTGATCACCGGCATCCGCAACCTGATGCACTCGCTGCTGGCCCCCTATCCGGGCCTGGCCGGGCCGCTGTTCACCGGTGGCATGGCGACCGTGACCGAGCGCTACCGCTACGGGCGCAAGGCGATGGACACCATCTATTCCGGCACCGGGGTGTTCTGGATCGTTGGCTTCGTCGCCCTGTTCCTGCTGCCGCTGGTGACCTTCTTCCGCCCGGTGCTGCCCATCGCGCTGTCGATCACGCTGCTGATCACCGGCTATCTGTGCATCGCCGTGGCGGTGGAGCAGATCAAGAACGCCACCGCCATGGGCGTGGCGGGCATCATGGGCGTGGTGCTGGCGACCCATGGCGCCGCCTGGGGGCTGGGCATCGGCCTGATTCTCTATTTCCTGATCGAGCACCGTGCCCGCGGCGCTCGTGAAGCGGAGGAGCAGGAGCCAATCGCCGTGGAAGACGACATGCTGGTGGAGCGCGACGAGGAAGCGCCTGCACGGCCCGAGCCCGCCGTACATTGAGGGCCGTCCGCTGTCGATACGGGCCGACACCGCTGCGTCGGCCCGCGTCGAGGATCGACCCGGTCGGTCGAGTTCAATCCGGCGTGAACGGCAGCCGGCGCTTGTGTTCGGTGCGCCGGTAGGTGGTGACGATGGTGTCGAAGGCGCGCCGGGAAACCTCACGGTTCTCCAGGAAGGCGTCGATCTCCGCGTAGGTGACGCCGAGCGCCGCCTCGTCGAGCTTCTGCGGCGCCAGCGACTCGAGGTCGGCGGTAGGCGCCTTTTCGACCAGCGCATCCGGGGCGCCGAGGTGTCGGCCGAGCTGGCGTACCTGGCCCTTGGTCAGGCCGGTCAGCGGAGCGACATCGCAGGCACCGTCACCGTACTTGGTGAAGAAGCCCATCAGCGCCTCGGCGGCCTGGTCGGTGCCGATGACCAGGCCGCCGCGGCTGCCGGCCACGGCGTACTGGGCCACCATGCGCTGTCGTGCCTTGATGTTGCCCAGCACGAAGTCGCGCTGGCCGGGGTCTTCGAACGTCAGGCCGCCGCCCTCCAGCGATTCCAGCAGCGCATCGCTGGCCGGCTGGATGTCCACTTCCAGCACTTCGTCGGGTTGAATGAAGGCCAGCGCCCGGTCGGCGTCCTCGGCGTCCTGCTGTACGCCGTAGGGTAGGCGCATGGCAACGAAGGTCGCCGGTTCCCCCTGCTCGCGGCGCTGCTCGACGGCGAGCTGCGCCAGGCGACCCGCGACGGTGGAGTCGACCCCGCCGCTGATGCCCAGCACCAGCGTCGTCTGCCCGCTCTCGCGCATCAGGTCGCCAAGCATGTCGCGGCGCCGCTCCAGTTCATGCCGGACGTCGATGCTGGCCCTGGCCTGCAGCTGCATGCCGATGCCCCGCTGAACGGCCTGGCATGACGATGCCGCTTGCGTGCCCTGCGCCGCTCCCTCGAGGCATTGCCGGTGGTAGTGGGGCAGGCGTTCCAGCGCGTAGTGGGCCGCGGCCAGGCGCACTTCGTTGCGCTCGCCGTCGAAGCGACGGGTCTCGCAGAACAGGTAGTGAAGGCCGTCGCGGCGGAAGGCCCAGGCGAAGCAGACGGTGCCGATGGGGGTATCGTCGTCGCCGGGATTGGGGCCGGCAATGCCGGTGTTGGCCACGGCGACGTCGGCGTCGTTGTTGTTCAGGGCCCCGGCGGCCATTTCACTGGCCACGGCCTCGCTGGTGAGACCATGCCACTCGATGGTATCGAAGCTGACCGCGAGGTAGCGGTTCTTCGACTGGGGGGAATAGACCCCGAGGCCGCAGTCGATGCTCTGGCCGCTGCCGGGTACGCGGGCCAGCTCCGAGACGATCAGCCCGGCGGTGCAGGACTCGGCGGTGGCGAGCTTGAGGTCGTTGTCGATCAGGTAATCCGTGATCCGGTCGAGCAGTTCCATTGCACTTCCTCCTGGCTGAGCGTGGTCGCTTCCTTCTTCCCCCTCAAGCTAGACCACTCTCGGCGGGGCTGTCCTCGCTCGCCGCCTTCAAGCGCGAGGCGGTGGGGCAAATTGCGCGAACAGGGTCGGATCGTCGCTGATCGCGCAATCGACTCCCCATCCCCAGCGCGAGGCGAAGGCGGCCGGGTCGTTGGGCGTGTAGCACAGCAGGCGATAGCCGGCGTCCTTGATCTCCCGGGCGCGGCGGGCGGTGAGCCGTGTCCAGTCGGTATGAAGGCTGAAGGCATCGAGCGCCTCGCAGCGCGTGCGCCACGTCGCGGGTATGCCTTCGGTGAGCACGCCGATGGGCAGCAGCGAGGCATCGGCCAGTGAGCGGGCATGCTGCAGGGCGGGCTGGTCGAAGGAAGAGAGAATCAGGCGTTCGGGAGGCAGTGCCTTGAGCAGGCGGGGGACCACCACCTCGGCCAGCTCGGTACCGCTGCGCCGGTGGGTCACCTTGAGCTCCATGTTGACGCCCATCTCACGCTCCACCAGCAGCTCCAGCATGTCGCTCAGGGTGGCCATGCGCTCGCCGCGGAAGCCGTCGCCGAACCAGGCGCCGACATCGAGCCTGCGCACCGCGGCGAGATCCAGCGTGGCAAGCCGGCCATGGCCGTCGGAGCAGCGCTTGAGCGTGGCGTCGTGCCAGATCACCGGGGTGCCGTCGCCGAGCAGCTGGACGTCGAGCTCCACCCAGCGGAAGCCGGCATCGTGCGCGGCCCTCACCGCGGCCAGCGTATTCTCCGGGGCGTGGGCGGAGAGACCGCGGTGGGCGATCATGCGGGGCAGCGCGATGGCGGGGTGGGATGCGGGCATGTCGGGGCTCCGGGGGAGGTGGCTGGGCAGGCGAAACGAACGTCCTGAAGGCTGGCGGCCACCCGAAGGGGCACGCGTGGAATCGATCGCGACTATGCTAGGCTTGCAGCCTTTGACGATGCAACGAGGCAAGGCATGAAGGTGATGACCCCCGAGCGTGACGAGCAGCGCGATGCCTGGCTCGCCCGCCTGTGCGCCGATATCTACGGTAGGGAAGCGGGGCTCTCGCCGCTGGTCACGTTTACCGGCACGCGACAGGTGCTGTTCTCGCAGGAGGCCGCCCGCCTGTGGGCGCTGGTGGACGAGCAGGGCAGGCCCGGCGCGCTGGCCCTGCTGGCGCTCGATGTCTCGGGTGCGGGCATGTCGCTGAGGCTGCACGCCTCCCCCGGCGGTGATCGTGAGAGCCTGCGCCGGTTGATTCGCGAGCTGGCCCAGAAGGCCCCGCTGCGGGTCGATGCGCTGGACCAGGACGAAGAGGCGTTCTTTCGCCGCTGCGGCATCAACCGCTGGTTCGCCGCGCCCGGCGGGCGGCGCGTCGGGCTCTCGACCCACCATCCGGCGCGTGGCGTGAGCGAGCTGGAGCCGGCGCTGGGCTTCGATGACGATGCGGTGCTGCGCCGTTTCAAGCACGACCCGCGCTTCTTCGAGCAGGAGAAGGCGCACTTCGTCGAACGGCTGGCGGCGTTTCCCGGCTGAGCGCCGCCGGGATGTTGCCCCTTGACCGGCTGCGCAATCGGCGGTTGGATGGTGTCCACTTAACGTTAGCGAACGAAGGAAGATCTCATGGCCAAGCGCATCCAGTTTGCTCGCACCGGGGGTTCCGAGGTACTGGAACTCGTCGACGTCACGCCGGCCGATCCCGCTTCCGGCGAGGTTCGGGTCAAGAATGAGGCGATCGGACTCAACTTCATCGACATCTATTTCCGCACCGGCCTCTATCCCGCACCGGGCCTCCCGTCCGGGCTCGGCACCGAGGGCGCCGGGGTGGTCGACGCGGTGGGCGAGGGCGTCAGCCACCTCAAGGAGGGCGACCGTGTCGCCTACGCCCAGGGGCCGCTCGGCGCCTACGCCGAGTACCACGTGCTGCCGGCGGAGAAAGTCGTGGCGCTGCCCGCCACGGTCGCCACGGAGACCGCCGCGGCCAGCATGCTCAAGGGCTTGACCGTGCAGTACCTGCTGCGCCAGACCCGACCGCTCGAGGGCGGCGAGACGATCCTGTGGCACGCCGCCGCCGGCGGCGTGGGCTCCATCGCCTGCCAGTGGGCGCGCGCGCTTGGCGTCAAGCTGATCGGAACCGTCAGCTCGGAAGAAAAGGCGAAGCTGGCCAAGGCCAACGGCGCCTGGGCAACCATCGACTACACCCGCGAGGACGTGGTCGAGCGGGTGCGCGAGCTCACCGACGGCGAGATGTGCGACGTGGTCTACGACTCGGTGGGCAAGGACACCTGGATCACCTCGCTCGACTGCCTCAAGCCGCGCTCGCTGATGGTCAGCTTCGGCAACGCCTCGGGGCCGGTCGAGGGCGTCAACCTCGGTATCCTCAACCAGAAGGGCTCGCTGTTCGTGACACGCCCCAGCCTCAACGGCTACGCCGACACCCGCGAACGGCTGGAGATGATGTGCCGCGACCTGTTCGACATGCTGGGCAGCGGCAAGGTCAAGGTCGACATCGGCCAGCGCTTCGCCCTGGCCGACGCCGGCAAGGCTCAGGATGCCCTGGCAGGGCGCAAGACCACCGGCTCGACCATCCTGTTGCCCTAGGTGGGGTGACGCCCCGCTGCCTGACGCCCGCCTCCTCGAGGCGGGCGTCGTCGTTTCGCCCGAGCAGTGACAGTGCTAGGCGTAGTCCTGGGGCGATTCGATATCGAGCTGCGGCAGGATGGCGTCGAGTTCGAACTGCGAACGGGGTGTCAGGGAGCCGCTGCGAGACTCCCCGAGCGAGGGCGAGGCCAGCTCGAAGCCGTCGGCATGATCGTCGAACTGCATGATGTCGCCATCGAACTCGTCAAGCGTGTTGTGCAGGTTGTCCCGCAGCGCGGCGAGCATCGTCGTGCCGTTCTCACCCTCGGCGTTGGCATTGATCCATTCCACGGTCTGCTCGGGCGAGAGCCCGTGGAGTTCGCCGTAGCGGATCAGCAGGGGCACTGCGCTGTGCCCCTCGCCGCTCTGATCGATCAACACCTGGGCTGCCTCATCGCTGAAGCCGGCATGGGCGAGGAAGTCCGCCGTGGCCTGGGTCTCGAAGCGGCTGTTGTGCTGTGCGTTCAGGTAGGCGTCACGGCCGAACTGGGCCAGGGTCGCCAGGGTGGCGATGCCGAAGCCGACCGGGCCTGCCAGCGACGAGCTGCCGAATACCGCATAGCCGACTCCGCCCGCTACCGCCGCGTTGAGCCCGGCACCGACCACATCGCCCTCGTTCAGGCGCACCAACGCATCGACCCCGGCCAGGCTGGCACCAAACAGATGGACGAATTTGCCGCCCAGCTTTAGGCCGGGGGTGGCCCGGGAGCCTTCGCCGCCGGTGAGCAAGGCATCGACCAACTGGGCGCCGTCAACCCCGACCCGTGCCGTCTCGATGGAAACCTGCAGCGCGCCGCGCAGCGAGGGATCGTCACCGTAGGCCTCGATGGCATTGGCCAGCCCCGAGCCGACGATGGCGAGGGCCGAGGCGCGGAAGGCGCGATTGTAGGGCGAATCGCGGAAGATCTCGTTGCTCTTGTCCAGGGTGTTGTTGAGGTTGCGTGCCACGTCGATGCCGTAGCGCTGCGGGTCGAAGTCATCGGTAAATTCGGGTACCAACGCTGTGAAGGAGTCGGCGAGCTCGTCGAGTTCGTCGGCCGTGGTGCCGAGCAGTTCGGCGAGCTGGGGATTGTCGCGCAGTGTCTCGTCAAGCCGGGTCCGGGCCTCTTCCAGCGACTGCGCGTCGCTGGGATCGATGTCGCCGGACGGCAGGATCACGTTCTCGCGCAGGTAGGCACCGGCCAGGCTCACCGCCAGGGGATGCTCTTCGGTGATGCCCAGATCGTTGAAGGTCTCGATCAGGGCGTCGCCCGATTCTCCCGTCACCAGCTCGGGTCTCTCCTGCAGGGCCGTCGAGACGGCCAACTGGGCGTTGGGGTCGTCGAGCAGGGCGTCGATGCGTGGCTGCTGATCCGCTCGCACCTCGTCGGGCAGCGCCTGCAACTGCTCGATCTGTTCCAGCAGCCCGGCACCGCTGTCGGCCAGTTGCTCCTGGAGTGCCTCGAATTCCGCCTCCCAGTCGGGATTCGAGGCGATGTAATCCTCGATCGCCGTTTCGAGCTGCTCCTCCGTCATCGCCGCGCCGCCGTTGAGGATGAGGAAGCTCAATTCGTCGAGATGTTCGTGGTAGTCGTCGGCCTGTCCGGCGATGGTGTGGTCGCGGAGCTGCTCCACCGCGCTGAAGATCTCGTCACGAAAGCCCTCCACGCCTTCCAGCGAGGCGATTGACAAGGCCAGGCTGGGAATGGCCTCGCCGGAGGAGACCGCCTCGTGCATCTCGTTGCGCACCGTGTTCATGTCGACCGGGAACTGCTCGGCGAGCCGGCTGGCCGCACGGTCGCCCGCTTCCGTCCCGGCGATGCGGTCGAGGATTTCCCTCAGTATCATGGTGCCGTTCGGCCCGGCCATTGCCCCGCCATATGCCTGCAGGTCGCCCTGGTTGGCCGCTTCGATCTCGTCGACCAGGGCTTCCACCACCTCGCCGGCAAGCTCGGCTCCCAGCCCCGCGGTCAGGACCTCGAGGTGTTCGATCGTTTCGAGGGTTCGCCGTTGCGGGGTATCGGTACCTTCCAGTTCTCCGTCAAGCGGTTCGGCTGCCCAGGCGGCGGCATCATCGATGATCGCCTGGGCCTCGCTGGAGCGGTCGAGAGCGTCCCGCACCCGCTCCGGGGCATCGTCCCGCTCCGCTTCATAGGTGCGTAGCGCACTGGCCGGATCGTCCTCGGCGCGGGCGTCGGCGATGATCTCGCGGGCTTCCGATTCTGATTCCGGCCCGGTATGGCGACTCGGCTGCAGCGTCAGCCCGCTGTTTTGTGCGGCCTGCTCGATCGCCATCTGGGCGGGGCCGGCATCCACCCAGTCATGATCGTAGATGCGCTGCAGGGCGGCCTGCCGCTCATCGGCCGGCAGTGCCGCCAGGTAGCGTTCGATGTCCTGGGAAAGGGCGTCGATCTCGGTATCGAAATCGACCGCTGCCGGGTCGTCGGTATATTCCAGATCATTGCCTCGCTCGCGCAGGCCATCGATGAAGTCGTCTTCCCCTATGGGAATGCCTTCGGTGTCACGTGGCGACTGGGCCGCTTCCTCGGGGGAGGTATGCGGCACGAACACGACGTCGCCGGGGTCGATCTCGCCCGGATGAGAGATATCGTCGCGCTCGTTCAGGGCGAGGAAGTCGTCGAAGTCGAGGTGGAGCTCTTCGGCAATCTCCCACAGGCTGTCGCCTTCCTCGACGACGAAGGCCCGCTCCGTCGCACTGTCGAGTTCGTCTGGTCCGCCTGCCGATGCGCGGGCACCGAGGGCCTCCTCGACGGCCTGCTCGAAGCGCCGTCGCTCCGCCTCGGTCATGGCCCTGGACGTCACGCCGTCAGCCTGGTAACGGCGCAGCGATTCGATCTCGATTCGGTACGACATGCGGTGCTCCTCCCTCCGTGAAGGTTTCACCATAGGGAGGAGTGCCTGCCGGTTGTCTGAAGATTTGTTGAATCTTTCGTGGCACGCCGTCACTCGTTGCTGACGTAGGCGCCCATGGCGCGCATGCGTGACTCGAAGCGCGCCACGTTGTCGACCAGGACGTCGGGGCCGTAGGCCACGCACTCCGCCAGCAGCACCTCGATCAGGGTGATCGCCGAGAGTATCGAGGGGAAGAAGTGCGGCGTGGCGTTGGCCACGGTGAAGGTCAAGGCGGCCCCCGGCACCAGCGGTGAACGCAGGGTATCGGTGATGACGATGGCCTTGACCCCGCCCGCGCGAGCGATCTCCAGGGCGCGCATGGTCTCGGCGCAGTAAGGTTCGAAGCCGAAGGCGACCACCACGTCCTGCTCGCCGAAGGGCGCCAGCTCGGTCAGCAGGCCGCCCTCCTGGCCGCGAATCAGCTGCACGTTGGGCATGGCGATGCGCCCCACGTAGGCGAAGTGGTAGGCGCAGGCGAAGGTATCGCGAAAGCCGACCACGGCGATCTTCTCGGCGCCGAGCAGCAGCCTGGCCGCCTCGCGCACGCGCGCCTGGTTGTCGGCGGTGAACAGTCGGCCGATGTTGTCGAAGGCGGCATCGCCCACGTCGAGGAAGACCTGGTCGTCGGTCTGGCTGGCCAGGGTACGCAGGTCGCTGGCGCGACCCGAGAGTTCCACCGGGCCGGCCTGTACCGCCGACTGGAACACCTCGCGGAACTGCTCGTAGCTGCCGAACCCGAGGCGCTTGGCCAGGCGCACCAGGGTCGAGGCGGTCACACGTGCTGCGCTGGCTGACTTGCGGATCGACTGGAAGGCGATCTCGACCGGGTGCTCCAGCACGTAGCCGGCGGCGAGCTTCAACTGCGGGCTGAGCTCGGGGTAGGCGGCGGCCAGCTGTTGGTTGACGCTGTCCAGCCCCGTGGGCGGGGATTCCTGGCCGTTTTCCGGTTTGGCGGTCTGCGGATCCTGTTCCAGCACGACGGTCTCCTGACGGGATCATGGCCCCGCAATGCGGAGGGCAGGCGGGGCCGCATTGTAACGCATCGAAAGGGTGAAGGAACGAAACGAATGTTTCCATTTTATTTTATCGACGGCACGCGCGTATTGACGACATGAACCGCCTTGGCTAGGATGCCGCATAACACAAGTGTGTCGCTTTTCTTCGATAACGGCACGTTTGTTTCCATTCGGTATCAAGCGTACCGAGCGTTATGCAAGTCCCTGCCCACGATGCGTCGAGAGTGCCCGAACACCCATGAACACAGCCAGCCCCGAAACCCTCATCGTCGACCGCCAGGGCGCGGTCATGGAGATCCGCTTCAACCGGCCGCATCGCCTCAATGCGGTGGTGGAAACCCTCTACAGCGAACTGCTGGCGGCCTTGGCCGACGCCGAGGCCGACCCCGCCGTACGCTGCGTGATACTCACCGGCGAGGGGCGTGCCTTCTGCGTCGGCGCCGACATGAAGGAGCACGGCGGGGCCCGGCGCACGCTATTCCAGCGCCGGCGGTACCTGCAGCTGGGCAACGATGTGTGCGAGGCGATCCTGCGCCATCCCAAGCCGGTCATCGCCGTCGTCAACGGCTATGCCCTGGGGGCCGGCGCCGAGATGGCGGTGGCCTGCGACTTCATCGTGATGGCCGAGGACGCCCAGATCGGCTTCCCCGAGACCAGTATCGGCACCTGCGTCGGCGGCGGCGTCTCCAAGCTGCTGCCGCAGCTGGTGGGGCTGAGCATGGCGCGTCAGCTGCTCTACACCGGCAGGCGCATCGACGGCCGCGAGGCGGCACGTATCGGCCTGGCCACCTCCCAGCATGCGGCCGAGGCCCTGGCGGAAGCGGCGCACCGCCTCGCTGCGACCCTGGCGCGCCAGGCGCCGGTATCGATCGCCATGCTCAAGCGGCTGGTCAACCAGGGCAGCGACACCGGGCTCGAGAGCCAGCTGCAGCAGGAGCTCGACGCGGTCTTCACCTGCTCGACCACGGAGGACTGGCAGGAGGGGGTCGACGCCTTCGCCGAGAAGCGCGCTCCCGAGTTCCAGGGCCAATGAACGACTCAAGGAGGAACGCCATGAACCCGATCGAAGGACACCTCCCCGTACGCAGCCCGCTGCACGACATTCTGGCGCCCACCGGCATCGCCGTGGTGGGGGCCTCCAGCGATCCGACCAAGCGCGGCTACAAGGCCATGGTCGGCCTGATCAAGGACGGCTTTCGCGGCGACATCTACCCGGTCAATCCCAAGGCCGACATGATTCTTGGCATCAAGGCCTGGCCCTCGATCGCCGAGCTGCCCGGCCAGCCGGAGCTGGCGCTGATCTGCACCCCGGCCGCCAGCGTGCCGGGGCTGGTCGCCGAGTGCGGGCGCCGCGGCATCAAGGGCGCGGTGATTCTCGCCAGCGGCTTTGCCGAGACGGGCGGCGAGGGCGTCGAGCTGGAGCGCGAGATGATGCGCCAGGCCGAGGCGCACGGCGTGCGCATCATCGGCCCCAACACCTCCGGTGTGTTCAACCTCCACCATCGCCTCAACCTGCTGGCGCTGGACAACGTCAAGCCCGGCGACGTGGGCATCGTCTCGCAGTCGGGCAACATGCTGCTGTCGCTGGCGCTGGAGGCGCAGCACAACGGCCAGGTCGGCTTTTCCACCTACGTCGGCCCCGGCAACCAGAGCGACATCGGCTTCAACGACTACCTGCGCTACCTGGGCGAGGACGAGTACACCCGGGTGGCCACGCTCTACGTGGAGGGCTTTCGCGACGGCCGCAAGTTCCTCGAGGTGGCGCGCGACGTCACCGCCATGAAACCGGTGGTGGTCTACAAGTCCGGCTCCACCGAGGCCGGGCAGAAGGCGGCCAGTTCCCACACCGGGGCGCTGGCCGGCAGCTACGCCATGACCGTCGACCTGCTGCGCCAGGCCGGGGTCAGCGTGGTCCAGCACTCCGACGAGATCCTGCCGGTGGCCGAAGGCCTCGGTCTGCTGCAGAAGGCGCGCGGCAAGCGGGTGGCGGTGATCTCCGACGGCGGCGGCCAGGCCACCATCGCCTCCGACCGCCTGGCCGAGGCGGGGCTCACGCTGGCCGAGCTCGGCGAGGAGACGCGTCAGAAGCTGCGCGATGTGCTTTTCCCCCAGGCCTCGACGGTCAACCCGGTGGACGTGGCCGGGTCCACCGACGCCAACCCCTCGCTGCTGGCGACATGCATGGAGATCGTCGCCGCCGACGACAACGTCGACAGCGTCTTCCTGGTGGGCATGTTCGGCGGCTACAGCATCCGCTTCGCCGAATCGCTGCTGGGCGACGAGATGCGCGGCGCCGAGGCGATGGTGGATCTGTCCAAGGCTACCGACAAGCCGCTGGTCATCTACAGCCTCTACACGCCGATCAAGCCGCCGGCGCTGCGCCGGCTGCACGAGGCCGGCCTGCCGATCTACGCCTCCATCGAACACGCGGTACGCGTGCTCACGGCGCTGGGCGAGCGCGGCGACTACCTGCAGCTCGCCGAGAGCTTCCCGCGCGAGCCGGCGCTCGCGCCGAAGCCGGAGCTCGTCGAGCTGTTCGCCCGCGCCCGCCACGAGGGGCGCGACCTGCTCGAGTACGAGGCCAAGCGGCTGCTGCGCGAGCACGGCATCGAGGTGCCGCGGGAGGTCGTCGCACGCAGCGAGGCGGAGCTGGTCGCCGCGGCGGCCACCTTCGGCGACACGCCGCTGGCGATGAAGGTGGTCTCGAAGGACATCCTGCACAAGTCGGATGCCGGCGGGGTCAAGCTGAACCTGGTCGGCGAGGCGACGCTGCGTCGCGCGCGCGACGAGATCCTGGCCTCCTGCCGCGCCTACGACGCCCGGGCCGAGATCGACGGCGTGCTGGTCGCGCCGATGGCGAAGAAAGGGGTCGAGGTGATCGTCGGCGTGATCCGCGATCCGATCTTCGGGCCGGTGCTGATGTTCGGCCTGGGCGGGATCTTCGTCGAGATCCTCGAGGACGTCGCCTTCCGTGCGATTCCGCTGTCGCGCCACGACGCGCGCAGCATGGTGCAGCAGATCAAGGCGCGCAAGGTCCTCGACGGCGCCCGCGGCGAGCCGGCGGTCGACAAGGAGGCGCTGGTCGAGCTGCTGCTGACGGTTTCGCGTATCGCCGACGCCTACCCCGAGCTCAGCGAACTCGACCTCAACCCGGTGATCGTCAATGCCGACGGCTATGCCGTGGTCGATGCCCGCGTTATCGTGGAGCGTGAAGCCGCCAACGCTGCCAAGGAGCCCGCCGCATGAGCGACAACCCGACTCGACCCCCCCAGCCCGTGCTGCAGGATGCGCTGCTGACCCTGGAAGGGGGTGTGGCGACCCTGACCCTCGACCGTCACGACGTGCGCAACGCCCTGACCGGCACTGCGCTGGCCGACGACATCGTCGCCACGGCGGAGTGGGTCAACCGCTGCGACGACGTCTCGGTACTGGTTGTCACCGGTGCCGGCTCGGCCTTCTCCGCCGGCGGCAACGTCAAGGACATGGCCAGTCGCGGCGGCGACTTCGCCGGCGACGTGGCCGAGGTGGCGGCGCGCTACCGTCGCGGCATCCAGCGCATTCCGCTGGCGCTGCAGGCGGTGGAGGTACCGGTGATCGCCGCGGTCAACGGCCCCGCCATCGGCGCCGGCTTCGACCTCGCCAACATGGCCGATATCCGTATCGCCTCGCGCAAGGCCAAGTTCGGCGAGACCTTCCTCAACCTGGGCATCATCCCCGGCGACGGCGGCGCCTGGTTCATGCAGCGCCTCATCGGCTACCAGCGCGCCTTCGAGCTGACCCTCTCCGGCCGCGTGATCGACGCCGAGGAGGCCAGGGAGTACGGCATCGTGCTCGAGGTCACCGAGCCCGAGGCGCTGATGGACAAGGTCAGCGAGCTGGCGGCACGCATCGCCGCCCAGCCGCCCCGGGCCACGCGCCTGACCAAGCGGCTGATGAAGATGGCCCAGCGCACCGAACTCAAGGATTTCCTCGACCTCTGCGCCGTGTTCCAGGGCATGTGCCACAACGAGCCGGAGCATCTCGAGGCGGTCAACGCCATGCTGGCCAAGATGACCCGATAGCCGACTCTCCTCATGCCGGCCCGGCCTCGGCCGGGCCTTCGTGTTGCTGGCTAGGAAGCCTCAGAAAAGGCTGGATTTTTTCGGCCACGGCTGGTGTGCTGGAGCCTGGGGCCACCACAGGGAGCGGACATGGCCGACCATACGCTGGTATTCATCGTGCTGGGCCTGACGCTGGTCGCCTTCGTCTGGGGGCGCTTCCGCTACGACCTGGTGGCGCTCTCGGCCCTGCTGGTCTCGGTCATGCTGGGGCTGGTGCCGGGCGATGACGCCTTCCTCGGCTTCGGTCATCCGGCAGTTATCACCGTGGCCGCGGTGCTGGTGCTCAGCCGCGGCTTCGAGCGTTCCGGGGTGGTCGACGCCATCGCCGAGCAGGTGCTCAAGGTCGGCGATCGGCTGTTCCTTCAGCTGGTGGCGCTGACGGCCACGGTGGTGGTGCTGTCCGGCTTCATGAACAACGTCGGCGCCCTGGCGCTGCTGCTGCCGGTGGCCATGCGCCTGGCCCGCGAGCACGATACCTCGCCCTCGCTGCTGCTGATGCCGCTGGCCTTCGGCTCGCTGCTCGGCGGCCTGATGACGCTGATCGGCACGCCACCCAACATCATCATTGCCAGCTATCGTGGTTCGGTAACCGGCGAGACCTTCGGCATGTTCGACTTCTTTCCCGTGGGCGCCGTGGTGGCCCTGGCGGGGCTGGCGTTCATCGTGCTGCTGGGCTGGCGCCTGGTGCCGACGCGAGCGGGCAAGGCCTCCACCGAGGAGATGTTCGATACCGCCAACTACCTGGTGGAAATGAAGGTCGACGAGGATTCCAAGGCGGCGGGCTGGACGCTGCGCGAACTGCAGCGGGAGCTCGAGGAGAGCGTGCCGGTGCTGGCCGTGGTGCGCGACGACCGGCGCTGGGCCGGGCACGCCTTCCTGGGCACCCTGCAGGCGGGCGACATCCTGCTGGTCGAGGCGGGCCCCGAGGAGATGAAGCTGCTGGAGGACAAGGCCGGGCTGCACCTGGGGGTGGGGCCCGAGGAGCAGGAGGCGCTGGAGAACGAGGCGCAGGCGGAGCAGGGCGAACCGGCTGCCGCCGAGGCCGCATCGGCGGCGCCAGGGCCCCGCGCCGATGACGGCGGCAACGACAGCGCGAGCAGGAAACGCAAGGGCAGCAAGGAGGGCAAGGAGGGCAAGGAGGGCAAGGAGGGCAAGCGTCGCGCGGCGGACACCGAGGGCCTCGAGCTGGTCGAAGCGGTGGTGCGCAACGACTCCATGATGATCAACCGCACCGTTACCCAGCTGCGCCTGCAGAACCAGTACGGCCTGCACCTGATCGCCGTGGCGCGCGATGGCGGAAGGCTCAAGCAGCGCCTGCGCGACATTCGTTTCCGCGCCGGCGACGTGCTGCTGCTGCAGGGGGGCGAGAGCAACCTCGGCGAGAGCCTGGCGACGCTGGGCTGCCTGCCGCTGGCGCGGCGCAACCTGCCGTTGGGGCAGCCGCGCATGCTGCTGGTGTCGATCGCCGTCTTTGCCGTGGCCATCCTGGCCATGCTGATGGACTTGCTGCCGGCGGCGGTGGCCCTGTCGGCGGCGGCGCTGGTCTCGCTGCTGGTGGGCGTGCTGCCGCTGCGCGAGGCCTACCAGGCCGTCGACGGGCCGGTGCTCGTGCTGCTCGGCGCCATGATCCCCGTGGGCCAGGCGCTGGAGACCAGCGGCGGGGCGGCGCTGGTGGCCGAAAGCCTGCTCGCGGCCGGCCAGCAGTGGCCGGTGCTGGCGATCCTGGTCGGCCTGTTCCTGATCTCGATGCTGCTCTCCAACGTGATCAACAATGCCGCGGCGGCGCTGCTGATGGCGCCGATCGCCGCCAGCCTGGCCGATGGCTTCGGCGCCTCGGCCGATCCCTTCCTGATGGTGGTCGCGGTGAGTGCGTCGTGCGCCTTCCTCACGCCGATCGGGCATCAGTCCAACACCCTGGTGATGGGGCCCGGCGGCTACCGCTTCGGCGACTTCTGGCGGCTGGGGTTGCCGCTTTCGCTGCTGGTGCTGGCGGTAGCGATGCCGATGATACTGTGGGTGTGGCCGCTCTAGAGCAGGCGTATCCACCACTACGCCCCCACGGTGGTAGCCATGAAAAACCCCGGCGCTGGGCCGGGGTGATGGGGCGCTGCGTCGAGAGCGGCGTCAGGCGGCGACGTGGCGCAGGAGGTTGGCCTTGTCGGTGGCGAATTCGTCGTAGGCGAAGTCGTCCACGCTGAGCAGCTCGAGTACCTCGGCCTCGAAGGCGCGCATGAACTCGGCATCCTCCTCGCTGACCAGACCCTTCTCCCGCGCCGCCTCCAGGCGCGTCTCGGGGTGCAGCGCCTGGCGCGGCAGCTCGCCCTTGGCATAGGCCTTGTTGATCGTGCGGTAGAGCGTCTCGGCGCGGTCGTAGTCGGCCAGCAGGGCGTTGTAGCGCGCCAGCGGATTGTCCTTCACGCCGTCGTTCTCCTGCCAGGCCGCGGCAATCAGCTTGGCGCGCAGCGCGGTGTCGCGCGACACCGCCTGGGCGATCTTCCGGGTCAGATGGTCGGCGGGCCGCTTCCAGCGCCGCCCCAGCGGCATCGTCACCGCGCGCAGCACGCCCGCCAGGGCGCGGTTGGGCAGGTTGTCGAACAGCTCGTCGAAGGCCTGCTCGGCGCGCTGCAGCAGGTGGGTGCAGCTGTAGTGGAGCAGGGCGGCCTCGCCCTCGACCTTGTCGCCCTCGTGCCAGTGCTTGAGCACCATCGAGGCGAGGTAGAGGTTGGAGAGCACGTCGCCCAGGCGCGCCGATATCATCTCGCGCTGCTTGAGCGCGGCGCCGAGGCTCGCCATGGCGGCATCGGCGCACAGGCTGAAGCCGGCCGACAGACGCGCCATGTCACGGGCATAGGGTGCGGCCACGGCATCGAAGGGGACGCTCGGCTTGCCGATGCCGAGGCCCATGGTCAACGCCCGGGCGGCGTTGCCGAAGATCAGCGCCGCATGGCCGAACAAGGCGCGATCGAAGGCCGGGAGATCGTTGCTGTCAGACGCCGCCAGCTCCTCGAGCACGAAGGGGTGGCAGCGGATGGCGCCCTGCCCGAAGATCATCAGATTACGGGTCATGATGTTGGCGCCTTCGACCGTGATCGCCACCGGGTTGGCGCTGTAGCCGATGCCGAGGTAGTTGCGCGGCCCCAGGGTCACCGCCTTGCCGCCGTGAATGTCCATGGCATCGGAGAGCACGATGCGCTGGAACTCGGTGAGCTGGCTCTTGAGGATCGCCGAGGGTACCGCCGGCTTCTCGCCACGGTCGATGGTGTTGGCGGTCTGGTAGACGGCGGCCTGGGCGATGTAGCCCAGCGCGGCCATGCGCGCCAGCGGCTCCTGCACCCCCTCCATCTCCACCACCGGGACGTTGAACTGGCGACGGATGCGGGCGAAGCCGCCGGTCCAGCCCAGGGCGTAGCGCGAGGTGCCGCTGGCGCCGGAGGGCAGGGTGATGCAGCGGCCGATGGAGAGGCACTCCACCAGCATGCGCCAGCCCTGGCCGATCATCTCGGTACCGCCGATGATGGTGTCCAGCGGCACGAACACGTCCGTGCCCTTGATCGGGCCGTTGAGGAAGGGGCTGCCGATGGGGTGGTGGCGGCGACCGATCTCCATGCCCTGGGTGTCGCGCGGCACCAACGCCAGGGTGATGCCGCGGTCCTCCTCCTCGCCGAGCAGGTGGTCGGGGTCGAACAGGCGGAAGGCCAGCCCCACCACGCTGGCAATGGGGGCCAGGGTGATCCAGCGCTTCTCGAAGTTGAGGCGCAGCCCCAGCACCTCCTCGCCGTCGATCATTTCCTTGCACACGATGCCGGTGTCGGGCAGCGAGGTGGCGTCACTGCCGGCGCGCGGGCCGGTGAGACCGAAGCAGGGAATCTCGCGGCCGTCGGCCAGGCGCGGCAGGTAGTGGTCCTTCTGCGCCTGGGTACCGTACTTGAGCAGCAACTCGCCCGGCCCCAGGGAGTTGGGCACGCCCACCGTGACCATCAGCATCTCGCTGATCGAGAGCTTCTGCAGCACCAGCGACTGGGCCTTGGCCGAGAAGCCCAGGCCGCCGTACTCCTTGGGTATGATCATGCCGAAGAAGCCCTCCTGCTTCAGGTACTGCCACAGCGCCTCGGGCAGGTCGGCGCGCTCCTTGGCGATCTCCCAGGCGTTGCACATGCCGGCGGCCACCGAGCACTGGTGCTCGAGGAAGCGGCGCTCCTCCTCGCTCAGGCCCTCGTCGCGATAGCCCAGCAACCTGTCCCACTGCGGCCGGCCCGAGAATAGCTCGCCGTCCCAGGCCACGGTACCGGCTTCCAGCGCGGTACGCTCGGTGTCGGAGACCTTGGGCGAGACGCGCTTGAACATGGCGAACAGGCGCGGCGTGAGCCACTGGATGCGCAGCACCGGCAGGCCGGCCACGGCCACCGCCGTCGCGCCGAGCAGCAGCAGCACGCCGAGCACGGGGGACACCATCAGGCTCACCAGGCCAAGGCCGCCGAGCATGACCAGGATCGGCATGGCACCGGCCTCGCGCCGCATTAACGCCAGCAGGCCGGCGACGGTGAGGATCAGGAGTAGGAGGGTGAGCATGTCTTCGGCGCTCCCTTGGGTCATGTTTAGAACAGTTGTTTGAATGTGTCAGCCTAGCCCATCTCATGACGAGTGACCAGCCCGGCGACCAGGATGAACGAAGGCGCCCCGCTCGAAGGCGGGGCGCCGGGCAGGAAGTAAAGTGGTTCAGGAAGCGCTGCACAAATAGGCGAGCGAGATGAAGCGCAAGGCGCACGGAGCACAGGAACCGGAGCCTATGGGGTATAGGTGAGGATTCCGAGCACCGCGCAACGTAGCGATTCGCTCGCGCAGGCAGTTGTGCAGTGTTTCCTAGACTAGGCGTCGCTGTGGCTCGCGCCTGACCGGGCTGTCGCCGGCCACGTAGTAGGGGGCATCGGAGGGCGACAGCGGCTCGCGGCCGCGGATGCGGTCGGCGATCTTCTCGGCCAGCATGATGGTCGGTGCGTTGAGGTTGCCGGTGGGAATCACCGGAAACAGCGAGGCATCGACCACGCGCAGCCCCTCCAGGCCGTGCACGCGGCCCTGGCCGTCGACCACGGTGTCGTCGCCTTCGCCCATGCGGCAGCTGCCGCAGGGGTGGTAGGCGGTCTCGGCGTGTTCGCGCACGAAGGCGTCGAGCTCCGCGTCGCTCTGCACGTCCGGCCCCGGCGAGATCTCGCGACCGCGGTAGGGGTCCATGGCGGGCTGGGCGATGATCTCGCGGGTCAGGCGGATGGCGTCGCGGAACTCCTGCCAGTCCTTGTCCCTGGACATGTAGTTGAACAGGATGCTGGGGGCCGCCTGGGGATCGCGTGAGGTGAGGCGAATGCGCCCGCGGCTCTCGGAGCGCATCGAGCCGACGTGGGCCTGGAAACCGTGCGCCTGCACCGCGCTCTTGCCGTTGTAGCTGATGGCGATGGGCAGGAAGTGGTACTGCAGGTTGGGCCAGGGCTCGGCATCATGGGTGCGGATGAAGGCGCACGACTCGAACTGGTTGCTGGCACCGATGCCGCTGCCGAGAAACAGCCATTCCGCGCCGATCTTGGGCTGATTGAACCACTTCAGCGCCGGGTAGAGCGTGATCGGCTGCTTGCACTCGTACTGGATGTACATCTCCAGGTGGTCCTGCAGGTTCTCGCCGACACCGGGCAGGTCGTGCACCACCGGAATGTCGAACTCGCGCAGGTGCTCGGGGTTGCCGACCCCCGAGCGCAGCAGGATCTGCGGCGAGGCGATGGCCCCGGCGCACAGCAGCACCTCGCGGCGGGCGCGTACCTGCTGCGCCTGGCCGCGGCGCAGGTAGCGCACGCCCACGGCACGCTTGCCCTCGAACTCGATCACGTCGGTGGTGGCGTGGGTCTCGATGGTGAGATTGGCGCGCTGCTTGGCCTGGTCGAGGTAGCCACGCGCGGTGGAGGCGCGGCGCCCCTTGGGAGTGACGAAACGGTCCATGGGGCCGAAGCCCTCCTGCTGGTAGCCGTTGACGTCCTCGGTCTCGGGGTAGCCCGCCTGCACGCCGGCATCGACGAAGGCGCGGTATAGCTCGTTGTTGCCCTTCTTGGGGGTGGCCACGCTGACCGGACCGTCGCCGCCGTGGTAGGCGTTCGGGCCGATGTCGCGGCACTCGGCCTTCTTGAAGTAGGGCAGGCAGTCGGCGTAGCGCCAGTCCGCCAGGCCAGCCATGCTGGCCCAGTTGTCGTAGTCCAGGGCGTTGCCGCGGATATAGCACATGCCGTTGATCAGCGACGAGCCGCCGAGCCCCTTGCCGCGGCCGCACTCCATGCGGCGGCCGTTCATGTACGGCTCCGGGTCGGTCTCGAAGGCCCAGTTGTAGCGCTTGCCCTGCAGCGGGTAGGCCAGGGCAGCAGGCATCTGGGTGCGGAAGTCGAAGCGGTAGTCGGGGCCGCCCGCCTCGAGCAGCAGCACGCTGACGCCAGGGTCCTCGGTGAGGCGGGTGGCCAGCACGTTGCCGGCGGAACCGGCGCCGATGATGACGTAGTCGAACTCACGAATCTGGGACATGGCCGTCTCCTCAGAACACCGACTCGAAGGGTCCCATCTCCACCTGCACCGACTTGGTCTGGGTGTAGTGGGCCAGGGTCTCGATGCCGTTCTCGCGGCCCACACCGGACTGCTTGTAGCCGCCCACCGGCATCTCCGCCGGCGACTCGCCCCAGGTGTTGATCCAGCAGATGCCGGCTTCCAGGCGATGGATGGTGCGATGCGCCCGGGCGAGGCTCTCGGTGAACACCCCTGCGGCGAGGCCGTAATGGGTGTCGTTGGCACGGCGGATCAGTTCCTCCTCGTCGTCGAAGGCGAGGATCGACATCACCGGACCGAAGATCTCTTCGCGCACGATGCGCATGTCGTCGGTGCAATCGGTGAACACCGTGGCCGGGGCCCAGGCGCCGCGGGCGAAGTCGTCCTGGTCCAGCGGCTCGCCGCCGACCAGCACGCGGGCGCCGTCCTGCTTGCCGTACGCGATGTAGTCGAGCACCTTGGCCTGGTGTTCGAAGCTGACCAGCGGGCCGAAGTTGACATCGGGGTCGAGCGGGTCGCCGGCGCGGATGCGCGCCACGCGCTCGACGATCTTTTCTTCGAAGTCGGCCTTTACCGAGCGCTCGACGAAGACCCGCGTGCCGTTGGTGCAGATCTGTCCGCTGGAGTAGAAGTTGGCCATCATCGCGGCGTCGGCGGCGCGATCCAGGTCGGCGTCGGCGAACACGATCAGCGGCGACTTGCCGCCGAGCTCCATGGTCACGTCCTTGAGCGTCGAGCCACCGGCCGCGGCCATCACCTTCTTGCCGGTGCCCACCTCGCCGGTGAACGACACCTTGGCGATGCCGCCGTGCGCGGTCAGCAGCTGGCCGACGCGGCCGTCGCCGTGCACGACGTTGAACACGCCGTCGGGCAGTCCGGCTTCGGTGAATATCTCGGCCAGCTTCATGGCGGTCAGCGGCGTGACCTCGCTGGGCTTGAACACCACGGCGTTACCCGCGGCCAGCGCCGGGGCCGCTTTCCAGCAGGCGATCTGGATGGGGTAGTTCCAGGCGCCGATGGCGCCGATCACGCCCAGCGGCTCGCGGCGGGTGTAGACGAACGAGGACTCGCGCAGCGGAATCTGGGCGCCCTCGATGGCCGGAGCGAGGCCGGCGTAGTACTCGAGCACGTCGGCGCCGGTGACGATGTCCACCGCGGCGGTCTCGCTGATCGGCTTGCCGGTGTTGCGCGTCTCGAGCTCGGCGAGCTCGTCATTCCGCTCTCTCAAGAGTGCCACGGCACGGTTGAGGATGCGGCCGCGTTGCATGCCGCTCATGGCGGCCCAGCGGCGCTGGCCCTCCCGGGCCGAGTCGACGGCGCGATCGATGTCGGCCGGGCTGGCCTGGTCGACCCTGGCCAGCAGGCTGCCGTCATGGGGATTGACGACGTCGAAGGCTTCGCCGGAGCTTGCCGGCTCCCGGCGGCCGTCGATGTAGAGCGTCTCGGTGACGAAATCGGTCATGCTGTCTCCTTGGCGGAAGCGGTGGCAGGGGAGGGCTCGTGGCCGGCCAGCAGCTGGTCGAGATAGGCGTGGGCCAGGCGACGGGCGCGTGCGGTATCCAGCCCATCGGGGCTGAGGGTGCCGCGCAGCCACAGGCCGTCGATCATCGCCGCCAGGCCGCGGGCGGCATCGCGTGCCTCGTCGCGCGGCATCAGGCGCCGGAACTGGCTGCACAGGTTGGAGTAGAGCCGCTGGTCGTTGACGTGCTGCAGCCGCTGCAGTTGCGGCCGGTGCATGCTGCTGGCCCAGAACGCGAGCCAGGTCTTGGCGGCGGGCCCGGAGATCTGGCTGCGATCGAAGTTGCCGTCGATGATGGCGCCGAGATGGTCGCGCGGGGAAGCGCTGGACAGCTTGCGACGACGCTCCGCCACCGCCTGCCCCAGGTCGGTGAGGATCTGGCGCATGGTCGCCTCGAGCAGGCCGTCCTTGCCGCCGAAGTAGTGGCTGATGATGCCGGCCGACACCCCGGCATGCCGGGCGATCCGTAGCACCGTGGCATCGGCCAGGCCCACCTCGTCGATGGCGGCCATGGTGGCCTTGATGAGTTGGTCGCGCCGGATTGGCTCCATACCTGTCTTGGGCACCCGCTGACTCCTTCTGATGCGACGCCTGAGCGTAGTCTTTACCCAGCATGGCATTTTTTTATTGAACGTTCAATCAACAAAAAGCCGGAGCGACGCCTGGCTTGCCTGGGTGACTCGTTTCGTGCATAATCCTGCCGCGTTGAAGGGCCTTGTTCCCTAGAAGGCTACGTAGCTCAGCCGGTTAGAGCACATCACTCATAATGATGGGGTCCCCTGTTCGAATCAGGGCGTAGCCACCAGCTGTTCCGATGACGCCCGTACGACCCTGTCGTGCGGGCGTCATGCGTCTTGGGCGCGGCGCAAGAATCCGCCCTTGACCTTATGTGAGCGATCCGTATACTACGCACCGTGTTCAGGGCCATTCCCGGATAGCTCAGTCGGTAGAGCAAGTGACTGTTAATCACTGGGTCGCAGGTTCGAGTCCTGCTCCGGGAGCCATTGAACACCGCTGATCCTGACGTTCGTCATTCCTCGATAGCTCAGTCGGTAGAGCAAGTGACTGTTAATCACTGGGTCGCAGGTTCGAGTCCTGCTCCGGGAGCCATTGAACACCGCTGATCCTGACGTTCGTCATTCCTCGATAGCTCAGTCGGTAGAGCAAGTGACTGTTAATCACTGGGTCGCAGGTTCGAGTCCTGCTCGAGGAGCCATCAGCTTGTCGGCTTGTCAAGGGCCACCAGCTTGTCAACGGCCCGCAGTCCCACCCGAGAAGCCCGCCGCTTCCTGATCGCACCATTCCCGGATAGCTCAGTCGGTAGAGCAAGTGACTGTTAATCACTGGGTCGCAGGTTCGAGTCCTGCTCCGGGAGCCAGTTCCTCGTCATCGCCGCAGCCTCGCCTTGACCGCGTGACCCGCCAGCCTTGGTGCTGCCTGCCCGGTGGCGACGTTTCAGCGTCTCGGTCGGGGTCGAGTCGAGTGGCCCGGTTCTGCACGTCTCATGCGCCCGCGTGAAGACGCCCATGCCGTTCGTGGCAGTGTCGCTGGAGTCGGTCCCGGCAGGACATCTCGATCACCAGTGGGTACGCCACCGATGGTGACGTCGCGGACAGGGGGGCGTCGTCGAAGCGTGGCGGCCGGCGGCCCGGGCGTCCGCGCGCGAAAGCGGGGCGGGTTCGCGGCTGGAATCCGCCCCGGGGGGGGAGGGGCCGTCAAAGGCGGCCGGCCAGGCGTCGCTCGGTCAGCTCGGCGTAGTCGGCGAGGATGGCGGCGGCTTCGGTCACCTGGACCCGGTCCACCGGCTCGTCGCTCTCTGCATCGTCCTCGCCCTCCTCGCTGCGGGCATCGACCAGCTCCTCCAGCGGCTCCAGGCCCAGGGCCTCGCGGCGGCGGTTTTCCAGCGCCAGCTGCTCGGCATCGCGGCTCTCCACTTCGCGCTGGCGACGCTCACGATCCAGGCTGACGCTGGTCTGCTCCTCGCGCAGCCGCCGTGCCAGTTCCACCCGCTCCTTGAGGTAGACGAAGTTGGGGTGGGATTCGGCACGCTCGCGGTGCCGCGAGCGCAGGGTCTCGAGATACTCCCACGGCTCGCCGTACTGGCGGTACTGAACGGCCTGGACGGTATCCCACTCGAGCGCGTTGTCCAGGCTGCTCTCGCCGATTCGCTCCGGGTCGATCATGTCGGGGAACAGGATGTCGGGCTCCACGCCGCGATTCTGGGTGCTGTCGCCCGAGATGCGGTAGAACTTGGCGCGGGTCAGCTTGATCTGGCCGTGGCTGAGGTCGTTCAGGGTCTGCACGGTGCCCTTGCCGAAGGTGGCGCTGCCCAGCACCAGGCCGCGGCCGTAGTCCTGGATGGCGCCGGCGAAGATTTCCGAGGCCGAGGCCGACAGGCGGTTGACCAGCACGGCCAGCGGGCCGTCGTAAACGGTGCCGGTCTCGGTATCGCCGTACAGGCTGATGCGACCACGCGCGTCGCGCACCTGGACGGTGGGCCCGCGGTCGATGAACAGGCCGAGCAGCGAATTGGCTTCCTGCAGGGCGCCGCCGCCGTTGTTGCGCAGGTCGAGCACGATACCGTCGACGCCCTCGCCCTTGAGACGCTCCACTTCGCGCGCCACGTCTCGCGTGGTGCTGCGGAACTCCTCCTCGCCGGCCTGCCAGGCATCGAAGTCGACGTAGAAGGTGGGGATGGTGACCACGCCGATGTGCTGCACGCCCTCGTCCCGCTCTACTTCGATGACCTCGCCATGTGCCGCCTGGTCCTCGAGGTCGACGGTGTCGCGGGTGATCTCGACCTCGTGCGAGCGTGTCATGTCGACGGCTTCCGCCGGTACGACATCGAGACGCACCACGCTGCCCTTGGGGCCGCGGATCAGGTCGACCACCTCGTCCAGCCGCATGCCGACGACGTTGACCATCTCCTCCTCGTCCTCCTGGCCGACGCCAACGATGCGGTCGGCGGGCTCGAGCACGCCGGCGCGATCCGCCGGGCCTCCGGGCACCAGGCTGGTGACCTTCACGTACTCGCCGTCCGACTGCAGCATGGCGCCAATGCCCTCCAGCGACAGGCGCATCTGGATGTCGAACGACTCCCCCTGGCGCGGGGAGAGGTACTCGGTATGCGGGTCGATGCTGCTGGTCACCGCGGCCATGAACAGGCCGAACACGTCCTCGCCGTTGGTCTGGCGCAGGCGTGTGAGCTGTCCTTCGTAGCGCTGGCGCAGGTTGTTCTCCACCTGCTCCTCGTCCTGGCCGCTGATGTCGAGGGTCAGGGCGTCGTTCTTCAGGCGCTTGCGCCACAGCTCCTCGAGCTCGGCCTCGCTGGTGGCCCAGTCGGCGTCGCGGCGATCGAGATCGAGCCGCATGTCGGTCTCGTAGGTAAAGTTCAGCCCCTCGTCGAGGGCGTCCAGCAGCCACTCGAAGCGGCTCTCGGCGCGATCGTGGTAGCGCTGGTAGAGCTCGTAGGCGGGTTCCAGCTCGCCTTCGAAGAGCATGTCGTCGATGCGCTCCTCGAGGTGGCTGAACTCCTCGACGTCGCTTTCGAGCAGGAAGGCACGCTGGCCGTCCAGGATGTCGAGATAGCGCTCGAAGGCCAGCCGCGACCAGGCGTCATCGAGAGCGGTGTCGGCGTAATGCCCATAGCGCAGCGATTCGGCCACCTCCACGGCGGCCTGGCGCTGATCTTCGCCGGGCTGGATCTGAGCAAGCGCCAGTTGAGCGCACGACAGCAGCAACGCCAGCGTCAGGACCGCTGTGCGCCGAATAACGACAAACTGGCTCATCGATGAAGCACCCCTGGTTTCGTGTACACTTCCTTCCCTAGACAAGCGTATGCCCTGTGAGTTGCCAAAAGCAGACATCGCATTGTAGCAGCTCTCGCGTCAACCTTAGACCCCAGATGAGGACCCTCATGTCTCGGGAAGCCCGTCTCGAGCGCCTGCTCGACTTTCTGCACCGTTCCCCCACGCCGTGGCATGCCGTGGCCGCCATGGCCGAGCGGCTCGAAGCCGCCGGCTTTCGACGCCTCGACGAGAGCCAGGCCTGGCAGCTCTCGCCGGGCGAGCGGGTCTACGTCACGCGCAACGGCTCGTCCATCGTGGCGCTGCAGCTGCCTCATGACGGGCTCGAGGCGCTGCGCATGATCGGTGCCCATACCGACAGCCCCGGGCTGCGGCTCAAGCCGCATGCCGCCCAGACCGCGTCGGGCTGGCTGCAGCTCGGCGTCGAGCTCTACGGCGGCGCGCTGCTGGCGCCTTGGTACGACCGCGACCTGGGGCTGGCCGGTCGCATCCACGTGCGGCACCCCGACGGCCGCCTCGAGGGTGTGCTGCTGCACGTGGATCGGCCGATCGCCATCATCCCCAGCCTGGCGATCCACCTCGATCGCGACGTCAACGCCGGACGCGCGATCAATGCCCAGACGCAGATGCCGCCGGTGTGCCTGCAGGGCGGCGAGAAGGCCGATCTGCCGCGGCTGCTGCTCGAGTGGCTGGAGGCCCAGCACGGTATCTCCGGGGTCGAGATTCTCGACTTCGAACTGGCGCTGCACGACGTGCAGCCGCCGGCGCTGGTGGGGGTCGCCGGCGAGCTGGTAGCCAGCGCGCGCCTGGACAACCTGCTCTCCTGCTTCATCGGCCTGGAAGCGCTGCTGGAAAGCGACGGCAGCCAGGGCGTGGCGGTGGTCGCCAACGACCATGAGGAGGTCGGCAGCGCCAGCGCCTGCGGTGCCCAGGGGCCGTTCCTCGGCGACGTGCTGCGTCGCGTCAATGCCCAGCTCGGCGAGCCCGGCGACGAGGGCTTCATCCGCCTGATCCAGGCCTCGCGGATGATCTCCTGCGACAACGCCCACGCCCTGCACCCCAACTTCCCCGACAAGCATGACGCCGCCCACGGGCCGGCGCTCAACGGTGGCCCGGTGATCAAGGTCAACGCCAACCAGCGCTACGCCACCAACAGCGCCACCGCGGCGCTGTTCCGCGACCTCTGCCGCGAGGCCGGGGTGCCGGTGCAGACCTTCGTCACCCGCGCCGACATGGGTTGCGGCAGCACCATCGGGCCGATCACCGCCACCGAGCTCGGCGTGCCGACGCTGGACGTCGGCGTGCCGCAGTGGGCCATGCACTCGATCCGCGAGACGGCGGGCAGTCACGACGTCGACTACCTGACCCGGGCGCTGGTCGCCTTCGCCAATCGCCCGCGGCTGGCCTGAGTCGCCACCATGAAAAACCCGGCGCCCACAGAGGGCGCCGGGTTTTTTTCGAGCTCTGGTGGCTACGCCCTGACTCGAACAGGGGACCCCATCATTATGAGTGATGTGCTCTAACCAACTGAGCTACGTAGCCAATCAACGGAGGCGAAGTTTACGGATTCGTCCCATCCAGGTCAAGGTTCACGTCGATATCCGGGGCGCGTGCAGAGGCAGCTTCCTCACACGTTGAAGCGGAAGTGGATCACGTCGCCGTCCTGAACGACGTACTCCTTGCCTTCGAGTCGCCATTTGCCGGCATCCTTGGCCCCCTGCTCGCCGCCCAGGGTGACGAAGTCGTCGTAGGCGATCACCTCCGCGCGGATGAAGCCCTTCTGGAAGTCGGTGTGGATCACGCCGGCGGCTTCGGGGGCGGTGGCGCCGATCTTGACCGTCCAGGCACGCACCTCCTTGACTCCCGCGGTGAAGTAGGTCTGCAGGCCGAGCAACTGGTAGCCGGCGCGGATCACGCGATCGAGCCCCGGTTCCTCCATGCCCATCTCGTCGAGGAACATGGCGCGCTCCTCGTCGTCGAGCTCGGCGATCTCGGCCTCCAGCTGGTTGCACACCGGCACCACCACGGCGCCTTCCTCGGCAGCGATCTCGTTGACGATATCGAGGTAGGGGTTGTTCTCGAAGCCATCCTCGTTGACGTTGGCGATGTACATGGTCGGCTTGAGGGTCAGGAAGCCGAAGCTCTTGAGCTGGCGCTTCTCGTCGTCGTCGAGGCCTGCGCTTCTCAGCGGCAGGCCCTCGGCCAGGTGCGGCTGGATGCGGTCGAGGATCGCCTTGGTCGCGATGGCCTCCTTGTCGCCGCCCTTGACCACGCGGACCAGGCGCTGGATGGCGCGTTCGACGGTGTCGAGGTCGGCCAGCGCCAGCTCCAGGTTGATGGTCTCGATGTCGGCGTGCGGGTCGACCTGGTTGGCCACGTGGATCACGTTGTCGTTGTCGAAGCAGCGCACCACGTGGGCGATGGCCTGGGTCTCGCGGATGTTGGCGAGGAACTGGTTGCCGAGCCCCTCGCCCTTGGAGGCGCCCGCCACCAGCCCGGCGATGTCGACGAACTCCATGGTGGTGGGGATCACCTTCTGGGGCTTCACGATCTCGGCCAGCCGGTCCAGCCGCGGGTCAGGCATCGGCACGATGCCGACATTGGGCTCGATGGTGCAGAAGGGGAAGTTCTCGGCGTCGATGCCGGACTTGGTCAGGGCGTTGAAGAGGGTCGACTTGCCCACATTGGGCAGGCCGACGATACCGCAGTTGAAACCCATGGTGATGTCCTGAGTGAAATGGCGGGTGGCGCTCGCGACTGGGCGCTATTCTAGAACAGCCTCGAAGGCCGTTCAGCCTTCGAAACTGTGCAGCCGGCTCATGGCACGGGCCCAGTCTCCCGTCACGGCCAGTGACAGCGTCGCCAGGCACTCGTTGAGCGCGGCGCCGATGGCCTCGAGCTCGGCCTTGCCGGGGCGCCCCAGCACGTAGTTGGTCACCTGGCGCGAGTCGCCGGGGTGGCCGATGCCGATGCGCAGGCGGTTGAAGCCCTTGTCGCCCAGCGCGCTGATGATGTCGCGCAGGCCGTTGTGACCGCCGTGGCCGCCGCCCTGCTTGTAGCGGGCGGTGCCGGAGGGGAGGTCGAGCTCGTCGTGGGCCACCAGCAACTCGTCGGGGGCGATCTTGAAGAACTGGCACAGCGCTGCCACGGCCGCGCCGCTGCGGTTCATGAAGGTGGTGGGCTCGAGCAGGTGCAGCTCTTGCCCGTCGAGCAGCACCTTGGCGTAGAGGCCGAGGAACTTCTTCTCCGGGCGCAGCTCGGTGCCGGCCTGGCGGGCCAGGATCTCGACCAGCCAGGCGCCGGCGTTGTGGCGCGTGGCGGCGTAGTTGTCACCGGGATTGCCCAGCCCGATGATCGCCTTGACCTGGGGCATGTGGGACCTCCAAACGAAAACAAGCGCCGCAGCGCTTGATCGGGTCGGGGTGGGGCCGCCTGGCAGGCGGCCCCGACGGCGGGCGCTTACTCGGCGCTGCCTTCTTCGTCTTCCTCGCCTTCACTCTCGCCTTCTTCGGCCTCGCTGCGGCCCTTCGGCTTGGTGATGCTCAGCACGGCGTTGTCGTGGTCGGCGCCGTGAGTCAGCTCGACCAGGGTGACGCCGGCCGGCAGCTTGAGGTCGGAGAGGTGCAGGGTGGTGCCCATCTCGATGTCGCTGATATCGACCTCGAGGAAGTCGGGCAGGTCCTTCGGCAGGCAGCTGATCTGGACTTCGTTGGAGAGCACGTGCAGCTCGCCGCCCTGGTCCTTGATGCCCTTGGACTTCTCCTCGCCCACCACGTGCAGCGGCACGCTGATGGTGATCTCGTGGGTGGCATCCACGCGCATGAAGTCGGCGTGGGTGACCAGCGGCTTGTACGGGTGACGCTGCAGGTCACGCACCACCACCTGCTCGCTCTTGCCGTCGATGACCAGATTGAGCACCGAGGAGAAGAAGGCCTCGTCCTCGATCGCCTTGTAGAAGGCGGACTTCTCGAGGGAGATCGGCTGGGGGGCCTTCTCGCCACCGTAGACGATGGCCGGCACTTCGAGGTTCGCACGACGCAGGCGGCGGCTCGCACCTTTCCCCAGGTCGTTGCGAACGCTGGCATTGAGTGTGAAATCGGACATGTTGTTGCCTCTTGCTGAAGGTAAGGGAGGCGTGCGACCCGCGACCTGATCGCGACGTTCCCGAAAGCCCCGGTGGGGCGCTACTCCGGCGCCATCCTCAGTGGAACATGGCGCTGACGGATTCCTCGTTGCTGACGCGGCGGATCGCCTCGGCGATCAGACCGGCCACGCTGAGCTGACGAATCTTGCCGCTGCGACGGGCGACGTCGGACAGCGGAATGGTATCGGTGACCACCACCTCGTCGAGCACCGAGCCGGTGATGTTCTCCACCGCCGGGCCCGAGAGGATCGGGTGGGTGGCATAGGCCACCACGCGGCGCGCGCCATGTTCCTTCAGCGCGTCACCGGCCTTGCACAGGGTGCCGGCGGTATCGATCATGTCGTCCACCACCACGCAGGTGCGGTTCTCGATCTCGCCGATGATGTGCATCACCTGGGCCTGGTTGGCCTGCGGGCGACGCTTGTCGATGATGGCGAGGTCGGCATTGAGCTGCTTGGCGATGGCGCGGGCGCGGACCACGCCGCCCACGTCGGGCGATACCACCACCAGGTCGTCGTAGTTCTGGCGCTCGATGTCGTCGAGCAGGATCGGCGAGCCGTAGACGTTGTCCACCGGCACGTCGAAGAAGCCCTGGATCTGGTCGGCGTGCAGGTCCATGGTCATCACCCGGTCGACGCCCGCCTTGACCATCATGTCGGCCACCACCTTGGCCGAGATCGGCACCCGGGCGGAGCGTACCCGGCGATCCTGGCGCGCGTAGCCGAAGTAGGGCACCACGGCGGTGATCCGGGTGGCCGAGGCCCGACGCAGGGCGTCGACCATCAGGATCAGCTCCATCAGGTTGTCGTTGGTCGGGGCGCAGGTGGACTGCAGGATGAAGACGTCCTTGCCGCGAACGTTCTCGTTGATCTCGACCGCGATCTCGCCATCGCTGAACTGCCCGACCGTGGCATTACCCATGCGAGTGTCGAGACTCTCGGCGATCTTCTGGGCAAGTTCGGGATTGGCATTCCCGGCAAAAACCATCAATTTTGACACGCGCATCCACCTATGCAGTGTTGGGGAGCCCCGTCGACGATGAGCCGGGTTGCCGTGAGCGAAGCCGCAGCGCTTCGGGCGTTCGCCGGCCTCATGTCCATCGACCTAGAGCAGCATGTAGCGGGGAGAGGTTCTGGCCGCGGGCGATGAAAGCAGTATAGCGGCCCGGCAGGTCGGCCAGTAGGCGCCGCGCCGTGGCCTCCGCGTCCAGCCGAGCGAAGATGCAGGCACCGGTTCCCGTCAGCATGGCGGGTGCCCGCCGGCCAAGCCAGTCGAGCGCTTCGGCGACCTGCGGATAGAGTGACCTGACCGTCGGCTCGCAGTCGTTGTGCCAGCTGGGCGCTCCCCCCTGCAGTGCGCGCGCCATGGTAATCGGGGGCGTGTTACGTGTCAATTGCGCGGCCCCGAACACCGCGGCGGTGGCGACCTCGATGCCGGGGTGCACGACCAGGAACCACGGGGTGTCGAGCGCTACCGGCGTGAGCCGCTCGCCCACGCCTTCGGCCCAGGCGGCGTGGCCGTGGACGAATACCGGCACGTCGGCGCCGAGGCGCAGGCCGAGCTGGGCCAGCCGCGCGAGGGGGAGCCCCAGTTGCCACAGTCGATCGAGGCCGAGCAGCGTGGTGGCGGCGTCGCTGCTGCCGCCGCCGAGGCCGCCGCCCATGGGCAGCCGCTTGGTCAGCCGGATGTCGGCGCCCAGGCGGCAGCCGGTCTCCTCCTGCAGCAGTCTGGCAGCCCGCACGATCAGGTTGTCGCCGTCGGCGACTCCGGGCAGGCCGGGCGTCAGGCGGATCTCGCCGTCCTTCCTCGGCCGAAAGTGCAACGCGTCGCCGTGGTCGAGAAACTGGAACAGGGTCTGCAGCTCGTGGTAGCCATCGTCCCGGCGCCCGGTGATGTGCAGCAGGCGGTTGAGCTTGGCCGGCGCCGGCAAGGCGAGCTCGCTCATCGGTTCATTCATCGAGCGTGGGGCGCCACTCCGTGACCACCAGCGTCACGCGCAGGTCGTCGTACTCCATGACCAGGCGACGGGGCAGCGTCAGCGAATCGACCTCGGTCCAGTCGCGGTAGTCGATCCGCCAGCCGTCCTGCTCCAGGCGCTGGGGAAAGCCCGAGTCGTCGCGCTCGAGGCGGAATTCGCTGTGGTCGGCCGGCAGGCCGCGGATCCAGTCGGACAGTGAGCTGACCGGCAGCGACCAGCCCAGCTGCTGCTGCATCAGCGACTCGGGGGTCGCGGCCTCGAAGCGGCCCTCGGCGTTGGTCAGCGAGAAGCGTCCCTCGCGGCCCTCCAGCAGGTTGCGGCCGCTGCCGAAGGGGCCGCTGATCAGCATGCGGTAATAATGCGGGTGCTGGCTCCAGTCGAGGTTGGCGCTGGTCGACTCCTCCGGCGTGCGCAGGCCGGCCTTGCCCATCAGCGTCCAGGTGTCCAGCGCTTCCAGGCGCTCCTGCTGGGCTTCCCAGCGGCCGGCCGCGCGCTCGCCGTCGGGTGCCGCGCCCGGCGTGGCGCAGCCGGCCAGCAGGGCAAGGGCGAGGCCCGCGGCAAGCCAGCGTATCGCATAGGGGGGGCGTCTCATGGCATCGTCTCGTTGGCAGTGGATGGTCAGGGGGCCAGCTCGGGAACGCGCTCGAGGAGCTCGTCGATCAGCGGGTGTTCGTCCTGCTGGCGCAGGGCACGTTCCACGACGCGTCGCGCCTCGTCTTGGCGATCGAGGGCCCACAGCACCTCGGCCAGGTGGGCGGCGATCTCCTGATCGGGCATGCCGGCGTAGGCGCGCTCCAGCCAGGCCAGGGCGCGCTCCGGGTCACCGAGCCGATAGTGAACCCAGCCCATGCTGTCCATGATCGCGGGGTTGCCGGGCTCGAGCGCGTGGGCGCGTTCGATCAGCTCGCGGGCCTCCTCGAGGCGCTCGGGGTCGTTGATGTCGGCCAGCGTGTAGCCCAGCGCATTGAGGGCGGAGGCGTTGTCCGGGTTGGCTTCGATGATGCGCCCCAGGTCCCGCTCCATGCCCTCGAGATCGCCCTGCGCCCAGGCACGCATGGCGCGCAGATAGAGCAGCGGTTCGTCGTTGGGCGTGCGCGAGAGCTCGCGGTCGAGCAGGGCATCGGCCTCGGTGCGCAGGCCGGCCTCGTCGAGCAGCTCCACTTCCAGGGCGAGCAGCTCGCTGAACTGGGATTCGTGGCGCAGGCGCTCGATACGCAGGAAGGCCCGGGCGTCGACCAGACGCTCGTCCTCGATCAGCATCTGGGCGGCGCGCAGGCGGGCGCGCAGGAAGTCGCCGCCGGGCTCCACCTGGCGGTAATACAGCAGGGCGTTATCGATCTCACCCTCCTCCTCGGCGATGATGCCCAGCAGGTAGAAGGCGGCGGGAGGGGGCTCGTCGCTGCTGACCAGCGGCAGCAGCAGGCGCCGAGCCGCGTCCAGATGGTCGTCCTCCAGAAAGAGGCGGGCCAGCGAGATGTGCAGCTCCTGGTTGCCGACGTGTTCGTCCATCAGCGTCGAGGTGTACTCCTCGGCGGCGTCGACGTTGCCCAGTCTCAGCTCGGCCTGTGCCAGCAGCAGCAGGAAGCGCGGGTCGCCGGGCGAGACTTCCAGGCCGCGGCGGGCTGCCTCACGGGCCTGGCGTGGGTTGTCGACCTCCAGCGCCAGCTGGGCGCGGGTCAGCCACAGGGCGGGCAGCTCCGAGTGATTGCGCTCGAGCTGGTCCAGGCGCCGTTCGGCCTGCTGGCGCTGGCCGGTGGCCGCCTCGAGCGTGGCCATGGCGAGCACGGCATCATGGTAATGGGGCTGGCGATCGGCGCTGCTGCGTTCAAGATATTCACCCAGCCGTTCGCGAAGGGGGAGCGGGTCGGTGCCCGATTCCAGTGCCAGCTCGGCGAGCAGGGTCAGCTCGGCATGCTGGCCCTGGTCGGCCAGCGCCAGGCGCCACTCTAGCGCCTTGGGCCAGTCGCCGCGCTGCAGGGCCAGGCCGGCTAGCAGGCGCAGCGGCGCTTCCGCGGCCGGGTCGAGTTCGTGCCAGGTGGCCACGGCCTGCTGGAGCAGCAGCACGTCGTTGCTGAAGCGCGCCGCCAGGGTGCCGCGCTCGGCGAGCGGCGCGAAGGCGTAGCGTTCGGCCATGGTCAGGTAGCCCTGCGTGGCGCGGCGATAGTCGCCGCGCTGCCCCGCGAACTCCGCCGTCAACAGCGTGGCCAGCCCCTCTGCGTCCAGGCCGTGCTCGATGGGGGGGGCGGAGTCCATGGGGTCGTCTTGCGACGTGGCCGAAGGGGAGGGGGCCAGGCTCTGGCATCCGCCCAGCAGAACGGCCAGGCCAAGCACTGCCAGTCCCTGGCGTGAAGAGCGTATCAGCGTCGAGGGCATGCGTATCTCATCCGGTGTCCCGAGGTGCCAGCATACCGGCTAGTTGTCGATGGGCAAAGGGATCGCTGCGTCGCCGATGCCGCCAGGTGAATGCCCCCCGCTTGTCGTGCGTCAAGGGCTGGCGTCGTGCGCCTGGCGCCGAGATCGGAAGGCTGTGATAGAATGCAGCGCCGCAGAGACGGTTTTTTTCATTTACGGTGCCGCCGGCCGACATCACCGAAGACGCTTAACGCATGACGCTCCTTGCCCTTGGAATCAACCACAGGACGGCCACTGTCGCGGTGCGCGAGCGGGTCGCCTTCAGCCCCGCTCAACTCGAGTCGGCGTTGGCCGAGTTACGTCACCTGCCCCAGGTGCACGAAGCGGCGGTCCTGTCGACCTGCAATCGCACGGAGCTGTATTGCGTCACCGAGCCGAGCGGCGAGCGTGCCGTCCTCGACTGGCTGAGCGATTTCCACGGGCTGGCGCTCGAGGAGCTCACCCCCTGCGCCTACCATTACCTGGACAACGACGCCGCGCGCCACCTGATGCGTGTCGCCGTGGGGCTGGATTCCATGGTGCTGGGCGAGCCGCAGATCCTCGGCCAGCTCAAGGACGCCTACCAGTCGGCGCGCCAGGCGAGCGGCCTGGGCGGTGAGCTGGAGCTGCTGTTCCAGCACACCTTCGCGGTGGCCAAGCAGGTACGCACGCGTACCGGCATCGGCCAGAACCCGGTCTCCGTGGCCTACGCCGCGGTGAGCCTGGCCAGTCGCATCTTCGACGACTTCGGTCGCTCGCGGGCGCTGCTGATCGGCGCCGGGGAGACCATCGAGCTGGTGGCCCGTCACCTGCGCGAGGCCGGCGTACGCAACATGATCGTGGCCAACCGCACGCGCGAACGCGCCGAGCTGCTGGCGGGCGAGTTCAATGCCGAGGCGATCTCGCTCAACGAGATCCCCGACGCCCTGGCCCGCGCCGACATCGTCATCTCCTCCACCGCCGCGCCGCTGCCGATCCTGGGCAAGGGCATGGCCGAACGGGCCTTGAAGAAGCGCCGCCATCGGCCGATCTTCATGGTCGACATTGCCGTGCCGCGCGACATCGAGCCCGAGGTCGGCGACCTGGACGACATCTTCCTGTATACCGTCGACGACCTCAACGAGGTGATCCAGGAGAACCGCCGCCATCGCCAGGCGGCGGCCGACCAGGCGGAGGCACTGATCGAGCATGGCGTCCACGTCTGGCAGCACGAGCGGCGCATCCGCGACAGCGGCGAGCTGATCCGGCGCTACCGCGACCAGGCGGCCGAACTGCGCGAGTACTCCGAGCGCCAGGCCCTGGCCCGGTTGTCTCGCGGCGAGGACCCCGAGGAGGTGGTGCGGCTGCTGGCGCACCAGCTCACCAACCGCCTGCTGCACCGTCCCACGGTGGCCCTGCGCGAAGCCTCCGGTGGCGAGCGCCGCGACCTGCTCAATGCCGCCGAGGCGCTGCTGCTGGACGCCCCATCCACGAAACCCTGACAGGACACGCCATGAAAGCGACCCTGCGCCAGCGCCTCGATGGCTTCGTCGAGCGCTTCGAGGAGCTCGCCGCCTTGCTGGCGGAGCCCGAGGTGATCAGCGATCAGCCTCGCTTCCGCGACTACTCGCGGGAATACGCCGAGCTCGAGCCCCTGGCAGAGGCCTGGCGCGACTACCGCGCCATCGAGAGCGACCTCGAGGACGCCGCGCTGCTGGCCGAGGACAGCGACGCCGAGATGCGCGAGCTGGCCCAACTGGAGCTGGACGAGGGGCGCGAGCGGCTGGAGGCGCTGGAGGCGCGGCTCAAGCAGCTGCTGGTGCCGCGTGATCCCGACGACGGCCGCAACGTCTTCCTCGAGATCCGTGCCGGCACCGGCGGCGACGAGGCGGCACTGTTCGCCGGCGACCTGTTCCGCATGTACTCGCGCTATGCCGAAAAGCAGGGCTGGAAGGTCGAGGTGATCAGCGCCAGCCACGGCGAGCAGGGCGGCTACAAGGAGGTCATCTCGCGGGTCAAGGGAGAGGGGGTCTATGCCCGGCTCAAGTTCGAATCCGGCGCCCATCGCGTGCAGCGAGTGCCGGCCACCGAGTCGCAGGGTCGCATCCACACCTCTGCCTGCACCGTGGCGGTGATGCCCGAGGCCGACGAGGTCGGCGACGTCGACATCAATCCCGCCGACCTGCGCGTCGACACCTTCCGCTCCAGCGGCGCCGGCGGCCAGCACGTCAACACCACCGACTCGGCGATCCGCATCACCCACCTGCCGAGCGGGGTGGTGGTGGAGTGCCAGGAGGAGCGCAGCCAGCACAAGAACCGGGCCAAGGCGATGTCGCTGCTGGCTGCGCGGCTCAAGCAGAGCGCGGTGGAGAGCCGCCAGCGCGAGCAGGCCGACACGCGCCGCAGCCTGGTCGGATCGGGCGACCGCAGCGAACGCATCCGCACCTACAACTTTCCGCAGGGGCGTCTGACCGACCACCGCATCAACCTCACCCTCTACAAGCTCGGCGAGGTGATGGGCGGCGAACTCGACGAGGTGCTCGACCCGCTGATCCAGGAGCACCAGGCCGAGCAGCTCGCGGCGCTGCAGCAGGAGGCCTGATGCGCCTCGATGCGCTGCTGGCCCGGGCGACCGAGCGCCTGGCGCGCGCGGGCTCGTCGAGCCCCCGGCTCGACGCCGAGGTGCTGCTGTGTCATGTGCTGGGTGTCGATCGCACCTGGCTCTACACCTGGGGCGACCGGCCCGCGACCCTGTATTCGTGGGCCCGCTTCGAGGCCCTGGTGGCGGCCCGCGCGGCGGGCCAGCCGGTGGCCTACCTGACCGGCGAGCGTGATTTCTGGGGGCTTTCCCTGGCCACTTCGCGGCATACCCTGATCCCGCGGCCCGATACCGAGACCCTGGTCGAGGTGCTGCTCGACCTCGCGGTGGCGCCGACGGGGCGTCTGCTCGACCTGGGCACCGGCACCGGCGCCATCGCGCTGGCCTTCGCCAGCGAGCGCCCTGCCTGGCAGGCGTTCGGCGTCGACCGCGTGCCCGAGGCGGTGGCGCTGGCGCAGGCCAACGGGCGTCGGCTGGGCATCGCCAATGCGCATTTCCTGCTCAGCGACTGGTTTGCCGCCCTCGTCGGGGAACGCTACCGCCTGATCGCCGCCAACCCCCCCTATATCGATGCACAGGATCCGCACCTGGCGCAGGGCGACGTGCGCTTCGAGCCCAGCAGTGCCCTGGTGGCGGGCGATGCGGGGCTGGCCGACCTGCGGCATATCGCCGAGGGCGCGCTGGGCCACCTCGAGGCGGGCGGTTGGCTCGTGATGGAGCACGGCCACGACCAGGCGATTGCCGTCCGCGGCCTGCTGGAGGGCTGCGGCTATGGCGCGGTGGCCAGCCGGCGGGACCTGGGCGGACGGGAGCGGGTCACGCTCGGCCAGCGGCCGTGGCAGCGTTGAGGGCGGCGTATTGGAGGGGGCGTGAAGGCTGTGGTACACCTGTTCAGGAAATAATTCCAAATGTCGGCATGTTTGTGCGACCGAACACCAGCAGCGCTCCTGATTGCCGCGCTTTTTCAGGTCGATCTGCTGTCATGGCGACGCTTCATTCACTCTGATTCGGCTGCCCACGACACCATAATGAAAACCAAGACCCGCTCGCTCGACCGTATCGACCTCAAGATCCTGCGCTGCCTGCAGGACAACGCCCGCATCTCCTACGTCGACCTGGCCGCCCAGGTCGGGCTCTCCACCACCCCGTGCCTGGAGCGCGTCAAGCGCCTCGAGAAATCCGGCGTCATCCGCGGCTACAAGGCGATACTCAATCCCCGCGCGCTCAAGGCCAACCTGCTGGTGTTCGTCGAGATCAGCCTCGAGACCCAGTCACCGGCGGTGTTCGACGAATTCCGTCGTGCCGTGTCGCGGCTGCCGCAGATTCAGGAGTGTCATCTGGTCTCGGGGCAGTTCGACTACATCCTCAAGTGCCGGATCCCCGAGATGTCCGCCTACCGCCAGCTGCTCGGCGACGTGGTACTGACCCTTCCCGGGGTCAAGGAGTCGAAGAGCTACGTGGTGATGGAGGAGGTCAAGGAGGAATTTTCGCTCTACGTCCCCGACATCGAGGAGCTCGAAGGCAAGTAATGGCCATGAACGACGAGGCGCTGCTGCGCTACAGCCGGCAGATCATGCTGGAGGCGATCGACATCGAGGGCCAGGAGCGCCTGCTGGCATCGCGTGCCCTGGTGGTCGGCGCCGGCGGGCTGGGCTCGCCGGTGGCGCTCTACCTGGCCGCCGCCGGCGTCGGTCACCTGACCCTGGCCGACGCCGACGAGGTCGAACTCTCCAACCTGCAGCGCCAGATCGCCCACGGCATGGCCGACCTGGGGCGCAACAAGGCGTGCTCCGCCCGCGACGCGGCCGTGGCGCTCAACCCCGGCTGCGAGGTTCGCGTGATCGAGGCGCATCTCGACGAGGCGGCGCTCGATGCGCTGGTGAGGGAGGTCGACCTGGTGCTCGACTGCACCGACCGCTTCTCCAGCCGCTATGCGGTGAATGCCGCCTGCCAGCGTGCCGGGGTACCGCTGGTATCGGGGGCGGCGATCCGTTTCTCGGGACAGCTGGCGGTATTCGACCCGCGCGATGCCGCCTCGCCCTGCTACGCCTGCCTCTACCCGCCGGGCGAGGGCGGCGATGAAGCGCTGAGCTGCGCGGAGAGCGGCGTGGTGGCTCCGCTGGTGGGGCTGATCGGCTGCTTCCAGGCGCTCGAGGCGGTCAAGCTGCTCAGTGGCGCCGGTACGCCGCACCGCGGCCTCTCGACCTTCGATGGGATGAGCGGGCAGTGGCGTCATTTTCAGGTACCGCGGGACCCCGCCTGTGCGGTGTGTGCCTTGCGCTGATGGGGCGGTGGTTGTCATTACTTTACAAGCATGGATCAACCGCTAGCGCCGGAAGCGACCTGCCGATCCTGGAAAGTGCTTGCAATCACCTTTCAGTGCTCGGGTTTTGTGCCGGCTCGGAGGTGGGTGCGGGGCTCGGCCTGCCGGTTTTGTTATTGAATACTTGACATTCCCCGTCGATTTGATGCCAGACTAATCGCAGCCGAGGAGCTGGTTCACCGCATCAGGAACGCGCCGCATGGCCACTGCCGCCCAGACCGACAGACCCGCATCCTACTACCGCGATTCGATCGCGGTGCGTCCCGAGCAGGCCTGCCCGCCGCTCGAGGGCGATCGGCGTGTCGACGTCTGCGTGATCGGCGGCGGCATCACCGGCTGCTCCGCGGCGCTGCACCTGGCCGAACGCGGCTACAGGGTGGCGCTGCTGGAGGCCCGCGAGATCGGCTTCGGTGCCTCGGGCCGCAGCGGGGGCCAGATCCTGCCCGGCCTTGGTACCGACATCGCCACCGTGGAGCAGGCGCTGGGCCGCGAGCACGCCCGTGAGGTGTGGGAGCTGAGCCGCGAGGCGGTGCGCCTGACGGCCACGCTCATCGAGCGCCATGCGATTCCCTGCGACCTCGCCTGGGGCTATCTGCACGCCGCGGTGAAGCCGCGCCACGTGCGCGAGCTGCGCCAGTTCCAGGAGCGCCTGGCCCGCGACTACGGCTACGAGGCGCTCGACTGGCTGGAGGGCGAGGCGCTGCGCGAGCGCGTGGTCACCGACGCCTACCCGGGGGCCCTGTTCGAGCGCGAGGGGGGGCACCTGCACCCGCTCAACTACACCCTGGGCCTGGCGCGGGCGGCGCAGCGGGCCGGGGTGACGATCCACGAGCACAGCCCGGCCCTGGCCATCCGCCGCGGCCAGCCCGCCGACGTGACGACGCCCCGGGGGCAGGTCTCGGCCGACTTCGTGGTGGTGGGCGCCAATGCCTACCTGGGGCGCCTGCTGCCCGAGCTGGAGGGGCGCATCATGCGCGCGGCCAACTACATCGTCGCCACCGAGCCGCTGGGCGAAGAACGGGCGGCCCGGGTGCTGCCAAAAAACGATGCCCTGTCCGACGCCAACTTCGTCCTCGACTACTACCGTCTCTCGGCCGACAAGCGGCTGATCTATGGCGGGGAAGTCAGCTACGATGGCCGCGAGCCGCGCGGCCTGCAGCGGCGCATGGACGCCAAGATCGCGCGGCTGTTTCCGGCGCTTGAGGGGGTGCGCATCGATTACCGCTGGGGCGGCGACGTGGCGATCACGCTCAACCGCGCACCGGACTTCGGCCGCCTTGGCCACAATGTCTACTATGCCCAGGGTTACTCGGGACACGGCATGGCGCTGGCCGGGCTGGCGGGGCAGCTGGTCGCCGAGGCCATCGGCGGCCAGAGCGAGCGATTCGATGCCTTCGCCGCCATGCCCCATCGTCGCTTCCCCGGCGGCGAGCGCCTGCGCACGCCGCTGCTGGTGCTGGCCACCGCTTTCTACAAGCTGCGCGACCGACTATAACGAACGTGACGCCCGGGACGGGCCGCAATGAGGTTCCCATGAAAGACCTGGAAAGCTGGCTGAAGGAGCGACGCATCACCGAGGTGGAGTGCCTGGTCAGCGACATCACCGGCATCGCCCGTGGCAAGATCACGCCGGTCTCGAAGTTCATGGCCGAGAAGGGCATGCGCCTGCCCGAGAGCGTGCTGCTGCAGACCGTGACCGGTGACTACGTCGAGGACGAACTCTACTACTCGCTGCTCGACCCGGCCGACATCGACATGCTGTGCCGGCCCGACATCTCCGCGGTCTATCCCGTGCCCTGGGCGCTCGAGCCCACCGCCCAGGTGATCCACGACTGCTACGACAAGATGGGCAACCCCATCGAACTCTCCTCCCGCAACCAGCTCAAGCGGGTCCTGGCGCTCTACGCCGAGCAGGGCTGGAAGCCGGTGGTGGCGCCGGAGATGGAGTTCTACCTGACCAAGCGCTGCGAGGACCCCGACCTGCCGCTGTTGCCGCCCATCGGCCGCAGCGGACGCCAGGAGACCGGCCGCCAGTCGTTCTCCATCGATGCGGCCAACGAGTTCGATCCGCTGTTCGAGGACATGTACGACTGGTGCGAGGTCCAGGGGCTCGACATCGATACCCTGATCCACGAGGAGGGTACCGCCCAGATGGAGATCAACTTCCGTCACGGCGACCCCCTGGTGCTGGCCGACCAGGTGTTCCTGTTCAAGCGCACCCTGCGCGAGGCGGCGCTCAAGCACGATGTGGTGGCCACCTTCATGGCCAAGCCGATCACCAACGAGCCCGGCAGCGCCATGCACATCCACCAGAGCGTGCTGGATGCGACCACCGGGAAGAGCGTGTTCGCCAACGAGGACGGCTCGATGAGCCAGCTGTTCCTCCACCACATCGGCGGCATGCAGCGCTTCATTCCGGAGGCGCTGCCGCTGATGGCACCCAACGTCAACTCCTTCCGCCGCTTTCTGCCCGATACCTCGGCGCCGGTCAACGTCGAGTGGGGCGAGGAGAATCGTACCTGCGGGCTGCGGGTGCCTGACTCCTCGCCGCAGAACCGGCGCATCGAGAACCGCCTGCCCGGCGCCGACGCCAACGCCTACCTGGCCATCGCGGCGAGCCTGCTGTGCGGCTACCTGGGCATGGTGCAGCAGCTCAACCCCTCCGCGCCGGTCCAGGGGCGGGCGTTCGAGCGGCGCAACCTGCGCCTGCCGTTCACCCTCGAGCAGGCGCTGGAGCGAATGGAGAACTGCCGTGATCTCGAGCGCTACATGGGGCATCGCTTCGTGACCGGCTACGTCGCGGTCAAGCGGGTGGAGAACGAGAACTTCAAGAAGGTGATCAGTTCCTGGGAGAGGGAGTTCCTGCTGCTGAGCGTATAGCGGGGAAGAGAATGCCCGGCCGGCGCAGTGGCCGGGCTTGCGACAACAATACGAACAAGAGGTGTCATCATGTCATGTCAACGCAAACTGACGCGGGCCGTTGCGCTGTGCTCACTGGGGCTGGCCGCCACCGCCGCCCAGGCCAACGAGGTGCGGGTCTACAACTGGTCGGACTACATCGCGCCGGATACCCTGGAGAAGTTCACCGAGGCGACCGGCATCGAGGTGATCTACGACGTCTACGACAGTAACGAGGTGCTCGACGCGGCGATGCTCTCGGGCCGCTCCGGCTATGACGTGGTGGTACCTTCCAACCACTACCTGACCCGCCAGGTCAGCGCCGGGGTCTACATGGAGCTGGATCACGACAAGATCCCCAACATGGAGCACCTCAACCCCGAGCTGATGGATGACCTGGAGTCGATCGACCCCGGCAGCCGTTATTCGGTCCCCTACATGTGGGGCACCAATGGCATCGGCTACAACGTCGAGCGGGTCACCGAGATCCTCGGCGACGACGCGCCGCTCGACTCCTGGGCGCTGATCTTCGACCCGGAGGTGACCGCGGCGCTGAACGAGGGGGGCTGCGGCATCGCCATGCTCGACTCCGGCGACGAGATGCTCTCGCCTGCCATGGCCTACCTTGGCCTTTCCCCGCTGTCGGAAGAGTCCGAAGACCTCGAGGCTGCCGGCGACCTGATCGCCGCGGTGCGCGACAACATCACCTACTTCCACTCATCGCGCTACATTTCGGACCTGGCCAACGGCGACATCTGCGTGGCGGCAGGCTACTCCGGCGACATCTTCCAGGCCGCCGACCGCGCCGAGGAGGCCGGGCGCGACTTCGAGATCGCCTACGCGATTCCCAAGGAGGGCGCGGCGCTGTGGTTCGACATGATGGCGATTCCCGCCGACGCGCCGAACCCCGACAACGCCCACGCCTTCATCAACTTCATCCTCGAGCCCGAGATCGCCGCCGAGATCACCGAGTACGTGGTGTACGCCAACCCCAACATCGCGGCCAATGAGTTCCTCGACCCCGACATCCTCAACGACCCGGCGGTCTATCCCGACCAGGAAGTGATGGACAATCTGTATGTCGCCGAGGAGAAGCCGCTGGCGGTGCAGCGCGTGCGCACCCGCGTCTGGAACCGGGTCAAGTCCGGCATGTGACGCTTCACGCCGGCCCGGCCGGGCCGGCCCTTCCTTCCTCTCGGTCGAGGAGACGCCCTGATGTCGCAATCCCAGTCCCAGGCCGCCGCGACGTCGCGACGAACCGTCGAGCGGCCGGCCACCGATGCCGCGGTGGGCAAGCCGCGCGCGGCCCGCGAGGAGTCGCTGATGGAGATCCGCCGCGTCAGCAAGCGCTTCGATGGCGTGCTGGCGGTGGACGACGTCAGCCTGTCGATCCGTCGCGGCGAGATCTTCGCGCTGCTGGGCGGCTCCGGCTCGGGCAAGTCGACCCTGCTGCGCATCCTCGCCGGCTTCGAGAAGCCCAGCGAGGGACAGGTGGTGCTCGACGGCGAGGACATCACCGCGATGCCGCCCTATGAACGGCCGATCAACATGATGTTCCAGTCCTATGCGCTGTTCCCGCACATGACGGTGGCCCAGAACATCGCCTTCGGCCTCAAGCAGGACAAGCTGCCGCGCCGCGAGATCGACGAGCGCGTGGCCGAGATGCTCAAGCTGGTGCACATGGAGGCCTATGCCCGGCGCAAGCCGCACCAGCTCTCGGGCGGCCAGCGCCAGCGCGTGGCCCTGGCGCGCTCGCTGGCCAAGCGCCCCAAGCTGCTGCTGCTCGACGAGCCGATGGGGGCGCTGGACAAGAAGCTGCGCACCGAGATGCAGCTCGAAGTGGTGCGCATCCTCGAGCGGGTGGGCGTCACCTGCATCATGGTCACCCACGATCAGGAGGAGGCCATGACCATGGCCGACCGGGTGGCGATCATGGCCGATGGCTGGATCGCCCAGGTGGGCACGCCGATGGACGTCTACGAGAGCCCGGCCAACCGCATGGTGGCCGAGTTCGTAGGCACCGTGAACCTGTTCGAGGGCGAGATCGTCGTCGATGAGGCGGACCACTGCGTGATCGACAGTCCGGCGCTGGGGCGCTCGATTCGCATCGATCACGGCGTCAGCACCCAGGCCGACGAGCGCCGCGTATGGGTGGCCGTGCGTCCCGAGAAGACCTGGCTCACCCGCGAGCGCCCGGCGGGCGAGGACAACTGGGCGGCCGGCACCGTCGAGGACATCGCCTATCTCGGTGGCTTCTCGGTCTACTACGTACGCATCGACAGCGGTCTGCTGGTCAAGGCCAGCATGGCCAACACCGAGCGCCGCGGCGACCGACCGCGCTGGGACGAGCCGGTGTACATCCACTGGGACGCGCACAGCGCGATCGTGCTGCACGACTGAGCGACTGACGCCGGGAGACCTGCATGACTAACCTCACCGTTCGCCTGCGGCGGCGGCTCAAGCCCGGGCGTGGCTGGGTCATCGCCGTGCCGCTGCTGTGGCTGACCCTGTTCTTCCTGCTGCCGTTCGGCATCGTGCTCAAGATCAGCCTGTCCGAGGCGGCCATCTCGATACCGCCCTACGGCCCCATCTTCGACTACGCCAACGAGACGTTGAACGTCATCGTCACCTTCAGCAACTACCTGTTCCTGACGACCGACACGCTCTATGTCTCGGCCTACTGGGGCTCGGTGAAGATCGCGCTGCTGGCCACCGTGCTGTGCCTCGCGCTCGGCTATCCCATGGCCTACGCCATGGCCCGGGCGCCGGCGCGCTGGCAGCTGGTGCTGCTGCTGCTGGTGATGCTGCCGTCGTGGACCTCGTTCCTGATCCGCGTCTATGCCTGGATGGGCATCCTCAGCAACAACGGGCTGGTCAATAACTTGCTGCTGTGGGCGGGGTGGATCGATTCGCCGATCCGCATGCTCAACACCAACTTCGCCGTGATCCTGGGGATCGTCTATGCCTACCTGCCGTTCATGGTGCTGCCCCTCTATGCCAACCTGACGCGCCTCGACGGCTCGCTGCTGGAGGCGGCCGCGGATCTCGGCTCGCGCAAGTTCAATACCTTCCTCAAGGTGACCCTGCCACTGTCCAAGGGCGGCATCATCGCCGGCTCGATGCTGGTGTTCATCCCGGCGGTGGGGGAGTACGTGATACCCGAGCTGCTGGGCGGGCCCAATACGGTGATGATCGGCAAGGTGCTGTGGGAGGAATTCTTCCACAACCGCGACTGGCCGGTGGCCTCGGCGCTGGCGATGGTGATGCTGGCGATCCTGATCGTGCCTATCGCGCTGTTCCATCGCTACCAGTCGCGCGAGCTGGAGGAGTGACCATGCGCAAGCCATCCTTCACCACGCTGATGCTGATCGCCGGCCTGCTGTTCCTCTACCTGCCGATGGTCATCCTGGTGGTCTACTCGTTCAACTCGTCGCGCCTGGTGACCGTGTGGGCCGGCTTCTCGGGGCGCTGGTACCTGGAGCTGCTGCGCGACCGGCAGATCCTCGCGGCGGTCTGGACCAGCCTGCGCATCGCCTTCTTCTCCGCCTCCATGGCGGTGTGCCTGGGCACGCTGGCCGCCTTCGTGATGGTGCGTTTCGCACGCTTTCGCGGCAAGACGGCGCTCTCCAGCATGGTCACCGCGCCGCTGGTGATGCCCGAGGTGATCACCGGCCTGTCGCTGCTGCTGCTGTTCGTGCACATGGCGCAGCTGGTCGGCTGGCCGGCGGATCGCGGCATGGTCACCATCTGGATCGCCCACACCACCTTCTGCAGCGCCTACGTGGCGGTAGTGGTCGCCTCGCGCCTGCGCGAGGTGGATCTCTCCCTCGAGGAGGCCGCCCTGGATCTTGGCGCGCCGCCGGTGCGTACCTTCTTCCAGATCACCCTGCCGGTGATCGCGCCGGCCCTGGCGGCGGGCTGGCTGCTGGCCTTCACGCTGTCGCTCGACGACCTGGTGATCGCCAGCTTCGTCTCCGGCCCCGGTGCCACCACGCTGCCGATGGTGGTGTTCTCCTCGGTGCGCATGGGCGTGTCGCCCAAGATCAACGCCCTGGCCACGCTGATCATCCTGGCGGTGTCGCTGGCCACCTTCATCGCCTGGTACCTGATGCGGCGCAGCGAGGCGAGACGGAGGCAGGCGATGCTGCAGGACATGACCGCTGGAAGGTAACTCTTTTCTTTGAGCATGAGGTAGTTATGTCGACCCAAGCCAACACAGAGCATGTGGCGTCGTACTATGCGGCGACGGCCAATTCGTCGCCCGAGCGTCCCGCCCTGGTCGGCGACATCGACTCCGAGGTGTGCGTGGTGGGGGCCGGCTTCACCGGCATCTCGGCGGCCCTGCACCTGGCCGAGCAGGGGCGGGAGGTGGTGGTGCTCGAGGCCGCCCGAGTCGGCTTCGGGGCCTCGGGGCGCAACGGCGGCCAGATCGTCAACAGCTACAGCCGCGACATGGACGTGATCGAGGCCCGTTACGGCGCCGAGACCGCCCGGGCACTCGGCGACATGGCCTTCGAGGGAAACCGCATCATTCGCGACCGCATCGGGCACTACCGCATCGCCTGCGACCTGAAGGACGGCAACCTGTTCGCCGCCTGCAACCGCAAGCAGCTCGAGGGCCTGCGCGAGCACAAGGCGCTGTGGGAGCGCTACGGCCATCGAGAACTGGAGCTGCTGGAGGGCGAGGCGTACCGGCGCGAGGTCGGCAGCGAACGCTACGTGGGCGCGCTGGTGGATCACTCCGGCGGCCACCTGCATCCACTCAACCTGGTGCTGGGCGAAGCCGCGGCGTTCGAGTCGCTGGGCGGCACCGTGCATGAGCGCTCGCCCGTCACCGAGATACGCCACGGCGAGACGGTGACGCTGCGTACGCCGCACGGCAGCGTGCGCGCCCGGCGGGTGGTGATGGCCGGCAACGCCTACCTGCAGGGGATCCTGCCGGAGCTGGAGAGCAGGTCGATGCCCTGCGGCACCCAGATCATCACCACCGAGCCCTTGCCGGAGCCGCTGCAGCGCGAGCTGATCCCCCACGACATGGCGGTGGAGGACTGCAACTACCTGCTTGACTACTACCGCTTCACCGCCGACGGCCGCCTGCTCTACGGCGGTGGCGTCAACTACGGTGGCCAGGACCCGGCGGACATCGCCGCGGTGATCCGTCCCAAGATGCTCAAGACCTTTCCGCAGCTGGACGAGGTACGCATCGACTACGCCTGGAGCGGCAACTTCCTGATGACGCTCAGTCGCCTGCCGCAGTTCGGCCGCCTCAACGGCAACGTTTACTACGCCCAGGGCTACTCGGGACACGGCGTGACCTGCTCGCATCTGGCGGGGCGGCTGATCGCCGAGGTGATGCGCGGCGAGAGCCAGCGCTTCGATGCCTTCGCCGGCCTGCCGCACCTGCCGTTTCCCGGCGGCAGGCTGCTGCGGGTGCCGCTCTCGGCGCTGGGGGCCTGGTACTACGCGACGCGGGATCGGCTCGGCTGGTGAAGTGTCGCCCGCGGCAGACAGCGGGTCAGAAATTGTGGAACCCGCTGCGCTGCGCTTAACGCCGGCCGAGCGCGGCGTATACTGAAACCATTCCCGGGCGGCAAGGAGTCGCCGCCCTCGCGTCTCTTCTCTTGCACATCGTTTCGAGCCGAGCCCTATAAGCCCGGGGCGGCATATCGCCCTGCAGGAGGAGCGTCATGAACAAATCGATCGTGATCGGAACGACCTTGAGCGTGCTGGGTCTCGGCGGCCTGGGCTTCGGCGCCTGGCAGGTCCAGCAGCAACCCGGTGAGAGCGGGCCGCAGTTCGCCGAGGTCGTAGCGGTGGAGCCGGTGACCCGTAGCGTCGAAACGCCGCGCGAGGTATGCGAGGACGTGGTGGTGCACCAGCAGGCCCAGGCGCCCAGCCGCGACCCGCATCGCATTGCCGGCACCGCGGCGGGGGCCGTGGTGGGTGGCCTGCTCGGCAACCAGGTGGGTGGCGGCAGCGGCAAGACGCTGGCCACCGTGGCAGGTGCGGTCGGCGGCGGCTTTGCCGGGCGCGAGATCCAGGGACGCATCGAGGCCAACCAGACCCAGACCTATGCCACCACGCAGCGCCAGTGCCACACGGTCACGGACAGCTCGGAGGAGACCGTCGGCTACGACGTGACCTGGCGCCACGGCGAGACGACCGAGGTCTCGCGGCTCGATCACCGCCCCGAGGGCAACCGCGTGCTGCTGGAGGAGGGCCAGCCGCGCTGGGACCTGCCGCTGGCCAGCGCCGACGGCTGACGCCCACCGCAACGTCCGCACTCTTCCGTGCCCCGCAAGCAGCGCCCCGACCCCGGTCGGGGCGCTGCTGTCCGTGGCCACCGTGGCCACCGTGGGCGCCGTCTGTCAGACGTGGCGCAGATACCAGGCGTACTCCAGCTGGCTGACCGCCTGCAGGGCCAGGGCGCGCTCGGCCCGCCGGTTGGCGACGAAGACGCGCACGAAATCGCGGCCCAGGGCGTCGCCCAGCGGCTCGCTTGCCTCCAGCAGGTCGAGGGCCAGGTGCCAGCTGTTGGTCAGGCTGGGCTCGAACTGCTCGTAGGCGTTGCCTTCGACGGGGGCGGGCGGCACCAGCTGCTGGGCAATGCCATGCTCGATGCTCGCCAGCATGACCGCCAGCAGCAGGTAGGGATTGACGTCGGCGCCGGCGACACGGTGCTCGATGCGCCGGGCGTCGTTGTCACCCGAAGGGATGCGCAGGGCGACCGAGCGGTTGTCGAAGCCCCAGGCGGGCGTCATGGGCACGTAGAGCCCGGGCTGGAAGCGGCGGAACGAATTGAGGTTGGGTGCGCAGACCGCCATCGAGGCCGGCATCAGCTCGAGCAGGCCGGCGACGGCCTGGTGCAGGGTCGGGGAGCCCAGGGGGTCGCCGTTCTCGGCGGCGAAGACGTTACGCCCGCGGTCGTCCAGCAGGCTGAGGTGCACGTGGGTTCCGCTGCCGGCCTCGAGGCCGTAGGGCTTGGCCATGAAGGTCGCCTCGAAGCCATGATGAAGGGCCACGCCCTTGATCAGGCGCTTCAGCAGCACGGCGCTGTCGCACGCCCTGAGCGCATCGTCGCAGTGGCCGAGGGTGATCTCGAACTGGCCCGGGGCGCACTCCTTTAGCGCCGTGTCCAGCGGCAGGTTCTGGCGGCGGGCCGCATGCTGGACCTGCTCGAGGAAGTCGGCGTACTCGTCGAGCTCGTCGATCGAGTAGAGCTGGCTCTGGGTGGCGCGGTCGCCGTTGCGAGGCGAACGCGGTGGCTGGATCAGCCCCTCGGGGGTGCGCTGGCGATCCACCAGGTAGAACTCCATCTCCACCGCCGCCACGGGGGTCAGGCCACGGCGACGCAGCCGCTCCAGCTGGCGCGCCAGGACCTGGCGGGGATCGGCGAAGAACGGCGTCTCGTCGGGCTCGACCATGGTCATCAGCAGCTGTGCCTGGCGCCCTTCGCGCAGCCACGGCGTCGCTACCAGCGAGCCCGCCAGGGGGCGGCAGATTCGGTCGCTGTCGCCAGTGGCGAGTCCCAACCCGGTGGCCTCGATGGTGTGCCCATGGATGTCCAGGGCGAACACCGAGGCCGGCAGGTTGATGCCCTGGCGGCAGACCTTGCCCAGATTGTCGCGGGGGATGCGCTTGCCGCGCATGACGCCGTTGAGATCGCTGATCAGCAGGTCGATGCTGTCGATGGCGGGATGGCGCTCGAGGAACTCGCGGGCCTGGTCGGCGCTGAGCCACGTCATGGCGTTACCTGCAGGTTGTCGGTGGATGGCCAGGGTATCTTTCTCATCTTTCGTTGAGACGCATTTGTTGTCAAATCCTTTACGGTGGTCTCCCGGGGGAGAAATGTTAGGCTGTTCGAAAGCCTCGCCCAGGTTATGCATTGTTGACGCAAGCATGACGCTAGCTGAATCTTTCTTCCTGCGGGAATGGAAAGTTTAATCAACACCTGTCTTCGCCGGCGCAGGGCCACCAAGCCTGCCCCGAAGGGACATCGCCGGTCGCCGGGAGGAGCGCTGCGCAGCCATTGGCGGCCCTCGGGAACCGAGCAAGAGCGGCGCGTGTACACTGAAATCTGCCGGCGGCCTTGCACGGCCGCCCGGGGCGACCGCGCAAGCACCGGCGCCTGAGCCACCCACCACAGAGGAGTCACCATCGTGAGCCGTCCGCCATCCCCCCGCACCCTGGCCGACTGGCAGGCCCGGGCCGCCGAGCTTTCTTTCGAATCGCGGGCCTTCATCGACGACGCCTTCGTCGCTGCCGAGAGCGGCGACACCTTCGAGTCGCGCAACCCGGCCACCGGCGAGATCCTGGCCCAGGTGGCGAGCTGCGACGAACCCGACGCCGCGCGCGCCGTGGCGGCGGCGCGCCAGGCCTTCGCCGGCGGCGAATGGTCGCGGCTGGCGCCGGGCAGGCGCAAGAAGACCCTGCTGCGCCTGGCCGACCTGATGGAGGCCCACAAGCACGAGCTGGCGCTGCTCGACACCCTCGACATGGGCAAGCCCATCTCGAGCTCGCTGGGCGACATGAATGGTGCCATCGGCTGCATTCGCTACCAGGCCGAGTGCATCGACAAGCTCTACGGCGAGGTGGCGCCCACCGGTGAGGAGACCCT
>NZ_QHGY01000007.1 GCF_003254665.1 Billgrantia lactosivorans | reverse complement strand
CCTGGCGCGACATCTCGGTGCCCTACAACATGAGCCGCACCATGGACAACCTGCCCTCGCTGGAGGAGCTCGAGTCCTGCATGAACCAGTAATGGCGGTACCGGGCGGGCCCCGCGGGGCCCGTCCCGCCTGAGCGACGGCGCATCCTGCGCCGCTCGCCGTTCTCACCGCCCGATGCCGAGATCCTTGCCATGAATGCCATTGCCAGGGCCATCGACGCCCTCAACGAAGGGTTCGGACGCCTGATCGCCCCGCTGCTCGCGGTGATCACCCTGATCGTGATCTATGACGTGGGCATGCGCTTTCTCGCCGGCCGCCCCAGCGACTGGGCCTTCGACGTCACCAAGATGCTGTTCGGCGCCCACTTCATGCTGATGGCCGCCTACGGCCTGCGCCATCACGCCCACGTCGAGGTCGACGTGCTCAAGCGCCTGCTCACCCGCCGCAAGCAGGCCGTGCTCGACCTCGTCGGCTACCTGATCTTCTTCGTGCCCTTCATCTGGATGCTGCTGACCTACGGCTGGAGCTTCTTCTCGCGCTCCTTCAGCCGCGGCGAGACCACCTACGGCATGGTCTCGATCCCCGTCTACCCGGTGAAGGCAGTGATCGTGATCGCCGCGGTGCTGCTGCTGCTGCAGGCCATCGCCATCGTGATCCGCGCGCTGCGGGCCCTGACCGGAAAGGAGGCCGCATGAGCCCCGAAATGCTCACCCTGTTCATGTTCGGCGGCCTGCTGGTCGGCCTGTTCATGGGCCATCCGCTGGCCTTCGTGCTCGGCGGTGTCGCCGTGATGGGGGCCCTGCTCGGCCCCGGCATCAAGGTGCTCGGCACCATCATCAACAACATCTACGGCAACTCCATGGACAACTACGTCCTGGTTGCCATCCCGCTGTTCGTGCTGATGGCACGCTTCCTCAACGACTCGGGTGTCACCGAGAAGATGTTCGAGTCGATGCGCCTGCTGCTGGCCAATCTGCGCGGCGGCCTGGCGCTGACCGTGGTCATCGTCTCGGTGCTGCTCGCCGCCACCACCGGCATCGTCGGCGCCTCCATCGCGGTGATGGGCATGATCGCGCTGGTGCCGATGCTCAAGTACTCCTACAACAAGGAGCTCAGCACCGGGGTGATCATGGCCAGCGGCTGCCTCGGCATCCTGATCCCGCCCAGCATCATGCTGATCCTGATGGCCAGCTACTCACCGGTCTCGGTGGGCGCACTGTTCGCCGGGGCGCTGGTGCCCGGGGTGATGCTCGGCGTGATGTACGCGCTCTACGTTCTGGTGGTGTGCTACTTCAAGCCGAGCTACGGCCCGCCGGTACCGCCCGAGGAGCGCGCCGACGTCTCCACCGGGCAGCTGCTGGCCATGCTGGCCAAGTACGTGCTGCCACCGATGGCGCTGATCCTGGGCGTGCTCGGCTCGCTGTTCCTGGGCATCGCCACGGCCACCGAGGCGTCCGCCATCGGCGTGGCCATCGCCTTCGTGCTGTTCCTGATCTTCGGCGACCGCAAGGCCTCGACCTGCTACCGCACCCTGATCGACGCCAGCAAGACCACCACCATGGTGATGCTGGTGCTGGTGGGGGCCACCGCCTTCACCGGGGTATTCTCGCGCGGCGGCGGCATGGAGGTGATCAGCGAGGTGGTCATGGCGATGCCCGGCGGCACCATCGGCGCGCTGGTCCTGATGCTGTTCCTGGTCTTCGTGCTGGGGATGTTCCTCGACTGGACCGGCATCGTGCTGCTGAGCTTCCCGATCATGCTGCCGATCGTCGCCGACATGGGCGTCGACGTGCTGTGGTTCGTGGTGATGGTGGCGGTGGTGCTGCAGACCTCCTTCCTCACGCCGCCGTTCGGCTACGCGCTGTTCTACCTCAAGGGCGTGGCGCCGCCGGGCGTCGAGACGCTCGACCTGTACCGCGCGGTGATCCCGTTCTGCGCACTGATCGTGCTGGCCTGCGTGCTGATGGCCTTCTTCCCGGTGCTGGTCACCGGCCTGCCGTCGCTCATGCTGGGCTACTAGCCCGCCCCGTCCCCTCGGCCCAGGCGCCCGTATCGCACGATACGGGCGCCTTTCCTTGATGCCGGTCAGCTGGCGCAAGCTGCAGCCGCATGCGCCAACTGGTATCATTTCCGGCCGTTACCGCCTCGCATTGCTGCGCTGCCGCGCCGGCCAGTGAAGGAGTTCCCGCTTGTTCCGATCCGCGACCACCGGCCTTGCCTCCCTGTCTCGCCGCCTCAACCCCTGGACCCTGCTGATCCTGAGCGTGGCGCTCGTCGTGGCACTGCCGGTCGTCGTGGTGCTGGCGCATATCGTGATGCCGACGCAGGGCGTCTGGCAGCATCTGGCCAGCACGGTGCTGGGGCGCTACCTGGGCAACACCTTCTATCTCGCCGTCACGGTGGGGCTCGGCAGCATGGTGATCGGCACCGGCACCGCCTGGCTGGTGGTGATGTGCCGCTTCCCGGGGCGGCGACTCTTCGAGTGGGCCCTGCTGCTGCCCCTGGCCGTGCCCACCTACGTGATCGCCTATGCCTACACCGACTTCCTGCAGTATGCCGGCCCCTTGCAGAGCTGGCTGCGCGAGCTCTTCGGCTGGGGCCACGGCGACTACTTCTTCCCCGACATCCGCTCGCTGGGCGGCGCCGCCACGCTGATCACCCTGGTGCTCTACCCCTACGTCTACCTGCTCGCCCGGGCGGCCTTCCTCGAACAGTCGGTCTGCGTGCTCGACGTCGGGCGGACGCTGGGACGCGGCCCGTGGAACCTGTTCGCCACCGTGGCCGTGCCCCTGGCACGCCCGGCCATCGTCGGCGGCGTCTCGCTGGTGCTGATGGAGACCCTCAATGAGTTCGGCGCGGTGCAGTTCTTCGGCGTCGACACCTTCACCACCGGCATCTATCGCACCTGGTTCGGCCTCGGCGAGCAGGTCGCCGCCGCCCAGCTCGCCGCCTGCCTGCTGCTGTTCGTCATCGCGCTGGTGCTGCTGGAGCGCTGGTCGCGAGGCAAGCGCCAGTACTTCCACACCACCAACCGTTACCAGCAGCTGCCCGAGTATCGCCTGCGCGGCTGGCGCGCCGCAGCGGCCCTCACGGCCTGCGCCCTGCCGGTGCTGATCGGTTTCGTGATTCCCAGCGGCCTGCTGGGCCAGATGGCCATCACCAAGGGCGATGCGCTGTTCGGCACCCGCTTCCTCGACTTCGCCTGGAACAGCCTGATGCTGGCCGCCGTCGCCTCGGCGATCGCGGTCGGCCTGGCCGTCATCCTGAGCTACGGCGTACGCCTGCACGACAGCCCGCTGACGCGCCTCGCCACGCGGGTCGCCTCGATGGGCTATGCGATTCCCGGCTCGGTGATCGCGGTGGGCATCCTGATTCCCTTCGCCTGGCTCGACAACAGTCTGAACAGCTGGCTGCACGCCCACTACGGCAAGATCGTCGGGCTGGTCTTCAGCGGCTCGGCCTTCATCCTGGTGTATGCGTACGTGGTGCGCTTCCTGGCGGTGTCGTTCAATACCGTGGAGGCCAGCCTGGGCAAGGTGACGCCGAGCATGGATGCCGCCTCGCGCACCCTGGGCCAGACGCCGGCCGGTACGCTCAAGCGGGTGCACACCCCGATCATGCGTGGCAGCCTGATCGCCGCGGGCATCCTGGTCTTCGTCGACGTCATGAAGGAGCTGCCGGCGACCATCATCCTGCGCCCCTTCAATTTCGACACCCTGGCCGTCAGGGCCTACGGCCTGGCCTCGGACGAGCGCCTCGCCGAGGCGTCGACGGCGTCACTGGCCATCGTCGCCGTCGGCATCGTTCCGGTGGTCCTGCTGAGCATGGCCATGCGCCGCTCGCGTCCCGGCTCAGGCAGCCGCTGAGGGGAAGACGAAGACCTGCGACAGGTCGAGATGGATGTCCACCCGCTGCCCCTCGGCTGGCAGGAACACGCCGGGTACCCGGGCATGCAGGTGGGCCTCGCTGCCGTCCTCGCCGTGGGCGCAGATGTGCAGCAGGCTGCTGCGCCCCAGCAGCTTGGCCATCACCACGTGGCTGTGGCGATGCTCCGGCGCCGGCTCGAAATGCTCGGTGATGCGTAGCGCCTCGGGGCGGATCATCACCAGCGCCTGGCTCCCCTCGGGCAGCCAGCCGGCTTCCACCGGCCCCACCGGGGTCTGCACGCGACCGCCATGCACCTCGCCCGAGAGCTCGTTGACCTCGCCGAAGAACGCGACGACGAAGGGATCGCAGGGCGCGCAGTAGAGCTCCCGTGGTGTACCCACCTGCACGATGCGACCGTCGCGCATCAGGGCGATGCGATCGGCCATGAACATGGCCTCCTCGGGGTCGTGGGTCACCAGCAGGGTCGCGGCGCCGACCTTCTTCAGCACGTGCAGGGTATCGTCGCGGATGCGGTCGCGCAGGCGGGCATCGAGGCTGGAGAAGGGCTCGTCGAGCAGCATCAGCTGCGGCGCCGGCGCCAGGGCACGCGCCAGCGCCACGCGCTGCTGCTGCCCGCCGGAGAGCATGTGCGGGTAGGATTCGGCAAAGGCGGCCATGCCCAGTTGCTCGAGCAGGGTCAGCGCTCGCTCGCGGCGCTGCCGCGGCGGCTCTCCCTTCAGGCCAAAGGTGACGTTCTCGATCACGGTGAGATGGGGAAACAGCGCCGACTCCTGGAAGGCCAGGCCGACATTGCGCTTTTCCGGCGGCACGTGGCGCCCCCTGGGCACGGCGATCTCGCCGCCGTTGAGGCTCACGCGCCCCTGCTGCAGCACCTCGAGCCCCGCCGCGATGCGCAGCAGCGTGGTCTTGCCGCAGCCAGACGGCCCCAGCAGGCAGACGACCTCACCGGGCGCCACCTCCAGGTCGACGCCTCGCACGGCGGCCTGGCTGCCGAAACTGTGATGCACCCCCTCCATGCTCAACGCGGTGGCCTGCAGGTAGGGAGCGTGTCCGACTTCCATTGGCTTCGATTGGCTAGTCATAGAACAGGCGACAGGGTCCAAGGGGAAATGGCAGATCTCATCCTACCCGAAATGTCCAGCAAATACGTTTGGAATCTACTCGCATTTGCCAATTTTTTCGCGTTCCCTTGCGTTCTGTCAGCTCCTCGGCGCAGCGAGCCCGGGGGACTCCTGCGACAGGCTTGACGGCTTCTTCGCAAAACGCTTCAATAGCGTTCAACGTAATGCAACGTATTATCATTACTTCAACAACACACCTGTTCTGTCAGGCTCTCGAGGTGCAACCATCATGACCCAACGTCATCGTCTCGTCGCTCCCCTCGCCGCCGTGCTGGCGGGCTCCGCGCTGGCCTCCACCGCGACCGCCGATGAGGTCAACCTCTACTCGGCCCGCCACTACGATTCCGACGAGAAGCTCTACCAGGCCTTCACCGAGCAGACCGGAATCAAGGTCAACCTGCTGGAGGGCGACTCCGACCAGCTGATCGAGCGCATCCAGCGCGAGGGCGTGGCCAGCCCCGCCGACGTCATGATCACCGTCGACGCCGGCCGCCTGTGGCGCGCCGAGCAGGACGGCATCTTCCAGAGCGTCGAATCGGACGAGCTCAGCGAGCGGCTGCCGGAGGCCATGCGTCACCCCGAGGGCAAGTGGTTCGGCTTCAGCCAGCGCGTGCGGGCGATCTTCTACAATCCCGAGAACGTCGACCCCAGCGAGATCACCTCCTACGAGGACCTGACCGATTCGCGCTGGGAGGGCGAGGTGTGCATCCGCTCCTCCAACAACATCTACAACCAGTCGCTGCTGGCCTCCATCATCGATCATCACGGTGCGGAAGGCGCCGAGGAGTGGGCCCAGGGGATCGTCGATAACATGGCGCGCGACCCCGAAGGCGGCGATACCGACCAGATCAAGGCCGTGGCGGCCGGCGAGTGCGACCTGGCCGTGGCCAACCATTACTACTACGTTCGCCTGCTCGAGTCCGAGGAGGCCGCGGATCGTGAGGCCGCCGAGAAGGTCGGCATCCTGTTCCCCAACCAGGACGACCGCGGCATTCACGTCAACGTCGGCGGCGCCGGCGTGGTCGAAGGCGCGCCCAACCGCGAGAATGCGGTTCGCTTCCTCGAGTTCCTGGCTTCCGACGAGGCCCAGGAGATCTTCGCCGCCGGCAACTACGAATTCCCCGTGGTCGAGGGCGTGAAGATGAGCGAGACCCTCGAGTCCTGGGGCGAGTTCAAGAAGGATGACCTCAACGTCAGCATCCTGGGCGAGAACAACCCGGAGGCGATCCGGATCTTCGATCGCGTCGGCTGGCGGTAAGCCTTACCCGGCATGAGCGAACGCCCGCGGCCATGGCCGCGGGCGTTTGCGTTTGAGGGGCCGGCATCGGCTAGTGGCTCGTCAGTTCACCACCTGCTGCCGAGGCTATTGCGGCAGACCGGGCCAAGCGATCAATCAGACTGCCCAGGCTCGATGGACAGCATCGCCACGCGCAGCCGTTCCGCCAGAATGGAGGTGGCCATGGGCAGGGCACGATCACTGTGGGCGCAAAGGGTCAGGTGCGCCTTGGCGATATGCCGATCGAACAACGGCTTGAACATCAGCTCGCCATGGGCGAGCTCGCGGGCGATGTCGAGTCGATTGAGGAAGGCGACGCCAAGCCCAGCGCGTGCCAGCGACTTGAGGGTCAGGATCCGGTTCCCTGCGGCGACGGGCTCCGGCTCAAGATCGGCCCTGGCCAAGACTTGCTGAAGGGTCGAGCCATGAAACATCTCGGAACTGGGCAACAGTGCCGGATAGGCCAGGCATTCCCTTAACCACAACGCCTCGCGGTCGGCCAATGGATGACTCGGCGCCAGCACGGCCCCGAACTCCAGCCCAACCTGCTCGATGAAGCGTACCTTGGGCGTGACAGGGGGATTGATGCACAGCCCGATATCGGCGTCCCCGGTGACCACCTGCTCGAGGATGGCATCGGTCATGCCGGTCATCAGCTTGAAGCGCACCTGCGGGAAGCGCTCATTGAAGGCAGCCAGTACCTGGGGCAGTAGCTGGTCCGTCAGTGACTCCACGCTGGCGATACGTACCTCTGCGCAACCGGTACCGCGAATCTCGCCGAGATACTCCTGCAAGCGTCGCTCGTCACGCTGCCATTGGCGAATCTGATGAAGCATCAGCTCGCCTGCCGGCGAGAGCCGCAACCCGCGGGGCAGGCGCTCGAAAAGTGGAACCCCAAGTTCATCTTCCAGCTTGAGGACCTGCCGATTGATCGCCGACGCCGCCACGTGCAACCGCTCGGCAGCCTTCCGCAGCGACCCCTGTCGTGCCACCTCTTCGAAGTAGCGTAATCCAGGCAGCAGCAGATGCATGCCTCTCTCCTCACCTGATCGTTGCCTTTTCGGCAACGGTTATCACGAAATTTTATTATGGACCAGAACAGAGCAGCCCCGCTAGGGTGATTCCAGGGCGCCCAGTCGTCTCTCTGCCTCAGCCCTCCCGGGGCCCGCCACAACAACAAGAGGATCCGTGATGAACACCACGCCCAAACCACCCGATGCGGCACTCGAACCCGTCGATGAGCGCTTGCCGTTGGGCACCATGCTGCTCTACGGCTTACAGCACGTACTGGTGATGGCGGCAGCCCCCATTACCGCCGCCTTCCTGATCGGTCATACCCTGGAGCTGCCGGACAACGTCACCGTTGGTCTGATGAGCGCCATCTTCCTGGCCTGTGGCCTGGCCGGCATCCTGCAGTCGGTGGGGGTATCCGGTTTCGGTGCTCGCCTGCCCTTCGTTCAGGTACCGGGAGGCGCCCCGCTGGTGATCTTCCTGGCCATCGCCCAGGCCACCGACCTGCAGACGGCCACCGGCGCCGTCATCCTGACGGGCCTCTTCTACTTCCTGGCCCTGCCCTTCTTTACCCGGGTGCTGAGATTCTTTCCACCCATCGTGATCGGCACCATGCTGCTGCTGGTGGCCGTCAACCTGATACGCATCTTTGGCGGCTTGATCACCGGCCGTCCTGAATCCCCTGAGTTCGCTGCCATGGGCAACATCGGCCTGGCCCTGGTCACCATCGCCTGTACCGTGGTGTTCGCCCGCTGCTTCAGCGGCATGTGGCAGCGCATCGCCGTGATGCTGGGCCTGCTGGCCGGCGCCGCGGTGGCCGTGGCCACGGGCGCGATGTCCTTTTCGGGCGTGCTGGAGGGGCCAGTCGTGGCACTCCCCCAGCCGTTTCCCTTCGGCATGCCGAAGTTCGACCTGTTCGCTTCGCTGCCACTGATCATCTTTTCCGTGGTATCGATGACCGAGGCAACGGGCCAGACACTCGCCACCGCCGAGATCGTCGAGCGCAAGGGCGACCATAAAGCCATCGTGCCGCGCAACATCCGTGCCGACGCCCTGGGTTCGCTGTTCGGCGGCTGCTTCGGTACTTCTTTGATCATCACCAGCGGCGAGAACATTGGCATCATCCGCGCCACCGGCGTGCGCTCCCGCTACGTGACCATTGCCGCCGGCGCCATGCTGGTGCTGCTGGCCCTGTGCGCACCCCTGGGGCGGCTGGCCTATGCCATTCCCACCGCCGTGGTGGCCGGGACCGCGGTGATCGTCTTTGCCATCATCGGCGTCATGGGTATCAACATCCTGCGTCGGGTCGACTTCAACCAGAACGGCAACATGTTCACGCTGGCGGCGGCGCTGGCCATGGGCCTGATGCCCATCGTCGTGCCCGGCTTCTACAGCGCCTTCCCGCAGCACCTGCAGATCGTCCTGGGCAATGGCCTGGCCATGGGCACGCTGACGGCAGTGCTGGTCAACATCCTTTTCCATCACCTGGGACATTCTCGCACCCCGGCTTCAGCGGCCAAGCAGGCCGACCTCGCCAGCGAACACGTCAAGAGCCAGTAAAAAGGGAACCTCATGCACACCCAATCGCAGGCCCGCGACACCGTGGGCCAGGGGAAGCTTTACCCCGGGATTTTCGATGCCGATACCCTCCTGCTGCTCCCCGAGGAGGTACTGCTCGGGAGCGGCTGCGCCAAGGGCCAAGCGGTTCTCGTCGCGAACGGCAAGTTCACCGAGGTCGGCGAGCGTGCCGCCTTGCTCGCCCGTCACCCCGAGTTGACCCCGATCGAGCTTCCCGGCAAGTTGCTGATGCCCGGCTTCATCGACACCCACCATCACCTGACCCAGTCGCTGGGCAAGTCGCTGGTGTTCGGCGAGCCCTCCGAGATCTTCAAGCGGATCTGGGTTCCGCTCGAGGCCAGCCTCGACGAGCAGACGCTTTACCTCTCGGCCAAGCTCGCCGCGCTGGAGGCGCTGCGCGGCGGCTTCACCACCACCGTGGATGCCGGCACCCGCGCCTTGGCGGAGATCGGCAGTATCGCCCAGGCCGCCGAGGAGACCGGCTTGCGCTGCGTGCTGGGCTTCATCTGCAACGATAAGGGCGGCCAGGATGGCTCCGTGAACGGCGCCACTATCCGGCGCGACGCCGAGCGGCATCTGTCCCGCTGGGCGGGGCACGCGTTGATCGAACCCTCGCTGGCGGTGTCGATTCCCGAGGTGGCCAGCGACGCCATGCTGCATGCCGCCGCCTCGCTCTGCGCCGAGGCCGGCACCATCTTCCAGACCCATGTCAACGAGCATCTCCAGGCGGTGGAGCGTTCGCTGGTCGCTCGCCGCCAGCGTCCCTTGGAGCACCTGCACGCGGTGGGCGCGCTGGGACCGCAGACGCTGATCGCCCACGCCACCCTGGTCACGCCAACGGAACTCAACCTGCTGCGCGATACCGATACCGCGGTGGCCTTCAATCCGGTAGCCAGCTCGTGGAAGGGCAACGCCGTGGCGCCGGCGCTGCAGATGGCCGCGCTGGGCATCCGCTTCGGCCTGGGCACCGACGGCACGCGCAGCGACGCCTTCCGCCTGATGGATGCCGCCGAGACCAGCCAGCGCCTGACCGTCGGCCTGGCGACCGGCGATTCGTCCTGCGGCGGTGGCTGGCTGTGGCTCGAACACGCCACCCGTGCCAGTGCCGATGCAGCGGGACTCAAGGCAACGACCGGCGAGGTCGCTGCGGGCCTGGCCGCCGACTTCCTGCTGGTCGATCTCGACGTGCCGGAAATGACGCCGTCCTGGGATCGTCCGTGGGAGCTGGTGCGCTACGCCAATCGCGACCAGATAGACGCCGTGTTCACCAACGGCCGGCTGCGCCTGTGGCAGGGCTGGCCGGTGGACTGGGATGCCCGCGCGCTGCTGCGTGAGGTGCGTGAGGTAGCCGGCGCCGCAGTGGAACGCGCACCGATCTATCGGGTGCACCCGCCGTCATCGGCGCACCGGGCAACGGTCAACGGGGCTCGGGAAAACGATGCCGAGCTGACCGCGGGGACGACTCGCCCGTCATGAACGAGATCACCGTCTTCGTCATCATTGCCGCCGCTACCGGCATCGCCGCCTTCATACAGGGTGCGATCGGTATCGGCTTCGCGCTGATCGTCGCCCCGGTGCTGGGCTTCCTGCGCCCGGACCTGCTGCCAATCGCACTGCTGATCCTGATGTTGCCGCTCAATCTTTATGTCGGACTGCGCGAGCGCGAGGCCATCGACTGGCAGGGCGTCGGCTGGATCAGCCTGGGTCGCCTGCCCGGCACCTTCCTCGGCCTGTGGATTCTGGTCATCCTGAGCGCCGACGGTCTCAATCAGGTGGTCGGCGCCTCGACGGTCATCGCCGTGCTCGCCGCCCTGTTCGCCCCGGTGTTCCGACCACAACGCAATGCTTGCGCCACCGTCGGCGTCATCACCGGCATCACCGAGACCGCCACCGGTGTCGGCGGCCCGCCCCTGGCGCTGCTCTACCAGCATCGCCCCGGGCCGGAACTGCGCTCGACCATTGCCTGCTGCTTCCTGGTCGGCGAGATCATCTCGCTGATCATTCTGGCCGCAGCGGGCAAGTTTCATCTCGACCAGTTGCTCTGGGCGCTTTGCCTGTTGCCACCGTTGATTCTCGGCAGCGTGGCCAGCCGCATGACACACCATCGCATCGACGCCAGGCGCCTGCGCCAGGGCGTGCTGCTGTTTGCGCTGGTGTCCGGCGTCATCTTGATGCTCCCCCTCTAGAGCCCCTAGTGCGCCTCGTCCCAGTTGGCGCCCGACTCGGCCTCGACGATCAATGGCACGCTGAGCTCGGCGGCGGCCTGCATGCGCGACTTCACCTCGCCGATGAACTCGTCCACCTGGTTCTCGCCGACCTCAAACACCAGCTCGTCGTGGACCTGCATCACCATGCAGGCGTCGAAGCCGCTACCCTGCAGCCAGCCGTCGACCCCGATCATGGCGCGCTTGATGATATCCGCCGCGGTGCCCTGCATCGGCGCGTTGATCGCGGTGCGCTCGGCGGCCTGGCGCCGGGCGTGGTTCTGGGCACGAATTTCGGGCAGGTAGAGCCGGCGGCCGTACACGGTCTCGACGAAACCGTCCTCGGCGGCCTGGGCGCGGATGCGCTCCATGTAGCGGGCCACCCCCGGGTAGCGGTCGAAGTAGCGGTCGATGTAGGTCTGCGCCTGGCCGCGATCGATATGCAGCTGCTTCGACAGGCCCCAGGCGCTCATGCCGTAGATCAGCCCGAAGTTGATCGCCTTGGCGCTGCGCCGCTGCTCGCCCGAGACCTGCTCCAGCGGCACGCCGAAGACCTCGGCGGCGGTGGCGGTGTGGATGTCGCGCCCCTCGGCGAAGGCCGAGAGCAGCCCTGCGTCCCCGGAGAGGTGGGCCATGATGCGCAGTTCGATCTGCGAGTAGTCGGCGGCAACGATGCGATAGCCGGGCCGGGCAATGAAGGCCTGGCGGATCTTGCGCCCCTCCTCGGTGCGGATGGGGATGTTCTGCAGGTTGGGGTCGGAGGAGGAGAGCCGGCCGGTGGCGGCCACCGCCTGGTGATAGCTGGTGTGCAGCCGCCCGGTGCGCTGGTTGACCAGCCGCGGCAGCTTGTCGGTGTAGGTCGACTTGAGCTTGGCCAGCCCCCGGTGCTCCATGATCACCTTGGGCAGCGGGTAGTCGAGGGCCAGCTCCTCGAGCACCGCCTCGGCGGTGGAAGGCGCACCCTTGGGCGTCTTCTTGATCACCGGGATCTTCTGCTCCTCGAACAGGATCTCGCCCAGCTGCTTGGGCGAGCCGAGGTTGAACTCGCGCCCGGCCAGCTCGAAGGCGCGGGCCTCGAGCTCGGTAATGCGCGCCTCCAGCTCCTGGCTCTGGGCGTGCAGGCGCGCGGCGTCGAGCGCGACGCCGGTGCGCTCCATGCGCGACAGCACCGGGATCAGCGGCCGCTCGATGGTATCCAGCACCTCGGCCAGGCGTCCCTCCGCCTCGATGCGCGGACGCAATTCGCAGTGCAGGCGCAGGGTGACGTCGACGTCCTCGCAGGCGTAGGGCACGGCCTGTTCGAGATCGATCTGGTTGAAGGTGAGCTGCTTGGCACCCTTGCCGGCGATCTCCTCGAAGCTCACCGTCTTCTGGCCCAGGTACTTCAGCGCCAGCGAATCCATGTCGTGGCGCGTGGCGGTGGAGTTGAGCACGTAGGATTCGAGCATGGTATCGGTGAGCGGCCCGCGCACCTGGATGTCGTAGTTGGCCAGCACCGAGATGTCGTACTTGAGGTTCTGGCCGATCTTGCCCCGGCAGGGGTCCTCCAGCAACGGCTTGAGCGACGCCAGCACGCTGGCCCGGTCGAGCTGGTCGGGCACGTCGAGGTAGTCGTGAGCGAGCGGCACGTAGGCCGCCTCGCCGGGCTCGAGCGCCAGCCCCACGCCGACGATCTCGGCCTCCATGTAGTTGAGGCTGTTGGTCTCGAGGTCGAAGCAGAAGGCCTCGCAGGCCTCCAGCCGGGCCAGCCAGGCGTCGAGCTCGGCCTGGGTCAGGATCAGGTGGTTCCGGCAGGCCGCCACGCTGGCCGGCGGCGCCTCGGGGTCGAGGTTGCCCGCCGCGGCGGTGCCCGCGACCCCGGCGCCCCGCTCGACGTCGTCGACGCCCTCGTCCTTGCCCGCCAGCAGTTCGGAGAGCCAGGCCTTGAACTCGAGCTCGGTATAGAGACGCTTGAGCGCCTCGCGGTCGGGGTGGGCGATGTCGAGGTCATCGAGTCCCACCGGCAGCTCGCAGTCGGTCTTGATGGTGGCCAGCTGGTAGGAGAGATAGGCCATGTCGCGGTGCTCCTCGAGCTTCCTTGGCAGCGTCTTGGCGCCGCGGAAGTCGAGGCTGGCGACGCGATCCAGGTCGGCGTAGATGGTGTCGAGCCCCCCGCCCATGCCCTGCAACAGCCCCAGTGCCGTCTTCTCGCCCACCCCCGGCACCCCGGGGATGTTGTCGACCTTGTCGCCCATCAGCGCGAGGAAGTCGATGATCAGCTCCGGCGGCAGGCCAAACTTGGCCTTGACCCCTTCCACGTCGAGGGTCTCGTCCTTCATGGTGTTGACCAGCGTGATGTGCTCATTGACCAGCTGCGCCATGTCCTTGTCGCCGGTGGAGATCACCGCGTCGCGGCCGGCCTCGGTGGCGAGCCGGGCCAGGGTACCGATGACGTCGTCGGCCTCGACCCCCTCGACGCACAGCAGCGGCAGGCCCAGCGCGCGGACACAGGCATAGAGCGGCTCCACCTGGCTGCGCAGGTCGTCGGGCATCGGCGGCCGCTGGGCCTTGTACTGCTCGAACAGCGCATCGCGAAAGGTCTTGCCCTTGGCGTCGAAGACCACCGCCATGGGGCTGTCCGGGTAGTCCTTGATCAGCCGCTTGAGCATGTTGAGCACGCCCTTGATGGCGCCGGTAGGCTGACCGTTGGAGGTGGTCAGCGGCGGCAGGGCGTGGAAGGCACGGTAGAGGTAGGACGAACCGTCGACGAGAACGATGGGCGTGTCGGCCATGTATCGGCATCCCTTGGGTCTGGGGGTGTTTCGGCGTCTGGAAGGTTTTCATGATCCTGATCAGCCATGATACGCATTGCGCACCGCTTTTGCCGACATCGATGGGATCGCGCTGTCCAACGTCTTACACTGCAAGCAGCCACTCGGTGGCAGCGAACGCTGCAAACGGTACTCGGAGGTCCCCATGACAGTTTCTTGCCGTTTCCTCGCTGTAACACTGCTGTCCCTCGGCCTGGTGGCCGCCGCGCCTGCCCTGGCCCAATCCTCTGCCGATGTCGAGCCCGACATCACCATCCGCCAGGAGGAGGACCGCACCATTCGCGAGTACCGCGTCAACGGCCAGCTCTACGCCATCGAGATCCGTCCGCGCCGAGGGCCCAGCTACTTCCTGGTCGACCATGACGGCGACGGCAACTTCGAGCGCCAGGAGGGCGACAGGATCGCCATCCCCGAATGGGTCCTGATGCGCTTCTAGCCGTTGCCACGGGCTCGATGGCGGGTGGGTGCCGGAACGTGTCCTGCGGACGTGCATCGCAGTGCCAAGTCGCTACAATAGGCGGCTTGGCAACCTGGGCGAGAGACACATGGCCGTATTCACCCCGTTGAGCGACGCACAGGTCGCGGAGTTCCTCAGGCGTTTCGACGTCGGCAGCCTGGTCTCCCTGGAGGGAGTCGCCGGCGGCACCGAGAACACCACCTTCTTCGTCACCACCGACCGCCGCGAGCTGGTGCTGACCCTGTTCGAACAGGGCGAGCACGAGGAGCTGCCGTTCTTCGTCGACCTGCTCGACTACCTCGACGAGCATCGTCTGCCGGTGCCGGGGCCGGTGCACGACCGCGAGGGTATCGCCCTGCACAGCCTGGCCGGCAAGCCTTCGCTGCTGTTCCCGCGGCTGCCCGGCCGTCATCCCATGGCGCCCAACCTGGCGCAGTGCCAGGCGCTGGGCGACGCACTGGGGCGCATGCACGTGGTCTCCCAGCATTTTCCCGGCCACCGTCCCAACCCGCGCGACCTCAACTGGCTGGTGGCCATGCACCACAAGGTGCTGGGCTATCTCTCGCCCGAGGACCAGGCCCTGATGAAGGACGAGGTGGAGCTCTACCAGGGGGTATTCGGTGCCGCGCCGGAGCTGCCCCACGGTGCGCTGCACGGAGACCTGTTTCGCGACAATACGCTGTTCGAGGGCGATCGCCTCGGTGGCCTGATCGATTTCTACAACGGCTGTACCGGTGACCTGCTGTTCGACCTGGCCATCGTCATCAACGACTGGGCGTCTGGCCCCGAGGGGCGCCTGGATCGCGATCGCCACGATGCCATCCTGCGCGCCTACCAGGCCCGCCGACCGCTGACCTCGGCCGAGCGCGAGGTGTGGCCGACGATGCTGCGCATGACCGCCCTGCGCTACTGGTTGTCGCGGCTGCTGGTGGTCTACGTGGACCCGCCGGCCCACGACCTGACGCCGCACGACCCGGCGCAGTTCCATACCATCCTCACGGCACGCCTGAAACTAGGCGCTCTGCCCCTGCCCGAAGCGAGCAACACATGAGCCTATCCATGGGAGCTGCCTCCGGTCCCGCCCAGCGTGCGCGCCGTACCTGGAACATCGACCAGTGGGGCAGCGGCTATTTCGACGTCGACGACAGCGGCCACGCCCTGGTGCGCCCACTCGGCAGTGAAACCGAGGGCCCCGCCTTGCCGCTGGCGCCGCTGGTGGACCAGCTGCGCGAGGCCGGCCTGCGCCTGCCGGTGCTGGTGCGCTTCAGCGACATTCTCCACGACCGCGTCGAACAGCTGTGCGAGGCCTTCGACCTGGCCATGAACGAGGAGGAGTACGTCGGTGGCTACACCGCCGTCTACCCGATCAAGGTCAACCAGCAGCGCCGCGTGGTCGAGGAGATCCTCGCCACCCGCGAGCGCGGCCACGGCCGTGTCGGCCTCGAGGCCGGCAGCAAGCCGGAGCTGCTGGCCGTGCTGGCGCTCTCCGCCGACGGACCGTCGCTGATCGTGTGCAACGGCTACAAGGATCGCGAGTATATCCGCCTGGCACTGATGGGCGAGAAGCTCGGCCATCGGGTCTACCTGGTGGTGGAGAAGTTCTCCGAACTGCCGCTGATCCTGGAGGAGGCCGAGAGCCTGGGCGTCACGCCGCGCATCGGCCTGCGCGCGCGCCTGGCCTCGGTGGGCATGGGCAAGTGGCAGGATACCGGCGGCGAGAAGTCCAAGTTCGGCTTGACCGCGGGACAGATGCTGGCCGTGGTGGAGCGCCTGCGCGAGGCCGGCTCGCTGGCCAGCCTGCAGCTGGTGCACTTCCACCTGGGCTCGCAGATCGCCAACATCCGCGATATCCAGGTCGGCCTGCGCGAGTGCGCGCGCTTCTACCAGAGCCTGCTGGCGCTGGGCGCGCCGATCGATACCGTCGACGTCGGCGGCGGGCTGGGCATCGACTACGAGGGGACCCGCTCGCGCAGCTTCTGCTCGATCAACTACTCAATGCGCGAATACGCCCGCAACGTTGTCAGCGCCTTCGCCCAGGCCTGCAACGAGGCGGAGATCCCTCACCCGCACCTGATCAGCGAGTCGGGCCGGGCCCTCACCGCGCACCACGCCGTGCTGATCGCCAACGTGATCGGCGAGGAGCGGGTCAACGACCGGGCGCCCGAGCGCCTGGCCGAGGACGATCCCCAGCTCGACGAGCTGTGGCGCGTACACGACCTGCTGGGCAACGCGGTGGAGCCGCGCGAGCTGGTCGAGGCGTGGCACGACCTGCTGCAGGCGATGAGCGAGATGCACGATCGCTTCCTCATGGGACTGGCCGACATCACCGTGCGCGCCGAGGCGGAGGGCGTCTACTTCGCCGCCTGCGCGCGGCTGCGCGAGCGCCTCGACAGCCGCAACCGCGCCCATCGCGAGATCGTCGACGAGCTCGCCGAGAAGCTCGCCGACAAGCTGTTCGTCAACTTCTCGCTGTTCCAGTCGGTACCCGACGTCTGGGGCATCGACCAGATCTTCCCCGTCCTGCCGCTCACCGGGCTCAACCGCGAACCCACCCGCCGCGGCGTGATCCAGGACATCACCTGCGACAGCGATGGCCGCATCGACGGCTACGTCGACGGCCAGGGCGTGGAGACCACCCTGCCGCTGCCGGAGTGGCGCGAGGACGAGGAGCGCCTGCTGGGCTTCTTCCTGGTCGGCGCCTATCAGGAAATCCTCGGCGACCTGCACAACCTGTTCGGCGACACCGATTCCGTCGATGCCGCGCTGGACGAAAACGGCGACTGGGTGCTCAGCCACGCGCAGCAGGGCGACCGCGTCTCCGACGTGCTGGCCTACGTCAACTTCGACGCCAAGGTGCTGCGTGACCGGCTCGCCGGACAACTGGCCGACAGCGGCCTGTCTGCCGAACAGCAGGCGCACTTCCTCGACGATCTCTCGGCCGGCCTGCAGGGCTATACCTACCTGGAGTGATCCGCCACCCGCCGCAAAGCGAACGCCCCCTCGACCTGACAGGCCGAGGGGGCGTTTCTCGTGTATTGAGCTGGCGATCAGCCGGGCGGCTACTCCGCCACTCGACCACTGACCTCCAGCCCGCCGGTCAGGGTCAGGCGCAGGTTGGCGCCGCGCGGCAGTTCGCCGACGCCCGCCGGCGTGCCGGTCAGCACCACGTCGCCGGGCTCGAGGGTGAAATGGCGGCTCATCTCGGCCACCAGGGTGGGGACCGGGAACAGCATGTCGGCGCCCTCGCCGTGCTGGCGCAGCTCGCCGTCGATCTCCAGCTCGAAGGTCAGCGCGTTCCAGTTCGGGACGCGACTCAACGGCAGGAAGTCGGTCAGCGGGCAGGCACCGTCGAAAGCCTTGGCCACTTCCCAGGGCTGGCCCTTCTCCTTGAGGCGAGCCTGGACGTCGCGCAGGGTCAGGTCGAGCGCCAGGCCGATGCCGACGACGGCCCGCTCGGCCTCGTCCGCGGTGGCGTGGGTCAGCCGCTCGCCGATCAGCAGCGCCAGCTCGGCCTCGAAGTGAACCTCGCCGCGTGCAAACGGCGCCTCGATGGGCGCATCGAAGCTGGCCGCGCTGGTGGCAGGCTTGATGAACAGCAGCGGCTCGCTGGGTATCGGGTTGTTCAGCTCCTTGGCGTGGTCGGCGTAGTTGCGGCCGACGCAGACGATCTTGCCCAGCGGATGGGAAAACGCCTGACCATCGGTGAAGCGGGGGACAAAGCGCATGGCGGGTCTTCTCCTTCTCGTTATGCGTGCCGCATCTCGACGGCAAGCCTAACAGTCTACCGCACCATGCGCTCCGTTCCATCCATTCGCGACGCCCCTCGAGGGGTCAGTCCTCCGGGGTCCAGGGTTCGTCCGGCGAATGCGCCAGGAAGCTCGGCCGCCGGCGACGCGCGGCGAATGGCTCGACGCAGGCGTTGTCGCGCCGGTTGTAGACGAAGAAGACATTGCTGCGCGGGTCCGGCGACATGTTGGCGTTGGAGCCGTGCAGTGTATTGCAGTCGAACAGCAACAGGCCGCCTGCCGCCCCCTTCGGCGCCTCGATGCCGTGGCGGGCGACCAGCTCGCGCAGCGCCTCACGGCCCGGCACCCCGAACTCCTGTCGCTTGAGCGACTGGCGATGGTGGTCGTCGGGCGTCTTGCCCAGGCACGGCACGAAGACCTTGTGTGAGCCGGGAATCAGCATCAGCGGGCCATTGAACTCATGGTTGTCGGTCAGCACGATCGAGGCGCTGACCGCATGCATGGCCGGCATGCCGTCCTCGGCGTGCCAGGTCTCGAAGTCGGAGTGCCAGCTGAAGCCCTTGCCTTCGAAGCCCGGCTTGTAGTTGATGCGCGACTGATGCACGTAGGCGTCGCCGCCGAGGATCTGGCGCACTCGCCCCACCAGGCGCTCGTCGCGTGCCAGAGCGGCGAAGCGCTCGGACAGGTAGTGCACCGCGAACAGCGAGCGGATCTCCTGGCTGTCGGGTTCGGTGATGCTGAAGTCGCGGCCGCGGAAGTCGTCGCGATTGAGCAGCGCGCTCAGTTCGCGGCGCAGTTCGTCGAGCTCCTCCCCGGCGATGAAATTTGGCTCGAACAGGAAGCCCTTGCGCTCGAACTCGTCGAGCTGCGCCTGACTCAGCGGCCCCTCGTCGGCACGGCCACGCACCACCTCCTCCTGTCGCTCCAGCCACAGGGTGTCGAGCGGCTCGGCCAGCCGGGTGGGATAGGCATCGCGAACGCGTTCGAGCACGCTGTCGACCTGAGAGGTCAGGGTGTCGCTACCGGCGTAATCGGTTGCCTGCTTCAGCTTACGGTTGGACGAAGTCTGCACTGTCATCCAATCACCTCCTGTGTATCCGTGATCAGTTTCAGCCCCAACTCGTGCAACGGCGTAGCGCCGCGGTGGGAGGCCCAACAGGGCCTTGCAGCGATGATGTGGTGGCGGTGGGCTGCGCTTTCAAGAGCTTGGCGTGGGCCGGCTTTTCCCATGGCATCGGCCCGGCTCGGCTTGCTACATTAGCGGCATCGAGGAGCGGCGAGCGCTCGTCACTCCAGTTTCCATCGCCAGGAGACCCGCATGCCGTCGACACCGGAACCGCCCACGCCTGGTCAAGGCCGCTGGGAGCGGCGCTTCGAACGCTGGCTGTGGAGCAGCCGCTACCTCGTGCTGCTGGCCGTCATTCCCAGCCTGGCCGCCGCCCTGGCGCTGTTCATCATCGGCACCATGGATATCTTGAAGCTGGTGCTGGCCACCGCCGGTTACTACCTCGTCGGGGGCGGCCCGGACATTCACGACACTGTCGTCCCCAGCGTGGTCATGGCCATCGACATCTATCTGGTGGCGATCGTGCTGCTGATCTTCGGGCTCGGCGTCTACCGGCTGTTCGTTTCTCCCATCGAGCTGGCCGAGGAACACGCGCCGGGACACCCGTTCAACGTCCAGTCCTTCGACCAGCTCAAGGACAAGATCGCCCGCGTCGTCATCCTCGCGGTCATCATCGAGTTCTTCCGCGCCGTCGTCGACATCCGTTTCCAGACACCGCTGGAGGCCATCTACCTGGCGTTGTCGGTGCTGGCGCTGGCGGGCGCCCTGTTTCTGATGAGCCGCGCGCATCAGCCATGACGGCGCGCCGCCCGCGCTGTCGTGGTGGCTCCCGCTCCGGGCCAGCGGCCATCGCTCCGATGCGATGATGACCGACGACACGGGCGTGCCACTGATGCCGCCCGCAGGCAGGGATTAGGCCAAGCCGAGTGGTTACGCATGCTGTTACGCATGAACGAAAAAAACCGCCCATCGAGGCGGTTTTGATAGCTGCACATCGCTGATTTCCCGAATGCCAAGCCAGGTTCTGGATGGTGCCGGCACCAGGAGTCGAACCCGGGACCTACTGATTACAAGTCAGTTGCCACATCGGTGTAACGCGCAAAGGCCATAACCTCTTGAAATACCTGAAGTGGCTGGTCGCAGAACAATGACAAATCAATTCGCTGAATCACCAGGTTGCCCTGCAATTCCAGTAGATTGGCTTGCCCTTGTCAAGGGAGGGGGGGGGTATATCCTGGCCGACGGAAGCTCCCTCCCCTATCGGTCAGGCGCGAGTGGCGTGTCTCTGCTCCAGATACCGCCGCAGGGCATTCAAGTCGGGGGCCACGTACTCCAGCGTTGAGCGAATGTCGGTATGACCACAGATCTGCTGGGTCAGGTAGAGGTCCCGCTCCGGACTGCGCATCAGGTCCGTGGCCAGCGAATGGCGAAAGCGATGGGGCGTCACTCGACTGCCGCAGAATTTGGATAGGCGACGGAAGAAACCCTCGACCTGCCAGATGTCCATGGTGTCGCGGCTATGCCGTTCGCTGAAGCGGTTGACATTGAACAACTGATCCGAGCGACGAAAGCCCATCGCATGGGCGGCGGTCATCAAGGTGGAGAGGTGGGGATACAGCGCGTCGGTGATGGGCAGGGTGGCTTCGATCCGGTTCTTGGCCCCTTCGGCCGATGCCGTCAGGCGGCGCTTCTTCAGGTGGACATCGACCGGCTTGATGCTCAGCAGTTGGTTCAGGCGAATCCCGGTATGGTAGAAGGTTTCGAGGACCACTTGCCAGAACCAGGCCGGGTGGATCGGAGCTGGCTCCCCTTTCACCACCTCGTACCGCCGGCAGAGCTCGAGCGTCTCCCTTGCAAAGACGATATCCGTGTCTTTCAGCGTTTTGCGTCCTTTTTTCTTCTCTCGCAGGAACACCCCTTCGAAAGGCGATTTGTTTAGTGGTATCAGCTCATGCGATATGCCAAAACGGTAGACGCTTTTCAGGTGTCTGGCGTAATTGTTCCAACTGGTCTCCGCGATGCCCGAGGGGTTGCGCCCGGACTGGACGATTGCGGCACGCCATGCCATGACATCAGCTCGTTTGACTTCCGAGGGAAGCACGTGATCACCGATGTAGCGCTGAAAATAACTTACCGGCCCCAGGTATGATGACTGGCTTTTGGGCGCTAGCCATCGTTCGATAAACATCTCTTGCAACACTTCATCGAAGGTACAGTTACGCATCTTGCTCTGCCTCATCCTTGATGAGAGAGAGATAGACGTTGTCTCGGGCATGGGGCTTCATGCTGGATTCGGACTTCAACAAGTAACCCTTGAGCACGCTCCCCTTCCTGTTGGGCCCTTGCACGGAAACCTTGAAGATATTCGTATTGCTTGCCGTTCTCTGATGCAGCCCCAGCTTTTGGAAACGCCTCTGCACTTTTTCCCACTTCGAATCAGAGCCAAAAGTTTCATTACAGAAGCGCCGAAATATCCCTGGGCTCACCAGGAAATATGTCCCTTCGACGACATGGACTGCCGCTTTAGCATCATTTACGATGATCCTCTTCGATGCCAGGCCCGAGTTCAGCCAATGCAAGAACGCTTGGCCAAGGTCATCCGTCTCGCCACGCCCCTCTCGCTCGACAGCTTCTAAATTAGCCGAGGGGATAGCATGCCCATCGTTTCCTACGCTGTCTGTCCGATTATCGCTACAATCTTTGTCAGTGATCAGCGACACGATATCCTCGAGATCCAGTGCGCTGGCCGTCGTCTCAGTGTCCGCTTTCTCCCGCCCCACGTCCTGAGGCTCGAATTCCTGCTCATGAAGCCGATTAACGGTGGGCACGGTAGAGCGAGGCGCAACTGGTGGCGCCGTCTCATGTTCTACCTCCATACCGCCTGTCTCCTTAGTCGATTCCGCTCCCGTGACACGCAAGGTGCCAGCGAGCAACGGCGGCCTCTCCTCTCCGGCTCCCCAGATCACCGAAGGAGCCAGCTTGAGAAAACTTAAGGAAGCCTGCCACTCCCCTATCTGGACGTCCGCCTTCCACACCGCGTTGCCATCTCCTGTCTCTACTATCAACCCGTGGGCCTGCATTTCGTCATACATACGGGCGGTGTTCGAAGGTACTCCACCTACGCCATGCTGAAGCAGATAGGCTTTGAGCTGATTGGGAACGCTGGGCGCGACGATCCACAGCCCATCCGCAGTCAGGTATGCCGGGGCTCGGGGCGAATTCAAGGGGAGTCGCTCTTTGACCAGGAACCGGAGGGCATCGACCAGCTTGCGTTGCAGCGACTCGACGGGGGCCTCGAGCGCTCTAGCAGGATTGCCACCCAAGGAGCTGGCCACACTCGCCCGATCCGCCTGTGAGACGATCTCGCCGATGATGCCTGACTCGTGTGAGTGCCCTGTTATTGTGTACATGAACTGCCCGAACACAGCGGGATCTGAATTCAGCCAATCCAGCCCCCTGCTGTCCAGAAGCTGCTGACACAGCAGGCCGTTACTTACCTGATGAAGCTGATAATCACGGCCCTGACGGTACTGCACCCGATAAGGCGTGGGGATTATCCCCTGCCACAGCCGCCAGACGCGCCCGTCCTGGAGGATAATTTCAATGTCGACCAAGACCTTCGCAATGTCGTGCAGCAGGGCTGCGTAGACCACCGCGATCGTCCAGAGCTCTCCTACGGACGCCTGTTCTTCGGGAGTGCCCCCTGGTGGTAGCAGATGCTGTCGCCGCAGCCTCAGAGCAAAGCTGACGGTCTCAAGCGCGTGGTCGAGCATGCCTCCGGCATAGGCGTGGTGGTGGTTCTCCGAGGCGGGTAGCAGTTGTACCAGCTCCGCGTAGCGCTTCAGTGGAAGACTCACAAAGTCATCGAATACCGGCTGTGTCAGCGAGGTGAGATCCCACAGCGACTTGAGGATCTGCTGCCGATACGGTGTGTCGAGCAGCTCCGTCCCCTTCAGCGGCACCCACCATCCCCGTTCATGTGGAAAAGCTGTAGTGTCGGCATATTTCTTCTGTTTCAGCAGGCGCTTGAGCATTGAGGGCTCTCGACAGTGGGTACTTGGCTCAATCTGACGAGGGTTGGCGATGCTGAGAAGGGAAAATGTTAATGGCGTTCGGCGGGATTTCGGTGCTCATTCTTGCTGTCAATTCGTCCCTACCCTTCAGAGGCAAAAGTTTGTCGGGTCTCCTTACAAAATTACTCGGTATGTCAGTAACCATCTCCTCCTCCCAATGGAGGTGGAGATGGTTATACGACAAGCCTTCAGACGTGGGTTTGGTAGATCCGGGGGACAATCAGAGATAGCCCCGCTCTGCGAAGGACACGGATTCCGTGCCACCGACCACGATGTGATCGAGTACGCGCACTTCGATCAGACCCAGCGCCTCTTTTAGGCGATGGGTGATGCGTCGGTCTGCCTCACTGGGGTCGGGCTGCCCGCTGGGATGATTGTGGGTGAAGATCACCGCGCCGGCATTATGCTGCAACGCCGTCTTTACCACTTCGCGGGGGTAGACCGAGGCTGAGTCCAGAGTGCCGTGGAACAGCTCGTTATACTCAATCACCCTGTGCTGACAATCCAGGAAGATGGCACCGAATACCTCGTGGTCGTAACCAGCCAACTTGACCCACAAGAACTCTCGGACTCGGTCGGGGGTGCAGAGCTTCACGCCCCGGGAGACCGTGCGTTCCACCACCGACCGGGCGGCTTTGATGACGCATTCATCTGGAGCTGCCTGGTAATTGCCGGCGTCATCGAGCACGAAAAGTTGCAGGCCATGCCGGGAGACCGGCTGAGAGGTGTAGCGAGAAGATGCCGAGGAGGTAGCAACCGCTTGGATGGAAGTCATGACCAGATCCTCATGGACATGACCGAAACCACACCCCTACCGGGAGTGTGATCCCGGTCAGGGTGAGTGGTAGGGTGAATTACGCTGCGGCGGACAACACCGCCATGTGGTTCAGCTCGTCGATCTGGGCAAGAAGAAGGTAACCCCCGTGCTCATGATCGTCTTGGATAACGATGGCCTCGAGCTCAAGGGCAAGGGGCTCATTTTCGCACCCGCTGGGCGGTACACGATAGTGGGTCAACCTGACCGCCTGAGTACCCGCTGGGTACTGCGCAAGTTGGGTCGCTACATCCTTGAGCAGTAGCTCTAGTCGTTCCACAGGTCTGACGCCGAAAGCGTCGATGCAAGTCTGAGTGGCAAACATGCTATCGCAGATCAGGCCCTCACTTACTCGGATCGGGCCTGTGAAGCCAGGCTGCTCTGCCAGCATTGTCATGTCGAAGGTAGGCATGGTGTTTCTCCTTGAGGATTGAACAAACGAATCCACAGGAAACACCATCCCCATGGGAACGGTGCTCCCATGGATGGTTGAGCAAGGCCCAGCGGCCTATTGGTCGACAAAACCCCGCTTTCGCGAGGCGGTGGTTGTCAGTTCAGGTTTTTAGAGCCTCGAACCAGGAAGACACCGCCCGCCGAGGGAGCTGTCGCCCCCGACAGGTCAGTGGTTGGTATGTCAGACTAGAAGGAACCGGCTGCGGGCGATTCGAACGAGCCAGCAGACCCACCAGCGTGAGCCGCCGCGTACCCATTGGGTTGCGTCGGCACCGGATCCGGCTGAAGAGGCGCCGCGTCCTCTGTTGCAGCCATCTGTTCATATTGCTCTTGCTGGTCATCATCACGACGCGGTTCCTGATACACCATGTCGCCGTTGATTTTGATCCAGCTGACGAACAGCAGACGAGCTTTCAAGCTGACGCCTGTTTCACCCTGTCGTTTCCCCTTCTGGTATACAAACGTATCCGTCCATAGATCGCCGAGCCTGAAACCGATCAGGACTTTTTTATCCATGTTGACGGCCTGCTCGCAGCGCTTGACCAGCTTTTCCGCTTGACGGCCGCTAACACGGCAGTCGAAGCGAGTGTAACTGACATCATCCGCTGCACCAGTCAGAGCTGCGATATCGCAAGCCCAAAACGCTTTGCCGCGCTTCGGGGTTACCTCACGGATTCGGTTGAGGTAGCCCAGACCAGTAATGTGGAGGTCGAAGAAGCCTGTGGAGGCATTCTGAGTGGTCATGGTGTTTCTCCCTTGGATAGGAACAACGAATCCATGAGAAACACCAATCCCACATGGGAGGTGAATCCCATGGTGGGTCGGCTTGATGACGCCCGGAGGCGTAGGTATGTAGCAGGGTTGCATCCGACCGCTTAGCGGCACTCCCTTGCAGGATGCGCGGGGAGTTGAGCAGGGCGTCTCGGTTGGTGCCGGTCGAGACCACCGGACTGTCATCGACAGCGCATTGCATCTTCCATGCTAGCGAAGGCCAGCAGGGTGTCAAGGGGGAGCAAGCGGAGCTGCTTTGTCAGCTAACGCGCTGTTCCCACCGCCCCTCACGAGCGCGATGTGTGAGGAGAAGCACTGCCGTGAAACATATAACGCCAAAATTCGATTAGGCAGAACTAAGCAATTTTGAGTAGCCTGGGGGTTACGGGATGTGTCCAGGCGAGCTGTCACTGTCGCCACCTTGCGACTGGAGCAGACCGTAACATCAAAGGGAGGCGGTCCAATGGGTACCGCCGGGCGGTAGCGTGCTCTCTGGGCGAATATGCCGTACCGGGGCAGGTACAGATCCATCGGCCCCGCAGATATCGACCTTAAGCGGCCATGCCGGCAAAGGCAGCATGCGCGGTGATCGGTGTTATGCAGCCGAGCTATACTTAATTTATTGTATTTTCAGCGGTTTAGGAGGCAGGCGACATGCGGTATAACATTTGTTGAGCGCGCGTGCGCGTTCATTCAATACCGGAGCGTGCAGTCTAATCACTGTTAGACAAAAAGAAGGGAGCCATGAAGGAAGGCGACTCAGATAACCCATTATTGGAAGCTCTGAAGAATTCGATGCAAGAGGTAGAGAAGAAATCAGCTGAGCATGAAAAGCTAAGAGCATCCGAAGAATATCAATCAGAACTTGGCTTTTTGAGACAAACGGTTAGAGATCTTATTCATACGCTTAGGCTATGCGAGTTTGCAGCGTCAAGATGGCATGATTTTGGAGAAAAATATCTACTGCCACGGCACTTTGACGACATAGTTGAGGCGGCTTTGACAGCACAGTTGGCGGTCGAAAATGGAGCATTGAACCCTGCACGCCGAGAACTACGGTACATGTTAGAAGTGGCTGTCAACTTTGCCTATGTCGATGAAATTCGAGCAAAAGATTCTTTTGATGAAAGAGTTGCTTTTTATAGGGGAAAAAAAGTAAATAAAAGCAACGTTGACCACGTTTTTGAACTTCCCCTTCGGTTGTTCGGCGAACAAAAGAATAATTTTGCAACTAGTGTTCGTTCGGCTTGGGTTAGGGCTTCCAACTATGTTCATCTGACCAAAAGAAGAATCGATGAAAAACTACGCTTGAGGGAACAGGGCATATCTTTAGGCATGGAAACCATTGATATGCTTAAAGATATCGTTTCTGAGGTCAACGAGGTATGTAGTATCGTTGTTGCTTTGACCTTTGAAACTATCGGTCCTTCTTTTACAGGTGACCTGCTCGTAGATTCCCTAGATGAGCAGAATGAATGGGCATTCCATGCTAATGGCTACATCGCTTTAATCGATTCCCACTTTGACTATAAGCATGAGCGCCAAGGGAGGCTCGAGGAAATACACCAGAGAAGGGAAAACCGGATTAAGTATCGGGTGTAAGCAGGCATTGTCTTGCCATAGCGTCAACGGGACCGGATTTCCGCTGGCGCTCCAGGCCGGCCCGTTACGCTGGCGTTAAGGGGCTGTGTGCACAAGAACCAAATAAGGATTTTTAATGAGACTTCATGAGCTACAAATAAAAAATTTTAGAAAACTCAAGAATTGTCACATCAAATTTAGAGATACCACTTTTCTTATCGGTCCGAACAACGCTGGAAAATCTAGCGTATTTTCCGCGCTGGAACATTTCCACAAAAATTCGAATTTGGATAGGGAGGACTATTCAAAAGAGTATAACGAAGACGAAGAGAGTTATACCTACGAAGAAGACGTTGAAATTATAGCGGAATATCAAAACTTACCGAATGAAGCTAATGACTGGCTGGGATTTAAAGGCCGAGTGTTATCCTCTCAAGATCAACTTGAAGGAGAGACGGGCAATTCTATTGTTTATAAGAAAGCTTGGTCTCTTAATCAAAGCAAGCCGAAGATATTCATGAAGGAATATCCGAGAACAAGAAGTCCCATGTATGCTGATTGCAGAAAAGTATCGGACCTTGTAGGAGAGCATTACTCGGAAGCATTTCTAAAAAATCATTTTGGTGAAGCTAATTTTGAGAAAAGCCTAACTACTGCAGCAACAAAGCAAAAGCTATTAGATTTACCAGAATGCTGGGATGTTCAAGTGGACGAAGAACCTACTTGGGTAGAGAATCCAGGCGGCATCCCCGGCAACGTGTTATCCAAGCTTCCTATTATCGTAGTAATACCAGCAGAATCGTGTATTTCAGAGCTGACTAGTTCTGGTGGAGCATTGTTTAACCTGCTGGGGGGACTATTTGATACTGTTAGAAGCAACTCCGAAAATTACGCTCAAGCACAGACTTTTCTTAATGCTCTAGCTTCCGAGCTTAATCCAAACGATGAAGAAACGGATTTTGGGCAGCTAATTCGCGACCTTAATGGAATGGTAGACACCCTTTTCCCTGATTCGTCTGTACATGTTAGCGCGACGCTTGACGTACCAGATAAATCTATCAAGCCCCAGTTTAAAGTGGAAATGGAGAGTAATGTCAAAACTTCCGTTGACTATCAGGGGCATGGAATGATCAGGGCAACAGCATTCCAGTTGCTAAGATTTGTGCAAGATTTTATAAATAGAAACACTGATAGCCCTCGGGCAACCATATTCTGTTTTGAGGAACCTGAAATATATTTGCACCCTTCGGCTGCAAGCCAAATGCGGGACTCATTGTATGACTTGGCCGGTCCAAATTGTCAGATAATAGCGACTACTCATTCGCCTTATATGGTTGATCTTGGATCAGAAAAGAGCATGAGTCTCACGAAGTTTAGTTTCACAGAAGACGGTTTTTCGACAGCAAATTCTTTCAATCTAGAAGAGGCCTTCGTTACGCTCGCCGGAGATGAAAAGCAAAACTTAAAAATGCTCTTAAAAGTTGACGACCATATATCAAGAATGTTCTTCTCGAAAAAGTGTGTGTTTGTCGAAGGTGATACAGAAGAAGTCGTCGTGCGCGAGACCATCAAAAGGCTGTCTCATGAGGATAAGGCAAAAGTTATAGGAAACTGTGAATTTCTAAGGGCTAGAGGAAAGGCAGTACTTATATCAATCGCAAAATATTTGAATGCTCTAGATGTGAACTACATTTTCATGCACGACCGCGACGCAGGAACAGAGCGCGCAGAAGCGATGAATGCCCCAATATTGGCTCTAACTGGAAATGACCGAAGGGTTATGATTGAAGAGTGCATTGAAGACTTGTTGGGTTATGACGCTCCGAGTAGTGAAAAGCCGTATAAAGCCCATCTACATATACAGAATAATTGGGGAGATGCATTTGTTGATTTGCCTGACGGTTGGAAATCTACGTTCATTAATTTGTGCAGCCCATACTTGGATCATCTTCGAGAAACCCCTTAACAGACGCGTCAAATGCGACACTCGTACCTCGCGCGCTTAACGCGGACGTTATATAAAAACGAACGAGCACATGAGTCATTATAAGTGGGTGGTAGTTATATTTTTTTCTGTTATGGCAAGCGGGTGTGCGAGTTCCGGGTGTTATAAGGAGGACTACCTGTTTAACGGTAGCAAATTCGCAGTCGGATATCAGTCGGACGTTACAGCTCCTAACGTAACTGAACATAGAAGAGTGATGGAGAGCTTTGGTGATGAAATATTCGATTCAAAAGAGGCTATGTTAGATGCTGGTTATACGGTTAATGGTTGTAATGTAACTCCTCGCAATGTTCAATACTGCACTGGTGTGAAGAGTATTCAAGAAATGCGTGTCAGGGAAATATGTCCTAGGCATGGTTCAATTTGTAAGGATGGCACGTATTCTAGCTCTCGGGGCAGGGGCACGTGCTCACACCATGGAGGTATTGCATACTAGCCACATAACAATTAAGAAGAAAGAAAAGAACACCCACATTCTTGCTGCACCCCCTTCGGCAGCTCAAGCGGAGCGTTATATCAGATCTCACTTACAGACCGCTTCTGGCCGATAGCGGCTGTATGCATTATGGTCGCTTTTCGGCCGCTGAGCGCCCTCCAAGGGAGTCCTGGAAGAGTGGCTTGCCGTAAAGAAATTGCGTGTAAATTTCTACGTATAGAATTCGGTGTTATGTGCGAAACATGAGCCATGTCGGATCGATCACTACGCGGAAGTCGAGTGGCCTTATACAACCACACAACGAGACTACTCGCCGAGTCGGCTCTAAGTCCACTCTAGGTAATGCTTATCCATCATCCGATACACTTCCTCCGCTGCGATGGGATGCGATATCACATAACCTTGTGCAGTATCGCAACCCAGCTCGGCCAGTGCCTTCAGGGTGGCTTGATCCTCGATGCCTTCTGCGGTCACCTTGAGACCTAAGGTGTGAGCCAGCTCAATCGTGGATGCGACGATGGCATAATCGCGCCGGTTTTCACGCATATTGCGAATAAAACTGCGGTCCAGCTTGACCTCTTCTATGGGGAATCGACTCAGGTAGGAGAGAGAAGCATAGCCGGTACCGAAATCGTCGACGGCACAGCCGATATTGATTTCCCGCAACGTGGCAATGACCCTCTGGGTGTGATCGTGGTCTTGGATCACCCCGGTCTCGGTAATCTCCAGCTGTAAGCCCTGTAGACTGCTTTTCGACCTTTTGTCGAGCAGGAAATCCACAAGGCCGGCCCCATCGGATAGATCGTGAGCGGCTATATTGACGCTGATGCCAAAGTCGGAGTCCCGTGTGCGGCAGCGAGCCAGTTCCTCGATGGCTTCATCGATAACCCAACGGGTGAGGCGGGTGATCACACCGGCCTTTTCCAGGAGAGGGATAAAGTGACCCGGCGATATGAAACCCAGCCGCGGGTGTTCCCAGCGGATCAGCGCCTCGGCCTCACGAATGCGGCCGCTGGCTAGATCCAGCTTTGGCTGATAGACCAGACGCATGTCGCGGGTGCCATGCTGGCGAAAATCGTGCAGCAGGATCAGATCTCGAGGATCGGGCTGTAACTGAGGCGTATAAACACACCAAGTGTTGCCCTTGGCGTGTGCCGAGGCAAAGGCCGTGACTGCGCGGCGTAGCAGCTCTTCGGCGTGAGTGGAGGCGGAGTCCTTGTCATCATTGTCGGCACGTCCGATGCTGATGCCCATTACGACCCCCGGATCGACATAGAGCCCTTCGATATAGAAGGAGGTAGTCAGTCGAGTCATGGTTTCTTCCGGGGATAGCTCCTGCGGAGTGGTGAGAGCAAAGGTGCCTGTGCCGAGATGGGATACCAGAGGGAAGCCCAAGTGCTCCACATGGTAACCAAAGTCCTTGATCAGTTTCTCGTGACCGATGCGGCCAAAGGTGCTAGTGACCGAATCCAGGCTCTGCAGCCGCAGGAAGACCAAGGTAGGCGACCAGTCGGGTGCTCCACTTAGCCTACGTTCCAGGTCGTCGATAAAGGCTTGCCGGCTGGGCAGGCCGGTCGCTGCATCATACTCCGCTTGGTCACGCAGCTGTTTCTCCAGGCGGCGGCGGGACCGCAACTCCGCGGTCAACTGACGAGTTTTCCGGGCCACCTGACGCTTCAGGACCCAGGCGCCAATCAGTCCGAGCAGGGCCAACAGCAGTATCGGCGCGATGATCCAGGCCAAGGTATTCAGATGATCGGCTATGGTCGGTTTACGCCACTCCAGCTCGGGGAGCCACTTCTGATAAATGGCGAAATAGGTACCGTCGGACTGCGTGGCCGCGAGTTGAAAGTTCAGCCACTCCAGAAGATCGCTGTTGCCCTTGCGCACGGCGAAGACGTAGGGGCGCGGCCAGAAAGGCGAACTGGTACTCCCCACATCGTAATCGGCGGCAAGGCGTTTGGCGCTGAGCGTAGACTCTATACAGGCATCGGCTTCCCTGGTATGTACCGCCAGGATGCAGGCCCGCTCGCTCTTCACCGGCTGCAGACGGATATCGGGATGCTCTTCTGCCAGTTGCTCCTGTGCATAGCCAGCCGTTGTGACAGCGACAGTTTTCCCTCTCAGGGCATCCAGGTTGCTGAAGCGCACCCCCTCGGTATGAGAAAATATGCTGTGGAACTGATGGTAAAATGGATTTGAAAAATCATACTGCTGGCTACGGCGCTCCGAAGCGAAGAGAGCGACCGCGTCGGCTTCACCGCTCTCGACAGCCTGCAAGGCCAGCTCCCATGCCGTCAGCCGATGCTCCGCCGCTACCCCACCCCGCTGTGCCATGGCGTCCTGCAGGTCGATAACAAACCCCTTGGCCTGCCCTTGGGCGTCGAGCCATTGGAAGGGCGCATAAGTGGCAGAGCCCGCGAAGACGATATCTTCGCTCCGGTCGGGGTGCAGGTTTCCCAGCGCGCTCTGGGGGAGGAGCCCAACAAGGAACAGGCCGGCCGCTAGCATCAGGAGGCAAAGTAGGCCGACACGGTTGACAAGCATCAGCGTTCCTAAAGAATTTTGTCAGCTAGTTAAGTACACTTTACCTTGCACAGCCCGGTCTACCAAGTGGCTCTAGGTCGGATGGCTGAGAAGTTGACCATCCTTCTTCCTAGCACTCCAGGGTGTAGAGCTAAGGACTCATGCCACGCAAGAAGGAGATTCTCCCGAATTTGTCTACACTTTAAGATTATTTAAACGGAATTTACTGACACTCCCCCTGACGACAGCAGGAAACACCATGGTTACTCCTCGCTCTGGAAACCCCTCCGCTCACGTGGTTCGGTCATTGCTTCAACACCGGCATGAGCTATCGGTGTATTCGAAATATGCGCGCTATGCCCTGCCAGCGGAGGTCACGGAGCTGGATCTGGAGGCAGGCCACCTGGTGCTGGAGGCGGAGTACGGCGGCGCCGACATGGACCACTATATCAGCGATGGCTGCTTGAGCTTTGATATCGAAGCGCTCAAGGTCCCTGAGATCAGCGAGCGCGAGGTGTTCACTCTCAGCAACGTGCCGGTGAAAGTCCTGAAGACGGATAGCACGACCTATCGCCTGGAGTGTCAGCTGCCGGAGTCGGTCTTCGTGAAGGAGAGTCGCGGGGCGGTTCGCATCCCCTTTATCTTGGGGATGCAGGCGCGCGTTAGCGTTGAGGTGTATCTCCATGAGCTCAGCATCCCGGGACGGTTGCGGAACCTCTCCGTCGGGGGCTGCATGGTGGATATCGCGCTTGCCGATAGCATCGCTATTAGCGTGGAACAGATCGTACCCGGGGTCACCTTGGAGTTCCCCAACGGAGAGAGTTTCTTCGCCGAAGCCAGCGTTCGCCATATGCGCCCATTTGGTAACCATGGCTACGCCGCCGTGGGTCTACAATTCATCAACCTGTCAGCGACTCAGACGGAAGCCCTGTTCCATTACGTGTCGGAAGCGGAGCGCGAGGCTGCCTATCGATCAGGCGTCAACGACAAGGTGTCCAGCCACTCCCCACTGTTCATTCCTGGAGCCAAGGAGACAAAAATCCTGCAGCGCGAAGAGCAGGAGCGCCAGAAGCGCGCTCATCAAACCCCCATGCAGCGCGGTGTCATGGAAGTGGCTCATCAGCTTCAGGTTGGGCTTATGTACATGAAAACGCGTGACTTTTTACCAGAAGAGGCGCTGTATGATTGTGCAGACACGTTGCTGTACCTGGTAGGCCAGGACCGCAAGGGGTTCCTCTACGCGCTGGCATTTCTGCGCGACGAGCCGGACTGGGTGCGTCATGCCGTTCAGGTTGCCGGACAATTAGCCGACATGTTGCTGCTACGTGACCCCCACTCGCCCCAGGTACGTGAAGCTGTCTTGGGCGCTCTGCTACATACCATGGGCAAACCGCTATTGGTCAGCCAAGAGCTTCCATCGCTCAAGGTGCACATGAAGCCCCACCAGAAAGAAATTTTGAAAGGTCATGTGGGGGCGCTCCGGAAGAAATTACAAACACTTGGCTGGATGCCGAGCCCGACCTGTCGCGATGTGTTTGAAAATGCCAACGAACGGCTCGATGGATCCGGCTACCCAGCTGGCAGACGAGGTGATCAGCTTTCAGAAGTGGCGAAGCTGGCTTCGGTACTCAAGGCGGTGAATAAACTCACCCATGAACGCAACGGGATTCCTCCTCGATCACCGCTCGATGCCTACCGCTGGGTGAATGACGCTGCCGGCGCTTACGACAAGACGGTACTCGTCGAGTACATCCAACACTACGGCCTCTATCCGATCGGCAGTCTGGCGAAGTTCTCGGGTGGCTTCCTAGCCTGGATCATGGATATCGATGCCAAAGGAATGCCTATCAAGGTAAACGTCGTCAAGAATCTATCGTTCAAAGACACGAATATCGATTATGTCTTGAGTGCAGGCGACTTCTCTCAAATCGGAAAGCTCGAAGGCGTAGTCAATCCAGCAGACTACGGTGTGCGGCTCATCAAAGCATGACGCTAAGCCGATCGGGGGCACTCTGTCCGGACAAGGCTGGATTGCACTACATGTCTTGCATTCCAAAAGGAGACCCGGCCATGCGGCCGGGCCCATCCCGTTGGGGTGACTGATACGACTTCCGTGACGTACCTTTCCTTGTCCTTCATCTCCTGACCGCACCAGACTGCCACGGAGGTGCTGGCTTGGTCAGTATGAAAACTCTGCCAAAGATGACTTAGTAGGCTGCCTACGAACGCTGAGCCTCACATGTGCTGTCCATTGTCTTGAAAGTCCGCAAAGAAAACGAAGGTTTCTTTTTCACGTGCCGGGGAGGCAGAGCAAACAAACTCTCTGCCCCGATACAGGAAGAACCGGTATCAAGGCCGGCTTATGGCGAATGCGGCTATGTGCCGGAGTTCGGTTCCGTAAGCGAGCTATAGTAGCCCGTAGAAAAGCCCCGCTCATCCTGAACGAGGCTTTTGTATGACACCTCTCTTCATCCTTGGCGACCGCGGCGAATCGATCGCATCACGAGGCGTCACGCTCAACCTACCAATCGCTCAGTGGTAGCGATATGGCAAATGTCTCACTTGGCTGTAAGACATTTTCTCTTCATAAGCGTATCGCCGCGCCTGGCTGACCATCACCCTGCGCAGATCGCTCTCTCGTGCGATTACTGAATTCCATGGCCCTGCCATCGGCAGCAGCTGGTACGCTCCACCGATACGGTGCGTGTGGAACGGTCGCTGCTCGCCGTCCAGCCCGGCTACCACCAGGTGGCATGGTTCACTAGCTTCGCTTCGTCCACTATCAGCACATCCCCTCCTTGATCGGCCTATTCACCCCGGTCTCTTCGCTCACCTCCACCAAGTAGCAGCTCGGCGGAAACTGCCTCAGACCGTATCCTTCAATTGCTCGTGCCCCCCGCGCATAGCGGACTTAGATAGTTCATTCGCATCCCCCTGCCCCGTCTCACTTTTCTCTGAAGGTTGCCCAGCGGCTAATTTTCATTAGCGTTTGCCTGTTGCCTGGAAGCGATGATATCGAGAATACTGTATAAAAAGACAGCTGCGCAAAGGGACTCAACATGACACTGGCAAACCTCATTCCGGCTCATCCCGAGCCACCATCGCTCGCGCTTCCTTACCCCCTTGTCCTCGGTCGTGCAGGGCTCTCGGGCTTCCCCTCACCGGCGCAGGACTACGAGGGGCGCGTGCTCGATCTCAACGAGAGGCTCGTGAAGCGCCCCTCCGCCACGTTCTTCCTCACGGTGACAGGCGACAGCATGGTCAAGCTGGGCATCAATGAGGGCGATACTCTGGTGGTCGATCGTTCCATCGACCCGAGGCCCGGCCACATCATCGTCGCAATGGTCGACGGCGAGATCACGGTGAAGCGCTATGAGCTGCGCGGCGACGTGCCCTGCCTCTGTTCCGGCAATCCACGTTATGCCCCCATCCCGCTCGTCGATCTGGATTGCCAGGTGTGGGGCGTTGTCAGGTCGGTCATTCATGAGTACGCCGTATGATCGGCTTGGTGGATTGCAACAGTTTTTACGTCAGCTGCGAAAGGGCATTCCAGCCGCGGCTGAGGGGCCGCCCTGTTGGGGTGATGTCGAATAACGATGGATGTGTTATTGCGCTCTCCACTGAGCTGAAGGCCCTAGGCATCACAATGGGCACGCCGGCATTCGAGCTACAGCATCAGGTTCGCCGCGGACAGATCCACCTCCTCTCGAGCAACTACGAGCTCTACGGCGACATGTCCGCCCGAGTACAGTCGGTGCTCGAGGAGTTCTCCCCCGGCGTCGAACCCTACTCCATCGACGAAATGTTCGTCCGCTTCGGTGGCTTTACCTCCGACCAGATGCTCGAGCATGCCCGGCAGCTCCATGACCGCGTCCGTCAGTACACCGGCATTCCGGTCTGCGTCGGTGTTGCACCAACCCGAACACTCGCCAAATTTGCGAACAGAGCAGCAAAAAAGATCCCTGCCTATCGCGGCGTGTGTGTGCTCCAGGCCGGTACCGCCGAAACCAAAGCGCTACTCCAGCGCTTCGAGCTAGGCGATCTCTGGGGCGTTGGCCAGCGGCTGGTGGAGCGCCTTGCCGTTATCGGCATCCGCACCGGCTGGGACCTCGCCCAGGCCGACCCGAAACGGATCCGACGGAGTTTCTCGGTCACCTTGGAGCGCACCGCTCTGGAGCTGCGCGGTATCTCCTGCATCGAGATGAACGACTTTCATGAGCCCCGGCAGCGCATCATGACCAGCCGCAGCTTCGGCAAGCTGACCGACGACATAGGCGAGATCCGCGAAGCCATGCGACAGCACGGCCAGCGCGGCGCCGAGAAGCTACGCAGCCAGGGCAGCCTGGCCCGCGCCGTGCTGGTGTTCCTCAAGACCAACCCGTTCAGGCAGGATCTGCCGCAGTATACGCCCAGCGCTGTGGTTGAGCTGTCGCGACCCACTGATGATAGTCGAGAGATTCTCCACGCCGCCGGCCACGCACTACAGCGGATCTACCGTAAGGGTTACCTCTACCAAAAAGGCGGTGTAATGTTGCTCGACCTCGTCGACGCCAGCCGGCAGCAGCTATCACTGCTGGATACGCCCCAGAGCGATGCCGACAGGCAGCGCAGCGCGAAGCTGATGGGCGTGATGGATGAACTGAACAGCCGGATGGGCCGCGGGACTGTTAAATTGGGCACCCCGAGCCCTGGGGCGGCATGGCATCTGCGTTGCGCGAATCTGACCCAGCGGTATTCAACAAGATGGGACGAGCTGCCGATCGCTCGAGCCAAATAAAGAGCCCTGGCAGCCGCCAGGGCAGGCGCGATGAGACGCGATATTTTGGCGAACCCATAGAGAACTAGAGAACGCGTAACCATAGCGTCTCTCGCTTCGGGATAAAGAAACCTGCCGTAGGGGGCCATTTCGCCAACTCAGCCTGCCGAAAAAAAAGCCCGGCCAAGGGGGGCCGGGCTTCCGATCAACGCATCCTTATCCATCCAACTTCGGGCTTCCTGCCCAAACATCCATGGTTCAGAGTGTTCCGTCGCTCGGCCTTCCCTGTAGGGCTCTCCCTAGCCCGTTACTCACCAAGGTAGTAGCCCTGAGTGAAAACCGTGTTAATCCACGTTATGAAATTCTGTAAGAGTTCGCTTCTTTTTGTAGAAATCTCGACAACTCACTAGGCCGGATTGATCAGTCCAGCTTCCCCATCATTACCGGGCCGGTTCACCTCCCGGCTCACCGCCCAATGTTCGATCAGCGACGCATCCAGGTGACGCACTACATGGCGAATCGTCTCCCGATCCGTCAGGTCGGGATCGAGCCATGGCCCAAGGCTCGCGTCATCGAGGATCAGCGGCATACGGTCATGCACCTCGGCAGCGGTACCCCGGGCAGGCTCGGTCAGGATCGCACAGCCCAGCGAGCCATCCACCCTCTCGGCGTAGATGCCGGCGAACGCGATCGGCTCGCGATCGCAGCGGGTAATGTAGTGCGGTTGCTTGCCGGTCTCGGTAGCCAGCCACTCGAACCAGCCATCGGCGGGCACAATGCAACGAGCGCGGGCGAAGGCATGCTTGAAGTAGCCACTGGTGGCAACCGTTTCGGCCCGGGCATTGATTGGCTGCGCCGCCTTGCCCTTCGCCCACTTTGGGCGGTAGCCCCACCACAGCTCGAGCTGCTCGGGCGGGGCATCATGCGCCACCTTCCGAAACCCGCTGATCCAGGTGCCCGGCGGGATGTTGTAGCGCGGCGCCGGAGCGCCGGCCTCCATCGCGACGCGTAGCCGCTTGGCGAGCCGAGGGTAAGCGCTGAACTGAGAGAATCGTCCACACATGAAGCGAGTGTAAGCGAAGCCATCCGTGGCATCCTACTTCCTCGCTTCAAGTTGCCATGAAGAGGAGTCATAGCAAGCCGCAGGTTAAGGGCCCCAACTCGAAGTCTCTATGGTCAATCACTGCAACCTTTGTAAGCAATCTCTCACGTAACTATGAGCGTGGGCTTACAGTGCCGAGCCACGAACCCGAGTAAGCTTTTGTATCTCAGAAGCAACCGGAGAATGGAGCGATGAGGCAGGAGACCTTCACGGAAGCCGGCATCGACGTGGAACTTACGCTATTGAGAGATAGCAGTAGTCGGCATTGGCTGGTCATAGCCCGCTGGCACGACAAGCAAGGCACACTATCCACCCATACGTTGCCGCCACTTGCCCCTGATTTGGCAGAAGAGCAGGCATGGCGCGAGGCGCGCTCCTGGGCCATCAAAAGATTGACGAAAGAGATGCTGGAAGCGGGCGGTGTGAAGCCCAAATTTGCGGTACCCATCTGACCCAGTTAGAAGGCCACGGACATGGCTCACCGCTCAATCCACTACCGCTTTTCAACGCTCGGTTCACACACTCTGTGCTGCAGCTGCGGCAATGCTGAGCTAAGTCGCGATCAGCAGTGGCAGACGTTCCGAGTTCCGGAGACCGGAAGTGTTCGTGTGGTGGCTTGCCATATGTGCGGCTGGACCGATGCGGTATCGTTCAACCGGCGAATGCGGCGAGAGACGTCAACTGTCGGGTAGCTGCGAGCCCTCCTCGACTGAAAAAACTATCTCAAGCCGTGAACCGTACTGGGATTCTCGGAGGCTCTATACCTTGAGGGGATGGAGCTATGAATACATCAAAACGTCACTCCCTCAAGGTCCGTCAGTGTGCGTAGTAACCACCAAAGTAGAGCGTTATTAATTAATTTAACCCGCATCGTCACCGGGCCGGTTTCTGCCTAGTTTACCGGCCCGGCCACGCAATTAATTTTAATTAAATACTTAAATGGCAGCCGACTTATTTCTACAGCCGGCTTTCTACTTTTCAGCAATGCTGCTCGATGACATCCCTGGTTTGGGAGGGTTCGAAGACAGTATCGTAGGACCACTGGCCGAAACCGCCCTGGTCGTTGACAGCCTTTACCCAGGTCTCCATGGCGGAACGCTTCTCAGCATTTTGCTGGCTGTCCTGGCCCTTCACCTCAAGCACTAAGGTCTTGCCATTGGCGAGTCGGATTAGGTAATCGGGTAAGAAATTACGCGATGAGCCCCGCCACAGGTAACGCACCCTGAAGCCGAGGTGGTCGTTCTTGGCCCAGGCAGTAATCTCTGGATGCTCCTCGCAGATGTCAGCGACCATCTTCTCCCAAGTGCTGTCGTAGACGACGTGACTGATCTGGGAGCGCTTGGTCGGGGCGCAGGGCTTGGTGGTGAGCCAAGAGCGCATGTAGGACGTGGCGCCGATGGGCTGGTGCTCGTCGAAGATCAGCTCCTGACGCTCTACGTTCTGTTCGCTGACGTGGCGATTCACGTGGTGAACCACAGTGTCCATGTTCAGGGCGAAGAGCAGGCGGCGCCTGACCGGGTCCTGATGCCACAAGCTGGGGATATCCAGCTTTCGGCTCCCCAGAAACTGTTCGACCAGCCGTATCAACTGAACGGCGAGGTACTGTTTGTGGCCTCCGAAGGCTGCCTGGTTCTGCAGGTAGAGCTTGCGGGCCGCCCGGAAGATCAGATTCTGCAGCCGGAAATCGTCCACCGCTCGCTCCAGATCGATATCGGTGGCCATAGCCAGGTTGGGAGAGCCGGTCAGCGAGGGAGCAATATCCGCATTGAGCGGAGTCTGGGTCGGGTCGAGGGTCAGCGTCGGCACACTCTTCCAGTCAATCACCAGCTCCGGCTTGAGCACGGTGTCGATGCGGTCGACGTTGGGCCAGCGGATTTCCAGGTGGTTGCGACCGGGCTCCACCTCGATGCGCACGCTGGGCTTCGGCGGCGGCGGTGCCTCGCCGCCTTCGCTGGCGTCTTGAAAAATGGAGAGTGGCACCCCGAAGACATTGACATACTCGGGGAGAAACTTGCGATCGGCGTCCATATCATGGGAGACGCGACGCAGGCCGCGGCCAATTACCTGTTCGCACAGCAGCTGACTGGTGAAAGCGCGTAGCCCCATGATGTGGGTGACGTTGGCTGCGTCCCAGCCCTCGGAGAGCATGGCCACCGAGATGACGTTCTGCAGGTATTGCCCTGGCTGGCCGCGCTTGCCGACAGTATCGACCAGGGCACGCAGTTGCTCCTCCTGTTTCATGGCTAGCAGGTCGGCCTCTTTGTCGGCCGGTAGTCCGGCGGCTTCGATCAGGGCCTCCAGCCGGGCAGCGTACTGCTTGTCCTTGCTGTTGCTGGTTTCCCCCTGCTCGGCCTTCTCGAGTACCTTGGAGTCCACCCGCAGGGTGGCATCCGGGGCTTGGGTCTCATGGATCAGGCAATCGCCACCGTTGAAGAAGTGCTCGATTCGCGCCGCGGTTTCGGTGCGGTTACAGACAGTGAGCATCACCGGGGGGATAGTGTGGCCAGCCTCCTCCCACTGCTGCTTGGTTTCTTTCCAGTCGTAGGCCAGCAGGGCATAAGCCTTCTGTACTAGATCAGGCAAGGGTGCCGTAGGTTCGGCCCTGCGATTCAGATTCTCCTTTACCTCATCCTCGCGGTAAAGGTGATAGAGCTTGCTGGCGTAGGTCTTGGCGTTGGCCAAGGCGTCGTCGCGCACCACCACCCGTGGGGTCTTGACCAGCCCGGCCTCGATGGCGTCGTTGAGGCCGAAGTCTGAGACGATCCACTCGAACAGACCGGACTCGGTGTTGCTCTTGCCGGTGGGGGCGAAGGGCGTAGCGGAGAGATCGAAGCAGCGCCGAATGCGACGGGTCTTGTGGATGCGGTCCAACCCCTCGATCCAGCGAGTGGCCTCGTCCAGGTCGATACCCAACTCCTCGGCCTGCTTCTTGCTGATCTTGGCCTCGGCCGGTTTGCGGTAGGCGTGGTGGGCCTCGTCGTTGATCACGATCAAGTCGCGTTCATTAGCCAGCACCCCCAGGATCCGGCGGGTGAAGGCCTCGTCGCTCTCCTTGCCCTTCTTGACCACGGAGCGGGTCGGCTCTTTTAGCGGCATCAGGGTATGCCAGTTCTCGATGACGAGCTCGACGCGGTTGAGCTGCTGTCGCATGGCCTCGTTGGGGCAGAGGTTAAACTCGTCATAGACGTTCTGGGGGTGGCCTGGCTTGAGCACCTGCAGGCGACTCTTCACCGTGAGGCCTGGGGTGACGATCAGCACCGCCTTAGAGTAGCGGCGATCCTTAGGGTAGTGGATGGCGTTCAGGGTTTGCCATGTGATCATCAGCGACATTACCGACGTCTTGCCGGAACCGGTCGCCATCTTGTTGCAGATACGTTCCCAAGGGCCGCCATCGCCGCTGAGGAAGATGCCCTGGCGGTACTGTTCCTGGGCTTCCAGCCACCAAATCAGGGTCTCGATGGCTTCGAGCTGGCAGAAGTAGAACGGGTACTGGCGGGGCCCACCTTCCCAGCGACAGGCGTCGGGATCCCAATCGCCCCGGGCGTGCCAGTGCTCGAGTAGCTGGCGGGTGACGCTGGTGACGCCGGGGTAGCCATCCGCCCGCCACTCATCGACGCGCTGACGGATGCGGTTGACCTGCTCCAAGGGCTCGGTTCGCTGGGTGTTGTTGCGGGTATCGAAGATCTCGTAGGCCGCCGGGCGACGCCCCTGCTTGAGGGTCATCTGCTTGCCGTCGCGCTCCCAGTAGGCCGAGGGGGCATCGTAGGGCGAGTTGATGATCAGTGATTGGGTCGTCATTCGGTAACTCCTTCTACCGTGCGATAGCCCTGCTGCCGGTGGTTCGGCACATTGGGGTAGCGCAGCTCGAGCTTGCCCGCCTTCACCAGCGCGGCCACATGCCGCTCACCGATGTTCTTGGGCGAGCGCTGGAGCAGGTCGGAAAGCTGACGCAGCGTGAGGAAGCGGCCTTGGCAGAGTTTGAGTAGCGTCGCCTGCATCGTCTCCGGCTGAGTGCGTTTGGCAGCAGCGACCGGGGCTGCGATGCACTGTAGTGCATCCCACCCCGGTACGTGCTCACCGGCACCGCTGCGGGGAGAGCTCACTTCGCTATGCGGGAGGATAACACCCTTGTGGGGGGAGCTCCGCTCACTATGAGGGAACATAGTGTCGGCTTGTGGGGGGCTGCTCTCCTCCCTCAGGTCAGTGGGCGCGGCGAGCGACGCCGGCAGGGTGTAATAGGCACCGCGGCTACGCCCATGAGGCACCAGCATGCCCTTCTCCACCAAGCCGCTGAGCATCTGGGTGATATCGACCCGATGCAGGGTCAGCATCTCCTGCAGGCGACGGTTGGTGATCTGCTGTTCCAGGGCGGCGATGACCAATGTCTGCGCCTCGTCGGGAGAGAGCTCTTGGAAGGTCTGCCCGAAGCGTTGCTGCAGGCGTACCATAACGTCCTCGGGCATCACGTTGATAAGCGGCAGGGTGAGGATGACCCGATCAGGGCGCAGGGTTTCCTTCAGACTGGGCGGCTGCCACAGGTGGGCGTGCCAGCTGCGCCGTATCTTGTCGAGGCCGGAGCCCGCCTTGTCGCCCACGCCCAGTAGCTGGAACATCAGCTGCAGCGACTTGTTACGGCACTCGCTGACGCCCCCCGTCATCAACTGCTCCTGGGAGAGCAGCAGGGTGCCGGGGTTGGAGAATTCGAAGCGGTCCTTGAAGCGCTCGCCGACGATGCCCCCTTGGCCGGAATGGTCGGCATGGATCAGAGCGTTGACCAAAGCCTCCTTCAGCGCTTCGTGAGCATCGCTCTGGGCGCGGCGATCCGGCCGGAAGGGGACCTTGAGGGCCGGGTCATAGCCGAGCTTCTGGGCGATACGCTGGTAGAACTGGAAGAGGTTGGCAACCCAGGTTCCATCGATGTGGATGCGGTCGCTCCAGCGAGTGTCGTCGTCTTCGGCCAGGCGCTCACGGTAGTCGAGCTGGAAGCCCGGCAGGGCAGCGGTGTCCTGAATGGCTTCGGTCTTGCCGAACATCAGCAGCCCGGCCAGGGTCAGCCCCTCCTCCCCGCTGCGGCGATCCCTGCGCCACCCGCCCAGCTTGCTCAGCAGACCGAGGTCGTTCTCCGTCAGCCAGGGGTGATCGGGCACCCGCGAGACCACCCGGTTGCGGTACTGCTGGAGCGAAGCAGGATCGAGATCATCGAAGCTGAAGTGTGAGAGGATGCGGCTGTCAGCCGGCTGCTGTTCGAGGCGATCGACAAACATGCGCTGCACTTCTGCCTCGTTGCACCGGAAGTCTCCCTCGTGATTGCGGCGATAGGTGCCCTTGAAGGGGTCGACGCCGATATAGACTGGCCGCTCGCTGCGCGTGGCGCGGGGCACCTCGATCACCAGGATGGCGTCGCCCTGGTAGGTCTCGACGCTGACGTGGTGCTCCTGGAGGATGTTCGCGCTGACTTTCTGGGGGTTGTTGAGCGTGACCCAGAACTCACCGTGCAGCTTGTCCACATCAGCTTCGCTGAGACCGGCTGTGGTTGGACCCTCGTCGCCCTCCTTCACCCCGAGGTAGATCGTTCCCCCCGCGGTGTTGGCGAAGGCGCTGTAGGTCTCCCACAGGCTCTTGGGCAGCCCGCCCCGGGCCGCCTTGTATTCGATATCGACCCCCTCATGGCGAGCCAGCACCTCGAAGAGGCTGGTGTGCTGTGTCATGGGGTCAGTCCAGCCGAACGACTTTCAGCGATTCGATGCCGCGGTTATCGACAATCTTCACCGCGATGCAGCGGTTGTCGCCGAGCTCGAAGGGAAGCGACTTGGTGCCGTGATACTTGTCCAGCAGCTCCTCGTTGAGTTCGGCGCGGATATCCTTCTTGAGCTTGTACCAGCCGTCTTTCTTGCCGGCCATAGGGAAGAACACCTGGCGTGGATAGAGGGAGCGGTCGTCGTAATCGGTATCCAGCTCCCATACGGCGATGTCGCGCTTGCCACCGGACTTGAGCTCGCCGCTCTTGGTATCGAAGTAGTCGAAGCCGTGCACCTCGACCTGCAACTTGCCGTCCTTCAGCTCATGAACCTCGACATCCGGCTGGCCCATTAGCCAGAAGGATTCGTTGCTGCGTGCGTTCTTCTTGAGGTCTTCGGTGAGGAGATCGGTGTTCATCTGCACCTTGAGTGCCTGGATGCCCTTGATGCTGTCGATATCCTTGGCGGCCTCCGGGTCGAACGTGAAGGCACAGAACACCAGCAGCTTGGGCAGCGGGAAGAGGTCGCCGGCCTCTTTTTTGGCGATCTCCACCTGGCGCTGCTCCAGGGCAGCGTATTCGGGGCCGAAGCTGACGGCAACTCGTTCTCCCGTCTCGGCCACCGTACCCACAGCATGCAGATACTTGGCGCCAGGTAGGGTCTCCAGATCCATCAACTTGAGATGCTGGCCCCCCTTGCCGCGGATGCCTGCCTTGAGCAGTTCCTCGCGCCACTGGGCATGGCGTGAGGTAGCCCCGGAGCGAGCCACGGCGACGTCGGCCACCTTGGGCTGTTGGGCTTCATCCAGGCCCAACACAGTGGCGAAGGGTACGGCCTCCACGGTAAAGGGGCCGGTGATGCGCAGCTTGTCGCGGCTCACCTCGGGCTGGTCGTAGAGCACCTCTTGGCCAGCATGGTTGGCGATACTTTCGTCCATGCGCTGCTGCATTCGGATGCGCTGCTTATGGAAGTCTTCGAAGGCATGTATGGCCTCACCAGGCCAGTCTTCGGGCCAGTCGAAGGGAACTTCCCATTCGAGCAAGGCATTCGCGGCCACCTCCTCACCACTGGGTAGGGTTACTGTCTTGCGATCCGGCGCTGTGAAATCGACCTTGTCGCCCTTGCGGCCGCCCTCAGTCACGGTGAAAGGCGGTGCAAAGTGTTGTTGCAGCTCGCGGTTAAGCCAGCCCAATGCCTCTTCGATGGCAGGATGATACTGTTCATAGAGTTTATCGATCTCGGAGTTGTTGGCGATCGACTTCAATGTAATGTGCGGCACCGTTCTGTAGATAAAACCACCGCCCAACCCCTCCTTGGGATACTTCAGCTCGTAGTAGTCGTAGCTGGCGGTCATCAGGCGCTGCTTGGCCAGGGTGACTGCCACCCGGGAAGTATCACAGGTGACCCAGCGCCGGCCCCATTTCTCAGCGACATAGGCGGTGGTGCCGGAGCCGCATGTGGGATCCAGTACCAGGTCGCCTGGATCGGTGGTCATTAGAAGGCAGCGTTCAAGTGTTTTTACACCTGTCTGGACTACATATGTTTTGTCATCAGTAAAGCTCCCTGTCCCCGTGTCTGACCAAGCATTCACAATTGGATAAACAGGAAAATCAAGCATGTACCTTATATAACCAAGGCTCCGCCCTGCAATAGACAACCTGTTAGCCAAGCCGAGCTTTCGCATTCCTTCAGGGTGAGTGGCCCAGTGCCTATTTTCAGCAGTGACAAGCATTGCCCCCTTGAAAGCAATTGGCTTTGATAAGTTATCACTCCATCCTGAAGAGGTGATGTTGTCAACCCTGAAAACCTTGTGGTTATCACCACTCCTTTCTTCCGGTGATAAACGTCTCCTCACGCCAAAACCATCTTCGCCCCACTGATAGACACCCGACGTGTCACTACTTTGGTTCTTCTCAAAATAAAGCTGATTGTATTTTACGCTGCCAATATCTTTCGCATACCAAACCAAATAATCAGTGACGGTGCCAAGGATATTAACCTTCGCATTTGGACTACTAACAGCAGACGTCTTTTTGAAATTAATGACTGAGCAAAAATTATCACTCCCAAAAATTTCGTCACAGATTTCTCTTACATGATGCAGGTTCTCATCGGAGATCTGCACAAAGACCGAACCGCTATCGCAAAGTAGCTCCCTGGCCAACAGCAGTCGATCACGTAGATAGGTGAGATAGGAGTGGATGCCCAGCTCCCAGGTATCCCGGAAGGCCTTGATCATCTCCGGTTCCTGGGTCAGGTCCTCGTCCTTGCGATCCTTCACGTCCCGCTTGTTCGTGAACGGCTGGAAGTTGGAGCCGTACTTGATGCCGTAGGGTGGGTCGATGTAGATCATCTGTACCTGCCCGGCCATGCCTTCCTTTTGCAGCATCGAGTTCATCACCAGCAGCGAGTCGCCGGCGATCAGGCGGTTGGCCCAGTCGCGCTCGTGCTTGTAAAAGTCGATGGCCTCGCGCAGCGGCAGGTTCTCGAAGGGTGCATGGAACATATCGGGCTGGAAGGCGCTGCCACCCTTCTTGCCCGCTTTCATACGTTGCTGCACCTCGCCGAGGATGGTGGCGGGGTCGATGCGCTCGTGAACATGCAGGGAGACGGTATCCACTTCGAAGCTGGTGCGCTCGGCCTTGCCGGTCCACTGCAGGTAGGGCGACTGCAGCCGCTTGAGCTCTTCGAGCGCGGCCTTCATCTGCACCTGGTCACCGGAGGCCAGGGCGTCGTCGATCAGCGCCTCGACCTGGGCACGGTTGGCGGAGGCATCGAACTGCAGCTCGGGATCAAGGTGCGGGTCATAGGCCCAAGTAGTCTTCTCCTCCACCCCATCGCTGGCGGTATCCACCATGCCTACGTGGGGGTTGTTCTTGCGCTTCTCGTCATAGCGGTAGGAGAGCACCTGCGCCTGGTCGGGCCTTTTTTGACGCGGCTTGGCTGGGTCCTTGGGCTTGGCCTGCTGCTGGTTCGTCAGCAGATCCGTAGGCGCCTCCTGCATCTGAAGGGTGAGATCCGGTGCTTCCTCATCAGCATCCACGTCTTTCTCACCCATAGTCGTGAGAGTGCCTGCCGCTCCCTGTGGCGGCACACGGAGGAATACTGAGCCGCCACGCCCCTTGCCTTTGCCAAGTAGGCCCTTGTCCACCAGGTCATCCCTTGTCTGCTCGTAGGCTTCCTTGGGAATCTCCCCCGCCTGCTCCATCAAGGTATTGAACAGGCTGGCGTTGCCGATGGAGCTGCCATCATCAGGCACGTTACTGAGGATCAGCTCGCGTAACAGTGGGGGGGTGTGGCTCATGGGGCGTCCTGTCGGTCTGGTACGGCTCGGTGCGATGAGTATGTCAGCCCACTATCCTGAGGCGTGATCGAAAAACCCGCAAGAGATCATCCGGATGCGCTAAAGAGGCCAAGAGGGACCAGAGTGCGCGCCGTGCCGAGCGCTCTGAACTCAACGGTTAGAGCTGAGAGAAGCGACAGAGAGTCGAGAAACTGGAGCAGCCCTTTCCCTTTCTGCCCTTTGGGGCTCCACTCTCAATCCATGTTCTCATTTCGGGGTAAGCCCCTTCCCCTTGTTCCAACCATTCCATTAACCCCTTAGGGCCCTTTCCTTTTATCTCTGGGTTTGGCCTAGCAAGGCACCGGTTCCATACTGACGCGCACTGGAAGTGCTGTAGCTAGGGCACCGCGGATTTTGAAATCTTATTTCGACAACCACAGGCCGCGCTTGCCACGGGCTTTTGTCGATAAACAATAGGTTGAAATTTTACACAGGTTACAGACAACACGTGGATTCGCTACGATTTGCGACCCGGCTGAAGAAGCTGATGGCGGAAAGTGCCCTCGACAATGCCGCGCTGAAGGAGATCGTCTCGGGAAAGTGGTGACGCCCGAAGCGAAGCGGCGTGCGGTGAAGCACCTGGTGGCAGGCGGCTGGCTCAGCCAGCGAGGTGCCTGCCGATTGCTGGGCCTGGCCAGATCAGTGGCTCGATACCAGGCCATACCGCGTGACGATGAGCCGCTTCGGGCACGCCTGCAAGCCTTGGCGACCTGCTATCCCCGCTACGGCTACTTGCTGCTGCATGCACTGTTGCGTCAGGAAGGCTTGGTGATCAATCGCAAGCGGACCTACCGGCTGTACTGCGAGCATGGCCTTCAAGTTCGGACCCGGCGGCGCAAGCGGCTGATCCGGCCAAGGACACCGATGCCACTGCCGGACCGGCCCAACCAGCGCTGGTCGATGGACTTCGTGTCGGACCAGTTGGCCTCGGGGCGTCGCTTTCGTGTGCTGAACATCGTGGACGACTTCAGCCGAGAGTGTGTCGGGCAACTGACAGACACGTCCATTTCCGGCCGCCGGCTGGCCCGGTTCCTGGACGAGATTGCGCAGCGGCGCTCACTGCCTGCCTCGATTGTCTGCGATAACGGGCCGGAGTTGACCAGCAAGGCAATGTTCTTCTGGGCGCGCGAGCGGAAGGTGACGCTGGCGTTCATCCAGCCGGGCAAGCCGACGCAGAATGCGTTCATCGAGAGCTTCAACGGCATGTTCCGAGACGGCTGTCTCAATCAGCACTGGTTCTTGAGCCTGGCGGATGCACGACACGAAATCACACAATGGAGAATCCACTACAACCATGTCAGACCGCACAGCTCGCTGGGCTACTTGCCACCGATAGCGTACGCTGAGCAGTGCGTATGAAGCAGCGGTTTCTCACATTGGTAGCAGACCTAAACCAGGGGGAAGGTCAGGTACTCTCTTCATGCACACGCCTCTTTGACTATATATTCACTTTATCATTACTATAACTTTCAAAAATATCTGCGCTAGCGCAAAAATTTCGTGCCTCCGCCGCCGAGGCTCCTGAGCGCATGGCCTTCCAGCAATCACCAACTACAGGACAGTGGTTGCAAGCTGCCTCCAAGGCTTCAAGCTGGGATGGATCGGTGTCAATAAAGTCCTTTATCGCCACCCCAAACCGGCTCATCATCACCGGAAAAAGCATTTCGGCGGGCATCATACCCAAGCGGCCCCCATTATTAAGTTGCCTCACGATCTCTCGCTCAAAATTAGCTTCAAAACTGAAGCCGGCATCTTGAATCATTTTCCGATAGGCTTCGGTAGACCCACCCTGCATATCAAGAACTACTTTCGGCAATGAGTGTTTATAGAAAAAATCCGAAACCCTATGCATCCCAGCCACCAAATATTCGATAGAGATGTTCATCATGCATTTCACTCCGCGTAGATGTTTCCATAAAAAACGTAACACACAATCCTTTTATATCTAACCATTACAGGGTGACATTTGAACTTTTTTTTGACTTAAGTCATTTTTTCTACAATGAGAAATCGGCGAGACCCAAGCCCGAAGTGTTCCTTTTCTGTCAGTTTGACAGAATTCCATTCTCATTCGTGGGTTTCGGTCCTTCAATCTATTTTGTTTGCATTTGATAGGTAGCCCATAACCAGAGGACTCTGCCTCCTCGCCTCTACACCTTTGTGACCAATATATTTAGGAGGTTGGCAGCATGCCGAACGTAGCAGGCGCCATCCAACCCATGCGACTAAAGTCGCATCATCTTGCCTTGCATTACTATCGGAAAAATACTTAGATATAGAAGTATATTCAGTCACTCGACAAGAAAGGTGGGTATCCTATGGCTAGCCCCTCCGATGAACTTCCCATGATCGAACTGCTCGTCACCGCACTGGACACGATCGCAGATGGCATCTACCGCATTGAACTCATTGATCCCGATGGCAATGAGCTACCAGAATTCACACCCGGCGCTCATGTGTGCGTCGAGACTCCCCGCGGGCAAGTGAGACATTACTCTCTGTGTAACGATCCCGGCGAGCAAGATCGGTATGTCATTGCGGTCAAGCGCGAGGAGGATGGCAGCGGCGGGTCGAGGAGCCTGATTGACGATTCCCAGGTAGGCGATCGCCTAAAGGTATCGGCGCCGCACAACGACTTCGAACTGACAGGCAACCCTGCTCGCTACATATTTATCGCCGGCGGAATCGGCATCACACCGATTCTCTCGATGGTTCATCATCTGCAGGCAACGGGGGGCAAACCCTTCAAGCTCTATTACTTAACGCGTGAGCCGTCTCAAACCGCATTTCTCGAGGAGCTCAGCGCCCCCGAGTATCGAGGCAAGGTGGTGATCCATCATGACCATGGCGATCCCGACAATTCCTATGACCTGTGGCCGATCCTCGAGCAGCCAAAGGGGGCCCACATCTACTGTTGTGGGCCTCGGGGACTAATGGAAGCGGTTCGCGACATGACCGGACACTGGACTCCCTCCAGTGTGCACTTCGAGGACTTCGGCGGGAGCCAGTCGGCCAGCACAGCAGAGGATACACCTTTCACCGTACGCCTCCACAAGACCGGAGAGGCGATTCCGGTACCGGCAGGCGTATCGATCCTCGAGGCGTTGAGAGTAAACGGACATCATGTGCCCTATTCCTGCGAGAGTGGTACCTGCGGCTCCTGTCGAACACGGCTGTTGGAAGGTGAGGCGGAGCACCGTGACCTGGTTTTGTCAGAAGCCGAGCGACAGGATCACATCATGGTTTGTGTCTCGCGCGCCTATTCGAAGGAACTGGTAATCGATCTAGCGGAATAATCCATTGCATCACCACGGAGTGCTCAGATGCCAGTACCTCGCTTGAAACTCGGCGTTGCCGGTCTAGGGCGTGGCTTCATGCTGCTCTTGCCTACCCTCGCGGCCCATCCAGGTATTCGCTTAGTGGCTGCGGCCGATCCACGAGAGGAGGCTCGCCGGCAGTTTAGAACCGATTTTAGCGCGAGAACCTATGCCGAGGTCGCCGACCTGTGCGCCGACCCCGATGTTGAAGCGGTTTATGTCGCCACTCCTCACCAATTTCATCGCGAGCATGTCGAACTGGCGGCGGCACATGGCAAGCATGTCCTGGTCGAGAAGCCAATGGCTCTCTCCATTGAGGATTGCCAGAACATGATCGATGCCATGCGTCGTGCCGGATGCTGGCTGGTCGTCGGGCACAGTCATAGCTTTGATGCGCCCTATCTTCGAACTCGCGAGATGATAGACAGCAAAGACTTCGGCGCGGTGCGCATGATCAGCGCACTTAATTACACCGACTTTCTCTACCGTCCCCGCCGTCTGGAAGAGCTGGATACCTCGCAGGGTGGCGGTGTTGTATTCAGCCAAGCTGCTCATCAGGTCGATATCGTGCGCCTGCTCGGCGGGGGGCACGTCAAAAGCGTACGGGCCGCCACAGGAAGCTGGGATCCAGCACGTCCCACGGAAGGCGCCTATAGTGCGCTACTCACCTTCAACAATGGTGTCTTTGCCAACATGACCTACAGCGGATTCGCGCATTTCGATAGCGATGAATTCTGCGGATGGTCAGGCGAACTAGGCCAGGCCCGAGATCCCGGCCAGTACGGCACCGCCAGGGCGAAGCTGGCGAAGATTCACGGTCCTGAAGAGGAGGCCGCTCTCAAGAATACCCGCACCTATGGCGCCGGCCTGTCCCTGGCCAATAGCCAAACACAAGACTCGGCACACAATCATTTCGGCTTCATCCTCGTTTCCTGCGATGGCGCCGACCTTCGCCCCGTACCGCAAGGGGTACAGGTCTATGCCCATACTCGACGCTATCTGGAAACTATACCGTCACCGAAGATCCCGAGACGTGAAGTCCTAGATGAACTGATAGGCGCCATACGCCATGACCGCGACCCCATTCACACCGGTGAATGGGGCATGGCCACGATGGAAGTCTGTTTGGCACTGCTGGAATCCGCACGAGATGGCCATGAAATCACACTATCTTACCAGCAGGCATGACTGAAGTGGTGTGTTATAATGATGTGTTGGAGTAGGGCAGTATTGCTTTCTTGGAGAACATCACAATGCCCCATACCGACAATCGGGAAACGCAAACGGTTCTTCGTCATTGGCAAGAGGATGTGCCGGACGATCGCCTGGCACACTTGATACGCGATGCTGGCCGAGTTCTGACAAAGAGCCTACAAATACGCTTGACGGAGCACTCGGTAAGCTTCGGTCACTGGTCGTTCCTACGCATCCTCTGGGTAACGGAAGGATTGACGCAACGCGAGCTCAGTGAACAGGCTGGACTGATGGAGCCCACGACCTTTACCGCCCTGAAAGCAATGGAGGCCAAAGGGCTGATCGTACGTCGACAACTCAATGGTAACCGCAAGAACATTCATATCTATCTTACGGAAAAAGGGCGTAATCTTAAGAAATTCCTGATTCCCCTAGCTGAGGAAGTCAATGATATTGCCGTGCAGGGTGTCGAATGTGAAGACCTCCGAGTGACACGGCGCACCTTGCTCAAGATTATTAGCAACTTGGCCGAGGATAACAAATAGTTCCTGACCACCATCACCGACTCACCACCCTATGGAATAGCTATGAATACCAATAATCCGACCTCCGTCACGACCTCACAAACAAAAGAAGAACTATTGGGGGACTTGGTGGATGCCAATCATATCCTCTTCAATGAAGGCGTACTCGATGCCTTCGGACATGTCAGTATCCGACACCCAGAAAATACCGAACGGTTTATGCTGGCGCGCAACATGGCCCCCGGGCTCGTCACGTTGGACGATATTCTGACATTCGATCTTGATGGTGCCCCTATCGATGCCGACGACCGACCTGTCTATCTTGAGCGCTTCATTCATGGAGAGATCTACCGTGCACGACCGGATGTCATGGCGGTTGTGCATAGTCACTCGCCTTCCGTCGTCCCCTTCAGCGCTGTCAAGTCGACTCCCTTGCGGCCAATGTGCCACATGAGCGGCTTTCTGGGTGCAGGTGCGCCAATCTTCGAGATCCGGGATAAGGCTGGCACGGCGACTGACCTGCTGATCCGGGATCGTGCGCTGGGGGCTTCACTTGCCGACTCCCTAGGAAACGACAATGTCGTGCTGATGCGCGGGCATGGCGCAACGGTCACCGGGCCAACCTTGAAGCAAGCAGTCTATCGAGCCATCTATGTTGAGGTGAATGCACGGCTTCAAGCTGATGCACTGCGACTTGGCCCCATCGAATATCTGACACCCGAGGAGGCCAACGCAGCCAGGGAGGCGACCGAGGGGCAGGTGGAAAGGCCCTGGCAACTATGGAAAATGCGAGCACGCCAGGCGCAAACCCACCTTGGAAGAGTTTGAGGCCTTGGTACATCGAAAATATCCCCAACTGCCGACACCATGCTTGATATTCGAGTGACGTCGGCAGTCCTGTTGGCCTCTCGCCCTTTCACATCGATAGACGCATCGACAGATCGATCGCCTTGAGGTCCTTGGTAAGGGTGCCAAGGGAGATGTAATCGACCCCTGTCCTTGCGATTTCGATCAAGGTGGCCTCGGTCACGCCTCCTGAGGCCTCGAGCGTCACGCCTCCTGCTGCTAAACTGACTGCCGTGCGTATATCCTCAACACAGAAGTTGTCCAACATGATAGTGTCGGGCCTCGCCTCAAGTGCTTGCTTGAATTCCTCTAGGTCTTCGACTTCCACTTCGATAGGCCTCTCGGGCGCCAGACGCTTCGCTTGTTCTATCGCCATCGCGATACCCCCACAAGCTGAAATATGATTCTCCTTGATAAGAAATGCATCGTACAAGCCCATGCGATGACTATGGCAGCCTCCGCAACATACCGCATATTTCTGAGCCAAACGTAATCCTGGTAGCGTCTTCCTGGTATCTAGAAGCTTAGCAGAAGTCCCTTCAATCAATTTGCAAAAGAAACGGCTACGAGTTGCAGTACCCGAGAGAGTCTGCAGGTAATTGAGTGCCGTTCTTTCCCCTGTCAAAAGTGATCTTGCATTTCCAGCAATATGACAAATCTCTTGACCAACCTCTACCCGATCACCATCCGTGACGCACCAGTCAACTTTTACCTTAGGATCAATTTGAAAGAAAACCTCTTCAACCCAGCCAGCACCACAAACCACAGCTTTTTCCTTTGCTGTAACTACAGCCTTGCCAATGCAATCACCTGGCACTAATTCAGATGTGATATCACCGCTTCCAATATCCTCACTCAATGCAAAAGCAACATTCCTTTGCATGTCAACTTTAAGACTTTTCTTTCCCACCCTATACATGAATTACATCCACCTATGAAATTGGTTTTTTAAGATATCCCAAATGACACAATCAGAGCAACACCCAAAACGGTAAAAATGGTGCCGAGAACAACCCATCTATTGAAGACCTCATCGTTTCGCATGAATAGCCCTGTAACAAGCAACACAAAAAAAGGGGTCGTCGATGCCAAGGGGGCTACAACGGAAACCCTACCCACTTGTAGTGCCATATATAGAAACACAGGACCAAGGCTCGAAAACACGCCTGCGGCTACAAATTTCATAAGCTCTTGGGACTTACACCTGAATACACCTGAAGGCCTGTAAGCCACCAGATATAGAGCGAATAGCAACCAGGAAGTTGAGGTCGTTACCGCTGCTGCAGTGACTGCGTCCGACCCCATATCGATGCCTACCTTTCTAAATACAACTGACACACCGTAAGCCAGTGATGCTGCCAATGGCAACAACAGAAATTGCTTCGGAGCGCCAGCACATTCCGTCGATCCCTGTCCGCTCTGCAAGCCAAGAAGTATACTTCCAGCCAGCACCAGAAAAACGCCGAAAAGAGCCCCGCCACCAAGACTTTCACCCAAAAAAATGACTGCCAGCAGCACCGTAAAAATCGGATGTGTCAAAGTAATAGGCGTGGTGATATTAGCGCCCAACTTGGCCATGCCCTGGAACTGAAACAGCCGCCCAAGCAAAGGCGCAAAAATACCAGCGAGCACAAAATACTGCCACTCCCCTGAAGGCGAGACACTACCATTCTCCCTGAACATACTCCATGCCCAGAGAAAGCCCACGTTTGTAGTGAGGGTAACCCATAGGGCAACTAGAGATGATGATGCTTGACCAGCCATCTTGATGAGAACAAATGTGCTAGCGAACATCAGTGATGAAGCCAGAGAAAGCAAGATAGGTATGGATTGCGAACTGGCCACCTTGACCTCGCAGAAACCAGGAAAAAACAGAGACAGGGAACACCTTGCTACCCTGCCTCCATGAAGCTATGAAGTAAAATAATTCAACTCATGCTTGCGCCTTTACTTTGCAAGCGCAAATGAGGCGTGGCGGCTATTGCCAAGCTGAGACACACCAAAGCCAGTGCCACCGCCCACCAACTCGGGGCAATGAACAGCAACCCTGCCAGCCCGAAGCCAAGCCTCGGCATTGTACTAAACTGCCCGCGCCAGTACCCTTCCACTGCGATACTCAGCAGTAGTACACCGATTACTGCGGTGATACAGCTCATAGCAATCTCTGTCCAATCACCAACCATCAGCAGTCCCTCACCATACACGAAGGCAAAGGGCACGATGAAAGCCGTAATGGCCAACCTCACGGCCCCGGTGGCAATCTCTAGGGGCTTGGCGTCTGCGATGGCCGAAGCGGCGAAGGCGGCCACCGCCACCGGGGGGGTCATGGCCGAGAGCACGGCGAAGTAAAGGATAAACATGTTGGTCTGGAGGACGCTGAAGTCCAAGCCCAGCAAGGTGGGTCCCACTAGCACGGCCGCCAGGATGAAGGCCGAGGGAGTCGGCATGCCCATGCCCAGGATGATCGCTAGTATGGCGGAGATGATCAGTGCCAGAAAGGCAGTATCTCCAGCCAGCAGGTAGACGAGATCGGCAAACTTGCCGCCCAGGCCCGTCATGGAGATCCCTCCGATCACCAGCCCCGCCGCTGCGCAGGCCGCCACGACGGAGACCATGCGTAGCGTAGTGACGGCCAAGGCATCCCAAATTGCCTTAGGTCCCATCCGGGTCGAACTACGGACCGCCGAGACGATCAACACCACCGCAGTAGCAAGCGCCGCGACAAATGTCGGGGAATACCCCATCAACAGAGCCACCGACAACGCGACCAGCGGGAGGATGAACAGGCCGCCGTTCTTGAGAGTCCCCTTCAGCGGTGGGGTTTCCTCCTTTGACAATCCACTCAGTCCCAGCTTCTGGGAGCGGAGATGCACCTGCGCGTATACGCACAGGAAATAGAGCAGAGCGGGAATGATACCGGCAATGGCGATATCGCGATACTCGATGCCCGTATACTCCGCCATGATGAAAGCTGCGGACCCCATGACCGGGGGCAGCAGACTTCCACCGGTAGAAGCAGCCACTTCTACGCTACCCGATAGTGGCTTACTATATCCGAGGCGCTGCATGATCGGGATAGTAACGGAGCCCGTCGTGACGACGTCCGAGGTTGGGCTCCCCGACATGGTACCGTAAAGTGCCGAGGAAATGACGGCAATCTTGGCCGGCCCCCCGGTTCTACGGCCAGCAACAGCGGATGCCAGATTATAGAAGAACTCGGCCCCCCCCGCCTTGGACAGGAAAGTTCCGAACATCACAAACAGGAAGGCATAGGTCGCCGCGACGCGAAGTGGCACCCCGAACAGACCGTCCGAGGTAAACATCATGATATCGAGAAAGTGATTGTAGCTGACCTCCCGGAAACCAAGTGCTCCCGGTAAGTCGTGCCCCCATAGGTTATAGACGACAAAGACCAGGACGACGCTAGTCAGGCCAAAGCCGACCGTACGTCTCGTCGCCTCGATGGTCAGTACTAGGAGCACGCTGGCGGCCAGCAAGTCAAATGTCTCAAGTGGGAACAGCAAGGTGATGCGCTCAACGATCCGCTGACTTTCCACGAGAAAATAGAGACCAACGACGAGACTCGCCACGACAAGACACCAGTCGAACACGCTGGGGCGGTCCTGACGCCCCTTTGGCCCAGCGCTCACGTTAAGGAACAGTAAGGCCAGCATGGCGGAAAGGAAAACGACCATCATGGCATATAGATCCACATACACGATCGTCGTCGTATAGATGACAGCCAGCGCCACGAGGGCAGCGCATCCATGCACTGCCATTCCCAGCTTGCCCGTGAGAGTTCGCTTGGCGCCGGTACCCATTACAATCGAGAAGAACTGATTCATTGACAAACCTCTGAGCAGAAATGCTCTTTTCCCGATTAGCGGAGGCCGACTTCCTTAAGGTAACGCTCGGCGCCATCGTGGTAGGGCACAACCTCGACATCCGCCATGATTTCCGGAGTCAAGCTTTCCATAGCTGGATGAACGCCGGAGATCTTTACATAGTTTTCGTAAAGCGACTTGGTGAGGTTATAGGCCATAGCTTCGTCCATATCGCTCCGCACAGCCAGGGTAGCGCTGATTGACACGGTTGGCGTTTCGTCCGGCGCCCAGTCGTAGGCTCCCCCAGGAATCGTGAAGGCGTTGGTTCCCGTCTTCTCCGCGACCTCCTGTATAATGTCCTCGGACAAGGGCAACAGTTTCACATCGACACTAGACGCCGCCTGCATGATCGAACTCTGTCCCACGAACAGACTGTTCAGGAACATGTCGATGCGACGGTCCTGAATCAGGCCAGACTGCTCGCTGGAAGCGGCATAGATGATGTCGCCTCCCCAGCTCTTGATTTCATCGGGTCCTGCGCCGATGGCCTCCAACATGGCTTCAGCAACACTCGATGCAATATTACCGCGTTTATTAATGGCAATGGTGATCGGCGGCTTAACCTTGGCAATATCCTCAAAGCTTGAGATACCATGCTTTTCGGCAAACTCTTCCCTTATTACGGCCTGCATCGGCGCCCAAGTGTAGAGATAAGAGAGTACCCGGATATCATCATTGACAGCTTCGCGGAAAGGGTCTTCCCCATCGCGAGCCAGCTGCAGCACGGCATCCTCTACAATTCCCAAGCTAGCATCACCGCGTTGCAACACAGCCACATTGGCGATGCCGCCCCCTGAGGTCTGATAGGTCACGGTCGAACCGGGATATTCTGCTTTCAGGGCACTGTCCAGGCCGGCGCCGAGCAGTGACCACAGCCCTCCTGGCGAAGCGCCGGCCACCGTAAGATTGTACTCTTGGGCCGATGCGACATTCATCATCAATCCAGGAACGACAAGGGCCATGGTCATCACGGACTTCTTGATTGAGATTTTCATTTATTCACCTTTTGTACTGGCGTCGTCATTGGTTCTGCGGGGCTTCGTTTGTTGTTGTAAAGGTGTCGCTGTGCGACAGATACATACATCCTTCCCAAGGGTAGTCAGATCTTGAAGCTTTCCAGCGTAGCGGGATGGAACAGTTCCTCCGGCTTCACGAGCCGTCGGGACAGCCCTTCCGCATGGTGTTGCTCGAGAAATCGCTCCAGGGTTTGTCGGTTGGGAGCAAAGCCATAGGACCAGAAATCCTCACCCATCAGACGCCGGGCGGCCTGAAGCTGGTCCTCGACGAATGGAAGTGTCACCTTGGTTGCCGAGGTGTCACTGAGCTTCGCCAGTGCCTTAGCCTTGGATTGCTCGAAAGCCTTGTAAACGGAGAACGGTAGCCAGGGATGGCGCTCTACAAGCGTCTTGCGAATGCCCAGCAGATGCATGATGGGGAAGATACCGGTTCGCCGATACCAGTCCGAGGCTGCCATTTGAGGATCACGGTAGAGGTAACCCACATGGGGATGCCCCTGCATGAAACAGGACGGAGCTCGCGGCCCCATTACTGCATCCAACTCGCCGGAGGCCAGCATGCCGGATAGCGTTTCCCCTTCCGGAATGTTTTCCACTCGGACTCCTTCGGGGAGATTGAGGTTGATCTTCTCGACCCGGCCTGGTTCCTCGTAACCGCCACGCAACCAAGTCACATCTCGGGGCTGGAGGCTATGGTCCTCCTCGAGGAACAAGCGGGCCCAGACATTGGCGGTCAATTGATATTCGGGAACACCAATACGCTTACCCCGCAGGTCAGCTGGCGATTCGATGCTGCGATCGGTCCGAATGTAAATGGAGGTATGCCGAAAGGCGCGAGAGGGAAAGACCGGCACCCCGATATAGGGACAATTACCCTCCGCTGTTTTCACAGTGTAGCTACTCAGCGAGAGTTCCGTGATATCGAAATCGGCATGCCGGAAGGCGCGAAAGAAGATCTCCTCCGGGTCATGCAGCAGGAACACAGGATCCACGCCATCGATCTGCACCTCTCCATCGATCAATGGCCTCACGCGGTCGTAATTGCCGACGGCAACCGAAAGTTCCAATTTGTTCATCAGGGCTCCTGCTTTGTTATCTGTGAGTCGGGATGCTCAGCAACATGAATGGGTTGCTCCTTGGCTCAGCGTATCGATTTCCTATCGTCAGGAGTGGTGCGGCTCGCTGTCATACAGCTCTGCCTCTTCCGGAGCGGTACCCAATTGACGCCAATCCTCTTCTTTAGGGACGATGCCCTGGAAGGACTGGAGCTTGTAATGCGGAATCCGCGGCTCCTTGGTGCCAATAGCTGGCCCTCCTTGCTGTATAGTCTTGGCGGCCTGCACCATCTGGCGACGGAATTCGACTATCGCCAAGTCACTCGCACCGAGACGATCGTGCGTACGATCGGCAATCGGCCCCATGGTTTCCCACATCGCAATGTCCTGGTTGGGAATGCCCTTGATCCCGGTGAAACTTGTACCAAGTTGCATGATTCGGCGATCCTGCCAATAGTTGTTTTCACGGGTGCGGAACTTTCGATAATGCTTGTCCACATCGATGCCGATCTGCGTGCCGAGGAACTTACGCCAGGACTCGGTATCAGGCGTAGTGCTCGCGTCGCCCCAGGCGATGAAGTGGAACGCAGTATGCGTGTCGTCGATGGGCACGTGCAGGATCGCGATATCGTAGAGGTTGTTCGGTGGAATCTGCACGGTGTAGGGCGCGATGAACAATGTGGTGCGCACGTAATCATGCGTCTTTGCATCTTTGATCGGACGACGTATCGCGGCATAGCGAAAACCGAACGGCGTGGGCTGCACCTGAAGACGCGGTGCCTTGTCCGTGGATGGACGCAGCCAGAGCTTGTCGGTCGCCTCGGCGCCATCCTTACGGGCCGGCACCATGTCGGTGGAATGCAGGCTCGAGGAGTGTGCCGAGTCGATGGCGCCCTCGAGGATCTGGGCCCAATTGCAATCGACAATCACTTTGGAGATGGATACCTTGGTTTCCGGCGTCGGCTGAAACACAGGCGGCATAAACTCCGGCTGCTCCTCGGGTGGCCCCATGTAAACCCAAACAAAACCGGCCGCCTCGTGGGTGGGGTACGCCTTGTGCTTGACCTTCTCGGTCAGCTTCGATTCCGGCGGCTCGGACGCCATCTCGAGGACATTGCCCTCGACGTCCATCTTCCAGCCATGATACAGGCAGCGCAGACCGCACTCCTCGTTACGCCCTAGCACCAGCGACGCACGCCGATGAGGGCACATCTCGTCTAGTACTCCCACGCGCCCTTCGGTATCGCGAAAGGCCACCAGATCCTCACCGAGCAGTCGAACCCGTATCGGATCACCGTCTGGCTCCTCGACTTCCTCGGATAGGCAAGCGGGCAGCCAGTGACGACGCATGATTTGCCCCATAGGGGCATGACCTTCAACACGGCACAGCAAGTCGTTCTCTTCTTGTGTCAGCATAAGCACGGTCTCCAAGGGTTAGGGAGCTACACGAACAGCTCTCGCCGATATACTTAGATATCTAACTTCAATGTCTAACCATAGCGCCTCAAGCGGCCATGTCAAACAGACTAAAGTCGCATACTGGGTGTATCGGCACTCTAAAAACTGACGTGCCCCGCCTCCGCCAAGCTGCACATCGCTTGCCTAAGCCAACCTTTCGGAGCACGGCTGCACGATTTAATGGCGCTATGAGGTGAAGGGAAAATTATTAGACTCACATGACAGAGCTGTCATCTCTCAACGAACTATGACAGGGGAGTAACCTTGATCGGTTAACCAAACTCGGCACGAATGCGGGCCACTCCCCGAGGTTTCAGCCAGGCAATGTTTCATGCCGACTTTCTGCAGCTAGTACCGCAGGTTGAAGATCACGCCGCCTGGGATCTGATGCACGTAAGCCTTCTCGCCATACTCGACAGGCGCACCGATCGCCAAGCCCTCGCGATAAGCGACCGCAGTGAGTTAATCTGTCACTTTGGTCAGACTCGCCTCGTCGACGACGCAGCAGTTGCCAAGCGAGCGGATATTGCTCGCGAAGTTGAACATCCGAAGGATGAGACCAGCCTTTGGCCAGCGGTGGCATCGCTGTATGCACGTAATGAGGCCCGTGCTTGACCGACTCCATGGCGTTTAGTGGACCTAGCCTTTTGTTGCAGTGGCCAAGAACTCGATAACTATGACGCCAGCGACACCGGAGGACGTGAACTCCGGCTTTTCCTCGGTTCGGCCCATGAAGCACCCACACGACACCCGACGCCTTATTAAGGCCGGATAGATCTTTTGCTTGCCACTGCTCGTTCAGCTTCGATTACGTCGGCTCGGAGGCCATCTTGAGGACATTGCCCTCGACGACCATCTTTCAACCATGGTACAGGCAGCGCAGGCCGCACTCCTCGTTACGCCCCAGCACCAGCGACGGCCGATGAGGGCACATCCCCCCAATACCTTGGTGCCCCCCTCTGTATTGCGAAAGTCCTCAATGCCCTTTCACAACAGACGTATACCTGTCGGATCGCCATCCGGCACTCCAATCTTGATGACGAAGAGCGATAGCAAAATCGACGAAGGTCGAATATGCCTGGGCTAGCCCTGATGCCTAGCAGGGCGGTCCGCTGAGCTGGTAGTAGCAAAAAGTCGTATTGCGAATAGCGGACAAAGTTATAATGTATTAAGCACAATAGTGATTAATTTTTCCGAAACCCGTCGAGGCCTCTATGCAATTTCATCTCAACGGAGTCCAGACTGGCGACCCGACCGTCCACGCGCCTGCCGGTGAGCTTAAAAATACCTACACCCTGCCCGATGAAGTCGATGTGCTGATCGTCGGCTGCGGTCCGGCTGGTCTGACCTTGGCGGCCCAACTATCGGCGTTCCCCGATATCAGGACGCGCATCGTCGAGCAAAAGGACGGCCCGCTGAAGCTCGGCCAGGCCGATGGCATCGCCTGCCGCACCATGGAGATGTTTAATGCCTTCGGCTTCGTCGATAAGGTTCTCAATGAAGCCTGCTGGATCAACGAGACAGTATTCTGGAAGCCGGATGAGGCAAACCGCAAGAACATCATGCGCCATGGCCGTACCCAGGACACCGAGGACGGTCTCTCCGAATTCCCTCACACAGTACTCAACCAGGCCCGGGTACACGACTTCTATCTGGAGCTGATGCGTAAATCTCCTACCCAGTTGGAACCCGACTACTCCCGCCGCGTAATTGATGTGTCGATCGACCCCATCAAATCGGAGGCGGCCACCCTACACGCTGAGGACTACCCGATAACTGTTACACTAGAGCGGATCGACCCTGCTCATGAGGGCGAGGTGGAAAACGTGAGGGCTCGTTATGTGGTGGGCTGCGACGGCGCACGCAGCGCGGTGCGCAAGTCCCTGGGACGCTCCCTGCAGGGCGATTCCGCCAACCAGGCCTGGGGCGTGATGGATGTGCTGGCAGTCACCGACTTCCCAGACATCCGCATGAAGGCGGCGATACACTCCGCCAATGCAGGAAACGTCCTGATCATACCGCGGGAAGGCGGCTACCTGACGCGTTTTTACATCGAATTAGATAAACTCAATGAATACGAGCGCGTCGCCAGCCGCAACATCACCACCGACCAGCTGGTGGCCGCGGCGCAGCGCATCCTGCACCCTTATACCTTAGACGTGAAGGAAATCGCTTGGTGGTCAGTATACGAGATCGGTCAGCGCCTCTGCGACAAGTTCGACGATGTGCCTGCCGAGGAAGCTGACAAGCGATTCCCGCATGTCTTTATCGCTGGAGACGCCTGTCACACCCATAGTCCAAAAGCGGGCCAGGGCATGAACGTCTCCATGCGCGACACCTTCAATCTAGGGTGGAAACTGGCTTCGGTGCTACAAGGAAAATGCACACCGGAGATCTTGCACACCTATACCACCGAGCGCCAGACCGTGGCCAAGGAGCTGATCGACTTCGATCGAGAATTCGCCAAGATGTTCAGTGCCCCACCCAAGGGCTCTCCAGAGGACAAGGGTGACGGTGTGGACCCCAAAGAGTTTCAAAAATACTTCATCAAACAGGGGCGCTTCACCGCCGGCACAGCCATTCAGTACTCACCTTCACTGATCTCCGCCGAACCGACCCACCAGCACCTAGCAAGCGGTCTTGAAATTGGCACTCGTTTCCATTCTGCACCTGTTGTGCGGCTGGCGGATGCCAAGCCCATGCATCTAGGTCACACAGTGACAGCAGATGGTCGCTGGCGACTGTTCGCATTCGCGGCGGCCAGCGACCCCACCGCGCCGGAGTCAGGCCTCAGTCGGCTGTGCCAGTTTTTGAGTGAATCACCCGACTCACCGGTGCGTAGGTTCACACCTGCATGCGACGACATCGACTCGGTGTTCGACCTGCGCGCCATTTGCCAACAGGGATTCCGCGAGCTCTCTCTGGATGCCTTCCCTCAGATGCTCTGGCCTCGCAAGGGACGCTACGGCCTCCATGATTATGAAAAGGTGTTCTGCCCCGATCTTAAGTACGAACAAGACATTTTCGACTTGCGCGGAGTCGACCGGGAGAGCGGCTGTCTGGTGATCGTGAGGCCTGACCAGCATATTGCTCATGTCTTGCCCCTGCAGGCTCATGACGAACTAGCTACATTTTTTGAACGTTTCATGATCGATGTAGAATAACTCTAAGCCGTCAATTTTCGCATACCACTATGCAATTTTTTCCATTTCTATCAAGATATATTACATCACGTAAACCGTGTCGCATTGGCCACGGAATATGTCCAACATAGAGAAAAAATGCCATGGCTAGCCATCCCTTATCACAAGCCAACACAATGCCAGGAAACCTGCTGAGGCGTTGCCATCAAATAAGCGTGGCAATTTTCTTACGCCAATGCGAGGAACATAACCTGACCCAGCTACAATATGTTACACTAGCCGCATTGGAAGAGCTGGGTCCAGTTGACCAAATTACTTTGGGAAGCCACACCGCCCTAGACCGTAACACAGTAGCCGTTGTAGTTAAAAAGCTAGAGGAACGCGGCTTATTGACCCGGCAACGCAGTCAAGCGGATTTGCGCTCTAAGCAGGTTTCTCTGACTGAAGAAGGCAGGCGTCTTCGTCGTTCCGCCGAACCTGCCGTGGCGAACGCTCAAGAAGAATTGCTTTTTCCACTAAGTGAAAATGAAAAGAAAACATTGTGTAAACTACTGCAAAAACTAGCCACGAAAAATAACCACCTTAGCCGCGTACCGATTCGTAAACCAGTAGTAGGCAAATCCATCTCCCCTGGCAGATAAATAGCCGTCCGATTCTCCATTACTGAGGCAGAAGCTCTTCGAGCTGGCTGGCCTTCTCTGTCGGCAGGGGAACCAGCATGTATTGTTCTGGCCGTGCCCTGATGGGAGAGCTCGCGGTCGGATATGAACCGACAAGTATATGAGTGCGGCGGATTTCGAATCCGTTTTTTGCCAAATACAGGCCGCGCTTGCTACGGGCTTTTGTCGTTAAATCAATAGCTTGAAGTTTTACACTGGTTACACACAACACGGGGATTCGCTACTATCTGCGACCAAACTGCGACCACGTTGCGGCAGTCTACCTTGGACGATCTCTAACACCGGAACTGCGCTTCCCTTATACTAAGGAATTATGTGGGCCATTTCATTGTGGGCCGCACCTGCAAAATGTAAAAGTTCTTTTACGGATAATATCTTAAGCGTACCTATGGCATACATTGCTCACGCTTGATGCACGCAGTCCGCAACCAGCCGTCTCTGGTAATCTTTAGCATGCCAGCTTTCACTCAATGTACAGGTCGCGCCAGTCGCGCCGAATTTGCCACTACGCTCAGGCTGCTCAAGAGCATGGCCACTGCTGCTGCTGACGGCGGAATCGCACCGCTGGCGGCGAAGCCCAACACGCCTACATTGTAAACTACCGATAAACCTAGGTTCTGGCGTACAACGCGCAGTGTGCGACGGGATTGTCGCCAGGCGCCTACTACTCCCGCTAGCCCGCCTTGGGTAATGACCACGCCGGCACTGGCCAGCGCCGGTGCCGCCGCGCCTTGGACCGCAATACCGCAATCAGCTGCCGCCAGCGCCAGGGAGTCATTGAAACCATCACCGACGAATATTGCGGGTTCCGTAGCGGTTTCAAGCGCCGTTACCTTGTCCTCCGGCAAGCAACCTGCCCGCACTTGGGCCGGGGCCAGCCCGACCGCTGCGGCCACAGCTACGGCCGTCTCGTGGCGATCGCCGGTGACCAGGTTGACCGTCAATCCCTCCCGCTCTAGCGTCGACACGGCCATGATCGCATCTGGGAGCAGACGGTCGCGCAGAATCAGTGCTCCCACCCATTGAGCATCACGGGCTATTTCTACCCGTGTCGCACCCGCGGGCAGCGGTTGCACCAGGGACGGAACCACTATCCCCTGCCCAGCCAGCCAAGCGGCGGCGCCCACCCGCGTCGTGACACCACTGTCCAAGTCATGCCAGCTCGATCCCTGACCGAAGCGCCGCGGTTCACCCTTGCCACGCTCGCTCGATACCCCTTCGCGCCGCGCCGCCACCTCGATGGCGCGAGCGATGGGATGGGCGATTCCAGCTTCGGCTTGTGCCGCCCAAAGAAGCAATTGCCGTCGCTCGCTGCCGACTACCTCGACCAGCTCCAGCTCGCCGCTAGTGAGGGTTCCGGTCTTGTCGAACAAGACGCTTCGTGCCCCGGCCAGCGCCTCCATCGACCCCGGATCGCGGAACAACATGCCCTGATGCGCGGCGAACTGAGTGGAAGTGGCATAAGCCAGCGGCAAGGCCAGCCCTACGGCGCAGGGACAGGCGGCCACCAGCACGGAAAGCGCCCGCAGCGCTGCCTCGTCGTAGGAGCCGCTCGCAAAGTATCCATATACGAAAGCCAGCGCGGATATGCTCAGCGCTACCGGCACCAGCCAGCGGGCGAAGCGCTCCGCCAATATGGCAACCTGGCTCTTGGCTCCCGAGAGCTCGAGCATGCGCAGGCCAATGCGGTCGATGAAGCGCTCGCCGTAGGAAGCACCGACCTCGATCAATAACTTGCTGGAGAGATTGACGCAGCCGGCCTCTATCTTCGCGCCGGGGCTCACCGCCACCGGCAGCGCCTCGCCGCTCACCAGAGCGCGATCGATGTCACTATCACCTTCGACCACGCGGCCATCAACGCCGATGCGCTCGCCCGCCCGCACCATTACCAGATCACCGGGCCGGATCTCACTGACCCGCACTTCCTCGCTCCTCCCGTCGGCACGCAGTAGTGCTGCGGTCTCCGGTACCGCTTGGCGCAGGGCGTTGACCGCAGCGGAACTACGACGGCGGGCATATAATTCGATGAGGCGTCCGATAAGCAGGAAGGTGACCAGCATGGTGGCAGTGTCGATGTAGACTTCCGCCCGTCCCTGCAGCAACTGCCAGAACGAGAGCGCGCTCGCCGCAAGCACGCCTAGGGAGATCAGCGCATCCATACCCGGCAGGCCGGCGCGCAGGGTGCGCCAGCCCATGCGATAAAATGGCCAAGCCGCGTAAGTGATCACCGGCACGGCCGCTACCACCGCACCCAGGCCGAGCCAGTAGCCGGTGATAGAGACAGCCACCATCGGCTCCAGGTAGAGAATCAGCGTGCCGAGCATGCTCCACATGCCGAAGAACAGCGCAACCGACAGGCGCAGCCAGACCGCCCGGGCCTGCATGTCGATGCGCCGCTCCATCTCGTCGGCCTCGATCAGCGGCGCGACCCGGTAGCCGAGCTTAGCCACACGCTCGATGATAAGTGCCGGGTCAAACTCCTCGTTGTCCCAACGCACCAGCGCGCTACCGCCTGCGAAGCTGGTGCTAGCAAAACTCACCCCGGGGATGCGGGCGATCACCCGCTCGACCGCCATAGCACAGCCGGCGCACCACATGCCTTCGATGGAAACCACCAGCCGCCGAGCGCGCCGCGCGCTTTCCAGGTCCAGCTCGCGAGCATTAGCTGCCATGGATGACATGGGTTCAGCCCCCTTGTGCGGCCGTCTGCTCGCGGCTGACACCAAGACCTAAGATGCTGCCGCGTACTTCCTTACCGTAGTAGCTCTGTTCATTCTCGTGGTAAGTCTGCCGCGCTTCCTCCAGCGTACCTGTCTGGCGTGGATCCTTGGGTCTCTCGAAACTGTTTATGTAAGCAGCCACATCCCAAGCTTCCTGATCGGTCAGCGTCTGGCCTTGGCCCAATGGCATGTTGTACTTGATAAATGATGCCGCTGTATCGATGCGAGCCATACCGGCGCCCCAGTTGTAGGCTTCCGGCCCCCACAGCGGCGGAAACCGCACGCTGCCATCGTCTTCATGCCGCCCTTGCCCATCCTCGCCATGGCAAAGAGCACAATTTTCTACAAACACATCGGCGCCGCGCTCGTAATCGTAGCCGAGTTCGGTCTTGGCGACATTGGGGTAGCCGGCGCCCGGCAGCGTCTGGCCGGTGGGCGCACCACTCGCAAGCCAATATGCGTAAGCTTCGAGGTCTAGGTAGACTTGGTCGCCGAGAGGGGGCGGCCCTCCCGCTGCGGAAGCCTGGGCATTCATAGAGAAAGTAAAGCAGCCCTTGATGCGTTCCTGATAAGTATTAACCATCCCGTTCTTGCCACGATACATTGGGTACTTTGTGTACGCCCCCCACAGTGGGGCCGAATTTTCCTTACGTCCGGCGTCCAAGTGGCAATTTACGCAAGATTGGCTATTGCCGGAGTACTGAGCAGCATATCGGGGAGTATTCACGAAGATGTCGTGGCCGCGGCGGACTGACTCACCGAAGGGGCCCTCAGGGAGCTCATCCTCCTCGGGCGGGACAAAATAGCCGTCCGGCCCTGTGGGCACCTGCGGCGGCTCGGCGGTCACATTCGCCAGCCATGCCTCCCGCTCCGCCTGCATTGCTTGGCGACTTTCCATTGCATCGCGTGTGGAGGATCCCTGCGCTGTATCCGACTGCTTCCCTAATGCGTTGTAGGCCTTTTCCACCAAACCACTCTGATACAACAAGGTGCCGAAGGCGAACAGAATTAAGCCGAGGGCGGCCGCCTTGAGCATCCGCCTCAGGCCAATAATGATAGAGCGTGGAGAGCGCTGCGGGTCATTCACGGTCTTACTCATCGGGTTACTCCGTATTGCCTGACACGACTCACCGCGCCTGTGCCGGCTCAACCAAGGGCAAAGTTGCTAGGTAATCAGCCACATCCCGCATATCCTCAGGAGTCATGGCTTGGGAGATCCGATCCATCAGCCGCTGAGGTGAGTTTCCTCGCACGCCGGTATGCCACTGGGCTAGCTGAGTGAACAGGTACTCAGGCTGTTGCCCAGCTAGAGATGGAAAATGAGGCTGCACGCCCTGGCCACTATCGCCATGGCACTGTAGGCAGGCCGGCACGTCCCGTTTCCAGTCGCCGCTTTGTACCAGCTGACGCCCACGCTCCAGATCACCTCCCAACTGCGGCCGCACTTGCGAAGGTAGACGGATCTGCGCGTAGTAATCGGCAAGCTCCCGCATCTCCTCCTGCGTCAACGCCTGCGCTACAAGCTTCATATGCGCGTTTGCGCGGGCACCGCTGCGGAAGTCCAATAGTTGCTTATAAAGATAGTCGCCAAGCTGGCCGGACAACCTTGGCGTTGAGGAGCTGCCTTCGCCGGATTTACCGTGGCAGGATGCACAGCTCCACATGTTGTCCTTACCGGTAAACGCCAGGTCCAGAATTTCAGGCCGCGCGTTATCCAACCCAGTTGCAGCAACAGCTCCCGGCGAAGCGGAGGGCTCGCCCTGCTGGACTGTAGCTGGGCCAGTGGCTTCGTGTTGGCCCACCTCGCTGAGGTAAGTGAGTGCTCCCCAGATGGCCAGAGCAATGACCAAGGCGATGACAAACAGCGGTATCGGCCGGTTCGGCTCCCAGGGATCAAACTGCGGGTCGACACGAGAAACATGGTTGTCGGAAGTATCGCGCCGTTTCATTACTTGGCCTCCGTCGACGAGTAACCCTGGTCGCGCATGCCGCTGAGTGCACCTTCCACTGGATAGGTGCGTTTAAGGCTGATCAGATAAGCTGAGAGATCCAGTGCCTCCTGGGTAGCCACAACGACCTTGCCCTCTGGGCGATACTCAGAAGGCAGTTTCACAACGACGTCATCTGCAACAGCCTCCTCCTTGAGTTCAAACAAGAAGGGATAAGCCGGCATGATGCTCCAGTCGAAAATCGCACGTGGCTGGTAGAGGTGAGTCAGATGCCACTCGATGCTGGGGAGGCGAGCGCCAACGTTGAGCAGGTCCGGTCCGGTGCGCATGGTGCCCAGCTGATGCGGCTTGTCGTAGACGTAGTCAGCCGCGACCGAGGCACGCCCCCAACCCTGAGCGGCGTCGGCCAGTGTTTGTTCGGGTGAGCGCGGCTGCTGAGTGTGGCAATACACGCAGCCCAGGCTGATGTACTGCTCCCGCCCGGCCAGTTCTTGCTCCGTGTAAGGTTCGAGCTCTTCAGACGCTTGCTGTTGATGGATCTGAATGCCCGGCACGATGACCAACATCAACGTCGCAGACGCCAGGATGGCGACGGCACCAACACTGAGAGGGAGAACGCGATTCATGTCATACCCTCTCCACGATAGCAGCTTGCTGGGCTGCAACGGCCGTATCATGAACCGCAGCTTTCTGCTCCGTGTCGGTGACCATGCCCTTTCCTAGCAGCAAAGCGACGATATGGATGACGAAAACAAAGTGACCCAGCGTCATCAAGGCGCCGCCGAGCGAGCGGGCTTCCAGGTACGGCATGAGCATGCGGGTAATGTCCCCAAAGGGACGCCCCACTTCCAGCAACCCCAACCCCTGCAGCCAACCGCCGATGGAAACGGCGAAAAAGTACACCGCGAAGCCGCCCACCACTAGCCAGAAATGCAGGCTCAATAGCCGCGGCCATGGCCATTCGCGCTTGGTTAGTAATGGCAGCATGTAATAGAAGGCGCCGAACATAACCATAGTCGTAAAGCCGTATGCCCCTAAATGAGCATGGCCGACGGTGTAGTGGGTGAAGTGTGTGACCGAGTTAACTGAGCGCAATGCCTCAATGGAACCTTGGAAGGAGGCCAGGGTATACATCAGCGCTCCGATTGAAACGAAACGCAGCGCTATCGACTGTTTGAACGCCCACATGTTGCGCAGCACTGTGCCGTGCTGGTTGATAGCTACGGCAATCACAGGGATGAACATCATCACGCTGTGAACAACCGAGAGCGTCACTACCCAAGTGGGGACCGGACCGCCGATCAAGTGATGTATGCCCACCTGGCTATAGAAGAGCGCCAGCCCCCAAAAACCCAGCAGCGATAGGCTGTAAGAGTACACAGGCTTGCCGATGATCTTGGGAATTAAATAATAGGCAGCGCCCACGCCCAACGGTGTCAACCAAAGGCCCAACACGTTATGGGCAAACCACCAATTCATGGTGGCCTGTTGGACGCCCGAGTGCAGACCAGGGATTTTGGCAATGAAGAATAGAATAGGGAACCAGCATAGACCGGCCAACAGATACCAGCCAGTGACATAGATGTGATGCGACTCACGGCGCAGCGCAGTATTGAGTAGTGAGAAGGCCATACAACCGCCCCCGAAAGCCAACAGTAGGCTGATCTGCCAAGGAATCTCGAGCCACTCCAAGCCCTCGGTCCAACCGCTGCCGATGGCGATCACGCCCAGCACCGTTCCTATTGTCCACACGCAGGCACCGAAGTAGGCCAGACCAGGACGGCGCAACGGAGTGTGAAAGATACGTGGTAGCACCCACAATGCCACAGCGATACCGGCCACCGATAACCAGCCAAAAGCGACAAGATTCAGGTGCATGGTGCGCACCCGGCCAAAAGTCATGGCCGCCGACTCCACCAGTAGGTCGGGCAGGTGCAGCTTGAGCGAGGCGATCAGGCCGAAGGCCGAGCCGACCAACAGCGACAACGCCGCGACCATTACCATCAACGTCACCACCTTGCGGCCCGGCTCATCGATCTTGGCGCGGATAGCGTCGAAGCGGTGGGCCGTAGCTTCTTTCTGTCCCGGGAATGCGGTTGAATCGTCTGGCACACCCACCTCACCAGGTTCGAAAATGCTTGTTGCATCGCCCTGGCTGAGTGTGAACTGGCGATTGGCGATTGCCCAAATAAGAAATCCGAGCGCGCATAAGGAGGCGAGGAAGCTGAGCGCGAGTAGCAGCCCTATATTTATCATGTTGTTGGCTTACTCCATACATCATTGGTGTAGGCCCCCGTAACAGGCACGGCATACTGCGCACTCAAGAATAACAAGTGCGCCGCGCCGCGTACGCGGCACGAAAATTCCTCCTGAGCCTTCACATGAGACAGCGGGGCCGATGAAGCAATCAATCTGCGATTAAGTCGTTGACGGAATAAGCTATCAGCCTGACGTTAAGTGAGAATTAAGGTATGCGGCCGGTGAACACACCTTCCGCTGAGCCCCGACTTCGATGACGGTAGGTGTCCACCTATTGCTTAGTGGGCACCTACCCTGAGTGAGTTAAGCGTACTGGAGGCACCTCGAAAGCGCCGCCGCTTTACAGCCGAGTTCAAGGCCAGGATCGTCGAAGCGTGCCAGCACCCCGGCGCCTCAGTGGCTGGCATCGCGTTGGAGCATGCCCTGAACGCCAATCTGGTCCATAAGTGGATCCGTGAGGCTCGGCGGTCGGAGCCGGTGAGTGATACCCCGGCATTTGTCCCGGTGCCGATGGCAAGCACCGTAACGTCGGCGACGGCCCGGCATCGGGAAGCCGAGCATATTCGGCTGTTACTACCAAGTGCCAAAGGCACAGTGGCCATCGAGTGGCCGGTGTCCAATGCGCAGGGTTGTCGGGCGCTGCTTCGGGATTGGCTGTCGTGATCCGTATCGACGAGATCTGGCTGGCCACCGAGCCGTTGGACATGCGCGCCGGCCCCGACACGGCGCTGGCCCGGGTGGTGAAGGTATTCGGCACCGCCCGGCCGCACTGCGCCTGCCTGTTCGCCAACCGGCGCGGCAACCGCATGAAAGTGCTGATCCACGATGGTCTGGGGGTCTGGCTGTGTGCTCGCCGCCTCAACCAAGGCAAGTTCCACTGGGCCGGCAACTGGCACGGCGACCGGGTGGAGCTGTCATCTGAGCAAGTGACGGCACTGGTCCAGGGCCTGCCCTGGCAGCGCATCGGCCCGGCAGGGGCCATTTCGGTGCTGTAAGCCTCGCGGCGAATGCCTCGGCAAGGCGAGCCCTGGCCATTCGATGATCCGCACATCCCCTTGCGGCCGGCGGACTGGCATCATCGCCGGATGAATATGTCGTCCAACCTGTCTCAGCTCTCACCCGATCAGCTCCGCCACTTGGCGGCAATGCTGATGGCGCAGGTCGAGGAAAAGGATCAGGCGCTGCGTCACAGCGAGCAGGTCAACCAGAAGCTGACCTACGAACTGGCGCTGCTCAAGCGCCATGCCTTCGGCAAGCGCAGCGAACAGCTCAACGTCTTGCAGATCAGTCTGCTGGACGAGGTGGTGGATGCCGGCATTGCTGCCATCGAGGCCGAGCTGGCAGCACTCGCGACCCCGGCGACGCCGCCCGTCACCAAGCAAAAGCCCAAACGTCAGCCCTTGCCCGACAATCTGCCGCGCGTCGAGATCCGGCACGAACCCGAGAGCGAGCATTGCGCGTGCGGCTGCCAGCGGCGCCGCATCGGAGAAGAGATCAGCGAAAAACTCGACTACACGCCGGGCGTGTTTACCGTCGAGCGTCATATCCGCGGCAAGTGGGTCTGCGATCACTGCGAGACGCTGACTCAGGCACCGATGCCGGCCCAGGTGATCGACAAAGGCATCCCCGCCTCGGGATTACTGGCTCAGGTAATGATCGCCAAGTATGCCGACCATCAGCCGCTCTACCGCCAGGCACATATCTTTGCCCGCGCTGGCGTGGAGATACCGCGCTCCACCCTGGCGGAATGGATCGGCATCTGCGGGGTGCGATTGCAGCCGCTGATCGATGCCCTGCGCGAGACCCTGCTCACCGAACCGATACTGCATGCCGATGAAACGCCAGTGCCGATGCTGGATCCGGGCAAGTAAAAGACCCACACGGCCTACCTTTGGGCCTATGCCACCACACCCTACGCCGAACTGAAGACGGTGATCTACGACTTCGCGCCCGGACGCGGCGGCCAGCATGCCCGCGACTTCCTCGGCGACTGGCAAGGCAAGCTGATCTGTGATGATTACGGCGGCTACAAGCAGAGCTTCGCCAATGGCGTCACTGAGATCGGCTGCATGGCCCATGCCCGGCGCGAATTCGTCGACCTGCACGTGGCCGGCAAGAGCCAGATTGCCGAGCAGGCCATCGAGCTCATCGGCCAACTCTACCAGGTGGAGCGCGACGCCCAGCCGCTGAGCGGTGAAGAACGCCAACGGCTACGCGACACCCGGGCGAGGCCTATCGCCGACGTGCTACACCGATGGATGTTGGCTCACCGAGAAAAGGTGCCCAACGGCTCGGCGACGGCCAAGGCGCTGGACTACAGCCTGAAAAGCTGGGCGGCACTCACGCGCTACCTCGACGACGGCGGGTTGCCCATTGACAATAATCGGGTCGAGAACCTGATTCGCCCTTGGGCGTTGGGGCGCAGCAACTGGCTATTTGCCGGCTCACTGCGCAGCGGCCAGCGCGCCGCCAACATCATGAGCCTGATCCAGTCCGCCAAGCTGAACGGCCATGAACCGCATGCCTATCTGAAAGATGTGCTGGCTCGGCTGCCGACGCATAAAGCCAGCCAGATCCACGAACTCCTGCCGCAGCACTGGAATCCGGTCGACTGATCACTCGCAAAGGGTGATGGCCGGCCGCTTACGAATTAAGGGACTAGGATCGACTTATGGTAGCCTTTCAAAAGTAAGCGCTCAGGCACCACTCTCTCGCGAGTGATCAGACGCAAGGGGTAATCGCCAGCCGTTTACCGCTGGCAGGTCGCTCGCTACTGGCGGCACCGGCAGGGGCACGACGCCAGGCACGGCTGGTAACTGGTTCTGGCGCTTGGCCTTGCGGATTCAGGTCTGGACAAGGTTGGCGTTGAGTCCATGCTGCAGTGCGACCTGGGCAGTCGAAACATCGTCCTGCAGGCAAGCTGCCACGATCTTGGCCTTGAACTCGGGAGCTTAGCGTCGACGTCGGCGAATCTCACGATCGGTGCTTGGGGTGGTCATGATAGGTGCCCACTTATTAATAGATGGGCACCTAATGTGGCTGGCCAGGGCCTTCCGCGGAACGTGTGTTTACCGGACGGATACGCTGAGGTGTATTTACCGGACGGTTACCGAAAGTGGGCGCACCGGCAAGATCAGGCTCGCCTCTAAACCTCCCCGAACGGGCCTTTTAAAATGCAGAGCTCCCTCAAAACGCTCGGCAATGGCAGCGACAATCGCTAGCCCCAGACCACTTCCACCATCACGGCTAGAGCGCCAAAAACGCTCGGTCAGGTTTGCCAGCGTCTCGTCATTCAACACTGCGCCGTAGTTGCTCACCTTTAGGGTGGCCCATGACCTGGATGGGTGTGTCTGCAGTTCTACGGTCACTTTGACTGGCTCGGTTAAATCGCCGTGGCGCAAGGCGTTATCGATAAGGTTACGCAGTGCAGCAACCGCCAACTCTCGAGGCATTTCCAGTTCGGCGGAAGAAAAGACGGGGCTGAAATCGATTCGATTCGTCTCAGCATGCGTTGCAGCATCCTGTATCGCCAACGAAATGACATCCTCCAAGGTGCAAGCTTCACCGTCCTCAAACGCAGTCCGCCCCTCGACACGTGCCAACAACAGGAGCTGCTCCAAGATGCGTACCATGCGAGCCACCCCTTCCTCGGCATAGCTCAAGGCGCGCTCAGCCGCTTCTCCTTCGACCCGCCTGGCGACTTGAAGATGCGTCTTGATGGCCGTTAAGGGCGTGCGGAGTTCATGGGCCGCGTCACTGGTGAAACGCTGCTCACGCACCATAGCCTTATGGACTCTGAGCAAAAGACTGTTGAGTGTCAGGATCAAAGGCCGTAGTTCGCTAGGCGCTCCCTCCAAGCTTACGGTTGTCAGTGCCTCAGGATGACGCCTGGCCAACGTATTACGCAAACGGCCAAGTGGTTTCAGGCCGCGCAGCACGCCCAGCCATAGCGCTCCCATACTGCCCACTAAGGCTGTGAGAAACGGGACTACCGCTACCTTAATGACATCGCGTAGAAGAATGTCGCGCTCATCCATGCGGTCAGCGGTGGTAATGATCATGCCGTTTCGTTCGTAGGTATATACTCTCCACGTCGTTCCGGCTTCCTTGCGGTAGGTGTAACCCTGCTCGCCAGGGGCGAGAATATCGTCCATTTCGGCGTGAGAGCGGGCAATGACTTCACCGCGTGGTGAGTGAATCTGACACGCTAAGCCTTCAATTGGAGGTATCGTCAACGCGTCATGATCGATGCGACCCCACACTTCTGGGGGTAATTGTTCCATCAGGCCGGCCACCATGCGTGCCGATTGGGCGAGACGCTTATCCAGCGTCAACTCCACTTGGGTATGTAGGTCGCGCAACAGCCAGGTGGCTGCAAGTCCCCAAAGCAGGGTTAACGTCAGCCCAAGGGTGAGAAGTAGGCGAGTGCGTAAGCTCATCGTTTTTCGCTTCAGCTCACCTTGGTGGATCAATGGCGTCTGGCTTGCCCAGGCGATACCCAAGCCCACGTACCGTTTCGACGACTCCACTGCCTAATTTACGGCGCAAGTTATGGATATGAACGTTCAGCGCATTGCTCTCGAGTTCATCGCTCATGCCGTACAGGCGATCCTTGATCTGGTCAGCCGTTAACACGCTGCGAGGTGATTGAAGAAATGTCTCTAGCAACATCAATTCCCGACGCGATAAAGGAATAACTTCATCTGCGACCGTGACGCACCGCGAAAGTGGATCCAGGCTTAAGGAACCGTGCTCAATCAAGGAACTGGAGCGTCCCGACGACCGGCGCAACAGGGCGTGCAACCGCGCAACGAGTTCGTCGAGATCAAACGGCTTGGTCAGATAATCGTCCGCACCAGCCGTTAACCCTGCCACACGATCCGGAACGGCATCTCGAGCCGTCAGAATGAGTACGGGGATATTGCGCTTTTCAGCTCGCCATGTCTTGAGCAAAGTTAACCCGTCGCCATCGGGCAAGCTGAGGTCAAGTATCGCGATGTCGCTAGCGACATCTTTCATGGCCATGCGAGCCTCAGCCAGCGTGGCGAAGGCATCTACCACAAAGTCATAAGCTTCGAGACCTGCCTGAATGCCGGACGCGACGAGGGTATCATCCTCGATAAGTAGCACGTGCATGATTGATCCTGTACGGAGAGCGGTGGTAATCAGCTAGACGCGTCTGGCAAGCCACCAGCCACCAATCATTGCCAAGAGCATGGCGGCGAGAGGGGCTGTCAGCCCTGCAATCGAGGCGATGGCAGGTCCCGGACAGTAGCCCGAAAGCCCCCAGCCGATGCCGAATAGCGTGGCGCCACCGAGCAGACGACCATCGAGTTCACGCTTTGTGGGTAACTGAAACGCGTCGCCGAAAAGGGGGCTGCTCCGACGAAGCACTAGCCGATAGCCGATGAAGGTAGTGACAACGGCCCCGCCCAGCACGAAGATCAACGTAGGATCCCATTCGCCGGCGATATCCAGGAAACCTAGGACACGTGCCGGATCGGTCATGCCCGAGATGGCGAGTCCCAGGCCGAACATGAGACCTGCAAGATAGCCCATCAGAGCTTTCATGCCCCACCTCCCACGATGTGGCGAGCGACATAAACCGTCACCACAGCGCTAAGCAGGAACGTGCCGGTAGCCGCCATTGAGCGCGGCGATAAGCGTGCCAAGCCGCATACACCATGGCCACTGGTACAACCACTGCCGAGCCCCGTCCCGACGCCGACCAGTAAACCTGCAATTAACATCGACAGCACACCACCGGCAGGATCGCCGATAATTTCGTTTGGCTCATTCACAACGTTTCCTAGGTCGCCCCCAGCCAGAACGAGTAGGATAGGACTGGTAACCAGGCCAGCCAAGAACGCGGCCCGCCAGGCGCTGTCGCCCTTGGGGCGCGCTGTCACTAACGTACCGGCAATGCCACTGATTCCTGTTACACGCCCTAGGGTAGCCATCAACCAAGTGGCAGAAATGCCGATGAGTATGCCGCCAAACAGACCCTGCAAATTTGATGTCCAGTCCACGCGTAACCTCCCTACATTTTAAGCTTCAATCAGTCCGGATTTCCTGCGTTGGCCAACTCCGTCCCACCGCAGGGTTGTCCAAGGTGTTGCGATTCGCCGCGCAAATAACGCCAGGCATCGAAGGTACTGAGAAACACACGCCCGGTCAGCTCGCGGCAGAAGTCAGTATGCTTCAGGCGATCCATCACCGGTCCTTTGACCTCGGCCAGGTGTAGCTTGACCCCTGCATCCCGCAAGCGGGTGTTGATCGCCTCAAGACTCTCGAGCGCCGAAGCATCGATCGTGTTGACCGCCTGGCACGCCAGCACGATGTGGGCAAGCCCCGGCTCGCGTGACGCCAACGACATGACCAAATCCTCAAGGTAGCGCGAGTTGGCGAAGTAGAGGCTTTCATCGACCCTAAGGATGGCCAGACGCGAATCCGTCTCGACTCGATGACGCTTCACGTTGCGAAAGTGTTCGGTACCTGGTAGCCGGCCCACCACCGCGCTATGAGGGCGGCTGGTGTTGTAGAGATGCAGGGCCAGGGATAGCCCCACACCGGCCAGGATGCCGCTCTCCACACCTTGTCCCAGGGTGACGATCATGGTCATGAGCATGGCCGTCGCATCAGAGCGTGAATAGGCCCAGGTACGACGTATGGCGGAAAAATCGACCAGTGACAGTACCGCCACGATGATGGTCGCCGCCAAGGTGGCAATGGGTAGATAAGCGATCAATGGTGTAAGAAGCAGAGCGGCGATGGCGATCCCTACCGCGGTAAAAGCCCCGGCGGCGGGGGTTTCGGCACCAGCGTCGAAGTTGACCACCGAGCGGGCGAAGCCGCCGGTGACCGGCATGCCACCGGTAAACGAGGCCGAGATGTTTGACGCCCCGAGCCCCACCAGTTCCTGATCTGGGTCGATGCGCTGGCGCCGCTTGGCGGCCAGTGTCTGGCCCACCGACACCGATTCGACGAAGCCAACCACACTGATCAGCAGTGCCGCCACGAACAGCTCGCGCCACAGCGTCATATCGAGACTCGGCAGGTTCAGCGGTGGCAGGCCCGCCGGAACCTCACCCACGACCGCCACGCCACGTTCGCCAAGCTCCAGGCCCCAAGACGCTAGTGTGGTGACCGCCACGGCGAGAATCGGCGCGGCGCGCACCACCATATCGGCACTGCCCGCTGGCAGCCCCAGACGGCGTAACCCCGGCTCCATCCAGCGACGCGAAGCATAGAGAAATGCCAGGGCACCAATACCGATGAGCAGCGTAGGCCAGTGGGTCAGTCGTAAGCTTTCGACCAGGCCGCCCGATACTTCGATCAGATTGTGGCCCGACGCCTCGATACCCAGCAAATGTTTCAGTTGGCTGGCAGCAATGATCAACCCAGATGCAGTAATGAATCCGGAAATGACCGGATGGCTGAGAAAGTTAGCCAGAAAGCCCAGCCGCGCCACACCCATAAGGGTAAGAATAAGGCCAGACATCAGCGCCAGTACCAGCGCAGCTCCCAAGTATTCCGGCGACCCCTGCGGGGCGACACGACCGATAGCCGCCGCTGTCATCAGTGAAACCACAGCCACCGGCCCTACGGCTAGGGTGCGGCTGGTCCCGAAGAGTGCATAAGCGAACAGCGGAGCGATGCTGGCATACAGCCCCACCTCGGGGGGGAGACCCGCCAGCATGGCGTATGCCAGCGACTGTGGGATCAGCATGACGGTCACAATCACCGCTGCTAACAAATCGTTGGCCAGCGTATCGCGCCCATAGCCGGGCAACCATTGGAGTATGGGCAGATAACGTTTCAGGCGAGCCATGGCACGCTCACGACGCAGAATCGCCCTTTGCCTGTTTGGCTTGTTGTTCAAGTCTGCCGCGCAAGGGCTCCAGATCATAGCCAGCCGCATTGGCCGATGCGATAAGCTCGGAAACTGGACGCCGCGGGGCAAGCGATAACGCCCACAAATGAGAGACGCGCTTGCCGGTACGGCAGAAGCCGAGCACGGGTGCCTTTGAAGTATGCAACACATCGGCAAAGGCATCGATATCCGCCTGTGCGTACTCACCGGGCTTGACGGGGATCTCGTGCCAGGCCATGCCCAATGACTCTGCTTTAGTTTTCATGGCGTCAAAGTCCGGCTGGTCATCGCTCTCGCCGCGAGGACGGTTGGAGACGATCGTACGAAAGCCTTGCTCGGCGAGCTGTTCGAGTTCGTCGAATCGAGGTTGTGCCGTCACGTAAAGACGATTATCGAGCGGCTTGATGTCCATGGGTTACCTCCTTGTCACTTCAGGAGCGCGCCTCACCCCAGGCGGCCCCCGGTAAAGCATCGAGGGGAATCTTCAGGTAGCGACGCCCGTTCTCCTCTGGCTCTGGCAGGGCACCGCCCCGAATATTGACCTGCAAGGCGTGCAGAATCAGTTTCGGCATGGGCAGCTTGGCATCACGCTCGTTGCGCATGGCAATAAAGCTATCTGCGGTCGGACAGCCTTGGAGATGAATGTTGGCTTCACGCTGGGTACGCACCGTGCTTTCCCACTCCGGCTCGCGATCGCCGGGCATGTAGTCATGACCGGTAAACAGCCGAGTGTTGTCCGGCAGTGCCAAGATGGCCTGGATGGAATCCCATAGCTTGTGGGCATTGCCCCCGGGGAAATCGGCACGGGCCGTGCCGCCATCCGGCTGAAACAGCGTGTCATGTACGAAAGCCGCATCGCCGATGACATAGGTGATCGACGCCTTGGTATGGCCGGGCGAGAACATGATCCGGCCTTCTACCTCGCCCACACGGAAGGTGTCGCCCTCGGTAAACAGGTGGTCCCACTGGCGTCCGTCATCCGGAAAGTCCGGCCAGTTGTATAGGTCTTTCCATAAGGCCTGGACACCCTTGACATAGACGCCAATCGCAGTAGGCGCCCCGGTTTTTTCCTTCAGGTACCGGGCCGCTGAGAAATGATCGGCGTGGGGGTGCGTGTCGAGGATCCACTCAACTTCAAGCCCATGCCGATCGACATAAGCCAAGAGCTCATCGGCATGGAAGGTGGCGGTAGCACCCGATTTCTCATCGAAGTCGAGTACCGGATCGATGATGGCACAGCGTCTGGTGGCAGGGTCGCTCACCACGTACTGAACGCTGAACGTGCGTGGGTCAAAGAAGCCAGCGACCTTGGGCGTCCCTGGCGATTCCGCATGGATGTGCATAACGCCTCGCTCCGTTAGATCAATATGATAAAAGGTTAGACCATTTCCGAATAAACAAAAAGACCGTGTTACCAAACGACGTAAGTCGTAGCGAAGGCTTACAGTCCTTTTTGCAAGCTTCCCACATAGCTACGGCAATCTGCGGGAAGCTGGAAACGCTGTTGTCCTGTCAGGGAGCGGGGCCGCCCATGATTTCTTGCAGGCGCTCATCATTCGGCAAGCCTTGTATGACTTCTATCCCTGCCTCGACTTGGTAGAAGGTGCTGGGCGTAGCTTGCAGCCCCAGCCCTTGCATTAACTGGTGGTTTTCGTACAGGGTCTGCTCTGTCTCAGGGGAAAAGCGTTCTTTTGCTGGTGGAGTGTCGCCCTGGTTGTGCTCATGCAGCGCCCTGGCCGGATCATTGGACTCAAGGATAGCCAAGGCTTTTTGTGGACTGTCCTCGAGCAAGATGCCCACCAGAATGTGTCGCAACTGGACTTCGCCCGCCTCTACCCAGGGGCGAGTTTCTTGCCACAGCTGTTTACAGTAGGGGCAGTTGGGATCGGTGATCGTATAGACGACGCGTGGCGCATCTGGATCCCCGTCGAGTACCCAATGGCTCTCCTCGAGGTCGGACCAGATTTCCGCATCCTGAGGGCCACGGACCATTGCGCTCAGCGGTTCTCGGGACAGATTGTTGCCTTCCGCATCGACAAGATTCCCAACGATGGCATGCTTGCCATCTTCGGTCAGGTATACGGCAATCTCCTGTCCCTGATAGCTTGCGGCATACCCGGTGAGGCCACTGGGCGCTTCAAAGTCACCATGTATAGTCAAGCCCTGGTTGGCGATGGCCTGGATGGGGTCAGGCCATTCTTCTGCCACCGCTATGGGGATAGCCCCAACGAACGCCAATGCTAGAACAGAAGAACTAAGTCGTAGCGACATGCAATACTCCTAAAGTAATGTTTCTCAGCGCAGCTTTTCCAGTCCGCGCTTGAGTGTGGCTGATGACAATTCGCCAAGATGGGTATCGACGAGTTGCCCCTGGGCGTCGTAGAAAAAGGTCGTCGGCATGGCCATGGAACCAGTTTCTTCACCGAGGGCGGTGCTGGGATCGAGCATGACGTTCTCCAGCTCCAGCGATTCCGCAATCAGGAATTGTTCAATAAGCTGCTTGTCCTCACCCTGATTGACGAAAACGAAGGCAATATCGTCTTCTTCCTGCTGCGCAGCCTCCAAAACTGGCATTTCGCGACGACAAGGGGGGCACCAGGTGGCCCAGAGATTAATCACCATGGGCGTGCCTTCGCGCTTGGCGAACTCGTCAAGTACAGTAGGGTTGCCCTCGATGGTCCATAATGGCGTTTTTGGTAACGGGCGAGCTTTTTCCTCGAGGAGCATAAGGCTGCCCACCGTTAGCATCCAAGTAATACCCCCTGCCGTTAAAGCACCAAGTAAAGGTGTACGGAGGTTAGGAGAACGCCAGAGCCGCCACGCCACATAGCCAAGGCCGGCAATAAGTCCACCCAGGATATCGAACCCGCCATCGCGAATATCCAACATGCCGAGAGGACTACTGTAATGCTCGAAGTAACGCACTACGAACACAATTCGCGCAACGATTAAGGCGATCAACAGCACGTTAATCAACTGATCACCGATCGCAGTTCGATGACGCCGTCCCATAATTCCGCCCACTAGGAGGGCAATTGCGACAGCAAGAAAAAGCAATAATAGGTTTAAGCTCATGCCCACTGGACCAATAGCAAGACTTTGATTGATTGAATTCATGCATCTCGTCCTTCAGCAGCACTTTTAATAGAGGGAGTCAGCCCTGCGCTTTTCAAGTTTTCAAGAAAGTCTTCAGCGCTTAGTTCACCTATAACTCGGTTAGCACGGCGCTCTTGCCCGTCGGGACCGAAAAACATGATCGTTGGTGGGCCCAAAATGCCAAAGGCTTGCATGATTTCTCGATCTTTCGCCGAATTCTCCGTAACGTCGGGTTGTAGACGAGTGACTCCAGCCAAGACCTGCTGAACGTTGGGGTCCTGAAACACTTCTTCTTCAATCACATCGCAGGAAACGCACCAATCAGCAGTAAAATCCACCATGGTCCATCTATTTTCGGCGCTGGCTTGGTGAATAGCAGCCTGAAGCCGTTCGAGGGTATCGATCTCTTCGAATGATAATGATGTCTCGGAGGTAGAATCGCCCAACCGGGATTGCTGTAGAAAGCCCAGAGGCTGTCGGAGGCTTTCACTACCTCCCGCTGCGCCGAGTACCCATGCGGCTCCCCATATACCGATGATTAATGCCGAGCTGCGTGCCGCCAGCGATGTTGCCGCTGGCTGTGTCGTAGCAGCTACTTGCCAAAGCGACATGGCAATGATGATAGCCAGAGCACCCCATAGCCCAACGACAACCCAAGCTGGCAGGATCCGTTCGGCGAACCATATCGCCATACCCAGCAGGACGAATCCGAACAGCGCTTTCACTCGTACCATCCATAGGCCAGGTTTGGGCAACAGGCGTGGACCTACCAGCCCAACCAGTAATAAGGGCGTCCCCATCCCAAGCCCTAGCGAAAGCAGCGCGGTCCCGCCCTGCAGCGCATTTCCGTTTTCAGCGATATACAATAGCGCCCCGGCAAGCGGTGCGGTCATGCATGGGCCAACGAGCAAAGCGGACAACGTACCCATGATGGCCGCCCCCATCATTCGCCCCCCTTGCTGCCGCTGCTGCAATCGATCCAGCCGGTGACGCACAACGGCAGGAAGCTGCATTTCAAAAAAACCAAACATGGCCATTGCCAAGAGGACGAAGAGTACAGCGAATACGCTGATGAAAACGGGATGCTGGAAAAGTATCTGTAGGTTGGCACCCGCTAAGGCAGCGGCCACGCCGAGAAGGGAATAAGTCAACGCCATGGGGAGTACGAAAGCCAAAGATAAAAGCAACCCACGCCCGGCATGATGCCCCCCACCGACGATAAGACTAGACAGGATAGGCACCATAGGCAGCACGCAAGGCGTGAACGTCAGCAGTAGCCCCATGCCAAAGAAAGCTGTCAGGATCCATAGAGTATTACCGGCTGCCAAGGAAGCAGCGAGACGTTGATCCTCGGCCATAGCGGATGTCGCGTCAGGTTCGGCTGTTTCATCTCTATCAGTAGTGCTCGCGCGGCTGGGTAAAGAAGACGAAGGCAAGCTGCCGTTTTGCATCAAGTCGCCTACCGCTACAACGCGTTGTTGTGGCGGGTAGCATAGACCCGCCTTGGCGCACCCTTGCCAACTCAGTTCTAGTTCTTCAGCCTCTTGAGGATCGACGCGAACTTCCACGCTTTCGTAATAAACTTGTGAATCGCCAAAGAACTCGTCATTAATGCTTTCTCCCGCCGGCAACTCGGACACCACAATTGAGGAGGGCTTTCCTTCGATGCTGAGTCGGTGTCGATACAGGTAATAAGAATCGGCAATATCCCAGCGCAATAATATCTGCTCTCCCTCTTGAGCGATACTTAGCTGAAACGCGTCATCCACATGAAGAAAGCCCTCTTCGGATGCGCTTGCCATTGGTAATAATGCAGACAACGTAAGAACCAGAAAAAAATAACAGAGCCGCTCTAGTTTTGTGCGAATTTCGCTACTCATCGGTGAACTCCTGTAGCATTTTTTGCCATTATGACAGCCTAGGATTAACGCAACATTATCGGTAAAAAATTATCCTGCATGCCGATTTTTCTTGCCTATAGGAAGGACCGTATGGAATACTCAGCGTCTTTCTATTCTCTAGGAATCTTCATGAGGTCCTTACTCTCTCGTAACACACGCCGTGTTTATAATTTTTCAAAATCTATTGCAGTATTGTGCCCTACACTGACAACGTTAGCGATAGTCAACGTTTCTTTTGCAAATGATAGCGAGCCATCTTCCAATAAATATCAGATAGCGAAAGAGACCCAAATCATTGGCGAGGAATATTCGGTTACTCTTACAGAAGATATAACTTTGTTAGACATAGCCCGAGAGCACGGTGTGGGGTACGAAGAAATACGCGCAGCAAATCCAGACACTAGCCTTTGGACACCTGGCGAAGGAGCAGAAATCATTATTCCCGCGAGGCATATCCTACCCAATGCTCCGCAGGAAGGCATCGTCATTAATCTCGCCGAACTTCGGCTTTACTACTATCCGCCAACCCAAAATGAAGCTACGCGCTGGGTCGAGACCTACCCGATCGGCATCGGACGAGATGGTTTCAATACTCCGCTAGGAATTACCCAGACGACTATGCGACTTGAAAACCCAGCCTGGTATCCGCCACGCTCAATGCGAGAAGAAGCTGCTCAACGAGGTGATCCTCCGCCTTCTGTGGTTCCCCCTGGCCCCGATAACCCGCTCGGAAGCCATGCGATATTGCTCGATTTACCGGGATATCTCATACATGGTACCAATCGTCCAGATGGTATCGGCATGCGCGCAAGTCGTGGCTGTATCCGCATGCATGCGGAGGATATCGAAGCACTTTTTGAAAAAATCCCCAATGGAACGCAAGTCAATGTAATAGATGAAAATTTCAAAGTCGCTTGGGAGAATGATCGGTTATACGTGCAGTCATTTTCAACTTTGTCTTATGACAGAAAAGGTATAGACGCATTGCTCAGCTCACTAACTCGACTAGCGGAAGTAACAAAGGAAAAGGAAGCGTCCGTAGACTATATTCAGCTCCTAGACCTATTAACGGCAAGCGACAGAAACATAAATCTATTATATCCAATCGAAAGAAGAATCGAATACAAACCCAACCTATATGAGGAAATAGAGAAACGCTGGGCAGGCATCTATCAAAGCTTACCTAGGCAGGAATAAAATTAGGTGTGCAGCCAACTAAGCATGCCGGCTTGCTATACCCCTAGAATTTACCGAAAAAAAACTCATTGAATCTTTTCATTTCCCTTTTTTACACAAGAGCAGGAAGGATTTACTACGCTAACCAGAAGGAATTTTAATATAACCAAAAAATTGGTGAGTATATGATCAATTTTAGAAAGCTTCAATATTCAGCGTTAGGCGTGTCTATGCTTACGCTGGTCGGCTGTACCGGCAAGGGTGAGGCCCGCTCGAACGTAGAGGCACCTGGCGAATCAGTGGGTGCGAAGGCTCGACTATTAGAAGCTGGGGCGAGTGCAATGCAGACGGATGAGCCACCATCGCGGCTTGAAATTTATCTGGTAGGTTTCCATCCGTTGAAACAGGAGCCAGTGCATCAGTTTGAAGCTCACCACTTTTGCGTTCAGGTAAATGAAGATTTTTTGCAATGCGCACTCTACGATGGAAATTCTGGCGACGCAAAGCTAAACGGGATTGAATACATTATCTCTGAAGAACTTTTCGAGAGACTTCCAGAGGAAGAAAAACAGTATTGGCATCCCCATAACGGCGAAATCCTCTCCGGCCAGCTGGTGGCTCCTAATCTACCCCAGGCAGCTGAACATGAGCTTATGAAAAGCAAGATAAATAGCTATGGAAAGACATGGCATACTTGGGATACTGCGCAAACCAACAGTGCAGAAGCTTCCTTACCTCTCGGAGAGCCATCTTTAGCATGGTCGTTCAACCGCGACGGCGAGGCGAACCCAGGGTTAATCGAGGAACGTGATGAGGATATGAATATCGATACCGCAGAGCGGCGTAGAGCACGGCAAGACCTTGTGCCGTTAGCTAAGCCACAGTCAGGCGTAGACGCTTTGCACGGTGAATTTCCAAGACCAACATCTCCGATTCCAGGCGTTGAGGCGAAACCTTAAATTAGCCAAAGTAATCCACAGGAGGATTTATGCTTCCATCTACCACTTCACGCGTTGAAAACAATACATCTAAGCAAGCTAATTATGAAATTCAGAAAAAGACGATGCAAAGCATCGTTTATTATTCCGAAAACCCCAATGAGATTGATCAACGGCTTAGTGAACTAGACCACGAGTGGGATATAGAGCGAACGCTCGAGGCAAACGCTGCTACTATTAGCCTCGTTGGGATCAGTCTTGGCGTATTGGTTAATAAACGCTGGCTGGCTCTACCCTTCGCAGTGTCTGGGTTCCTTCTTCAGCATGCGATTCAAGGATGGTGCCCACCTGTCGTTATATTCCGCAATCGCGGCATTCGAACATCGGCTGAAATTGATCACGAGCGATACGCACTTAAGGCGTTACGAGGGGATTTTGAAAATCTTGACAAGGTTGGTGAAGGTAGTCATAAAGAGCGAGCAAAAAAAGCTTTAGACATCGTGAAAAAATGACAATTTCTGTATTAACTCTCTCTTATGATGATCAGCAGAGCTTGTAACAACGAATTTATTTTATCTATAGTGGTAGATCTTTTGTTTTTATACCAATTTACAAAAAAAATATTTCGTTTTACCCCATTGCTGGCCCAGCGGGCCAGCAATGAAACTCATTAGATAAATGTAATTACCGAGATAGGCTCAGCAACTTAGCGTCGAATACTTACAAGCGAGCGTTAGACCGTCGTTTTAGAACACACTGGTAGGAACTATGCTCACTTAGCGTTCAACGGCTGACTGAGAGGGAAAGACTGTCACACTTCGCGTATTTTTCAGGCCGCCATGATCATGGCCATACGACTTTCCAGCTCCTCGTAGAACGCCTCGACGCGCTCGGCGATGCTGCGGATCAGCACCTCATCCCGGTAGGCGCGCTTGATGAACAGCGGCATGCCGGGCCAGTAGCTTACAAAATCGATCCACTCCCGCTCGCTGACCCACAGGCCGCCCTGGCACTGCGCCACGTGCTCTTGAGGCAGCTCATCAGCCAGTAGCAGCTCGATCTGGTACTTGGGGAGCTTGGTCTTGATCTCCACCAGGCCGTGGCTGTCCACCAGGCAGTCCGGCGAGTAGCCCACGCCGTGGTTCAAGATGATGCCGACCTGCTCCAGACGAGGCAGGCCGGTGGCCTCGTGATAGAGCTCGCGGGCCACTGGCTCCAGTTCGTGGCCTCGCTGGGTGTGGACGTTGCCCTGGAAGACATCCGAAGGCTCCCCGGTGATGCGCTCACCGATCAGCTGATGCATGTAGCTGAAGGCACCGGCTCCGAAGCCTCCCGGTCCCTTACCCTTGACCAGCAGGGTCTTCAGCTCGGACATGGTGACGATGCCGAGACGGGCGGCATGCCACTCGGGCGTGCCCTGTTCCAATGTGAGGATCTGCATGACGAACCTCCTTCGAGACACCACGGCATACCGGCGAGGGCACTCCCTCGCCGGTATATGCTGGCGTCATGGATTGGGTGATGGTGGTTGGGATGAATAGGCTCTGGGGTGGGTCAGTGGCGTTGACGCTGAGGCACGGCGCGTTTGTGCAAGGAGGCACGCAGCTTGTCGAAGTCGCTGCGTGGCACCTGCGCCACATCGCCGTACTTGCCGATGAACCACTCCTGGGTGGTCACGGGGCAGGCGGCGAGGAGATGTTGGAGCTGACTCGCCTGGAACGGCGTGACCACCTTTATCGGAGGCGCCGCACCATGACCGTTGTCGTCCTGCCCGCGGGTGGTGATGTTGAGTAGCGCGCACAGCACGTAGCGTTTGCCATAGCTGGTCGAGGAGCCGAAGGCCTGCACGGCATTCTTGCTGCCGCTGGTATCGGCCGGCAGCAGCATGCTGGTCTCCTCACGGTGGCCGTCCTTGTGCATCAGCACGCCGGTCACCTGGATACCGCGCTCCTGGGTCTGGATACGGAAGCTCACCGCGAAGCCGTGCTGCTTCATGATCGGCCGGACGGTGTCGACGATATCCTCTAGGGTGGCGTAGGCGCCGTTATTGCCCTGGCCACGCTCGGCGATGCTCGGCAGCTCCGTCTGCATGGCCGCCATGGCGGCGCTGTAAGCCATCAGTGCTTGGCGGTCGAGTACGCGCTCCTGCATCTGCAGCAGGCGCTCCATCTTGTCGATGTCGACCTCGGGATTGAGGGCGGCACGCTCGATCACCTGAATGATCGCGGTGCTCTCCTGAAGCGGCGACGCCGGCACCGATACAGCCTCGGTGACCGCAGCCTGGCGGGTAGCCGGAGCCCGGCCGTTGGCCTTGCTGCGTGGGGTTTGGCTGGGTGTGGTCATGTGACCTCCTTTACTGATAGTGCTTGAAGACGTCCTGGAGCTGATCGGCAGGGACCGGCTCCAGTGACACGACCACGCGAAACACCTGGCCTTGGGCCATCACGTGGGTCTGGGCTTGTTTTTGGCCAGCACCGAGCAGTTGACGCGCCAGCTGCGTCAGCGCCCGGCAGGCCTCCAGTGAGAGAGGAAGTGGCATGAGACCTCCAGAATCGAAAACGCCCGACCTGGTGGGGTCGGGCGCTATGCCGTGAAAGGGATAAGTGAGCTTGGTGGACGGGACCGCAAAGGGTACGTCATCTCTGATGAGATTCAGGTCACCAGGGCCATGGCGGAGTCGAGTGCCTTGTCTTTGAGGCTCGCCCCCTGGCCGAACCAGGCCGAGTCCATGCGGTAGTCATTACTGCGGGCCCGCTTTTCGTGATCGACGTACTCGGTGATGGCGTTCAGCAGCCCCCAGGCGGTGCCCTGGGCCGTGCACAGCTGCGACCCCCGCCCCTCGCCGTGGTAGAGCTTCTGCACGCGATTGAGGGCGCGGACGTTGGGCAGCTTGGAAGGATCGTCAAGCGGTTCCTCGGCGTTGCAGATCACCGCCTGGAAGTAGGTCTTCACTTCCTCCTGGCTAACCTTGCGCTCGGCCAGGGTCTTCATGCGATACATGAAGTCGTCCCACTGCGAGACCGAAATGCCCAACTGCTGCTTGACCCGCTGCGGATTGAACTCCGTGCTGTGCGGCACCTTCACCCCCTGGCTCATGCCGTCCACCGCGATGGTCAGGGTGTTGTTGCACACCACCCGCACCGAGGTGGGCGTGGCTACCGTGGCCAGCGACCCGTCGCAGGAGGTCGCCAGCAGCAGGTAGGCATTGACCTGATCCTGCCCCTTCAGCGCCGTTCCCAGGCCACTGCGGGCCAGCGCCCAGAACTTGCGCCCGCCCTTGAGCACCCCGGCGGTCTCCAGCTCATAGCCGGCGTACTCGGTCAGATCCCGGTAGAACTCCAGCACCTCCTCCGGCTGGACCACCTTGTAGCGCTGAGAGACCACCGACAGCGGTGCCCGGGTATCGGAACGGTAGAGCACCTTCTGCTCCGGGAAGGAGTGGATGCTGCCCAGATGGCCGGCGCCATCGGCGATGAAGCGCACCGGGGATTCCTCGATGTGCCAGTCCATCCCAGCCTGCTGCCGCCAGACCTCCAGGGGTTGATGACGCGACAGCTGCTGCCCCAGTCCGTGCCAGGGGGTGTCGCCAACGTAGGCCATTTGCTCGATCAGATGTGCCATGGGTATTGCTCCTTGATGAAAAAAAGCCGGTAGATTGCCGGCGGGAAGGGGTAAGGGTCAGTCGAGAACTCGGAAAGCGTAGCCACAGCCCAGGCAGAGCCAGGGCGTTCCCTCACCGGGCGGGAAGAGGTGCTGCACCAGCTGATGAGCGGCAGCCGCACCAGCGACACCGCCTGAGGTTGCCGCCACCACCGCGGAGGCGATGCGGCTCAAGGGGAAGCGTGCCGAGACGGTGATCAGCCCACCAGGGGCGTAAAGCGAGGTGTAGGCGCCCTTCACAGAGCCGACCAGGGCACCGGCAGCGGTGCCCAGCTTGCGAGCAGTCTCGAGATTGATGACGCGCTGCGAGGCACAGCGCGAGCAGGGTGGGGGCATGTCAGGTCTCCTGTGCTGTTAGGTCAAGCCCGGGGAGGACTCAGCTCACAGGAGTGATATAGGTCTGAAATAAACTCTACTGGTGAACGTCATGCTCTGAGCCAATGCGAGCCTTACAAGCTCGCCATGTAGATCACTGATAAAAATGGAATAACTTTTTCCAGCTCAAAAACTCATATATCCACAAAAGCAACATGGCTACGGGCAATAGAGTGCCAGCCTCAATAGGTGATATGACGGTAATAGTAATATGCAATTAAAGAATAAAAAAATGCTTAATAAACCAATAAGGAATAAAAGGCGGTGCACCAAGGGAGGAGGCATCCATAGCCTCCGACCACTCACACAGGTAAACCATATCCATACCCACTTGATAGCGAATGACACCTGCACGCTCAGCCATCAAAGAGGATCGCCCTATTAAGAGGCGATTCCCAGGCACCCTATTAACCAGCAAACACGGCGCTGCTTACGAGCGCTAACACCCTTGTTCGCGAAGTTGACCCGATCCAAGGGACAATCGACAACAGGCCCATACCTCATTAATGACTTCACCCACTGCCCACCGCTTCAAGGCGGAGAGGTCAGTGTGCGTGTGTGTCCTGAATAACGCCCAAGGAAAAACCCATGATCACGAGACGTCCTAAGCGTAATCCCGACAATCCCAAGCAGCGCTTCTACTACGATCACTGGTTCCGAGGACTACCCGTGCAGCAACATGCGCTGGGCCCACTGATTGAGAACTACTTGGAGACCACCCTGCGGGTACTCCAGCACACGACCTTTCAGCAGAACCGCACCTTGGCGTTTCGCCTCGACCTGCGTTTTCCGCAGGCCATGCCGGTGGGACCGGTGCACACTAATAACGCGTGCCTCAACGATTTCTTCTACGCCCTACGCAAAGAGCTCGACGCGGCCGGCACCAAGTACACCACGGAACTGCGCTACCTGTGGGCCCGAGAGCAGGACGCCAGCCCGAAGCCCCACTACCACCTGATGCTGCTGCTCAACTACGACGCCTTTTGCTCGCTGGGCAGCTTCTCCCCCTCACACGACGGAGGGTACGAGCTGGACAACCTCTATCACCGCTGCGTCCGTGCCTGGAGCTGGGCGATCGGCTGGCCGCTCGATGGCATGAGAGGGCTGGTCCATGTCGCCACGAACAAGCTGACAGGGCAGCCCTACGTATACTGTCTGCACCGAGATGACGCAGCGACCTTCGCCCAGGTGTTTTACGCCGCCAGCTACCTCTGCAAGGCCTACTCCAAGCCGATTGCACAAGGCATCCGCTGTTTCGATAGCAGCCGCCGGTAGGCTTTAAACTAAACTAGACCCCATCCTAGGATCACCTGACGGGTCACCTTCAGACAGGGTTATCATGGTATAAAGCCGTGATTCCACTACTCGCCGTGCTCCTCTACCGATAGTTCCCGACAGCCTCCACGCTCGGTGGCAAGTACTCAGCATGCGAGACAACCACCCGAAAAACGCTAAGCACAGTCGGTATATATAGCAAAAAAATCTAGATCATTTTTTAACCAACCACAACGTCTGGTACCCAGCGACCTGGGACCTGACTCCAAACGTCCACTGGAAACCGGTTATTTTGGCTACCAATAGCCAAAATAACCGCTTTGCTAGGCCTCGCATTCTCGGCGGCCTGATTTCTAAACAATATTTTATTCTCCAAGTCAAGACCTTTTCTTAACAGCTTGCGTATCTTAAGCAGTGCTGGTTCTTTGCTGCGATAGAAGCGTCACTCTCTGCCCCGCCACCAAAAAGGCCCGGTGGCAACCACAAAACTAAACAGGAGAGTGACATGAGTTATCCCTTTCAACCGATACTGCCTGTCCCCGGCAGCTTCACCCCCCAGCGCGTCGAATCCACTTTATTGTGGCGATCCAGCCAAGAGCTCAGTCAGAACTGTCAGGTGTCGATGGATCTCACCGTCCTGACCCTACTAGCGGGCGTCAGCATAGTGGCTCAGGGCCGCTACGATCTGAAGATGCCCTACGGCGCGATCAAGCCCATCTCGATCAATGTACTGGGCGTGGCAGGCTCTGGTGAGGGCAAATCTCCTCTTACCGAAAAAGTGCTGTATCCCATTCAAGAAGAGCAGCGCAAACAGCACCGGGAGTGGCGTAAACGGCTGGATGCATATCATGGAGAGCTAGAGGAATGGCGCACCGATGAGAAGGTATTGACTCAGGCGATCTACCGAAAACAGACCAAAGGTGGTACAGCGGAGCATGAACGTCAATTGCTGCGAGAACTGCATCAGCGTAAGCCCGAGCCTCCCCGCGAGTTCCGGCTGCTGTATCAGGACACCACGCCCGAAGCCCTCTTCTGGGCCTTGGAAAAGGCCATCCCAAGCGCCGCCCTAGCCACCGACGAGGCGGAAGTCTTCTTCAAGGGCGCCATGAACCGGGCCCGCAGCCACATCAGCACACTGTGGAGTGGCGGTAGCGCGCTCATCACACGGGCCACTAAAGAAGATATCGTGCTGGACGATGTACGCCTGATGCTGCTGCTGATGGTGCAGCCCGGCATCCTGCAAAAGTACATGGAAACTCAGGGTCAGCAGGCAAGAAATTCAGGCATGCTCGCCCGTTTCCTCGTATGCGCACCGCTGTCGTTTCGCGGTCAGCGCTTCTACTCTCTGCAGTCCTCCGACACGGAATGGAAAGCATGGGAGCAGGCTGAGGCACGCCTGACCACCTTGACGCGGGAGAACCTGATTTTGGCCCAGTCGCCTGACACGCCACGAGAAGTGCTGGAATTTACAAAGGAGGCGGCGGCCTGTTGGGTACAAGTGGCTAATGAGATCGAGCGACAGATGGGCCCAGGTGGGTATTTCGAGGCATGCCCCGATCATGGTTCAAAGCTTGCGGAAAATGTGGCTCGCGTAGCAGCGTTGATACACATTTTCGAGGGTCATGAGGGGGGAATCATCCCCGAGACAGTGCTGGCGGCAATGGATATCTGCCTCTATCACTCCGGCCACTTCCAGCAGGTTTTCATGCCACCTCCCCAGGAAGAGCAAGATGCTTATCGGCTAACCGAGTGGTTCAATGAGCTCCGGCAGTTCAGCTGGCGCATCATGCGGTACAACGATGTGCGCCAACGAGCCCCTCGCTCGCTGCGTGATAAAAAACGCCTCAAGGACGCTCTGGATGTGCTGATAGCTCATCAGCAGGTGGTAGTTTTTCATCACCACCGAACACGCTACATCGACTTGATGCCTTGGCAGGGGCCGCCAGACCTGAGCATGCTCTGACTCTCGCTTCGCTTGGCGCCCGACTGAAGAGTTTAATTTACCCTTCAGCAGCAACTTTTGACCTGCCCCAACAGGGAGTCGGCATGGCGATCACTTGCCAATCAGACACTCTCTACATGTTACAACGCCAACAAGGCCAGCATTGGCGACTCCCGCCGCCAATGCTGGCCTTGAACCGTTCGAGGCGTCGAATGCCGTGTCGAGTCCTCAAGTGAGGTGTGACGGTATTTACCTGACATGTTCACCACTTTCCAAACTTCACTCTCCTTAGGGCAGCAGGGTCTTCGCGTGAATTTTTAGCAGCTTCTTTATATACCTTGATCACAGAAGGCTCCAGCTCAATTAGCTTTGATACTTTATCGAACAACTTATTTTCATCATGCTCAATTGGCAAAGGGCATATTTCATTCAACGCAATTATTTTTTTAGTAATGTCTTGTGAGGCAACAACAGCACCCGACCAACCATCTTTCGGACGATGCCCTTTTATTATTTCCTTTACGATTGCAGTCAGCAATACTCGTTCAGCATATTTCTTATCCTCATTCGCCTTGCGCATGTTTTTAGAGAGGATTTTAGGCAAATTACTCTTCAAGTATTTTAATACGTCACAAGCAGCAGTATGCTGAATTGCGCAGGAATACTTTGCTATCATGTCCTTACCAAGCTTATATATTAACTCCTCCTGCTCATAATCAGAAAACTCCTTTACCACATACTTCATATCGTTTTCATAAACCATCTTGGCCGCAACGAATTGACGAACAGATGCATTGAAATGATATTCCACACCCTCCTCAAAATCTTCTTTCCCTTGAAAAACATTGAGTGGAAATTCGCGCTCCGACTGGTCAAAGCGTCCGTAAGACAAATCCTCTTTCGCTTTTAGGATAAGTGCATCGCAATCTATTGCCTCACCCTTATATTCTGAATGCTTGCTAACATACTCTTTCAGCATTCTTCCTGCCAAACAATGAATAGCTGACCACGACTCAACCAGACTCATCATCACCCCCATGAAATAAAACAACGACCCCAACACTCGTTATCTGAAATTTCCGCTTGATTGACCACTCGCTTTATTAGAAGCCCTTTTTAAGGGTGGACGGCCAATCATTAACCTCCAATCGGGAGCAGTCACGCTTGTATAACACCAGACCAAGGCTGAAGCCACCCTGCCATACAGCACAACCCCAATCACACAAATCCATTCAAGTCAATAGCGCTCCTTAAAGCTAGGAGCTTATTAAGCAACGCCGGTACGCAGATGAAAGCTGGTTGCAAAGATTAGCCATTAAGCCAGCCAATGAGAGGAGCAGCGATGGCCGGACAACTACTACGACCCGATCAGGTAGCTGAATGGCTGGGCATGAGCACGAGCTGGGTGTACGGCAACAAGCACCGCATCGGTTTCGTGCAGATCGGTAGTGCGGTTCGCTTTGAGCGGAGCGCAGTGGAGAGGTACGCTGAGAGCTGCAAGCGCGGCCCTCAGCTTGAGGAACGCGACAAATGGGAATCACAGTCAGATACAGGGAAAAGAGGAACCGGTGGGTGGTCACGGAAACGTACCACGGTCACCGATATCAACGAACGTTTGCGGGGAATCGAGAAGGGGAGCGACAGGCGCGGGAATACGCAGCGAAGCGCCAGGCAGAGTTGAACGAGGCGGCTTTCCAGGGTGAAGCCATGGGGCGCCAACCGCGGCGCACCTTCATCGACGGTCTCGAGCGATGGATCGACGAGTACGACGTGGCCAGTCAGGCGAAGGCCATCCGCCCGGTGGCTCGCTACATGGGCGACCGGGTGCTGCTCGGCATGGACAGCGTCGACAAGGCCCGCGAGATGGCCCGAGACCTGCGCAAGCAAGGGCGTGCGCAGAGCACCATCAACAACCATCTGCAGGTGGTCAAGCGGGTACTGAACCTTGCCTATCGGGAATGGGGATGGCTGGACCGCCCTCTGGGCGACAAGATCCGCAAGAAGATGCCCAAGAACGAACGGCATGTGTACCTGACCATCGAGCAGGTGAATCAGTTGCTACAAGCCATCCCCGATCACTCGATTGTCGAGAAGCGGGTGATCGCCCTGGCAGCGCTCACCGGGCTGCGCCAGGGCGAGCTGCTGGCGCTGGACCCGCAGAACGTCCAAGGTGGTCGCATTCTGCTGCGACCAGACCAGACGAAGAGCGGCAAGGCCCGGGTGGTGCCGGTACCGGAGGACGCCCGGGCATGGCTGGAGGAGCTACCCTTCGCGACGACCTATCATCGCCTGCGAACGGTGTGGGAACACGCTCGCCAGTCTGTGGGGCGGCCCGATCTGCGCTTTCACGACCTGCGCCACAGCTATGCCAGCATGCTGGCCCAGGCCGGCGAGAGCATGACCACGGTGCGCGATCTGCTGGGGCATTCCAGCCTGATCGTCACCAGCCGCTACTCGCACATGTTCGATGCGGGTCTGGACGATATCGGCGCTCGCCTGCCGAGCTTGAGCGGGGCCTTCTGCGACCAAACTGCGACCACACACTAGAAAAAGGGAGGGTAGAAACACAAACAGCCGCTCGTAAGCGACTGTTTTCCAAGTGGTACCGGCGGTCGGACTCGAACCGACAAGGGCTTGCACCCGGCGGATTTTGAATTTCATGCTACCTTAAGGGTGAAATGTATTAGACGTCTGGCATGCGTCGCGGCTGCCAGTAGAGCGGGATGAACGCAATGTCTGGCCCACAAGCACACTGCTAAGAAGTTGTTGTAGCTGCAACAGCGGCGAGGAGTTCACCATGAGTCATAAATTCCTTCGCTCTGACACTCCACAGAAGGCTGGCAATGGCTGGTCTAACGGCTGGCATACCCAAACCACCACTGCAGAATCCCTCAGAATCTTGAGAAAGTCTGCATTTTCCAGTGTCCGTTCCACCGCCAAGGCAGCAGCCACCGTTGATGGATGGAAGCGTGCTAGCAGCTTAGGAGGCAAACTGCTCGCTGGTAGCTTGGCACTTGCCGCTGGTCTCGCCCATGGCATGTTTCAGTCCGCTGCCTCACCGTCCTCCGACAGCGAGGAAGAGAAACAGGATCTTGGCTGGGGGGATTTTGGCGCTGGTTATGGCTACTACGGTAAGGATGGTAATAGGTTAGACTGAGTAAGTGTCGAGTCCCGTGTGATTCACCACCTTACTTTGCTTTTCCTCCAGAAGCAGCGGACTGGGCCTGGCCCCCTCCCTTCTCGCCGACTCTCTGGGATTTTGCACCTCCATCCCCCATGCTATTGGAGATGGCTCCTCCGGCCTTCAAGCCTGCCCAGCTCAGCACAGCAAGCCAGATTGATGGCAGCACCAGGAACATCATGCCCTCGACGAACTGCAATACCAGCTGGTCGTAGGCATTGTTGGCAGCAGCCATCCAGCTCATCTTAGCCGCATCGCTGTTATAGATAAAATCGATCAGCTTCGAGTCGATCCATCTCGCCAGTTCCCACCAGAACGTCAGGAACCAGGTTCCGAATAGACCGAAAGTGGCCATGCTCACCGCCTTGTACGAATAGCCCGAGATTACCGTCACGAAGGGCAGGCAGATCACCAAGGCCATCACCAGGGTAGCCTGAACCATGGGCAGTGCCTGTTTCAGCATGTCCATCCCCGCCGAGAACGGTAGAATAGACAAACCGCCACCAATCGCGCCTGCCCCCATCACAATCGAATCCCAGAATCCTGCTCGGCCGCCTCCGCCCAGGTCCCGGTAGCCTACAACGGCTTGGTCCAAGTTCCCGCTCGCTGCTCCCGACCTGGGGCTAACCATCCGCCGGATCACGTAGTCCTCGGCTTCGTTACTGGTGAATACGCTGCGGAAGCTGTCCCAGAACCCTGAATCGACCTGGTCGTGCAGTCTCGCTCGCAGGCCGATGTCGGACGACGACCACCATTCCCGGCAGGTTGGGTAGCCGGGCTGACCGGGGCCGGTGTTGGGCCGAGACACGTCCCGCTCTGCGTCATAGGGGAAGCCTGTTACCGGCCGACCAGCATGAAAACTGTCGTAATAGCCTGGGGTATCCAGAAAGAAGCGGCTACCGATCCAGTCGACATCCTGGGCGCGAGAGGGCTCGACGCTTCCATGCTCCTGGAAGAGCCTGTTACGGGCGGGCCCGAAACAGGCCAACTGGAATTCGCCGACTTCGCGCTCGAGCACCGGGTCCTCGATCGAGTTCAAGTCCAGCTCGGTGCGAATCGACTGCAAGTCGGTACTGCATGGAATGGCTGTAATGGCCGCCCCGGTCATGCCATGAGATACGGCATGGACGAAAGCCCACCAGACGGGGATGTTCGCTGTCTCCCCATCGATCGCACTGAGAGTCGACTCTCCCCACCCTCCGCTAGCGAATTGACGCGTCCCACACTCTTGGCTGCGTCTCTGGTCCACATCTACCGTGGTTAGTTGTACCTGGAGAATCGGCTGGCAGGTGAACAGGAGGATCAGCGCCATGGCGTACAACCGCGTCTCTATGCGGTTGATGGTCAAGACTCCCTTGTTGCCCTCGTCATCGCCCTCCTGGCGAGCCTTGTACCATTCAGAAGCAATCAGAGCGATGAACGGAATCGCCGCCAGTGCGGTACTGGTCATCACGTTCCAGATGGCGTTATGGATCAACCAGCCAAGCATGACCAAGGCGTTGGTAAGGTAGTCGAAAACCACCAGCGGCGCCGTGAGTATTCCCTCCATCACATGCCTCCAAGCCAGTTGGCTACGTTCATCGTCTCGAGCATGACGATGAAGCCTACCGACACGAGTTCGGTGCGCTTGAGCTTGTGGCGGGCTCGCACGCCGCCGTCTCGGTCATCCTCAACACTTACCAGCACGCTGGGCTTCCAGTAACGGAGCCACAGCCAAGTGATCGCGCCGTAGAACACCAAACGGCATCCCATTAGTAGTGGGGTCGCAGTGTCCATGATGGTTCTCCAGGCAGACAGACTGCCGGCCATCCGGATGCCGATCGAGGCGATGACACCGCTGAGGAAGACCACAGCCACCAGGGACACCACGAAGACCACCAGCGACGGCCAACGCCTCGGGTGGTACCAAGCGTGCCGGAAGCGGTTCACTCTTCTTCCCCATTCATCGGCCGGCCACGGCTATCCAGAGTTGCCCCGGGACGTGCTGTCTCGTCTCGGGTGGAACCTGCCGCACGGTTGGCGGCCCGTTCCAATGCGGTACCCGCGGCACTGCCGGCCAAGGTCTTGCGGATCTCCATCTCGGACTTCAGGGAATTGATGTCGCGGTCCAGAGAGGCAACGCGGCGATCGATAGCTGTCATGGCTGGATCATTGTTGGCAATTCCCGGCTCGCTGACCCCGGCGAGCATCATCCGCCTTGCCCAGATGGCCTTGGTCAACGTGCGTGCCAGCGCCATCTCGCTGGAAAGGCGATGCACGAGGAAGCTGGATTGGGGGTCGGTGCGCAGCGACTCGATCACCCCACGAGACACGGTAAGCCCATCGCCCGCGGATACCTCCCGAAGGTTCTCGGGGGTGGGCGGCTCATTGCCGGCCACCAACGCCACGAGTTTCTCGTACACTTCACGCTGCTCTTTCTCAAGCTCACGCATCAGCCCGGTACCGGCCTGGGACCGCTGCTTTTCGCAGTCTTCGCAAGTCTGCAGCTCATCCTCACCGATCACGGCGATGGTCCACTCGGCGGCGTCTTCCGGACTGCCCCAAACGGTGCACATCCCCCCCTGGCACTCGCCGTTCCCGCCCCCGCCTGATCCGTTGCCGCCGCCAATCCAGTCACCCTCGTTGGTGGGCACCGATCCCCAGCCGCCGCCGCCGGTCACCGCTGCCTTGCTCGTGATGTCGTCGCGCCCATGCAGCAGGTTGTAGCCAGCAGTGGCCACATCCTCTACGACTCGGATGGGCTCCTGGTTGCTGCCGCCCCGCCTCTGGCCACCAACCCAGGTCGTACCACCGTTCCCGCCGGACCGCTCGACCTGCTCTTGCGCTGCCACGACGTCGTCATTCCTTGTCGCAGCATCCTGCCAACTCTCGGCTACTGCCATTTCGTGCAGGCCCGCACCCATCGCTGCGTCGGCCATCCGCTCGGCCATCTGCTGGCACGATAATTTCCCCTTATCGAAGTCCATGCGCCCCTGGAGGACGCCATTGGACAGCAGATCGTAGAGACCGGGATTGGCCCGTTGGATGATCATGGCCGGGAGCTGTGCGACAGCGGCCTGGGCGTTCTGGACGACCTCGCCCATCAGGTTCTGAAAGCCGTTGGAGTGGCCATTCAGCTGGTTTGATACTGTCGCACCGATGTCGAAGTTTCCGCATGAGGAATTCATGTTCCAACGGATGCCCATGCCCGTCTTGTATGGATTGTGACCACGACCGGCAGAGATCGAGAATGGAGAGGCCCCGCCGATATCGTAGTAGAGATCGTCGGCGAAGGACTGGGCTTGGGCATCCTGACCCAGGGTCATGGCCATCGCCGCGACTACGGGCAAAATGGGACTCAGGAAAGTTCGCTTCATGATGATCTCCTTGCCTAGTCGCCGGTGTGGTAAAGCAGTTCCTGGCCTCTCCGCCGGCAGCAGCGATAGCGCCCCCATAGGGCGAAGACGTAATCGCCGGCTTCATCGATGCGATCGGCATAGGTGTCAGTGGGACTGCGGTCGGGCCATACGACGCAGGACCGGCTCATCTTGGGCATCAGATGCTGCCACCGGTGGTCATTGTCCCCCTCCACTACGGGATCCGGTGGCCAGAAACCATCCCTCTCAGAACTCACCAGCGGATGGTAGACGTGAGGCTGGCCCTCGCGTGTGACGATATCGGCGGAGCGCTGGGCCATCAGAGCGGCTGACTTGTAATCGTGCACTTGGTTGATGAAGCCGCTCCGGGGATAGATGTTGCCCCAGAGATCCGATCCCATTTGCCCCAGCTCACGGCGGCCAGGGATCAGCGCCTCGGGATAGGCCGTCTCGGGGATGCCAGAGCGCCACGCCAGCGCGTCCAACGTCGAGACGAAGTAGGGCTGGAAGGCCTGTGCGGCCCCGGAGCAGGTGTACCCGAGGGCACTGGCGAATTGGTTGAAGAGCTCAGCACCAGGGTGACCGATGGCATCGACATTCTTGAAGCGCAGGTGCTCCTGAATGTCCGACTGTGCCTCGGAAGTGCTCTGGCCGCCTGCCAAGGCGTCTCCGGCGGGAGGTGACACCATGGCGATTTCGCGCCAAGGGTTCCCCCCGGTGTTCTCATAGCTGGACACCACCAGCTCCGGGATGTAGTGGCGGACCTTGACGGAGGTTCGGATGCTGCAACCGAAGGTAGTGCAGTGGAGCCACACGCAGATCCCGATAACGTTGTAGTCGAGGCACTCCGTCGACAGTGCGGACTCCACGATCTCCGGGGTGGTGATGCTCGTCGCTCTGGCACTTTGGGGTGCTAAGCCGCATGCCAGAGCTAAGACCCCGGCCGCCAGCACAGCCGTCAGCCAGCGGGGCGGATACACACCAATCATCGCACCACCTCCTCGCGAGCCCGCAGAATCTCGATGACCGCAGCGCTGACATCGGGCTCGCCGTAGACGACGTACTGGCTGTCCACCACCACGGCGGGCACGCTCTCCACGCCGAGCATCCAGGCGCGCGTCACGCCGATGTGCCGCTCGGCGTACCGCTGCGTGATGTCTACCCACTTCGGTGACTGCATCCGCTCGAGCATGACGGCCTTGGCGGCTTCCGCCTCGGCTGGAAGATCCTCGGACAATTCGGCATCGAGGCGTGCCGGCGCATCGAGCTCGATGACGGCAGCCCCTGACGGAACGTTGGTGACGGGCTCACCGGCCACCGTGAAGATCTCAACGTTGTAAACCCCCTTTGCAACGGGGGAAGGATCACTCAGGTGGGCTTGGCCCAGCACACTTACCGGTACCAGAGCCAAAGCGGTGGCGACCAACCTGGCCAGCAAATGGAAGGTGTTCGAGTGCTGTCTCTGCATCATGGCCACTCCGAAGGATGGACTGGCTCAGAAGTACCAATCCCCAGCGGCTGCCACAGCAGGAAATGTTAAACGGTGCGAGTAGGTTTCTTGAAGGCGTGGATAATTCAGTTGGTATAGTGATATCTTAAATAAGTATTGAATCACACTAAGAGGCCAACAACGCATGTCACTGCTCAACTCCTACCTGCAACAAGAACAACAGTTAAAGCAACTCCAGGATCAATTGACGGAACTCGAGAGCAATCCGCACTTCAAGAAGGAACTCGAATTCAAGACCAAGCTGGAAGCCCTGATGTCGGACCATGACAAGTCAGCGGCTGAGGTCCTGGATCTGTTGAGTCCGACCGGCCACGCAAAGTCGTCGCAAAGCGGGCGCAAGCGGAGTTGAAGGTCTACGAAAACCCCTATACCGGCGAGGTCGTCGAAACACGCGGGGCCAACCAAAACACACTCAAAGCTTGGAAAGCGGAGTTCGATGAGGAGACGGTGGAGTCCTGGCTAGTCAGGGTCGAGGACTGATCCGTTCGGCGCTTTACGCTAATACTTTAACCGCAAGTGCGCAGGCAGTATTAGATTTATAACAAAGAGCGCCGGAGCACCAACGACCGAGCGCTCGACCTGGAACACATACGCTGTCATGAGCCGATTCCCCTTGCTTCGTCCAGCCGCCTAGCGATCTTGATCGCCGCATCGAGCTCCGAGCACTTGAGCTCCTTCATGATCCGGTCGCGTTCGGCCTTCTCCTCGCCTTCCGTGCCGGCTAGGGCCAGGTACAGACTAGGCGGAACCACTCGGAACAGGGCCTCGACCCGGCCCGACAGAACTACCCCTTCGGTGTATTTCTTCGGCACCTTGGTGGCTGAGCGCATGAGCTGACGCTGCTCCGGCGTCAGCGTCTTGAAGCGCGCCACCTGCTCGACCTCGTCGGGCGGCAACGTCAGCAGTATCCACCATTCACACATGTTCAGTAACTTCTCTGCCGCGGCGGGGAAATCCGCCAGGTTCTGGGTCGCGAACCACAACCAGTGGGACAGCTTGCGCCCCATCTTGCCCACCTTGACAAAGAAGGGGCTGAGCAGCGGATTGACGGTGACGATGTGGCTCTCGTCGATGGCCTGAATGATGTGTCGACCCGAGTACTGCTCGCGTTCGGCCAGGTTGGTGATCATGTTGGTGATCGAGATCACCGACAGGGCCAGTTGAGCCTCATACCCCTCGCGGGCGTAGTGCGCCAGGTCGATGATCGTCACATCGCACTCGGGCCATGGCTCGCCCTCGGTATTGAACATCTGACCGTCGAAACCATCCACGAAGAGCCCAAGGGCCTCGCCCATGTCATAGGCTCGTTTGCGGGCCTGCTCGGGCAGCTCGGAGTCCCTAGCGATCTCACGAAAGGCATGACGCACGTCCTCGGTCAGACACTGGCGCCCTTCCTCATAGGTGGTACGAGCCGCCCGATAGATCGCATCTCGCACCATCCGTCTGTCGGCGCGCTTGAAGTCCGCCTCCTCCTTGGGTTCACCCCCGGTGATCATCAGGCGAGCGGCCGTCTCCATTTCGCCGATCAAATCGCGTTCGTCGTCATCGCTATCGGCACTCTCGATCAGATCCTCGACGGATACGTTTTCATAGAGATTGTGGTCCTCGGCATCGCGTTGCTTGCGTGCCGCCTCCATGTTGTCCTCGAGCAGGCGGTGGGCCTCGGTGAAAGGCGGCAACTTGGCCCCCGAGCCGGGAGCCAGGCGCACCTTGTTGACCGTCAATCCCATCCGCTGGAAGTAGTCACCCAGCATGCCGAAGGAGTTGCCGACCTCGATCACGAACAGCCGCGGGCGATGCATTGCCATTACCTGGCTGAGCATGCCGTTGAGGGTGGCAGACTTCCCGGCCCCGGTCGGACCGAAGATCAGCATGTGCGCGTTAGCGGACCGGTCGGCATAGTTCAGGGGGTCGACGTGAAAGGTCCCGCCCCCACGGTTGAAGAAGGACAAGCCAGGGTGTCCGGTACCCCGAGCGCGGCCGAAGAAGGGTGCCAGGTTGGCGATGTGCTGGACGAAGTTGAGCTGGGTATACCATCCGCCACGATCCAACTCGGGATCGTAAGCCATGGGCAGCCAGCGCAGATAGGTGTTTAGCGCCGCAACCTCATCCTCGGGTTCCACCGGTTTAAGGTTGGCATTGGTCAAGTACGTGGTGAGCTCAAGGAGGTGTCGGTTCAATTCGCACTCATCCGCCCCGTGCACATAGAAGACCAGGTTACTCTGGTACAGCTTATGACTTTTGCTCAGGTACTCACGCGCCTCGTCGCAGTCCCGACGCACCGACTCGGCCAGGACGGTATCTCCCACCGCTTTCTTGCGTAGCTGGTTGATATGGTCTTCGAGGGGTTCTTGGGGGGTAGCCACCATGGTCAAACAGACCTCGGTACCCTCTGGCAGTAAATCCATCAATGCATTGGACTTGGCGGTGGTGGAGATGCCGTCGCCCTTGGGAACTTCACCTGTCAGGTGTCCCACCTTGGGCACCTGACGAATCTCCTCCACCGGCACCACGGCGTGGGGCATTCCATCGAAATACCACCAACCCGACTCGACATCGCCATAAGGGGAACTCGCCAGCATCCCCTCGGCCAGATCGTACTGCAGCAGCCTCACCTCCTCCCGCGGATAATCGAAAACATCGTAGAACCGCTGGGGATCCTCGGGTGAGTATCGGGGTCGCGGATTGAAGCGTGGCATCATCCAGCGATGGAAGTCGCGGCCATCATAGCGCCGCAAGCGCAGGCCAGCCGCCTTGAGGGAGGCCTCCAGGCGGCCATACACATGATTGACGGCATCTTCGGGCCGTAGATCGCGACGCGACCGGCGCTCACCCAGCTTCGTTTTGCCGCTACCTAATCGGCGATACAGTACCAGGCGAGTCCGCCTTGACTGACCACGCCACTGGGTGTCGGTCACTACATCGTCGACGAACAACCCGCCCGGCTTGGTGGTGGCCCGCAAGTGGGTCTCCATGCTGTCGAGCCAAGCCTGGGTGTACTCGGTATCGCGCACATCGGGGTGAGCGTAGCTCTGGAGCCGTTCCAGGTCCTCGCGCGGGTCCGTCTCATCCCGCGCGTAAAGCTGAAGGACCCAGGGAAAATGGTCGTGCTCTGGCAGGCAGTCCTGAAGGGTCGCGCAGATGGTATCGCGCACCGCTTCCAGAGCTTCCTCGCCACGCCCCTCCGTCGGCACCGGGATAACCTCGGCCACCACGCCCACGGAGATGCCGTCCTCGAGCAGGAAGCACCCCGACTCGGTTAGATACTCGACCCACGGCAGGCGGGACGCGAAGCTCGGCTTGCAGCGGTACGCCTTGCGCAGGGCGTCCTGGGTGATCGACTTTCCCCGTGGCAGAGAGAGGGGGCGACCGTTTTCATCGGTCAACAGCGCCTCGGCCAGGGCCGAGGGTTCGGGGTCACCGCTCCCGGACAGTCGCTTGGCCTCCTTGTCCGGACCGGTGGGCGGAAACAGCCGGGTCATCATCCGATCAAACGCGCTCATGGCCGCCCTCCCACGAGTTCGACGCTGACACGACCGCGTCGCTTACCAGTCTCCTCGAGCGCCCGCGGCCGGGCGGTCTCGCCCGGCATGGCGTACTGCAGCCGTGAGTAGAGCGGGAACACCGTGGAATAGCCCGGGATAGGCACGGGATCTGCGCCGGCGAGATGCGGGAAGACGTACATCACCAGGTCGGGGTTATCCAGCCGTGTGAACTGGCTGTAGATCTCTTTGGCCGCTTCGCGTGTATAGGCAATGCGCTCATCCACCATCACGCCATCGCCGAGCTGACGGCGCAGCTCTCCACGGGCATCGAGCAGACCGCGCTGGGTCATGTCTTCACCACCGCCGGCGTCCTGTCGCCACAACTCCTGCATGGTCACGCCCTCGCCGTCCCACATTTCGTCCTTGGAGGTTGCGCACCCGGAGATCAGCAGCGACGACCCAAGGAAGATGCACAGACCCAACGCGGTAAGCGGGTTACGGCATGTCGTTGCGGAGCGATAGATCGCGATCATAGTGCACCCTCCTGCCTACGGTTTCGTAGTCGATCTGCAGTTCGCGGTCGATATGCACGGCCACATCACGGCCCGGGGGCACGAAGACCGCAGCGAAGGCCTCGCCATAGAGACGATTGACCCACCGCGACATATCGTTGACACCTGAGGCCATGATCTGTTGGGTCGCCTGGCTGCCTGTCATCGCCTGGGTCACGGAGCCATCGGAGTTGATCGTCGTCGCGATATCACCCTCATCGCTCAGCATTGAAGCCACACCGGCCCCCGCAGCGGTCAGCAGCGACTGCGTGCCCAGGTATTGCTTGGCGTTGCTGTTACGCTCACCGCTCACGCAGGGCATACCCATTTCATCGGAGATCCAGCCGATCTTGGTGCGCGAGTCGGAGTCGCCACTGTCGAGGTCCTCAGGCGATGGCAGGGTACGTACCGTGCCGTCCTGGAACACGAAGGTCACGGAGTGCACATCACCGCGGACGCACGACAGCGTCCAATCCCCGGTGGCGGTACCACTCATGATCGCCGCCTGCACTTCCGGCACCTCGATGCCGTTGGCGGTGAGATTGTCCTGGCCGACGATGATCTTGAACGGAAACGGATCCGTCACCGTGCCATCCACGGGCACGCGCCCAATCAGTGCCGTCATGGCCAGCGACCCCATCAGGGTGGAGTTCTCCGGCACGGTGTAGACGGGCTCAACGGTCGAATCCGGAGGCTCGCCGGTCACCCGGCTCTCTACCGCCTCGACGGAGCGCCTGGCTGCGTCACTGGCCGAGCCGGCGGCCTCTCCGAAGGAGGACGGGAAGTTCACATGCTCATCATTGCGGCCACTCGCCGACCCCTCCCGGGAATCCATGGGATCGACCCAGGACATGCTGGATGTGGCACCGCCGTCCTCAAGGCCTAAACCGATGGGCATCTCCTCACCGGCTTCTGCGTCGCCACTGGAGTCGATGCGGCTCTGCAGCTGGTTGAGTTGCTGTTGCAAAGAGCCCAGCAGGCCCTCCTCCTGCTGTGATTGCTGCCGCCTGTCGGCCTGCAGTCTTTCCCGCTCCTCGCGCAGGGCCTCGTCGATCCGCTGGTCGATGTTCTGACTGCGCTGGACCAGTTGCGCATTTTGTTCGCGTAACGCTTCGGTCTCTGCCTGTGAGCGATCCAGTTCATCGCGCATGGACTGGACCTGGCCGACCAGGGTCGCCACGGTATCCCGCGGGGTGTCCCCTTCGATACCGAGCGCGTCCATCTCGTCGTCGGAGAGCCTCAGCGTCGGATCCTCCCGCTGCTCGGCCGTGGCCTGTTCACCACCCTCGTTGCAGGCACGCAGCATCACCACCAGAGCGATCATCACCACCAACGGCACCAGGAGCTTCAGAAGGGCATTACTCTTGAGTGTCATGCGTCATCCCCTTCATCCTGGCCTGTCGCTTCGGGCGGCATCAGCATCGACTCGGCGAGTCCACCGCCCTGCGTCACCACGAACACCGTCGTCGTGTCCTCGACGCTACCCCGCGGGCCAATGCTCGGATGCATGAAGGTCGCGCTGTACAGCTCCCCCTGCAGGTAACGCGGATCGAGCTCGAAGCTCCGCGGATCCTGGTTGGTCAATCGCACAGCCGTCACCGTGTAGCCGCCGAGCGTCCACGCCGCCAGCGGCTTGGCCTCCAGCGGCAGGGACGGCAGCAACGTCGGAAGAGAATCGGGCAACCGCATCGGCACCCGCCTCACCCCCGTCATGTTCTCGATGGCACGCATCGGTGCGTACAGGGACTGAGCGGCATGGCGGGTCAGCGCAACCGGCGTTGGTGCCAGAGGCCGGCCCCGGTCGGTGTCCTGAGCGTCCTCGGCTGAGGCATGCCCATCAGTGGGAGCCGATTGGACAGACTCCTCGGCTTCGACGATGCGGATATCCTCGTCGCTGGCCCCCTCCCGTGCCGATAAGTCCACCAGCAGGATCTCGCCGCTCTCGACATCCTGCAGTTGTACGCGCTGGGTATCGAAGTTCTCGTGAGCCAGCAGATAGAGCACGCCACCGGTGCTCTGTACCCGCAGGACTTCCGGGTCGGCTATGGAAGACGGCAGGCCGACCCGAACATTGCGATCCAGAACCACGATCCGTTCGCTGCCAACAGGCAGCGGAATAGTCATCGGTCGCCGGTCCCACTCGACGATCTCCACCGCCCAGGACGACCCAGCCATCAAGGTCGCGGCCGCGAGCAGTGCCATACGACGGATCAGCTTCATACGTCAGCTCCTTCCTGGTTGGGCACCTCCAGGCGCTTGGGCGTACCCTCGAAGCAGTCGACCTGCAGCCCCCAGGGGTTGTGCTCGGGATCGACGTCGGCACGGACGACTCGCAGGGGATAGCGGATGAACACGTCTCGTACCGGGGTGCCGGCGTACTGCTCATCGATCGCCAGATCCAGGGTCACCACCCAGGCGTCTCGACTCAGGATCTTCACCGCCGCGGGCCGATAGCCTCGACCCGGGATTTCGTAGATGCCTCGCACCCGGCCGGACAGCTCATTGCGGTCGAGACGCCGCTCGTAGTCGCGTTCGAGCTCGATCTGACAGGAGGGCGTCAGGAAGTGCTGGAGCGAGTGGAGGTTGCGCTCGTAATCCACCTCCCCGTTCGTCGGCCAACGATTGATCTGCTGCCAAACGTAGAAACCGAACGCGTAGGCGCTGGAGGGCGGGACTTCCCACCAGGCCCGCGTGCTGCCGCTGCGCAGATCTGGCGGATTGTGGATGGTCAAGTTCTCGGGGGCAGTATTCCATCCCCACCAAAGACCGCCGCAGATGACCACCAGCACCAGGATGATTCCCCGCAAGGTAGTGATATGCGCGTCCCTTCCAGCGAGGGCGTGACGATAACGGCTCATGAGCGTCCTCCGTGTCGGTAGGAGTCGCGCCGAATCCGATAGGAGGTCGAGTCAGTGATCAGGGAGCCCGCGTCGCTCATGGGCAGACCAGCGCAGGCGAGCTTCCACTGCACATGGCGGTAGAACCAGATGGTAGAGCGGCCACGGCGGAGGCGGCGCATCACCGTGCCGCCAAACCACAGGGCCGCCCCTGCGAAGAGGAAGCACACGGTGGGCACCATGGCGATGGCTCCCAGCACCCAAGCACTGACGATGCCCAATGGCAGCCCCGAGGCGAAACCGACTACCGCCATCATGACGACCTCCTTGCCGGTCATGCCACGGAACACCACGGGTGGCTCATTCAGCCTTTTGGGAATGAAGGCGATGCTCGGCATGGTGCCTCTCCGGTCAAGGCATCAGGATTGGCGCGGCTTCCGTGGTCAGCCAGATGATGGCGATGACCAACACCACCCCAACCACGACTGTCAGAGCGAATTTTCCCCAGGTCTCGCGCTCCCTGGCCTCCTTGAATGACGCGATCGAGGCGGAGCCGACAACCAGGAACACAGCGGTGGCCAGCAACAGACCGATCAAGATGCCAAAGTCATACAGATAGCCCTGCATGGTATCCCTCAGCCCCCCTCCACCAGTGGAGGGCTCTTCCAGCTCGGGAAGCCCCTGTGCCATGGCGATGCCAGGCAGACACATGGCGAGACCGACGAGGTGCGCCAGCGACCGTTTGGCACGAGCGATGTGCCGAATCATCATCGAGGATTTCATGGTGACTTCACTCCTTCGGTTGCACTACGTTGCGCGGCTGTTCATACGAACAGCCAGATGAAAATCAGGATTAGCAGCAACAGCCGCACGGCGACCCCAGCGAAGACATCGCCCTTGACGTTGCCCTTCGCCCAACCTCTGTATGCCGATATGGCAGCCCAAGCGGCCCATAACAGGATCGCGACACAGCCCACTCCGGCCAGCAGCAGATACAAGCCGGAGATCTCGAACCCCGAACCGGTCTCGAAGGCGGCCGTGCTGTCCATCAAGGAACCTCCTGCCTCAGGTAGTCCCCCGACAGTGCACTCGGGACACGCGGCGGGAGCCGAGGTGGTTCGAGATACTCATCGATGCCATCGGCAATGCGTGTCAGGTCATCGCGTAGTTGCCGTGTGTCGAGGAAGAATCGAGTTGTCGCCGGATCAGCCAGGTCCTGGCGAGCCTCGATCCGGTCAACGACGACCCCGATCTGGTCGAGTTGCGTCTGGATCACGGCCAGGTCACGACGCAGGATTTCATCTCGTCCGTCGGCGTGCGCCTGCAACGAAGCAGGTAATGTGGCAGCGACAGCGCAGGCCGTGACGACGGTTAGAAGGCATCTGGTTGAAGCAGACATGGCTCGGCTCTAGTCGACCATCTATACCCGCATCGTTGCGGGAACCGACCAGCCGATCACCCCGAAATGTTAAGCGCCGACATGGGGTATTCCGGGCAAAAAAAAGACGCCACGGAGGGCGTCAAAGCAGGGAACGTGCAGGGGAATGGTGGATTACAGGTACTTCTTGAAGCTCCCCGTGGCGACACTCACCAACAAGCCAAACAGGGCCGCGCAGGGCAGCAGAAACACATTGGGATGAATGGCGAAAGGTACGCTCAAGTAGATGATCCAACCGACCACGAAGACCGGTCCGACCATGCGCTTGGCATGGTGATAAATGAAAGCGGACTCACGTCCCGCCCCGAAACGCCGCAAGTCTCGTCGCACCAGACCATCGACCACTCCCACCAGACCGGCCAGGGCGAACAGTGGCGAGGTCAAAACCAGGATCACGACCCGGGTCAAAGTCATCAGCGTGACATAGACCGCAGCCTGCATGTATTGGTTCAGCGTGCCCAGCCAGCCACCGCTGTTGGCATTGCTCTCCAGGAAGGGGGAGATGCCGGTCTTGACGAAGACCCACTCATACGACATCCCGATGAACCAGGTGGCAGACTCCACCGGCCGCGAGACCACCAGCGATCGCGAGAACTCGCTATCCAACCAGCCCATCTCGCGCTCCATGGTCATTCGAGCGTGTTCGGCTCCTGGCTGAGCCCACCATTCCCAGAAGATTCCCGCCCACTCGATCAGGATCGAACACAGCAGGGACACCAGCAGGATACCGACCAGCTGCATGGGGATGCCGATCGAACGCGAGAAGAGCCCGCCGCGGCGTTCGTGGGTCCGTTCAGCGGTCTGCGTGGTCATAAGCTACCCTCCCTCGCGTCATCTTCGACCGAGCGCCGGATTGTTCGGCATCACTCCTGCCACGGCACATCGCTGGCCTCCCCCATGTCCAAGGGCCCGACGGGGGGCGGTTGGTAAGTTGCCTGGTTTGCTACTTCCCCAAGTTGCGGCGGGTCGAAATGGATAGGTGGCGGCATGACATCCTCCCACCACCGCTCGGCGGTGCTGTATCGTGCCCGCATGTCCTCGGCGATGTCCTGAATGTTGCTGGGGAGATTCTTGCCCTTGTCGGGCAGCGGTAACGGCATGCGGATCTTCCAGAGTTGTCCGCCCTCGAGCAATGCGAAGGCCTGCCCCTTGGGCAGGCTCACCACGTCGGCCGACTCGATCATGGGCACCTGAACGGTGCTGATCCGGTCGCCCCCGGAGCTCGTGAAGTCGACCGAGGAGTCGACATCCGGGTTGTCGCCGGCCATGGACACCAGCATGCGGGAGGCCACGTTGACCTTGCGCAGTTGGTCGGTGAGTAGCCTGGCGGTTCGCTCCTCGCGCACGCGCAACATGATCAGGTTGTTGAAGTTGCCGATGACCTGGCCCGCCTTGGCGGTGCTGCCGATACGCGCCTCAATGTCGCTCATGGTCTGGGTATAGGCCGTCACCTGGATCCCCGCGCCGCCGCCTTTGTTGATCAGCGGGATGAACTCATCGCCCATCAGCTCGTTGAACTCGTCGCAGTGCAGGTTGATTGCCACTTTGCCGGATCCGCCACCGTCCACCTTGGGCAACCCATCGTCGATACCGTGCTTGTAGATGTAGCCCGCCACCGACACCAGATCAGCGAACATCGAGTTGCCCACCGCCTGGGCGACCTCGAAATCGGAAAGCGCATCGAGCCCGACGTAGACGATGCCCCGCTTGCGGATGATCTGCTGCCAGTCGAAGATCGGCCGCGGGTCCTCCAGGTCGTGGTAGTCCGGCGAGAGCAGTTCGGCGATGCGCCCCGTGGTCAGCTTCTCCAGTAGAGGCAGCAGGCTGGCGACGATCTTGTCGAAGTAGGTCTTGTCGTAACGCACTGCGGACCTCAAGCCCTCGAGCACGGCATCGCGTATCCGGGCCTGCTGCAGATACTGCTCGATTGCCACCACACGCTTGTCGCGGCCCTTCATGGCCATGGGGATGTTCTTGTCGTTGAGCTTGCCCTCGATTTCGCTGATTCGGTCCCAGGCATGGGCATCGTGCTTCGCCAAGGTCTGCTGGGCGTACTCGATCATTAGGCCATCGATATTGACCACATCGGAGAGGATCTGGTCATAGGTGGGCCGTTGTCCCAGGGAGTGGCGTGCCCTTGCCACGATATTCACGAAGCGCCAGGCGAACTCCCTGAATGCCGCACTGTTGCCCTCGCCGGACAGTTGACCGGAGATGCGGGTCGCCACCTCGCTGATCCGCCCGAAGCGTCCTACCGCATTGTAGCGAGCGCTTATTCCGGGATAGCCCAAGTGGAAGACATAGAACTCGTCGCCACGTCCTGCCCGCAGCGCCTCGATGTACATGCGGATCAGCAGGTCGCTATCGCCCTTGGGGTCGAAGCAGATCACCACATCCTGAGCCGCCCGAGCGATGTCCTGGGTGATCATCACCTCGGCCAGGCGAGTCTTGCCGACCCGAGTCGTGCCCTCCACCAGCGTATGTGCCACCCGCTCGCCCAGTGGCAGGCGCACGTCTATCTCCCGCCACTCCACGGCATGCAAGGCGGGAATCCCCCCGACCGGCGGCAGGGGGCGGAAGGGATTGAGGGCGCTGTTCGCGCTTAGGAGCCGAATCAGGAAAGAGAGGGAGCGGACACGTTCCAGACGATTCTCCAGATGGCGGGCAATCCGATAGGGACGCGATGGCTTGATATAGCGCTCGGCCTCGGGCTGCTGGCTCTCGTGAAGTCGCTGGGTATGCCTGGCCTCCCACTTGAAGCCCTTGCCCAGCCACAGGCTCCGGGTACTCACCGGGACCTGGTCGCAGCGCAGGGCGAAGCGAGGCAGGCGGCGCATGTTGCGGCGATACCGCAAGACGATCCACGCCTGCCTCCCCCGCCACAGGCCGAAGCCCATGAAGGCAAAGGCCATGCCGATCCCCACGCTGGGCGTCAACGCCAAGGCCCATGGTGCGAACACACACATCAGAGCACAGGCGAAACACACAACCGCCGTGTTCAGCTCCACGGCAGGCCGCAACAGCGACTCGAGGGGATGGGTCTGGTTCACGCCGAGCCCTCCTTCTCGATGGCGGCCGATCCGTTTTCGCTGCCGCCGTCGAGACGCTCCAGCACTTGCACGGCCGCCGATTCGAGGATCCCTTCACCGGCCAGGTTGGCGAGGATGGCGTTGTAATGGGCACTGTCGTAGCGGCAGGCGGAAGCGAAGCCATCCAGGAGACGGGATGCCTCCGGGTTCTCGCAGGGTGCCTCGCGTAGATAGAGCCACAGGGCGGGGATGCGCTTGTCGCGTCCCTGGTAGGCTCGGGGTATCGAGCGCTCCCCGAACCCCGCCAGCTTCGCGGCAATCCGTTGCCAAGCCTCCGCCGGCAACACCACAGCGGCAAAGTCGATCGCCAGGGCGTCCAGGGCCTCGATGCGCTCTACCAGGGGCAGCAGGGTCGTCACCTTGAGCGGTCGATCCAGCCGACGGCAGGCAAGCACGCCGAGCTGGATCAATCGCGCCGCGAGCAAAATACGTCGCTCGGCATCCTCGGGCTGATGGCCAAGTTGCGGTACGTCCAGTGCATCGAAGGCAGTGTCGGGAAGCATCAAAGTCACGGTGCCTTCCTCCCTCACTGCTCGATGTTGTCGGCGGTAATCAGTACCGGGTATTTCGACAACCCCAACCGCTCCGCCAGGTCGTCAGCGGATACCGGCCGCATTTCCAGCCCCTGCCCCAGGTCTCTGAGCCGCTCCAGCTCCTCCAAACCAGCCACCTGGACCACCAAGCCCACGGCATTCATCTCCCGAAGGATGGCCCCACGCTGCTTCAACCACTCCACCGAAAGATCGTCAGCGCCGACCAGAAAGAACGGCGTCATGCTCGGGGGCAATTCCAATGACCGGGGCTGGACTCGTCCGGGCGACAGGGTCTCACTCTCCACCGGGAGCATGTCGCGCTCGTCGATGGACACCGGCGCCGAGGGATCGGGCACATAGCCGTCCTCCTCGTCTACCCCGGCCATGCCGATAGCAACGTAGTACGGCCGGGCGGGTTCGCCACCGTGGTCAGCCACCACCGTCAATTCGGGTAATCCCGGCGGCCGCGGCGGTTGCTGTGCGTGGCCGGAGAGAACGACAGTCGAAGCGACCAGGCCGACCATGGTGATCAAGGGTGTCTTCATGAGTGTTTCCTTCAAATCAATGTGCCGCCACCGACGCAACGAGCCGATCCCAGCGTCTCTCCGGATCGACCCACTGAGCCGGTTTCAAGGGAGCGACCCAGACCAGGGAAGTATCGGCATTGAGGGGTTCGGGTTCGACGGCAGTCGCGGTCGAGGATGATGCGGTCGAAAGCGAAATGTTCTCGGCCGAGGCGAACTGGACGCCACCCGCCGCATCCACCTGACGCGTGCCGTCATCCAGGCGTTCGAGATTGGCCGCCACCGCTCGCCGGTAGCGTGACGCCGGCGCGCCACCGGCGGGACGGTGATACCGCCCCGCGGCCGCCACCCAGTCCTGGCTGCCACTGGCGTCATAGTGCGAACGCAACAGCTTCGCCGCCTCATCCAGATTGGCGTAGGGATCGAGGGCATCACAGGGGTCCACGAAGCGATTGCCTGCACCGAACAGCTGAGGCTGCCAGCGGAGATTGAGCTGTGCCACGCCCACGTCAATCAACTCGGTCTCGAACAGCGCGCGAGTCAACGCCTCGCAGGCCTCCGCCCGCGTCTCGAAGTAGTAGCTCTGTCCCGCGACATTCAGCGTCCAGGGCCAGGGACGCAGCGTATGCGCCAGCGGGACCTTGGATTCCGTCAGTGCCACGGCATACAGCACCTCAGGCGGCACGCCATGGCGCTGTGCCGCGACAACATAGGCCTCGGGTATATCGTTGCCGGCCGTTGCCGACACCGGAATGGCAGCCAAGACAAACCACAGCCCGAGATAGCAGCACCAGAGACGAAGCATGGTGGTCTGCGAACGCCGGAAACGCATCGCCAGAACCCTGCCTACCGAGGAAAGATCTGGGGCACGCTGTCCCGCGTCACGCCCAGGGATGCATCCGTCCTCCCATGGTTGAGCGTGATCTCACGAGACTGCACACGGCTCACCGGGATTGAATTGTCCCGGGCCCACTGTCGAATGACGGTGTCGTCACCCTCCGAGTCGATGACGAAGACATCCATGGGCACACCGCTGTCCAGCAGCTCCCGGATAGTGGCGTCACAGCTGGCACACCCCTGGGCCGCTACATGCACGCTCAAGCGCGAGGAACCGGCCGAACTGCCGGCGTCTTGGAGAAAGGTCACGCTCCCCTGCCCAGCCTGGCCAGAATCGCCCAGCAGGAACTGCTCGACAGGCATTTCGTTGGGATAAAGGCGCTGCCAGGCCTCATCATAGGCGCGCTGGAAGGCGAGCTCGCGCTCGACTCTTTCCCTCTCTACCTCGACCAGCATCTCGGCGTAGCGGCGACGCTCCTCCGCTGTCTCCGCCTCGATGCCCAGCGCCGTCAGCGGATCGAGGTCCGGTGACCAAATCCCGCGCGAGCCCTCCATCAGCGCCTCGTAGCGCTGCCACTCCCGCTCGTCCAAGCCCCACTCGCGGGCCTCGGCGCGCTGTGAGTCGCGGATCTGGCTGTCCCGCTCCTCGATACCACTCGTGTCTTGGGAATTCGTCTGGCCGTCCCCCGGTACCAACGTCTGGGCCGACGCTGGGAAAGCCAACAACCCGAGACATAAGGCGGCACCGATGCCGAAGGCCGGCCCGCTGCGCCATACCTTCCAATCTTGCGACATCATGCTCATCCCTCTCCTCGTCTGGGCGCGCTTGTTGGCGTCGTCACTCATCGCCTGCCTCCGCTGTATTGATACCTGGAGTACCTACCAAGGAATGAGCCACACCCAGCGTCCCCGCTGCACGGATGCCCCGCTGCTCGAAGCAGACCTCCCGCCGCACGGGATCGACATCAAGCTCCCAGGCATCGCCGGCGAGCACCTGCAGTGCCTCGCGGAGCGGCATGGGCCCCAGCCGGTAATGGATCGCCGGCAGCGGCCGGCTGAATAACCAGCGCTGAGGATTGGCATTGGGGTGGCACAGCGAGTAGCCGGTATTTCGCAGGGCATATTCGATCCCATCACCTACCGTGGTGGACACGTCCGACGGGACGCGCACATTCACGTACTGCTCGAGCAACTGCCGCTGCCCCAGCGGGGCCCGTGTGGACACCAGCTGGTATCGAGCCGTGCGCAACACTTCGATTGTCGGCAGCTCATGTGCATGGCCATCCGCCTCCACCACACCCGTCCGGAGCGCATTCGGGGCGGTGGTGGCATCTTGCTCCCGGTAAACGGTCTGGGGCTCACCGCGAGGTGCAATTTCCAGGGCGCTAGCCTCGTCGACCTGCGTCGCCTCGGCATGCTCGGTCGACGACCGATGCAACTGGTCAGCACAGCCGACCAGCAAGGCCACGGCCATGCTACAGGTAAGAAATCGAGGGATAGATCGCACCATGTCGGCCTCGCGAAGCTCTGATCGAAAGCAGATTCACAGTGCCGTGGAGGAACAGGGGGATCGACAGGGAATGTTAAGCGTGTCCAGCGACTATTTCGCAAGCCAGGCGCTCCGGTTTGGGAGCGCCCCGGTCTCGATTAGGTGAAGCAGAGAATGCCTGAGTTAGCCTCTACCCGCCGGAGAAGGTAGATCACACGAAGGGGCCACTATGTTCGACGTCGGTCACGTCCCTCTCAGCCATGCCGACAACCTCACACCCGATCCTATGGCGGCGTAACGATCGGTACTTCGCGTCTCGCGAATATGCACGGTATCCCCGCACAAAGGGAGCCCAGTGTTCAAGCGGCGGGCACCGCCAGCGTGAAGTCATGACAATCCGGCCAGCGAGCAATCCCAAGGCAGAGATCGCTCACTGGTCAGACTGCATGGAAGTAGAAGGGTGGCCAGCTCACCAGGCTGACCTAGGTAAAGGGAGCCTCGAATCCCCGACAGTGCAACCTGGTGCCACGGCATGCGTAAGGTGGCGTGGGGATGTCTCCTTGCACGAGGCGCGGGAGACTTGGGGGTCAATTGAGCCACTGAGGACTCAAAGGGCGTCACTGATGACCGCCAGTGACCAGCGGGGTACGCCTGTCATTATGGCAGCCTAGCCTTGGCGGTCAACACATGGACGAAGTCTTCACCACGGTAATTCAATAGGATAAGTGGCCCGACGACTGAACTATAGCCACATCATGTAGTCCCTCCACTGCTCAGCCATTGGCAACACTCCCTTTATCCCCGCGACCTTGCGGTCCAACCCCCTTAGCCTTCCCTCGCTGCTTCCCGAGGTTCACGATCCCTCTGCATTCAGGGTAGCGGCTACAGCCCAGAAAAGGTCCGCTCCTGCCCTTGCGCTTGAGCATCGGCGCCCCGCAGTCGGGGCACTTCTGCGCCGGTTGCTGCTGAGGCAGCGACATAGTTATCCCCGCCGCATGCTTGACCAGCCTGTTGATCAAGATTGTCTGGCGCGCCATGAACTCATCGAGCGGCAGCCGCCGTGCCGCCACTACATCCAGTGCTTGCTCCCACAGGGCAGTCATCCCCGGATCGGTCACCGTGGCGGGTAGGGCATCGATGAGCTGACGGGCCGTGAGCGTTGAGACCAAGGCGCGTTTCTGCTTCCTCAGGAAACCCCGCTTCAACAGCGTCTCGATGATCCCCGCCCGGGTTGCCTCGGTGCCGATGCCCGCCGTCTCCTTGAGCCTGACCTTCAGCCGTTCATCGGTGACAAAGCGGGCCGCGTGCTTCATCGCCGAGATCAACGTCCCTTCCGTGAAGGGTTTGGGCGGGGTCGTCTGCTTGGTCATTACCTCGAGAGAACGCACCGGGCACACCTCTCCCTGGTACAGTGCCGGTAACGCCTGGCCAGCGTTTTCTCCTTCCGTACCGCCGGCCTCCTCCTCGCTCTCCTTCGCTGCCTTCGTGAACAGCACTCGCCACCCCTCGACCTGGACCTGCCGGCCGGTGGCCACGAAGTCCTCTCCCGCCAACTTCACGACGACATCGGTCTGATCGTACTCGTGGGGAGACAGGAACTGAGCGAGATAGTGACGACGGATCAGATCGTAGAGATACCGCTCCGGCTCACTCATGCGGGACATGTCGCAAGGCGAGGTGGTTGGGATGATTCCGTGGTGAGCGGTGATCTTGCTGTCGTTCCAGACCCGGCTCTTGCGCGACAGATCCAGATGATCGCGAAGCGGAGAAAGTTCAGGATCCGTTTTCAGTAGCGCCGTCATCACCCCCTCGGCTTCCTCCAGTTGAGAGAGCGGCAAGTAGCGGCAATCGGTCCTGGGATAGGTGGTCGCCTTGTGGGTCTCGTAGAGCGTCTGGGCAACGTCCAGCACCTGCTGCGCCCCGTACCCATAGCGCCGCGAGGCCTCCTGCTGCAGCGTGGCCAAATCCATCACCAACGGCGGCGCCTCCCTCTTGCGCGCCGTCTCCAAACGGGAGATCTGCCCTTCACCGTCAGAAGCACGCTGGACCAGCTCCCGGGCGGCAGCCTCGTTGATGCAACGTCCCGCATCATCCAGCAGCGATTCGTCCCGCGGCTTCCACTTCGCCTTGAAAGTACTGCCCTTGGCCTGGAACAGCCCCTCTAACTCCCAGAAGGGCTTGGGCACAAAGTCCGCGATCTCTCGGTCACGGTCCACCACAAGCCGCAGCGTCGGCGTCTGGACTCGACCGACAGACAGCACCCCATCGTGCCCCTGTTGCTTGGCGATCACAGTGTAGGCCCGGGTCAGGTTCATGCCGACCAGCCAGTCGGCACGGCTTCGCCCCAGGCCAGCCAGGTAGAGCGGATAGGTCGAGTCTCCGGGACGAATGTCGGCCAGAGCCTTGCGGATGGAGGTATCGTCCAGTGCCGACAGCCACAGGCGGCTCACAGGCCCGCGGTAATCGCAGTACTCCAGGATCTCACGGGCGATGGTCTCACCCTCGCGATCGGCATCGGTGGCCACCACCACTTCCGTGGCCTCCCTCAGCAGCTTGCGGATCGTCTCGAACTGCTTGCGTCCACTCTTTTTGACCTCCAACTTCCAGGACGTCGGCAGGATCGGCAGGGTATCAAGCGCCCAACGCTTGAACGCGGGGTCATAAGCGTCGGGCGGGGCCTGCTCGAGCAAATGCCCGAAGCCCCAGGTGACGACGGTGCCATGGCCGCGCAAGCAGCCGTCATCTTTCTGATTTGCTCCCAGCACCATGGCAATATCTCGGGCCTGTGACGGCTTCTCGCAGAGAAAAAGCTTCATGTCTGTCTCCCATGAGATTATGGGGAAACAGGCTCCGTCAGCCTGTGGTGGGGTGAAAGGAGAAACGATAACGCGGGATTGAAGGATTTGGCCTGAGTGACATCACCGGTCCCCATTCCCTATCTTCTCAGCTAGGTCCATGACATCACCGAGACGGAACAGCATCTGAGTACCGGTAGAACCAGCTCCCTTGATGAGTGGTGTTGGAGGAGGGTGGCCTCGAAGGTCCGTCCCCTGGCGCAGTGCCTCCTTGAGCTCGGAGACCCTGACACCGAGGAGTTGGGCGGCATTGGACACGCCGATGCGCTCATTGCGCAGTTTATCTATCAAATTCTTCGTTCTCCAAAATTGTAGCTCGCTCCGTGGCCAATCAACTGACTCCTTGGCTTCCCTAACTTTCACGATACGGCCAGCCAAGCCACCTGCGCGTCAATGCGGATCTGTGCGTGGGTAATCTACATTGCCAACGCCACATAGAAGACCGCAAGGGGGAGCAAGGCACTTGCCGACGGCCTGGATCCTTTAGCAGCCACTCCTCGGCTGCGCACCCGGAATTCCGCTGTCCCCTCCAGGCATCGGTGATGAACAGATCTGCATCTGTGGTCCATATTGCCTCGTTACAACAGCGCGGCCTCGGCACGCTGCTGAATTGCCGCCTTCATTGCGTCGAGGTCGAAGGTGCGACTGCTCCCTGCCGGCATGAACCCCATCTGAATCCTAGAGCCAACTCCATCTCGTTGGATCTCAGCCCTCAGAATGATGCTGTGCTCCACACCGTCGACCACCTGCTTGTCATAGTCGCTGAGACGATAGAAAGCCCCAGGAGTGGCTTCATAGTGATATGCCTCATCCATCTGCATGAGCCGATCACTGCGAAGATCGTTATTGAAGTCGGCGTCCGACCGGAATCCGAAAGCACTCCGCAGCCTCGCATAGGCTGTATCGACATCGATCGGGACGTTGAGAACGAACGTAGTCGGCACTACGGGAGCACTTGCTGCCTTGGATGCATGCTCGGAGGGCATCGGCTGCTCATCTTCCGTATCGTAGTTGACGGGCTCACCCGTGAATGGGTTGTTGATGCAGGTCAAACACCGCCCTTGGGAATATACATGGTCGTGCGTGGTACACCCGGCGATGGCCAAAGCAGCGACCCCAAATGGCAGCAGGAAATAACTCCTCATCGTCACACCCTCTCTCGCATGCCGCCGCCATCAGTGCCAGATCCGTCAGCGGCACCATAGCCGGAGGCGTCGGTTGAAGGCTGCATGTCGGCTGGCGGCACAGCGGTACGCTGTTCCGGCGGCGTCCCACTCTGAGAAGCGGCGCTGTCCATCTCCACAGCCAAAACTCGATACGGCAGGATCCCGACTCGATCCGCCTGGACCTTGAATGCCGACTGCTCCTCCCCATCCTTCTCCCAGGTATCCAGTACCATGCGTCCTATCACCAGGACACGCTGACTGCGCTGATACAACGTCGACCACTCCTCGACCTGGCGTCCCCAAATTTCGACATTGGCCCAGAAGCCGCCACGATCGATCAGCCCATGCTCGGTTGGTACCAGGTTGTCGAAGCGAACATTCAAGCGCATCACGCCACGGGGCGGCTGGTTGCCGTTGTCGGGAAACATCTTAACGATCGGATCGGACCCGATGTTGCCCTCACCAATAAACCGTGTGCTCATCAGAAGCTCCTATGCCACAAGGGGTGTGCCACTAGAGTCCTGCGAAGGCCCAAGTCTGTCTCGGGAAAATGTTAAAAAATATCGAGAGGTTTTTTCACTTCTCTTGCCAAGACTTGATCGGCCCGCTCCAAGGTGGGGATTACCGAACGAAGCCGACGCAGCTCGGAATTGATGACGCCCGCCTGGGCATTGAACAGACACCGAAGCACTTCGATGTCATAAAGCTCTCGTCGCATTGGTTCTGAGAGGTCTCGCCGCGCCATCGCTCCCTCCCATAAGGCATTTCCCATCTTCCTGGCTTTTCGGTCACGCCACCTGAGGTAGGGCACTCGGTGATTGTGCTCTCCATGATGTCGTATCAGCAGACCGAGTTTGGAGAGTAGACCGAAGTTATATTGCTGCTCGATATTCACGGCCTCCTGAACCATCGCCGCTGCTTCCGCCTCGAGTTCATCTCTCAATCGGATCATGCCCCCCTTACCCTTAAAGGGTTTCAAAAGGCCCTTTGCGTAGGCATTGGGTGCGGCCTCACTGGAGCTACCTGGTGCTGATCCGTGGTAGCGACTTGGTGCCATCATTTCGATTGCCATGTCCATGCGTCCTGTGTCATTCAAAAGAGGATCACTTCCCTAGCCATCTTGCTTGAGCTTTCACTTGTGACGCTTTTCCATCCGCCCTGTCATGGCCCAAAGTTAAATTGATTCCGGCGGAATCACCCTGAGGTCCTCCACCTGGCTGCCGTGACCCTAAGTTAAATTGATTCCGGCGGAATCACCCTGAGGTTCTCCACTGGCTTGCCGTGACCCTAAGTTAAATTGATTCCGGCGGAATCACCCTGAGGTCCTCCACCTGGCTGCCGTGACCCTAAGCTAAATTGATTCCGGCGGAATCACCCTGAGGTTCTCCACTGGCTTGCCGTGACCCTAAGTTAAATTGATTCCGGCGGAATCACTCTGAGGTCCTCCACTGGCTGCCGTGACCCTAAGTTAAATTGATTCCGGCGGAATCACCCTGAGGTCCTATCTCTGCCATGGTCACACGGCTTCCTTGTGACACGGTCACCAATCGCCATTACCTCGATCTCAAGGCGATCCTTTCAGCGGCCCTTCCTTCTAATTGTTGGAACCTTGATCGGGATTGGCCTCGGACACGGTATCCTCTGCTGCCACCTGCTGAGGTTTTTGGACTGACGGGGCATACGGGCTGCGCCGCGTCCCATCGAGCACATCCTGGGGTAACTCTCCGAACTTCTCCCGCGCCTCTCGAGCCTTGGCGTTGTTGGCGGCAACGTCATCACGAGTGATGCCGCTGTAGCCAGGGTAGCGCTGGGGAAAGGCGCACAGGCTGCGCAACGCGTGATTGGCTGTCCGTAGTCGATCGTATGTTCCATCCCTCGACAGGATGGCTACATGGCTAGCGAGCAAGAGGTGGCGTACCAAACGATCGAAGTCGATCAGCAGACGAAGGGCCAACCAGCCCTGCTGGCCACCGGTATAGACTGGGGTGGTGAAGGGCCGTTGGTTGACGTTCTCTTCGATGGTGAGCTCACTGGGGATCTGCTCCAGGAGCCGCTCGGCATCGGCCAGTGCGGTATCCAGCTTGTCCCGCACTTCCTCCAGCTTGCCATCGATCAGCAGCATCCAGTGATCAGCGTAAGGATCGTCGCGAGTGGCATTGCGCTGGATCGCACCAACGAGGAAGAGAAACTGTCGCAAGCCGATGATCTGAGGCTTGCCACTCTCAACCCCACGCCCCCACCACAGCCTGGTAGCGTGATAGGTATGCAGGCTTAGATTGATCTTGCTGCGCAAGGCACCCATCGAGTTCGCCTCTAGGGCCATATCCGGTCCCCCTTCCAGTTTGATCATCAATGTGATCTGCACTGTGGCGCGTGCGCTCTACGGCGGGCTATATGAAAACGTAATTGCACAGAAACGTGTTTCCTGTGCTCCCGCCTAATGTTTGATTCCTAGTGACGCGAGCATTTCCGCTCTGGCCGCTTCCGCCTCTTGGCGAGTCACTGCCGGCGGTGGGCTCACGAAATGGTGGGCTGGAACGGGCCTTGTCGGCGATGTGTCACTTGGTGAATGGGACTTGTCCGAGTCCGAAGTGTCCGTGATGTAACGCTCACCACGGCGCTCTGCCTGTTGTTGAGCGAATCGGGTTGCACGGAATTCCCCCGTCTTGGCACGCCGTATCAATGCATGGAGGAGACCTCGCGGATTGTCGCTCTTGCCGGCGGCCACGCGTCCCGACGTTTCGTCCAAGACCGCCTGACGGATATCGTTGGGCAGGTCGCTCATTCCATCCTTGAGCACCCGCCTCTCATCGGCGCTCAGCTCGAGATGATCCGACCAGAACAGCTCGTGTCGCGAGTCCTGGTTTCCAATACTGGTACTCGTAGTAAGTATCTTACTACTACGTACTACTGTAGGGACTGAGTACGCGTCGCGAACTAAGCGATAAGGCATTGATTCCTCAATGAGTTCGCGTGGAGAACTGAGGTCAGTTCGCGAAGCAGGGCCACTTAGTTCGCGTGGAGAACTAAGTGATAAACCCTTGTTTTTCGACTGAGTTCGCGTGGCGAACTGTCGGGAATCGATCGCGAACTGTCCGTAATCACAAGGTGAACTTTGAGCTCTCTCTTGCGACTGCATCTCCTGGAAACGCCGAGACCGACGATTCAGCCTCGTCACCGGAGTAATGTCGGCGGCCAGGTCCGCGGCACCCGCATCGGAAAGGGCACCCGCTTCTTCGAGCTCGGCCCGCATGGTAATCGCGACCTCTCGCACGATGCGGTTCTTGTGACGACAGCTCTGCAAGACAAAATCGATGTAGCCGTCATCCAGCAGACTGGCTTCCGCTGTATCCACCGGCTCGTCATGCAGGACGTATACATTGCCGATAACCCGACCATTGGTTTCGTTCCTGGCGCGATGCGCCAGACTCAGCCACCGGGTCAATCGCAGCACGGCGATAACCCTCGCAACGGTTCCCCGGGAAGCCTGGCTATCGACGCCATTGCGCAGCAGTGGCTGGAGGTCGTCGTAGGTGGGGAAGGCTGTCGTGCGATCCGCATTGGCCAGTAAACGAATCATCTGCCAGCCAAGGATGTCGACGGCACCCAGACGACGATCGAGTAACAGCGCACGCGGCACGGTCTCGTGTGGATTACCCAGGAAGAGCAGGCCATCCGGACTCTCGTCGCCACTCTCCAGCGCCGAGGCATGAGGGCCTCGGCGCTGGGTAATGGCTGCTGCCGCGCGACCGACCAGAATTCGCCAGTCAGCTACATGGCGGCCCATACCCGCCCTCCCGTCAGTTGATTATCCTCGCTCTCGTCCTCCTCCGGCTCATCGTGGTGAGGGAGCTCGCTAAGCGGCTCATCCGGAGATGTCCAAGCCTTGACCAGATGCCAGACCACGGCCAAGGGGATCCCGGTCTCCTCAGCCAACACCATCATGCCCCGAATGTCCTCAGGCGCCCGTTGAGGATCCTGGGGCTCCTGAGCGATCTGCTGCCAGCGATGCCAGGCATCATGTTCATCCTCCTCCACGGGCATGGCCAGACGGCCCTGTCGCGTCTCGAGGCCCAGCAAGGAGCGGCGGGTCGAGCAATCATTACCGGTGAGACCAAAGAAGTCGCCCATCATCTGAACGCTCGCGCCGAGCGCCAGACAGCGATCAATCTGCAGCTCGCGATCGTGGTCCTGGGTCAATCGTCGCATGATTGCCAGCAGCATCTCGTGATCGACGGAGAGACGGCACACAGCGGGACCGTCACTAGCCAGCGATGCCAGATCCGTCGCGGACATGCGCCGCAGTTCACGGAGCTCATCATCGCTGAAGCCGAGGGCCCGGGCGCGGCGCATGTTGCCCTCCCTCACGTATCCAATCGCCTGGGCCAGCAGTGCATGAGTCAACGTCCGCATGCTCATGAGTCTTCGCCCCCTTCGCCAAGTTGTGCTCGCAGGGCGCGCATCAACCGCACCATGCGGTAAAGGCGCACCAGGATCTCGTCGGGCAAGATGTCGTCATTCGAGGCTGTACCCAGTAGTTCACCCATCAGGGTGACATCGATGGGATAAGCGGGATTCACTTCGCCGATCAGCCCCGCCAATAGCTGCCAGACCCGCTGGGCCCGGGGGCTCTGAACCTGCTCGTCCGAGAGCGGCTCGAGGTGGTACCCGAGGCCCTTGTAATGTGGCTTCACGTGATGCGGAATCACGGCCTGATGCTCGTGAGGAAGATTGATGCCGCCCCAGCGAGCGATGGCCACGGCGAAATAGCCGATCTCGGTGCGCATGCGGTCGGCGTCACGAAAGGCCGGTTCGATGGCCCAGATGTCCATGACCGGATAGATCGGTTCTGCCGAGCGCAGCGGCACGGCACGCAGGGCGTTGTCCTCGAAGTCGATGGGCTCCTCGCCCTGCTGGCGACTCAACCATTCGCGGGTGCGCCGGAAACTCTCCGTCTCTCCCGAGTCCTGGCTGTTTCCCAGGCTCAGGGCATCGAGGCGCCGCTGACACTCCTCGTCATTCAGCGGCTCGGACGGGGCAGCCAGAGGCATCGACAGTTCCGTGTCATCACCAACGTCGAAATCGGGCGCCGCTTGGAATGAGGACGGCGGGCTCTGCAGCGAGGCATTCTCCTGCTGCAGGCGTTCCACCTGTTGCCTCAGCTCCTCGAGCTCGTGTCGGGAAGTGGCCGCCGGTTGCTCTTCATCCTGCTGTCGGTTCGGGTCATCCATCTTCCCGTCGTTCCGGACAGTTGACGGAGACGGTGGCAAGGGGATGGAATCCGGTTCCTGCGGCTGGGTGGGTCTTGCATTCGCCCGCCGCCGGCCACTCTCCCCCTTGCTCTCTTCACCGGGCAGAGGCGGAAAATAGGTCAAGGGATGCGCATCGGGATCGCGCAAGCGTTCCATCTCCACATCAAGCGGCCGCCAGATATCCTCGTCGTGCTCCTCGAGTGACCAGCGCCGCTTGCGAAAATCGAGGATCGTCCGCAGCGCGTAATCGATGGGATTGAGGTGCGCCCCGGTGGCATCCTCGAGCATACCCAGCAGGCGGTCCTCGACGATGGACCACGGCAGTACCGTCTGGCCTTCGTGATCGAAGTAGGCCATGGTCTCGTGCCAGGCGGGACCGAAGTCGCTCTCGTCGACCTCGCAGCGCCGCCAGATTAGCAGGCAGGCCTCGCGGTAACCGATAAGTTTCTGGACTTGATCCTTGCCCATACCGCTTTCCAGCGTCAGGGGCAGCGTCGGCCAGAAGTGCTCGACCGTGTAGAGCATCTTGCTGATGTGACTTTGGTTCAGAGCAAACCCCAACTCTTTGGCACGCTTGGCCAATTCACGTTGGGAAAGCGTCCTGCCGGCCTCGGCCTCCAGCGTTTCCTTGAGTTGCTGGGTACCCAGCGACTTCTCGATCCAGAAGAGGTCGCCTCGGGTCTCATTCTCGGACAGGTGGCCGGCGAGGATATGCGCCTCGGAGACCCAGGGGCGAAAAATGCAGTGGAACTTGCGGAACCGCTCCTCGCCTGTCTCCTCGTAGAGCTCGCGCAGGATCTGCAGTCGGGTGTTGCCCCCGTCGCTGATCATGTACTTGTCATCGCCGGGACGCTGCGTGACCACCGGTGCATGCTTTAGCCCGACCTCGCGGATCGAGGCCTTGATCTCCTCGTATTTCGGGTTGCGCAGCGTCCGGGGGTTGCGGTCGTAAGGCCGCAGTTTGTCCAGGGTGACCTCGATCCCCTGCTCGGCCAGAGGCGGACCGACGGTCTCGACCGGCTCGCTCTGAAGGGCCGGTCCCGGCGTCCTGAGCTTTTCCATCAGCTCCTCCTGGGAGGGGTGCCTATGTTTACTCATGCGATGAATCCTCCTTGAGCGTCAGCACCTTACCCGGCGCTGGGTCCAGCAGGTGTTCGATTCGCCGAACGAACCGGAGCAGGTTGTGAATGATTGGGGTCAGTTCCCGGTCGGGTTCGCCGGTGAGGCGACACTCGTCGCGACGCAGGGCGATCAGACTGCGATCGACCTCGCCAAGGGTGTCGAGGATAACGAGCATCAGTTGGCGATCCGTCAGTTCGCTCATTTCCAGGACCTGCCAGCGCAGGCGTTCATGGGGTGTACTCAGGCGGCAAGTAGCGGCCTGCAGCAGTACCCGACAATCGGCCAGCAGGGAGAGCGTCTGGTGGTTGTGACGGGTCTGGCGATGAGGGCGCACCTCGAGCCAGGCCTGGAACCGGTCACGGAAGGCGTCGAGATGCTGGGTGCCTACTCCTAGTGTCATGACGTTCCACCGAGGGATCTCGAAGTATCGGCATCCCGTCGACAGCGGCTGTCGATGGAGCTTGATGAGGTCAGCCATGGGTCAGTCCCTCTCGTTGCGTCGACGTCACGCCCGCAGAGCGCTTGCTATCGCTGGGTGTGAACCTAGTGAACACTGGGGAGCATCCGGACTTGCTGAGCTTTACGTTGCCACCCCGAGTACGCTCGACACTCCAGCCGTGTGCCTCGGCATAGCGCACGACGCGCTCGATCCCACGTTTAGTTCCGCGAAGGTAATCAACCATGGCGCACCTCCCGGCAGTCCGCCCCGCTGATCTCTTCCAGGAACCGCTCGCCGAGACGGGTGACGGGGCACACGTAGATGGCCCAAACCAGCTCGCCATCTTCGGACGGCCCGCTTGTCAGCAGCCGATACCCTTCGGGAGGTGTCACGCCATACAGTTCGGGAGATTCCGTACAAGCGAGCTCCCCGGCCTCATAGCGGTCCGCCATAGGGGACTCGAAGGGGTTGGCGGTCAGAATTTGGGCATCAAGTCCCAAGGATCGCAGCAACAGGGGGCGTGACCAGTCCATGTAGACGATCGGCTCTGCTCCCAGAACGGTTTCGATAAGGGTCATGAGAGATGTCCTCCCTGCTGCCTCCCGCGCCGCCCGGTCTTGGCGATCTCCAGTGCCGCTTCCAAGTTATCGGCATCGCCCCACCACGTTGGGCGGCCCCAAGTGCCGCCATCGATGAGCAGTGATAGGCCAGGCCGTCGGAGGACGTAATCTTCCACCCAGTGGACATACACGGTGCTGGAGTCGTTGAGGGTCTCGCTTCTCATTCCCGGTCCTCCGTGTTGACCTCGAAGCCCAGCAGTCTCATCGCCTCTTGCCTGGCGCGCTCCCTCGACAGCGGCTGCGAATAGGCCTGACGCTCCATGGCTGGATAGCGATGCGGCATAGTGCGGGCCAGAGCCAGCAAGAAAGCGAGTTGACTTACTTCAGGAAGCTGTTGGAGTTTCATATCGTCACCTCCCGATGTTTCCATTCCAGGGTCTCGAATCGGGTACAGTCGCCCTGGAACACGAGATTGACGGTGCCGATCGGCCCGTTGCGCTGCTTGCCGATGATCAGCTCGGCAAGCCCCTGGTTATCGGGGTTATCCGGGTGGTACACCTCATCGCGGTAGACGAAGGCGATCACATCGGCATCCTGTTCGATGGCTCCGCTATCACGCAGGTCTGCCATGCAGGGCCGCTTGTTGGGGCGGGTTTCGAGCTGACGGTTGAGCTGCGAGAGGGCGATCACCGGCACGCGGAGATCCTTGGCCAGCTCCTTGAGGATCCGGCTGATCGTGCTGATCTCGAGGTTGCGGTTCTCGCCGCCCGGCTCATGGAGCAGTTGCAGATAGTCGATGAGGATCAGGGAGGGGTGCCCATGACGCCTCGCCAGGCGTCGGGCGCGAGCCTTGAGGGACGAGGCTGAGATGCCCGACTCGTCATCGATGAACAGCCGTCCCTCCAGTTTCTTCACCCGCGCCACGGCGGCGGTGAGCTTCGGCCAGTCCTCATCTTCCAGCTTGCCGGTACGCAGTTTCTGCAGCGACAGGCGGCCGACGCTGGCCAGCAAGCGCAGCATCAGCTGTTCCTCGGGCATCTCCAGAGAAAACACGAACACCGGTCCTCGCGCCGCGATGGCCGCCGAGAACAGGGCGTTCTCGATTAGATTCAGACCCAGGGTGGTTTTGCCCTGAGAGGGTCGTCCGGCGAGGATGATCAGATCGGCGGGCTGCCAGCCGGCGGTCATGGCATCGAGATCGGCGAAGCCCGTCGGGACGCCAGTGATGCCACCGTCGGACTGGCACGCGGCATCGATGACATTCACCGCACGGCTGAGCATTACGCTGACGCTGCTGGGCTCCTGCGGCTGATCCTCGACGATGCGGAACAGCTCCCGCTCGGCCTCCTCGATGATGACACTTGCCGACCGTCCCTCGGGATTGAGGGCCTGTCGGTTCACCTCCATGCAGGTGTGCGACAGCTGCCGAAGCTGGTACCGATCACGGATGATGCCGGCATAGACCACGGCATTCGCCGTGGAGGCGGTGTTGCGCGCGAGCTCGGCGAGGAAGGTCAGCCCCCCGATGCGCTCAAGCTGGGCGTTGGCCTCTAGGGCCTCCGAAAGGGTCACCACGTCCATGGGGGTGCCTTCATCGCCCAGTTGCCGCATCGCGTCGAAGACCAGACGGTGCTCCGGGCGGTAGAACATGGCACTCGACAGTCGATCGGCCACATCGTCCCAGATGGCATTATCGAGCATCAGGGCGCCCAGCAGGGACTGCTCCGCCTCGACGCTGTGCGGCGGCAAATAGCCGAACAGGGCCGCGTTGGTGGCCGGCATGGTGAGGGTGTCAGTGGCAGACATGACACAGCCCCCCCTTGCTGGGGGACAGGGCGTCAATGGCCTTAGCCCAATCCGGATTGATCTCCTTGACCATGGCCTTGATCAGGTCGGCACCGGCGGGAGTGACGCGCCTGGCGGGTTTGACCGGTTCGAATCGATGGATTGGCTCCCCCGCGGCCCCGGCCATCTTGAAGGACGCCAGCAAGCGGATGTGGGCGTCCATGACATGGACGCGCAGATCGTTCTCGAACATGCCGCGCAGACTCTGGGTGATGTCGCGGGCATTGCGGGTCTCATCGAGGCGATTGAGGAGCAGCGAGAGCGGCGGAACAGAGAGTGAGGTGTACCGGGTGAGCGTTTCCAGCTCGTCCAGCATGCCGATCGTGCCGCGCACGAATTCACGAGCCGACAGGAGGTCGGGCGTGATCGGGGAGAGGAGATGATCGGCCGCCAGCACGGCCGCCTCCAGGGTGATGGAGCGTGCGCCCTGGGTGTCGATCAGGATGGCATCGTAGTCGGCGAGGGCGCCGCTACCGAGGAGATGCGAGAGCCGAAAGCGCCCGTCTGGGGCGTTGAGCAGCAGCTGGGGGAGCTGCCCCTGGTAATCGTTGGACACGATTATGTCGAGCCCGTCGATCGCCGTGCGCGAGACAATCCGCTCGGGGCGGGTTTCGTTGAGTGCGATCAGTTCATAGATACCGCCGGGCGCGTGGGCGGTGATCGGGTAGTAGCTCGACAGCGACGGTTGGCTATCGAGATCGATAAGCAGGACATGGAGCCCTGCATCGGCCAGCAATCCGCCGGTGTTGGCGGTGGTCGTGGTCTTGCCCACGCCGCCCTTAGTGGAAAGTATCGCGGTAATACGCATGCCAAATCCCCGTTCCTGTTGGACAGAACGGTGATCAACGGACTGTTTGGCATTGCGTCACAGGTGGGAGGCTGTGACTGATCTGCGAACCCTTCGATGCCCCGAGATGGTGCCGGCACCAGGAGTCGAACCCGGGACCTACTGATTACAAGTCAGTTGCTCTACCAACTGAGCTATGCCGGCTCGGGACCGATCCAGGCGAGATGCAGATCGGATAGGGTTGGCGTGGCTGGGGTACCAGGATTCGAACCTGGGAATGCCGATACCAAAAACCGGTGCCTTACCACTTGGCGATACCCCAGCAGTGTGGTGGCCAGAGACGGAATCGAACCGCCGACACGGGGATTTTCAATCCCCTGCTCTACCGACTGAGCTATCTGGCCGCTGCCAACGGTGCGTATTAAACAAGATCATCCTTGCAGCGTCAAGCCTTTCGTTTCATGCAGATGCCGTGATCCAGGCTAGCGCTCGGGCGGTACATAGCCCTCCGCCTGGTCGGTCTCGCGATTGTCGAGAAAGCGCTCCATCTGCTCGTTGAGGTAGGCCCGGGCCTCGGGATCGAGCATGTTGAGGTGCTTCTCGTTGATCAGCCGGGTCTGCAGCGCCTGCCACTCCTCCCAGGCGCGCTTCGATACGCTGGCCTGGATCTCCTGGCCCTTCTTTCCCGGCAGCGGCGGGAACGGCAGCGCCTCGAGCTCCTGCTGGTACTTGCGACAGAAAACGGTCTGGCTCATGACGTACTCCTCGTCGTGTAGGTAGCCGGGCGCTCAGGGCCCCTGCGGGGCGCTCAGGGCGAACGGAGCGAGCGAGGCGAGCAGCGACTTGACCGGCGCCGCCAGGCCGATGCGCCCGGGGTTGCCTGGATCGTACCAGCAACGTCCCTCGCCCACCGAATCCAGCCCGTCGATCCGCGCCGGCTGCGGGGTGATCTCGAGCCTGAAGTGGCTGAACGTGTGGTGGAAGGTCGCCCAGGCCGGCTCTAGCTCGGCCCGCGGGGCGTGCGCGCCGAGCCAGCCGCGCAGCGCTTCCCGGTCGTCGAACTGGGGCAGGCTCCACAGGCCGCCCCACAAGCCGCTGGCGGGGCGCTGCTCGAGCAGGACCCGGCCCCCGGCGTCGCGCAGCACCAGCATCTGCGTGGTGCGCGTCGGCAGCGCCTTCCTGGGCTTCGATTCGGGGAAGCGGCGTGGCTCGCCGCGGGCATGGGCCACGCAGACGTCGGCGAACGGGCAGCGGCCGCACTCGGGGGTGCCGCGGCGGCACAGGGTGGCGCCGAGGTCCATCATGGCCTGGGTGTAGTCGGCGACGCGCTGCCCGGGGGTGTAGTGTTCCGCCAGCTCCCACAGCCGGCGCTCCACCGCCGGCCGCCCGGGCCAACCCTCCACCGCGTGCAGGCGGGCCAGGCTGCGCTTGACGTTACCGTCGAGGATCACCGCTCGCCGGCCGGTGCTCTGGGCGATGATGGCCCCGGCGGTGGAGCGGCCGATGCCGGGCAGGGCCGCCAGCGCCTCGTGGCTCTCCACCGGCAGCTCGCCCGCGTGCTCGTGCATGACCCGCCGGGCCGCCTTGTGCAGGTTGCGTCCGCGGGCATAGTAACCGAGCCCTGTCCACAGGTGCAGCACCTCGTCCTGGGTGGCCGCCGCCAACTCGGCCAGGCCGGGAAAGCGCGCCATGAAGCGCTCGAAGTAGGGTATCACGGTAGTCACCTGGGTCTGCTGCAGCATGATCTCGGAGACCCAGACCCGGTAGGGCGTGCGCTTGCGCTGCCAGGGCAGATCGTGACGCCCCTCGCGGTCGAACCACCCCAACAGGCGGCGCTGGAACACGGCGGCGTCGAGCACCGGCGCAGGCATTTCACTCATGAACCACCTTCACGCAGACGTGACGAAAAAAAGCGCCGACGGTGAGTCGGCGCAGGGACTGGCTTGTTGGTGTTCAATTCAACAGACCACGCAGGGTGTCGCGAAGTTCCCGACCGGCCCCCTCTCCCAGGCGCTCCTCGAGTTTCTCGAGCGGGCGCTCCAGGCGTTCCTCCAGTTCGTCGCCGGCACGCCGGGAGACCTCGTCGCGCAGCAGCTCGGCCAGGGTCCCCTGGAAGGCTTCACGGTCGAAGCGGCACCATTCGCCACGCTCCCCGGACAGCTCTCCACTGCAACGCACCGGCAGGGGCACGCGTTCCAGCCGCGGGTTGACCGTGCAGGCCGCATCCGCGCCGTCGACGAAGCGGGCGGCGGCGCGCAGGTCGAAGCGCTCGCTGCCCAGATCGAACTCGCCGCTGCCGCCCAGCTCGATGCCGGGGATGAGCACCAGGATGTCCTCGCTGCGGACCACGCCATCGGTGATGCGCAGGCTCGCTTCGGCGCGCTCGAAGCGCGTATCGGCACTCCACTCTCGGCTCGTCTCGCTGCCCTCGACCGCGGCCGCCAGCGAACACAGCTCCTGCGACACGTTGACGTCGAGCACGGCGCCCTCGTCGATGTGCCCCGCCAGGCGCCCGTTGAGGTTGCGCTTGAGCGCCGGCCAGCGGTTGTCGCGCGTCTCGAGTTCGCCGTCGAGCGTGAGTCGACCGCGCAGCGGCGCCGGGGCGTCGTCGTCGTCGTTCAAGGCCTGGAGCAACGGCTCCAGGCGCACCCGTGAGAGACTGGGCCGTAGCTGCCAGCGAATCGGCTCGCGGGTCAGGTCGAGAGCGCCGCTGGCGCTCAGCTCGCCGTCGTAGAAGACCGATTCGAAGCGATCCAGGCGCTGCTCGCCGTCGCTGCCGGAGAGAGCCAGCTCTACCTCGGTGAAGTCGAGCCCGGACAGGCGCAGCTGCGCCAGGTCGAGCTCGCCGTCCAGGGCCAGCTGGCTCAGCCACTCGACGGGCACCAGCGTGGCAGCATCCTGAGCGTAGGCCTTGTCGATGCCCGGGAGGTCGCGCCGGGCGGCGCTGTCGTCGACGGGCTCGGCCGGGGGCAGGTAACGGTCCAGGTCGAGACGGTCGCCCTGCAGCTCGAAATCGACCAGCTGGCCGTCGAAGCCAGTGGTCAGCCTGCCGGTGAAAGTGCTGCCATCGAGCACCATGGTCAGGCCCGCCAGCTCGAGGCGCTTCAGGTCGCCCCTCACCGGGCTGGTGAGCGCCACGTCGGCGAGCGCTTCCGGGTCCGCCATCTCGGACATCTTGTCGAGGCGCGAGAGCCAGGGGCGCAGCGAGAAGGGCGCCACGCTGACTTGGCCGCTGTAGCTGGGCGACTGATCGAGGTCGGCCAGGTTGAGATGCCCGCTCACGCTCAGTTCATCGGGCCCGGTCAGCTGCAGGTCGCGCAGCTGTGCCGTGCTCTCCGCCAGGTCGGCATCCACTTCCAGCGCCAGCGCCAGGGGCACCGGCTCCTCGCCCAGGCCGGGATGCTGTAGCCCGGCCTCGAGTCGGCCCTGTTGCAGCTGCAGACGCTGCTGCGACAGATCCAGGATCAACTGCTCCCCGCTGAGATCGACCCGCTGCCGGCCCTCGACGCCCGACAGGGCGCTGGCGGTATTGAGCTTGAGCCCCTCCAGCAGGTAGCGTCGCTCGGAGAGGACGAGGCGCATTCGCCCCTCGAGCGAGATGTCGCTTTCCAGGGATGGGCTGCGCTCCTGCTCCCGCCAGTCGAGTGAGGGATGGGAACTCAAGCGGAAGGAGGACTTGAACGGAAAGGCGCGCTGGGGATTGACGTTGGTGCCGGAGAAATCGATCTCTTCGACCATCCACTCGGTTCCCTCCGCCAGGTCGCGGTACCTCGCCGCACCATTGCGCACCTGGACGCTGGCGATGTTGAGCGCCACGGCGAGGTTCCCGCTCTCCCGGCTGGGCCCCGCGCTGGCCGGCGCCAGCGCCGACTCCGCCCCTTCGCGGCGCTCGTCGAGACGCTGTAGCAGTGTTTCCCAGTTGCCGCGCCCCTGCTCGTCGCGCGCCAGGCTCAGTTGCATGCCATCGAGCGTCAGCCCTTCGATGGCGATCTCGCCACGCAGCAACGGCGCGAAGGCAAGGCTGACCTCGGCATGGGCGAAGGCGAGAAACGGTGCCTCCTCGTCGCTCTGCTCGGGGAGGCGGCCTTCGGCCTGCTCCACGCTCACCCCCAGGCGCGGATAGAACGACCAGGAGAGCGGCCCGTCCAGGGTCAGCTCCAATCCACTCTGCTCACGCACCACCTCGACCAGTCGCGGCTTGAAGTCCTCGGGGTCGAGAAAGGTCGTGACATAGACCACGGCCGCCGCCACCACGACACCGAGTACCCCGATGGCGGCCAGCAGCATCTGCAACAGTCGCTTCATGGATTACCGCCTCCTTGCAGCGGTGGAGCCAATACGAAATGGTCGCCGGTGATATCCAGGCGATACCCCAGACGCGTCAGCAGCACCTGATCGGCGACCGGCAGCTGCCAAGAGTGCGTGCGCAGCTCCCGGCCCGCGGTGCGGGCGGCATCGCTGACCAGCGCCAGCAGACGCGAACCGACACCGCGCCGCCGGGTGGCCTTGCGCACGCACAGTTCCGATAGCCACCAGGCCTGATCGTCGGCGCTCACCGCCACCGCGCCCAGCAGGCGATCGTTGAACCGTGCGCAGGCGAAGAAGTGGCCGGCCTCGAGGTGCTCGCGGAGGAAGGCGTCCACCCCCCTGCCCAGTCGCTCGACCGGCGCATCGGCATAGATTCGCTGCAAGTCGTGCTGCACCTGTGGGTCGGACGCCCAGACGCTCTTGTCTACGTGGTGAAGCGTTACCGGCATGGCGGTCTCCCTGCGCCGCGGCATGGAGCCGCCGCTGTGATGGGCGCATTGTAGCGGATGGGGGGGACGATTCTCTATAATGGACGGCCCATGACGGCAAGCGCAGTGGCTTGCCCGCCCGGGAGCCGCCTTTGGCCGCGCCGGGCCCATACCATGCGACGCGCACCAGCGCCAGAGAGAGTCCGACATGTCCGAGCGAATCGCCACGGTAACCCGTGACACCAAGGAGACCCAGATCACGGTCACCGTGAATCTCGATGGCGAGGGTCGGCTGAACTGCGAGACCGGCGTGCCCTTCCTCGACCACATGCTGGATCAGGTGGCGCGCCACGGCCTGATCGACCTCGACATCAAGGCGGTGGGAGACCTGCACATCGACGACCACCATACCGTCGAGGACCTCGGCATCACCCTTGGGCAGGCCTTCGGCCAGGCCATCGGCGACAAGCGCGGCATCCACCGCTATGGCCATGCCTACGTGCCGCTGGACGAGGCCCTGTCGCGCGTCGTGATCGACTTCTCCGGCCGCCCCGGGCTGTACATGGACGTCGAGTTCACGCGTGCCACGATCGGCCGGCTCGATACCCAGCTGTTCTGGGAGTTCTTCCAGGGCTTCGTCAACCACGCCCGCGTCACGCTGCACATCGACAACCTGAAGGGCTTCAACGCCCACCACCAGGCCGAAACCATCTTCAAGGCCTTCGGCCGCGCCCTGCGCATGGCCGTGGAGCCCGACCCGCGCATGGCCGGGCAGATGCCGTCCACCAAGGGCTGCCTGTAGCGCAGACGAGCGAATCAGAAAGGAGCCGCCATGACCATTGCCGTCATCGACTACGGGATGGGCAATCTGCACTCGGTTGCCAAGGCGCTGGAACACGTCACCCACGAGCACGTGGTCATCACCCGCGACCCACGCCGCATCCAGGGTGCCACCCGCCTGGTCCTGCCCGGCCAGGGGGCGATCCGCGACTGCATGGGGGAGCTCGAGAAGACCGAGCTGCGGGGACTGGTACAGGAGCTGCTGGCCAAGCAGAGCAAGCCGTTGCTGGGTATCTGCGTCGGCCAGCAGATGCTGCTCGACCACAGCGAGGAGAGCGGCGGCATCACCTGCCTGGGCTTCCTCGCCGGGGAAGTGAAGCGCTTCCCCACCGACATGGTCGATGACCGTGGCAGCCGCCTCAAGGTGCCGCACATGGGCTGGAACCTGGTGCGCCAGTACCACGAGCATCCGCTGTGGCAGGGTATCGACCAGGACGAGCACTTCTACTTCGTGCACAGCTACTACGTGGCGGCAGAGGATGACGCCTGCGTCTACGGCACCACCCGCTACGGGCATGTCGATGCCCATGTGGCCATTGGCCGTGACGCCACCTTCGCCGTGCAGTTCCATCCGGAGAAGAGTTCACGGGCCGGACTCAAGCTACTGGAAAATTTCGTCACCTGGGCGCCCTGAGGCTCCACCAGGTCATCCAGGCGCAGCGTTCATTTTCCGCCGGCCTGGCCGCCCGACAACCCGGCGCCGCGAGCGCACCGAGAGGACACGACATGCTGGTAATTCCCGCCATCGATCTCAAGGACGGCAAGTGCGTCCGCCTCAAGCAGGGGCGGATGGACGAGGCCACCACCTACGGCGACGACCCGGTTGCCATGGCGGCGCGCTGGGTCGAGGCCGGGGCGCGCCGGCTTCACCTGGTCGACCTCAACGGCGCCTTCGAGGGCAAGCCGATCAACGGCGAGGCGGTGACCGCCATCGCCCGGCGCTGGCCCGAGCTGCCCATCCAGATCGGCGGCGGCATCCGCAGCGCCGATACCATCGAACACTATCTCGCCGCCGGGGTCTCCTACGTCATCATCGGCACCAAGGCGGTCAAGGAGCCGGCCTTCGTCGGCGAGATGTGCCGCGCCTTTCCCGGCCACGTGATCGTCGGCCTCGATGCCCGCGACGGCTACGTCGCCACCGACGGCTGGGCCGAGGTCTCCCAGGTCAAGGCGGTGGATCTGGCCAGGCGCTTCGCCGACGACGGCGTCTCCAGCATCGTCTACACCGACATCGCCCGCGACGGCATGCTGAACGGCGTCAACGTCGAGGCCACGGCGGCCCTCGCCCGCGAGGGCGGGCTGCCGGTGATCGCCTCGGGCGGGGTGACCGACCTCGACGACCTGCGCGCCCTGGTGGCCGCGGGCGAGCCGGGCATCCTCGGCGCCATCACCGGCCGGGCCATCTATGAAGGCAGCCTCGACGTGGCCGAGGGCCAGAAGCTGTGTGACGAACTGACTGCAGGGCTCGACCGAGCCGGGAGCTGAATCATGGGACTGGCCAAACGCATCATCCCCTGTCTCGACGTCGACGCCGGGCGCGTGGTCAAGGGCGTCAACTTCATCGGCATCCGCGACGCCGGCGACCCGGTGGAGATTGCCCAGCGCTACAACCTGCAGGGCGCCGACGAGATCACCTTTCTCGACATCACTGCCAGTCACGAAGACCGTGACACCACGGTGGAGATGGTCGAGCGCATCGCCGGCGAGGTATTCATCCCCCTGACGGTAGGCGGCGGCATCCGCACCTGCGACGATATCCGCACCATGCTCAACGCCGGTGCCGACAAGGTCTCGATCAATACCGCCGCGGTGAACAACCCCGACTTCGTGCGCGAGGCCGCCGACCGCTTCGGCAGCCAGTGCATCGTGGTGGCGATCGACGCCAAGCGCGTTTCCGCCGAAGGCGAAGCGCCGCGCTGGGAGATCTTCACCCACGGCGGGCGGCGCCCCACCGGGCTGGACGCCGTGGCCTGGGCAAGGAAGATGGTCGAGTACGGCGCCGGCGAATTGCTCTTGACCAGCATGGACCGCGACGGCACCAAGGCGGGCTTCGACCTGGGCGTGACCCGCGCCATCAGCGATGCCGTGACGGTGCCGGTGATCGCCTCGGGCGGCGTCGGCAATCTGGATCACCTGGTCGACGGGATACGGGAGGGTGGCGCCGATGCAGTGCTCGCCGCCAGCATCTTCCACTTCGGCGAGTACACTATCCCCGAGGCCAAGCGCTACATGGCCGAGCGTGGCATCGAGATGCGCCTCTGAGGCGGCGGCGAGGAGCATGCGCGTGCGGGCCGTAGGCAAGGCCATAGGGCGCCGGAGCGCTGCAGCCCTGGTCGCGGCCGTGCTGTCCTTGCCGGTGTGCCAGGCCGCCCAGCACCCGAGCTGGCCTCCGCGGCTCGAACTCGATCACGCGCTGCTGCAGACCAGCCTCGTCACGCGGCACTTCGACTCCCAGCCCGATCACAACGACCGCCAGGAACTGATCGGCCTCGAGCTGCACAACCCGCAGCGCTGGCTGGTCGGCGCTGCCCGCTTCCTGACCTCCTTCGACCAGGAAGCCTTCTACCTCTATGGCGGGCGCGAGTTCCCCCTCTGGCATCCGAGCGATAACGTCACCGTGCGCGCCAAGCTGACTGCCGGGCTGCTGCACGGCTACCGCGGCGAGTACCAGGACAACATTCCGTTCAATCGCTACGGGACGGCACCCGCCGCCCTGCCCAGCGTGGGCCTGCAGTGGGGGCGCGTCGAGGTCGACCTGGTCGTGTTCGGTACCGCCGGCGCCATGATCATCGGCGGTATCCGGTTCTAGGCGTCGGCCCTTCCGCGCCTAGCCGGCCTCGAGCCCCAGATTGCTCACGCCGTCGTTGCGCCCCAGGCGCCGCAGCGCCTTGAGCGCCTCGCGGTCTAGCTTGCCCTCCGCCGCCTCGAGCACGGCGTCCTGGAAATCGTTCTCGTCCGCCATCAGGGGATGCTCGCGCACCAGCTTCGCCAGCCGGCCGGCATCCTCCTCGCCCTCGGTCAGCTCGATGTAGGCGCGCACCCCGCCCTTGGAGATCCGGCTGACCTCGAGCACGGCGTCGGGAGATCCGCCACGCAGGGTGTCGAGCAGCGAGCTCAACGCGACCACCACTTCCACGGCGCGACGGGCGCCGAAGCTGTCGTCGTCGGCCGGTGGTTCGAGTTCGGCAAGCTTCTCGGCCTGGCGCTCGAAGTCGATGCGCGCCTCGCGCACGCTGAGCTGCTCCCATACCAGGTCGAGGATCGCACGCAAGCCGGCCGGATTGCCGGACCCCGTCATCTGGGCGTAGAGGGCGTAGTTGGGCAGCAGCCGCTCACACAGCGCCGCCATGAAGGCCTGCTGTCGATCCGGCGAGAGCGCCTGCAGCCGCTCATGAAAGCCCGCGGATGGCTGGCTCATGGATTCTCCTCGTGAATTGACGGTCAGATGAAAGGTATGGGACGCCTTGGGCTCATGGCCACAGCGCCTCGGGCGCCACGCGCCCCCGCGCATCGAACAGCACGCCCTCGGCGACCAGCCGTTGGCGCTGTTCGAGGGCGCCCGGATGGTCGGCCACCCGACGCGATGCGGTGATCACCCGAAACCACGGCAGGCCATGGTCGTCGGGCAGCTCGCGCAGCGCCCTGGCGACCAGGCGCGGCGTAGCGCCCTCGGTCATGGCGGCGATGCGACCGTAGGTGGTCACCCGCCCCGGCGGTATCGCGGCCAGGATGGTCAGGATCTGTTCCCGCAGTGCCGGTTTCATGTACGCTGCCGCTCCCTTTTCGCATCTCCTGAATGGCGAGGTCTCCATGCACCTGCATCTTCTCCAGCACAGCCCGCTCCATGGCCCAGGCCGCATCGCCGACTGGCTGACCAGCATGGGACACAGCCATACCGTCTTCCATCTTCACGCCGGGGAGGCGCCCCCGAGCCTGGCCGACGGCGATGCACTGATCCTGCTCGACGGTCCCATGGACATCCTCGACGACGAGCGCCATCCCTGGCTCAAGCGCGAGCGCAAACTGATTGCCAGGGCGCTGGACGGCAACAAGCCACTGCTGGGCATCGGCATGGGCGCCAGGCTGATCGCCGCCGAGCTCGGCGCCACGGTGGGCCGCGGCACCTACGCCGAGGTCGGCTGGCACGAGGTGACGCTGGCCCCCCAGAGCCCCTTCGACCTGCCGGAGCGCTTCACCGCCTTCATGTGGCATCGCGACGTCTTCGCCCTGCCCGACGACGCCTTGCCGCTGGGCGGCAGCCCCGGTAGCCCGGTGCAGGGCTTCGCCTGGGATGCCGGGCGAGCGCTCGGGCTGCTGTGCCATCTCGAGATCACCCGCGCCGGTGTCGACGCGCTGCTGGCGAGCAGCGAAAGGCCGGAAGGCAGCGAGGCGAGCCCCCATGCCCAGCCCGCCGAGAGCATCCTGGCCGATGCCAGGCGCTTCGACCGCCTGGCGCCGCTGCTCGATCGCCTGCTCAGCCAGTGGCTACGCGGCGCCGCGGCCTGAGGTTCAGGCCGGCTGGGCCTGTCCCGAGGACTCACGCGCCGCCTGCGCCGACCACGTGCGTGCGGCTTCCAGGCAGCTGTCCCAATCGCCGACGTGCAGGAATCGCTCCGGGTCGCGCTTCTCCAGCTGGTAGCGGTACATGGGGTCGTAATATTCCGTGAGCAGCGGCGCCAGCCAGGCCTCGTGGGCCTGCCGGTTACCGCGCTCGTGCTCGCGAAAGGCGAGCTGCTGAAGCCGCTGGAGGCGCGCCAGGCGGGCATGGCCCAGGCGCTTCTTCAGCCTCGCCAGCGCCGTCGAGAGCTGCTTGCGCATCAGCGTCCAGCCCAGCCACTCGCCGCACTGATGGCGATAGATCGCCCAGAGATCGTCGATGTAGTCCTTGCGGATCTGGACCAGGCGCCAGTCGAGGGGCATCTCCACGCGCAGCCGAGGCGCACGCTCCATCGCGCGCCAGAAGGCGAGCGGCACGTTGGCCGCGCCGATATGGCGCGACTCGTCCTCCACCACCAGCGGGCCGGGGAGTTCGAGCAGGCACCTCCCCATGGCGTGCTCGAAGTCGATCTGGCTGGGTGCCGGCAGCGGATGCCGGCCGAAGGCCGAGCCCTTGTGCCGGGCGCAGCCCTCGAGGTCGAGGCCATTGGGCAGCGCCTGGATCAGCGCCGTCTTGGCGCAGCCGGTGAGCCCGCCGACCACCAGCAGTGGCCGTTCGGCTGCCGTGTCGATGCGCTGGCACAGCGCCTGGCGCATCGCCTTCCAGCCGCCGCGGATGCGCGGACGCACCACGCCGCTCTCGGCCAGCCACTGCTGGGCGATCTGCGAGCGCAGCCCGCCGCGGAAGCAGTAGACCACGGCATCGGGATGTGCCTCGACCATGCCCCGCCAGGCCGCGATACGCGCCGCTCGGATGCCGCCGCTGACCAGCCGCTGCCCCAGCTCGATGGCGGCCTGCTGGCCACGCAGCTTGTACTCGATGCCTACCAGGCGACGCTCCTCGTCGTCCATCAGCGGCAGGTTGACCGCCCCGGGCAGGCTGCCCTGGGCAAACTCCACCGGCGCGCGCACATCGATCAGTACCCGTCCCTGGCGCAGCAGGGAGAGCTCGGGCTCGATCAGCGGCAGCGTCACCCACGCACCTCGATCAGGGCCTGGCCCTCGGCCTTGACCACCTCGCCGAAGGGCGCCAGTTCGATGCCGTGCTCGCGACCGATGCGCTCGACGTCGTCTTCCCACGAGGGGTGCACCGAGATCAGCAACCCGCCGGAGGTCTGCGGGTCGCACAGCCACTGCCAGTGCGGCTCGTCCATGTCCTTGAGCGCCGCTCCCAGGGCGTTGCGGTTGCGGCCGGTGCCGCCGGGTACCGCACCGCGGCGGCGATACGCCTCGGCCTCGGCCAGCCGCGGCAGGCGGCGGAAGTCGATGCGCGCAGCCACGCCGCTGGCCTGGCACACCTCGGTGAGATGCCCCGCCAGGCCGAAGCCGGTGACGTCGGTCATGGCATGCACGCCCTTGACCTTGGCCAGCGCCATGCCGATCTGGTTGGGCTTCAGCATGGTCTCGCGGGCCAGGTTCTGGTGGCCGGACTCCAGCAGCCCCTGCTTCTCGGCGGTGGTCAGGAAGCCGACGCCCAGCGGCTTGGTCAGGAACAGCAGGTCGCCGACCTGGGCGCCCTTGTTCAGCTTCAAGTGCTCGAGATCGACCAGGCCGTTGACCGCCAGGCCGAAGATCGGCTCCGGCGCATCGATCGAGTGGCCACCGGCCAGCGCCAGGCCCAGCTCGCGGCACACGCCCTGGGCGCCGGCCACCACGTCCCCGGCGATCTCGGCCCCCAGCTTGTCCAGCGGCCAGCCGAGGATGCCAAGCGCCAGGACCGGCCTGCCGCCCATGGCGTAGACGTCGCTGATGGCATTGGTCGCGGCGATGCGACCGAAATCGAAGGGGTCGTCGACGATGGGCATGAAGAAATCGGTGGTGGCGATCATGCCGCGGCCATCGCCCAGGTCATACACGGCCGCATCCTCACGGCCCTGGTTGCCCACGATCAGACGCGAATGGGTGGCCCCCGGCCCGGCCTTGGCCAGGATGCCGTCGAGTACATCGGGGGCAATCTTGCAGCCACATCCGGCACCGTGGCTGTATTGGGTCAGGCGAATCGCGCTCATCTCGTTCTCCTTGGCGGTCGTATCGTCATTCTATCGCAGTGAGCGGTGCTTTCTCACAGCGCCTCGAGCGCATCGGCCAGCTTGTCCACGGCGACGACCTCCATGCCGTCGGGCGCTCGCTTGGGCGCATTGGCCCGCGGCACGATGGCGCGGGTGAAGCCGTGCTTGGCCGCCTCGACGATACGCTCCTGGCCGCTGGGCACGGGCCGGATCTCACCGGAGAGCCCCACCTCGCCGAAGGCCACCAGCTCGCGCGGCAGGGAGCGGTTCTGCAGGCTCGACACCACCGCCAGCAGCACGGCCAGGTCGGCGCTGGTCTCGAGCACCTTGACCCCGCCGACGACGTTGAGGAAGACATCCTGATCGCCGGTGAACAGCCCGCCATGGCGATGCAGCACTGCCAGTAGCATGGCGAGGCGATTCTGATCGAGGCCCACCGCGACCCGCCGCGGATTGCCCAGCGCCGACTCGTCGAGCAGCGCCTGCACCTCGACGAGGAGCGGCCGCGTGCCCTCCCACACCACCATCACCAGGCTGCCCGAAGCCTGCTCCTCGCTGCGGGAGAGAAAGATGGCGCTGGGGTTCTTCACCTCCTTGAGGCCGTGCTCGAGCATGGCGAAGACGCCGAGTTCGTTGACCGCGCCGAAGCGGTTCTTCTGGCCACGCAGGGTACGAAAGCGCGAGTCGGCGCCGCCCTCGAGCAGCAGCGAGGCATCGATCATGTGCTCCAGCACCTTGGGACCAGCCAGCGTGCCATCCTTGGTCACGTGACCCACCAGCAGCAACACGGTATTGGACTGCTTGGCGAAGCGTGTCAGCACTGCGGCGGACTCGCGCACCTGAGCCACGCCACCGGGGGCCGAGGCAATATCCTCCAGGTGCATGGTCTGGATCGAGTCGATCACGAGTATCTCGGGCCGCTCGCGCTCGGCCACGGCGAGCACCGTCTCGACGCTGGTCTCGGCCAGCATCTTGAGTCCCTGGGTAGGCAGCTGCAGGCGATGCGCCCGCATCGCCACCTGAGAGAGCGACTCCTCGCCGGTGACATAGAGCACCTTGCGCGCCTGGGCCAGCTTGCAGGCGGTCTGCAGCAGCAGGGTCGACTTGCCGGCGCCGGGATGGCCGCCGAGCAGAACCGCCGAGCCGGGCACCAGGCCCCCGCCTAGCACGCGGTCGAACTCCCCGAAGGTGGAGGAGAGCCGAGGCACCTCGGTGAGGTCGACGCTGCCAAGGTCGACGACCTCCTTCGACAGGCTGCCGGCATAGCCGCTGCGGCCGGCACCGCTCGCCGACGCCGCGCCCGGGCGCGGGGCGCTCAGCCGCACCTCGCTGAGCGTGTTCCACTCCAGGCAGCTCGAACACTGCCCCTGCCACTTGCGGTACTCTGCGCCGCACTCGGTGCAGACGAAGGCGCTCTTCGCTTTGGCCATGCTGGCCCCTCTCAGGCTTCGGTTCGGCCCATTCTACCAGGCCAGCCAGACGCGCGAAGGCGGCCCGCAGGCCGCCTTCGCTTCCGCTCGCGCCAGGGCTTACTGGCGCTGCAGCTGCAGGGCTTCGTTGTTCTGGAAACGACGCCGCTGAGGGTCGATCAGCTCCAGGGTCTGGTCGTCGACGCGCAGGAAGTAGTAGACCTGGCCCTCGCCGTCCGGTGTCAGCTCGTACACGGTGGCATCGGGGTCGACGGCGGTCCCGCTGAGCACTTCCCAATTGCCCGCATACTCTTCGTCGGGCGGCTCCTGGGGATGCTCCTGGTAACTGGCACGCAGGTCGAAGGTTCGCTCCTCGAGCGCTGCCTGCTCGTCACCTCGCAGCGTCACGCTCAGGTCGATACCCGCGCAGTTGCGGCAGGGCAGGGTACCTTGGTAAACGACTTCGGCATCGTCCATTGCCATGTCGGCACGGTCATCAGCCGGGCCGGCCGCACAACCGGCCAGGAAGGCCAGCATGGCCGAGCCAGCCAGCAGAGTCCTTACTTGCATTTGCACACTCCTAACCTATGGGTTTGTCGCCAAGTACCATGTCAGCGTATGTCACAGCATAACCCCTCAAGCCGCTGGCAGACAGCCTCCTCTGCCCTGGTCCGTCATGTTCGCTTCAGCCCGTCCCTGAAAGCACGTGCGTAAAGACCAGCGCCAGCACGATGGGCATTACCACCAGGCTGCCCAGATTGCCGATGAGCACCAGCGAGGCCACCTTGTGCGGCTCCTGCCGATACTGCTCGGCCACCAGATAGTTGAGCACGGCGGGAGGCAGCGCGGCAAATACCCACAGCGTTGCCGCCTGCAGCCCCGTCAGCTCGAGCCACAGGATCATCGGCGCGGCGAGGACCAGCCCCGAGAGCGGGCACAGCACGGCGCCGAGCAGGCCGGTCTTCCAGTCGCCGAAGTCGATATCGAGCATGCGCACGCCGAGGGCGAACAGCATCAGGGGAATACACACCCCGCCCAGCATGTGCAGCGCCTCGAGCAGCCAGCCGGGCAGCGGCATGCCGCCCAGGTTGACGCCCAGGCCCGCCAGGCTCGCCAGCACGATCGGCATGCGCAACAGCCGCCACAGCGGCGTACGGGGGCTGAGCATGTAGAGCCCCACCGAGAAGTGCAGCAGCATCTCGACGATGAACACCACCACCGCGGCGGGCAGTGCCGCATCGCCGAAGGCGAGGACCAGCAGCGGAATGCCCATGTTGCCGGAGTTGTTGAACATCATCGGCGGCAGGAAGGTCTTGGTGTCCAGACCGAGCAGCCTGGCCAGCGGCCACAGCACCACCCCGGAGCCCAGCACCACGACGGCCGCCCCCAGCGCCAGGCCGGCGTAATCCGCCAGCGGTGCCTGCCGATCCGCCAGCACCGCGAACACCAGCATGGGCACGAAGATCTCCATGTTGAGGGTGTTCAGGCTGCGAATGTCGGGCGTGCGGAAACGGCCGTAGAGGGTACCGCAGCCGGCGATCAGGAAGACCGGCAGCAGGGTGGCAATGATCTGGGCGGTCATGTCTCGGTTCCAGCATCCACGCGAAAGCGCCTAGGCTAGCACGCTAGTGGCTTGCGCGGTCAGCTCGCAGCGGTCAACATGGCCCGACGTCCTGTCCCAGCGAGAATCGAGACACCATGAGCCAGTTCTGGAGCCCGGCGGTGCGCGAGCTGACGCCCTACGTCCCCGGGGAGCAGCCGCGCGAGAAGCTGATCAAGCTCAATACCAACGAGAACCCCTACCCGCCGGCCCCCGGCGTCGAGGCGGCGCTGCGCGACTACCCGGTCGATCACCTGCGTCGCTATCCCGACCCGCAGTCCCTCGCGTTGCGGCAAGCGCTTGCCCGGGAGCATGGCGTCGAGGTGGGGCAGGTCTTCGTGGGCAACGGCTCCGATGAAGTGCTGGCCCTGGCCTTCCAGGCCTTCTTCTGCCACGACCGCCCGCTCGAGATGCCCGACATCACCTACAGCTTCTACCCGGTCTACTGCAAGCTGTACGCCATCGAGAGACGCAGCCTGCCGCTCGACGACCAGTGGCGCGTCGACCTGGACGCCTTCGCTGCCGATAGCGGCGGCATCATCTTCGCCAATCCCAATGCGCCGACGGCGCATGGGCATCCGCGCGCCGCCATCGCCAGACTGCTGCAGCGTGTGACGGAACCTGTGGTGCTGGTCGACGAGGCCTATGTCGATTTCGGCGGCGAGAGCGCCGTGCCGCTCATCGAGCGCTTCCCCAACCTGTTGGTGACCGGCACGTTCTCCAAGTCGCGCAGTCTGGCCGGCCTGCGCCTGGGCTACGCCATCGGTTCCCGCGAGCTGATCGAGGGGCTGGAGCGAGTCAAGGACTCCTTCAACTCCTATCCCGTCGACAGCCTGGCCAGCGCGCTCGGTATCGCCTCACTGGCGGATCGTGAGCACTTCGACGCCTGTCGGGAGCGAGTGATCACCACCCGAGAGCGCACCGTACGGCGGCTCACGGAGCTCGGTTTCGACGTTCTGCCCTCGCAGGCCAACTTCCTGCTTGCGCGCCACCCCGGGCACGATGCCGCCCAGCTCTTCGTCGGCCTGCGCGAGCGAGGCATCCTGGTACGCCACTTCAACACCGAGGCGCTGCGCGACTTCCTGCGCATCTCGATCGGCACCGACGACGAGATGGACAGCCTGGTCGAAGCCTTCGAGCTGCTCTGTCGTTGATCTATCCCGGGGCGCCGCAAGGCGCCCGTCCCAGCCGAGGTGCCCTATGTCCACGTCGCCCCTCCCGCTGACGGGAGTCCATCACGTCGCCCTGATCACCAGCGACTATCCCAGGGCCAAGCGCTTCTATCTCCATGTGCTGGGCGCCGAAGTCCTCAACGAGACCTACCGTGCCGAGCGCGACAGCCATAAGCTGGACCTGCGCCTGCCGGGCGGTATCCAGTTGGAACTCTTCTCCTTTCCCGAGCCGCCGGCCCGCCCCAGCTACCCCGAGGCCTGCGGCTGGCGTCACCTGGCCCTGGCCACCACCGATCTGGACGCCTGCGTAAGTACGCTCAGGGCACACGGCGTGGAACCCGAACCGGTGCGCACCGACGCGCTGACAGGATCCCGCTTCACCTTCCTGAGCGACCCCGACGGCACCCCTATCGAGCTTTACGAACGAAATTGACAGGCAAAGAAAAACCCCGACCAGATGGCCGGGGTTTCTGAAAAGATGCCTGACGATGTCCAGGGCGGCTCCCCGCTACTCTCCGTGGGAGGCCCCTAAACGGCGAAACCCAGCCTCTTTCGAAGCTGGGTTTCTGAAAAGATGCC
>NZ_QHGY01000006.1 GCF_003254665.1 Billgrantia lactosivorans | reverse complement strand
TACCCACCCCGATTCCGACAATGTCTGGATCGATCAGGCCATGCACCCCGAGCCCGACGTCAACCAGTGGGTCATGGTCATGAACAAGGAGACCCGCGAGCTGACCCCGATCCACGTCGCCGACCGGCCGCTGGAGCACGACGCCGTGGCGGTGCACATGGAGTACGACCAGACCGGCAGCGAGGTGTGGGTCTCGATCTGGGCGCGCGGCGACGGCCACCAGAACGACGGCGCCATCGTCGTCTTCGACGACAAGACGCTGGAAGTGAAGGCGGTCGTCGAGGGCCTCAATACGCCGACCGGCAAGTTCAACGTCTACAACCGCAAGCACCACGTCGGCTGATCGTCTCCGCCGACACCGCCGGGGGCCCAACGGGCGCCCCGGCCCCTTCACCAGCCGCTCCCCCCTTGCGAAGCGGCTGGTGAAGGGGCCGACACAACAGCGACGTCCAGGCAGCGGCCGTCGAGGGCAGGCACCCGCGTCACGACACTTTGGGAGAAAGACCATGGGGGAGCGACCACGCAACTGGCGCAGAATCACTATCCTGGGGGCATCGCTGGGTGCCGCCGCGTTCTTCTTCGTCGCCGGCATCATCTTCTGGGGTGGTTTCAATACGGTGATGGAAGCCACCAACAGCTACGCCTTCTGCAGCACCTCCTGCCATGAGATGAGCTGGGTCCACGAGGAGTACCAGGATCGCCCGCACTACCAGAACGCCACCGGCGTGGGGGCGGCCTGCTCCGACTGTCATGTGCCGGACGCCTGGGGGCCCAAGATGATCCGCAAGATCCAGGCCAGCCGCGAGGTGTGGCACTGGATGCTGGGCTCGATCGACACCGAGGAGGAGTTCGAGGCCAAGCGCATCCACCTGGCCGAGAACGTGTGGCGCTCGATGCTGCGGACCGATTCGCGCGAGTGCCGCAACTGCCACGACTGGTCGACGATGGACCTGGAGCAGCAGGCTGCGCGCGCCTCGCGCGAGCACGCCCGCGCCTTCGAGCAGGGCATGACCTGCATCGAGTGCCACCAGGGCATCGCTCACCAGCTGCCCGAGGCATGGGACGAGTCGCCGGTATGGGCGGGCCGCTTCGATGTCGACAGCGACGCCGGCGAGGCTGGTGATGCGCAGCCCGTGGCGCTGGAAGCCGAGGACCTGGGCGAGGCGGCGGCGGTCGAGGACAATATCGCCGCCTCGCTCGACTGGGACGAGGTGCCGGCCATCGACCTGACGCTGTTCCTGCCGGGCCAGGCCTCCATCGAATGGATCCAGGACGGCAGCGAGCACGGCGGCGGGCGCGCCTTCAGCTTCGGCGACCGCTGCCTGTGGTGCCACCAGGGCGAAGAGACCGACATCGGCGCGCTGGCCGTCGCCGCGGAAAAGATCGAGACCTACGACCTGGGCGACAAGCGCGGCCACGTGCCGATGCGCGTCAAGGCCGCCTTCGACGACGACTACCTCTACATGCAGTTCCAGTGGGAAGCCGGCGAGCATGCGCCGCTGCCCTTCGTCGACGGTGGCATGATGGACCCGGACAACCCCTTCAAGCTGACCGTGAGCCTGTCCGACGATCGCGTCGAGATGGCCGAACGGGCGGGCTGCTGGGCGAGCTGCCACCACGATTCCGCCTACATGCCGGATGCCCCCGAGGCCGAGGCGCTGGCGGCGAGCGAACTTGCCGAGCGGCTCGACTTCATGAGCGGCAACGGCGTGACCAAGTACCTTGGCGAGAGCCGCACCGACATCGAGATCCGCGGTCGTCGCGGCGCCGCTCGCGGTGGCTGGGACAAGCTCAAGGAGGAGTCAGAGGTCGAGGAACTGCTGGATGGCGGCGCCTATCTCGACCTGGCGCGCTACAACAGTGGCGACGGCTCCGTCGAGTCGGGCTACGTCCTCGACGAGCGCCACTTCAGCGACAGCCAGGCCATCGCCTTCAGCGTCGAGGAGCAGGATGGCGCATTGACCGCCTACCTGACCCGCGCGCTCAAGACCGGCACGGAGGGTGACAAGCCGCTCGACCTGGAGCGCCTCTACAGCCTCAACGTGGCGCTCCACGACGACCATGCCGCCTCGCGCTTCCACCATGTCTCCTTCCAGTACGGCCTGGCCTTCGGTGTGGAGAATCCGGAGGAAGCCTTCGGCGAGGACATGGTGGAGATCAACGCGACGCGCATCGACCAGTGACGCGTCGCCCGGGGGAGGAGAGGCGAATGGCAAAGGCCAGCAAGACGAGCCTCGGTGCCGCCCTGGCCGCCCTGCTGCTGAGCGGGGCGGCCGGGGCCGACAACGACGTCGTCGAAGTGGAGATGCGCGACTACGGCTTTCACCCCGCCGAGCTCGAGGTCGAGGCCGGTACCACGGTGCGCTGGGTCAACACGGAGAAACGCACCAGCCACGACGTGTACTTTGTCGATGAGGAGCGTGGCTCGCAGCGCCTGTTTCCCGCCGAGCACTGGGAGCGGACCTTCGATGAGCCCGGCACTTATCCCTACCGCTGCCGTCCGCACGAGAGCCGGGACATGCAGGGGATGATCGTGGTGGTGCCGACCGAATGATACGACCAAAGCGCCATTTGCTGCGAACGCCGGCACGGCCGGCGATTGCAGCCGTTCATGCAAGAGGAGCGACTATGCGACGACACCTGCAAGCGTCGGCCTGGCTCGGTGGCAGCCTGGCCGCCCTGGCCTTCAGCGCCGCCCTGGCGGCGGAGGGGCCGGCCGGCTATCGCAGCGCCGAGTTAGGCATGGCCTTCGACGAGGTGATGGCCGAGCTGGAACGCGACGCCGCCGTGGTCAACTTCACCGCCAGCGAAACGGAGGACGGCGACCGCCTCATCGACGGCGAGCTGGACGCAGTGGACGAGCCGCAAACGGACCTGCGCTACGTCTTCCCGGCGGGCAGCGACGCCCTGGCGCTGGTAGTGGCCTTCCACCCCGAGGTGACGGACTATCCGCGCGTCAGGGAACGGCTCGAGGAGCGCTACGGCCAGCCCTGGGAGGCGGAGATGACCGAATGGTGGTTCGAGCAGCTCAAGGGGGGCATGCCGCAGGAACCGAGCAGTCTCACCGTGTGGGGCGGCGATGGCAGCGAGGATACCGAACGCGGCCGCTTCGTGCGCCTGTGGTCGTTCGAGGATTACCTCACGGTGGAATATCTCGACACGCAGCTGTTCCCTAGATGAGCCCCAGGAAGGGCACCAGCGTCAGGGCCAGCATCGCCAGCACCGCCAGTGCCACCAGCAGCATCTGAACCGGATGCTGCCACAGGCGCCGCCACAGGGTCGGCGCGTCTCCCTGCGCGACGCGGTCGGCATGCTCCTGCTGTACACGGGCTTGCCGCTCGGCCTGGTAGCGCTCGAGGACCTCGCGGGCTGCGTCCAGCTGCGCGGGGTCACGCAGCCAGATGGCATCGACTCCCAGGCGCCAGAAGCCGGCGTGGGTCTCGTAGGTGTCGAAGCCGTGCTCGTCGAGCAGCCGGCGCACCTCCCAGGCTTCCTCCTCGGTGACGTTGGCCAGCCGGAACAGCAGCGTCGCCATCAGCCGGCCGCCTCGCACTGCCGTTCGGCGCGGGCGATGGCCGCGTCCGCCCCCGCCAGCTCGAAGCTCATGAACCAGTAGTCCTCGTCGCCGCGATCGAAGCGCAGGCGCAGCGTCTCGCCGGCGCGCATCTCGTCGAGCAGCCGGTCCTGGGTGTCGAGATAGAAGTTGACGTAGAAGCCGCGGTCGCCGCGCTGGGTGATGAACTCCGCCATGCCGCTGTGGATGGTCTCGTGATCGACCCGCAGGTCGCCGGGCACCAGGTTGGCCACGCGGCTCTCGGGCTGGTGCTCCTCGAGCTCGACGCGCACCTCGAGCCACGGCAGGTCGCACACGCCGGGGGTGTAGTTGACGCTCAGGATCGAGTCGCTGTAGCTGGTCTGCTCGAGGGCACGGAAGTGGCGTTCATCGCCCAGCGACAGCGTCACGGAGTGCCACTTCTCGTGCTGTTCGGCATCGCTGACGTTGTAGTTGGTGGCGCTGGCCGGCTCGGACAGGGCCAGGCCGACCAGGAGGGGGGCGAGCAGGGCGCTGAAACGCATGCGGGGTCCTCGAAAATCGATCGCCCGAGCCTAGCATGAAGCGCCTGGGCTGTCCCGCCGGGCTCAGTGCCCGCTGCCGTGCCCGGCCAGGTTGCCCATGGCATCGTCGCCGCCGCCCAGTTCGCCGCGGCTCAGGCGCGCCAGCAGCTCGAGGTCGATGTCGTCGAAGGCGTACAGCTCGCCGCCGTGGGTCTCGGCGAAGGCCTCGGCGTGGTGACGCTGCTTGAACGAGGCCAGGGTATGGCCCATGGAGCCGCGCTGGTCGTGGCCGGCCACGTACCAGGCCTCGCTGGCGAGGACGAAGGCCTTGTCGTCGGGGGTCGGCCAGGGCGCGGCGGCCACGTCGTGCACGTAGGCGTGGGAGAGGCGGGCCTCGTTCTCCGGCTGGCGCAAGAAGGCGAACAGCTCCGTGGTGGAGCAGAACTTCAGCGCCGAAGTGCTCTTGTCGAGGAAGGCCTCGCCCTTGGGGCCGGGGTGCTCGTCGATCAGCATCCCGCACACATGGCAGCTGTCACCGGATTCGATGGGTTCGGCGGCGGCCAGGGCTTCGGGCTCCGACTCGCCGCAGCCGGCGAGCAGCAGGGCGAGAAGCAGGGGCAGCAGGGCAAGGGCACGGATCATGGATCTCTCTCGAAATGACGTCGCGAAGGGATGGCTCATGTGGAACGGTGACGGAAGCGCAGCAGCGCCAGGCCAAGGGGCACCAGCACCCAGGCCGTCAGCAGCGGCAGCAGCACGGCGGGGCGGAAGGCGCCGCCCTCGGCGATGGAGGTCAGGCCGGTGTAGCTGCGCGCTGCCTCGAAACCGGCCAGGTTGATCAGGCGGAACAGCTCGGTGGGGTTGAGCAGCAGCAGCCAGGGCAGCCAGTCGCCGCCCTGCTTGACGCTGACCAGCAGCGCCAGCAGGCCCAGGTCGAAGACCAGCACGAAGAGGAACCACACCACCAGCGCCAGGCCGGCGGCACGGGCCTTCTCGCTGACCGATACGCTGATCAGGTAGGCGAAGGCGATGAATACCCAGCCCAGCAGCACGCTGCTGGCGATCAGCAGGCCCATGCCGGCGGCGAGCTCGCCAAGCGCGACGCCCTCGGCCCCCACGGCGATCACCACGCCGGCGACGCCGAAGCCCAGCGCCGTGGCGCTGCCCAGGATCAGGCCGTGGCCGAGGAACTTCCCCAGCAGCAGCGAGCTGCGGCTGACCGGATAGGTGAGCAGCAGCAGCAGGGTGCCGGCCTCCTGCTCGCCGACCACGGCATCGTAGGCCAGCAGCAGGGCGATCAACGGGATCAGGAACACCGCCAGGGTGGCGAGGCTGACCAGGGTGGTGGCCAGCGAGGTGAAACCCAGCCCGCCGCTGGCGGCGGCGCCGAACCAGGCGATGCCCACGGCGAGGATCGCCAGCACCAGGGCGATGGCCCAGACCCAGCGGTTGCGCAGGCCGTCGCGGAACTCCTTGCCGGCCAGCGTCAGGATGGCGTTCATTGGGCGTCTCCTCGTTCACGGGGCGCGAGCCCGGCGGAGAAATGGGTGTAGAGATGCTCGAGGGTCGGCGGCAGCAGTTCGATGTCCTCGACCCCGGGGTGCGTGGAGAGATGGCGCAGCACGGCGAGCTTGGCGTCGGCGGGCACCGAGAGCGACACCTCATGGCCGTTGAGCGGCCGGGCCTGGATGCGCGTGTCGTTCCAGGGCCGCTGCCAGTCGGCGCCCTCGAGCCAACCGCGGGCGCGAATGGTCATCGGCAGGGCGGCCTCGGCACGCAGGGTCTCGAGGCTGCCCAGCGCCAGGCGGCGGCCGCCGCCGAGGATCAGCGCGCGATCGATGTAGGGCTCCACGCCGGGCAGCACGTGGGAGGAGAGCAGTACCGTGCAGCCGCGCTCGCGCAGCGTGCGCACCGTCTCGTAGAAGTCGCGGGTGGCGGCGGGGTCGAGCCCGGTGGTGGGCTCGTCGAGCAGCAGCAGGCGCGGCTCGCCGAGCAGTGCCTGGGCCAGGCCGAGGCGCTGGCGCATGCCCTTGGAGTAGGTCTTCACCCGGCGCCTGGCGGCCGCGCCCAGGCCGACCTGTTCGAGCAGGCCGGCGACCTGGCGGCGGTCGACGCGCTTGAGCCGGGCGAAGAAGTCCAGCACCTCGCGGCCGCTGAGCTGGTCGTAGAAGCTGACGTTCTCGGGCAGGTAACCGAGGCGACGGCGCAGCGTCTCGGCGTGGGGGCCGTCGGGGGCGCCGCCAAGCACGGAAACCGAGCCTTCGCTGGGCGAGAGCAGCCCCAGGATCAGTTTCATGGTGGTGGTCTTGCCGGCGCCGTTGTGGCCAAGCAGGGCCAGCACCTCGCCCTCGCTGACCGTGAGGTCGAGGGCGTCGAGGCGCACCACATCGCCGTCGCGCCGGGTCACGCCGTGAAATTCGATCACCGCGGTCATGAGTCGGTGTCTCCGAAGTCGGGTTCTGTCATCAGGGGGGCGCTGTCCTTCACGCCCTGGGGGCGGAAGACGGGGAACTGGCGCTGTACCCAGCGCAGGGTGAGGACCGCGGGGCTGTGCATCAGCAGCCGCGCGACGGGGTAGCGCCACAGCAGGCGATCCATGGCGTCGTTGGGCTCGTAGGGCGTGTCGCCGAACCCGTCGCCGCCCAGGTCCCAGCCCAGGTAGTCGCTCCAGTAATTGCCGCGATCCTCCTCAGACCACTCCTGGGTGCGCGTCGCGACGTACATCACCTGCTGGCGGTTGTCGACGAAGGCGTTGCCCACCACGCTGTTGTCCTCGGAGCCGGCGGTGAGGTGGATGCCGATGTCGCTCTCGGCCAGGCGGTTACCCTCGAAGCGGTTGTACTGGGCGTTGTAGACGAACAACGCCTTGCCCTCACCGCCGCTGACCAGCCCCTGGCCGCTCGCGTCCAGCGGCTGGCGCACGCCGCTGACGCGATTGCCGCGCAGCGTCGAGTAGGTGATGTTGTTCATCAGGATGCCGTAGTTGAGGTCACCCTCGGAGCGGTTGTTCACGACCGTCAGCTGGCGCGACTGCATCAGCGCGTAGCCGGTGCGGGTACCGCGGGTCAGGTTCTCTTCCACGCGGTTGTCGTGGGCATACATGTAGTGCACGCCGTAGCGCAGGTCCTGCATCCGGTTGCCGCGCAGCAGGCTCTGGCTGCTGCTGTCGATGTAGATGCCGTCGCGCACCTCGCGGATGTCGTTGCCCTCTACCCGTGCATTTCGCACATTGTAGAGGTGGATGCCGTTGCCGCGGTCCTGCGAACGCAGCGAGGTGTCGCCGCGAATCACGTTGTCGAGCACCGCCACCTCCTCCACCGAGTCGAGGCGGATGCCGAAACCGGGCCCTTCGAGGCGCGAACGGCGAATGACGCTGCCGGCAGCGCTGCGCTCCACCAGGATGCCGCTGTCCATGGCGGTGAGGTCGTGGCCCCAATCCTCGACGGTGAGGCCGTCGATCACGCTGTCGGGGGCGGCGACGATGACGCCATGGCCGCTGCCGCCGGCATCGATCACGGCACCGGGTTCGGCCACCACGCTCAGCGAGCGGTCCAGGGTGAGCGGGCCGGGATAGCGGCCCGCCGGCAATAGCAGGCGGTCGCCGTCGCTGGCGCGTTCGACCAGCGGCTGCAGCGATTCGCCCGGGCTGGCCTGCCAGTCGGCGGCCAGCAGCAGACCTGGCAGGGACAGCCAGGCGGCAAGAATCGGGATCAGGACGCCGAGGATCGGTCGTCGGGTCATGCATTTCTCCAAACTTATAGGGTGCCGGGACCAGGCCGTATTTGCCTTCAACCTGGTCCCGGTGCCCTCAAGGCAGCCAGAGCGTCATCTGGCCATTGCCTGTCACGCCTTCTCGACCAGCATGCGGCCGGTCATTTCCATGTGCATGGCGTGGCAGAACCAGTTGCAGTAGTACCAGTGCACCCCGGGCTTGTCGGCGACGAAGGTGACGCTGGCGGTCTGCTGCGGGCCGATCTCCATCTGCGCACCGTGGTTGACCATGCAGAAGCCGTGGGTAAGGTCTTCCACCTTGTCAAGGTTGGTGATCACTACCGTGACCTCGTCGCCCTGCTTGACCTTGAAGTCGGTCAGGCCGAACGTCGGTGCCACGGAGGTCATGTAGACGCGCACCTTGTTGCCATCGCGAACCACCTTGTTGTCACGCTCGACATCGACGCCATCGGCCTCGGCCATGGCGATGGTGTCGGCGAAGAAGGGGTCGTCGCGACGCCACACCCGCACCGGGTCGATCTGATCGGCGCGTACCAGGATGCAGTCGTGCGGTTCGGCATAGGTCGGGCCGTCGTGCACCAGCTTCATCTCGTCGCCGCTGATGTCGATCAGCTGGTCGTTCTCGGGGCGCAGCGGGCCCACCGGGAGGAAGCGGTCCTTGGAGAACTTGCACAGCACCACCAGCCACTTGCCGTCGGCATCGCGCGACTCGGTGAGGCTCGCGTGGTTGTGGCCGGGCTGGTAGTGCACGTCCAGCTTCTGGCGGATGTAGTTGACCTCCTCACCGTTGTAGGCGCGGATGGCGTCCTCGATGTGCCACTTGGCCACCTGGCTGTCGATGAACAGCGTGGTGTAGGCATAGCCGCGGCCGTCGAAGGTGGTGTGCAGCGGCCCCAGGCCCAGCTCGGGCTCGCCGACCACGGTGTCGCGCGGCTCGATGGCATCGTCGAACAGCTCGGGCAGCCTGTCGATCGCGATGATGGACACGGTCGGCGACAGCTTACCGTTGGCCATGAAGTACTTGCCGTCCGGCGAGGTGTTCAGGCCGTGCGGGTTCTTCGGCACCGGGATGTAGCGGGTCAGCTGGGAGCCCTTGCGGCCGTCGAGCACCGGCACCTCGGAGTCGCCCAGGGTCTCGAACTCGCCGGCGGCGACGGCGGCCTCGATCGCCTCGACGTCGAACACCACCACCCAGTCGCGCTCGGCGCTCATGGTCTCGGAGAGCGTCACGCCCTTCTCGGAGTTGTAGCAGGTTGCGGCGACGAAGCGGCCGGTGTAGTCGGCGTCGGTGTTGTCGAGGTTGCCGTCGACGATCACCTGCCACGCCACGTCCATGCTCTCCGCGTCCACCGCGTTGAACATGGTCCAGTAGTTCTCCGGGTTCTCCATGTCGCGGCCGTCGTTGACCTGCGGGATCGGCATCTCGGCGTTGCAGAACACGTACTTGGTGTGCGGCACCTTCTGCAGGCGCAGGCCGTGGATCGCCTGGACGTTGGGGATGGTGGTGATCTTGTCCGTCTTCATGATGTCGAGACGGATGCGCGCCACGCGGGTGTTGGCCTTGTCGTTGATGAACAGGTACTTGCCGTCGTAGCGGCCGTCGGTCATCGAGACGTGGGGGTGGTGGCTGTCGCCGTTGAGGAAACGCGCCGACTCGCCGAGGATACGCTTGGACTCGTTGCTGATGCCCCAGCCGGTGGCGCTGTCAGTGTTGAACACCGGGATGCGCATCAGTTCGCGCATGGAGGGCACGCCCAGCACGCGCACCTCGCCGGAGTGGCCGCCGCTCCAGAATCCGTAGTACTCGTCGAGTTCACCCGGTGCCACGCTGCCTTCCGCACCGGCGGCGGCCTGGGCCGTGCGGCTGCTCATCAGCGCGCCGGCGCCGAAGCCGCTGGCCAGGCCGGCCCCGGCGACGCCGGTCACCGCGCTGTTGCGCAGGAAGTGGCGGCGACCGAGGTTCTCGATCTGCTTCTTGTCACTCATGGTTCAGTCCTCTTGGTGGGTCGGAATACGCTGCAGCCGGTCGACGGCGTTGGCGGGTTCGTGGAACTCGACGCGGCCCTTGCCGCCCGATACGCGCGCTGCCTTCTCGTAGCGCTTGCGGCGCTTGATCATCGGTGGACAGCGGCGGTCGTCGTGGTAGGTGATCTGGCAGTCGAGACAGTAGTGGCACTCGTTGGCGTTGATGCGGCCGTCGGGATGGATGGCGGCCACCTCGCATTCGTTGGCGCAAATCTGGCAGGGCGTGCCGCAGCTGCCGCGATGGCGCTTGAGCCAGTCGAACAGGCGCAGGCGGGCGGGGATGGCGAGCCCGGCGCCCAGCGGGCAGACGTAGCGGCAGTAGGCCTTGTGGGTGAACGCCGAAATCGCGACCAGGCCCAGCGCGTAGAGCAGGAAGCCCCACTCGCGCTGGAAGCGCAGGGTAATGGCGGTCTTGAACGGCTCCACCTCGGCATAGCGCTCGGCCTGCCCCAGCGAGTGCAGCGAGACGGCGAACAGCGCCAGCAGGATGATGTACTTGATCGCCCATAGCCGCTCGTGCAGGCCGAAGGGCACCTCATACTGCTTCACGCCCAGCTTGCGTGCGGCCTTGTTGACCAGGTCCTGCAGCGCACCGAAGGGGCACAGCCAGCCGCAGAACACGCCGCGGCCCCACAGCAGCAGGCTCACCGCCACGAACGACCAGAGAATGAACATCATCGGGTCGATCAGGAACGACCCCCAGCTGAAGCCGGTGATCAGCGAGTTGGTGAAGGTGAGAACGTTGACCACCGAGAGCTGCGCCAGCGAGTACCAGCCGATGAACACCAGGGTGTAGACCAGGAAGCCCAGGCGCAGCGGCCGCATGATGCGCGGGTAGCGTACCAGCACGTCCTGGAACAGCATCACGCCGGTGAGCACCACGAGGCCGGCGCCGAGCACGGCGATCTGGAACGCCTTGTCGCGCCACACCTGGACCCAGATCGGCTCCTCCCGCGGGGGTTCGGGCCGCTCGATGTAAGCCTCGGGCACGCTGTAGTCGGCACTGAAGCGGCTGAACTCGGTGTCCAGCGGGCCCGAGGCGCGGCGCACCAGCAGCTCGAGCTGCCACGGCTGGCCCGGGTCGAAGGAAGCAGCCTCGCGCACGATGAAGATGTCGCGCTCGGCGAAGTCGGGCGCACCGGCGATGGCGAGGCTGCCGAGCCGGGTATGGTCACTGTCGTGGAAGCTGACGGTGGTGCTGCCCTGGCTGAGTTCCAGGCGGTCGAAGATGCCGCCGCGCACGTAGCCCGAGCCCTTGAAGGAGTAATCGCCGCGACCCATCACGGCGATGGCGTGCTCGTTCTCGTCGAGTTCCGCCATCAACCGCTCGTAGCCCCGCTCGCCAAGCAGGTTGCGGCCGGCGGTGGGCGGGTTGAGGTAGGTGTAGAAGAGCTCGATGAAGGTGCGCTCCGCCGGCTGCGGCGTGTGCAGGTAGTCCTCGGCGGGGGTACCGACGAACGCCTCGTCCACCTCGCCGTGGCTCAGGTGCAAGCGGCGGATGGTGCCGTCCCCGGTGAGCGTTTCCCAGTCCGCGGGGGCATAGACGTCTTCACGCACCCGGGCCTGGGGGGCGGCGGAGGGGTCGGCGATCAGCCCCTGCTCGGCGGCGACCTGGCGCGCGGCGCGCAGGATGGTGTCGCTGACCACGATCACGGTGACGGTGGCACCGGAGATGGCGTCGAGGTTGTCGCCGACCTTGAGCCGGTCGTTGACGTGGGCGCCCACGTGCGCATCGGCGAAGCCCTCCAGCTTCGTATCGGGGATGCCCACCAGCATGATGGGTTCCTCGTGACCGAGAATATCGGCCAGCACGATACGGCCCTGCATGTCGATGCCCACCAGCAGATTGACCGGCTTGCCCGAATAGGCGGGGATGGGAGCGATATCGACACTCTCGAAGACGTAGCCCAGCGCCTCTCCCGCGTCGTTCTCCACGGTCATGGCGGGAAGCGTGCCTTCGGCATCGCTCAACCGGGCCGCGTCGGTGAAGCCGGGGCGTACCTGTTCCAACTCGATGGCCAGGGTCGGCAGGGAGAACAGAAGCATCAGCAAGCCGATCAGCCAGGGGAGAGCCACGGAAGACGTGAGGCTGCGCCGGGTAGGCATGGGCGTTCCTTGTTTCGGTACCTGCGAGGCCCGGAAAATACGGGTCTGGATAACAGGCATGTGAAATGTGTCTTTTGCTGCTGGAAGCTATGATGCCAGTTGCCCCTGGGGTGGGAATTGACGTGGATCATGGCGGGGACAGGAGGGCGGGGGAGTATCTCGAAGGGGGTAGGCCGGCGAGGTACGTTACAGAAAGGGCAGAACGCCATGGCGCGGATGCGCCATGGCGTTGCGGTGGATGGCGAACGGCGTCGCCAGGAGGATATCCGCCTGTGTTTACATTACCGGCTCGACCAGGAAGTCGACCGCGGCCTGCACTTCCTCGTCGCTCAGGTTCGTCTGGCCACCCTTGGGCGGCATGGCGCCGATGCCCTCGATGGCGTGGGTGTAGAGGGTCTCGATGTCCTGCTCGATGCGTTCGGCCCAGGCCTCCTCGTCGCCGCGGATCGGGGCGTCGGAGGCGCCGGTCATATGGCAGGCCATGCAGGCCTGGTTGTAGATCGCCTCGCCATCGGGCTCTGCCTGGGCAGTGGCGGCGAATGCCAGACCGGCGGTGCCGACGAGCAGGGCGGCGGTAAACTTGTTCATGGTTTTCTCCTGATTCTCACGGTCACGGTGAAGCCAGGTGGCGCAGGATTCACCTGCAACTGGCGGCTGGCTTCGATACAAAGCCAAAACGGATTTTGGCACAGTTAAACGGGGTGGGTGGCGATCTGCATCAAGCGGGCGAGCTGTGGCTGCCGCCTGCCGAGCATGTCGGCCAGAGTATAGCGATCGAGAACGCCCATGAAGGCATCCATGGCCTCATTGAGGATCGGCTTGAGCCGGCAGGCGGGGGTGATGACGCAGTCGTTGCTGTCGCGAAAGCACTCCACCAGCCCGAGTTCGTGCTCGGTATCCCGCACCAGCGCGCCGAGGGTGATCTCTTCCGGGGCGCGGTTGAGCAGCAGCCCGCCGTTCTTGCCACGGATGGTGGTGATGTAGCCGCGGTGGCTGAGGTCCTGCACCACCTTCATCAGGTGATTGCGCGAGACGCCGAAGCTCTCCGCGATTTCGTGGATCGTGGAGCGCTCCTCGCCCTTGACGGCGAGGTAGATCAGCACGCGCAGTGCATAGTCGGTATAGCGGGTCAGGTGCATGGCAAGTCCGAAAGTGGCTTGATGAGCATCAATTGAAGTACGCTAAAACCTTCTTATCATAGCAGTATTCCCTTCCTGGCGTTCGCCGCGCAGGGGTGTGGCATCGGGTCGCGTCAACACGAAAGCGGCCACACAGCCGAAAAGCGCTGCCGTCGCACCCAGCACCTGGCCGGGCGCACTTCCCAGCCAGAGTATCAGCCAGCTCAGCGCCAGCAGTAGCGTCGCCATCCGCTTGGCGCGCCGGGGGATGGCACGCTGGTGCTGCCAGGCCTGCAGGGCAGGGCCCAGCCGCGGATGCTGCCACAGCCAGCGTGACAGGCGCGGCGACGCCTTGGGCGCCGCCCACGCGGCCAATAGCAGGAACGGCGTGGTCGGCAGCAGCGGCAGCACCACTCCCACGACTCCCAGGCCGATGCAGCCATAGGCCAGCGTGCACCAACCCAGGCGTCCCAGGGTATTTTTCATGGCGTCCTCGCGGTAGGGCAGCGAAGCAGTTTCCAGCAAGTCGTCTAAGTAGTATTTTATATACATGTTTATTGCGCTTGCCAAGCCCGGCGTCGACACGACCGGCTCCAGCTCCCTCCGGTTGCCCGCCTGGCGCTGGTTGTTCCCGCTGGCGGCGCTGCACGCCGCCCTGATGGTCCCGCTCTCCCTGCTGGCATTGTTCCACGGCTGGACGGCGGTGCAACTGGCGTCGCCGGCTGCCCACGCCCGCGAGATGCTGTTCGGCTTTGCCCTGGCGGTGGTCGCCGGCTACCTGTTGGGGCCCGTGCCGCGGCGTCAACTGGTCGTGCTGGTGGCGCTGTGGCTGGTGGGGCGGCTGGGCGTGCTGGACTGGCCGGGGGCGATCGTGGCCTCGCTGGCCGATGGCGCCTTCGCTGTGTGGGTGGCCGCTCGGCTGGTGCCACGCTTCCTCACCGCCAAGAAGTGGCGCAACCGGCTGCTGTCGCCGCTGCTGGGCATGCTCTGCCTGCTGGCGCTGGTAACCCTGACCTGGCGCTACCTCGACGACATGCCGACCACCGCGCCGCTGATGCACCAGAGCGTGCTGTGGCTGGTGCTGCTGATGACCTTCATGGGCGGCCGCGTCATCGCGCCGGCGATCAATGGCTACCTGATGCAGGCTCGCCGGCAGGCGGGTGCCGGCGTGCAGCCGCGTATCGAGGGGGCCCTGATCGTGCTGCTGGGGCTGGCACCGTTCCTGATGCTGTGGGCCCCGCTGCGGCCGCTGGCGGCGCTGCTGGTGCTGGCGGCGGGCGTGCTGGTGCTGTGGCGTATCCGGGGCTGGCAGCCGAACCAGTGCGGCGACAGGCCGGACCTGCAGGTGCTGGTGCTGGGCTACGCCTGGATCGCCATCGGGCTGTTCCTGCTGGCACGCAGCTGGTGGGCGCCGCAGCACGCCAGCACGGCCCTGCATGCCTTCACCGTCGGGGCGCTGGGAACGCTGGCCAGCAGCATCATGCTGCGCCATGTGATCCTGCGGGCGAAGCAGCGCCCCGAGCGGGAGTGGTCGGCGCTGCCGCTGGCCGGGCTGTTCGCCGTGGCGGCAGTGCTGCGGCTGTGGGCGATCGAGGCCGGCAGCACCTGGCTGGCGCTGCTGTGGGCCTCGGCCCTGAGCTGGAGCCTGGGCTGGCTGCTGGTGGCCTGGCGGCTGCAGGCGTGGCTGCGATGGGGAGACAGGGCGTCGGCAACGGCGCGCACCCGACAAACTTGACCCGGGGCAAGAGAGCGGCGAGCTGTCAAGACGGCGCCGAGCCCCCGGTGTCATACTCACGGGCATCGGGCATGGCATGCACCATGCCAAGGTTTCAAGAGGCTGTTCCGATCATGCAAGACGATCTGCTGTTCAATCGCCCGCTGGTGGAGAAGTACGACCGCCCGGGTCCTCGCTACACCTCCTATCCGACGGCGCCCCAGTTCCATGCGGCCTTCGCCGAGGACGACTACCGCGCTTGCGCCTCCCGCAGCAACCGGGTCGCCGCGCCCAAGCCGCTGTCGGTCTATGTGCACATCCCGTTCTGCAAGAGCCTGTGCTACTACTGCGCCTGCAACAAGATCATCACTCACAACACCGAGCGGGCGGCCGAGTACCTCGAGTGGCTGAAGCAGGAGATCCGTGTGCAGGGGACGCTGTTCGACGAGACCCGGCGCATGACCCAGCTGCACCTGGGCGGCGGCACCCCCACCTACCTCAGCAATGCCCAGCTCGGCGAGCTGATGGCGGCCCTCGACGAGGCCTTTCACTTCGCACCTGCCGAAGAGCGCGAGTTCTCGCTGGAGGTCGACCCGCGTACGGTCACGCCCGAGCAGATCCATGAGCTTCACGACCTCGGCTTCAACCGGCTGAGCTTCGGCGTCCAGGACTTCGACCCCGACGTACAGAAGGCGGTCAACCGCGTGCAGAGCGAGACGCAGGTAGTCGAGCTGGTCGAGGCAGCCCGCGAGGCCGGTTTCCAGTCGGTCAGCGTCGACCTGATCTACGGCCTGCCGCTACAGACCGTGGCGAGCTTCGATGCCACGCTGGACAAGATCATCGCCCTGCGCCCCGACCGTATCGCCGCCTACAGCTATGCCCACCTGCCCGAGCTGTTCAAGGCCCAGCGGCTGATCCGCCCCGAGGACATGCCGCCGCCGGAGCGCAAGCTGGAGCTGCTGGAATTGACCATCCGCCGGTTGACCGCGGCCGGCTACGTCTACATCGGCATGGACCACTTCGCCCTGCCCGAGGACGAGCTGACCCTGGCCAGGGAGAACGGCACCCTGCAGCGCAACTTCCAGGGCTATTCCACCCACGCCGACTGCGACATGATCGGCCTGGGCATCACCTCCATCGGCAAGGTCGGCGACAGCTACAGCCAGAACGTCAAGGAGACCGCCCAGTACCAGGCGCGCCTGGAGAGCGGGCGGCTGCCGGTGATGCGCGGCTATCGCCTCAACGACGACGACCGCCTGCGCCGCGACGTGATCAACGCGCTGATGTGCCACGGCCGCATCGATTTCGCCGCCATCGAGGCGCGCCACGACATCGCCTTCCGCGACTACTTCGGCGACGCCCTCGACGAACTCGAGGAGATGCAGGCGGACGGCCTGGTCTCGCTGCGCGACGACGCCATCGAAGTGCTGCCCGCCGGGCGTCTGATGATGCGCAACATGGCGATGGCCTTCGACGCCTACCTCAAGCCCAATGAGGGGCGCTTCTCGCGTACGGTGTGAGCCGCCGTCCTGGTCGCTTGCCCGTATGGATAACGGCGCCCTTGGGCGCCGTTAGCGTTCTGAGGTGGATTGTCAGGCGCGTTCGAACAGCAGGTTGTTCTCCAGATGGATGTGCTCCATCAGGTCTTCGCGGAACTCGCGCAGGCCGGTATAGAGGGCACGCCAGGTGGTGCAGGCACCCTTGGGCGGAGTGATGTCGTCGGTGAGCCGCATCACCTGCTCGAGGTTCTCGCCGTGGTCGTCGTGCTCGTGGCGCATCACCGCGATCGGTCCCTGGGCCTGGGCGCCGAGGCCGCGGCGCAGCATGGGGAAGAGGATCTGCTCTTCCTTCTGCATGTGGCTCTCCATCTCCTGATAGATCACCAGCAGCAGGTCGGCGAGGCCGTTGGGGCAGTTGTCGCGGTCGCCGTGGACCTGCTCCACTCGCCGCGCCATGCGGATCAGCTCGGGTAGCTGCTCGCGGTGCACGTCGTGATAGCGGGTGAGGATGTGGTCGATCAGTTCGTCGTTGCTGGCCTCGCGCCAGTCGCGCTGTTCGCTGCTGGCAGCTGGCAACGCCTCGAGTTCGGCGACCAGCTTGTCAACTGGCAGGCCGGCGCGCTCGGCCGCCTGCTGCAGGCTGATCCTCCCGCCGCAGCAGAAGTCGATGTTGTTGGCATGAAAGACACGGGTGGCGCCGGGCAGCGACAGGGCGAGGCGGCCGACGGTCTGTTCCTGCAGGGTCATGAGATGCTCCTCGAAGGGTGAAGGACACCCTGCCTGAGCAAGTGCTGTGCCAGCTTTTGTTTTTCAAGCGGTTACGTCTTCGATGGTAAAAAACACCCTAATCGGGTAAGGTTTTTTCTACCTTCTCTGGGTGATTTCCACCATGCTCGACCACTCCCTTCTCGCCGATCTCGCCGCCGACCTGCCCAGTGCCGTGCGCCTGCAGCGCTTGGTGCGCACCCTGCGCGAGGGCTTCCGCTGCGGTGCGGTGTGCCTGCTGCGGCTCCAGGACGACGTGCTGGCCCCGCTGGCGGTGGACGGCCTGGTGCGCGAGGCGCTGGGCCGACGCTTCGAGGTGGCGCGGCATCCGCGCCTGGCGGCGATTCTCGCCAGCCGCCGGTCGACGCTGTTTCCGCCGGATTCGACCCTGCCCGACCCCTACGACGGCCTGGTCGAGCAGCAGCCCGGCGAGCCCTTGCACGTGCATGACTGCATGGGCATCAGCCTCCACGTGGAGGGCGAGCCCTGGGGCGTGCTGACCCTGGATGCCCTGACGGCCGGCACCTTCGACGAGGCAGCCTGCCTGTTGCTGGAACGTTATGCGCTGCTGATCGAAGCCGCCGTGCGGGTCTCGCGCCTGGAGCAGGAGGTGCGGGCGCTGCGCATGGCGCACCAGGGCGCGCACGCGCATGCCGAGCCGGGGGAGGGGGGCGAGATCCTGGGGCACAGTGCGGTGCTGCAACGCTTGCTGCATGAACTCGACGTGGTCGCCGAGGCCGACCTGCCGGTACTGCTCAGCGGTGAGACCGGCGTGGGCAAGGAACTGTTCGCGCGACGCCTGCACCTGCGCTCGCCGCGCCGCGAGCAGCCGCTGGTGCAGGTCAACTGCGCGGCGCTGCCCGAGTCGCTGGCCGAGAGCGAGCTGTTCGGTCACGTCAAGGGGGCTTTCTCGGGTGCCACGGCCGACCGGGCGGGGCGCTTCGAGGCCGCCGACGGCGGCACCCTGTTCCTCGACGAGGTGGGCGAGCTGCCGCTGACGATCCAGGCCAAGCTCCTGCGTGCGCTGCAGAACGGTGAGGTGCAGCGCTTGGGGGAGGACACTCCGCGGCGGGTCGACGTGCGCATCATCGCCGCCACCAATCGCCGGCTGGCCGACGGTGTGCGCGACGGCCATTTCCGCGCCGACCTCTATCACCGCCTGTCGGTGTATCCGGTAATGATCCCGCCGCTGCGCGAGCGCGACAGCGACGTGCTGGTGCTGGCCGGCCACTTCCTCGAGATCAACCGGGCGCGGCTGGGTGTGCGCAGCCTGCGCCTCGCGCCGGCGGCCGAGGCCGCGCTGCTCGATTACGCCTGGCCCGGTAACGTGCGCGAGCTGGAGCATGTCATCAGCCGCGCGGCGATCAAGGCACTGGGGCACGGCGCCCGGCGCGACGACATCGTCACCCTCGTGCCCGAGTGGCTCGACCTGCCCGCGGGGACGGCGCGAGCGACTCCGGCAACGACGCGCGAGGCCCCGCCCGCGATCCTCGAAGCGCCGTTGAGGGCGCAGGTGGACCAGGCACAGCGCGACGCCATCCGCGCGGCACTGACGGCCGCTGGCGGCAGTTGGGCGGGGGCTGCGCGAAGGCTCGAGGTCGACCCCAGCAACCTGCACAAGCTCGCCCGACGGCTGGGGATAAAGTAGCCTTCGACTTTTCAAGCACGCTCGTTCGGTTATATACTGAACTGTCTAGTATTCCTTTTTTGAATATATCGTTGTTCCGGACGCTTATATGCAGCTTCAGTTCGAACGGGTCGCCAAGTCCTTCGGCGACCTGAGAGTCATCGACTCCTTCGACAACACCATCCGCGACGGCGAGATCGTTGCCCTGGTCGGTCCGTCCGGCTGCGGCAAGTCGACCCTGCTGCACATGGTCGCCGGCCTGCAGTCGGCCACCGAGGGTGAGGTGCGCGCCGACGGCAAGCGCGTCGAGCGTCCCGCGCCCGAGCGCACCCTGGTGTTCCAGGAGCACGCTCTCTATCCGTGGATGACGATCAAGGAGAACGTTGCCCTGGCGCTGGAGTTCCAGGGTCGTGCGCCCGGCCCGGCCCGCGAGGAAGCCAGGGAGTGGCTGGGGCGCGTCAAGCTCGACGGCTTCGAGGACTACTACCCTCACCAGGTTTCCGGCGGCATGCGCCAGCGCTGCGCCCTGGCCCGCGCCTTCATCGCCCGGCCCAAGGTGCTGCTGCTCGACGAGCCGTTCGGGGCGCTGGACGCCCTGACCCGCATGACCCTGCAGAGCGTGCTCAAGGAGCTGATCGAGGAGGAGCGCCCCACGGTCGTCCTGGTGACCCACGACGTCGACGAGGCGATCTACCTCGCCGACCGCGTGCTGGTGTTCAGCCATCGCCCGGCGCGGGTGCTCGAGGAGTTCACCCTCGGACACATTCCCAAGACCCATGACCTGTCCGCCTTCGCCGATATCCGCCGTGAGGTGCTCACGCTGCTCGGTATCGATACCCAGGCCGAGGCATCCCAACGTCAAACCGAGAAAGGAGACGTGCAATGACACGCTGGCTCATCGCTCCCCTGCTGTCCCTGCTGCTCGCTGCTCCGCTGTCTGCCGATGAACCGTTTCGCGTCGGCTACGTGCGCGTGATGGACGACGCCCAGGTGATGCTTGCCTATGAGGCGGGGCTCTACGAGAAGTACGGCCTCGACGCCGAGCTGATCGAGTTCAGCTCCGGCACCGACCTGATCAAGGGCATCGTCGGCGGCCAGCTCGATATCGGCGTGCTGGGCTTCTCCAACGCCTTCACCTGGGCCGGCCGCGGCGCCGACCTGCGCATCGTCGGCGGCGCCCAGCGCGGCTATCATGCGCTGCTGGCCCGCGAGGACGCCGGCATCGACGAGGTCGCCGACCTGGCCGGCAAGAACCTGGCGTCCCAGAAGCAGGGCAGCACCGCCGATATCGTGCTCAAGGGCGTGACCCTGGCCGACGCCGGCCTGACCCCGGACGATCTCAACATCATGGGCGTGGCGCCCTCGGTCGCCGTGCAGTCGCTGGCCGGTGGTCGCGTCGATGCCGCCTTCCTGTTCGAGCCCTACGCGCGCATCGCCCAGCTGCAGGCGCCGGTCAAGGAGATCTACGAGATCGGCGAGGTCTGGCCCTTCCCGTGCATGGTGGTGATCACCTCCGCCGAGACCCTGGAGAATCGCCGCGACGTGCTGTGGGCGGCGATGGATGCCCAGCGCGAGGCGATCGACATGCTCGAGAACTCGCCCGAGGAGGCCGCGCCCTACATCACCGACTACTTCGTCAACGACGACGAGATCGAGGCCCGCGACGGCAGCACCGTCCCCAGCGAGGAGGTCATCGCCCAGGCCATCGCCACCAATGACTTCAGCGCCGAGCTCACCGAGGACGACATCGCGCGCATGAAGGAGCTGGCGGTGATCATGCAGGAGCAGGGCGTGCTCGAGGGCGAGGCCGAATTCGACGTCGACGCACTGCTCGATCTCTCCTGGCAGGAAGAGCGCGAACTTTGAGTATGAGCAATACCGCAACCGGCGTGGCCAGCAAGCGTGCCTACGTGCTGGCCATCGCCTTCATCCTGTTCTTCTGGCAGGTAGCCGCCTGGTTTCTGCCCAGCTTCCTGATGCCCGACGTGCACGTGGCGATGATGCGCCTGTGGCGCGAGCTGGGCAGCGCCGAGTTCTACCACGGGCTCGGCAACAGCATGGGGCGGCTCGGCGCGGGCTACGGTGCGGCGCTGCTGGCGGGCATCGTGCTGGGGCTGGTCGGCGGCACGCTGAACGCGGTACGCAGCACCCTCAAGGCCGCCATCATCATCCTGCAGTCGATACCCTCGATCGCCTGGGTGCCGCTGTTCCTGATCCTGATGGGCTTCGGCAACATGCCGATCATCATCGTGGTGGCCGTGGGGGCGTTCTTCCCCACCGCGCTCAGCGTGATGAACGCCACCGAGAGCGTCGAGCGCGTGCACGTCGACGCCGCGCGGGTCATGGGGGCGTCGCGCTTGCAGATGCTCAAGCGCGTCTACTTCCCGGCGGTCACCCCGGAGCTGATCACCGGCGCCCAGCTCGCCTTCGGCAACGCCTGGCGGGCCTTGATCTCGGCCGAGATGATCGTCGGCTTCAGCGCCGGGCTCGGCAAGTCGCTGGCCTACTCGGGCGAGATCGCCGACATGACCGGCGTGATGACCAATATCTTGGTGATCGCCGTGCTCGCCGCCGTGATCGACCAGGTGATCCTCGAGCGCATCAAGTACCGCCTGCTGCGCTACCAGTACCTCTGATCGGCGGTCCGGCCGCCAGTGACGATGGCGGAGCGCCGCGATGCGGCACTCCGCCATGTACCGCCCCGACCGCGGCCTCCTCCCCTCCCATCGCCAATCCCTCGGCTGGCTTGTGCCTGCGCCGCTCACCGCGACCCGCCTGCGATGACGTCACGGGCCCTTCGCTCGCGCCGAGTGCCGGCCTCCTGAGCTACCCGTCTGGGGGATCAGACAGTTACCGAATTGCAAGCACTAGCGTTAAAATAAAGGCTAGATGTGGTGCTTGATCAACGATGCCGGTCTATATATGGTAGCCAAGGCCCCGGATCGGGGCACTGGCACGAGCTTGACGCATATCAGTGCAGATGGGCGGCGTCGGGCTTAGGATGATCGGCTTCGTGGCCCCGTGGCCGCACCGAATCCACTGGTTTGCTCCACCGGAGAGTCGCTATGTTCCCGCTGCCCCTGTCACGTTTGCCGCGTCCGCCCGCCCCGATCCAGCTGATCCGCTCCATCGACCCCCGCGTGCCGCTGACGTTGAAGCGCCAACTGGTCGAGCCGCTGCTCAACCGCACCTTCGCCGGGCCGCTGGCCGAGGGGGAATTCGATGTGCTGGAGGGCCGCCGCATCGCCCTGCAGGTCGAGGACCTGGGCGTAACGCTGACGCTGACCCTCGAGGGGGAGCGCTTCCGCCTCACCCGCGAGGCGGGCGAGGCCACCATCCGCGGCGGCTGGCGCGAGTTTCTGTGCCTGGCGACCCGGCGCGAGGACCCCGACGCGCTGTTTTTCCAGCGCCGGCTGGTGATCGAGGGCGACACCGAGCTCGGTCTGATGGTCAAGAACCTGCTGGACAGCTGCGAGGAGGGCCTGGCCCAGGGACGCCTCGGCGAGTGGCTGGCGCGCTTCGAACGCCTGGCGCGCCAGGAACATTGAACATTTTGAACTTTTGACCCTGACTGGAGATCCCTGCATGAGTACTTCCACCAAGGCCGTCAAGACCTCCCACGAGGTGCCTATGCAAGCGCCCTCACGCGACATCTGGGACTCCAAGTATCGCCTCAAGGATCGTCATGGCCGGCCCGTCGACAAGGACGTGGCGGCGACCTGGGATCGCGTCGCGCGCGCCCTGGCCGCAGTGGAAGGCGACAAGGCCGAGGAGTGGCTGCCCAAGTTCCGCTGGGCGCTGGAGAACGGCGCCATTCCCGCCGGGCGCATCATGTCCAACGCCGGCGCCGAGGACTACAAGCCGGCGGTGAGCCTGATCAACTGCACCGTCTCGCGCACCATCCGCGACTCCATGCACGACATCCTCTCCTCGGTGGTGGATGCCGGCATGACCCTCAAGGCGGGCTGCGGCATCGGCTACGAGTTCTCCACCCTGCGCCACAAGGGCGCCTTCGTGTTCGGCGCCGGCGCCGGTACCAACGGCCCGCTGGCGTTCATGGATATCTTCGACAAGATGTGCTTCACGGTGGCCTCGGCGGGCGGCCGTCGCGGCGCCCAGATGGGCACCTTCGACGTCGGCCATCCCGACGTGCGCGCCTTCATCGAGGCCAAGCGCGAAGCCGGCCGGCTGCGTCAGTTCAACCTCTCGCTGCTGATCACCGACGAGTTCATGGAAGCGGTGAAGAACGACGCCGACTGGCCGCTGGCTTTCCCGCTGCACGCCGGCGAGAAGGATGACGTCAAGCCCGAGGACCTGATCTATCGCGACTGGCCGGTGATCGAGGACGACTATACCGTCGATGCCGAGGGCCGCGTGGCCTGCCGCGTCGTCGAGGTGATCAAGGCCCGCGAGCTGTGGGACACCATCATGCGCTCCACCTACGACTTCGCCGAGCCGGGCTTCATCCTGATCGACCAGGTCAACCGCATGAACAACAACTGGTTCTGCGAGGAGATCCGCGCCACCAACCCCTGCGGCGAGCAGCCCCTGCCGCCGGAAGGGGCCTGCCTGCTCGGCTCGGTCAACCTGACCCGCTTCGTCATCGACCCCTTCGGCAAGAAGCCGCGCTTCGACTGGGAGCGCTACCGCCAGGTGGTGGCGATCTTCACCCGCATGCTCGACAACGTGGTCGAGATCAGCGGCCTGCCGCTTCCCGGCCAGCGCCGCGAGATCGAGGCCAAGCGCCGCCACGGCATGGGCTTCCTCGGCCTCGGCTCGACCCTGACCATGCTCAAGATCCCCTACGGCTCGCCCGAGTCGCTGGCCTTCACCGAGGAAGTCAGCCGCAACCTCGCCCTCGAGGGCTGGAAGCAGGCGCTGGAACTCTCCCGCGAGAAGGGCATGGCGCCTGTGCTGGCCGAGGACTTCGAGATCACGCCGAAGATGATGCGCGAGCGTCCCGAGCTGGCGAAGGACGGCTACGAGATCGGCGACAAGGTGCCGGGGCGCATCCTGCATGCGCGCTATAGCCGCTACATGCAGAAGGTCGCCGAGGTGGAGCCGGAGCTGGTCGCGGCGCTGGCCGAGCACGGCGCGCGCTTCACCCACCACAGCTCCATCGCGCCGACCGGCACCATCTCGCTGTCGCTGGGCAACAACGCCTCCAACGGCATCGAGCCGTCGTTCTCGCACCGCTACTTCCGCAACGTGATCCAGTCGGGCAAGAAGACCAAGGAGCAGGTGGAGGTGGTGTCGTTCGAGCTCGCCGCCTACCGCCACTTCATCGCCAGCGATGCGGTGGAGAGCGACCTGCCCGACTACTTCATCACCGCTGATGCGGTCAGCCCCAAGCAGCACGTGGCGGTGCAGGCGGCGGCCCAGGTGTGGGTCGACTCGGCGATCTCCAAGACGGTCAACGTGCCCACCGAGTTCCCCTTCGAGCAGTTCAAGGATCTCTACCTGGACGCCTACCAGAGCAAGCTCAAGGGCTGCACCACCTTCCGCTTCAACCCGGAGGCGTTCCAGGGCGTGCTGGTGCGCGAGGACGACCTCAAGAACACCACCTACGTGTTCGAGCTGGAGAACGGCGAGACGCTGGAACTTTCCGGTGACGAGAAGGTGATCTACGACGGCGAGGAGCACAACGCGGCCAACCTCTATGACGCACTGAAAGAGGGTACCTATGGGAAGTGGTAACCGCTCGAACCGTTTCTGCGTCATGAAGACAAGTATTGGAGGAGCCTGCTGATGGCCGTCGAAATCAAGTCCAAGATCGTTTCCTACAGCGTCAAGAAGGCGGTGCAAGAGGTGCCGCTGGCCGACGAGAACCCGCTCACGGTGCGCATTCCTTCACGCCCCGAGGGCACGCTCGAGGCCGTCTCCGAGAAGATCTCCTACGTCGGCGCCGAGGGCCGCAAGAAGGTCTACCTGCTGGTCTCCTTCATGCCGGTGGAAGGCGTGCTCGACGGCAAGCGCGTGGTGATCGAGCGTCCGGTGGAGTTCTTCTTCCCCTCCGGCCAGCTCTCCAGCGAACACCAGTGGATCACCGCTACCATGCGCAGCCTGTCGCTAGCCGCTCGCGGCGGCTACGTCACCCAGGCGGTGGCCGACCTGCGCAAGGTGGCCTGGGACAAGGGCCTGGTGCGCTGCGGCATGAACCGCTGGGGCAAGCCGATGTTCCACGACTCCGAGGTCGCCGCGATCGCCTGGTCGATCCAGCAGATCCTCTACCGCCGCGGCTTCCTCGACCAGGACGGCAACCAGGTGCCGGTGGAGGAGCTGGTGCGCCGCTATGCCCATCGGCTGGCGAACGGCCACCCCTGGCAGCCGCCCACGCCGGAAGAGGAAGCGCAGGCCGAACAGCAGGCCCAGGCGCATGCAGCGGGAGAGAAGGGCGACGGCCCCACCGTGGTGGGCCACTGCCCGGAGTGCCGCGGCGAGCTGATCATGATGGATGGCTGCCCGACGTGCTATGCGGGCTGTGGCTGGTCCAAGTGCGGGTAGGCTTGGACGAAAACTGGCTGCGCTCGGCCATACTGCGTTAAAAATCGGCTCAAGGTACTCATTTACAGCACGTAAACTCCGTCCTTTCGCAGATTTTTGCCTTGTCTGGCCTTCGCTCGCCGACTTTTCGTCTCAAGCCTGAGTGTCTGCGCTCGGCCATTATCACCACTCCAGAAGCCGGACGTGTTCCGGCTTCGTCGTGTCCGGGGTCAGGCGGCGACGATCCTGGGGCCGCCGTTGGCCTGCAACAGTGCCATGTCGCCGTCGGTGATCACCACGTCGAAGTCGCCGAGGCGGGCGAAGTAGGCGGGGCGCACCTGGCCGATCTTGCTCTCGTCCACCACCAGCAGGCGCTGCTCGGCGCAGCCGATGGCGGCCTGCTTGGGGGCGACCTCGTGGAAGTGGAAACAGCTCACGCCGCGTTCGGCGTGCACGCCGGCGGCGGAGATGAAGGCGCGGTTGATGCCCAGGCGCCTGATCGCCGTGCTCATGTCGTCGCTGCCGAAGGATTGTGAGCTGGCATGGTAGAGACCACCCAGCAGTACCAGGCGCACCTCGGACATCCGACTGACCGCATTGGCCACATTGAGCGCATAGGTCACCACGGTGAGCCGTTCGCGGCCAGAGAGCATCGCCACCAGCGGCGGCAGGGTGGTACCGCAGTCGATGAACAGGGTGTCGCCGTCCTCGATGAAGCCTGCGGCCCGCTCGCACAGCCGGCGCTTGGCCGGGGCATGGCTGTCCTTCTGGCGATCCAGATCGTAGGGGTAATGGGGATTGCTCCCCAGGACCAGGCGCCCGCCGAGCAGGGACATGGCACCGTCGCTTGCGGCCACGTCGCGGCGAATGGTCATCTCCGAGACGCCGCACAGGCGGGCGGCTTCACGCAGATGTAGGGTACCGCCGACGGCGAGCGCCTGCTGCAGACGGGCCAGGCGCATGGCGCTGCGGTCGTTCATTCCCTGCTCTCCACCGGGTCTTGGGTTCGAACTTGCGCTTCGAAGGCATTCGAAGATCGCTTTGGACGGCCTATGCTGAGCCAAGCGATGAGGTTTTTCCACCCCCGACGAGCCGGACGCTATGCTTGTTCTGGCAAGACATCTTCGTGCTCATTCCCATGGAGTGTACTACGTTCATGATCCGCTCCATCCTGGTAGTCTGTCGCGGCAACATCTGCCGCAGCCCGGTGGCCGCAGCAATGCTCCAGCAGCGTTTGCCCCACTGTCGTGTGAGTTCGGCCGGGTTGACCGCAATGGTCGGTCTGGGTGTCGAGCCCAGCGCGCGAGCGCTGGCCGAAGCTGCCGGGCTCGATGTCTCCGGCCATTTGGCCCGACAGCTCGATGCCCAGCACTTGGCTGGGGCCGATCTGGTCCTGGTAATGAGCAACGACCAGCGGCGCATGGTCGCTGAGCGCTGGCCCCAGGCGATCGGCAAGGTCATGCGCCTTGGGCACTGGCTGGAACAGGGGCGGGGGTGCGACATCCCCGACCCCTATCGCCGACCTCCGGAAGCATTCCAGCGAACGCATCGGCTTCTCGATGAGGCTAGCCAGGAGTGGGTCCAGCGGCTGTAGTCCTCGAATGAGGGCGAGTATGCGATTTCCCTACCCGAAAAAGGAGTCTCGTACCGGCGAGTATGCTCCTTCTATCGTTAACACCCCTGAGTTGCCTCATGTTGCCGAGTGGCGCTGGGGCGTGGGTCTCCTGATGTTTTCTTCCAGCTGATTTTCAGTCTCCCGGTTACGCAAAAACCATCTGGCAGCACCGTAACGCTAACGTAACCTAAATGTATCTTCTGCAGATCCTCACCCAAGCGTGTTCGTATCCGTTACGTAACGAAATGTTTCCGATGAGATTGCTGAAGAATAACAAACGAAAAGGGATTACAGGGCTTCGGATGGCTGCCAGATGAGTCCGGGGCGGTAGCGTGAGTGAAAGCCCTCAGGGGGAGAGTCAACATGATGATGCCAGCAGCTCGTTCGCTACTGCGGGTAACCACCTGCAAAAGCGATCTTTATCCCATCAGTGGCTTGCGTCCGGCAAGGCGAATAGTTTCGCTTTTTTGGGTTGTAATGATCCTTGTCCTCTCAGGGTGCGCCTATGCTCCTGGGGGGCATATAGATGAAAGCCAGCTCGAGGAGTCGCTCGATGCCCGAGTGGAAATTGAGCCGATCACGCCGGAGCTGGTGAGCGGAATGCAGACGGAAATGCAGACTGAGGAGACCTCCGTGTCCCGCCTCGTGCCGGAATCCATGGTGCACGAGCTGCAGTCCTACGAGTACCTTATCGGTCCTGGCGATGTCATCAGCGTTATCGTTTATGACCACCCGGAACTTACCATCCCTGCCGGTAGCGAGCGCACCGCAGCGGAAACCGGCAACCGGGTGCGACCGGATGGCACCATGTTCTACCCCTACGTGGGGAGGATCCAGGTTGAAGGTATGACCCTGGAGGAGTTGCGGGGTCTGCTTGCCAGCCGGCTTGCCGAAGTCATCACCGACCCTCAGGTGGAGGTGGGGATCGCCGCCTTCCGTTCACAGAAGGTATATGTCAGCGGGGCGGTGGAGCAGCCTGGGGCACAGCCGTTGACCATCGTGCCAATGACCGTGCTCGACGCCATCAGCGATGCTGGTGGTGCGCGTGCCGACGCCGACTGGCATCGCATCATTCTGACCCGCGATGGACGCGAGGAGCAGCTATCGCTCTACGCCATGCTGCAACAGGGCGACTTGACCCAGAACCGGCTGCTGCGCAATGGCGACCTTCTGCACGTTCCCAGCGCGGAGAATCAGAACGTGGTCGTGCTTGGCCAGGTTCTCAAGCCTGGTTCCATTCCGCTGGGCAATGATCGTCTGTCGCTGACCGATGCCCTGGCCCGGGCCGGTGGGGTTAACGAGAGCCGTGCCCAGCCTTCGGGCATCTTCGTGGTACGCGGAAATCCACCGGAAAGCGAGAAGCTCGCTACCGTCTATCAGTTGGATATCAGCGATGCGACTCGACTGATGCTGGGTACGCGCTTCCCATTGCAGCCGCAGGATGTGGTCTACGTCACTTCCGCGCCACTGGCACGTTGGAACAATGTGATTTCACTGCTCCTGCCATCGGTCACACTACCGGGTGACGTGGCTGGTTCCGCCAATGACATCGGTGATCTATAAGGTGTATGCCGACATCGCTTCACGAGTTAAGGGGGCACGATCATGACGGTTTTTTCCAACCCTCCTGCCCCCTCGCCGACCTCGGGCGAGAGCAATGATCTCAGCCTTAGGAAGCTTTTCGATGCGCTTATCGACAAGAAATTCATCATCCTTGGGGTCATCGTTCTTTTTATGCTGGCGGGCTATTTTCATTCGAGTTCACAGCCCCGTGTGTATCAGTCGGATGCATTGATCCAGGTCGAGAATCATAGCGCATCGCTAAGCGTATCCGGGCCGCTGGCCGGCAGGGAACAGGCAGGCAACCCGACCTCGGCCGAGTTGGAGATACTGCAGTCACGCATGGTGATGGGGGAAACCGTGGACCGGCTCGACCTGGCCATCCGGATTACGCCGCGGCGCCTGCCGTGGGTGGGTGATTTCCTGGTAAATCACGGGTTCGACCAAGCCTGGTTCGAGCGTTTGACACCGGCTGTGCTGCGTGACCGGCTGGCTGGCTCGGCCCCCGCAGGGGAAACGCCCTATGTATGGGCGGGCGAGTCGCTGAAGGTCTCGCGTTTCGAGATACCTTCCGAACGTATTGGTGTTCGGCACGTGCTACGCGTGACCGGTGCGGAGACCTATGAATTGCGTCTCGGCGAGGAGCTGCTGATGGCCGGACGGGTTGGTCAGACCGTTAGCGGCGAAGCGGGCTACCGGCTCTTCGTCAGCCAGCTTGATGCACACCCTGGGGCGGAATTCACTATCGAGCGCGTGTCCCAGCTCAGTGCGATCGCCGACCTCAAGCGGCGTTTCCTGATCGTACCCCGGAGCGAGGATTCGGGCGTCTATCAGGTGCTGCTGAGCGGGACCGATCCCGACCTGACCCAGAGGACACTCGATACTCTCGCTGGGGTATTCCTGACCCAGAACGTGCAGCGCCATTCGGCGGAAGCCGAACAGCAGCTCGACTTCCTCGACGAGCAGATCCCGCAGGTCAACGTGCAACTGACCGATGCCGAAAGCCGGCTCAACTCGTATCGCGCCCAGCGCGACTCGGTGGACCTGACCTTCGAGACCCAGAACCTGCTCAATCGCCTGGTGGAGGTGGAGAACCAGCTCACCGAGTTGTCCCTCACCGAAGCGGACCTGGCCGAGCGCTTTCGCCCTACCCATCCCAGTTACCAGTCATTGATGCGCCAGCGCTCCCAGTTGCAGGCCGAGCGTGACCGCTTGAATGAGCTGATTGGCGATCTGCCCGAGACACAGCAGGAGGTGCTGCGGCTGACCCGCGATACCCAGGTCAACCAGCAGGTCTACGTGCAACTTCTCAACCAGCGCCAGGAGATGCGCCTGCTCAAGGCAGGGACCGTGGGCAACGTGCGCATCCTCGATGAGGCGGTCATGCAAAGCGGGACGATCACACCGCGCATCATGCTGACCACCGTGATCAGCGGTCTGATCGGCGCGCTGCTGGCAGCGTTCTGGGTGATCCTGCGCCTGCTGCTGAGCCAAGCGATCAAGAGCCCCGACCAGCTCGAGGAAATCGGCCTGCCGGTTTACGCGACACTGCCCGAGTCAGCGGAGCAAACCAAGTTGACGCGACGCATCCGTCCTGCCGGCGTCAAGCAGACCCAAGAGGTCTTCCGTGGCCTGTTGGTTCTCGAACAGCCCATGGAGATCGCTGCCGAGGCTTTGCGCAGCCTGCGCACCAGCCTCTACTTCGCCATGCTCGAGGCGGGGAATAACCGGCTGATGATTGCCGGGGCGGGACCCGGGGTAGGCAAGAGTTTCATCGCCGCCAATCTGGCGGCGGTATGTGCCCAGTCCGGCCAGCGCGTCCTGCTGATCGATGCCGACATGCGCCGTGGACGACTCCACCACGCCTTTGGCGACAAGAGTGTCCCCGGGCTGTCGGAGCTGCTGGCCCAGCGCATCGATCAGGACGAAGTGGTTCGTGCGAGCGAGATCGAGGGATTGCACTACGTGACGCGCGGCACGGTACCGCCAAATCCATCGGAGCTGCTGATGCAGCATGGCTTCCACGACTTTCTGCAGGCCATGAGTGCACGCTATGACCTGGTGGTGATCGATACACCCCCCGTCCTGGCTGTCACCGATGCCGCCGTGGTCGGCAAGCTGGCCGGCACCAGCCTGATGGTGGTGCGCTTCGGGGTCAATCCACCCGCCGAGATCCGGGCCGCCAAGCGGCGCCTGGAGAGTGCCGGGGTGCGTCTCAAGGGTGCCATCCTCAATGGCCTGGAAAAGCCGACCAGCCGTTACGGACACTACGGCAACTATCTCTACGCTTACCGGTGATAAGGATATGGTGACCCAACTGCGTGAACTCTACTCACTGTTGACGTCGAGCCAGCGTCGCCGCCTGCTGCGACTCCAGGGCTTGATCATCGTGATGGCGTTCGCCGAGGTAGCCAGCGTCGTCTCCATCGGGCCGTTCATGGCCGTGGTGGGCGACCTGGGGCGCCTGGAAGAGGGCTGGCTGGCTCGAGCCTATCGTATGAGCGGTGCGGGCAGTCCCGAACAGTTCCTTACCCTGATGGGGGCAGGCGTGCTGGCGGTGCTGCTGCTGGCCGCGCTGTTCTCGATGTATACCACTTGGCGACTGTCACTCTATGGCGCCCAGGTGGGCGCCGATCTTTCCAGTCGCCTCTACCGCTACTACCTGCTCCAGCCGTGGCTGTTTCATGCCGGCGGAAGCAGCAGTCGGCTGATCAATCGGGCTTCCCAGGAGGTTCAGCGCGTCGCCACCAAGATCATCAATCCTTGCATGCAGCTCAACGCCAAGTTGGTGATGGTGACTTGCATGTCATTGACGATCTTCCTCTACAACCCCGTCGTGGCCACTTGCGGTGTTGCCATCTTCGTCGCCGCCTATCTGTTGTTATACAAGACAGTACGTCGCTTCCTGATCTCCAACGGTCGACGCGTATCGCGTTCCCAGGCCAAGCGTTTCAAGCTGATGACCGAGGGGTTTGGTGGCATCAAGGATCTTCTGCTGCTACGTCGCCAGACGACGTTCACAAATCAGTTCGACCGCGCCAGCCAGCAGGTGGCTCGTGGCTTGGGTGTGACCCAGGGGCTCTCCGACGCGCCACGCTATGCGATCGAGTTGGTGGCTTTCGGCTCCGTGATCCTGCTGGTGCTGTATCTGCTCAACGCACACCAGGGCAACCTGGGCACGATCCTGCCGGCGTTGTCGATCTATGCCCTGGCGGGCTTCAAGATGCTTCCGGCCTACCAGAGGATCTACTCCTCGATCTCCAATATTCGCAGCAACCTGGCGGCCTACGAGGCCATCCGTGACGACCTCATCGCGAGCCGGGGCTCCGCCACGAACGGGGACAAGGGGAAGGCGCTTCGGGCGCTCCAGCCGCATACCCGTATCTGGCTGGATCATGTGCACTTCCACTACCCGGGCAAGCGCGAGGCTGCACTCAACGACCTGTGCCTGAGCATTCCGGTAGGAGCCTGTGTGGGGTTGGTCGGCGAATCCGGCTCAGGCAAGTCGACCATCGTGGACCTGTTGCTGGGTCTGATCCGGCCGCAGTGCGGGCGGGTCATGGTGGATGACACCGTCCTGACCGATGACAACCTGCCTAGCTGGCAAGCCAGCGTTGGCTTCGTTCCCCAGCATATCTTCCTGGCCGATGCCTCGATTCTCGACAACGTCGCCTTCGGTGTGCCGCATGACGAGATCGACGTCGGTCGGGTGAAGAGCGCGTTGAGCATGGCTCAGCTCGACGCCATGGTCGCCTTGCTGCCCGAGGGACTCGATACACACGTGGGTGAGCGTGGCGTGCAGCTCTCCGGGGGGCAGCGCCAGCGCATTGGCATTGCCCGGGCGTTCTACCATCAGGCCCAGGTACTGGTGCTCGACGAGGCCACCAGTGCGCTGGACAGCATTACCGAGCAGCGCGTGATGCAGGATATCGAGGCAATCGCCGGCGACAAGACCTTGGTGATGGTCGCCCACCGCCTCTCCACGGTGCGCGACTGCGATGTGATATTCATGATCGACCAGGGGAGGGTCATCGACAGCGGCTCCTATGCCGAGCTGGCCGAGCGCAACCATGTCTTCCGCATGATGGCCAAGCTCTAGTGTCTGGCCGCAACGGGTGTCCGCCATGAACTTGATCGCTGCCGTACTGCTTTTCTGCGGCCTGAGCCTGTCCAGTCTCTATGTCTTTCCCAGTGGCCAGCCACAGCCCGGCGATTTTCTTCTGCTCGGCTTTGCCGGGGTAATGTCGCTGGCTTGCCTCGGCGACGAGCGGCTGGAGCTGTCTCCCTTCGCGCTGTGCTGGCTGCTGATGGTGCTCTGGGTATTGCTGGTCTGTCTGGGCTGGGCGCTGGTCATGGAAACCATGACCTTCTTCCGCTACTCGGCGTTCTTTTTCTACAACTTCCTGGTGGGAGTGGCGCTGTTGCGCTTCCTGCGGGTGTCTGGCGATGCCAGCCGAATCCTGATTCGCAACGCACTTTCCATCGCTCTGCTGCTGTCCGCCGCTACGGTCGCAGCCCAACTCGGTACGGGAGCCATCCGGACTACCGGCAGCTTCAACAATCCCAACCAGCTGGCCTACTTCGCGCTGTGCGGCATGGTGGCGCTGATGCTGCTCGACGACTTCCGTCCTCCACTGCGTCCCTTGATGCTGGCCGGTCTGGCTGCGGCAGTGATCAGTATCCTCGCCGCATCCTCGCTCGGCGCCCTGGGCGGCGCACTGCTGGTCGGATTCGGCTGGGTTATCGCCAATGCCGGAAAACTGCGCTATTTCGCACGGCTGCTGCTGGTGGTGCCGCTGCTACTGACCGTGGTGCTGGTGGCCAACCTGCGTTCCGACGGGCAGGTACAGCAAAACCTGCTGACGCGCCTGGAGCGGGCCCCGGTCAAGGTCGAGCGGATGGTCGAGGAGCGCCGTTTCGATCGTCTCAGCCATTTCCCGGAGTATGCCATTCTCGGTGCGGCGGAAGGCGAGCGCCAACGCTTCGCGCCCTACCACAGCGATGAAATTCACTCTTCCTTCGTCAGCATGCTGTTCTCCTACGGCATTCCCGGGCTTGGCCTGTTCCTCGCGACCATTTTCGTCGCCCTACGGCGTGCACCGCTCTATGTGTGGGCGGGAGTGGCGGGCCCTCTAATCTATTCGCTCAGCCACTACGGCTTGCGTTCGACCCTGTTCTGGATGGTGTTGGTGCTCTGCTGGCACTGCTACCGAGACGGTCGGGCAGAACAGCGCAGCGCTGTCGTCACTCCCCCCGCATTATCGGAGCCTGAGCCCTGGGGCAGGCAGAGCGACTTGCCTGGCACTTCACGAGTCGAGAATGGACAGCCCTGACGGAGAAGGATCATGCAGAAGCTGTTGAAATCGTTGCTGGTGATGCCACGCAGAATCAAGCGCTGCGTGTTGATGACCGCCGATGCGCTGACCGTCATCATGAGTCTGGTCCTTGCGAGTGCACTCCATCACGAGAGCCTGGCGCCGCTGGCGGAAAGTGCCCTGTGGCTGACGAGCCTGGCGGTGGCCGGGATCAGTCTGCTGGCTTTCCACTGGCTAGGACTCTATCGCGTGGTGCTCCGCTATATGTGTTACACCATGCTGCCCATTGTCGGCATGGCGGTGTTGGTATCGGCGAGCGCTGTGGCGTTGTTCGGCTATATCACGGGGGAGCGCCTGGGACTCTCGATCGTGGCGATCCATGCACTGCTGGTGCTGCTCGGCATTGGTGGGGTGCGCTTCCTGCTGCATGCCCTCTACCTCTATGCCCGACATCGCCGGCGTCGCCCTGTGGTGATATATGGTGCAGGGGCGGCGGGTTGCGACCTGGTGGCGGCACTTCGTCACGGCGGGGAGTACGAGCCGGTAGCCTTCGTCGACGACTGGCGCGGCCTCGACGGGGCCTTGGTCGAGGGGCTGCGAGTCCACCAACCGCTCGTGCTACCGGGACTGGTGGAGCAACATCATGCGGCCATGGTGCTGTTGGCCATTCCCAGCGCCCCGCGCTGCCGCCGCCGCGAGATCCTGCAGCGCCTGTCGGCGCTCTCTGTGCCGGTCAAGACCATCCCCGGCAGCGCCGACGTCATTTCGGGTCAGGCCCGCATCAGCGAGCTACGCGATGTCGCCCTGGAAGACCTGTTGGGGCGCGAGCCGGTACCGCCATTCCCAGACCTACTCGCGGCCAACATCCAGAACAAGACGGTGATGGTGACGGGGGCGGGTGGCTCGATCGGCAGTGAACTGTGTCGTCAGATCATCGCGCAGCATCCGGCGGCCCTGCTGCTGGTCGACAGCGGGGAATATGCGCTCTACGCCATCGAGCGGGAACTGTCGCAACATCCATTGGTTGTCAAGGAAGGCATTCGGATCACGCCATTCCTGGTCTCGGTTCAGCAGCGCGATGCGCTAGTGGCGATCTTCGCCTCTAGTCCGGTTCATACCGTCTATCACGCGGCCGCCTACAAGCACGTGCCGCTGGTCGAGTGCAACCTGGCCGAGGGTATTCGCAACAACGTTTTCGGCTCCCTGGCCTTGGTCCAGGCGGCAGTTGCGGCGGGAGTCGAATCATTCGTTCTGATCTCCACCGACAAGGCGGTACGACCCACCAATGCCATGGGCGCTTCCAAGCGCTTGACCGAGCTTATCTGCCAAGCTTTCGCCGACGCCCAGACCCGTACCTGCTTCAGTATGGTGCGCTTCGGCAACGTATTAGGCTCCAGCGGTTCGGTGGTTCCTCTGTTTCGTCAGCAGATCGAGCGGGGCGGGCCGGTGGCAGTGACACACCCGGATATCACACGCTATTTCATGACCATTCCCGAGGCTGCCCAACTGGTCATCCAGGCGGGAGCCATGGCTTCCGGTGGCGAGGTGTTCGTGCTCGACATGGGCGAGCCGGTGCGCATCCGGGACCTTGCAATGAACATGATTCGCCTGTCGGGGCTGGAAGTACGAGATGACGACCATCCCAACGGCGATATCGAGATCGTCTATACCGGCCTGCGTCCTGGTGAAAAGCTATATGAGGAATTGCTGATTGATGGTGACGTCAAACTGACGCGCCACCATCGAATCATGACATGTCGAGAACATTACTGGGAGTGGCCGCGACTCGATGCTTATCTCCAGGAACTGCAGCAGGCGCTCACTGCCATCGACTACCCCCGCTTGCGGCAACTGTTGCTTGAGGCACCACTGGGCTATCAGCCGCAAGCCGAGACCGACGACCTGACCTTGAGGGGCCGGCAGGGGCGGGCGCCGGCCACACCTCGCGCTGAGGTGGCAGATCTCATGCTAATGCCGCGTTGCCCATGAACTATCGGTCCTACGGTGATCTGGCGCAGGACATCCGTGGCGCCGCCCACAAGCTCCGGGGCGATTGGGATCTGGTGGTGGGTATTCCACGCAGTGGCATGATCCCCGCCTTCATGATCGCGCTGATGCTCAATCTGGATTGCGTCGATCTCGCCGCCTGGGTGTCGAATGCACCGTTGAAGCGGGGCGTGACCCGCAACCAGCGTCACCGGTTGACCCATCCGCACGAAGCTCAGCGCGTGCTGCTGGTCGACGACAGCATTCTGTCGGGGCGCTCGCTGCGTCGCGAACTCGAGGCGTTGCCGGAGCCGCTGCGGCGCCGAGCCACCACGCTGGCGGTGTATTCCAGCCGGCTAGTGCGGCGCGATGTCGATATCGTCCTGTGCTATCTGTCCCATCCTCGCGTATTCGAATGGAACGTCTATCACCACCCTGTCGTTGCCCGGGCCTGCATGTCACTGGAAGGGGTGATTGCCCCTGTGGAAGACCCTTTGTTGGCGATGGGCGAGGCAGTTCCCGCCTTGCTCGTGCCCAGCGAGACGATCCGGCTGCTGGTCTCTCGCCGTCCTGAATCCAGCCGTGTTTCGGTAGAGCGGTGGCTGGACGCGGCCGGAGTGAAGTACGCCTCGCTGGCCATGCTCGGCGATGCGGTTGTGGATTCCCATCGCCCCCCCGCGCTGGCACAGGCCAAGGCAGGCATCTATGCCCGCTCTGATGCCCGACTGTACTACGAGGCCGATGACGCCCAGGCCCGCCTCATCGTGAAGCAGTCGAACAAGCCGGTGTTCTGCGTGGGGACTAACGAAATGCTGCGCCCCGGCTTCTACTACGATCCGGCTTCAAATCTCTGGGTTCGGCGAGTGCTGAACCAGTACCGGAAGCTCTGGGGCCGGTAAGCGGCGTGTGCCGGGAAAGCCAGGCCATGTCCCGGCTCGATGTCGCTTACATCGAGGCAGAAATGAATATAACTAACTGCCTTGGGCAGGTGCGGGGAATGAACGGTCATGCCTCTGATAACGGTAGTCTTACCCGTGTGCAACGATGTGCTGAGCCTGGGTACGTCCCTGCCGTCCCTGTTTCGTCAGGTCTTCAAGGATATCGAAGTGTTGGCAGTGGATGAGGGGTCGGACGATGGTTCGTTGGAGCTATTGCGCCACTACGAGCGGGCTGGTCGGCTCCGATTGCTCCGCCATCACGGATCGCGGGTGGACAAGCTTGCGGCTTGCAACGATGCGGCCCAGCGTGCACGAGGTGCTTGGTTGATGTTCTTCGATCCGCACGACCTGCTTCTTTTCGATCACTTGTCGCGCATGGCAGAGGCAATATCCCAGCATCCCGATATCGAACTGTTTGCCAGTGCCTATCAACGAATGGAGCAGCAAGGACCAGTACGCATCGCAATATCCGCACGCGGCGTGATGAACCGGCGCAATGCGCTGGCGGCCTATGCCCGCTGTGAATTTATCCAACCTCATGCCACCTGTATCCGCCGTGAGCGCTTCCTGATGCTGGGGGGATTCTCCGAACCCTACCGCCACGGAGGCGAAACCCATTTCTGGCTCGGGGCGCTCTGTGCGCTACCGGCGATTCACTACGACGACACCGTCACCAGCCTACGACTCGCGGACAATGGCGTCTTGGAGCCGGATAAGGAATCGCTGTCCTTGCCTACCGTCGTGGATCTGCTGGAACGCCTTTCCCCGCAGTTGTCGGCACGCGAGCGACGCCAGTTACGAGCTGCGGTGAACCGTGTGCTGCTCGATTGGGCGATGTACAAGAAGCGTCACGGTCACTCGGCTCATGCGGAGCTGGCGGCGCTGCGCCTGATGTCCCTACCGGTGCACCTGTGGTCGCGTGCAGCCCTCTTGATGCTGCCTTCGGCCTGGTACCAGCGCCTGCAGAATAAGCAATAAAAGCCATTCCTTTCGCTACCCCGAGGGCGTCCCATGCCGTTCTTTTCCGTGATCATGCCAGTCTACGACAAGGCTGCCACGCTGGAGGCGACACTGGATTCGGTTTATCGCCAGCGCTTCACCGATTTCGAGCTCATCGTCGTGGATGACGGCTCCCAAGACGGCTCGATGGAGCTTCTGCGCCGGCACGCTGCTCAGGGCCGTCTCAGGCTGCTGTGTCGCAACTCCCCGGGACCCGGTGGCTACGCGGCGAGGAACTACGGGGTGTCACAGGCCCGGGCGGAATGGATTGCCTTTCTCGATGCCGACGACCGCTACCTGCCCGATCATCTCCAACTGCTGCACGATGACATCGTCGCCAACCCTGACATTGCGCTGTTCATCAATGCCTACGAAAAGCAGGGCAGCCGACGACGACGGCCCCGCCGGTCTGCCCTTGCCAGCGGCTGCGTTTCACGTCGCGACGCTCTCGCCGCCTTCGGTCGGGCCGATTTCATTCATACCAACGGCGTCTGTATGCGGCGGACTTTCTTCACGGCATTGGGCGGCTTCCCAGCGGGTCGCTTCAAGCGTGGCGGCGACGTCTACCTGTGGCTGAAGGCGATCTGTGCGACCGAACGACTCCACTACCGCGACACAGTGACCAGCCTGTGGCAGATGGAACATCGCGAGGTGACACGAATACCGACCAACCTGGCCGGCGTCCACCCCAGCGTGGAGCTGCTGACGCATGGCCCGATCGAGCTGCCGTGGCGGGACAAGCTGCGCCTGATGGCTGCCATCAATCGCAAGTGCCTGACCTGGGCCATCGAGAAAAAGAGCCACGGCAAGTCCGTTGGTGAAGACATTACGGCTCTGTTCGTGCCCGGGCTCAGGCCCCGGCAGCTCGTCTACCTGGTGTCGCTGCTGCTACCCGTACCGTGCGTGCTCTTGCTCAGGAAGTGTCGCCGGCGAGCGAAACTCGCCTGGGCAACCGCGGGCCACCATAACGCCTCTTCCTGATCGTAGAGGAAGCCATGTCCGATCCCCTGGTAAGCGTCTACATGACGGTGCGCGACGGCCTCCCCTACGTCGCCGAAGCGGTGGAGAGCGTGCGTCAGCAGACGTTCGCAGACTGGGAGCTGATCGTGGTCGACGATGGCTCGCGAGACGGCACGGGGGATTACCTGGCCGGCTTGCCGTCGGCGGATGATCGGATACGGGTGATCCCTACCGCAGGGGTCGGCAGGGCAGTCGCCCTCAACCTGGCACTGGCGCAGGCCCGCGGCTTTTACGTCGCCAACCTCGACGCCGACGACCTGGCCCACCCGCAGCGACTCGAGATCCAGCTCGGCCTGATGCGTCGCCACCGATTGCAGTATCTCGCCTCGGCTTCGCAGTTCATTCGCGATGCCGAGGCCGTGCGCTGGTGTACGGTCGACGAAGGTGCCTGTGAGGTAGCCGATCGCAGTCGCCGGCTACTGCGCAGGAACCCGATCAACCACTCCTCGGTGATCATGGAGCGGCGACTATGCCAGGCGGTGGGAGGCTACGACGAACACCTCAGTTCGCAGCTCGACTATGACCTCTGGTACCGGCTATGTCGGGCGGGGTGCCCCATCATGCGTTCCACTCCCGCGTTGGTGGCCAAGCGGCTCCACGCGCGGCAATCGTTCGAACGGCGTCGGCGGCTGCACTACTTGTGGCACAGCTATCGCGTCCAGCGGCGGGTGATCGCCGGGCTGGGCGGAGCCTGGCCGGACCGACTCTACATGATACTGCGGCTGTGCATGGGGCTGGTGCCGGCCGGTATTCGGCTGAGCCGACGTTAATCGCTCGCCTGGTGTGGCCGTACGACTGTCCGACCATGACAGTTGCTTGCCTCTCCATGCGCGGCGGAACCGACTGCGAGAACTCGGAGGATGACAATGCAGGTGACGGAAGCGATCGACAAGGATGAGTCGGCAATGCCGGCCGTCAGCAGGCGAGTGCTGATACTCGGTGGTACGTCCCGCTCGCTGATCAACTTTCGCGGACCGCTGTTGCAGCGGTTGCGGCAACGTGGGCACTGGGTTCTGGCCGCGGCGGGCGCCGACGCGGCCATCGATGACGTGAGGACTTCGCTCGAGGCGATGGGAATTACCTACACGAGCCTGGCCCTGGCACGTGGCGGCGTGAATCCCTGGGAAGACTGGCACAGCGCACGTCAGATTCGCGACCTGCTGATGGCCTTTCGCCCCGACGTGCTGATCGCCTATACGGCCAAGCCGGTGATCTATGGCGGCTTGGCCGTGGGGCGGATCGGTGGCATTCGCTTCTTTCCAATGATCACCGGGCTGGGGTACGCCTTCGCCGATACGGGTGGGCTGCGCCGCTCATTGGTGCACCTGGCCCAGCGTCAGCTCTACCGCCGTGCCCTGATGCATGCCACCACCACCATTTTTCAGAATCCCGACGATCAGCGGCTGTTCGCCCGGTTAGGGCTGGTCACTCAGGGCACGGTCCGGGTCCATGGCTCGGGTGTGGACCTGCTGCGCTTTCCTCCTGCGCCGTTGCCGCCGAAGCCGGTGTTTCTGATGCTGGCGCGGCTGGTCGCTGACAAAGGCGTGCGCGAGTACGCCGCGGCCGCACGCCAGTTGCGCCCTCGCTTTCCCCTGGCCCGCTTCCAACTGGCCGGGGCGCTCGAGACGGGGCCGAGGGCAATCTCCAGGGACGAGCTCGCGGCCTGGCAGAACGAGGGAATCATCGACTACCTGGGACGCGTATCGGACGTCCCCGCCGCGCTCGCGGGCTGCCGCTGCTATGTCCTGCCCTCCTTCTATCGCGAGGGCATTCCGCGCTCGGTTCTCGAGGCCATGGCCACCGGGCGGCCGATTATCACCACGGATGCCCCCGGTTGCCGCGAGACCGTCGAAGACGGGAAGAATGGCTATCTCGTGGCGCCGCGCAGCGCCGCGGCACTGGCGACGGCCATGACCAGAATTCTCGAGGCCGACCCCGCCAAGCTCGAGGCCATGGCGGCCCGCAGCCTGGCGCGGGCCCGCGAACTTTACGATGTCGACAAGGTGGACCGCGACATTCTCCAGATCACCGGACTTTAACCCCGCCAAAGGCAAACCGGACAACGCTGCGACATCCCGCATCCGGGGCATCGGTGCCTGTGTTAACTCCGCGAAGCCGAGCCTGCCATGGCGACAGGAGATCGCATGAAACGACTCTTCGACACGCTCTGCGCCGTGCTCATCGGCCTGCTGCTGATGCCGGTATGGCTGACAGTGGCGGGGCTGGTCTGGTGGCATCTCGGTCGTCCAATACTCTTTCGCCAGCAGCGGGCGGGGCTCAACGGCCGACCCTTCGTCATGATCAAGTTCCGCACCATGGGGCCGGAGCGCGACGAGCAGGGCCAGCGGGTTCCCGATGCGGCTCGTACCGGGCGGCTGGGCCGCTTCTTGCGAGCGAGCAGTCTCGATGAGTTACCCGAACTGTGGAACGTGATCCGGGGCGACATGGCGCTGGTGGGGCCGCGTCCGCTGTTCATCGAGTACCTCCCCTATTACACCGAGGAGGAGCGGCGGCGCCACGATGTGCGGCCCGGGATCACGGGGCTGGCGCAGATTCACGGACGCAACACGGCGGGGTGGGCCCGCAAGCTATCGCTTGACGTTCACTATGTCGACCACCGCAGCTTCTGGCTCGACCTCAAGATCCTGTTGGCGACTCTGGGCAAGGTCATCGCGCGCAGCGACCTGGAGGTGGTGCCCAACGGGCGTCGACGCCTGGACGAACTGCGGCGCGGGGCGCGTGCGAAACGAGATGCCGGCTGACGCCGGGGGAGAGAGGAAAATGGAGCCATTCCTGCACGGCTGCTCGATCTACCTGCGTCCCGTCGAGCATGACGATAGTGTTCATCGCGTGGCGTGGCTGAACGATCCCGAGATCAATCGGACGCTGGATTTCGAGCTGCCTGTCGGTGAGGCCATGACCCGGGAATGGATACGTCGTGTCTCGGCCGATGGCACGCGGCGCGACATGACGGTCTGCGATCTGACGAGCCGTCAACCGATCGGCTGGGGAGGACTGCTGGCCATTGATTGGCGCCATCGCAAGGCAGAGAGCTACCTGGGTATCGGCGACAAGCACTACTGGGGCACCGGAGTCGCTGGCCAGGTGCGTTTGCTGCTGCTCGAACTGGCCTTCGACGTGATGGGGTTGAACCGCGTCTACTCCACCGTCTGGGTGGAAAACCTGGCGATGCAGCGACTCAACGAACGGGCCGGGTTGCGACGCGAAGGGGTGCTGCGAGCGCACAAGTACGCCCACGGTCAATACCGGGATTATGTCGTCTACGGCATCCTGCGCAGCGACTACGAATCAGACAAGCAGGCTGTCGGGAGCCGCGATGCTCGTTCATGAGCTGGTCCATGGTGGCCATCGCATCCGGGTGGCGCGCGACGACCTCTATCCGCTGGCCGGCGGAGGCAACAAGGGGCGCAAGCTCGAACGCATCTTCGCCGAGCTACCGGCGGAGTGCCAAGCGATCATCACCACTGGAAGTACGCAGTCGAATCATGCCCGGGTCTGCGCGCTGCTGGCGGCGCAGCGTGGAATCGAGGCGCATCTGGTGCTGCACGGCCCCTCGAGGGAGCTGGCCGCGCCCGAAGGTAACCTGCTCGTCGCGCTGCTGGCGGGGGCCAACGTCCAGGTCGTCGCGGCCGATCGCATCGCGACGACGATTGACGGGATTCACCGTGCCCTTCAAGAGCGGGGCGTCGTCGTGCGAGTCATTCCTGGCGGGGGGCACTGCCTGGCCGGCGGCCTGGCCTATGCCGACGCCGTCGATGAATTGACGGTCCTGCCCGACGTGATCGTCCTGGCTAGCGGTACCGGCGCGACCCAGGCGGGGCTGCTCGCCGGTCTCGATCGACGGCAGGCGGAGACCCGTGTCATTGGCGTCTCGGTGGCCCGCCGACAGCGAGAAGGCCGGCCCCGGGTACTCGAATCCTACCGCGAATTGCGCGGACATCTCGGGCTGGCCAGCCCCGAGCGGCAGGTCGAGTTCGACGACCGTTGGCGTTTCGGGGGCTATGGCGACACCCGTCCCGAACTGCTCGACACCATCGTCGGCGTGGCCCGGACCACCGGGCTTGTCCTCGATCCCACCTACACCGGCAAGGCGTTCTTTGCGCTGCTCGGCATGTTGCGTAGCGGCGAAATCGCAAGGCAGGCGTCAGTGCTGTTCTGGCATACGGGCGGATTGCTCAATGCCTTGGCGTCAGCCGATCTCAAGGAGGCAATGAAACGCGTATGAACGTACTGTTTACCTGCGCAGGAAGGCGCAACTATCTGCTGGGCTACTTTCGCGAAGCGCTTGGGGAGTCGGGGCAGGTCATCGCGGCCGATAGCTCCCCCATGTCAGCGGCGGTGAATGAAGCCGATATCGCCCTGACGCTGCCGCGCGTGGATTCGGCGGGGTACGTCGATCGTTTGCTCGACGTCTGCCGCGAATTGAGGGTCGGTCTACTGGTCTCGCTCAACGATCACGAGCTGGCGCTTCTGGCGTCGGCCCGGGAGCGCTTCGCCGCAGCCGGTACCCAGGTAGTGGTGTCGTGTCCCGAGGTGATCGAGCGGTGCTTCGACAAACTGGCCACCTTGACATTCGCGCGACGCTTGGGCGTCGCCGGGCCATACACCGTCACTACGCTCGAGGCGGCTCGTAGCGCGCTTCGCATCGGCCGGCTCGCCTTTCCTCTCTTCGTCAAACCCCGTTGGGGTACCGCTTCGATCGGCGTGGAGCGGGTCGAGAACCGCGAGGAACTGGAGCTGGTCTGGCAATTGGCGGGCCGGCGTCTGAGGCGTCAGGGCCTGCGGGGAGCGGAAACGAGAGCGGGCCTGTTGATTCAGGAGGCCTTGCCGGGGATAGAGTATGGCCTGGATGTCATCAACGACCTGACGGGGCGCTACCAGACGACCCTGGCCAAGCAGAAACTGGCCATGCGGGCCGGGGAGACGGATCGCGCCGTCATCGTGCAAAGCCCGACCCTGATAAAGCTGGGCAGGCGTATCGGCGAGGCACTGAAGCACGTCGGCAATCTCGATTGCGACGTGTTCATGCATGGCGATCAAGTCTATCTGCTGGAGTTGAATCCGCGTTTCGGCGGTGGCTACCCGTTCAGTGCCGAGGCCGGCGCCAGGCTGCCGGACGCGCTTCTGGCCTGGGCGCAAGGACTGGCTCCTCCGCTCGGTTGGGAGCGCGTACAACCGGGACAGGCTTACGCCAAGTGCGATCGGCTGGTCAACCTTCGCTACGGAGCCGCCGCCCAGAGTGACGGCAGGATGGTCGCCCATGCCTGACTGGCCGGTATACGAGCAGGACGAGTGCGAGGCGGTGGAGCGTGTCCTGCGCTCAGGCCGTGTCAACTACTGGAACGGCGAGGAGGGGCGTGCCTTCGAGCAGGAGTTCGCCGCCTACCATGACGTGCCCCACGCCATCGCCGTGACCAACGGTACCCTGGCGCTGGAGCTGGCCTTGCATGCGCTGGGCGTCGGGCCCGGCGATGAGGTGGTGGTGACGCCACGCAGCTTCATGGCCTCGGTCTCCTGCGTGGTGGCTTGCGGCGCGCGGCCGGTGTTCGCCGACGTCGACCTCGAGTCGGGCAACCTCAGCGTCGAGAGCGTGGCCGCGGTACTTTCCCCGCGCACCCGTGCCATTGTCGCCGTGCATCTGGCCGGCTGGCCCTGCGATCTGGACAGCTTACGCCGGCTGGCCGACACCTGCGGTTTGTGGTTGATCGAGGATTGTGCCCAGGCCCATGGGGCGACCTGGGGCGGTCGCCGGGTCGGCAGCATCGGCGACGCCGCCGCGTTCTCGTTCTGCACCGACAAGATCATGTCGACGGGCGGCGAGGGCGGCATGCTGCTGCTCAAGGACGAGGCGGCCTGGCAGCGCGCCTGGAGCTACAAGGATCATGGCAAGTCGTGGATGGCGGTGCACGCCGAGCATCCGCCGGGATTTCGCTGGCTGCACGACAGCTTCGGCAGCAACTGGCGCCTGACCGAGATGCAGGCGGCGATAGGCCGCATCCAGTTGCGCAAGCTGCCGGCGTGGCTTGCCAGGCGTCGCGAGAACGCCGCCATCCTGTCCGAGCGGCTCGTCCATCTACCGGGTCTGCGCGTGCCGCAGCCACCGCCAGAGGCTGGCCATGCCTGGTATCGGTTCTATGCCTTCGTCGAGCCCGAGCGGTTGCGTCCCGGCTGGAATCGCGACGCCGTCGTCGCGGCGATCCAGGCCAGTGGCGGAAGTTGCATGCACGGTGGTTGCAGCGAAATCTATCTCGAGCGGGCCTTCGACGACACCGACTTCAGGCCACCGTCACGCCTGCCCGTCGCCCGGCAACTCGGCGAGACCAGTCTGATGCTTCGGGTCGACCACACCCTGGCTCCAGAGCAGCTGTGTGAGCTTGCTCGGATCGTGGAGGAGGTCATGCAACAGGCTGCGGGCAGGGTTCGCTCCACAACTGAGCCTGTAGAACCTTGTGCGGGGGCACGTCGCAATCCATCTCACATGCAGCGGGGGGGCGAAGGGCGGGGGGATTAGCAAAAGCAGCTGCGATCGGCTTGTGCTTCTCGATGACATGGAGTCAAACGCCTATGGATTACCGGCGAGATATCGACGGGCTGCGTGCCGTTGCTGTATTGCCCGTCATCCTCTTCCACGCCGACCTGCCGCCTTTTTCAGGCGGGTTCGTTGGGGTCGATGTTTTTTTCGTTATCAGCGGATATCTCATAACGCTTCTGCTGATTGGAGAGATAGAGAGCGGCCGATTTTCCCTGGCCCGCTTCTACGAAAGGCGCGCCAAGCGACTGCTGCCAGCGCTGTTTTTTGTACTTATCCTGTGCACGCCCTTGGCTTGGCTATGGATGCTGCCCAGCCAGTTCGAGGAGTATGCCCAATCGCTCATGGCGATCAGCTTCTTCGTTTCGAATATCCATTTCTGGAAAAAAGACGATTACTTCGCGCCGGAGGCGGAAAGCAATCCTTTGCTCCATACCTGGAGCCTATCCCTGGAAGAGCAGTTCTACATAATCTTTCCCCTTCTGCTCGTAATGATCTGGCGGTACGGGCGTAAATCGGCGTTTCGTATCGTCATGCTGCTGACGTTGGCCAGCTTCCTGCTGTCGGAATGGGGTTGGCGATACTCCCCAAGTGCCAGCTTCTACCTGCTGCCGACGCGTGCATGGGAGCTTGGTGCCGGCTCCATCTGCGCTTTCCTTGCTCATCGAAGCAAACCAAGTCCCAGGGCGGTCTTGCCGTTGTTCGGTCTCTGCCTCATCGCCTATGCGGTAGTGCTCTTCGACGACGAAACTCCATTTCCTTCCGTCTATACGCTGGTACCGGTCGTGGGTGCCGTGCTGGTGATTCTGTTCGGCGATGGCAGGGGCCTGGCCGACAAGTTTCTCCGCTCACGCATCATGGTCGGTATCGGGTTGATCAGCTACAGCGCCTATCTCTGGCATCAACCCTTGATGGCCTTGGCGAGGATCCGCAGTGAGGCCTATCCGTCTCCCTCAACGATGTTAGCGCTGGCCCTCGCATCGCTTGGTCTTGCCTACCTCACATGGCGGTATGTCGAGCTACCCTTTCGCAGACCGAGGCGTGCCGCGGGAATGTCAGGGAGGCGGGTATTGGCATACTCGGTGGCGGGTAGCCTGCTGTTTGCCAGCATCGGCCTGCACGGTAGAACGAGTGATGGAATGCGCTACCTGTGGGAGCTCAGATATCCCGTCGCCTCTCGGACTTACACGATCATCGAACGGAGCATGGAGGAAGCCGACGCCGGGCCTTCCCTGGTCAGCTGTCAGCTCCCTTCGCTTATCTACCGGGAAGACAAGATTAGGTATCTCAATGGATGCAAGTTGGCCCATGGCGAAGGGATCCTCGTCATCGGGGACAGTCATGGCACCGACCTCTTCAATGGCATGGTGCTGAATGGGGTCGGTGATTTCATCGTGGGGTCGGTAAGGGGCGGCTGTAGCCCGGGTACGGAACGGGCGGATTGCCAAAGGCAGTATCGTGACATCCGGCGGCTGATCAGCGAGCACGGCCATCTCTTCAAGAGTGTTATCTATACCCAGGCAGGATTCTATCTGCTAGAGAGGATGGGGGATGGCCGGAAAGGACGGCGACTCATTTCCCGACACTCTCTCAATGACTCCATGCATCGCTCGGACTATCGCATCAAGCAAGAGTCCATTCTCGAAACCATGGACTACCTCGAGGAGTTGTCTACGCTGGCAGTGGACACTGAAATATACTGGATAGGGCCTCGAGTCGAGCCGCATATCCCCGTCAATAAGATCGTCATGACAGGTTGCGGCGGCGAGTTCGAGATGCGCTCCGGGCAGGAGGCGCTGTTCGAAGAGATTGGTGAGGAAATTGCTCGGCAAGCTGAGCTGAGCCCGGTGCATTACGTGGATCAGATCGAGGCCGTGGCGTTCGATATCTCCAGGGACTTTATTAACTGCCGGGAGTGGCTGTGGCGCGATGGAGATCATTGGAGCCTCGCGGGGGCTGAGGAGTTCACCAGAAGAATTTTCTCGGCGAGGTTCGAGTTGGCATCGCGCTGTTAGTCTATGAAATTTGTGCAAGATCAATGGCTTGATCTTTGATAATAAAAATGAAGCAAGAAGTTGCGGAGGTTCAATATGCGCCAGGTCGGGATTAAGGAGAAGTTAATTCGTCATGCAGAAGTGAGATTTTATTATCCATTGAAGAAAAAAATACATGCTTCATTTCACCACAAGCAACATGGGGTTGAAGCCCCGGAGGAGGGGGAGGTTGTCTGGGTGAACCCCAGAGATATTTCGGGGCATATGTTCCCAGATGTATGGAAAGAGCTAAGAAGGAGGACGGGGTTTAACGGTGGCGCTTTGCTTGGTGGGAATTGGGATATCGAGAATATTCATTACATGGAGTTCACGAAAGTGGATCCGTATCTGAGTTGTCACGAGCACTGGATTGAGGGGAAGGATTGGAGCCAGACTCCATTATATCAAAATTATGTCGAGAAGCTGGGTCGTGGTGAGCCGTGCCGATTTTCCTCCGTTAGCGCCCTCCGCGGACGATATGAAGAACTTGATATCATTTTTTCCGAAGTGATGGCAAAAAATTGCATGAGTTCCAACAAAAAGGATTTGGTTAGAGTCAGTGTTGCGCGTGATGCTAATCTCATTTGGGGGCCCGACGGAAGGCATCGTGTATGTATGGCGATCTGTGCAGGTCTGGATAAAATGCCCGCCATGTTAGGTTTTGTTCATAGTGATGCCATTAATCATCTCAAGGGTCTGAGATCTCGCTGAATATGCGCTTGATGACAAGCGTCGGACTCAAGAGCGGAACGAAAGAAGGGTGCCGGCGCCTGAAAATCAAGAGGCTTCGTTCACGCCTTCTGAGTTTTCCCCCTTGCTTTCAATGCCGCCTTAATAGGGTGCGGAAGACTCGAGAGGATCCTCCGCTTCATGGCACGAAGAAGAGATTTGGCATAGACACGAGGGCCAGTCCTGGTAGAAGTGCTATCAGTCGCCGTGTAGACTCGATTGTTTTCACAGCAGTAAACGGGTTTTCCGGAGGTTCTTGCAATTCTGACAGCCTGCCAAGTTTTGCTCTCGATGAAGAAAGTGTACTCGGAATTCCTGTAAAAAAGGCTCTTGTGCATAGAGCGATCCCCTTGGCTCTGCCGTTTCTTCTGCGAAGGAAGGTCTAGCATCACCAGGCGATCATATTCAATACCCTGCTGCTTGAGCCAAGCCTCTGTGTGGCTACGGTACTTCTCGAGGCGGTTGGTTACCAGGCAGCCGATTCGGCCGTAAGGAAGGAATAAAGGCTCCGCATTATTCAAAAATGCAATGTACCTCTCTCCGTCATCATTTTGATGGGGAGTAGGGTCAACGCACAGTACGCCATCGATATCGACGCATGCTCGGGAGAGCATGGCGGGATTGAAGAGGTTCCACTGGAATGCGTGGGGCGACTCCAAAGTGATAAAGGCAATATCGACGTTCTTCCTACCAGCGGGATCTGCATAAATTGCCAAGGTATCGATTGTACAAGGGCAGCCATCGGGGATGGCATCCCGCGCTGCCTGTATGGTCCGCCCTGTTACGACGCAATCATCGACGAGAAGGACTTTTTGGGCATCCCATGTAGCGCTCGGCTGCCCCTCGGCTTTCCTGCGCATTCGGGTCTTCAGTGGTTGGTTGGCGAGGAAATCCGGGAGCCCCACTACATCGATATGTAACCCCAAAGCAATCATGCTGGCGGGGATCATGCCACTACGTGGAATACCAACCACCAGGTCGTAGCCTTTTCCTTGGACACGAAACATGGCTGCAGCGATGTCCTCACTCAAGTCACCATAGGATTTGTAATTCATTGTCGATGCACCGCCTTGCCAGTAACACCAATGTAAGTTCGGGAAATGGGTTCGCCATAGCGTTCCAGGCTCGGCAGACCTACGTTGCTTTGCTGACCACGGCGCACCTTTAAGGTACACCTAAAGGTTCAGTGGATTGCCGCCGACGAAGTCACTGCTCTCAGTACCAAGCATGAGTGGGGCTGGCATGACCAGCAGTAGCAGAGTAGACGGCCTGATGGGTTTTGCCAAGATGATGGGAATCTTTGGAAGGCAATCATTACTAATGCCAGTTTCGGCTGTGCGTCGCAGTATTGGAGGGGTTGAAAAAGCTAATGATGTTTGTAGAAAGGATTTCTTATAGGCACCTAAGATTGGGATGTTTGTTCCTGAAGAGCCGTACTGCGTTTCCTGGTCTATTTTAGGATCGTTTGTTTTAATTGAGTGTTTTTGCCCAAAAGCAGGGATTTCCTAGCACGAGAAGGCTCAAATTAGGAGTATGCATTCAGCAGGAAGAACTGAACCAAAGCCTCTGTATCATTAGTTTGACTTGCTCGACCCGACGAGATCGCCACGCCCCGCGTGGCGATCTCGTTTTCGTTCCAACCCCCTCTCCCCTTCCCCTACCCCAATCCTCAAGCCAGCCCAGTCCGGACGCCGCCTACGGCCTGACTCGACGCCCGTGCCGCCTTTGTCCGCGTGGAAGAATTGGAAATGTTGGAATAATAACATTTTGTGTTATAGATTTGACATTTCACACCCCCCATGCACTCACTACTATAACCAGGTGCGCCCCTGCCGCGGCCACCCAGCACGAACGGAAGGACCCTCCCATGACCGCCATCATGAGCCTGGTCGGCATGGCGACGCTGATCGCCATCGCTCTCGTCTTCTCCTCCAACCGCCGCGACATCCGCCTGCGAACCGTGGGCGGCGCCTTCGCCATCCAGGCCGGCATCGGCGCCTTCGTGCTCTACGTGCCGTTCGGCCAGACGGTGCTGCAGACCATCTCCGCCGGCGTCAGCCAGGTGGTGCTCTACGCCAACGACGGCATCGACTTCCTCTTCGGTGGCCTCGCCGATGCCGACAGCGTGGGCTTCGTCTTCGCCATCAAGGTGCTGCCGGTGATCATCTTCTTCTCCTCGCTGATCGCCGTGCTCTACTACCTGGGGATCATGCAGTGGGTAATCCGCCTCCTGGGCGGCGCGCTGCAGAAGGCGCTCGGCACCTCGCGCACCGAATCGCTCTCGGCTACCGCCAACATCTTCGTCGGCCAGACCGAGGCGCCGCTGGTGGTGCGCCCCTTCATCGCCCGCATGACCCCCTCCCAGCTGTTCGCGGTGATGTGCGGCGGGCTGGCCTCGGTGGCGGGCTCGGTGCTGGCCGGCTACGCGGCGCTGGGCATCCCCATGGAGTACCTGGTGGCGGCCTCGTTCATGGCCGCGCCGGGCGGGCTCTTGTTCGCCAAGCTGATCCTGCCCGAGACCCGCGAGCCGGCCGACGATACCGAGGAGGCCACCCAGGTGATCGAGGAGGAGGACCGGCCGGTCAACGTCCTCGACGCGGCGGCGACCGGCGCCACGGCGGGGCTGCGCCTGGCAGCCAACGTCGGCGCCATGCTGCTCGCCTTCATCGGACTGATCGCGCTGATCAACGGCATGCTCGGCGGCGTGGGCGGCTGGATCGGCGTCGAGGAACTGAGCCTGGAAATGATCCTCGGCTGGCTGTTCGCCCCGCTGGCCTTCGTGCTCGGCGTGCCCTGGGAGGAGGCCACGCTGGCCGGCTCCTTCATCGGCCAGAAACTGGTGGTCAACGAGTTCGTCGCCTACATCAACCTGGCGCCCTACATCGAAGGCGAGTCGCTGGTATCGAATACCGGCCAGGCCATGAGCGGGCATACCGTGGCGATCCTCTCCTTCGCCCTGTGCGGCTTCGCCAACCTCTCGTCGATCGCCATCCTGCTCGGCGGCCTGGGCAGCATCGCTCCCAGCCGGCGCCACGACATCGCCCGCTTCGGCGTCAAGGCGGTGCTGGCCGGCACGCTCTCCAATCTGATGTCGGCGGCCATCGCCGGTTTCTTCCTCGCCTCGGGGGGCGTGATCTGATGACCGCCGCGAACCTCCCACGCTTCGACAGGTAATGCCATGACCGAACTGCAGCAGGCCGCGCGCCAGGCGCTGGCGCTGATGGACCTCACCAGCCTCAACGACGACGACAGCGATGCCGTCATCCGCGAACTCTGCGCTCGCGCCAACACGCCGGCGGGCCACCCGGCGGCGGTGTGCGTCTATCCCGCCTTCGTGCATACCGCCCGCGAGGCGCTGGCCGAGCAGGGCCTGGCCGGCAAGGTGAAGGTGGCCACGGTGACCAACTTCCCCCACGGCGAGGCGGACATCGAACGCGCCGCGGCCGAGACCCGGGCGGCCGTCGCCGCCGGGGCCGACGAGGTCGACGTGGTCTTCCCCTACCGTGCGCTGATGGCGGGCGACGCCGAGGTCGGCCGCGAGCTGGTCGCCGCCTGCAAGCGCGAGTGCGGCGACAAGGTGCTCAAGGTGATCCTGGAAACCGGCGAGCTGAAGGATGCCGGGCTGATCGACCGCGCCGGCATGCTGGCCATCGACGGCGGCGCCGACTTCCTCAAGACCTCCACCGGCAAGGTGGCGGTCAACGCGACCCTGGACGCCGCCAAGATCCTGCTCACCGCGATCAAGGCGAGCGGCCGTGACGTCGGCTTCAAGGCCGCCGGCGGCGTGCGCACCGCCGAGGACGCCGCCGCCTACCTGCGCCTCGCCGAGCAGGTGATGGGCGCGGATTGGGTCACCCCGGCGCACTTCCGCTTCGGCGCCTCGGGGCTGCTCGGCAACCTGCTCGAATCCCTTGGCGTTGCTGAGGGCGAGGGGCCCACGGAGGGATACTGATGCCTGCACGTGCCCTACCTCAAGAGCTGATTCGCGCCAAGCGCGACGGCGAGGTGCTATCGCCCGAGGCGATCGGTGAGCTGGTGGGCGGTATCGTCGACGGCAGCCTCTCCGACGCCCAGGTCGGCGCGCTGGCCATGGCGATCTACCTCAACGGCATGAGCGCCAGCGAGACGGTGGCCCTGACCGAGGCGGTGCGCGACTCCGGCGAGGTGCTGGCGTGGCGCGGCCTGGGCCCCGGGCTCGACCTGCCGGGGCCGGTGCTCGACAAGCACTCCACCGGCGGGGTGGGCGATCTCGTCTCGCTGGTGCTGGGGCCGTGGGTCGCCGCCTGCGGCGGCTGCGTGCCGATGGTCTCCGGCCGCGGCCTGGGCCACACCGGCGGCACCCTGGACAAGCTCGAGGCGATTCCCGGCTACGGCATCGCGCCCTCGCGCGAGCGCTTCCGCAAGCTGGTGTGCGAGGCGGGCGTGGCCATCGTCGGCCAGACCGCCGAGCTGGCCCCGGCCGACCGGCGGCTCTACGCCATTCGCGACGTCACCGCCACGGTGGAGTCGTTGCCGCTGATCGTCAGCTCGATACTGGGCAAGAAGCTCGCCTGCGGCCTCGACGCCCTGGTGATGGACGTCAAGACCGGCAGCGGCGCCTTCATGCCCACGCTGGAAAGGTCGCGCGAGCTGGCGGAGACCATCGCCGAGGTGGCCAGCCGTGCCGGCACGCCGACCACCGCGCTGCTTACCGACATGAGCCAGCCGCTGGCGCCCTGCGCCGGCAATGCCGTCGAGGTGCGCGAGGCGATTGCCCTGTTAACTTGTCAAAAGACCGATGAAAGGACTGGCGGCCGACTGCTCGAGGTGACCCGCGAACTCGCCGTTGAGCTGCTGCTGGCCGGAAAGCTGGCCCACGACCGGAAAGCGGCCCTGGCCCTGCTCGACGAACGGCTCGCCACGGGGGCCGCCGCCGAGCGCTTCGCGCGCATGGTGGCGGGGCTGGGCGGCCCTGCCGACCTGCTCGAGCGGCCTGAGCGCTACCTGCCCCGGGCGGCTGTCTTGCGCCCCGTATTCGCCCGGCGCAGCGGCTGCGTGACGCGCATGGACACTCGCGCCCTGGGCCTGGCCGTGGTGGCGCTGGGCGGCGGGCGCCGCGCGCCGAATGAAGCCATCGACCCCGCCGTCGGCCTGACCGGCATCGCCGCCCTCGGCGAGGCGGTCGACGGCGAGCGTCCGCTGGCCTGGGTGCATGCGGCGAGCGAGGTCGACGCCGAACTCGCCGCCAGCCAGCTGCGCGCGGCTATCGAGGTGAACGACGTCGCCGCCGCTGACGTCCCACGGCCTACACTTATTCAAGACGTGATTCGTCGGGAGGTGCCATGACTCGCGCCATCGTGCTGGTTCTCGACTCCTTCGGCATCGGCGCGGCACCCGATGCGGTGGATTTCGGCGACGCCGGAGCCGATACCCTGGGCCATATCGCCGCCGCCTGCGCGCGTGGAGAGTGTGACGGTGCCGATCGCCAGGGCTCGCTGGCACTGCCCCACCTGGGCCGGCTGGGGCTGTTCCACGCCCACCGCGAAAGCATCGGCAACTGGGCAAAGGGCGTCGAGGCGCCAGCCGAGGTGATCGGCGCCTACGGTCACGCCCGGGAGATCTCCTCGGGCAAGGACACCCCCTCGGGGCATTGGGAAATCGCCGGGGTGCCGGTGCGCTTCGACTGGGGCTACTTCTTCGACCGGGAAGACAGCTTCCCGCCGGAGCTGCTCCAGGCGCTCGAGCGCGAGGCCGATCTGCCCGGCGTGCTGGGCAACTGCCACGCCTCGGGCACCGAGATCATCGCCCGCCTCGGCGAGGAGCACATGGCCAGCGGCAAGCCCATCGTCTACACCTCGGGCGACTCGGTGTTCCAGATCGCCGCCCACGAGGAGTCGTTCGGCCTCGAGCGGCTCTACGCCCTGTGCGAGACCGCCCGTCGCCTGCTCGAGCCCTACAACATCGGCCGGGTGATCGCGCGTCCTTTCGTCGGGCAGAGCGCGACGGACTTCGCCCGTACCGCCAACCGTCGCGACTACAGCGTCGAGCCGCCCGCGCCCACGGTACTGCAGAAGCTCGCGGGCGACGGCGGCGAGGTGATCGCCATCGGCAAGATCGCCGACATCTACGCCCATTGCGGCGTGACGCGCACGGTCAAGGCCAGCGGCCACGATGCGCTGATGGACGCCACCCTGGCCGCCCTGGAGGAGGCCGGCGAGCGCTCGCTCGTCATGACCAACTTCGTCGACTTCGACACCCTCTACGGCCACCGCCGCGACGTGGCCGGCTATGCCGCCGCGCTGGAGGCCTTCGACGCGCGCCTGCCCGAGCTGCTGGCCAGGCTGCGCGACGACGATCTGTTGGTGATCACCGCCGACCACGGCTGCGACCCCACCTGGCACGGCAGCGACCATACCCGCGAGCGGGTGCCGGTGCTGGCGCTGGGCGCGGGGCTCGCCCCCGGCTCGCTGGGCGCACGCGACACCTTCGCCGACATCGGCCAGAGCCTGGCGTCGCACCTGGGCCTTTCGCCCATGGACGACGGCACGAGTTTTCTCCCCAAGCCAATCGCTGCATAGGAGCCTCGACATGGCGACTCCCCATATCCAGGGCGAACGCGGCATCTTCGCCGATACCGTGCTGATGCCCGGCGACCCGCTGCGTGCCAGGCATATCGCCGAGACCTTCCTCGAGGAGGCGCGCGAGGTGAACAACGTACGCAACATGCTCGGCTTCACCGGCCGCTACCGCGGTCGCCAGATCTCGGTGATGGGCCACGGCATGGGCATTCCCTCGGTCTCCATCTACGCCAAGGAACTGATCACCGACTATGGCGTGAAGCGGCTGATCCGGGTCGGCTCCTGCGGCGCGGTGCGCGACGACGTGGCGGTGCGCGACGTGGTGATCGGCCTCGGCGCGAGTACCGATTCGGCGGTCAACCGCACCCGCTTCATGGGTCACGACTTCGCCGCCATCGCCGACTTCGAACTGACCCGCCACGCGGTGGACGCCGCCGCGGCCCAGGGCGTGCCGGTCAAGGTGGGCAACCTGTTCTCGGCCGACCTGTTCTACAACCCCCAGGCGGAGCTGTTCACGCTGATGAAGCGCTACGGCATCGTCGGCGTGGAGATGGAGGCGGCGGGGCTCTACGGCGTGGCGGCGGAGTTCGGCGGCCGGGCGATGACCCTCTGCACCGTCTCCGACCACATCCTCAAGGGCGAGTCGCTGCCCAGCGAGGCCCGCGAGCGCAGCTTCAACGAGATGGTCGAGGTGGCCCTCGATGCAGTGCTGCGCGACGACGCAGCGGGGGCGGCATGAGCGATATCGATCCGCAGGTCGATCCGAGTGTCGTCGGCGCGCTGATCGCGGTGCGCGACAATGCCTACGCACCCTATTCGCGACATCCGGTGGGCGCCATGGTGGAGAGCGAGAGCGGCGCGCGCTACGTCGGTGCCAACGTCGAGGTGGCCCACTACAAGGGGCTGTGCGCCGAGGCCTCGGCCATCGCCGCCATGGTCAGCGCCGGCGAACGGCGGCTGCGCCACGTCTACGTGATCGGCCCCGGCGAGCACCTGTGCTCACCCTGCGGCGACTGCCGCCAGCGCATCCGCGAGTTCGCCGACGCCGCGACACTCATCCATGTGGTCGACGCCGAGGGCCGGCTGCTCAAGCGCTACGCCATCGACGAGCTGCTGCCCGATGCCTTCGGGCCGGAGAATCTGGAACTCACTTCCTGAGCTCGATGCGTTCGAAGTGCGGCCCCAGGCGCCTGACCAGCCCGGCCAGCATCGCCCGCGGCGGGGCGTTCTCCACCGGCTGGCAGTAGGCCGGGTCGAGGCACTGGCGGGTGCGGGCCACCTGGATGGCGTAGCGGCGCACGCCACAGTCGGCCAGGGTCAGCGCCAGACGCTCCACGTCGGCCAGATCAAAGTCGCGCCAGTGCACGGTGGTACGGCACTCGAAGTCGATCCCGCTTTCGAGCAGCGCCATCAGGCTCTGGCTGTTGCGCTGCCAAATGCCCGGCCGCCCGCAGATTCGATCGAAGTCGCGCCCGCGCCCCTTCACGTCGAGCCCCACCCAGTCGAGCCACGGCAGCAGCCGCGAGAGCCGCGCCGGGTAGGGGCCGGCGGTGTGCAAGCCGACCTTGAAGCCCATCGCCCTCACCTCGCGTACCGCCGCCGGCAGGGCGTTGTGCAGCGTCGGCTCGCCGCCGCTGAACACCACCGCCTCGAGCAGGCCCCGGCGGCTCTCGAGGAACGCCCGCACCGCCTGCCACTCGCTCTCGTCGCCGCGGCGCGGCGGCATCCGCTGGCTGTTGTCGCAGTAGCCGCAGCGCAGCGGGCAGCCCTGCAGGAACACCACGCAGGCCAGGTGATCCGGGTAGTCCAGGGTGGTCATCCGGGTCAGGCCTGCAATGGGCAGGCGGATGCCGTCGATGGGGGTGAGACGGGGGGTGTCGGGGTCAGTGGCGATCATGAGGGGGCTCCTAATCGAACTGAAGGCTCCTTGCACAGCCGAAGGCTCCATGCCGGGCGCTGGCCCGGCGGTTCAGCGACGGAACGACGGTGCGTTGCCCGGCGCCTGGCATGCAGCCGCTCAGCCGGCGGGCAGCCGGCTGTTGTCCATGCCCGGGCGGCCGTGCCAGTAGCCGTCGCATACCTCGGCCTCGACCAGGCTGAGCGGGTCGGCGGCGGGCAGCTCGCCGCGGCGGGCGGCGTCGAAGGCGGCGACCACCTCGGCCATGCCCTCGGCACGCGGGCTCAGGCGCGCCACGGCCACGCCCATCGCGGCCATGTCTTTGATCTCGTGGCGCAGGTCCTGGCAGGCGCCGGAGAGGGTCTGGATGCCGTTCAGCGTGAACACTTCCTTCGACTCCTGTGAGCGCAGTGCCAGGCCCTCGGGGTACTTCTGGCATACGAACTGGCAGCGGTCCTTGGGCTTCTGGTGGCGCCGCGCGGTGAAGCAGCGCGACGACCAGGCCAGCGGCAGGTGGCCGTAGGCGAACACCTCGCAAGGCCGCTCGAGCCCTTCGGCGGCGCAGTCGGCGAGCAGCCGGGCGAGGTCGTCGCGCGACATCTCCACCGGCGCCTGCCAGCGGCGCATGCCGGCCCGGGCCATCACGCCGATGGAAGCCGGGTTGTAGAGGTTCAGCGCCGCCCCGGCAACGAAAGGCAGGCCGGCGGCGCTCAGGCGCTGCAGGGCGCTCTGGTCATTGGCCTCGACGGTGAACTCGCCGTTGTCGCACAGCTTGCGCAGGTCGCGCAGGTCGGCCTCGGACTCGATCAGGGTCTGGCTCGCCAGCACCACCTGCTTGCCGCTCTGGGCCAGCTCGCGGCCGATGCCGAGCCAGTCGTCGAGCTTCATGTCGCGGCGGCGAGAGCAGACGGACTCGCCCAGGGTGACGATCTGAACCGGCCAGTCGGCGGCCTCGCGGTAGAAGTCGGCGTAGCGCTCGCGGGTCCAGTAGAACAGCACCGGGCCCAGGGCGAGCTGCAGGGAATCGGATGACATGAAACCTCCTATTTCCAGCGGCGTTCGTAGGCGCCCAGGGTGGTGGTGGCGCCCTCGGAGACTTCGCCGAGGCTCGCCATCCAGGCGGGGTCGGGGTGGAAGCGCTCGGGCGTCTTCGCCAGGCGGTCCAGCGCCTGGCGCCAGATCCCCGCCACCTTCGACACGTAGGCGGGGCTGCGCTGGCGGCCCTCGATCTTCACCGCGCTGATGCCGAGTTCGGCGAGCTCCGGCAGCAGCTCCAGGGTGTTGAGGCTGGTGGGCTCCTCGATGGCGTGGTAGGTCTCGCCGCCGACCTCGAAGCGCCCCTTGCACAGAGTGGGGTAGCCGGCCCGCTCGCCCTCGCCATAGCGGTCGATCAGCACGCCGTTGAGCCGCGACTCCAGCCCTTGCGGGGTCTCCTCCCAGCGTACGTGGGCCGCCGGCGAGCAGACCCCGCGGGTATTGGGCGACTCGCTGGTGAGGTACGACGACAGGTAGCAGCGCCCTTCGGCCATGATGCACAGGCTGCCGAAGGCGAACACCTCGAGCTCCACCGGGCTCTGCCTGGCCAGGTCGCGCACCTGGGTGATGGAGAGCACCCGCGGCAGTACGGCGCGCTTGATGCCGAACTGGTCGTGGTAGAAGCGCAGGGCCTCATGGCTGGTGGCCGAGCCCTGCACCGAGAGGTGGCGGGCGAGGTCGGGGTAGCGCCGAGCGGCGTAGTCGAGCAGGCCCATGTCGGCCATGATCAGGGCATCGACGCCGAGCTCGGCGGCCTGGTCCACGGCGCGGGTCCACTGGGCCCAGCCGTCGGGCTGCGGATAGGTGTTGATGGCACAGAACACCCGCTTGCCGCGGGCATGGGCGTAGTCGATGCCTTCGCGGGCGCGCTTGTCGGTGAAGTTGAGGCCGGCGAACTGCCGGGCGTTGGTGGCGTTCTGGAAGCCGAAGTAGACGGCATCGGCGCCTTCATCCACCGCCCGCTTCAGGGCCGGCAGGTTGCCGGCCGGGCAGACGAGCTCCATGTCGCTCTCCTCGCAGTCTGGGTAAACCCGACCATGCTAGTCGACTACGCGAGTGCCGCTTTTGATGAGGGTCATGGCGAAGCGGGATAGTGCTGGCGGTGCGAGGCACTGCGCCATAAGATAGTAATCGATTACTATCTTATGGCGAGGCTCACATGACGACCAAACGCACCCTTTCCGCCGAGGCCCGCCGTGAGCGCACGATCGAGGCGGTGGTCGAGCTGAGTGCGCAGGATGACCCGGCCAATATCACCACGGGCGCCATCGCCAGGCACATGCGTGTGACCCAGGGCGCGCTGTTTCGCCATTTCCCGAGCAAGGACGCCATCTGGGAGGCCGTGATCGGCTGGGTGGGCGAGCGCGTGATGCAGCGGCTGGATGCCGCCGCAACGTCTGCCGAAGCCGACGGCCCCCTTGCCGCGCTGGAGGCGATGTTCCATGCCCACATCGCCTTCATCGTCGAGCACCCCGGCGTGCCCCGGCTGATGATGGGGCAGCTGCAGCATGCGCGGCCGACTCCGGCCCGGCGCCTGGTGCGTACCCTGCTGTTTCGCTACCGCGAACGGGTCGAGCAACTGCTGGGCCAGGCCCAGGCCACCGGTGAACTGCGCCAGGGGCTCGACATCGAGGCCGCCGCCACGCAGTTCATCGGTACCATCCAGGGGCTGGTCATGCAGACGTTGATGATCGGCAACGTGAGCCATGTCGCCCGACAGGCCCGGGGGGCCTTCGAGCTCTACTGCCATGGCATCCATGCCGCACGCGAGGTGGCCCCGTGAGCCGCCGCGGCCAGCGCCTGGGGCGGGCATTGGCGGTACTCGCCGGGGTCGCCGCGGGCACGGCGCTGCTGGTGGTGCTCGTGGGCAACCGAGAGGCCCCCGAGCGCGAGGAAACGACGGTATCGGCGCTTCCGGTGCGGGTCATCGAGGCCCGGCCCCTGCCGTTTCGCCTCGAGGCGCGCGGCCACGGCGTGGCGCGCCCGGCCGAGACCTGGCAGGCGGTGGCCAACGTCAGCGGCCCCGTCGTGGAGCGCCACCCCGAGCTGGAGAATGGCACCCTGCTGGCCGCGGGCACCCTGCTGGTGGCGCTGGACCCCAGCCGCTACGAGCTGGTCGTCGCCGAAGCCGAGGCCGAGCTGGCCAGCCTGGCCGCCGAACGCGAGCAGCTCGAGGCCGAAGCGGACAACGCCCGCCGCCTGCTGGCGCTGGAGCAGGAGGCGCTCGCCCTGGCCGAGCAGGAGCTGTCGCGCATCGAGCGCCTGGCGGAGAACGGCTCGGTTTCCACCTCGCGACGCGACGAGCAGCGCCGCACTACCGTGGGGCAGCGCCTGGCGGTGGCCGCGCAGGAGAACACCCTGTCGCTGCTGCCGTCTCGGCGCGACGTCCTCGCCGCCCAGCGCGAGCGTGCCGCCACGCGCCTGGCCCAGGCCCGGCGCGATCTGGAGGATACTCGCATCGTGGCCCCCTACGACCTGCGCCTGGCCGACGTCGAGGTGGAGCGGCACCAGTTCGTGCACGCCGGCCAGCGGCTGTTCCAGGCCGACAGCCTGGCGGCGGCCGAGGTCGAGGCGCATGTCCCCATCGCCATGATGCGGCGCCTGCTGGCGGGCGCGGTGCCCGACGAGCCGCCCCGCAGCGCGCTGGAGCTGAGCGAGCGCCTGGCGCTGGCCGACATCGAGGCCGAAGTGGCGCTGGTCGGCGCCGAGGGCGTGGGCTGGACGGGGCGGCTGGTGCGGGTCGCCAGCGGCCTGGACCCGGCCACGCGCACCGTGCGCGCGGTGGTTCGCGTCGCGGATCCCTACCGGGATGTCCTGCCGCCCGATCGCCCGCCGCTGCAGCGCGACATGTACACCCGGGTGCGTCTCTCGACGCCGAGCCGCGAGCCGCTGCTGGCGGTGCCGGCCAGCGCGGTACACCAGGGGGAGCTGTACCTGGTGGACGACGAGGACCGCCTGGTGCGCCGTCAGATGGAGGTCGCGTTCGAGCAGGGCGGGCTGGCGGTGGTCGCCGCGGGCCTCGCGCCGGGCGACCGGGTGGTGGTGGACGACCTCGACAACGCCATACAGGGCATGGCGCTGGCCCCCCGGCGTGACGAAGCGCTCGAGCGTCGGCTGGTCGAGCGGGCGGCGGGAGAGCGACCATGATCCGCTGGTTTGCGGGTCATCCCACGGCAGCCAACCTGCTGCTGCTGCTGTTGCTGGCCGCGGGGCTCTTCGCTGCCCCACAGCTCAAGCGCGAGACCTTCCCCGACTATCGGCCGGTGGAGGCGAGCATCGAGGTGGTCTATCGCGGGGCGAGCGCCGCCGACGTCGAGGACGCCGTGTGCCGCCGCCTGCACGAGGCGGTGGCAGGCGTCCCGTACCTCGACGAGTTCGTCTGCGTGGCCCAGGACAACCTGGCCAGCGCCACCGCGACCATGCAGGCCGGCGGCAACGCCCTGCGCTTCCTCAGCGAGATCGACACCGAGGTGGGGGCGATGACCGAGCTGCCCGCGCGGGCCGAGCCGCCGGTGGTGCGTGAACTGCACCGCAGCGACCCGGTGGCCGCGATCGCGGTCTCCGCCGACATGCCTCTCCGCCAGCTCGAGGCGTATGCCCTGCGCCTGGAGCAGCGCATCATGGCGCTGCCGGGCGTCGCCGACGTGGCGATCCACGGCATGTCCCAGCGCCAGTGGCAGGTGGAGGTGCCCGGCGAGGTGCTCGGCCAGCATGGCCTCTCGGCCCGCGAGCTGGCGCGACGCATCGCTGCCCAGAGCCTGGACCTGCCGCTGGGCACCCTGGAGACGCCGGATCGCGACATCCTGCTGCGCTTCAGCGACCAGCGACGCTCGTTGCGCGAGCTGGAAAGTCTCGTGGTGGTCTCCGATCGGGCCGGCGGCGAGCTGACCCTGGGCGACATCGCCACCCTCACCGAAGCCGGCGAGCGCGAGGAGGAGCAGCTTCGCTTCAACGGCGAGCCGGCGCTGGTGCTGGCGGTGAGCAAGAGTCTGCATGACGATGCCCTGGCGGTGAAGGCACGTCTCGAGGCGCTGGTCGAGGCGGAGCGGCAGCGCTTCGACGCGGGCATCTCGTTGAGCCTGACCCAGGACATGACCGGCATCGTGCGCGACCGCCTGCGGATGCTGGTCGTCAACGGCATCATGGGCCTGGTGCTGGTGATCCTGGTGATGAGCCTGTTCTTCCGCCCCCGCCTGGCGCTGTGGGCGGTGCTGGGGCTGCCGGCGGCCTTCATGGGCGCCTTCGTGGTGATGGCGCTCACCGGGCTGTCGCTCAACATGATCACCCTGGTGGCGCTGCTGATGGCCATCGGCATCGTCATGGACGACACCATCGTCATCACCGACAGCATCGCCGCCCGCGCCGGCGTGAGCAACACGCCGCTCGCGGCGGTGGTGGCCGGCACCCGCCAGGTACTGCCCGGGGTACTGTCGTCGTTCCTGACCACCGCGGCGGTATTCCTGCCGCTCTCCTTCCTGGCCGGCGAGCTGGGGGCGGTGCTCGAGGTGCTGCCGGTGGTGCTGGTCGCCGCCCTGGCAGCGAGCCTGGTCGAGGCGTTCTGGATTCTCCCCCACCACCTGAAGGGCAGCGTGAGCCACCTTCGGCGCGGCCACGACTCGCGTCTACGCACCGCCTTCGACAGCGGCTTCGAGCGGTTTCGTGAGGGAGTGGGCCGGTTCGCCGACGGGGCGATCCGCTGGCGCCACGCGGTGCTGGGGGCCATGCTGGCCGTGCTGCTGGGCTCGGTCGGCTTCATGGCCGGCGGCCATATCGGCAGCGAGGCGATGCCCGACATCGACGGCGACGTGCTGGAGGCGCGCATCCTGATGCCCCAGGGCACGCCGCTGGCGCGCACCGAGGCGGTGGCCGAGCGGGTCGAAGCGGCCATGCGCGAGCTCGACGCGCGTTATTCGCCCGACCAACCGGAGGGTGCTGCGCTGGTGGAGGCGATCCAGGTGCGCTTCAACCACAACCCCAGCGCCAGGGAGTCGGGACCGCACGTGGCCACGGTCAGCGTCGACCTGCTCACCGCCGAGCGGCGCCGCGTCACCCTCGACGAGCTGACCGCGGCCTGGCAGGAGGCGATCGGCGAGATCGATGGGCTGCAGCGCCTGATCATCCAGGAGCCGGGGCTCGGTCCCGCTGGCGTGCCGATCGAGGTGCGGCTTGTCGGCGAGGAGCTGGATGCCCTGAAGGCGGCCGCCACGGAGCTGGCCAGCCAACTGGGGAGCTACGATGCCGTCTACAACGTCATCGACGACCTGCGCCTGGGCAAGCCCCAGCGCGCCTACTCGCTGGCCGAAGGCGCCCACGGCCTGGGCCTCTCCGCCGAGGAGGTGGCCGGTCAGCTGCGTGCGGCCCTGCTCGGTGAAGTCGCCGATACCCAGCGCATCGGCAAGCAGGAGATCGAGGTGCTGGTGCGCCAGGCGCAAGCCGACCGCGATGACCTGGATGACCTGGCCGATCTGACGATCACTCTGCCCGACGGCAGCCGGGTGCCGCTCTCGGTGGTGGCCGACGTGGAGGCGCGCCGCGACTGGGCGCGCATCACCCGCCTCGACGGGCGGCGCACCGTCACCGTGGAGGCCAGCGTCGATGCTCGCCAGGCCAGCGGTCAGGCCATCGTCGACGACCTGAGAAGCCGCGGCTGGCTGTCGGCCTTCCAGGCGCGCCACCCCGACGTGGACCTGGCCTTCGAGGGGCAGGTGGCCAGCTCCGCCGAGACCGGCGCCTCGATCCGTCGCGGCCTGCTGATCGGCCTGCTGGGCATCTTCGTGATCCTGTCGTTCCAGTTCCGCAGCTACATCGAGCCGCTGATCGTGATGCTGTCGATCCCGCTGGCGTTCATCGGGGCACTGTGGGGACACGTGCTGATGGGCTACTACCTCTCCCTGCCGTCGCTGATCGGCGCGGCGTCGCTGGCCGGCATCGTGGTCAACAACGCCATCCTGCTGATCCAGTTCATAAAGGCCCACCGCGAACGTGGCCTGGATGCCGTGGCGGCGGCGGGGCAGGCCAGCCGCGACCGGCTGCGCGCCATCCTGATCTCGACGACGACGACCATCGCCGGTCTGCTGCCGCTGCTGGCCGAGACCAGCACCCAGGCGGCGGCCATCAAGCCGCTGGTGATCTCGGTGGTGTTCGGCCTGCTCAGCGCCACCGTACTGGTGCTGGTGGCGATCCCGGCGCTCTACGTGCTGTTCGACGACTGGGGGCTGTGCGGCAAGCGCGCTACAGGGCCCAGACCAGGGCCAGAAGAATGCCCCACGCCATCAGCCCGAAGGCCATGACCGTGTAGGTGGCCGACATCACCATGATGTCGTCCTCCTCACGCTCGGCGAGCGCCTGCAGGCCGTGGTAGATCAGCCCGCACGACAGCATCATCGCCAGCAGCACGCCACAGACGATGAACACCATGTCGGGAACGAACAGCGTCAGCGAGGAGAACCACAGCGGCAGCGGCGCCATGGCGGCGAGGAAGTAGGCGTCGCGGTGGCTCAGCCGCAGGCGGTGGGCGCGCGCCACGCCGTGGATCAGCCAGCCCATCACCAGGAAGGTGAGCAGCTCGGCGGTGAACAGCGCCGGGGCGATGATGGCCCAGGGGCGCTCGGCCAGGCCGGACAGCAGGGCGTCGCCGTGCCGGTAGATGGCGTAGTGCAGCATCACCGGCGGCAGCAGCGACAGCGGCAGCACCACGCGCAGGATCAGGGCGTTGAGGGAGGGGCGCTCGCGGCGCAGCTGCTGCCAGCCACCTTGATGGGTGAAAGGCAGTTGCAGGATATGATTGATATCCATCAAGAGGCTCTCGCGTCAGGAAAATCGTTATTGTTTTCCTTGGTTTAGCGGCGGCGCGAGAGCGTGTCAAGATATGAACGCAGGCATTTGTCTACAGGCCGATCTGGTGGGCCCGGTGGGTGAAGAAGATCCCGCTGGGCGACTCGGCGGGCAGGCGCGCCAGCTCCTCGAAGGTGCGGGTGTCGTAGACCACCACCTGATTGCTGTCCCGCGCCGAGATCCAGATGTGCTCGCCGCGTGGGGTGAACTCCTTGTGCAGGATCGATTCCCCCGGCTCGAGGGTCTCGATCACCGCCAGGGTCTGGGTGTCGATCACCTGCACCCGGCCGTTGTCGGGATGGGCGAAGGTGACCCACACCTGGCGCTCGTCGGGGCGGCTCATGACGAAGATCGGCTGCCCCTGCACCGGGATGCGTCCGACCAGCGACCAGTCGTCGCTGTCGGCCACCAGCACCTCGTGGCGCCCCACCGCGGGAAAGAAGGCGCGGTCGCCGGCCATCGCCCAGCCCTCCAGGTGGGGCATCTTGTAGACCGGCAGGCGCTCCTCGCCGCGGCCGTAGCCGGGCAGGATTCGCTCCACGCCCTTTTCGGGATGCCACAGGTCGAGCAGGGCCATGCCGTCCTCGCCGAACAGCCCGGCGATATAGTAGCGCCCGTTGCCGCTGATCAGGGCGTCGTACGGCTCCTGGCCCACGTCGCGGTGCTTGTCGAGCACCGGCTCGTCGCCGCTCATGTCCAGGGTCCAGATCTCGCCGGCCTCGAACAGGCTGAAGACGAAGCGGTTGCCGGGCGCGTCGACCACGCCCACCACCTTGGCCTGGGCGATGGTGCCGTCGGCCTTCTCGTAGTCGGCCGGCACGTCGGCCACCAGCGCCAGCGTCTCGCTGTCGAACACCTTCACGCCGCCAGGCTCGTAGTTGCCCACCGCCACGAAGCGGCCGTCCTGGGAGATGGCGCCGCCGATGCTGTTGCCCGACTGGATGACGCGCCCGGCGATCTCCCCGGTCAGCACGTCGAGCTTGGTCAACCCGCCATCGCGGCCGAAGACGAAGGCGTACCTGGCATCGCGGCTGAACTTGACCGAGGCGTGGGAGAGGTCGCCGAAGCCGTCGACATGGCGCAGCACCTCGCGGCGGGTGGTGTCGACCAGCGCCACGCTGCCGCTGGCACGCTCGATCACCACGCCCAGGTCGCCGGTGCCGCGCAGCTCGCTGCCCGTAGCGGTCTCGGCGGCAGCCGGGCCGGTGGTGAACAGGGCCAGGCCAGCGGCGGCAAGCAGGCGCTTCGTGGGGAGCGAAAGGGGCATGGCGATCTCCAGGGTCAGTCGCGTTGCAGCGTTTCCAGGCGGTTGTCGGTGCGCAGGTGGTCGGCGATCCAGCGTGCCTCCGCCTCGCTGAGCAGGGCCTTCCAGCCCGGCATGGCGCTACCGGGAATGCCGTGGCGGATGATGTGCGTGAGCGCCTCGGCGCTGAAGCCCTGCATGCGGTCGCGGGGCAGTGCCGGGCCCAGCCCGCCGCGCAGGGTCATGCCGTGGCAGGAGCCGCAGTCCTGGTAGAGCAGGGTCTCGAGCTCGGCCTGGCGCTCGGGGCCGAGCGCGTCGGCGCCGGCCAGGGCCGGCAGGGCCAGGGTGGTGAAGAGCAGCGACCTCAGGACCGGCGATGTCATGCAGCACCTCGCAGCGTGGCGGTGGGTCAGGCAGGGAGCGGGCCGTCGCCGCAGTGTCCCGCCCAGGACAAGGGCCCGCCTTGACCGTCATCAAGCTCTCGCCAAGTCGCTCGGGTCTTTTGACTTGCGTCAACGGCACGGCCGATGGCGGCGTTCGGGCCTGATGTGGCATGTAAGATACCGCTTAAGATCATGTCTCCATCGTCCGCCCGGTACCTGCCCATGGCCGAACTCGATGCACTCGACCGACGCCTCATCGATGCCTTCCAGCGCGACCTGCCGCTGTGCCCGCGGCCCTTCGCCGCCATGGCCGAGCGCCTGGGCGTGAGCGAGGCGCAGGTGGTGCAGCGTCTCCAGGCCCTGCAGCGGTGCGAGGTGCTCAGCCGGGTCGGGCCGGTGTTCGACCATGCCCGCGCCGGGGCCAGCCTGCTGGCGGCCGTTTCCGTGCCCGAGGCCGAGCGTGACGCGGTGGCGGCGGCGATCAACCGCTCCCCCGGCGTCAACCACAACTATGCCCGTGAGCATCGCTACAACCTCTGGTTCGTGATGACGGCCGCCGACGAGGTGCAGCTCGAGGCGCGCCTGGAGGCGCTGGAGGAGGAGCTCGGCCGGCCGCTGCTGCGCCTGCCGATGGTCGAGGGCTATCACATCGACCTCGGCTTCCCGATTCCCTGGGCCGAACTGGAGGCGCCATGAGCTTACCGGCAGCGCTTCCTACGATCCCCGGCCCGGCTGGCCCGCAGCGGCTGCGTGCGCTGCTCGAGCGCGGCCTGCCGCTGACCGAGCGCCCCTGGCAAGCGCTGGCCGAGCAGTGCGGCATGAGCGAAGGCGAGGTGCTGGCCTGGGTCGAGTGCTGGCAGCGGGAGGGCCTGATCAAGCGTCTGGGCTTGGTCGTTCGCCATCACGCCCTGGGCATCCGCGCCAACGCCATGGTGGTGTGGGACCTGCCTGACGAGAGCGTGGCCGAGATGGGGCGACGGCTGGCCGCGGAGCCCGCCGTGACGCTCTGCTACCGCCGCCGTCGCCAGCCGCCCGAGTGGCCCTACAACCTGTTCTGCATGATCCACGGCAGCCGCCGCGAGCGGGTGCTGGCGGCGCTCGACGAGATCGTCGGGCGCCACGGCCTGCAGGGCATTCCCCGCCGCGTGCTGTTCAGCCTCAAGGCCTACAAGCAGTGCGGCGGCCGCTACACCCACGAGGAGCAGCCATGAGCGGCGAGCGCGTCTCCCGGTCGGAGCCGGCCGAACTCGACGACGCCGACCGGCGCATCGTCAACCGCCTGCAGGCGGGCCTGCCGCTGGTACCGTCGCCCTATGCGGCGGTGGCCGCCGAGCTGTCGCTCTCCGAAGGGGAGCTGCTCTACCGCCTCGAGCGGCTGCTCGAAGGCGGGGTGCTGAGCCGCTTCGGGCCCATGTACCACCCCGAACGGCTGGGCGGCGGCCTGACCCTGGCGGCGCTGGCGGTGCCGGAAGCCGATTTCGAGCGGGTTGTCGCGGCGGTCAACGCCTTCCCCGAGGTGGCCCACAACTACCGTCGCGAGCATCGCCTCAACATGTGGTTCGTGCTCGCCACCGAGACCCCCGAGCGCATCGGCGAAGTGATCGCGGCGATCGAGGCCGCCACCGGCCTTGCGGTCTTCAACCTGCCCAAGCAGGAGGAATTCCATGTCCGACTCCACCTGCCCGTCTGAGCCGCTAGCCGAAGACGCCAGCGTGAACGGCCTCGACGCCATCGACCGCGCCATCGTGCTGGCCACCCAGGCCGGCCTGCCGCTGGTACCGGACCCCTGGGGCGCGGTAGGCAGGCCGCTCGGCCTGGCCGGCGATGAGGTGCGCGCGCGCATGCAGCGCATGATCGACAGCGGCGTGATCCGCCGCATCGCCGCGGTGCCCAATCACTACCGCCTGGGCTACGTGGCCAACGGCATGAGCGTATGGGACGTCGACGACGCTCGCATCGACCGGCTCGGGCGCGAAGTGGCCGCCGTTCCAGGGGTCAGCCACTGCTACCGCCGGCCGCGCCACCTGCCCGACTGGCCCTACAACCTGTTCGTCATGCTGCATGGGCACACGCGCGATGAGGTCGAGCGCCAGGCCGAGGCGCTGCGCGAGCGGCTCGGCGATGCCTGCCGCGACCACCGCATCCTGTACAGCACGCGCATTCTCAAGAAGACCGGCCTGCGGCTCGCCCGCCGACCCGGCCCGCCGCGCTGAGGTTCGCTCAGCGCCAGAGGAGGTTTGCATGTTTCGTGTCACCCGCTACGTCAAGTCGCTGCTCGAGCCCGCCCCCGCCGGTCACGCCACCGCGGGGCCGGCCCCCAAGCCCCCCGGCCCGGTGGTGATCTGGAACCTGATCCGACGCTGCAACCTGACCTGCAAGCACTGCTACACGGTGTCGGCGGACATCGACTTCCAGGGCGAACTTTCCACCGCCGAGGTCTTCACCGTCCTCGACGACCTCAAGCAGTTCCATGTGCCGGCGCTAATCCTCTCCGGCGGCGAGCCGCTGATGCGGCCCGACATCTTCGAGATCTCTCGGCGCGCCCGGGAGCTGGGCATCTACACCGGGCTCTCCACCAACGGCACCCTGATCAATGAGCGCAACATCGCGCGCATCGCCGAGTGCGGCTACGACTACGTGGGCATCAGCATCGACGGCCTCGAGGCCACTCATGACGAGTTCCGCCGCCGAAAGGGCGCGTTTCGCGAGTCGATGCATGCGGTGAAGCTGTGCAAGCAGCACGGCATCAAGGTGGGGCTGCGCTTCACCCTGACCCAACAGAACTACGAGCAGCTCGACGCCATCCTGGCGCTGATCGACGAGCACGACGTCGACAAGTTCTACCTTTCGCACCTCAACTACGGCGGCCGCGGTCATCGCCACCGCAAGCAGGACGCCTGGTACCGGATGACCCGCGACGCCATGACCCGCCTGTTCGACCACTGCCGGACCGAGCTCGAGCGCGGCGTCGAGCGCGAGTACGTCACCGGCAACAACGACGCCGATGGCCCCTTCCTGCTGATGTGGGCCCGCGAGCATTTCCCCGACAAGGTCGAGGCGCTGGAGCGGCGCCTGCTCGACTGGGGCGGCAACGCCTCGGGCGAGTACATCGCCAATATCGACAACCTGGGGACGGTGCACCCGGATACCTTCTGGTGGGACCACGACCTCGGCAACGTGCGCCAGCGCCCCTTCTCCGAGATCTGGCGCGACAGCCAGGATGCGCTGATGCAGGGCTTCCGCCAGCGTCCGCGTCCGCTCAAGGGGCGCTGCGCCGAGTGTCGCTTTCTTTCGATCTGCAACGGCAATACCCGGGTACGGGCATGGAAGGTGACCGGCGACCCCTGGGAGGAGGATCCCGGCTGCTACCTCAGCAACGCGGAGATCGGCGTCGAGCCGAGTCGTCAGCGCCGCGTCGCCGCCCCCTTCGACACGATTCAGGCCATCGAGCTGTAGGCCTCGCGACACGAAACCGGAACACGAAAAAAGACCGTTTGACGCTTCGGGGAGAGGCCGACCATGACCACACACCGTCATTCGCGACACCTGAGTTTCGCCCACGACGAGGCACCGCTGGCGCCCGGTGAAGTCGCCATCGTCGGTGCCGGCCCGGGCGATCCCGGCCTGCTGACCCTGCGCGCGCTGTCGTTGCTGCAGCAGGCCGACTGCCTGGTGTTCGACCGCCTGGTGTCCGAGGAGGTGCTGGCTCTGGCCCGCCCCGAGGCGAAGCGCTACTACGTGGGCAAGGCCTCGAGCCATCACTCGCTGCCCCAAGAGCAGACCAACGCCCTGCTGGTCGAGCTGGCCCGCGAGGGCAAGCGGGTGCTGCGCCTCAAGGGCGGCGACCCGTACATCTTCGGCCGCGGCGGTGAGGAGGCCGAGCACCTGATCGAATGCGGCGTCGGCTTTCGCGTGGTGCCGGGCATCACCTCGGCCTCGGGCTGCTCGAGCTACGCCGGGTTTCCGCTCACCCACCGTGACCACGCCCAGAGCGTCACCTTCGTCACCGGCCACGCCAAGGCCGACGGCGAGCTGGCGCTGGACTGGGCCGCATTGGCAGTGCCGCACCATACGGTGGTGTTCTACATGGGCCTGGCCAATGCCGGGCTGATCAGCCGCGAACTGCAGCGCCACGGCCTGCCGGCGGATCATCCGGTGGCGCTGGTGGAGCGCGGCACGACGCCCGGGCAGCGCCACGTGCTGACCACCCTGGGTGAGCTGGAGGAGGCAATCGAGCGCGAGGCGCTCAAGCCGCCGACGCTGATCGTGGTGGGCGAGGTGGTGCGCCTGGCCGACACCCTGGCCGCGGGCATGACACGGCTCACCCGCTGCGATGCCGAACGCATCGACGCGAGGAGGCTAGCCCTGTGATGCGACTTGCGCTGTGGTTCGGCACCCTGCTGGGCCTCGCCCTGCCGGCCTGGGCCGATGCCCCCGACCCCGCCATGCTCTACCACCAGCACTGCGCCGCCTGCCACGGTGTCGATCGGCTGGGCGGCGTCGGTCCCGCGCTGCTGCCCGACAACCTCTCACGGCTGAAGCCGGCCGAGGCCGTCGAGGTGATCCGCGACGGCCGCCCGGCCACCCAGATGCCGGCCTTCGGCGAGATGCTCGGCGAGGCCGAGGTCGGCGCCCTGGCCGAGTGGATCTACGCGCGGCCCGAGGTCGAACCGAGCTGGAGCGATGCGGACATCCTGGCCAGCCACGTGGTCAACCACTACCACGGCACGCTGCCCGACGAGCCGGTGTTCGAGGTGGAGGATCTCAAGAATTTGTTCGTCGTGGTGGAGATCGGCGACCACCACGTCAGCCTGCTCGACGGCGACCGCTTCGAGCGCATCGCCCGCTTCCCCAGCCGCTACGCCCTGCACGGCGGGCCCAAGTACTCGCCGGACGGCCGCTACGTCTACTTCGGCTCCCGCGACGGCTGGGTGACCAAGTACGACATCTACAACCTCGAGGTCACCGCCGAGGTACGCGCCGGCATCAACATGCGCAATATCGCCGTCTCCGCCGACGGCCGTTACGTGCTGGCCGGCAACTACCTGCCTCATTCGCTGGTGCTGCTCGATGCGCGCAATCTCGAGCTGATCGCCAGCATTCCGGTGGCGGGGCTCGACGGCGACACTTCGCGGGTCAGCGCCGTCTACACCGCGCCGCCGCGCAACAGCTTCGTGGTGGCGCTGAAGGACATTCCCGAGGTGTGGGAGATCCGCTGGCCCGAGGAGCGGGCCGAGGGCGACGAGGCGCTGGTCGGCGACTTCGCCCTGCACCGCATGGCGGCGCCGGACTACCTCGACGATTTCTTCTTCGATCCCGGCTACCGCTACCTGGTGGGGGCGGCGCGTGGCGGCCAAGGTGGGCAGGTGTTCGACCTGGGCGCCGAGCTCAAGGTCGCCGACCTGCCGCTGGATGGCATGCCGCACCTGGGCGCCGGCATTACCTGGGAGCTCGACGGCCGGCGGGTGATGGCGATGCCGCACATCGACCGCGGCCTGGTCTCGGTGTTCGACATGAGCGACTGGTCGCTGGTCAGCGAGATCGCGACCGACGGCCCCGGCTTCTTCATGCGCAGCCACGAGAACTCGCCCTACGCCTGGGTCGACGTCTTCTTTGGCCCCAACCACGACCGCATCCACGTGATCGACAAGCGGACCCTGGAGATCGTCGAGACGCTGATCCCCGAGCCGGGCAAGACCGCCGCCCACGTCGAGTTCGACCGCCGCGGCGAGACACTGCTGCTGAGCATCTGGGACGACGACGGCTACCTGCTGTGGCTAGACGCCAACACCCTGGAGGAACTGGGGCGCATGCCGATGAGAAAGCCCTCGGGCAAGTACAACGTGTGGAACAAGACCCAGTACGAGGAAGGAACGAGCCACTAGTAATCATTGGCTGCGCGGGCGATTCGCTTTGTTGCACGATTGCTCAGAATCCTCACATATACCCCATATGCTCCGGTTCTTGTGCATCGTGCGCCTCGCGCTTCATCCCGCTCGCTCAATGATTGGTTGTGTGGCGATTAAAAAGAAGCATTCTTGATACGCGTCATGAAGCCGCCCGACGCGAACCGCCATAATGGCCTTGTCCTAGCATTCAAGTCGGGTATACGCCATGAACACGTCTCCTCCCGTCGACCGCCAGCCGCGCCTGCCCTTGGCGCGGCTGGCATTTCGCCCGTTCTTCCTGCTGGCGTCGCTGTTCAGCGTGCTGGCGATGGTGGTGTGGTTCGCGTTCTGGCATGGCGACATCCTGCTGCGGCCGCATGGCGGGCTGATGTGGTGGCACCAGCACGAGATGCTGTTCGGCTTCGGCGCCGCGGTGGTGGCCGGCTTCCTGCTCACCGCGGTGCAGAACTGGACCGGTCGCAAGAGTGTGAGCGGTGCGCCGCTGCTCGGCCTGGTGGCGCTGTGGCTGGCGGCGCGGCTGCTGCTGGCGTACCCCTCTGGCCTGCCGCCATGGCTGCTGGCGAGCGTCGACCTGGCCTTCCTGCCGCTGGCCGCGCTGATCATGGCGCGCCTGGTGGTGGCAGCGAAGCTGTGGCGCAACCTGATGTTCGTGCCGGTGCTGCTGCTGCTGGCCACGGCCAACCTGGCCATGCATGTCGGCGTGGCCCAGGGCAAGCTCGCGCTGATCCGTGAGGGCGCCTACTTGGCCGTGCTGCTGATCGCCGTGCTGATGGTGCTGCTGGGCGGCCGGGTGATCCCCTTCTTCACCTCACGCAAGCTGGGGCGGCCACAGCCCGCTCCCATCCCGCAACTGGAGAAGCTGACCCTGGCCTCGGTACTGGCGGTGGTGCTGCTGCAGCTGCTGACGCTTGCCGGCGTGGCGGTGCCCGCTGCGCTGCATGCGGCGGTGATGCTGGTGGCGGCGCTGGCCGGCTTCGTGCGGCTGGCGCGCTGGGAGGGACACCGTACGTTGCACGAGCCGCTGCTGTGGGGGCTCCACCTGAGCTACGCCTTCGTCCCGGTCGGCCTGGCGATGTGGGCCATGGCGCTGCTGGGGGCGTTTCGCGTCGAACTCGCCGTGCATGCGCTGGCCATCGGCGGCATCGGTTCCATGATGCTGGCGATGATGGCACGGGTGTCGCTCGGCCATACCGGGCGTACCATTCGCACCCTGCCGGGCATCGGCGTGGGGCTGGGCCTGATGTTCACCGCCGCCCTGCTGCGCTCACCGGTGCTCGCCGCCTTTCCCCAGATCACCCACTGGATCTACAACCTGAGCATCCTGTTCTGGTGCATCGCCTATCTCATCTTCCTGTTTCATTATACGCTGCCGCTATTGCGTGCCCGTGTGGACGGGCAGGAAGGATAGGCGGAGCCAGTCGATGATCGAATACTATGCCCTGATCAAGCACCTGCACATGACCACCGCGGTGCTGAGCGTGACCTTCTTCCTCGTGCGCGCCTGGTGGTCGGTGCGCGAGGTCACACTGCTCCAGCGGCGCTGGGTGAGGATACTGCCCCACGTCAACGACACCCTGCTGCTGGTGCTCGGCGTCACGCTGATGGTCATGCTCTCGATGTGGCCGCACCAGCATCCCTGGCTCGCCGCCAAGCTGCTCGCGCTGTTCGGCTACATCCTGCTGGGCACGGTGGCGATCAAGCGCGGGCGCAGCCCCATGACGCGCGGCCTGGCGGCTCTGGGGGCCATCACGCTGTTCTGCTACATGCTGGGCACCGCCGTGACCAAGGACCCGCTGTTCCTGCTGCCAACCTAGAGCGGCCATGTCGCGGAACGCGCCTTTTCCTGACGGGATGAGCTTCTATACTGAGGCTCACGTGTAGACACCCTGCAACAAGAGCGAGGAATGGCAGCATGGCCAATCACGATCTTCCTTCCGGTGCCGGCAAGGTGGCCGACGACTATCCCGAGGTATGGCGAGCCTTTGCTTCGCTGGGCAAGGCATGCGCCGAGGCCGGCCCGCTCGACGACCGCACGCGGCGCCTGGTCAAGCTGGCGCTGGCGGTGGGCAGCGGCTCCGAGGGAGCCGTGCATTCCCACATGCGTCGCGCCCTGGAGGAGGGCATCGAGCCTGAAGCCTTGAAGCAGGTGGCCATGCTGGCGATCCCGACCCTGGGGCTGCCGGCCGGGGTGGCGGCGTTGACCTGGATCGAGGACATCACCGACGCCAAGCGCTAATACCAACCCCGACTCACCCGGCGAGCGCCTCGGCCCGCCGTGCGACACTCGGACGCAGTCCGCCCGAGCCCGCCATATCCGCCCTTTTCCCCGCTCTTCACTCGCGTTTTGACCGACGTCAATGTCTGGCTCAGGCCAGTGCTGGTAATCTAAACATGCAAAACGGATACATCTTTAAAGGGTGGGACGCGCCGACCTCGGTCGCAGGTCCCGTAGGCAAGCCAAACTAGCAAGGGGGGATGGCCATGACCGAAGGCCTCACCAAGGCGGCGGCGCGCAATATCTTCTATGGCGGTTCGCTGTTCTTCTTCCTGTTGTTCACCGCACTGACGGCACACAGCCACTGGTACATGGTGACCAAGTCCACCGACAGCGAGGGGCTCACCGAGTCCGTCGAGCTGGGCAAGCACGTGTGGGAAGAGAACATGTGCATCAACTGCCACAGCATCATGGGCGAAGGCGCCTATTTCGCTCCCGAACTGGCCAACGTGTGGGAGCGCTACGGCGGCCATGACAATCCCGAGGGGGCGCGCATGGCGCTGGCGGGCTGGATGCGTGCCCAGCCGACCGGAGCGCCGGGGCGTCGTCAGATGCCGTACTTCGACCTGTCCGACGAGGAGATGGACGCGCTGATCGACTTCCTCGAGTGGACCGACTCCATCGACGACCAGAACTGGCCCCCGCACCCCGCCGGCTGACGTGGCGCGGTGAAACCGGGATGAGGCAAGGAGAACGATACCGATGAAATACGAAACCCAGAAGGTGGCCCTGCCATTCTTCGCCGTGGCCATGGCACTGTTCGCACTGCAGATCGTCTTCGGTCTGCTGGCGGCAACGGTCTACGTGGCGCCCAACTTCATGGCCGAGCTGATGCCGTTCAACATCATGCGCGTCAGCCATACCAACCTCTTGATCGTGTGGCTCTTGATCGGCTTCATGGGCTGCACCTACTACCTGATGCCGGAAGAGGCCGAGCAGGAGATCCACAGCCCCGGGCTCGCCTACGTGCAACTGGCGATCTTTGCCTTCGCCGGTGCGGCGGCCCTGGTCGGCTACCAGTTCGGCATTCACGAGGGGCGCGAATTCCTCGAGCAGCCGTTCTGGGTCAAGGTGCTGATCACCATCTCGTACCTGATCTTCCTGTTCAACACCAGCATGACCCTGCTCAAGGGGCGCAAGACCGCGATCAACCTGGTGCTGATGCTGGGCCTGTGGCTGGCGGCGGTGTTCTGGCTGTTCGCCTTCTACAACCCCTCCAACCTGGCGGTGGACAAGCTGTACTGGTGGTGGGTCGTGCACCTGTGGGTCGAAGGCGTGTGGGAACTGATCATGGCCTCGCTGCTTGGCTACCTGCTGATCAAGATGTCCGGCGTCGACCGCGAGGTCATCGAGAAGTGGCTCTACGTGATCGTCGGCCTGTCGCTGTTCTCCGGCCTGCTGGGCACCGGCCACCATTACTACTGGATTGGTGCGCCGAGCTACTGGCAGCCCATCGGCAGCATCTTCTCCACCCTCGAGGTGATCCCGTTCTTCGCCATGGTGGTGTTCGCCTTCTACATGTTCTGGAAGGGCAGCCGCAACCATCCCAACAAGGCGGCCATGCTGTGGGCGCTGGGCTGCCCGACCATCGCCTTCTTCGGTGCCGGCGTGTGGGGCTTCATGCACACCCTGTCGTTCATCAACTACTACACCCACGGCACCCAGCTCACCGCCGCGCACGGCCACCTGGCCTTCTACGGCGCCTACGTGATGCTGATCCTCGGCGTGATGACCTACGCCATGCCGCAGATCCGCCGCAGCCAGCCGTACAACCAGGTGCTGAACATGTGGGGCTTCTGGATCATGACCTCGGCCATGTGCTTCATGACCTTCACCCTGACCTTCGCCGGCGTGGTGCAGACGCACCTGCAGCGGGTACTGGGCATGAACTACATGCAGGTGCAGAGCCAGCTCGACCTGTTCTACATCATGCGCCTGGGCACCGGCGTGGCCGTGACCCTCGCCGCGATCATGCTGATCTACTCGTTCTTCGGTCCCGTGCGCGAGCAAGTGCCCGCTTCCAGCCGGCCCCTGGCCGCCACCGAGTGACCGACGTTCGATGGGGCGTGCAAGCGCCCCATCGAGCCTTCCCCTGGAGTGACGCCCATGTCCCATACCGCTACCGCCGCTCGGTTCGAGCAGGAACTGCCCTATTACGAGCCGGTCGGCCACGAGTGCGCCCTGTTCGAACAGGCCTACCAGCAGCGCCTGCCGCTGCTGCTCAAGGGGCCGACCGGCTGCGGCAAGACGCGCTTCGTCAGCCACATGGCGGCGAAGCTCGGCCGGCCGCTGTTCACCGTGTCGTGTCACGACGACCTGACCGCCGCCGACCTCACCGGCCGCTACCTGCTGCAGGGCGGCGAGACCCGCTGGGTCGACGGCCCGCTGACCCGCGCCGTGCGCGAGGGCGGCATCTGCTACCTCGACGAGGTGGTCGAGGCGCGCAAGGACGTTACCGTGGTGCTGCACCCGCTGACCGACGACCGCCGGCTGCTGCCGCTGGAACGCACCGGCGAGCTGCTCGAGGCACCCGACGATTTCATGCTGGTGGTCTCCTACAACCCCGGCTACCAGCACATCCTCAAGTCGCTCAAGCCAAGCACCCGGCAGCGCTTCGTGGCGATGTCGTTCGATTTCCCGCCGCCCAAGGTGGAGTGCGAGATCGTCGCCCGCGAGAGCGGCCTGGCCTTTGATCGCTGTGCCGCGCTGGTCAACCTGGCCGCTAGCCTGCGCGCCATGAAGGGGCAGGACCTGGAGGAGGGCGTCTCCACGCGCCTGCTGGTCTACTGCGCCACGCTGATCAACGCCGGCATGCCGATCCTCGATGCCGCCTGCGCCACCCTGGTCGAGCCACTGTCGGACGACCAGGACGTGCAGCAGGGGTTGATGGAAGCGATCAAGGCCACCTTTGGTTAACCACACTGTTGCCGCGTCACTGGATGATCGGTACCTGCCCACGCGAGGGGCGCCGGGGGCAGGCCAAAGAGGAGGTCCTACGCAGGGGTGAGGAGCACTGCTCCGAACGGGCTGGCCATGGATGGCCAGCACCGGCCCTGCGAGCGAAGCAGGACGCGAGAGCGACGCAGGGCGAAGGTAGCGTACAAGGATGTATTCACAGCGCCTCCTCGACGGCCTGCCGCCGGATCAGCCCCGACTATTTGCCCAGGAGACGATGCATGCTGGACATTCTTGAGGTCGAAGAATTCGTCGGTCGCCGCTGGCATCGCTGGGCCTCCAGTGCGGCCAGCTACCCCGACCACCCCGAGGCCGCCGTACGCCTCGACGACCTGCGTGCCCTGCTTGGCGTGTTCTTCCGCTGCGGCGGCGGCGAGGCCGGCGTCGAAGTGGCGGCCATCGCCCGGCGCAACTCGAGCCACCGGCTGTCGCTGCGCCAGCGCCTCGGCCTGGACGAGGAGCCGCTGGATCAGGCCCGCCGCGACGAGGAGCACCTGCTGCTGCCGCCGCGCATCGCCGTTTTTCCCCAAGCCGAACTCAATCGCGACCTCTATCTCTGGCTGACCGCCTATCTCGCCCTGGGCGAGCTGTCGATCAGGCTCGACGACCCGCTCCAGCGCGACTTGCAGGCGCTGCGCGTGTCTCGCCGCACCACCCAGGCGGTGCTCGAGCGCTTCCCGGGCCTGGTCGAACGCTATGCCCGCCTGTGCCAGGCACTGCTCGCGGTGCGACCCCAGCGCAAGCGCCTGCCACCCATGGAGGCCGCGCTCGAATCGGCCCTGCTCGCCCAGCTCGGCGGCCCGGAGCCCCAGGCGGGCTGGGCGCTCGCCATGCACGACGCCGTTATCGATTGCACACTGCCGTTGGACGGCTTCCACGCCCCGCGCGGCTATCGCCCGCCGCTGCCGGTGCCGCTGTGGGGCGATGTGGTGGCGCTGGGTACCCGTGACGGCGAGCGCGAGGCCATCGACGACGATGCCGACATCGCCGTACGCCGCGACCAGCAGGCCGACGACGGCGGCAAGCGCAAGGCCGAACGCCGCGAGCAGGACCAGGCCGACCGCGACGACCCGCTGATGCTCAACGCCTCGGAGAAGATGCTCTCCTGGGCCGAGATGGTGAACCTCAACCGTCACGTCGAGGACGAGGAGGAGGAGACGGCCAAGGAAGCCGCCGACCAGATCGACGAGATCGTGCTCAGCCCCAACCGCAAGCAGGCCGCCTCACGCCTCAAGCTCGACCTCGACCTGGCGCCCGACGAAGCCAGCGGCGGACGCCTGAGCGGGCGCCACACCTATCCCGAGTGGCACCATCGCAAGCAGGTCTACCTGCCCGACCACTGCGTGGTCCTGAGCGACGTGCAGAGCGAGGAGGGCGAGCAGTGGGAGCCCGACGAGGCCACGCGACGTCGCATCCGCAAGGTGCGCCGCGAATTCGAGGCACTGCGCCCGCGACGCGAGATCCTGCGCGGCCAGCTCGACGGCACCGAACTCGACATGGACGCGGTGATCCGCTCGCGCTGCGACCTGGCGGCCACCGGCGAATCCAGCGACCGGCTCTACCTGGCGGCCCGGCAGCAGGCCCGCGATCTTGCCGTCTCGATCCTGATCGACGTCTCGCTTTCCACCGAGGCCTGGCTCGAGGACCGGCGTGTCCTCGACGTCGAGAAGGAGGCGCTGCTGGTGCTGGGCCACGGCCTGGCCGGCTGCGGCGACGACTACGCCATCCACTGCTTCACCTCGCACCGCCGCCACAAGGTGTGGGTCAATACGCTCAAGGGCTTCGACGAGCCCATGGGCGATCGGGTGGGGCGGCGCATCGCGGCGCTCAAGCCCGGCCACTACACGCGCATGGGACCGGCGATCCGCCACGTGACCCAGGAGCTCGCCAAGCGACCCAACCGCCACAGGCTGCTGCTGGTGCTGACCGACGGCAAGCCCAACGACACCGACTACTACGAGGGGCGCTACGGCATCGAGGACACCCGCCGCGCGGTGCTCGAGGCGCGCCAGCAGGAGGTCAGGGTATTCGGCGTCACCGTCGACAGCGAGGGGCACCGCTATGTGCCGCACCTGTTCGGCCGCGGCAGCTACGCCATCGTCAACCGGCCCGAGCATCTGTCGCTGGCGCTGCCGGGCATCTATCGTCAGATCATCGGTTCTTGAGGAGGGATGACCATGACAAACCCCCGTCTCGCCATCGCCGTCGCCATCGGGCTCGCCATCGGCCTGGCGGTGGTGCTGCCCATCGCCTGGCTGATCAACAACCGCGACTGGGGCGTGGGCCTGATGCTCGCCGTGCCCTTCGTCGTCTACGGCATGATGCGTCTGGCCCGCGTGCTCGAAGCCTGGGCACGCAACCCGCCACCGCTGCCGCACTCGTCGACCCGCGACCGGCCTCGCCGCTAGCGGCAAGCGAAAGCCAGTAACGCATCGCCCGGCCATTCGGCCGGGCGATGTCGTTCAGCTCCACTGCGGTTCAGATCAGCCGCGGCGCCGCGTAGCCGGCGCCGATCAGCGCCAGCGTCAGCAGCACCAGCCCCACGAAGGTGCCCTTCCAGGCCGGCGTCGCCGCGCGCAGGTTGAGATAGACCATCAGCAGCCGCTGGGCCTTGAACCCGGTGGCGACGAGCACCAGCAGCGCCGAGGCCAGCGGCAGCGGCTCCCAACTGGCCTGGTCCAGGCGCGCGGAGAACATCGCCACCAGCGTCAGCATCATCAGCGTCAGCCAGGTGACGATCAAACGGCGGCTGCCCGGGAGTGCGGTCATGGTTACCTCAGGAGATAGATCAAGGGATAGAGCAGGATCCAGATCAGATCGACCATGTGCCAGAAGGCGGCTGCCGTCTCGACGTTCTCGGTCGAGGTACGCCAGCTCACCAGCGCCAGCAGCCCCAGGCCGAACAGCACGTGGGCGAAGTGAAAGGCGGTCAGGCCGTAGTAGTAGCCGAAGAACAGGTGCGTCTCGGGGGTAATGCCGGCGGAGAACTTGCCCGCGTATTCGACCACCTTGATGACGCAGAACAGCACCCCGAGCCCCATGCTCGCCGCCAGCCACTGCCTTGCCCGGCGGCGCCCGCCGGTGCTGATCGCCTCCACGGCGAGTGCCACGCACAGCCCGCTGGTGAGCAGCACCAGGGTATTGAGCCCGCCCATCAGCGGGTCGAGATCCTGCTGGGCGGCGTTGAAGCCGGCGACGTCGCCGGCGCGCTGCCAGGCATAGAGCGCGAAGAAGGCGGTGAAGACCACCACCTCGCTCAGGATCAGCACCCACATCAGCGGGTTGCCGGGAAGCGCCGAGAGCGGCCCCCAGCCCGGGTTGGGCAGGGGGCGGGAGGGGCTGCCTTCAGTCATGCAGGCTCACGCGGGCGCCGCCTAGCCACAGGCTGCGCGGGGCGTCGATGGGGCGACCCGCCATCAGCCGGTGAATCCCCACACCGCAGCGACCCACCATCCAGATCAGGCAGGCGGTGAAGAAGGCGTAGCCCAGCGCCCAAGGCGCCCAGGCGGAGGCGCCGACCAGGCCCAGCACATGCCAGGCCGCCACGAAGAGCGCGGCGCCGACGATGCCGAGCCAGAAGGTGCGGATCTGGAACTGCAGATGGGTGTCGACCCAGTCGGCCACGCTGCGCCGGCGCAGATGGGCCAGCAGCACGCCCACGGGTGCCGTGACCACGGCCAGCACGCTGCCGAGGAAGAGAATGTAGATCACCGCGGCGAGCTTGGTGCCGCGCTCGTCGCTCTGTGCAGCGCTCGGGGGGAAGGTCGCGGTATTCGAGGTCATGGCCACCTCCTGGTCGGGTCGGCTGGCAGGCGACCGGTTCGCCCGCACGTTCTGTGTCCTACTGTGCCCCAGCCCGGCGAAAACATCCTTGTCGCAGGTCAAAGCCCGACCGTTTCAGTAGGGAATGGGCTGGAGCAGAAAAAGCGGCGACCGAAGTCGCCGCCCTGAGTTAAAGCCCAGCCGGCTTAGCCTTGCTGCGGCTTGGCCTGGGCCGCGGCCAGCTCCTGCTCCTCGATCATGCGGTCGACGGAGGAGACGTAGTACTCCTCGTCGAACGCGCCTTCCGGCTCCTTCAGCCACACCAGGCAGATCAGCCAGCTGAGGAAGGCGCCGGTGGCGATGATGAAGAAGAACTGGGTCGGGGTGACGAAGGTGAAGATGGTCAGGTAGACCACCGCCCCCACGTTGCCGTAGGCGCCGGCCATGCCCGAGATCTGGCCGGTGATGCGGCGCTTGATCGAGGGAATGATGCCGAAGGTGGCGCCTTCCGCCCCCTGCACGAAGAAGGAGGTGAAGATGGTGATGGCGATGGCGATGATCAGCGGCCAGTTCGAGTTGAGCAGGCCCATCAGCACGAAGCCGATGCCGATGCCGAACATGTAGCTGAGCATCACGAAGCGGCGGTTGCCCAGGCGGTCGGAGACCAGGCCGCCCATGGGGCGCGCGACCAGGTTGACGAAGGCGAACGAGGAGGCGATCAGGCCGGCGGCGGCAGCGGTCAGGCCCCAGGTCTGCTCGAAGAACATCGGCAGCATCGAGACCACGGCGAGCTCGGCACCGAAGTTGGCGAAGTAGGTGCTGTTGAGCGCGGCCACGCTGTTGAACGAGTACTTGTCGTCCTCCGGCACGCCCTTCTTGAGGATCGGCACGTTGATGCGCAGGATCTGCACCACCTGGTAGACCACCACGGCGGCAATCACCAGGTAGGCGATGGTGGCGCCGGTGGTGGAGAGGTAGCCCAGGTTCTGGATGCGCCACACCAGGATGCCCAGCACGCCGACCAGCGGGATGGTCCACAGGATCAGCTTGATCATGTCGGCCCAGCTGCTGACCTCCATGGCCATCGCCTTGCGCGCCTTGCGATGGGCGCGGGCGTCGGGGCCGTCGGTGATGGCGAACCAGTAGTAGACGCCATAGGCGGCCATGACGATGGCGCTCTGGGCGATGGCCCAGCGCCAGCCCTCGGGGCCGCCGTACCAGGTGAGGGCGATGGTCGGCAGGGTCATGGCGGCGGCGGCGGAACCGAAGTTGCCCCAGCCGGCGTAGAAGCCCTCGGCGAAGCCGATGTGCTTGGGCTTGAACCACAGCGCGGTCATGTGGATGCCCACCACGAAGCTTGCGCCCACGGAGCTGAGCACCAGGCGGGCGACCAGCAGCTGGGTCATGGAGTTGCCGAAGGCGAACACCAGGGCGGGAATCGACATCAGCACCATGAGTACCGAGAACACCCGGCGCGGGCCGAAGCGGTCGAGCGCCATGCCGACGATGATGCGAGCGGGTATGGTCAACGCCACGTTGCAGATGGCGAACAGCTTGATGTCATCCGGGGTCAGCCAGTCGACGCTCTTGAGCATGCTCGAGGCGAGCGGCGCCATGTTGAACCAGACGTAGAAGGTAATGAAGAACGCGATCCAGGTCAGGTGCAGCGCCCGTATCTCGGGGGTGCGAAACTTGAATAGGTCGGCGACTTTCATGGTCGTATCATCCTGAAGTGAGAACTCGGTTAGCCACGCGTAACGGGATCGCCGTTCATGGGCTGGGCAGGATCAGCAGCGGGCATTCGACGCGCCGGGCGAGGAAGGAGCTGACCTTGCCGAAGGTCATGTAGTCGAGTTCGTCGACGAAGTAGCTCAGCGACTGGGCGATGATGCCGCCGTCGGGCTTGCTGCTGTGGCGGGCGATGACCAGCACGTCCGGCTGGTGCTTCTGGGTGGCCTGCAGCAGCATCTTGCGGGCGTCGCCCTCGGCCAGCACCCAGTCCACCTCGAAGCCCTCCTGGTGGGCGAACTCCGCGCCCTCCTTGAGGGCCGCCTTCAACTCCTCGTACTCCTGCTGGAACAGCGTCTCGTTGGCGTCGGTGGCGTCGCCGGGGTTCTCCGCCACACCGACCAGGATCAAGGTGGGGGCGTTGCAGCGAAACAGGCTGACGGTCTGGGCCAGGGCCAGCTTGGCGTTGCGCGAGCCGTCATAAGCGATCATGACTTTCATGGTTTTCCCCTCCCTAGAAGGGCAGGCTGGAATCGTGCCTCCGGCAGGCTGCCGAAGGCACGGCTGACGGCATCAGGGATTCTTGATCTCGGCGCCAGGGCGCAGGTAGAACCACCAGTTGATCACCAGGCACACCGCGTAGAAGATCGCGAAGCCGTACATGGCGAGCTCGGGGGTACCGGCCTGGATCTGCTCGCCCATCACCCGCGGGGCGATGAAGGCGCCGTAGGCGGCCACGGCGGAGGTCCAGCCCAGCACCGGGCCCTTCTGGTGCTGATCGAAGATCACGCCGATGGTGCGGAAGGTGGAGCCGTTGCCGATGCCGCTGGCGGCGAACAGGATCACGAACAGCAGCATGAACAGGGCGAAGTAGCTGTTGGGGTCGCTGGAGTTGTAGGCCAGCATCATCACGTAGCCGGTCATCGCCGAGGCCACCACCATGACCACCGAGATCACCTGGGTGACGATGGAGCCGCCCACCTTGTCGGAGATCCAGCCGCCGATGGGGCGGATCAGGGCGCCGACGAAGGGGCCGATCCAGGCCCAGGTCAGGGCGCTGGGACCGTCGGGGTTGGCCACGCGGGTGACGCTGCCGTCGGCGGCCACTTCCATCATGTTGCCGAAGATGACGTTGATCGAGAGCGGCAGCGCCGCGGAGAAGCCGATGAACGAGCCGAAGGTGAGGATGTAGAGCACCGTCATCGACCAGGTGTGCTTGTTGGAGAAGATCGCGAACTGCTTCTGGATGTTGGGCTTGATCTCGCCCGGCAGCAGGCGCATCAGCACCAGGGTCAGCACGATGGTCAGCGGCAGCGCGAGCCACATGCCCAGCAGGTTGAGCGCGAACATGCCGGCGATACTGGTGGCGGCGCCCACGGCGTAAAGGCCGAGGATCTTGCCGAAGGCCTGAGCGGGCGTGCCCGGGTTGGGCGTGATGGTGCGCAGGTTGTTCATGCCGAACCAGCCGAGGAAGGCCAGCGGTACCAGGAACACCAGCCAGATGAAACCGGCGTTCTGGATCCAGGTCTCGGTGCCGGCTTCGATGCGGCCGATCAGCGTGCCGCTGGAGCTCTGCAGCTCCATGGAGCCCCCGGCGATGGCGCCGAACAGGCCGACGGTCATCACCAGCGGGATCAGGATCTGCATGGTGGTGACGCCGAAGTTGCCGAGCCCGGCGTTCATGCCGAGAGCATAGCCCTGCTGCTTCTTGGGGAAGAAGGTCGAGATGTTGCTCATCGAGGCGGCAAAGTTGCCGCCGCCGATGCCGGAGAGCAGCGCCAGGGCCTGGAACACCCACAGCGGCGTGGCGGGATTCATCAGCGCCAGGCCGGTGCCCAGGGCGGGTATCATCAGCAGCGCGGTGGTCAGGAACACGGTGTTGCGCCCGCCGGCAATGCGGATCATGAACGAGGCGGGGATGCGCAGGGTGGCGCCGGAGAGCCCGGCCAGGGCGGTCAGGGTGAACAGCTCGCCCACCGTGAACGGGAAGCCCAGGTTCTGCATCTGGGTGGTGATCATGCCCCACATCATCCACACCGCGAAGCCCATCAGCAGGCTGGGTATGGAGATCCACAGGTTGCGCGAGGCGATGCGCTTGCCTGTCTGTTGCCAGAACTGCTCGTCTTCGACGTCCCAGTGCTCGATGTCGGCATTCTTTGGCCTGCCGGCACCGAGCTTGCCGATATCGGCGCTCGATTTAGCCATGACGTTTCCCCTTCGTGGTTTGACTGATCCCGCCTTGCGACATCCGTCCTGACCGGGATCAATTCAGGTTCGGTTGAGGCAAAGATACGTCGCGCAACGAAGGGGGGAAATGGCCCGAAAATGCCCGAAAATCAGCGGAATACCACTTGAGGGGTAGCAGGGGTAGAGCGGTAACTCATTGTTTTACGGCGCCGCGCGACAGGCAAGGCGCAAGAAAAAGGCGCCTTGCTAGCGCCTGGAAGTCTTTGGAGGTATCCACACAGAACCGCCCTTTCCACAGGGAACTTGTCTACCGGTCGATGCCTTCCTGCACGGCCCACACCGCCGCCTCGACCCGCGAGCGCAGGTTGAGCTTCTTGAGCAGGTGCTTGACGTGGACCTTGACCGTGCCTTCGGTGATGTCGAGCTTGCGCGCGATCAGCTTGTTGGACAGCCCCGCGGCCAGCTCGCGCAGTATCTCGCGCTCGCGCTGGGTCAAGCTGTGGATGTCGGGCGTGGCCGGAGCCGTGCGCTGGTTGCGCAGCGCCTCGGCGAGCAGCGCGGTGAGGCTCTCGCTCACCACCATGCGTCCCAGCGCCGCCTGGCGCAGCTGGCGCACCATCTCCTCGGGCTCCATGTCCTTGAGCAGGTAGCCGTCGGCGCCGCCACGCAGGGCCGCCACCAGGTCCTCCTCGTGGTCCGAGACGGTGAACATCACGATGCGCCCGGCGTAGCCCGACTCGCGCAGCGCCTTGAGCGTCTGGATGCCGTCCATGCCCGGCATGTTGAGGTCGAGCAGGATCATGTCCGGATCGAGCTCCTCGGCCAGGCGCACGCCCTGCGCCGGCTCACCGGTGTCGCCGACGAGCCGGAGGTCGTCCTCCAGTTCGAGCAGCTGGGCGACGCCGCGGCGCAGCAGCGGGTGGTCGTCGATGATCAGGATACTGGCGGGGGTCTCGCTGACTGACTGGCCCATGGTGTCTCAGTTTCCTTGGTCGTGGAGAAGGGAATCGGTCGCCGGCTGGCGGGTGATCAGGCGTGCCGTTTGCGGGGTGAAGGTCACCTCGATGCAGGTGCCGCCGGTAGCGCGGTTGGAGAGCTTGAGCTCGCCGCCCAGGGTGTGGGCGCGGTCGCGCATGATCACCAGGCCGTAGTGCATCGGCGGCGAGTCGCTGTCGGCCAGGCCGATGCCGTCGTCCTCGATGCGCAGGGTAATCCGGGCGTGGTGGAAATTCACCGTCACCCCGGCCCAGTGGGCCTGGGCGTGCTTGTGCGTATTGCTCAGCGCCTCGCGGGCGATCTGCAGCAGGTGGATTTCCTCGTTGGGGTTGAGCAGGTGGGGCGGCACGTCGTAGTGCATCTCCACCGGCGCGCCCATGCGCTCGGAGAACTCCTCGGTGGTCTGCAGCAGCGCCGTCTGCAGCCCGGGCCCCTCCAGCTTGAGGCGGAAGGTGGTGAGCAGTTCGCGCAGCTGGCGATAGGCGCTGTTGAGCCCCGTTCGCAGTTCGTCGAACACCGCCGCCTGGGACTCGCGCGGGGCGCCCTTGGCCTGCATGCGCTCCAGCCGAGCCACCTGCATCTTGAGATAGGAGAGCGACTGGGCCAGCGAATCGTGCAGCTCGCGGGCGATGATGGTGCGCTCGTTCATCAGCGAGACCTGCTGCTCCTCCTCGATGCGCCGCTGCAGGAAGACCGCAGTGGCCAGCTGGTCGGCCAGGGCGTTGAGCAGGCGCCGCACGCTGTCGGAGAGCGGTTGCTCCTTGGGATACCAGACTTCCAGGGTGCCGAGCATCTCGTCGCCCACGCTCACCGGCAGCAGCACGCAGTCGCCCTCCTCGGTGTCGGTCAGGCGCATGGGCCGGGGGCCGATCAGGCAGGCGTGGCAGTCGTGGTCGCGGCAGTAGTTCGGGCGCCTGGCCGAATGGGTGGCGAGGATCGGGATCGGGCGGTCGTCGTGGGGGTCGTTGAGCAGCAGCCGGATGGGCCCGATCTCGAGCAGCGTCTCGACCTGGCGCAGCATCGGCGCGGCGCTGGCGCACAGGTCGTTGCCGCCGCCGTAGAGCCAGCGGCTGCCGTCGTGCAGCACCTGCATCACCTGGCTGCTGCGCTCCAGCTCCCGGGTCTTGCGCTTGACCCGCTCCTCGAGGTCGGCGTAGCTGGTGCCGAGCTCCTCGGCCATGGTGTCGAAGGTATGGCCGAGCAGGGCCAGTTCGTCGGCGCCCTTGAGCCGGGTGCGCACGGAGAAGTTGTGGCGTGCCGCCTCCCTGGCCAGCACCATCAGCTGGCGCAGCGGCGCCACCAGGTTGTGGCGGATGTCGTAGAGTGCGATGGCCACGACCACCGCGGTGAGCCCCAGGAACAGGATCTGCAGGGCGCTGAGCAGGCGGATCTTGGCCTCGGTGTTCTGCTCGAGCTGGGAGACCATCTGGTCGATCTCGCTGACCAGGCCGTCGAGGGTGCGATTGAGCGACTCGATGTTCACCGTGCGGCTGTCGACGGCCTCGTTGACCTCCGGCGCCAGCTCGTTGTGCCAGCGCGACAGCACCAGGCGATACTGGCGCCTGAGCTCGTGGGCCTCGGAGACGGGAATGGCGCCGGTCAGCTCGTCGCTCTCCAGGCGCTCCTCGAAGCGGCGCTTGAGCACGTGCACCGCCGCCTGGTGCTCCAGCGAGGGGGTGCGTTCGTAGCGCTGCAGGGCGGCGACGATCTGGTAGGTGTTCATGCGCAGCGAGCCGGCGACGTTGATCGCCGCGGCGTCGCCGCGGCTGCCGCCGGCCACCGCCATGGTCACCACGATGCTGATCAGGGCCATGGCGCTGATCGCCAGCAGCGAGGCGACGATGCGGGCCACGAGGGAGCGTTGCAGCAGTTTCAAGGGGGCGCGAACTCCGAAAGATGACGGGCCTGGGGACACTATACCCCAAGGGGCGGTGGCGCATCCTACCGGGCCGTGCCCGCCGTTTCTACCAAAGAGGTACCTCGTATGCCCTTTTGACCCCGACCCATGGGGGAACGAGAATCTCTTCGACCTCGCCACGAGACCCACCGTTCATGACGTCCGCCGAGAAAGCCCCCGTCGTGGGCCAGCAGGTCGACTATCGCTCGCTGGTGGTCGTGCTGCTGTCGCCGCTGGCCTTCGCCCTGGTGTTTGCCAGCTGGACCATCTTTGCCGTGCTCGGCATCGAGCTCAAGCAGGCGCTGGGCTTCGGCGAGGTGCAGTTCGCCGTGCTGCTGGCCATGCCGATGTTCACCGGCGCGCTCGCCGCGCTGCCGCTGGCGGCGCTGGCGCGCCTGGTGGGCGGCCGGCGCGTGATGATCGGCTGCCTGCTGATGATCTGCCCGCTGCTGTGGGCCATCGCCTACTCCAACGATTACTGGGAGTTCCTGCTCGCCGGGGCCGGGCTGGGGGTGGGCGCCGGCTCGCTGGCCGCGGGGCTGGTCTACGTGGCGGCGCTGTGCCCGCGGCGCCACGCCGGTCTGGCGCTGGGCCTCTACGGCGCCGGCATGCTCGGCGCCGGCCTCACCTACTTCCTGCTGCCACTGATCAGCCAGGCCTACGGCTGGCCCATGGCGCCCAAGCTCTACCTCTTGCCGATCCTGCTGGTGGCGCTGCTGCTGTGGGTGTTCGCCGAGGAGTCGCCGCGCCCCTCGGGGGTGCCGAGCGCAAGGGTTGGCGCGGCACTGCCGGGCGGGCTGCCGCCGGCCGCGGCGTGTCGCCTGGCGCTCTACTACAGCTTCTTCTACGGCGCCTTCGTGGCGCTGGCGCTGTGGCTGCCCGCCTATCTCATGGCGCAGTACCGCCTGTCGCTGATGGCGGCGTCGCTGTGGGCGCTGGTCTTCACCCTGCCCGGCGGGCTGGGCCAGATCCTCGGCGGGGCGCTGGCCGACCGGCGCGACTTCCGCGACCTGCGCTGGTGGGTCAGCGCCTGCGTGATGGCCTGCCTGTTCCTGCTCTCCTACCCCGACTTCAGCATGCAGATCCACGGCGTGCACGGCGACCTGGCGCTGGAGTTCTCCATGCCGCTGCCCGGCTTCGCCGCATTGCTCGCCGTCATGGGCCTGGCCATGGGCATCGGCAAGGGCAGCCTGATGTGCCTGATCCACCGCGACCACGGCGACGACATGGTGCGCTCGGGCGGCCTCGCGCTGGCGCTGGGCGGGCTGTTCGCCGCCGCGCTGCCGCTGATGTTCGTGTTCGGCAACGAATGGATCGGCGTGCGCACCGCCGGCTTCATGTTCCTCTACGCCGCGCTCGCGGTGTGCATGCTGGTGATGTTGTGGGATGCCAGTGCCGGTAAGGGCAAGGCTCGCCCCCGCCAGGCGGACTAACCCCCCTTCAGCGGGCCTGCTATCACCTCAGGTCTGGCGGCTGATGCACAAGGTATGACGTATTGCGCATAGTCAGCGCCGCGCCGCCAGGCGATGCTGCCGGAAAAGCGCGCCGAGAGGAGTCGCCCATGCGCCTGGACTATCGCGGGCCGTTGCCCGAGAGCATCGGCTTCCTGCTATTGCCCCGCTTCTCGATGATGGCCTTCTTCTCGGCGGTGGAGCCGCTGCGCATCGCCAATCGCATCAGCGGCCGGCCGCTGTTCGACTGGATCCTGATCAGCGAGGACGGCGGGCCAGTCACCGCCTCCAACGGCATGACCTTGCTCGCCGATCAGGCCATCGCCGAGGTGAAGCGGCTGCCCGCCCTGGCGGTGTGCAGCGGCTTCGAGCCGGAGGCGCACCTGAGCCGGCCGCTGATGGCCTGGCTGCACCGCCTCGACCAGGCCGGCTGTGCCCTGGGGGGGCTCGACACCGGCTGCTTCCTGCTGGCCGCGGCGGGCCTCTTGAAGGGTGAGCGGGTGACCCTGCACTGGGAGAGCCTGCCCGCCTTCCGCGAGCGCTTCCCCTCCATCGAGACCAGCGACGAGCTGTTCGAGATCCGTGAGCGCCGCTTCTCCTGCGCCGGCGGCGCGGCTGCCATGGACCTGTCCCTCGAGGTGATCTCCCTGCGCCATGGCGCAGGGCTGGCCATCGACGTCTCCGAGCAATTGATCCATGAACGACTGCGCAGCCGTCGCGACCAGCAGCGCATGACCTTGGCGCGCCGCCTCGGCACCCATAACCGTCGCCTGGTGGAGGCGGTGGCCCTGATGGAGCGGTATCTGGAAGAGCCGCTGTCGCTCGCCGAGGTGGCCCGCCGTAGCGGCGTCTCGCCGCGCCAGCTGCAGCGGCTCTTCGAGCAGCAGCTGGGTACCTCGCCCCGCCAGTGGTACCTGCAGCTGCGCCTGGAGCGGGCCCGGCACCTGCTCACCGAGACCGATATGGACGTGCTCACGGTGGGCCTGGCCTGCGGCTTCACCTCCGGCTCCAGCTTCTCCCGCGCTTTCCGCGTCCAGTATGGGCACTCGCCGCGCCAGGCGCGGCGGGCGGCTGGGTAGGTTGGAACTCGGCGGGTCGCTGCGCGTCTCGGCCACCTTTCTGTGGCAGGTCCTGGCTGGCCGGCCCGCCCGCGACTAGTCCGGCGACTGCTCGAGGCCGGCCGCGCGCCGCGGCAGCACGCGACGCAGGAAGCCGAAGGTGAGGGCGAAGATGCCGATTGCCACCGGAATGGCGGTGACCGAGATCAGGGTCAGGATCACCCGGTAGACGTCGCCGCCCAGCCAGCCGATGACGATGGCCAGGGTGGCCATGGCCAGGATCCAGAAGATTCGCGTGCGCTTGGCGGTGAGCATCTCGCACACCAGGCCCGCCGAGTCGGCGCTGGTGACGAAGAACAGCAGGATATTGAGCAGCAGCACCAGCGACAGGATCCCGCTGGTGTCGAGGCCGCGCACCAGTTGGAAGACGTCCTCGACATCGGCCTCGAGCCCGGCCAGGCCGAAGGTGACGAACCAGAAGCAGGTCAGCAGGGTGGGCACGATGAGGATGCCCAGCACCAGCTCGCGCAGGGTGCGGCCCTTGGAGATGCGCGCTATGAAGACCCCGGTGAAGATGAACCAGCCGTACCAGGAGGCCTCGAAGGCGTAGAGCCAGTCGGCCAGCCAGGCCTTGCGCTCGGGGTCGCCGAGGCCGATATCGGTGGCCATGGCCGGATAGCGCACCAGGTACTCCGGCAGCAGCAAGCCGAACTGCTTGAGGATCTCCGCGGGGAAGGTGAGCACGAAGACCGCCAGCATCAGTGTCAGGGCGAAGACGCTGTTGTAGTTGCTCAGCCACTTGATGCCGCGCTGGAGCCCCGAGACCGAGGAGAGGATGGCGAAGGCGGTCAGGGTCAGGATCATGGCGGCGTTGCTCACCTCCAGGCCGAGCCCGTCGGCCAGCGCCTGGCGCAGCGGCGTGCTGGCGTAGGAGAAGGTCAGCGACAGGCCGATCACCGTGGCCACCACCAGGCTCACCAGGTTGAGGCGGCTGAGGAAGCCGTTCCCCAGCAGGCGCTCGGCGGGCTTGGTGATATTCAGGTTGTAGAGCGCGTGAGCGAACATCACCCCCACCCCCAGGTAGCCGACCCAGGCCAGGAGGCCCCAGTGGTTGAAGGCGGTGAGCAGCGCCTCGTGGGAACTCATGCCCGCCTCGACGTGGTAGCGCGGCTCGCTGACGCCCCAGGTGAGCAGGGCGATGCCCATGCCGGTGGAGAACAGCATGCCCATCCAGCTGGGGGTGGAGAATTCCGGTGGCCCCTCGCCGAAGCGCAGGCGGCCCAGGGGAGTGACGGCGGCCACCAGGAAGAACAGCGAGGCGGCGAAGGCCGGGTAGGTAAAGAGGAAGCCGAAGTTGCCGATCACCTGGGATTTGGCCAGCTCGAGGCCGACCTCGAACTGGGTGGGGAAGAGGGTGATGGCGCCGAGCAGGGCGCCGATGGTGAGTACCGAGGCGAGGGTGGTCAGGTAGTCGTGTTTCATGGCAGGGCCCGTGTTTGCTGTTGTTGTCGCTTCAGCCTATGGGATCTGGGCCGCCAGACTTGTCACCAGGCGAAGCGAAATCGCCACGAGCCGCAGACCTGAGGGGCTCGGCACTTATGCCAGATGGCCGGCCAGGGCCCGGCAGAACGCCTGCCAGGCCTTGCCCATGGCGGGGAGGTGGGCCTGAGCGTGGAGGGCGGCGTGCACCATGCCGGGCGCGCAGCGGTAGCCGACCCGGGCGCCCTGGCGGCGCCAGGCGGCCACGGCGGTCTCGAGGGGACGGGTCAGGGGGTCGTGCTCCACCGCCAGCACCTCGACCAGGGACGCCGGGGGCATGGCCGGGGTGGGGGGCAGGGGGGCCACCCACTGGCCCAGTTGGAGGACCTCGGCCCGGGAGAGCAGCGGGGCATCCGGGCCCAGCTCGGCTGCATCGGGGGCGCCCAGTGGGGGATAGATCAGTCCCAGGGGTGGCACGGTGTCCGCCCGGGTCTGGGTCCAAGTCCCGGCCATGTCCAGCACCAGCCGGCCGCCGGCGCTGTCGCCCACCAGGGCGATGGGGGCGATGGCTTCGGCCACCGCCCGGCAGTCGGCGAGCATGGCCGCGTAGTCGGCCTCCGGGGCCAGGCGATAGTCGACGCTGAACACCTTGCGGCCCAGGAATTGGGCGAGGCTTGCCGCTACCCCGTGGTGGCTCGTCACCGAGCCGAGGGTAAAGCCGCCGCCATGCACGAAGAGTACCGTACCGGGCCTGGCGCGATCGGGCAGAAAACGACGTACCGCCACGCCGCCGAGGGCGCTGTCCTCGACCCGCATTCCCGGTGGATCGGGTGGGGCGAAGCTGGCGCAGAGGGCCTCGTAGCGCGGGCGCGCCACTGCCAGGGGCACGCCCCCGAGGTCGCTCAGCCCAGCGGCGAAGCGCTGGACAAAGGTGGCGACTTCCATTCCGTCAGCGTCGGATGCCGAGGGTGCGACCGGCGAGCGCCGGCCAGGCGCCGGGGGCGGCACTCGGCAGACTCGCAATCGCCTCGGCCACCGGCGCCGGGAAGGTATCGGGACGGCCACTCTCGCGATTCATGCCCATCAGCATCTGCTCGCTGGTGGCCAGCAGGTTGCCTTCGGCGTCCTGCATCTCGAAGAAGACATGCAGCCGCTTGGCGTCGCGGTCGAGCAGGGTCAGCGTGACCCGCAGCGGCTGGCCTTCGTGGGCCTCGCGGCGGTAGCAGAGATGGGTCTCCAGGGTGTAGAGCGTATAGCGGTGGCGATCGCGGCCGGCGGCGTCCAGGCCGATATGCTCCATCAGCGCCTCCACCGCCAGGGAGAAGACCCTGGCGTATTCGGCATCGTTCATATGGCCGTTGTAGTCGACCCACGCCGGGGCGACGCGGGTTTCCAGAATCTGCATCAGATGCGCCCCTCCAGGCCTTCGGCTTCCGGCCAGTATTTCTGCACCAGGCCGAGCAGTTCCACCAGGAAGTCGTCGCGGCGACGGTCGAGCTCGCTCACCGGGCGGCCGGCGGCCTGGTACTCGCAGCCTTCGACCACCTTGTCGATCAGCTCGTCGCTGAGCTCGGGGGCCTCGAGCTTGGTCCAGGGCAGCTTCAGGGCCGGGCCGAACTGCTCGAGCATATAGCGCATGCCGGCTTCGCCGCCGGCCAGGTGGAAGGTGAGGAAGGTGCCCATCAGCGACCAGCGCAGGCCGCAGCCGTAGACCACGGCGGCGTCCACCTCCTCGGTGGTGGCCACGCCGTCGTTGACCAGGTGCAGCGCCTCGCGCCACAGCGCCTCCATCAGACGGTCGGCGAGGTGCCCCTCGATCTCGCGGCGCACCACCAGCGGGCGCATCTCGAGTTCCCGGTAGAGCGTCCGGGCCGCATCGAGCTGCTCGGGCTCGGTGGCCGCGCCGCCCACCAGTTCCACCAGCGGCAGCAGGTAGACCGGGTTGAACGGGTGGGCGACGATCACCCGACCCGGGGCTCGGGTGCAGTCGCGCTGCAGGTCGCTGGGCTTGAAGCCGGACGTCGATGAACCGATCGGCACCTCGGGCGCCGCCGCGGCGTCCAGGGCGGCGAGGATCTCGCGCTTGAGCTCGAGGCGCTCGGGGACGTTCTCCTGGATCAGGGTGGCGCCTTCGACGGCGACCGCCAGGCTCTCCGCGAAGGAGAGCCGCGCGGGGCTGGCGCCCTCGGCCAGGCCCAGGCGTTCGAGGGCTGGCCAGGCGTTGTCGACGAAGGCCCGGGTGCGCGCGGGGGCATCGGGGGCCGGGTCGAAGGCCACCACCTCCCACCCTTGGGCCAGGGCGCGGGCGATCCAGCCGTTGCCGATCACTCCGGTGCCGATCACGGCGAGACGCTGACTCATGCGACACCCCCCGCAACCTTCTCCACGATGCGGCCGCTATGCGGGTCGCGCAGTCCCAGATGGGCACGGGTCTCGGCAGGCGTCATCACCCGGGCGCCGAGGTTCTCGATCAGGGTGCGGGCGCGCTCCACCAGTTGGCCGTTGGTGGCCAGCACCCCCTTCTCCAGGTAGAGGTTGTCCTCCAGGCCGACCCGGGCATGGCCGCCCAGCAGCACCGCCTGGGCCACCATGGGCATCTGCTGGCGGCCGATGCCGAAGGCCGCCCAGTTGGCGTTCGCCGGCAGCTTGTTGCGCATGGCCAGCATGGTCTCGGTATCCGCCTCGGCGCCCCAGGGAATACCCAGGCAGAGCTGGAACAGCGGGTGGTCGTCGAGCAGTCCCTCCTGCTGCAGCTGGCGGGCGAACCACACATGGCCCAGATCGAAGCACTCCAGTTCCGGCTTGACCCCGGCGGCCTGCACCAGGCGGGCATGCTCGCGCAGCCAGTCGGCGGGGTTCACATAGACCATGTCGCCGAAGTTGAGGCTGCCGCAGTCCAGGGTACACAGCTCGGGCAAGAGCTCGCCTACCGGGGCGTGTCGCTCGGCCGGGGTCTGGATGTCGGTGCCTGGGCCGCCGCGGGTGGGGTCGGCGGCATCGGGGATCCAATCGCCGCCGCCGCCGGCGGTGAGGTTGATGACGATATCGGTGTCCGCCTCGCGGATGCGCTCCACGACCTCGCGGAAGTGGTCCAGGGAGTGGCTGATGGCGCCGGTCTCGGGGTCGCGCACATGCAGGTGCGCCACGCTGGCGCCGGCCTTGGCAGCCTCGGTGGCGGCCTCGGCGATCTGCTTCGGGGTAACGGGCACATGGGGACTCTTGGCGACGGTGTCGCCGGCGCCGGTGACGGCGCAGGTCAGGATGACGTTGCGGTTCATGGCGGCTCCTCGCACGGGGGATCGATGAGGAGCAGTGTGGCGCGGCGGGAAGGAGGGGAGTTGACGCCGGGCGCCGCGGAGTTGTCGCGAGTCGCCCCTGCCAGGCGGACTAACCCCCTTTGACCGGACGGTCTATCACCTTGTGGGTAGAGGGGGTGTATATGGAGGTAACCTGGCAGTAATCCGCGGTTCGATGCTCCAGACTCCGCTTCAAGAACCTGCCCCGGCGGTCGTGTGGTACACGGCGCACGACACGGCAGGCGGGGTGGCCCGGGCGGCCACGCATCACATCAAGGAGCCTGGAGATCGACCATGAGTCACTTCTTAGATCGGCTGAATTTCTTCCGCAAGGCGCGCGAACCCTTCGCCAACGACCATGGCGAGACCCGCGAGGAGTCCCGTGGCTGGGAAGACGGCTACCGTCAGCGCTGGCAGCACGACAAGATCGTGCGCTCCACCCACGGCGTGAACTGCACCGGCTCCTGCAGCTGGAAGATCTACGTCAAGAACGGCCTGGTCACCTGGGAGACCCAGCAGACCGACTACCCGCGCACTCGCCCGGACCTGCCCAACCACGAGCCGCGGGGCTGCCCGCGCGGGGCCAGCTACTCCTGGTACATGTACAGCGCCAACCGCCTCAAGTACCCGCTGATCCGCAAGCCGCTGCTCAAGCTGTGGCGCGAGGCCAAGCAGCAGCACGGCGACCCGGTCGACGCCTGGGCTTCCATCGTTGCCGACCCGGCCAAGACCAAGCAGTACAAGCGCGCCCGCGGCATGGGCGGCTTCGTGCGTGCCGACTGGGACGAGCTCAACGAGCTGATCGCCGCCTCCAACGTCTACACCGCCAAGCAGTACGGCCCTGACCGCATCATCGGCTTCTCGCCGATTCCCGCCATGTCGATGGTCAGCTACGCCGCGGGCAGCCGCTACCTGTCGCTGATCGGCGGCGTGTGCATGAGCTTCTACGACTGGTACTGCGACCTGCCGCCGGCCAGCCCGCAGACCTGGGGCGAGCAGACCGACGTGCCCGAGTCGGCCGACTGGTACAACTCCGGCTACATCATCGCCTGGGGCTCCAACGTGCCCCAGACCCGGACCCCGGACGCCCACTTCTTCACCGAGGTGCGCTACAAGGGCACCAAGACCGTCTCGATCACGCCGGACTACGCCGAGGTCTCCAAGCTCACCGACGAGTGGCTGTCGGTCAAGCAGGGCACCGACGCCGCCCTGGGCATGGCCATGGGTCACGTGATTCTCAAGGAGTTCCACCTCGACAAGCCCAGCGCCTACTTCACCGAGTACGTGCGCAAGTATTCCGACATGCCCTTCCTGGTCGAGCTCGAAGCCCGCGAGGACGGCAGCTTCGTGCCCGGCAAGCAGCTGCGCGCCAGCGACTTCGAAGGCGCCATGGGCCAGGACAACAACCCCGAGTGGAAGACCGTGGCGTGGGACGAACTGTCCGACCGCCTGGTCGTGCCCAACGGCTCCATCGGCTTCCGCTGGGGCGAGAAAGAAGAGAACCAGGGCAAGTGGAACCTCGAGGAGCGCGAGGCCGGCGGCGCCGAGATCAAGCCCCTGCTGACCCTGGCCGAGAGTCACGACGACGTGGCCCGGGTGGCGTTCCCCTACTTCGGCGGCATCGCCCACGAGCACTTCGACCACGTGGCCGGCAACGAGCTGCTGTTCCACAGCCTGCCCGCCAAGCGCCTGAAGAAGGCCGACGGCACTGACATTCTCGCCGTCACCGTGTTCGACCTGATGTGTGCCAACTACGGCATCGATCGCGGCTTCGGCAAAGAGGGCGAAGACGACGGCGCCACCTCCTACGACCAGATCCGCCCCTATACCCCGGGCTGGCAGGAGAAGATCACCGGCGTACCCGCCGAGCAGGTCGCCCGCATCGCCCGCGAGTTCGCCGACAACGCCGACAAGACCCGGGGTCGCTCCATGGTCATCGTGGGTGCCGCGATGAACCACTGGTACCACATGGACATGAACTACCGCGGCCTGATCAACATGCTGGTCATGTGCGGCTGCATCGGCCAGAGCGGCGGCGGCTGGGCCCACTACGTGGGTCAGGAAAAGCTGCGCCCGCAGACCGGCTGGACCCCGCTGGCCTTCGGCCTCGACTGGCAGCGCCCGCCGCGCCACATGAACTCCACCTCGTTCTTCTACAACCACTCCTCCCAGTGGCGCTACGAGAAGCTCGAGGTCAAGGAGATCCTCTCGCCGCTGGCCAACCCGGCCGACTACAGCGGCAGCCTGATCGACTTCAACGTGCGCTCCGAGCGCATGGGCTGGCTGCCCTCCGCACCACAGCTCGGCACCAACCCGCTGCGCCTGGCCGAAAAGGCCAAGGCCGCCGGCCTGTCGACCAAGGACTATGCCGTACAGCAGCTCAAGAGCGGCGAGCTGGCGTTCGCCGCCGAGGACCCGGACAACGAGCAGAACTTCCCGCGCAACCTCTTCGTGTGGCGCTCCAACCTGCTGGGCAGCTCGGGCAAGGGCCACGAGTACATGCTCAAGTACCTGCTGGGCACCCGTCACGGCATCCAGGGCAAGGACCTGGGCGAGATCGGCGGCGTCAAGCCGGAAGAGGTGAAGTGGCATGACGAGGCACCGGAAGGCAAGCTCGACCTGGTGGTCACCCTTGACTTCCGCATGTCCTCGACCTGCCTCTACTCCGACGTGGTGCTGCCGACGGCCACCTGGTACGAGAAGAACGACCTCAACACCTCGGACATGCACCCCTTCATCCACCCGCTGACCGCGGCCACCGACCCGGCGTGGGAGTCGCGCAGCGACTGGGACATCTACAAGGGCATCGCCAAGGCGTTCTCCGAGGTGTGCATCGGCCATCTGGGCGAGGAGACCGACCTGGTCACCCTGCCGCACCAGCACGACTCCCCGGCCGAGCTGGCCCAGCCCGAAGTGAAGGACTGGAAGAAGGGCGAGTGCGAGCCGATCCCCGGCAAGACCATGCCGGCGCTGATCGAGGTCAAGCGCAACTATCCCGAAACCTATGAGCGCTTCACCTCCGTGGGCCCGCTGCTCGAGACCATCGGCAACGGCGGCAAGGGCATCGCCTGGAACACCGAATCCGAGGTCGAGCTGCTCGGCAAGCTCAACTACCGCAAGAGCGAAGGCCCCGCCAAGGGCCGGCCGAAGATCGAGAGCGCGATCGACGCCGCCGAGATGATCCTGACCCTGGCGCCGGAGACCAACGGCAACGTGGCGGTCAAGGCGTGGGGCGCGCTGTCCAAGATCACCGGACGCGACCACACCCACCTGGCCACGCCCAAGCACGAGGAGAAGATCCGCTTCCGCGACATCGTCGCCCAGCCGCGCAAGATCATCTCGAGCCCGACCTGGTCCGGCCTGGAGGACGAGCACGTCTCCTACAACGCCGGCTACACCAACGTCCACGAGCTGATTCCGTGGCGCACCGTGAGCGGCCGCCAGCAGTTCTACCAGGATCACCCCTGGATGCGCGCCTTCGGCGAGAGCCTGCTGACCTACCGTCCGCCGATCAACACCAAGACCATCACCGGCTTCCAGCTGCCGGAGGACAACGGCAACCCGACCAAGGCGCTGAACTGGATCACCCCGCACCAGAAGTGGGGCATCCACTCCACCTACAGCGACAACCTGCTGATGCTGACGCTCAACCGCGGCGGCCCGGTGGTGTGGATGTCGGAGACCGACGCCCAGGAGATCGGCATCGAGGACAACGACTGGATCGAGCTGTTCAACGCCAACGGCGCGATCACGGCGCGGGCCATCGTCAGCCAGCGGGTCAAGGCCGGCATGGTGATGATGTACCACGCCCAGGAGCGCCAGGTGAACGTGCCCGGTTCCGAGGTCACCAAGACCCGCGGCGGCATGCACAACTCCGTGACCCGGGTGTGCCCCAAGCCGACCCACATGATCGGCGGCTACGCGCAGCTCTCATACAGCTTCAACTACTACGGCACCGTTGGCTCCAACCGCGATGAATTCGTCCTCATCCGCAAGATGAAGAACGTCGACTGGCTGGATGGCGAAGGCAACGACAGCGTTCAGGAGACCGTGAAATGAAGATTCGTTCACAGGTAGGCATGGTCCTCAACCTCGACAAGTGCATCGGGTGCCACACCTGCTCGGTCACCTGCAAGAACGTCTGGACCAGCCGCGAAGGCATGGAGTACGCCTGGTTCAACAACGTCGAGACCAAGCCGGGCATCGGCTATCCCAAGGAGTGGGAGAACCAGGACAAGTGGAAGGGCGGCTGGATGCGTCGCCGCGACGGCAAGATCGAACCGCGCATCGGCGGCAAGTGGCGGGTGCTGGCGAACATCTTCGCCAACCCCGACCTGCCCGAGATCGACGACTACTACGAGCCGTTCGACTTCGACTACCAGCACCTGCACACCGCCAAGCAGGGCGACCACCAGCCGGTGGCGCGCCCCCGCTCGCTGGTCTCCGGCGAGCGCATGAAGAAGATCGAGTGGGGCCCGAACTGGGAGGAGATCCTCGGTACCGAGTTCGCCAAGCGCCGCCGCGACAAGAACTTCGAACAGGTGCAGGCCGACATCTACGGCCAGTTCGAGAACACCTTCATGATGTACCTGCCGCGCCTGTGCGAGCACTGCCTCAACCCGGCGTGCGTCGCCTCGTGCCCGTCCGGCGCGATCTACAAGCGCGAGGAGGACGGCATCGTCCTGATCGACCAGGACAAGTGCCGCGGCTGGCGGATGTGCATCTCCGGCTGCCCGTACAAGAAGATCTACTACAACTGGAAGACCGGCAAGTCCGAGAAGTGCATCTTCTGCTACCCGCGCATCGAGGCGGGCATGCCGACGGTGTGTTCCGAGACCTGCGTGGGCCGCATCCGCTACCTCGGCGTGCTGCTCTACGACGCCGACCGCATCGAGGAGGTGGCAAGCTCGCCGGACGTGCGCGACCTCTACCACCGCCAGTGCGAGATCTTCCTCGACCCGCACGATCCCGAGGTGATCGCCCAGGCCAAGCGCGACGGCATCGCCGACAACGTGATCGCCGCGGCCCAGGCCTCGCCGGTCTACAAGATGGCCATGGACTGGGGGCTGGCGCTGCCGCTGCACCCCGAGTACCGCACCCTGCCGATGGTCTGGTACGTGCCGCCGCTGTCGCCGATCCAGACCGCGGCCGAGGCCGGCAAGGTCGAGTACGACGGCGTGCTGCCCAAGATCGAGTCGCTGCGCATCCCGGTGCGCTACCTCGCCAACATGCTGACGGCCGGTGAAGAAGAGCCGGTGGTGCTGGCGCTCAAGCGGCTGATGGCGATGCGTGTGTTCATGCGCAACAGGCATGTCGAAGGCAAGCACGATACCGAGGTGCTCGACGCCGTCGGCCTCAGCGAGGCCCAGGTGGAGGAGATGTACCGCTACCTCGCCATTGCCAACTACGAGGACCGCTTCGTGGTGCCCACCAGCCACCGCGAGATGGCCACCGAGGCCTTCCCCGAGCGCGGCGGCTGCGGCTTCAGCTTCGGCGACGGTTGCCACGGCGAGAGCAAGCCGAGCCTGTTCAACGGGCGCAAGCAGACCAGCGCACTGGTCAAGCCGGTCGACCTCTTCGACCCGAAGGCAGGCACCAAGGAGACTCACCATGGCTGAGGCAGCCCTGCACATCGAACCCGTCGTTGGCATGCGCAGCCTGCGCGTGCTGGCCCGGCTGCTCGACTATCCCACCGCGGCGCTGCAGCAGGCCGCGGGCGACCTGATCGAGGCGCTCGACGCCGAGCGCCGCCTGCCGGCAGCGCTGCGCGCCGACCTGATGAGCTGGTGCCAGCGCATTGCGGACGGTGACCTGCTCGAGCTGCAGTCCGAGTACGTGGCGCTGTTCGACAAGGGGCGCGCCCACTCGCTGCTGCTATTCGAGCACGTGCACGGCGAATCCCGCGACCGCGGCCAGGCCATGGTCGACCTGATCGACGAGTACACGGCCGCCGGCTTCGAACTCGACGCCCGCGAACTGCCCGACTACCTGCCGCTGTTCCTGGAGTATCTCTCCACCCGCAGCGACGAGGAGATCGGCCGCTGGCTGGGCGAGATTCGCCACATCCTGGCGCTGCTCACCGCGCGCCTGGAAGAGCGCGGCGCCGACCACGCCCTGGTCACCCGTGCGCTGCTGGCGCTGATCGGCGCCGAGGAGGACGTCGAGGCGCAGCGCGAGGCGGTGGTCGGCGAGACGCGCGACGACACCCCGGAGGCGCTGGATGCGGTGTGGGAGGAGGAGGCGGTGCGCTTCTCCGCCAAGTCCGACGAAGACTGCGCGCTGCAGTCCGCCGAGGGCCGTCGCCTGGCCGAGCGCAAGCGGGCCATCCAGGGCGAGGCGGTACGCATCCTCGACCCCGTCGATGCCGCCAAGAAACGTTAACGGAGACCTGTCATGAACTACATCAACTCCTTGCTCTTCGGGCTCTACCCCTACCTCGCCGGCAGCGTCTTCCTGATCGGCAGCCTGATGCGCTACGACCATGGCCAGTACACCTGGAAGACCGGCTCGAGCCAGATGCTGTCGTCGAAGAACATGCGCCTGGCCAGCAACCTGTTCCATGTCGGCATCATCGTCATCTTCTTCGGCCACCTGGTCGGCCTGCTGACCCCGCACTGGCTCTACGGCCCGTTCATCAGTGCCGGCACCAAGCAGGTGCTGGCGGTGGTGGTCGGCGGCATCGCCGGCGTGATGTGCCTGGTGGGCGGCGCCATGCTGTTCCATCGCCGCCTCACCAACCCGCGCGTGCGCGCCTCCTCCAGCACCATGGATACCGTGATCATCGGCCTGCTGGTGCTGCAGGTGGCGCTGGGGCTGCTCACCATCCTGCCCACCCTGGGCCACCTGGACGGCAGCGCGATGCTGCAGTTCTCCGGCTGGGCGCAGTCCATCGTCTACTTCCAGGGCGGCGCCGCCGCGTACCTGGAGGGCGTGAGCTGGATTTACAAGCTGCACATCCTGGTGGGCCTGACGATCGTGCTGGTGTTCCCCTTCACCCGTCTGGTTCACGTCTGGAGCGCGCCGATGGGCTACGTGACACGGCGCTACCAGATCGTGCGTCGTCGGGCTTGAAGTAAAGGCTGGCTGCGCTCGCTCAGCTTCGCAGTCTCGGTGCCACCCGTGAGGGGCGCCGGGGGCAGGCCGAAGAGGAGGTCTTTTTCCAGGGATGGAAAAAGTAGCGCCCAGGGATGGGTTCACAGCGCCTCATCGACGGTCCGGCGCCCCGGGGCCTGCCGACGGAACAGCCCCGAGCTTGTACAGCCGCTTATGTCATGTATTAGAGGATCAGCACCATGCAAATGATCGAGATCGCACAGCTGCCGGGCCGCTACGCGCCGCCGCCCGTCAAGGTCGGGGACAAGGCGATCGACGAAGAGAGCATCGCCCGCGAGATGCAGTACCACCCGGCGGCGACCGCCGACGAGGCGCAGCTTTCGGCCGCCCGCGCCCTGGTGGTGCGCGAGCTGCTGCGCCAGCGCGCCGTCGAACTCGGTCTGCTGAGCGCCGATTCCTGTGACGAAGGCGACAACGATACCGCCATCGCCGCCCTGCTGGAGCAGGAGCTGGACGTGCCGGATCCCGAGGAGGAGGCCTGCCGCCGCTATTTCGACGCCGAGCCCGAGCGCTTCAGCGCGCCGACCCGCATTGCCGTTCGGCATATCCTGCTGGCCGCCGCGCCCGACGACGCCGAGGCACGCGATGCCCAGTACCGCCTGGGCGAGACGCTGCTCGAAGAGTTGCAGCGCATTCCCGAGCGCTTCACCGAGTTCGCCATGCGCCACTCCGCCTGCCCGTCGAAGAGCGAAGGCGGCGAGCTGGGCTGGCTGGCCGCGGGGCAGACCGTGGCCGAGCTCGACCGCGCCCTGCAGCACCTGCCCCAAGGGCTGCACGAGCGCCCGCTGGCCTCGCGCTACGGCTGGCACCTGGTCAGCATCGACGAGCGCCAAGGCGGCCAGCGCCTGCCCTTCGAGCAGGTCGCCGAGCGCGTGCGCCACACCCTGCGCGAGCAGGCCACTCGCCGCGCCCTGCGCCACTACCTGCTGGCGCTGGAAGAAGAGATCGGTGTCGAAGGCATTGAGTTGGATGACGATGCCGCCGGCAACCTGATGCAATAAATAGGAGCCCACGCATGTCCCACGTTCACGCCAACGCCCGCTTCGTGCCGCTCGGCATCAGTGTGCTGACCGTTTCCGACACCCGCGGCTTCGACCGCGACGGCAGCGGCGACCTGCTCAGCGAGCGCCTCTCCGAGGCCGGCCACGCGCTGGTCGAGCGGCGCATCGTGCCCGACGACATCTACCGCATCCGCGCGGTGGTCTCGAAGTGGGTGGTGCGCGACGACATCCAGGTCGTCCTGGTCAACGGCGGTACCGGCTTCACCCTGCGCGACACCACCCCCGAGGCGCTCGCGCCGCTGTTCGATCGCGCCATCGACGGCTACGGCGAGCTGTTCCGCCAGCTCTCCTTCGACAGCATCGGCACCTCCACCGTGCAGTCGCGGGCGGTGGGCGGGGTGGCCAACCGCACCCTGATCTTCGCCATGCCGGGCTCGCCCAAGGCGTGCGCCACGGCCTGGGATGGCATCCTCGAGAGCCAGCTCGACGCGCGCACCCGGCCGTGCAACTTCGTCGCCATGGTCCTGCCCGAGCAGCAGGCCTGCGCTTCACGAGAATCCCAGGCAATGCGTGATCGCGGTCAAGGAGTGGGGGCATGAGCTGTGGCACCCTGGCCAAGGGTCTGCTCGACCTGGAGGTGGCCCGGGCGCGCATGATCGCCGCCGCCGAGCCGGTCCAGGGCGAGGAGCGTGTGGCGCTCGAGCAGGCTGCCGGCCGGGTGCTGGCATGCGACCTGGCGGCGCGGCTCGACATGCCCGGTATCGACAACAGTGCGATGGACGGCTACGCCCTGCGCGTGGCGGAACTGAGCGAGGCCGGCCTGCCGGTGCTGCTCAGGGTGCCGGCGGGGGCCGGCGTCGCAGCGCTGCCCGAGGGCGGCTGCGCGCGCATCTTCACCGGCGCGCCGGTACCCGCGGGCGCCGACTGCGTGGTGCCCCAGGAGCGGGTTCGCCTCGACGAGGCCGGACGGGTGCATGTGGCAGGCGACGCCAGGCTAGGCGCCAACATCCGCCGCCGCGGCGAGGAGTATCGCGAGGGCGATACGCTGCTGACCGCGGGCTGGACGCTGGACGCCGCGGCCTTGGCGCTTCTGGCGAGCCAGGGCATCGCCGAGGTGAAGGTACTGCCGCGCCTCAAGGTGGCGCTGATCTCCACCGGCGACGAGCTGATCGAGCCGGGTGAGCGATTCGCCCCCGGGCGGGTCTTCAACAGCAACCGGGTGATGCTCAAGGCGCTGCTGGAGCAGGCCGATTGCGACCTGCTGGATCTCGGCATCGTCGCCGATGACCCCCGGGCCCTGCGGGAGGCGTTCACCGCCGCCCGCGACGCGGCCGACCTGGTGGTCTGCACCGGTGGGGTCTCGGTCGGCGAGGAGGACCACGTCAGGCCGGTGCTGGATGAGCTCGGCGGGCTCTGGTTCCATGGCGTGGCGATCAAGCCGGGCAAGCCGTTCGCCTTCGGCTACCTGGACGACGGCTCGCCCGAGGGCGTGCCCTTGATCGGGCTGCCGGGCAACCCCGTGGCCTCGTTGGTGGGCTGGCACCTGCTGGCCAGGCCTTTCGTGCAGGGCTGCCAGGGGCGCAGCGTCGGGCCGCTGCAGCAGTATCGCGTGCGCGCCGGCTTCTCGCGGCGGGCCAGCCAGGGGCGGCGTGAGCTGCTCCGAGTCACCCTCGACTGGCAGCACGAGGGACCGGTCGCCCTGCTCGCCGGCGGACAGGGCTCCCACATGCTGCATGCCGCCAGCCAGGCGCACGGCTATCTGATGATGGCCGCCGATACCGACGTGGAGGAAGGTCATGAATACCTCTATCTACCCGCCGGACAGTTCGTCGACTGACTTGCTGTTCAAGCCCAAGCAGCTCCGCGAGCTGGTTCAGGGCGTGCCCTGGCTGGGCGAACTGAACGACGGCGAGGTCACCGAGCTGCTCGAGGACACCGAGCTCAAGACGCTCAAGACCCGCGAATGGCTGTTCCGCCAGGATGCGCCGGCGCACTGGCTCTACATCGTCATCAACGGCGCGGTGCGTCTGGCGCGCAGCGCCGGCGACGGTCGCCTGGCCACCATCCGCTGCGTCGAGCGTGGCGGCACCCTGGGTGAGCTGAGCATGGTCTCCAGCGCCGGCGTCTACCTCTACTCCGCCGAGGCGCTGCGGCGTACCCACGTGCTGGCGATTCCGGCCAGGCGCTGCCGCGAGGTCATGGATCGCCAGCCCGCCTGCCGTGCCGAATTCATGAGCCGCCTGGCGCTGGAGCTCACCGAGCGTCTCGAGGACCTGGCACTGCTGACCCAGGCCGACGCCATGTCGCGGCTGGTCAGCTACATCCTGCGCCAGCTGCCGGCGGGGCGCAGCCGGAATCCGCGGGTGGTGCGCCTGTCGATTCCCAAGCGCTGGCTCGCCGCCCAGCTGGCGATGACGCCGGAGACCCTGTCGCGGCTGTTGGCCAAACTGCGCGACGGCGGCGTGATCGGCATCGATCGCCAGCGCCTGACGGTACTCGACGAACAGAAGCTGCGCGACGCCATGCTGGCCGACGACTGACGCCGCCGGCCGCCAGGGCGGCGTGCTGACACAATGGGAGGCTAGATGTCCCGAACCAAGCAGAAGCCGAGAACCCTGGTCTACTCCTGCTCCGGCTGCTCCGACGTGGCGCAGCTGGCCAACGACGTCGCCGTGCGACTCGACCACAGCGGTGTGGCCGAAATGTCGTGCATCGCCGGCGTCGGCGGCGGCGTGCCCGGGCTGGTGCGCACCGCACGTTCCGGGCGTCCCATCGTCGCCATCGACGGCTGCCAGATGCACTGCGTCACCCACTGCCTGGCCAACGCCGGGGTGAGTGCCACCGAACACGTCAAGCTCTACGAGCAGGGCTTTCGCAAGCGCCGCGGGCAGCGCTACGACGACGCAGCCGTCCAGGAAGTGACCGAGCAGGTCGGCGAGCTGATCGCCCGGCTGCCGATGGGCGCCGAGGAGAACGCATGAGCCTGATCGACGGCTTCGGCCGCTCCGTGCGCTACGTTCGCCTGTCGGTCACCGACCGCTGCGACTTCCGCTGCGTCTACTGCATGGCCGAGGAGATGACCTTCCTGCCCCGCGCCCGGCTGCTCACCCTGGAAGAGATCGCCACGCTGTCGCGCGCCTTCGTCGAGCTGGGCGTCGAGAAGATCCGCCTCACCGGCGGCGAGCCGCTGGTGCGGCGCGGCATCGCCGAGCTGGTGGCCGAACTCGGCGCGCTGCCGGGACTGCGCGACTTCGGCATGACCACCAACGGCGCCGGGCTCGCCAAGCATGCCCGCGCCCTCTACCGGGGCGGGCTCAAGCGGCTCAACGTCAGCCTCGACTCGCTCGACCCCGCGCGCTTCCGCGCCCTGACCCGTACCGGCGACCTGGCCAAGGTCATCGACGGCATCCGTGCCGCTCGCGAGGCGGGCTTCGAGCGCATCAAGCTCAACGCGGTGATCCTCAAGGGGCGCAACGACGACGAGATCCTCGACCTGGTCGACTTCGCCCGCAAGGAACAGGTGGATATCAGCTTTATCGAGGAGATGCCGCTGGGCCAGAACATGAGCCACGACCGCGGCGAGACCTTCTGCGGAAGCGATACGGTGCGCGCCGCCATCGAGGCGCGCCACGCGCTGCTGCCCACTACCGAGACTACCCTGGGGCCATCGCGCTATTTTCGGATGATTGACTCGGACATCCGGGTCGGCTTTATCTCGCCCCACAGCCACAACTTCTGCGCCGCCTGCAATCGCGTACGCGTCACCGCCGAGGGCCGCCTGCTGCTGTGCCTGGGCAACGAGCACTCGGTCGACCTGCGCGCGGTGATGCGCCGCCACCCCGGCGACCTCGAGCGGCTCAAGGCCGCCATCGTCGCCGCCATGCAGAAGAAGCCCGAGCGTCACCACTTCACTACCGATGGCGACGTGCAGGTGGTGCGCTTCATGAACATGACCGGGGGGTAGAAGACAGGCCGCCCGGCAGTTTCATTGCCCCAGGGCGGCCAGCACGCTCTCCCGCGATTTCCGCTCACGCGTGGCGTAGAGCGCCAGCTCGTCGATGATGGGAACCCCAAGCGCCTCCTCGAGGGTCGCGCGGCTGGCATTGCCGGCATAGGCCTGGCGCTCGCCGCCACCCAGGTTGGACTGGAAGATGCCCGCGGCGCTGACCGGCAGGAAATCCTCGTAGGTGATCGGACGGGCTTCCACCAGGCCGCGCTCGATCAATGCCTCGAGGTCGATGTCGGCCATCGCCGCTGCTGCCTTGCCTGCCTCGGTAAGGCGGTACTCGAAGAACGCCAGCCCGCGGCGGCGCAGTTCGCCCTCGTCGTCGGGAAAGGCCGCGAAGACCTCCGCCAGGACCTGCTGGTGCTGCCCGTTATCGCGCCCCTGCGTGCGCGTGCGGGATCTGCTCAGCAGGCGGTCATAGAGGGCGCGCCCCTCGGCGGTCAGCGCCACGCCGCGTTGCTCGATCTCGCCGAAGCGGGCTGTGTGCGTGCCCTGGTCGCGACCGGCGAAGCGGATGGGCTCCTCGAGTGCCTTGAAGCTGGTCTGGCGCAGCAGGATCGGGCAGTCCCGCCGGGGCGGCCCTTCGATCACCGTCTTGGGGGCGATGCCCACTTCGGGCATGCGCCGCTGGACCTCGTCGATGTCCAGGGTTCGCGGCGTCAGGTGGTTGATGTGCGGCCCCCGGAAGCACACCACATCGGCGATCAGGCGATGCTCGGCGTGCAGCGCCTCGTAGGTGGCGAGATCGACGGTGGCGTCCTGGTGCCAGCGAAAGGTCTCCAGCGCTTCGGTCACGAAGCGTTCGACTTCCGTTTCCGTGAGGCCGCCCTGCAGCTCGAAGCGCTCGACCAGTTCGCGCAGCGCCGGGGTAAAGATATCGCGCGCGGCGAGCAGCGCCGCGGCGCGCTCGCGCAGGGCCGCGTCGTCGATCAGCTCCAGGCGCAGCAGCGAGGTGAAGAGGCGGAAGGGGTTGCGTGCGAGCGCCGTGTCGTCGATGGGCCGGAAGGCGGTGGCGTGCACCGGGACACCGGCCACGGAGAGGTCGTAGTAGCCCACCGGATGCATGCCCATCACGGCGAACAGGCGACGCAGCATGGTCATTTCCCTGGCGCTGCCCACGCGGATGGCGCCGTGCCGTTCGACCCCGAGGCGCTCGTGCTCGTCGTATTCGGAGAGGCGCTGCGCCAGGGCCGGGTCGCGTTCCAGCGTCTCTCGGTTCACCTGGTCGACCAGCTCGAGCAGCGTACCGTACTGGGGGACTTCGGCCTGGTACATGTCCGACATGGCGCGGGAGAAGCGGTCGCGAATGACGTCGGCCGAGGGGTAGTGCGGGTGGGGCATGTGTCAATCCTGTTGCTGAGTTGCGGGGTTCGATGCGGCGAAGGAAAAAACCACCTATGGTAAACCAGCTCGGCGGCCGACAGGGATCACGGCGTCAGCGTCTCCAGCGCCCGCTCGAGCCGCGCCAGGCCCTCTCCCATCACCTCGGGCTCGATGGTCAGCGGCGCCAGCAGGCGCAGCACGTTGCGCCGGCGGCCGCTGGGCATGAGCAGGACACCCGCCTCCCGCGCGGCGGCAATCAGCGCCGCGAGATGGTCGCTGCCGCTGGCATGGACGGTGTCGTTGAAGACCATGCCGCGCATGCAGCCCAGCCCGGTCAGTTGGCCGACCATCGGGAAGCGTTCACGTAAGCGGGTGTGGGCCTCGACGATGGCCGCCTCCTGTCTTGCCCCCAGCCGCTGCAGGCTAGCCTCGTCCATCTGGTTCATTACCGCCAGGGCCGCCGCGCAGGCCACCGGGTTGCCCGAATAGGTACCGCCCAGGCCGCCCTTGGGCGGGGCATCCATGAGCTCGGCCCTGCCCGCCACCGCCGCCAGCGGCAGCCCCGCCGCCATGCTCTTGCCCATCAGCAGCAGGTCGGGCTCGACGCCGAGATGGGCGAAGGCGAAGCGTCGCCCGGTGCGGCCGAAGCCGGACTGGATCTCGTCGAGGATCAGCACGATGCCATGAGCGTCGCACAGCGACCGCAGCCGTTTGGCGAAGTCGCTGCGCAGCCGGCGAAAGCCGCCCTCGCCCTGCACCGGCTCGACGATGATGGCGGCCACCTCGTCGGCGGGCATCTCGACCTCGAACAGGCGCTCGAGCGCGGCCATGGCGTGGTCCGTCTCGACGCCGCCGTCGGGGCTGGGGAAGGGCAGGTGATGTACCGGGCCCGGCAGGGTACCGAGCCGCTCCTTGTAGGGCCTGACCTTGCCGTTGAGGTTCAGCGCCGCCAGCGTGCGGCCGTGAAAACCGTCGTCGAAGGCGATGACCGCCTGGCGCCCGGTGGCGGCCCGGGCCACCTTGAGGGCATTCTCGGTGGCCTCGGCGCCGCTGTTGGTCAGCATGCAGGCGAGGGGATAGGAGACCGGCACGAACGCATCCAGCGCCCTGGCCACCTCGAGATAGCCGCGATGCGGCAGGGCGTTGAAGGCGGAGTGCATGAGCCGATCGACCTGCGCCTTGACCGCTTCGACCACCGCGGGATGGCCGTGGCCCAGGTTGAGTACGCCGATACCACCGATGAAGTCGACGTAGTGCCTGCCTTGTTCGTCCCAGACTTCGGCGTTGCGTCCCCGCTCGATGCAGAGCGGATGAACGATGTTCAGCGAGGCACTGATGTGCGCGAGATCCATGTCACGACCCTTACGTTCTTCATCCGAGGAGTGCCCAGGCATCTAAGCAGAGGCGAGTGACACGGCTCAAACGAAAAAAAGGGGCGAACCCATTCCGAAAAGTGGCGTAGGGCATTACTGGTAGCGGAAGAATCGCTTTGCCTTCCGGCCTCATGACCTTTAATCATCAACTTCGGGCTTCGCTGCTGGCACGATCAAGCTTCCGCCTGTCCTGCCACACTCGGCGCGGGGGAGGGGTCGATGCGTTCGAGAATCCAGTCGATGAAGCCTTTCACCTTGGCCAGCTCGGCCTTGTACTCGGGGTAGGCCAGGTAATAGGCGTCACGACTGGTCAGCGAGAACGGCCAGGGAATCACCAGCTGACCTGCCGCCAGCTCTTCCTCGGCCAGGAAGCGTGGCACCAGCGCCACGCCACAGCCCGCCCTGGCGGCACGCAGCGTCATCGAGTAGGTGTCGAAGCGGGGGCCATGGTAGCTGTGCTCGGTATAGAGGCCCTGGGCGGCGAACCAGTCGTGCCAGGCTTCGGGCCGGGTGGTGCTCTGCAGCAGTACCAGCCGGGTCAGGGCCAAGGGGTCGTCGATCCCCCCGGGCGGCAGCATCGAGGGCGAACAGACCGCCACGACCTCCTCGTCGAGCAGCTTGATGCACTCGGCCTTCGGCCAGGCGCCGTGGCCAAAGAAGAAGGCCACGTCGACGCGCTCCTCCTCGAGATCGAAGGGCTCCACGCGGTTGCTGATGTTGAGGTAGACATCGGGATGCCGGAAGCGAAAGCCGTTGAGCCGTGGGATCAGCCAGCGGGCGCCGAAGGTGGGCAGGGTGGTGATGTGGAGTACCTCGCTGTGGCCACCGTAGGACTGCATGTAGCGGGTGGACATCTCGACCTGGGCGAGGATCTTGCGCACCTCGGTCAGGTACAAAGAGCCTTCGGGCGTAAGCTGAAGGCGCTTGCGCACACGCCGGAACAACGGATGCTCGAGCACCGATTCGAGCTGGGCGACCTGCTTGCTGACGGCGCTCTGGGTCAGGCTCAGCTCCTCGGCGGCACGCGTGAAGCTGAGGTGGCGTGCGGCAGCCTCGAAGCACTGCATGGCGGTCAGGGTGGGCAGGTGGCGGCGGTTCATCGCGGGGCCTTGAAGAAAAAATGGAATGAACTTCGTATAAAACGTCGTTTGAGAGGCGTCAAGCACGCCCGCAATACTGCCTGTGTTTCTCAATCGACCCGAGCGGGCAGTAGGAGGAGGAAGAATGATCGATTCCATCATGCAGCGACTTGGCGTGGCCGAAGCCCTGTACCGAGGGGGCGACTACGCCGTGGCCACCCCCACCGATGGCAGCGAGATCGGCCGGGTTCGCCTGGAGCGCGACGACGAGATCAAGGCGCGCATCGATCGCGCTCAAGAGGCCTTCGAAGCCTGGCGCCAGGTTCCGGCGCCGCGGCGCGGCGAGCTGGTGCGCCTGTTCGGCGAGCAGCTGCGCCGCCACAAGGAGGATCTCGGCACCCTGGTGACGCTTGAGTGCGGCAAGATCTACCAGGAGGGCCTCGGCGAAGTGCAGGAGATGATCGACATCTGCGATCTCGCCGTCGGCCAGTCGCGCCAGCTCTACGGCCTGACCATCGCCTCCGAGCGTCCCGGCCACCATATGCGCGAGAGCTGGCATCCGCTGGGGCCGATCGGCCTGATCACCGCCTTCAACTTCCCGGTGGCGCCGTGGGCCTGGAACGCCGCCCTGGCACTGGTGTGCGGCAACAGCCTGCTGTGGAAGCCCTCCGAGAAGACGCCGCTGTGTGCGCTGGCCTGCCAGGCGCTGCTGGAGCGCGCCATGGCCCAATTCGGCGACGAGGCGCCGCGAGACCTCAGCCAGGTCATCATCGGCGAGCGCGAGGCCGGCGAGGTGCTGGTCGACGATCCGCGCGTGCCGCTGATCAGTGCCACCGGCAGCACCCGCATGGGCCGCGAGGTCGCCCCCCGGGTGGCCGCGCGATTCGGCCGCAGCATCCTCGAGCTGGGCGGCAACAACGCCATGATTCTTGCCCCCAGCGCCGACCTGGACATGGCGGTGCGCGCCATCCTGTTCTCGGCCGTGGGCACCGCCGGCCAGCGCTGCACCACCCTGCGCCGGCTGATCGTGCATGAATCCGTGCGCGACGAAGTCCTCGAGCGGGTCAAGAAGGCCTACGCCAACGTCAGCATCGGCGATCCCATGGCGGGCCACCTGGTCGGTCCGCTGATCGATGCGCAGGCCTACGACCAGATGCAGTCCGTGCTCGACAAGGCGCGCAAGCAGGGCGCCAAGGTCTACGGCGGCGAGCGCCGCCTGGCCGAGGAGTATCCCAACGGCTACTACGTGACGCCGGCCATCGTCGAAGTCGAGCAGCAGGACGAGCTGGTCAAGCACGAGACCTTCGCGCCGATCCTCTACGTGATGACCTATCGCGACTTCGACGACGCCATGGCGCTGCAGAACGACGTGCCGCAAGGGCTCTCCTCCTGCATCTTCACCACCGACGTGCGCGAGGCCGAGGCCTTCGTCTCGGACACCGGCAGCGACTGCGGCATCGCCAACGTCAACATCGGCCCGAGCGGCGCCGAGATCGGCGGTGCCTTCGGCGGCGAGAAGGAGACCGGTGGAGGCCGCGAGTCGGGGTCCGACGTCTGGAAGAGCTACATGCGGCGCCAGACCAATACCGTGAACTACTCGCGCGAGCTGCCGCTGGCGCAGGGCATCCGGTTCGACTGACGGCCTTGCGGTGCGGCCCGTTGCCGACCGGGCCGGCGGCAACGGGCCACCCTCGCCGTGTCGGCCCGTGGCGATATCGATGGAGGCAGGCCGCCAGGCAGCTCAACAGCGGGAATGGAGAAGTGGCATGAAAGAGGAGTGCCTCTGGTACGACACGTCGCCCGAGCCGAAACCGGACCTGCCCGCCCTCGAAGGTGCCCAGGTCGCCGACGTGGTGGTGGTCGGCGGCGGCATCACCGGGCTGAGCACGGCCCTGCACCTGGCCGAGGCGGGTACGGCCGTGACGCTGGTCGAGGCCGGCGAGGTCCCCAGCGGCGGCTCGGGCCGCAGTGTCGGCCTGGTCAACGCCGGGCTGTGGATTCCCCCGGATGACATCGTCGAGGCCCTGGGCGAGGAGGATGGCGAGCGTGCCAATGCCATCCTCGGCGCCGCGCCTGCCGAAGTCTTCGCGCTGATCGAGCGCCACGGCATCGAGTGCCAGGCCACCGGCAGCGGTACCTTGCACCTGGCCCACAACGCCAAGGGGGAAGGGGAACTGGCGCGGCGTGCCGAGCAGTTTCAACGGCGCGGTGCACCGGTGGAGCTGCTCGAGGACGACGCCTGTCGCCGCAGGGTCGGCACGCGGCGTATCCGTCGAGCCCTGCTCGATCGCCGCGCGGGTACGCTCAACCCCACGGCCTATACGCGAGGGTTGGCCCGGGCGGCTGCCGCGGCCGGGGCGCTGCTCTATGCCTGCAGCCCCGCGCTGGGCGTCACTCGCGACGGGGACGGCTGGCGCGTCACGACCCCGCGGGGCAGCGTGACGGCACCGCGTCTGGTGCTGGCCACCAACGCCTACACCGAGGAAGACTGGAACCAGGTACGGCAGCACTTCTTCCCCGGCCACTTCTTCCAGGTCGCTTCCGCCCCGCTGGCGGACGAGATCGCCGGCGACATCCTGCCCGAGCGGCAGGGCGCCTGGGACACGCGAATGGTGCTGAGCAGCATGCGGCGCGACGCTGAAGGACGCTTGATCCTGGGCAGCCTGGGGCGTGGCGACGGGCGACCGCTGGCCTACGTGCGCTGCTGGGCAAATCGCATCCAGCGCCACTACTTCCCGCAGCTGGGACGAGTCGACTGGGCCTGTACCTGGACGGGGCGCATCGCGTTTACCCCCGACCATACGCTGCGCCTGTTCGAACCGGCCCCCGGCATCCTGGGCGCCACCGGCTACAACGGGCGCGGCATCACCACCGGCACGGTCGTGGGGAAGGGCCTTGCCCGGTACTTGACGCATGGCGACGACGCGCTTCTGCCGCTCCCGATTCGTTCGCCCAAGCCCATTTACGCCAAGCCCCTGTGGAGTTCGAGCTACGAGGGTGGCTTTACCCTCTACCACAGCGGGCAGTGCCTGCGCGTGCTGATCTGAGGGCCTGCGACGACGCAAGCACAGCGGTCGGCCGGACGCTGGCGCATCTGCCGTACCGACCGAACGCCGACAACCACAACGCCAACATCACGCCGAGGACAACAACATGAGCGACCCGGACGTATCCAAGCCAATCCGCAAGCCAAGCTTTCTCCTCGCCCTGACACCCGTCGTGCTGACGCTTGTCGCCATCGGGGTGCAGATCTTCTATTTCGGCGACTTCACGCCGCACATCCCCCTGGTCATCGGCCTGGCCATCACATCGCTGGTGGGGCTCAGGCTCGGCTTTCGCTGGAAGCGCATCGAAGAGGGCATCTTCCACGTCATCCATATCTCCCTGCCCTCGGTCTCGGTACTCATCTGCGTCGGCATGATCATCGGCGTATGGATTGCCAGCGGCACCGTGCCGAGCCTCATCTACTACGGCTTGACCCTGCTGTCGCCGGCCTATTTCCTGGCCGCCGCCATGCTGCTGTGCTCGCTCGTGTCGCTGTCGCTGGGGACTTCGTGGGGCACGGTGGGTACGGTGGGCCTGGCGCTGATGGGCATCGGTGCCGGGTTCGGCATCCCGGTGTACTGGACGGCAGGGGCCGTGGTCTCGGGGGCCTTCTTCGGCGACAAGGTGTCGCCGCTGTCCGACACGACCAACCTGGCCCCGGCCGTGACCGGCACGGACGTCTTTTCCCACATCAAGAACCTGTTGCCGACCACGATCCCGGCGATGCTGATTGCCCTGGCGATCTATCTCATCGCGGGCTTCATGCTGATCGACGATCAGTCGGCCTCCTTCGAGAGAATCAGTGCCATCACCGCCTCGCTGAACGAGAACTTCACGATTTCTCCCTGGCTGTTGCTGCCTGCACTGCTGGTCATCGTGCTGGCGGTGAAGCGCATGCCGCCCATCCCTTCGCTGTTCGCCGGTGTATTGGCGGGTGCGGTGACCGCGATGCTGGTCCAGGGGGAGGGCCTGCACGCGGTGGTCACCTACGCCAACGACGGCTACACCATCGAGACCGGCGTCGAGTCCATGGACAGCCTGCTCAACCGTGGGGGCATCCAGTCGATGATGTGGACCATCTCGCTGATCCTCATCGCCCTGGGCTTCGGCGGTGCACTGGAGAAGACCGGCTGCCTGGAGACGATCATTCGCGCGATCATGGCCAGGGTGCGCAGCTTCCGGGGGGTGCAGGCGTCGGCCATGCTGACGTCCCTGACCACCAACCTGGTCGCCGGCGACCCCTACCTCTCCATTGCCCTGCCGGGACGCATGTATGCGCCAACCTATCGCGGCCTGGGCTATTCGACGCTGAACCTCTCCCGCGCGATCGAGGAAGGGGGCACGCTGATGTCACCGCTGGTGCCGTGGAATGCCGGCGGGGCCTTCGTCATCAGCGTACTGGGGCTGGGGATCACCGAAGGTAACGTGGAGAACCTTCTCTACATTCCACTGGCCTTCGCCTGCTGGATCTCGCCGCTGATTGGCATCTTCTACGCCCAGTTCGGCCTGTTCTCGCCCAAGGCCAGCGAGGCCGAGCAACGCCTCTGGCAGGAACAGCAAGAGCATATCGCTACCCGCCAGGACCTTGGCGCTGCCGCCGATGCCGCCGTCTCGGTTCAGCCCCCGGCCTCGGCCCCGGCGTCGTCCACTGCATGGAGCCGCTAGGCTGACGCCACGGCACGGGGCGTAACCGCGAGGCGTCTTGCCGGGCATTACCGGCAGGGCGCCTTTCACCTGCCGGCGCCACCGCTGGACCGCCACCACTTCTCCACCGTTGGTGAGGTGCAGGTGGTGCGCTTCATGAACATGACCGGGGCTGCCCCCAGCTCCGCTCTCCCTCGCCTCTCCGATGACGCGGCGACCGTTAGCCGTCGCGCCTGCTCGTCTTTCCCCCTGGCTTGCACTCACGCCTGGCTCTGGCCTGTCGCGGCCCTCTCCGCGGCGGCATTGCCGATGCCAATGCCCCTATTTGCACTAGTCATTGGTGTTGCCGATCGGCGCTGGCCATAGTCCATCCAGACGGCTGGAGAACGCGAAATGAAACTTTGGCGATTGGTGCTGAGAGTGGCTTCCGACTCGAAGGTGTTACAGGACGCCGGTGAACTGAGGCGCAATGTCACCGCCTTCCTGCGCGTGGAAAAAACCTACCAAGTGGCCTGCCTCGGCATCGACATGTTCGGCATCGACTTCCTGGCGGAAGACGAAGAGTTCAATCACATCATGAGTCTGGTGAAGATTCTGGAAACCAGATACCGGCTTTCCATCATGCAGTTCAGCGAGCTTGATGCTGCCAATGAGCCTGGCGTGACAGTAAGGGTCGGTTCCCAACCTGCGACATGTGTCGCGTGAAGAGACGAAGGAGACAACAACATGAAGCTTCCATCGCTGATCGAAATCCCCAACGGTGACAAGGTCGTGCCGACCTTCTCGGATGCCGAGATGCAGGGGCGTCTTGCCCGGCTAAGGGAATACATGGCAGAAAACAATGTCGATGCCGTGGTCCTGACGTCCTATCACAACATCAACTACTTCAGCGATTTCGTTTACTGCAAGTTCGGGCGCGATTACGGGCTGGTCGTGACACAGGATCGGTTTACCACGGTCACCGCCAACATCGACGGCGGCCAGCCCTATCGGCGCAACCGCCTGGGCGACAACATCGTCTACACCGACTGGCAGAAGGACAACTTCTTCAAGGCCGTCAAGCAGCTGTGCGAGGGCAAGCAGCGCGTTGGCGTCGAGTTCGACCACCTCACGCTGCACAACCGGGAGAAGCTGCTCTCTGCCCTGGGCGAGGTGGAGCTCACCGACATCGGCGTGCCGACCATGAAGATGCGCATGATCAAGTCGGCCGAGGAGATCGCCCTGATCCGCCAGGGCGCGCGCATCGCCGACGTGGGCGGCGTGGCCGTGCGCGATGCCATCGCGGCCGGCGTACCGGAGTATGAGGTGGCGCTGGCGGGCCAGGCCGCCATGGTGCGCGAAATCGCCAAGACCTACCCGAACAGCGAGCTGATGGACACCTGGGTCTGGTTCCAGTCGGGCATCAACACCGACGGCGCCCACAACCCGGTGACCAGCCGCCGCGTGCAGCCCGGCGACATCCTGAGCCTGAACACCTTCCCGATGATCTCGGGCTACTACACCGCGCTGGAGCGCACCCTGTTCTGCGAGCACGCCTCGGACGAGCACCTGCGCCTGTGGGAGGTCAATTGCGAGGTGCATCGTCGCGGTCAGGAGCTGATCAAGCCCGGCGTGCGCTGCTGCGACATCGCCCACGAGCTCAACGAGATCTTCGCCAAGCACGACCTGCTGCAGTACCGCACCTTCGGCTACGGCCACTCCTTCGGCACCCTGAGCCACTACTACGGCCGCGAGGCGGGCCTCGAGCTGCGCGAGGACATCGAGACGGTGCTCGAGCCCAACATGGTGGTTTCCATGGAGCCGATGATCATGGTGCCGGAAGGGCGCCCCGGGGCGGGCGGCTACCGCGAACACGACATCCTGGTGGTGAACGAGCACGACGCCGAGAACATCACCGGCTTCCCGTACGGGCCGGAGCACAACATCGTCAAGTGAGCACTCGAGGGGGCGACAAGCCCCCCTTCTGCCTACAAGAACAACGTTACAGGAGTCCGATCATGGTCCTGCACTCCGGCCCCTTCCGGGGGGTCAACCCGCTGGTAACCATGGTGTCCATTGTCTTGATGGTCACCTTCATCGCATTCGCCATACTCTTCCCCCAGACGACGACCGAGCTGATCGACAGGGGGCGCACCTACGTCACGTTCTACTTCAACTCGTGGTATGTCGGGCTGGCCGCGAGCTTCCTTGTCTTTCTCCTCGCACTGGCGTTCAGCAAGTACGGCAGCCTGAAACTGGGCGCGGAGCATGACAAGCCGGAGTTCGGCTACTTCACCTGGTTTGCCATGCTCTACGCCGCCGGACAGGGGATCGGCATCATCTTCTGGTCGATCGCCGAGCCGATCATGCATCTCTCCCAGGGGACACCCTTCTCCGAGGCAGTGGGAAACGGGGAGGCGGCGGACGTGGCCATGCGGCTGGCCTATTTCCACTGGGGGCTGAACGCCTGGGCCATCTACTGCATCGTGGCCCTGAGCCTCGCGCTGATGGCTTATCGCTATGGAAAGCCCCTGAGCATTCGCTACACGCTCTATCCCATTCTCGGGGAGAAGGTCAATGGGTGGATTGGTAACCTCATCGATATCATTGCCGTCTTTGCCACTCTCTTTGGTATTGCAACCTCCCTGGGGCTTGGTGTTCAGCAAATCAATTCCGGTCTTAATTATCTGTGGGATGTGCCTGTCAACCGCCTGGTGCAAGTCACGCTGATCGCGGTCATTACCGTGCTGGCGCTGATCTCGGTGCTGACCGGCCTGAAGCGCGGTATCAAGTATCTCTCCCAGGCCAACATGTGGCTGACCTTCCTGCTGCTGGCGTTCTTCTTCATCTTCGGACCGACCCGCTACATCATCGGTGGTTTCCTCGATTCCACCGGAGATTACCTGAGATCGGTCATTCCCTTGAGCTTCTACACCGGCAGCAACGTAACGGCGGCCAACGGGGCGGACTCCTGGCAGGATTCCTGGCAGGGATGGTGGACGGTCTTCTACTGGGGCTGGTGGATGTCGTGGGCACCGTTCGTGGGGGTCTTCGTCGCTCGCGTCTCCCGCGGGCGGACCATCCGCGAATTCATACTTGGCGTGGTGGGCGTCTCCTCCCTGCTCTCCTTCGTCTGGCTGTCCGCCTATGGCGGCACCGCGCTGTACGAGGAGCTGTTCGGCAGCGGCGGCATCTCCGAGGCCGTGTCCAAGGACGTCTCGCTGGCGCTGTATGCCACCTTCAGCGCCATGGACCTGGGCGTCATCGGTGTGCTTGCCGGCTTCTTCGGCACGGTGCTGGTCGCCACCTATTTCATCACCTCCTCCGATTCGGGCACCCTGGTCATCACCACCATCCTCAGCGAGGGCAATCCGCATCCGCTCTCCCGGCATCGCGTTTTCTGGGGGCTGATGGAGGGGGCCATCGCGGCCGTGCTCTTGCTGGTGGGAGGGACCTGGGCGCTGTCGACACTGCAGACGGCCGCCATCCTCTCGGCACTTCCGTTCTCGCTGATCATGGTGCTGATGGGGATCTCGATACTGCGTGCCGTCCAGCAGGACAGCCTGTTTTGCGAGAAGCGCTCACTAAAGCCCGTTTCGGAGGTGAAAAGCTGATGAACAGCGTCAAGCTGGCGGAGATGGACTGGATGTCCTACCGCGACAGGGTCAAGGACGGCGAATGCACGATTCTGCTGCCGGTGGGGGCCATCGAGCAGCATGGGCCGCACATGTCATTGAACCCGGACGTGCTGATACCGGAGCACATCGCCTGCCGCGTGGCAGAGCGCAGCGGCAACATGCTGGTCGCGCCGCCGATTGCCTACGGCTACAAGTCGCAGGTGAAGTCGGGGGGCGGCAATTTCTTTCCGGGCACCACCTGCGTCAGCGGTCGCTCCCTGGAGGAGTACGCCTATGACGTGATCCTCGCCTACGTGGCGCACGGCAACCGGGAATTCATCGTGGTCAACGGCCACTTCGAAAACTCGATGTTCCTGGTCGAGGCGGCCGATCGGGCGGTCGAGCATGCCCGGCTATCCGGCATCGAAATCAAGGTGGTGCTGCTCTCCTACTGGGATTTCATCAGCGCAACCACCATCGAGAAGGTCTTCCCCGAAGGCTTCTCGGGCTGGGCGGTCGAGCACGGCGGCGTGCTGGAGACCTCGATCATGCTGAAGATACATCCCGAGCTGGTGGACATGTCGAAGGCGGTCGACATCCCGCCGGCCGAGTTCCCGCCCTACGACGTCTTTCCGCCGGATCCAGCCTGGGTGCCGAGCTCGGGTACCCTTTCGTCGCCGGCCAAGGCAACGGCGGAGAAGGGGAAGTGGATACTCGACGAGTGTATTGCCGGGATCTGCCGGACCTTCGGCTGAAGCAGGAGGCGTTGGCAACCGCTGCGGTTGCCAATGCGCCAGCTACAGGTTGGCGAGCCCGGAACGCAGGAAATCGAGCACGTGGCGGGAGGCCACATTGAGTTCCCGCTGTTTGTAGTAGAGGCCGATACACACCCTGCCGAGCTCGGGCAGAGTGCTTGAGCTGGCGGCGTGCTTCAAGTGTTCGGGTATCACCGACCTGGCCATCGCCGTGATGCCCAGCCCCTCTTCCACCGCCGAGAAGATGCCGAGCAGGCTGGTGCTCGTGTACATGAAGCGGAAGGGATGCTGCTGCGACTCCAGGGCGTCTTCCATCAGGGAGCGATAGACACAGCCTTGGGGGTAGGCGATCAGCGGAATGGGGTCGTCATGGCCGTTGATCAGTCGGCTATCCTTGTAGACCCACTCCAGCCCCTCCAGTCGATAATCGCGGGCGTCCCTGTCCTCGTCCTCCTTGGCATGCTCCATGGCCAGGGCGATGTCGTAGTGGCCCTTCTGGTAACGCTGCAGAATCACCTTGCTGATCTCGCAATCGACCTCGACGACGATGTTGGGGTAGACGCGAGACAGATTCCTCAGGGCCTTGGGCAGAAACGCCAGCTCGAAATCGTTGGGAATACCGAGCCTGACCTTGCCGGAAACGTTGTCGCCCCGAACCTTGGCGATGATCTGATCGTTGATCTCCAGCATCTGGCGTGCGGCCTCGTAGAGGTATTCGCCATCCTCGGTCAGTTCCAGGCTGGAGCCGCGCAGGAAGATCTTGGTGTTGAGCAGCTCCTCGAGCTTCTTGACCTGAAGGCTGATCGCCGGCTGCGAGCGGCCCAGCAGCTCGCCGGCGCTGGTGAAGCCGCCGAGGTCCTTGATGGTGACGAAGGTGCGCAGAAGGTCGGTGGGTATGTTGGTCATTGTCTTGCCGTTGTCGTGTCGGGTGCCGCCTCAGGTGGCTTCGACCTGCCGGAGGACGCAGGCAGCACATCGCCCTTTGCCTGAGTCTATCTTGTAATGGCTTCCAGAGTGTCACACAGCCGCTTGCCAGGCTCGCAGAATGCGATAGAGTCGAGGCGATGGGCCTCGTTCGCCCGGTAGTACCCTTCGTGACGCAGGAGCCGCCATGAATCTTCCTCTCAGGGGCGAGCCCCTCTCGGTCGGCTTCGTCCTGCTGCACCGCTTCACCCTGCTGCCGTTCGCCGCCTTCGTCGACTGCCTGCGCCTGGCCGCCGACGAGGGCGACCGCAGCCGCCAGCTGCGCTGCCACTGGACCTTCATGACCAGCACGGGGGGGCCGGCGACTTCCAGCTGCGGGGCTTCCATCACGCCTTGCGAGCCTTTCCGCGATCCGCAGGAGTTCGACTACATCGTGGTGATCGGCGGTGTCCTCGACGACGCCGATCAGCTCGATACCATGGCACTGGCCTACCTGCGTCGGGCGGCGAGTGCCCAGGTGCCGCTGGTCGGGCTGTGCACCGGGGTCTTCGCCCTGATCCAGGCCGGCCTGATGGGTGGCCGGCGCTGCTGCGTCAGCTGGTACCACCACCGCGACATGATCCAGCGCTTTCCCACCATCGAGCCGGTGGCCGACCGGCTGTTCGTCGATGATGGCGACCGGCTCACCTGTGCGGGCGGTTCGGCGGGGGCGGATCTGGCCGCCTATCTGGTCGAGCGGCACCTGGGCAAGGCCTGGGCCATGAAGAGCCTGCGCATCATGCTGCTCGACGAAGCCCGCATCGGTGCGCATCCGCAGCCGCAGCCGGTGGTGTTCGGCAAGATCGAGGATCGCCTGGTGCGTCGTTCCATCGCCGTGCTCGAGCAGCACCTGGGCGAGCCGATCTCGATGGAGACGCTGGCCGAGCGGGTCGGCACCTCGCGGCGCAACCTGGAGCGCCGCTTCCGCGAGACCCTGGGCGTCGGGCCGCAGAAGTTCGCCCGCGACCTGCGCCTGCGCTACGGGCTGTGGCTGCTGCACTACACCGGCAAGAGCGTCACCGAGATCGGCGAGCGCTGCGGCTTCGCCGATACGGCCCACTTCTCGCGCCACTTTCGCAGCGCCTTCGGCATGCCGCCGTCGGAGATGCGCAAGCGTGCCGAGGAGCCGGGAAGCGACCGCGTCGATCCCTTCTTCCTGCATATCGAATCCCGTCCGGCGGTCTGACCGCTGCGTCGCTATTTCCCGCCTCACGGGTGCTGTAGGCGTGCCGCCATGCTTGCCGGCCGCGCTTCGACGAAAGTGGCGGGCACCTTCACCGCGGGCCTGTCATTCAGCAAAGCTGTCGCATTTATTCAATCTTTCTCTCTCTTGTGAGCCTTTAATCGACGCATGAGCCGAAAACCTCCCCGCGAGGATGATCCAGGCATAAGGATTTCAAATTTCTCACCCCTGCGGGTTGCCGATAGATTCGCAAGACAGCACCCCGTGCAGACACGTCACCGCGACAACAGGTCACAACAACAGGAGTCAGTCATGAACCAAGCCGGTCTCGCATCCTTCGATGCCCAGGTTGCCGCCGCCATCGCCGACGAAGTGGCGCGCCAGGAGGCGCACGTCGAGCTGATCGCCTCGGAAAACTATGCCAGCCGCGCGGTCATGGAGGCCCAGGGCACCCAGCTGACCAACAAGTACGCCGAGGGCTACCCGGGCAAGCGCTACTACGGCGGCTGCGAGCACGTCGACGTGGTCGAGAAGCTCGCCATCGAGCGCGCCTGCGACCTGTTCGGCGCCGACTACGCCAACGTCCAGCCCCACTCCGGCGCCCAGGCCAACGCGGCCGCCTTCATGGCGCTGGTCAAGCCGGGCGACACCGTGCTCGGCATGAGCCTGGCCCACGGCGGCCACCTGACCCACGGCGCGGCGCCCAACTTCTCCGGCAAGCACTACCACGCCGTGCAGTACGGCCTGAATGCCGAGACCGGCGAGATCGACTACGAGGAGGTCGAGCGGCTGGCGCGCAGCCACAAGCCCAAGCTGATCATTGCCGGCTTCTCCGCCTACTCGCGGGTAGTCGACTGGCGGCGCTTCCGCGACATCGCCGACGAGGTCGGCGCCTGGCTGATGGTCGACATGGCGCACGTGGCGGGCCTGGTCGCCGCCGGGCTCTACCCCAGCCCGATTCCCCATGCCCACGTGGTCACCACCACCACGCACAAGACCCTGCGCGGCCCGCGCGGTGGCCTGATCCTCTCGGCCCACGGCGACCAGGAGCTTTACAAGAAGCTCAACGGCGCGGTCTTCCCCGGCCAGCAGGGCGGGCCGCTGATGCACGTGATCGCGGCCAAGGCGGTGGCCTTCAAGGAGGCCATGAGCCAGTCCTTCGTGCAGTACCAGCAGCGCGTGATCGACAACGCCCGGGCCATGGCCAAGGTCTTCGTCGAGCGCGGTTACGACGTGGTCTCCGGGGGCACCGACGACCATCTCTTCCTGGTCTCGCTGATCCGCCAGGGCGTCACCGGCAAGGATGCCGACGCGGCGCTGGGCCGCGCGCACATCACCGTCAACAAGAACGCCGTGCCCAACGACCCGCAGAGCCCCTTCGTCACCTCCGGCCTGCGCATCGGTACCCCGGCGGTGACCTCGCGCGGCTTCGACGTGGCCGACTGCGAGGCGCTCGCCGGCTGGATCTGCGACATCCTCGACGTGCTGGCCGAGCAGGGCAACACTGAGGCCGTGGAGGCCGAAGTGCGCGAGAAGGTCGCCGAGCTCTGCCTGCGGCACCCGGTCTACGGCACCGCCACACCGGCCGCGGCACACGAAACCGCCACCGCCTGAACCGCATGGGACCGGCCCTGTCCGCCAGGGCCGGTCGAGGAGAGAAAAGATGCAACGCTATTCGGGATTCGGGCTGGCCAAGCACGCCCTGAGCCACCATGAGAACTGGGAGCGCCAGTGGCGCAACCCCACGCCGAAGAAGCAGTACGACGTGATCATCGTCGGCGGCGGCGGCCACGGCCTGGCCACCGCCTACTACCTGGCCAAGGAGCACGGCATCCGCAACGTGGCGGTGGTCGAGAAGGGCTGGCTGGGCGGCGGCAACACTGCGCGCAACACCACCATCGTGCGCTCCAACTACCTGTGGGACGAGGCCGCGGCGCTCTACGAACACGCGATGAAGCTGTGGGAAGGGCTGTCGCAGGACCTCAACTACAACGTGATGTTCTCCCAGCGCGGCGTGATGAACCTCGGCCACACCCTGCAGGACATGCGCGACATCCAGCGCCGGGTCAACGCCAACCGCCTCAACGGCATCGACAGCGAGGTGCTCACCCCCGAGCAGATCCAGCAGATCGTGCCGATCATGGATTGCTCGAAGAACGCCCGCTATCCGATCCTCGGCGCCTCCTGGCAGCCGCGCGCCGGCGTGGCGCGCCACGACGCCGTGGCCTGGGGCTTCGCCCGCGCCGCCGATGCGCTGGGCGTGGACCTGCTGCAGAACACCGAGGTCACCGGCTTCAAGATCCGCGACGGGCGCGTCTTCGGCGTGCACACCAACCGCGGCGACATCGAGGCCAAGACCGTCGGCTGCGTGGCGGCGGGCAACTCCGGGGTGCTGGCGAAGATGGCCGGCTTCCGCCTGCCGCTGGAGTCGCATCCGCTGCAGGCGCTGGTCTCCGAGCCGCTCAAGCCGGTACTCGACACCGTGGTGATGTCCAACCACGTGCACGGCTACATCAGCCAGACCGACAAGGGCGACCTGGTCATCGGGGCCGGCATCGACGGCTACAACGGCTACGGCCAGCGCGGCAGCTACCCCACGGTCGAGCATACCCTGCAGGCCATCGTCGAGATGTTCCCGATCTTCTCGCGGGTGCGCATGAACCGGCAGTGGGGCGGCATCGTCGACACCTGCCCGGACGCCTGCCCGATCCTGTCGAAGACGCCGGTGAAGGGGCTGTTCTTCAACTGCGGCTGGGGCACCGGCGGCTTCAAGGCCACCCCCGGTTCCGGTCACGTATTCGCCTGGACCCTGGCCAAGGGTCAGGCCCACCCGCTCGCGGCGCCCTTCTCCATCGACCGCTTCCACAGCGGGGCACTGGTCGACGAGCACGGCGCGGCCGGGGTCGCACACTAAGGAGGCACTGCCATGTTTCATATCTACTGCCCCTACTGCGAGGAGCTCCGCGAGGAAGAGGAGTTTCACCCCAAGGGCCAGGCGCACATCGAGCGGCCGAAGGACCCCGAGGCCTGCAGCGACGAGGAGTGGGGCGACTACCTGTTCTTCCGCGACAACCCGCGCGGCATTCATCATGAGCTGTGGGTGCACGCCGTCGGCTGCCGCAAGTTCTTCAACATCACGCGTAACACCGTGACCTACGACATCCTCGAGACCTACAAGATGGGCGAGCAGCCCCGTGTCACCGCCGAGAGCCTGGCGAGCCAGCAAACGCAGGGCAACGTGCAAGTGGCGAGCGGTGGGCAACAGACCGTGGGCGCCAGCAGCGCCGCCGCGGAAGCGATCAAGGGAGAGCAGGCATGAGCAAGTCCTTGAAACAGCCGAATCGCCTTCGCGAAGGCGGGCGCATCGACCGTTCGCGCAAGCTGAGCTTCACCTTCAACGGGCAGCGCTATCAGGGCCATGCCGGCGACACCCTGGCCTCGGCGCTGCTGGCCAACGGCGTCGACATCGTCAACCGCAGCTTCAAGTACTCGCGCCCGCGCGGCATCGTCGCCGCCGGCGCCGAGGAGCCCAACGCGCTGGTGCAGCTGGGCAGCAGCGAAGCGGCCCAGGTGCCCAACGTTCGCGCCACCCAGCAGGCGCTGTTCGAGGGCCTCGTGGCGCGCAGCACCAACGGCTGGCCCAGCGTTCAGCGCGACCTGATGGGCATGGTCGGCAAGCTGAGCGGAAGCCTGATGCCGCCGGGGTTCTACTACAAGACCTTCATGGCCCCGGCCTCCATGTGGATGACCTACGAAAAGTACATCCGCAAGGGCGCGGGCCTCGGGCGCAGCCCCATGGAGCCCGATCCGGACATCTACGACCACCTGCACCAGCACTGCGACCTGCTGGTGGTCGGCGCCGGGCCGGCCGGCCTGGCGGCGGCGCTGACGGCGGCACGCAGCGGGGCCCGGGTGATCCTGTGCGACGAGCAGGAGGAAATGGGCGGTTCGCTGCTCGACAGCCGCGAGCTGCTCGATCACCAGCCGGCGGCCCAGTGGGCGGCACGTGTGCTGGAGGAGCTGGCCGGACTCGACAACGTCACGCTGCTGGCCCGCACCACCGCCAACGGCTACCACGACCACCACTTCGTCACGCTACACGAGCGGCGCACCGAGCACCTCGGCGAGACCGCCGCGGTGAAGGGGGGCTATCGTCCCGCGCGTTCGCGGATGCACCGCGTGCGTGCCGGTCAGGTCATCCTGGCCACCGGCGCCCACGAGCGTCCGCTGGTGTACGCCAACAACGACGTGCCGGGCAACCTGCTGGCCGGGGCGGTGTCGACCTACATTCGCCGCTACGGCGTGGTTCCGGGCAACAAGCTGGTGCTCTCCACCAGCAACGATCACGCCTATCGCGCCGCCCTCGACTGGCAGGACGCCGGCCGCGAAGTGGTGGCCATCGTCGATGCCCGCCTCTCACCCAGCGGTGACCTGGTCGAGCAGGCGCGCGAGCGCGGCATCCGCATCATCGAGGGCTCGGCGGTGCTCGAGGCCAAGGGTGGCAGCCGTGTCAGCGCGGCGCGTGTCGCCGCCATCGACATCGGCGCCTTCAAGGTCACCGGCCAGGCCGAGACGCTGGCCTGCGACACCATCGCCAGCTCCGGCGGCTACAGCCCGGTGATCCACCTGGCCTCGCACACCGGTGCGCGGCCGACCTGGAACGAAGAGATCCTCGGCTTCGTGCCCGGCCTGGTGAAGGGCGTTCATGCCGCCGGCAGCGCCCACGGCGTGCACGACCTGGGCGAGGGTTTGGCCGACGGCGTCGCCGTGGCCGCCCGGGCCCTGGAAGCACTCGGCGTGAGCGCCAGGGCGGTCGAGCTGCCGCAGGTCGATGCCCGCCGCGAAGGCCTCGCCTGTGCGCTCTACCAGGTGCCCCACGAGAAGCCGACGCTGCGCGCGCCCAAGCAGTTCGTCGACCTGCAGAACGATGTCACCGCGGCGGCCATCGAGATCGCCACCCGCGAAGGCTTCGAATCGATCGAGCACGTCAAGCGCTATACCGCCATGGGCTTCGGCACCGATCAGGGCAAGCTCGGCAACATCAACGGCATGGCCATCGCCGCCCGCTGCCTGGGCCGGAGCATTCCCGAGGTAGGCACCACGGTATTCCGCCCCAACTACACGCCGGTCACCTTCGGTGCCATCGCCGGGCGCCACTGCCGCGAGCTGTTCGACCCCGAGCGCTACACCGCGCTGCACCAGTGGCACGTGGAGCACGGCGCCGAGTTCGAGGACGTCGGACAGTGGAAGCGTCCCTGGTACTTCCCGCAGACGGTCAACGGCAAGCAGGAGACCATGCACGAGGCGGTGGCCCGCGAGTGCCTGGCGGTGCGCGAGAAGGTCGGCATCCTCGACGCCTCCACCCTGGGCAAGATCGACATCCAGGGGCCGGACGCCCGTGAGTTCCTCAACCGCGTCTACACCAACAAGTGGCTGAAGCTCGAGGTGGGCCGCGTGCGCTACGGCCTGATGTGCAAGGACGACGGCATGCTGATGGACGACGGCACCACCAGCTGCCTGGGCGAGAACCACTTCCTGATGACCACCACCACCGGCGGCGCCGCCGGCGTGCTGGAGTGGCTGGAGCTGTGGCACCAGACCGAATGGCCGGAGCTGCAGGTCTATTTCACCTCGGTGACCGACCACTGGGCGACCATGACGGTGACGGGCCCCGAGGCGCGCAAGCTGCTGGCCGAGGTCACCGACATCGATCTCGCACGCGACCAGTTCAAGTTCATGGACTGGCGCGAGGGCACTGTGGCAGGCGTGCCGGCGCGGGTATTCCGCATCTCCTTCACCGGCGAGCTGGCCTACGAGATCAACGTCCAGGCCAACTACGCCATGCACGTCTGGAAGACCCTGTTCGAGCACGGCGACAAGTATGGCCTGACACCCTACGGCACGGAGACGATGCACGTGCTGCGGGCCGAGAAGGGCTTCATCATCGCCGGCCAGGACAGCGACGGCTCGGTCACGCCGGAAGACCTGGGCATGCAGTGGGCGGTCGGCTACGACAAGCCGTTCTCGTGGATCGGCAAGCGCTCGCTGTCGCGCTCCGATACCCGCCGCTCGGACCGCAAGCAGCTGGTGGGCCTCAAGCCGAAGGACCCCACGGTGGTGCTGGAGGAGGGCGCGCAGATCGTCTTCGACCCGGAGCACGCCATTCCCATGCCCATGGTCGGACACGTGACCTCGAGCTACTACAGCCCGACGCTGGGCGGCGGCTTCGCTCTGGCGGTGGTCAAGGGCGGCCATCAGCGCATGGGCGAGACCGTCTACCTGCCCATGGCCGACGGCAAGACCCACGCCGCGGAAATCGTCGGCACGATCTTCTACGATCCCAAGGGAGAGCGCCAGAATGTCTGATTCCACAGCGACCCGGGCCAACGTCTACGATGTGCGCCCTGCCAGCGAGGTGCCGGCGGAGTCCCCGCTGGCCTGGTCCTGCCACACCAGCGGCCGCCCGAGCGTCAGCGCCAACAGCCGCGTGGTGCTGCGCGAGCGCGCCATGCTCGGCCACCTGATTCTGCGCGGCGGCGCCATCGTGCTCGACGAGGCGGTGCGCGGTGTGCTCGGCTTCGGCCTGCCGGCGCGACCCAACGCCCTCAGCCTGAGCGACGACGGCGAGCGCTCGATCCAGTGGCTCTCGCCGGACGAGTGGCTCGTGATCGTGCCCGGCGGCGAGGAGTTCGCCCTCGAGCAACGCTTGCGCGAGGCCCTGGGCGATGCCCACTACGCCATCGTCAACGTCGGCGGCGGTCAGACCCTGCTCGAGCTCGAGGGCGACAAGGCCCGCGAGCTGCTGATGAAGTCGACGCCCTACGACGTGCACCCCGACGCCTTCCCGGTGGGCAAGGGCGTGACCACGGTGTTCGCCAAGAGCAGCCTGATCCTGCGCCGCCCCGACGAGGCGCGCTGGGAGCTGGTGGTGCGCCGCAGCTTCGCCGACTACCTCTACCGCTGGCTGCTCGATGCCGGCGCGGAGTACGCCATCGGCGTGGAGCAGTGACTCGGCGTCTCGTTTGCCAGGCGCGTTTGGCCGGGGTTTCCCCGGCCCTTTTTCCATACGGTGCCCGTTGGCACCAGCCGCCGGAGGGGGCAGCATGAAGCGACACGACGACATCTGGATCATGGCCGCGCAGTGCCCCAGCCGCCTGGGCACCGTCGACGTGGTGACCCGCTTCCTCAAGGAGCGGCGTTGTTACATCACCGAGCAGCAATCCTTCGACGACCGCCTGAGCGGTCGCTTCTTCATCCGCACCGAATTCCGCCCCGAGGAGAGCGGCTTCGATGCCGGCGCCTTCCACGCCGCCTTCGCCGAGCGTGCCGCGGAATTCGATATGGCCTTCGAGCTGACGCCACCCGACAGGCGCCTGCCGGTGGTGATCATGGTCTCCAAGGCCGACCACTGCCTCAACGACCTGCTCTACCGCTACCGCACCGGGCAACTGGCGATCGACATCCGCGCCATCGTCTCCAACCACCCCGACCTGGCGTCGCTGGCGGAGTGGCACGGCATTCCCTACCACCATTTCCCGATCACCGCCGAGACCAAGCCCGAGCAGGAGGCCCAGGTGTGGCGGGTGATCGAGGAGAGTGGCGCCGAGCTGGTCATCCTGGCGCGCTACATGCAGGTGCTGTCGAGCGAGATGAGTGCCAGGCTCGCCGGCCGCGCGATCAACATCCACCACTCGCTGCTGCCCGGCTTCAAGGGCGCGCGCCCCTACCATCAGGCCTACGAGAAGGGGGTCAAGCTGGTCGGCGCCACCGCGCACTACATCAACGACGACCTCGACGAGGGGCCGATCATCACCCAGGGCGTCGAACCGGTCAGCCACGCCGACTACCCGGAGGACCTGGTCGCCAAGGGCCGCGATATCGAATGCCTGACCCTGGCCCGGGCGGTGGCGCTGCATGTGGAGCGACGTGTGTTCCTGAACAGGAACCGCACGGTGGTGTTCCAGCGCTAGGCGATGCCTGAAAACTGCATTCGCTCGCCAACTTTGTCAGACAACGCCTTGTGCGCATTGAGTCCCTGGCCGTAGCGGGCTAGCTTGGTGGGCAACCGTTACCACCAGGAGACCCGCATGGCGGCCCCCTTCGACGAGCACGACCCTTACCTGTGGCTGGAGGAGGTCGAGGGCGAGCGCGCCCTGGCCTGGGTGAAAGCGCGCAATGCCGAGTGCCAGGCCAGGCTCGCCGATGCGCCGGGCTTCTGTGAGCTGCGCGACGACCTGCAGGCGATCCTCGAGGCCGATGACCGCATCCCCTTCGTGGTCAAGCGCGGCGAGTACCTCTACAACTTCTGGCAGGACCGCGACCACCCCCGCGGGCTGTGGCGGCGCACCACGCTCGAGGAGTACCGCAAGGTGCGGCCCGAGTGGGAGGTGCTGATCGACCTCGACGCGCTCAACGCCGAGGAGGGCGAGAACTGGGTGTGGCACGGCGCCCACTGCCTGCGTCCCGCCTCGCCCGGTGCGCCCTGGCGCCACTGCCTGGTGTCGCTCTCCCGCGGCGGCGCCGACGCCGACGTCACCCGCGAGTTCGATCTGATCGAGAAGCGCTGGGTCGACGAGGGTTTCTACCGCCCCGAGGCCAAGGGCAGCCTGGGCTGGATCGACCGCGACACGGTCTATGTCCAGACCGACTTTGGCGAAGGCTCGATGACGACCTCCGGCTACCCGCGCATCGTCAGGCAGTGGCGGCGCGGTACGCCGATGGCCGAGGCCGAGACGGTCTTCGAGGGCGAACCCGACGACATGGCGGTGGGCGCCGGCCACGATGCGACGCCGGGCTTCGAGCGCGACTTCGTCAGCCGCGCCCGGGCCTTCTACGACAGCGAGCTCTACCTGCGCCAGGCCGGCGGCAAGCTGCGGCGCATCGAGGTGCCCAACTCGGCCCACAAGCAGGTGCACCGCGAGTGGCTGCTGGTGGAGCTGCGCGAGCCCTGGGAGGTCGCGGGCACCACCCATCCCGCCGGCGCCCTGCTGATCGCCGACTTCGCTGCCTTCATGGATGGCGAACGCGAGCTGCGCGTGCTGTTCACCCCCACCGAACGCACCTCGCTCTCCGACGTCACCTGGACCCGCCGCCACTTGATCCTCAACGTGCTCGACGACGTCAAGCACCGGCTCTACGTCATCACCCCGAGCGAAGGCCAGTGGCAGCCCGAGCCGCTGCCCGGCGTGCCGACGCTGGGCAGCGTCAGCGCGAGCGCGGTGGACGACGAGGAGAGCGACGAGGTGTTCGTCATCGTCAGCGACTACCTGACGCCGACCACGCTGCTGCACGGTCGGGTCGGCGAGGAGCTGGAGACCCTCAAGCAGGCCCCGGCGCTGTTCGACGCCGAGGGGCTGGAAGTGACCCAGCACTTCGCCACCAGCGAGGACGGCACGCCGATTCCCTATTTCCAGGTGGCGCGCCGCGGCCTCGAGCCCAGCGGCGAGCATCCGACCCTGCTCTACGGCTACGGCGGCTTCGAGGTGCCGCTGCTGCCCGGCTACAGCCCCGGCGTGGGGCGCGCCTGGCTCAGCCGCGGCGGGGTCTACGTGGTGGCCAACATCCGCGGCGGCGGCGAGTACGGCCCGCGCTGGCACCAGGCGGCGCTGCGCGACCAGCGCCACAAGGCGTTCGAGGACTTCGCCGCGGTGGCAGAAGATTTGATCGAGCGCGGCGTCACCTCGCCGCGGCGGCTGGGCATCCAGGGCGGTTCCAACGGCGGCCTGCTGGTGGGCAACATGCTCACTCGCTATCCCCAATTGCTCGGCGCCGTGGTGTGCCAGGTACCGCTGCTCGACATGCGCCGCTACCACCTGCTGCTCGCCGGCGCCTCGTGGATGGCCGAGTACGGCGACCCCGAGAGCGACGACTGGCAGTTCTTGCGCGATGTGTCGCCCTACCACAACCTCGATCCCGCGGCCCACTACCCGCCCATGCTGCTGATGACCAGCACCCGCGACGACCGCGTCCACCCCGGCCACGCGCGCAAGATGATGGCGCGCCTGGGCGAGCAGGGGCACCGGGCGCTCTACTACGAGAACGTCGAGGGCGGCCACGGCGGCGCGGCCGACCATCGCCAGCGCGCCCATATGCAGGCCCTGGCGTTCAGCTTTCTCGTCCAGCAGTTATTCGGCGATGAAGCGCTGGCACCGCGCTAGTCGGTGGTTTCCAAGGCATAGCCATGTCGGGCCTGGAAGCGTTGCAGTTCCTGGGGGCGCGGCGGTTGCCCGGTGAAGATCTCGACATAGGCGGGGATGCGCTGCATGCGAACCTCGAGGGCTTCCTGGGTCTTCATCGAGATGTAGCCGATCTGGGTGAGGTAAATGGTGCGGCCGCGCACGTTGGCCGCCAGCGGCGCATAGCCGAAACGCTCGAACATGCGGGTCAGCGCCTCGATGCGCATTTCGTCCGCAATATCGATCTCCCTCGATACTCCCTCCGACTGCAGCGCCCAGCTGCGCATGGCGAACTCCAACGGGGAGTCGAACAGCCCGGGGTCCAGCCAGCAGTCGAAGACGTTGAGGATCGCCTCGGTAATGCTCTCGGCATAGGCCTCGGTCTGGCGCACCAGGCCCTGGGTGTTCTTCTCCCGCCAGCGCTCGATCAGGGCGTCGAGCAGCGCCTCGCGATCCTTGAAGAACCAGTAGAAGCTGGTGCGCGACACCTTGAGCCGCTTGGCCAGCGGCAGGATGCGTACGCTATCCACGCCGGAGTCGAGCAGCAGTTCGAAGGCCGCATCGAGCCAGGCCTCGCGGGAGCCTTTCCATTTGGTATCGCGGTCGGTGCCACTCGGCATCAGCGGTTGTCTCCGTTTAGATATCCTTCACCAGCCGCAAAGCATCATAGATCGCCGCATGGGTATTGCGCGACGCGACGGCATCGCCGATGCGGAACAGCTGGAAGCGGCCTTGCGGGTTGCGTACGACCGCCTGGGGCCGGCCGGCGATCAGGTCATCGTAGTCTACCTTGCCGCCGTTGCTCGAATGCGGCTTGAGCTCGAAATAGACGTCGGCCATCGGCGTGATGCCATAGTTGACCACCACCTGGTCGATGCGCCGCTCCTGGTCCAGGTCCTGCTTGCCTGGAGAGACGTAGTCGCTGGTGATCCTGGCGAGCAGCTCGCCGCCAATCCGCTCCACGGACTTGAGCCGGTAGGTGGGGGTGAAGGTGACGTCGGGTCGCTGCAGGGCGCGCATGTAGGGCACCAGGTTCATGGCCATGATCTCCGCCGAGAAGGTGCGGTCCGGGGTCATGATCTCGAGTTCGGCCCCGGTGGCGGCAATGATCTCCGCCGCCTGCATGGCGGCATGATCGCCGGCATCATCGAACAGCAGCACGCGGCTCCCCGGCGCCACGTGGCCCGACAGGATATCCCAGGTGTTGACCACCAGGTCGTGCCCCACCGCTGGCTGGTCCTCCATGGGGTAGCCGCCGGTAGCCACGATCACCACGTCCGGTTGCTCGGCGAGCACGTCCTCGACCTCGGCCCAGACGTTGTAGCGGATCTCGACGCCGAGCGCCTCGCAGCGCGCCAGGCGCCAGTCGATGATGCCCATCATCTCGCGGCGGCGCTCGCTCTGCGCCGTGAGGCGTACCTGACCGCCGGCATCGCTGGCCGCTTCCAGCACCACCACGTCATGGCCTCGTTCGCCGGCGACGCGGGCGGCCTCGAGCCCGGCGGGTCCGGCGCCGACGATCACCACCCGGCGCTGCTGTGCTGCCTTGGGGATGGTGTGGGGCATGGTGGTCTCGCGCCCGGTGGCGGCGTTGTGGATGCAGTAGGCGGCGCCGCCCTGGTAGATGCGGTCGAGACAGTAGTTGGCGCCGACGCAGGGGCGGATCTCCTCCTCGCGCCCCTCGACGATCTTGCGCACGATGTGCGGGTCGGCCATGTGGGCGCGGGTCATGCCGATCATGTCGACCTTGCCCGAGGCGATGGCATGGCGGGCGGTGGCGACGTCCTGGATCTTGGCGCCGTGGAAGGTGGGGAAGTCGACCTGGCGCTTGATCTCGCCGGCGAAGTCGAGGTGCGGGGCGCTGGGCATGCCCTGGATGGGGATCACGTCGGTGAGACCCGCGTCGGTGTCGATATGCCCGCGCACCACGTTGAGGAAATCGATCAGGCCGCTCTCCTTCAGGCGCCGCGATATCGCCATGCCGTCGCTGGCCGTGAGCCCGCCTTCCAGCATCTCGTCGCCGGTATAGCGCACGCCGACGATGAACTCGTTACCGACCCGCTGGCGAATGGCCTGCAGTACGTCGAAGGTGAAGCGCAGCCGGTGGTCCAGATCGCCGCCATAGGGGGCCTCGAGGGTGTTGGTCAACGGCGACCAGAACTGATCCATCAGGTGGCCGTAGGCCTGCAGCTCGATGCCATCGAGGCCGGCGGCGTGCATGCGCTCGGCGGCGTCGGCGTAGTCGCGGATCAGGCGCTCGATGTCCCACTCCTCGACCTGCTTGGGGAAGGCGCGATGGGCCGGCTCGCGGCGATGGCAGGCCGATACCGCCGGCAGCCAGTCGCCCTTGTCCCAGCGGGTGCGCCGGCCCAGGTGGGTGAGCTGGATCATCACCGCGGTGCCGTGTTCGTGGCAGGCGTCGGCGAGTTCTCGCATCCACGGCACCACCTCGTCCTTGTAGGCGAGGATATTGTTGAACACCGGCGGGCTGTCCCTGGCCACCGCCGCGGACCCGGCGGTCATGGTCAGGCCCAGGCCGGCCTTGGCCCGCTCGACGTGATAGGCGCGGTAGAGCGCCTTGGGCATCCCGTCCTCAGGGTAGGCCGGCTCGTGAGAGGTCAGCATGAGCCGGTTCCTGAGGGTGAGGTGCTTGAGCCGGAAGGGCTGCAGCAGCGGGTCGTTGGCCATGCTCGGGACTCCCTGTTGTTGTATATCCAACAACAGTAGATGGGAGTGTACACTTGTGTCAATTTAGTGTTCAGCCGTGTCTCGTTTGCGGAGAACTGCGCCGGTGAAGGTGTCGGGACCTTTCCTCAACGCCGCGGAATGCCGATACGCCGCCCGGCCGCCTCCGGCCAGGCGGCGGCTTCGGCTCGCGGCAGGGCGTCGATCTGTTCGGCGACCGCAGGCGGGAAAGGCGCGGGGCGGTGGATTCCCGTGTCGATGCCCATCAGCATCTGCTCGCTGGTGGCGAGTGCCTCACCGGCGTCGTCGCGCATCGTGAAGAAGACGTGCAGCCGCTTGGCGTCACGGTCGAGCAGCAGCACCTCGACGGCCAGCGCCTGGTCCTGGTGGGCCTCGCGCCGGTAGCAGAGATGGGTCTCCAGAGTGAAGAGCGTGTAATCCAGGCGCGCGCGCCCCTCGGCATCCAGCCCGATCCCCTCCATCAGCGTATCCACCGCCAGCGAGAACACCCTCGCGTACTCGGCATCGTTCATGTGCCCGTTGTAGTCGACCCATTCCGGGGCGACCCGGGTCGTCAGCAGTGTCATGGGTGGCTCTCTCCCGCTTGCATCAGTAGTTGCGTCTATTGTCGGCGAGGCGAAACTGGCCGAGTGGTTTGCCAAGAATCGGTCTCGATACCGTAAATGCAACTGCCAACAGTCGAAACAACGCTGAAAAGACTTCCTAAGGTAATTCTGGCTTTCTTGACTAAGGTATGGGAGAAACCTCTCCAGGGCGACTGCCCATCAAACGCTTGATTGAGGACATAACAAGATGCTACCCAAGAAGACCCTTCTGGCCACTGCCGTGATCGGCGCCATGCTGGCCACCGCCGCGAATGCTGAAACCCTGCGCTGGACCCGCTCCGCCGACAGCCTGACCATGGACCCCCACTCGCAGAACGAGGGGCCGACCCACTCGGTCAATCACCAGATCTTCGACACCCTGATCTACCAGGACATGGACGTCGAGTACCAGCCGGGCCTGGCCACCGAGTGGAGCGTGAAGGAGGACGAGCCCACCGTCTGGGTGTTCAAGATTCGCGAGGGCGTGACCTTCCACGAGGGCCAGTCGCTTACCGCCGACGACGTGGTGTTCTCCATCAATCGCGCGCGTCATGAAAATTCCGACATGCGCGGCCTGCTCACCTCCATCGCCGAGGTGCGTGCGGTCGACGATTACACCGTCGAGGTCGAGACCAGCGAGCCCAACCCGCTGCTGCCCAACAACTTCACCAACCTGTTCATCATGAGCCGCGAGTGGGCCGAGGAGCACGGCGTCGAGGAGCCGCAGAACTATGCCGCCGGCGAAGAGACCTACGCCGTGCGCAACGCCAACGGCACCGGTCCGTTCCGTGTCGAGAGCCGCGAGCCCGACGTACGTACCGTGTTCGTGCGCAACGATGACTACTGGGGCATCGACCACTACCCGATGGAGATCAGCCGCCTGGTGTTCACGCCGATCGAGTCGGCGTCCACCCGCGTGGCGGCGCTGCTCTCCGGCGAGGTCGACTTCCTGCAGGAGACCCCGGTGCAGGACATCGAGCGCCTGGCCGAAGCCGACGGCATCAAGAACGAGCAGGGCGCCGAGAACCGCACCATCTTCCTCGGCATGGACATGGGCTCGGCCGAGCTGCGCACCGCCGACACCGACGACAATCCCTTCGCCGACCGCCGCGTTCGCGAGGCGATCAACCTGGCGGTGGACGCCAACACCATCCAGCGCGCGGTGATGCGCGGCAACTCCCAGCCGGCCGGGATGATCGCGCCGCCGTTCGTCAACGGCTACAGCGAGGAGATGGACGAGGTTCTCGAGGCCGATACCGCACGCGCCCAGGAACTGATGGAAGAGGCCGGCTACGGCGACGGCTTCCGCGTCACGCTGAACTGTCCCAACGACCGCTACGTCAACGACGAGCAGATCTGCCAGGCGGTGGTCAGCATGCTGGCGCGCATCGGCATCACCGTGGACCTGGAGGCCCAGACCCGCTCGCTGCACTTCGCCGAGCTGGCCCGCGAGGAGTACGACTTCTACCTGCTGGGCTGGGGCGTGCCCACCATGGACTCCGAGTACATCTTCAACTATCTCTACCACACCAAGGACGGCGACCGCGGCTCGTGGAACTTCACCGGCTACTCCGACGAGCGGATCGACGAGCTGACCGTGGCGATGGGCCAGGAGATCGACGAGGAGGCGCGCAACGAGATGATCGCCGAGGCGTGGGAGATCGTCCACGACGAGATCCTCTACATCCCGATCCATCACCAGATGCTGACCTGGTCGATGCGCGACGACATCGACTTCCAGGTGCAGAGCGAGAACACGCCGCACTTCAAGTATCTCAAGTTCAATCAGTAAGTCTGACTAGACACGACCCCTGGCCGTCAAAAGCGGCCAGGGGTATCGTCGTTATTTGGTGATCCCATGCTAGCGTTTCTGATCCAGCGCGTGCTGCAGGCCATCTTCGTGATGTTCGTGGTCGCGCTCATCTCGTTCTCGCTGTTCCACTACGTCGGCGACCCGGTGCTCAACATGCTCGGCCAGGAGGCCACCGAGGCCGACCGCGCCGCGTTGCGGGCCCAGCTCGGCCTCGACCAGCCGGTGGTGGTGCAGTTCTGGAAATTCGTCGTCAATGCCGCCCAGTTCGAGTTCGGCATTTCCTACCGTTCGGCCCGCCCGGTCACCGACCTGATCCTCGAGCGGCTGCCCGCCACCCTGGAGCTGGCGATCATCTCGGCGATCTTCGCCGTGGTCATGGGCATCGGCCTGGGCATTTACACCGCGCTGCGCCGGCGCAGCTGGCTGGCCAACTTCATCATGACCGCCTCGCTGATCGGCGTGTCGCTGCCCACCTTCCTGATCGGCGTGCTGCTGATCTATGTCTTCGCCGTCGAGCTCGGCGTGCTGCCGGCCTTCGGGCGCGGCGAGACGGTGCGCCTCGGCGACTGGTGGACCACCGGCCTGCTGACGGCGAGCGGCCTGCGCTCGCTGATCCTGCCGGCGATCACCCTGGGGCTGTTCCAGCTCACCCTGATCATGCGCCTGGTGCGCGCCGAGATGCTCGAGGTGCTGAGTACCGACTACATCAAGTTCGCCCGGGCGCGGGGGCTGTCGAAGCGGGTGGTGAACCTGCGCCACGCGCTGAAGAACACCATGATCCCGGTCATCACCATCATCGGGTTGCAGCTCGGCACCATCATCGCCTTCGCCATCATCACCGAGACGGTGTTCCAGTGGCCCGGCGTGGGGGCGCTGTTCATCACCGCGGTGCGCTTCGTCGACGTGCCGGTGATGGCCGCCTACCTGATGATGATCGCGCTGGTGTTCGTGGTCATCAATCTGGTGGTGGATCTGCTCTACTACGCCGTCGACCCGCGGCTGCGCGTGCAGGGAGGTGGCAAATGAGCCAGGATGTCCAGACCCGAAACGACACGGCGCCCGTCGTGCCGCCCAAGCCGAGCAAGTGGCGCACCTTCCTCGACAGCGACATCGTCTACTCGTGGAAGCGCCAGCCGGTAGTGATACTCGCCACCCTGGTGACGCTGGTGATGTTCGCCGCGGCGCTGTTCGCGCCGTGGATCGCGCCGCAGAACCCGTTCGATCCGCGCCAGCTGGAGCTGATCGACGCCTTCGCGCCGCCCATGACCACCTCCGACTTCACCGGCAACTTCTACCTGCTGGGCAGCGACAGCCAGGGCCGCGACGTCTTCTCGGCGATTCTCTACGGCTCGCGCATCTCGCTGCTGGTGGGCTTCGCCGCGGTGATCTTCGCCCTGGTGCTGGGCACCGCCCTGGGCCTGCTGGCGGGCTTCCGCGGCGGCTGGCGCGACGCCCTGATCATGCGCATCGCCGACGTCCAGCTCACCTTCCCGTCGATCCTGATGGCGCTGCTGATCTTCGGCGTGATCCGCGGCTTCCTGCCACGCTCGATGCACGCCGAGGTGGCCATCATCGTGCTGATCATCGCCATCGGGCTCTCCGACTGGGTGCAGTACGCCCGCGCCGTGCGCGGCGCCACCATGGTCGAGAAGAGCAAGGAGTACGTGCAGGCGGCCAGGGTGATCGGCCTGCCGGCGCGCAAGATCCTGTTCCAGCACATCCTGCCCAACGTGCTGCGGCCGGTGCTGGTGATCGGCACCATCGGCCTGGCGCTGGCGATCATCGCCGAGGCTACGCTGTCGTTCCTGGGGGTCGGCATGCCGGCCACCCAGCCGAGCCTGGGCACCCTCATCCGGGTGGGCCAGGACTACATGTTCTCGGGAGAGTGGTGGATCCTGCTCTTCCCCGGGATGGCGCTGCTGCTGCTGGCGCTCTCCGTCAACCTGCTGGGAGACTGGTTGCGTGATGTCCTCAACCCCAAGCTCCGTTAACCAAAGCGCTGGCATCGGCCACGAGCCTACTGCCGCGGCGCAGGAACCGGTACTCTCCGTGCGCCATCTGCGGGTGGAGTTCCCCACCCGCCACGGCACCCTGGTGGCGCTCGACGACGTCTCCTTCGACATCGCCCCCGGCGAGGTGCTGGGCGTGGTGGGCGAGTCCGGTGCCGGCAAGTCGATGACCGGCAACGCCGTGATCCGGCTGCTCGAGCTCCCTGGACGCATCGCCGCGGGCGAAGTGCATCTTTCGGGCAAGCGTATCGACGACCTGCCGGAAGAGCAGTTCGTGCCGCTGCGCGGCCGCCATATCGGCATGATCTTCCAGGACCCGCTGACCAGCCTCAACCCGCTGTTCTCGATTGGCGACCAGCTGGTGGAGACGATCCGCGCCCACCTGCCGATGAGCGAGCGCGAGGCCCGCGAGGAGGCGCTGAGGCTGCTGCGCGAGGTCGGCATACCGGCCCCCGAGAGCCGCCTCGACAGCTACCCGCACCAGTTCTCCGGCGGCATGCGCCAGCGCGTGGTGATCGCCCTGGCGCTGGCGGCGCGCCCCGAGTTCATCATCGCCGACGAGCCCACCACCGCCCTCGACGTCTCGGTGCAGGCGCAGATCCTCGCCCTGCTCAAGCGGCTGTGCGCCGATCACGGCACCGCGGTGATGCTGGTGACCCACGACATGGGGGTGATCGCCGAGACCGCCGATCGCGTGGCGGTGATGTACGCCGGCCGGCTGATCGAGATCGGTCCGGTCGACGAGGTGGTGCGCAACCCCCAGCACCCCTACACCAAGGGGCTGATGGCCTCGATCCCCGGTATCGCCAGACGCCTCGAGCGGCTCTACCAGATCGAGGGCGCCATGCCGCGGCTGGCGGCGATTCCCCCAGGCTGCGCCTTCAACCCGCGCTGCCCCCACGCCCAGCAGCGCTGCCGCGACGAGAGGCCGGACCTGATGCCGGCCGGCGGCAGCCGCGCCGCCTGCTGGCTGCACGACCCGGTCGACCCGCTGCCGCCAAGGCTGGACCTGGAAGGACAGGAGGTGAGCCATGTGCGCTGATACGGCAGTGAAACCGGCGAGCCCGGCGGCGCAGGGCGAGATCCTGCTCGAAGCCCAGGACCTGGCGCGCTACTTCGACGTCTCCAAGCCCTGGCTCAACCGGGTCATCGAGCGCAGCGAACGGCTGACGCTCAGGGCAGTGGACGGCGTGGGCTTCTCCATCCGCCGCGGCGAGACGCTGTCGCTGGTGGGCGAGTCGGGCTGCGGCAAGTCCACCGTGGCGCGGCTGGTGGTGGGGCTCTACGGCCTCACCCGTGGCAGGCTGACGTTCGACGGCGAGGACATCAGCGACCTGGCCAGCCGCACCGGACGCCAGGCCGCGGGGGTGCGCAAGCGCTTCCAGATGATCTTCCAGGACCCCTACGCCAGCCTCAACCCGCTGTGGCGAGTGGGCACCATCATCGGCGAGCCGCTGCGCTTCTTCCGCCCCGAGATGAGCAGCACCGACCGCCGCCGCCGGGTGGGCGAGCTGCTCGAGCAGGTGGGCATGTCGGCCATGGATGCCAACCGCTATCCGCACGAGTTCTCCGGCGGCCAGCGCCAGCGCATCTCGATCGCCCGGGCGCTGGCCAACGAGCCGGAGTTCATGATCTGCGACGAGCCGACCTCGGCGCTCGACGTCTCGGTGCAGGCGCAGATCCTCAACCTGATGCGCGACCTGCAGGACGAGTACGGGTTGACGTATCTCTTCATCAGCCACGACATGGCGGTGGTCAAGCACATGTCGGACCGCATCGCGGTGATGTACCTGGGGCGCATCGCCGAGATCGCCCCGGCGGAGCAGCTCTTCGAGCACCCGCACCATCCCTACTCGAAGATGCTGCTGGCCGCGGTGCCGTCGCTGGAGGGAGTGGGCAAGGAGCGCAGCGTGATCCAGGGCGAGGTGCCCAACCCGGTGCACCCGCCTTCGGGCTGCGCCTTCCACCCGCGCTGCCCCCACGCCAACGCCCGTTGCCAGGCCGAGGTGCCGCGGCTGATCGCGCGCAGCGACGGCAGCGAGGTGGCCTGCCATGGCGTCGAGGAGGGCCGGTTGCCATGAGTCGGCCTCGCTGATGCTGGAGCTGCTCTCGCCACTGTCGGCCGGAGTCAACCTGGGCCTGGTGCTGCTCTCGGCGATCACCTCGGCGCTCTCCGCGGCGGCGGGCATCGGCGGCGGCACCCTGCTGATCATCGCCATGGCCCAGGTGATGCCGGCCACGGCGCTGATCCCGGTGCACGGCATGGTGCAGCTCGGCTCCAACGGCGGCCGTGCGGCGATGACCTGGCGCCACGTGCGCCGCGACACCGTCGCCGCCTTCCTGCCTGGCGTCATCGTGGGGGCCGTGGTGGCGGCGTGGTTGCTGATCCGGCTGCCCTACGGCGTGCTCGAGCTGTGCATCGCCGCCTTCGTGCTCTACTCCTGCTGGGGGCCGGGCCTGCCCCAGCGCGCGGTGGGGCGTACCGGCACCGTGATCGCCGGTGCCGTGACCACGCTGCTCTCCAGCCTGGTGGGCGCCAGCGGGCCGATGGTGGCGTCGTTCATCAAGCTCGGCATGAGCGAGCGCCTGCCGCGGGTGGCGACCTTTGCCTCCTGCATGACCCTGCAGCACCTGACCAAGGCCTTCATCTTCGGCTTTGCCGGCTTCGTCTTTCGCGACTGGCTATGGCTGATGCTGGCGATGGTGGCGGCCGGCTTCCTCGGCACCTGGCTGGGCCTGCGCCTGCTGCACCGGGTCAGCGACCGGCGCTTCGATACCTTCTTCAAGTGGACCCTGACCCTGCTGGCACTGCGCCTGATCTGGCTGGGCGCGCAGCGCCTGTTGGGGTTAGGCTGAGCAGGTAGGCCGACCTGTCCGGAAAGGAGTCTGTCATGAAGCGCTTCGTCTCTTCCCTTGCCTTGATCCTGCTGCTGGCCGGCTGTGCCGGCATGGGCGACCCGCGGGACAGCGCCGTCGAGCTGGAGCCCGGCCGGCCGTACGAGGTCATGTCGCCCGGGCATCGCTATTTCACCTTCACCCTGGACGCCCCCGCCCGCGTGGTGCTCGAGAGCCATACCTTCCCCGGCGATACGGGACCCGTGGCGCCCGCCGGGCAGCTGCTCGACGTCGATGGCGAGCTCGTGGTGCGGGACTGGAACAGCGGGCGTAACAGCAACTTCCGGATCGAGCGGCAGCTCGAGGCGGGCACCTGGTACCTGCGGGTGACCACACCGCATTCGAGCCCAGGCTCCTTGGGCATGATGGAGCGCGACTACCGCTATTCGGTGACGCTGACCATCGACAGGCGGCGTTGATCGAGGGGTCGGCTTGCCAACGTCACGCCCCCGCCCGGCGAGCCGGCGGGCGGGGGCGAGCCGATCAGGCCTCGGACGGGGCGCGCCAGTCGTCGGAGCCGGAGGTGCCGGCGACGGTGTGTTCCCAGTCGATCTTGCGGTAGGCCAGGGAGACGTCCATCAGCTGAGTGAACTCGGCCTTGGTGGCATCCTGGGCGTGCGGCATGCGCAGGTTGATGTCGACGATGGTGGCGTCGGTCAGGGTGGTGGTGAAGAAATGCTCCTGCTTGCCCTCGACGGAGGTGCGGTACCACTTCAGCTCGACGTTCGGCAGCATTTCGCCGGAGGCCAGGGCGTTGTACATCAGCGGCACGGCCTTGTTCAGGGCCACGGTGAAGACGAACGGCTTGTGGGCGCGCTGGCCGGAAGGCTGGCCGGACTGCGGGTCGGTGGGCACGGTCACGACGTGCTTGAACTCCTGGACCAGCATCTCGTCCTCGTGGCCTTCCACGTAGATGTTGCCCACGGAATCCGGGGTGAAGGCACCGGCGGTGATGTTGCCCTGGGTCTGGCCTTCGATGCTGATATAGCAGGGAGTCGGCATGGTCTGCTCCTTGACGATGTGAATGGATGTCCCGATGGACGATTCAGCAAGAGCAGAATGTGTGCCGTTCTTATGTTTGGTAATACAAAACAATGAGTTGCAAGATTGCTCTTCTGTTTGGCTAAGTGAGGCTAGGCAATAAGTTGCCCGTTCCAGGCAAGATCTTGCCCGGTGGGCAATGACTTGCCCGGCCTTGTCGGCGGGGCGGGCAGGCATCGAGGCCCTGTGCTGTGTCTCGCTCAAGTGTTATGTTATAACATATTTATTTGTGGAGAGGATCTCATGCTAGCCGACCCCGAGGCGCAGCGACTGCTGGCCATGCCCGATGAGGCATACATGAACGAGGAGCAGCTGACCTTCTTTCAGGCGCGCCTCTTGGCCGAGCAGGCCGAGGTGGAGGGGCACCTGGAAGAGGTGCGCAAGGCCATTGCCGAGAACGAGCGCAGCGGCGACGAGCTCGATCGCGCCGCCGTGGAGGAGGAGCTGCGGTTGCTGCTGCGCCAGGCCGACCGCGAGACCCGCCTGCTGCGCAAGATTCGCCAGGCGTTGCGGCGCATCGAGGCGGGCGACTACGGCTTCTGCGCCGAAACCGGCCAGCCCATCGGCTTGCCGCGGCTGCTGCTCAGACCTACGGCCGAGCTGTGCCTGGAAGCCAAGGAGCGCCAGGAAATGCGCGAACACCACTACAGCAAGCTACGAGGAGATCAGTGATGACTCGCACTACCCTGCCCGTCACCGTCCTGTCCGGCTTTCTCGGTGCCGGGAAGACCACCCTGCTCAATCATATCCTGGCCAACCGGGAGGGCCGCCGCGTGGCGGTGATCGTCAACGACATGAGCGAGGTCAACATCGATGCCGCCCTGGTGCGGGGCGGGCCGGGCGGCCAGGAGGGCGAGGTGGCCCTCAACCGCGCCGAGGAGCGTCTGGTGGAGATGAGCAACGGCTGCATCTGCTGCACCCTGCGCGAGGACCTGCTGGTGGAGGTGAGCCGGCTGGCGCGCGAAGGGCGCTTCGATCATCTGGTGATCGAATCGACGGGGATCTCCGAGCCGCTGCCGGTGGCGGAAACCTTCACCTTCGAGGACGAGGAGGGGCAGAGCCTGTCCCGCATGGCGCGGCTGGATACGCTGGTCACGGTGGTCGATGGTGCCAATTTTCTCGCCCAGTATCAGGAGGCACGATCCCTCGCCGAAGCGGGCGAGAGCCTGGGCGAGGAGGACCGGCGCAACGTGGCCGACCTGCTGGCCGATCAGATCGAGTTCTGCGACGTGCTGCTGATCAGCAAGACCGACCTGATCGACGGGGCGCAGCTGGCCGAGGTGAAGGCCGTGCTGCGCATGCTCAATCCCGACGCCGAGCTGATTCCCATGACGCAGGGGCGGGTGTCGCTCGACAAGGTGCTCGACACCGGGCGCTTCAGCTTCGAGCGGGCCCGGCTCGCGCCGGGCTGGCTCAAGGAGCTGCGCGGTGAGCACCTGCCCGAGACCGAGGAGTACGGCATCTCGAGTTTCGTCTATCGGGCCAGGCGGCCCTTCCATCCGCAAAAGTTCCACGCGCTGTTGCATGGCGACTGGTTCGGCGGCAAGCTGTTGCGCTCGAAGGGCTTCTTCTGGCTCGCCACGCGTCCGCAGTTCGCCGGGCAGTGGAGCCAGGCGGGCGGCATCGCCCACTATGGCTTCGCCGGCATGTTCTGGAAGGCAGTGCCCGAATCGCGCTGGCCCAAGGATCCGGAGAGCCGTGGCTACATCATGGCGCAGTGGGAAGAGCCATTCGGCGACATGCGCCAGGAGCTGGTCTTCATCGGCCAGGACCTCGATGCGGCGCGGATATGCCGGGCACTGGATGCCTGTTTGCTTGGTGATGCCGAACTGGCGGATGGGCCCGAGGGGTGGACACTGCTATCCGATCCGTTCCCGGCCTGGGAGCTGCCCGGCTGATACGGAAGACGTCGAAAGATATTCCTAATCGTTTAATTAACGGATGCTTGATGGAAGCAGCCGGTATATACGTAAAAAAACTCGTTATTCCGGCTGTCAAGCGCTCCGTTAGCGGCCATACTGGATCTAGGTCCGCTCAAGAATCGGGCTACAGGGAATCACAAGGGAACCAGAGGTCTTCGTCATGCGCTCCTACAACCGACACTACCTCGGTGTGGCCATCTTTTTCTTGCTTTGCATACAGTTCTTGACCATTGGCACGGCGCAGGCCAACCCCCGCTATGCGGCCATCGTGATCGACGTGGAGAGCGGCGACGTGCTGCATGCCGCCAATGCGGACGCCTCCCGTTATCCCGCCTCGCTGACCAAGATCATGACGCTTTACCTGTTGTTCGAGGCCCTCGAGAACGGCAGTGTGAGTATCGACCAGCCGCTGCCGGTCTCGTCCCATGCTGCCTCGATGCCGGCTTCCAAGCTGTGGCTCTCGGCGGGCAGCAGCATTACGGTGGAGGAGGCCATCCAGGCGCTGGTGGTTCGTTCCGCCAACGACGTGGCCGTGGTGGTGGCCGAGGCGCTGGGCGGCACGGAGTCGAACTTCGCGAGCATGATGACCCAGCGGGCCAACGAGCTCGGCATGGCCGACACCATGTTCCGCAACGCCTCGGGCCTGCCGGACAACGCCCAGGTGACCACGGCGCGCGACATGGCCACCCTGTCGATTCGCGTGATGCAGGATTTCCCGCAGTACTACCACTACTTCTCGACCCAGAGCTTCGCCTACCGCGGCACCACCCACACCAGCCACAACCGGCTGCTGCGCAATTACGCCGGCGCCGATGGCCTCAAGACCGGTTTCATCCGCGCTTCGGGTTTCAACGTGGCGACCTCGGCGATCCGCAACGACCGCCGCATCGTCTCGGTGGTGATGGGGGGCTTTACCGCCGCCTCGCGCGATACCCACATGGCCGACCTGCTCGATCGCGGCTTCGCCCGGCTCTCCATGCTGCAGCGCGGCGACTGGATCGCCCGGGCCGACGTGCTGGGCGACCGCATGGAGCTGCCGGAGAGTCCCCCCGCCTCGGCCCAGCAGTTGGCGGCCGCACCGGAGGCGAGCGACACGGTGGCCAGCACCGACACGGAGCGCCGGCTCTCCTTCCAGTCGGAGATGGAGATCGAGATGGGCTCCGCCGACGATCCGATTCGCGCCCTGATCGCCCGGGCCGATTCGCCGCGCGCCGCTTCCGACGGCGGCAACTGGGCCGTGCAGGTCGGTGCCTTCAACGACGCCGACCAGGCCCGTAGCCTGGCGACCCGCGCCGCCGACCAGTTGGCCAGCCTGCTGAACGAGGTGCGCGTCTCGGTGGCGGAATCGGAGGGGGAACGGCGGGTCTTCCGCGCCCGCCTGGTCGACTTGCAGGAGAGCGATGCCCATTCCGCCTGCGACAGCCTGCGCGCCCAGGGCATGGACTGCATGGTGGTGGCGCACTACTGACGCCTACCTTCCGTTCCGTTTCGACATCGCCCCGCCCATGCGGGGCGATGTCGTTCCACGGATCGCTCAGGCCAGCGCCGGGTCGAGTTCCGGTTCCACTTCGCGCAGGCGCCCGTCACCGAGTGCGATCCGCCTGTCGCAGATGCGTTCGATGAGTGCCGGATCATGGCTTACCAGCATCACCCCGCAACGCCGCTCGCGGGCCAGCTCCACCAGCAGTTCGAGCGTCTGGCGCTGGGTGATGGGGTCGAGCCGCGACGTGGGCTCATCGGCGAACAGGAAGCACGGCTCGAGCAGCAGCACGCGCAGGATGGCGAAGCGCTGCAGCTCGCCGCCCGAGATTTCGCCGGGGCGCCGCGCCAGCAAATGGTCGTCGAGCCCCAGTCGCGCCATCAGCGGACCGATGGCGGCACGATCGAGGCGGTGACGGCGCACCAGGTCGTCGAGCAGGCGCGAGAGCCGCCAGTGAGGCGAGAAGGCCGCCGGCGGGTCCTGGTAGAGCTTCTGAAAGCCGAAGCGGTGGTCGACGGCTCGATGGATGTCGCCGTTGTCGGCCGGGGTCATGCCGAGCAGCATGTCGCCCAGGGTGCTCTTGCCGCAGCCGGAGGGGCCGACCACGCCGACGATCTCGCCGGGGCTGACCGCCAGCGAGAGATCGCGGAACAGCTCGCGTCCGCCGCGCGCCTTGGCCAGACCACGGGCGCTCACGACCGCCGCCTGTCGCTCACCCAGCGGTGCCGGGCGCGGCCAGCGGCCGGGTTCGGCCTCCAGCAGGCGCTGGCCGTACTCGCTCTGTGGGTGAGTGAGCACTTGCCGGGCCGGGCCGCGCTCGACCACCCGGCCCTGGCGCAGGATGACCACTTCGCCGCCGAGGCGGCGGGCCACGTCGATGTCGTGGGTAATGGTGACCAGGGCCCCGCCGCGCTCGGGCGTACGCGCCAGCAGCTCGACCACCGCGTCGCGGCGCGGCGCGTCGAGCCCCTTGGTGGGTTCGTCGGCGATGACGATGGGAGCGCCGCCGGCACTGGCGGCGGCGAAGGCCACGCGCTGGGCCATGCCGCCGGAGAGTTCGCCGGGCAGCTTGCTGCCCGCTGTGGCCAGGCCCAGCTCGGTCAGGTCGGCCCAGGCGGCACGGTGAGCGGCGCGCCGGTCGCGCCCGGCCACGTGGCGGTGGCTCTCGGCGACCTGGGCCACGGCGCGCATGGTCGGGTCCAGCGCATGCCAGGGCTCCTGGGGCAGCAGCGCCAGGCGCCGGCCCCACAGGGCGCGGCGCGACCTGCCGTCGGCGGCAGCGAACCTCTCGCCATCGATGAGGAGCCGCCCGCGGGCGACAAGCCCCCGCGGCAGCGAGCCCATGATCGCCTGGGCGATCAGGCTCTTGCCCGAGCCGGTTTCGCCGAGCAGGGTCAGGCGCCCGCCGGCTTCGAGCGCGCAGGAGAAGGGGGCGATGGTGACGCCCTCGCCCTGGATCGACAGGTCCTCGGCTTGTAGCAAGTAGACACTCATCGTGGATCCCTCCCCGCCAGCAGGTTGAGGCTCAGTACCAGCACGAACAGCACCAGGATCGGCTGGGCCATGGCCCAGGGCGCCTCGTGGTAGTAGGGCAGCAGCTCGATCATCATCAGCCCCAGCTCGGCGGTGGGCGGGCGCAGGCCGACGCTGACGAAGCCCAGTGCGGCCATGGCGAGTATCGCGCTGGCGGCGCCGAAGGCGGCCAGGGTCAGCACCTGGGGGGCGAGCTCGGGCCACAGGTGACGGCGGAACAGGGCGAGCGGACCGAAGCCGAGCAGGCGGCTCGCCTCGAGCTGCGGCGAGGCGACCAGGATGCGAGTGCGTGCCCGAACCACGCGAAAGTACTCGATCCACAGCACCAGCGAGATACCGACGTAGAGCGCCCAGAAATTGCCCGGGGCGATGGCCACCAGCAGCAGCACCAGCAGCAGGCCGGGCAGCGCCAGGCAGGCGTCGGCCAGGCTGCCCAGCACGCGGTCGAGCCAGCCGCCGCGCCAGCCGGCCATCACGCCGAGAATCACGCCCGGTATCGCGGCGCTGGCCACGCTGAGCAGCGCCATGCCGAACGAGAGCTGTACGGCGGCCGCCAGCCGAGCCAGCAGGCTGCGCCCCAGGTGGTCGGTGCCCAGCGGCTCGGCCAGCGACGGCAGCTGCAGGATGCGCGTCATCTGCTGGCGCGCCGGGTCGGCGTCGAACAGCCAGGGCACCAGCCAGGCGAAGGCGAGCAGCAGGGCCAGCAGCACGGCGCCCAGGCCCTGGCGTGGGCTGAGCGCCGGCAACCAGCGGCGCGTGGCGTGAAGCGTCAGGGTGGTCATATGCGCCTCCTGGGATCGAGCCAGTGGCAGAGCAGGTCCACCACGGTATTGAGCGCGACGAACATCAGCCCCATCACCAGGGCGGTACCCTGGATCATCGGCACGTCGCGGGCGACGATGGCGTGCACCAGGGCGTGGCCGATGCCGGGCCAGGCGAACAGGGTCTCGACCACCATCACGCCCTCGATCAGGTAGACGAACTGCACGCCTAGGTAGGCGACCACCGGCACCGCGGCGTTGCGCAGGCCGTGGCGCAGGAAGCTGAGGCGCTCGTTCAACCCCTTGGTGCGCGAGAAGGCGTAGTAGGCCGACTGCGACACGTCGGCCATGGCGTTGCGCGCCACCCGGCTCGAGATGGCGGCCAATGCCAGCGCCAGGGTCAGTGCCGGGAGCACGCCGTGGGCGCCGCGGCCGTGACCGGCGGCCGGCAGCCAGCCCAGGCTCACCGAGAAGATCAGGATCAGCAGCAGGCCCACGGCGAAGGGCGGCAGGGCGCGCAGCACGCTGGCCGCCACTTCGCTCACGCGATCCAGCCAGCCGTTGGGCTTGAGCCCGGCGATCAGCCCCAGTGGTGGGCCCAGCAGCAGCGAGAGCAGCACGGCCATCGCCGCCAGGCCCAGCGAGTGGCCGAGCTGATGCCACAGCTCGGCCATCACCGGCTCGCCGCTGACCAGCGAGCGACCCAGGTCGAACTGCACCAGGTCCCACAGCCAGCCGAAGTAGGCGCCCAGCGCCGGCTGGTCCAGCGCCAGCTCGGTGCGCACCGCCTCGGCGGCGCTGGTGTTGACCATGTCATGCCCGTAGCGCCCGGCGGCGATGCGGTAGGCCATGTCGCCGGGCAGCGAGCGGGTCAGCACGAAGGTCAGGGTGCCGACCATCCACGCCACCAGCCCGGCCTGGAATAGACGCTGCAGCAGCAGGCCGCCCAGGCCTGCCGTCCAGCGGGGAGTCGCCCGTGAGGCCAGCGCTACGCTCATTCGCCCCACCTCAGCTCGTCGATGCGATAGCTGCGCTCCAGCGGATCGATGGAGAAGCCCTCCAGCTCGGCGTCGACCGCGGCGGTCTGCTGGTACCAGGCCACGGGCACGACCGGCATGGCTTCGTTCAGGCGGTGTGCCACCCGGCCCGCCAGTTCGCCGCGGGCTGCGCTGTCGGCTTCCTGACGCAGGGTGTCGAGCCAGGACGCCAGATCGTCATCGCGCCAGCCCATGGCCCCCCAGTCGCCGCCCATCGCTTCGGGATCGGTGCCGAAGTCGTCGAGCAGGGTGCCGAGCGGGTCGGGTACCAGGCCGTAATTGCGCGCCATCAGGCCCAGCTCCAGGCTGCCGTCGCGGTGGCCGGAGGGGATCTCGCTGGCGTTGCCCACGGCGACTTCCAGCGCCACGCCGATCTCGCGCCACTGATCCTGCAGGGCGGTGGCCACCAGCGGCAGCTCGGGGCGGTCGGAGAAGGTGCGCAGGGTCAGCTCGAAAGGCTCGCCGTTGCGCTCGAGCACGCCACTGCCGTTGGCCTGCCAGCCCAGCTCGGCGAGCAGCTCGCGGGCGCGCTCCAGGTCCTGCGCCTCGCCGGCGTCGAGGCCCAGGTGCCAGGGGCCCAGGCTGGCGGGGAACAGCTCGGCCGCGGCGGCTTCGGGATTGCGCAGCAGGCCGGCGGCGATGCCACCGCGATCGATGGCCAGGCTCAGCGCCTGGCGGGCGCGCTCGTCCTCGAGGAGTGGGTGTTCGGCATTGACCTTGAGCACGATGGTGCGCGGCAGCGGCTCGGCATGCAGCGTCAGGCGATCGTCTCGTGCCAGCCGCGCGCGGCTGGCCGGTTCGAGGGTGAAGACCACGTCGGCATCGCCACTCTCGGCCATCAGCGCGCGGGTCTCGCCGCGGCCCACCGCCAGGTAGCTGGCGCTGTCGATGGCGGGCGCCTCGCCCCAGTAGTCGTCGAAACGCTCCACCTCGAGCCGCTGCGGGGGAGCCACGCTCTTCACCCGGTAGGGCCCGGTACCGATCACCTTGGTGACACGCCCCTCGTCGTCGAAGGCGCCCGGGGCGAGGACCAGGGTGGAAGAGTGGGCCAGCAGCGCCGGCAGCGGCGCGAAGGGGCTGTCGAGCCGGATCACCACCTCGTCGCCCTCGGCCTCGATGGCGGCGATGGGCGCCGAATCGAGCATGCCCGGTTTGGCCTGGGCATGTTGCAGGCTCGTGGCCGCGGCTTGTGCCGTCAGCGGGCTGCCATCGTGGAAGGTGACGTCGTCGCGCAGGGCGAAGCGCCAGGTCAGGCCATCGTCGCCGGGCTGCCAGGAGCCCGCCAGCCCCGGTGCGGGCTGGCCGTCGGCATCGGTGTCGACCAGGGTCTCGGCGACCCGCATGCGGGCGTAGACATAGCCGGCAGTCGAGGGATCGGCACCGGTGATCTCCCAGGGGGCGACCACCGAGAGCGGCCGGTCGGCGGCGGCTGACAGGGGCAGCAGGGCCAGGGCAAGGAGAAGGGAACGAGGGGGTCGCACCATTGCAGGATCTTCCTAGCGTCGTCGAAAAATAGACATATACGTTATAACATAACTTTTTTGAGTGGAAGCTGCACCTGCCTATATCCCGACCTCGACCTGCCCATGGTTGGATGCGCCATTTTGGGGCGCCGTGCTTGCCGAAGCCTGCCCCAGCCATTAGGTTGTTAATCATCAAGCCCCGCCGCCCTCTCGGTCGGCGGGGTGGTTTTTTGCCAGCCAGGGTGGAGCCGAGGGGGCATCATGTCGCCATCATTGAAGGGCATTCTGTTCATGTGCGCCGGGGTGCTGTGCCTCGCCATCGGCGATGCCATCGCCAAGTGGCTGGGCGAGGTGCACTCGCCGCTGCAGATCATCTTCTTTCGCACCCTGGTCTCGCTGCCGCTGATCGCGTTGCTTGCCCACTTCGGTGGGGGGCTGACCAAGCTGCGTACCCGCCGCCCCGGGGTACACCTGGTTCGCGGCCTGATCTACACCGGCACCATGTTCTTCTTCGTGCTCGGCCTGACGCTGCTGCCGCTGGCCGAGGCCACGGCGATCGCCTTCGTCGCCCCGCTGTTCGTCACCCTGCTCTCGGTGCCGCTGCTGGGGGAGAAAATCGACCCTCCGGTGCTGGCGGCGTCCCTGCTGGGCTTCGTGGGGGTGCTGGTGGTGGTGCGACCCGGTGGCGATGCCTTTCACCCGGGGGCGCTTGCGCTGCTGGCGGCAGCCGTCTTCTATGCGCTGATGATGATCACCGCGCGACGCTATGGTGCCCGCGAGCATCTCTGGGCCATGGTCTTCTACATGACGCTGGTGCCGATGGTGCTGACCGCCGTCGCGCTGCCGTGGGTCTGGCAGACCCCCCAGCCCTGGCACTGGCTCGGTTTCCTCGGCGCAGGGATCATCGGAGTCGGGGCCACGGCCTGCATCACCCTGGCCTTTCGCTTCGCCCCGGCGGCCATTGCCGCCCCCTTCGACTACACCGCCATGCTGTGGGCGGTACTGCTGGGCTGGTGGTTCTGGGGCGAGATGCCCGATGTCTGGGTATTCGTCGGCAGCGCGCTGATCGTCGGCAGCGGCCTGGCGATCGCCTATCACGATCGGCGGACGACCCTGAAGCGCCGTCCGACGTCCTAGCCTGGCAGCACACCGCCGGCACTCGGCCAGGCGTCGTCAGCCCCGTCATGCCTGGGCGCGATTGAGCCGCCAGCGCCGCCAGTGTCGGGCCACCAGACCATGCTTGGGCGCCGCCAGCAGGGCGACGAGGAACAGCCCCGAGGCCACCAGCACGATGGCGCCGCCCGAGGCGACATCCAGCGACACCGAGAGCACCAGCCCCACCACGGCGGAGGTCACGCCGACGGCGACCGAAATGGCCAGCATCGAGGTGAAGCGGTCGGTGAGCAGGTGGGCCGTGGCGCCGGGGGTGATCAGCATCGCCACCACCAGGATGATGCCCACGGTTTCCAGGCTGGCGACGATGGTCAGCGTCAGCAGCAGGATCAGCCCGTAATGGATGAGGCCAGTATTGAAGCCCAGCGCCTGGGCCTGCTGCGGGTCGAAGGTGTAGAGCAGCAGCGGGCGGTAGGCCAGCCAGATCGCCAGCAGCGTCACCACGCTGGCCAGCAGGGTCAGCACCAGCGCCGAGGTCTTCACCCCCAGCACGTTGCCGAACAGGATATGCAGCAGGTGGGTGCTGGTGGCGATCTTGCTGATGATCACGATGCCCAGCGCGAAGGCGGCGGTGAACATCAGCCCCATGGCCGCATCCGACTTGATGCGGGTGTGGCGTTCAATGGCGCCGATGCCCAGCGAGGTCAGCGCGCCGGTGACGAAGGCGCCGATGAAGAACGGCCAGCCCAGCAGGTAGGCGATGGCCACGCCGGGCAGCACCGCATGGGAGATGGCGTCGCCCAGCAGCGACCAGCGCTTGAGCACCACGTAGCAGGAGAGCAGCCCGCAGATCGCCCCCACCAGCACCGAGGTGAGCAGGGCGCGCTGCATGAAGCGGTATTCGAAGGGCGCGGCGAGGTGCTCCGGCAGCAGGTCGACCGCCATCATCAGCAGCGCCGTCAGGGCGTCGATCACGCCCAGGGCGAACGGCTCAAGCTGCGACACGGGCACCCCCCCGCGCCGGCTCGGGTGCCCCCACCGCCAGGCGCGCCAGCATGGCGTCGCTGAGCATCTCGTCGGGGGCACCCATGCCGACCAGCGTGCGGTTGATCAGCAGCACGTTGTCGGCATGGACGCGCGCGCTCGGCATGTCGTGGGTCACCATGATGATGGTGCGCCCGGCGCGGCGTTCGCGCTCGAGGGTGGCGAGGATCAGCTTCTCGCTGGGTGGGTCCACCCCCGCCAGCGGCTCGTCGAGCAGCAGGATCCTGGCTTGCTGCGCCAGGGCGCGCGCCAGCATCACGCGTTTCTTCTGGCCGCCGGAAAGCTCGCCGATGGGGCGGGCGGCGTAATCGGCCATGTCGACGGCCTCCAGGGCCGCCTCCACGGCCTGGCGGTGGCTGGGATTGGCCCAGCGCCGCGGCACCAGGCGCTGCCACAGCGGGTCATGGCGCATCAGGCCGTAGCGGCCGGTCAGTACCGTGTCGCGAACCGAGATGGGGAAGTCCCACTCCATGTGCTCCTGCTGGGCCATGTAGGCGATATTGCCGGCCCTGCGCTGGGCGGCCGGGCTCTGGCCGAGAATTCGCAGGTCGCCGCGCAGCGGGGCGAGGCTGCCGATCACCAGGTTGAGCAGGCTCGACTTGCCGGCGCCGTTGGGGCCGACGATGGCCGTCCACTGCCCCTGGGGCAGCGACAGCGTGATCTCCTCGAGCACGGGCTGCTGGTGGTAGGCCGCGCTCAGCCGGTGCGCCTGCAGGGCCGGAACGGGGTCAGTCATGTTCGCCTCCCAGGGCTTCGAGCAGCAGCCCGACGTTGTGGCGCAGCATGCCGGCGTAGTCGGGTGCCTCGCCGTCCTGTTCGCTGAGGGAATCGACGTAGAGCGGGCCGGCGATCTCCACCTGGGCCTCGCTGGCGACGCTGCGCACGTGGCGATCGGAAATGGTGCTCTCCCAGAAGATGGCGGCCGGCTGTCGCTCCTCGATCTTGTCGACGATGCGCATGACTTGCTGCGGCGAGCCCTCCTGCTCGGCGTTGTTGCCCCAGATGCCGTCGTGCTCGAAGCCGAAGGCGTCGGCGAAGTAGAGGAAGGCGGCCTCGCTGGTGATGAGCAGGCGCCGCTCCTCGGGAAGGTCGGCGAGGCTCTCGGTGAGCTCGTCGTGCAGGTCGTGCAGCGATTCGCTCAGCGCCTCGGCGCGGGCCTGGAAGTCCTCGGCGGCGTCCGGCCGGGCCTCGGCGAGGCTGTCGGCGATCACCCGGGCGAACTCGGCAGCGGCACGCGGGTCCATCCACATGTGCGGGTCGGGCTCGCCGGCGAAGTCGCCGGTGGCGATAGGCTGGGTGGCGTAGCCGCTCTCCTCGGCCAGGGCGACCAGGGGCACCTCGTCTCCCACCGTGGCCTCGACCTGGCCGATCCACTGCTCGAGGCCGTAGCCGTTGTAGAACACCACGTCGGCCCGCTCGAGCACGATGAAGTTGCTCGGCACCAGCTCCCATTCGTGCACCTCCGCGCCGACCGGGGTCAGCACGTCGACCTGGGCATCGTCGCCGGCCACTTCGCGGACCAGGTCCCCCACCACCGAAAAGGTGGTTGCCACCCGTAGCGGCGGCTCCTCGGCGAGGGCGGTGGTCGGCAGGGCCAGCGTGAGGGCGCTGAGCAGCATCCATCCCTTGGGTAGCGGCATCGGGTCACTCTCCTCTGACGACAGGGCCGTTGAACGAAGGTTGTTTCGTTACAGTGATATTCTAAGTGTACAGCTAATATTTTAGCCAAGGTTAACTTGTAGGGTAGTAGGAAATCTCTATCGGGTCACTGTTGCTGCCCTATCGGGACATTGGCTATATTGGCGCGATGACCGACTCCTCGAACGATGTGACGCCTGATCGCCTGTGCAAGGCGGATGCACTGCCGCCCAGCGACCAGCATGCGCAGCAGTACGTCGCCGTGCGCAATGCCCATGAAACCGAGCTACTCGAGGACTACGTCGAGCTGATCGCCCATCTGCTCAAGCATCAGGGCGAGGCGCGCTCGACGGATATCGCCGCGCGCATGGGGGTCAGCCAGGCCACGGTGTCGAAGACGGTGACCCGGCTCAAGGCGCTGGGGTTGGTGTCCAGCAAGCCCTACCGCTCGCTGTTCCTGACCGAGAAGGGGGAGGCGATGGCGGCCATGTCGCACCAGCGACATGCCATCGTGCTGCAGTTCCTGCGTGCCCTAGGTGTCAGCGATCGTACCGCACGCATCGATGCCGAGGGCATGGAGCACCACGTCAGCCAGGAGACCCTGGACATCATGCAGCGCTACACCCGCGAGCAGGAGCGACGCAGCTCCTGAGGCGCCGGCGCCTGCCGGGCGCCACCCATACCCCCGCTTTTCCCGTCACACTGGCGCTGCTGCAGCACACCTCAACCGGCGAAGAACGCCCGGGCGGCGGCCTGCGGGTCCGGCTGGCCGCAGATCGCCGACACCACCGCCGGCCCCTGCGCCCCGGCCGCGCGCACCTGGCGGGCGTGCTCGGCCCTGAGCCCGCCGATGGCCACCGCCGGCAGGGGGCTGGCCGCCACCAACGCTGCCAGGCCATCGAAGCCGAGCGGCGTGGCGTGGTCCTGCTTGGTCGAGGTGGCGAACACCGGGCCGAGGCCGAGGTAGTCCAGGGCGGCCGGATCGAGGCGGGCGAGCTGGCCGTGGTTCTGCACCGAGAGGCCGAGAATCGCGTCTTCCCCCAGGGCGGCCCGAGCCGCGGCCACGTCGCCGTCGTCCTGGCCGAGGTGCAGGCCGTCGGCACCGCTCTCCACCGCCACCGTCAGGCGATCGTTGATGATCAGCGGCACACCGCTGCCGGCCAGCGCCGCCCTGAGGCGCCGCGCCTGGTCGATCATCTCGCCGTCGGAGGCCTGCTTGTCGCGCAGCTGGACGACGGTCACGCCGCCGCGCACCGCGGCGACCACGGTTTCCACCAGGCCGTGGCGGGCGCAGAGTTCGGGGTCGGTGACCAGGTAGAGGGAAAGGTCGAGTCGCATCGCATCACCGCATGGGTTGGGAGGACCACCATGTTAGCTCCCCATCGAAGCCGCGTCAGGGGGCGGGAGCGGCGGCACCCAGAAACCTCTCCTCCCAGTAGGCCACGTCCAGCGGCACGCTGGTGACCTTGCGTCCGCTGCCCGGGGCGTGAATCATCTGGCCGTCGCCACGGTAGATGCCCACGTGGGTGGCCTTGCGCCGGTCGCCGAAGAAGAGCAGGTCGCCGGGCTGGGCGCGCTCGACCGCAGGCAGGCGGCGGAACTGCTCGTCGGCGGTGCGCGGCACCCGGATGCCCGCCGAACGGTAGGCCAACTCCACCAGCCCCGAGCAGTCGAGCCCCTGCGGCGTGTTGCCGCCGAGGCGATAGGGCGTGCCCAGCGCCTCCTGGGCGGTGGCGAGAATCAGGGCGCGCTCGATGGAGAGGGTATCCGAGCCGGGCCGCGGGTCGTGGGTGGCGAGGTCGCGGCTGGCGCAGCCGGCCAGCAGGGCCAGCGCCAGCAGGCAGGCCACCAGCTGCAGGAGACGCTCGGTGGCACAGCGTATCGGACGTGCTGCCGCGGGGAGTGACGAGGTCGGCATCGGCGTATTCCCAGGAACGATACTTCCCTACTTTAGCGCGGACCAGGGGAGCATGGCAGCCGATTGTCACTGGAAAATCGTCGAAGCGAGCCGCATCATCGGTGTGGTATACGACGGCCAAGGAGCAGTCAATGAGCTTCAAGGGAGAGCAGCATCCTGGCGTGAGGACCCCGACGGCGGATTCGCAGGGCTTTCGCCTCAACCACACCATGCTGCGGGTCAAGGACCCGGAGAAGGCGCTGGCCTTCTACACGCGGGTGTTCGGCATGCAGGTCATGCGCCGGCTCGATTTCGAAGAGATGGGGTTCTCGCTCTATTTCCTGGCCAAGCTGGACGAAAACGAGCAGATACCCGAAGAAAAAGGCGAGCGCACGGTGTGGACCTTCCGCCAGACGGGCCTGCTCGAGCTGACCCACAACTGGGGTACCGAGAACCAGGACGACTTCGCCTACCACGATGGCAATGCCCAGCCCCAGGGATTTGGCCACATCTGCTTCTCGGTGCCGGACCTCGAGGCCGCCGAGGCGTGGTTCGAGGCCAACGGCGTCACCTTCGTCAAGCGCGCGGACCAGGGCAAGATGAAGGACGTGGTGTTCGTCAAGGACGTGGACGGCTACTGGATCGAGGTGGTCCAGGCCGACCGCCTGGCGGCGCTGGGGGATTGATCCGATTCCGGGCCGCCTTCAGGCGAAGGCGTAGACGTCCATCGCCAGCACGCCGTGCTCCACGCTGTGGTGCAGCCGGCTGGCTTCGCCGCCCGCGCCCAGCGCCACCAGCAGCGGCTGGAAGTGCTCCGGCGTGGGGTGGTTGCGTCGTGCCTGGGGCGCGGTTTCCCACGCCAGCAGCGCGTCGCGCTCGCCGCCCGTCAGCTTCTCATGTATCCAATCGCTGAATTCGCCGACCCAGGCCGGCATCGGCGTGCCTTCTGCCTGCATCTCGGCGAGGTTGTGTGTCAAGCTGCCCGAGCCGACGATCAGCACGTTTTCTGACCTCAACACTGCCAGTGTTGCGCCCAACTCGACCAGCGCCTGGTTCGACCAGGTCACCGGCAGCGACAGTGACACCACCGGCACCTCGGCCGCGGGGAACATCAGCGACAGCGGCACCCAGGCACCGTGGTCCAGGCCGCGCTCCACCGGCACCGCATTGAGCCGGCGAGCCAGCTGCAGGGCCAGCTCGGGGTCGCCCGGTGCCGGGTACTGGCATTCGAACAGCTCGCGCGGAAAGCCGCCGAAGTCGTGGATGGTCTCGGGCCGCGCGCTGGTGCTCACCAGCAGCCGCTCGCTGGCCCAGTGGGCCGAGACCACCACGATGGCCTTGGGTGAAAGGCCGCTGCCGAGCTCACGCAGGAAGTCGTGCGCCGGCCCCGGGGTGAGGGCGAGCATGGGCGAGCCGTGGGAAATGAACAGGCTGGGCAACATGGCATAGCTCCTTGGCAAAGCTCCTCGAAGCCTGGCGCCGCGGGGCGGCACCAGGCAGTGGACCAGATCAGGCACAAAGGTCAGGCGAAGCGGCGGTTGAGGACCAGGCTACCGCTGCCGAGGCCGGCCTGCACCAGCAGTGTCACGGCCCAGAACACCGGGTACTCCCAGCCGCCGCCCGGGTTGGAGAAGACCCAGCCGTTGCCGGCATGCACCCAGGCGGCGCCGAGCAGTACCGGAATCAGCGCCAGGCTGACCCAGCGGGTATAGACGCCCAACAGCAGGGCCAGGCCGCCGCCGACCTCGGCCAGGATGGTCAGGTAGGCGACGAAGCCGGGCAGGCCGATCGATTCGAAATAGCCGACGGTGCCGGGCACGCTGAAGACGAACACCTTGAGCAGGCCGTGAGCCAGGGCCATGACGCCGAGCGACACGCGCAGCAGGGCGGTGGCATGGGCCTGGAGGCTCTGCTCGCGAGGGCTGCTGAGCGGCAGGGTCTGAGACGGCGTGGGGTGGGATTGCGTGGCTTGCATGGGAGAGACTCCGTGTTGTGTCAGGGTTGATGTCACTCTATGTCGTCTCTCGTTCGAGATAATCATCAGCCTGCGAACAACATTATTGCGAAATAGGCGACAATCCCAGCTCCCGCTCCCACGCGGGCGGGTCGCCCCAGGCCTCGGCCAGGAAATCGAGCAGCCGCTCGACCTTGGCCGGCAGGTGGCGCCGCGCCGGGTAGACGCCATGAATGCCGATGGTCACGCTGGCCTCGTCGACCAGCAGCGGCACCAGGCGTCCGCTCCTGATGCTCTCGTTGATCAGGAAGCTGGGCTGGTGGGCGATGCCCAGCCCGGCCTCGGCGGCCTGGGTCAGCACGTCGCCGTTGTTGCTCTCCAGCGGGCCCTGAACCGTCAGGCGCTGGCCGCCGAACTGCCACTCGCTGCCGCTGGCCGTGCGGTAGCGCAGGCAGCGATGCTCGGTCAGCTCCGCCAGCGTGCGCGGTTCGCCGAAGCGCGCCAGGTACTCGGGCGAGGCGCACAGCAGCAGGCGGCAGCGCGCCAGGCGGCGCGCCACCAGGCTGGAATCCGGCAGCTCCCCGATGCGGATCGCCAGGTCGTAGCCCTCCTCCAGCAGGTCCACGCGCCGGTCGTTGAGGTCGAGGCGCACTTGCAGCGCAGGGTGTTCGACCATGAAGCGCGCGATCAGCGGCGAGAGGAAGCGCGTGCCAAAGGACATCGGGCCGTTGACCCGCAGGCGTCCGCACACCTCGGTGCTGCCGGCGCCGAGCTCGGCTTCGGCCTCTTCCAGCGCCTGGAGGATGCCCTGGGCGCGAGCCAGGTAGCTTTCGCCGGCCTCGGTGAGATGCAGGCGCCGCGTCGTGCGCTGCAGCAGGCGCACGCCCAGGTGGCTCTCGAGCTCCATGATCAGCCGCGAGACCCGCGTGCGCGACAGGTCCAGGGCCTCGGCCGCGCGGGTGTAGCTGCCGAGCTCGGCGACGCGCACATAGGCGGTCATGGCGTCCAGCAGGTTCATGGGCTCTCCTCGTGCTGCGTCAGTAGCCGGTCATTTCCAGGTAGCCTACGCCCCTTCGCCTGTCCCTATCTTGGCCGCTGTCGGCGTCGCGGGCGATCACCTCGCCCTCCCAGTAGGGCACGCTGGTGTCCATCCAGCGCTCGGCGTGGGGCGCCTCGACGATCAGCTCGACACCGGCGCGGGGGACCTCCAGGCGCCAGCGGGTCGGGACCTCGCGGCCCTCGACCTCGCGGGAGGCGAGCGGCGTCAGGCCGATCTCGTCGGGGCCCAGTGCGGTGGGCTCGCCCGCCGGCGAGATCCAGGTACCCGAGCGGTAGTCGCCGCCGTCGGGGCCGCCGCCGCGCAGCTGGAAGGCCATCAGCCGGTGGCCGTCTTCCAGGTGCAGCGAGAACCAGTCCCAGCCCTGCTGGCGCTCGTCGAGCAGTTGGCTGCTCCACTCGCGGTCGAGCCAGCCGCGCCCGCTCACCTCGCGCGTCTCGCCATCCAGCGTCACCTCGCCTTCGATGCGCCAGAATGGCTGACTGTAGTACATCGAACCCTGGCCGTCGGCGGCCTTCTGGCTGAAGCCGGCGGCGCCATGCGCCACCAGCGGCCCCTCGGCGGTGAGCGTCAGGTCATAGCCGAAGCCGCCGTGCTCGTCGTCCTGGTGTGCCGTCAGTTGCAGCGCGGCGAAGGTGTCGTCCGTGTTCGCCTCGTCTGACGCGTCGACCCGGCTGGCCAGCTGCCAGTGGTCGACCCAGGCGCGAAACGGCTCGGCGCGCGTACCCGCTTGCCCCCCTGTCTCGGCCGAATGAGAGCGGGCGAAGCGTTCGGCCACGCGGTGGGTGTCGCCCCGGGAGACCGCCATGTGGGCCATCCACAGCTGGTCGGCGGCCCAGGGGGTGGGGGCGGGGCGCTCGTCCGGCGGGGTGAGCGCCTGGCGGAACAGGGTCCACTGCAGGCCCAGCGGCTCGCCGCGCGCGTCCGCGAGGTTGGCGGTGAGATACCACCACTCGATGCGATAGTCCGGGTGGGCGGCGTGATCCTCGGGGAAGCGCAGGGCGTTGCCCCGGCGGGCCTGGGCGAAGTCGCCGGCCGCTTCGCCCAGCCCGGCGAAGCCGGCGGGGTCTTCTGGCGCCGTTCGCTCGCCGCAACCGGCCAGCGTCAGCAGCAGCAGCGCGGCAACGAACCAAGGCCTCATGTGCCACTCTCCTCGGCCAGCAGGGCGCGGGGCGGCGTGCGCCACAGCCTGGTCGCCGGCAGGGCGGCCGCCGCCAGGGCCACGCCCATCGCGGTGGCCAGGGTCACGGCCAGGTCGCCGGGGAACACGTGCAGCGGCAGCCGCCAGCCGAAGGCGGCGACGTTGATCACCGCCACCAGCCCCAGCGCCAGCAGCGCGCCCAGCGGCAGCGCCAGGGCGCCGACGCTAAGCGCCATGCCGCCCAACTGTGCCAGCTGAATCGTGACCAGCCGGGCACGCGGTACCCCCAGCGCCCACAGCGGGGCGAGCTGGCGTCGGCGCTCCCGGGCCTGGGCCAGCAGGCTCGCCAACAGCGCCAGGGCCGCCACGCCCAGGGTCAGCGCGGAGAGCGCCCGGGTGATGGTGAAGGTGCGCTCGAAGATCTCGACGGACATGCGCTTCACCTCGCGCTGGTCGACCAGGGCGTCGCCGCCGAGCGCAAAGCGTCGGCGCAGCGCGTCACGCAATGCGGCCTCATCCGCTTCCGCGGCGAGCACCAGGCCGATCGAGCTGGGCGCGGCGGCGAAACGCTCGGCCAGCCGCGGCGTGGCCAACAGCACCTCGCCGCGGGGGTTGCCGTAGTCGGGATAGACGGCCGCCACCGTCAGCGTCTCCTGCCCAGCCGGGGCCGTCAGCGTCAGTCGGTCGCCCGGTTCGAGTCGCTGGTCGATGGCGAGCTGCTCGTTGACGAAGGCGGCCTCGCCCGCGGCGAACGCCTGCCAGGCGGCGTCGCGGCCGGCCCGGGTCGCGAGCAGCGGCCAGCTCGGGATCAGCGACTCGCCGGGGGTAATGCCGTAGAGGCCGACCGGCAGATGCGGCGCACGCAATCCGTCGGGACCGTCGATCTCCACCAGCGTGGCCTCGGCATGGCGGGTCGGCAGCAGCTCGGCGACCTCGGGGCGCTCGGCCAGCCAGGCCTGCACCGTGTCGAACTGCTCGGGGGCCGGGCGCAGGTAGTAGTCCGCCACCAGGCGCTGGTCGAGCCAGTCGAGGAAGGTGAGGCGAAAGCCGCCGACCATGCTGCTCACGCCCAGGTTGGCGGCGAGCGCGATGAGCAGCGCCATCATGGCGAGCGCCAGCCTGGGCAGCTGCAGCTGCAGGTCGGCCAGGGCCCACTGCGCCAGCGGATGGCGCCGCACCAGCCGGCCGAGCCCGGCCAGCGCCAGGGCCAGCAACGGCGGCAGCCACAGGGCGCTGGCCAACAGCAGCGCGGCGATCAGGCCGAAGCCGGCGACCAGCCCTTCGCCGGGGGGCTGGCGCGAGAGCCACGCCCAGAGCACGAGCCCGAGCGCCGTGACGCCGCCGCCCGCCAGGGCCATGCCGCGCAGCTGGCGCAGAAAACCGCTGCGCCAGGCCTGGGCCTGGCCCAGCCCCAGCACGCTCAAGCGGGCCGCCCGCCACAGCACGCCGCTGCCGGCCAGCAGCAGCCCGCCCAGGGTCACGGCGAGACCACCGAGCCAGTAGTGCCAGGGCAGGTTGAGGGTAACCGCCACCTCGGCGCCGTACAGGCTGCCCAGGGTGGCGGCCACGTCGGGCAGCAGCAGGCTGGCCAGCCACACCCCACTGACGATGCCGGCCACGGCGCCGACGAGCCCCAGCAGCGCCAGTTCCAGCGCCAGCAGGCCGACCAGGCCGCGCCCCGACACGCCGAGGGCGCGCAGCGTGCGCAGCATGCCCAGGCGCTGCTCCAGGGCCAGGCCCAGCGCCGCCTGGACGATGAACAGCCCCACCACCAGGGCCAGCAGCGCCATGGCGGTGAGGTTGAGATGGAAGCTCTCGGTGAGCTGGCCGGGCGAGACCAGCGTGGCCGCGCGAGTCAGGACCAGCCCCTCGGGGGCGCGTTCGAGCATGCCGGGGGCGCTGACCAGGCGGGTGATGCGCTCGCCGCTGTCGAGCAGGCGCGCCGCCGCGGCGATATCCATCACCAGGGTGCCGGGAGGCAGCGTGGGCGACGGCATCAGCGGCGGCAGCCGGCCTTCGGCCAGGCGCGGCTCGGCGCCGTGGGCCTGGCGCGCGTTCACGCCCAGGCTGGGCAGGGTGTCCGGGGCGACGCGGGTCTGCCACGGCGGGGTGAGAAAGGCGGTCAGCTCCCCCTGGCGGGAGGCGGCGGCGAAGGCGTTGTCGCCGGGCAGGGTCAGGGGATCGATGCCGATCACCGTCAGTTGGGTACCGTCGAGCCCCTCCAGCGAGCCCTCCAGCAACGGCGAGACGGGCAGGCCGGCGCGGCGCAGGCGCAGGTAGTCGTCACGGGTCAGCGGTTCGCCGTCGCGGCGCTCCAGGCGGTCGAGCCCGGTGGTGAACAGCGCCTCGGCTCGGGAATAGCTGTCGCGTGCCGAGGCGTTGATCGCCTGCACCCCGCTCCACAGCGCACCGGCCACCCACAGCCCCAGCAGCAGCATGGCGAGCTGGCCGGGATGGCGCCTGTAGTGGGACAAGAGCGTTGCCAGCGCGGTCAGCATCGGCGCGCTTCCGGGCCGGCGGCGGGGCCGAGCCGACCGTGGGTCAGGCGCAGGCAGCGATCGAGCGGCGCCGCCACCTGGGGGCTGTGGGTCACCATCAGCAGCGCGCTGCCGGCCTCGCGCACCAGCGCGAGCAGCAGCTCGAGCACCTCGCCGGCGGTGGTCTCGTCGAGGTTGCCGGTGGGCTCGTCGGCGAGCAGCAGGGCGGGCCGCGGCGCCAGCGCGCGACCGATGGCCAGGCGCTGCTGCTGGCCGCCCGAGAGCTGCTCCGGGTAGCGCCGCTCGAGGCCGGCGAGGCCCAGGCGTTCACTCAGGTGCGCCGACCACTCCGGTGTTTCGCGCTTGGCCAGCCGCGCCTGCAGGCGCAGGTTGTCGCTCACGTTGAGGCTCGGCACCAGGTGGAACTGCTGGAACACCAGCCCCAGGGTGTCACGTCGCAGGCGGGCGCGGCCCGCTTCGTCCAGGGCGGCGATCGAGTGCCCGGCGAGCCGCACCTCGCCGGCGTCCGGCAGGTCGAGACCCGCCGCCAGGTGCAGCAGGGTCGACTTGCCGCTGCCGGACTCGCCCATCAGCGCCAGGCTCTCGCCGCTACCCAGCTGCAGGTCCACCCCTGCGAGCACCGCCAGCGGCCCCTGGGGCGTGGCGTAGGTCTTGTGCACCTGGCGGAATTCGAGCATGGCCGGGCCTTCCTGGGAAAAGGGGCATCGTCCCACAAGCGGGCGGCTCAGGCGAAGATGCGCTGCGCCGATCAGCCGCTGCGCGGCCTTGGCGGCATCTCGATACGCGATCCTCGTGGCGGCCGCCATAGGCCCTGCATGGATTGCCTGCTGCCGAGCGCCTCCAGCGAACGGCTCAAGCTGAAGAGCCTCTTCGAAACGCATGGGGGGACTTGCCTGTCCAGCGCTTGAAGGCTCGCCTGAAGTTCGCGCTGTCACTGAACCCCAGCCTCGCCGCGATATCCTCGGTGCTCATTCTCGTTGCCTGCAGGTATTCGGCAGCCAACGTGCAGCGGGCATCATCCAGGATGTCCCGGTAGCTCGTTCCTTCGGCATCCAGCTTTCTTCTCAAGGTGCGAGTGGTGATGCAGAGCAGGTTGGCGACGGCCTCCATGCTGGGAAAGCGGGTCGGCGACATCATCAAGATCTGATAGACCTCGCCCGTGACCCCTGAGGACATCTTGGTCTGGCCGAGAAGTTGATTGCAGGTCTCCTGGAGCAGCTTGATGGAGAGCTGGTTGCCTAGCAGAGGGGCTTGCTCGAGGATTTCCTTGGGGTAGTGGATTTCGCTGGTTTCCTGGTCGAAGTGGCAAGCGCACCCCAGGTATTTCTCATGGATCTCCGCTACCTCGTTGCCGGGGTAGGAAAGCAGCGCCCTCATCGGCGTCAAGCTGGGGCCCACCGCATCGCGAATATGAATGATGTTCTGCGCCACTTGTTGTTGTATCAGGAAGTTGCGTGTCTTGACGCTGGTGATGTAGGAGTAGGCCTCCCGGAACTCGAAAATGGCAGCTTCTTCCGACTCACGCCAGGTCATGTGCATTGTCGGCGTGGCCAGGGGGTGGTACTTCACGCCGAAATTGAAATAGTCCCTTATGGTGGGGCTCGTGAGCAGGGCGTAACCGTACATGCCGTAGGCGGTCAAGTGCAGCCTGGCGGCCGTTGCAAACGGGGTCGACAGGCTGGCTCCCGCTTCGATCACGTTCGTGCAGGCGTCGATGTACTGCTTTATCGAGACCAGCGTGGCGGGGTCCGTGAGGGTCTCCTGGCTCAGGCCCAGGCCCTTCAGCACCTCGTCGGCCGAGATGCCCTGCTCTGCCACCGCTCCCACCAGGGCGACGATCTTGTACGGTGCATAAATCTTCTGATTCAGTAAGTTGGATGGAAAGCTGGGCATGCTGAGCCTCGACAGGAGTGTCCGAAAAAGACCTCATGTAGACCGCTTTCGACCTTCCGCTCGCCCAGAATACCTTTGTAGAGTAGCCCCAGGCAATACGGCTTCTCAGCCCGAAGGTAGGAACCCGCCATGGCTACAACAATACCGGTTTGCGTCGTCGGCGCCGGCCTCATGGGGCACGGAATCGCTCAGGCCTTTGCCCAGAGCGGCCATGCCGTCGTGCTGCACGATTCCCGCCCGGAGGTATTGGAAACGGCCCCGCGCCGTATTCGCGAGAATCTCGAGCAAATGGGTGTGGATGCCGGCCCGGTAATGGCGAACCTGGAGGTCTGCGCCGATCTGGCGCGCGCCGCCTCGTCATCGAGCCTCGTCATCGAGGCTGTACCTGAAATACTCGAGTTGAAGCAGGAGTTGTTCGGCGACTTGGCAAGAGTATCGCCTTCCGATGCCATCCTCGCGAGCAATACCTCCGTCATACCCATAACCCGAATAGGCGAGAGACTGCCCGATGCGGCCCGCGCCAGGCTGGTCGGGATGCACTGGTGGAACCCGCCTCACCTCATTCCGCTGGTGGAGGTCATAAAAACGGAGTGTTCCCGCGAGGACGTATTTGAAGCGGCTTTCGATCTTCTTCTGGCCATGGGGAAGAAGCCCGTCAAAGTCTTTCACGAGGTTCCGGGTTTTATTGGTAACCGGCTTCAGCATGCCATGTGGCGGGAAGCGCTGCACCTGGTTGCCGAAGGCGTGTGTACCCCAGAAGCCATCGATGAGGTCGTCAAGCATGGTTTCGGCAAGCGTTTGCCTTATCTAGGCCCCATGGAGAATGCCGACCTGGTCGGTCTTGCGCTGACCCGGCAAGTCCACCGGCTACTTTTCCCCCATTTGTGCCGGGATCCTGTGCCGAGTCCCGTTCTCGAAACGTTAATTGAGCAAGGAAATACCGGCATGGAGAGTGGAAAAGGGCTGCGTGCCTGGAGTTCCAGCGAAGCGGAGAACCTACGCCATGAATTGAATAGAAGGCTGTTGGAGGCCGATTAGGCCATTGACAAGAACAAATCATGAACGGGTTTAAATGCAATTCCGAGGAGAACAACATGAACACTCAGTACGCCACCATGCTCACCGGGCTTGCCCTCGGGGTAGGCTTTGCCACTGCCAGCGCCAATGTTGAGGCCCAGCAAACCTGGACGATGACGTCGACCTGGCCCGACAATATTTCCATCGTTGAGGTCGATCGCCGTTGGGTGGAACTGGCCAACAAGCTGGCCGGCGACGAGCTCGAGATCGAGTTCCGCGCCGGCGGCACGCTGATGCCCGGCA
>NZ_QHGY01000005.1 GCF_003254665.1 Billgrantia lactosivorans | reverse complement strand
AATTCGATCCGCGACGACGTCGTCGAGCGGGTACTCAAGGCCGCCGAGAGCATGCAGCCGGGCGAGCCGCTGGACCCGCAGAGCTTCATGGGCGCCATCGTCGACGAGACCCAGCACCGCCGCATTCTCGACTACATCCGCCAGGGGGTGGAGGAGGGCGCGCGGCTGCGCAGCGGCGGCCAGGCGCTGGAGGGTCCGGGGCTGTTCATCCCGCCCACGGTGTTCGACGGCGTGACCCCGACCATGACCATCGGCCGCGAGGAGATCTTCGGCCCGGTGCTGGCGGTGTTCGGCTTCGACAGCGAGGAAGAGGCCGTGGCCATGGCCAACGACACGCCCTACGGCCTGGCCGCCGGGCTCTGGAGCCAGGACATCGACCGCATCCTGCGCGTGACACGGCGGCTGCAGTCGGGCCAGGTATTCGTCAACAACTGGGCCGGCGGCGACCAGACCATGCCCTTCGGCGGGGTCAAACAGTCGGGCAACGGGCGCGACAAGTCGCATCACAGCCTGGAGGAGTACTCCGAGCTCAAGAGCGTGTGGATGGCACTAGCCCCCTGAGCACTCGCCTTCAATACGATCGTCGACATGCCGGCTCCCTGCCACGGGAGCTGGCATTTTTGCGAGCGTCATACCGCCTGCTGGCGCGATACCAGGGCCACGTGGTCGAGGAACAGCCGAAACAGCTGCGACTGGCTGGAAACCTCCAGGCGCTGGTAGATGTGCTTGCGATGAACCTTGACCGTGCCGTCGCTGATGTCGAGTTCGCGGGCCGCCGATTTCGTCGAATGGCCGGCCAGCAGCAGACGTACGATCTCCTGCTCCCTTGCCGTCAGCACCGCGGCGCCGAAGCTGGCAAGCGCGGCTTCCACCGGTTCCTGCTCCGCGAGACGCTGCTGGAACTGACTTCCCTGCCATTTCCAGTACTCGGTCAGCAGGGCCTCGGCAATGGGCGATACGTAGCGCAACGCCTGCAGCGCGCGGCGGGTCAAGGGTGGCGACTTCGTCCCGAAGCCGAGCGACACGGCGATCACCACCTCCGCCTCGACCCGGCAGAAAATGCCGACTTCATCGACCAGACCCAAGGCACGATAGTAGTGGGCGTAGTACTCACTGGCTTCGAAGCGATCCGGGGCCAGCTCGCGCAGGCGATGGGCACCCTGGTCCAGGCCATTGCTTACTGCGGCGAAGAAGGGATCGAGCAGATAGGCCTGGCTCAGGTAGCGCTCGACGCCCTGCTCGTGGCGGTGTGGCGGGTAGTCGTCGTGGATCAGCAGCGGTTGCCGACGACCCCGATAGGCGTTGATCAGCACGGTTTCGTGACCCACCAGCTCGCGCAGGGATTGATCGAGCCTGGCGGGGAAGTCGGGAGTCGCCGCCGTGCGCAGCAGGCGAGCCAACTGCTGGTGCCAGGCATGGCTTTCGGAGCGGGCAAGGAAATCGAGCATGGGTAGGTGCGTCAGTAGAGCCTGGCTTTCACGATAGCATGACCCTGCGTTGACGCCTGGATGCCGTTCGTTGATGGCTGAGCGGACGAAGAAACGATGAACGATGCCAGGTTGGATGCGATGCAGGCCGTGACAAACTCGGCGGTATTGAGGAGACTTGCGAGCTATCCCTTTGCTGCAGCAGGAGAATGCCCTTGACCGATCTCACCACGCTGCTGGCCGCTCTTCCTCTGGGCTACGTCATGGCACTGACTGCGCTGCTGGCGTTTCTGCTCGCCTTCGGCCTGGCCGGCCTGCTTGCCGGGCGGCAGCGCGGCGTCGAGCGGGAGCGGCATGCGGACATTCACGCCGAGCTTCGCGAGCGGCTCACCGAGCGTGAGCAGCGCCTCGAGCAGCTTCAGCGCGAACTGGGCGAGGTGCAGGTACGAGAGGCGCGCCTGGCCACCACCCTGGAGCAGAAGCAGCAGCACTTCGAGGCGCAGCTGGCGCTGCTGCGCGATGGCCGCGACCAGCTGCGCCAGGAGTTCGAGAACCTGGCCAACGAGATTCTCGAACGCAAGGGGCGCGCCTTCTCCGAACTCTCCCAGCAGCGCATCAGCGGGCTGCTGCAGCCGATCCAGGCCGAGATGAAGGGCTTTCGCGAGAAGGTCGAGACGATCCACCGCCACGACACCGAGCAGCGCGCCGGGCTGCGCGCCGAGCTCAGGCACCTGCAGGCGCTCAATCGTGAGATCACCGACCAGGCCGAGCGCCTGACCCAGGCGCTGCAGGGGCAGAAGAAGGTGCAAGGCAACTGGGGCGAGCTGATGCTCGAGAACGTGCTCGAGGGCTCCGGCCTGCGCCCCGGCAAGGATTACCAGCGCGAGGTCAGCTTCGCCACGGCCGAGGGTCGCCGGCGCCCCGACGCGGTGGTCTACCTGCCCCAGGGGCGCCACCTGGTGATCGACGCCAAGACGTCGCTGGCCGCCTACGTGCGCTACGTCAACGCCGAGGACGAGCGTGAACGCGAGCTGGCCCTGGCGGCCCATGCCACGGCGGTGGGCGAGCGTATCAATGAGCTGGCCGACAAGCACTACTACGACCTGCCGGGGCTAAACTCGCCGGACGTGGTGATCATGTTCGTGCCGGTGGAGTCGGCCTACGTCGAGGCGCTCAAGTACGACGAGACCCTCTACCAGCGCGCCATCGAGCACAACGTGCTGGTGGCCACGCCGACCACGCTGCTGACAAGCCTCAACATCGTGCGCCAGCTGTGGCGCTTCGAGGACCAGAGCCGCCACAGCGCCGAGCTGGCCAATCGTGCCGAGCGGTTCTACAACAAGCTGCGCCTGTTCCTCGAGAGCATGCAGGAGGTGCAGGCGAAGCTCGACGGCGCCCGCGACAGCTACGACCGCGCCATGGGGCAACTGGTCAACGGTCGTGGCAACCTGATCAAGCAGGCCGCCGAGTTCCAGGAACTGGGAGTGGCGGTGAAGAAGGAACTGCCCGCCGAGCTGGTCGAGCGTGCCGGGCTGGAGCTCGAAACGGCGGCGTCGGCCAGGGGCACGAGGACGGATGGCGAGATGCCGTGAGGCGATACCGGCCGCCCGCAGGCGACCGGTTCGGGCTAGAAGCTGGCCCACTCGGGCTGGTGGCGCTCCCTCCCCGCCGGCTGCCACTGGGGGATGCCGGAACGTGAGGCCGCCGGCGTTGCTTCCGTCAGGGTAGCCACGCCCTCGGCTCGAGTACCGGATGGCAGCTGGAAGGCGGCCATGGCGGTCATCAGTTGCCGAGCATGCTGGCGCAGGTTGTCGGCGGCCGTGGCGCTCTCTCCCACCAGCGTGGCGTTCTGCTGCGTGACCCGATCCATCTCGGCCACGGCGGTGCCGGCTTCCTGCACGCCGGCGCTCTGCTCGACGCTGGCCTGGCTGATCTCCCGCATCAGCTGGCTGACCCGTGCGATCGCCTCGACGATCTGCTCGGTGGCCTGGCGCGCCTCGGCGGCCTTCATGTTACCGCTCTTCACGCGCTCCACGTTGCTGGTGATGAGCTCATTGATCTCGCTGGCGGCGTCAGCGCTCTTCTGGGCCAGCTTGCGCACTTCTGCGGCAACCACGGCGAAGCCACGCCCGTGCTCACCTGCCCGGGCCGCTTCCACCGAGGCATTGAGCGCCAGGATATTGGTCTGGAAGGCAATATCATCAATGGTCGAGATGATGCTGGCGATCTCTCCGGCACTCCTGTCGAGCTCGTTCATGGTAGCCGCCATCTGCTCTACCGCTACGCCACCCTGGCGTGCCGTGTGCGAAGCGCTTTCCGCTTCGCGGCTGGCCTGGCCGGCGTTCTCGGTATTCTGAACCACGGTGCCGTTAAGCTCCTCCATGGCCGAGGCGGTCTGCGTCAGGGCGCTGGCCTGCTGCTGGGTACGCGAGGCGAGATCGGTATTGCCTTCGGCGATCTGCTCGCTGTTGCTGGCCACTGCCTCGGCGGCGGCTCGTACCTGGGCGACGATTCCCTGTAGCTTGCGTGCCATGCCGACCTGGGCGGCCATGATGCTGTGTTCGTCGTTCTTGCGCACGCGGCCGGCCGTGGCCAGCTCTCCACGGCCGATCGCCTCGGCGAAGGCGCGCACCTCATGCGGCTCGGCGCCCAGCTCGCGCAGCAATTGGCGGGCGAGAAGATAGGCAATGCCGCCACCCAGGAGTATTGCCGCGAGACACAGGGCCAGCATCAGCATCTGGAATCCGGCGGCGGTATCGCGTGCCAGGGCGGAATCGGCGGCGCTTTCGGCCTCCTGATGGTCGATGAAGGCGTTGATGCTGTCGAGCCAGGCGAAGAAGGCCGGACCGGCGTCGCGCAGAAGGGTCTCTCTTGCGCCGTCCAGGTCGCCCTGGTCGCGGCGCTCCATCACCTGGCCGGCAAACTGCTGGGTGAGATCGGCCTGGCGCTCGATGGCGGTCAGCAGTTCGCGTTCGCGCGGCGTGATGCCGTCGCGCGTCACGTCGCTCATGCCGTCGGCGGCGAGGCGGTAGTCATCGGCCAGCGCCCGGTAGTCGCGCTCGAGCGCGGCAAGGTCCGCCGATGACTCGACGAGGGTCATGTCGCGCAGCAGGATCGCACGGTCGTGCACGCTGCCGCGCCAGTCGATGGCGTGGCGCTGCTTGGCGCCATTGACCTCGTTGATGGTGGTCAGGCTGCTATCGATGCGGTTGACCTGGACGATGCCGATGGCGGTGAGCAGGACGATCAGGACGAGCACGGCGGAGAATCCGCCGAGCAGGCGGCTGCGAATACCGAGCCGGGCGAGGCGGGTCGGGAAGAGCTTCATGGTTGTCGTTCCTTCTGCGTACGTGGAGGCGTGGCCTCGGGGAGTTCATTGTTGTACAGGAGGCACCATAAAACTTGTACATTAAATGTACAAATACTTTCAGCCTATACTGCCGATAGTCGCGTCGAAAGGGGCTCACTGCGCCATGCAGTGGTCACGCAAAAAGAAACCTGCCGCGTCGGGCAGGTGGTGAAACTTGTACAGAAGGGGGCGCGTGAAGGCGGCTAGAAGGTGCGCGCCGGCGTGCAGCAGCTCACCAGCCGGCAGGGGAGCCTGCCGGGATTGCGGAAGCGGTGGGGCACGTTGGTGTCGAAGTAGTAGGCTTCGCCGGGCCCGAGCAGGCGAGTCTCGGGGCCGATGGTGATCTCGATCTCGCCCTCGAGCACCACGCCGGCCTCCTCGCCCTGGTGGGCGATCATCTCGCGGCCGGTGTCGGCCCCGGGCGGGTAGGTCTCGATCATGAAGGCCAGCGCGCGGCTGGCGCGGTTGGCGCCGACCAGCTTGTAGATGACTTCACCGCTGCCGACGTCGGCCAGCTCGTCGGCGGAGTAGAAGACCTGGTCGCGGCTCTCCAGGTCCATGGTGAAGAAGTCGCCGACGCTGATGGGGATGGCATCGAGGATCTTCTTCAGCGAGCTGACCGACGGGCTGACCTTGCCCTGTTCGATCAATGACAGGCTGGAGTGGGTGACGCCGCAGCGCTTGGCCAGTTCGCGCTGGGAGATGCCGCGCAGGGTGCGCAGGGCGCGCAGACGTGTGCCTACGTCGTCCGACATGCCAGTTTCCTCGTCATGGGGAAGCGGCGCCATCGCTCAAGCGACGGCGCCTCGTGACCTAGCACAGCGCGTCGAGCTTCTGCTTCAGCAGCGCATTGACCTGCTGGGGGTTGGCGGTGCCGCGCGAGGCCTTCATCACCTGGCCGACGAAGTAGCCGATCATCTTGCCGCGCTTGTCCGGCTCGGCATCACGGTACTGGGCCACCTGGGCCGGACTGTCCGCGATGACCTGGTCGATCATCGCCTCGATCGCGCCGGTGTCGGTGACCTGCTTGAGGCCCTGGGCCTCGATGATGGCGTCGGCACTCGCGCCCTGGCCGTTCCACAGCGCCTGGAACACCTGCTTGGCGGCCTTGCCGTTGATGGTATCGTCGATGACCCGCGCCACCAGCTCACCGAGCTGGCGCGCCGAGACAGGGCTGTCGACGATGGCCAGGCCCTCGCGGTTCAGGGCCCCCGCGAGTTCGCCCTGCACCCAGTTGGCGGCCTGCTTGGCATCGCCGCAGACCTCCATGACCTCCTCGAAGTAGTCGGCCATCTCGCGGGTGGCGGAGAGCACGCTGGCGTCGTAGGCGGAGAGGCCCAGCGCGCGCTCGAAGCGGGCGCGCTTGTCGGCGGGCAGCTCCGGCAGGTTGTCGCGCAGGTGGTCGATATAGGCCTTGTCGAGCACCACCGGCAGCAGGTCGGGGCAGGGGAAGTAGCGGTAGTCGTTGGCTTCCTCCTTGGTGCGCATGCTGCGGGTCTCGTCGCGTTCGGGGTCGAACAGGCGGGTCTCCTGGACCACCACGCCGCCCTCCTCGAGCAGTTCGACCTGGCGATCGACCTCGTAGGCGATGGCACGCTCGACGAAGCGGAAGGAGTTGACGTTCTTGATCTCGGCACGGGTGCCGAAGGTTTCCTGTCCCTTGGGGCGCACGGAAACGTTGACGTCGCAGCGCATCGAGCCCTCGGCCATGTTGCCGTCGGAGATGCCGAGATAGGTGACGATGGAGTGGATCGCCTTGAGATAGGCGGCGGCCTCTTTCGCCGAGCGCATGTCGGGCTCGGAGACGATCTCGAGCAGCGGCGTGCCGGCGCGGTTGAGGTCGACGCCGGTCATGCCATGAAAGTCCTCGTGCAGCGACTTGCCGGCGTCCTCCTCGAGGTGCGCGTGGTGCACGCGGATCGGCTTGGTCGTGCCGTCCTCCAGGGTGATCTCGACCACACCGGCACCGACGATGGGCTGGTACATCTGGCTGGTCTGGTAGCCCTTGGGCAGGTCGGGGTAGAAGTAGTTCTTGCGATCGAAGACCGAAACCTCGGGGATCTCGGCATGGATCGCCAGGCCGAACTTGACCGCCATGGCCACGGCGGCCTCGTTGAGCACCGGCAGCACGCCGGGCAGGCCCAGGTCGACGGCGCAGGCCTGGGTGTTGGGCTCGGCGCCGAAGGCGGTGGAGGCGCCGGAGAAGATCTTGGAGCGGGTGGCGAGCTGGACGTGCACCTCCAGCCCGATCATGGTTTCCCATTGCATCAGGCGTTCTCCTCGGCGAAGGCGGGACGTTGGCGGTGCCAGTCGGTGCCCTGCTGGAACTGATGGGCGACGTTGAGCAGGCGCGCCTCGGTGAAGTGGCTGCCCAGGATCTGGAGACCCACCGGGCGCTGTCCGACGAAGCCGGCCGGCACGCTCATGCCGGGGATGCCGGCGAGGTTGATGGCGATGGTGTAGATGTCCTGCAGGTACATCGACACCGGGTCCTTGTTGGCGCCGAGATCGAAGGCCGGGGTGGGCGAGGCCGGTCCCATCAGCACGTCGACCTCCTCGAAGGCGTCGAGGAAGTCCTGGCGGATCAGCCGGCGTACCTGCTGCGCCTTCTTGTAGTAGGCGTCGAAGAAGCCCTCGGAGAGGGTATGGGTGCCGATCAGGATGCGGCGCTTGACCTCGTCGCCGAAGCCTTCGGCGCGGCTGCGCTTGTACAGGTCGATCAGGTCGGCCGGGTTGGCGCAGCGGTGGCCGAAACGTACGCCGTCGAAGCGCGACAGGTTCGACGATGCCTCGGCCGGGGCGATGACGTAGTAGGCCGGGATCGCGTAATGGGTGTGCGGCAGGCTGACCTCGCGCACGCTGGCGCCGAGCGATTCGAAGACGCGGATGGCGTCGCGCACCGCCGCTTCCACCTGCGGGTCGAGGCCGTCGCCGAAATACTCGCGGGGCAGGCCGATCTTGAGCCCGGCGAGGGGGGTGTCGAGCTCCTCGGTGTAGTCGGGCACGCCGCGCTGTACGCAGGTCGAATCACGCAGGTCGTGACCGGCCATGGCGTTGAGCAGCAGGGCGCAATCGGCTGCCGAGCGAGCCATGGGGCCGGCCTGGTCGAGGCTCGAGGCGTAGGCGATCATGCCGTAGCGCGACACGCGGCCATAGGTGGGCTTGAGCCCGGTGATGCCGCAGAAGGCGGCGGGCTGGCGGATCGAGCCGCCGGTATCGGTGCCGATGGCGGCCGGCACCAGGCCGGCGGCCACCGCCGCGGCGCTGCCGCCGGACGAGCCGCCCGGCACGGCAGCGAAATCCCACGGGTTCTTCACCGGGCCGTAGTGGCTGTTCTCGTTGGAGGAGCCCATGGCGAACTCGTCCATGTTGGTCTTGCCCAGGCTTACCGTGCCGGCGGCGGCCAGCTTCTCGACCACGCTGGCGTCGTAGGGGGCGATGAAGTTGTCGAGCATCCGCGAGCCGGCGGTGGTCCTCACGTCGCGGGTGCAGAAGATGTCCTTCAGCGCCAGAGGCAGGCCGGTGAGGGCGCCGGCCTTGCCCGCGGCGCGGGCGGCGTCGGCGGCCTCGGCGGCGGCCAGGGCCTGGTCGTAGGTGACGGTGATGAAGCTGTTGAGTGCACCGTCGAGCCGGTCGATGCGGCCCAGCAGGTGCTGGGTCAGTTCGCGGCTGGAGAACTCGCCGGCGTCGAGCGAACGTTTCAGTTCGGCAAGGGTCTTGTCATGCATGCGGCATGGCTCCATGAAGGCGTGCCGTTATAGAGAAGGCGGATCCTGCGGTGGCGGCCGGCCTGTGGTGCCCGGCCGGGGCTCATTCGACGACGCGGGGGACCAGGTAGAGGCCGTTTTCCACGGCCGGGGCGCAGCGCTGGAAGCGACTGCGCTGGTCGCTCTCGGTGACTTCGTCGGCGCGCAGGCGCTGGGTGACGTCGAGCGGGTGGGCCAGCGGCGCGACCCCTTCGGTGTCGAGAGCCTGAAGCATGTCGACCATCTCGAGAATGCGGCCTAGGTCATCCACGTAGCGGGCGGCTTCGTCGTCGGTCAGGCCGAGGCGGGCCAGGTGAGCGGCCCGCTGCACGTCTGCGTGTTCAAGCGCCATGAGCTGAGTGTCCTCGCACGGATGGAGTGTTATGCACAGCAGGAAAAGGTACCATATCCGACGCGTGGCGGGCACTCCTCTCGCGCTCCTGGCGGCACCATGTCGCTTGCTGCATGGGGGCCGCGATGATACCGTTTGCCTCCGCACTGCTCCCGGTCTGCACTAGGTAACGACGTCCATGTTCAAACGCTTGAGGGGGCTGTTCTCCAGCGATCTTTCCATCGATCTGGGTACGGCCAATACACTGATTTACGTGCGCGGTCGCGGTATCGTGCTCGATGAGCCGTCGGTAGTGGCCATCCGCCAGTCCGGCAACATGCGCAGCGTGGCCGCGGTCGGCGCCGACGCCAAGCGCATGCTGGGCCGCACGCCGGGCAATATCACCGCGATCCGGCCGATGAAGGACGGCGTGATCGCCGACTTCACCGTTACCGAGCAGATGCTGCAGCACTTCATCCGCAAGGTTCACCAGAGCACCTTCCTGACGCCGAGCCCGCGGGTGCTGGTCTGCGTCCCCTGCATGTCGACCCAGGTCGAGCGGCGGGCGATCAAGGAGTCCGCCGAGGGGGCCGGCGCCCGCGAGGTGTTCCTGATCGAGGAGCCCATGGCCGCCGCCATCGGTGCCGGCCTGCCGGTGGACGACGCCCAGGGCTCGATGGTGGTGGACATCGGTGGCGGCACCACCGAGATCGCCATCATCTCGCTCAACGGCGTGGTCTACTCGGAGTCGATCCGCGTCGGTGGCGACCGCTTCGACGAGGCCATTTCCGCCTACGTGCGGCGCCACTACGGCAGCCTGATCGGCGAGGCCACCGCCGAGCGCATCAAGGAGGAGATCGGCTGCGCCTATCCCGGCGGCGAACTGCGCGAGATCGACGTGCGCGGGCGCAACCTGGCGGAGGGCATCCCGCGCAGCTTCACGCTCAACTCCCACGAGATTCTCGACGCCCTGCAGGAGACGCTCTCGTCGATCGTGGCCGCGGTCAAGAGCGCACTGGAGCAGTCGCCACCCGAACTCGCTTCCGACATCGCCGAGCGCGGCCTGGTGCTGACCGGCGGCGGCGCCCTGCTGCGCGATCTCGACAAGCTGATCGCCGAGGAGACCGGGCTGCCGGTCATCGTCGCCGAGGATCCGCTGACCTGCGTGGCCCGCGGGGGGGGCAAGGCGCTGGAGATGATCGACCGTCACACCTTCGAGCTGCTCTCGAGCGACTGACGCTGGCGCCAGGGCGGATGGCCAGTAGGAATCGAGGTATGAACAGGCGCGGCGAGCCGATGCGCTGCGCACGGTGCGGGGGGGACGTCTATTAAACCGCTGTTCTCGCACGCTTCTGTGCCTGGCTACCGCATGCTGATCTGTGCGGTGGCCGCGTCCGTGTTGATGTTCGTCGATCACCGTTTCACCCGCATGGAAGAGGTGCGTGCGCAGCTCACCACCGTTGTGGCGCCGATCCAGTGGCTGGTCGCCGTGCCCAGCGACATCCTGGCCTGGGGCTCGCTGGCGCTGTCCGATCAGCGCGGCCTGGTGGAGGAGAACCGCCGCCTGCGCGAGCAGATCCTGCACCTGTCGCACCGGGTCCAGCACATGTCGAGCCTGACGGCGGAGAACGTGCGCCTGCGCGAGCTGCTCGGTGCCGCGCCGCGCCCGGAATCGAAGTACATCACCGCCGAACTGCTGTCCCTGGATGCCGACCCGTTCACCCACCAGATGGTGATCGACCGCGGGCGCCGCAACGGCGTCTACGTGGGGCAGCCGGTGCTGGACGCCTCGGGGCTGGTGGGGCAGGTGACCGCCGTGTCGGCCTATTCCAGCCGCGTGCTGATGGTGGCGGATGCCAGCCACGCGCTGCCGGTCCAGGTCAATCGCAACGGGCTGCGTTTCGTGCTCCAGGGCAGCGGCCAGTACGACTCCCTGCGGGTCGTCCACGTGCCCGACACGGCCGACATTCGCGAAGGCGACCTGCTGGTGACCTCCGGCCTGGCGGACCGTTTCCCGCCGGGCTATCCGGTGGCTCGGGTCACCGAGGTGGTGCACGATCCCGGCCAGCCCTTCGCCCGGGTGACGGCCGAGCCCGTGGCCCGCCTGCAGCGCTCGCGCCACTTCCTGTTGCTCTTCCCGCCCGAGCCTCCACCGGTCCCGGACGACGAGATGTGGGATCGCGAGCTGCCCGACGAGGCCGAGGTCGATGCCTCCCTGATTCCCGCCATGGAGGAGCCGGACTGATGCCGAGCGGACCGCGAACGCCCTTGGCCTGGGTGTGGCTCACGCTGCTTCTGGCACTGTGCCTGCAGGTCATGCCGCTGGCCGAGGGGTGGCAGATATGGCGCCCCGACTGGCTCGGCCTGATGCTGATCTACTGGTGCATGGCCAAGCCGGACCGGGTCGGGGTCTTCCACGGCTTCGTGCTCGGCATCCTGCTCGATCTCATCGAGGGCGCCCCGCTGGGCCAGAACGCCTTGACCCTTTCCCTGCTGGCGTTCCTCTCGGCGCTGGTCTATCCACGTTTTCGTACCTATTCCCTGGTGCAGCAGGCACTGCTGATCCTGGTGCTGCTGGGGCTGGTGCAGCTGGTCGAGCAGTGGCTGCGCACCCTGTTCGGTCCCTTCTCGATGCACCTCTCCTTCCTGCTGCCTTCGCTGATCGGCGCGGCGCTGTGGCCCTGGCTGGTGACCATGTTCCAGGCCCTGGAGCGGCGCCTGGCGAACAACGACTGAAGGGGAACTCCATGACCGAGGCGTCCTTGTCTGCCGTGCTATGCCTGGCGTCGGCCTCACCGCGACGGCGCGAGCTGCTGGCCAGCATTGGCGTGTCGGTCGAGGTGAGACCGGTCGACATCGACGAGACGCCATTGCCCGACGAGGGGCCCGAGGCCTACGTGTCGCGCCTGGCGCGCGAGAAGGCCACGGCGGGCAGGCGGCTCACGACGCTGCCGACACTGGGCTCGGATACCGCCGTGGTATGCGATGGCCGGATCCTCGGCAAGCCTGCCGACAGGGCCGAGGCCGCGGCCATGCTGCGCCTGCTCTCGGGGCGCGGCCACGAGGTGCTCACCGGGGTGGCCGTGACGGGGCCTGCCGGCGTGCTCGGGGCATGCGTGACCACGCGGGTCTTCATGCGCCGGATCGAGGAGAGCGAGGTGGCGGCCTACTGGGCCACCGGCGAGCCGGCCGACAAGGCGGGCGGCTATGCCATCCAGGGGCTGGCGGCGGTCTTCGTCGAGCGCATCGAGGGCAGCCACTCGGCGGTGGTCGGGCTGCCGCTGTTCGAGACGGCTCGGCTGCTGGTGCGACAGGGCGTGCCGCTATGGAATGGTGCTGTCTAGCCGCATCACTATGTCATAATGCGGCGAGACGAAACTGGAGAAGGATTTCCGCATGAGCGGCGAAGTACTGATCAACCTGACGCCGATGGAAACCCGCGTGGCGGTAGTGGAGAACGGCGTGCTGCAGGAGGCGCTGATCGAGCGAACGCGCCGCCGAGGCATCGTCGGCAATATCTACAAGGGGCGCGTGGTGCGGGTGCTTCCCGGCATGCAGGCGGCCTTCGTCGATATCGGTCTCGACCGAGCGGCCTTCATCCATGCCCACGAAGTGATGCCGCCCGGCACCCCGCCGGAGGAACAGGCCTCCATCGGCCAGCTGCTCCACGAGGGCCAGGCCCTGGTGGTGCAGGTCACCAAGGACCCCATCGGCACCAAGGGCGCACGCCTGACCACCCACCTCTCGGTGCCGTCGCGCTACCTGGTCTACATGCCCGACTCTCCCCACCATGGCGTGTCCCAGCGCATCGAGGACGAGCGCGAGCGCGAGCGCCTGCGCGAGCTGCTCGAACTCTGCCAGGTCGAGCAGGAGATCGAGATCACCGGCGGCTTCATCGTGCGCACGGCGGCGGAGAACGTGGGCAAGGACGAACTCTACGCCGACATGCACTTCCTGCTGCGGCTGTGGCGCAAGGTCAGCGAGCGCAAGATCACGGCACCGGCGCCCAGCGTGATCTACGACGACCTGCCGCTGTTCATCCGCACCCTGCGCGATCTAATGCGCGACGAGATCGAGAAGGTGCGCATCGACTCGCGGGAGAACTACGTCAAGCTGCTGGAGTTCGCCGAGGAGTTCATGCCGGACTCGTCGGCGCGCATCGAGTACTACCCCGGGGAGCGTCCGATCTTCGACCTCTACAGCGTCGAGGACGAGATCCAGAAGGCGCTGGGACGCAAGGTGCAGCTCAAGTCCGGCGGCTACCTGGTGATCGACCCCACCGAGGCGATGACCACCATCGACGTCAACACCGGCGGCTACGTGGGGCATCGCAACCTCGAGGAGACCATCTTCAAGACCAACCTCGAGGCGGCCAACGCCATCGCCCGCCAGCTGCGCCTGCGCAACCTGGGCGGCATCATCATCATCGACTTCATCGACATGGAGGACCCCGAGCACCAGCGCCAGGTGCTGCGCGTGCTCGAGAAGGCGCTGGAGCGCGACCACGCCAAGACCAAGTGCACCGGGGTCACCGAACTGGGGCTGGTCCAACTGACCCGCAAGCGTACCCGCGAGAGCCTCGAACAGACTCTGTGCGAATCGTGCCCCACCTGTGGCGGCCGCGGCACCCTCAAGACCGCCGAGACGGTGTGCTACGAGATCTTCCGCGAGATCCTGCGCGAGGAGCGCGCCTACAGCGCCGAGACCTACATGGTGCTGGCCTCGCAGCCGGTGGTGGATCGGTTGCTCGACGAGGAGTCCGCGGCCGTGGCCGACCTGGAGACGTTCATCGGCAAGACCATTCGCTTCCAGGTCGAGAGCCACTACTCCCAGGAGCAGTACGACATCGTGCTGATGTGAGCGGCCGATGTCCTCCATTCGTCGGATCGGACGCTGGACCCTCACCCTGCTGGCCGTGCTGTTGGCGCTGGTGGCGTTGGCGCTGACCACGCTGCGGGTGACGCTGTCCCAGGTCGACCAGCTGACGCCACGCGCCGAACGGCTGCTCGAGGCGCGCACGGGGGCGGCGGTGGACCTGAACGAGTTCCGCGCCCGGCTCGCCCGCCTCGACCCGGTGATCGAGGGCAGCGGACTGACGCTCACCTCCCAGGAGGGGGAGGCCGGCCTGCCGCTGCTCGAGGTCGAGCATGCGCGCCTGCGTCTCGATACGCCGGCCAGCCTGCGCAACGGCGTGCCGGTGGTCGAGGATGCACGCCTGACCGGCCTCACGCTTCACCTCTATCAGGACGACCAGGGCGGCTGGCACTGGCCGGATCCGGCCCGGATCCCGCCCGAGCTGCTGGAGGGGGACTTCAAGTTCGAGCAGCTCGACACCTGGATCGGGCTGCTGCTGCGTCAGCGCGCCTGGGTGGAGGACGTGCGGCTGGTGCTGCACGGGCGCGACCGCCGCGTCGACTTGCTGGCGCCGCGACTCCTGCTCACCGGCGACGAACGGCGTGCCCACCTGGAGGGCGAGGTCCACCTGACCGGCCAGGAGCAGGCCACGCTGCAGGCCGCGCTGGAGGTCTTCCCCGGCCCCACCGGCTTGCGTGACTTCAGCGCCGCCCTGCAGGCCGAGATGAAGCTCGGCACGCTGATCGACCTGGTCGAGGTCTTCACCCCCAATGACCCCCTGCGCCTGGAGGATGCCAGCGGTGACGTCACCCTGTGGGGGCGCTGGCACCGCGGGGCGCTGGCCGATGCGCGAGTCGACCTCGACGTGCCCCGGCTGGCGCTGAGTCGCGACGACGAACCGATCGTGCTGGAACCCTTCCAGGCGCGCGGCCAGTGGCTGCGCAGCGATCAGGGCTGGGAAGCCTGGCTGCAGGGCGATGCGACGGCGGCCGACTGGTCCGAGCCGCGCGAGCTCGAGCGCGCACGCGAGCCGGCGCTGCCGCATTTCTGGCATGTGCGCAGCGACGACGAGGGATGGTGGCTGACCACGAGCCGTTTCGAACTGGCCTCGCTGGCGGCCTGGCGTGAGCGCATTCTGCTGCCCGAGGGCCTGGTGCGTACCATCGATGCGCTGCAGCCTCGCGGCCTGGTATCGGGGCTGGGGGTCGGGCGGCGCAACGGGCAATGGGTCGCCCGGGCCGCCGTGCACCAGGTCGAAGTGGAGCCCTGGGAAGCGGTGCCGGGAGGCGGCCCGCTCGATGCCTGGGTCGAGGCGCGGGACCTCTCGGGACGAGTCGAGTTCGTCGGCGTCGGCGAGCCGACCTTCAAGGTGCCGCAGCTCTACGAGGTGCCGATGTCGCTCTCGCACGCCAGTGGTGAGGTGCGCTGGACCTATGAGGGGCCGCGTACCTTCGTCAGCGGTCGTCAGCTCAAGGCGGGCTGGCAGGGCGCCGACGTGGAGGGGAATTTCGGCCTGGCGCTTGGCGGCGACGTGCATGGGGGGCTGGGGCTCGACCTGCGCTTTCGTGACGCCGATGCCCTGGAGCGCCCGCTGGTGGACTGGCTGCCCGGCGACGCACTGGGCGAGGAACTGTATGCCTGGCTGGCGGCGGGCGTGGCGGGGCGTGTGCCGCAGGGCGAGCTCAAGCTGCACCTGCCGCTGCGGCGTGGCGGCAGCGGCCTCGAGCCGCGTCTGCAGCTCGACCTGGAGATCGAGGAGGGGCGCCTATCGTTCGATCCCGAGTGGCCGGAGATCGAGTCGCTCGGCGGGAGGCTCACGGCGGGTATCGGCACCCTCGAGGCCGAGGTGGATCATGCCGAAAGCCTGGGCGTCGAGGCCGGCAACGGGCAGGTTTCCATCGCGGACGACGTGCTGCGGGTGAGCGGCGACCTGACGGCCGATGGCGAGGCCCTGCGCCGTTACCTGCGTGCCGTGCCGGCAGACGGCATGGAGCAGGTGGACGACTGGCGCGGCGAAGGCGGTGCCAGCGGGCGGATCGAGCTGGCCACGAGGCTCGGCGAAGAGGAGGGCTTCGAGCTCGATCTCGACACCGAGGTAGCCCTGGAACGACTCGTCTACCTGCCACTGGAGGTGCCGTTCACGGAGGTCGGCGGGCCGCTGGCCTGGCGCCAGCGGGACGACGAGGGCGGACTCGAGGGCCAACTGGCGGCTCGCCTGTTCGGCGGGCCGGTCGAGGCCGACATCGACACACATGCCGGCTCCGTCGAGTTCGACGGAGCCGCCGATGTCGCCAGCATGGTGTCGCGCTTCGAGGTCGACGAGCTCGGTGACAAGCTTTCGGGGCGGCTGCCCTGGCGCGGCCGGTTGTCGCTCGACGAGACGGGCAGCACCTTCCGTTTCGACAGCAACCTGCAGGGTGTCGGCATCGACCTGCCTGCACCGCTGGGCAAGGCGGCGGGGGAGTCGCGCCCGCTGTGGGTGACCGCCGACCTCGACCAGCAGCGGATAGACGCCGAACTGGGGGGCGACGCGCGTCTGCGTTGGCGGGCCCTGCCGGGGTCGGACCTGGGCCAGGGGCAGTTCTGGCTGGGACGCCTGCCGGAATCCCCCGCCTGGCCCGACCAGGAGGGCTGGTCGGGTTCGCTCTACTTCCCTCGGCTCGATCCGGTGGAGTGGGGCGAGGCGCTGTCACCGCTGCTCGGTGGCGGCGCCTCGGCCGGCAGCGGGGGGCCGGGCGCGCTTCGCCGCCTGCAGGTGGGGACCGCCTGCCTGGCCGGCCCGGAGGCCTGCCTGGGCGCCATGTCCGCCGAGGCGCGTCCGCATGCCGGCGGCGGCTGGCGTGTCGGCCTCGAGGGCGACCTGCTCGAAGGTCAACTGGACTTCCGCCCCTCCCTCTCCGACCCCCTGGACATCGCGCTCGAGCGCCTGAGCCTCGATGGCCTGCTGCCGGCCCAGACGGAGGGCGCCGGCAACCTGCTTCAGGAGCTCGAGGTGCCACCCGACCCGGCGCCGCTGCCGGGCTGGCTGACCGACTTGCCCGATGGCCGGCTGCGAATCGCCGACATTCTCCACCAGGGGCGTCAGATCGGCCCGCTGACCGCCCACTGGGAGGGCGGGCCGCAGCGGCTGCGGCTGGCCCCCGTGGGGCTGACCCTGGGCCAGGTCACGGCGCGCGGGGAGATCGTATGGGAGTCGGCCGGCGCCGGTGACAGCCTGACCCGCTCGCGGGTCGACCTCGACGGCCGCGACCTGGGCACGGCGCTGGAGCGGCTGGGCCAGCCGGTCTCGATTCACAGCAACGAAACCCGGGTGCGCAGCCAGCTGGCCTGGCCCGGTGCGCCCTGGCAGTTCGCCCTGGCGCGCTCGCGCGGCAGCATCGAGGTCGAGCTGCGCGACGGTCGCTTCGTCAACCTCGAATCGCCCACGGCGCGGCTGGTGGGCCTGCTCAACGTCGACAACCTGCTGCGCCGGCTGCGCATGGACTTCTCGGACGTGACCGGCCAGGGCACGGCTTTCGATCGTGTGACCGGGGCTGCTACCCTGTATGAAGGTGTACTGGAGACCAACGGCCCGGTCACGATCGACGGCCCGGCGACCGCCTTCACCCTGGACGGTACCGTCGACCTCGTCCAGGGCGAACTGGATCAGCGCCTGGGCGTGACGGTTCCCGTCAGCAGCAGCCTGCCGCTGGCCGCGGTGATCGCCGGGGCGCCGGTGGTGGGTGGGGCGCTGTACCTCGCCGACCGCCTCTTCGGCAAGGCCATCGATCGAGTCACCCGAATTCACTACCGCGTGCGGGGTCCGTGGACCTCGCCCGACATCACATTGGAAACCGCCGAATGACCACTCCCTCCCCCTCCCTGCTCGATACCGCCGCCGAGATCCTGCTGCACCCCGGCGGGCTGGACATCGACGCGCTCGATGTCGGTCTCGGTCATGTGCTGACACCCGGCGTCGACTACGCCGATCTCTATTTCCAGAGGAGCTGGCACGAGAGCTGGGTACTCGAGGACGGCGAGGTCAAGGAGGCCGGCTACAACATCGATGGAGGCGTGGGCGTGCGCGCCATGGCGGGCGAGAAGACCGGCTTCGCCTACTCCAATCAGATCACCGTCGAGGCCCTGGCGGAGACCGGGCGGACGGCGTCGGGCATCGTGCGCAGCGGCGCCACCCTGCCGCTGGGCGCGCGGGTGCTCAGCCAGAGTGCGCTGCGCTATGCCTCCATCGACCCGCTGGCGGGCCTGTCGGCCGAGGACAAGATCGCCATGCTCAAGCAGGCCGACCGCGTGGCGCGGGCCGCCGACCCGGCGGTCAGCCAGGTCAGTGCGTCCCTGACCGGGGTGCACGAGGTCGTCCTGGTGCGCGCCAGTGACGGCACCCTGGCGGCCGACATCCGCCCGCTGGTGCGCTTCAACGTCAGCGTGATCGCGGTGAAGAACGGCCGCCGCGAGCGCGGCAGTGCCGGCGGCGGCGGCCGCTATGCCATGTCGCGCCTGCGCGACGACAACGTCGCCGAGCGTTTCGCCCGCGAGGCCGTGCGCCAGGCCCTGGTCAACCTCGAGGCGGTCGATGCGCCTGCCGGACAGATGCCGGTGGTGCTGGGCCCCGGCTGGCCCGGCATCCTGCTGCACGAGGCCGTGGGCCACGGCCTCGAAGGGGACTTCAACCGCAAGGTCAGCTCGGCCTTCGCCGGGCGCATGGGGCAGCGAGTGGCGGCCCCCGGCGTGACCGTGGTGGACGACGCCACCCTGGTCGACCGCCGCGGCTCGATGAGCGTGGACGACGAGGGCACGCCGGGCCAGTACACCCCGCTGATCGAGGACGGCCGGCTCACCGGCTACATGCAGGACAAGCTCAACGCCCGGCTGATGGGCATGCAGCCCACCGGCAACGCCCGCCGCGAGTCGTTCGCCCACATGCCGATGCCGCGCATGACCAACACCTACATGCTGGCCGGCCAGGACGATCCGGCCGACATCCTCGCCAGCGTCAAGCGTGGCATCTATGCGGTCAGCTTCGGTGGCGGCCAGGTGGACATCACCTCGGGCAAGTTCGTGTTCTCGGCGAGCGAGGCCTACCTGGTCGAGGACGGCAGGATCACCGTGCCGGTCAAGGGCGCGACGCTGATCGGCAACGGGCCCGAGGCGATGGGGCGGGTGTCGATGATCGGCCACGACCTGGAACTCGACACCGGCATCGGCGTCTGCGGCAAGGAGGGGCAGGGTGTGCCCGTGGGCGTGGGGCAGCCGACACTGAAGCTGGACGAACTCACCGTCGGCGGCACCGCCTCGTGAACGAACGTGCCTGCGCTCGCGCATACGGTGTTGGCGCTCGGCTCGCTATGCTCATTGAGGGGACCTGAACGCCGCGGGCTTTGCCGTGCGTCGCCTCGTCCGGCCTTCGCTCGGCTGCGTTCTGCGGGGGGAGGGAAAGTGTTGGAGGAGCGATGGAGCAAGGGGCTCAGGGGCAGGCTGGAGAGGAGGTCCTACGCCAAGGATGGCGTAGGTAGCGCCCAGGGAAGGGTTTACAGCGCCTCCTTGGAAGCCTGCCGCCGCGGCCCCGTGAAGCCAGGCGGTAGGTGGCTGACTGTGTCCTGCGCCTGCGCTTTCACAAACCGGCGGTATCGCGGATCAGTCGGAACAGCTTGCGCGCGTTGGCCGGGGGCTTGTCGCGCTCGCGCTCGCTCCTGGCGTTGCGGACCAGCTGGCGCAGCGCCTGACGGTCGACCTCGGGATGCGCTTCGATGAAGGCCTCGACGGCGCCGTCGCCCTCGTCGATCAGACGATCGCGCCATTTTTCGAGGCGATGGAAGGCGAGGTCGCGGCGGCGGTTCTCCTGTTCGATCTCGTCGAACACCGCCTGGATCGCCTCGAGGTCCTCGCGCCGCATGAGCTTGCCGACGTACTGCATGTGGCGGCGGCGCCCCTCGTGGGAACGGATGCGAGACGTTTCCTCGACGGCTGCCAGCATATCGTCCGACAGCGGGAAGCGTGCTCGCTCGGCGGGGCTCATGGCGATGATCTGCTCGCCCAGCGCCTGGAGCGCATGCATCTCGCGCTTGAGCTGGGACTTGCTCGGCCGTTCGTCGAAGGGGGAGGGAGTGTCCTTGGTCATGCCGCGTCCAAGTGGTGAGTGGTCACTGGGTGCCTGGCCGCTGCAGCGGTCGGGCGCGAATGAGAGCAGTATATCAGTCCGTCGCCGGGCGACGGGAAATGACACGCGGGAAGCCGGCGTGGCCGGTCAGCGAAGGAGAGACACATGAGCAAGGCATTCGATGCCGCCGCCCAGCAGGCGCTGCTGGAATCACGGGCGGAGCAGGCGTTGGCCCTGGCGCGGCGCCTGGGGGCCGATGCCTGTGAGGTAGGGGCCAGCGTCGATCAGGGAATCGGAATCAGCGTGCGCGAAGGGGAAGTGGAGTCGGTCGAGCTCTCCCGCGACCAGGGGATCGCGGTGACGGTCTACCTGGGCGGCCACAAGGGCAGTGCTTCCTCGACCGATGCCGGCGAGGCCTCGATCCGCGAGGTGGTCGAGAAGGCCATGGCCATCGCGCTCTACACCGGCGAGGACCCTGCGGCGGGGTTGGCCGACCCGGCGCTGATGGCCACCGTGCTGCCGGATCTCGACGTCCACCATCCCTGGCCGCTCTCCACCGAGCAGGCCATCGAGCTGGCGCTGGCTTGCGAGGCGGCCGGGCGCGGCGAGCCCGGCATCCGCCAGTCGGAGGGGGCCTCGCTCTCCAGCGGCGAGGGGGTCAGGGTCTACGCCAATAGCCACGGCTTTCTCGGCAGCCAGAGCGGCAGCCGCCATTCGCTCTCCTGCATGCTGATCGCCGAGGACCAGAATGGCATGCAGCGCGACTACGACTACACCAGTGCGCGCAATCCGCACGAACTGCGTGACGCCGACGCGGTGGGCAGGAAGGCCGCCGAGCGCACCTTGCAGCGCCTGGGGGCGCGGCGGCCGGCCACCGGGCGGCTGCCGGTACTGTTCGACGCCAGCGTCGCCAGCGGCCTGGTCGGCCACCTGATGAGTGCCATCGCCGGCGGCTCGCTTTACCGCCAGGCTTCGTTCCTGTGCGATCGGCTTGGCGAGCCGCTGTTTCCCGACTGGTTCAGCCTGGGCGAACGGCCCATGGAGCGCGGCGCCATGGCCAGCTCGGCGTTCGACAACGACGGCGTGCAGACCCGCGACAACGTCTTCATCGAGGCCGGCCGGCTGGCCAGCTACATGCTCTCGGCCTACAGTGCGCGGCGCCTGGGCATGCAGACCACCGGCAACGCCGGCGGTGCGCGCAACCTGCGCATCGCCGCACCGCTCGCCCCGCGCGAGGAACTGCTCGCGCGCATGGGTCGTGGCGTACTGGTCACCGAGCTGATGGGGCAGGGGGTCAACGGTGTCACGGGCGACTACTCGCGTGGGGCGGCCGGCTTCTGGGTGGAGAACGGCGAGATCCAGTACCCGGTAGAGGAGTTCACCATCGCCGGCAACCTCGAGACGATGTTCAAGGGGTTGCAGGCCGTGGGCAGCGATATCGACACCCGTGGCAGCATTCACACCGGCAGCTGGCTCATCGGCGAGATGACCGTGGCCGGTTCATGAGCTGAATGGACGCTTCACGTCTTCCCGCCGAGAGTCGGGAATCAGCGAGCGATGGCCAGGCCAGGCGAAGCCCGACGAGCGGGGCGCCGACGACGCATGGCCGAGCGTAGCCATTCCCCTAGGTGTCTTCTTCGAAGCGGGCCTCGAACAATGCCTCGATAGCCTCCAGTGCCGCTTCGGCGTCATCCCCCTCGGCGCTGACCTCGAGCTCGGTGCCGCAGGGCGCGCCCAGCATCAGCAGCGCCATGATGTTGTTGGCATCGGCCTGCTGCTGGCCTCGGTTGACGACTATGCGCGCCTGGAAGGCCTGGCAGCACTGGACCAGCTTGGTGGCAGCACGGGCGTGGAGCCCGCGTTTGTTGGTCAGGGTCAGCTTGCGGCGGGGCACGCTCAGGTTTCCTTGCTTTCGGGGGTCTCTGCGGTCGTGTCCCGGGTGGGGGTGACCGGTGTGTGGATGCCGAGCTCCCGATGGCGCAGGCGTACGTCCGGCTGCTGCTGGGCCAGATGCCGGGCGAGCCGCTCCGCCAGGTACACCGAGCGGTGCTGGCCGCCGGTGCAGCCGATGGCGACGGTCAGGTAGCTGCGGTGGGTGTCGCGGTAGGCCGGTAGCCAACGTTCGACCCAGGCGATGATGTCATCGAGCATCTCCTGGACCAGGGGGTACTGCTCGAGGAATTCCACGATGCTGGGCTCCCTGCCGGTGGCCGAGCGCAGGCGCGGGTCCCAGTAGGGGTTGGGCAGGCAGCGTGCGTCGAAGACGATGTCGGCATCCAGCGGCACGCCGCCCTTGAAGCCGAACGATTCCACCGTCAGCGTCAACTGGTCGGCGCGATGGCTGGCCACCTGCTCGGTGATGCGTCCGCGCAGGTCATGCACCGACAGCCGCGAGGTGTCGATGATCAGGTCCGCCAGGTTGCGAATGTCGCTCAGCGTCAGATCTTCCGACTCGATGGCCTCGTTCAGGGTCATGTCCCGGCCGCGGGTCAGCGGGTGGCGCCGCCGGGTCGCGGAGTAGCGCTCGAGCAGGATGCGGGCATCGGTGGTGAGGTAGATGATCTGGCAGTCGACCTGCTTGCTGCGCAGCTCTTCCAGTAGCCGCGGGAAGCGTTCCAGCGCGTGGGGCAGGTTGCGTGCATCGATGCTGACGGCGATCGAGGTCTGGATCGTGGGCGAGCTGCGCAGTTCGTCCACCAGCGAGCCGAGCAGCATCGCCGGCAGGTTGTCGATGGCGTAATAGCCGATGTCCTCGAGCGCCTGCAGTGCGATCGACTTGCCGGAACCGGAGCGGCCGCTGATGATCACAAGCTGCATGAGGGTTCTCCTGATCAGGGGCCAGCCGAACGGCGAAGGGAAGGGTCAGGCCGAGGACTGTCGTCGAATCGCTTCGATGAGACGTTCGTGGAGTTCGCGCTGGCTCGTGCACTTGCGCAGCCGCGCGCGCGTTTCGGCATCGTTCATCACCGCCGCGACCTGGCTCAGCAGCGACAGGTGCGTATCGTCGGCCTCTTCCGGCACCAGCAGCACGAAGACCAGGTCGACCGGCTCGCCGTCGATGGCATCGAAGTCGATGGGTTCGGCCAGCTTGAGAAAGGCCGCCACGGGGCTGTGGCAGTGGGGGCTTCGGGCATGGGGAATGGCCACGCCGTTGCCGATCCCGGTGCTGCCCAGCCTCTCGCGACCGACCAGCCTGCCGAAGACCTCCTGGCTGTCGAGGCTCGGCGTGTTCTGCGCAATAAAGGTGCTGAAGAACTCCAGCACCCTCTTCTTGCTGCCTCCCGGGACGTCGAACAGCGTGCGTTCCGGGGGCAGTATGGTTTCCAGTGTCATGGCAACTCAGCGAATGCCGGCGCCCTGGGCGCGAGCCTGGGCCTTTTCCTTGTGTTTGACCAGTTGACGGTCGAGCTTGTCGGTCAGTGCATCGATGGCGGCATACATGTCCGGATCGGAAGCTTCGGCATGCAGGTCCGCACCGGCGGCATGCAGCGTGCAGGCGGCCTGCTGACGCTCCTTCTCGATCGAGAGCGTGACCTGCACGTTGGTGATGTTGTCATAGTGTCGCTGGACGCGGTTCAGCTTCTCGCTCACGTAGTCACGCAGTGAATCGGTCAGCTCAACATGATGGCCGGTGATGTTGACTTGCATGACAAGCTCCTTCGTCCTTCGGGTGGTAGCTCGATTGTAACCCTTTTTACTGCCCTGCATACCCCCTCGGACGGCGGGATTGCCCGGGATCAGCGTTGCGTCGCGGCATCAGCGAAAACGCTTGCGCTCGCTCGAGGATGGTATCCCCAGGGCCTCGCGATACTTGGCCACCGTGCGGCGGGCGACCTGGATACCGTCCTCGGCCAGCAGCTCCACCAGCCGGCTGTCGGAGAGCGGCTTGCGCGGTGGTTCGTCGGCGATCAGCTTGCGGATCCGGGCGCGGATCGCGGTGCTGGAGTGCACGTCCCCGTCGCCGTTCCCGCCGACGTGGCTGGAGAAGAAGTACTTCAGCTCGAAGACCCCACGCGGGGTATGGATGAACTTCTGCGTGGTCACCCGCGAGATGGTCGACTCGTGCATCTCGACGGCCTGGGCGATGTCGGCCAGCACCAGCGGCTTCATGCCTTCCTCGCCCTCCTCGAGGAAGGCGATCTGACGCGCCATGATCTCGCGTCCGACCCGCAGCAGGGTGTCGTTGCGGCTGGCGAGGCTCTTCATCAGCCAGCGGGCCTCCTGCAGGTGGTCCTTGAGGAACTGGTTGTCCTGGCTCTTGTCCGCTCGGCGCACCAGCGCGACGTAGTCGGGCTGGATGCGCAGGCGCGGCAGGGCCTCGGCGTTGAGCTCGACGCGCCAGCCGGATTCGTCATGGTAGGCGACCAGGTCCGGCGTGACGTAGCTGCTGCCGACCTCGGCAAAGGCGCTGCCGGGCCGGGGGTCCAGCGAGCGAATCAGGGCGATGACCTGATCCAGCGACTCGTCGTCGAGCCCCAGGCGGCGCTTCAGCAGGCGACGGTCGTCGGCGGCCAGCGCCTCGAGAAACTGCCGCACCAGGCGGCGGGTCTGGGGCAGCAGCGGCGTGTCGTCGGGCAGCGCCGCCAGCTGCAGCATCAGGCACTCGCGCAGGTCGCGGGCGAACACACCGGTCGGCTCGAACTGCTGCAGACGCAGCAGGACCTGCTCGACCTCCCGGGTGGGCAGGCCTTCCAGGCCCTGCCGGCGCAGGCCGTCGCGAATCTCCTCCAGCGGCTGGGCCAGGTAGCCGGTGGCATCCACGGCGTCGATCAGGCTCTCGGCGATGAGGCGCTGGCGATCGCTCAGGTCGGTCATCGCCAGCTGCCAGATCAGGTGGCCGGTCAGCGTCTGGACCGTGGCCTGGCGCTCGAAGTCCGGCCCCTCGCCGGTGGCGGCGCCGGTTCCCGTGCCGTGGTCGGGAAAGGTGTCCGTCCAGTCGCTGTCGGTGGACAGCTCGCTGGGTATCTCGCTGGCCCAGTCGTCGCTCGGGGTTTCGCTGGCGGCCTGCTCGCCGAAGCCGTCGTCGAGCTCCAGCATGGGGTTGGATTCAAGCGCCTGCTGGATCTCCTGGCGCAAATCGAGGGTCGAGAGCTGCAGCAGGGCAATGGCCTGCTGCAGTTGGGGGGTCATGGTCAGCTGGGTGCCGACGCGCAGTTGCAAGGATGCTTTCATGGCCATGAGGGTAATGGGCTCATCTGCCGGAAAACTCTACCCTAGACGGGTGGGAGGCGACTTGCAAGGGAAATTACTGCAATAAACATGCCATCGGCAATATCCATGCCTGATTCTAATATTTTCAATAAGGATCAGAGCTTGTTGAATCGCCCGAGTATACTACAGGCGGAAGTCTTCGCCCAGATAGACTTCGCGCACCCGCTGGTTGGCAAGAATGGCCTCGGCGTTGCCGTCGGCAATGATCTGGCCGTCCCCGACGATGTAGGCCGAATCGCAGATGTCGAGGGTCTCGCGGACGTTGTGATCGGTGATCAGCACGCCGATGTCGCGCGCCTTGAGCTGGCGAATGATGCCCTTGATCTCGCCCACCGAGATCGGGTCGACCCCGGCGAAGGGCTCGTCGAGCAGGATGAAGGCCGGTTCGGTGGCCAGTGCCCGCGCGATCTCGACGCGCCGCCGCTCGCCGCCGGAGAGGCTCATGCCGAGATTGTCGCGGATGTGGGTGACGTGGAAATCCTCCAGCAGCTGCTCGAGCCTCGCCTGTCGCCCGCGGCGGTCGAGGTCCTTGCGCGTCTCGAGGATGGCCATGATGTTGTCGGCGACCGACAGCTTGCGGAAGATCGATGCCTCCTGGGGCAGGTAGCCGATGCCCGCCCGCGCCCGCTCGTGCATGGCACTGTGCGAGAGGTCGCGATCGTCGATGGCGACTTCACCGGCATCGGCCTTGACCAGGCCGACGATCATGTAGAACGACGTGGTCTTGCCGGCTCCGTTGGGCCCGAGCAGGCCGACCACGCTGCCCTGGCCGATCGACAGGCTGATGTCGTGCACCACGCGGCGGCGCTTGTAGCTCTTGGCCAGGTGTCGGGCATGCAGGGTCTTCATCGGCATGTCAGCTCTCCGGCTGCAGCGTCATGCGGATGCGCTGGCTGCCTTCGACGCCTTCGCTCCGGGAGCGTGCCTGCACCACGCGTCGGTCGAGGAAGTACTCCAGGTAGCCGCCGTCGAAGGTGTCGCTTCCCTGGTGCAACTCGGCGCGGTCGATCAGCTCCACTCTTCGCTCGGCGACGTGGTAGATGATCGTGCGCCCCCAGCCGCGCACCACCGGCTGCTCGGGGTCGGGCTGCTGCTCGATGTAGGCGCGTTCGCCGCGGGCGGTAGCGCGCGAGAGCTCGCCGGCGGCGTTGCGCTGAAACTCGACTCGATCGCCGGTCAGCCGCATGCTGCCCTGGCGAATGTCGACGTCGCCGGTATAGACCGCGGTGCCTGCGGTATCGTCCAGGTCGAGCTGGTCGGCCTCGACTTCGATGGGCTGCTCGGCGTCGCGCTGCTGTGCCATGGCCGAACCGATGCCCGCCAGGCCGAACAGCATCAAGCCCACCAGCGCCAGGGTGATCGGCCGGCTGAGGGTCGGGAACCTGCATCGCATCATGGCGTGAAATCCTCTGGGTTGACGGCATCGGCTTGCCCCGGCTCGGCGCCTTCCGGGACATGGTGGCCGCGCACATTGTCGGTCAAACGTGCCCGGTTGTCATGGATCCAGGCGTCGAAGCGCTCGCCGCGCATGCGCTGCGGCGGTTGCTGCAGCAGGGCCGGCGTGTCGCTCCAGGCGTGCCCCACGTTGGCGTCGAAGTGCAGGGTCTCGGTGTCGAGCTGCCAGCGCTCTTCCGGGGCGAGCAGCCGGGCATCGCCGGTGAGCGTCAGTGGATTGCCGCCCGCACCGAGGCGGCCCTCCGCACCGCTTGCCACCCACTGCCGATCCTCGCGGTCGACCATGTGCGCCAGTGGCGTGACGGCGCGGGTGACGTCGTCGTGAGGCGTGTGCACCAACCGCGGGCTCTCCAGGCGCTGGTGGGCGCGGCCGGCGGCATCGAATCGGGTCAGCTGTGCCCGTTCCAGGTAGTAGTCGGGCTCGCCGGCCTCGTCGGTGGGTACCGGCCCGGGGGCCGGTTCCCGCCAGGGGTCCAGCCAGGTGACCAGGCCGCCGAGCGCCAACAGCAGCAGGAACAGCCAGACACGGTACGAGGGGCGAGGTAGGCGCCGCAGCATCGCCGGCCGGCCTCAGCGCTTGCCGTGGAGGTAGGTGTCGACCAACGCGTCGCGGTGCCCCTGTGCTTCGAGCAGCATGTCGCAGATCTCGCGCACCGCACCGTGTCCTCCGCTGCGTTGGGTGACGTAGTCGGCCAGGGCGCGTATGTAGGGCGGCGTGTTGGGGACGGTGATGCCGATCCCGGCGCGCTGGATGGCGGCCAGGTCGGGCAGGTCGTCGCCGCAGTAGGCGACCTGCTCGAGCTCGATTCCCCGGCGCGTGCACAGTTCGCGCAGGGTGGCGAGCTTGTCCTCGCAGCTCTGGTAGACGTGGTCGATGCCCAGGGCGGCGGCGCGATGGCTGACCATGGGCGACTCGCGCCCGGTCAGGAAGGCCACCTGCAGGCCGGCGCGCCGCAGCAGCTTGAGGCCGAGGCCGTCCTGGGTGTGAAACGCCTTGATCTCGACGCCGTCGGCCTGGAAGTAGAGGCGACCGTCGGTGAGAACGCCATCCACGTCCAGCGCCAGCAGGCGGATGTTGCGCAGGCGGTCGACAAGACGCGGGTCGAGTGTGGGGGTTGCCAGAGCCATGGGCTCTCCTTGGTCAGGGGAAATGTCAGATCACGCCGCTTCGCAGGAGGTCGTGCATGTGCAGGGCACCGATCGGGTGGCCCGCCTCGTCGACGACGGCCAGCGCCGTTATCAGGTTGTCTTCCATCACGCGCACAGCCTCGGCCGCCAGCACGTCAGGCGCGATGCGCTTGCCGGGCCGGGTCATGACGTCATCCACCCTCAGCTGGCTGAGGTCCTGATACTGGTCGAGGGTGCGGCGCAGGTCGCCATCGGTATAGACACCGATCAGGCGGTTGTGCTCGTCGACGACACAGGTGAAGCCGAGCCCCTGGCGGGTGATCTCGAGCAGGGCGTCGCGCAGCGGGCTGCCCAGCGGCACGCTCGGCAGCCGCTCGCCCTGGTGCATCAGGTCGCTGACACGCAGCAGCAATCGCTTGCCCAGACTGCCGCCGGGGTGCGAGAGGGCGAAGTCCTCGGCAGTGAAGCCGCGCGCCTCGAGCAGCGCCACCGCCAGCGCATCGCCGAGCGCCAGGGCGGCGGTGGTCGAGGCCGTCGGCGCCAGGTCCAGCGGACAGGCCTCGCGCGAGACGCCGGCATCGAGGTGGGCGTCGGCGTGGCGGGCCAGCGTCGAGTCGGGGCGCCCGGTCATGCTGATCAGGGGCGTGCCGATGCGCTTGAGCAGCGGCAGCAGCGCGGTAACCTCGGCGGTCTCGCCGGAGTTCGACAGCGCCAGCACCACGTCGCCAGGCGTGATCATGCCCAGGTCGCCGTGGCTGGCCTCGCCGGGGTGGACGAAGAAGGCCGGCGTACCGGTGCTGGCCAGCGTCGCGGCGATCTTGCCGGCGACGTGTCCCGACTTGCCCATGCCGGTCACCACCACGCGGCCCTGGCAGGCGAGGATCAGCTCGCAGGCGCGGTCGAAATGGCTGTCGAGGCGCTCCGGGAGCGCCGCGATGGCCTGCTCCTCGATCCTGAGGGTGCGCCGCGCGCTTTCCCTGAGCGGCGAGGCGCTCGGGTCGGCACGGTGGGGAGGGGGGGTGGATTCGTCTGAGCTCATGGCGATGATTGTTGCCCGATGCGAGGTTTCACTCAAGTGGCGCTGCCGCTGACGCCGAGCCAGGCCAGGTAGGCGGCATAGACGACCAGGAAGGCGGCGCCGACGGTGCGGCCGAGGCGGCCCTGGCGCTGCCACATCAGCAGCAGGGCCAGGGCCAGCGTCAGCAGCAGCATGACGCGATAGTCGCGCCCCGCGGCGTCCGGGTGGGGGGCGCCAGGGGCGATGAGCGCCGGAATCGGCAGCACCGCCAGCAGATTGAACAGGTTGGAACCGATCACGTTGCCGATGGCGAGGTCGTGGTGGCGCTTCACCGCGCTGGCCACGCAGGCGGCCAGTTCCGGCAGGCTGGTGCCCACCGCCACCACGGTCAGGCCAATGACCAGTTCGCTGATGCCGAAGCCGCGCGCCAGCTCGCTGGCGCCCCACACCAGCACCCGCGAGCTCAGCGACAGCAGCAGCAGGGTCGCGGCCAGCCAGCAGAGCGCGCGGCGCAGCGTCATGTCGGGGATGTCGCTGGCCTGGGCGGCGTCGGGGGTATCGGCGCGAACCAGCCACCACAGGCTGAAGACCATCAGCAGCAGCAGGACCAGGGCATCGAAGGGGCCCAGGAAGCCATTGGCCAGGGCATAGCCGGTGATCCCGGTCGCGCCGAGCAGCAGCGGCAGCTCGCGCCGCACCAGCGAGAAGGGCACCGGGATCGGTCGCACCACGGCGGTCGCTCCCAGTACCAGCCCGATGTTGGCGATGTTGGAGCCCAGCGCATTGCCGGTGGCGAGGTCCGGCAGGCCCTCCAGGGCGGCAAACAGGGCGACCACCATCTCGGGGGCCGAGGTGCCCAGGGCCACCACGGTCATGCCGACCAGCATCGCGCTCATGCCGCTGCGGCTGGCCGTGGCGGCGGCGGCGTTGACGAAACGGTCGGCGCTCCAGGTCAGCACGGCCAGGCCGAGGGTGACGGTAACGATGGGCAGCAGCATGGTATCGATCGAGGCGGTGAATGAGGTCGCACATTAGACGTCTTCGCCGGGGCCGGTGCAAGCGACACCATGCCTCGGGCTGGCGCCGGGGCGCGGAGTTAGGATACGATGTTCGATAATTTCCCCTGGATCTTGCGGCATGATCGATTCCCCCTTCGTGGAGGTGGAGAACCTGCGTTTCTCGCGCGGCGACAAGAGCATCTTCGATGGCGTCGGGATGCAGGTTCCCCGCGGCCGGATCACGGCCATCATGGGCCCCAGCGGCACGGGCAAGACGACGCTGCTCAAGCTGATCGGCGGGCAGCTGACGCCCGACGCCGGTCGGGTCCTGATTGCCGGGCAGGACGTGCATGCCTTGTCGCGCAAGGCGCTGTTCAGCCTGCGCCGGCGCATGGGCATGCTGTTCCAGAGCGGGGCGCTGTTCTCCGACCTGAGCGTGTTCGAGAACGTGGCGTTTCCCCTGCGCGTGCACACCGACCTGCCGCAGGCGATGATACGCGACCTGGTGCTGATGAAGCTGCAGGCGGTGGGGCTGCGCGGCGCGCGCGAGCTGATGCCGGCAGAGCTGTCGGGGGGCATGGCGCGGCGTGTCGCGCTGGCGCGGGCGATTGCGCTGGACCCCGACCTGGTGCTCTACGACGAACCGTTCGTGGGCCAGGACCCGATCTCGAAGGGGGTGCTGGTGCAGCTTATCAAGAGGCTCAACGAGGCGCTCGGGCTGACCTCCATCGTGGTGTCGCACGATATTCAGGAGACGCTGTCGATTGCGGACTACGTCTACGTCATCGCCGATGGGCGGGTCATGGCCCATGGCACGCCCGACAGCCTCGACATCGACGAGGACCCGCGCGTCAGCCAGTTCGTCCACGGCGAACCGGACGGCCCGGTGCCCTTTCACTATCCGGCGCCGGACTACCTGCACGACATCCTCAACCTGGAGGGGCGGCCATGATCGGGCGCATCGTGCGCCTCGGGCGCAGCGGCTGCGACGTGCTCGAGGCGCTGGGCAGGGCGGGCCTGTTCCTCGCCCAGTCCTCCGTCGGCATGCCCTCCCGCGAGGGCTGCTACCTGTGGCTGCGCCAGATGCACTTCGTCGGTGTGCTGTCGCTGGCCATCGTGCTGGTGTCGGGACTGTTCATCGGCATGGTCCTGGCGCTGCAGGGGTATACCATCCTGGTCGACTTCGGCGCCGAGCAGGCGCTGGGGCAGATGGTGGCGCTGTCGTTGCTGCGTGAGCTGTCGCCGGTGGTGGCGGCGCTGCTGTTCGCCGGGCGCGCCGGCTCGGCGCTGACCGCCGAAATCGGCCTGATGAAGGCCACCGAGCAGCTCACCAGCATGGAGATGATCGGCGTCGATCCGCTGCGCCGGGTGGTGGCGCCGAGATTGTGGGCCGGTTTCGTGGCACTGCCGGTGCTGACCGTCGGCTTCAGCGTGGTTGGCGTCTATGGCGGCTACCTGGTCGGCGTCGAGTGGCTGGGTGTGTTCGAGGGCTCCTACTGGAGCAGCATGCAGTCCAGCGTCGATTTCCTGGCGGACGTCGGCAACGGCATGGTCAAGAGTCTGGTGTTCGCCCTGGTGGTGACCTGGATCGCGGTGTTCCAGGGCTACGACCTGGTGCCGACGTCGGAAGGCATCTCGCGTGCCACCACGCGCACGGTGGTCTACTCGTCGCTGGCGGTGCTGGGGCTCGACTTCGTGCTGACCGCGGTGATGTTCGGAGGGTTTTCCTGATGCTTGAACGGCGTCCAACGCGACATGGAGAGGCAGGATGAAGCGCAGCAAGACGATGGAGCTGGGAGTCGGTCTGTTCATGCTGGCCGGTATCCTGGGGCTGCTGTTCCTGGGGCTGCGCGTCAGCGGGCTGACCTTCACGGTGCCGGACGACACCTTCCGGCTGGAGGCCAACTTCGCCAACATCGGCAGCCTCAAGCCGCGGTCACGGGTCACCATGTCCGGCGTCACGGTGGGGCGAGTCACCGCCATCGATCTGGATACCGAGTGGTACGATGCGCGGGTCACCCTCGAACTCGACGCGGAGCTGGAGGGTCGGCTTCCCCGCGATACCACGGCATCGGTCCTGACCTCCGGCCTGCTGGGCGAACAGTACATCGGACTCAGCGTCGGTGGCGATCCCGAGATGCTCGATGACGGCGATACCATTCGCGACACCCAGTCGGCGGTCGTGCTGGAAGAGCTGATTCAGCAGTTCGTCTCCAGTATGGTCAACGACTGACCCATTCCTTTCCTTCGAGGTCGACTGATGAGACAGATGACACTTTCCCCCGCCCTGTTTCGCCGCCTGTTCCTCGGCCTGAGCCTGCTGCTGGCCAGCCTGGCGGCGTCCGCTGCGCCGGAGCGCAGCCCCGAACAGATGATTCGTGACAGCATTGATGAGCTGATGGGCCAGATCGAGGGGCGCAAGGACTACTACGCCAGCAACATGGACGAGCTCGAGGCGCTGGTCGACGACAGCCTCGACGACATCGCCGACTTCCGCTATATCGGTGCCAGCGTGATGGGGCGTTACTTCCAGAACGCCACGCCGCAGCAGCGCTCGCGGTTCGTCAATGTCTTTCGCCAGACGCTGATCGACACCTACAGCAAGGGGCTGGTGACCTTCGACTATCGCGAACTGAGGGTACTGGACAGCCAGCGCCCGCCGCGCCACGAGGATCAAGCCTCGGTGGCCATGGAGGTGGAGGCCATGGACGGCAGCGTCTACCCGGTCAGCTATACGCTGCGCCAGTCCGACGGCGAGTGGAAGGTGGTCAACGTCATCGTCAATGGCATCAACCTGGGGCTGACCTTCCGCAACCAGTTCGACCAGGCGATGCGCGACCACGGCCGCGACTTTGACGCGGTGATCGCCAACTGGTCGCCGGAGATCGCCGCCGAGGAGCTGGAGGAGGGCAGCAATACATGAACCGGCTGCTCGAGCGCGGCGGCGTGCGCCTGGAGGCCGGCCCCCAGGGGCTGGCCGTCAGCGGCGATGTCCCTTTCGAGATCGCCGCCCCCCTGGCCGAGGCGGGCAGCGCCTGGCTCGCCGAGCAGGCCGACGGGGCGCGCGTGGTGCTCGACCTCGGCGGCGTCGAGCAGGTCAGCAGTGCCGCCCTCAGCGTGCTGCTCGAGTGGTCGCGTCAGGCACGCGCGGCCGGCGTCGAAATCCACCAGGTTCGGCTCTCGGCGCCGCTGGCGCGCCTGACTCGGGTGGCAGGGCTCGACGCACTCCTGCCGCTGGCCGGCGAGGCCTGATCCCGCACCGGCCGAGCCCGGCTCCGGCATCGCCAAGCGCGATGCTTTTCTTTACCATGTAGGGATTCTCGTTTCTGGCAGTGGCCCTCGTTGGGGCCGCGCGCCGCTCCATTCGTCCCACAGGAGTTCCGTGTTCCATGCAACCCAGTGACGTCAAGGCGCTGCTCGAGGCGCGCCTCGAGGACTGCGATTTCTACATCCAGGGCGAAGGCTGCAATTTCCAGGTCATCGCCGTGGGCGACGCCTTCGAGGGCCTGTCGCCGGTCAAGCGGCAGCAGCTGATCTACGGCGCCCTGGCGGAAGAGATCGCCTCCGGTGCCGTGCACGCCGTCAGCATCAAGACCTACACCCCGGCGCAGTGGGCTAGCGCGCCGGAGAATGCGGCTTCACCTGGCCAGGGCGCCTGACGGTCGAGCACACATGGACAAGTTGATCATTACCGGCAACGGGCCCGTCGACGGCGAGGTCTGGGCCAGCGGTGCCAAGAACGCGGCGCTGCCCATTCTGTGCGCCACCCTGCTGGCCGACGAGCCGGTGACCATCGGCAACCTGCCGCATCTCCAGGACATTACCACTACCCTCGAGCTGCTGGGCCGCATGGGCGTCGAGCCGGTGATGGGCGAGAAGATGACCATCCAGCTCGACGGTTCCCAGGTGCGGGATTGCCACGCCCCCTACGAACTGGTCAAGAAGATGCGCGCCTCGATCCTGGTGCTCGGGCCTCTGCTGGCGCACTTCGGCCACGCCGACGTCTCGTTGCCCGGCGGCTGCGCCATCGGCTCACGCCCGGTTGACCTGCATATTCGTGGGCTCGAGGCCATGGGCGCGGAGATTCGCGTCGAGGGGGGCTATATCCGGGCCCGCGCCGACGGCAGGCTCAAGGGCGCCACCATCTTCTTCGATACCGTCACCGTCACCGGCACCGAGAACCTGCTGATGGCCGCCACCCTGGCCCAGGGCACCACCATCCTGGAGAACGCCGCGCGCGAGCCGGAAGTCGTGGACCTGGCCGAGTGCCTGATCAAGATGGGTGCGAAGATTCGCGGTCACGGCAGCAACAACATCATCATCGAGGGCGTCGAGCGGCTGCACGGTGCCTATCACGACGTCATGCCCGACCGCATCGAGACCGGCACCTTCCTGGTGGCCGCCGCGCTCTCCCGCGGTCGCGTGCGGGTGCGCAACACCCGTGCCGACATCCTCGAGGCGGTGCTTGCCAAGCTCGAGGAGGCCGGTGCCAGGGTGACCAGCGGCGACGGCTGGATCGAGCTGGACATGGAGGGGCGCCGCCCGCGCCCGGTCAACATTCGCACCGCACCGTACCCGGGCTTCCCTACCGACATGCAGGCCCAGTTCGTGGCCCTCAATGCCGTGGCCGATGGCACCTCCCACGTGGTCGAGACCATCTTCGAGAACCGCTTCATGCATGTGCAGGAGTTGAACCGCATGGGGGCGCAGGTGGCACTCGAGGGCAACACCGCCATGATCACCGGCGTGGAGCGTCTCTCCGGCGCCCCGGTGATGGCCACCGACCTGCGTGCCTCGGCCTCGCTGGTGATCGCGGCGATGATGGCCGAGGGCGAAACCCTGGTCGACCGCATCTACCACATCGACCGCGGCTACGAGTGCATCGAGGAGAAGCTGCAACTGCTGGGAGCCCGGATTCGTCGCATTCCCGGCTGAGCGGGCAGGCGGCGCCCGCGGTTCCGACCATAGGCGAGACCATGAGCAAGCAATTGATTCTGGCCCTGTCGAAGGGCCGTATTCTCGACGAGACCCTGCCGCTGCTGGCAGATGCCGGCATCGTGCCGGCCGAGGACCTGGGCAAGAGCCGCAAGCTGCTCTTCGACACCAACCTCGACGACGTCAAGCTGGTGGTGATTCGCGCCACCGACGTGCCGACCTACGTGCAACTGGGCGCCGCCGACCTGGGCGTGGCGGGCAAGGATGTGCTGCTCGAGCACGGCGCCGAGGGGCTCTACGAGCCGCTGGATCTCGAGATTGCCAGGTGCAGGCTGATGACGGCCGGCATCGACGGCGCCGCGGCCGCGCCAGCCAGGCGCCGGGTGGCGACCAAGTTCGTCAACGTGGCGCGGCGCTACTACGCCGAGCAGGGCATCCAGGCCGAAGTCATCAAGCTCTACGGCGCCATGGAGCTGGCACCGCTGATGAACCTGGCCGACGAGATCGTCGACATCGTCGACACCGGCAACACCCTGCGCGCCAACGGCATGTCGCCGCGGGAGCTGATCGCGCCGATCAGCACCCGCCTGGTGGTCAACAAGGCGGCCATGACCATGAAGCATGAGCGCCTCAAGCCGCTCATCGCGCGCCTCGCCCAGGCCGTGGAGCGGCGCCGCGCGTCGGCCGCATCCCCCGCGCACTGAGGACGGGGGCGATAGTCCACACTACCTGGAGGCGAATGCGATCATGAGCGAAACCCGAGCCCAAGGCGTCGAGCTGGCCCGGCTCTCCACCGTCGATGCCGACTTCGAGGCGCGCCTCGATGCCCTGCTGGCCTGGGAGGGCGTGTCCGACGCCGAGGTGCAGCAGCGTGTCGCGGAGATCCTCGCGGCGGTGCGTGAGCGGGGGGATGCGGCCCTGGTCGAGTACACCCGGCGTTTCGACCGGCTGTCGGCGGCGTCCATGGGCGAGCTCACCCTGGGGGCGGCGCGGCTGGAGCAGGCCTTCCACGGCCTGCCCGAGGCGCAGCGCGATGCCCTGTCCCGCGCCGCCGAGCGCATCCGCCTCTACCATGAGCGCCAGAAGCCGAGCTCCTGGACCTACACCGAGGCCGACGGCAGCGTGCTGGGCCAGCAGGTCATGCCGCTCGATCGTGCCGGCATCTACGTGCCGGGCGGCAAGGCGGCCTATCCCTCCTCGGTGCTGATGAATGCCATTCCGGCTCATGTGGCGGGTGTCCGCGAGATCGTCATGGTGGTGCCGACCCCCGACGGCGTGCTCAACGAGCTGGTGCTGGCGGCGGCTCACCTGGCGGGAGTGGATCACGTCTTCACCGTCGGCGGCGCCCAGGCGGTGGCGGCACTGGCCTACGGCACCGAGAGCGTGCCGCGGGTCGACAAGATCGTGGGGCCCGGCAACATCTACGTGGCGACCGCCAAGCGGGCGGTATTCGGCCAGGTGGGCATCGACATGATCGCCGGACCCTCGGAAATCCTGGTGGTCTCCGACGCGGGAACCGACCCCGAGTGGCTGGCCATGGACCTGTTCTCCCAGGCCGAGCACGACGAGGATGCCCAGGCGCTGCTGGTCAGCTGGGACGAGCGCCATCTGGACGAGGTGGAGGCGGCGATCGCCCGCCTGCTGCCGACGCTGGAGCGCGAGACGATCGTGCGCCAGTCGCTGGCTCGCCGCGGGGCGCTGATCCACTGTCGCGATCGCGACGAGGCCGTGCGCCTGGTCAACCGCATCGCCCCGGAGCACCTCGAACTCTCCCTGGCCGATCCGGAGGCACTGCTGCCCGAGATACGCCATGCCGGCGCCATCTTCATGGGGCGCTTCACGGCCGAAGCGCTGGGCGACTACTGCGCCGGCCCCAACCACGTGCTGCCGACATCCGGCACGGCGCGCTTCTCCTCGCCGCTGGGGGTCTATGACTTCCAGAAGCGCTCGTCGATCATCCACTGCTCGGAGGCGGGGGCATCGACGCTGGGCAGGGTGGCCTCGGTGCTGGCGCGCGGCGAGTCGCTGACCGCCCACGCCCGCTCCGCCGAGTACCGCATCAAGGAGTAGCGCCGGTTCAGCGGTCGGGGCGTTCGCTCGGCGGCAGCGGGCGCTCGCCCACCTCCAGCTCGACGGTGAAGGTCTCGCCGCTGCGCACCAAGGTCAAGGGAAGCGTGGCCCCCGGCTCGATGGCCGCGATGTCGCTCATGGCGGCGCGGGCATCGAGGATGGGGCGTCCGTCGACCTCCAGCAGCACGTCGCCCGGGCGCAGGCCGGCGCGGGCGGCGGGCCCGTCCGGCACCACCGCCGAAATCACGACGCCGCGCGGCGTCTGCAGGCCGAAGGAGGCCGCCAGGTCCTGGGAGAGTTCCTGCGCCTCGATGCCCAGCCAGCCACGGATCACGCGCCCCTGGGTCACCAGATCCTCCAGGATCGAGCGCGCCAGGCGCGTGGGGATGGCGAAGCCGACCCCCTGGGAGCCGCCCGAGCGGGAGAAGATGGCGGTGTTGATGCCCACCAGGGAGCCCTCGGCATTGATCAAGGCGCCGCCGGAGTTGCCCGGATTGATGGCCGCGTCGGTCTGGATGAAATCCTCGTAGGCGCTCAATCCCAGGTGACTACGCCCGGTGGCGCTGATGATGCCCATGGTGACGGTCTGGCCGACGCCGAACGGGTTGCCGATGGCCATGGCGATATCGCCCACCGCCACATCCTCGGTGTCGGCGAGGTGAATCACCGGCAGCTGCTCCAGGTCGATGCGCAGCACCGCCAGGTCGCTCTCGGGGTCGGTGCCGATCACTTCCGCCAGCGTTTCCCTGCCGTCACGCAGCGCCACCTGGATCTCGTCGGCGCCGTCGATCACGTGATGATTGGTCAGTACGTAGCCATCCTCGCTGACGATGACCCCCGAACCCAGGCTCGACAGCAGGCGCTGCTGTCTCGGCAGGTCGTCGGCGAAGAACTGGCGGAAGAAGGGGTCCGACATCAGCGGATGTTCCTCGCGCGCGACGACCCGCGACGAATAGATGTTGACGACTGCCGGGGCGGCCTTCTCGACCGCCGTCGAATAGCTGGCCGGCCCCTGCTCGCGCGCCAGGGGAGGGGCCTGCTGGAGTTCGGGGGAGGGGCGCGATGCCGGCTGCACCTCGGTAGGCACCACGCTCCCGGTGGGGGTGTCCGGTGGCGAAGGGCTGCGCAGCAGCTGGGGGAAGGTGTTCAGCAGGACGATGGCCAGCAGCACGCCGATGAGGACGGGCAGGGCATAGGCGATGAGCGAACGACGCATGCGGCGTTTCCTGGTCGGCGGGCGGTCGCTGCCGTCCCGCGCAGTCGATACAATGGTGGCCGATTGTAACACTGGCAGCGAAGCGCTGTCCGGGAGGCTAGGATGATTTTGCGAACCGACCTGGTGCGGGCCTGCGATACCCTGCTCGACGCCCCGGCGTTCAAGGACTATACCGTCAACGGCCTGCAGGTGGCGGGGCGTGACGAGGTGCGCCGCGTGATGAGTGGCGTGACCGCCTGTCAGGCGCTGCTCGACGAGGCGGTGTCGTGGTCGGCGGACCTGCTGCTCGTTCACCATGGCTACTTCTGGAAGAACGAGCCGGTGGCGATCACCGGCATCAAGCAGCGGCGCATTCGCACGCTGCTGCTCAACGACATCAACCTGCTGGCGTACCATCTGCCGCTCGATGCCCACGCCGAGCTCGGCAACAATGCCATGCTCGCGCGGCGTCTCGGCCTGCGCGTGGAGGGCTGCGCCGACGGCGAGCTGGGCCAGGGGCTGGTCTGGCTCGGCAGCCTGCCCGAGGCCGCCTCGGCGGCGGGCCTGGCGCGGCATGTCGGGGAGCGCCTGGGGCGGCAGCCGCTGCTCATCGAGGCGCCCGCCAGCGGCGCGGTGCGCCGTGTCGCCTGGTGTACCGGCGGCGCCCAGGACATGATCGTCACGGCCTGGGAGGCCGGTGCTGAGGCCTTCATCTCGGGCGAGATATCCGAGCGCACCACGCACCTGGCGCGCGAACTCGGCATCCATTACCTGGCGGCAGGGCACCACGCCACCGAGCGCTACGGCGTGCAGGCGCTGGGGGCGTGGCTCGCGCAGGAATATGGCGTCGAACACCGCTTCGTCGATATCGACAACCCGGCGTGACGGAGCCAGGCGAGGGGTGAGCGCTCAGTAGCGCGGCGGCTGGGGCGCGTCGGCCTTGTCGTCGCGGGACCTGAGGCCGAAGTCCTCCGACAGGGTGCCGCCGGAGCCGTCGGCGTAGTCGCGCGGCGCCGGTATGTCGTCGTCTCCGCCGGTCAAGGCCGGCTGATCGGCGGCCTGCAGCTGGCGATCGTTACGGGGTTCGCAGTGCAGCGTGCTGGCATCCTCGGTGAGGCGATGCTCGAGGGTGCGCATCTCGCGCTGGATGTTGCTCACCATCATGCCCACCTGGGTGAAATGCTCGTTCATGCCCTCCCGCATCACGCTGAGCTCGCGCTCACGCTCGGCCACCTGGCGGCGCAACTTGTGCAACTGCGTGGCGGGGGTGCCAAGCATGCGATAGCCGATGACGCCGATGCCAAGTCCGACCAGCAGGCTGACGATGGCCACGATCCAGTTCACATTGCCGTAATCCACGAAGTTCTCCCTGATACTGATACACGCCGAAGACGCTGCCCGCTTCGAGCCAAGTCTGGCGGCCCATTATAGAAGCCTTGGCAGTCGACGGGTCAACGATCGGTATCGCCGGCGACGGCCATTTTCCTGCGCGCCGCGCTCGGGATGCGTATAATGCAGGGCCTGCAACGATGTGAGCCATGATCAGCAAGGAATCCTCCATGTGCGCGACCGTGACGTCTGCGGGTTCCCGCTCGGCTGCTGGCGGCACGCCGCTGGCACGCTACCGGGCCGACCTCGAGCGCGATGATTTTCACTACGACCCGGCCCAGGAGCGAGCCGTGGAACACCTGCAGCGCCTGTATGACCAGCTGGTTGCCTCGCCGCGGACCGAGCCGCGCGCCGTGACCACCGGACGCGGCCTCAAGTCCCGGATGGCGAACCTGTTCGCCAAGCGCGACAGGGGCACGGATGAGCCGGCGCTGCCGTCGATTCATGGGCTCTACTTCTGGGGTGGGGTGGGGCGGGGCAAGACCTATCTCGTCGATACCTTCCATGAGTCGCTGCCATTTCCCGACAAGATGCGTACCCACTTCCACCGCTTCATGCAGCGGGTACACAACGAGCTGGAGCACTACAAGGGCGAAAAGAACCCGCTGAGGTTGATCGCCGGCAAGTTTGCCGCCGAGGCGCGGGTGATCTGCTTCGACGAATTCTTCGTCAAGGACATCACCGATGCCATGATCCTCGCCAACTTGCTCGAAGCGCTGTTCGAGCGCGGCGTGGTGCTGGTGGCCACCTCGAACATCGTGCCCGACGAGCTGTACAAGGATGGCCTGCAGCGCGCTCGCTTCCTGCCCGCCATCGAGCTGCTAAAGCGGCACTGCCGCGTGGTCAATGTCGACTCGGGCGTCGACTATCGTCTGCGCGCGCTGGAGCGTGCCGAGATCTTCCACGCGCCGCTCGATGCGGCGGCGGAGCGGGAACTGTCGCGAAGCTTTCGCGAGATCGCCAGGCACGAGGGCGAGGCCGAGGTGCCGATCGAGATCAATCATCGCGTGCTGAAGGCGCGCCGCCTGCACGACGACGTGGTGTGGTTCGAGTTCCGCGAGCTGTGCGACGGGCCGCGCAGCCAGAACGACTACATCGAGCTGGCGCGTGAATTCCACACCGTGCTGGTGTCCAACGTGACCCGCATGGGCGCGGCGACGGACGATCAGGCGCGACGCTTCATCAATATGGTCGACGAGTTCTACGACCGCGGCGTCAAGCTGCTGATGTCGGCCGAGGTGCCGGCGGAATCGCTCTATGCGAACGGCCGCCTCGAATTCGAATTCCAGCGCACCCTGTCGCGCCTGCAGGAGATGCAGTCGCACGAGTACCTCGGCCTGCCGCACAAGCCGTGACGAAGCCACAGATAGGGCTTTAACCCGGGCGCGCTATTCGGGTAGAATACGCGCTTCTCGACCGTTGTCGCCAGGCTCGATGGGCGCGACAACCAAGAAAAATAGGGATGATTCCGACTGCGCCACGGGCGCGCGGGGTCCAATGCACTTGATACATCCTGTGGTGATTTCTCCATGAAAACGTTCACTGCCAAGCCGCAGAGCGTGCAGCGCGACTGGTACGTCGTCGACGCGGCGGACAAGACGCTCGGCCGTCTGGCCACCGAGATCGCACGTCGCCTGCGTGGCAAGCACAAGCCCGAGTTCACCCCTCACGTCGACACCGGCGACTATATCGTCGTGATCAATGCCGAGAAGGTGCGGGTCACCGGCAACAAGGCCAAGGCCAAGACCTACTATCGGCACACCGGCTACCCGGGCGGTCTTCGCTCCATGAATTTCGAGAAGATGATCGCGCATGCACCCGAGCGCGTGATCGAGTCTGCCGTCAAGGGCATGCTGCCGAAGGGGCCGCTGGGGCGCGCCATGTACTCCAAGCTCAAGGTCTATGCCGGCGCCGAACATCCGCACGCCGCCCAGCAGCCGCAAGAACTGAACATCTGAGGGGATCATCATCATGGCACAGCAGTATTACGGTACCGGGCGCCGCAAGACATCGACAGCCCGTGTTTTCCTCAAGCCGGGCACCGGCAAGATCATCGTCAACAGCCGTGAGCTGGACCAGTATTTCGGTCGCGTTACCGGTCGCATGGTGGTCCGTCAGCCGCTCGAGCTGACCGAGACGACCGGCCAGTTCGACGTCTTCGTCACCGTCAAGGGCGGCGGCGGTTCCGCTCAGGCGGGCGCCATTCGTCACGGCATCACCCGTGCCCTGATGGAGTACAACGAGGATTTTCGTCCGGCGCTGCGCGCCGCTGGCTACGTCACTCGCGATGCGCGCCAGGTGGAGCGCAAGAAGGTCGGCCTGCGCAAGGCGCGTCGCCGTCCCCAGTTCTCCAAGCGTTGATCGCCGCCAGTCGGAACAAAAAACCCGGGCGTTTGCCCGGGTTTTTTTATTTTGATTTCAGACAATTGCGCGATGATTTCCACCTTGGTCAGGACTGTTTCGCCTTGTACGAAGCGGTGCGATTCCTTAAGATATGGCGGATTTGGTATCCGTGGTCGCGGAACTCATCCGTGCGGGATCAACGGGTAAGCTGATGGGAGAAACCAGAAAATGGCAGACAACGGCGTGAACAAAGGGCGGCGCCGTCTCCTTCTTGGGGCAACTACCGTCGTTGGGGCGGTGGGGGCCGTGGGGGTGGCAGTTCCCTTTGTGGCTTCCTGGCAGCCGAGTGCCAGGGCAAGGGCGGCAGGGGCGCCAGTGACTGCGGATGTCTCGAAGCTCGAGCCGGGGCAGCGCATGACCGTCGAGTGGCGTGGCAGGCCGGTCTGGGTCATCCGGCGCACTTCCGAGATGATCGAGCGTACCGAGAGTTTCGATACCTCCCGTCTGGCCGACCCCGAATCCGACGAACCGCAGCAGCCCAGCTACGTCACCGGTCCGCTGCGCTCGATCAAGCCCGAGTACGGGGTGCTGATCGGCATCTGCACCCACCTGGGTTGCTCGCCGCTGTTCCGCCCCGAGCCGGACGCCGAGGGAGTAGGCACCGACGACTGGCCGGGTGGTTTCTTCTGTCCCTGCCACGGCTCGCGTTTCGACCTGGCGGGCCGCGTGTTCCGCAACGTGCCGGCCCCGACCAACCTCGAGGTGCCGCCGTACCGCTTTGATGGTGACGACGTGATCGTCGTCGGCGAAGATGAGGAGGCCGCCTGATGGGTAATCCGAACCGTGCCAAGGCAGAGAGCGGGTTCATGCGCTGGGTGGACGACCGCTTCCCCGCCACCCAGATGTGGCAGGACCATCTCTCCAAGTACTACGCGCCCAAGAACTTCAACGTCTGGTACTTCTTCGGCTCTCTCGCCCTGCTGGTGCTGGTCAACCAGATCCTTACCGGCGTCTGGCTGACCATGAGCTTCAACCCCTCTGCGGAGGGTGCCTTCGCCTCCGTCGAGTACATCATGCGCGACGTCGAGTGGGGCTGGCTGATCCGCTACATGCACTCCACCGGCGCATCGGCCTTCTTCGTCGTGGTCTACCTGCACATGTTCCGCGGTCTGCTGTACGGCTCCTACAAGGCGCCCCGCGAGCTGGTGTGGATCTTCGGCATGGCGATCTACCTGGCGCTGATGGCCGAGGCCTTCATGGGCTACCTGCTGCCCTGGGGCCAGATGTCCTACTGGGGCGCCCAGGTGATCATCTCCCTGTTCTCGGCGATTCCCGGCATCGGCCCGGACCTGGCCCAGTGGGTGCGCGGTGACTACCTGATCTCCGGCATCACCCTCAATCGCTTCTTCGCCCTGCATGTGGTGGCGCTGCCCATCGTGATCCTGGCGCTGGTGGTGCTGCACCTGATCGCCCTGCACGAGGTCGGCTCCAACAATCCCGACGGCATCGACATCAAGGCCAAGAAGGACGAGACCGGCAAGCCGTTGGACGGCATCCCGTTCCACCCCTACTACACCGTGAAAGACGTCTTCGGCGTGGCGGTATTCCTGTTCGTGTTCTGCGTGGTGGTGTTCTACTTCCCCGAGGGCGGTGGCTACTTCATCGAGAAGCCGAACTTCGAGCCGGCCAACCCGCTCAAGACGCCTGACCACATCGCACCGGTATGGTACTTCACCCCCTTCTACGCCATCCTGCGGGCGATCAACTTCTCGCTCTTCGGGCTGGACGCCAAGTTCCTCGGCGTGGTCTTCATGGGGGCAGCCATCGCCGTGCTCTTCGTGCTGCCCTGGCTCGATCGCAGCCCGGTGAACTCGATGCGCTACAAGGGTTGGATCTCCAAGGTGATGCTGGCGCTGTTCGCCATCAGCTTCGTGATCCTCGGCGTACTGGGCGTGCTTCCGGCAACCGACGGCCGTACCGTGGTGGCACAGATCTGCACCGCGATCTACTTCGCCTTCTTCCTGCTGATGCCTTTCTACACCAGGATGGAGAAGACCAAACCCATTCCGGAGAGGGTGACTGGCTAATGAAAAAGCAACTGTTCGCACTGCTCTTCGTGCTGGTGCCCTTCACCGCGCTGGCGGCCGGAGGCGAGAGCGTGCCCTACTCGATGACCCCGGACCTGCAGGACAAGCCGTCCCTGCAGCGGGGGATGCAGCTCTTCGTCAACTACTGCATGGGGTGTCACTCCCTCGAGCATCAGCGTTTCGCCCGTGCCGCCGAGGACCTCGACGTTCCCCAGGAGCTCATCGAGGATAACCTGATCTTCTCGTCGAGCCTGGCCTTCAACGACCAGATGCACAATGCCATGAGTACCGAGGATGGCGAGAGCTGGTTCGGGGCGCCGCCCCCCGACCTCACCCTCGAGGCGCGTCTGCGTGGCACCGACTGGATCTACTCGTACCTGCTGACCTTCTATCGCGATCCTGAGCGCCCCAACGGGGTCAACAACGAAGTGTTCGACCTGGTGGCCATGCCCAACGTGCTGGAGCCGCTGCAGGGCGTGCAGGAGAAGGTCTGTGCCGAGACGGATCGTCCGGTGGATGGCGCCGAGCTCGATCCGCTGACCGGCAAGTACCAGTCCTGCGAGGTGCTGCAGGTGACGCAGCCCGGTGCCATGGAGCCGGATGAGTTCGAAGAGGCCGTCTACGACCTGACGAACTTCCTGGCCTACGTGGGCGAGCCGAGCAAGCTGCACGCCCAGACGCTGGGGCCGAAGGTGCTGATCTTCATCTTCATTTTCGGCGTGTTGGCGTATCTGCTGAAGCGCGAGTACTGGCGCGACATCCACTGATTCGCCCGAATCGGTACGTCGTGCCGCAGGAGGCGCATGGCCATCGTGCCATGCGCCTCCTGCGTATGGTTCCAAGTTCGAGAGCACGGGCCACCCCGTCATTTGGGGTGCGTGCTATCATGCTGGTTCGAATTGATGTGAGGATTGTTACATGGGTGTAGTGGCCAAGCGGTCGTCGATGATCTTCTACTCGGGAAGCGATGATCACTTCAGTCATCGCGTACGCATCGTGCTCGCCGAGAAGGGCGTGGCGGTCGATATCGTCGAGGTCAACGGCGACCAGCGTCCCGAAGAGCTTGCCGACCTGAACCCCTACAACAGCGTGCCGACCCTGGTCGATCGTGACCTGGCGCTCTACGAATCCAAGGTGATGATGGAGTATCTGGACGAGCGCTTTCCGCATCCGCCGCTGCTGCCGGTGTATCCGGTCGCCCGCGCGCAGAGCCGTCTGTGGATGCATCGCATCGAGCGTGAGTGGTGTCCGTTGGTCGAGCAGATCGAGAGCGGCGGCAAGAAGGAGGTGGAAAAGGCGCGCAAGGAGCTGCGCGAGAGCCTGATCGGCATCTCGCCGATCTTCGAGGACGTGCCGTTCTTCATGAGCGAGGAATTTTCCCTGGTCGACTGCTGCATCGCGCCGATACTCTGGCGGCTCCCGGTGCTGGGCATCGAGCTCCCGGAGAAGCAGGTCAAGCCGCTTGTCGCCTACATGGAGCGCCTGTTCGAGCGTGACTCCTTCGTGTCGTCGCTGAGCGAGAACGAGCGCGAAATGCGCACCTGAACCCGGCATCGGGCCTTCCCGATGCCGACAGACAGACTGGAGGGCAGAACGCCATGTTGTCGAGCCGCCCCTATCTGGCCCGAGGCCTCTACGAGTGGCTTCTGGACAATGACCAGACACCCTACATCGTGGTCGATGCCGAACAGCCAGGCGTCAGCGTCCCGCGGCAGTTCGTGCAGAACGGCCAGATCGTGCTGAACGTCGGTCCCACCGCGGTGCGCGACCTGCACATCGAGAATGACGCCGTGAGCTTCAATGCCCGCTTTGGTGGGCAGCCCATGCAGGTCGTCGTGCCCATGCCGGCCCTGGTGGCCATCTATGCCAAGGAGAACGGCGTGGGCATGGTGTTCGGGCATGAGCCGACCATGCCGGCACCGCAACCGGAGGAGGATGCCACCGCGGACAAGCCCGAGCTGACCAGCGTGGACAGCGGTGACGACGGTGGCGCGAGGCCCGAGCACGACCAGGCGTCGGCCAGCGACAAGGGCGCTGCGTCCAAAAAACGGCCTTCGCTGCGGGTGATCAAGTAGCCGCGGGCGGGGCTGGCGAGTCGCCGGCCACAACGCAGAACGGCAGGCCTCGGCCTGCCGTTCTGCGTTTGTCTCGGGGGCGGTGCGCTCAGTCGAGGTAGTCGAAGACCTTGACGATGCGTTGGACGCCGCCGAGGTCGGCCACGGCGTCGACGATGCGATCGGCTTCGGCCCGCGTCACCATGCCCATGATGTAGACGGTGGCGTTCTCGGTGATGAAGCGCAGCCCGCCGGTGTCGATGCTCTCGTCGGCGGCCAGGGCCGTGCGGATGCGGGTGTTGGTCCAGGTGTCCGAGAGGCGCTGGCTGGCCGGCAGGTTGGCCGCGACCGAGAGTTCATTGTGCACGTCGCGCACGTTGCGCACGTCCATCGCCACCTCGTTGGCCTTCTCCTTGAGTTCCTCGCTGGGCACCTGGCCGGTAAGGAGCACGATGCCGTTGTAGCTGTCGACGTTGATGCGGGCATCGCCGAGGCGGGCATCGCTGCGACGCAGGTTGTGCGCGATCTTGGTCTCGATGCTCTCGTCTTCGACCTGGGCGCCTAGCGTGCGCCTGCCGTAATTCTCGTCGATGGTGCCGGGGTTGGTGACGCCGGTCACCGTGGTACAGCCGCCGAGGGCCAGTAGCAGGGCGGCCAGGAGAGAAGCGAACAGTCTGGGTGAGGTCATGGGGGTTACTCGCTGCTGCCGAAGAGTTGTTCGTCGATGAGGTCGCACAGGCAGTGGATCACCAGCAGGTGAACCTCCTGGATGCGGGCCGTGGAAGTCGCCGGGACGCGTATCTCACAGTCGTCCTGGCCGAGCAGGGACGCCATGTCACCGCCGTCGCGGCCGGTCAGGGCGATCACGGCCATGTCGCGGTCGTGGGCGGCCTGGATCGCCTGGATCACGTTGCCCGAGTTGCCGCTGGTCGAAATCGCCAGCAGGATGTCGCCGGGCTGGCCGAGGGCCCTGATCTGCTTGGAGAAGACCTCGCTGTAGCTGTAGTCGTTGGCGATCGAGGTCAGGGTCGAGGTGTCGGTGGTCAGCGCCAGCGCCGGCAGGCTGGGGCGCTCGCGCTCGAAGCGGTTGAGCAGCTCGGAGGAGAAGTGCTGGCTGTCGCCGGCGCTGCCCCCGTTGCCGCAGGCCAGGATCTTGCCTTCATTGACCAGGCATTGAACCATCATCTGGCTGGCGACCTCGATGAAGGGAGGCAGTACTTCGCTGGCGTAGGTCTTGGTGTCGATGCTGGCGTTGAAGTGGCCGAGTATGCGTTGCTGAAAATCCATTCTGTCGAATCCTGTCGCGATACCAACGATAAGGCCGGTCAGAACGCTTCGAAGGCGCCCTGTACCCATTCGAAGTCGAGCGTGGGCGGGGAGCCGGTCACGGCCAGCACGTCGAAACGGCAGGGACATGATAGCCGGTTACGCGCCAGATAAAAACGCGCCGCATGGATCAGGCGGTGCTGCTTGGCGGCCGTCACGGTCTCAAGGGGATGGCCGTGGCGCACGTCGGCGCGATGGCGAACCTCGACGAACACCAGCGTCTCGCCGTCGCTCATCACCAGGTCGAGTTCGCCCCCCTTGAACTGCTGATTGCTGGCGATGAGCGTGAGGCCGCGCGCCGCGAGCCATTCGGCAGCCAGCCGTTCGATGCGGGCGCCGCGGGCGCGGGCGTCAGCGGAGCTGGCCATCGTCGAGGATATCCAGGGAGAGGATGGGCTGCGGTACCCCGCGCTCGAAGCGCGCCCAGGGCAGTCGCCGCTCGATGCGTCCATCGCGGCCAGGCACCAGCAGGCCGGTAGCGCCGAACATCTCGCTCTCCGGCAGCAGCTGGAACTGCGGCAGGCGGCGCGCCAGTTCGTAGGCGTCGACGCCCATGGCCATCAGGCGGAAGGTGGAAGGGTCGGCATCCTCGTGCAGTTCCTCGAAGCTGGCCAGGTAGGGCAGTGCCTCCACGCCGCCCACCGCGGCGTCCGGGATCTGCCAGGGAATGTCGATGAAGTGAACTTCGTCGAGGTCGTGATCGAGCAGCGGCTGCGGGCGCCCTTCGTAGAGGTGCGAGGTGGCGTAGATCGGCAGGTCAGCGGCATCGAAGTAGTCGAGGGTCGGCGGCACCTGGCGGGCATAGCTGGGCAGGGCCAGCAGGAACAGCATGTCCGGCCGGCCACCGGAGAGCAGCCGGCGGGTGCTCTCGGTGGCAGAGCCGCGCGGATCGTAGGCGACGGCGTTGGTGATGGTGCCGTCGCGTTCGCGCCACTCCGCCTCGAAGGCGCGGCCGACCCGTGCGCCCCATTCGTTGTCAGGCACCATCAGGGCGCTGCGGCGATGGCCGTCCTCGCGGGCGCGCCTGGCGACCTGGCGGGCCTCGTCCTCGGCCGAGAGGCCGAACTGGAACAGCCCCTCGGCGCGATTCTCCGAGCCCGCGCCGTAGTTCAGCGCCAGTGTCGGCAGGGGGACGCTGTCGCGGGCTTCGAGCTCACTGACCTGCTCCTTGTCGAGGGGGCCGATCACCACCTGGGCGCCGCGGTTGCGGGCTTCGGCGTAGAGGGCGTCGAGGTCGCCCTGGCTGGCGTCGAGGAACGAGAGCTGCACGCCGCCGTTGCGCTCGACGCTGTGCAGATGGTGGGTGCGGATGCCGGTGCCGATCGACTCGGCAACGCCGGACAGCGGACCGTCGGTAGGCAGGAAAATGGCGATGTGGCGGACTTCCTTGCCGCGCAACTCGCGTAGTGCCAGAAGCTCGCCGGGCACGCTGCGGGCCGCCGGGTGCTGCGGGTTGCGCTCGCGCCAGGACTCCAGGCGGGAGAACAGACGATCGATGTCGCCGTCGCTCTCGCGCACCAGGCCGGCGAGTTCCAGCCACCCTTGGGTGAGCTCGTCGGCGCCCTCGCCCAGGCTGCTCAGCCCGCTGCCCTCGAGGCGCGAGAGTGCCGCCCAGATGGGGTCGTTGAGCGCTTCCCGGTCGCTGCGTGCCTGCACCTGCATCAACATCGCGGCCGCGGCGCGGTACTCGTCGATCGCCAGCAGGGCTTTACCCATGCGCTCACGCAGGATCAGGTCGGCGTCGCGCGGCATGTCGATCTCGTCGAGCAACTGGCCGGCCTGGACCACGGCCCAGGGCTCCTCGAGGGCTTCGCCGAGCTCCGACAGCAGCATGGCCCAGTGCAAGCGGTAATCGGCGGGCAGCCGGGCATCGTCGATCTCGCTGGCCACGTCCAGCGCCTGGGTGCGCTGGCCGCGGCGTGCTAGGATGTCGGCCGCCTCGAGACGGCTGAGCGCGGCCTGCTCGGGGTCCTGCTGCTCGGCCTGTTCGAGGAGATAGCCGGGGTCGTCGTCGGGCACGCGCTCGACGACGCCGGAAGGGGCGCAGCCGGCCACCAGGAGGGCGAGGAGTACGATGGCCAGCAGGCCGCGGGGCAATTTCAGCATGTATTCTTCCTTGTCTGCAGGCACAGAGAGGCTTAGGGCCTATCTCCAGGCCCGGCGATCAACCATATTCGGCCAAGCCCGACAGTCACCCTGAGGAACCGCCATGTCTGACACGGATCTGGGCACATTGTACGTGGTCGCCACGCCGATTGGGAATCTGGAGGACCTGAGCCCCAGGGCGGCCAGGCTGCTGGGCGAGGTGGCGCTGATTGCCGCCGAGGACACCCGGCATACCGCCCGACTGCTGCGCCACCTCGGTCTCAAGGTGCCCATGCTCTCCCTGCACGAGCACAACGAGCCGGCCAGGGTCGAGCGGCTCGACGAGCGGCTGGCGCGTGGCGACAGCATCGCCCTGGTCAGCGACGCCGGCACACCGCTGATCAGTGACCCGGGTTTCGTCCTGGTACGCGCGCTGCGTGAGCGAGGTCGCCGCATCGTGCCGGTGCCGGGGCCCTGTGCGCTGGTGGCCGCGCTCAGCGCGGCCGGCCTGCCGACCGATCGCTTCCTGTTCCAGGGCTTTCTGCCGGCCAGGACGGGGGCGCGGCGGCAGCGGCTCGAGCAGCTCGCCGGCCGGCAGGAGACGCTGGTGTTCTATGAATCGCCGCACCGCATCCGCGACACCCTGGCGGACATCGCGGCGGTACTCGGCGAACGCCACCTGGTGCTGGCCAGGGAACTGACCAAGTCGTTCGAGACCTTTCTCGACGGCAGCGCCGCGGCGCTGCTGGGGCGCATGGAGGCCGATCCCGACCAGGCCCGCGGCGAGTTCGTTATCATGGCGGCCGGTGCCGAGGAGCGCGAGCCCACGGACGCCGCCAGCCTGGAGGCCGATGCCGTTCTCGCCGCGCTGCTCGCCGAGGGCGTGGGAGTGAAGCAGGCCTCGGCGGTGGCGGCGCGCCTGCTGGGTGGGACGAAGAAAGCCTGGTATGCTCGCGCCCAGTCGCTCAAGGAGGCGCATGGAGAGGGCGTGGAAAGACATTGAGAGGGGTCGGGCGCGCTGGTATTCTTGCGCTCGGAGTCGGCCAGACAGTCGCCGCCGGCAACGATCTTCACGATCGGCGCCGGGGGAGGAAAGTCCGGGCTCCATAGGGCAGGGTGCCAGGTAACGCCTGGGCGGCGCGAGCCGACGGAAAGTGCAGCAGAGAGCAGACCGCCTACGTCTCCCGCGGGAGGCCGGCAAGGGTGAAAGGGTGCGGTAAGAGCGCACCGCGCGCCTGGTAACAGTGCGTGGCACGGTAAACCCCACCCGGAGCAAGACCAAATAGGAACCCAATGGCGTGGCCCGCGTCGGGTTCGGGTAGGTTGCTGGAGGGCCGCGGTGACGCGGCTCCTAGATGAATGGCTGTCCACGACAGAACCCGGCTTATCGGCCGACTCCCCCGAATCGAACCCTCCGCTACCGGTCGTGACCGGTGCTTTGAGCCAGTTCAAGAGACCAGGAACGTGCATGCCGCCATCCGCAGCTGAACCGAGCCGACCTGGCTTTCGTCATGCCAGCGTGCTGCTGGACGGTGCCGTGGAGTCGCTCGTGCACGAGGCCGGCGGCAGCTACCTGGACGGCACTTTCGGTCGCGGTGGCCATTCGCGTGCCATCCTGGCGCGGCTGAGCCCCGCCGGACGCCTGCTCGCCATCGACCGCGACCCGCACGCCATCGCCGAGGCGCAATCGATCGACGACTCACGCTTCTCCATCGAGCAGGGCGAGTTCGCCAACCTGGGCGAGATCGCCCGGCGCCACGGCCTGCATGGACGACTGGCCGGCGTGCTGCTGGACATCGGCGTGTCATCGCCGCAACTGGACGACCCCGAGCGCGGGTTCAGCTTCCTGCGCGACGGCCCGCTCGATATGCGCATGGACCCGACCCGGGGCGAGAGCGCCGCCGACTGGCTCGCCCGCGCCCGCGAGGCCGACATCGCCCAGGTGTTCAAGGCCTACGGCGAGGAGCGCTTCGCCAAGCGCCTGGCGCGCGCCGTCGTGACCCGCCGCGCGGAGCGGCCCTTCCTGCGCACCGGCGACCTGGCCGAAGTGCTCAAGGCGGCTCATCCCGCCTGGGAGAAGGGCAAGCACCCCGCCACGCGGGCCTTCCAGGCCCTGCGGATCCACGTCAACGGCGAGCTGGAACAGCTGGATGCGGCGCTGGCGGCGGCGCTCGAGGCACTGGCGCCGGGTGGCCACCTGGTGGTGATCAGCTTCCACTCGCTGGAGGATCGCCGGGTCAAGCGCTTCATCCGCGAGCATGTGCGCGGTGATACCGATCTGCCACGCGGCGTGCCGGTGCGTGAGGAGCAGCTCGCCAAGCGCCTGGAGATGCTGGGCAAGGCGCAGCGACCCACGCCGGCAGAAATCGAAGCCAATCCGCGCGCGCGCAGCGCGGTGATGCGCGCGGCGCGCAAGCTGAGGTGAGCAACGCCATGGCGCAAGGACGGTTGACCACCCACCTGATGCGAGCTGCCCGGCGTCCGGCCTGGCTGCCGAACTGGCGCCTGCTGCTGGTGATGGGGCTGCTGCTGGCTTGTCTGGTCAACGCCCTGGCGGTGATCAATGCCAGCCACCAGACGCGCATGCAGTACGTGGAACTGCAGCAGCTCGAGCGCGAACGCGACCAGTTGCAGACGGAGTGGGGCCAGCTGCTGCTCGAGGAGAGCGCCTGGTCGTCCCCGGCGCGCATCGAGCGCCTGGCCGTCGAACGCCTGGAGATGCGGCTACCCGACGTCGGCGAAGTCGAGGTCATCCGCCCATGAGTACCGACGTACGCAGCGGCGTGACGCCCCGCCGCCGGCCGCCCATGGCCCCGATGGGCGGACTGCGCTACGGCGTGGTGCTGACCGCCGTGATCATCGGCCTGCTGCTGCTGTCCGGGCGCATCGTGACGCTGCACATCTTCGACCGACCCTTCCTCCAGGGGCAGGGCGATGCGCGTACCCTGCGCACCGAATCGCTGACGGCGCACCGCGGCATGATCACCGACCGCAACGGCGAACCGCTGGCCGTCTCCACGCCGGTGGTGACGCTGTGGGCGAATCCCAGGGAGGTGCCCGACGATCGCATCCAGCGTTTGATGCTGGCTCAGGCGCTGGGCGTGGCGCTGGACGATCTCGATGCCCGGCTGGAGCGCTTCGCCGAGCGCGAATTCATGTACCTGCGCCGCCAGCTGACGCCGGTGGCCGCCCAACGGGTGCTGGACCTGCGCGTGCCGGGGGTCTACGCCCAGCACGAATACAAGCGCTACTACCCGGCCGGTGAGGTGATCGCCCAACTGCTGGGCGTGACCAACGTCGACGACATGGGGCAGGAGGGGATCGAGCTGGCCTACCAGACCTACCTGGCCGGCACTCCGGGGCAGCGCCGGGTGATCAAGGACCGGCGCGGGCGCCTGGTGCGCGACCTGGAGATCCTGCGTGAGGCGCAGCCGGGCGGCGAGCTGACGCTCGCCATCGACCAGCGCCTGCAGTACATGGCCTACCGTGAGCTGAAGGCGGCGGTGGCGGAGAATGAGGCCGACGGCGGCGTCGTGGTGATGATGGACGCCCGCACCGGCGAGGTGCTGGCCATGGCCAACCAACCCTCCTACAACCCCAACAACCGTGCCGGCATCGACCCGCGCGGCCTGCGCAACCAGGCGGTGGTCGATGTCTTCGAGCCGGGCTCGGTGATGAAGCCGCTGGCCATGGCGGCGATCATGGAGAGCGGTCGCTTCGACAGCGACGTGGAAGTCGACACCTCGCCGGGCTGGATGCGCATCGACCGTTTCACCATCCGCGACATCCGCAACTACGGCAAGCTCGACCTGGCCGGGATTCTCGAGAAGTCGTCGAACATCGGCATGTCCAAGCTGGTGCTGGAGCTCGACGATCCGCTGGTCCCCGAACTCTACCGACGGCTCGGCTTCGGCCAGAGCGCCGAGACCGGCTTTCCCGGCGAGGCCGTGGGCTACCTGCCGGCGCCAGTGCGCTGGTCACGCAGCCAGTGGGCCGCGCTGTCTTACGGCTACGGCCTGTCGGCCTCCGCGCTGCAGCTGGCGAGCGCCTACACTGCGCTGGCCAATGGTGGCGTGCGCATGGCGCCGTCGCTGCTCAAGCTGAACGAGCCAGCGCAAGGCACGCCGACCATCGATCCCGAGGTGGCGCACGAGCTGCTGCGCATCATGGAGGAGTCCGTGCAGCCGACCACCGGTGGCCGGCGGGCCGCGGTGTCGGGCTACCGGGTGGCCGGCAAGACCGGTACAGTACGCAAGACGTCGGTGCGCGGCTATGAGGAGAACGCCTATCGCAGCCTGTTCGCCGGCATCGCCCCCGTCTCCGACCCGCGAATCGTCACCATCGTCATGATCGATCATCCCCGAGCGGGCGAGTACTACGGCGGTGCCGTGGCGGCGCCGGTGTTCTCGCGTGTCACGGGCAGCGCCCTGCGGCTGCTCGATGTGCCGCCGGACCAGCGTGCAAGATGACTCCTGCCGTTTCCAGAGGTGTGTCGATGCAGGTAAGTGTTTCCCGATTCGAGGCGGCGCTTCGCCGCTGCTGGCCAGGCCTTGCGCTGCCGGGCTTCCCTGGCGACGCTCCGGTTCGCCTGGTGCTCGACAGTCGCCGGCTCGCCCCGGGCGACGTCTTCGTCGCCGTGCCCGGCGTGAGCGGTGACGGCCGGGACTACCTGGCCGAGGCACTCCGCTCGGGTGTCGTACAGGTGCTCTACCACCTCGAGCCGGACGAGACGCTGCCTGACTCGGCCGAGGGCCGGCCGGTCCTCGGCCTGCCGTTCCTGCGCCAGCGCCTGGGCGAGCTGGGGCGCCTGCTCTTCGAGGTGCCCGATAGCCTGGAGCTGATCGGCGTGACCGGGACCAACGGCAAGAGCTCCGTGACCCACTACGTGGCAGCGCTGAGCGAGGCACTGGGCCGCAGGGCGGGGCTGGTCGGCACGCTGGGCATGGGGCGTCCCGGGCAGCTCGAGGATTCGGGGCTGACGACACCCGGCCCGTTGACGCTGCAGGCGGCCCTCGGCGAAATGGCCGCGAGCGGCATCGGCCGGGTGGCCATGGAGGTCTCCTCTCACGCGCTGGAGCAGGGCCGTCTCGACGGCTGTCATGTCACCGCGGCGGTGTTCACCAACCTGAGCCGCGACCACCTGGACTATCACGGCAGCATGGCGGCCTACGCCGCCGCCAAGGCGCGCCTGTTCCGCCGCTCCGAGCTGGCGCTGGCGGTGGTCAACGCCGACGACCCGCTGGCGCGCCTGATGCTGGCAGGGTTGCCGGAGGGTGTGCGCGTGCTGGCGGTTGGCGACGACCCGGCGGCGACGCTGCGCGTGATCGACTGGCGGCCCAGTCGCAGCGGCCAGCTGGCGCTGGTGGCCACGCCCGACGGCGAGCGCTCGCTCGAGCTGCCGCTGATGGGCCGCTTCAACCTCGACAATGTCCTGCTGGCCATCGCCACCCTGCATGGCCTGGGGGAGTCGCTCGAGGCGCTGTTCGACGCGGCTCCCCGGCTGACCCCGGTACCGGGACGCATGCAGCGGGTAGGACAAGACGGCCGACCGATCGTGATCGTCGATTATGCGCATACCCCCGAGGCGCTCGAGAATGCGCTGGTGGCGCTGCGCGAGCACCTGCCCGGCGACGGCCGGCTGTGGTGCCTGTTCGGCTGCGGTGGTGACCGCGACAGCGGCAAGCGCCCGCTGATGGGGGCAGCGGCCGAGCGTCATGCCGACCGCCTGGTGGTCACCGACGACAATCCCCGCAGCGAGGACCCGGCGTGCATACGCGAGCAGATAGTGGCCGGGGTATCCACCACGGCCCGACCGCGCACCCAGAGCATCGCGGGGCGCCGCGAGGCCATCGCCCTTGCCCTGGCCCAGGCCGGGAACGACGACGTGGTGCTGATCGCCGGCAAGGGGCACGAGCCGTACCAGGAGATCGCGGGCGTGCGCCATGCCTTCAGCGACGTCGCCGAGGCCGAGGCCGCCCTGGCGCGCCGCAAGGAGGTGTCATGAGCGGATCCGGTCTGCAGACCCTGGCGGCCGTCGCCGAGGCGCTGGGCGTGGCTGAACTCGAGCGGGACGTGCCTCTGGGCGAGATAGCCAGCGATACGCGTCGCCTGGCGCCAGGCAGCCTGTTCGTGGCCCTCAGCGGCGAGCGCTTCGACGCCCACGACTTCATCGCCCAGGCGCGCGAGGCGGGTGCCGTCGCCGCGCTGGTCGAACGGCGCGTCGACGACCCCCTGCCGCAGCTGGTGGTGCCCGATACGCGCCTCGCACTGGGGCTGCTGGGCCGCGCCCGGCGGCGCGCCTGGGGCGGCCCGCTGGTGGCGGTGACCGGCAACAGCGGCAAGACCAGCGTCAAGGAGCTGCTGGCCCGGCTGCTCGGCCAGCGCGGCAAGACCCTGGCGACGCTGGGCAACCTCAACAACGACATCGGCGCGCCGCTCACCCTGCTGGGCCTGACCGACGCGCACCGTCAGGCGGTGGTCGAGCTGGGGGCCAACCACCTCGGCGAGATCGCCTGGACCACGACCCTGGCCGAGCCTCAGGTGGCCATCATCACCAACGTCACCGGCGCCCACGTCGGCGAGTTCGGCGGCATGGGGCAGATCGCCCAGGCCAAGGCCGAGATTCTCGCCGGCCTCGGCGACGGCGGGGTGGCAGTGCTCAACCGCGACGATGCCTATTTCCCGCTCTGGGCCCGGCTGGCCGCCCCGCGGGAGGTGCTGGACTTCGGCTTTGCCGAGGAGAGTCGCGTGCGGGCCACCGAGCTGGCCTGCGACGCCCAGGGGCGCTATGCTTTCACGCTTGTCGTGGACGCGCGTCGGGTCGGGCGGGTGCAGCTCGCCCTGCTGGGACGTCACAGCGTCGCCAATGCGCTGGCGGCGGCGGCGGCGGCGCTGGCCCTGGGGCTGGACGACGACCGGCTGCTGGCCGGGCTGGCGGCGGCGGCACCGATGCCCGGGCGGTTGAGCCCGCTGCCGGGCATCCGCGGATGCCGTCTGCTGGACGACAGCTACAATGCCAATCCGGGAGCGGTCAAGGCGGCGCTTGCGCTGCTGACGGAGCTGCCCGGCCCCAGATGGTGCCTGCTGGGTGCCATGGGAGAACTGGGGGAAGACTCGGACCGACTGCACGCGGAAGTCGGCCACTACGCACGGGAATTGGGGATCGACGTGCTGATGACCTGCGGGGATCCGGCACTGGCCGCGAGCCAGGCCTTCGGCGACGGCGGGTATCATTTCAACGATCACGCGGCGCTGACGCGCCATGTCCTGAGCCATCTGCCCAGCGGTGCAAGCGTGCTGATCAAGGGGTCGCGCAGCGCCGGCATGGAGCGGGTGGTGGCGGCGCTACGAGCTGACGCATCAAGGTGAACGCAACGCATGCTGCTTTTTCTGGCTGAATTCCTGGCGCAGTTCCAGAGCGCCTTCAACGTCTTCAATTACCTGACCCTGCGCATGATCCTGGGTACCATGACGGCCCTGCTGCTGTGCCTATGGCTGGGTCCGTGGATGATCCGCCGCCTGGTCGAGCGGCAGATCGGCCAGGCGGTGCGCGACGACGGTCCGCAGTCGCACCTGTCCAAGGCCGGTACGCCGACCATGGGCGGCGCCATGATCCTCATGTCGATCGCCGCCGGCACGCTGCTGTGGGCCGACCTGAGCAACCGCTTCGTGTGGATCGTGCTGCTGGTCACGCTGGGGTTCGGTGCGATCGGCTGGGTCGACGACTACCGCAAGGTGGTCGAGAAGAATCCACGGGGCCTGCCGGCGCGCTGGAAGTACTTCTGGCAGTCGGTGATCGGCCTGGGCACGGCACTGATGCTCTACCTGACGGCCACCAGCCCGGTGGAAACCAGCCTGATCGTGCCCATGTTCAAGGACATCGTGCTGCCACTGGGAGTGTTCTATGTGGTGCTCACCTACCTGGTGATCGTCGGCAGCTCCAACGCCGTCAACCTCACCGACGGCCTCGACGGCCTGGCCATCATGCCCACCGTCATGGTCGCCATGGGGCTGGCGATCTTCGCCTATGCCAGCGGCAACGCGGTGTTCGCCAACTACCTGCAGATACCCAACATCGCCGGCGCCGGTGAGCTGGCGGTGTTCTGCGCCACCATCGCCGGCGCCGGCCTCGGTTTCCTCTGGTTCAATACCTATCCGGCGCAGGTCTTCATGGGCGATGTCGGCGCGCTGGCGCTGGGAGCGGCGCTGGGTGTGGTCGCCGTCATCGTGCGCCAGGAGATCGTGCTCTTCATCATGGGCGGCATCTTCGTGCTGGAGACCGTCTCGGTGATCCTGCAGGTCGGTTCCTACAAGCTGACCGGCCGCCGTATCTTCCGCATGGCGCCGCTGCATCACCATTACGAACTCAAGGGCTGGCCGGAACCGCGCGTCATCGTGCGATTCTGGATCATCACCGTGGTACTGGTGCTGGTCGGCCTGGCCACGCTGAAGATTCGCTGAGCCCGGGGACACCGATCCCACCGAGTGAGGAGGCCGCAATGCCCAAGGTGGCGAAGGGGGAAACGCTGGTGATCGGGCTGGGCGTATCAGGGCGGGCGATCTGCCGTCACCTGGCCCGGAAGGGCACCCCGTTCATGGTCGCCGATACCCGTGAGGCGCCGCCGGGGCTCGACGAGTTTCGCGCCGCCCACCCCGACGTCACCCTGCACTGCGGCCCGCTGACCGCGCTCGACATGAACGCCGCCGAGGAGATCGTGGTGAGCCCCGGGGTCGATCCGCAGACGCCGGGCCTGGGCGAGAGGCTGGGACGTCGCCGCGCCTCGGGGGAGCCGCTGGTGGTGGGCGAGATTGCCCTGTTCGTGCGTGCCGCTCGCGCCCCCATCGCCGCCATCACCGGTTCCAACGCCAAGTCCACCGTGACCACCCTGCTCGGCGAGATGGCCCGTGCGGCCGGCCGGCGACCGGCGGTAGGCGGCAACCTGGGCACGCCGGCCCTGGACCTGCTGGCCGAGGCGCCCGAGGCCGAGCTCTACGTGCTCGAGCTCTCCAGCTTCCAGCTCGAGCTCACGCCCTGCCTGGGGGCCGAAACCGCCGCCTTCCTCAACCTTTCCGAGGATCATCTGGACCGACATGGCAGCATGGCGGGATACCGAGCCGCCAAGCTGGGCGTGTTTCGCGGCGCCAGGCATGCCGTGGTCAACGCCGAGGACCGCATGACCTGGCCGGAGATCGGGCTTCCCGCCCTGGACCGCTTCACGACCCGCCCCCCCGAGGGCGATGAATGGGGCATCGCCAGCCACCATGGTCGCGACTGGCTGATGCACGGCGGCGAGGCGCTGATCGCGACCGACGAGCTGGGGCTCGCGGGACGGCACAACCAGGCCAATGCGTTGGCGGCCCTGGCCATGGGCAGCCAACTCGGTTTCCCGCTCGAGAGCATGTGCCGGGTGCTGCGTGCCTTCACGGGCCTGCCGCATCGCAGCGAGACGGTCGCCGAGCTTGGCGGCGTGCGCTGGGTCAACGACTCCAAGGGGACCAACGTCGGCGCCACGCTGGCGGCCCTGGCCGGGCTGGGGCCGACCCTGCAAGGGCGGCTGGTGCTGCTGGCGGGCGGGCTGGGCAAGGGCGCGGACTTCACCCCGCTGGCCGCGCCCATGGCTCGCTACGGGCGCGAGGCGATCCTGTTCGGCGCCGATGCCGACCGGCTCGAGGCGGCCCTGAGCGGAAGCGTGGTCGTGACCCGGGTGGGTGATCTCGAGACCGCCATGCGGCGGGCGCGAGAGGTCGCCAAGCCGGGCGACTGCGTGCTGCTCTCGCCGGCCTGCGCCAGCCTCGACCAGTTCCCCAGCTACGTGGCTCGCGGCGAAGCGTTCCGCCAGCGCGTTCACGCCCTTGTCGAGGAGGCGAGGCATGACGGCTAAGGCCAGGCAGGCGACGAGATTCGCGCGGCTGCGGCGGCTGCGCCAACGCCTTTCGACCCGGGATCAGCCGTTCGACGGCTGGCTGCTGTTCGCCGCACTGGCGCTGGTACTGGTCGGCTGGGTCATGGTCACCTCGGCTTCCACCGAGGTGGCGGCCAGCCTGACCGACAACCCCTGGTACTTCAGCCAGCGCCATGCGCTGTTCGTGGCCATGGCGCTGGCGGCGGCCGCCGCCACGCTGCGCTCGCCGCTGGCCTGGTGGCGAGCCAACGGGCCGCTGTTGCTGCTGGTCAGCATCGTGCTGCTGGTGCTGGTGCTGCTGATCGGCCGCGAGGTCAACGGCAGCCGGCGCTGGCTGTCGCTCCCGCTGCTGCCCTTCAACCTGCAGATATCGGAAGTGGCCAAGCTCTGCCTGATCGTCTATCTCGCCGGCTACCTGGAACGCTTCCTGCCCGAGGTGCGCCGCTACTGGGGCGCCTTCCTGCGTCCACTGCTGGTGATGGGCGTCGTCGCCGTGCTGCTGATCCTCGAGCCGGACTACGGGGCGACGGTGGTGATGACCAGCTGCGTGATGGGCATGCTGCTGCTGGCGGGAGCGCCGTGGGGGCGCTTCGTGCTCATCCTGGGAGGGGTGGGGCTGCTGGGTTTCTACCTGGCCATCGCCGAACCCTACCGGCTGGCGCGCCTGACCAGCTTCTCCGATCCCTGGGCCGACCAGTTCGCCAGCGGCTACCAGCTGACCCAGGCCCTGATCGCCTTCGGGCGCGGCCACTGGCTGGGCATGGGGCTGGGCAACAGCGTCCAGAAACTGTTCTACCTGCCGGAGGCCCACACCGACTTCGTCTTCGCCGTGCTCGCCGAGGAGCTGGGCCTGTTCGGCGCCATCGGCGTGGTGGGGCTGTTTGCCCTGCTGATCTGGCGGGCACTGGCGGTGGGGCGGCGCGCCGAGCTGGCGGGGCTGCCCTTTGCCGCTTATGTCAGCTACGGCATCGCCATGGTGATTGGCGCCCAGGCCTTTATCAACATGGCGGTGAGCACGGGCATGCTGCCGACCAAGGGGCTGACCCTGCCGCTACTCAGCTACGGCGGTTCCAGTCTGCTGGTAAGCGGCATGATGGTGGCGTTGCTGCTGCGCGCGGACATCGACACGCGCCGGGCGCAGCGTCGTGCCAGCCCGACCGCCGCACGCGAGGCGGGCGGGCGGCGCCAACCCAGGGTCCACGGACAGGGAGTCACGAAGTGAAGCAGGTGGCAACACGGCGCGTCCTGATCATGGCGGGGGGGACCGGCGGGCACGTCATCCCCGCGCTGTCGCTGGCCCGCGGGCTGCAGGCCGAGGCGCTGGAGGTCCACTGGCTGGGCAGCCCGCGGGGCATCGAGAATCGCCTGGTGCCGGCGGCCGAGCTGCCGCTGCATCGCATCTCGGTGGCCGGGCTGCGCGGCAACGGCCTGGCCGGCTGGCTCAAGGCCCCGTTCAACCTGACCCGCGCCGTGTGGCAGGCGGCCCGCATCATTCGCCAGTTGGACCCGGTGCTGGTGGTGGGCCTGGGCGGTTTCGCCAGCGGCCCCGGCGGGCTGGCGGCATGGCTGCTGCGGCGCCCGCTGGTGATTCACGAGCAGAACGCCGTGGCCGGGCTGACCAACCGTGCCCTGGCGCGACTCGCCCGCCGCGTCTACGCCGCCTTCCCCCAGGCGTTCGACAGCCGGGGCGAGGTGGTCGGCAATCCGGTGCGGGACGACATCGCCGCTCTGGGCGCATCGCCGCGGGCGGCGGCGGCGATGCGCGGCCGTCGCCTGCGGTTGCTGGTGGTGGGGGGGTCGCTGGGGGCGCTGCCGCTCAACCAGCGGCTGCCCGAGGCACTGGCAACACTGCCCGAGGCGAGCCGCCCCGTGGTGCGTCACCAGGCCGGCCGCGACAAGGATGCCGTCACCCGCGAGGCCTACGCGGCGCACGGCGTCGAGGCCGAGGTGAGCGCCTTCATTGATGACATGGCGGCGGCCTACGACTGGGCCGATCTGGTGGTCTGCCGGGCGGGGGCGCTGACCGTCTCGGAGGTGGCGGCGGCGGCCAAGCCGGCGCTGTTCGTGCCGTTGCCCCACGCGGTGGACGACCACCAGACCGCCAATGCCCGTGCGCTGGTCGCGGCGGGTGCGGCGCGACTGATGCCGCAGCAGGAAATGACCGCGGCGGCGCTGGGCGAGAGCCTGGCGACGCTACTCGACCCCGACACTCTCGCCACCATGGCCCGGCAGGCGCGCCGCTGCGCGCACCTCGATGCCGTCGAGCGCCTGGTGGCCGGTTGCATGGAGACAGCGCTTGAGCGATAGCACCTTGAGGCCGGTTCCCGGTCAGGCAACGATGCCGCGCCACGGGCGTGGCCTCGGCATGCGCCGCATACGGCACATCCATTTCGTCGGCATCGGCGGGGCCGGCATGTGCGGCATCGCCGAAGTGCTCGCCAACCAGGGCTATCAGGTCAGCGGCAGCGACCTGAAGGCGTCGCCGGTGGTGGCCCGCCTGCGCGAGCACGGCATTCGCGTGGCCATCGGCCATGCCGAGGACAACGTGGCGGGCGCCGACGTGGTGGTGGTCTCCACCGCGGTGGACCCGTCGAATCCCGAGATTCGCTGGGCCCAGGAGCACCGCGTGCCGGTGGTGCGGCGCGCCGAGATGCTCGCCGAGCTGATGCGCTTTCGCCACGGCATCGCGGTGGCCGGCACCCACGGCAAGACCACCACGACCAGCCTGACCTCGACGCTGCTCGCCGAAGGCGGGCTCGACCCGACCTTCGTCATCGGCGGCAAGCTGACCAGCGCCGGGACCAACGCACGGCTGGGGGAGGGCGACTACCTGGTGGCCGAGGCCGACGAATCCGACGCCTCCTTCCTTCACCTGCAGCCGATGGTGTCGATCGTCACCAACATCGATGCCGATCACATGAGTACCTACGGCGGCGACTTCGAACGGCTCAAGGGGACCTTCATCGAGTTCCTGCACAACCTGCCGTTCTACGGCCTGGCCATCCTGTGCATCGACGACGACCACGTGCGTGACCTGCTCGATCGCATCCATCGCCAGTTCGTCACCTACGGCTTCAGCGAGGATGCCGACTACCGGGTCGTCGACTTCGCCCAGCAGGCCGGCGAGGTCCACTTCACCGCCCTGCGCCCCGACGGCCTGGCTCCGCTGACGGTCCGCCTGAGCATGCCGGGGCGGCACAATGCGCTCAACGCGCTGGCGGCGATCGCCGTGGCCACCGATGCCGGCGTCGACGATGCCGCCATCCTGCGCGGCCTGGCGAGCTTCGCCGGCGTGGGGCGCCGCTTCCAGGTGCACGGCCATTTCGCGCCTCCCGGCGGCAGCGGCGAGGTCATGCTGGTGGACGACTACGGGCATCACCCGCGCGAGGTGGAGATGGTGATCAAGGCGGTGCGGGCCGGCTGGCCGCGGCGCCGGCTGGTGATGATCTATCAGCCTCACCGCTTCACTCGCACCCGCGACCTTTACGAGGACTTCGTGCGCGTGCTCTCGGGGGTCGATGTGCTGCTGCTGCTCGACGTCTACAGCGCCGGCGAGGCGCCGATTCCCGGCGCCGATGGCAAGACTCTGGCGGGCTCGATACGCCAGCGCGGTACCCTCGACCCGATCTTCGTGCAGCACAAGTCGGAGTTGCCGACGCTGCTGGCCAAGGTCCTGCGCGGCGACGACATCCTGATCACCCAGGGCGCCGGCGATGTGGGCGGCATCGCCCTCGGTCTGGCCGAGAGCCGGCTGATTCTCGACGAGGTGGAGCTATGACGCAGGCGAGTGAGCTGGGAAAAGTGGTGGTGCTGTACGGCGGCGATTCCGCCGAGCGGGACGTCTCCCTGCGAAGCGGCACCGCGGTGCTGGCGGCGCTCGAGCGCAGCGGCGTCGACGTGATCGGCTACGACCCGGCCGATGGCGGCCTGGTCGGGCTCGAGGCGCTCGCGCCGGATCGTGTCTTCATCGCCCTGCATGGCCGCGGCGGTGAGGACGGTACCCTGCAGGGGGCACTCGAACTGTTGGGCATTCCCTATACCGGCAGCGGCGTGCTGGCCTCGGCGCTGGGCATGGACAAGCAGCGCACCAAGCTTGTCTGGCAGGCCCTGGGTCTGCCCACCCCCGAGTCGCTGATGCTCACGGCCGACGCCGACTGGGATGAGATCGTCGCCCGGCTGGGGCTGCCGCTGATCGTCAAGCCGGTGCACGAGGGCTCGACCCTGGGCATCAGCATCGTCGCCAGCAGGGCGGCCCTGGAGGCGGCCTACCACGAGGCGGCGCGCTTCGACGCGCGGGTCATGGCCGAACGCTTCATCCAGGGCGAGGAGTACACGGTGTCGCTGCTCGGCGGACGGGTGCTGCCGGCCATTCGCGTCGAGGTGCCCAGCGGCTTCTACGACTACGAGGCCAAGTACCACTCCGACGAGACGCGCTACCACCTGCCCTGCGGTCTCGCCGATGTCCAGGAGACGGCGCTTGGCGAGCTGTGCCGCCAGGCCTTCGACGCCGTCGGCGGCGAAGGCTGGGGGCGAGTCGACGTGATGCGCGATGGCGAAGGGCGCTTCTGGCTGATCGAGGTCAACACCTCACCGGGAATGACCGACCACAGCCTGGTGCCCCAGGCCGCCGCCCATGCCGGCATCGATTTCGATGCGCTGGTGCTGCAGATACTGGCCACCACGCTGGAGCCGCGCCAGGCATGAGTACCCGCGGCTCGACGTTGGGCATCCTGCTGCTGCTGATCCTGCTGGGCGCCGGCGGCCGTGCCCTGTGGACCTGGCTCGATCGACCCATCGAGCGGGTGGCGATTCGCGGCGAGCTGCAGCACGTCAGCGCCGACTACCTGCGCTCGCAGCTGGCGCCGCTGCTGCAGGGCCAGACCTGGCTGTCGGCGGACCTTCCCGAGCTGCGCCGCCGTGCGCGCAACATCGACTGGCTGGCCGAGGTTCGCGTGGCGCGGGAGTGGCCCTATACGCTGACCTTCGAGCTGGTCGAGCAGGTGCCCGTGGCGCGCTGGAACGACGACTATCTGCTCAATCCCGAAGGCGAACCGTTTGCCTTCGCGCCGGTGGCACCACCCGAAGGGCTGCCGGATCTGGCCGGGCCGGTCGGCAGCGGCGCCGAGGTGCTGGCCTACCACGACCGGCTGGTTCCACGCTTCGAGGAGCTGGGCCTGGGCATCTCGCAGCTGCGGCTCGAGCCGCGCGGTGCCTGGCGCTTCCAGCTCGACGACGGAGTCTGGGTGATGCTGGGGCGCAGCGATCGCGAGGCGCGGCTCGCCAGGCTCGCGGCGGCCTGGCGGCGGCAGCTGGGCCCCCAGGCGACGCATATCCGCTACATCGACCTGCGCTACCCCAACGGCGTGGCCGTTGCCTGGCATGGCGAAACCGACATCGAGGAGGAGGACGACGGTACCGGCTGAAACCTTTTGTCACGCACAGGCCTCATCTTGCAGCATTGCGCTGTTTTCTTTGTCTCCAATAACCCGTATCGTGAACCAGGTTTTTTGTAATGGACTGGTGGTTTAACGCCAGTTGTTTCTATAATGGGCGCAATGACCATTTATCAGAATAATGGGATTCCCAGCGGGTCAAGTTTCAGGAGACACTCCGGCGCATGGCAGTCACTTCCAACTCATCCAATATGGTAGTCGGACTGGATATCGGAACGTCCAAGGTAGTGGCCATCGTCGGACAGCCTACCGATGACGGCGGCATCGAGATTGCCGGGATCGGATCGCACCCCTCGCGCGGCATGAAGAAGGGCGTGGTGATCAACATCGAATCGACGGTGCAGTCGATCCAGCGCGCCGTGGAAGAGGCCGAGTTGATGGCCGGGTGCGATATCCATTCGGTGTATGTCGGCGTGGCGGGCAGTCATATCAGTTCGATGAACTCCGACGGTGTGGTGGCGATAAAAGAGCGCGAAGTGATGTCCACCGATATCGAGCGAGTCATCGATTCGGCCCGGGCACGCGCCATCTCCGAGGGGCAGCGGGTCCTGCACGTGTTGCCCCAGGAATTCGCCATCGACACCCAGGGCGGTATTCGCGAGCCGCTCGGCATGTCGGGTGTGCGGCTCGAGGCACGCGTACATCTGGTAACCGCCGCGCTCAATGCGGTGCAGAACATCGATAAATGCGTACGGCGCTGCGGCCTCGAGGTCGACGCCATCATCCTCGAACAGCTCGCCTCCAGCATGGCGGTGCTGACCGAGGACGAGCGCGAACTCGGGGTCTGCATGGTCGACATCGGCGGCGGCACCACCGATATCGCCGTCTTCACCGAAGGGGCCATCCGCCACACCGCGGTGATTCCCATCGCCGGCGACCAGGTGACCAACGACATCGCCATGGCGCTGCGCACCCCGACCCAGTACGCCGAGGAGATCAAGGTCAAGTACGCCTGCGCGCTGACCCAGCTGGCCGCCAGCGACGAGATGATCAAGGTGCCGAGCGTCGGCGACCGCCCCGCCCGCGACCTGTCGCGTCAGGCCCTGGCCGAGGTGGTGGAGCCGCGCTACGAGGAGCTCTTCACCCTGATTCGCGACGAGCTGCGACGCAGCGGCTACGAGGACCTGGTGGCCGCCGGCGTGGTGCTCACCGGCGGCACCTCGCGCATGGAGGGGGTCGTCGAGCTGGCCGAGGAGATCTTCCACATGCCGGTGCGCATCGCCTGCCCCCACAACGTGCGCGGGCTCTCCGACGTGGTGCGCAACCCGATTTATTCCACCGGTGTAGGTTTGCTACATTACGCTCTTCAGGAGGCTCGACAAGGGCATGGCCGTGAAGGCAGGGTAGTGGCGGCGCCACCCAGGCGCGAAGACGTCTCCCAGCGTGGTGGATGGGAAGGGATTCCGGCGCTGGCAAAACTCAAGGGCTGGTTGAAAGGAAATTTCTAATAGGGCCGCAGCGCGGTCCAGGAGACGGGGCTTATGTTCGAACTGGTAGATAGCGCACCCTCGAGCAGTGCGGTCATCAAGGTCGTCGGCGTAGGTGGCGGTGGCGGCAACGCCGTCAACCACATGGTCGAGAGCAATATCGAAGGCGTCGAGTTCATCTGCGCCAATACGGACGCCCAGGCGCTCAAGCGGGTGGCCGCCAAGACCGTGCTCCAGCTCGGCAACGAGATCACCAAGGGGCTGGGCGCCGGCGCCAACCCCGACGTGGGTCGACAGGCCGCCATGGAGGACCGCGAGCGCATCGCCGAGCTGATCAGCGGCGCCGACATGGTCTTCATCACCGCCGGCATGGGGGGCGGCACCGGCACCGGCGGCGCACCCGTGGTGGCCCAGGTCGCCAAGGAGCTCGGCATCCTCACCGTGGCCGTCGTCACGCGACCGTTCCCCTTCGAGGGGCCGAAGCGCATGCGCGTGGCCGAGGAGGGCATGAAGGAGTTGTCGGAGCACGTCGACTCGCTGATCACCATTCCCAACGAGAAGCTGCTCTCGGTGCTGGGCAAGAACGCCAGCCTGCTCACCGCGTTCAGCGCCGCCAACGACGTGCTGCTGGGGGCCGTGCAGGGGATCGCCGAGCTGATCACCAGCCCCGGCATCATCAACGTCGACTTCGCCGACGTGCGCACCGTGATGTCCGAGATGGGCATGGCGATGATGGGCACCGGCGGCGCCACCGGCGAGAACCGCGCCCGCGAAGCCGCCGAGAAGGCCATCCGCAGCCCGCTGCTGGAGGATATCGACCTGCACGGCGCGCGCGGTATCCTGGTCAACATCACCGCCGGCCCCGACCTCTCCATCGGCGAGTTCAACGACGTCGGTGCCACCGTCCAGGAGTTCGCCTCCCAGGACGCCACCATCGTGGTGGGCACGTCCATCGACATGGACATGACCGACGAGCTGCGCGTCACCGTCGTGGCGGCCGGCCTCGAGGGGCGCCAGGTCAAGGCGGCTGGCCGCGAAACGGCCAAGCGCAATGAAGGCAGCGAATATCGCCAGCGTGCTCAGCCGGCCATGCGCCAGCAGAGCGCCATGCCCAAGGCCGAGCCACAGGAGGCGGCCAAGCCGCAGCCGGAGAAGCGGCGCTCGCCCCAGGAGCTGGACGATTACCTCGATATCCCGGCCTTCCTGCGTCGACAAGCCGACTGATACAGGCTGTTGCGAGCATAGGCAGGGCCAGGAGATGTTTTTTTGTTGAAACACTCGTTCGGTGTTATAGTGAACGGTGTTTGATAACATACAACGGCCTGGCTACTGCCCATGATCAGACAACGCACCCTGCAAAACACCATCCGCGCCACTGGCGTCGGCCTTCATTCCGGGAAGAAGGTATACCTGACCCTGCGTCCGGCCCCGGTGAACACCGGCATCGTGTTCGTGCGCACGGACCTGACCCCCGAGGTGCAGGTGCCGGCCAGTGCCGGGCTGGTCACCGACACCACCCTGTGCACCGCGCTCTCGCGGGATGACGTCAAGGTGGCGACCGTCGAACACCTCATGTCCGCGCTGGCCGGGCTGGGGATCGACAACGCCTACATCGACCTCAGCGCGCCCGAAGTGCCGATCATGGATGGCAGCGCCGGTCCGTTCGTCTTCCTGATCCAGTCGGCGGGCATCGCCGAACAGGAAGCCCCGAAGCAATTCATCCGCATCAAGCGCGAGGTGGTGGTGCAGGATGGCGGCAAGGAGGCACGCTTCCTGCCGCACCAGGGGTTCAAGGTGACGTTCGCGATCGAGTTCGATCACCCGGTCTTCGAGGACCAGAAGCAGACCGCCGTGGTGGATTTCTCGACGACCTCCTTCGTCAAGGAGGTCTCCCGCGCCAGGACCTTCGGCTTCATGCGTGACCTCGAGTACCTGAGGGCCAACAACCTGGCACTGGGCGGCAGCCTCGACAACGCCATCGTGGTCGACGAGTATCGCATCGTCAACGAAGGCGGGCTGCGCTACGAGGACGAGTTCGTCAAGCACAAGGTGCTCGACGCGATCGGCGATCTCTACCTGCTGGGCTACAGCCTGATCGGCGAGTTCCGCGGGGTGAAATCGGGACATGCGCTGAACAATCAGCTGTGCCGCGCGCTGCTGGCCCAGCCCGATGCCTACGAGATCGTCACCTTCGAGAGCGAGCGCGAGCTGGCGCCGATCTCCTACGCGCAGCCGGCCATGGCCTGACGACGCGAGCCCCGACTGTTTCCTCTCTCGCGACAGTGCCGCCCTCGGGCGGCGCTGTCGCGTTCGGTTGCGCCGCCTTCAGCGCGAGAACCATGCCTTCATCGTCTCGGTGACCAGGCGCATGTCGTCGAGGGGGGTGATGTAAGCGGGCATGGTGTAGAGCCAGCGGCCGAAGGGGCGCAGCCAGACGCCCCGCGCCCGGGCAAAGGCCGCGACGCCCTCGAGGTCGGTGGCGGCCTTGGCCTCGATGACCGCGGTGGCGCCCAGTACCCTGACGTCATGCACCCGGGGGTGGCGGCGCAGCGTCGGGTCTTCCAGCAGCGATTCGCGCAGCACCCGGTTGAGCCGCGCGATCTTGTCCAGGTAGTTCTCTTCCTCGAACACGGCGAGACTTTCCAGCGCCACGCGGCAGGCCAGCGGATTGCCCATGAAGGTGGGGCCATGCATGAAGGCATGCAGCGGGCTTTCGCCGATGAAGGCGTCGTGCACACGGTCGCTGGCCAGCGTCGCCGCGTGTCCCAGGTAGCCTCCGGTGAGCCCCTTGGAAAGCACCATGATGTCCGGTGACACCCCGGCGTGGTCGGCGGCGAACAACCTGCCGGTGCGGCCGAAGCCGGTCGCCACCTCGTCGAAGATCAGCAGCACGTCGAACTCGTCGCACAGCTCACGCGCGCCCTTCAGGTAGTGCGGCGAGGTGATGTTGAGACCGCCGGCGGCCTGCAGCAGCGGCTCCACCAGCAGCGCGGCGATCTCATGGTGATGGCGCTCGAGGCGTTCCCTCAGGGCGGCGAGGTCCTGCGCCACGGCGTCGGGCCCGGCCTCGTAGGGGGCGGCGGGGGCGGGGGCGAAATGGTGGCGCGGCAGGTAGCCGGCAAACAGTGAATGCATGCCCTCCTCGGGATCGCATACCGCCATGCAGCCACTGGTGTCGCCATGGTAGGCCTTCATCAGCGACAGCATGCGGCGCTTGCCGGGGCGGCCGCCCAGGTGGTGGTACTGCACGGCCATCTTCATGGCCACTTCCATGCCAACCGAGCCGCTGTCGGAGAAGAACACGTGGTTGAGCCCGGGCGGCGTGACGCGAACCAGTTCACGCGCCAGGCGATCGGCGGGCTCATGGGTCAGGCCGCCCAGCATCACGTGGCACAGGGTATCGGCCTGCGCCTTGAGTGCCGCCACCAGGCGCGGGTGCGAGTAGCCATGGATCATGCACCACCAGGAGCAGGTGGCATCGAGCAGCGTCTCGCCGGTGTCCAGGGTGAAGCGGGGGCCCTCGCCGCCGATGACCCTGGGAGCGGCAGGCTGGGTGAGCAGGTGGGCATAGGGATGCCAGACGGGGGACGTCATCGTCATGCCTCCGTGAGCGTCGGGGATGAAATGTCGAGCGGACGGCAGGCACGCGCCGGGGTGACGGCCACGGCGCGCCGTCGCCGGGCAGGCGACGAGGAGGTCGGCGAGGATGATGCGACGCTCGACGAGAGCGAGACGTGATGGTGGTGCGGATGGGGAGACTTGAACTCCCACGCCCGAAGGCACCAGAACCTAAATCTGGCGTGTCTACCAATTCCACCACATCCGCAGGGCTGGGCAGGCGTCCACATTTTACGGACCCTCGGTCGCAAGTCAATCGCCTTCGGGCAGCGCGAGATGAGCGACGGCGGCTTCCGGTCGCCGTGCCGGGGCCACCCGGCGCAGGCGTGGCACCACGCCGAGGCAGGGCGCCTCGAGGGTGCGTCGCAGCGTGGCCAGGTTGTCGGCATAGTGCGAGGCGTCGCGGGCGAAGTCGGCGTCGATCAGGTTGCCGACCCAGCCGGCAAGCGCGGCGCCATCCGCGCGAATGGCCTCGGCCGTCAGCCGCGCATGGTTGAGGCAGCCGAGCTTGAGGCCGACCACCAGGATCACCGGCAGGCGCAGGCGCAGGGCCAGTTCGGCGAGGTCCTCGGCGTCGTTGAGGGGCACGCGCCAGCCGCCAGCGCCTTCGACCAGGATCAGGTCTCGAGGCTCGTCCAGCAGGGGGGCGACATGCGCGCACAGCTGGGCGACGTCGACCCGCTCGCCGGCCTCGCCGGCGGCCAGATGCGGGGCGATGGCGGGCTCGAAGGCGCAAGGGTTGACCGTCTCGTAGGCCGGCGTCGGAACGCTGCGCGCCAACAGGGCGAGGGCATCGTCGTTGCGCAGCCCGGTGTCGGTGCGGCGGCATCCCGAGGCGACGGGCTTGAGCCCCAGGGTGGTCAGGCCGCGCGAGCGGGCCAGCGCCAGCATGCCGGCGGTCACCAGGGTCTTGCCGGCATCGGTGTCGGTGCCGGTCACGAAATAACGACTCATGTCGGCTCCTTGTCGAGCACAAGGGTCAGACGGCGGTAGCTGAGCGGCAGCCCCGCGGGCTCGCGCAGCGATTCGTAGCGACGCCTGGCGCGGTCGAGGTCGCGGCGGGTCAGGCGGGCTTGCGGGCGCGGCGTCTGGGCACCGACGCCCTTGATCGAGGCCATCACCGCCGCCAGGTCGGGATAGAAGAAGCGCTCGCTGACGGCGTCGCAGCGGACCTGCCGGAAGCCGGCCTGGCGGGCGCTGGCCAGGTGCCGCTCCCGCGAGCGGAAGTCGAGCAGGGCCTCGGGCGACGACCAGGCGCGGGCGATCTCCTGCAGCGTGCCGGGGCCCAGGGTGTTGATCACGGCTCGCCCGCCGGGGCGCAGCACCCGGTGGAGCTCGGCCATCACGGCGTCGAGGTTCGGGCACCACTGGATGGCCAGGTTGGAAAACGCCAGGTCCAGCTGGCCGCTCGCCAGGGGCAGGGCGGCGGCGTCCGCGCGCAGCCAGGCGATGCCGCTCGGGGCATCGCGGCGGGCGGTGTCGAGCATGCCCGCGGCGAGATCGAGCCCGACCACGTGGCAATCCGTACCGAAATGAGCCGCCAGCCGCCGGCACCAGTGCCCCGGGCCGCAGCCCAGGTCGAGCACCCGTTCGGCCCGCTCGGGCAGCAGCGGCCACAGCGCCTCGCCCATCTGCTGCTGCGCCTGGGCGAGGCGGGCGTAGCGCTGCGATGCCCGCGAAAAGGCCCGGGCAACCTGGCACCGCCATGCGCCGGCGGCGTCCGCCTCGCCCCGGCTCGTGGCGTGCGATGAGGCGGGGGTCATGGCGCGCTCTCGAGCTGGCCGCGGCGCCCGACGTCGGCCTCGCGCGCCAGCTCGACGAGGTGCTGCACCAGGGCCTCCGGGCGCGACAGCATCGGGCAGTGGCCGCTCCCCGGGAGCGTTCTGTCGGCGGCTTGTCGAGCGCTGGCGCCCAGCAGCCTGTCATTCTCGCCGGCGAGCCGGTGGATCGGGCAGGGCGGCGTGGCCAGCATCTCGCCGAGGTCGAGCCGGGCCAGATGCTCGAGGCCGGTGGCCAGGGTCTGGCGGGAGGCACCGGGGCGGGACCCCAGCAGGTCGAGCAGGCGGCGATGGGCCACCCGCGGAGCAGGCTCCCCCTGCAGCTGCCAGCGCAGGAAGTGATGCCAGGTGGCGTGGGGATCCCGATCGAAGGCTCGGCGAAAGCTGGCCAGCTCGGCGGGTCCGACCCCGTCCACGCTGCAGAAGCGCGGCCCGGCCGCCACCAGAACCAGGCGCCGCGGCGCCGGCAGATGCGCCAGCAGCGCACCGGCGAGCAGGCCGCCGAGCGACCAGCCGACCCAGACGGCGTCTTCGGTCAGCCCATCGCGCATCCTGTCGGCCAGGGCCGCAAGGCGCCTCGGCAGGGTCTCGCCGCGCCTCTCGCCGTAGCCGGGCCAATCGGGTGAACGTATCACGACGTCGTCCGGCCAGTGGGGGGCGAGCGGCTGCCAGATGCGTGCATCGATGCCCCAGCCGGAGAGCAGCACCAGCGTCGTGGTCATCTCCCGTCCTCCCCGTGAAGGCGTGCCAGGGTCTCGAGCAAGCGATCCAGACTGTCGCGGTCGTGGGTGGCGCGCAGCGTGATGCGCAGCCGGGCCTCGCCCCGCGGCACGGTGGGCGGACGGATGGCACCGACCCGCAGGCCCGCCTCGCCCAGCCGAGCGGCCCAGCGCATGACGCGCCCGGCATCTCCGAGCACCAGCGGCTGGATCGGGGTGAACGAATCCGCCAGCGGCAGGCCGAGTCGCGCTGCCTCATGGCGGAAGTAGGCGATGCTCACCCGCAGCCGCTCGCGTCGCTCGGGTTCGATGGCGAGGATGTCGAGCGCCGCGAGGGTGGCGGCGGCCACGCCGGGTGGCTGCGCGGTGGTGTAGACGTAGGGTCGGGCAAACTGGATCAAGTGTTCGATCAGGGCCTCGCTGCCGGCGACGAAGGCGCCGGCGGTGCCCAGCGCCTTGCCCAGGGTGCCGACCAGCACCGGCACTCGATCGACGCCGTGACCTCGACCGACGCAGCCGTCGCCATGGGCGCCGAGCACGCCCAGCCCGTGGGCGTCGTCGATCATCAGCCAGGCGCCGTGGCGGGCGCTGATCTCCGCCAGGCCGGCGACGTTGGCGACGTCGCCGTCCATGCTGAACACGCCGTCGCTGACCACCAGCCGGGCCGAGTCGCTCGCTGCCCGGGCGAGCAGGCGGTCGAGATCGTCGAGGTCGCGATGATGGAAACGCCGCGAGCGCGCCCCGGCAAGGCCGGCGCCGTCGAGCAGGGAGGCATGGTTGAGGCGATCCTGGAAGACCTGGGTTGCGCTGTCGCACAGCGCCTGCAGGGTTCCCAGGTTGGCCATGTAGCCGGTCGAGAAGAGCAGCGCGCGGGGACGCCCGACGAGCTCGGCCAGGCGTCTCTCGAGGGCCTCATGGACTTCCAGGTGGCCGCTGACCAGGTGCGAGGCGCCGGCGCCGGCGCCGTAGTCGCGCGCCCCTGCCGCCTGGGCCTCGGCCAGCCGCGGGTCGCCGGCCAGGCCAAGGTAGTCGTTGCCGGCAAAATCGATGGTGCCGGCCGGAGGAGTGCAACGCTCGCGCCAGAGCCCCTGGGCACGGCGCCAGGCGGCGGCCTCATTGAGGCGCTCGGACCAGGCGGGGGCGGTCGACGACACGGCGTTCAGACCCGGGTGGCGTCGTAGGCCAGCGAGGCGTGGCGGTCCTGGCTCGTCCGGCGTGCCAGGGCGACTTCGAGGGCGGCTTGGCGCTGGTCGTCGTCGTGGCAGGTGTCGCGCCGCTCGGGATGCAGGCCCAGCTTGTCGAACAGGGCGCGGTCGCGCGTGGCCTGGGGATTGCCGGTGGTCAGCAGCTTGTCGCCGTAGAAGATGGAGTTGGCCCCGGCGAGGAAGGCCAGCGCCTGGGTCGACTCGTCCATCTGCTCGCGCCCGGCGGAGAGGCGCACGTGGCTGGCCGGCATCAGGATGCGTGCCACGGCGATGGCGCGCACGAACTCGATAGGGTCGAGGTCCTCGACGTTCTCCAGCGGCGTACCGGGCACCTTGACCAGCATGTTGATCGGGACCGATTCGGGATGCGGCTCCAGCCTGGCCAGTTGCTGCAGCAGGGCGGCGCGGTCGCGGGGCGCCTCGCCCATGCCGAGAATGCCCCCCGAGCACACCTTCATGCCCGCCTCGCGCACGTTGGCCAGGGTCGCCAGGCGGTCGGCGTAGGTGCGGGTGGTGATGATCTCGCCGTAGTACTCCGGCGAGGTGTCGAGGTTGTGGTTGTAGTAGTCGAGGCCGGCCTCGGCCAGGCGGCTGGCCTGGTTCGCGTCGACCATGCCCAGCGTCATGCAGGTCTCGAGGCCCAGCGCCTTGACCCGGCGGACCATCTCCATCACCACGGTCAGGTCCTTCTCGCGTGGGCTGCGCCACGCCGCGCCCATGCAGAAGCGGCTGGCGCCGGCCTCCTGGGCCGCCCTGGCCTGCTCCACCACCTTCTCGATCTCCAGCAGCTTCTCCTTGTCCAGCCCGGTGGTGTAGTGTCCCGACTGGGGACAGTACTTGCAGTCCTCCGGGCAGGCGCCGGTCTTGATCGACAGCAGGGTGGAGACCTGCACGGCATTGGCATCGAAGTGGGCGCGATGCACCTGCTGGGCGCGGAACAGCAGGTCGTTGAAGGGCAGGGCAAAGAGTGCCTCGATCTCGGCCAGCGACCAGTCGTGGCGGATCCCGGCTTGCGTGGGGGTGGCTTGGCCGTTGGGGATGGCGTGCAGGGCGTCGGACATGGAGGGGCTCGTATCGGTCAACTCGTGAGTATGGGAAAGTTGACTGTGAGCCTACGTGAAAATGGCAATCTGTCAACCTGCGCACGGTTTGGGGTTGACAATGCTGGCGGCGAGCCCTGCCCTCGCAGCGAAGGTGATAAGCTCGAGCGCATACCGTGACACGACAAGGACGACCCACCATGGGGGCGGAACTGAAGCGCAATGCGTCAAGGGATGGGGCGCCAGAAGGCGCACGACGGCGCGGCTGGCTGCGCTCGCTCTGGCAGGCCATCGATGCCGGCCTGCGCCGGGCCCTGCCGGGGCGCTGCGGCTTCTGCCTGGCCCCGGCCGAGCGGGATCGCCCCTGGTGTGCGGCCTGCTTCGAGTCGCTGCCGTGGAACCTGCCTGCCTGCCCCGGCTGCGCCGAGCCGCAGCCAGCGGGATCGCTGGCGGGCCGGCGCTGCGGCCACTGCCTGACCCGGCCACCGCTGTTCGTACGCTCGCGGGTGCCGCTGCGCTACGAGGACGAAGTGGCCAGGCTGATGCAGCGCTTCAAGTTCCACGCCTCGCCCCGGGCCGGCACCGTGCTGCTCGAGCTGTTCGAACTCGGCCTGCCGCCGGGGGCGCTGGCCTGGCCCGAGGCGCTGGTCCCGGTGCCGCTGCACCCCAGCCGTGCCCGGGAGCGCGGCTTCGACCAGGCCGACTGGCTGGCTCGGCGCCTGGCGGCCCGCCACGGGCTGCGGCTGGCCCGCGCGCAGCGGCGCCGGCACACCCGCTCGCAGCGCGGCCTCGATCGCAGCGAGCGCTACCGCAACCTGCGCGGTGGCTTCGAGGTGAGGGGCCCGCTGCCGTCGCGCGTGGCGCTGCTCGACGACGTCATGACCACCGGCGCCACGCTGGAGGCGCTGGCGCAAGCCTGCCTAGCCGCCGGCGCCCGGGAGGTGGAGGCGTGGTCGTTGGCTCGCACGCCGCTGCGAGTCGGATGATTCCCTGGCTCGCCCGGGCTGTTACCATGGAGGCTCCCGTCCGCCGGTGAAGCCCATGCCCAGTACGCCACACCCCTTCGCTACCCTCTCCCCCGCCCGTGTCGTGGCGGCCATCGAGTCGCTCGGCTTCTGGCTGCCGGGCGAGCCGTTCGCCCTGAACAGCTACGAGAACCGGGTATACCTGCTGCATGACGACGAGGCGCGGCGCTGGGTGGCCAAGTTCTACCGCCCGGCCCGCTGGAGCGACGCCCAGATCCAGGAGGAGCACGATTTCCTGGATGAGCTGGCCGCGGAGGGTGTCGCCGTGGCCCCGCCGTGGCGTGATGACGCCGGGCGTAGCCTGCACCATGCCGAGGGCTTCCGCCTCGCCCTGTTTCCCCAGCTGTCGGGCCAGGCCCCGGAGCTGGAGAATCCTTCCCATCTGTTTGCCCTTGGCGAACTGATCGGCGCCGTGCATGCGGTGGGAGAGCGTGCCGAGTTCCGGCACCGGGGCAGGCTCGACCTGGATGGCATGGTACGCGAGGCCCGTCAGCGGGTGCTGACCGCCCCCTGGCTGGACCGGCGCCAGCGCCTGGCCTACGAACGGATCTCCGAGGCCTTGCACGAGGCGCTTCAGGGCCATGCCTGGGCTCCACAGCAGGCGATTCGGGTGCAGGGCGACTGTCATGTCGGCAACCTGCTCGGCCGCGACGAGAGCTTTTCCCTGGTCGACTTCGACGATGCCCTGATGGCGCCGGCGATCCAGGATCTGTGGATGTTCCTTACCGCCGAGCACGAAGCGGAGTGGCACATGCAGCTCTCGGAGGTGCTGGAGGGCTATGAGCAGCACCGGGAGTTCGAGCGCCGGGAGCTGGCATTGATCGAGCCCCTGCGCACCCTGCGCCTGATGCGGCACAGTGCCTGGCTGGTGGCGCGCTGGGACGACCCGGCCTTTCCCCAGGCCTTTCCCTGGGTCGCCGATGCCGGTTACTGGGAGGCGCACGTGAGACAGCTGGAGCAGCAGCGACTGGCGCTTGCGCAATCGCCCCGCTGGCTGGCCTGAAGGCGAGGGACCGCGCCCACGGGGCGCGGCCGGGGGTCAATCGCTGTCGGGGTCGGGGCGTTCGGCGGGAATGGGGTTGGCGACGCCGGCACCCTCGGCCTGGCGGCGCTGCTCGTTGATCTGCTCGGAGGGGTTCTCCTCCTCCTCGATCTCCAGCTCGCTGGCCAGCTGGAGATGGAAGACGTGATCGCTCGGCAGTTCGCAGCGCCCGGCATCGCACACCGCCAGCCCGTAGCTGCCGTCCGTCTCGTAGGCGGCCGCTGAGACCTCGCCGTTGTAGATATCGCTGTTGCCGCCCTCGGTCTCGACGCAGGTCAGCGCCTTGGCGGTGATGCGCAGGCGCTCGCCGTCGTGACGGGCGTCGCCCACCACGACGCAATATTCGGGAAGTTCATGGGTGGTGCCGTCCTGGCCGCTCACGGGACGAAGCAGGATATCGTCGCGGCGTTCGCTTCCCGCTTCCAGGGTGAGGTCGTCGATGACCTGGAAGGCGACCACGGCATCGCCCGGCACGGAAAGCGTGTCGGCCGAGGCAGTCAGGGGAAGGAGGAGCAAAAGGGCCAGGCCGCTGGCTGACCGTATCGCGTCTGGAATCTTGATCATATCGGGCTCTCGGGGGACCAGGCTGCGCTCATCGGCAGTTTTCAAGGCCGGTACTTTACCATAGCCGCCCGGGGGGAGCAGTGGCACGATTGTCGCAGGGTGTCGTTTTCAGGCATACCGCCTGCGGCGAACCTTCGGTTACGGTAGAATGTCGTCCAGAGGCGTTAAAAGTTGTACATACCTTGTAAAGCGCATAATGTCTGTATGAATCACGACGATGGCCGGGCCATCACCAGACGAACGGTAACCGGAGTCGCAGGGCCTGACCATGAACGAAGAGCTTGCCAACTTCTATCGCCAGATCATCGTCGAACTGGGAGAGGACCCGGATCGCGAAGGCCTGCGTGACACGCCGAAACGTGCCGCGAAAGCGATGCAGTTTCTCACGCGTGGCTACTCCCAGACCCTCGAGGAGATCGTCAACGGCGCCGTGTTCGAGAGCGAGACCGACGAGATGGTGCTGGTCAAGGATATCGAGCTCTATTCGATGTGCGAGCACCATCTGCTGCCCTTCATCGGCAAGTGCCATATTGCCTATCTGCCCAGCGGCAAGGTGCTGGGGCTCTCCAAGTTCGCCCGGATCGTCGACATGTACGCCCGCCGCATGCAGATCCAGGAGAACCTGACGCGCCAAATCGCCGAGGCCGTGCAGCGCGTGACCGGTGCACGAGGCGTGGCGGTGGTGATCGAGGCGCGTCACCTGTGCATGATGATGCGCGGCGTGGAGAAGCAGAACTCCAGCATGACCTCCTCCGTCATGCTGGGTGCCTTCCGCGAGAACCAGCCGACGCGGCAGGAATTTCTCACCCTGGTCAACGGCCGTTGACCGGGTAACCGCTAGCGACGCCCGTTCCCTGCCTGGAGCCCCGCCATGACGCTGCATGCCCTGGACGACCAGCATCTCGATCACGATCTTGCCACGATTCGCATCAAGAACCTGCGCCTGCGGACCTTCATCGGCATCAAGGAGGAGGAGATCAACAACCGCCAGGACGTGGTGATCAACGCCGTGATCCGCTACCGCGCGGACCGGGCGGTGGCCTTCAACCTCATCGAGCAGGCGCTCAACTATCGCACCATCAGCAAGCAGGTGATCGAACTGGTGGAGGAGGGCCGCTTCCTGCTGCTGGAGCGCATGACCCGCGAGGTGCTCGACCTGATCATGAGCCACGAACAGGTACTCACGGCGCAGGTCGAGATCGACAAGCCGCATGCGCTGCGCTTCGCCGATTCGGTCTCCATCACGCTCTCGGCCAGCCGGGACCCACGTCGCAGCCGCTGACCCCGCGGCGCTCTGTCGTGGCCGGCCGGGTTTGGTGGCAAGGGGCCTTTGCGCTTAGCATGAGGCCCTATCGTCGAGCCGACAGAGAGAGACGACTCGTTGAAACGCGACAGCCCTTCCCGTGATTCGCCGCGACGGCGCCATGCGCCCTGGGCCATGACGGCCATCGTCACGGCACTCGTCTCCCTGCTGCTGCAGGGCAGCCTGGTGCCGCTCAACCTGGCCGCCGCCATCTTCGCCGTGCTGGGCCTGCGCCAGGTCCATCGTCAGCCCGAACGCTATTTCGGCCGCGCCCTGTGCTGGATTGCCATCGCACTGGTCCTGATCCTTGCCATACTTAACGCTATGCTTCAGCCGCCAGTCCAGGAAGACGCTCCCGAGACCCTGCCCGAGCAACGCAGCGCTGAAACCCGGTGACAAGGGGCAGGGCGGCACGCATTCACTCAACTCGGTACAGGCCCCGCTGAGGCCAGGAGAGACCACATGGAAGCCCTCAAGGAAACACAGCTCTATTGCCCCTTCGCCTACATCGACGGCAGCTGGGTCGCTGCCGACAGCGGCGAACAGATCGAGGTCGTCAATCCGGCCACGGGGGAGACCTTCGGCACCGTGCCGCGCCTGGGGCGTGCCGAGACCGAACGCGCCATCGCCGCGGCCGATGCCGCCCTCGTCGGCTGGCGCGCCCTCACCGCCCAGGAACGCGCCGACATCCTGATGAAGTGGCACGACCTGATGCTCGACCACCAGGACGACCTGGCGATGATCATGACCCACGAGCAGGGCAAGCCGCTCAAGGAGGCTGCCGGCGAGATCGCCTATGCGGCGAGCTTCATCCGCTGGTTCGCCGAGGAGGCACGGCGCATCTACGGCGAGACCATTCCCGCGGCCAAGCCCAACCAGCGCATCGTGGTCACCAAGCAGCCGGTGGGCGTGGTCGGCGCCATCACCCCCTGGAACTTCCCCGCGGCGATGATCACGCGCAAGGCCGGCGCGGCGCTGGCCGCGGGCTGCACCATCGTCATCAAGCCGGCAAGCCAGACGCCGTTCTCGGCCACCGCCCTGGCACTGCTGGCCGAGCGCGCCGGCGTGCCCCGCGGCGTATTCAACGTGGTCCCCGGGCGTGCCGGCGAGATCGCTGCCGCCATGACCGAATCGCCGCTGGTGCGCAAGATCACCTTCACCGGTTCCACCGAGGTGGGCCGCGAGCTGATGTCGCGGGCGTCGCAGCACATCCAGAAGATCTCGCTGGAGCTGGGCGGCAACGCGCCGTTCATCGTCTTCGAGGACGCCGACCTGGACGCGGCGGTGGAGGGGGCCATGGCGGCCAAGTTCCGCAACGCCGGCCAGACCTGCATCTGCACCAATCGCTTCCTGGTCCAGTCCAGCGTGGTCAACGCCTTCTGCGAGAAGCTGGCGGTGGCGATGAACAGCGAGCTCAAGGTGGGCGACGGCACCGAGCCGGACATCAACATTGGCCCGCTGATCGACGGCAACGCGGTGGCCAAGGTCAGCGAGCACGTCCACGATGCCGTCGACAAGGGTGCCGAGCTGCTGCTGGGCGGCCATCCCCATCCGCTGGGCGGCAACTTCTTCACGCCGACGCTGATCAGCTTCGCCAACGGCGACATGAAGGTGGCCCAGGAGGAAACCTTCGGCCCGCTGGCAGCGGTGTTCCCCTTCGAGGACGAGGAGGACGCCGTGCAGATGGCCAACGACACCCAGTACGGCCTCGCCTCCTACTTCTACTCCCGCGACCTGGGGCGGGTGTGGCGCGTCGCCGACGCGCTGGAGTACGGCATGGTGGGCATCAACACCGGGCTGATCTCCAACACCGCGGCGCCGTTCGGTGGCGTCAAGGCCTCGGGCCTCGGCCGCGAGGGCGGCCATCAGGGCATCGAGGAGTTTCTAGAAACCAAGTACCTCTGCATCGATCTTGGTTAATAAACGGACTGCACTTGCGACGTTTCGCTGAGCTTCATATTGGTGCGGTTGATCGCAACGATGAGCGGCACCGGGGCAGGTCGAAGCGGAGGTCTTTTTCCAGGGAAGGAAAAAGTAGTGCCCAAGGATGGGTTCACAGCGCCTCCGCGCAGGCCTGTCGCCGGAGAGCCGCGACGTGTGACTGTCAATGTCCGCTATACGAGAAGCCCTCATCAACAGGATTGATGAGGGCTTTATTTTGTGCGGCCAAGTATGTCTGACCGAGATCCAGCGTCTTTAATGCCTGAAGTGGCGCATGCCGGTAAAGACCATGGCAATGCCCGCCTCGTTGGCGGCGTCGATCACTTCCTGGTCGCGCATGGAGCCGCCGGGCTGGATCACCGCGGTGATGCCGGCCGCCGCCGCGGCGTCGATGCCGTCGCGGAAGGGGAAGAAGGCGTCCGAGGCCATCACCGAGCCGGGCACGGACAGGCCCTCGTCGGCGGCCTTGATGCCGGCGATCCGCGCCGAGTAGACGCGGCTCATCTGGCCGGCGCCGACGCCGATGGTCTGACCGTCCCTGGCGTAGACGATGGCGTTGGACTTGACGTACTTGGCCACCTTCCAGGCGAACGCCAGGTCGCGCATCTCCTGTTCGCTGGGCACCCGCTCGGTGACCACGGTCAGCTCGTCGCGGCCGACCATGCCCAGGTCGCGGTCCTGCACCAGCAGCCCGCCGGTGACGCGCTTGAAGTCGTGGGCGTGCTCGCGCTCTCCGGGCCAGTTGTCGCCGACGTCGAGCAGGCGCACGTTCTGCTTCTCGGCGACGATGGCGACGGCGTCTGCCTCGACGCCGGGGGCGATGATCACCTCGACGAACTGGCGGTCGATGATGGCGCGGGCGGTGTCGGCGTCCAGCGGCCGGTTGAAGGCGATGATGCCGCCGAAGGCGCTGGTGGGATCGGTGGCGAAGGCCTTGTCGTAGGCCTCGCGCGGGGTGGCGCCGACCGCCACGCCGCAGGGGTTGGCGTGCTTGACGATCACGCAGGCGGTGTCGGTGAAGCTCTTGACGCACTCGAAGGCGGCATCGGTGTCGGCCACGTTGTTGAACGACAGCGCCTTGCCCTGCAGCTGGCGGGCGGTGGCGACGCTGGCTTCGCTGGCGTCGGCCTCGACGTAGAACGCCGCGTTCTGGTGCGGGTTCTCGCCGTAGCGCATGGCCTGCTTCTTGACGAACTGCACGTTGTAGGTGCGCGGGAAACCGTCCTCGCCGCCCGGCACTCGCTGGCCCAGGTAGTCGGCGATGGCGGCGTCGTAGCCGGCGGTGTGCTCGAAGGCCTTCACCGCCAGGTCGAAGCGCGTGGCATCGCTCACCGCCCCGCCCTGGGCCTCGATCTCGGCCAGCACACGCGCATAGTCGCCGGCATCCACCACGATGGTGGTGTGGGCGTGGTTCTTGGCGCAGGCACGCACCATGGTCGGGCCGCCGATGTCGATGTTCTCGATGGCGTCCTCGAGGGTGCAGTCCGGCCTGGCCACGGTCTGGGCGAAGGGGTAGAGGTTGACTACCACCATGTCGATCGGCGCGATGCCGTGCTCGGCCATCACCGCGTCGTCCTGGCCGCGGCGCCCCAGGATGCCGCCGTGGATCTTCGGATGCAGGGTCTTGACGCGCCCGTCCATGATCTCGGGGAAGCCGGTGTGCTCGGACACCTCGGTCACGGCAATGCCGTTCTCCTGCAGCAGCCGGAAGGTGCCGCCGGTGGAGAGCAGTTCGACACCGTGCGCGGCCAGTCCGCGGGCGAAATCGACGATGCCGGTCTTGTCGGAGACGCTGATCAGCGCGCGGCGTACCGGGGTGGGGGAAGCTGGGGCCATGGTGTGGTGCAACTCTTTATGGGAAGTGAAGGGGAGCCGGCAGGGGCAGCGCCTGGCCGCCCTCACCGGCCGGGTTCAGATCAGGTCGTGCTGCTTGAGCTTCTTGCGCAGCGTGCCGCGGTTCAGCCCGAGCATCTCGGCGGCGCGCGTCTGGTTACCCTGGGTGTATTCCAGCACGCTGGCCAGCAGCGGCGCCTCGACCTCGGCCATGACCATGGCGTAGAGGTCGGTCACGGTGCCGCCGTCGAGGTGGTCGAAGTAGCGTCGCATGGCGGCGTCGACGGCTTCGCGCAGGGGCTGCTCCGCCAGCGTGGCCGCCGGCAGGACGGGACTGTCGAGTTCCGGCAGGCCGGCGCAGGGGCTGGCCTCGAGGCCTGGCAGATCGGCATTGCGGTTGAAGGCTTCACGATTCATGCGGCACTGATTCCATTCGTTGCCCGGCGGAGGTCGGTCTCACTCTCCGGGCGAAAGAGAACGTCGATGAAGTCACACTGTTCGTCAGGCTGCTCGAGGGCGTTGAAGGCCGCCCGTAGCTCGCGCTGGCGGCCGGCATCGAAACGACGGTCGCAGGCGAGGTACCAGCCGAGATGCTTGCGCGCGATTCGCACGCCCATGTAATCGCCATAGAACTCATGCAGGGCGTGGAGATGCGCCCGCAGTACGCTGGCCCTCTCGCTCGGTTCGGGGGGCGGGCAGCTGTGTCCATGGCGCAGGTAGTGGTCGATTTCGCGAAAGATCCACGGATTGCCCTGGGCGCCGCGACCGACCATTACCGCATCCGCACCAGTATAGTCCAGAACCTGGGCGGCCTTGCGTGGAGAGTCGATGTCGCCGTTGGCGAACACCGGGATGCGCACGGCCTGCTTGATGGCGGCGATGGTGTCGTACTCGGCCTGCCCCTGGTAGCGCTGCTGACGGTGGCGGCCATGCACCGCCAGCGCCTGGATGCCGGCGGCTTCCGCCAGGCGTGCCACGCGCACGCCGTTGTTGCTCGCGGCGCACCAGCCGGTGCGGATCTTGAGCGTCACCGGGACGTCGACCGCCGCCACCACGGCGTCGAGAATCTCGGCCACCAGGCCCTCGTCGCGCAGCAGCGCCGAGCCGGCGGCCTTGTTGCAGACCTTCTTGGCCGGGCAGCCCATGTTGATATCGATGATCTCGGCGCCCTGCTCGGCGTTGAGGCGTGCCGCCTCGGCGAGCATGGCGGCATCGCCGCCGGCGATCTGCACCGCGCGCGGCCCCGGCTCGCCGCGGTGGTCCATGCGCTGGCGCGACTTGCGCGTGTGCCACAGCGCGGGATCGGCGGTGACCATCTCGCCGACCACCAGCCCTGCCCCCAGCCGGCGACAGAGCTGGCGGAACGGGCGGTCGGTGACGCCGGCCATGGGCGCCAGGATGACGCGGTTGGGCAGGCGGTATCGGCCGATCTGTGGCAGCGGACGGCTATCGGGCATGAGTCGGGTCAACGAGTTCGGGGCTGCATATCATACGCCCCCGGAGGGGCAGGGTGAAGGTGGCAGAAGGTCCCGGATTCAGGCCGGGCGACGCCCGCTCAGGCAAACCCAGCCTTCCCGGACCCGCGGCTCGTCCATCGTCAGGCCCTGATCGCGATACGCCTCGAGGACTTCGTCGGCCTGACGCTCGAGGATACCCGACAGGGCCAGTTGCCCCCCCTGGGCCACGTGGCCGGCAATCGTCGGCGCCAGCGCCACCAAAGGGCCGGCCAGGATGTTGGCGATCACCAGGGCGAAGCGCCGGTCGGCGGCCAGTTGCTCGGGATAGCACAACGAGAGTTCGTGCGCCGCGACATCGTTGCGCTCGGCATTGTCGCGGCTGGCCTGCAGCGCCTGGGGATCGATGTCGGTGCCGGTGGCCATCGCCGCCCCCAGCCTGAGCGCGGCGATGGCCAGGATGCCGGAGCCGCAGCCCACGTCGAGCACCTCGACGCCGTCGAGTTCGCCCGCCAGTGCCAGGCCGTCGAGCCATTCGAGGCAGAGCGCCGTGGTGGGGTGGGTGCCGGTGCCGAAGGCCAGTCCCGGGTCCAGGTGCAGGTTGACGGCGTCGGGGTCGGGGGGCTGGTGCCAACTGGGCACGATCCACAGCCGCTGACCCATGCGCAGCGGCTGGAAATCCTCCATCCACTCGCGTTCCCAGTCGCGATCGGCGAGCAGCTCGTGCTCGATCACGGGACAGGGTTCCCCCGGCAGCGTCTCGGCCCAGGCCGCCGCCAGCCGCTCCAGCATCGCCTCGAGGCCTTCCAGGTCGTCGTACAGGCCGCTCAGGACCGTCTCGTCCCACAGCGGCGTGGTGCCGCGCTCGGGCTCGAACACCGGGTCGTCATGGGCATCCTGGAGGGTGATGGCGGTGGCCCCTTCGGCCAGCAGCAGCTCCTCGAGCAGTTCGGCCCGCTCCGGGGCAATGCGGGCCTTGAGTTGCAGCCAGGGCATGGCGGTCTCCTGTGCAGGACGCAGGCGGGGTGGCCGTGGCCACCCCGCCGGGAGCGATTCTCGGTTCCGCTGACTTGCTAGGAGCCGAGCTTCTTCTCCAGGTAGTGGATATTGACGCCGCCCTGCTGGAAGTGGCCGTCGCGGACCAGGTCCTTGTGCAGGTCGGTATTGGTCTTGATGCCTTCCACCAGCAGCTCGTCGAGGCCGTTGCGCATGCGCGTCAGCGCGATCTCGCGGCTATCGCCCCAGGTGATCAGCTTGCCGATCAGCGAGTCGTAGTGCGGCGGCACCGTGTAGCCGGTGTAGAGGTGCGAGTCCATGCGCACCCCCAGCCCGCCTGGCGGATGGTAGAGGGTGACCTTGCCGGGCGAGGGCATGAAGGTGCGCGGGTCTTCGGCGTTGATGCGGCACTCGAAGGCGTGGCCGTTGACCTTGACGTCCTCCTGGCGGATCGACAGCGGCAGGCCCGAGGCGATGCGCAACTGCTCGCGCACGATGTCCACGCCGGTCACCATCTCGGTGACGGGGTGCTCCACCTGCACGCGGGTGTTCATCTCGATGAAGAAGAACTGGCCGTCCTCGTAGAGGAACTCGAAGGTGCCGGCGCCGCGATAGTCGATCTCGATGCAAGCCTGGCGGCATGCCTCGAGCACCCTGGCCCTTGCCTCGGGGTCGATGCCGGGAGCGGGCGCCTCCTCCAGGACCTTCTGGTGGCGGCGCTGCAGCGAACAGTCGCGGTCGTAGAGGTGGATGGCATTGCCCTTGCCGTCGGCCAGCACCTGGACCTCGACGTGGCGCGGCCGCTCGAGGAACTTCTCCATGTAGACCGTGCCGTCGCCGAAGGCGGCGTGGGCCTCGGTGCGGGTCACGTTGATCGCCGAGAGCAGGTGGCCTTCGGTGTGCACCACGCGCATGCCGCGTCCGCCGCCGCCGGCGGCGGCCTTGATGATCACCGGGTAGCCGATGCGCCGGGCGATGGTGACGTTGTCGCCCTCGTCGTCGCCCAGCGGGCCGTCCGAGCCGGGCACGGTGGGCACGCCGGCCTTCTTCATGGCCTCGATGGCGCTGACCTTGTCACCCATGAGGCGAATGGTCTCGGCGCGTGGGCCGATGAACACGAAGCCGGAGCGCTCCACCTGCTCGGCGAAGTTGGCGTTCTCGGAGAGAAAGCCGTAGCCGGGATGGATGGCGCTGGAATCGGTGACCTCGGCGGCGCTGATCAGCGCCGGGATGTTGAGATAGGACTGTGCCGAGGGGGCCGGTCCGATGCACACGGCCTCGTCGGCCAGGCGCACGTGCATCAGTTCACGGTCGGCCTTGGAGTGCACCGCGACAGTCTTGATGCCCAGCTCCTTGCAGGCGCGCAGGATTCGCAGGGCGATCTCGCCGCGGTTGGCGATGAGAACCTTGTCCAGCATAGGGAGTCCGCCAGTGTCGGTGAATGATCAGGAAATGACGAGCATCGGCTGGTCGAACTCGACCGGCTCGCCGTCCTCGACCAGGATCGCCTCGATCACGCCGTCACGATCGGCTTCGATCTGGTTCATCATCTTCATGGCTTCGACGATGCACACGGTCTCGCCCTTCTTGACGCTCTGCCCCACTTCCACGAACGGCTTCGAACCCGGCGCCGGGCTGCGATAGAAGGTGCCGACCATCGGCGAGGTCAGGGCGTGGCCCTGGTAGGCGGCCGGGGCTTCCTCGGCGGGTGCGGCGCTTGGCGCGGGGGCAGCGGCCTGGCTTGGAGCCGCCGGCGGGGCGGCATACTGCGGCATGGGTGCCTGGGGCCAGCTGACGCCGTTGGGGTGGCGGCTGATACGCACCGATTCTTCGCCTTCCTGAATCTCGATTTCGCTGATGTTGGATTCTTCCAGCAGCTCGATCAGCTTCTTGACCTTACGGATATCCATATTGAGTCTCGACCGGTGGGTAGATGGCGGTGGGCAAGGGCGCAGTCAACCCAAGCCAACTTTCAATAGATCGCGGCAAGATGGCGAACATTGCCGTCTCTATCGGCCTTGATAAGCGTTGTTGGCGGAGTGTGCCTAAAATTGCAGGGGATGTCCAGCCGATCGGGAACGCTGTTCGCTCGGGTGTCGCGCATGCCCGCAGGCGCGATCAGCCGCGCTGCCGTTCGAACCAGTCGAGCACCCCGTTGAGGTGACTGGCGAGCTCGCCGGCTCGCACTTCGCCCTGAATGCGGGCTTCGCGGATCTCGTCTTCCCCGCTGAAGAATAGCAGGCTCGGCGGGCCGAACAGCCCGAAGTGGTCGAGCAGTTCGCGAGTGGTGGCATCGGTGCGGGTGACGTCGACGTTGATGCGGGTGAACCGCGATAGCGGCTCGGCGACCTGGGGGTCGGGGTAGACCTGGCGCTCCAGTTGCTTGCACGAGATGCACCAGTCGGCGGTGAAGTGCACGAAGGCAGGCTGGCCCTGGCTCGAGCGCTCCCGCAGGGTGTCGCGCAGCGCCTCGAGCTCCTCCACCGTGGTGATCTCGACGTTGTCGGCGCCTTCGCCGGTAGCCGGCGCCGAGCCGAGCGCCGCCAGGGGGCGCAACGGGTCGCTGCCGCCCATGGCGGCGCCGAGCACCAGCGCGAAACCCCAGGCCAGCAGCAGCAGGCCGGCGGCCTGGCGTGCCCGCGGCCAACCCTGGGCCAGGTTGAACGACAGCGCGCCCAGCGCCAGGGCGCTGCCGATGGCCAGCGCGGCCCACAGCAGCAGGCTCACCGCGGGGGGCAGCAGGCGCTCCACCAGCCAGACCGCGACGCCGAGCAGCAGGATGCCGAAGGCGATCTTGACGCCGTTCATCCACGCGCCGCTGCGCGGCAGGGCGGTGGCGCCGAAGGTGCCGACCAGCAGCAGCGGCACGCCCATGCCCAGGCCCAGCGCCAGCAGCGCGGCGCCGCCCATCAGGGCGTCGCCGGTGGAGGAGATGAACACCATGGCGCCGGCCAGCGGAGCCGAGACGCAGGGCGAGACGACCAGTACCGAGAGCGAGCCGGCCCCGGCGAGGCCCAGCGGACCGCTGCGCTGGGCACGCGCCTGCCAGGCATCGACGCGATGCGCCAGGCGCGGTGTCAGGCGCAGGTCGAAGGCGCCGAACATCGCCAGCGCGAACAGCGCGAAGAGCAGGGCGAAGCCGATCAGCACGGGGGCGGACTGCAGGTGCGCCTGCAGGTTGAGGCCGGCACCGAACAGCCCCATCAGCACGCCGACCGCGGCGTAGGTGAGCGACATGCCGGCGACATAGCTGGCCGAGAGGGCGAAGGCGCGCGGGCGCGTGGGGTGCTGGCCGACGATGATCGAGGAGAGGATCGGTACCATGGGCAGCACGCAGGGCGTGAAGGTCAGCCCCAGGCCGGCGAGGAAGAACAGGCCCAGCGCCAGCGGCAGGCTGGCTTCGCCGATCAGGCGGCTGAAGCGACCGTCCTCGCTCTGCAGGGCGGGGGGCGTGGCGCCGCTGGCCGGTTCGGCGTCGCGCTCGGCACTCCCGCTGCCGCCAGCGCGCCAGTCGGCGAAGGCGGCCGGCATGGCACTGGCGGGAGCCTGCAGCTCGACCCGCTCGGGCGGGTAGCAGAGCCCGGCATCGGCGCAGCCCTGGAAGGTGACCGTGACGTCCAGCGGCCCCTCGGCGTCACCCTCCAGCGGTGCCTCGAAGACCACGCGATCGTAGAAGACGTAGACGTCGCCGAGGAACTCGTCGCTCTTGAACTCGCCGTCGGGAATGTCAGGTTCGCCGATCTCGAGCGCCTCGTCGCGGCTCTCCACCTCGAGCCGGTGACGATAGAGGTAGTAGCCCTCGGCGTTTTCGAAGCCGACGTAGAGGGTCTCGCCATCGTGCCAGGCGCTGGGCTGGAAGGCCTCCATCACCGGGAGGAATTCGTCCTCGCCGCTGGACGAAGAGAACCACTGGGCGTGGGCGGCCAGCGGCAGCCAGAGCAGCAGGCAGCAGAGCAGGCGGATGACGCGAACAGGGCTGGGCAACGCTAGGCACCTTCTGCAAACGAGAACGCGTAAGAAGGACCCGAAGCGGGATACCGAGTTCCCGCCCGGTCACATGCAAGGATAACCCAGGCGGCGTCGGCGAGAGAACCGCGGTGGGGGCATCTTCCCTGCGCCCCGATGTCGCATCCAAGCGCACGGGCCGCCCCGAAGGGCGGCCCGTGCGATGGCCGGCAGCGTCAGTCCTTCTCGTAGGCCGCGACGGCCTTCTCGATGGCCTTGTGGGCGGCATCGGCGCCCTCCCAGGACTCCACCTTCACCCACTTGCCCTTCTCGAGATCCTTGTAGTTCTCGAAGAAGTGCGCGATCTGCTGGCGCAGCAGCTCGGGCAGGTCGGTGACCTCCTGAACGTCGTCGTAGAGCGTGGTCAGCTTGGCGTGGGGCACGCAGACCAGCTTGGCGTCTTCCCCGGCCTCGTCGGTCATGTTGAGGATGCCGACCGGGCGGGCACGGATGATGCTGCCGGCCTGGACCGGGTAGGGCGTGACCACCAGGGCATCGAGGGGATCGCCATCGTCGGCCAGGGTGTGCGGAATGAAGCCGTAGTTGGCCGGGTAGAACATCGGCGTGGCCATGAAGCGGTCAACCAGAAGAGCGCCCATCTCCTTGTCGATCTCGTACTTGATCGGAGCGTGGTTGGCAGGGATCTCGATGGCGACGTAGATGTCGTTAGGGAGTTCCTTGCCGGCGGGGATGTGATCGAAGTTCATCGTCGCTTCCTTCGTTGGGCGAAAAGTGAAGACACCGCAAAATGCGCAGAATTATACGGACCAGGCCCGGGGATTACCAATGCGACATAGGTGAGGGTGGGAAGGGGGCGGCTTGGGCTTTGGTTGACAGGTTGCGTGGCCCGCAACCGTGTATGATGACCGTCGTCAGGCGGTTCGGCCAGCCATGCGGAGCGAGCGGTGATCAGTGGCGATATCATGAAGGAGCGCGTCGTGCCCTCCAATCGACTGGCGTTGAGCGTCGGCCAGGCGTTCGTGGCGCCGGATCGGCGGCGTCATCGCAGCTCCATGTCGGTGCGCATCCCCAGCGAGGCCGCTCAATCCGCCGCCAAGGGCGCCTGCGCGGTGATCAGCGACACCAGTTCACGCAATGCCATCGCCAAGCAGGCCGGGGACCTCAGCGTGCGGGGATTCCTGGCCGACTACTTCTCCACGCCGGATCACTGGGACGTGAAGACCTCGGCGACCCGCGTGCTGCGGGCGCTGAACGGCTGGTGCTACAGCCAGAGCAGCCTCGTCGAGGGGGGCAGCTACGTCGCTTCGCTCTCCGCCATGGTCTACCGCGGGCGTGACGCCTACCTGTTTCACATGGGCGACACCCTGGTCTTTCGCCTGCGCGGCGCCGAGTTCGAGCAGCTCACCCGCGATCATGTCAGCGACCTGGGCGGCTACCGCTACCCGTCCCGGGCGCTGGGGCTGGACGGCAGCATCGACATCGACCACATGCAGGTGCCGCTGAAACAGGGCGATATCTTCCTGTTCACGACCCAGGCGGTGCGCGGCACCCTGATGCCGTCCGACTACGTGCGCCTGATCCGCGAGGACGCCAGCGACCTCGATGCGGCCTGCGAGCGGCTGGCCGCGGCGGCACGGGAGCGGGCCCAGGAGCGGGGCTACGGCGCCGACCAGTTCTGCTTCCAGCTGGTGCGCATCGACCAGCTGCCCGAGGTCGAACGGGACCACCCCGGGCGGATCTACGGCGACCTGCCGATCCCCCCCGAACTCTCCCCCGGTGAGCGGATCGACGGCATGGAGGTGCAGGAGGTGCTGTCGCGCACCGCCCAGTCGCGGGTCTATCGGGTCCGCGACAGCCGCACCGAGCGCGAGATGGTCATGAAGGCCCCGAGCCCCGAGCTCTCCAACCGCAACGCCTACCTGGAGCACTTCCTGCTGCAGCAGTGGGTGGTGGAGCGGGTCAAGTCGCCCTTCGTGGCCCGGGTCATGGAGTCCTCCCGCCCGCGGCGCTACCTCTACTACCTGATGGCCTACGTCGAAGGCATGACCCTGACCGAGTGGGCTCGGCGCCATCCCCAGGCCAGCCTGGCCCAGCGACTCGATATCGCGATGCAACTGGGCAAGGCGGTCCAGGCCCTCCACCATCGCGAGGTGCTGCACCAGCGCATCCACCCCGACAACATCCTGATCGACACCCACGGCCAAGTGGTGCTGACCGACTTCAGCGCCTGCCACATGCGCGACCTGGACGGCCACCGGCGCTCCCGGGAACTGGCCCGCCAGACCGGCCTCTCGGAGCACAGCGCGCCGGAGTATGCGCTGGACGACAGCGTCGGTCGGCGCAGCGACCAGTATTCGCTGGCCTCGACGATCTACTGGCTGCTGACCGGGGAACTGCCCTACGAGCTGAGCCCGGATCGGCTGCGCCGCCATACCGACCTCGAGCAGCTGAGCTATCGCAGCGCCCGGCTGTACAATCCCGAGATATCGGCGCAGCTCGACGACACCCTGCGTCGCGCCCTCGATCCCCAGCGTTCGCTGCGCTTCCGGCGCATGTCCGAGCTGCTCTATGCGCTGCGGCATCACGACGGCCGCGGCCGCCCGAAGCGCCGCGACCCACGCCGGCTGCTGCGCGAGCCGGCCAACTTCTGGCAGGGCGTGGCGGGTATCCTGCTGCTGCTGCTGGTACTCTCCTGGCTGCTGCGGTGAGCCCCGCCCCGTCGCGATAACGACGAAGCCCCCGCCGGGGCGGGGGCTTTGCGCGAGGCCGGGGGCGGCTCAGAGCTTGAACGCGGGCAGCTTGCGCTCGGCCTTGGCCAGCTTGAGGCTCGCCACCTTGGGCAGCCCGTTCTCGTACGGCGGGTAGTCCTCGCCCTGGATCAGCGGGGCCAGGTAGCGACGGCAGGCCTCGGTAATGCCGAAGCCATCCTCGCGGATGTACTCGCGCGGCATGAACTTCTCGCGATTGGCCACTTCGGCCAGCGGCGCGGACTCGATGCGCCACTCGTAGGGGGTGTCACTGACGCGCTTGATGGCCGGCATCATGGCGTTCTTGCCGGCGATCGCCAGTTCCACCGCCTGCTGGCCCACGGCATAGGCCTGCTCCACGTCGGTGCGCGAAGCGAGGTGGCGTGCCGCGCGCTGCAGGTAGTCGGCCACCGCCCAGTGGTACTTGTAGCCGAGGTCCTGCTTGACCATGCCGGCGAGGGTGGGCGCCACGCCGCCCAGCTGGCGGTGGCCGAAGGCATCGGTGTTACCCGAGTCGGCAAGGAAGGTGCCGTCCTCGTAGCGTGCCCCCTCGGAGACCACGATCACGCAGTAGCCGTACTTCTGCACGCACTCCTCGACGCGGGCCATGACCTTGCCGCGCTCGAAGGGCACCTCGGGGAAGATCACCAGGTGGGGCGGCTGGCCCTCGCCTTCGCCGGCCAGGGCGCCGGCGGCGGCGATCCAGCCGGCGTGGCGGCCCATCACCTCGAGCACGAAGACCTTGGTCGAGGTGGCGCACATGGAGGCGATGTCCAGCGAGGCTTCCAGGGTGGAGGTGGCGATGTACTTGGCCACGCTGCCGAAGCCCGGCGAGTTGTCGGTGATCGGCAGGTCGTTGTCCACCGTCTTGGGCACGTGGATCGCCGTCAGCGGATAGCCCATCTTCTCGGAAAGCTGCGAGACCTTGAGGCAGGTGTCGGCGCTGTCGCCGCCACCGTTGTAGAAGAAGTAGCGGATGTCGTGCGCCTTGAACACCTCGATCAGCCGCTCGTACTGGGCGCGGTGGCTCTCGATGTCCTTGAGCTTGTAGCGGCAGGAGCCGAAGGCGCCGCCGGGGGTATGGCGCAGGGCGGCGATCGCCTCGTCCGACTCCTGGCTGACGTCGATCAGGTCCTCGGTCAGGGCGCCGATGATGCCGTTGTGTCCGGCATAGACCTTGCCGATGCGGTCGGCGTGTTGGCGACAGGCTTCGATCACGCCGCAGGCGCTGGCGTTGATCACGGCGGTGACACCGCCGGACTGGGCGTAGAAGGCGTTATGCTGGGCCATGGGGCTTGCGTGCTCCTGGTCTCGTGCGGGGAAGTATCCGTTTCATGCTTCACGACAAGGCGAGACATTTTAGACGAAAGGCGGCGAACCTGCACGCCGCTGGAGGGGCGCCGCCGCGCCGTGCTAGTCTGCCGGTTCCTTTCCGGCGGGCATGGCCCGCCAGCTCTACCTGGTGATTTAAGGTCGGAACTCCATGCACCTTCATATTCTCGGTATCTGCGGCACCTTCATGGGTAGCCTGGCCCTGCTGGCGCGCGACCTGGGGCATGCCGTCACCGGCTCGGACGCGGGCGTCTACCCGCCGATGAGCACCCAGCTCGAAGAGGCCGGCATCGGCCTGCATGAAGGCTATGCCGAGGCCAACCTGACGCCGCGCCCCGACCTGGTGGTGGTGGGCAATGCGCTGTCGCGCGGCAACCCCGAGGTGGAAGCGCTGCTCGACCAGGGCATCCCCTACGTCTCCGGCCCGCAGTGGCTGGCCGAGCACGTGCTGCCCGGACGCCGGGTCATCGCCGTGGCCGGCACCCACGGCAAGACCACCACGGCGAGCCTGCTGGCGTGGCTGCTGGAGTCGGCCGGCCTGGCGCCGGGCTTCCTGATCGGCGGCGTGCCGCGCAACTTCGGCGTGTCGGCGCGTCTCGGCGCCGTCGGCGGCCCATTCGTGGTCGAGGCCGACGAGTACGACACCGCCTTCTTCGACAAGCGCTCCAAGTTCGTCCACTACCGCCCCGAGATCGCCGTCCTCGGCAACCTGGAGTTCGACCACGCCGATATCTTTGCCGACCTCGCCGCGATCGAGCGCCAGTTTCACCACCTGGTGCGCACCGTGCCGCGGCGCGGTCGGCTGCTGGTGGCCGATGGCGAAGCGGCGCTGGAGCGCGTGCTCGCGATGGGCTGCTGGACGCCGGTGGAGCGCTTCGGCAGCGCCCCCGAGAGCCCCTGGCGCCTGGCGCTGGAGCGCGACGACGCCTCGCGTTTCCGGGTGATTCACCAGCAGGGCGAGGCGAACGAGGATGCCGTGGTCGACTGGGCGCTGACCGGCACGCACAACGCCCGTAACGCCCTGGCGGCACTCGCCGCGGCTCACGTCTGTGGCGTCGACCTGGCGCGGGGCTGCGCCGCGCTGTCGCGCTTCGAGACGCCGCGCCGCCGCCAGGAGGTACGCGGCGAGGTCGCCGGCATCCAGGTCGTCGACGATTTCGCCCACCACCCCACCGCCTTCGCCGCCACCCTCGAGGGGCTACGCGCCGCCACGCCTCGGGGACGCCTGCTGGCGGTGATCGAGCCACGCTCCAACACCATGCGTCTGGGCACCATGCGCGACCGCCTGACGGCGAGCGTTGCCGCCGCCGACCGGGTCTACTGGTACCAGCCGCCGGGCCTCGACTGGTCGCTGGAGCCGGTGGTGCAGGCCAGCCCCGTGCCGGCGCAGCTCGAGGAGGACATCGACGCCCTGGTGGCGGCCCTGGTGGCTGAGGCGCGTCCGCTCGACCGCATCGTGGTGATGTCCAACGGCGGCTTCGGCGGGATTCACGAAAAGCTGCTGGCGGCGCTCGAGGTGGCCCATGGCTGAGCCGGCGTTGCGCGCCCCCGTCACGGTGGCGCTTACCGGGGCCTCCGGGGCCCAGTACGGCCTGCGCCTGATCGAGGCGCTGGTGGCGGCCAGGCACGAGGTGTGGGTGATGATCTCCAAGGCCGCGCACCTGGTCGTCGAGACGGAGACCGATGCTACCCTGCCGGCGCGTCCCGAGCGGCTGGCCCAGGCGCTGGTCGAGCGTACCGGGGCGGTGGCGGGCCAGATCCGCTGCTTCGGACGCGAGGAGTGGATGGCACCGGTGGCCTCGGGGTCCGGCGCCCCTTCCGCCATGGTGATCTGTCCCTGTTCCACCGGCACGCTGTCGGCGGTGGCCACCGGCGCCAGCAACAACCTGATCGAGCGTGCCGCCGACGTGGCGCTCAAGGAGCGCCGCCAGCTGATCCTGGTGCCGCGCGAGACGCCGCTGTCGACGATCCACCTCGAGAACATGCTGACCCTGGCGCGCATGGGGGCGGTGATCCTGCCCGCGGCGCCCGGTTTCTATCACCGTCCCGCAAGCGTGGAAGATCTCGTCGACTTCGTCGTGGCGCGGATCCTCAACCAGCTCGGCATCGAGCACCGCATGCTGCCGCGTTGGGGCGAATGAGGTGTACCGGCGCGTCATCGCCATGTCACCCGCGTCGTTCACGCTCGTAGGATAGGAGGGCAGGCCAGCCACGATGATCAAGCTCTCGCTGCTGTCGGTGTTCGTGCCGACCTTTCTGTTCGTCTCGCTGACGCCGGGCATGTGCATGACCCTGTCGATGGTGCTGGGCATGACCCAGGGCGTCAGGCGTACGCTGTGGATGATGGTCGGTGAGCTCGTTGGCGTCGGCCTGGTGGCCAGCGCCGCCGGTGCCGGGGTGGCTACGCTGATGCTGCGCCAGCCCGAGCTGTTCGCCCTGTTCAAGTGGCTCGGCGGCGCCTACCTCGGCTACCTGGGGGTGATGATGTGGCGCTCCCGCGGGCGCATGGCGATTCCGCTCGAGAGCGTCGAGCTGACCCCGGTGTCGCGTGGCCAACTGGCGCTGCAGGGCTTCGTCACCGCAGTGGCCAACCCCAAGGGGTGGGCCTTCTTCGTCGCCCTGTTGCCGCCTTTCCTCGATGCCTCGCGTCCGCTGGGCGGGCAACTGGTCGTGCTGATCGCGGTGATCCTTGCCATCGAGTTCCTCAGCCTGCTGCTGTATGCCGCCGGCGGGCGCGGCCTGCGGCGCGTGCTGGGCGAGAGCGGCAACGTGCGCCTGCTCAACCGCATCGCCGGTACGCTGATGGTGGGCGTGGGGATCTGGCTGGCCTTCGGCTGAGGCGCGCCGCGGCGTTCGTCACACGGCCGGCAGCAGCGCCACCCTGGCACTGAGCAGCACCAGCGACGCCACCGTCAGCCAGCGCCAGGGGCACGGGCTGAGCGAGGCATGGGGCCGGCGTTGCCAGACCAGGCGAACCAGCGCGCAGACCACCAGCCCCAGCAGGCCGCCGCCGATCAGGTCGGAGAGCCAGTGCACGCCGATGACCAGGCGTGACAGCGCCATGGGCAGGGTGAGGGCGATGGCCAGCCAGTAGACCCAGAAGCGGCGATGCGGCGGCAGTTCCTGGGCGATGAAGGCGGCGGCCAGGCCGTACAGCACCACGGCGGACGAGGCGTGGGCGCTGGGGTAGGAGAGCGAACCGGTCAGGTAGTCCGGCGTCTCCGGGCGTGGCCGGCCGATCAGCGCCTTGCCCAGTATGTTGAGCACGGCGATGCCGCCAAGCCCGGCGGCAACATGGGCCAGCGCGGCGAGGTGGCGGCGGACCAGCAGCCAGGCCCCCCAGGGCATGACCAGGGCGAGGATGCCGAGGATATCGCCGACGCGGGCCAGCAGCTGGCCCGCTTCCGGCAGCATCGGCACCATCAGGGTCGCGAAGAAGGCTTGCACCTGGAGGTCGAGGGGGAAGGGGCCATCCTGGCGGATGACGGCGATGGTCAGGCCCGATAGCCCGCCGAGCGAAAAGATCAGCAGCAACCAGCTGGCCAGCGGTATCTCGCCGCGCCAGCTTCTCCTCAGCCAGGTCCGGCGCAGCCGCGGATGGCGGCTGGCGGCGCGCGCCAGGGCACGGTAGACACGGCCGGAGCGACTCACCTGGTGGCGCAGCCAGGAGAATGCCACGGCCAGCACCACCACGATCACGGCCAGCGTGATCAGCAGTGCCTCGAGGCCCGCCGGGATCGTCAGCAGCTGCTGCCAGGTCTGCCCGAGCAGGTAGCCCGGCAGCACGTAGGCGGGCGCCCAGAGTGCCGCCGATACCAGATTGGCCCACAGGAAGGTGCGCGGCGACATGTGCAGCATGCCGGCGATCAGCGGGATGATGGGGCGTACCGGGCCGACGAAGCGGCCGAAGAACACCGACAGGCTGCCATAGCGCTGAAAGAAGCGTGTGCCGCGAGCCAGCCATTCCGGATGACGCGACAGTGGCCACAGCCGGGTGACTCGCTCGCGCTGGGTATAGCCCAGGCTGAAGCTGAGCCCGTCGCCGAGGATGGCGCCGACGAAGGCCGCCAGCAGCAGTGCGGTCACCGACATGTCCTGGTGCCCGGCCAGCGATGCCGTCGCCGTGATCAGGACCACGCCGGGCAACAGCAGGCCGATCAGGGCCAGCGACTCGATCATGGCGATGGCGCCGACGAGGAGCAGCAAGAGTTCGGGGGAGGGGGCGAGTTGCAGCAGGGCTTCGGTCAGGCTCAAGCATCGACTCCTTGGTCAATCGGCGGGTGGGCATCCCTTCAGTTGTTGCCGAGCTGCCGGGTCAGGGTGAGCAGCCGCTGCTCGAAGCGCGGCCAGCTCTCTCCCGGCAGGCGCTGGCAGTGGGCGATCTTCACCTGCAGCGGCCCGGTATCCACCAGCACCGTGGTCTCCAGAGCCTGCCCGATACGCTGCTGCACCATCTGGACGCCGCTCTGGCTGGTGTCGGGCAGCACCAGCCAGAAGGTGGAGGCGCTCTGACGGCCGAGGAAGTCGTGGCGACGCGAGAAGCGATTGACGGCCAGGCAGAGCGCGTCGAGCAGCGCCTGGCGCGCCCGGTTGCCGAACTGCTCGCTGGCCATCTCGAGCTGAGGCAGGTGAAGTGCCAGCACGGCGAAGGGCTGGCCGAGGAACTGGGTGCGCTTGTACTCGCTGGCCAGTAGCTCGTGCATGGCCTCGCGGGCCAGGGCGTTGCAGTGGGGGTCGCGGGGGTTGGTGGCGTCGAGCAGCGCCTGCTGGCGGCGCTGCTCCCAGGGCACCAGCGCCGCCACCAGCGCCATGGCGACGTAGCTCAACGCCAGGTGAGCGTCCAGCTGCGTGTCGCTGAGCAGGAGCCAGGCCGGCGTCAGCAGCAGGTTGAGCAGCATGGCCGAGGCGAGGGGCAGCAAGAGCACCGTGAGCAGCGGGGCGAAGCCGAGCCACATGATGCCCGCCTCGTCCAGCCACGGCAGCTCCAGGGCCAGCATCAGGTAGCCCACGATCAGCGCCAGATAGGCCGCCAGGCGGGCCTGGCTGACGCTCGCGATGCACATCAGGCACGCCACCAGCATGACCAGGGCGAGGGATGCCGGCAGCAGGATGCGGCTGTAGTCGCCCATCAGGTAGCGCCAGATCGAGTAACCGCCCAGCAGCAGGGAGGCGAGAGCATAGGCAACGACGGTACGGTTCATGGGCATGCGATTGTCGTCAGCCATGGGCCCGCTCCGTCTCGACCTGGAGGTCTTCCTGCTGACGCTCGAAGCGCTGTACCGCCTCCTCGAGCGTGCCCAGGTCGCTCAGCGAGGCGAAGCGCACCTTGGCGCTGGGACGCAGCCCCTTGAGCAGCGCATGACGACGCTCGCTCGCCTGCTTGTCGTCGCGGCTGAGCAGCAGGGTGGCCAGCGTGCGGTGATCGAGGCGGTAGCAGTTCTCGAACTCGTGGGTCAGGCGACACAGGTCCTGGGCCATCGTCCACAGCTGGCGCCGCGACGTGCGCAGCAGCATCAGCTCGGCGTGGACCCCTTCGCGGCGGCAGCGCGCGCGCTCCCGGCGCAGGTCGGTGGATAGCTGCTGGCCACTCCACAACGGTAGCCCGGGTACCAGGCGCATGCGCTGGCGTGCGGCGCTGCGCGTCGGCAGCAGGTAGCGATTGCGCGCCAGGCCCAGCAGCATCAGCGGCAGCAGCACCAGACCCGAGAACAGCGTCTGCTCGATCCCCAGCAGATCCGCCAGCATCCACCAGGTCAGTACCGCCAGCGCGCAGGTGAGAGCCAGGACCCAGCCGGGCTGGGGCAGCATCAGCAGGGCGGGCCAGACCCACAGCCACAGCGCATGGCGTTCCGGGTCGGCGACCAGCAGGCCGGCCAGCAGCAGGCTGGGCAGCAGCTGCCAGGGCACGGTGGCGGGACGCCGATGGCTCATTTCGAGCAGGCTGGCCGTTACCATCAGCCAGACGCTGGCCAGGACCAGCAGCAGGGCGCTGGACAGCCGTTCCGACAGGTACGCCAGCAGGATCAGTAGCAGCGCTGCGGCCCACAGGTTCAGGCGCATCAGCCCGACTTTGTACTTGCTCTGCATGGTGCCTTACTATGGAGTTCGACGTGGTGTCGCGCCAGTATAACGTCCGCAGCGCCGTGTGGCGCTCTGCCCAGGAGAACTTCGTTCAGCATGTCCGCTCACGCCTCCCAAACCGAACGCACCGACGCCGAGGTGGGCGACGTTGTCGCCTACATGAACCGCCTTGGCCAGGCGGCACGCGCCGCCGCCAGCCAGATGCGCCGCGCCGTCACGGGTGACAAGAATCGCGCCCTGCTGGCGATGGCCGAGCAGCTCCAGCGCCGCCGTGGCGAGATCCTGGCCGCCAACGCCGGCGACCTCGCCCGTGGCCGCGACAACGGCCTGGAGCCGGCGCTGCTCGATCGCCTGGCGCTGAACGATGCGCGCCTGGATGCCATGATCGAGGGGCTCAAGCAGGTGGCGGCACTGCCCGACCCCGTGGGCGAGATCGACGGGCTGCGCTTTCGGCCCAGCGGCATTCAGGTAGGCCAGATGCGCGTACCGCTCGGCGTGATCGGCATCATCTACGAATCGCGGCCCAACGTGACCCTGGAGGCCGCCAGCCTGTGCCTCAAGTCGGGCAATGCGAGCATCCTGCGCGGCGGCTCCGAGGCGCGCGACTCCAATGCGGCGCTGGCCGCCTGCATCCGCGACGGGCTGCGCGTGGCCGGGCTGCCGGAGGACGCCGTGCAGGTGGTGGCGACCACCGACCGTGCGGCGGTCGGGCAGCTGATCGCCATGCCGGAGTACGTCGACGTGATTATCCCCCGTGGCGGCAAGTCGCTGATCGAGCGAATCTCGCGTGACGCGAGGGTGCCCGTGATCAAGCACCTGGATGGCATCTGCCATGTCTATGTCGATGCCACGGCGGACCCCGAGAAGGCGCTGGCGATCGCCGTCAATGCCAAGACACAGCGCTACGGTACCTGCAACACCATGGAGACGCTGCTCATCGATGCGCCCGTGGCCGCGGGGCTGCTGCCGCGGCTGGCCGAGGCCTACGCCGAGCATGGCGTCGAACTGCGTGGCTGCGAGCGTACGCGGGCCATTATCGCCGATATCGCCGCCGCCACCGAGGCGGACTGGGAAACCGAGTACCTGGCCCCGATCCTGGCAGTACGCGTGGTCGACGGCATCGACGCCGCCATCGCCCATATCGAGCGCTACGGCTCGCACCACACCGATGCCATCGTCACCGAGGATTACCGGTTGGCACGGCGCTTTCTGGCCGAGGTCGACTCCAGCTCGGTGATGGTGAATGCCTCGACCCGCTTCGCCGACGGCTTCGAGTACGGCCTGGGGGCGGAGATCGGCGTCTCCACCGACAAGCTGCACGCCCGCGGGCCGGTTGGGCTCGAGGGACTGACCACCCGCAAGTACGTGGTGCTGGGCGATGGCCAGGTCCGTCGGTGACCTCGCACCAGACCAGCCCGCTGCCGGCCCGGCGTGCCGCAGCCCCGCTCGAACCCGCGCGGGTGGCCATGCTGGGCGGCACCTTCGACCCCGTCCACCTGGGCCACCTGCGCAGCGCCGTGGAACTGCACGAAGCCCTGGCGCTGGACCGGGTCCACATGGTGCCGGCCAAGGTGCCACCCCTGCGCGGCGCCCCCCGGGTCACGCCCGAGGAACGCCTGGCGCTGCTGCGGCTGGGCATCGGCGATACGCCGGGCCTGGTCGCCGATCCCCGGGAGCTCGAGCGCACCGGTCCCTCCTATAGCGCCGACACCCTGGCCAGCCTGCGCGAGGAGTACGGGCCCCAGGCCCGCCTGATCATGGCGCTGGGGCATGACGCCTTCCTGCGCCTGGCCGACTGGCACTCGCCGCAGCGCCTGTTCGAGCTGGCCCACCTGGTGGTGATCGCCCGCCCCGGTAACGAGGAACCGCTGCCGGCCGCCCTGGGCGAGCTGATTGAGGGGCGCGAGGTCGCAAGCCCCGGCGTCCTGATGCGGCGCCCCGCGGGCCACCTGCTGCGGCTTGCACTGCCTACTCGCATGGCGATCTCGGCCACCGAGATTCGTCAGCGCCTGGCGTCGGGGCGCAGCGTTCGCTACCTGCTGCCCGAGGCGGTCGAGGCGCAAATACGTGCCAACTCCTATTATCGGCGTCGTTGAGCGCTGCCATAGGCTGCCCAAGACGCTACAATGGCGGCGACCAAGACTTCCCGTTGACGAGGGGCTATGCAGAACGATTCGCTCAAGACTCTGGTGGTAGGGGCGTTGGATGACCTCAAGGCCAAGGACGTCGTGCAACTGGACGTGTCGCGGCTGACCAGTGTCACCGACCTGATGATCGTGGCCAGCGGCACTTCCACTCGCCACGTGGCCGCGCTGGCCGAGCACGTGGTCCAGCAGGCCAAGGCCAACGGCATCCAGCCGGTGGGGGTGGAGGGGCAGGCCGGGTCCGACTGGGTCCTGGTGGATCTGGGCGACCTGGTCGTCCACGTGATGCTCCCCGAGACCCGTCAGCTGTACGACCTGGAACGGCTGTGGGCCGACCTGCCGAGCGATTCGGAGCCGCAGCAGGAACACCGGGGGACATGAGGATCCGCCTGCTGGCGGTCGGTACGCGCATGCCCGGCTGGGTGAGTGAAGGTGTCGAGGAGTACCGCAAGCGTCTGCCGCGCGACTTCGCCCTGGAGATCGAGGAGATCGCACCCGGCCAGCGCGGCAAGAACGCCGACACGGCCAGGGCCGTGGCACTCGAGGCGAAGCGAATACGCGAGCGGCTGCGTGGTGACGAACTCACGGTCGCGCTGGAGGTCGGTGGCAAGCCCTGGAGCACCGAGCGCCTGGCCCGGGAGGCCGAGGCCTGGCGCCTCGAGGGGCGCGACGTGGTGCTGCTGGTGGGCGGGCCGGACGGGCTGGCCCCGGAGCTCTCCGCGGCGGCCGATCGGCGCTGGTCGCTGTCCCCGTTGACCCTGCCGCATCCCCTGGTCAGGGTAATCCTGGCCGAACAGCTCTACCGCGCCTGGACCCTGATGGTCGGCCATCCCTATCACCGCTGAACGGCGGTCTTACGACAACCTGGAGTCGAGACGATTTTCGGCATGCGCGACCGCCGCAAGACCTTGAAGAACCCCGAGCAGGAGCTGCGCATCTTCCGCGTGCGAGCCTTTCTTGCCGTGCTGACGATCCTGCTCCTGACCGGACTGCTGGCGGGGCGGCTGGTATACCTCCAGGTGGTGCAGCATGAGGTCTACACCACCCGCTCCGAGAAGAATCGCGTGCGGGTGGAGCCGCTGCCGCCCACTCGTGGCTTGATTTACGACCGGAACGGGGTGCTGCTGGCCGAGAACCGCCCCACCTACAACCTGACCCTGACGCGGGAGCGGGTCGAGGATCTCGATACCACGCTGGACCGGCTCGAGGACCTGCTGGAGCTCGCCCCGGAAGAGGCCGAGGGCTTTCGCCTGCGCGCGCGCCAGCCCCAGCGGCCGTTTCAGCCGGCGCTGCTGATGAGCGATCTCGACGAGATACAGATCGCCCGCCTGGCGATCAACCGGCATCGCCTGCCGGGCGTCGAGGTCGAGGCGCAGCTGCTGCGCTACTACCCCGATGCGCATGTCATGGCACACGCCCTGGGCTATGTCGGGCGGATCAACACCGATGAGCTCAAGGAGCTCGATCCGGGGCGCTATGCGGGTACCCACTTCATCGGCAAGACCGGGGTGGAGCGCTTCTACGAGGATGTGCTCCATGGCCAGGCCGGCCTGCGCCAGGTGGAGACCAACGCCAGGGGACGGGTGCTGCGCGAGCTGGGCCGCACCGATCCCGTGCCGGGGCGGAACCTGACCCTGACGCTGGACAAGGAGCTGCAGCTTCTGGCCTACGAGTTGCTCGACGACCGTCGTGGCTCGATCGTTGCCATCGCTCCTCGCACCGGCGAGATCCTGGCCATGGTCTCGACTCCCGGGTTCGACAGCAACCAGTTCGTCACCGGCATCGATTTCGCCTCTTACCGCGAGCTGCAGGAGGACATCGACCTGCCGCTGTTCAACCGTGCCATTCGCGGCCAGTACCCGCCGGGTTCCACCATCAAGCCGTTCCTGGCCCTGGCCGGCCTGGCCGAGGGGGTGATCACGCCCGAGAAGACCATCAACGACCCCGGCTTCTACCAGCTGCCCAACGACAGCCGCCGCTACCGCAACTGGCTGCGCTGGGGGCATGGGCGTGTCGACATGGAGCGCGCCATCGCCGTTTCCAACAACACCTATTACTACTCGCTGGCCCACGACCTGGGCATCGACCGCCTCCACGAGCGGATGAGTGCCTTCGGCTTCGGCAGGCGCGTCGGCCATGACATCTTCGGCGAGAGCAGTGCGTTGATGCCTTCCCGCGACTGGAAGCGGGCTCGCTTCAACCAGTCCTGGTACCCCGGCGAGACGCTCTCGGTCGGCATCGGCCAGGGCTACTGGCAGGTCACGCCGCTGCAACTGGCCACGGCCACGGCCGTGCTCGCCAATCGCGGCCAGTGGGTGAAGCCTCGCCTGGCAAGGCAAATCGGCGACGAGGACGTGCCGGCGCAGCTGCCGGAGACGCCCGACGACATCGTCATCGACAACGATGCCTGGTGGGACCGGATCTTCGCCGGCATGGAGAAGGTGCTCACCGGGCAGGAGGGCACGGCGCGTCGCACCGGCGAGGGGCTCGAATACCGCATGGGCGGCAAGTCCGGCACCGCCCAGGTCTTCTCGCTGGGGCAGGACCAGCGCTACAACGCCGATGAGCTCGCCGAACGGCTGCGCGACCACGCGCTGTTCATGGCCTTCGCCCCGTTGGAGGAGCCCGAGATCGCCGTGGCCGTGATCGTGGAGAACGCCGGCGGGGGCAGTACCCATGCCGCGCACCTGGCACGGGCCATTACCGATGCCTGGCTGCTGGAAGAGGAGGCGCCCGACGTCGAGGAGGTGCGCGAGGTAATGGAAAGTGACACCGGTACCGTGGCGGGGAACTGAGCGATGACCTGGATGGGACTGACGAAGGGGCTGCGCGCGCGGCCGGTGCGAGCCCCGCAGAGCGGCATTTCGCGTCGCAAGAGCCTGTGGGAGCGGACCCACCTCGACCCTTGGCTGCTGCTGCTGCTGGTGGTGCTGCTGGTCGCGGGCTTGGCCATTCTGTACAGCGCCAGCGGTCAGCGCATCGAGGTGGTCATGGCCCAGGGTACGCGATTCCTGGTCGCGCTGGCGGTGATGCTGGTCCTGGCGCAGCTGCCGCCTGGCAAGCTGCTGCGCTGGGCCCCACTGGCCTATGGCGCTGGCCTGCTGATGTTGATTGCGGTGGAGGTGGTGGGCGATGTCGGCATGGGCGCCCAGCGCTGGCTTGAGATTCCCGGGGTGATTCGCTTCCAGCCCTCCGAACTGATGAAGCTGGCCATGCCGCTGATGCTGGCGGCCTGGCTGGGTCGGCGCGAGCTGCCGCCGCGCTGGAATGACCTGCTGGTCTGTGCGGTGATGCTCGGCGTACCGGTGGTGCTGATCGCCAAGCAGCCGGATCTCGGGACCTCCCTGCTGGTGGGCTGTGCCGGTGTCTTCGTGGTGCTCCTCGCCGGGCTGTCCTGGCGCTTCATCGGCCTGCTCGCCGCCGCGGCGGCGGCGGCGCTGCCGCTGCTCTGGATCAACCTGCACAACTACCAGCGGCAGCGTGTCCTGACCTTTCTCAACCCCGAAAGCGATCCCCTCGGGTCCGGCTGGAATATCATCCAGTCGACCACGGCCATCGGCAGCGGTGGCCTGTGGGGCAAGGGCTGGCTGCAGGGCACCCAGTCCCAGCTCGAGTTCCTGCCCGAGCGCCACACCGACTTCATCGTGGCGGTGCTGGGCGAGGAGTTCGGCCTGGTCGGCATGCTGCTGGTGCTGCTGCTGTACCTCCTGATCGTGATCCGCGGGCTGTGGCTCTCCGCCGCGGCCCACGACACCTTCGGCCGCCTGCTGGGAGGCAGCATCGTCCTGACCTTCTTCATCTATGTCTTCGTCAACGTGGGCATGGTCAGCGGCATTCTGCCCGTGGTCGGGGTGCCGCTGCCGCCGGTCAGCTACGGCGGGACCTCCAGCGTGACCTTGATGGCGGGATTCGGTATTCTCATGTCCATTCATGGGCACCGTCGCCTGCTGCCGCGCTGATGCCCGCAGCGGTTCGGCGCGGGCCCGGTCGATGTGGCCCCAGTCTGGGAGTGGCGCAAGCATGAAGCCATCGAGAAAGTGGAAAGGGGCTGGCGGCGCGGCGGTGGCCCTGACGCTCTGGCTACCGGCGCTGGCCGTGTCCGCAGCGGACTTTGCCCCTGCCGAGCACGAGGGGGCCAGGCAGCTGCTCGAGGAGCTCGCCGGGCGCGGCATCGAGCGTGACTGGCTGGAGGCGGCGCTTCAGGACGCCGTGTTCCAGCAGGGCGTGCTCGATGCCATGGAGGGCGCGGCGGAGCGCCGGCTGCGCTGGGACGAATACCGCGAGATCTTCCTGCAGCCGGAACGAGTCAGCCGCGGTGCCGCCTTCATCGAGACCCACGAGGAGGCCTTTCGCCGTGCCCAGGCCGAGTTCGGCGTGCCGCCGGAAATCATCGCCGCCATCATCGGCGTCGAGACCAGCTATGGCCGCTTCACCGGGCGCCACCGCGTGATCGACTCCCTCGCCACGCTGGCCTTCCATCACCCCGCCCGCGGCAGTTTCTTTCGCGGCGAGTTGGCCGCCTTCCTCGAGATCAGCCATGAGCAGCAGGTCGACCCCGGCAGCCTCGAAGGCTCCTATGCCGGTGCCATGGGCTACCCCCAGTTCATTCCGAGCAGCTACCGCGCCTATGCGGTGGACTTCGACGACGACGGCCAGCGTGACCTGTGGACCAACCCGGTCGATGCCATCGGCAGCGTGGGCAACTACTTCGCCGAGCATGGCTGGCGCCGCGGCGAACCCGTCTACAGCGAGGCCGAAGGGCCGGGCACCCCTCCCGGCCAGGTCGAGTTCAACCAGACCCGGCGGCCCTATCTCGCCCTGAGCGAGCTGGAGCGGGCCGAGATCGAGCCCCTGGCCGAACTCGACGATTCGACCGCGGTCATCCCGCTGGCGCTGGAAGTCGACGACACCCAATGGCGCTATCGCCTGGGGCACGAGAACTTCTACGTCATCACCCGCTACAACCACAGTCACCTCTATGCCATGGCCGTGACCGAGCTGGCCGAGGCGATAGCGGATCTGCGTGAGCTGGACCCCTTCCCGCTGTCCGCCTCCGCGTCTGACGAGCAGGAGGGTTCGCTGTGAAGATTGTGTGGCTGGTACTGGCGATAACGGCCCTTCTGGCGGGCTGTGCCGGCAGCGGCTCGAGCACGCCGGCGCAGCGCGACGGCGAGGCGGCCTCTAGCGCGCCGGCGGAGCGTTACGCCATGAGTGGCGATGCCTATCCGCAGGATCCGCCCGACGTAAGCCAGATCCCCGACGCCGTGCCGCGTGTCGAAGACCTCTCCCGGGGAGGCAATCGCCCGGTCTACGAGGTGTGGGGGAAGACCTATCGCGTCCTGCCGGATGCCCGCGGCTACGCCCGGCAGGGTACCGCCTCCTGGTACGGCGAGAAGTTCCACGGCTACGCCACGTCCAATGGCGAGATCTATGACATGTACAAGATGAGCGCGGCACATCGATCGCTGCCGCTGCCGACCTATGCCCGTGTCACGAGTCTCGACAACGGCCGCTCGGTGATCGTGCGGGTCAACGATCGCGGCCCCTTTCACAACGACCGCGAGATCGATCTCTCCTATGCCGCCGCGGCCAGGCTCGATATCCTCGACCGCGGCACCGGCCGGGTGAAGGTCGAGGCGATCGATCCGGTGGCCTGGCAGGCCGAGAACGGCGGCAGCGGAGAGAACCGTGACGCCGCGTCCGCTGTCCAACCCGGGGCTGGCGGGACGCCACGCCGCGATACCGCTGAGCAGGCGCCGGCGGGCCGCGAGGTCGCCTCGCCGAGCGCCGCACGCAGCGAAGCCGAGCAGGCCGAAGACGCGGCACCGATCTACCTGCAGATCGCGGCACTGGGTTCGGCCGACAACGCGCGTGAACTCAAGGCGCGCCTGGAAGGCGAGCTGTCGCTTCCGGTGCGCGTGGCGGATTCTGCCGGCATGTACCGGGTCCAGGTTGGCCCGCTGGCCCATGCCGGACAGGTAGAACCCGCGCGCGATGAACTGAGGCGTGCCGGTATCGAACAGGCCTTTATTGTCAACGGCGCCGACTGATCGGCGCACTTCCCCCTGACCCTTCTCGACGTAGCGAAGAGATCCATGCCCATGCGAGTGCTGCTTACCCGTTTCCGTTCACGGTTCCTGCCGTTGACGCTGCTGAGCCTGCTGTTGGTCGTTTCCCAGGCCCTGGCCCAGGCGGTACCGTCACCGCAACCTCAGACGGTGATCCCGTCACCGCCGCAGATCGCGGCCAAGTCCTGGATCCTGATGGATGCCGACAGCGGCCGGGTACTGCTGGAGCACAACGCCGACGAGCGCCTGCCACCGGCAAGCCTGACCAAGCTGATGACCGCCTACCTGGTCGAACGTGAGCTGAATCGCGGCAACATCGGCATGGACGACATGATTCGCATCAGCGAGAACGCCTGGCGTACCGGCGGCTCCAAGATGTTCATCGAGGTCAACACCGACGTCTCGATCCGCGACCTGCTGCACGGCATCATCATCGCCTCGGGCAACGATGCCAGCGTCGCGGTCGCCGAGCATCTGGCCGGCGGCGAGGAGCCCTTCGCGGAGATGATGAATCAGCACGCGGCTCGCCTGGGAATGCAAAATACCCACTATGCCAATGCCACCGGCCTGCCGCACCCCGAGCAGTACTCCTCGTCTCGTGACATGGCGATACTGTCCCAGCACATCATCAACGACTACCCGGAGCACTACGCGGTCTATTCCGAGAAGTACTTCACCTACAACGACATTCGCCAGCCCAATCGCAATCGCCTGCTGTGGCGCGACCCTACCGTGGACGGGCTCAAGACCGGCTGGACCACCGAGGCCGGCTACGGGCTGGTGGCGTCGGCCAAGCGCGACGACATGCGCCTGATCTCGGTGGTGATGGGCACCAGCTCGGAGGAAGCCCGCGCGCAGGAGACGCAGAAGCTGCTCAGCTACGGGTTCCGCTACTACGAAACCCTCGAGCTCTACGAGCAGGGCGCGGTACTCAACACGCCGCGTATCTGGGGAGGCGAGAAGGACGAGCTGCGTGTCGGCGTCGATAGCGACGTCACGATGACGCTGCCGCGATCGCGCAACGAGGAGCTCAGTGCGCGCCTGGATATTCGCGAGGATCTGACCGCGCCGGTCAGTCTCGGTGATCGGGTGGGCACGCTTGAGGTCCGCCTCGGTGAGGAGGTCGTGGGCGAGCAGCCGCTGGTGGCCCTCGAGTCGATCGAGGAGGGCGGTCTGTTCAAGCGGCTGTTCGATCAGGTGCGACGCTTCTTCACCAACCTGCTCAGCGGCTGGTTCTAGACGTCGCTTGGTCGACGCCACATAGTTGAGTAAAATGGTCAGGTTATCCTTCGAGACCCTGTAGAGAGCCATGTCAGACAACAAACTGCGCGACCTGCGTCGGCCCGACCTGCCGGCGCCGAAGATCACCTTCCCCTGCGATTACCCGATCAAGGTGGTGGGCGATGCCGCCGAGGACTTCACTGCCAGCGTCTGTCAGGTGGTGCTGCGCCATGATGCCAGCTTCGATGCCACCCGCATCGAGGTGGTCGAGAGTCGCAACGCCCGCTTCCAGTCGGTGCGGTTGACCCTGCGCGCTACCGGGGAAGCCCAGCTCAAGGCGCTGTTCGCCGAGCTCAAGGCCACCGGCCGCGTCCACATGGTGGTCTAGGTGTCCGCTCGGGAGGCCGGCGCGCCCATCGCGCTGCTGTGCCTGGGGCGTCGCCCCTACCTGCCGGTATGGCGGGCCATGCGCGAGTTGACCGACGCTCGCGACGAGGCGACCCAGGATCAATTCTGGCTGGTGGAGCATGATCCCGTGTTCACCCAGGGGCAGGCGGGCAAGCCCGAGCATCTGCTGATGCCGGGCGACATCCCGGTCGTGCAGACCGATCGCGGCGGGCAGGTCACCTACCACGGACCCGGTCAGGTCGTGCTCTACCCCCTGCTCGACGTGCGCCGGGCCCGGCTGGGGGTTCGCGATCTCGTCTCGGCGCTGGAACAGGCCGTGGTCGAGGTGCTCGCCGAGCATGGGGTCGAGGCGCACGCGCGCCCGGATGCCCCCGGCGTCTACGTCGGGGCGGCCAAGATCGCGTCGCTGGGCCTGCGCATCCGGCGTGGCGCGAGCTATCACGGCGTGGCGCTCAACGTCGATGGCGACCTGGCGCCCTTCCAGCGCATCAATCCGTGCGGCTATGCCGGCATGGCCATGACACGCCTGGCCGACCTGGTCGCCCAGCGGCCCAGCGTCGAGCGGGTCGGCACCCGGCTGGCCGAAAGCCTGGCGCGGCAACTGGGGCGTCACCTGGTGCCGGACGAAGCCGGGGAGCCGACAGTCGGCCAGGCGGAAGCCGGGGGAGGCATCCGCCGTTGACTGCGGCGGCAGGCGAAACGACGAAGGCGACCCGGAGGTCGCCTTTTTGCCTTGTCGCGTCGCTCGAAGCCGGCGGCCTCAGCCGACGTTGACCGCCTGGATGCGGTTGGGGTCGGGCGCCTGTCCCGGGATCTCGGCCGGCGCGGCCAGCCCCAGGTTGTTCTTCTCGAATACCCGGTCGGCGCGATAGCTGGAGCGCACCAGCGGGCCGGACGCCACCTCCATGAAGCCCTTCTCCAGGCCCAGGCGGCGATAGCGCTCGAACTCCTCGGGCGTGACCCAGCGCTCCACCGGCAGGTGGTTGCGGGTGGGCCGCAGGTACTGGCCGAGGGTGACGATATCGACGTCGATGGCGCGCAGGTCGTCGAAGGTGGCGAGGATCTCCTCGTCGGTCTCGCCGAGGCCGAGCATGAGGCTGGTCTTGGTCAGCACGTCCGGACGGTAACGCTTGGCGTGGGCCAGCACGTCGAGGGTCTTGCGATAGCCGGCACGCGGGTCACGCACGTAGTGGGTGAGCCGTTCCACCGTTTCGACATTCTGGGCGAATACCTCGAGGCCGGAGTCGACCACCCGCTCGATGGCGGTCGTGTCGCCGTCGAAGTCGGGCGTCAATGCCTCGACCACCACCGTCGGGGTGTTGTTCTTGATGGCGCGAATGCATGCGGCATAGTGGGCGGCGCCGCCGTCTTCCAGGTCGTCGCGGTCGACCGAGGTGAGCACCACGTAGCGCAGCCCCATCAGCTCCACCGACTTGGCGGTGTTGGCCGGTTCCTCGTGGTCCAGCCAGCCGCGCGGGTTGCCGGTATCGACGGCGCAGAAGCGGCAGGCGCGGGTGCATACCGAGCCCATCAGCATGATGGTGGCGGTGCCGTTGCTCCAGCACTCGCCCATGTTGGGACAGTGCGATTCGGCGCACACGGTGCTCAGGCGATGCTCGTTGACGTTGCGTTTCACCGCCTCGAAGCGGCCGCCACCGGGAATCTGGGCGCGCAGCCACTGCGGCTTGCGTCCCGGCTCGGGGCGCTCCTCGGACTGGCTGCGCTGCTTGATGCCGTCCTTGATGGCGGCAAAGCCATGCTCGGTGCGGAACTTCGCGCCGCTCGGCACGCGTTTCGAGGTGCTGTCGCTCATAGGGTGTGAGCCCCTCCACTCGGCGGCTGCCACGGTCGTGCCGCGGGGCAATACCCGCTCGCACGGCTGGCAATTGATACGATGGTCGCAGGCCCGTAATCTACCATACCCGCGGCCGCCCGGCACAGTGCTCCGGGTCGACGCTTGACCCCGGCGGCTCAGCCGGGGGGCATTGGCAGGCAGACCACACCGTGATCGGGCATCGGCTGCGGCGGGGCCTTGAAATGGGCCTCGATCTCGCCCAGCCGCTCGCGTATGAAACGCAGGAACAGCTCGGTCACCGGAGTGGGGAAGCGATCGCGAGGGTAGACCGTGCACCAGGAGCGGCGCAGGGGAAAACCCGGCAGAGGCAGCTCGGCCAGCAGCCCTGCGCCGAGCTCCAGGCGAACGGCCAGCCGCGGCAGCACGGTCACCCCCAGGTGCGCCATCACGCCCTGCTTGATCGCCTCGTTGGTACCCAGCTCCATGGTATGCTGGAGCGCGACGTCCTGTTCGGCCGCGAGCTGCTCGAAGGCGGTGCGTACGCCGGAACCCGGTTCGCGCATCAGCAGGTAGTGGCGGGCGAGATCCTCCAGCGCGGGGGCGTGGGCCTCAAGCAGCGGATGGCCGGGCCAGACGATGGGGATCAGCTCGTTGTCGAGAAACGGCATGAAGGCCAGGTTGTCGTCGTCCTCGGGCACCATCGCCATGATCACCAGGTCGTCGCTGCGGGCCGCCAACCGTTCCAGGGCCTGGCTTCGGTTGCATACCTGCAGCCGCACCTGGACGTTGGGGTAGTGGGCGCGGAAGCGGGCGATCAGGTGGGGCACCACGTACTGGGCAGTCGACACGGCGGCCAGGTTCAGTTCCCCGGAAATCGTGCCGTCCATGTCCGACAGCGTCATCTGCAGGCGCGAGACCTGGCCGAAGATGGCCTGGGTCGAGGCCGCCAGCGCGTCGGCGGCGGGCAGCACGTGCAGGGTCTTGCCGGTGTACTTGAACAGCGGCTGCCCCAGGGCCTGTTCGAGCTGGCGGATCTGCGCGCTGACCGCCGGCTGGGTCAGGCCCAGCCGCTCGGCAGCCCGCGAGTAGGACTGCTGGCGATGCACGGCCTGGAACACCTGCAACTGGCGAAAGGTCAGGCGGTTCAGCAGGCTAGGCGTGGTCATCTATCAATCCACTAGTGGGGACGAAGGCCCGTTGAAAAAGCCCTTACATGCTATCACCGTCACCGGCCCGGGTCATGCGGTCGCCCCGCCCGGGCACCGCCAAGCGTCGCCCGGCGCCGCTCCCGGCGTGCTGCGCCGGGCAGGCTGGCACGGCGTGATGCTGGCGGGCAGCGGGCTGGCCGCGCTGCGAGCCGGCCAGGCCTGCACCGAACTCGAGCTGGGCTGTTATCACGGCGGCGGTGCGTCGGGCGAGGCCCTGGTGGAGCACGCCCGGCGACTGGGCTGCGATGCCCTGCACCCGGGGGAGGCCGTGGCCGAGGAGCAGTGGCGCCTTGCCCGCGCCTGTGCGCGTGGCGGCCTGGCCTTCATCGGCCCGGACGAGGCGCTCGTCGCCACAGTGTGCGATGACGCAGCCGTGCGGCAACTGATGCGCGAGGCGGGGCTGCCTCTGGGGGAGTTCGCGCCGCAGGCGGCGCGCGTGCACCTGCCGGTGCTCGCCGATTGTCGCGGACAGGCGCTGGCGCTGGTGGAGCACGAGCTGCTCGACGAGGGCTTCGCCATGGCACCGAGCGAGCGGCTGACACCCGAACAGCGTGCCTATCTCGGGCAGCTTGCCGTGCAGGGCGCCCGCTCGCTCGGCCTGGTCGGTCTGGCCACGTTGAGCTTCTCGCTGGCCGACAACCGGCTGGGATTCGTCGGCATGCGCCCCGGCCTGACGGGCTACGAGGGCCTGGCCGAGGTGCTGAGCGGTCTCGACCTGGCGGTGGAGCAGCTGCGCCTGGTAGCGGGAGAGCGGCTTCGGCGCCCCCGGGTCGGGCACATGGGGCATGGTCCGGGGCGGCCAGGCCAGGCGCGCTGGCGCCTGCTGCGGTCGGCGGCGGGTCACCTGGGCGGGGGGCCGGGGGTCCGGCTCGACCGATCCTCACCCGAGGGCGACACGACCGAAGTACGGCTGCTGGTCTGGGGCCGGGATGGGGCCGAGGCGGGCCGCCGCGAGCGCCGTGCGCTGGCGGAGTGGTGCGGCGATGCCCGGGCCATGGAGGGCGCATTCGTCGAGCGCGACTGAGCGGCCCCCGGCTTCCAGTCACAAAAAAACGACAAAACGGCTGCATTGCAGGAGCGCAGGGCGTACTATGCTTGCTGCATTGCAGCATACTTTCTCCTCCCGCTGTCCCAGCATCGGCAGCGGAGACACAAGGAGCCGAACATGAACGCACTCTTGCCGACACCCCCGACAGAAGCCCTGAGCTTTCTGGATCCGTTCGGTTTCGGTCGTGCCGCTTTCGATTACTGGCGGGACGCCGTCGAGCGCAGCGTGCTGTACATGGACGTGATGCGCGAGCGTGGCAACCAGTATCTCGAGCATATCGAGAAGACCAAGCCCAATGTGCTCGGCTTCGACGCCGAGGTGGTGATGGACGGTCGCCAGTTGCCGCGGCCGGTCAACTACGAATTGATGCGCATCCAGCCGCCGGCCGGCGTCGAGGTCGACCTCCAGGCGCGCCCCTTCGTGGTCGTCGATCCGCGGGCCGGACACGGACCCGGCATCGGCGGCTTCAAGCCCGACAGCGAGATCGGCGTCGCCCTGCGCGCCGGCCACCCCTGCTATTTCATCGGCTTCCTGCCCTATCCCGAGCCCGGCCAGACGGTCGAGGACGTGGTGGAGGCGGAGATCGCCTTCCTGCGCCGTGTGAACGAGCTGCATCCCGAGGCATCCGAAAAGCCGATGGTGGTGGGCAACTGCCAGGCGGGCTGGCAGATCATGATGGCGGCCTCGCTGGAGCCCGACTGTTTCGGGCCGATCCTGATCGCCGGTGCCCCGCTCTCCTACTGGGCCGGCGAGCGGGGCAAGGCGCCGATGCGCTATACCGGCGGCATGACCGGCGGCAGCTGGATGAGCACGCTGGCCAGCGATCTCGGCGACGGCCTGTTCGACGGGGCGTTGCTGGTGCAGAACTTCGAGCGCTTGAACCCCGCCAATACCTGGTGGGACAAGCAGTATCGCCTCTATGCCAATGTCGATAGCGAGGCCGAGCGCTACCTCAACTTCGAGCGCTGGTGGGGCGGCCACGTGGTGCTGGGTGGCGAGGAAATCCAGTACATCGTCGACAACCTGTTCGTCGGCAACCGGCTCTCCACCGCGCAGCTGGTCACTTCGGACGGTCGACGCATCGACCTGCGCAACGTGCGCTCGCCGGTGGTGGTGTTCTGCTCCCAGGGCGACGACATCACGCCACCGCCCCAGGCGCTGGGCTGGGTACGCGATCTCTACGGTGACACCGACGACATCGTCGCCAGCGAGCAGACCATCGTCTACTGCGTGCATGACAGCACCGGGCACCTGGGGATCTTCGTCTCCGGCAGCGTGTCGCGCAAGGAGCACGCCGAGTTCACCGCCAACATCGACTACATCGACGTGCTGCCGCCGGGCCTCTACGAGACCACGGTGACCAGCGCCGAGGAGCGCGACGATGCCGAACTGCTCGAGCGCGATTACCTGCTCGAGTTCAAGGCCCGCTCCATCGAGGGGCTCAACCGGGACGTGCTGCATCATCGCGAGGATGACGACCGGCGCTTCGCCACCGTGGCGCGAATATCGGAGATCAACCTGGGTCTCTATCGGCTGTTCGTGCAGCCATGGATTCGTGCATTGATCACCCCCGAGGCGGCCCGCCTGATGCGCCGCCTGCATCCGATCCGCCTCGGCTACAAGCTGCTGTCCGACCGCAACCCGCTGTCGGTGCCGCTGCCGGTGCTTGCCGAGTGGGTACGCGAGGACCGCCATCCCGTCGCGGAGGACAACCTCCTGCGGACCATGGAGAGGGCCGTGTCCGACCAGATCTCCCGTGGCCTGGATACCTGGCGGGAGATACGCGACCAGAGCATCGAGCACACCTTCCTGGCGGTTTACGGTCAGCCGCTGCTGCAAGCCATGGTCGGCCTTGGCGGCGACGCCCACGTGCACCGTCGCCAGCCCGGCAGTGAGCCGGAGCATCGCCGCTTCCTCGAACGGCGCCAGCAGGAGCTGCGCCAGCGCGTGGCCGAGGGCGGCATCCATGAGGCGGTGATGCGCTCGGTGATCCATGTGCTGGGCGGTGCCCCCACCACCGACGAGCGCAACTTCAAGCGTCTGCGGGCCTCGCGCGCCGAGCTCGAGCCGGGTACCAGCCTGTCGGACTTCAAGCACCTGGTGCGCGAACAGTTCTTCATCCTCAAGCTCGATCGCGACGCGGCGCTGGCGGCAATTCCCCAACTGCTGGCGGGGGAGCGTGCCGAAGCGATTCGCGCGTCGCTGGAGCACATCGACCAGGTGCTGGCGGCCAGCGGTGAGCTCTCCGAGCACGCCAGCAGGCGCTACGAGCACATTCGCGAGCTCTTCGGCGAGGCGCTGGAGCGCGCCGACCCGCTGGAGCGCCGCCAGGCACTGGCCGAACTGCACGACGAGGTCGTGACGGGGGCCAGGGCCGAGGCTACCGCGCGCAGCGAGGTGGCGAACCTGTTCAAGGCCGAGCCCGAGGCGGCCGAGCCGGACCGGCCCAAGCGTTCCACCAAGGCGAAGGCGCCCGCCGGGCCGACGGGCAAAGTGCCGGCCAAGCCTCAGGCCGACGGCCGCCCCGGCGATAGCCAGAGCGACGCCGGCAGCAAACCGGCCACCTCGCGCAAGCCGCGCAAGCGCTGAGCGCGAGGCGTCGCCGGAGCACCTCGGCGCCCCTGCCGTCAGCGGCAGGGGCGTTGTCGTTGCGGCAGCATGACGGCGCGAGCGACTTGATGCCACTTTCCCATTGCTGCTTTACTGCCGCCATGCGGAAGCGACTGGCGTGAAACGGGTTGCTGGGGTAGGGTAAGCGGATTTTTCACCGTATCCGCCGGAGAATCGGCGCATCGGAACCGTTCAGGCGGGGCCCCAGAACCCCGCCGTGCAGAATGTGGAGCACTATGGGCAAGTCATTGGTCATCGTCGAGTCGCCGGCCAAGGCCAAGACGATCAACAAGTACCTCGGCAGCGAGTTCATCGTGAAGTCGAGCGTGGGTCATATTCGCGACCTGCCGACCAGCGGCTCGGGCAAGGCGGCTTCCGACCCCAAGGAGCGCGCGCGCCAGGCGGCGGCGACCCGCAAGATGTCGCCCGAGGAGAAGGCCGAGTACAAGAAGCACAAGGCCAAGGATCAGCTCATCCGGCGCATGGGCATCGATCCGGAACATGGCTGGAAGGCCCATTACGAGATCCTGCCCGGCAAGGAGAAGGTCGTCTCCGAACTGCAGAAGCTTGCCGAGAAGGCCGACGCCGTCTATCTCGCCACCGATCTCGACCGCGAGGGGGAGGCCATCGCCTGGCACCTCAAGGAGACCATCGGCGGCGACGACGGGCGCTATCGCCGCGTGGTGTTCAACGAGATCACCAAGAACGCCATCAAGGAGGCGTTCAAGGAGCCCGGCACGCTCAACATTCCCCGCGTCGAGGCGCAGCAGGCGCGACGTTTCCTCGACCGCGTGGTGGGGTTCATGCTCTCGCCGCTGCTGTGGGCCAAGATCGCCCGCGGCCTGTCCGCCGGTCGCGTGCAGTCGGTGGCGGTGCGCCTGATCGTCGAGCGCGAGCGCGAGATTCGTGCCTTCGTGCCCGAGGAGTTCTGGGACGTGCATGCCGACCTCGTCTCCGACCAGGGCGAGCCGGTGCGTTTCGAGCTGGTGCGTCAGGACGGCAAGGCGTTCCGGCCCACCTCCGAGGCCGAGACCCTCGAGCGCATCGAGGCGCTGCGCAGGGCCGGCCTGGCGATCACCGCGCGCGAGGACAAGCCGACCCGCTCGAAGCCGGGCGCTCCCTTCATCACCTCGACCCTGCAGCAGGCCGCCAGCGGTCGCCTCGGCTTCTCGGTGAAGAAGACCATGACCCTGGCCCAGCGCCTCTACGAGGCGGGCTACATCACCTACATGCGTACCGACTCGACCAACCTGTCGCAGGATGCGCTGGCCATGGCGCGCGAGCACGTCGAGCAGGCCTACGGCAAGCGCTACCTGCCCGAGTCGCCGAATCGCTACTCGAGCAAGGCGGGGGCCCAGGAGGCCCACGAGGCGATCCGTCCCACCGATGTCGCACGCAAGGCCGACGACCTGGCCGGCATGGAGCGCGACGCCGAACGCCTCTACGACCTGATCTGGCGTCAGTTCGTGGCGTGCCAGATGACGCCGGCCGAATATCTCTCCAGCACCCTGACCGTGGAAGCCGATGGCTACGAACTCAGGGCCAAGGGCCGGGTGCTGAAGTTCGACGGCTATACCCGTGTGCTCAAGCCGGCGGGCAAGAACGAGGACCAGGCGCTGCCGGACCTCGCCGAGGGCACGCCGATGCGGCTCGAGCAGCTCGACCCGCAGCAGCACTTCACCAAGCCGCCGGCTCGCTACACCGAGGCGAGCCTGGTCAAGGAGCTGGAGAAGCGCGGCATCGGCCGCCCCTCGACCTACGCCTCGATCATCTCGACCATCCAGGATCGCGGCTACGTCAAGTTGGAGAACCGGCGCTTCTACGCCGAGAAGCTCGGTGACATCGTCACCGAGCGGCTCAAGGAGTCCTTCCCCGACCTGATGGACTACTCCTTCACCGCGCGCATGGAGGACAGCCTCGACGAGGTCGCCGAGGGCGAGCGCAACTGGCGCGAACTGCTCGACGCCTTCTACGCCGAGTTCCGCGAGGAGCTCGAGGCCGCCGAGAGCGAGGCGGGCATGCGCCCCAACCAGCCGGTTCCCACCGACATCGACTGCCCCACCTGCGGGCGCAAGATGCAGATCCGCACGGCATCCACCGGGGTGTTCCTGGGCTGCTCCGGCTACAACCTGCCGCCCAAGGAGCGCTGCAAGACCACCATCGACCTGCTGCCGGGCGACGAGGCGGTGCCCGCCGATGCGGGCGAGGAGGCCGAGGCCAAGGCGCTGCGGGCCAAGCATCGCTGCCCCAAGTGCGGCACGGCGATGGACAGCTACCTGATCGACGAGACCCGCAAGCTGCACATCTGCGGCAACAGCCCCGACTGTGACGGTCACGAGATCGAGCACGGCAAGTTCCGCATCAAGGGCTACGAGGGTCCCACCATCGAGTGCGACAAGTGCGGCAGCGAGATGCAGCTCAAGTCGGGCCGCTTCGGCAAGTATTTCGGCTGTACCAACGAGGCGTGCAAGAACACCCGCAAGCTGCTGCGCAACGGCGAGGTGGCCCCGCCCAAGATGGACCCCATTCCGATGCCGGAGCTGTCCTGTCAGAAGGTCGACGACCACTATGTGCTGCGCGACGGGGCCAGTGGCCTGTTCCTGGCCGCGAGCAAGTTCCCGCGCAACCGGGAGACCCGCCCCCCGCTGGTGCGCGAGCTAAAGTCCCATGCCAAGGAGCTGCCGGAAAAGTATCGCTATCTGCTCGAGGCGCCCAGCGAGGATCCCGAGGGGCGTCCGGCCCAGATCCGCTACTCGCGCAAGAGCAAGGAGCAGTTCGTCATGACCGAGGAGGAGGGCAAGGCGACCGGCTGGCGGGCGATCTACGATAACGGTAGGTGGCAGGTGGAGGACAAGCGCAAGTGAGCCCACGAGCCCGCACCAACCAGTTGCTCTACCAGGCCGAGCTGCTCCTGGAGACCGCCCCGGGGGAGGACGAGCACGCCGAGGCACGGCGCATGGCCGCCGAGGAGGCCGCGCTGGCGCTGACCGAGCTGGCGCTCGAGTCGCTGCTGCGGGAGGTTACCGAGCATGCCCGGCTGGAGCGCCACGACTGGCGCGACCTGCTGGGTGCCGAGGGGGCCGGCATCGCCGAACTGCATCGGCTGCGTGAGCTGGCGATGCGTCCCGAGAGCTGGCTTGGCTGGTTGCTGCCTCGATTCGAGGCGCTGCACGACAGTGACGGCGTGGCGCGCCGGCGCCATGCCGCTCAACCCGGGCTGATCGCCGTGGGCAGCGCGGCGGCGCTGGGCGACGAGCTGCGTGCCTGCCTGAAGGAGGCCAAGCGAGAAATCGCGGCGCTGCGGGAAACCAGCGAGGAGTGGTAGCGCCTGCGGACGCCGAACCCGCCGGCAACTCCGGCTCGTCGAGTTCGATCGTCGTCCGTTGATACAAGTCAAGCGACGACGATGGGCTTTGGCTAGGATGAAAGCAAGCAGCCGGTCATCGAGGCTGGCGGAGGGCTTCGGGGGGAGACTCGCATGCGTTTTCATCAAGTCAGGGAACTGGTGGACTGGGCGGCCGATTACCATGCCCGCCTGGCCGAACAATACTCCCGCCTGGCCGCGAGCGGTGACGACGAACGGGTACGAATGGCACTCGAGTACCTGGCGGAGCGCGAGCGCAAGCTTCAAGCCGACCTGCTGGGCTATCTCGACGATGGCAGCGACCACCGCAGCGTGCTCGATACCTGGTTCGACGACCCCAACGATTTTCCCCACCCCCCGGTACTCGAGCGTTTGCCGGACAGCATCGAAGGCAGCAGCGTGTCCGCCTTGCTGGCAACGGCGCTGACCGCGCACAGAACCCTTCAGGACCTGTATGCGCATCGCGCCGACCGCGCCGGCGGCATCCACGAGCGAGAGTTCTTCGAGGCCTTGGCCAAGGGACACGAGGGCGAGGTGCGTCGCCTCGTGCGTGACATGCAGCGGCTCGAAGACTACTGAGTCTATGTGCCAGACTGTAGACAATCACCCACGATCAAGGAGATCGCCATGTCGGAAAGATTCATGTTGAGCTCCATCTCGAACGATCTTCTCTCTCCGGAGATGCTCGGCTACTGGAACGACGAGTCGCTGCGCGAGGTGCCGGACGACTCCGGCATCTACTGCGTCTTCCGGGCGGCCACGGATCCCGAGACGAACGTCATGGGGGTCCAGCAGTTGCTCTATGTCGGCGAGCATCGCAACGTGCGCTACGGCTTGCAGCACCACCCCGACAAGGAGACCTGGCTCGCGTTTCTGCAGCCCGGCGAGGAACTGTGGTACTCGATGGGCCTGTGCGGCCATGCCAACCGTGAACGCCTCGCCGCGGCCATGATCCATGCGCACAAGCCCCGCTTCAACGGGGCCAGCGAGTACCTGGACCGGTTTCCCTTCCCGGAAACCACGGTGCACATCTACGGCAAGAAGAACAAGCTGCAGAGCATCTTTACCGTCGAGCATCGCCCCTGACACGGCGGCTCGACAGGACAGGTGTAGCTCGACAAGAGTGCCCCCGGCAGGCTGCCCTGCCGGGGGCACTCTGCCTTGGCGGGCGCCATGCGACCGCACCCGCCCCCGTTGAGCTAGACTGCTCACAGCGACCGAGCCCGAGCGTCGGTGGCAAAAGGCCAATCAGGGAGGAGAGGACCGTGACCGAGGAGTCTTACAAGCGCCATTTGCTGCCAGCCCTGTCGGCGCAGCTGGAAGCGGGACAGACGGCGGGCGGAGCAACGCTCGAGGCCTTCGCCCTGCTCGATGATGCGCTGCGCGCCAGGGCCACCGACGTGCACCTGGATCCCGATCGGGAGGGCTATCGCATCCGCCTGCGCATCGACGGGCGCATGGTCGATGCACTGCGTGCCGATACCACGCAAGGGGGGCGCCTGGTCAACCAGTTCAAGGTGCTGGCCAAGCTCAATCCGGTGCCCTCGCTGGTCACCGCCGAGGGCGGTTTTCGCTGGTCGCGGGATGAGGGCGAGGAGCAGATTCACCTGCGCGTCACCGCGGTGCACTGCATCACGGGAGAGAAGCTGGCGATACGCTTCCTGGCCCCGCCACGGACCTTCGACGACATCGTGGAGCTGGGGATCGGCGAGCAGGGCGCGCTGGGCATACGGCGCTGGATGGACGCCACGGGCAGCATGCTGCTGGTTGCCGGGCCGACCGGTGCGGGAAAGACCACCACGCTCTACACCCTGCTGGGTCAACTGCAGCTCACCGACAGCCATGTGGTCACCCTGGAGAATCCGGTCGAATTCAGCATCCCGGGCATCAACCAGATCCAGGTGGACCTCGAGCACGGGCTGGACTTTGCCAGCGGTACCCGCTCGCTCCTGCGCCTGGATCCCGACTACGTGCTGATCGGTGAAGTGCGCGACCGCGAGTCGGCCCATGCGGCCCTGAGCGTGACCAGCAGCGGCCGCTCGCTGATGGGCACGCTGCACAGCCGCGATGCCGTGGGAGTGATCACCTCGATGCGCCAGCTCGGCCTGACCGATGGCGAGATCAGCGCCAACCTGGGGCTGGTCATCGCCCAGCGGCTGGTGCGCCGCCTGTGCCAGCATTGCCGTGAGCAGGCGGCACCCGAGCGCAGCGACTGCGAATGGCTGGAGGCGATCGGCCAGGTTCCGCCGGCATTGACCTGGCGCGCCAAGGGGTGCCCGCAATGCGATGGGCTCGGCTTTCGCGGTCGCATCGGCGTGTTCGAGATCTGGCAGCTTGCCCCCGAGGATCATGCTCGCATCCTGCGTCATGCCGATGAATCGGAACTGCGGCGTAGCCTGCTCGAACGCGGCGTCGACCTGATGCTGGCCGACGGACTGGCCAAGGCCGAGGCGGGCATCACCAGCCTGCGGGAAGTGTTCCGCATGGGGGCCATCCTGTCGGCTTGAGCCAGTGCAGTAGAGGCTGGCGCGCCAGTAGATTGCGCGCGGCCAACATGCGGCCAAGACTTGCGTCGCCGGCGCATGTGGCGCCCGGTTACGTTAAGTGAACTGACAGTCGTCAAGCGATACGCTATAAAGCGCCTACCGTTCCGTCCGAGTGAGGAGTCGATGAGTCCCGTTTCCCGCCGTCGCTTCGGCCAGCTTGCCCTGCTGGCGCCCTTCACTCTGCTGATGGCAACCGAAGGCCGCGCCAACCTGATCGAAACCATGCTGGCGCGCGCCGATCTGCCTCGTCACGCCGATGAAGTGTGGGTCCTTGTCGACGACCGCCAGGCCGAGCTGAGCCTCTTTCGTGGGGACAGACTTGTCGAGCGCTTCGCTCCCATCTCGCTGGGGCGCTCGGGGGCGAGCATCATGCGGACCCAGGGCGGCAACAAGACGCCGAAGGGGGAGTTTCGCGTCAATCGGTTCAATTGGGAGAGCGACTGGCACATTTTCATCGGCCTCGACTACCCCACGCCCTCCCATGCGCGCATGGCGTTGGAAACAGGGCTTTACACGGAGCAGGATTACGCAGATTATTTTGCCTACTACCGACGCCACGGCTACCCACCCCAGCGCACCGTGCTGGGAGGTTACATCGGCATCCATGGCGTCGGTAGGGGGGACCCGGAGGTTCATGGCAGCTATCACTGGACTCAGGGATGTGTGGCGGTCACCGACGCGCAGATCGAAAGGCTCTCCGAGCTAATTGACATTGGCACTCGCGTCGTCATCCGCTAGGCTCAAGATACGCAAGGGACGTTTCGAGCTATGGACAAGCGCCGTCGGGTATTATAAAACAGCGTTTGACTCCTGTGCTTGGCAGCAGTCGCTGCAAGAATCCTGCACTGAGCAGGGGAGCCTGGATCACAGGCAACATCAACGCCGCTGTACTAACGTGCAGTACCAAGGAAGACTCAAGGAGAACATCATGACTCTGAAGACCACCCTGAAGCTGACCGCCGCTGCTGCTTCACTGGCCATTCTGGCCGGCTGTGCCAGCAACTCCGCTCTGGACGAAGTTCGCCAGACCGCTGAAGCCGCTCAGGCCGACGCTGCAGAAGCGCGCAGCATCGCCACTCAGGCTCAGAACACTGCCAACCAGGCGCAGCGTGACGCCCAGGCGGCTCTGCAGATGTCCGAGCAGAACCGCGAAGAAATGAACCGCATGTTCCAGCGTTCCATGCAGAAGTAATTCTGCTGGAGCGCCGCATCGCCCCCGGGCGGTGGCGGTTCTGCAACGAGAAAACCCCGCCTCGGCGGGGTTTTCTCGTTGGCAGGCGCGGTGATTCCTGCTTGCGCCGGCAGATCGCGGGGGATAGGCCGGCGCGGGCGCGTTACAGCGGGCTGACCTCCAGCTCGGAGTACAGGCCTGACGCCTGGCTGAGCTCCAGCTCCGAGAACAGGCCGCCATCGGGCGTCTCCTCCCGCACCTCGTCGGCCGGATCCTCTTCGGCGTCCCGGAGCAGCGAAACCAGGCGGCCGTCGGGCTGCTCCACAACCTGGCGCAGCTGGGCGTAATCGATCGGCGCAGGCTCTTCGCCGAAGGCGCTGGCAACGATCTCCATGGCGTTGAGGATCGGTTCGAAGGTGCCCTCGTTCTCCTCGAGCAGCGGGAAGGACTGTGCATAGAGCACGCCGTCCGACGACCAGGCCACCTTGAACGGCTGGTCGATGATGTTGACCTGGGTGCCGCTGGGCACGCGGTCGTAGAGCGACTCGATGTCCTCGGGGAACATGCGGATACAGCCGCGGCTGGCACGCATGCCCACGCCGTCTGGGCGGTTGGTGCCATGGATCAGGTAGCTGGGCAGGCCGAGCAGGATGGCGTGCCGCCCCAGGGGGTTGTCGGGGCCCGGCGGTACCACGGCAGGAGGCGGCTCGCCACGGGCGGCCGCTTCCTCACGCATCGAGCTTGGCGGCGACCAGTGAGGGTCCTTCACCTTGACCGTGGTGCGGGTCACGCCTACCGGGGTGGCATAGCCGTCGCGGCCGATGCTGATGGGGTAGGTCTCGACGATGCCGGGGCGCGAGTAGTAGTACAGGCGCAGCTCCGAGAGATTGACCACGATGCCCTCGCGCGGGGCATCCGGCAGGATGAACTGGGCGGGGATCACCACCTCGGTGCCGGGGCGGGGGGCCCAGATACTGACGTCGGGGTTGGCCATGCGCATCCCCTCGTAGCCCACGTTGTGACGGCGTCCGATGTCGAGCAGGGTCTCGCCTTCCTCGACGGTCACGGTGTAAACCTCGCCGATCAGGTTGCCTTCGTCGGGCAGGTGATAGTGGCCACGGGGCAGCTCCTCGGCGCTGTCGGAGCCGCTCTCCTCGGCGAGGGCCGTTGCCGCCATCAGGGCGGCAAGACCGAACAGGGCAGCGCCAAGACCGAGTCGCCTGGCCAGTGTCGGGTTCTTCATCTACGTCGTGATCTCGTCATAGGGTCGCCTGCCGGGGGCCTGCAGGTGCAAGGAGCGGGCCCGCCTGGCGACGGTCACACGCCACCTCAGGGGTGGCGTCATGGTTCGTGTCAAGGCTGCGATGGGACACTGTGCATAGTATAGCGTTATGGCCACCGGCGGGAGTAGCGGTGCAACGGAGGGTGACAGCCCGCCTCCTCAAGCGGCCTGGGCCTTGCGATTGAGCGCGTCGAGCAGTTCTTCCACGGCGCGGAAGCGCGCCTCGGTATCCTCCATCGCGGCCTCGAAGCGCAGAGTGTCGGCACCGTCGAGTCGATAGCGCTGCGGCTCCGCCTGGATCATCTTGACCAGCGTCAGCGGGTCGACCCGGGTCTGGCCGCCGAAGATCACCCGGCCACGCTCGGCGCCGGCCTCCAGGCGCACGATACCCAGGCGCTCGGCGCGCTGGCGCAGCCGTGTCTGGCGTATCAGCGTCTTGACCGCCGCCGGCAGCAGGCCGAAACGGTCGATCATCTCCACCTGCAGCTCCTTGAGCTCGGCCTCGTCGGCGGCGCTGGCGATGCGCTTGTACATCACCAGGCGCTGCTGCACGTCGGGCAGGTAGTCGTCGGGGATCAGCGCCGGCAGGTTGAGGCTGATCTCGACCCCGGCGCTCAGCGGCGCCTCGATGTTGGGGGTCCTGCCGGCGCGGATGGCGGCTACGGCACGATCGAGCATCTCCATGTAGAGGGTATAGCCGATGGCCTCCATCTGGCCGCTCTGCTCCTCGCCGAGCAGCTCGCCGGCACCGCGAATCTCCATGTCGTGGCTGGCCAGGGTAAAGCCGGCGCCGAGGTCCTCGGCGGCACCGATCGCCTCCAGGCGCTTGACCGCGTCCTTGCTCATCGCCCGCGGCGGCGGGGCGAGCAGGTAGGCATAGGCCTGATGATGGCTGCGGCCGACGCGGCCGCGCAGCTGGTGCAGCTGGGCCAGGCCGAACTTGTCGGCGCGCTCGATGACGATGGTGTTGGCGCTGGGCACGTCGATGCCGGTCTCGATGATGGTCGAGCAGACCAGCACGTTGTAGCGCTTGTGGTAGAAGTCCGACATCACCCGCTCCAGGGAGCGTTCGGGGAGCTGGCCGTGGGCCACCGCGACGCGTGCCTCGGGAACCAGGGCGCGGAGGTTCTCGGCGGCGGTCTCGATGCTCCTGACCTCGTTGTGCAGGTAGTAGACCTGGCCGCCGCGCAGGATCTCGCGCAGGATCGCCTCCTTGATGATCGACTCGTCGCGCTGCTGCACGAAGGTCTTCACCGACAGCCGGCGCGCCGGGGGCGTGGCAATGACCGACAGGTCGCGGATACCGCTCATCGCCATGTTGAGCGTGCGCGGGATCGGCGTGGCGGTCAGCGTGAGGATGTCGACCTCGGCGCGCAGCTCCTTCAGGCGCTCCTTCTGGGCGACCCCGAAGCGGTGCTCCTCGTCGATGATGAGCAGTCCCATGTTGGGCAGCTTCATCGATTTCGACAGCAGCTTGTGGGTGCCGATGACGATGTCGGCCTTGCCGCTCTCGATGCGTTCGAGCGAAGCGGCCTGCCCCTTGCCGGCGGTGAAGCGGGAGATCAGCTCGAGCTGCACCGCGGTGTCGGCGAAGCGGTCACGGAAGTTCTCGTAGTGCTGGCGCGCGAGCAGGGTGGTGGGCACCAGCACCACCACTTGGCGCCCCGAATGCACGGCGAGGAAGGCGGCGCGCATGGCGACCTCGGTCTTGCCGAAGCCGACGTCGCCGCACACCACGCGATCCATGGGTCTGGGCGCGGTCATGTCGCCGATCACCGCGGCGATGGCGGCGCGTTGGTCCGGGGTCTCCTCGAACGGGAAGCTGGCGGCGAAGCGGGCGTACTCCTCGTCGGGAGGGGCACAGGCGAAGCCTTCCCGCGCCTCGCGGCGGGCGTAGACGTCGAGCAGCTCGGCGGCGGTGTCGCGAATCTTCTCGGCCGCCTTGCGGCGCGCCTTGTCCCACTGCTCGGAGCCGAGGCGATGCAACGGCGCCAGCTCGTCGTCGGCACCGGCGTAGCGCGAGATCAGGTGCAGGTTGTCCACCGGCACGTAGAGCTTGGCGCCGTCGGCGTACTCCAGGGCGACGAATTCCGCGGCCTGGCCACCGGCTTCGAGGCGCTCGAGGCCGCGGTAGCGTCCGACACCGTGGGTCTGATGGACCACCGGGGCGCCCGGGCGCAGCTCGGCCAGGTGGCGAATGGCCAGTTCGCTGGTATCCGTGGCCTTCTCGCGACGCCGGCTCTGGCGTACCACGTCGCCGAACAGCTCGGTCTCGGTGACGACGGCCAAGTCGGGGCGCTCCAGCCAGAACCCGCTGCCGACCTCGCCCTCGGTGATGGCCAGGCGCGACTCGCCCTGGCGAAAGGCTGCGAACCCCTCGGCGTGGGGCAGGTCGAGGTGCAGCGGTGCCAGCAGCTCCTCCAGCGCCTCGCGCCGACCGCGCGATTCGGCAACCAACAGCACCCGCGTGTCGCGGTGCTCGTCGAGGAACTTCTCCAGCGCGGCCAGCGGCTGCTTGGCGCGGGCATTGATCGCCACCATCGGCAGCCCCCGCACGGCCGGCTCGTGAGCATGGCGATGCTCGAGGTCGTCGGTCAATTCCACACGTGGGTGGCGCCGGATGGCAGCGAAGACCTCGCTCACCGGCACGAAGGCGCGGTGCGGCGGCAGCAGGGGGCGGGTGGGGTCGACGCCGAGGTTCTCGTAGCGGCTCTCGATCGCCTCCCAGTGGTGCTCGGCGGCGGAATGGGTGTCGGGCAGCAGGGCCACGCGGGTCCCGGCGGCCAGGTGCTCGAACAGCGTCGCCGTCTCCTCGAAGAACAGCGGCAGGTACTGCTCCAGGCCGGGGGAGGGGATGCCGCGGAGGGCATCCACGTAGAGCGGGCACTGTCGCGGGTCGACGTCGAACAGCGTCTCGAAGCCTTCGCGGAAGCAGGCGATGGCCGAGCGCGACAGCGAGTATTCGTGGGCAGGCAGCAGCTCGACCCGCTCGACCTTGTCCTGGCTGCGCTGGGTGTCGGGATCGAAGCGGCGCAGGGTGTCGACCTCGTCGTCGAACAGGTCGATGCGCAGCGGACTCTCGCTGCCCATGGGGTAGAGATCGATCAGCGCGCCGCGCAGGGCGTATTCGCCAGGTTCGTAGACCGTTTCCACGGCGCGATAGCCGGCACGCGACAGGCTTTCGCGAAAGCCCTCGCGATCCAGGCGCATGCCCACCTCGAGGGTCAGCACGCGACCGGCGATGTAATCCACCGGCGGCAGCCGCTGCATCAGCGTGTTGATCGGCACCAGCACGATGCCATGCTCCCCGTCCTGGAGCCGGCGCAGGGTTCTCAGCCGCTCGGAGACGATGTCCTGGTGCGGCGAGAAGCTGTCGTAGGGCAGGGTCTCCCAGTCGGGGAAGGGCAGCACCGGCACGCTGGCGAAGAAGCGCAGGTCGTTCTCCAGCCGCTGTGCGCTGGCGGTGTCGGTCGTGACCACCAGCAGCGGGGCATCGTCGGCAAGATGGGCCAGCGCCAGCGCAGCCGAACTGCCCGGCGGGGTCTGCCAGTAGAGGGTGTCGCGTGTGCCCGCGGGGCGGGGCGGGTCGAGCGGCGAGAGTTTGGGCATGATGTCGTCGTGCGTTTCGTCGTTCGTGTGGGCTGACCGCGGAGGCCGCATGCGATGCCCGTAGGGCCGCAACGGCATGAGACAGGTGAAGGATCATACCAGCCCGGCGCGGTGCTTGTAGTCAAGCCGCGATTTCTGTAATCCCCCTACACCGCCTGCGACCATCCTGCGATTGCCCCACCGCAGCGCGAACGGGATAATGACGGCGAATCTACGACACCCAGAGAGGCTTCACGTGAGTCAGCAACCCCTCGAGACCGTCTTCCAGGAATGGCACGACAATCAGGCACTTGCCGAACATATGATCCCGCTGATCGGCAGCCTCTATCGGCACAACAACGTGGTCACCACCCTCTATGGGCGCTCGCTGTTCAATCGCTCGGTGATCCGGATCCTGAAGGACCATCGCTTCGTCAGGAAGGTCGAGGGTACCGAGCTTTCGGTGCGGGACACCCTGCCGCTGGTCCAGGCCATGACCGAACTCAACCTGGGCCCGGCCCATGTCGACGTGGGCAAGCTGGGCGTGGCCTTCAAGAAGCGCGGAGGCGGCGACGCCAAGGCCTTCCTGCGCGAGGAGCTCGCCGAGATCGTCGACGCCCACGACTCCAACGGCAACAATGGCCAGTCCAAGGACGTGGTGCTCTACGGCTTCGGCCGCATCGGCCGCCTGCTGGCACGCGTGCTGGTGGAAAAGGCCGGCGGCGGCAACCTGCTGCGCCTGCGCGCCATCGTCGTGCGGGGCCGGGGCGATATCGCCAAGGATCTCGAGAAGCGGGCGAGCCTGCTGCGCCGCGATTCGGTCCATGGCCCGTTCGACGGCACCATCAGCGTCGACACCGAGGCTCGTACCATCACCGCCAACGGCAACGTCATCCAGGTGATCTATGCCGACAAGCCGAGCGACGTCGACTACACCGCCTACGGCATCGACAACGCCGTGGTGGTCGACAATACCGGCATCTGGCGCGACGAGGCCGGCCTCGGCCAGCACCTGGAATGCAAGGGCGTGTCCAAGGCGCTGCTCACGGCGCCGGGCAAGGGCGACATCAAGAACATCGTCTTCGGCATCAACCACGGCGATATCGCCGCGGACGACACCATCCTCTCGGCGGCTTCCTGCACCACCAACGCCATCGTGCCGGTGCTCAAGGTGCTCAACGACGAATACCGCATCGAGTGCGGCCACGTCGAGACGGTGCACGCCTACACCAACGACCAGAACCTGATCGACAACTACCACAAGGGCGATCGCCGCGGACGTAGCGCGCCGCTCAACATGGTGTTGACCGAGACCGGCGCCGCCAAGGCGGTGGCCAAGGCGTTGCCGGAGCTCTCCGGCAAGCTGACCGGCAATGCCATTCGCGTGCCGATCCCCAACGTCTCCATGGCCATCCTCAACCTGACCCTGGGCCGCGAGACCGATGCCGAGGCGCTCAACGACTACCTGCGCCGCATGTCGATCGACTCCTCCTACCAGAAGCAGATCGACTACGTCGATTCGCCCGAGGTGGTCTCCTCGGACTTCGTCGGTAACCGCCATGCCGGTATCGTCGACGCCAAGGCGACCATCGTCAGCGGCAAGCAGGCGGTGCTCTACGTCTGGTACGACAACGAGTTCGGCTACAGCTGTCAGGTGGTGCGCATCCTGCAGCACATCTCCAACGTGCACTTCCTCAAGCTGCCTCGCGCCCAGGCTTGAGCCTACGGCCATACCCGACCTCCCGGGTCGGGATTCCCTGACCCGGGTCATTTTCCTGTCATCCGTGGCGACGCCTTCGGGGCGTTGCCCCGGCGCCCGCGGTCGCTCCGAAGCCCCTGAAACGAGCGCCTTTCAACGCCTATTGAACCCTGTTGAAGCCAAGCCTGGAGCGGTTCCTTGCCCGCTTTTGCGACCTTAGGCCGTGTGGTCTTTGGTCGCGCTTGTCTTTATAATGCGGTGGATTTTTTCGGGGTGGCCCGAATACCCTCGGGTCTGACTGGTAACGTACTGACTCAACAAGAATTCGAATCCATTCGAACCCCTTTCCTTCGCATTTCCGATCCATCAACTGGGCGAGACTATGATCGAAGTCAAGAAAGGCCTGGATCTCCCCATCATGGGGACGCCCGAGCCGCGCATCGAGGATGCGCGACCCGTGCGTCACGTGGCCGTCCTGGGCACCGACTACGTCGGCATGAAGCCGACCATGGAGGTCCGGGAAGGGGACAAGGTGAAACTGGGCCAACTCCTCTTCACTGACAAGAAGAACCCCGGCGTGCGCTTCACGGCACCGGCAGCCGGCGAAGTCGTCGCCATCAACCGTGGCGAGAAGCGCAAGCTGCTCTCGGTCGTGATCCAGGTCGACGAGAACGAGGAAGCGGTCGAGTTCACGGCCCACGGGCGTGACGGACTCGCGTCCCTCGAGCGCCAGGCCGTCGTCGATCGGCTGGTCGAGTCGGGGCTGTGGACGGCGCTGCGTACCCGTCCCTTCTCGCGCAGCCCGGCCATCGACGCCGAGCCGGCCGACATCTTCGTCACCGCGATCGACACCCATCCGCTGGCGGCGAATCCTGCCGATATCATCAACGAGCAGGCCGCTGCCTTCGAGGACGGGCTCAAGGTGCTGTCGCGCCTGACCCAGGGCAAGGTCTTCCTGTGCACGGCACCCGACGCGCAGATTCCCGGCGGCGACGTGGCCGGCGTGCAGGTCGAGACCTTCGGCGGCCCTCACCCGGCCGGCCTGGTCGGAACGCACATTCACTTCCTGTCGCCGGTCGCGCTGCACAAGCGGGTCTGGCACATCGGCTACCAGGACGTGATCGCCTTCGGCAAGCTCTTCAGCGAGGGCAGGCTCGACATGTCCCGGGTCGTCGCCGTGGGCGGCCCGCGTGCCGAGAAGCCGCGCCTGCTGCGCACGCGGATCGGCGCCAGCACCGAGGAACTGTTGGCGGGAGAAATCCTCCAACCCCAAGATACTCGCGTGATCTCCGGCTCGGTGTTCTCCGGCTTCACCGCGGAAGGCAGCCTGCGTTACCTGGGCCGCTTCCACAACCAGTTCACTCTGCTCGAGGAGGGCAACAAGCGCGCCTTCCTGGGTTGGCTGTCACCGGGCAACAACCGACACTCGGTACTGGGCATCTACCTGTCGAAGTTCAAGGGGCTCTCCAACTATGCGCCCAACACCTCCACCAACGGCTCCGAGCGGGCCATGGTGCCGGTGGGCGTCTACGAGGAAGTGATGCCGCTGGATATCCTGCCGACCCAGCTGCTGCGTACGCTGATCGTCGGGGACATCGAGGTGGCCATGCAGCTTGGGTGCCTGGAGCTGGATGAAGAGGACCTGGCGCTGTGCACCTACGTGTGCCCGGGCAAGTACGAGTACGGTCCCATCCTGCGTGACAACCTCACCATGATCGAGAAAGAGGCCTGATGATGGGTATCCGACAGACGCTCGACAATCTCGAACCGCATTTCCACAAGGGTGGCAAGTACGAGAAGTGGTACCCGCTGTTCGAAGCGGTGGACACCATCTTCTACTCGCCGCCCAGCGTCACCAAGACCACGGCTCACGTGCGCGACGGCATCGACCTCAAGCGCATCATGATCACCGTGTGGCTGTGTACCTTCCCGGCCATGTTCTTCGGCATGTGGAATGCCGGCTGGCTGGCCAACAGCGCCATTGCCGACGGCCACGCTTCCATGGACGGCTGGCGCGAAGCGATTCTCATGGTGCTGGCCTCCGGTCACGATCCGGACAGCCAGTGGGCGAACTTCGTGCTCGGCGCCACCTACTTCCTGCCCATCTACCTGGTGACCTTCGTGGTCGGTGGCTTCTGGGAGGTGCTGTTCGCCGTCAAGCGCGGTCATGAGGTCAACGAGGGCTTCTTCGTCACCTCCGTGCTGTATGCCCTGATCCTGCCGGCCACCATTCCGCTGTGGCAGGTGGCGCTGGGCATCACCTTCGGCGTGGTGATCGGCAAGGAGATCTTCGGAGGCACCGGCAAGAACTTCCTCAACCCGGCGCTGACCGGCCGTGCCTTCCTCTATTTCGCCTATCCGGCGCAGATCTCGGGTGACGCGGTATGGGTGGCGGCCGACGGCTACACCGGCGCGACCCCGCTCTCCATCGCCTTCCAGGAGGGCATGGGAGAGCTGTCCTCGCAGTACAGCTGGTGGGATGCCTTCATCGGCTACCTGCCGGGCTCCGTCGGTGAGGTCTCGACCCTGGCGATCTTCATCGGTGCCGCGGTGCTGCTGTGGACCAAGATCGCCTCCTGGCGAATCATGCTCGGCTGCCTGCTCGGCATGGCGGGGACCAGCCTGCTGTTCAACCTGGTCGGGTCCGACAGCAACCCGATGTTCGCCATGCCCTGGTACTGGCACCTGGTCATCGGGGGCTTCGCCTTCGGCATGGTGTTCATGGCCACCGACCCGGTGTCGGCTTCCATGACCAACCCGGGACGGCTGATCTTCGGCATCCTGATCGGCGTGATGACCGTGCTGATCCGCGTGGTCAACCCGGCGTTCCCCGAAGGGATCATGCTGGCGATCCTGTTCGCCAACCTGTTTGCGCCGCTGATCGATCACTTCTTTGTACAGGCCAACATCAAGCGCCGCCTGCGGCGTGTCGGTGCACCGGCCGAGGAGACTGCCTGATGGCACAGAGCAATAACTCCATCAAGAAGATCCTCACGGTGGCGTTCGCACTCTGTATCGTGTGTTCGGTCATCGTGTCGACCGCGGCGGTGGCGCTGCGGTCCAAGCAACAGCTCAACCAGGAACTCGATCGCAAGACGAATATCCTCAGCGTGGCCAACCTCTACGAGCCGGGCATGGACGTGGAAGCGGCCTTCGGTGACGTGACGCCGCGCGTGGTCGACATGCGCACCGGCGAGTACACCGACGAGTTCGATCCGGAGACCTTCGACCACTTCCAGGCAGCACGCGATCCGGCCACGGGGCGTACCCTGTCGGGCGATCGTGACATCGCCGGCCTGAGCCGCGTCGAGAACTTTGCCACGGTCTACCTGGTCGGTGACCCCGATGAGCCGGAGCAGATCATCCTGCCCATCCGTGGCCAGGGCCTGTGGGGCCTGATGCGCGGCTTCATGTCGGTGGAGGGGGATGGCAACACGATCGTCGGTATCACCTACTACGAGCACAGTGAAACCCCGGGCCTGGGCGCGGAGGTCAACAATCCGCGCTGGCAGGCCCAGTGGGAAGGCAAGAAGATCTTTGCCGACGAGGACGATGTCGTACCCGACATTCACCTGACCAAGGGCGGCGCCGACGACGAGACCGAGATCGATGCGCTGTCCGGTGCCACATTGACCAGCAACGGCGTCACCAACATGCTGCAGTTCTGGCTGAGCCCGGAAGGCTTCGGTGAGTACCTGGCACGGTTCCGCGACGGAATCGATCCGGAGGAAGCCCAGGAATCCGACGTCGAACTCGAAGCTGAAGCTTAAGGAGCCTGACAATGTCCGCTGTGACTCCCAAGGGCGTCCTGACGACCCCGATCTTCAACAACAACCCCATCGCGCTGCAGGTGCTCGGCATCTGTTCGGCGCTGGCGGTGACGACCAGCATGAGCGTATCGCTGGTCATGACGCTGGCCGTGATCTTCGTGACGGCATTCTCGAGCATGTTCGTGTCGCTCATCCGCCACCACATTCCGTCGTCGATCCGCATCATCGTGCAGATGACCATCATCGCCTCGCTGGTGATCGTGGTCGACCAGATCCTGAAGGCCTTTGCCTACGAGATGTCCAAGCAGCTCTCAGTGTTCGTCGGCCTGATCATCACCAACTGCATCGTGATGGGGCGCGCCGAAGGCTTTGCCATGCAGAACAGCCCGGGGCTCTCGTTCCTGGATGGCATCGGCAACGGTCTCGGCTATGGCTTCATCCTGATGACCGTGGGCTTTGTCCGTGAGCTGCTCGGTGCCGGCAGCGTGTTCGGCTTCACCATCCTGCCCACCGTGCAGGACGGCGGCTGGTACGTGCCCAACGGCCTGCTGCTGCTGCCGCCGTCGGCGTTCTTCATCATCGGTCTGATCATCTGGGCGCTGCGCTCTACCCATCCGGAGCAGATCGAGGCGAACGAGTTCAAGATGAAGGAAAACAGTCAACCGAAGGAGGCCGTGTAACATGGAGCACTATATCAGCCTGTTCGTTGCCTCGGTCTTCGTCGAGAACCTGGCGCTGGCGTTCTTCCTGGGCATGTGTACCTTCCTGGCGGTTTCCAAGAAGGTCTCGGCGGCCATCGGTCTCGGTATCGCGGTGATCGTGGTGCTGACCATCTCGGTGCCCGTCAACAACGTCATCTACAACGCGCTGCTGGCAGAGGGCGCCCTGACCTGGACCGGTATCGAAGGGGCCGAGAACATCGACCTGTCGTTCCTGGGCCTGCTCTCCTATATCGGTGTCATTGCCGCTCTGGTGCAGATTCTCGAGATGTTCCTCGACAAGTACGTGCCGGCGCTCTACAACGCGCTGGGCGTGTTTCTGCCGCTGATCACCGTGAACTGCGCCATCCTCGGTGGCGTGCTGTTCATGGTCGAGCGTAACTATGGCTTCGGCGAATCCGTGGTCTACGGCCTGGGGTCCGGCGTCGGCTGGGCGCTGGCCATCACCGCGCTGGCGGGGATTCGCGAGCGGCTCAAGTACAGCGACGTGCCGGCCGGCCTGCAGGGCCTGGGCATCACCTTCATCACCGTGGGGCTGATGTCGCTGGGCTTCATGTCCTTCTCGGGCATCCAGCTCTGAGCCAGGGCGGATTCCTGGCGGCGTGCGCGCCGCCGGGAAACAGGTTACACAGCAAATAGGAAACCGACATGGTTGGAACATCTATCATCTTGCTCGGTGTGTTCATGTTCACCGTGGTCGTCATCGGCCTCGTCATGGTGATCCTGGCGGCCCGCAGCAAGCTCGTCAGCACCGGCGACGTTTCCATCGAGATCAACGGCGACCCGGAACACACCATCACCACCCAGGCCGGTGGCAAGCTGCTCAACACCCTGGCCGCCAATGGCATCTTTCTCTCTTCCGCCTGCGGCGGCGGCGGCTCCTGTGCCCAGTGCAAGTGCCGGGTGGAGGAGGGGGGCGGCTCCATCCTGCCCACCGAGGAATCCCACTTCACCCTGCGCGAGAAGAAGGAGGGCTGGCGTCTCTCCTGCCAGGTGCCGGTCAAGCAGGACATGAAGATCGAGGTGCCCGAGGAGGTCTTCGGCGTCAAGAAGTGGGAGTGCGAGGTCATCGGCAATCCCAACGTGGCGACCTTCATCAAGGAGCTCAACCTCAAGCTGCCCGAGGGAGAGGAAGTGGCCTTCCGTGCCGGCGGCTACGTCCAGCTCGTGGCGCCGCCCTATGACATCTCGTTCTCCGACTTCGACATCGAGGAGGAGTATCGCGGCGACTGGGAGAAGTTCGATCTGTTCAAGATTCGCCACAAGAACAGCGAGGAGGTCATCCGCGCCTACTCGATGGCGAACTATCCCGAAGAGAAGGGCATCCTCAAGTTCAACATCCGTATCGCCACGCCGCCTCCCGGCACCAACCATCCGCCGGGGCTGATGTCGACCTACGTCTTCAGCCTGAAGCCGGGCGACAAGGTCACCGTGATGGGGCCCTTCGGCGAGTTCTTCGCCAAGGACACCGATGCCGAGATGGTGTTCGTCGGCGGCGGTGCCGGCATGGCGCCCATGCGCAGCCACATCTTCGACCAGCTCAAGCGGATCAAGACCGACCGCAAGATCTCGTTCTGGTACGGTGCGCGCTCCTGGCGCGAGACCTTCTACAACGAGGAGTACGATCAGCTGGCCGAGGAGTTCCCCAACTTCGAATGGCACCTGGCACTGTCCGATCCGCTGCCCGAGGACAACTGGACCGGGCCCACCGGGTTCATCCACAACGTGCTGTACGAGAACTACCTCAAGGACCATCCGGCTCCCGAGGACTGCGAGTACTACATGTGCGGTCCGCCGATGATGAACGCCTCCGTCATCAAGATGCTGCTCGACCTGGGCGTCGAGCCCGAGAACATCATGCTGGATGACTTTGGCGGATGATCCCCTTCGCCTACGGGCGACTCTCCGGGCTGGTCCTCAGTGGGCCAGCCCGGCTCCTTCCCACGGTGCTCGCCGGGCTCTTGGCGCTCAGTGGTTGCCGTGACACGGCCGACGAACATCTCATCCAGGGCACGGCCCTGGGCACGGGTTACCACATCACCCTGTATGCCGACCTCGACCAGGCAAGGCGTGCTGAGCTCGAAGCCGGCATACAAGGTGAACTGGCAACGCTCGAGCGTCAGCGAGGCGATCTCATGCGTGCGCTGGACGCTGCCACCGTTCGGTTCTGGTCACCCACGTCTGCGCTGCGGCATGAGGCGGATCGCCTGGCGCATGCGCTAGCCGCCGATCGGCTGACGCTATGGCTCGAGGAGCATGACCCGGCCCTCGCCGCCTCGCTCGTCGAGGTCGGGGGCGTGATGCGCGCCCGGGGCGAGCCGCCGGCGGGTGACTGGCGCCTGTCACTCGAGCAGGCGGGCCTGCCAGGCCCGGCCGACGCAAGGCACCTGAGGCTGCGGGATGCCGCGGTGGTGCATCGCTTCGCGCGTCGGGACGTGGTGCCGCTGGTCACCATGACGGCGCCGCTGGCGGTAAGCGTGGTCGCGCCGAGTGCCAGCGAGGCCATGCATCAGGCAAGCCGGCTGATGCGTGCCGACCCGGCCGAGGCGCTGAGCCTTGCCGAGCGTATGGATAGTGCCGCCAGGGTTGTTGTCAAGACACCACAGGGTATTGAATTCCAACATACCGCGGCCCTCGAGCCCTGGCTCGAGCCCTAGCCGCCAGGAGGTTACCTATGAGTACGTTTCTCGTCGTGCTGGGCTTCATGCTGCTGATCATGGCGGCCATGGCCATCGGCGTGATCATGGGGCGCAAGCCCATTGCCGGTTCCTGCGGCGGTCTCAACAAGCTGGGACTCAAGGAGGGCTGCGACATCTGCGGCGGCAAGGACGAGATATGCGAGGAGGAGAACCGCAAGCGCAAGGGTGAGCCGGTCAGCGCGCGTCGCTCGAGCGACGAGAGCCGTGGTGCCGACCTCGGCTACGACGCCACTCGTCGTTAGGCTCCGGCAAGGTGTCGTGCACGTTGCCTCGCCGGCGGCGTAGTCGCGCAAGCCGAAAACCAACATCGACAAGGGAAAGGAGACGCAAGCGCCCATGGCAGTCCATAACTACGACGTGGTGGTGATCGGAACCGGGCCCGCCGGCGAGAGCGCCGCCATCAACGCCGCCAAGCATGGCAAGCGGGTGGCGGTGGTGGAGAAGCAGCCGGTCCTGGGAGGCAATTGCACCCATTGGGGGACCATCCCCTCCAAGGCGCTGCGGCATCAGGTCAAGCAGATCATGCAGTTCAACACCAACCGCATGTTCCGCGATATCGGCGAGCCGCGATGGTTCTCCTTTCCCAGGGTCATGGAGCGTTCGCGCATCACCATCGACCAGCAGGTCGAGATGCGCACCAAGTTCTATGCGCGCAACCGCATCGACCTCTTCAACGGAGTGGCACGCTTCAAGGACGAACATACGCTGCTGATCCGTGACCGCCAGGAAGCGCTGGAGGAACTGGTGGCGCAGAAGGTCATCATCGCCACCGGTTCGCGTCCCTACCGACCCGCCGACATCAATTTCCGTCATCCACGCATCTACGACTCCGACTCCATCCTCAGCCTGTCGCATACGCCGCGCACCCTGATCATCTTCGGCGCGGGCGTGATCGGCTGTGAGTACGCCTCGATCTTCTCGGGGCTCGGCGTCAAGGTGGACCTGATCAACAGCCGCGACCGCCTGCTCTCGTTCCTCGACGACGAGATCAGCGATGCGCTCTCCTACCACCTCCGCAAGCATGGCGTGCTGATCCGCCACAATGAGGAATACGAGCGGGTCGAGGGCGATGAGTCGGGGGTGGTGGTCTACCTCAAGTCGGGCAAGAAGCTGCGTGCCGACGCCTTCCTGTGGGCCAACGGCCGTACCGGCAATACCGACGAGCTCGGCCTGGAGAACATCGGTCTCGAGGCCAACGGGCGTGGCCAGCTGCAGGTCGACGATCACTACCGCACCGCCATCCCGCATATCTATGCCGCCGGTGATGTGATCGGCTGGCCGAGCCTGGCGAGCGCCGCCTACGACCAGGGGCTCAACGCCTGCGACGAGCTGCTCGAGCGGGATTACCGCTTCGTCAACGAGGTGCCGACGGGCATCTACACCATCCCCGAGATCAGTTCCTTCGGTCGCACCGAGCGCGAACTCACGGAAGCCAAGGTGCCCTACGAGGTGGCCCAGGCGTTCTTCAAGGACACCGCCCGCGCGCAGATCACCGGCGACACGGTGGGCATGCTCAAGATCCTGTTCCATCAGGACACCCTCGAGATCTACGGCATCCACTGCTTCGGCGATCAGGCCTCCGAGATTGTGCATATCGGTCAGGCCATCATGCAGCAGAAAGGCGAGGCCAACACCCTCAACTACTTCGTCAACACCACCTTCAACTATCCCACCATGGCCGAGGCCTACCGCGTAGCGGCCCAGAATGGACTGAACCGGGTGTTCTGAGGTTTCCTGTTCATCCAACAGTTAACCTTTTTACGCACTTTTCGGCTCGTCATGACATGGTGCAATGCCTTTACATGACGAGCTAATTACTCTCCCTGATCAAGGATGTGGTGAAGTTGATGAACTCGCCTCGTAGCATGGGCTGGGTCCAATATTAGATGGATAACTCATCTTTCTGGATTGGGAATCACTAGACTGTGTTCTGATACTTGTAATATCGGTGAATAGCATCAACCGAACAGGCATCGTTAGAAAAAAGTCTAGATTTTCGATTAGCTCCTTGTGTCGCTACATACGGAAATCCCCCACATTCCCCCCTTTCATCAACCGATGAACCCCCATCGTATTCAGGTTTCCACCGGGCCGATGGCCCAGTCATTCCCCATGACGTTTGCTCTCGGTTCACTATTTGTAACGCAGTGATACGAAAGATATCCTTGCAAGTGAAATCTGAAGTATGAGAATGCCATCATTGTTTTTCATTGAAATTATTAGTCACCTGCAATAGGAAATCTACCAAAAAAATCATGAACTGGATTGTTATAGAATTGGTTTGAAAAAAAAAATTTTTTTAAGAACCCGGAAAGAAGATCTGAGAAAAATAGTATGCGCAGAAAGTGAAACTGTATGTAATCTTATGTATGTCTAACTTTCATTTTGTTGTAAACATCATCCAGTCCGGGCTGCGACCGTAAAGGTCCGAGCATAGGGATGGCTACAGTTTCGAAGAGCTCACCAGAGGTCTTCATCGGCGGTAGCGTGGCCGGAGACGGGTTTAATCTTGTTTTTACTAGCGCAGTGGGGCCTAGCACAATGAAATATCTCGTAACTGGAGGAGCGGGTTTCATTGGGTCGGCTGTTATTCGCCACATTATTTTAAATACTGATTGCCAGGTAGTGAATGTCGATAAGCTTACCTATGCTGGGCACTTGGAATCGCTGCGCGATGTATCGAGCGAGCCGCGTTATTTTTTTGAGGAAGTTGATATTTGCGATGAGGATAAGATGCACCAAGTATTTCGGTGCCATCAGCCGGATAGGGTGCTCCATCTGGCTGCCGAGAGTCATGTGGATCGCTCCATTGATGGTCCAAAAAATTTCATAGAAACTAATATAGTAGGTACCTATCGACTTTTAGAGGTAGCGCGACGATACTGGATGGAAATGTCTCGCGAGCGGCGTAACTGCTTCAGGTTTCTACATGTCTCGACAGATGAGGTTTTCGGTGATCTTGGCAATGTCAAAGCAAGGTTTTCTGAAGAGACACGCTATGCTCCCAGTTCTCCCTACGCCGCAAGCAAGGCTGGTGCAGATCATCTAGTTCGTGCTTGGCGGAGGACTTTTGGGCTGCCGGTTATCGTCACGAACTGCTCAAACAATTACGGCCCTTATCATTTTCCAGAGAAAATGATTCCGTTGATGATTTTAAATGCACTGGAAGGAAAACCCTTGCCCCTCTATGGAAACGGCCTACAGGTACGTGACTGGCTATATGTTGAGGATCATGCGCGAGCCTTGTGTAAGGTCATAGAACACGGCATGGTTGGGGAAACCTATAATGTTGGCGGATGTTGCGAAAAAACCAACGCGGAAGTTGTAAGAGCACTCTGCAATCTTTTAGATGAACTTCAGCCTCGCGAAAAGTCCTATCATACTCTGATCACACATGTGGCGGATCGCCCGGGGCATGACCAAAGATATGCCATCGACCCAGGTAAGATAAGTAGAGAATTGGGATGGGAACCAATGGAGTCATTCGAGACAGGGCTACGAAAAACAGTGATCTGGTTCCTTAATAATCTTTCTTGGTGCCGTCAGGTACAAGCACACAACTACCAACGTACTCGCCTGGGTACAACGGGGAGGGAGGTGGCATGAAAGGTATTGTACTTGCCGGTGGTTCAGGTACGCGACTGTACCCGATAACCAAGGGGATTTCCAAGCAGCTCCTTCCAGTATATGACAAGCCAATGATCTATTATCCGCTATCGGTGTTGATGTTGGCTGGCATACGAGAGATATTGATCATTACCACCCCCGAAGAGCAAAGTTGCTTTCAAAGACTGCTTGCTGATGGAAGCCAATATGGTTTAAATCTGAGTTACGCTGTGCAGCCAAGCCCCGATGGACTGGCGCAAGCGTTCATCATTGGCGAGTCCTTCATTGGTCATGACAGCGTCTGCTTGGTGCTTGGCGATAATATTTTTTATGGACAGGGGTTTTCACCGCTTCTCCAGCAGGTGGCAAAGCGTGAGAATGGCGCTACGGTATTCGGTTATCCAGTCAGTGATCCTGAGCGCTTCGGCGTGGTGGAATTTGATGAAAGAATGCAGGTGCTTTCACTCGAGGAGAAACCCGACAGCCCAAAGTCCCGTTTTGCCGTAACGGGTCTTTATTTTTACGACAACGACGTAGTAAATCTTGCCAAGGAGGTAAGGCCATCTAGCCGAGGAGAGCTGGAAATAACTTCTGTCAACCAAGCTTATTTGAAGAACAACAAGTTAAGAGTCGAGCTGTTTGGTCGAGGCTTTGCTTGGTTTGATACGGGGACACACGAAAGCTTGCTTGAGGCTTCCCAATTTGTCGAAACGATAGAAAAACGGCAGGGTTTAAAGATAGCTTGTCTCGAAGAAATTGCTTTTAACAATGGTTGGCTGTCTGTCAATGATCTCTCTCGGGTAGGCAGGGAACTATCCAAGAATTGTTATGGTCGTTATCTCTTGGATTTGGTGAGAGAGTTATGATTCCTGTCACGCACCCCTATCTGCCGCATCGTGACAAATACGACAAATATGTCGATAGAATTTATTCAAGTAGACATTTGACGAACAATGCCCCTCTGGTTAAGGAGCTTACTTTCCGCCTGGAAGAATATTTGGGAGTCAAGAATCTCTTGCTGGTCGCTAATGGAACGCTAGCACTTCAAGTCGCCTACAAAGCGCTGGGTCTTGGTGCTTTTGGCGCTTATCAAGAAGCTGTAACAACTCCCTTTAGCTTTGTTGCCACCAGCAGTTCAATAAAATGGCAAGGAATTCAACCTGTTTACTCAGATATAGATGAAAATACTTGGTGTCTTGATCCTGATAAGGTTGAAGAGTCTATTGGTGTGAATACGCGTGTCTTGGTTCCGGTACATGTATATGGGAACGTTTGTGATGTGGATAGATTGGATATCGTAGCTAAACGGCATGGGCTTAAAATCGTCTATGACGGAGCTCATGCCTTCGGCGTAGATTATCAAGGCACGAGTGTGTTTTCCTGCGGTGATGCTGCCACGTTGAGTTTTCATGCTACCAAGCTGTTTCATACTATTGAAGGTGGGGGTATCGTTTTCAAGTCAAAGGATTGTCTCGAGAAGGCACGAGCCATTATAAATTTTGGCCTGTCGGAAGATGCCGGGGTGACCAGTCTTGGAATCAACTGCAAAATGAACGAATTCCAGGCAGCCATGGGGCTTTGCGTACTTGACGATATGGACGCAATCATAGAGAGGAGAAAAGAAATTACTTTTAAGTATTCTTTTTCGTTGGATGGTTGGGTTGGCTTACAAAGTTTCAATATCAACTGCACGAGGAATTATGCTTATTTCCCCATTCTCTTAGAGAGTGAAAGTGCGCTTGTTAGAGTTAAGAATAGCTTGGAAGATAAAGGCGTTTTTCCCAGGCGTTATTTCTTCCCACCATTGGATTCTTTCGCTGAGTTTTCACTGGGGGAGGCAAGGAGCGTGATCGCCGGAAGCATATCGTCAAGGGTGCTTTGTCTACCTCTCTACCCCGACTTAAGTATACATGTCGTTGAAGATATCTGTGAGCTCGTCAAAAAGGCACTAGTTAAATAGCACAATCTCTATGTATTGATCCGTGATTCCCCTTATTAGCGATCGGTGAACACAATGGACATAATGACGAAGCACGTTAATGAAGAGGTCGACCTCGGTCGACTCGTCGGTATGCTCATCGATCACCGATGGTTGATTCTGTCCCTCGTAATTGTCTTCGCTACTGGCGGAGCGGCTTATGCAATGCTAGCGACTCCAGTCTATCGTGGTGATGCTCTGGTACAGGTAGAGCGACGAGCGACGGTCAATCCTCTCGAGGGAATTGCCAGCGAACTGCTGGGCGAAGAGCGTGAAAGCACCACAGCCGCCGAGGTCCAGATACTACAGTCGCGCATGGTACTCGGACAGGTCGTTGATCGAGAAGGTCTGGATACGTTGGTCATTCCACAAAGTCTGCCAGTAATCGGCAACTATGTTCAGCGACAAGGCATCGCACGCCCGGCGTTTGCCACAGAGAGTTTCGATATTGCTGATTACCTGCCGGATAGGTTCAAGCCATCCGGGTTCATGCAACGTGAAAGTTCGCTACCCGATGCTGTCGCTGGCAGCATTTCCCTGCCGAATAATGATGGTGTTCTTTTACCGGATTTTCTTGGTCTTCGCTCGTCCATCTGGGGGGGGGAGTGGCTCGAGCTTGGTCGCTTGCAGGTTGAGGACCGTTTACGTGGGACCTTGTTGAACGTGGTGGCCGGTAGGCCTGGCCGTTACTCTCTGGTGATGGACGGAGAGACCCCGCTGTACTTGGGGGAAGGTCGAGTCGGGGAGCTGGAGCAGTTTCTCGAAGGGGATATCGAGCTGCGCATCTCTGCCCTGGAGGCTCCCGAAGGAGCTCACTTCACACTCCTCAAGCGCAGACGGTCATCTGCGATCAGCGATTTGTCCAGTCGTCTGGATGTTTCCGAAGTGGGGGTGGCACGTAATACCAGCACCGGTATCCTGCGCTTGACGCTGACCGGCACCGACCGAGAAGAGGTGCGGCGCTCGCTGGATGCCGTGGCGGAGACGTTCCTTACCCAGAACGTGCAACGCCAGGCAGCGGAAGTAGAACAGAGTCTGGCCTTTCTCGAGGAGCAAGCCCCTGAGTTACGTGCTCAACTCTATGCGGCTGAAGAGAGCCTCAACGAGTATCGGGCTGCTCGGCACAGCGTGGATCTGACATCCGAAGCTCAAGCCGTGATCGATCAGTTCGTCGCCCTCGACAGCCAACTGAACGAGTTGGCATTCCGGGAGGCCGAGCTGGCTCAGCGTTATACGCCGAGCCATCCCACGTATCGGTCTCTGCTACGCCAGAAGCATTTGCTCGAGTCGGAACGCGTCGCTCTGGACGCCAAGATCAACGACTTGCCGGAAGCACAGCAAGAAGTAGTGCGCCGCACCCGGGATGTGGAGGCGACCCAAGCGATCTACATCAATGTTCTGAACCGGATGCAGGAGCTGCAGGTTACTCGGGCCGGAACGGTCGGCAACGTTCGTATCATTGACGGGGCAGAAGTGGGACTGTTCCCGATTGAGCCTCGCAAGCCCCGCATCGTCATGCTGGCTGCGCTATTCGGTGCGCTGTTGGCGGTGGGCATCGTGCTGGTGCGTGGTTGGCTAAATCGCGGAGTCGAGACGCCAGAGCAGCTCGAGGAGAATGGACTCCCGGTCTATGCCATGGTGCCAATGTCGGCTGAACAGAAGAAACTGGTCCGTAGAATCAAGCATCGGCGTGATCGTCGGGGACGTGAGGTAGCCAGTGATGTGCTGGCCGAGCGCGACCCGACGGATCCAGCCATCGAAGCGCTGCGTGGCCTGCGAACCAGCCTGCATTTTGCGATGCTGGAAGGGCGCGACAACCGTCTCATGATCACCGGCCCCGGACCAGGAATCGGCAAGAGTTTCATCACCGTCAACCTGGGGGCCATCTGCGCTCGAGCAGGACAGCGTGTCCTGGTAATGGATGCCGACATGCGCAGAGGGCACTTGCACCATGCTTTCGGTGAACGCGGCAGTGGAGGGCTTTCCGAGTTGCTGGGCGAGAGCCTGACGCTTGACGATGCCATTCGGCACAGTCGTATCCAGGGCCTGGACCTTATCGCCAGGGGCGATGTCCCACCCAACCCGTCGGAACTGCTCATGACGGAATCCTTCAGCCGTCTGCTCGCCATGGTAAGCGAGCGCTATGACCTGGTAATCATTGATACGCCGCCGGTGCTTACGGTGACGGATGCTGCTGTGGTCGGCGCACAGTGCGGCACGACGCTGCTGGTGGCGCGGTTCCAACTGAATCCGGTGCGTGAGGTCCAGCTCGCGGTAAGGCGTCTGGAGACGGCAGGCGTCACGGTGAAGGGCGCAATCCTCAACGCCATGGAACGCAAGGCCGCCATTCGCTATGGCTATCACTATGACTACAAGTACTCCTGACCCTTATGTACACGAGCCTTAAGGACCTCTATGCGCTGCTGACCCGTGAGCAACGCCGGCGTCTCTTCCGGTTGCAGCTACTGGTCGTCCTCATGGCGTTTGCCGAAGTGGCCGGCGTCGTATCCATCGGCCCTTTCATGGCACTGGTCGGCGATCTGGGGCGTCTGGAGAGTAATGACACCTTGGCGCGTCTCTACCTGCAGAGCGGGTTCGAGGACCCTGCCGACTTTCTATTCTGGTTGGGCATGTTTGTTCTCGCGGCATTGACCGCTGCGTCCGGTCTCTCGATGTACACGGTATGGAGGCTCTCGATGTACGGTCAGCAGATAGGAGCTGAACTCAGCACGCGGCTTTACCGACATTACATGCAACAGCCCTGGCTGTTTCATGCCAATGGCAGCAGCGCGCAATTGACAAACAAAATCTCCCAGGAGTGTACACGTATTACCGACAAAATCATTGCGCCCTTGATGAAAATGAATGCGAGGGTCGTCATGGTGCTGTTCATGTCGGTAGCGATTCTGCTCGTCAATCCTGTCGTGGCGATAACTGGGGTAAGTGTCTTCTTTCTGCTCTATCTGGTCTTGTACCGCACTGTACGACGTAAACTGACCGCGAACGGCAAGGAGATCACGCAGACGCAGCGCGAGCGTTTCAAGCTGATGGCCGAGGGGTTCGGAGGAATCAAGGATGCGTTACTGCTAGGGCGCCAGAGGATGTTCAATCGGCGCTTCGAAGTATCCAGCATAGCGCTTGGTCACGCCAGAGGGACCACGAAGGCATTATCCGAGGTGCCGCGCTATGCAATGGAGCTGGCTGCCTTCGGCTCGGTTATCTTTCTCGTGCTTTATCTCCTGGCGACGCACCGTGGCGACCTGGGAAGCATACTTCCCGTGCTATCCGTCATGGCGCTCGCCGGGCTGAAGTTATTGCCCGCCTTTCAACAGATATATACCAGTGTCGCGACCATCAGAGCCAATCTGGCGGCTTTTGAGAGCATACGCGAAGATCTCTTCGAGAGCCGGTTTGCCGAGACCAAGGAACCGTCTCCTGCCGAGGCCGCGGGCTACCTCGAGCCTCAACGAACGATTGAACTTGATGGTGTCGTGTTCCGCTATCCCGGTAAGGAAGAGTCCGCCCTGAATGGACTCTCGCTGCGGATCGGTGCCAATCAGGTTATCGGTCTGGTGGGGGCATCGGGCTCGGGCAAGTCCACCACAATAGATATTCTGGTAGGTCTGATTGATCCGGATGAGGGTGACATACTGATAGACGGTGAGCCTTTGAGGCTGGAACAGAAACGTGCTTGGCAGAATTGCCTAGGCTTCGTGTCACAGTCCATTTTCCTGGCTGATGCCAGTATCCGGGAAAACATTGCTTTCGGCTTGCCGATGATTTGTATAGACGATGAGCGAGTCAGGCGAGCTGCCAGCATGGCTCGGTTGGATGAACTACTGGTGCAGCTTCCAGAAGGTCTTGAAACTCGTGTCGGGGAACGCGGCATTCAGCTCTCAGGAGGCCAACGGCAACGCATCGGGATCGCTCGGGCGCTCTATGACGACGCCAAGGTCCTGATCTTCGATGAAGCGACCAGCGCATTGGACGGCATTACCGAAAAGCTGGTCATGGATGCCATTCACGATTTTTCCGGGAAGAAAACCATTATATTGATCGCGCATCGTCTGGCCACGGTCAAGAAATGCGACTGCATCTACCTGATGGAGAATGGTCGAGTCATTGACTCTGGTAGATACAATGAACTTGTGGAAAGGAATGTCATTTTTCAGCGCATGGCGGAACATGCCTGAGATAAAGCGTGTTGCGAGAAAAACGCAGCCGCAGTATAACCATTTCGAGTATGCGGAGATTTTTTATGGAACAGCTAATTGAAGCATCGAGTCATGAGAAAGTCATAGAAAGCTATATCAGCTCAATCGAGCGTGATGGTTACGCCTACATACCGAAAGCATTCGACCCGGAGCAGATTTCCAGAGCGAAATATCTTGTAGAAGACTGGTTTGCCAAGACTGTGTCCATGCAATCAGAACGGATGCCGCGTTTGAACCGAGATCAGTCGATGGTCTACAATCTTCAAAACAAAGATATGCTCTTCATACGCATGATGCTTGGGAATGAGTTTATCGAATCGATTCTGAAACATTTTTTGAATGACTGTTGGTTCACTTCGCTCCCGGAAGATGCTCCCAACTATATCCTCCGTTCTTTCCTGGCACGAAGCAGCAACCACCAAATGCCGATGCACATAGACTCCTTCATTCCCTATACCGGCTCGTATCCCTTCATCATGCAGTGCTCCATTTTGCTGGAGGACCAGACCGAGGAGAACGGCTGCACGGTGATCGTACCCGGCTCGCATCGTTCAGATCGATACGCCCCGCAGGAAGCATTTGGAGAGGCCATCTCCATCGAGGCGAAGGCCGGAGACCTGGTAATCTGGGACAGCCGGATCTGGCACGGAGCGCGAGAGAACCGGAGCAGTGGAACCCGGTGGGCCATGATTGCCACTTTTTGTCGCTGGTGGGTCAAGCAGGCCTTCGACATACCAGGCAACCTGCCTCAGGAAATTTATGATCAGCTCACTGATCGACAGAAGGCCGTCATGGGGTATTGCTCGGTGCCTTATGATAGCGAGCGATATGGTATCGATATGAAGCGAAATTTTGATCTTCTGCCAGTACGAGTCGAAGATTATCGACTTTAATTGTTTTTAGTAAGATAAAAGGAAATATTGACAATGAAACCGCTTGATATCGGTAGCGTTAGAGATAGTATCGATAAAGCTGACGCCAGGGTGCTGTCAACGGCTATATATCGTGAAGTGGGGTTCTTTGTGATCCGCGGGGCAATACCCATGGAAAGGATTCTGCAGTGGCAGCATGAATGGAGTCGGTTCTACGAGGATAGATTGTCGAAGAGCCGAAGTGTGGATCCTTTCAATCCCGTACATGTACATGAAGTGCTGCCAGCAGCGCTGGCAGAGATCCATCAATGTCCAGAGCTATTGGACATCATGCAAGAACTATATCCAGACCTTGCCTTGTTCATGCAACGTTTCGTGATCAAGGATCGAAACAGCCGTACGCCAGTTTTCGTCCATAACGACTTTTGTTACGACTACGGTTGGCCCGAAAAAACCACAGTGTTTATACCTCTTAGTGTATCCAACAAGGAAAACGGTGGAATTTCCTTCTATCCCGGTACGCATCACTTCGGCTATCTGGGCGATGCCGGTGAAGTGAATACGGAAATCATCGGTCCCGAGTGGCCATTGGTATGTCCTTCGCTGGAGCCAGGAGACATTGCTCTGTGTCACACCTGTACCTGGCATTGTTCACCTCCGCATGGCGGTGGTCCTGATAGAATCCTCGTTCAGGCAACTTTTCAACCGGCCAGCGACCCCAGCAGCACGGCGTTGCTGCGAGGGGAGTGGAGAACCCGCTATCACCTCAGCGATCTACCGCGCGACAAGTTCTTCGTCCGCTCTCGCTCCACACGCCTGAGAGAACTCCAGGCCCAGGTCAACCAGATCGAAGGCCATGTCTGTCTGGATGCGGCGACGCGCGCATGAACCAAGGGTATCTTCATCCCTGCTATGCGGAATCCTTTCTTGGCTTCGGTGAGCCTCGCGGACTGGAGTCCAGCGGTGGCTGGATACTCGAGCGCGCGATCCCAGGCGCCGCAGCACGCGATGCCATGGGGCTCTATCCCTTGTTCTGCTGCCGCGACTGGACCGCTTTGCGCCGGGATCTGGAGCTCGAGGGTGCGCGATGGGTGTCCCTCGCGCTGGTCGCCGATCCTTTCGGGGAGTATGACCGAAGACTGCTTGAGCGAACCTTCGACATCGTCCAGCCCTACAAGGAGCACTTTGTCGCGGATACCTCTGTTCCGCTGGAAGCCTTCGTCTCTTCGTCGCATCGCAGCAACGCTCGACGGGCGCTGCGCAAGGTGGAGGTCGAAGTGTGTGAAGAGCCAGCACGATTTATGGACGACTGGGTCGCGCTATTCGATGTACTGGCCAGAAGACATGACATCCATGGGCTGAGAGCCTTCTCCCGCGCGGCCTTCGAGCGGCAATTGCGGGTTCCTGGCCTGGTCATGTTTCGAGCCGTTCATGGCGGGCGCACTGTTGGTCTCGACCTCTGGTACGTACAGGATGACGTCGCACAGGGGCATCTCGTGGCATTCAACGACGAGGGTTACGCATTGAGTGCCTCCTATGCCACCAAGTGGACCTTGCTGAATTACTTTGCCGGTAGGGTCCGGTGGGTCAACTTCGGGGGCCTGCCAGGCTCCGCCGATCCCTCTACGGGCCTCGGACATTTCAAGCGAGGCTGGTCCAACACGACGAGGAAAGCCTATTTCTGCGGGAGCATATTCGATCACCAAGCCTATGAGCGCCTGGCCGGGAGCGTACCTCAAACGTCCTTCTTTCCGGCCTACCGAGCGGGAGAAAATTGATGAGCGGTCCTCAGTCACGGTTCGTTTTTGTCGTCTCGACATCAGGTTCGGTCATGAACCAGGTTTTAACCATCCCAACCGTCCGGAGTGCGACTCACTCCGTAATAGCCGATCGGCCCTGTCCAGCGGTCGACAAGGCGAGAGCACATGGTATTCCTGTCATCGTGTTCGATGAAGGGTCGAACGAGGCATTTAGCGTGCGGCTATCCGATTACCTGATACGGCACTCGATCGACTACATCCTTTCCTTCTACACTCAGTTCTACGCTGATACGTTACGCACCATGTTTCGGGATCGAATCATCAACTTTCACCCATCACTGCTGCCCGCATTCAAGGGCATGGATGGCTTTGGCGACGGGGTTGCCTACCGAGCCAAGATCCTTGGAACCACGGTGGAACTGATAAAGGACGTAATGGATGAAGGCAAGATCGTCATGCAGACGTGCTGCCCTGTCGACCCCGGCCTGAGCCGGGAGCAGCTTCGTCACCATATTTTCGTCCAACAGTGCAAGACACTGGTTCAGGTGGTTCACTGGATTCGGGAGAATCGCCTGCAGGTGAATGGAGACCATGTCACGGTACGTGACGCGGCCTGGCATGATCTGGCATACGCTCCGGCGTTGGAGGCATCCGAAGCGATTGATTTGAGCATTCCCTTCCCGGAGCGCTGCGTAGAGCCGGGCTGAACTATCAGCTGGGCCGAGAGGGGTGCCTGCATGATACGCCGGAGATCGATTCCGGGTTGCCGTTTGATGAAATCGCTGCTTTCGATCATCGTGATGACTTGTCTCTTCATGTTGCTCACTTCGGACACTGATCCCCAGCCTTTTCGGGAATACCTGGTACCCATGCGCGATGGGGTTCGGTTGCAGACGCGGGTATGGCTTCCGGAAGGTGCTGCCCCTGGTATCCAGTACCCTACGGTTCTGACCCGGGGGTATCGTGCCGGTCATTCAGGCGATGCTGTGGCGTTTACCTCGGCGGGCTATGTCTACGTAGGACAGGCGGCCCGAGGCCATCCGCCGTCAGAAGGTGAGTTGAATCGTTTCTTTCATGATGCCGAGGATGGTTACGACACCTTGAGCTGGCTCAGCCACCAGGACTGGAGCGATGGGGCCATTGCGATGTATGGGCGCTCTTATTGGGGGGCCACACAGTGGCTGGTGGCACCGGAGCAGCATCCCAATCTGAGGGCGATCATTCCGCAGGCGATCAATGCCGATCTCTGGCAATGCGTGTATCGCTGTTACGGGGCCCTTACGCTTGCCATGACAGCTGCCGGCCGAGCCTATACGGATCCGGAGCAGGGGCGTCGATACGGCTGGGAAGCGCTTTACCGCTACCTGCCGCTGATCGATTTGGACCTGGAGGTATCAGGGCGGAGAGATCGGCTCTGGCGGGACTATGTCAGCCATGCAACGTTTGATGACTACTGGAAGAAGATAAGTTTAAAAGGAAAGTATGACCGTGTCAGAATTCCCGTCTATCTCATGTCCGGTTGGTACGATTACTACGCGGGTGCTGTCTTTGACAATTATCTCGCGCTACAGGAGAGTGGGCACGACGCGGACCTCAGGCTGGTCATCAATCCCTCCGATCATCTCAATCGTCTGGTCGGGGACAGGGAGTTCGGGACGTCGGCAGAAAAAAATGAACTGTCATTGGCGATTCGCTGGCTGGATCATGTTGTCAAGGGGATCGAAAATGGCGTGGAAACGGAACCGCCAATCCGGATATTCACCATGGGGAGCAATGAATGGCAGTTCGCCAACGAGTGGCCGCTCGCCGGCACGCGCTTTACTCCGTTCTACTTTCACAGCCCCGATGGCGCCAGAATCGGCACGCTGGAAACTTCACCGCCACAAGACGGGAAGCCGACTGTCTATCTCTACGACCCGGAGAACCCTGTGCCGACCTTAGGTGGCAACCACTCGTTTCTGGGGGGAAAGCATGATGCATCGCTACGGGCAGGTTCCGTTGATCAGCGGCCGAACGAAGGTCGACCCGACGTACTGGTCTACACCAGCCCACCAGTTGAGCAGCCACTAGAGGTAACGGGTCCGATCACGATTGTCCTCTATGCAGCCAGCTCTGCAAGAGACACGGACTTTACGGCAAAACTTATTGATGTGCATCCGGATGGTACGGCATTCAACCTGACTGAAGGTATTATAAGAGCAAGGTTTCGCCATTCCATCTGGGAGGCACCGAAACTGCTTACGCCGGGTGATATCCAGCGTTATGAGTTGAGACTTCAACCGACCAGTAATGTCTTTCAACCGGGCCATCGGATACAGGTGCACCTCTCGAGCAGCAATTTTCCGCTCTGGGATCGCAACCCCAACACGGGCAATCCGCAAGGTCAGGACGCCGAACTCATGGTTGCCAGGCAGACGATTTATCATGATAACCAGCATCCCTCGCACATAGTACTTCCCTTGATTACGCACTGATTCGCCGAACTCTTGAATTTTTGTTAATTAATAAAAATGTTGCTGAATAAAAACGTCGAGAGGAGACTGAGGTGAACAAAGCCAAGTCGTTCTATCGGCTTTTCTCAAGAGCGATCCTGGGGGCCGATTATTATGAAAAAATTCAATTCCGTAGGCATACTGGTTATTGGGGGAACTTCGATAAAGCAAGAACTTTCAATGAGAAAATATGCAAACGGAAAATGAGCCGTAATATGCTGGATGCCATTCTTCTTCAAGATAAGGTGGCTGTAAGGGAGTTTGTCAAGGCTCGCGTGGGAGATGCGTATCTTACGCAATGTTATCAGGTTTTAAATAATGTAGAAGAGCTCAGCTATGAAACGTTGCCTTCATCCTTTGTTGTAAAAGGGAACGATGGCTGCGGGCGAGATAGCCTGCTGCTGGTTGATGAGAAGGAAAATATCAAGGAAGTTGAGTTGAAGGGGGAAATAAGCAGGATTCTCGAGCGCCATCGTGATCCGTTTAAAAGGTTCTACTGGTACTCTAATGAATGGTGGTATGGCATGATTCAACCAAAGGTCATCATCGAAGAGCACTTGATGCCAGGCACCGGCCATGTTCCATTGGACTATAAGTTTTTCGTATTTCACGGAAAAGTAGAGTATGTGCAGGTTGATTTTGGGCGTTTCATTTCTCATACAAGATCACTGTACAATACAAAGTGGGAAAGGCAAAATTTTAGGCTCGGCTACCCCGCCGGACCCGATGCCGAAAAGCCCACCTGCCTTGAAGAGATGATAGAAATCTCAGAGAAAATTGCCAGTGGCTATGATTTCCTGAGAGTCGACCTCTATGAAATAGACAATAAGCGGGTCGTGTTCGGGGAAATTACAGTGGCGCCTTCGCTGGGGCATGCCAGGTTTGATCCTGTCGCTTGGGACCTTGCCTTTGGGGATTTATGGTGACTTTTGGGTGTTGTTAATTATGAAAGCGACTATTGAGCGATTTTTATACAACAGGGCAGGGTTCAAGGCTTACCGATATAATAACCACAGTCATTCTTCTTACATCGTAGACTTGGTTGGTCCACCAGGAATCGGGAAAACGACGCTTATAAAAGCCTTGATTGAAAGATCTTTGATACAAGCAGAAAATGATAGTTTTGATAAAAAAGAAAGAGTATGTAAATCGAGAGCCCGCCTGTTGTCGCTGGCTGCCCTCAATCAGGGAGATATCGCGACTCTCCAAAGAAAGGCGGTTAAGCTTATTTATGATCTTAACATATCACAGTCTCGGAAAGGCTATGTAGTCGATGAAGGACTTAGCCATCATTTTGCTAACGAGTTATGTTCGATGTTTTTAGAAAGCCCGGATGATTTCAAACTCCTCATGCAGCGACGGGCTGTTATTAACTTGACGGCTTCCCCGGAAACCATCTGCTCCCGTATTCGAATACGAGGCAATAAGACAGGAAGGCTGCTTCCTTGTCATCAGGATAAGAGCGATGAAGAATTGGTCATTTTCAATACTGAAGCCCTGCGAGGTAGAGAATATCTCGCTACCTGCATGAAAGAAGCAGGCTATCCTATATTGACAGTCAATATGGAAGGAGCGAGGGAGTTAGCAGTCGACCACATCGAAGTATTCTTTTCATCCCTAGCTCAGCGATGAGGTGAAAGTAAGATGCCTTTGGAGGCAAGGAAATGCGAGAGAGTGAGCAAGAAATAATGTCAAAGTGGAGAGGTTCAATCTCTACGCCGCTGGTGAGCATACTCTGCATTACATACAATCATGTTAAATACATTGGAAAGACAATTGATTCTTTTTTGATGCAGGATTTAGATTATCCCTTTGAGGTGATTGTCCATGATGATGCATCGAGCGATGGGACCAGCGAGGTCTTGCGACGCTACCAGATGCTTTATCCGAATATTATCAAGCCCATCATTCAGGAAGAAAATCAATTTTCCAAGGGAGTGGTGATTATAAACTTGCTTAAGAAGCAGGCAGTAGGTAAATATCTAGCCTACTGTGAAGGAGATGACTATTGGACCGATTCCTCGAAGCTGAGGCGACAATGCGAGTACCTTGATAAACACCCACAGATCGTTGTAACGGGACACGATTCTTGCTCGATAGGTCCTGACGGGGAGATTATCAAAAAGTCAAGACTGCAGAAGAGGCACCAGCGTGATTTTTCGGCGGAAGAGATGTCGACAGGAAAAGCATGGATGCTTAATTTGACACTCGTTTTCAGGAACGTGGATTTTGGCGACATACCGGAAAGTGCCAGGATGCTGAATAATGATAAATTTCTTGTTGCGTTGCTGGGAAACTATGGCGGAAGTCATTTTCATCCAGAGATAAAGCCCGCATGCCATATTGCGCATGCTGGAGGGTTGTGGAGCTCAATGGAGCTGGCTGCAAGAAACGAAGCACAAATCAATTCCTGGTTCTGGATCTATAAGTATTACAAGAGAGTGGGAAAGGATGAGTATGCCGAAGCCTTCTGGAATATGTATCTTCGTCGAGTTTTCGCCCAGTCATCTCGCCTGGCGCTGATAAAGGAGCTTCTGATTCGTTTGTTATACCTCAGGGAGTTGGCGTCTATGTTAAAAAATCTAAAATGAGTTGTTTGCAGCTTGATTTTGGTCGTGTGCTTGAATCTTTTATTATTTCGTTTATATAAAAACATGAATGAGGAAAAGTGGGCCCAATGGAAACGAGTACAAGTAATATAATTGCAGAGCGGCAATTTTTCATCCGGCTCTTTCTGATGTTGGCACCTGCGGCAGCAATTACGATAATTGCGGTAAACCATACAGCTATGGGTGCGATGATTGGCTTCTTGACGGGCCTGGTTGTTTGTGTTCGTTCGCCAATCTACGGTTTGCCGATCATAATAATCGGTGCCGCGCTAAATAATATTGATTTTATATTTGGGCTTCACTTCGGCTGGATTCTGATCGCTGGATGTTCAGCAGGCACTATGATGCATGCCACTCTAGGGGATAATAAATTACGTTTTGATGTTAGCATTTTTTTAATTGCCTTCCTTTTTACGCTCCAGGAAGTGGGTAGGGGGCTGATGGCCGGCGATGGCCGTCTGGATCGTCTGGCTGCTTTGCTGACTATTCTCCTATTTCTTGGCTTGCTTCGTGCTTCCGGTCCCGGTATGACGTTGCAGCGTCATTTTCCATTCGGCGAAACTCGGGTGCTCGTCTACCTGGTTGGTGGTGTCGGTATCCTGCTAGTACTGGCAACACTCAGTATGATGTCGACTCGGGAGTTTCAGCTCTCTCGTGCAGGAGAGCTTGGGCTCGCTATCGGTGAGACTGAATCTTCCCCTCGCTCGCTGTCGAATATTCTCGGTATTGTATTGGTGACTTGTCTGACGGCAGTTATTTCAATGCCTGCTCATATGCGTGACAAGCTAATTTGGGGGGCGATGGGCACTGCAGCTTTCGTTGGAATGGTTTATACCGGCTCCCGTATGCCGGTCTTCGCTGCGGGCTTTGCTCTGCTGGTTGCGCTGTTAGCGCAGTTTACTTTTCTCGGAAGAACTCTACGCGCCAATAACCTTATCTGGTTAATGGGCGGTGCCATGCTCGCTGTAATGGGCCTCGTCTTACTGGAAGCCCATGGACCAGGAATTCTTCCATTTGCCGAAGGGGCAGTGGATTTTCGCCTTTTCAGAGCCCCCGTGCTTGAATCGAACACACGGCTCGATATGTGGGCAGCCTACTTCGCCGATGCCAGCATTCAACAGCTACTGTTAGGTACCGGGATCGGTGCCTTTGGAAATCCTCATTCTCTATACGTGGGGACACTGATCACCTTCGGTCTAGTGGGGCTGCTGGCTCTTGGACTTTTTATAATAAGGTTGTCGACTGAAGCCTTCAGAATTCGCTCCACTGTGGCGGTATCAACTCTTGCATACACTTTGCTCGCCCTATCTTCCTCCTCTGATATCGACAAATCCTATTTCTGGGTCTTGTGTTCAGTCATCATTACTTTCATCTGTGTGGCAAAGCGCGAGAGCGCAATCGAGAATGTACGCCTTTCAGAGAGAACCCTTCCATGCCGATGAACCTAGGTGTTGTCTATCTGGCGCTGGGGCGCCCCTATCTGGCCATGGCTCTGCTGTCAGCTAAGAGCTTGGTCGAGAAAAATATAACATTACCTTATACAATAGTAACCAATGTCTGTAAGGAACCACCTGCAGTTGATTTTTTTCGCCACGGTTATGACAGGTGGACATATGTATCCGTAGAGGATTCGGTCAACCGAAGCTTGAAAACACGCATACTCGAGTATAGTGAATACCAAAAAACAATTTTCCTTGATTGTGATACGGTAGTAATGGGTAATCTTGCTGCAGCTGACAGTATTCTGGATTATTTTGATATTGGTATTAGATTGAATCGTTATCCCCAAAAGCGAAAAGGTAAAGGTGACATACCAGTTTTAGGTGGGTTGACAGTAGGGGATTTGCCGCACTGGAATAGTGGTGTCATGCTGATAAAAAATTCCTTGGCGTCTTGCGAATTTTTCAGGATGTGGAATGAGAATTTTACTCGTCTGGGAAGCCAATACGACCAAGTTTCCTTGGTTCCAACGATTTTTAAATCCGATGCTCGTGTGCTTTCTCTTGAAGAGAGGTGGAACGCAACAGATCCAGGTATCGGAAGGAAACAATGGAGACGTGATACGCTTGTGTATCACTATGCCACTAATATTTGTGATCATTTGTACTCGACCATCATGCGCTATGATCAGATAATTCCCATCGATATGGATAAGCATACGACGAGAGATTTCTTAACGAGGAAAAGGCGCTTGAAAAAATCTCAGATGAATGTTCTTAGATTTTTTGCAATCAATGTCTCTTGGCGATTTTCCTCGCCAATCAAGATTCAATATAAGTGATGAGTTTAGCCCAATGGCCTGCATAGTCGAATTCTCTGGGAAACCGGGGGTTGGAAAAACGCTGGCGTGCAATAAATTAATCGGTAAATCATTGAATACCCTGCCAAATAGTCGTATTAAAGGGTTGTTGTCGAATGAGCGGAGATTATCTAGCCTAGCAATGAAGGCTATCAGCCTTGTTTGTAGTGCCGGCCTCCACTATTCAAGACTCGCTGTTATCCTTCAGCAGATGTCCGACGCCATGCCGGACCATGGAAGATTGAGGCTGCTGAAAAGCTTTTGGAACGCAGTTTATCTCGACTTTCAACTATGGCGTTCCGTGAGGAATCATGACATTGTCATTATGGACCAAGGTTTCACGCAGTTGTGTTGGGCTAACTTGGGTGCGGGTAATGAAGAGAAAATAAAGTCATTGTTGTTGACTCTGTATGCGCCTTATATTAGTCATCGGCTTGTCCTGGTGTATCTGGAAGCTCACGACAGAATCTTTGACAATAATCTAAAGCTGCGACGTGACCTTGTCACGAATGACCTCTATCGATTCGATTATCTTAATGAAGATGCATTGATTGAGATGATCGATGCCATTTCTTCCAAGAGGAATTTCTCTTTGGTGAATATTATAAATGATGTGTCGGGGGAAATAAATATTTTGCCAATCATGTCCCGCCTGTAGAGCAAGGAGTTTTAGTTGTACTCCATTTATCATATTTAAGCTTTTTTCTGGATTGGTCTGTTCTGGTATCAGGTGCGTGCTGTCAGTGGGTTTCTCCATTACAAAATAATAAGGGAGAGCGGGATGAAGACCAAACACGACTATCCAATTGTGGTGACTGCCATTACTTCACATATCAGTGCTGTATTGATTCGTGGTCAGTTGCAATATCTCAAGGAGAATGGCGTTAAACCTATTTTGATATCTTCACCTGGTGAGAGTGTCAGGTTGTTAGCGGAATCAGAAGGTGTGAAGCTTTACGAAATACCAATGGAGCGTGAGCCAAGCCCAACAAAGGATGTTCTGGCTTTGTTCCGTCTTGCACGTCTCTTTCTTCGGATTAGACCTGATATTGTTAACGCTGGCACCCCCAAGGCTGGTTTTTTGTGCATGCTGGCCGCGTATGCCTGCAATATTCCTGGCCGCGTATATACCATTCGTGGGTTTCGGCATGAATCCATGTCGGGCCTTCCCCGTTGGCTGATGAAAACTTGCGAGAGGATCTCCTGTCGCTTGGCTACGCAGGTGGTTTGTATCAGCCCAAGTGTTGCTCATCAAGGCGTGGCGGAAGGTATTCTGAAGATAGGAGAATATCGATTGAATGGGCTAGGAAGCAGTAACGGGATCAATCTCGAAAAATTCAATCCCTTGCGTTCCGATCTCACCCCCGTCGAGGAACTCAGGTTGCGGTTCGGTATTCGGTCGGAAGATTTCATCATTGGTTTCGTTGGCAGGGTCATCAGTAGAAAGGGCGTCGATGAGCTTGTGGAGGCTTACTCCAGGGTCAAGGTCGATTACCCTCACATCAAGCTGCTCGTCATAGGCCCTCTCGAAAGCGAGCAACCCATTGCGATAAAGACATTAGAGCGTATAAGAGCCGACAAGGACATTCTCAGCCTGGGGTTCGTCGAGGACGTTGAAAACTATTATCGCTTGATGGACCTGTTTGTCTTGCCGGCGCATTGGGAGGGGTTCGGCAATGTTCTGCTGGAAGCCGCTGCCATGGGGGTACCCGCCGTTACCTGTGACGTGACCGGGACAAAGGATGCAATGTCTCACGGATTCAATGGCACCCTGGTACCTGTACGCAACGTCGATGCGCTGAGCCGAGCCATCACCGCTTACATCACCGATGACGCTCTCAGGAGGAGCCACGGTGAGAATGGACTGGCGTGGGCGCGAAAATTCAGCAATGTCGTCGTTTGGTCGGGGTTGTTGCAGCTCTACCGCTCCATGTTGACGCTCAGGTGATCGAAAGACATGAACACCTCCCGAATGTATCCCATCAGCAAGCGTCTAATCGATGTCGTCTTCTCGGCACTCTGCCTTCTATTGTTATCGCCGCTTTTGCTGGTTCTGGCTTTACTCGTGCGGTTGCGGCTTGGTTCGCCGGTATTGTTTTGTCAACTTCGACCGGGCCTGAAAGCAAAGCCGTTCCATATCGTCAAGTTCCGCACCATGCGACACGAGTGTGACACCTACGGCGTGCCGCTAGCCGATGAGGAGCGCATGACTCGATTTGGTCAATGGCTGCGGGCCAGCAGCCTGGATGAGCTGCCGGAACTATGGAATGTGCTGCGCGGTGACATGAGCCTGGTGGGGCCTCGCCCCCTGCTGATGGAATACTTGCCCCTGTATGATGCCCGTCAGGCCAGCCGCCATGCAGTCTGCCCCGGCATTACTGGCTGGGCTCAGGTCAATGGCCGCAATGCTTTGACCTGGGAGCAGAAATTCGAGATGGATGTGTGGTACGTACATCACCGGTCGCTGACGTTGGACCTGACCATCTTGCTGCTCACTGTGAAGAGAGTGGTGGCTCGTGAGGGTATCGCACATGTTGGTGCCGTAACCATGCCACGTTTTCGAGGTAATCATGGTGAATAGTCACTGCTTGGCCATATTCGGAGCCAGTGGGCACGGTAAGGTCGTTGCGGACATTGCGCTGCAGACGGGATGGGACGCCGTGTTTTTCTACGATGACGCCTGGCAGTCAAAGCCGAGGCTCGAGCACTGGAAGGTTCACGGGGGAATGGCCCTTTTGCTGCGAGAGGTACATAGATTTGGCGGTGTGGTGGTGGCGGTAGGCAATAACAGCATACGTGAAATTGCATTGGGGAGAGTGTGCGGTGCCCAAGGACGGTTGGTCACGCTGATTCACCCAAAGGCAGCGGTAAGCCCGCTGGCCAGGGTGGAGGTAGGGGGGGTGGTCATGCCCGGCGCTGTGGTCAACGCCTTCGCTACGATTGGGCGAGGGGGAATCGTCAACAGCGGTGCCACGGTGGATCATGATTGTCGTCTAGGTGCTTGCGTGCATATAGCACCAGGGGCGCACCTATCGGGTAATGTAGTGGTCGGCCGTGGCAGCTGGATCGGGGTCGGCGCGGTGGTCCGCCAAGGGGTGACGATCGGTGAACGGGCCATGATAGGGGCGGGAGCGGCCGTCGTCACCGACATTGCCGATGACCTCACCGTAGTGGGTGTGCCGGCTCGCCCCCTGGAAGATCGACCCGCAATGGTGGAAGTGCCGACAGGAAGCTTGGGCTAGCGCTTTAACGTACTGCCAAGGCACGGCGAGGAAGTCGGCTCATGATCGGCGACATCTTCGTTATGCAGCGCCTCCAGCAGGGCCTGCTGCAGCAGCGGAAGGTACGACTCTTCGAGATTGCGGGCGGCGGAAAGCAGGGTCACTTTCCCTTGGCGGGCATGGCGCATCAAGGGATGCAGGCTTTCGGGATGATCGCGCAGCTCGCCGCGGTAGCGTACGGCAAAGACCTTGTGGCTGATCTCGCCCTGGCGTAGCTGACGGCTCAGCAGGAGCGAGGGCGAGGCGTCGCGATACCACTCCGTCAGCGCCAGGCTCTCGCGCCGCTTGCCGCGAGGCCAGAGCCGATCGACCAGCACTCGCGCCCCGTCCTCGGGCGCTTGTGGGCTGTAGATGCGCTTGAGAACGATCTCGTAGCTCATGACGACTCCTGCCTCGTCTGTTCGGTCGCGGCGCGCTAGCGCTGCGCCAACGCTTGCGTCGCCTTTTCCTGCCATGGACCCGGCATCTCGGCGGCACGCGACAGCGCTCGCCGGGCTTCGCCGTCCTCCCCCCGGGCTTGCAGCAGCAGGCCCAGATTCAGCCATGCCGCACCCAGGTCATCGCGACGTTCCACGGCACTCTGGAACGCCTCGATGGCGTCCGCGGCCTCGCCTGCGGCGTAGCGTGCGTTGCCCAGGGCAAAGTACCCCATGCCGGAGTCCGGGAAGCGTTCGACGAAAGCCTCCCAGGCAGGCAGCGTGGCTTCGGCGCCCTGCACTCCTTCGTAGCCAGCGATCGCCTGCAACGCGCGCTGCTCGCCGACTCCACTCGGCAGCTCGCCGGGGGGCAGGGCGATGAACGCCCAGCGCTCGCTGCGTGCCCAAGTGGCGTCGAAGCGGCGGAAGGATTCGATGCGCTCGGCTTCCTCGCCGCTGTGCAGGGTCATCTCCTCGGCATCCAGATCGTAGCCGATCGCCACCGCGTAATGCCACATTGGCCACGTCGGCAGGGAAAGGTTCTGCATCACCACCACCGGATGGCCGGCGGCAATCTCCGTCAGCAGCGCATCGAAGCTGTTGTCCAGCACGAACGGGATGCGCCCGTGACGCCTCACCGTGGCAAGCATCTCGGGCTGGACGCTGCCCTCGCGCCCGGGAATGAAGACCTGGGGGATCAGGCTCTCCATGGACACGTCCACTTCGCCGTGGTTGAGGACCATGGCCAGCGAGGCTGGGCCGCACTGATAGTCGCGCTGGGAATGGAAGGGCACGTCCTCGATCGTGGCCTGACGCGGTATCGCCTGCTTGGTAGTCTCGGCCAGTTGCGGCGTCGAGGCGCAGCCCGCCAGCCAGAGACACAACAGAAGAACGCCCGCTAGGCGGGCGTTCTTGCAGGCTGGCTGGAAACGGCCTTGCATGGCGTTTCTCATCAGCGTGTGAACGGGAAGACGTTGGTCAGGCCCAGGATATCGGTGACCAACAGGACGAGAAAGATCAGTACCAGGGCGCCGACGACGCTCGCACCGGCGGGCAGCTGGTCGAGCTGCTCGGCCATTTCGCGTGCCTCCTCGTCGGAGAGCGCGGCAACACGGGCTTCGACCTCGGCAAGGTCGACGCCCTGAGCGACGAGCTGATCCTGCACCTCGGCCCGGGACAGGATCTCGTTGATGCGTTCCCGGTCGGCATCGGCGCGCTCGGCCGAGATGGCTGCCTGGGTCGAGACCAGCTCGCTGGCTGGCAGCGGGGCGGCCGAAACCGAGACGCTACCGAGCACCAGGGCCAGGATCAGCAGGGGGCTGAGAAAGCGGCGGAGAGTCTTCATGATCAGTGTTCCTTCTTCTTGGGAAATGGCTTCCGGCTCTTGAATGATCCAGCGCTCCCGGTTCGGTGAGCGCAGTCGTCCACATGCTCCAACGATGCTGTATCAGTATAAGCAGAAAGCGCGTGAAATTTCATGCCCTTGCAGCAAGCGATATGGTGCGATGCGGTGAAGGGGGCGAAAAGCTCAGCCGACGCGGTAGGAGGAGGGCAGCTCGGCCAGCAGGCCACGGCCGCCCGCGAGCGTCAGGGCCAGGTCGTGCAGGCCTTCCCAAAGCGGCAACGGCGCCGCGCCCTTGATCGCGAGGTCGAGGCGCTGAGAGAACAGCAGCAGTTTGTGCAGGCGCTTCCTCGGCAGGCGCGCAATGGCCTGCTGGTAGGCGGGGCGGCGCTTGTCGAAGATGGCCGGTTTCTGCGCCTTGCAGGCGTGCTCGAAGCTCTGGCCCTGGTCGAGGTGCTGGTGCAGCGAGAGCAGCGTGCGCAGCTCACGGTTGAGCGCCCACAGCACGATGGGGGCCTCGACACCCTCGCCGCGAAGGCCTTGGACGATCCGTGAGACGCGCTCGCGCTCCCCCTTGAGGCAGGCATCGGCCAGGGTGAAGACGTCGTAGCGGGCGCTGTCCTCCACGCCGCCGGCGATCTGGGCCGGGCCCACGCGCGTGCCCGACGGCAACAGCAAGGCCAGCTTCTGCAGCTCCTGGTCCGCCGCCAGCAGGTTGCCCTCGGTGCGCTCGCCCAACAGGCGGGCGGCGTCGAGCTCGAGCGAGAGACCGTGGCGCTCGGCGCGGTCGCGCAACCAGAAACCGAGCCGCGAGACGTCGACCGGCCATACCGGCACGAACAGGCCGAGCTTGTCGAGCGCCTGGAACCAGGCGCTCTTCTGCTGGCGGAAGTCGAGCTTGCCCATGCTGACGAGCAGCACGTTGTCACGGTTGCCCGGGGTATCGGCGTACTCCTTCAGCGCCTTGGCGCCCTCCTGGCCGAGGCTCTGGCTCCCCAGGCGCAGCTCGATCAGCTTGCTCGTGGCGAACAGTGACAGGCTGGCGGCGGACTCGCGCAGCCGGCCCCAGGCGAAGTTGGCTTCCACGTGAAGGATCTCGCGCTCCTCGATGCCGCGCTCGCGAGCGGCGGCGCGCACGTTGTCGCAGGCCTCCATGTGCTGCAGCGGCTCGTCGCCGGCCACGATCACCACCGACGGCAGCTTCCTGGCCAGTGCTTCCGGTAGCTTGTCGGCAAAGACCTTCATGGGTGTGCCTTCATGAATGTGTCTTGATGGAACCGACTGCCTGGCGGGAGTCGTCGCGTGCATGGAACGTTGTCATGATGGGTCCTCGGCCAGCGCGCGCAGGCGATCGAGCAGGCGGCGCAGGGCCTCCTGGCGCAGCTCCTGGCGTGCCTCTTCCCGCAGGTCGTCCTGGGCCAGCAGGTTGTCGTCGCTGACCGTGAAACGGGTCGTCACTTCGAGGTTCTGCTCGGCGAGGCGATAGGCGCCATCGCTGCGGCGCTGCACCGAGATGGGCACCGAGAGGGTCATCTCCCGCTCCTGCGGGCCGCTGTCGAGCACGCTCAACTGACGCTCACGGAAGGTCTCCGGGCCGAGGTTGAGGATCTCGGGGGCGTCGTCGTGTACCCGCGTGCCGGCCGAGGTCAGGCGCTCGTCCACCAGGCGGGCGAGCTCGCTGTCGTCGCCCGCCAGGGCGAGTTCGTCGATGGCCAGCCCCGGGGTATCGAAGCCGCGCAGGCGAAAGCCGCAGCCGGTCAGGGCCAGGACGGCGCTGGCCGCCAGGGCGAGATTGAGAAAACCGCGTCGCTGCATGGGCGCTCCCGTTCGATCCGTGTCAGCTCACCACGATGTTGACCAGCTTTCCCGGCACCACGATCACCTTGCGTACCGTCTTGTCCTCGGTGTGCCGCCGCACGTTCTCGGCGGCGAAGGCCTCGGCCTCGATGGCTTCCTTGGGGGCGTCGGCCGCCACCTCGATGCGTGCACGCAGCTTGCCGTTGACCTGCACCACCAGCTCGATGCTGTCCCGCGCGAGGGCCGATTCGTCCACCTGCGGCCAGGCGGCGTCGATGGCCGGCTCCTCGTGGCCCAGCTCGCGCCACAGCGCATGGCAGGCATGCGGCGTGATCGGCGCCAGCAGCAGCACGCAGGCCTCCACCGCCTCGCGGGCCACGGCCAGGCCCCGGGGGCTGGCATCGTCGAACTTGGCAAGGGCGTTGGTCAGCTCCATCACCGCGGCGATGGCGGTATTGAAGGTGGTGCGCCGGCCGATGTCGTCACTGGCCTTCCTGATCGTCTCGTGGGTCTTGCGCCGCAGCTCGCGCTGGGCGTCGTTGAGCGCGCCGGTCTCCAGCTCGCCCGGCTGGCCGGCCTCGAGGTGCTCGGCCACCAGGCGCCACAGGCGCTTGAGGAAGCGGCTGGCGCCCTCGACCCCGGAGTCGGACCACTCCAGCGACTGCTCGGGCGGGGCGGCGAACATCATGAACAGGCGCACGGTGTCGGCGCCGAAGCGATCGATCATCGATTGCGGGTCGACGCCGTTGTTCTTCGACTTCGACATCTTTTCGATGCCGCCCATCTCCACCGGCTCGCCGTCCTTGATCAGCAGCGCGCTGACCGGACGCCCCTTGTCGTCGCGCCTGACTTCCACGTCGGCGGGGTTGTACCACTCCTTGCCACCGTTCGGCGTCGAACGGTAGAAGGTCTCGGCGATGACCATACCCTGGGTGAGCAGGCGCTGAAACGGCTCGTCGACCTTGACCAGCCCCAGGTCGCGCATCAGCTTGGTGAAGAAGCGCGCATAGAGCAGGTGCAGGATGGCATGCTCGATGCCGCCGATGTAGAGATCCACCGGCAGCCAGTAGTCGGCGCGTTCGTCGAGCATCGCCGTCTGATTGTCGGCGCAGCAGAAGCGGGCGAAGTACCAGGACGACTCCATGAAGGTGTCGAAGGTATCGGTCTCGCGCACCCAGCCGCCGCCCAGGTCATAGAACTCGGGCATCTTCTTGAGCGGCGAGCCGCTGGCGTCGACGGTCACCTCCATCGGCAGGGCCACCGGCAGCTCGTCGTCGGAGAGCGGCACGGTCTGGCCTTCGGGGCCGTACTTGACCGGGATCGGTGCGCCCCAGTAGCGCTGGCGGGCCACGCCCCAGTCGCGCAGGCGATAGTTGATCTTCACCTCGCCGCGACCCAGCTCGGCCAGCCTGCCGGCAATGGCCTCGAAGGCGGCATCGAAGTCCAGGCCGTCGAACTCACCGGAATTGATCAGCCGGCCGTACTCCACGTAGGCGCCCTCGGAAAGGTCCGGCGCCTGACCGCGCTCGTCGCCGATCACCGCCTCGATGGGCAGGCCGTACTTGGTGGCGAACTCCCAGTCGCGCTGGTCGTGGCCGGGTACCGCCATCACCGCGCCGGTGCCGTACTCCATCAGCACGAAGTTGGCCACATAGACCGGTACCTCGCGGCCGCTGAGCGGATGCACGGCAACGTGCCCGGTGGGCATGCCGCGCTTCTCCATGGTCGCCAGCTCGGCCTCGGAGGTGCCGCCGCGGGTGCACTCATCGCAGAAGGCGGCCAGCTCGGCGTTGCCTTCGGCGGCGGCCTTGGCCAGCGGATGGCCGGCGGCGACCGCCACGTAGGTCACACCCAGCAGCGTATCCGGGCGGGTGGTGTAGACCGACAGCGGCTCGGCCGCGCTACCCTCTGGCGTCTTGATATCGAAGGCGAGCTCCACGCCGCGCGACTTGCCGATCCAGTTGCGCTGCATGGTCTTTACCTGCTCGGGCCACTCGATCTTGTCGAGGTCGGCGAGCAACTCGTCGGCGTAGTCGGTGATCCTGAGGAACCACAGCGGGATCTCCTTGCGCTCGACCAGCGCGCCTGAGCGCCAGCCGCGCCCTTCGATGACCTGCTCGTTGGCCAGCACCGTCTGGTCCACCGGGTCCCAGTTGACCGTGGCCATCTTCTTGTAGACCAGTCCCTTCTCCACCAGCTTGGCGAAGAACCACTGCTCCCAGCGGTAGTAGCCGGTGTCGCAGGTGGCAAACTCGCGGCTCCAGTCGTAGGCAAAGCCCAGCGCCTTGAGCTGGCCGCGCATGTAGTCGATGTTGTCGTAGGTCCACTTCGCCGGCGGCACGCGGTTCTGGATCGCGGCGTTCTCCGCCGGCATGCCGAAGGCGTCCCAGCCCATGGGCTGCATCACGTTCCGGCCTTGCATGCGCTGGAAGCGCGAGACCACGTCGCCGATGGTGTAGTTGCGCACGTGCCCCATGTGCAGCTTGCCGCTGGGGTAGGGGAACATCGACAGGCAGTAGAACTTCTCGCGGCTGGCATCCTCCACCGCCTTGAAGCACTGGTTCTGGTCCCAGAACTGCTGGGCGTCGCGTTCGATTTCAAAGGGCTTGTACTGTGCGTCCATCGGCTTTTCGAAATGACCTTGTTGAGTTCGGGCACGGGCACCGTGCGCTTGCGCGGGAAACTTGTCCGGCGTCAGTCCTCGCCTGTTCGATCGCGATAAAACGTTGAACTGACGGCGTGATGGCGTCTAAATGGTTACCAAGGATACCCCAGTAGGGCATGCCGGGCCATGCCCGGTCCATGCACAGCCTGCCGTGAGGAGATGACCATGAGCGAACGTCCCGACACCCAACGCGAACATCGGCTGCGCGAAGGCTACGAGCGCATGCTGGCCCGGCTGCGTGAGGGAGCGGATGACCTGACCTGGGAGAATCTGCAGCGCGAGCTGGACGAGGCGGTCGAGTTCGAGGCCGAGTTCGAGGAGTTCACCAAGGACGAACTCGCCCTGCTGCGGGCCTGGGTCGAGCGCGACCTCATCGACATGCGTCGCTACCTGCGGGCGAGCGGGCATGGCGTGGCCGCCTGGCTGGGCATCGACCTCGACCAGCTCTCGCGCAAGGTGGTGGAGTCGCTGCTCTCCATCGCCGATCGCAGCATCGTCGAGAACGTCCGGCTCAACGAGGACCTCGAGGCCGCCCGTGCCGACTACTGCGAGGGCGAAGTGGCCGCCCCCGGGCGCATGGCCTGCGTGCACTGCGATGCGCGGGTCGAACTGGAGGGCGTGAGCCGCATCGAGCCGTGTCATCAGTGCGGGCATCGCTACTTCTACCGCCTCTCCCAATGAGCCCGGGGCCCAGCCGCTACAGCCAGGCATCGAGCAGGAGCAAGCCCAGCACCACCAGGGCGCTGAGCGCCAGGGCGTAGCCCAGGTTGTGTCGCATGATGCGATAGCCGCTGACCCCATAGCGACCCTGCAGCGACAGGTTGATCCCCGACAGCGGCCCCACCGAGGTGCCCACCGCCCAGGAGGCAAGCGCGGTGAAGGCGAACAGGGTCTGCTCGTCGCCACGCAGATCGAGCATCGAGGCCAGCACCGAGACGCCGATGATCGGATGCAGGCCGGCCACGGCACTGACCACGATGGCAAGGAAGCTGGCCACGGCCTGGGTCGCGCCGAAATGGGAGAAGAGCCGCCACTCGCTGCCCGTTGCCGCGGCGACGAAGGTGGAAAGACCGAGGGTCAGCAGGCCGGCGGAGAGGAACAGTGCGATCTCGCCGCGCATGGCCGGCAGGCGCAGGAGCGTGTGCTGGCGAACGCGGCGCAGGGTCCAGCGCGGCCCCGCGGGCAGGTTGCTGGCCAGTGCCACCGCCGGCAGCAGGAAAGTGATGATGCTGACGATGCCGAGCTCGGGCGTGAGCTGGAAATGGAACAGCATCACCAGTGCGGCCATGGTGACCGGCATCAACAGGCTGCGTGGCGAGAGCGAGAACCCGGCGACCTCGGTCAGGTCGAAGCGTCGCGACAGCTCCAGCGTGGTCAGCGCGCCGCTGATCAGTGCCAGCGGCAGGCCCACCGCTATCACGCGGGTAAACTCCATACCCGGTGCCAGGGTCATCACCACCCCCATCGAGGCAAAGAAGGGCGACCACAGCGCGGCGCTGGAGAGGCCGCGGTTGAGCGCCAGCAGCTGCGGCGTGGTCAGCGGCCCGCGCCGAGCCAGGCGATCGCCGATCATGAACACCGTGGACAGGTTGAGGATCGTGCCGAGCAGGTGGACGCCGAGCCAGGTGCCCAGGGTCCCCCGGCGCCCCGTGACGGGGCGCCCGAGCGGTCGCGTCCTGCCGCTGCGGTTGCCGATCAGGCCGATGAAGCTGACCCCCACCAGCATCGCCACCACATAGGTATTGCCGCTGGTGATCGCCGGCCAGGCAATGTCGGATGCGTAGCGCCACCTGGCCACGACGAGCAGGACGAGCCCGATGGCCGCCAGGGCTCCGGCCTGCCAGCGGGTGCGGCGGGGAATGTCGCGCCACAGCAGCAGGGTAGCCAGCCACAGGGCGTAGCCGACGCCGTTGGGCAGCGGCGAGTAGCCGGCGAAGGCGAGTACCTGCAGCACCAGGCCGAGCAGGATCAGCGAGCCTGCCAGGACGTGGCGCGGTGAGGTGGCTTCAGGGTCGGGCGAGGGCACGATGGCTGGGGCTCCGGCGAGTCGTCACGGTGGCGTGTTTCGTGAGCAGTCTAACAATTTCCGCTTATTCCCCGCGACTCGGCGTGTCATGCACGGCTTCCAGCAGCAAGAGCATCGCACGCGCGGCGTTGGAGAGGGTGCGGCTGCGGTGCACCAGATAGCCCAGCGAGCGGTGGATGTCAGGATGATCCACTTCCAGTTCGTGCAACTCGCCCGCCACCAGGCGCTCCGGCAGCAGGCTCCAGCCCAGGCCGATGGCGGTCATCATCTTGAGCGTCTCGAGATAGTTGGTGGAGAGCGCCACGGGCAGCGTGAGCCCGGCGGCCGCGAAGCGCGACTCGATCAGCGTGCGGGTGAAGGTCAGCGGGCCGGGCAGCACGGCATCGAAGGCGCACAGCTCGTGCAGCGTGAGCCGGCCGCGTGTCGCCAGGGGATGGTCGAGGGCACAGACGAAGCACATCCGGTCCTCCCACACGGGGACCACCTCGAGCTGCGGGTCGGGGTGCGGGGCCAGGGTGACCACGGCCATTTCCAGCTCGCCGTCCAACACCCCCTGATAGGCCTGCTCCGAGTCGAGGAAGCGCAGGTCCAGACGCACCTCGGGGTGTGCCTGGGTGTAAGCTTTCAGCAGGGGCGGCAGACGGTGCAGGCCGATGTGGTGGCTGGTGGCGAGCGTCAGGCTGCCGGCGACCTGGCCCTCGAGGTTGGTCAGCGCGCGGCGGCTGTCGTCGACCATGACCAGGATCTGCCGGGCGCGGGGCAGCAGCACCTGGCCGGCTTCGGTGAGGGTGACGCGGCGGCCGATGCGGTCGAACAGCCGCGCGCCGATCTGGTCCTCGAGGGTGGCGATGCGCTTGGAGACCGCCGGCTGGGTCAGATGCAAGTGCTCGGCGGCGCGCGAGAAGCTGCCGCTGTCGGCCACGGCGAGGAAGGCCTGCAGGCTCTGGGTGTCCATCTCTCGTTTGTATTCCTTTATGGAATCCAATGAATAAATAACATGAATTGCTTTTATGGGCGAGCCGCGCAAGACTTGATGACACCAAAGAGAGCCAAGCGAGAACAACCAGTACCGAGAGCTTGGCGGTTGCTGCAGCGTGAGCGGCGCCGGGGACAGGTCATAGCGGAGGTCATTTGCCATGGATGGCAAATGTAGCGCTCAGGGATGGGTTTACAGCGCCTCCGCGAGACCTGTCGACGGAGAGCCGCGTGGATAGGCAGCAAGATACGCCACGGCGATAACCTAGACCGGACAGGCAAAGGGCCACAGAGCCCGGGAGAACGATATGGTAGGCCAGACGCTTTACGACAAGCTGTGGTCGCAGCACCTGGTGAAGGAGCGCGACGACGGCACCGCACTGATCTACATCGACCGCCAGTTGCTGCACGAAGTGACCTCGCCGCAGGCCTTCGAGGGGCTGCGCCTGGCCGGGCGCAAGCCGTGGCGCCTCGACGCCAACCTGGCCACGCCGGACCACAACGTGCCGACCACGCTCAAGGAGCGCGCCGAGGGCAACGCCGGCATCAAGGACCCGGTGTCGCTGATCCAGGTGCAGACGCTGGACGACAACTGCGTCGAGTTCGGCATCGAGGAGTTCAAGATCAACGACCCGCGCCAGGGCATCGTCCACGTGGTGGGGCCGGAGCAGGGCGCCACCCTGCCGGGCATGACCGTGGTCTGCGGCGACTCCCACACCGCCACCCATGGCGCCTTCGCCGCGCTGGCCCATGGCATCGGCACCTCCGAGGTGGAGCACGTGCTGGCTACCCAGTGCCTGCTGGCGCAGAAGATGAAGAACATGCAGGTGCGCGTCGAGGGCAAGCTGGGCGCCGGCGTCACCGCCAAGGATATCGTGCTGGCCATCATCGGCCGCATCGGAACCGCCGGCGGCACCGGCTACGCCATCGAGTTCGCCGGCAGTGCCATTCGCGACCTCTCCATGGAGGGGCGCATGACCGTGTGCAACATGGCCATCGAGGCCGGTGCCCGGGTCGGCCTGATCGCCGTCGACGACACCACCATCGACTACCTCGCCGAGCGTCCCTTCGCCCCCAGGGGCGAGCTGTGGCAGGCCGCGGTGGCCGACTGGCGCAATCTGGTCTCCGATGCGGACGCCCGGTTCGACAAGGTGGTCACCCTGGATGCCGCCGAGATCGAACCCCAGGTCAGCTGGGGCACCAGCCCCGAGATGGTCACCGGCGTCTCCGGCGAGGTTCCCGACCCGGCCGAGCAGAACGACGACACCGTCAAGCGCGGCTACACCCGTGCGCTGGAGTACATGGGCCTCGCGCCCAAGCAGAAGATTACCGAGATCAAGCTCGACAAGGTGTTCATCGGCTCGTGCACCAACTCGCGCATCGAGGATCTGCGCGAGGCGGCCAAGGTGGCACGCGGCAAGAAGGTGGCCGACTCCATCAAGCTTGCCATGGTGGTGCCGGGCTCCGGCCTGGTGAAGCGCCAGGCCGAAGCCGAGGGGCTCGACAAGATCTTCATCGAAGCGGGCTTCGAGTGGCGCGAGCCGGGCTGCTCCATGTGCCTGGCGATGAACGCCGACAAGCTCGGCGCCGGCGAGCACTGCGCCTCCACCTCGAACCGCAATTTCGAGGGACGCCAGGGCTACGGCGGGCGCACCCACCTGGTCAGCCCGGCCATGGCCGCCGCCGCCGCCATTGCCGGCCATTTCGTCGATGTGCGTCGTCTCGACGCCCAGCCCGTTGCAGAGGAGGCCTGAGCCATGAGGAAGTTCGAACGCACCGAAGGGCTCGTCGCCCCGCTCGACCGGGCCAACGTCGACACCGACTTGATCATTCCCAAGCAGTTCCTGAAGTCGATCAAGCGTACCGGCTTCGGCGTCAACCTGTTCGACGAGCTGCGCTACCTCGACGAGGGGCAGCCCGGCCAGGACGTTTCCCAGCGCCCGCTGAACCCGGATTTCGTGCTCAACCAGCCGCGCTATCAGGGTGCGAGCGTGCTGCTCGCACGGCGCAACTTCGGCTGCGGCAGCTCCCGCGAGCACGCCCCCTGGGCGCTGGAAGACTTCGGCTTTCGCGTGGTGATCGCGCCGAGCTTCGCCGACATCTTCTACAACAACGCCTTCAAGAACGGCCTGTTGCTGATCACGCTGCCGGAAGAGACCGTGGATCGCCTGTTCCGCGAGGTGGAGGCCAGCGAAGGCTATCGTCTCGACGTGGACCTCGAGAACCAGCGGGTCATCACCCCCTCTGGCGAGATTCTCGAGTTCGAGGTCGATGCCTTCCGCAAGCACTGCCTGCTCGAGGGGCTCGACGACATCGGCATCACCCTGCAGGACGAGGAGGCCATTCGTGCCTTCGAACAGCGCCACCGTGCCGAGCGGCCGTGGCTGTTCCGCGAGAGCGCTCAGGCCTGACCGCTCTTAACTTTTTTGCATCTGTCGCTGGGGCGGGGCTGGTTCCCATCACCCCGCGGGGCTGATCCGGCGGCAGGCCTTCGAGGAGGCGCTGTGAACCCGTCCCTGGGCGCTACTTTTGCCATCCATGGCAAAAGACCTCCTCTTCGGCCTGCCCCCGGCGCCCCGCTTGCGACGGCGTAGTCAACCAAGGAAACAACGATGACACGCAAGATTCTGGTACTGCCGGGTGACGGCATCGGCCCCGAGATCACCGCCCAGGCCAGTCGCATCCTGGCTGCCTGCCAGGCCCGCGGCCTCGACGTCGAGGTGGAGGAGGCGCTGGTGGGTGGCAGCGCCTATGACGAGCACGGCGAGCCGCTGCCCGCCGTGACCCTGGACAAGGCCAAAGCCGCCGACGCCATCCTGCTCGGCGCCGTGGGCGGTCCCAAGTGGGACAAGCTCGAGGACCTTGCCAAGCGCCCCGAGAAGGGCCTGCTCGGCCTGCGCAAGAACCTCGGCCTGTTCGCCAACCTGCGCCCGGCCATCACTTATCCGCAGCTGGCCAGCGCCTCCAGCCTCAAGCCCGAGCTGGTGGCGGGGCTGGATATCATGATCGTGCGCGAGCTGACCGGCGGCATCTACTTCGGCCAGCCCCGCGGCATCGAGATGCGCGACGGCCAGCGGGTCGGCTTCAACACCTATGTCTATTCCGAGAGCGAGATCGAGCGCATCGGCCGGGTCGCCTTCGAGCTGGCGCAGAAGCGCGGCAAGCGCCTGTGCAGCGTCGACAAGGCCAACGTGCTCGAGGTCACCATCCTGTGGCGCGAGGTGATGGAACGGCTGGCGCCGGAGTATCCCGACGTCGAGCTCTCGCACATGTATGTCGACAACGCCGCCATGCAACTGGTGCGCGCGCCCAAGCAGTTCGACGTGATGGTCACCGGCAACATGTTCGGCGACATCCTCTCCGACGCCGCTGCCATGCTGACCGGTTCCATCGGCATGCTGCCCTCGGCCTCGCTCAACGAGAGCGGCCAGGGCATGTACGAGCCGTGCCACGGCAGCGCGCCGGACATCGCCGGCCAGAACGTCGCCAACCCGCTGGCGACCATCCTCTCGGTGGCGATGATGCTGCGCTACTCGCTCTCCGAGCCCGAGCTGGCGGGCCGTATCGAAGCGGCCGTGGGGAAAGTGCTGGACGACGGCCTGCGCACCGCGGATATTGCCTCCGAGGGCACGCGCACCGTTACCACCCGCGAGATGGGGGACGCCGTGCTGGCGGCCTTCGAGGCGGCCTGAGCGCCGTCCGCCGACGGTCGTTGCCCCGGGCCCGGCCCCGCCTGCGAGGTGGGGCCGGGTCATGTATACTATTGGCCTCATTCTTTTCAGGAGGACTTCACATGTTGAAAGTCGGTTTCGTCGGTTGGCGCGGCATGGTGGGCTCGGTGCTCATGCAGCGCATGCTGGAGGATGGAGATTTCGACGGCATCGAGCCGATCTTCTTCACCACCTCCCAGGTCGGCAAGCCCGGCCCCGACATCGGCGTGGACGTGCCTCCGCTCAAGGATGCCACCGACATCGAGGCGCTCAAGGCGCTCGACGTGGTCATCACCTGCCAGGGCGGCGACTACACCAAGCAGGTCTACGGCGACCTGCGCGGCAGCGGCTGGAAGGGCTACTGGATCGATGCCGCCAGCACCCTGCGCATGGAGGACGAGGCGACCATCGTGCTCGACCCGGTCAACCGCCACGTCATCGACGCGCAGCTGGCGCGCGGCGCCAGGACCTTCGTCGGCGGCAACTGCACCGTCAGCCTGATGCTGATGGGCCTGGGCGGGCTGTTCGAGGCCGACCTGATCGAGTGGATGACCTCCATGACCTATCAGGCCGCCTCCGGCTCCGGCGCCAAGCACATGCGCGAGTTGCTCAACCAGATGGGCGCGCTGCGCGACGTGGTCAAGAGCGAGCTAGACAACCCCTCCAGCGCCATCCTCGACATCGATCGCAAGGTGGCGGCGGTCATGAAGGGGCAGGACTTCCCGGTCGAGAACTTCACCGCGCCGCTGGCCGGTAGCCTGCTGCCTTGGATCGACACCAAGCTCGACAACGGCCAGAGCCGCGAGGAGTGGAAGGGCAGCGTCGAGAGCAACAAGATCCTCGGCCTGCAGTCCAACCCGATCCCGATCGACGGCCTCTGCGTGCGCATCGGCGCCATGCGCTCGCACAGCCAGGCCTTTACCATCAAGTTGAAGAAAGATGTGCCGATAGATGAAATCGAGGAGCGCATCGCCAAGCACAACGAATGGGTCAAGGTGATCCCCAACGACAAGGACGCCACGATTTCGGGCCTGACGCCGGCAGCTGTCACCGGAACGCTCGACGTGCCGGTGGGACGCCTGCGCAAGCTGAACATGGGGGGCGAGTACCTCTCGGCCTTCACCGTTGGCGACCAGTTGCTGTGGGGCGCCGCCGAACCGCTCAAGCGCATGCTGAAGATCCTGCGCGAGCAGTGATCGTCTCGCAGTTGCCAGCGACGGGGCATCTCCTGCGGGAGGTGCCCCGTTTTTGCATGGGGGCGGCAGTCCCTCGTGGCGTGAGGGGAGCGTAGGCAGCGCCGCCCCCGGGGCGAGGAGCGGGCGGCAGGAGGATATGGTACATATTCCGGCATAAGCTTGCCCCGGCGTCCCAGGTGCCGGACGCTGAAGAGGCAAGCGGCAACGCAAGGGAGCTCAATGAGACGCAAGTTGACATTAGCCATGCTGCTGGCGCTGGCGGCCGCAAGCCCACAGGCGCTGGCACTGGGGGTGGGGGAGGTCGAGGTGCGTTCCTCGCTCAATGCACCGTTGCGTGCCGTCATCCCGCTCACCGATACGGACGGGCTCGACCCCGAGCGGCTGCGCGTCGCCGTGGCCGAGCCGCGCGAGTTCGAGTCTGCCGGGCTCTCGCGCACCCCGCTGGCGGCCAGCGTGCGTGCCGACGTGGAGGTGCGCCAGGGGCAGTGGGTGGTGGCGCTTGCCAGCGAGAGGCCCGTGCGCGAGCCCTGGATGGACCTGCTGCTGCGTTTCGACTGGCCCGCGGGGCGCCAGCTGCGCGAGGTCACCCTGCTGCTCGATCCACCCGACTACGACAGCCTGCCCGTGCTGGTCAGCGGATCGAGTGCCCAGGCCGAGCCCGCTGCCCGACCCTCGGACGAGACACCCCGGCCCGAGATCGAGTCCGCCTCCCGGCCTGTCGCCTCCCGTGCGAGCTCGCCACGAGGGCACGATCGCGCCTGGGTCGGCAGCGGCGACACGCTGTGGTCGGTCGCCGGGCGCCTGCTGCCCGACAGCGACATCAGCATGGACCAGATGATGGTGGCGCTGGTCGAAGCCAACCCCGACGTCTTCCCCTCGGGCAACATCAATGCCATGCGTGCCGGCCACGATCTGGTGGTGCCGTCGCGCGAGGCCCTCGGTGCGCGCACAGCGAGCGAGGCCTCCGACATCGTGCAGGCCATGAACCGGGCCTGGGCCAATCGGGGCGATGGTACGCCCGCCAGCGTTCCCCTGGCGCCTTCCCCGGCGCCGACGATCGAGGTGGCGGCAATAACCGCCGCTGGCGAGCTGGCATCCTCCTCGCCGGCCGAGGCGCAGCCGGCTCGACCGGTCGAGCCCGAGGCCGCTGACGCCACCGAATCGCCGCGGCTCACCCTGCTCAGCGATGAGCAGCTGGCCGCCGAGGCCGCCATGGGCGTGGCCGAAGGGCGCGGTCGTCCGGCCCCGACGGCAGAAGCGGAGGTCGGCCGCTCCGGCGATGTGCTCGATGCCGAGGTGCTGGCCGCGCTCGGGGCCGGCGAGCTGGCCCAGGCGGCCGGAGATCCTCGCTTGGCGCAGCTCGAATCGCGCTGGCAGGAGAGCCGGGCTGCGCTGGAGGCGGTGGAGGCCGAGCGCGACGCCCTGCAGCAGGAGCTGGGCGGCCTGCGCGACGAAGTCGAGGCCATGCGAGCACAGCTGGCCGCGCTGCTGGACAGCAGGGCGGCCGACGAAGGGGCGGGTGGCAGCGCGACGACACAGCACGAGCCCGCTCCCGAGGCCGATGCCCCCTGGTGGGGGGCGGCCTATCCGCTCTCCGTCGATCGCAACCTCATCCTGGGGGGGGCCGGCCTGGCGGCGTTGCTGGGGCTGTGGCTATGGCTGCGCCGCCGTCAGCGTCGCGAGGCGGCGCCGGCAACGGGCAGCAGCGCCATGCCCAACCGGGTCCACGGCATGCCTCCGCCCGGCCACGTGGCGTCTCCCCCGGGCTACGCCAGCGATCCGGTCCCGCCCGCTGCGACGGGGATGAGCGTCGGCGAGGCGGGGGGGGCTGTGGAGGAGCTGCCGCGTACCGCGATGCCCCAGGCCGAAGCGATCAGCGAGGCGGACATCTTCATGGCCTACGGCCGCTACGATCAGGCCAGGGAGTTGCTGGAGGCGGGGCTGGCAAGCGACCCCGAGCGGCACGACCTGCGGCTGAAGCTGCTCAACGTGAACGTCGAGCAGGGCGACCGGCAGGCGGCCGAGCGTCAGGCGCAGCGCTTGGCCGAAACCGGCGACTCCGTCCTGGTGGCCGAGGCGGGACGGCTGCTGGCCAAGCACCAGCCCGCGGCGCCCGATGGCGGTTCCCGCCCGATCAGCGAGGCGACGCCCGCGCCCGGCGCCGAGGCGAAAGGCGAACCTGAAGGCGAGGCGGATGACGAGTCTCAGGGACAGGCCGCGGGGTCAGGCACCGCGGGGGAGAGTCCGGAGCGGGAGTCGCTCGACTTCCCCCCGCTCGCGTTCGCCGAAGGCGACGAGGCTCCGCCGGCGCCCCGGGAAGCGCCGTGGCGGGAGACGTCGGCGGCCGAGCCGCCGGGGCAGAGCGACGAAGCGCCGGTCGCTGAGGGTCAGGGCCGACATCCTCCCGTCGAGCGCAACGAGCCGGTGGGGTGGCGCACCATCGACTACCAGCCGCCCACCCTGGACCCCGAGCCGCCGCCGCGTACAGAGACCCCCATGCAGCCCAGCGTCGAGTTTCCGCATGTGGACGCCGCGCGCAGTGCCGATCAGGGAGACGCTGCACCGGCACGACCGAGCGCGGCGGCGGACGAGCTGGCGGACGAAGCCGAATGGGAGGTGGAGGAGGTGGCCTTCCCGCCGCTGGACCGCGATAATGGTGCGCTCCCGGGCGATACCGCCAGGCAAGACGACCTGGAACGTGCCCGCCTTTTGCTCGAGCGCGGTGACGTGGAGCGGGCCCGCCCGCTGTTGCAGCGGCTGCAGGAGGATACCGGCGATCCCCAGGTGCGAGACGTGGCCCGGGATCTGATCTCACACTATCGACTCTGACGGTGGCATGACCCTGTTTCGACCTCTCGACGATCGTCGCCCCCTGAGTGGCCGCCTGGCCCTGGGGGTGGAATACGACGGCAGCGCCTACTGCGGCTGGCAGCGACTCAAGCATGCGCCCTCGGTACAGGGCGAGCTGGAGCGGGCGCTTGCCAAGGTGGCGAGCCGGCCGGTCACGGTGCACGCCAGCGGACGCACCGATTCCGGCGTGCATGCCACGCGCCAGATCGTGCACTTCGACGCCCCCGCGCCGCGCTCGCAGAAGGCCTGGGTGTTCGGCGTCAACGCCAACCTGGCGCGCGATGTGGCGGTGCGCTGGGTACGCGAGGTGCCCGAGGATTTCCACGCCCGCTTCAAGGCGCTGGCGCGCCGCTATCGCTACGTCATTCTCAATCAGCCGAGCCGGCCGGTACTGGAGCGCGCCAACGTCACCTGGTGCCGCGATCCGCTCGACGCCGAGGCCATGCATCGCGCGGCCCAGGCGCTGGTCGGCGAGCACGACTTCTCCAGCTTCCGGGCGGCGGGCTGCCAGTCGAAGACGCCCTGGCGCCACCTGCACTTCATCGAGGTGCATCGGCACGGCCCGCTGGTGGTGGTCGACGTGCAGGGCAATGCCTTCCTGCACCACATGATCCGCAACATCGTCGGCGCGCTGGTCAGCGTGGGGCGCGGCGAACGGGGTGACGACTACCTGGCCGAACTGCTGGCGCTGAGGGACCGCACCCTTGCCGACGTCACTGCCCCGGCCTGTGGCCTGCACTTCGTCGATTCGCTCTACGACGACGCCTGGGGCCTGCCGGCGGAGCCGCTGGGGCCGAACCTGCTGGCCTTTCTGGGCGAATGGACCGGCGAGCGTGAACTGCCGGCCTGCCCCATGGTCGAATTTCGCCGAGGCCGGCCCGTCGCCGAGCCGGCCCACGGCGCACCCGTGGTGGAGGAGGGGAAGCCATGATGCCATCCCGCACCCGCATCAAGTTCTGCGGCCTGACCCGTGAGCGGGACGTGACCGAGGCCGTGTCCGCCGGGGCCGATGCGCTCGGCTTCGTGCTCTGGCCCGGCAGCCGGCGTCACGTCGACGAGGAGCGGCTTGCGGCCCTGTCGGACCGGGTGCCGGCCTTCGTGGTCCGGGTGGGGCTGTTCGTCGACCCCTCACCCGAGCTCGTGCGGCGCGCGAGCCCTCATCTCGACCTGCTGCAGTTCCACGGCGACGAGCCCCCGGCCTTCTGTGGCGGGTTCGGGCGCCCCTGGATCAAGGCGCTGCGCATGCGCGACGACCTCGATCTGCACGCCGCGGCCGCGGCCTACCGCGGCGCCCGGGCGCTGCTGCTGGATGCCTATCGGCCGGGGCTGCCGGGCGGTACCGGGGAGACCTTCGACTGGTCGCGAATCCCCGCAAACCTGGAAAAACCTGTTATTCTCGCGGGTGGGCTGACCCCGGGCAACGTGGCCGACGCCATCGAGCGCGTCACCCCCTTCGCGGTGGACGTCTCCGGCGGCGTGGAAGCCGAGCCCGGCTGCAAGGATCCCCGCCTGCTGTCGGCCTTCGCCGCGGCGGTGGCCCAGGCCGACCGCAAGCGCCTGGGATGACTGTTTTCGCCCGAGCCCGACCCAACCCTGTCCCTTATGGCGACCCTATGAGGTGTCTTTAGTGAGCAAGTTCAGTGACCTGACCCGACTGCCGGACGCCCGCGGCCACTTCGGCCCCTATGGCGGCCGGTTCGTCTCGGAGACCCTGAGCTTCGCCCTGGACGATCTGGAGAAGACCTACCTGCGTCTTCGCGACGATCCCGATTTCCAGGCCGAATTCGACTACGACCTGGCCCATTACGTGGGCCGTCCTTCTCCGCTCTACCATGCGGAGCGATGGTCGCAGCAGCTCGGCGGGGCACAGGTCTGGCTCAAGCGCGAGGATCTCAACCATACCGGCGCGCACAAGGTGAACAACACCATCGGTCAGGCGCTGCTGGCCAAGATGAGCGGCAAGCCGCGGGTGATCGCCGAGACCGGCGCCGGCCAGCACGGCGTGGCCACGGCCACCGTGGCGGCGCGCCTGGGGCTTGCCTGCGAGGTCTACATGGGCGCCGAGGACGTCGAGCGCCAGAAGCTCAACGTCTACCGCATGCGCCTGCTCGGGGCCAAGGTGATTCCGGTCGAATCCGGCACGCGCACGCTGAAGGATGCCATGAACGAGGCGCTGCGTGACTGGGTCACCAACGTCGACGACACCTTCTACATCATCGGCACCGTGGCCGGGCCGCACCCCTATCCCATGCTGGTGCGCGACTTCAACGCCGTGGTCGGCCGCGAGGCGCGCCGCCAGTCGCTGGAGGAGTTCGGCAGGCTGCCCGATGCGCTGATCGCCTGCGTCGGCGGTGGCTCCAATGCCATGGGCCTGTTCTACCCCTTCGTCGAGGATGACGAGGTCGCCATGTACGGCGTCGAGGCCGGCGGCGACGGCGTCGATACCGGGCGGCATGCCGCACCGCTGGCGTCGAACGCGCCGCGCGGCGTGCTCCACGGCAATCGCACCTACCTGATGTCCGACGAAGGCGGCCAGGTCTCCGACACCCACTCGATCTCCGCCGGCCTGGACTACCCGGGGGTGGGGCCCGAGCACGCGCTGTGGAAGGACGTCGGGCGGGTGCAGTACGTGGCGGCCAACGACGACGCCGTGCTCGAGGCGTTCCGCGAGCTGACCCGGGTGGAGGGCATCATGCCGGCGCTGGAGTCGGCCCATGCGCTGGCGCATGCCAAGGTGCTGGCGCCGACCATGCGCCCCGACCAGCACATCGTGGTCAACCTCTCCGGCCGCGGCGACAAGGACATCATGACGGTCGCCAAGATCGACGGGCTGGAGTTCTGACCATGAATCGCATCGACAAACGCTTTGCCGAACTCAAGGCCGAGGGCCGCCGGGCGCTGATCCCCTACATCACCGCCGGTGATCCGGCGCCCCAGTACACCGTCGGTTACCTCCATGCACTGGTCGAAGCCGGCGCCGACGTGCTCGAGCTGGGGGTGCCGTTCTCCGACCCCATGGCCGACGGCCCGGTGATCCAGAAGGCCTGTGAGCGGGCGCTGAGGCACCACGTGCGCCTGACCCACCTGTTCGAGATGGTGCGCGAGTTCCGTCAGGCCGACGGCGACACCCCGGTCGTGCTGATGGGCTATCTCAACCCGATCGAGCGCATCGGCCTCGAGGCGTTCGCCGACCAGGCCGCCGCCGCCGGCATCGACGGTGTGCTGACCGTGGACATGCCGCCCGAGGAGGCCGACGAGTTCGGTCCCATCCTCAAGGCGCGCGGCCTGGCCTCGATCTTTCTCGTCGCCCCTACCACTTCCCGCGAGCGGGCCGCTACAATATGCGCCCATGGCGAGGGTTACCTCTACTATGTTGCGCTCAAGGGCGTGACCGGGGCCGCCACGCTCAACGCCGACGACGTGGCCGAGCACCTGGCGCCGCTGCGCGAGCTGACCGAGCTGCCGCTGTGCGTCGGCTTCGGCATCCGCGACGGCGCCTCGGCGGCCGAGGTCGGCAAGGTCGCCGATGGCGTCATCGTCGGCAGTGCCCTGGTCAGTCGCATCGCCGACAACGCCGAGCGGCCCGAAGCGATCGCCGCTGAGCTCAAGGCGGTGCTCGGCGAGATGCGCCAGGCCCTGGATGCGCTGCCCGCTCGCTGAGCTTGCCCTTGCCCGAGATTCGATTCATGACGCCCGGCTCCGCCGGGCGCAACAGCATACGGAAGTCCTTCTGACATGAGCTGGCTCGACAAGATTGTTCCCTCCATGGGGCGGATTCAGCGCAAGGACCGGCGGGCCAGCGTGCCCGACGGCCTGTGGCGCAAGTGTCCCAAGTGCGAGGCGGTACTCTACCTGCCCGAACTGGAAAAGCATCACAACGTCTGCCCCAAGTGCGACCACCACCTGCGCCTGACCGCGCGCAAGCGGCTCGACTGGTTTCTCGACAAGAGCGGGCGCGAGGAGATCTCGGCCGAGCTCGAGCCGGTGGACCGCCTCAAGTTTCGCGACTCCAAGAAGTACAAGGATCGCCTCGCCGCGGCCCAGAAGGAGACCGGCGAGAAGGACGCGCTGGTGGCCATGCGTGGCACCCTGGATGGCCTGCCGGTGGTCGTGGTGGCCTTCGAGTTCACCTTCATGGGGGGCTCGATGGGCGCCGTGGTGGGCGAGAAGTTCGTGCGTGTCGCCAGCCTGGCGCTCGAGGAGCGCATCCCCTTCGTCTGCTTCTCGGCCTCCGGCGGGGCGCGGATGCAGGAGGCGCTGTTCTCGCTGATGCAGATGGCCAAGACCTCGGCAGCGCTGGAGCGGCTGCGCGAGGCCGGGGTGCCCTACATCTCGGTGCTCACCGACCCCGTGTTCGGCGGCGTCTCGGCCTCGCTGGCCATGCTCGGCGATCTCAACGTGGCCGAGCCCAACGCGCTGATCGGCTTCGCCGGCCCGCGGGTCATCGAGCAGACCGTGCGCGAGAAGCTGCCCGAGGGTTTCCAGCGCAGCGAGTTCCTGCTCGAGCACGGTACGGTGGACATGATCGTGGCCCGCGGCGAGATGCGCGAGCGGCTAGGTGCCGTGCTGCGCAAGCTCACCCACCAGCCGCCCCAGGGCCTGGAACTTCCCGGTCCCCTCGAACCGGACCTGGTCGACGAGGCCGAGCGTGCGGCTGCGGAGGAGGGCGAGATACTCGACCCCATCGAGTCGGGTGCGCCCGAGCAACCGGCCTCGTCCGAGGACGCCGACCGCTCTGACGCGACGCGCTGACCGCTCGTGCTGCCTTCGACCCCAACCCGCACGCTGGACGACTGGCTCGGCTATCTGGAGCGGGCCCATCCGGTGGGTATCGACCTCGGCCTCGAGCGCGTGGCCGAGGTCGCCCGCCGCATGGGGCTGCTGGAGCAGCGCCTGGCTCCGTGCATCATCACCGTGGCCGGCACCAACGGCAAGGGCTCGACGGTGGCGATCATCGAGGCCGTGGCCCGGGCGCATGGCCTTGCCACCGCCGCCTACACCTCGCCCCACCTGCTGCGCTACAACGAAAGGCTGCGGCTCGATGGCCGTGAAGCGGACGATGCCAGCCTCATCGCCGGCTTCGAAGCCGTCGACTCGGCGCGGCTGGCCGGCGATCCCGTGAGCCTGACCTACTTCGAAGCCGGCACCCTGGCAGCACTTTGGGTCATCGCCCGCTGCCGCCCCGACCTTGCCGTGCTCGAGGTCGGACTGGGGGGAAGGCTCGATGCGGTCAACGTGATCGATGCCGATGTCGCCGTCATCACCACCATTGCCCTCGACCATGCCGACTACCTCGGCAGCGACCTCGATGGTATCGGGCGAGAGAAGGCCGGCATCATGCGCGCCGGTCATCCCGCCGTCCTGGGCAGCAGCCAGTTGCCCGCCAGCGTGGGCCAATGCGCCGAGGCGCTGGGCGCGCCGGTCACGCTGCTGGGCCATGACTTTCACTGGAAGCGCGGCGTCGAGGGGCGCTTCAGCTGGCTGGGGGCTGCCGCCGAAGGGACGCCCCCGCGCCTCGCGGACTTGCCTGACCCAGGCCTGCCGCTGGACAATGCGGCTACGGCGCTGCAGGCGCTGGTATCGGCGGGCGTTGCGCTCGACGAGGTGAATTGCCGGCTGGCGCTGCGTGAACTGCAGGTACCCGGTCGCATGCAGTGGCTGGGACAGTGGTGCCTGGACGTCGGCCACAACCCGCACGCGGCCGCCTACCTGGCGAGCAGGCTGGCGGCGCAGCCATGCCGTGGGCGCACCTGGGTGCTGCTCGGCATGCTGGGCGACAAGGATGCCGACGGTGTCATCGCGGCCCTCGCCGAGGTGGCGGATGGCTGGGTTGCGGTGACCCTGGCCGGCGAGCGGTCACGTCCCGCCGCGGACCTGGCGGGGCGCATCGAGGCGCACGGAGAACATGTCGCTTACCAGGGCCAGACTCCCGAGGACGGGGCGTCGTGGCTGGCCGGGCGCCTGGCGCCCGACGATCGCGTGCTGGTATGCGGCTCCTTCCATACGGTGGCGGCCATACTGGCGTGGAAGCAGGCGCAGGCGGCCTAGCGGGGCAGGAGGGGTTGATGAAGTACGGAATGCGCGAACGAATCAGCGGTGCGATCATCCTGATTGCCCTGGCGGTGATTTTCGTGCCGATGCTGTTCGATGAACCGGCGCCCCGCGACGAGCGCCCCCAGCCGGTGCTGACCATCGAGCAGCCGGTACCGGTGGAGCGGCGCAATGTGCCCGATCCCGAGCCGCCGACGAGCCTGGGCCAGATTCGCTCGCCCGAGACGGGCTCCGAGCAGGTGGAGCCGCCTCCGCCGCTCGAGCAGGTCGAAGCCGAGCCCGATGACCCGGCACGGGTCGAGTCAGAGCCGGCGCTGGCGCTGGAACAGGGTGCAACGAACGGCGACACCGAGCCGGCCGAGGCGCCGCGGCAGGATCCGATCGCCGACCTCGCCCAGGCCGCCTCCGAGCGCCTGGCAAGCGGCCAGTCCGAGGATGACGCCGGCTCCGAGCCGGAGGCCGAGCGCCAGGCCCCTGCGGAGGGTGCCTCGCCCAGCGGAGAATGGGCTGTACAGGTGGGCAGCTTCGGCGAGTCGGGCAACGCCGAGCGCCTCGAGTCCCAACTGCAGGAGCAGGGCTTTCCCGTCTACAGCCGGCAGCGTGACAACGGCATGACCACGGTCTACGTGGGCCCCTTCGACTCCTCGGAGTCCGGTGAGCTGGCGATGAACGCGGTGAAGGAGCGGGCCAACCTCCAGGGGCTGCTGGTACGGGTGAGAGAGTGAGACCATGACCCTGACCTGGATCGACTGGGGCTTTCTCGCCGTGCTGGCCGTCTCGACCCTGGCCGGCTTCATGCGCGGCCTGGTCCGCGAGGGCCTGGGGCTGGCGGCATGGATCATCGCGCTGCTGGCGGCGCGGCTGCTCGCCGAGCCGGTGGCAGACCTGCTGTCGGGCCTGATCGAGAATGCCGACGGCCGGCTGGTACTGGCCTTCGTGCTGGTGATTCTCGGCGTGGTCCTGCTTTGCGGTATCGTCATTCGCATGGTGCATGCCGCCGTGGAGTGGGTCGGCATGGGCTTCTTCAACCGCGTCGCCGGCGCCTGCTTCGGGGTCGCCCGGGGGGCGGCGGTGCTGGTGGTGGCCACCATCCTGATCAGTCTGACGCCGCTGGCGCAGCTGCAGGCATGGCAGGAGGCCGAGCTACGGCCCACCTTCGAGCAGCTGCGCGACTGGGCGGTCAGTCAGCTCGAGGCCTGGGAAGGCCGGGTGCCCGAGGCCCCGGAGGCGTGGCGCAACATGCCGCTGCCCGAACGTCGCGACGCCGGCGAGCCCGAGCCCGGCGCCCTGTGAACAGAGCTTTTTCCAAGCCGACCGCGGTCGGCTCCCTGCAAGCGAGGTAAGGTGGAATGTGCGGTATCGTCGGCCTTCTGGCCAAGCAGACCGTGAACCAGGCGATCTACGACGCCCTGACGGTGCTCCAGCATCGCGGCCAGGACGCCGCCGGCATGATGACGTGGAGCGAAGGGCGCTTCATGCTGCGCAAGAGCAACGGCCTGGTACGCGACGTGTTCCACACTCGCCACATGGCGCGGCTGCAGGGCAATCTCGGCATCGGCCACGTGCGCTATCCGACCGCCGGCTCGTCCAGCGAGGCAGAGTCGCAGCCGTTCTATGTCAACTCTCCCTACGGCATCGCGCTGGCCCATAACGGCAACCTGACCAACTCGGACCAGCTCAAGCAGGAGCTGTTCTCCTCCGACCTGCGCCATATCAATACCAGTTCGGATTCCGAGGTGCTGCTCAACGTCTTCGCCCACGAACTGGGCAAGCAGGGCCTGCACCTCTCGCCCGGCGACATCTTCGATGCGGTGCGGCGCGTACATCGACGCTGCCGCGGCGGCTATGCCGCAGTGGCGATCATCAACGGCGTCGGCCTGGTCGCCTTCCGCGACCCCAACGGCATCCGCCCGGTGGTGTTCGGCACCCGCGACGAGGGCAAGGGCCAGGAGGTGATGATCGCCTCCGAGTCGGTGGCACTCGACGTGGGGGGCTTCGAGCTGCACCGCGACCTGGCGCCGGGCGAGGCGATCTTCGTCGACATGGAGGGGCGCTTCCACACCCAGCAGTGCGCCGATTCGCCCCAGCTGGCGCCCTGCATCTTCGAGCACGTCTACCTGGCGCGTCCCGATTCGATCCTCGACGGCGCCTACGTCTACGGGACGCGCATGCAGATGGGCCGCAAGCTCGGCGACCGTATCCGCAACGAATGGCCGGAGCACGACATCGACGTGGTGATCCCGATTCCCGATACCTCACGCACCTCGGCACTTGAGCTTGCCCAGCACCTGGGCGTGACCTATCGCGAAGGCTTCATGAAGAACCGCTACATCGGCCGCACCTTCATCATGCCGGGTCAGACCCAGCGCAAGAAATCGGTACGTCAGAAGCTCAACGCCATCGGCGTCGAGTTCAAGGGCAAGAACGTGCTGCTGGTGGACGACTCCATCGTTCGCGGCACCACCTGCAAGCAGATCATCCAGATGGCCCGCGACGCAGGGGCGAACAAGGTCTACTTCGCCTCGGCGGCCCCCCCGGTACGCTATCCTAACGTCTACGGTATCGACATGCCGGCGGCCGCGGAGCTGATCGCCCACGGGCGCAGCGAGGCGGAGGTCGGCGAGCTGATCGGCGCCGACCGCATCTTCTACCAGGACCTGGACGACCTCAAGGCCGCCTGTCGCGAGGTCAACCCGGGACTCGAGCAGTTCGACTGCTCGGTGTTCGACGGCCAGTACATCACCGGCGACATCGACGACGGCTACCTCTCGGCGCTCGAGGCCTCGCGCAACGACGCCGCCAAGCAGCAGCAGAGCGTCGGTGCCCACGCCCTGGTGGGCATGCACAATCAGGAAGACGACATCGACGACTGAGGTGGCCGAGCATGCATGACGAGACGACCCCCGACGACTGGGCGCTGGAGACCCTGGCGATTCGCGCCGGCCACCGGCGCACCCACGAGCAGGAGCACGGCGAGCCGATCTTCCCCACCTCCAGCTTCGTCTACGCCAGCGCCGCCGAGGCGGCGCGCAAGTTCAAGGGCGAGGAGCCGGGTAACGTCTACTCGCGCTTCACCAATCCCACGGTGCGAACCTTCGAGCAGCGTCTGGCGGCGCTGGAGGGCGGCGAGCGCTGCGTGGCGACCAGCTCCGGCATGGCGGCGATCCTCGCCACGGGACTCGCTTTGCTGCAGTCCGGTGACGAGATCGTCGCCTCGCGCTCGCTGTTCGGTTCCACCGTCAGCCTGTTCGACAAGTATTTCGGCAAGCTGGGTATCGCCACGCGTTACGTCGAACTCTCCGACCTGGCGGCCTGGGAGGCGGCAATCACCCCCCGCACACGGCTGCTGTTCGCCGAGACGCCCTCCAATCCGCTCTCCGAGGTGGTCGACATCGCGGCCCTCGCCGAGATCGCCCATCGCAGCGGTGCGCTGCTGGCCATCGACAACTGTTTCCTGACCCCGGCGCTGCAGAAGCCACTGGCACTGGGGGCGGACCTGGTCATCCACTCCGCCACCAAGTACCTCGATGGCCAGGGGCGGGCAGTCGGTGGCGCCGTGGTAGGACGGGACAAGGAGCTCGAGGAGGTGTTCGGCGTGGTGCGCACCTGCGGGCCGTGCCTGAGCCCGTTCAACGCCTGGATCTTCACCAAGGGCCTCGAGACGCTGACCCTGCGCATGCGCGCCCACTGCGAGAATGCCCAGGCCCTGGCCGAGTGGCTGCAGGGGCACCCGGCGGTGGCGCGGGTGCACTACAGCGGGCTGCCCGACCACCCGCAGCATGAGTTGGCCGGCCGTCAGCAGGGGGGCTATGGGGCGGTGCTGGGCTTCGAGGTCAAGGGAGGCCGCGAGGCGGCCTGGTCGGTCATCGACGCCACCCGCATGCTGTCGATCACCGGCAACCTGGGCGACGTCAAGTCGACCATCACCCACCCCGGCACCACGACCCACGGGCGGCTCTCCGACGCTCAGAAGGAGGCGGCGGGCATCGGCGAGGGGCTGATTCGCGTGGCGGTGGGGCTCGAGGCGCTCGATGACATTCGGGCCGACCTGGCACGCGGACTCGATGCCCTGATCTGAACCGCGCCGGGCGGTGTGGCGGCATTCGCGGCGAGGAGCGAACGGGGAATTTTTACGAACGTAACGTTCGGTTTTTTCAGCGCATCCTGAGCAGGCGTTACGGTATGCTGCCCCCCATCGAAGGCGAAGCTCAACGGGAGCGACGAGATGTGGCGCAACACACGCTCAGGCTGGGGCCTGGTCAGCATCCTCTTCCACTGGGCCAGCGCCGTGGCAATCCTGGGCCTGTTCCTGCTCGGCTGGTGGATGACGGACCTGGGCTACTATGACCCCTGGTACAACCGCGCACCCTGGTGGCATCGTTCCATCGGCATGCTGCTGCTGTTCGCCACGCTGCTGCGCGTGCTCTGGCGGCTGTTCCAGCCGACTCCCGTCTCCCATGGCAGCCGCCTGGAGCGTATCGCGGCCCACCTTGGCCATACCGCCCTCTACGTGCTGATGCTCACGGTGATGGTCAGCGGCTACCTGATCTCCACCGCCCGCGGGCGTGGCATCAGCGTCTTCGACTGGTTCGAGGTGCCTGCACTGGTCAGCCACCTGCCCGACCAGGCCAGTATTGCCGGCGAGATCCACTGGTACAGCGCCGTGGCGCTGCTGCTGCTGGCGGCGGGTCATACCCTGGCGGCGCTGAAGCACCATTTCCTCGACCGTCACGATACCTTCATCCGCATGTTGAACCCGGCACGTACGCGTCGCCGTTGAACGCCAGCGCCTGCGGGCGCTACCACCAAGGAGAGACCCATGTTCAAGAAAGCCGCACTCGCTACTGCCTTCGGCGCCGTTTCCCTGGCCGCCACCGGTCTGGCCCTGGCCGACGACTACGTGGTGGACACCGAAGGGCAGCATGCCTTCATCCAGTTCAAGATCAATCACCTCGGCTACTCGTACATTCTCGGCAGCTTCGAGGAGTTCGACGGGCGTTTCCAGTACGACCCCGACGATCTCGAGGCCTCCAGCGTGGAAATGGAAGTTCAGGTGGCCAGCCTCAACACCAACAATGCCGAGCGTGACAAGCATTTCCTCAGCAGCGATTTCCTGGATGCCGACGCGCATCCCACCGCGACCTTCGTTTCCACCGGCTTCGAGCCGAACGGCGACGACGAGGGCGTGTTGACCGGAGACCTGACCCTGCACGGCGAGACCCGCGAGATCGAGATGCCGGTTACCCTGATGGGTGAAGGAGACGACCCCTGGGGCGGCTATCGCGCCGGCTTCGAAGGCAGCACCAAGCTGACCCTGGCCGACTTCGGTATCGACATGAGCGACTTCCCCGAAGCCATGCACGAACTCGAACTCTACGTCACCTTCGAAGGCGTGCGTCAGTAACTCGAGCTCTGCCTATCCGCGAGAACACCCTCGGCCTGTATGCCGAGGGTGTCGTCGATCACCCCGCCAACGCTATCAGAATCGAGTACCATGCAAGCCTGAGACAAGCAGGGAGCCCACTGGTGCGCAAGTTATTCGGATGGTTATACCGCTGGTGGCAGGCAATGGCCTCGCGACGTGGATATGGCAAGGGAGATACGCGATTTCGAGCACTACTGGAAAGCCTTCCCAATGTTGCGGTTCAGGGCTATGACCGTGACAGGCGAGTGATCTATTGGAATGCTGCGAGTACTCGACTCTACGGTTACACCGCCGAGGAGGCTGCGGGGCGTTATCTCGAGGAACTCATCATTCCCGATGCCATGCAGGCGCGGGTCACAAGTGACCACGCAGCATGGCTATCGGAAGGAAAAGTGATACCCCCGGGACGCCTAGTCCTGCGAGACAAGCTGGGGCGGGCGGTACCGGTCTATTCCTACCATGTGATGCTCGACGAAGGCACGGATGAGCCGGTCATGTTCTGCGTCGACGTTCGTCTCGATATCGACGAGGCAGAGGAGCCAGCTTCGCAGTTGCCATACACCTCCCCCGCAGGGCTGAAGACGGAGTCACGGTGACAGCGGATTCCTCTCGTGATTCAACCATTTCCCGGCTGGGTCCGACGCTGTGGCGGCAGACCTGGCCGATGACCATCGGGGTGCTGGCCCTGCTGGGCTTCCAGCTCGTGGACAGTGCCTTCGTCGCTCGCCTGGGCACGGCGCCACTGGCGGCACAGTCGTTCACCTTTCCGCTGACCTTCCTCATCATCGGCGTGCAGGTGGGGCTCGGCATCGCCATAGCGGCACTGATCTCGCGCGCGCTGGGGGCCGGTGAGGGCGAACGGGCGCGGCGCCTCGGCTCGCTGGTACTGATGGTGGGCAGCGCGACCATCGCGCTGCTCGCCTGGCTGCTGTGGTGGGCCCAGGCGCCGATCTTCTCTCGCCTCGGCGCCGACGCGGCAGCGCGCATTCTGATTCGCGACTACTGGGGACCACAACTGCTGGCCGCCTGGCTCGGGGCGGTTCTCTACTTTGTCTACAGCCTGTTTCGTGCCCATGGAGATACGCGCCTGCCCGGCAAGCTGATGGTCATGACCAGCCTGGTCAACCTGCTGCTCGACCCGCTCTTCATCTTCGGCATCGGCCCCTGGGCGGGGCTCGGGCTGCCCGGCGCGGCCTGGGCCACGGCCATCGCCTTCGGCAGCGGGCTACTGCTGGCGGTCTATCGGCTGCGCCGACGCGACTGGCTGACTCGGCACGGGCTCAGGCGCGAGCTGGCCGGGTCGGCTGGCCCTTTCGCCGGCATCGCCGGGCCGGCGATGATCAGCCAGTTGATGCCGCCGCTGGCGGCCATGCTGGCCGTGTCGGTGGTGGCGAGCCTGGGCGAGTCGTCGGTGGCGGCGTGGGGCCTTGCCAGCCGCCTCGAGACGCTGTCCCTGGTGGTGGTGCTGGCCATGACCATGTCGCTGCCGCCCTGGCTGGGGCGCTGCTACGGTGCCGGCGACTGGGTTCAGGTCAGGCAACTGGTGGGGCTGGCGCTGAAGATCGTGGTGGCGTGGCAGCTCATGCTGGGGGCACTGCTGGCGCTTGTCGCGCCCTGGCTCGCGCAACTGCTGGCAGGCAGCCCGGAGGTGCGCGGCGATCTGACGGTGCTGATCCGGTTCCTGCTGCCGAGCTACGCCGCCCTCGGGGTCTGCATGCTGGTGGTATCTGCCGGCAACGCGCTGGGCTGGCCGCTGCGTGCCATGCTGATGTCCACGGCCAGGCTGTTTCTCTGCTACTTGCCGCTGCTCTGGCTGGGATCGTCGCTTGCTGGCCTGCCGGGGCTTGCCATGGGCGCGGCGCTGGGCAACGTCCTGGCGGGGGCAGTCGCCTGGCAATTGATGCGCCGCATGCTGGGGCGAGACGAGGCCAATGCATGCGACGGCACGAAACTTTTTCCTCATGAGCGAACCTGAGGCCTGTTTCGCTGTCAGGAATAGGACGTAGTGGCTCGTCCGTTCGGGTCATGAAAGCAACTCTGTGGAATGGAGCAAGTAATGAATCTCACCAAGTTTCTGACAACGATCGTGCTCACCCTGGGGATCACTGGCGTCGCGGCGGCACAGGAGATGCAGGCTCCGGCTCAGGGGGACCAGGTGGAACAGCTCGATCAGTTGCTCGACCTGGACGAGAATCAGCAGGAGGAGATCCGTGGCCTGCTGGATGAGGCCGAGCGTCAGCTGACGCCCAAGGAGGAGGAGGCCCAGGCCCTCCAGGCACGCCTCGGTGACTATGTCGGGCCCGATTACGACGAGAATCTCATTCGCGAGGACGCGTCACGCCTGGGCGACCTGACCGGCGAGATCACCGCCGAGACGGTACTGCTGCAGTCTCGCATCGAGTCGGTGTTCACCGAAGAGCAGCGCCAGCAGCTGGACGAGGCCATCGCCCAGCAGCAGCAGCAGATGGAGGACATGCAGAACCAGATGCAGCAGCAGGGAGGCCAGCCGGCCCAGCCCGCGCAGTAAGGGTTCGGCGCCGACAGCGGCTTCCGCTCGGGGAGGCGCTGTCCCCGCTACGCGGCGTGAGCGAAACCCGGTAAAAGGCCCTGTCCATTGGACAGGGCCTTTTCCATTTACCGCCCGCGCTCTGGGCCTGAGTCGCGTGACGGGCTCAATCGACGGAGGGCGGCGGGGTAGTGGCTGCCGGCCGCGATGGGGAGACGTGGGGCGCTGCCAGCTTCTCCTGCTGCCAGGCGAAGTAGAGGAACAGGGCGCCCATCACCAGGTAGCCGAGGGTGAAGTCCCAGGCGGCGTTGAAGGCCAGCTCGGGGGCGTGCATCAGGCCGACGAAGGAGAAGGCCGCCGCTACCGCGGCAAAGATGGCGGCGCGCCGGAACTGGTGATCGATGACCGAGACGGTCATGGCGCCGATGAAGATGGCCATGAACATGGCTCCCTGGCCCAGCGGCACGACGCCTGAGGAGATACCCGTTACCGTCTCCTCGGCGGCCCGGTTGAACCGCGTCATCACGTAGTTGGCGAAGTAGGGCAGCATGGCCAGCGCGACCGCGGGGTAGTAGCGCGTATCGTTGCTCTGGAAGGCGGTGGCGATCATCGACATGCCGACGAAGACCAGGATCGGGGCGACCACCGAGACCGGGATGATCGCCGCCAGGGCGGCGATCAGCCCGAACATGGTGGCCACGGCATAGACGGCGCCATTTAGGATGCTGTAGCCGCGACCGGCGCCCATCCACTTGGCCCCCACCGTGGCAATGTACACCGTGGTGGGGAAGACACCGCCGAACAGCGCGCCGATCATGGTGCCGGCGCCGTCGACCGCCTGGCACTCGCGCACGTCGTACTTGTCGCCCGCGGCCTCCATGGCCTCGACGTTGTTCATCGTCTCGATGGCGTTGTACAGCGTGATCGGCAGCACCACGGTGAGTACGGCGAGCATTCCGGTGAAGAGCAGCCCCAGGCCCTCGAACCACGCCAGGTTGGGCAGCAGCGGATAGAAGCCGAGGTGGGTGAAGGCGTCGCTGAAGCGTTCGCCGCCGGCGTCGCCGATGAGGTAGGCCATGGCGGTACCGATGACAATGGCGAACAGCGAAGTCGGCAGGCGGAACGGCATGCTGACCCGTGCCACCAGGCCGACGATGATGATGGCCAGCACCAGTAGCCCGATCACCGGCATCTCCAGCGTCTTGAACAGCATCTCGCCGGCAATGAAGGTCAAGGCGACCCCCGCGACCGCACCGAGCATCGCGGCTCGGGGCAGGTGGTACTGAACCCAGCGCCCGATCAGGCTCACCGCGGCCTCGATCGCGCCACTGATGAAGCAGGCCGCGACGGCCACCTTCCAGGCCAGCTCGGCATCGCCGGTCAACTGCTTGGCCGGCAGCAGCACGCCGAACAGGAAGACGAACATCACCGGCGTGGAGATACCGTAGGAGAGCGCAGTGACGTCGCTGCGGTTCTCCTTGCGTGCCAGGCGCGCCGCCGTCCAGGCATAGTAGAAATTGCCGACCATGACGGCCACCGCGGCGCCTGGCAGTACCTGGCCGAACACGATGGAGGCGGGGAATTCCATTCCCAGCATGGTGATGGCAATGATGACGAAGTTCGCGATATTGTTCTGGAAGAGGGCGAAGAAGGCATCGGTATCCTCCTTCTTGTACCAGGGGTAGTGCACGGGGGAAGCCGCCATGATGAGCCTCTTGCGTGTTGGGGTTGTAGTCAAGGCAGCACCAGTTTGACTACCGTCTGACTATTTGGTCAAGGCTGCCTTTGTCGTATGCCGTCGAAAGGCTAGCACGGTAAGATGGAGGACTACTTGGAGGTTTCGTTGCGCTATGCGGAAGAGACGCGTAGGCGCCCATGCATACAGGGGAAGGCTCGATGGATCCAGATGAGAGCTGTATCGTTCGCCATTTCAATCAGTACTACCCCTTGTCCGCCGAGGACAAGTCGCTGCTGATCCGACTGGAAGACAGCTCCACGCCGATCAGGGCAGGAACCTCCCTCTGGGAGGAGCGAGACCAGGCGCAGGAATTCTGTACTCTCAAGCGTGGCTGGGCGTTTTCCTATCGTGAACTGGAGAACGGCACGCGCCAGATCCTGGACATCTACCTGCCTGGCGACATCGTCGGGCTACGCGAATTCGCCTTCTCGCAGCGCCTGGCCGGCGTGCAGATGGTGGAGGACGGCGAAATCTGTTTTTTCCCCCATCGCAATCTCTTCGACATTTTCCAGCGTTCGTTCACTCTCACCTCGATCCTGTTTGCCATCGCCAGCCGCCAGCAGGTGATGCTGACGGAGCGACTCGTCAACCTGGCGAGGCGTAACGCGCGCCAGAAACTGGCCCATTTTCTGCTCGAGATGTGCCAGCGCATCAAGCAGACTCAAGGTGACGGTTGCGAGATATTCCGCCTGCCGCTGTCGCAGGAGGTCCTGGCGGACCTGCTCGGGCTCAGCCCGGTACATGTCAGCCGAACCTTCACCGCGCTGAGCGAAGATGGCCTGATCTTTCGCGAGCGTCACAGCGTGACGATACCGGACCTGGAGGCGCTCAAGCATGAGGCCGGGTTCGATGACCGTTACCTGATCGAGAACATGCGTCCGCTATTCGAGGGCATGAACGACTGAGATATCGAGCTTGCCTCGACGGGCAGGCCACGCGCGCGATGCCCCGGCCAGGGCCGGGGCATCGCGCGCGTGGCATCTGAGGCTCAGTTGACCGCGGCGATGGCCTTCGCCAGGTAGGGCAGGTTCTCGTGGGAGAAGCCGGCCACGTTGGCACGACCTGAACGCACCATGTAGATGCCGAACTCATCGCGCAGGCGGTCGACCTGTTCCGGCTGCAGGCCGGTATAGGAAAACATGCCGCGCTGCTCGCCCACGCAGGCATATTTCTGGTCGAGCCCATAGGGCTTCAGGGCTTCGACGAAATCGCGGCGCAGCGTATTGATGCGATCGCGCATTTCGGTGAGCTCTTCACGCCACAGCGCGGCCAGCTCGGCGGAGTGCAGGATCTCGCTGACGATGGCACCGCCATGTGCCGGCGGGTTGGAGTAGTTCTCGCGGGCGACGATGGCGACCTGCGAGCGGATGTTTTCCATCTGCTCGTGGTTCTTCGCCACCATGATCAGGCAGCCGGTGCGCTCGCAGTAGATGCCGAAGTTCTTCGAGCAGGAACTGGTGATGATCACCTCGTCGAGGTTCTCGGCCAGCAGGCGCACGCCGTAGGCGTCCTCCTCGAGGCCCTCGCCGAAGCCCTGGTAGGCAAAGTCGATCAGCGGCAGCAGGCCGCGCTCACGAACCACCTCGAGTACCTGCTGCCACTGCTCGCGGGAGAGGTCGAAGCCGGTGGGGTTGTGGCAGCAGGCGTGCAGCACGATGACGTCACCCGCCGGGATCTGCTTGACCGCGGCCAGCATGCCGTCGAAATCGAGGCGGTTCTCGGCGTCGACGTAGGGGTATTTGTGCAGCTCGATGCCGGCGGCGGTGAAGATACCGTGATGGTTCGGCCAGGTGGGGTTGCTGACCCAGATGCCCTTGCCGGGGAGTTGGCTGCTGATGAAGTCGGCAGCCAGGCGCAGCGCGCCGGTACCGCCCGGCGACTGGGTCGCACTGGCGCGGCCGGCCTCGAGTACCGGCGAGCCTTCGCCCAGCACCATCGGCAGGATCACCTCGCCGTATTCGGGCGCACCGTGGGAGCCGATATAGGTCTTGGTGGTTTCGTTCTTGAGCAGCAGGGCCTCGGCTTGCTTGACGGCACGCATCACCGGCGTCTTGCCCTGGGCGTCCTTGTAGACGCCGACGCCGAGATCGACCTTCTCGGGATTGGTATCCTTCTTGAAGGCCTCGATCAGGCCGAGGATGGCGTCCCCGGGGACCCGCTCAATATGTTCGAACATGTATTTCGCTACCTCGTCGGTCTGGCGACAAATTAGGAGTCGTGGCAACGTCGGGCCGGGATGCCGCGTGGCCCGCATCCCGTCCATGATGCCATCGCCTCGACCAATCTGCCACTTGGCGTGGCGCCGGCTATCCGCCGCTGACGACGCGGTTGCGGCCCTGGTGCTTGGCCGCATAGAGGCTGCGATCGGCCTTGTCGATCAGGGTATCCCTCGACTCGCCCAGACGGTACTCGGCGAGGCCGATGCTGGCGGTGACCTGGCCGGTATCGATACCGAAATCGTGCTCGGCAATGGCGTGACGCAGCCGCTCGGCCAGCGGCTGGCTGGCGACCAGCGGTGTCAAGGGCAGGAGCACGGCGAACTCCTCGCCACCGAGCCTGCCCACGATATCCTCCTCGCGCAGCAACTGCTGACACAGGTTGGCGAATTCAGCGAGCACCTGGTCGCCCTGCAGGTGGCCCCAGGTATCGTTGATGCGCTTGAAGTGGTCCAGGTCGATCAGCATCAGGGAGAGCGGGCTGGCATGCCGGTTGCTCCTGGCGATCTCCTCGTCCAGCCGGGTCATCAGCCGGCGTCGGTTGGCCAGGCCGGTCAGGTCATCGGTATCCGAGAGCCTGCGCAGCCTGGCCTCCTCGGCCATCTGCTCGGTGATGTCGATCATCAGGCCGTGCCAGAGTACGCCGGTCGCGGAATCCTCCGGCTGGGCCCGAAGCGCGACCCAGCGGCAGCGCTGCCTCGCGAGGCGAATGCGGAACTTGGTGGCAATGGGAATGCGCCAGCGAGCCGAGCGCTCGATGGCTGCCATCACGCGCGGATGGTCCTCCTCGTCCAGCCGGTCGAGCATGTGGCGGGCGTCCTGATGCAAGGCGTCACGGTCGATGCCGGGCAGGCTGGTGCCGCTTCCCGCCAGATAGGGAAAGTGCATGTGCCCATGGTGGTCACGGTGGAACTGGAACACGACCCCGGGCAGGCGCTCCGTGAAGGCGCGCATGCGGATCGGATCATTCAGCTCCCCTCCCGTCATGGCATTCTCTTCGGGCATGCGGGCTTCCCTTCTGGCCTGCTGCGTACAGGCATGAGTCCTGAAGTTGTTGTGTCACGGCTCGGAGTCTCGCTACGGACGGGTAATGGCATCTGCGCGAAGCCATCTGCCTGCGGAAGGAGCCGCTGAGAGAATGCCTAATATACGATGTAACAGAGCGTAAATCACCCAACGCAAGCTGTAAGAGATTGACTATGCCGCTTGTAGGAAAATGCCCCGGCAGCGGCTCGCTCATCGCGGCGCGTCGTAGCGCGCCCCCCTGCCGCGAGAAAAGACGATCTGCCAGAGCTGGAGGTCGCGGGCGCGAAAGGCGCCGGCACACACCGACAGGTAGTAGCGGAACATGCGCTCGATGCGCTGGCTGTAGCGCTCGGCGATCTCGTGCCAGTGGGCATCGAAGTTGTCGCGCCAGGCCATCAGCGTCCTGTCATAGTCGGGGCCGAAGTTGTGCCAATCCTCCATCAGCAGCAGGCCCTCGCTGGCTGCGGCGATGTGGCGTGCCGACGGCAGGACGCCATTGGGGAAGATGTAACGATCGATCCACGGGTCCACGCTGATCTCGGAGCTGTTCGAGCCAATGGTATGCAGCAGGAACAGTCCGTTCTCGGCCAGCAGGCGCTCGACGGTCTGGAAGTAGGTCTCGTAGTTGCGATGGCCCACGTGTTCGAACATGCCGATGGAGACGATGCGATCGAAGCAGCCGCTCAGCTCGCGGTAGTCCTTGAGCTCGATCTCGACGGGCAGGCCGGCGCAGCGCTCGTTGGCCAGCTCTGCCTGCTCGCGGGAGATGGTGATCCCGGTGACCGAGACACCGTGATGGCGGGCCGCATACTCGGCGAAGCTGCCCCAGCCACAGCCGATGTCGAGCACCTGCATGCCGGGGCGCAGCTCGAGCTTGCGACAGGCCAGTTCGAGCTTGGCAAGCTGGGCCTCGTGAAGCGTCCTGGCCTCTCTCCAGTAGCCGCAGGAGTAGCACATGGTGGGGTCGAGCATGCGCTCGAACAGGTCGTTGCCGAGGTCGTAGTGCGCTTCACCGACGATATAGGCCCGGGCCTTGCTCTGCAGGTTGAGCAGCCCCGCCTGGAGGCGATACATGATGCGATCCGCGGGGGGGCGGGCCCGCTCTCCCAGGCCGTGCAGGAGCAGGCGGCAGGCCATCTCGTCAAGCTGCTCGCACTCCCACCAGCCGTCCATGTACGACTCGCCCAATCCCAGGGAGCCTTGACGCAGGATTCGCGAGCAGAAGTCGGGGTGATAGATCTGCGGGTCCCAGGGAGCCTCGCCGTTGAGCGTCACGCCGGAGCCCTCCAGCAGGGTATTGAGCACGCGCTGAGCTCGGCTGTCGGGCAGGGCGATGGGGCTGATGCGTTGTTCGCTGGTCATGGTGTCCTCCCGATCCATCGGTCCAGGGGCATGCAGGGCACAGCCGTTGTCGTTGTCGTCATCCTCGAGCAAAAGGAGCCGGGAACCACCTGCGCAGGTACCGCCGGGGTCACGCAGGGCGGCTCATATTAGATAAGAGGATAGTTCAGGCTGAAGAGAACGGTGAACCGGCCGTGGCTGGTATAATCGAGCGACCCTCACGCAGCCGGAGCCCACCACGTGACCAGCGATTCGCCACTGATCATCGCCCTCGATCATCCCTCTCTCGATGCCGCCCTGTGCCTGGCCGACCGGCTCGACCCCGCGCGCTGTCGCGTCAAGGTGGGCAAGGAGCTGTTCACCCGCAGCGGTCCCGAGGTGATCGATGCGCTGCATGGGCGAGGCTTCCAGATCTTCCTCGACCTCAAGTTCCACGACATCCCCAACACCGTGGCCGGGGCCGTTCAGGCGGCCGCGGAGCAGGGCGTCTGGATGGTCAACGTCCACGCCAGCGGCGGCAGGCGCATGATGGAGGCCGCGCGGGAGCGGCTGGATCGCCATGGCCTGAACACCCACCTGATCGCCGTGACGGTGCTGACCAGCATGACGGCGAGCGATCTCGTCGAGGTGGGGGTGGCCGCCGCGCCGGCGGCGCATGTCGAGCGGTTGGCCCTGCTGGCGCGTCAATGCGGCATGGGCGGGGTGGTATGCTCGGCGCAGGAGGCGGCTCGGCTACGCGAGCTGTGCGGCGACGACTTTCTCAAGGTGACGCCGGGAATACGCCCCCGTAGCGCCGAGCGCGGCGATCAGCGCCGCGTGATGACGCCGGCCGAAGCGATGGCGGCGGGCAGTACCCATCTGGTGATCGGCCGGCCGGTGACCCAGGCGGACGACCCGATGGCGGCTCTGAGCGCCATCGAGCAGGAACTGGCCGCGCGCTGAAGACGCGGCGTCACTCCCCTTCGATCCCGGTGATGGGGCGGGTGGTCCCCCAGCTGCGACAGCTGGGGCACTGCCAGTGGAGCGGTTGCCCGGCGAAGCCGCAGCGCTGGCAGCGATGCCGCGGCCGCGCCGCCAGCAGGGTGTGGGTATGCTGCTTTAGCAGTTGCAGCCGGTTGTCGGGTGCGCCCTGCTCCTGCTGCTGGTGCTGGTAGAGGTCCAGCAGGTAATCGAGCGCGCCCAGGCTCGGCGCCCGGTTGAGCTGTTCGCTGACCAGTTCGATGGCCACCTGCAGCCCCTGGCGTTTGCGCTGGGTTTCCGCCAGCAGGATGATCAGGCTGGTCACGTGGGCCCGTTCGAGCAGCCGTTCCAGGCAATCCACCAGGCCCGCCTCGTCGTCCAGCATCCGATAGGCGTGGTGCAGCGGTTCCAGCACGATCGGCATCATGTCGAGGTCCTGGTCCGGTATGCGCATCAGGATGCGGATGGCCTCGCGATAGTGCGCGGTATCCTGTGCCAGTGCCGCCAGCAGCAGGTTGGCGCGCACGCAGCGGGGGTCGATCGAGAGCGCCCGGCGCAGGTGCTTGCGGGCCAGGCCCGGGCTGGCGGAGCGACGCTCCTGATCGGCCAGTTCGCACAGCCAATGGGCCGCTGCCCGGCGAATGTCCTCGTGCTGGCGAATCAGGGCGGGGTAGGCGACGTCGAAGGCGGCCTGCCACTCCCCCTCGCGATCGTAAAGGTCCGCCAGCAGGCGTTTGGCGGCATGGCGGAAGTCGTCATGGCTGGAGTCGTTCACCAGCTGCTGGAGCAGGCGTTCGCTGCGGTCGAACAGGCCCAGGTGGAGGAAGTCGCGGGCGAGCTCCAGCTGCACCTGCTCGCTCTGCCGCGCCGTCAGGGTAGGGCGTGCCAGCAGGTTCTGGTGGATCTTGACGGCGCGGTCGGCTTCGCCGCGGGTGCGGAACAGGTTGCCCAGGGTGATGTGGGTGTCGATGGTCTCGCTGTTGACTTCCAGCGCGCTGACGAAGGTCTCGATGGCGCGATCGGGCTGCTCGTTGAGCAGGTAGTTCAAGCCGACGAAGTAGTCCCGCGACAGCGTGTTCGGCGGCAACGGATCGCGGTTGCCCCGGCGCTCACGGCGGCCTAGCCACCAGCCAATGGCAACGGCGGCCACCAGCACCACAAGCAGCAGGGCATCGGGCATCTACGGCAGTTCCTTGAGCTCCTGAACGCGAAGACGGTCGAGTTCCTTGCGCTGCTGTCGGTTCAGGCGTTGGGCGCGGGAGAGCGCGGTGCGCAGCCTCAGCCAGACCCCTGTCATCGCCAGCATCCCCAGCACCACGCCGCAGACCAGGGCGGCCAGCAGCCATACCGAGAGCGATACGGCCGGCAGCTCCATCCAGATAAGGTTGAGCGGTACCGTCTGCTGGTTGTTGACGGCGAAGAGAATGCCGACAAGCAATACCGCCAGCAGGATGATGGCCAGGATCAGGCCTTTGAGCCAACGCATGTGTCTATCCCTTGTGAATGACGAAAGAGTTAATAGCCGAGGGCGCGGCTGGCATTGACCTGCTCGCGTAGCTCCTTGCCAGGCTTGAAGTGTGGCACGAACTTGCCCTCGAGCGCGACCGGTTCCCCGGTCTTGGGGTTGCGGCCGACCCGTGGCTCCCGGTAGTGCAGGGAGAAGCTGCCAAATCCTCTGATCTCGACCCGTCCCCCTTCGGCCAGCGTGTCGGTGATGTCATCGAGAATCAGGCGAACCGCGGATTCGACTTCCTTGATCGAGAGCTCAGGCTGGCGCATGGCGATCTGTTCGATCAACTCGGATTTGGTCATCGGGTCATCTCCAGGCGTTTCCTGGTCCGGTGGGACCTGGGGTGGCATTCTTGTTCTCCCGTCAGCATACTGCTCAAACCGAGATAAAACAACGCACTACGACCATGGTCAAGCGAGACCGGCAAAGCGAGCCGAAGCACTGCCCCATTTTCCCGGCTCCGGTATACTGGGCGACTCACTTCTCCTACCATCGAGGCCGACGTTGAGCGAAGCGAATACCCCCGATGCCGCTGCCCTGCGCAAGCGGCTCTACTGGCACTCCCGCCGTGGGATGTGGGAACTCGACCTGCTGCTGATCCCCTTTCTCGAGCACTGCTATGACGAGCTTGGGGCCGATGACCAGGCGGCCTACCGCGCGCTGATCGAGGGCGAGGACCAGGACCTCTTCGCCTGGCTGATGCAGCGCGAGGCGCCCGCTCCGCAGTTTCGTCGCATCGTGGCGCTGATCCAGGAACATGCCGAGAACGCCGACAACGATCCGCGTCGTCCCGTCTAGGCTGGCCTGGGGCTGTCAGTGGCTGCTGGCGCTGGCGGTTTCCGCCAGCGTCCTGGTCCACGCCCCCGGCTGGCTGACGCTGCCGGCGCTGGCGTGGCTTCTGCCGCTGGGCTGGTGGCTGTGGCGCGATCAGCCCCGCGGTGAGCTGCGGATGCTGCCGCAGCCCGACGGCGGCAAACAGTGGCTGTGGCGCCGGGCGGCGGGCAGCGAGGCCGCGCCAGTCCGCCTGTACTGCCCCTACCTCGGCCCCTGGCTGATCGCGCTGGACATCGATCGCCGCCGCCGCTGGCTGTGGCCCGACAGCGCCTCACCCGAGGCGCTGCGCGAGTTGCGTCGTCTCCTGGCGCATTGAGAGGCGCTTGGAGCCCCGTCAGGCCGGGTGCGAGAGGGCGTCCAGGTGCAGCCTCGAAGGCTGCGGCGGTCGCCCGCTTGCGCCGTGATGCGGGCAGTCCGGGTTGAAGTGCAGGCCGCGCGACTCCCGCCGCAGGCGGGCTGCAAGGACGGTCAGGCGGGCCAGCCTGACGGCATGCCACAGGCTGGCCAGCGCCACACTGGGCGCGGCATCCTCGAGCACGGCCTCCACCTTGCGGCTGAGCTCGCCCAGATCGCTTGCCGCGGCATCGAGCCCCGCGTCGCGGCGCACGATCGCCACGTGGCGGCTCATGATGTCGCGCAAGGCGGTGCGCCACTGCCGGATACGCTCCTCTTCCACCGCGAGGCCGCCCGAGCCGTCGGCCGCCAGCGGCGCGCTGGCCGGTGCGCGGCTGGCCGCCAGCCTGGCGGCGCAGCTGCGCGCGAAGACCAGGCACTCGAGCAGCGAGTTGCTGGCCATGCGATTGGCGCCGTGCAGCCCCGTGCAGGCCACTTCACCGATGGCGTAGAGGTGCGCCACGCTGGAGCTGCCGTCGAGGTCGGTGGCAACGCCGCCGCAGCTGTAATGGGCGGCGGGTACCACCGGAATCGGCTGCCGGGTGATGTCCAGCCCGCGGCCGAGGCAGTGGGCGTGGATGGTAGGAAAATGGTGACGAATGGCCGCTTCACCCAGGTGGGTCACGTCCAGCCAGACATGCGGCGATCCGGTCCGCTGCATCTCGGCGTCGATGGCCCGGGCGACGATGTCGCGGGGCGCCAGTTCGGCGCGCGCGTCGCGTTCGAGCATGAAGCGTCGCCCGTCGGTGCTCAGCAGCCGCCCCCCTTCGCCGCGTACCGCCTCGCTGATCAGGAAGGGCGGACCGTCCGGGTCGTAGAGGCAGGTGGGGTGAAACTGCTGGAACTCCAGGTTCATCAGCTCGGCGCCCAGTTCGGCGGCCATCATCATGCCCTCGCCGCTGGCCGGGTGCGGGCTGGTGGTATGTCGGTAGAGGCCGCTGGCCCCGCCGGTGGCCAGTACGGTATCGCCGGCCACCAACCACTGCGGCTGGCCTTGCGCGTCGAGGCAGCGGGCGCCGCGGCAGCGCCGCTGCGCATCGGCCAGCAGGCCGATGGCGACCAGATCGTCGCGGATGACGATTGCAGGATGCGCGTCGACGTGGCCCTTCAGGGTATCGAGTACGGCGCGGCCGGTGGCATCCTCGGCGTGGATGATGCGGCGCGCACCGTGCCCGCCTTCCCGGGCCAGGTGGTAGGGGTAGCTGGCGTTCGGGCTGTCGTCGCGCGTGAACGGCACGCCGAGTGAGAGCAGCCACTCGATGGCGCCAGGCCCCTGCTCGACGGTGAAGCGCACGGCCCGCTCGTCGCACAGGCCATCGCCGGCCACCAGCGTATCCGCCACGTGGGCGTCGAAGTCGTCCTGGGGGGAGAGCACGGCGGCAATGCCGCCCTGGGCCCAGCGGCTGGCGCCCTGGTCGTCGCTGGCGGGACGCACCAGGGTGACGCGGCGCGTCTCGGCGACGTGCAGTGCCAGGGTCAGGCCGGCAACGCCGCCGCCGATGACCAGAACATCGTGATCGCTACGAGCCGGACTAGTAGGGGCCATGCGCACTCTCGCTGAAGCCTGTTGCATCAGCCAGCATGCCGCAAAGGTGTCCGACGGGATAGGGAGGCGAGGGGGACAGCGTAGAGCCTGGTGCCCGGAGCCGGGCTCGAACCGGCACGGTGTTGCCACCGAGAGATTTTAAGTCTCTTGCGTCTACCAATTTCGCCATCCGGGCGGCACGGTTTCGAGCAGGCAGCTGACAAGGGGGTCAGGAATGGAGGCTGGAGTCGGAATCGAACCGGCGTACACGGAGTTGCAGTCCGCTGCATGACCACTCTGCCATCCAGCCTCGATGAGTCGTTTGTCTCTCGTGCTTCCCGAAGAGATCTGGAGCGGGAAAGGAGATTCGAACTCCCGACCCTCGCCTTGGCAAGGCGATGCTCTACCACTGAGCTATTCCCGCTCGACTCGAGAGCGAATTATACGGATAAGCCGGTTGCTGTCAATCACTTGTTGGCGCCGGATGAGCGCGCCTACATCGCGCGGGACAGGTGAGGCCAGGCCGCACGAAGGTACATCATCATCGACCAGAGCGTCATGATCGCGGCGACATGCAGGGTGGCGACGCCGACCAGCGAGAACTGCGTGCCGGGGGCAAAGGCCAGCAGCAGCAGCAGGGCAATCATCTGCAGGGTCGTCTTGACCTTGCCCAGCCAGGAGACCGCCACGCTGCCGCGCTTGCCCATTTCGGCCATCCACTCGCGCAGCGCCGAGATCACGATCTCGCGGCCGATGATCACCAGGGCCGGCAGTGTCAGCCAGATACTGTCGAAGCGCTCGATCAGCAGGGCCAGGGCCACGGCTACCATCAGCTTGTCCGCGACCGGGTCGAGAAAGGCGCCGAAAGGGGTGGACTGGTTCCAGCGCCGCGCCAGGTAGCCATCGAGCCAGTCGGTGACCGAGGCCAGCGCGAACAGGCCAGCCGCAACCGGCATGCTCCAGGCGTAAGGGAGATAGAAGAACACCACCAGCAGCGGGATGAAGGCGATTCTGGCCAGCGTCAGGATGTTGGGGATGTTCATGTGACGGGGGGTCCTTGCCTTGGATCAGGAGTGCCGAAGTGGGCCCATTCTATCTGTACCGGGCGACATCATCCATGCAGCGAGCGATGAATCGTCTCGGCCAGGGTGGCGCTGATACCCGGGACGCGGGCGAGTTCTTCGCGGCTGGCCCGCTTCACGCCCTGCAGGCCGCCGAAGAAGCGCAGCAGTTCCCGGCGACGCTTGGGCCCGATGCCCTCGATCTCCTCCAGCGCCGAGCTGCGGCGGGCCTTGTCGCGTCGGTTGCGATGCCCGGTGATGGCGAAGCGGTGGGCCTCGTCGCGCACGTGCTGGATCAGGTGCAGGGCCGGCGAGGCCGACGGCAGGTCGAGGGTGCGATCGACCGTCTCGATGAACAGTGTCTCCAGGCCGGCCTTGCGCGTGGTGCCCTTGGCCACGCCCAGCAGGCGCACGTTGCCTAGCCCCAGCTCGGCCAGCACTTCCCGGGCCAGGTTGAGCTGGCCCTTGCCGCCGTCCAGCAGGAGGATGTCCGGCGCGATGCCCTCGCCCTCGGCGAGACGGCGAAAGCGCCGCTCCAGCGCCTGGCGCATGGCGGCGTAGTCGTCACCGGCCGTCACGCCCTCGATGTTGAAGCGCCGGTAATCCGACTTGCGCGGGCCGTTGCGGTCGAACACCACGCAGGAGGCCACCGTGGCTTCGCCGTGGCTGTGGCTGATGTCGAAACATTCGAGCCGTTCGACGGCCGCCGGCAGCGCCAGGGCCTGCTGCAGCGAGTCGAAGCGGCGCTCGAGTTCATTCTGGCTGGCCAGGCGACTGGCGAGCTGCTGTTCGGCATTGGTGCGGGCCAGCTCGAGCCACTGGCTGCGGTGGCCGCGGACCTTGTGGGTCACGCGCACGCGGCGTTCGGCGCGGCTGCTCAAGGCGCTCTCCAGAATGTCGGCGTCGGGAAGGGGCAGGCTGCTGATCACCTCGCGAGGGATCTCGCGCCCCTGGCCGAGATAGTACTGGCTGACGAACTCGCCCAGCAGCTCGGCGGCCTCGAGGCCGAGGCCGTTGTCCGGCGAATGGTGCCGCGCGCCCAGTAGCCGCCCCTGGCGTACCGACAGCACCGAGATGCACAGCGCACCTTCGCGTTCGGCCAGGGCGAAGGCGTCGGCGTCGCCGCCCTCGGTGTCGACGAACTGGCGGTGCTGCAGCTGGCGCAGGTGCTGGATCTGGTCGCGCAGGCGCGCGGCATCCTCGAAGGCGAGGTTGCGGCTGGCGGCTTCCATCGCCTCGGTCAGTTCCTGGGTCACCTGCTCGCTGCGGCCCTCGAGGCACATCACCGCGTGCTCGAGGTCGCGCCGGTAGTCCGCTTCGCCGATGTAGCCGACGCAGGGCGCGCTGCAGCGCTGGATCTGATACTGCAGGCACGGGCGCGTGCGGTGGGCGAAGACGCTGTCCTCGCAGTTGCGGATGCGAAAGATCTTCTGCATCAGCGACAGGCTCTCGCGTACCGCGCCACTGCTCGGGTAGGGGCCCAGGTAGCGGCCGTCGTCATGCCGCCGGCGGGCGCGCTTGTACTCCAGCGCGGGGTAGGGGTGGCGATCGCTGACGAACACGAAGGGGTACGACTTGTCGTCGCGCAGCAGGATGTTGTAGGGCGGACGCAGCTCCTTGATCAGGGTCTGCTCGAGCAGCAGGGCCTCGATCTCGCTGCGCGTCACCGTGACCTGGACGTCGGCGATACGGGTCACCATGGCCTGGGTCTTGGTGTTGAGCGCGCCGCGGAAGTAGCTCGCCAGGCGGGCCTTCAGCCGCTTGGCCTTGCCCACGTAGAGGGTGTCGCCGCGCTCGTCCAGCATCCGGTAGATGCCGGGCGCCTGGGTGAGGTTGGCAAGGAACTGCCGCGGATCGAAGGTCATGGCGCTCTGGTTGTCCTGCAGGAGGCAATAGGTTACCAGATGCGCCGGCTCAGTGGGCGGTGTCGAACCCATCGATCAGGCCGTGCTTCAGCCCCAGGTGCGTGAGCTCGACGTCGGTCTGCACGCCGAGCTTCTCGAAGATGCGGTAGCGGTAGGTATTGACCGTCTTGGGGCTCAGGAACAGTCGGTCGGAGATCTCCGAGACCCGCTGGCAGTTGACGATCATCATGGCGACCTGGAGTTCCCGCTGGGAGAGCTGGTCGAACGGATTCTCTTCCGAGTCGAAGCGCGAGAGCACCAGGCGCTGGGCGATGTCGGGGCTGATGTAACGGTGCCCGGCAAAGACGCTGCGGATGGCATCGACCATGTCCGGTACCTGGGTGTCCTTGCTGATGAAGCCGCCGGCGCCGGCGTCGAGCATGCGCTGGGCGAAGTTGTCCTCCATGAAGCCGGTCAGCGCCAGGATGCGCACGTCGGTGTTGTTGCGCATGATCTTGCGGGTCGCCTCCAGGCCGCCGATGCCCGGCATGCGCAGGTCCATCAGGATCACGTCCGGCTCGAGCTGGCGGCACAGGGTGATGGCTTCCTCGCCGCTGGCGGCTTCGCCCACCACGTCGATGTCCTCTTCGTTCTCGAGCAAGCGAGCAAGACTGGTGCGAACCAGATGATGGTCGTCGACAATGAGCACCTTGATCAAGTCTGACATTCCTCGTCATTACGGAGCGCAGGCAGCGACCGACGGGCAGTCGCGGCGGAGCTTCAGCTCGGGTTGGGCGCTTGATCGCCGAGCCCTCGGATCAGATGCAAGCTTGCCACACTCGTGGGACAAGGGAAATTGAACGGGCATGTGGATTCTTGCTTTCTCTCAACGCTAAGAAGGTTGTCACGCGGCCCTGTTGACGAGGTAGGTCGCGATAGGTAAGATACGCCTCGTTCTCGCGAGTCGAGGGCGCGTGGGGCCTTAGCTCAGCTGGGAGAGCGCAACACTGGCAGTGTTGAGGTCAGCGGTTCGATCCCGCTAGGCTCCACCAACAAGCTTTTACGAATCAGCCGCCTGGCGCATCGCGCCAGGCGGCTTTTTCGTGTGCGGCCTGTTCTTGTGCGGCCCGTTCCTCGAGCCTGTTAACACAGGTTATGGGCAACGTGGCGGTGGTGCGCGTAGTGTCCCGGGCGACTAGGTTCGATCCACTAGCAGCGACACTGTAGCGAGCCATGCTTCATTCCCTGCCTCAGGTCTGGAGCATCAAGAATGTCCGATCGTCACTCTCTCAGCGCCCTGATGATTCTCAAGCTGGGCAGCCTGTTCACCCTGTCCGACGAGGAGACCCAGGCGCTCCATGACTTGCCCATCCAGGCCATCGACCTCAAGTCCAACCGGGATATCGTGCGCATCGGCGATAGCTCATTGCAGTGCTTCCTGATTCTCGAAGGTTACGCCAGCAGCTACAAGCTGACCCCCGATGGCCAGCGCCAGATCATGGCCCTGCACATTCCCGGCGACATTCCGGACCTGCAGTCCCTGTACCTGAAGCGCATGGATTGCAGCATCGCCTCGCTCAGCCCCTGCACGGTCGGTTTCTTCCAGGTCGAGGAGCTGCGCCGGGTATGCGCTCGCCACCCGCGTATCGCCGCTGCGTTCTGGCGCGATACGCTGGTGGATGCCTCGATCCTGCGCGAATGGGTCGTCAACGTCGGAAGGCGCGATGCCTACACCCGTATTGCTCACCTGCTCTGCGAATTCCTGGTGCGCCTGGAGGCGGTGGGGCTCGTGCAAGGCGGTACCTTCGATTTCCCCATCACTCAGGCCAACCTGGCGGATGCCACCGGCATCAGCGCGGTCCATATGAGCCGGGCGCTCAAGGCCCTTCGCGATAACGGGCTGATACAGACCAGAAGGCGGTATCTCAGCGTACCTGACTGGCAAAAATTGCAGGAAGCCGGGGAGTTCGATCCCCTCTATCTCCACCTCGAGGATAACGTAGCGGCAGGGCTGCTGCGCACTTCGCAGCTGGAGACGGCGGCGCTGTAGGGGCCGAGAGACGGCGGCGCTGTAGGGGCCGAGAGACGGCGGCGCTCCTCTGCGCCCGGGGGCTATCTCTTCGTGCACCACTGGGCATAGGTGCCCTGCTCGTCGGGGTGGCCGAGGCGCCACTTGGGCGCGACATCGAGCATCTCCTCCCGATTCCACTGCTCCACCTTCTCGCAATAGCGCAGCTGGTCGGGTGTCAGGTCTTCCGGACTCACCCTCTGTGCCTGGTTCCTGGCATCGTTGATCAGGTAGAGGCCGGCGCCGATGCCGGCCAGGCAGGTGGCGATCACCAGGGCCGTTTTCATCTCGTTGTCCCGTCTTCGTTCTTGTCTTTACCCAAGACTAGCTTCTTGAAACGCACGGATACAAAGTCGGCTGCCCGGCGCCGGCCATTCCAGCGTCGGCTCGACAGTGCCAGGGGCACGCTCATCCCCCTTGGCCACCACGCGGTGCCGGAAGATGCCGGCCCGGGGAGCGTCTTCACGGAGGAAAGACGAGATGCGCTCTTTTGGCGTGGCATGAAGCGATGTGGCTGCTTCGCCGACGACGAAAGCCTCACCCTGCATGCCGCCAGATGCCGGGCATCACTGTCGCGTGTGGCTCGGCCATTTGCCCATCGAGGCGGTTTTTTCCCACACTCACAGGAGCACTCACTGGAAAACGGAGGTTCTCGTGAGCGACACCGATCTCGGCACCATGGAGGCAGGCCAGCTTCGCGACTGCTTCGCGAGCGGCGCGGCTTCCCCCCTCGAGGCGGCGAGAGCCGCACTCGAGCGTATCGACCGTTTCAACCCCGGCGTCAATGCCTACGTGGTGGTCGACCGCGAGGGCGCAGAAGCCGCCGCCGAGGCGTCGACCCGGCGCTGGCGCGAGGGGCGTCCTCTCAGCCATATCGATGGCGTCCCCGTCTCGTTGAAGGACCTGACCGAATCACGCGGCCTGCCGGCGCGCAAGGGATCGCTGACGGAATCGGCCGCGCCCTGCGAACGGGATTCCCCTCCGGCGCGCCTGCTGCGAGAGGCGGGGGCGGTGATCCTGGGAAAGACCAACACCCCGGAGTTCGGCTGGAAGGCGATCACCGACAACCGCATCTTCGGCGCGACGGCCAACCCGTGGGACACCCGGTTGACGCCGGGGGGCTCCTCGGGCGGCGCGGCGGTGGCAGCGGCGCTCAACATGGGGGTACTTCACCAGGGCGGCGATTCGGGGGGCTCGATTCGCATACCCGCGTCGTTCTGCGGCGTGTTCGGCTTCAAGCCCACCTTTGGCTGGGTGCCCGAGTGGCCGCGCTCCAAGGAGGCCTCACTTTCGCATCTGGGGCCATTGACGCGAACGGTAACCGATGCGGCCCGGATGCTGAACGTGATCGGGCGCTACGACTATCGCGACCCCTACGCCCTGCGCGGGCAGCCGCAGGATTGGGGCGAGGAACTGGGCCGGGGCATCGAGGGCATGCGCATCGCCTATTCGCCCACCCTGGGCTATGCCCGGGTGGAGCCCGAGGTGGCGGAATGCGTGCGCAGGGCAGCCGGTCGGCTCGCGGAGCTCGGCGCCGAGGTGGTGGAGGTGGACCCCGGCTTCGAATCGCCGATCCGCATCTTCAACACGCTCTGGTTCACCGCTTCGCTGGCGGTCTACCGTGAACACGATGAACGGCAGCGCCGCCAGCTCGACCCGGGCCTGGTAGCCGATGCGAAGCGCGCCGAACGGTTGAGTGCGCTGGACATGTTCTACGCGCACAAGGAGAGAGCGCGGTTGACGGAGCGGCTCGAGCACTTCAACCAGCGTTACCACCTGGTCATGACGCCCTCGGTGGCGGTACGCCCCTTTCCCCTCAACCACGACGTGCCGCCCGGGGCCGGCATGCGCGATTGGGAGGAGTGGGCGCCGTTCTCGTACCCGTTCAACCTCAGCCAACAGCCGGCGGCCTCCGTGCCCTGCGGTTTCACGTCGGATGGCCTGCCCGTCGGCTTCCAGTTGGCGGGGGGCAAGCATGACGACGCTCGCGTGCTGAGGGTCAGCGCGGCCTACCTTGCAGCCTGCCCGCCACAGTTTCCCGGGGCGCTCGACGCGGCGTGCCGCGGTGAGGGCGGCTAGCGCCGCCGCCGATGGCCTGGCCTGTCACTCGTCGGCGGGCCCATGCTCCTCGAGCCACTGCGCCAGTGCTGTCGCCGCCATGGGCGGGCCGTACAGGTCGCCCTGGACGAGGCGTGCGGAGACTCCCTCCAGCCTGGCAGCCAGGCTTTCCTCGTCGAGGCCGACGAGCACGGGCTCGATGTCCAGGGCATTCAGCATGCGGCACGAGGCCTCCACCAGGCGTCGGCCGCCATGGGCCATCCCTGCCATTCGGGCATCCACGCTGGCCTTGTGGAAGCGCAGGCGAGACAGCCAGGCAAGGTCGAGGGCGTGACTGCCGAAGCCCTCCACGGCGAGGCGGATGCCGAGCCGCTCGAGCCGCTTCAGCAGGTGGCTCGCCTTGTCCAGGTCGCTGCCAAGCCCGTAGGCCGGGACTTTCAGGGTCAGCCAGTCGAAGGAGCTGAGTCCCTGGTGACGCAGGAAGTGGTCCAGCGGTCGATGGTCGAAGGTGTCCTGGGCCAGGTGCGACTCGCACAGTTGAATGGAAACCGGCAGCCTCCCCAGCGGGGAGTCGGTGTCCTGCCAGCGTCGGTGGTCGGCGATGGCCGTCTGGATCATCCAGCGGTTGAGACGCACCCCAAGCCCCAGGCGGGCGAGGGTGTCCAGATAGTGCCCCGGCGGGTGCGGCCAGCGCGAGGGCCGTTTCCAGCGCAGTACCGCATCCATGCCGGTGCAGTGAAGGCTGCGGCGATCGAGCTCCGGCTGGTAGTGCAGCTCGAAGTGGTGGTCGGGCAGATGGATGGCTTCACTGAGCTGGCTCTCGAGTCGGTACTTCTGCCTGAGTTGTGCCGTCAACCGATGATCGACGAAGGCCAGGCGGCCGGGCCCCTTCCTGCGGGCAGTGAACATGGCGCTGCGTGCCGCCGTGAGCAGTGTCTCGACATCCTGCGCATCGGTGGGATAGAGCGCGATGCCGACCGAGGCCGTCATCAGCAGGTAGCGATCGCCCGCGGTGAAAGGTGGCTCGAGGGCCTCCTGCAGACGCTCCGCCACCAGCTGTGCCGCCTCGGGGGTGCCGTCCTTCTCCAGCAGCACCACGAACTGGTCGCTGCCGAGCCGCGCCAGGGTGTCCTTGCTGCGCACCCCGCGCTGCAGGCGCTGGGCCAGCTCGCCCAGCATGCGATCGCCCTCGACATGGCCCACCGAATCGTTGACGGCCTTGAACCGATCGATATCGATGAACAGCAGCGCCAGGGTGGTGTCGGCGCGCTCGGCCTGGGCCAGGGCGTGGTTCAGTCGGTCCCGCAACAACAGCCAGTTGGGCAGCCCGGTGATGGGATCGATGTGTATCCAGTGACGGTCGTCGAGCACCTCGCCATTGGCGCTGGTGAGCTGGACGAAGGTATGCAGGAAATGGCGCGGCTGCTGGTGCTCGTCGAGCATGGCATCGACGGTCATCAGCACCGGCAGCGATTCCCCGTCGGCGCGGCGACACAGCACTTCCTGCTGCCATGAGTGCGTCAGCCCGGGGGTGGCATCGGCGGTGACGGGCAGGTGGGAGGGGGTGCGCCGGGAGAGATAGAAGTGCTCGATTGGCCAGCCGGTCGTTTCGGCGCTATCGACACCGGCGATGCGGCAGAAGGCATCGTTGACCAGCAGGATGATGCCATCGCCATCGGTGATGACCATGCCGGTCTGGCTCTGCTCGAAGGCATGCTGCACCAGTCGAGCAGGATGCTGGGCCAGGACATGCAGCTGCTTGCCCGGGGGGCGTTTACCATTGTGGGTCATCAGGACGGCTTCGGTAAAGTTGAGTTCGGAACGATTGCCAGGTCTATATCGTCCTTTCGCGCCAGGACTTGAGCATCGCACCCTCCTTGCGTTGAGGAGTGGGGGCGTTATGTTGAGTAACATGCTTTGATGCCTTTGCAAGTCTCAAGTTCGCTTCGGACGTGCCGATAACCAATGGTAACGCCCGTTTCCATGCGGGGCTTCCAAGAAGCAAGGCACCTTTATCTACAGAAGCCGACAGGCCTCATTCTTTTCCTCCAGAGGAATTCATCGCACGTGACGTTACGTATCGCGTCCCTGGCTCGCTCGATCTGCTCGCTGCAGGGGCGCCTCCTTGCGGGGCTGGCCATGACCTGGCTGGTGATCGTCGGCATCGTCCTGATGTTGGCCTGGCTATTCGGCAAGGGGCTCGTCGACGAGGCCAATGTCTCGCATCTGCGCTACGAATCGCAGTTGATCGCCGATGACCTGGCCCGACAGGTCGAGCGCAGGCTGGGTGCACTCCAGCGGCTCGAGCGTGGCCTGCGGACTGCCGAGGAGGAAGCGCTGGCGGAGCGCCTGGCGGAAAGCCAGGTGCTGATGGAATGGTTCGAGGGGCTGATGGTGACCGACGCCGATGGGCGCGTCGTCGCCGACTGGCCCGTCGTGCCTGGTCGCGTGGGGCTCGATACCGCCGACACCGAATACTTCCGCATGATCCGGCATTCGCCCTGGCCCTACGTGAGCCGGCCCTTCACCGGCAGGGCGAGCGGTGATTCCCTGGTGCTCATGCTGGTGCCGCGCTTCGATGAGCGGGGGCACTTCGCCGGCGTGGTCGGCGGCATGATCAACCTCGCTGACGGTGGCCTGTTCCGCCGCTTGGAGACCCTTCGCCTGGGCGAGGATGGCTACGTGTCGGTCTTCTCCGCAGCGGGTGAACGGCTCTTTCATCCGCGTCGTCAGGCCTCGTCAGTGGCTCTGGAAGATGACCTCGGCGATGCCTCGGTGCGACAGCTCGCCCTGGACGGGTGGCAGGGCGAAACGGTCACTCATGGAAGCGACGGCACCCAGACCCTGATGTCCTATCGCCAGATCTGGCCGGCCAACTGGATCGTCAAGGTGGCAATCCCCCAGGCCCAGGTGCGCCAACCCCTGGGCGATTTCCTGGGGCGGCTGTGGTGGGCCTGGCTGGTACTGGCGATCATGATGCTGATCACCATGCGCCTTCTGGTCAGGCGGCTGCTGAGCCCTCTGCACCGGCTCGAACGGCAGATCGCCCAGGTCGGTGCAGGCGAGCGGCGCTACCTGGAACTCTCCACCAACATGCATGAGCTGCGCCAGGTGGCCAGCAGTTTCAATCGGCTCGAACATGAGCGGCTGGCGGCGCTCGAACACCTGCGCGATCGCCAGGCGTTTCTCGATGCGGTACTCGGCTCGACCCCCATCGGCATGTTCGTGGCGGACCTGAATGGTCGCCTCAACTACCTGAACCCGGCCCTGCTCGAGCTGCTCGGGCTCGACGCGGTGCATAGCGCCAGGGAGTGGTGGGAGCGCATCCATCCCGCCGACAAGCAGGGCACCGAGGACATGTGGCGACATACCCTGGCCACCGGCAGCGACTTCGTGCGGCAGCTGCGCTTCCTGCACCCGAACGGGGTTACGCTGTGGGTCGAGGTGCATGCCAGCCAGGTTCAGGGCAACGAGCAGTCGCTGGGTTTCGTGGGCATGGTGAAGGACATCACCGAGCGACGTCAGCAGGAGGCGCTGCAGCGCTGGGAGGCCGAACACGACCCCTTGACCGGCCTGCTCAATCGGCGTGGTTTCGAGCGGCGCCTGGAAGAGGCGCTGGCGGAGTACGCCAAGACCGGTACGCCCTCGGTGCTGATCCTGTTCGACCTCGACCACTTCAAGCCGATCAACGACGAGGGCGGGCACGCTCTCGGTGACGAGATGCTGCGCCGGGTCGCCCAGGTGGTGGCCTGGGAAGTGCGGCGCAGCGACCACGTCGCCCGCCAGGGAGGGGACGAATTCGCCGTCCTGCTGCCCAGCTGCACCATCAAGCAGGCAGGCGAGATCGCCGAGTCGCTGCGTCGCGCCGTGTCCGAGGTCACCGTGACCAATGAGGACAAGACCTACAGCATCACGCTGAGCATGGGGGTCACCGCGCTGCAGGAGGGGGACGAATCGGTCGAGAGCGTACTCGCCCGTGCCGATGAGGCGAGCTACAAGGCCAAGGCAGAGGGGCGCAATACCGTGGTGCTCTCCACCTTCGATGACGATCTGATCGACAGCCTGTGGTAGCGAGGCGAACGCCCTTCAGAGCGGGCCGACCCCATGCCCCGGTGCAGTGCCGGCGCCGTTGCGCCGGCTTCAGCGGCCGGCCTGACGGCTCGGCCAGTGAGAGGCGGGCTGGGCGATGGCTGAGGGAGAGAGAACAGAACAGCAGGAAGAAGGAGAAGGAAGAAGGACAATGACAGGGACGTCGGGAGCCGGCGCTAGACCGAGGCGTTGATGCGTCCCGACTGGGCGGCCACGCGCCCGCTGGGGCGGTACACGGTCTTTTCGGCGGCCTGGTGGATGAATGCCAGCAGGCGTGTGTTCTGCTCCATGCGCAGCTCCACCAGCTTGCCGTTCAGCGTATTGAGGCGCTGGGCTTCACGGGTCAACTCCAGGGTCTGGTTCCAGGCGGGCTCGCAGCCGGCGTCGGCCGCCGCCTGCCGCGCGCCTGCCGCGTCGCTGGCATAGCCGAGGCGCTGCTGCACGCCTTGGCGCAGCGTCTCGCTGGCTTCCAGTTTCGCCAGCAGTGCCTGCTTGTGCCCGGCGATCTCGCCGAGCGCGTCGCCATCGATTTCCGCGCCCGCCAGCATCTCCCGCTCGCGCAGAAGCAGTTCGATGACACCGCTCAGGCGTTGCTGCTGTTCCTGGAGAAGTTTCGCCAGGCTCATTCGCCGCCTCTCTCCGCCGCCAGGGATTCGATCAGCGCATCGGCAATGCGGTCGGCACGGATTTCCAGCCGCCCCTCGCGAATGGCATCACGAATTTCCTCGACCCGCGCCATGTCGATGTCGCGCGAGCCATCGGCGGCCTTCTGGCTGAGGTGGGTGGCGGCCGACGGAGCAGGCTCCTGCTGTGCCGAAGAGGTGGCGCCCTTGACCGGCTGGGTCTCCTCGCGCGGTGTCGTCTGGGTCGGGCGAGTCAGGGGGTTCTGGCTGTTGATCTTCACGTTAATGGCCTCATGACCGGATACTTTCACCTGCTATCGGCAGCGCGACGGATAACTTTAGGGCGGTATTCCCAGCAGGTTGCCGCGGCGGCGTTGCGCCTGCCTGGCCCGGTGCAGTTCATCGATGAGTGGCGGTTTCAGAAGTCTACGACAAGAACGCCGTCACCGGCCACTTCTGCCGTCACGACTTCGCGATTGGTGAAGCGAACGCGGATGCGATCGCCGAGGCTTCCCGGTTCCAGCGCCTGCCCCTCGCGAGTGACGCGAAACGCCTCACCCCTCGCCTCGACCACGACACGCTGATTTCGCTCCACCAGCGGCAGGCTGCGGAACTGGTGTGCCTGCAGGGGCTGCTCCGGGTCGATCGGGCGTGTCGCCACCTGGCCGACGATTTCCTCGGCATCGAGCAGGGCGCGGTTCGGCAGGTCGGCCAGATTTCCCGACTGCATGGCGAGGTGTTCGCGTCGAACGGTCTCGCCCGCCGCCAGTGAGGTGTTGAGAACCGGATATTCGCCCACCGCGCCGATTTCGGCCTGCAGGTAGCGCACCTGCCGACCATCCTTGCCGCAGCGTACACCCACGGATACACGCCCCAGGGGAACGTTGCCCGGGCGCGCCAGGAAGGGCTGCGGGGATTCACAGGCCGGCAGCCTGGCAGAGGGCAGGTTCAGTTCGATGATCAGCTCATCGCCGAGCTCGCTCGCTTCCTCGTGCAGGAACGCGTGCACGGCTTGCAGCAGTTCGGTGTCGTCGTCCGCGGCGCTTGCAGGCAGCGGCAGCACGGCCAGCGGAAGCAGCAGGGCGAGGCGGGTCAGGCGCATGAGGCAAGGCCGTCCAGCAGGGGTGATGGGCGAATTCTAGCCCCAGGCGGTGGCGTGAAACAGTGGAATTGAACGAGGAAAACCGGTCTGTTCCTGCCATTGACATGACACTGGCATCGCTATTCTTCAACCTCAGGAAGTTCCGCATGTCATCCATTGGGTTTGCACGGGGAGTGCCGGCATGATCGACCAGCTCGAGGCCGCCTTTAATTACCACCAGCAGGCGCTGGGCCTGCGTCAGCAGCGTCACCAGATCCTGGCGAGCAACATTGCCAATGCCGATACGCCCAACTACAAGGCGCGCGACATCGACTTCGGCAGTGAACTGAAGAAGGCGGTCGAGCAGGGGCGGTCGACCGGCGGCGGGCTGTCGCTGGCCCGCACCTCCGAGCGGCATCTGGCGGGTCAGGCCATGGCGGCACCGGGTCACGAACTGCTCTACCGCGTCCCCGACCAGCCCAGCCTGGATGGCAACACCGTGGACATGGACCGCGAGCGGACCCAGTTCGCCGACAACGCGGTGCGATACCAGGCGGCGCTGACCATGATCAACAGCCGCATCCAGGGGCTGAAGAATGCCATGCAGCCGGAATAACTGACCGGATCAGACGAAGAGAGAGCTTACCATGTCGATGTTCTCCGTGTTCGATATCGCCGGCTCGGCCATGAGCGCCCAGTCGCAGCGAATGAACGTCACCGCCAGCAACCTGGCCAACGCCGACAGCGTGGCCGGGCCGGACGGCGAGGCCTACCGGGCCAAGCAGGTCATGTTCGAGTCGCGCCTGCAGGGTGGCCGCGGCGTTGGCGGTGTCGGTGTGCGCGAAGTGGTCGAGGACTCCTCGCCGCTGCGCCTGGAGTACCGCCCCGAGCACCCGCTGGCCGATGAGGAGGGCTACGTTTCGATGCCCAACGTCGAGCCGGTGCATGAAATGGTCAACATGATCTCGGCGTCGCGCTCCTACCAGGCCAACGTCGAAGTCATGAACACGAGCAAGCAGATGATGCTCAAGACACTCACGCTGGGCGAGGGCTGATCGAAATGGCCACTACCATCGACGCCAATGTCGTCACGCGCATGAACCAGGGCGGCCCCTCCGCCCGTGATGCCAGCCAGTCCGCCGACCTTCGCAACAACTTCATGACCCTGCTGATTGCCCAGATGCAGCATCAGGATCCGCTCGAGCCGATGGACAACCACGAGATGACCAGCCAGCTGGCGCAGATCAATACCGTCAGCGGCATCGAGGATCTCAACGAGACCCTCTCGGGCATCACCGACCAGATGAACGCCGGGCAGGCCCTGCAGGCCTCCGGTTTGATCGGCAAGGGTGTGCTGGTGCCCGGCGACCGGGTGCTGCTCGAGCACGATGAGAACGGCGAGTCGCATACCACTCCGTTCGGCATCGAACTCCCCCAGTCGGCCGACAACGTGGCGGTGACCATCACCAACGCCAGCGGCCAGGTGATCAACCGTTATGACATCGGCTCGGCCAAGGCGGGCGTGGACTCCTTCACCTGGGACGGTCGCACCAGCGAGGGGGAGCTGGCGGTGCCGGGCTCCTATCGAGTGCAGGTCGAGGCCACCAGCGGCGACGAGAAGATCGACGGCACGACGCTGAACTACGCCGTGGTCGGTGGGGTGACGCCGCCGGACAAGAATGGTGGCGTGAAGCTGGACCTGGGTGCCGTCTACGGCCAGGTCGGCCTCGACGAAGTCAAGCAGATTCTTTGAACGGACTTTTTCTGAATACGAGAACCGCGCATAGCGGCACTTTCAGCCGGTAGGCAGAGGAACGAAAATGAGCTTTTCACAAGCATTGAGCGGCTTGAATTCCCAGTCGCAGAAGTTGGGCACCATCGGCAACAACATCGCCAACTCCCAGACCGTGGGTTTCAAGGGCTCCAACGTCCAGTTCTCCGACGTCTTCGCCAACTCCAAGGTCGGCCTGGGCACGCGGGTATCGGCCGTGCTGCAGAACTTCAACGAAGGCAACGTCGAATCGACCGACCGCAACCTGGACCTGGCGGTGGCCGGCGACGGCTTCTTCCGCTACACGGATACCAGCGGCGAGGTGGTCTACTCGCGCAACGGCCAGCTCTCGATGACCTCCGACGGCGACCTGGTCAACGCCCAGGGCTTCCAGATCATGGGCTATGGGCTCAACGCTGCCGGTCAGGTCCAGGTGGGCGGCCAGCCGCAGCCGCTGAACGTCTCCGCCGAGGAGCTGGCGGCGAGTGCCACTACCCGTGTCGGCACCACCCTCAACCTGGATGCGCGCAAGGTGACGGGGGATGACCTGAGCACGGTGGAAGCGACCGACTCGGCGGGTGACCCGGCCATGATCGACTACCACTATTCCAACAACTTTACCGTCTACGACTCGCTCGGCAATCCGCGCAACATTACCGTGTATTACGAGAAGGAGGCAGCCAACGAGTGGACCGCCAGGATGACGCTCGACGGCACCACGCTGGACGATGGCGCCGGTAACGTGACCGAGTACTCCGTCCAGTTCGACAGCAACGGCAAGTTGCGCAACGGTGTCGGCGATGTCGATGGCAATGGCGCGATTGCTGGTATCGCGTTCCCTGCAGCCGATTATCTCGGCGGCGAACCGGACGACCTCACCTTCGATCTCAATCTGGCCGGCACCACCCAGTTCGGCAACAGCTCCACCGTCAGCAACCTGACCCAGAACGGCTATACCTCCGGCACCCTGGTGGGTATCACCATCGACGAGGACGGCACCATCATGCGCAACTACTCCAACGAGGAGTCGCGCCCCGCCGGCCAGGTCGCCCTGGCGAGCTTCCGCAACCCCGAGGGCCTGACGCCTGCCGGCGACAACGTCTGGCGCGCTTCCAGCGAGTCGGGCCAGGAGCTGGTCGGCGCGCCGGGTAGCGGCCTGCTGGGCAGCGTCGTTTCGGGGGCGATCGAGACCTCCAACGTCGACATGTCGCGCGAGCTGGTCAACATGATCGTGGCGCAGCGGGCCTACCAGGCCAACTCGCAGACGATCAAGACCCAGGACGAGCTCCTGCAGACCGCGATCAACCTGCGCTAAGCGCTGACTCGAGCCTCAAGGGAGCCAATCCGTGGACCGTATCCTCTACACCGCCATGAGCGGCGCCAAGCAGAGCATGGACCAGCAGGCGGTGGTCAGTCACAACCTGTCCAACGTCTCGACCAGCGGCTTCCGCGCCCAGTTGCATGCCATGCGCGCCGTGCCGGTTCAGGGCGATGCGGCGCTGCCGACTCGCGTTTCGGTCGCGGCGACCACTCCGGGCAGCGACTTCACCCCGGGGCCGATCACCCACACCGGCCGCGAGCTTGACGTGGCGATGGAGGGCGATGCCTGGCTCGCCGTGCAGGCGGACGACGGTACCGAGGCCTATACCCGCCGCGGCGATCTGCAGGTGGACGGCAACGGCCTGGTCAGCGTCGCGGGTCGCCCGGTGATCGGCGACGGCGGCCCCATCGTCGTGCCGCTGGGCTCGAGCGTCAGCGTCGGTGCCGACGGGACCCTAAGCGCCATCGGCGAAGGCGAGGGGCCCGAGGCCCTGGTCGATGTCGGCAAGCTCAAGCTGGTCACCCCGCAGCAGAACCTGCAGCGTGGCGACGACGGGCTGTTTCGCATGCCACCCGATGCCGAGGGCGAGGTCGCCGCACTGCAGGCCGACGAGGAAGCCCGGGTTGCCAGCGGTGCACTGGAAGGCAGCAACGTCAGCGCGGTGGAGGCGATGGTCGCCATGATCGACGTGGCCAAGCGCTATGAAATGCAGATGAAGGCGATCAGCACCGCCGACGAGAACGCCCAGCGGGCCAACAATCTGCTCTCCATCCAGGGCTGATGAGGCTCTCCAAGGAAAACGAATATGATCAAGTCACTGTGGACGGCCAAGACCGGCCTGGAATCCCAGCAGGTCAAGCTGGATGTCATCTCCAACAACCTGGCCAACGTCAGCACCAACGGCTTCAAGCGTTCGCGGGCGGTATTCGAGGATCTGCTCTACCAGAACCTGCGTCAGCCCGGTGCGCAGAACGACGTGCAGAACCGCCTGCCCTCGGGCATGCAGGTCGGTACCGGCGTGCGTCCGGTGGCCACCGAACGGCTGCACAGCCAGGGCGGGCTCGAGCAGACCGAGAACTCGCGTGACCTGGCGATCAACGGCAACGGCTTCTTCCAGGTGCTGATGCCGGATGGCTCCACGGCCTATACCCGTGACGGCAGCTTCCAGCTCAACGAGAACGGCCAGATGGTCAATGCCAACGGCTACCCGCTCGAGCCGGCCATCATCATTCCCGACAACGCCCTGTCGATCTCCATCGGCGAGGACGGCATCGTCTCGGTGACCCAGCCGGGCGTGAACCAGGCGCTGGAGGTGGGCCAGATCACCGTCTCCACCTTCGTCAACGCGACCGGCCTGGAGAGCATCGGCGGCAACCTCTATCGCGAGACCACCTCGTCGGGCCCGCGCAACGAGGCCATGCCGGGCATGAACGGGGCGGGCAGGCTGCTTCAGGGCTATGTGGAGACCTCCAACGTCAATGTGGTGGAGGAGATGGTCAGCATGATCCAGACCCAGCGGGCCTATGAGATCAACAGCCGCGCCGTGCAGACCAGCGACGAGATGCTGGCGCGCCTGAGCCAGCTGTGATCGACGACCAATGCCACACCTTGGCCTGAACGGTTCGGCCGGAAGCGAGCAAGCATGAAAGGTAAGGGTACTGATTCGAGGGCGGGGGTCTTGACCGCAAGGATGACCATCGCGATTCTTGCCATCGCCATGCTGGCGTTGGGCGGCTGCGCCCAGGTGCCGCGCGCCTCGGTGGTCGGCGAGCAGGAACAGATCAACATCGTCGAGCCGCCGCCGCGGATGGCCAATGGCTCCATCTACCAGGCGCATCGCGGGGTTCAGCCGCTGTTCGAGGATCGTCGACCGCGCATGGTGGGCGACATCCTGACCATCGTGCTCGACGAGGAGGTCAGTGCCAGCAAGAACTCGCGCTCCAACATGGATCGCAGCGGCTCGGCCAGCCTCGACCTGGCCGAGTTGCCCGACGCCCTGGAGCGCCTGGCCGAGTACGGCTTCGATCTCTCCGGCGAAAGCGATTTTGCCGGCGGTGGCGGCTCCCAGGCCAACAACAGCTTCACCGGCACCATTACCGTCTCGGTGCTCGAGGTGATGCACAACGGCAACCTGCGGGTGCGGGGCGAGAAGCAGATCGCCATCAACCAGGGGGTGGAGTTCATCCGCTTCTCCGGGGTGGTCAACCCGCGCGCCATCACCGGCCAGAACACCGTGCCCTCGACCGCCGTCGCCGATGCCCGTATCGAATACGTCGGCAACGGCTACATCAACGAGGCGCAGTACATGGGCTGGATGCAGCGCTTCTTCCTCAACATCTCGCCTTTCTGATGCGATGAGCTAGCGGGGCGACCATGACGACTCTCACGATGTCCAAGCCAAACCGTTTCGCTTCGATGGCGGCGCAACTCCTGCTGCTGGCCTGCCTCCTCCTGCTGGCGCTGCCGGCACAGGCCGAGCGGATCCGGGAAATCGCCAGCTTTGCCGGCGTGCGCGACAACCAACTGGTGGGCTACGGCCTGGTGGTCGGGCTCGACGGTACCGGCGACCAGACCATGCAGGCCCCGTTCACCGGGCAGAGCCTGACCAACATGCTGTCGCAGCTCGGTATCACCGTGCCGCCCGGCACCAACATGCAGCTGCGCAACGTGGCCGCGGTGATGGTCACGGCCGACCTGCCGCCGTTCTCGCGCCCCGGCCAGCGGCTGGACGTCAACGTCTCCTCGATCGGCAATGCGCGCAGCCTGCGCGGCGGCACCCTGCTGATGACGCCGCTGAAGGGAGCCGACGGCGATACCTACGCCATCGCCCAGGGCAACCTGCTGGTCGGCGGGGCCGGAGCGGAAGCGGGCGGCGCCTCGGTACAGGTCAACCAGCTGGCGGGCGGGCGCATTGCCGGCGGTGCCATGGTGGAACGGGAAGTGCCTCTCGACCTTGGCGCCAATTCGGGCTTGCTCGAACTGGAGCTGAAGGAGTCGGATTTCGGCACCGTGCAGCGCGTGGTCAATGCCATCAACGACGAGTTCGGCCGCCCGGTGGCGGCGGCAATGAACGGTCGCGTCATCGCCCTCGACGGGCCGATGAACGCCAACTCCCGGGTCAACTTCATGGCTCAGGTGGAGAATATCCAGGTCACGCCCACGGAGGCCGCGGCCAAGGTGGTGTTCAACGCCCGCACGGGCTCGGTGGTCATGAACAGTGCGGTCAAGCTGCATCGCGCCGCGGTGGCCCATGGCAACCTCTCCATCGTGATCGATCCACGCTTCATGGTCAGCCAGCCGGCCCCCTTCGGTGAGGGAGAGACGGTGGTGGTGCCCGACACCGAAATCGAGGTGCAGGAACAGGACGCCTACCTGCGCGTGGTCGAAGGGGCGGACCTGGTCGACGTGGTCAATGCGCTCAACGCCCTCGGCGCCACGCCCTCCGACCTGATGGCGATTCTCGAGGCCCTCAAGGCTTCCGGCTCGCTGCGCGCCGACCTGGAGATCCTCTGATGAGCATCCAGGACGCCACCAGCCAGTTCGCCCTCGATGTACAGGGGCTCGAACGCCTCAAGCACACCGCACGGCAGGACAGCGCTGCCGGCCTGCGCGGCGCCGCCCAGCAGTTCGAGGCGCTGTTCCTGCAGATGATGCTCAAGAGCATGCGCGACACCATCCCCTCCGGCGGCCTGCTCGACAGCCAGCAGGGCGAGTTCTACCAGTCGATGCTCGACCAGCAGTGGGCGCAGACCATGTCCGGACGAGGCATCGGCCTGGCCGAACATCTCGTCGCCCAGCTCGAAAGCCAGATGGGCGCCTCGTCCTCCCGCTCCGGCGTGGCCGACCGCGAACTGAAGGAACTGATTGCCGGCATTCCCCGCGGCCAGCCACGGGTATTGCAGGATGCCCTGCAGCCGGAAAGCGCTGAGCAGGCCGAGCGGGATGCGGCGGCAGGCCAGGAGGCGTCGCGGAATGGCGAAGCGGCCAGCGCGCCGGCCACCTTCCTCGAGGAGCTCGAGGCGGTGCGGGGCGGCTTCATGAGTGCGGTCGATGCCACGCTGCCGGCGCCGAACCCCGGCGCGGCCCCGCCAGGCACCCCCGCCCCGGCGGGCGGCGAGTCGCCTCGCACCGCCCCGGCTGGCCAGGCAGGAGAGCATGCCCAGCGCTTCATGGAGCGCCTCTCGGCACCTGCCCAGGCGGCCAGCCGCAAGACCGGCGTTCCGGCCGAGCTGATCCTGGCCCAGGCGGCGCTGGAGACCGGCTGGGGCCGCCACGAGATCGCCACGGCCGACGGTGGCAACAGCTACAACCTGTTCGGCATCAAGGCAGGGCGTAACTGGCAGGGGCGTACCACCGACGTCACCACCCATGAGTACATCGACGGGCGGCGCACGCGCGTGGTCGACACCTTCCGCGCCTACGACTCCTTCGAGGAGGCCTTCACCGATTATGCGCGGCTGATCGGCAACAATCCCCGCTATGCGGAAGTGACGACTGCCGGCAGCGCCGAGCAGGCCGCACGCGCCCTGCAGGCGGGAGGCTATGCCACTGACCCCGCCTATGCGGACAAGCTGATCGCGGTCATGAACAGCATGGGGCCGGTGGAGACGCGGGGCGATTCGCTGGTCTTTTTTAGTTATTGAGCCACTAAAGATCCTCTGAATCAGGCCGATATAACGGGCATTGGCGAAAGGAAACGACACCATGAGCACCATTTTTTCCGTCGGCCTGAGCGGCCTGAATGCCGCCCAGAACGCGCTGAACACCACCAGCAACAATATCAGTAACGTCTACACCCCCGGCTACAACCGGGAGCTGACGATCCTGGGGCAGAGCCGTGCCGATGCCGGCGTGCAGGTCAACGACATCCAGCGCCAGTTCGACAAGTACGTCGCCTCGCAGCTCAACGCCGCGACCAGCTCCTCCAGTGCGCTGGAGACCTACGAGAACCAGATCAGCCAGATCGACAACCTGCTTGCCGACCGCGAAGCGGGCCTGGCGCCGCTGATGCAGAATTTCTTCTCCTCGCTCGAGGACCTGGCCGGCGCACCTTCCGATCCCGCCGCTCGTCAGGGCGTGCTCGGCACCGCCGACACCCTGACCGCCCAGTTCCGTGCCTTCGACGGCTACCTGCAGGACATGCAGGAGGGCATCAACGGCCAGGTCGAGGATGAAGTCACCCAGATCAACAACGCCACCGAGCAGCTCGCCACCCTCAACCGCGAGATCGCCCTGGCCCGCGCGCGTAGCGGCGAGGCCCCCAACAGCCTGCTCAACCAGCGTGACCAGCTGGTGGGCGAGTTGAGTGAGCGCATGGACCTGCGCCTGGAGATCCAGGACGGCAAGAGCTACAACATCAGCCTGCCCAACGGCCAGCCGCTGGTGTCCGGCACCAACCACTATCGCCTGGAAGCGATGGACGCCCCCGGCGATCCCCAGCGTACCGTGCTGGGCTACCGTGATTCCGGCGGCTCCCTGGTGGCGCTGCCGGAGGACTCCATCCAGGGCGGCACCCTCGGTGGCCTGATGACTTTCCGTTCCGAAACCCTGGACAAGACGCAGAACCAGATCGGTCAGCTGGCCGTGTCGATGACCGTGGGCTTCAACGAGCAGCATCGCCTGGGACAGGATCTCGACGGCGAACAGGGTGCCGATTTCTTCTCCATCGGCCAGCCGCAGGCCTATTCCTCGCCGCGCAACAGCAGCGATGCGGAAGTCGTCGAGGCGAGCTTCGATGAGGCGAACATCGGCAAGCTGCGCGCGACCGATTACACGGTGCGCTTCGATAGCGCTGGCGAGCCTCAGGTCACGCGCAAGGACAATGGCCAGGCCGTGCCCGCCGCCGAGGTCAGCTGGGAAAACGAGGTGCTGAGTTTCGGTGGTATCAAGCTCGAGTTCAGTGAACCGCCCGCCAGCGGCGATCGCTTCGAAGTGCAGCCGGTGCGCCGCGCCGCGGCGAACTTCGAGTCGCAGGTCGGTGATCTGGACAAGATCGCGGCGGGGAGCTTCGTACACTCCGATGGCGATATGGCAATCGACAAAGTCAGTGCACAGGACGGTGCGCTGACAGGCGGTACCGCCTACAGCCTCGAGCTGGAAGACGACGGCAGACTGGCCGTGAGCCCGGGAGGTTCCCCGGTGACCCGTAATGGAGAGCCCTTCGATCCCGCCACGGAGGTGGTGGTAGCGGGGGATAGGCTCGAGGTGGATGGCATCTCTTTCGAGGTGACCGCGCTGCCCGAAACTGGCGAGACAGCCAGCCTCGAGTTCGGCATCGCGAGCACCGGTACCGGCGACAACCGCAACGCCCTGGCCCTGCAGAACCTGCAGAGCGAGTCCCTGGTGGCCGGACGGGCGTCGTTGAGCCAGGCCTATGCCGGCATGGTCAGCGACGTCGGTAACCAGACCAATATCGTCAAGGTCAACCTCGATGCCCGCCAGGGGCTCACCGACCAGCTCAAGGCGGTGCAGCAGTCCGAGTCGGGCGTCAACCTCGATGAAGAGGCCGCCAACCTGATTCGCTACCAGCAGTACTACACGGCCAACGCCCGGGTCATCGATACCGCTTCCACGGTATTCGACACCATCCTCGGCTTGCGTAACTGATCTTCAGGGAGTCCAGAACGATGCGTATCAGCACCGTGACCATGTTCGACCAGAGCGTGTCGTCCATGAACCGGCAGCAGGGTGACTTCCTCAAGGTCGGTCAGCAGATTGCCAGTGGCCGCCGGGTGGTGAACCCCTCCGACGACCCGCAGGCATCGTCGCGGGCGGTGGGGGTCTCCCAGGCCAAGGCGGTGACACAGCAGTTCGCCGATGCGCGGGTGTCGGCGCGCAACTCGCTGGCCCAGGCCGAGAGCGTGCTCAACAGTGCCGGCGATGCCATCACCAGCGCCAAGACCCTGCTGGTACAGGCATCGAGCGACACGCTGAGCGATGTCGACCGCCAGTCGGTGGCCTCCGAGCTGCGTGGCATCTACGAGACCTTGATCGGCCAGGCCAATGCCACCGATGGCAACGGGCGTTACCTGTTCGGCGGCTACCAGGATGATTCCCCCCCCTTTGCCAGAACCAGCGGGGAAGGGGCCTCGGGTGTGGAGTATGTCGGCGACGACAGTACGCGCGAGCAGCGGATCGACGCCTCGCGGCTGATGCAGGTGGCCGACAATGGCAAGACCATCTTCCAGGGCGTACCTTCCGGGGCGGGCTATGTAGCGCGGGCGGAACAAGCGTCGGCAGGCGACATCAGCATCGGCACCCAGCAGGGCTATGTACGCAATGAAGGCTCCGTTGCCTTCACCAGCGGCCCGAGTCGTGTGGATCCGGAAGACGCGCATTTCGGCAAGCCGTTCGAGCTGGAGTTCGGCACCGATGGGGATGGCGATCCGGTCTTCTCCGTCAGTGCCATAGAAGAGGACGGCACCCGCACAGCCATCATTACCGACGAAGCCTATCAGTCCGGCAAGACGGTCAGCTTCGGTGGCGTCAGTATCACGCTGGAAGGCACCCCCGTGGACGGTGACCAGCTGCAGCTGCGCCCGGCAAACCATGAGAGCGCCAACCAGGACGTCTTTAAGTCGCTGAAGGATGCCATCGATCTGCTGGAGCTGGATCAGGAGGGCACGGACGAGAATCGCGCCCATTTCCGCAACACCATCAATACGGTGATGCGCGAACTCGACAACAACCTCGACAACGTACTGACCGTGCGCGCTTCCATGGGCGCCAGGCTCAACGAGCTCGATGTGGTCGATGCCGTCAGCAGCAACCGCATGACGAACTACGAGCAGACGCTTTCGGACCTGGTCGACCTCGACTACAACGAGGCCATTTCCGAGTACAGCCTGCGCCAGGTCGGGCTGCAGGCGGCACAGAAGGCCTTCGTCGACGTCAAGGGCCTGTCGCTGTTCAACTTCCTTTAAGCACTTTGGCAGGGATGCCAGAGCTCGATCCCGCATGACTTTGGTTCCCTGCAGATCGTGCGTCTAGTCAAGCACGATCTCTTTTCGCCGCTCCGGCTTGCCGGGGCGGTTTTTTTCGTTGCAGGGACGGGCAGGTCGCTGGGTCAGGAGAGCGGTGCCAACGCCTCGATGAGCGAGTAGAGGAACTGGATGCCGTGGCTGAACAGCCCCTGCAGGAAGCGCGACATGTCGGTCATCAGCACCATCAGCAGCACCAGGCCGATGGTAAGGGTCATGGGGAAGCCGATGTTGAACACCGTGAGCTGGGGCGCGGAGCGGTTGAGGATACCCATGGCCAGGTTGATGATCAGCAGCGAACCGACCAGCGGAAGGGCCAGCGACATGCCCGCCACGAAGATGGTGCCGCCGTAGCGCACCAGCATCTCGAAGGCGGCGGGGTTGAAGGCGCCGATGCCGACCGGCAGGCCGTGGAAGCTCGTGACCAGCGCTTCCAACACCATCAGGTGGCCGCCCAGGGCGAGGAACATCAGCAGGGCGATCATGAAGAACACCCGCGACAGGATCATGCTGTTGGTACCGCTGCCGGCATCGAAGAAGGTGGCGAAGGCGAGGCCCATCTGCAGGCCGATGAACTCGCCCGCGGCCTGCACCACGGCGAAGACGACATGCATGACCAGGCCTATGGCGATGCCGATCAGCATCTGTTCCACCATCAGGCCCAACCCCGCCCACGACATGATCGGCACGTCGGGCATGGGGGGAAGCACCGGCGCGATGACCACCGCGACCAGGAAGGCCAGCCCGACCTTGGCCTGTCGCGGCACGCTGGAGTGGCCCCACAGCGGCGCAGCCGAGAAGAAGGCCAGGATCCGCACGAAGGGCCACAGCAGAAGTACCAGCCAGCCGTGCAGCTGGTCAAAGGTCACCTCGACCATGCGGGCCTCACATCAGCATGCTGGGAATGCTGGTGAAGAGATTGCGCGTGAAGTCGACGATCAGGCCGATCAGCCAGGGGCCGGCCAGCACCAGCACGGTGAAGACCCCCAGGATCTTGGGAATGAAGGAGAGCGTCATCTCGTTGATCTGGGTCGCGGCCTGGAACAGGCTCACGATCAGGCCGGTCAACAGCGCGGTGATCAGCAGCGGGCCGGCCAGGAACAGCGTCACCCGCATGCCCTGGTAGGCAATGCTCATGACCATTTCCGGTGTCATAGCGACTCCTCGCCGAGCAGGGCTCGGTCTTGTTTCGTAGGCCGGGATGAATGACCGGCCTAGATGAAGAAGCTTTCCGCCAGCGAGCCGACGATCAGCTGCCAGCCATCCACCAGCACGAACAGCATCAGCTTGAACGGCAGCGAGATCGTTGCCGGCGGCACCATCATCATGCCCAGCGACATCAGCGTACTGGCCACCACCAGGTCGATGATCAGGAAGGGAATGAAGATGGTGAAACCGATCTGGAACGCCGTCTTCAGTTCGCTGGTGACGAAGGAGGGCACCAGGATGCGCAGCGGCACGTCCTCGGGGCCCTGCATCGGGCCGACCTCGCCCAGCCTGGCGAAGAGCGCCAGGTCCGGTTCGCGGGTCTGGGCCAGCATGAATTCGCGAAACGGCTGCTGGGCCAGTTGCAGGAACTCTTGAAATGAGATCTCCTCGGCGCTCAGCGGTACCCAGGCGGTCTCGTAGACCATGCCGATCACCGGCGACATGATGAAGAAGGTCAGGAACAGGGCGAGCCCCAGCAGTACCTGGTTGGGCGGCGTGGCCTGGGTGCCGATGGCGGTGCGCAGCAGGCTCAGCACGATGATGATGCGGGTGAAGCTGGTCATCATCAGCAGCGCCGCCGGCAGGAAGGCCAGCGAGCTCAGCAGCAGCAGGGTTTGCAGCTGGATCGACCACTGCTGGCCGCCGTCCTCCAGCGGCTGGCTGACGATACCGGGGAGCTGCTGGGCAAGGGCGCCAAGCGGCAGCAGGGCGAGAACCAGGGCGACGAGCAGGGCGAGCAGGCGCGGCGAGCCGATCATGAATCTCCCCGCCCGCGGCCGCCCAGGCCGGCATTGTGCTTGAGTGCGCGGGCGAAGCGAGCGGCGAAGCGCTCGCCCTCGACGGGCGGCCGTGAGGCCTCCCCGTCCGGCCGAGCCGGAGCCTCCAGTTCGTGCAGCTTGCTGACCTGGCCGCCGCCGACGCCGAGCACCAGCCAGGTGCCTTCGACCTCGACGATCACCACCCGCTCGCGGCTGCCCAGGGCGGCGCTGCCGATGACCCGCAGGTGGCCGCCGGCGGCGCGCTTCTGCGGGTTCCAGCGACGCAGCAGCGCCGTGCAGACGAGGATGATGGCGATGACCAGCGCCAGGGCCGCGGCGGTCTTGCCGAGGGTGGCCATGCCCACCAGGGCATCGCCGCCGACGGCGAGGGAGTCGAGCCCCGAGGCGGACTCGGAGGAAGCGGTGCTGCTCATCGGTTGAGTTTCTGTACCCGCTCGGAAGGGGTGATGATCTCGGTGATGCGGATGCCGTACTTGTCGTCGACCACCACGACCTCGCCCTGGGCGATCAGGTAGCCGTTGATCAGGATGTCCATCGGCTCGCCGGCCAGGCCGTCGAGTTCGACGACGGAGCCCTGGGCCAGCTCGAGCAATTGCTTGATGGTCAGCTTGGTACGGCCCAGCTCCACGGTCAGCTTGACCGGGATGTCCATGATCATGTCGAGGTCGCGGGCGGTGCCGCCTTCCTTGCCCTTGTCGAGCGGGCGGAACACACGGTCGCCGGCGGACTGGGGCGCGGAGGCGGGCGCGCTGGCCATCGCCGGGGCGTCATCCGCCGCGGCCTCGGCCGCTTCCTGCTCGGCCAGGGCTTCCGCCCAGGGGTCGTCGTCGGCGCCGGCTGACGACTCGGCCGCCTGCTGCTCGGCCATGGCCTCGGCCCAGGGGTCGTCCTCGGCCGCGGGTTCGTTGTCCTGCTGCTCGGACATGGCGGACGCCCAGTCGTCGTCGGAAACGTTCTGATCGGGTTTCTTGGGATCAGTCATGCTTGTAATCCTTGGCTTGAGGCGCTGCGCCCTTGATGAAGGCGTCCTTCGACACCGGGTTCTGTGCACCATGATCGATGATGCGGATGACACGCAGCGCGCGTTGCTCGTGCTGGCTACCGTAGTCGCACTCCATCACCGGCACGCCGTCGACGCTGGCGGTGACCGTCTCGGGTAGCTCGAGAGGGAGGACGTCGCCCACCTTGAGCGCCATGACATGGGCGATGCGGGTGGGGATATCGGCAAAGTTGGCGATCAGCTCCACTTCGGAGCGACGCAGCTCTCCCGCCATGCGCTTGGACCACGAGCCGTCCTGATCGTGGTGGCCGTCGCTGAGCGGGTTGGCCAGCAGGTCGCGCAGGGGCTCGACCATCAGGTAGGGAATGCAGATCTGGAAGCTGCTGGAGAGGTTGCCGACCTCGATGTTGAAGTTCGTGTTCACCACGATCTCGTTGGGCGAGTTGGTGATGTTGGCGAACTTCGACTGCATCTCCGAGCGCAGGTAGCTGATCTGCAGCGGATAAACCGACTTCCACGACTCCTCGTAGGCGTCGATGGCCAGCTGCAGCAGGCGCTGGATGATGCGCTGCTCGGTGTTGGTGAACTCGCGCCCCTCCGACTTGGTCAGGAAGCGCCCGTCGCCGCCGAACAGGTTGTCGACCACCATGAACACCAGGTTGGGCGGGAACACGATCAGTGCCGAGCCGCGCAGCGGCTTCATGCCGATGATGTTGATGTTGGTCGGCACCGGCACGTTGCGCGAGAACTCGCTGTAGCTCAGGTAGCGTACCGAGTCGACGGTGATATCGGCGCTGCGGCGCAGCAGGTTGAACAGCCCCATGCGGAAATGCCGCGCAAAGCGCTCGTTGATGATATCCAGCGCCTGCAGGCGCTCGCGAATCACGCGGTGCTGGGTCGCCGGGTCATAGGGACGGACGCGGGAGTCGACGTCGCTGCGCGCATCGGGCTCGTCGTCGCCGCTGACGCCCTTGAGCAGGGCGTCGATCTCATCCTGTGACAGCAGATCGTCTTGGGACATGGTGGCCAGGGCACCCGTTATTGCACGATGAACTCGGTGAACAGCACGTCCTTGATCTCCAGGGACGGCTGGGGCTCGGTCAGCGGCTCCGTGAGCACGGTGATGACTTCCTCGCTCAGGTGGCGCTTGCCATTCGGCGTGGTCAGCTCGCTCGCCTGCTTGCCGGAGAACAGCATCAGCAGGCGGCTGCGCACCTGCGGCATGTGCTCGTCCAGGATCTCGCGTGTCTCGTCGTTGCCGACCTTCAGCGAAATGCCGGTGTAGAGCAGGCGCGAGCCGTAATCGTCGTCGGCCAGGTTGACCGTGAAGGGGTCGATCTTGACGAAGATCGGGGCCTGGCGTTCCACCTGCTGGGCCTGGAGGTTGTCATCCTCTGCGTCGCTGCGGTCGCTCATCACCATGTAGATGGCCACTCCGGCCGCTGCCGTGGAGAGCAGCACCAGCAGGATCATCAGCCACAGCAGCTTGGGGGAGCCACCCTTCGATTTCGCCATTGCCTTGCATTACCTATGTTGGTCTAGCCGTTGAAAGAGTATGCCGAAGGCGCGCGGCCGCTGATGACAGGAACAAGCCGCGCGAAAGGGGCTATCTTGGCTTTTTGTCTCAAGCGCAGATCGCCTCAAGCGTAGAGGTTCACGCGGCCATCCAGCGAAAGCGTGGCGGCGGCCTGGGCTGCGCCCGGCCCGTCGATCCCCGCCAGGGCCAGGTCGTCCTCGCCCTGGGCCGGCGCGCCCTGTCCGCCGCGGCCGTCATCCCCGGCGAATGCCTGGCCATCCTGCCGGCGCTGCTCGCCTACCGAGGTCTCGCCGAGGCTGATGCCCTGCTCGGCCAGCGCCTCGCGAAGCTGCGGAATGGCCTGCTCCAGCACCTGGCGCACCTGGGCGTGAGCGGACAGGAACTGCGCCTGGGCGCCCTGTTCGGTCATCTTCAGGGTCACCGAGAGCGGCCCCAGCTCGGCCGGGTTCAGGCGCAACTCGACCTGCTGTTCGCCGCCCTTGCGGGCGAACTGCACCAGTTGCTGCCCCAGCTGGTTGGGCCAGGCCGGGCTCTGGACCGGAGCGGCAAGGCTGGCGTGAGCGGCAGGCAGGGGCTGCGGTGCCGCAGCGGTCGGGGCTGTCGGGGTGGTGGAGGGCTGGGCCAGCGGCGCGGATTCCGGCACGAAGCCGCCTCGCGATGCCTCGGCGACCATCGCCCGCGGCTCGCCGGCAGCGGCCTGCAGCGCCGACGCCTTGGTGAGGGTATTCGAGAACTCGACGGCACGTGTCGGCGCCTCGGCGTCGCCATCGGCCTGCTGGGCCGTCGCCGCGGCCAGCTGCGCCCTCAGCGAATCGCCGGAAACCGCCGGCGTGGATACCGCCGGGCCGGGCACGGCCGGCATGGCGGTCTGCGCGCCGCTGTCAGACGGCACGCTCACCAGCGGCGTGGTGCTAGCCGGGCGCAGGGGCTCGGCGGCGAGCGCCGCCAGGGGGGCGGCCTGGGGCGATTCGGCGAGTTCCGCGGGAAGCTCGTCAACGGCGAGAGCCACCTGCTGCTCGGGCAACGGTTGGGCGTCGATCGCGACCGGCGCCTGGGGGGTGCCCTCGATCAGTGCCAGCCGCGCCATGATCTCGCTCAGCTCGGCGTCGGGCAGGGTCGGCTCGGCCTCGCCGTCGAGTGGCTTGCCGGCGTTGGCATTCAGTGCCTGAAGCAGTGCCTGCTGTGCCGCCATGGTCTGCGGCAGGCCCTGGCCCGGCAGGGCATCGAGGGAGATGGGCAGCGCGGCGCCATCGCCCCGGGCGTCCTGGCCCGCCTGGCTCAGGGCCAGGGCGAAGTGGCCCTCGCCGGCCCCGGCCTGCGGCTTGCCGGAGAGCGGCGTCGGCAGGGTGGAGAGGATCATCTGGATGTTCATGCTTGTCTCCTTTGCCGGATCAAAGGGCGTCACCGGCACGCTGGCGCAGTAGTCGCCCGGCGGCCATCTCGTCGCTGGTACGCTGTTCGCGGCGCTCCTCCTGACGCTGCCGCTCGACATCGCGACGCGAGACCAGGGTATCGAAGGCCGAGAGCCGCTTCTGTTCGTGCTGCCACTGCTGCTGTCTCTGCTGGACGCGCTGCTGCTGGGCATCGAGTGCCTGCCGGGCGCGCTGCAGGGCGGTATCCAGCGAAGCCAGGAACTGCTGGTAGTTGTGCATGCTGGCCGGATCGATGCCTTCCCGCATGGCCTGCTGCAGGCGCTCGGCATACTCGAGCCGGTAGCGGTTGAGCGACTCCAGCTGGGATGCCACCTGGCGCTCGCTCTGGCGCTCGCCGGCCAGCAGCTGGCCGGCCTGATCGCGCGCATCGCGCGCCATCTCACTCAACATCGCGAGTTGTGACGGTGCACTCATTGCCTGACTCCTAGGGTCTCAGCAAGAACCTGTCGGGACGCCTCGATCGAGGCGTTCTCGTGCATTCCCTGCTGGAGGAAGTGCTCCAGCTGCGGGTAGCGCTGGACGGCCTCGTCCAGCTGGGGATCGTGACCCGGGCTGTAGGCGCCCACGCTGATCAGGTCGCGGTTACGCTGGTAGCGCGAGAAGAGCCGCTTGAACGCCTGGGTCATCGCCAGCTGCTGGCCATCGATGATGTGGGTCATCACGCGGCTGATCGACGCCTCGATGTCGATGGCCGGGTAGTGGCCGGCTTCGGCCAGGGTCCGGGAGAGGACGATATGGCCGTCGAGGATGGCCCGCGCCGAATCGGCGATCGGATCCTGCTGGTCATCGCCCTCGGTCAACACGGTGTAGAAGGCGGTGATCGAGCCGCGGCCACGCTCGGCGTTGCCGGCCCGCTCCACCAGGCTGGGCAGCTTGGCGAAGACCGAGGGCGGATAGCCCTTGGTGGCCGGCGGTTCGCCGATGGCGAGGGCGATCTCGCGCTGGGCCATGGCGTAGCGGGTCAGCGAATCCATGATCAGCAGGACGTTCTTGCCCTGGTCGCGAAAACCCTCCGCCAGGCGCGTGGCATAGGCGGCACCCTGCAGGCGCTGCAGCGGCGAGGTGTCGGCCGGCGCCGCGACCACCACCGCGCGGCGGCGTCCCTCCGCGCCGAGGATGTTGTCGATGAAGTCCTGCACCTCGCGGCCACGCTCGCCGATCAGCCCCACCACAATGACGTCGGCCCCGGTATAGCGGGCCATCATGCCGAGCAGCACCGACTTGCCCACGCCGGAGCCGGCGAACAGGCCCATGCGCTGGCCGCGCCCGACGCTGAGCAGGGCGTTGATGGCCCGGATGCCGACGTCGATCTGCTCGTCGATCGGTGCCCGCTTGAGCGGATTGAGCGGCGGCGTGCTGAGCGGTGCGCGCGGGGCGTCGTCGAGCGGGCCGAGGCCGTCGAGCGGCTCGCCGTTGCCGTCGACGACACGCCCCAGCAGCGACTCGCCGAGAGGGAAGCGGCGCGCGGCATGATCCGGGCCATCACCGAGCGGAAAGACCCTGGCGCCGGGCATCAGCCCGGTGATCTCGGTGAGTGGCATCAGGAACAGGCGCTCGCCGGCGAAGCCGACCACTTCGGCTTCGGCAAACTGCGGCGCCTCGTTGCCGCCGGGCGAGAGCAGTTCGATGCGGCAGGCATTGCCGAGCGCCACGCGCAGGCCGACGGCCTCGATCACCATGCCGGTGGCGCGCAGGACCCGCCCGCTGGTACGGTAGCCGGGTACCGTCTCCACGCGCTCACGGACGTGCCGCAGCGCTTGCTGCCAGCGTGTCCGGTGCGCATTGGAGGGGGATACCGCCGCTTCGCTCATGGTTGCGTCTCGCTGCTATTCTTGATTGCCGCCATCGGCGGGTGTCGTCGTGTGCCGCCGGCGTACCTGTGCCTTCACCGCCTGCCAGCGGCTCTCCCAGGTGGCGTCCAGCTCGCCGTTGGCGCTCGTCACCCGGCATCCGCCGCGAGTCAGCTGGGCATCGGGCTGCAGTTTCCAGCCGGCGGCCGCCAGTTCGCTCCCCAGGTGCTCCTCCACCAGCTTGTGGTCCTGGGGGTGCAGCCACAGGCGCTGCTGGCCGACCAGCGGCGGCTCGGTGTGCAGCAGCGCCTTGACCAGCTCCAGCACCTGGCGCGGGCGTGCCTTGAGCGCTTCGCCGGCCAGCTGGTGGCCCGTCGCGAGGGCCAGCTCCACCAGGTCCGTGGCGATCTCTTCGTCGAGCTTCGCCAGGGCGTCGGCGAACTGCTCGGCCAGCGGCTTCAGCGGCGTGACGAGCTCCCGCGTGCGCTGCTCGAGCTCGCGCTCGGCCTCCTCGCGCCCCTCCTTCAAGCCCTGGGCATGGCCTTCGCTGCGCCCCGTCTCGAAGCCGGCCCGGTAGCCTTCCTCGCGCGCTTCCTGCATGACCTTCTCGCGCAGGGCCTTCAGCTCGGCCTGACGCTGGAAGGCTTCGCGGCGCCTGGCCTGCTCGGCGGGGTCGAGCTCCTGGGCGGGGCGCTCGAGCAAGCTCTCGTCGTGCAGCTGGCCCATCTGCCAGCGCTGCCAGGGCGCATGGCGCTGTGACGAGGAGGGCGCCCGCTCAGACATAGGTGTCGTCTCCGCCGCTCAGCACGATCTCGCCGGAATCCGCCAGCCGGCGCACCACCTGGAGGATCGCCTTCTGCTCGGCTTCCACCTGGGAGATCCGGATCGGCCCGCGGGCTTCCATGTCCTCGCGCAGGAGGTCGGCGGCGCGCCGCGACATGTTGCGCAGGAACTTCTCCATGAGCCCCTCGGGGGCGCCCTTGAGCGCCACCACCAGCGAGTTGGTGTCGATCTCCTTGAGCACCAGCTGGATGCTGCGGTCGTCCAGGTCCATGAGGTTCTCGAACAGGAACATCTCGTCGATGATCTTCTGCGCCAGGTCCTCGCTGTGGGCGCGCACCGTCTCGATGGCGGTCTCCTCCAGGGAGGAGTTCATCAGGTTGAGGATCTCGGCGGCGGTTCTCACGCCGCCCATCTTGCTGCGCTTGAGGTTCTGGCCGTCGAGCATGCCCGAGAGCACTTCGGTGAGCTCCTGCAGTGCCGCCGGCTGCACGCCGCTGAAGGTGGCGATACGCAGCACCACGTCGTTGCGCAGCTTGTCGTCGAAGAGTTCCAGCACGTCGGCCGCCTGGTGGCGCTCCAGGTGGACCAGGATGGTGGCGATGATCTGCGGGTGCTCGTCGCGGATCAGTTCGGCCACCATCGAGGCTTCCATCAGGTTGAGCGAGTCGATGCCGCTGCTGCTGCCCTGGCTCTCGAGAATGTCCTCGATCAGGCTGGTGGCGCGCTCGCTGCCCAGCGCCTTGGTCAGCACCGAGCGGATGTGATCGCTGGAGTTGAGGTTCAGGGCGATGAATTCCTCGGTCTCACGGTGGAACTCCAGCATCACCTGCTGCATGTCCTCGTGGGAGACCTGGTCCATCTCGGCCATCTCCATGCTGAGCTGCTGGATCTCCTTGGGACCGAGGTACTTGAACACCTCGGCGGCGCTGTCCTCGTCGAGGGCCAGCATCAGGATGGCGCTGCGGCGTACGCCGCTCATGGTCTTGGCGCTACTCATGCTTGTTCATCCAGCTGCGAACGATCATGGCGATCATGCGGGGGTCTTCCTGGGCGAGCTCACGCAGCTCGGCCAGATGGTCTTCGTAGGCCGACGAGCGGCGCTTGCGCTTCGGCTTCTGGTACGGGCGCAAGTCGTCATCGCCTTCGCCCGCCGCCTCCAGCTCGCCTTCGCTGGCTTCGGCATCGTCACCCACGCGAACCTGCAGGCCGGTGCCCGGGGCGGTGGCCAGCACGGGCCGCTCGGTATGACGCTTGATCAGCGGGCGCAGGATCAGCAGGTAGCCGAGCAGGATGCCCAGTGCCACCAGCAGGTAGCGGCCGATGGTCAGCGCCAGTGCATGGATCTCGGGCGACTGCCACCACTCGAGCTCCTCGCCCTCCTCGACGACGCGGCTGAACGGGCTGTTGACCACTTCGATCTCGTCGCCGCGGGCCTGGGAGAAGCCGATGGCCTGGCGCACCAGGCGCTCGATCTGGGCGATCTCGGCCTCGCTGAGCGCCACGCTGTGCCATTCGCCGTTCTCGTCGCGCTCCTCGCGATAGTCCACCACCACCGCGGCCGTCAGGCGAGTCACCTGGCCCTGGCGGTGCTGGATGTGCTGGATGTTGCGGTCGACTTCGTAGTTGATGACGTCGTCCTGGCTCAGGTTGTTCAGCGCCTGCAGGCTCTGCTCGGCCTCTTCGGTAAGCTCGCCCTCTTCGTCGGTGGGCAGCTCGATGGGCGAGGGCGCCACTCCCGGCGGCGTGTTGCTCAGCGCGCCGGGAATGCCCAGCGCCACGCCGTCGCCGCCGTTGTAGTTGAGGCTGGACTGGCGGCTGCGCACGGCGGCTTCGTTGGGCGGCTGGTTGGGGCCGAAGCGTTCGCTGGTCTCCTCGCGGCGCGAGAAGTCGATCTGGGCGGCCACCTGGGCGCTGATGCGGTCACGGCCGAGAATCGGCGACAGGATGTTCTCGATGCGCTGCTGGAACGAGCGCTCGACCTCGGCGACGTAGTCGAGCTGTGTCGCGTCGAGGCCGCGCCCCTGGCTGTTCGGCATCGACAGCATGCGACCGTTCTGGTCGACCACGGTGACGTTCTCGGCGGCCAGGTCCGCCACGCTGCTCGATACCATGTGGATGATGGCGTTGACCTGGCCGTCGCCGATGACCCGGCCCGGCTCGAGGGTCACGATGACCGAGGCCTTGGCGGGCTCGCGGTCGCGCACGAACACCGAGTCGCGGGTCATCGCCAGGTGCACCCGGGCGCGCTCCACCGGCCCCAGGGATTCGATGGAGCGCGACAGTTCGCCCTCGAGACCGCGCTGGAAGTTGACCTGTTCGGCGAACTGGCTGACGCCGAAGGCCTGGCCGTCCATCAGTTCGAAGCCGACGTTGCCGCCGCGCGGCAGGCCCTGCTCGGCCAGCTGCAGGCGCAGGCCATGCACGGCATCGCCCGGCACCAGCAGGGCGGTGCCGCCCTCGTTGAAGCGATAGGGCACGCCGCGGCTCTCCAGCTCACCGATGATGCGCCCGCCGTCGGCCTCGGTAAGGTTGCTGTAGAGCACGCGGTACTCCGGCTCGCGCGCCCACATCAGCAGGGCCACGACGATGGCGACCATGGCGGCGCCACCGATCAGCACGGCGATCAGCGGGTTCCCGCGAAGCTGCTGCTGCAACCGTTCCAGCAGTGCAGCGGAAGCGCCGCTGCCGGGGGAGTCCTGACGCTGTTGCGTCGTGGCGCCGTTGCTCATGCGTTCCCCCGAAGGAGAGCGCCGCCGGCTGCTAGGTAGGTGTTGCTGGGAGGTGGCATCGACTGCATCCGTTCACCGCGTTCTGGCTGCCCCGAGGGGCGCAACTGTGATGAACGCTATTATGCGAGCCGCCATCCAGTCCAAAGGCGGGAAAAGCCCGTTTTTTACCTGCCATTTGGCGGTTTGGTTACGCTACGTAAGCTGTTAGCCTTGCTCTACATTCGCCAGGGGCCCGTTTCGACGGCGCCTGGCAGGCAAGTTACATGTCACGGATCAGAGGGGCGCGGCTCATGAGTTCACCGGCCATCCAGTCGGCGCTGGCACAGATGCAGACCCTGGCGACCCAGGCCGCCGGCCAGGCAGGCAAGGGGCAGCAGGTCTCCACCCAGGTTGGCCAGGGCGGTTTCGCCGGCGAGCTGCAGGCGTCGATACAGCGCATCAACCGGCTGCAGCAGGCGTCCGCCGCCAAGACCATGGCGTTCCAGGCCGGCGACCCCAGTGTCGAGCTCAACGACGTCATGGTCGACATGCAGAAGGCCAGCGTGGCGTTCCAGATGGGGCTGCAGGTGCGCAACCGCCTGGTGACGGCCTACAAGGACGTCATGAACATGCAGGTCTGAGGCTGGAAAGTGACTGCGCTAGCCGACTTTCCAGTTCGTTGTGGGCCAGTTCGATATGGGCCAGTTCGCTGTGGGCTGTCGGCTTCAGGCCTGTAGATTGATCAGCCGACCCTGAAATTCCTCCAGCCGTTCGGCGATGGCCAGCACTTCCTCTGCGGGGATTTGTCGCAGCACGTCGCCGGTCTCACGGTCCACGATGCGGGTGATGACCCGCGATGTGTCGTTGAGCTCGAACTCCACGCCGTACTGGCGAAGCACCTCGTTGATGCGCTGGATCGGCTCCACCAGGTCGGCCGGGCTGGGTGACTCCCCATGGCTTGCGGCCTGGGCCAGCATGGAGCCGGCCGAAGGCAGTGAAGCGAGCACCGTTTCCTTGCGCTGACGCGGCGTCAGCTCGTGCAGTGCCGAGGTGCTCAAGGCGTTGGTGGCATCGGTCAATGGCGAAGACATGTCGTGTTTTCCTTGTTGTACTCTTGCTGAAGCTGGCGCTCAGCCTCCTCCCCAAGGCCGTCAGCCAGACAGCCTCTCCCGTACTCTCTATCGGCCGCTGCGGCGACAACTTTAGCGCCCGGCGCGGCTTTTTTTGCTTGTCGATAAAGCGCAGCGTTGGTCTTTTTTCACCAGCGTTGATGCAAACTCAGGCCAAGTGGATAAAATGCAGTAACGATTGGAAACATTCCGCATGTTTCCATTGCAGGAAGCAGGGATTCCGAGCAGGGCAGGGACGCGAGCAGAGTGCTGTTGGCTTCGATACGTCGATGAGCCCAACGGCATTATCCAGCCAGCGAGGCGCCATGAGCCAAGAGCTACCAGTCGAACGCATCATGCAGTCCGGGCTTCTGACCTGCGAACCCGATACCCCGCTGTGGATGGCCGCCGAGCGCATGGCGGCCCGCCAGTGCAGCTCGATCATCGTGGTCAAGGCGGGGCGCGCGCTGGGCATCTGGACGGAGCACGATGCGCTGGCGGTCAACTTCGCCGACCCCGACGCCGTCCGTCAGCCGATCTCCCGGGTCATGAGCCAGCCGGTGGCGAGCCTGCACCGCGCCACGCCGGTCAGCGAAGCCGCGCTGCGCTTCAACGCCGAGCGACGCCGGCATTTCCTCGTGGTGGACGACGACGGGGAGCCGCTCGGTATCCTCTCGCAGACCGACGTGGCCCTGAACCAGGGGCTCGAACCCTACCTGCGCTTGCGTGAGGTCAAGGCGGCGATGCGCCAGCGAGCGCTGGTGCTGGAGGGCGAGCAGCGCCTGGCCCAGGCGGCGCGCTCGATGCGCCTCTCCGAGTGCGACGCCGTGGTGGTCAAGTGCGAGGATGGCGAACTGGGCATCCTGACCGAGCGCGACCTGGTGCGGTTCGTGGCGCGCCACCCGGGCAACACGCCCATCGATTCGCTGGCCAGTCGTCCGCTGCTGACGGTGCACCAGGAGGATACCCTGATCGCCGCACGTGACCTGCTGATGGATCACCGCGTGCGCCACCTGGCAGTGCTGGACGAGGCCGAGGAGGTGGTGGGGCTGCTGGGCTTCCGCGACATGCTGGCCGGCGCCGAGCACCTCTACATGCAGGACCTGCGCAATGCTCTCGAGCAGCGCGACCGCGCGCTCGCCCAGTCACGGGAGAACCGCCAGCTCGCCGAGCGGGTGATCGACTCCTCACTGGAAGGGATCATCATCACCGACGCCAGCAACCGCATCGAATTCGTCAATCGCGCCTTCAGCCACATGACCGGCTACAGCGCCGAAGAGGTGATCGGCAAGACTCCCGCGATTCTCTCGTCGGGTCGTCATGAAGCCGCCTTCTATCGCCAGATGTGGGACACCCTGCAGCGCAGCGGTTACTGGCGCGGCGAGATCTGGAACCGGCGCAAGAGCGGCGAGCTCTACCTGGAGCTGCTGACGATCACGGCGATCACCGACGACAGCGGCACGGCGACCCACTACGCCGCACTGTTCAGCGACATCACCCACCTGCGCGACAACGAAGAGCGCATTCGCAAGCTGGCCTACTACGATGCCCTCACCGGGCTGCCCAACCGGCGCCTGCTGGAGGACCGCCTGGAGCTGGCGATACGCCACGCCCACCGCAACCAGAGCCGGCTGGCGGTGCTCTTCGTCGACCTCGACCACTTCAAGGAGGTCAACGATACGCTGGGCCACGCCTTTGGTGACGAATTGCTGGTGATGATGGCCGAGCGGCTGCAGCTGCGCCTGCGCGAGGACGACACCCTCGCCCGCCTGGGCGGCGACGAGTTCCTCGTACTGCTTCCCGACCTGGAGGAGGTAGAGGAGGTGACCCGGGTGGCCCGGCGCCTGGTGGCGGCCGTTCGCGAGCCCTGCGTGATCGAGGGCCAGGAATTTCGCCTCGGCTGCAGCCTCGGCATCAGCCTCTACCCCGACGATGCCGCGACGGCGGAGGCGCTGATACACAGTGCCGATGTCGCCATGTATCGCGCCAAGCAGGAGGGGCGCAACGGCTACCGCCTCTACCGCAATGAGATGAACCTGCAGGACGACCGCCAGCGCGCGCTGGAAACCGCACTGCGTGAAGCCTTCGCCAGCGGCGAGGGCCTGCAGCTGCACTACCAGCCCGTGTTCGAGCGTGACGGCGGCAAGCTGCACAGCGCCGAGGCGCTGCTGCGCTGGCACCACCCGCTGCTGGGCAACGTGCCGCCGGACAGCGTCGTGACCCTGGCCGAGCGCGCGGGGCTGCTGCCCGAGCTCGACGACTACATTCTCGAGCAGATCTGCACGCAGCTGGCCGCCTGGAGTGCCTCGGGCGCCGCGCCGGTGCCGGTCAGCATCAACCTCTCGGCACGCCAGTTCTGGCAGCACGATCTGCCGGTGCGCGTCGCCACCAAGCTCAATGCACACAAGCTGCCGCCGGGCCTGGTGGGGTTCGAGATCGCCGAGCGTACCCTGCTGGAAAAGCCCCACCAGGCGGCCGTCGTGCTGAAGCGGCTGCGCCGCCTCGGCGGCGACGTCGCGATCAACGATTTCGGCACCGGCTATGCCTCGTTCGGGTACCTGCAGGAACTGCCGATCAGCATGATCAAGATCGACCGGCGCTTCGTACAGCGCCTGGACAGCGGGCAGCGCGGCAGCGCGGCCATCGTCGCCGCGGTGGCGGGGCTGGCCCGAGAGCTGGACCTGCGCCTGGCCGCCGTCGGCATCGAGACCGAGGCGCAGCGCGACACCCTGGGGCGGCACGGCATCGAGCTGATCCAGGGCTACCTTACCGGCCAGCCGGTGCCGGCCGAACTCTTCACCAGCCGCTACCTGGTGCCGAGCGAGGTCACGCCGCAGGACGCCTGATCCCTCCCGCCTGGCCATGAGCAGGCGCCTTCGAGGGGCGCTTTTCTCGGCTTCACCTGCCGCCACGACCCGTTAGGCTAGGCCACGTTCTGCCGCCTTCACACCAGTTCCGGAAACCGCCGCCGTTTCGATGAGCTCCCTGCATGCCAGCAGTGGCGACCATCGTGGCCCTTCGCGCCACGAATCGCTGATGCCGACCCATCACGATCCCGACCAGGACAGCACCTGGATGATCGGCTACCTGGACATCATGACCCTGCTGGTGGCGCTGATGGTGCTGATCTTCACGCTGTCGAACTTCGGTGACGCCGACGACGAGGCGGCGCTCGCCACCCACGTACCCTTTGCCATACCGCTGCCCAGCGAAATGGCCCAGGCACTGCCTGCGCCGGCTCTGCCGCGTCCGGCCCCCGGGCGGCTGAGCCAGGTCGCCATTTCGGCGGCCCTGGGCGTGGCCGGCCGGCCGCGGCGCAGCGAGCCGGCGCCGGTTGAGCGGCTGGCTTTCACGCCACCGCCCGCGCCGTTGGCCCTGCTGGCGCAGCGCGAACCGCCACCGCCCGTGTTGCCGGCGCTGCCGCAGCCGATGCTGGCCGCCAACGGCACGCTGCCCCATGCACGGGGCGACTTCGCGCTGATACTGACCGACCGCCCCCCGAATGGCGCCCGCGAACTCGACCCGCAAGCGATCGCCGCGACGGAGGCGCTGCAGGAAACGCTGAATGCGCGCCTGGACGATGCCCCCTACCTGGCTGATTTGGAGGGCGTCGAGGTCTCGCGGGTGGCCGAAGGCATCAAGCTGCGCGTGGAGGATCGCCTGCTGTTTCCCACTGCGACGGCCGAATTGACCGACGGCGGCGAGGCGCTCGTCCAGCGACTGATGGAGGTGATCCAGCGCCACGACGGCGAGGTCGCCGTGGAGGGGCACACCGACAGCCGCTCGATTCAGACCGACGAATTTCCCTCCAACTGGGTGCTTTCCAGCGCCCGGGCGATCGCCATCGTCCACGCCCTGGAGCGGGCCGGGGTCGATTCGCAGCGCCTGCGGGCGGTGGGCCTGGCCGACACCCGCCCCCTGGCGAGCAACGACAGCGCCGAGGGGCGTGCGCAGAATCGCCGCGTGGAGGTGATCATCCATGCGCGTTGAGAACGGTCAGCCGATCTCGCCAGCGCCTGCCCTTGGCTGTCAGGCGATAACGCTTTCTCCATTTTCTTTCGCTGACAGGCTAAAGTTTTGTCCAGGGCCGCCGACAACAGGTAGACAAGGAAGGTGCCGGGCGTTGCGATCGCTGCCCGGTGCCCGAATTCATCGGCTAAAGGCAGTTCCTCATGGCCAGCATCTCTTCCCTCGGCATCGGCTCCGGGCTCGATCTCAACGGTCTGCTTGACCAGCTCAACGACGCCGAACGCAGCAAGCTCGAGCCCATCGAGCAGCAGATCGAGACCCAGCAGGTCAAGATCTCCGCCTACGGCGAGCTCAAGGGGGCGCTCTCCGGTTTCCAATCGGCCGCCAGCGCGCTCAACGACGCCTCGCTCTACCAGAGCCTTTCCACCTCGTCCTCCAACGAGGCCATACAGGCCGCTGCCAGTGCCGACGCCAGCCCCGGGCACTACGAGGTCGATGTCGAAACCCTGGCTTCCGCCGGCAGCTATGCCACGGCGCGGCTCGAGGGCATCGAGTCACTCGGCGATGAGGTGATCAGTGCCGGCGGTGACCTGGAGCTGCAGTTCGAGCATGCCGGCGCCGATGGCACGGCCAGCGTGCCGGTCAGCATCGCCGACGACAGCACCCTCGAGGACGTTCGCGATGCCATCAACGCCGAGCAGGCCGGGGTGACCGCCTCGATCGTCAACGACGGCGGCGGCTACCGCCTGGCGTTGATGTCCGACGAGACCGGCAAGGAAGCCTCGATCACTGGCATGGACTGGTCCGATGTGACCCTGGCCGACGGCGTGAGCTTCAGCGATACGGCAACCGAGGTCGACGATACCGTGGGCCAGGACGCCGAGCTGACCGTCAACGGCATCGCGATCTCCAGCCCCGGCAACCAGATCGAGGACGCCATCCAGGGCGTGACGCTGAGCCTGGCCGGCGAGGGCAGCAGCACGGTGACGGTGGAGCAGGACACCCGCGCGGTGCGCGAGGCCATCACCGGCTTCGTTGAAGGCTTCAATTCGCTCAAGGGCGCCATCGGCGAGCTGACCGCCTTCGATGGCGAGAGCGGCGAGGCGGGCGATCTGCTCGGCGACAGCGCCGTGCGCAGCATCGAAGGGCGGCTGCGCGGTGTGCTGGCCGGCGGCGTGTCGGCCGAAGAAGGCGGCTTCGCCATGCTCAGCGACATCGGCATCTCGCTCGAGCTCGACGGCACGCTGGCGATCGACGAGCAGCGCCTCGACGAGGTGATCGCCACCGACCAGGACGCCCTGGGCGATTTCTTCGCCGGCAGCGATGCCCTGGGCGGCCTGGCGGGGCAGATCGATGAAACCGTGACCCAGCTCCGCGGCGACAACGGTGCCCTGGGCGGCGCGATCAATGGCGCCGAGAGCCGCATCGAGAGCCTCAACGAGCGTTACCTCCGCATGGAGCAGACCATCGAAGGCACCCTCGACCGCTACCGCACCCAGTTCGGCCAGCTCGACGGCATGATATCCAACATGAACCAGACCAGCGCCTACCTCACCGAGCAGTTCGCCAACCTGAACGCCCAGCTCGGGCAAGAGTGATCGTCGGCCTAGGTGACCGCCGCCCCTCGGGGGGCGGTTTTGCTATTGAAGGGCTGCCGGGACGATGCGGGTTGTCGTTTCTGCTCCAGGCCTCCACGCGGCCAGGCCCTACACGCCGCCCACCCTGGGCTTGCTGTTCAAGTCATATCCCGGCTCGAAGTCGACCCGACAGCGCTGCACTTGTGTTGATTGGCGCACCTGGCTCGGGCCAAGCGCCCCTGTAGCGCCGGCGTGGGCAAGCCTGTCAACGCCAAACGAAATTTTTTTCCTCTTACCCTAAAGTCCTGCCGCCAGGTGCCGTTAATCAGGGTAACGGCCAACGGCGCCGTTGAGGTAGGCCCGAGATGCTGGGCCAGGAAACTCAAGGTTCAGTGGGCCCGCCAATGGAGCCCTCAACGAAAAGAAGGAATGACCCATGTCAGTCATCAATACCAACATCACCTCGATGATCGGCCAGTCCAACCTGCAGAAGAGCCAGAGTTCTCTGTCCACTGCGATGGAGAGACTTTCCTCCGGCCTGCGCATCAACAGCGCCAAGGATGATGCCGCCGGTCAGGCCATCGCCAACCGCATGTCCTCTCAGATCACGGGTCTGTCTCAGGCGCAGCGTAACGCCAACGACGGCATTTCCATCGCCCAGACTGCCGAAGGCGCGCTCAACCAGGTCAACGACAACCTGCAGCGTGTCCGTGAGCTAACCGTCCAGGCCCAGAACGGTACCAACAGTCAGAATGATCTGAACTCCATCCAGGGAGAAATCGACCAGCGCTTGTCCGAAATCAATCGTATCTCTGAGCAGACCGACTTCAACGGCGTCAAGGTACTGGCTAGCGACCAAGAGCTCTCTATTCAGGTCGGTGCTAACGATGGTGAAGCAATCAAAATTAGCCTGGAAGAAATTACAGCTGGCACCTTGAGCCTGGATAGTTTCAACGTGTCGGGCCCGAACGTCACTAATGGCGATCTGGGCAACCTCAATGCAGCTGCCGCTGCTGATTTTCAGGCGGCCTATGGAGACACTACCGACGTTACCGGTTCGTCGGTGAATGACTTCGCCGCTACTCTCGGGACTAACCTGGGTATAGCCACAGGTAGTATCACTGTGACCACCGCGGATGCCTTTGTGGATGACGATGGTAACTGGTTTGCCAAAGTTTCCATTACTGCGGCTAGTGATGCTGAAGTGGCGACCTTGGCGGCTCAGGGCATTAATGTCACAAATGGTGTTGCATCCGACTTCGCGATTGCGCTGGATCCCCAAGATGCCGATACTGGTACCCAGTCAGCGGACTTCTCCCTTGGCACTGATGACCTCAACGCTAACGCGCTGCTGTCCGGCGGTACGCCGAATCCGTTGGCGGAGCTGGACGATGCACTCAAGCAGGTGGACAATCTGCGCTCCGATCTGGGTGCGATCCAGAACCGCTTCGAGTCGGCCATCACCAACCTGCAGACCAACGAGACCAACCTCTCCGCGGCTCGCTCGCGCATCGAGGATGCCGACTATGCCTCTGAGGTTGCCAACATGACCCGAGCGCAAATTCTGCAGCAGGCCGGCACCTCGGTGCTTGCCCAGGCTAACCAGATGCCGCAGAACGTGCTGTCGCTGCTGGGCTAACGCAAGCTCAAGCCAGCAACGCTGGAATGGTAAGTAACGATGGGAGCCCAAAGGGCTCCCGTTTTTTTGCGCCGTTTTTGGTGGGCTATTCGATGGATAGCCAAGGGTGATGCTCTGGCATCCTTACACTGCCAAGCCCCTAATTTTGCCAGTACAGGATTCGAGCCATGAGCCAGTCGCCCTCATCAAAGCAGCTGCAACAGATAGATGTACTGATACAACGTCGGCAGCTCGACGAGGCCCTGGAGAAGGCGCAAGTCTTGCGTGCACGCTACCCTCGCAGCCAAGATGTCACGATGATGCTTGGGTTGACGCTGGTGAGTCTTCTGCGCTATGAGGAGGCTCTTCCTTATCTGGAAACGGCAGCGCACGAGACAGTCGACAAACCTGCTGTGTTGGCGGCGTTGGGCATGTGCTATTACGGGCTTGGTCGCTTTCAGGAAGCATTAGCGCCCTTGCAGCGGGCCTTGCAATTGGAGCCACACCGCTTGCCGGCGCGAAACAACCTAGGCAATGCTTATGTGGCTCTGGGTGAGCTGAACAAGGCGCGCGATTGTTACGCGGAGAACCTGCGCCGCGATCCGGTCAATCCGGGAGCCAACTACAGCCTAGCAACTTTCAAGACCTACATTCCTGAAGACGATATTTTTACGGCTCTCCCACTTCAGTTGGAAAATCGTCAGCTGCCGCTGAAGGATAGAGCCACGCTGGCCTACACCTTGGGTAAGGCTTATTGGGATATCGGCGATTTCGAGCAGTCTTTTGCTTCCTATCGGCGCGCTAACGAACTGGCTCGCGAAGCGAGAGGCAGCGTCAGCCTACCCGAGCGTGGCTTGCTGGAGTCCATTCAACGCCTATTCCAGCCGGAGACATTTGCCTGTCAGCAGGCTGGAGGCATGGATGAAATACCGACCCTGTTTATTACCGGGATGTCGCGCTCTGGCAAGAGCCTAGTGGAATCGTTGTTGGACAGTGTAGAAGGGGTGTGCTGCGGAGGCGAAACCGATGAGTTCCGTTTCTATTTCAATCAGGTGATGGAGCAGTATGAAGGGGCTAGCCGCTATCTGGAGCAATTGACACCTGAGCGCTGCCGTGCCGATGCACAAGGGTATCTCGATGCCATCGGTTTTGATGGTACATTGCGCACGGCCACACGGCCGATGGACATCTGGGCACTGGGGTTGGTGGGTCTTTGGTTTCCCAAGGCACCCATCGTATTCTGCCGCCGTCGCCTAGAGGACATCGGGGTTTCGGCCTATTTCAATCATTACACCGAAGCCAATGACCATACCTATGACTTGTATGTCTTGGGGGAGCATATCGCCTACTACGAACAGGCCATGCAGCACTGGGCGCGTGTGCTGCCCAACCCCATCTATTGGGTCGACTACGAAGAACTGGCACAGGACCCAGAAGCGGTCGCCGATCGTCTGCTCAAGGCGTTGGGGAAGTCGCCGCGGTCGGATTTGTCCCAGAGGCAGGCTCAGTATGCCAGCTTTGTCGCACACCTGAGCCCAGTGCGCTCGCTTGACGTGCCCATGCCCATTCGGAGCGACTTCGTTGGCATTTCCGAACCTTTCGATCATCATCTGGAGCCTCTACGCAGAGGATATCGAGAGACCATGGAAGTCAAGGGATTGCCCGCCCAGCCGGTTGAGCGCTTCGACTGGCAGTTGAAGGGGCGCTTGGTGGCGATCGATAATGGCGCACGCCTGCCCAGCGAAGAGAACTTTGGTGAGCTTATGGCTACTAATGCCTTCGGCGTAGTGGCCTTCGACCCGGGAAGCCACCTTGCCGCCGAAGAAGTTGAAGGGATTGAAGAATTTCAGCATGTACCTCATGCGCTTCTAGGCGATGGTCAACCGGCTACTCTCTATGCCACCTTGGATAAAGCGCTTTCTTCGGTGCTGCCACCCTTGCCCGCGGAACGGCTGCCGGAAAGCCTGCGTTCTGGCTGCCAGGCATTGGCGAAGCTGCCGATAAATACACTCCGGTTGGACGATATCGAAGGCCTGGCTAGTCTCGACTGGCTCATCCTTGATGAGCTGTGCAACGCCATTGCGGTGCTGGAGAACGGTACCCGGGCGCTCAAGGACACACTGCTGCTGCAGGTGCGCCTGGCCTTCCAGCCCACCCATGAATGTCAACCTAACTTCGCCGAGGTGAGTCACTGGGCTAGCCGGCATGGCTTCACGTTCTATCGTCTCAACAACCCCAGCCATCGCAGTCTGCTTCCCAAGCGCGAGGATATCGCTCGGCCTCAGGCCACCCAGCTGGCCAATGCCGATGCCCTGTTCATTCCCACGCCGGAGCGCCTGGCCGTTCTGAATGGTGTGCAGCGCCAGCGCCTGGCCTTCCTACTGGATGCTGTTTTCGGCATTCATGACTTGCCCTATCAGCTGCTGGCCGAGTGTGACGAGGCGTTGGCCGAGCGCTATCTGAAGGCGCGGGGGTATGTGGGCATACAACGCATGGCCGGCATACCAGATCTGACGCCCTTATTTACCGTGCGCAAGGCTCAGCGCATTGCCGAACGCTGCTTGGCCGCAGCACTGGCAAGCCACAACATTCATCGTGCCAAGAACCAGGCCCAGCTTCTGCTCAAGGAATGCCCCGGCGACAACGAGGGGCGTTACTACCTGGGACAGGCGCTCTCACATTTGGGGCTGCACGATGAGGCACTGTCCCAGTTGGCATTGCTATATGGCGAAACCCGGGAGCTACGCTATGGCTTGGCGTTGGGCTGGGCGCAGCACCGGGCTGGGCAAGCTGCTGCACTGAAACGCACCGTCGCGGAACTCGGCGAGCGATACCCGCAGCACCTGGCGGTGGCGAGGCTGGAGCTGACGCTGGTGTCAGGCAGTCACGAGCGCCGAGAGTTGAATGCGGCGCTTGAGCGCTGCGAGGCGCTACTGGCCCACACAGATAGCGCCTTGGTGGCCGCTGGACTGGGTGACGGGCCAAGCGCACGTGCAGATCTGCTTGGAGTAAAGGCGGCCCTACAACTAGGAATAGCCAATACGCCGGAAGCATGCCGTGAGGCACAAGCTGTCTATCAGGAAGCCCTGAAGGCACTAAAAGGCCGTCAGGGTCCACTGCGTGCAAGATTGTTGATAGGGGTGGCGGAGGCCCAGAGCAGGTTCGGTGAGCTGTCGGCCGCGGTCATCAGCCTATGGCAGGCTTGTGCCACCTATCCTTACTCCCTGGAAACAGTGGCCGCATATGCCAAGCTGCGTGAGGCGCTGTCGCAAAGCCCGGATATTGAGCATCGACGGCTCTCCGCGCTGCATGAGCGCGTCCAGACGATCTGGCGCGGATATCAATCCGAGCAGTTGCAATATAGCTTTGGTGATTTCGGCTTGCCCTATCAGGGCTTTGAACCGCTGAAATTGCCCGGTACCCGCTCGGCCAAGGCCCGCCTGGCCCATTACGGTTTGGAAGAAGTGCTGCCCCAAGGGGCCACAGCGCTGGATATTGGCTGCAACCACGGCTTTTTACTATTGGGACTGGCGGATATCCTGAGTGCTGGCGAAGGCTTTGATATCAGCAAGGCCTGCGTGGAGGTAGGTAATGCAGTGGCACGGCACCTCGGGCATTCGCATATTACGCTGCACCACAAGGCTTTCGATGATTTCGTTGGCAAGAAACAGTATGACTTGGTGATTGCTTGCGCGGTGCACCAGTGGATAGGCAAGCCTCTGGAAAGTTTTGGCGAGGCCTTGTTTGGCCTGTGCAAGCCTGGCGGTATCGTGCTGTTGGAGAGCCAGGGGGCGCGGGACCGCCACCTGACCGAGCCGGGCTTCGACAATAATGCCACTGTCATCGCCAGCGCCGGCTTTACGGTGCTGCGAAAGGGTTCCCTCTGCGATGATTCGCTCAACTATCGCGAGTTCTGGCTGCTCCGGCGTGACGCCGTCCAACCGGCTTTGGAAAAGCCACGCAACACCAAGAGGACCAGTAAGGCAGGTGGCGCGGCACAACCCGCTATGGAAGGGGACGCTGCAGTATTGGCACCGATGCGTCGCATTTGCCAACTGCTCGCCAAGCAGGGAGCATGGTTCAACCCGGACCTGGTTATTCGTGCCGAGAATGGGAACCTATCCCTGCATGGCACACCTGGCACGCCGCGGGCGAGTTACCTGCGTGTGCCTATGGCGACAATGCCTCAGCTCGATTGCTTCGATATCAGAATCCAAAATGGTATTTTGACAGCAGCGCCGAATGGCACTCCGCTTCTACCTTTTCAACATGAAATGATGGAGGCCTTGCTGGAGCTCTACAACTCGACCCATAAGCTTGAGCTGTGGCGTAGGAGCTTGCCGTTTCTGGCATGGCAAGAGGCACCGGGAGTGCTGGATTATCTGCTCGGTGCCCGTCCTCGGAACAGCAACCTGACACGTTATCATGAGCAATTCAAAGCCGGTAGGCATGATCAGCTGTTGGTAGATAGCTTTATCGGGTCGCGTATGTTTGGCGTCACTGAGCAACACCTCAAGGCGCTAGGCATAAAAGGGGATACAGCCCTTCGACATGTGCTATTACCCCTGGTCGATTGCTTGAACCATCGCCTGGACGCGGAGAGCTTTTATACTCCGTTAGTGGGTGGTCAGCCTGCGATGCGGGTCTTCGGCGTTCCGGATAAAGATAGTGGCGAGCTGTTCGTACGCTACAACCTTTACGATGCGGTGGATACTACCCTGAGTTATGGCTTTATGGACACCGACAGCCCTTGGTTGGCTTCGGTGCCGGTAACGCTCAGCGTCAGCGGCCAAACGCTCCAGGTCCAGGGGTTGCCCATGCAGTGGCGCGGCCCGCTTCCCGCTGCCTTCGAGGATATTCGCGACTACATGCCAGGGCTACAGCGTCAGGGCGAACGCCAGGCATCGGTTACGAAGCTGATGCTCTGCAGCGAAAGCCCTTACAGCCTACGTCGGGTGCTTACTTATCTCGTCTACGAATTGGGGATTGCCCATACAGATTTGGTGGCGCGCCAACAGGTAGCTGAGCTGGAGCGGCAGCTGTTAGACAAAAACCGCGAATGGTGGGGTCGCTTTGAATTGCTTACGGAAGCATTGGAGCCCGAGCACCCAGCCCGGCAACTGTACCGGCATAGCCTTGACATCACCAATCGCGTAGCAGCTGCGTTGGGTTACTGAACGCCAATCTGGTCCCTGAGTGGATCCGTGAGGTTCGGCGGTCGGCGCCGGTAAGTGATAGCCTGGCGTTTGTCACGGTGCCGATGGCAAACAACGCCACACCAGCGGCGGGCTAGCATCGGGAAGCCGAGCGTATTCGCCTTGCAATGCCGAGTCCCAAAGGCACGGTGACCATCGAATGTCCGATGCGCAGGGCTATCGGGCAATGGCCTTTCCCGACGACCTGCAACGCCTCGAGAGCCGGCACGAACCAAAAAGCGGGCGCATCGGCCAACTCTACCAGGTGGGCGCGAGCCCCAGCCGCTAACCGCTGAAAATCGCCAACGGCCTACACGACACAAGGACGAAGGCTATTGCCAACTCGCTACACCGCTGGGTGCTAGCTCATCGCGAGAAGGTGCCCAATGGCTCTGCAACAGCGAAAGCGTTAGGTCAATGCCAGGCCTCCAAGATTCCATGATAAGGCAGTCGGGACGACGTCGATACAAAAGTGTGCCGAATCACTCATTGCTGATATAATCGCTAAAGCTCAGCATCCTTAGGCCGATAAAAAAAGAAACGCCCAAGGAACGGTGAGCTTCTCGCATGGCAACCATCAACACCAACCTTCTTTCCCTCTCTGGCCAGTCCAACCTGGGTCGCGCCCAGTCGTCTCTTGCAACCGCGATGGAACGTTTGTCATCTGGCCTGCGTGTCAACAGTGCCAAGGACGATGCGGCTGGTCAGGCCATTGGCAACCGGTTGACGAGCCAAGTGACCGGCCGCGCCATGGCACAGCGCAATGCCAACGATGGGGTATCGATGGCACAAACGGCGCATGGGGCACTGGACCAGATCAACGAGAAGCTGCAGCGCATTCGTGAGCTGACGGTGCAGGGGCTGAACGGATCCCTGACATTGCGCGACACAGATACCATCCAGGCAGAGATCAACTCGAATCTGCGGGAGATTGATCGGCTTGCAGGCACCGTGGATTACAACGGCATTCCTTTGCTGAGCGGCCAGGCCGGCACCGTCAATCTGCAGGTGGGGGCCAACGATAGGGAAACGCTGGGCATCGATCTCAACCCGCCCGGGTTCAGCGTCGAGTCGCTTGGGCTCAAGGATTTCACTATTGCAGGTATCGAAGGCGAAGTGACACCCAGGAACACACTCTTAGGGCCCGCTCATCATATCCATCTTTATGCGGAAACAAACGCACAAACGACCATCTCTTATAACGGAATAACGGGAACGTCGCGAGCGTTTATGGAGCAGCCGGCTGCAGAAGGGCCTTACGGCTGGTACGTTAGTGCTATGTTGGGTGATGATCCCGTTTTCTACGATACGGGTTACCCCGTAGCCACCCATGACACTGCCACGGATACCAGTGCCGTCAGCATTACCAGCACGGAAAGGATCTACGAAACCGTTGATACGATTCCCAGCCAGACCGTTACTCCGTCATTTACGGATCAGTATGGCGACCCCTTCACAGACGGTGCGAGCAGACAGCTACAGCAGCACGATGGTAGCTATGTCATACGCGAGACACGTAGTGGTGTAGTACGGTACTACGAAGCTGACCTGAGTTTTGTGGCGGGAGCTAGTAACATGCAGGTTCGGCAGCTCGGCGCCGAGCTGGCCGGCCCGGTTTATTCCCCCACCCGCGAAATTGTAGATCATCCCAACGGTGGCGATTATTACGACTTAGACGGTTTTGATGACGTTAGCTTTTTACGCAGTAATGGCACCCCACTGACGGAAGGTTCGTTGGTACAATCCAGCGACGGCGGCTATTACTTACAGACCGAAGTTGATGGTGGAACGGTTCATTATCGGTTGGGCGGCGTATCGACCGAAAGTTACTCAGAATCTGAAAGTTATTGGGACGAAGATCTTGAAGAATGGACGACACGGCTTGTCGATAAGGAGCGCTTGATTCTGCGTGCGGAATCCGCTGAGGCGTTTGCGGGTCTGGACTTGACGGGCCAGGCAACGCCGGTCGGTTACACACCGACGGTAGAGCCACAGCCGGAAGATCTCCGATTTCTAAATCCTGAAGGAGAGCTTTTTTCCGAACCAACACGTCTAATGCAGCGCTCGGACGGCCAGTATGTGATCGAGTCCAAGATAGAGGAAGGGGTTTATCATTATTTTGATGCAGAAGTCAGCGTCGGTCTTGAAAGCAATGGCGATACACATTCGATCTGGGCCGTAACGACGAATTCGAATCCCACCATTTTCGATATCGAGGCCCACCGTGTCCAGACAGTTCACGGGACTTCGGTGGTCACGATTGATCCACGAAACGTGACGGTCAACTATACTGACGGTAATGAAGAGACTTTTTCAGATGTACTTCGTCAGGGAGAGGATGGAAATTATTATTTCAATTTGCCTAATAGTCAGTCGACATACGGTAGCTTCAAGTTGGCTAGCCTTGTCGATACAGAGGACAACGAAATACTGATCAAGACGGTCAATGGTTCCAATGAAGTCATTATTTATCATCCTTCTAACCTGACGAACGGGTTGAACCTACGTGTGTCGGTCGAAACGGATGCTAATGGTTATGACAATGGCGAAATGGTATCGGATGGTGTGCCACATACAATTATCAACATCACTGAATCTACCCAGGAGATTCGTCTCAAGACGCCACCTGATCCTCTAGCGACCCTAGACCGGGCTATCGCCTTCGTCGACAGCAAGCGCAGCCACCTTGGCGCCATGGAGAACCGTCTGGAATCCGTGATCGAGTCGCACCAGACCACCAACATCAGCCTTTCCGCCGCCCGCTCGCGCATCCTGGATGCCGACTACGCGGTCGAAGTCGCCAACATGACCAAGGCGCAGATTCTGCAGCAGGCCGGCACGAGCATGCTGGCCCAGGCCAACCAGGTGCCGCAGAACGTGCTGACGCTGCTGGGCTGAGGATGAACGGGGTGTCGTGAGGCACCCTCAGGGTTTCCTGCTCTTGTACGGGGGGGGATGATGTCAGACTTGCCAGTAAAGGTTACGGCCGGGAAGGTGATGCATGTGCTCATCCCCCACTTCAATGCCGCCGAGCGAATTCTCAGCAACATGCTGGCTAGCCGGCTCACGCGTTGCAGCGACCCCAGTGAGAGGCTGCGCCTGCGGAATCTACAGGCCGAATTGGAGCTGGAGGTCGCCATGATCCACATGAACCTGGGCCACCTCTTCCGACGCTATGCCGAGGAGCTGGTCGATGCCTTGGATGACCCGGAAGGGAAGGGTGGGGCGATGCTGGCGCTGGATGAACATGAAGCGGTAGCCATCGAAAGCATTCGACGGCTCTACCAGCGCACCCAGGAATTAGACGGCATCCAGTGACACGTTACGCTGCCTGCCATGCCACCGGGTTCAGAACAGGTTGCGACCTGAGGTTGAGTCTTGATGGCATCGCTACGGCGTGTTTGGTGGATCGCTCAGTCTACGAGATACCGGTTACTCTTCTCCCCAGCAGTAGAAAGAGCGATGCGATGCCGCCATGCCCAGTTGGATATGGCCCGGCATGAAGCCGGGCTGCTGTTTGGCACACGTTTTGTCCTGCACGGGTGTCGTCTAGAAGCGAAGTATCAGGTTGTTCTCTGCCGCTTCACCGAACTCGGCGCAGCTCTGTGAACGTTCCAGGTCCTGCGCCAGGCTCAGGCTGCAGCGCGCCAGCGCTTGGGCTTCGAGCAGCACCAGGTCGAATCGCCTGGCCAGGTAGTATTCGTATGGCAGCAACTCACTGGAAAAACCGATGTCCTCATGCATCATGCCGATCACATGGCTGACCAGCCGAGGGTCGCTTTGCTGGTTCACATGGTTCAGTAGCCGCCTGTAGTTATACGTGGTGCGGTAGTCGCTCTCGAGGGTTTTCAAGAAGTAATTCTCGGCCTCTTCAGCGTTGCCAAGCATCTCATGCAGTTGCGAAAGGTGGTTGTACACGTAGGCGTTGTTTTCCAGGGTGGGCGGTATCGGCTCGTTCTCCACGGCAGCCAGTCCGGCCCGTAGCTGGGCCTCGTCGTCCGATACCACGCGGTTGAGCCCATAGAGATAGTCGACGGAGGCGAAACGAGGCACTTCGTTGCCGAGGCGTCGGCGACGTTCGTCAGGCTCGAGCTCCCAGATCTGCTCGTTGAGCATCTCCTGGCGGATCTCGGAGGGATCGTAAACGCTCTCGCGGGACCCGGTCATGCGTGCGGCGCAGCCGGCAAAGTCGACGTTATAGCGATTGTCGCCCGCATCGGTAACGCAGTTGGGCGTATCATCTCCGCGGCTGGCCAGGGCGCTCTCGGAATACTTGCCCAACCGGCGAACGGCCATCTTCAAGCCATCCTGTGAATACCCGGCGGCCGCCAGAAGCGACACGGCAAAGGCGTCCGCCTGTCTCTCCTGCTCGCTGTTCCAGCGGTGGTAGATCAAGCCGTTGGCCGCTTCCTTGGCGGCATCGCCGAGTAACACGCTGTAGCCATTGCCGGCGGCAACGCCGCCGATGCGTGCCGCCGTGACTGCCGCCTGCTGGAAGCGAGACTTGGTCGTGTCGTCGTGAATGACATGCGAGAGCTCATGTGCGATCAAGCCAGCAATTTCGTCTTCACTCTCCGCCTGCGCCATGACCCCGGCAGACAGCACGATGGTGTAGGGCGAGAGCGTGTAGGCTTCGTAGCCGGCAAAGGTATCGACCACGACGAGGCAGTTGCAGGGGGTTTCCGCTGCGCTCACCAGGCGTGCCAGTATGTCGTTGAGGTAGTCCAGCATCTCCTGATCGCTGACCAGCACACGGCCGCTGCGGTGTACCTGCTGCAGATCGGCAGAGCGGACTTCGTAGGTCACCCCCGCGAGCTGGGAGTCGCCCGCAGGCAGCGCGGCACACCCGGCCAATGCCAGGCAGAGAAGAAGGGTGGCAAGTCGTTGCATCAGCGGCATGATTCACCTGCCCCCTTCACGCTGGCGGAACGAGTATCCGCGGCCAGGGCCAGGGGAACCGTGTCGCAGGCGCTGGTCACGAGCGACTCGTCGGCGAGCACGACATCGGCGCGCGCGATGCGATACTGCTCCCCGGCGACGGTAAACAGCAGCTCACGCTGAGAGCTGGAAGCGTCGGCGCGGGCCGCAAGCGGCAGGGCAAGCCCGGCAATTTCCTCGACCAGCAGCCACTGGTCGCTGCTGAGCTGTTGAGCTTCGGTGAACCGGGGGCTGGGAATCTCCACGATCTGCACCGCTTCGGCCCAGGCACCCGAGGCCAGCGCCATCATGACGGCGGCACACAGCGTAGGCGTTGTTTTCATTCTTTTGTCTCCTTCATGGGCTGGGTGGCTGCCTCGTTGCGCAGCACGACTTCGCGAAGCAGGGGAACGATGGCGATCAGCGATAGCCATCCTTCCGGCACGATTCGCATCAGGTTGTGGAAGACCAGTTGAACCAGGAGCACGGCCACGGTAATGACCCCCCACCAGACGAACACCATCGGAATCCGCGTACGCAGCGGGGCGACACGGCGCCGCCGCGCCTGCAGCATGAACAGCAGTACGGCCAGGCACCATGTGGCCAAGCCCCAGAGCGTGACGTCGCGATAGCGGAAATAGCCGTTCTCCAGCCGCCACAGGTTCTCGAACGCGACCGCATGCAGCATGACGCCGGGCAGCCGCTCGTAGATGGGCGTGTCGACGTAGTCGAGCGAGCTGGGCATGACGACACCGACCATCACGGCATACGGTGTGCCTTCCTCGATGCCCGGCGGAACCAGCGAGACCGGGTCATCGCCATACAGCTGCGACGCACGAACGACGTTGACCGGCAGGCACTCGGCGGAGAGGTGGCCCGGCTCGGCCCTGCTGTAGAGTCCCTGCAGCACGCCCTCGAGGAAGCGTTGCAGCAGGCCCCGGTACGGCTGAAGGGTTCGGCCGGCACGCACTCCTGCGCTTGCCGGGCCGACCATTGCACGGAAAGGTCGGGAGCCCGGGATGGCTCAAGCCAGTCGCAGGAACGGTTCGAGGCTTCACAAAGCGCCTGGTACACGGCCACCGCCGGCGTCGGCAGGGTCTCGAGACCGGCGTGGTTCTGAAAGGGGACGGTCGCCGTGAAGGGGTAGTCATCGCCATGCCCGCTCCACGCAGTCGGCGCCAGCTTGGGCTGCTGCAGCAGCTCGAAGGCGGGCCGAAGCATGGGCATGGGGCTGCCGCCACCGGCCAGGATCAGTTCGGTGCCGCCCTCTCGCGAAAGCATGGAGAGTCGGCTGCCCAGCCGCCCGAGATCGCCGCTGGCGCTTCGTGGCGCCTCGAAGAAAATGTCATAGAAAAGCGCGCTTGGCGGGTGCGGCTGGTTGGCGGTGAGGTCGGTGATCAGCCTGGCATGGTCGGCATAATCCAGGGGCCAGTCGATGCTCGACATCCAGCCACTGCCGCCGCCATGCAGCTCCTGGATGCTCTGCGCATCGATCTTCACCACCGTCAGCGGGGCGCGATCGACACCCGAGAGCCGCACATGAAGGTTCTGATACTCACGCGAGAGGGCGTTATCCGAGCTGGAGGAGAGCGTGAAGGGGTCTGCCGCCAGCGCCCACACCCCCAGTGCCACGTAGGCCAGATAGCGAACCCCGGCGAATTGCCAGCAGCGCTGAATCAGCGCGTGCCCCAGGCCGACCATTCGCTCAAGTTGGGCCATGTGCACCTCGCCTCGAAGCGCCCCGTGCCTGTTGGCGGGGCTGGCAGGATTCACTCATGCCAATGAGCGAGAGCGCTCGGCGAATCGAGGCATGGGGCTGCCATGGAAGGCAGCACGGCTTCCCTGTCTGGTACATCCCGGTTCCTTGCGTACGGCAAAGCTCTGGTGGCTTCGCTCTATGTTCTTTTCATTTTTTATGTTGTCTGTTCAGACCAGGAAAAATCGTTTTTTCAGCTTATTGTGCCAATAAATTGTTTAAAATTAGGAAATGGTAGTAGTCGCCCTCACTCCCACACCCCGTTGAACCCCGTTTCGTAGCTGCCGTGGCTGCGCTCCTCGGTGAGCCGGTACAGCGAGTACCGGCGGTTCAGGCGGGCGCCGCCGTCACGCGTGAGCGGCTGCCAGGCAATGTCGGCCCGGTCGCGGCTCGAGCGAACGAAGAAGGCATCGAGCGGTATCGAGAGGTAGAGCGCCTTGTCGAAGCTGCCCTCGCCGAAATCGCTACCCGCATCGGTCAGCGTTGCCCAGCCGCCGATTCGCACCCCTGAGGCGAACTCGCGCGAGAGATCCAGCGTGACCCCCAGGTCGCCTGCCAGATAACGCCCGACGCTGGCCTTGGCCAGGATGTCCTCGAAGCCGGTCTCCCAATAGCCGCTCAGGTGCCCGGTCCAGACGTTGTAGTCGCGCAGCCCGAATTGCTGGTCGAAGTCACGTTGCTTCACCAGGTTGGCATCCGCGCCAATGGCCCAGCGGCTGGCAAGGGGGCGGTAGAGTATTTCGGTGCCGGCGCCGGCATACATCATTTCCAGGTACCCGGCATAGCCCATGGCGAACCAGTCGCTGCCCAGCTGCGCGGTATGCGTGTACTGCAGGTTGCCGAGCCCCAGGTCCGCCTCAGCCAGGTAATCGCCGATGTAGGTACGCACCCGGGGCAATTTCGACTCCGCAATGTACTCGTACTTGTCGAGGTTGTCGGCCAGCGTCCAGGAGAGGTTGCCCGAAAACCAGCCGTGACGGCTGGTCCGGTACTCGGCATCGGCATTGATCGAAAGCCGGTAGAGGTAGCCATCGGGGCCGCCGAAGTTCTGCATCAGCCCCGGGCCGATGCGGTACTGGAACCGCCTTGTCGGGGCTTCGTACAGGGTTTCGGCGTAATAGAGTGACGCATCGGGATCTGGCTGGGGCGAACCGATATCCAGCGCATCGTAAAAGCTCGACTCGGCGTCGCGCGACTGGCTGGCCGCGACGAAGGCCTGGCGCGGGTAGCGATCCTCTCGTACCGTCAGGCCCTGCTGCTCCCAGCGGTACTCGAAGGTCTCGATGTTGCTGGCGCTGCGGTTGTGCAGGATGCGGCTGGCGCGGCCGCCGCTGGTACCCAACGAGCGATAGCGTACCGGCTCGCCTTCGACCTGCAGCGTGGTGTCGGTGGCCCGTATGCGATGCACTCGCACCCCGGCGTTCGACTCCAGTTCCTCGCTGACAGCGCCCCAGTCCATGGTATGCCAGGGTTGTGCAGGCTCCAGCGCCACCGGCGGGGGGTCACGCTTGACCTGGGAAAGCCCTGCCAGGTTGGTGGAAAGGCTCAAGCCCAGCATGGCGGTATTGCCACGCTGCCAGCCGGCCTTGAGCGCCAGGTTTTCGCTCAGCCGTAGCCGCGCGCCGTAGTTGAGCCGGGAGTCCTGCGGGATATCCGATTCCGCGCGATCCGCAGAGTAGTCGTTACCCTCCAGCTCCACCTGCAGCAGCAAGGGTTGCCAGGGGGTCTGATACTCCACGCCGCCGAACCAGGCCACCGGGCCGCGGAACATCTGCGAAAGCGAAAGCTCGCCGCCATCTGCGGTTCCGGCAAAGCGCGGCCGTTCCTTGGCCCTGTCATCGACCAGCCCCAGCGGGTTGGACATGTCGCCGGCGCGGCCAAGGTAGCCCCAGCCCAGGCCGAGGTGAAAATCCCAGTCATACCAGCGCTTGCTGGCGACCAGATATTCCGCCCCGAACAGCGTCGTGCCCCCCGCATCGAGCAGGCCCACGGCAATCTCAGGGTGAAAGTAGCCCTCGCGCAGCAGGCGAACCTTGGCATCGAAGCCCTTGTCGAGATACTTCCTGTCGCCGGCAATCGCCTCGCCGTAGAGCCTGTCCTCGATCTCCACGTAGCGAAAGCCCGCTTCCAGCCAGTCAATGGGTTGGAAGAAGATCCCGTAGCGGCGATAGGGCGCGGTGCGATTGAAGGTGGCGGAAAAGTGGCCCAGTGGCGCCATGCGTGCCGTTGGCGTCTGCATCAGCCCAATACCGCCAAAATCGTTATGACCCTGGCCAATGCCTGCACTGGCTGCCGGCTCTGCGCCTTGTGCCGGCAGTGAGGCGAGGGCAACGCTTGCCAGGGCGATCGCGCGGCAAAGCGAGTGCTGTTTCAGTCCCATGTGATGATCTCGCACACGTCTCCGGGAAGCTGGGTGGCCAGCCACCCGGCGACCCGTTCGGCCACCTGCCGGGCGTGGCGCTGATGCTGCCGCGAATGGCGCGGCACTATCACCAGGCGGCTGCCTGGCGAAACCGGCAGGATGTCCTGATTCCAGGGCGCCACCCCCAGGCGATGCACCACTCCCAGGGGGTCGACCAGGTAGGCATGGTCGACACGATGGCGAGCATCCTTCGGCAGCGTCTTGAACAATGCGGCAGTGGTGCTGCCTGGCTCCCAGTGCCGGCGCTCCACGCCCCGGCTCGTCCACAATTCGACCCATGGCGGGGCCTGGCAAACGCCGTAGTGTTGCAGGGCATCGAGCTGCACGTTACGGCGCAGGTCTGCGAGCAAGTAGGGCAGATCGAAACGCTCTGGGCTCCTCTGGGGCTGCGCCTGGGTTCGTGCCAGTTCGGCGTGCCACGCTTCTTGCCAGGGCGCTGGTGCCCGGTGTGCCAGGGCAGCCAGGGCATCGAGGGCAGCACTGTCACCCATCGCGCCGGCCTCGATAGCGCTCTTGCGCAGGGCGAAGCTGTAGGCCCAGTCGATGGCATGTGTACGCTGCGCCTGATTGCTGACCCAGGCTTCGGCCAGGGTGTCGCCCCTTGCAGGCATCGGCCCGATCAGCAAAGTCAGCAGGATCATCGGCAGCGAGACCAGGCACGCCGACAAGGCGGGCCGGGGGGTAGGAAAGGCAGGTTTTATCATTGCTTGGGCGACTCGCTTACCACCATTGTCGGGCCACTTGCCAGTGCACCCTGGGGGCACCGGGCCACAGCTGCCCATTCCATTCCCACAAGGCGAAGGTTTGCGGGTCTCGCCATAGGGTGGCTTCTGTCTGACTGCCATCGGTCCAGGTCAGGCGCTGCTCGCAGGGTTGCAGCAAGCGGTTTCCCATCGGCAACGAGCGTTGGGAGGGTTCCCCGCAGTGCAGCTGGCCGCCGGCGACATCGCTGTGCAGTTGCCCCTGGGTGCCGCGCCAGCGCAGCGTGATGCGAAACGGGGCAGGCGAGGCCTGCTGCCAGGGTAGCGTTGCTGAATCGTACCGGGTGGAAAGCAGCTCCTGCTCCAGGCCCGTGAAGGTCATCAGCGCATCGTCCTGGAAAGTCAGCAGCAAGCCCTCCCGGGAAGGCCAATAGCTGAAGCCTCCCTGCTGCGCTCCCATCACCATCAAGCCACGTACATCACCGGCTTTGATGGCCAGGCTGGCGTAGGGAATGTCCCGGGCCTGGTCACCGAGAGACTCCGAATTCGGGAGTAAAGCCTGCAGCGAGGCGCCAAGAGGCGTCAGCCCATCGCTGGCGCACCCGGCTTGGCTTGCCAGCAGAAGGAACAACAAGACCGCCCGCAGGCGGCCCTGAAAAAGTGCTTGCTGATCCATGCTTAGCGTGTGCCGGTGGTGCCCGTTGTGCCAGTTGTACCAGGCGCGCCGCTTCCGCCATCGCTACCACTTGCCGCTACTCCGACACCGACTGCAACCGCTGTGGCAACACCAATCCCAGCCACTGCTGCCGTTGACAGTCCAGTAGCCGTAGCAATACCCGCCAAAGGCCCGGTGGATGCCGCGGCTCCAGCGGCACCTGCACCAGCGCTGCCAGCAGCTGCACCAGCGCTACCTGCACCGGCGGCCTGTGAGCCAGCGGCTGCTTCGGCAGCGCCCTGGGCGAGTGCGAGGGGGGCGGCCAGCATGCTGGAAATGGCCAGTACTGCCACGCTTTTCTTGATCATCGAGTAGCTCCCTGTGTGTATGAACAATGCTCTCAGCTTGCTTTTTTTCGTGCGGTATGTTTCGCAGTGTTACTGAAGTTGAGAGCAAAAATCTTACCTCGTTCCGTGCCTCTTTGGTACTGCAATGATGAGCCTAATCACAACAAAGACTGGCAGGAAAGTAAGACATTTCTCAAGTGTTTGTAAGATATTTCCTACAACCAAATAATTGGTCGAAATCAATCGTTATCATGCTCCAAGTCAGACTTTCTTCGTTGTGTCGCGTCAGGCTCTGCGCTAGCATACGCGGCTTTGCAGCACCAAAAGCAAAGTCAACTTCGGCACAATTCAATAATAAACCATCTATAAACAGATACTTAGCCTGTGGGCTGAGTGTTCTTCGCGTTTGCTCAAGCCTGGCCTCGGGGATGTGCCACTTCACCCTGGGGCGGTAGCGTGCCTGCACGAGCGCAACGTCCTGTCGCGGCATGCCGAATTTCAATTAAACGGAAAATTGACCCTGAATGAGAGTTCAATCGCTCGCCACCGCACGTGGTGATAAAATCGGCACAAAACGTCATTTGTGCACAGTCATGTCGCTCTTCCTGGTCCTGCTGTCGGGCTGTACCACCTTCGATACTGACAAAAGTTCACAAGATGGCGGGGCTTGGCAGAGCCAGGAGCAGCGCATGCTGGACGAGCGCATTTCGAGCTACCTGGAGGGGGCCGGCACCGGCGCCGTTTACCAGCCTGACGCCAGCCCCTGGGGAAGCGGAGTGATGCTTACCGTGGAAGAGACGTATGTGGCGGCCAGCGGGCGCCCGTGCCGGCAGCTTCAGGTCACCACGGGCCAGGGCGAGCGCCAGGTGCTGGCCTGCCGCGCCAATGACACGCGCTGGGCGGAAGTCCGCTCGCTACGGTAGCCGCAGCTTCGCTGGCTGCATCTTCTTTCGCCGTAACCCTTCAATGGTAAGACCGCAAATGTCACCATCCTTACGAATCCTGACCCTTGGCGCGCTGCCTGCCCTGCTGCTTGGCGTGTCGTTCGCCTTGAGCCAACCTGCCCAGGCCCAGAACCTGGGAAGTGCCAGCTTCGGTGACATCAGCGAAGCGCGCGATCAAGCCCGGGCGGCACAGCAGCAGAGCGGCCAGGCCGAGGCCGATCAGGCGGCACGCAACCGCTCCACGGTGCGGCAGCCCGGCATGCATGGGCCGGTAAGCCCCGAAGAGGAAGCACAGGGCGACATCCTGCCCTTTGGTGCCGACCTCTTCACCGGCGGCTTTCGCGGCATGCGAGGCGACGGGCTGAATCCGCAGTACCGGGTGATGCCCGGCGATCAGGTCATCCTGCGCCTGTGGGGCGCCGTCGAACTCGACCGCGTCATTCCCGTCGATGCCCAGGGCCAGCTGTTCATTCCCACCATTGGCCCGGTGCCAGTGGAAGGGGTCAGCCACGGAGAGCTGGATGGTCGGGTCAAGCAGGCCGTGCGGCAGGTCTACCCGGAGAATGTCGAGGTCTACACCAACCTGCAGGGGGTGCAGCCCATCGGCGTGTTCGTGACCGGCTTCGTCGACAACCCCGGCCGTTATGCCGGGGTGCCAAGCGATGCGCTGCTCTATTTCCTCGACCAGGCCGGCGGCATCGACGAGCAGCTCGGCAGCTATCGCAGCGTGCGGGTGATGCGCGGCGAGCGCGAGCTGCTGCGCGCCGACCTCTACGACTTCCTGCTTACCGGTGAGCTGCCCCGGCTGCAGTTCCAGGATGGCGACACCATCGTGGTCGAGCGTCGTGGCGATACCGTCACGGTGGAAGGCGACGTGCGTCGCCCCTACCACTTCGAGCTCAAGGGCGGCACCCTTTCCGGCCAGACCGTGCTCGACCTGGCGCCGCTTCAGGCCGGGGTTTCCCACGCCCTGGTGCGCGGCGGGCGCACGGGCGGCCCCACCGCGGATTACCTCGCGCTGGATGACTTCAGCCGTGTGCCGCTGCGCGACGGCGATCACGTTCAGTTCAGTGCCGACGAGCGCACCACCAATATCGTGGTCGAGCTGGAAGGCTCCTACCGGGGGCCCTCGCGCTTCGTGCTGCCCAAGGACGTCACCCTGCAGGAACTGCTCGACAATATTCCGGTGGACGCCAACCTGGCCGATACGCAGAGCGTTTCGCTGCGACGCGAAAGCGTGCGGGAGCGACAGCAGGAATCCCTGGAGGAGAGCCTGCGCCGGCTCGAGACCACCTACCTAAGCGCCTCCTCCTCCACCCCGGAGGAAGCCACCATTCGCGTGCGCGAAGCCGAGCTGATCAGCGAGTTCGTCGAGCGGGCCAGGGAAGTGGAGCCCAACGGTCGGCTCGTCGTCGCCCACGATGACGTCATTGCCAACGTTCGGCTGCAGGATGGCGACGTCATCACCATTCCCCAGCGCTCCGATGCGGTGCTGATCAGCGGCGAGGTCGTCGTGCCGCAGTCGGTGGTGTTCAGGCCGGGCGAGCGGGCGCGCGACTACATCGAGCGTGCCGGTGGCTTCACCAACAACGCCGATACTCGCAACATCCTGGTGGCCCGCGCCAATGGCGAGGTGCGTCAGGCCGGTGACGTGACGCTGCGCGCCGGCGACGAGATCCTGGTGCTGCCCAAGGCGCCCACCAAGAACCTGCAGCTGGCTTCCACGATCAGTCAGATCCTGTTCCAGATCGCCGTTACCACCCGCGTCGCGCTGGATCTGTAATGCAGCCAGGGCAGGGCACCTATCGCTCGCGTAGCGCCTTTCGCGTCACCTGGAGCGTGTGGCGGGCGATGTTCCTGCGCGAGGCGCTGGGGCGCATCACCGGCGACCGCTTCGGCTGGTTCTGGATGTTCCTCGAGCCCATCGCGCACGTGCTGCTCATGGTGGCGGTGCGCGAGCTGCTCGGCCGCATGCGCTTCATCGTCAACGCCGACTTCATCCCCTGGCTGATCGTTGGCCTGATGACGTTTTTCCTGTTTCGCGAAGGGGTGACCCGCGGCATGAACGCCATCGAGGCCAACCGCGCGCTGTTCGCCTACCGCCAGGTCAAGCCCGTCGATCCGGTGCTGGTGCGCGGCTTTCTCGAAGGCATGCTCAAGAGCCTGGTGTTCATCCTGCTGCTGCTCGGCGCCACCTTTCTCGGCCTGGAGGTGCTGCCGTTCGACCCGCTCACCGCGCTGTGGGTGTGGGCCTGGGTGTGGCTGCTGGGCCTGGGCCTGGGGCTGGTGCTCTCGGTGTGCGCGGCGCTGGTGCCGGAAGTGGCCAAGGTGGTGCGCATGATCATGTTCCCGCTCTACTTTCTCTCGGGCGTGATGATCCCCCCCTACTTCCTGCCCCATGCGCTCCAGCAGTACCTGCTCTACAACCCCATTCTGCATGGGGTGGAGCGCATGCGGCTGGCCTTCTTCGAGGGCTACCACACCATCAACGGCATCGACCTGCTCTACCTGCAGCTGTGCACGCTGTGCACCATCGCCCTGGGCCTGGCCATGCACCAGCGCTTCGCCCAGAAGGTACTGGCCAAATGATCGAGATTCGCCACCTCTACAAGCGCTACCACGGCCACCACGGCAGCCAGGGCTGGGTGCTGGAAGACATCGACTTCACCATCCCGCAGGGTGTCAGCGTGGGCATGCTGGGGCGCAACGGTGCCGGCAAGTCCACCCTGCTGCGGCTGATCGGCGGCATGGACACCCCCGACAGGGGCGAAATACGCCACCACTGCCGGGTCTCCTGGCCGATCGGCCTGGGCGGCGGCTTCCAGGGCTCCATGACCGGCCGCCAGAACGTCAAGTTCGTGGCGCGCATTCACGGCGGCGAGCACGACATACCGCGCGTGACCCGCTTCGTCGAGGAGTTCGCCGAAATCGGCCCCGCCTTCGACCGCCCCGTGCGCACCTACTCCAGCGGCATGCGCTCGCGGCTCGCCTTCGGCCTGTCGCTGGCGTTCGATTTCGACGTCTACCTCTCCGACGAAGCCACCTCGGTGGGCGATGCCGCCTTCAAGGCCAAGGCCACCCAGGCCTTCAAGGAGCGGGTGGGCAAGGCCAGCATCGTGATGGTGTCGCACAGCGTGGGCATCCTGCGCGACCTGTGCCAGGCCGGGGTATGGATCGAGAATGGCAAGGCCACCTGGTACGACGACATAAACGAAGCGATCGACGCCTACCACGCCAGCATCGGCAAGCGCCCCGAGCCCAGGAAAACCCGGCCCGAGAACACCCAGCCAACGCCGCAAGCCAAGAGCAACGACTAATGCGTTTCGTGAAATCCCTGCTTCGCCGCCACCCCTACTGGCTCGTGGCCCTGCTGTTCATCCTGGGTTCCACCCTGTACTGGGGAGCGATCGCCTCCGACCGCTACGTCTCGGAAAGCCATATCGTGCTCGACAGCTCCGAGGTGCGGCTGGACAGCTTCAACATCGCCTCGCTGATGTCCGGCGCCGCCGGCTCCAAGGACCTGCTGTTGCTGCGCGACCACCTGCGCTCGGTGGACATGCTGCGCAAGCTCGATGCGGCGCTCGACCTGCGCAGCCACTACGCGCAAGAGCACATCGACCCGCTCTCGCGGCTGAGCCGTGCCGATGTGCCGATGGAAAAATTCCACCGCCACTATCTCAAGCGGGTCGACATCATCTTCGACGAGTACGCCAACGTGCTGCGCATACGTGCCCAGGCCTACGATCCGGAAACCGCCCAGGCAATCGCCAGCCTGCTGCTGCAGGAGGGCGAGCGTCACATGAACGACATGGGCCAGCGCCTGGCCGAAGAGCAGGTGCGCTTCATCGAAGGGCAGGTGGCCACCCTGGAGGAGCGACTCGACGAACATCGCGATGCCTTGCTCGCCTTCCAGAACGAGCACGGCCTCGTCTCGCCTACCGGCACCGTACAGAGCCGCAGCGAAGTGATCGCCCGGCTGGAAGGGGAACTGGCCGTGTTGAGCGCACGCCAGTCGTCGATCAGCAATTACCAGAGCGAGCGCTCTGCCGAGATGCTGCGCGTGCGCCAGGAGATCCAGGCCCTGGAACAGCAGGTGGAACGCGAGCGCGGGCGCCTGGCCAACAACAACGGCGCCATGGCGCTGAATCGGCTATCGGCGGAGTTCGAGACCCTGCGCATGCGAGCGGAATTCGCCACCGAACTCTACTCCAACGCCATTGCCGCCCTGGAAAGCACCCGGGTGGAGGCCGCGCGCAAGATGAAGCAGGTCTCGGTGCTGCAGATGCCCACCTTGCCCGAATACTCGCAGCAGCCGCGCCGGCTCTACAACATCACGCTCTATACCCTCCTGGCACTGCTTGCCGCTGTCATCGCGCACCTGATGGCAGCCATCGTTCGCGACCATAAAGATTGAGCCTGCGTCAAGCGCAGGCCGGTGGCCACTTACGCATGGCCTGAATAGAAAAGCGATTCACGTAGGGAACGCGAAGAACAAATGTCTATCCAGCCGAAGACCTTCCTGGTCACCGGTGGGGCCGGTTTCATCGGCTCCGCCGTGGTCCGCGAGCTGATCGCTCGCACCCCCCACCGCGTCGTCAATCTCGACAAGCTCACCTATGCCGGCAATCTCGCTTCGCTGGCAAGCCTTGCCGACAGCCCGCGCTACACCTTCGTGCAGGCCGACATCTGCGATGCCGTGGCACTGCAGGCAGCCTTCGAGCAGCATCAGCCCGATGTGGTGATGCACCTGGCAGCCGAAAGCCACGTGGACCGCTCCATCGACGGCCCCGCCGAGTTCATCCAGACCAACGTAGTCGGCACGGCCGTATTGCTTGAGGTGGCGCGCGCCTACTGGAAGGCCCTGCAGGCCGCCAACCCGGGCAAGGCCAGCGGCTTTCGCTTTCACCATATCTCCACTGACGAAGTGTACGGCGACCTGGATGAGCAAGCAGGCCTGTTCACGGAAACCACCCCCTATGCACCCAACTCGCCCTATGCCGCGAGCAAGGCCGGTTCCGACCACCTGGTGCGCGCCTGGCAGCGCACCTTCGGCCTGCCCACCCTGGTCACCAACTGCTCCAACAACTACGGGCCCTATCACTTCCCCGAAAAGCTGATTCCCTTGATGATCCTCAATGGCCTGGCGGGCAAGCCGCTGCCGGTCTACGGCGACGGCCAGCAAGTGCGCGACTGGCTCTACGTGGAAGACCACGCCCGCGCGCTGATCCAGGTCGCCACCGAAGGCAAGGTAGGGGAGACCTACAACATCGGCGGCCATACCGAGAAGACCAATCTGGAAGTGTTGCAGACCCTCTGCGACCTGCTCGATGAGCTGGCGGGCACGGCGCACCTCTCCCCACGAGGCTCGCATCGCGAACTGGTCACTTTCGTTGCCGACCGCCCTGGGCACGACCGGCGCTACGCCATCGATGCCGGCAAGATCGAGCGCGAGCTTGGCTGGCGCCCGCGGGAAACCTTCGATACCGGCCTGCGCAAGACCGTGCAGTGGTACCTGGCCAACCGTAGCTGGTGGCAGCGGGTGCGCGAAGACCGCTACCAGGGCGAGCGACTGGGGGTGGCGATATGAAGATCCTGCTGACAGGCGGTACCGGCCAGGTGGGTTTCGAACTCCAGCGTAGCCTGGCCCCGCTGGGGCGAGTGATCGCCCCGGTGCGCGCAGAACTCAACCTGGCCAACCTCACCCAGGTGGCAAGCTTTCTGCGCCACGTGGAACCTGATGTGATCGTCAACGCCGCCGCCTGGACAGCCGTGGATGCCGCCGAAGAACATCCGGCGCAGGCTCAAGAGCTCAACGCCGAGCTGCCCGAGCAGCTGGCTTCCTATGCACGCAAGAATGGCGCCTTGCTGGTGCACTACTCCAGCGACTATGTCTATGCCGGCGACAGCGAGCAGCCCTACAGCGAAGAGGAAGCCTGCCTGCCGCTTTCGGTCTACGGCAGAAGCAAGCTGGATGGGGACCAGGCGATTCTCGACAGCTGCTGTCGCCACCTGATCTTTCGCACCAGCTGGGTCTACAGCGAGCGGGGGCGCAACTTTCTCAATACCATGCTGCGTATGGGGCAGACCCATGACGAGCTCGAGGTCGTCGACGATCAGGTGGGTGCACCCACCAGTGCCAGGCTGATCGCCGACACCACCGCCCTGGCACTCACTCCGCTGGTCTCCCCCCGCGGCTCGTCGCTGGAACAGGGCATCTACCACCTGGCGGCGCGGGGCAGTACCAGCTGGCACGGCTTTGCCCAGGCGATATTCCAGCATGCCGACTCACGCGGGCTTCGCCTGCGCATCCGCCCGGAACGGGTGAGGCCCATCTCCACCACCGACTATCCCACGCCAGCCGAGCGGCCGCTCAACTCCCGGCTCGATGTGAGCCGGCTGGAAAAGGCCCTGGGGCTGCAGATGCCTGCCTGGGAGAAAGGGCTCAGAGCCGTACTCGACAATCACCCCGTGTTCAACGGCTCACCCCATGGTGCCCCTCCTCCGGAGCAACGTCATGCGACGTAAAGGCATCGTACTGGCCGGCGGGGCGGGCTCGCTACCTGACTGCAACTCTCTGTAGAAATATGGGAATACTTCCGTTACGGCGTTTGGCACGATATAAACAGTTTGAGGATTGTGCTTTGTTTTCTAGAAAAAAAGGTCCGCTGGGGAAAGAGGTTAAGAGCTTCATAGAATCAAGGCTGAGAAGCTGGCTCGGCAAAAAAAAACCTCAAGGGGAGAAGTATCCCTATGACGTTCATGATCCCTTCTTGGCATTAGGTGATAAGTCTGGATATGAAAGTCTGTATTTGGTTGGAGATAGCTGGTTAGACAATCCAGAACATCCGATTATTGTTGTCATTGGTTGCAATGACTGGAAGTTCGGCTTCGTGGCTGACTACCTGCCAGATTACCGTGTGGCTTTCTTACCTAGGAAGAAGGTGGGTTTTAGCGCAATTAAGCTGTTCTTTCGGCTTAAAGTGAAGCCAGCAGTGGTTCTTGTTTGGGGCTATACTGAAAGCAAGCTGCTTAGCCGCTACCTAAAATTAGCCAGATATCCAGTCTGGCGTATAGAAGATGGATTTGTACGTTCTGCTGAGCTAGGAGCTTCCCACGCGACGCCATACTCATTGGTGATCGATAAAACTGGATTTTACTACAACTGCTATCAGCCATCCGATATCGAAAATGTTCTTAATTATCATGACTTCAATGCTGACAGAGAGTTGCTAGAAAAGGCAGCGTTTGCTCTCGAAGAGCTAAAGGCGTTGAGGCTGTCAAAATACAATCTTCCCGCGATTAACGAAAGAAGTGGCGTAAAGCTTAAAAAACGGGTGATTGTCATTGGTCAGGTGGATGCCGATGCCTCTATCAGGTATGGAAATCCCGATGGCTGGACCAGTGAAGACCTAGTGAAACTTGCTTATTACGAAAACCCTGATGCGGAAGTAGTATACCGCCCTCATCCTGAGGTATACAAAGGCTTCCAGAAAAGCGCATTCAAAAAAAAGCGTGTAGAGAAGTTTGCAAAGATAGCATCTCCTGAAGAGGGGGGGGTTGATTTTATAGAAAGTTCTGATCATGTTTACACGATTACTTCTCTGACAGGTCTTGAGGCGCTGATAAGAGGAAAGAAAGTTACCTTGGTAGGTGCTCCTTTTTATTCGGGCTGGGGTTTGACCGATGATCGGGTCAAGATAGAAAGGCGTGGTAGAAACCTTTCCTTAACCGAGCTGTTTTTGGCTTCCTATATTCTCTATCCAAAGTATTTGGCCAATTTGTCGGACTCTTTCGTTGGCTTGATGGCTTCTTGTTATCGAATTTCAGCTGAGAGAGAGTCATTAAGCTTGACTTCTTGGGATAAGAACGAAGGCTTTGGTAAGTATTTTATGATGCCAAGCTTTCAATGGCCAGCTGCTTTTTGGGTGGCAAAGAAAGCCGCAGAACCTGGTTTTGACATTAAAATATTGAAGTTGTGTGACCATCGTGTGGTTCTTGGGAGTTTTAATGGGGATGTCTACTCGAAAATTATCCCTTATTTTATCTTGGGGAGTCTTTCTGGAGATAAGGCGAGAGACGCCTATCTGGGTATTTTAAGAGGCTTTGTTGATGCGGACCTATTCAACGAGATACTGGTGTTTTTAGAAGCCCAATATCCCGGTGATTACCTCTTGAAGCATTGGGTGTGGCTGTTTTCTATCAAAGATGATTTTCATTCAAAGCACCTGGAAAAAAGATTGGCTTCAACCTGGCCAGGGATTGTTGGTAAGAAAGCACAGTATTCTGGAGGTAGGGGTATAAATAAAGAGCCTCTTCGTTTTGTTGATCTGAGAGAAGATAAGGAAGCATGCGCTACGGCTATTAATATTTATGAGCAAATGATTGATTCAAGGGACTTTGATGGGTTTCTTGATATGGCAAAAAAATTGCTTATTTCTGGAGAGGGTTTCTGTAAGGTCATTAAAGGGCTGGTTATTTATTCCAATATTTGTTTCGATTATAAGTCTTCGGCAAGTTTTTCTTTGCTCATCCAGAGCGCCGATATTTTCCTGGGCAATAGGTTTGGAGTTCTGTCTGAGTTCAGGTCCTACAATAGCTGCTCTTATGACAGAAATCGGCATCTTCAGGTGTTGAGTAAGCTTATAATATTTAGGCCTGATAAATTGATTTTTGCGCTTAATGATGTGGAAAAATTTGATGGCTTGTTTTATTCTTTTGATAGGGACGTTGTTTTATCGCAATTAAGGCTTTGCGCTATTCCTAGCGCTATGCTTGTTCAGGCGTATATTGATTCGGAAGAATTCACTAAGTCTGAGCATCTTGCAAGGAGATTGGTTGCTTCTCTTGATGACCCATCAGAAATGGATGTTATAAGGCTTTCTCAAGCGCTCTCCTACAATGGGAAGTTGGAAGAAGCGCTATCTGTCATGAAGTCTGTTCGTAGTAGGGGGCTGTCTGCTATGAATGTAGTTGAATCGATGAGGCTTTTTGTATTAAAGGGTTTGTACGCAGAAAGCCTCGATCTTATGAATAAGGCACTTTCTCAGAAAATTGATATTGGTGAAATGCATAGAAGGAAAGCTTATTTTGGCAATGGCATGATTTGTGAGGCATTTGAAACTTTCACCGAGATCGGTATACGTTGCTCCGTTGAGAAGTACTATAAGTCAAAATACTATAATTTCGACTCCCCCCTGGGGGTAGAGGAAAAGGTCTTTCTCCTGGCGATATTTGGTCCTGGAGATGAAATTCGATTTGCGTCTATTTACAATAGTATTGTAAGCCATCTTGGTGCTAGTAATGTTGTCATTGCCTGTAGCCCGCGCCTAAAAAGCTTGTTTTCTAGGTCATTTCCTGGATTGAGGTTTGTTCCTGTCGAAAGGCCAAGAAATAGCGATAGAATTGATCTTGAAAATTATACTCGTGTCCCTGGCTCTGATATTATTGGCGTTGTTGACAATGTTGCTGCTGATGAGGTTGCTGAGTCTGACAAGGTGCTTTTTGTCACGGATCTTTTGCATCGTGTCTTGCCAAGTAAGGATGAGTTCCCTGGGATTGCTTATCTCTCACCAGATCCTGTTTTGGTTAGAAGATTCCAAGAGAGGCTGAAAAAATACAAAGGTAAAACTCTTGTCGGAGTGTCTTGGAGAAGCAGCCTAGCTACCAGTGCTAGAAATGAGCACTATTTATCCATTGAGCAGCTCTCCAAAATTTTCGACATTGAAGGCGTTCAGTTCGTCAACTTTCAATACGATGAGTGCCAAGAGGAACTTGACTGGGTTGAGGCGAGATTTCCTGGAAAGCTGATTGATTTCGAGGATGTGGATCATTATAACGACTTCGAGAGTGTTGCTGCATTGATGAGGTGTATGGATGTCATTATTTCTCCAGCAACGACGGTTGCTGAGCTGGCTGGTGCGCTTGGCTGTGAAACGTTGATGTTTTCTAATTCTTCAGAGATTGACTGGCGAAAGAAGGATAGGGCGGGTTGTGATATTTGGCATAATTCTATGGAGATAGTGGATGTTAAAGAGAAAGGGGATAAAGTTCTTCTGGTTGAAGAGTTAAGGCGCAGGCTGATGTTGCGTATTAATTCTGTTGCTAGCGTCGAGTCTCTCGAAGCTTGATGTCGTCTTATTGCTATGGGGGTGGTATGTTCAGTGGATCTACAGTGTTGGTGACTGGTGGTACTGGTTCTTTTGGGCATAAGTTTGTCCCAATGCTTCTTGAGAAATACAATCCTAAAAAAGTCATCATTTACTCCCGTGACGAAATGAAGCAGTGGGAGATGGCTAAGAAATTCGAGGGTGACTCCCGCGTGCGCTTCTTCATCGGTGATGTGCGCGACCGCGAGCGGGTTTATCGGGCCCTGGATGGCGTCGACTTTGTGGTGCATGCGGCGGCAACGAAGATCGTTCCCACCGCAGAGTACAATCCTTTTGAGTGCGTCAAGACTAACGTGCATGGCGCCATTAACCTGATCGATGCTTGCATCGACAAGGGCGTGAAGAAAGTGGTGGCACTTTCCACCGATAAGGCCAGCAGCCCCATCAACCTGTACGGCGCCACCAAACTGACCTCCGACAAGTTGTTCGTGTCAGGCAACTCCTACGCTGGTGGACATGATACTCGCTTCGCGGTAGTGCGCTACGGCAACGTCATGGGTTCGCGGGGCTCGGTGATTCCGTTCTTCATGTCGATCCGCGACAAGGGCGTGTTGCCGATCACCGACGAGCGCATGACCCGCTTCATGATCAGCCTTGAACAGGGTGTTGAGCTGGTGTGGCACGCCTTCGAGGACATGGAAGGTGGCGAGATCTATGTCAAGAAGATCCCCTCCATGAAGGTGACAGACCTGGCCCGGGTCCTCGCCCCGGAGGCCAAACAGGAAGTGGTGGGAATTCGCCCGGGGGAGAAGCTGCACGAGCAGATGATCGGCGCCGAGGACGCCTACTACACCTACGAGTACCTTGAGCACTACAAAATCCTGCCGGCCATCAACAACTGGGACAAGGACGCCAACCGCATCAAGGATGGCAAGAAGGTTTCGGAAGGCTTCGTCTATGCCAGCAACAACAACGACGATTGGATGAGTGACGAAGCGCTACTTGCCTGGATTGACCGCCACTATTATGAGATCGGTAAGATCTGATTATGATTCCCTACGGTAAACATGATATTAGTCAGCTAGATATCGATGCGGTCCTTACTGTGCTGAAGTCGGATTTTCTGACCCAGGGCCCCATGGTGCCGCGCTTCGAGCAGGCGGTAGCAGAAAAGGTGGGCGCTCGTCATGCGCTGGCGGTCAACAGCGCCACCTCTGCGCTGCATATCGCCTGCCTGGCGCTGGGCCTGGGGGAAGGCGACTGGCTGTGGACCACGCCGATCACCTTCGTTGCTTCCGCCAACTGCGGCCGCTACTGCGGTGCCCGGGTCGATTTCGTGGATATCGACACGCGCACCTATAACCTCTGTCCGCAAGCGCTCGCTGCCAAGCTTGAACGGGCCGAGACGGAAGGGCGCCTGCCCAAGGTGGTGGTGGCGGTGCATCTCTGCGGCCAGCCCTGTGACATGCAGGCGATCCATGCCCTGGGCCAGCGGTTCGGCTTCCGAATCATCGAGGATGCCTCCCACGCTATCGGCGGCAAGTACCAGGGCGACTACATCGGCAGTGGCCGCTACAGCGATATCACCGTGTTCAGCTTCCATCCGGTGAAGATCATCACCACCGCTGAAGGCGGCATGGCCCTGACCAACGACGATGCTCTTGCCCAGCGCATGGACCTGCTGCGCAGCCACGGCGTGACCCGGGATCCGGCGCTGATGACCCATGAGGCCGATGGCCTCTGGTACTATCAGCAGATCGATCTCGGCTACAACTACCGCATGACCGAGTTGCAGGCGGCCCTGGGGCTCACCCAGCTGGAGCGCCTGGACGACTATGTGGCACGGCGCAACGCCCTGGCCGAGCGTTACGATGCCGCCCTGGCCGAGCTGCCCGTGACCACGCCCTGGCAGCGCCCGGACAGCGTCTCTGGCCGTCACCTCTACGTCATCCGCCTGAAGCGAGACCGGGTCACCCCGACCCACCGCCAGGTGTTCGAACGTCTGCGCGAGCAGGGCATCGGCGTGAACCTGCACTACATCCCGGTGCATACCCAGCCCTACTACCGGGAGTTCGACTTCAAGTCAGGCGACTTCCCCGCCGCGGAAGCCTATTACGCTGAGGCAATTAGCCTGCCGATGTATCCCACCATGACGCACGCCCAGCAGGATGAGGTGGTGAGGGCGCTGACTAACGCCCTGGAGGTTACATGACACCGGCGGCAGGAGGGCAGGCCATCGCGGTCATCCCCGCCCGTGGCAGCAGCAAGCGCATTCCGCGCAAGAACATCCGCGAGTTTGCCGGCAAGCCCATGATCGCCTGGTCGATCGAGGCGGCACTGGCCAGTGGCTGCTTCGCCCGGTTGATCGTCTCCACCGACGATGACGAGATCGCCGCAGTAGCTGAGGCTTATGGCGCCGAGGTGCCGTTTCGCCGCCCGGCCGCGCTCTCCGATGACCATACCGGCACCCTACCGGTCATCGCCCACGCCATCGACTGGCTGGGCGAGCAGGGCGAGGCGCCTGATGCGGTCTGCTGCCTCTACGCCACGGCGCCGTTCGTGCAGGCCGAGGATCTGCAGGCCGGGTTTCGCGCCCTGCAGGCAAGCTGTGACGTCGACTACGCCTTCTCGGTGACCAGCTACGCCTTTCCCATTCAGCGTGCGCTGCGCCTGACCTCGGAAGGGCGCGTGGCCATGTTCCAACCCGAGCACTTCCACACCCGATCCCAGGATCTGGAGGAGGCCTGGCACGATGCCGGCCAGTTCTACTGGGGTCGCGCCGCCGCCTGGCGCCAGGGCACGCCGATCTTCAGCGAGCGTGCCGTGCCGGTGACGCTGCCGCGCCATCGCGTCCAGGATATCGACACGCCGGAAGACTGGCAGCGCGCCGAATGGCTGTTCAAGGCGTGGCAGGCCCAGCAGCAGGGCGGTTGGGCATGAGCGAGGCGCCGATACCCTGCCAGCTCCAGGGGCAGATGGTCGCCTTTCGCGCCGACGCCTCGCTGGAGATCGGCAGCGGCCACGTCATGCGTTGCCTGACCCTCGCCGATGCCCTGCGGGCCCAGGGCGCCCAATGCCACTTCTTCTGCCGGGAGCACCCGGGGCACCTAGGCGAGCTGATCGAAGCCCGTGGCTACCCGGTCCATCGGCTAGCGCAGGAAGCGCGCGACACCGACACAGCCGTGACGCCTGGCACCGAGCCTGAGCCTGCCCATGCTCACTGGCTGGGCGCGAGCTGGGACGAAGACGCCGCATCCTGTCTGCCGCTCCTGGCCGAGCTGGCCCCCGTCTGGCTGGTGGTAGACCATTACGCCCTGGATCATCGCTGGGAAACGGCGGTGCTCGATGGGCTTCTCGGCTCAAGGCCGCGCCTGCTGGTGATCGACGACCTGGCGGATCGACGCCATGTCGCCGATCTGCTGCTTGATCAGAACCTTGGTCGCCAGGAAGAGGACTATCGTGGCCTGATACCTGAACGGTGCCAGGTGCTTGCCGGCCCCCGCTATGCACTATTGCGCCCCGAGTTCCGCGAGTGGCGCGAGGCCAGTCTCAGTCGACGCGCTCGCGCCCCTCAGTTGCAGCGCCTGCTGATCAACCTCGGCGGCGTGGACAAGGATAACGTCACCGGCCAGGTGCTGGACGCCCTGAGTGGCTGCGACCTGCCGGCTGACCTGCAGATCAGCGTGGTGATGGGTGCGGCTGCCCCCTGGCGCGAGTCCGTCACGGCTCAGGCCAAGAAAATGCCCTGGCCCACCGAAGTGGTGGTCAACGTCAGCGACATGGCCCGACGCATGGCCGAGGCGGACCTCGCCATCGGAGCCGCCGGCAGCACTTCCTGGGAGCGCTGCTGCCTGGGCCTGCCCACCTTGATGGTGGTGCTGGCCGATAACCAGCGCGAGATCGCTGACGCCCTTGCCGCAAACGGCGCGGCGCTGCCGCTGGAGCCGGCGGATCTCGAGGCATCGCTGGCCGGCCAGTTGGCCGTCCTTGACGCCCCCGGCGCACTCACAGCGATGAGCCAGCAGGCGGCGGACCTGGTAGACGGGCAGGGCATAGCCCACGTGCTGGCCGCGCTGCAGCCAACGGGCAGCTGCCGGCTGCGGCCCATGCAGGTCCAGGACCTCGAGCGCGTGCTGGCCTGGCGCAACCATCCCGAGGTGCGCCGGCACATGTATACCCAACGGCTGATTACCCTGGAGGAGCACCGCGGCTGGTTCGTGCGCGTGAGCCAGGCGCCCCAGCGCCACCTGCTGATCTACGAGCAGGAGGGCGAGCCGCTGGGCTTCGTCAACCTCAACGTGGTGGACGCCGCAGCAGGGCGCGCCGACTGGGGGTTCTACCTCGCCCCGGAGGCCCCCCGTGGCAGTGGCCATGGATTGGGGCAGTGCACCCTGACCTATGCCTTCACGACCCTGAAGCTGCACAAGCTGTGTGGCGAGGTCCTCGCCGACAACTCACGCTCTCAGCGCTTCCACGAGCGCCTCGGCTTTCGCCGCGAAGCGACTCACCGCGACCACTTCCATGACGGCAACACCTATCACGACGTCATTGGCTTCGGCCTGCTGGCCGAGGAATGGCGCGACTCACAAGGAGCCGATACCCCATGACATCGCCCTGGATCGAGATTGACGGCCGCCGCATCGGCGACGGCCATCCCCCCTACATCATTGCCGAGCTGTCGGCCAACCATAACGGCAAGCTGGAAACGGCCCTGCGCATCATCGAAGAGGCCGCCAGGGCCGGCGCCGATGCCGTCAAGCTGCAGACCTACCGCCCCGATACCATCACCCTGGATTGCGACAGCGACGACTTCAAGATCAAGGGTGGGCTGTGGGACGGACGCACCCTCTACGAGCTCTACGAAGAGGCCCACATGCCTTGGGAGTGGCACCAGCCGCTCTTCGAGCATGCCCGCAAGCTTGGTATCACCATCTTCAGCTCCCCCTTCGATACCACCGCGGTGGACCTGCTCGAAGAACTCGGTGCCCCGGCCTACAAGATCGCCTCCTTCGAAGCGGTCGATCTACCGCTGATCGAGTACGTGGCCAGGACCGGTAAGCCGATGATCATCTCCACCGGCATGGCCGACGCCGAGGAGATCCAGGAAGCCATCGACGCCGCGCGCGGCGCCGGCTGTGAGCAGCTGGCCATCCTGCACTGCGTCAGCGGCTACCCGGCCCCGCCAGAGGACTACAATCTTCGCACCATTCCCGACATGGTCGAGCGCTTCGGTCTGGTCACCGGACTTTCCGACCACACCATCGATAACACCACCGCCATTACCAGCGTTGCGCTGGGCGCCAGCCTGATCGAGAAACATTTCACCCTCGACCGTAACGGCGGCGGCCCCGACGATAGCTTCTCCCTGGAGCCGGCCGAACTCGCCGCCCTGTGCCGCGATGCCAAGACCGCCTGGCAGGCCCTCGGCCAGGTCGACTACGGCCGCAAATCTAGCGAGCAGGGCAATGCACAGTTCCGCCGCTCGCTGTACTTCGTGAAAGACATGAGGGCAGGGGAGGTGATTACCGCAGATGCAGTGAGGAGCGTGAGGCCAGGGTATGGCTTACCACCCAAAGAGCTTGACAACATTCTGGGAAAGAAGGTTGCACATGTAGTGGAATCCTGCAGTCCTGTGACGATATCTAGTCTAAATAGCGCCTGAATGTACCTTTTGAGTATCAATAATGTGTGGAATTGTCGGCGCCGTGGGCGCAACGGAATGTACCCCCTTTCTTCTTTCAGGCCTGAGAACTTTGGAATACCGCGGCTACGACTCGGCGGGGCTGGCACTGCTGGATGCCTCCGGTGCCCTGGTGCGGGCCCGGGCCAAGGGGCGGGTGTCGGAACTGGAACGCCGCGTGGCCGAGCAGGGCGTGGCGGGCCGTGTGGGCATCGCCCATACCCGCTGGGCCACTCATGGTGTGCCGGCGGAGCGTAACGCCCACCCCCACGTTTCCAGGGGCCTGGCGGTGGTGCATAACGGCATCATCGAGAACTACGCCGAGCTGAAACAGCAGCTGCAGGCCCTGGGCTATGCCTTCACCTCGGATACCGATACCGAAACCATCGCCCACCTGGTTCAGGCCTGCCTGGCCGGGGGGAATGCCTTTGCCGATGCCCCCGCCGCGGATCTGTTTGCCGCAGTGCGCTGTGCCGTGGCGCACCTGGAGGGCGCTTATGCCTTGGCGGTTGTGCGGGAGGAGGAGCCGGGTTGTTCTGAAGAACCGTGCCTGATCGTCGCCCGGGAAGGCTCGCCGCTGATGCTGGGCGTGGGCGAGCAGGGCCACTATGCCGCCTCGGATGCCTCGGCGCTGCTCTCGGTCACCCGCCGGATGATCTACCTGGAGAACGGCGACGTGGGCCGCCTGACCCGGGAGGCCATCGAGCTGATCGACGGCCAGGGCCAGCCGGTGGCGCGCGAGGTCGTCACCTCCAGCCTCTCGGCGGATGCGGTGGAGCTGGGCGACTATCGCCACTACATGCAGAAGGAGATCTTCGAGCAGCCCCAGGCGCTGGGCAACACCCTGGAGATGCTGGGCGGGGCAGGGCGCCTGCAGCCGGGCATCTTCGGCGCGGACGCGGAGGCGATCTTCGCCGAGGTGGATGCCGTGCTGATCCTCGCCTGCGGTACCTCCAGCTACGCGGGGATGACCGCCCGCTACTGGATCGAGCAGCTGGCTAACCTGCCCTGCAGCGTGGAGATCGCCAGCGAGTACCGCTACCGCCACTCGGTGGCCAACCCCCGCCAGCTGGTGGTGGTGATCTCCCAGTCCGGGGAAACCGCCGATACTCTGGCCGCGCTGCACCATGCCAAGGCTATGGGCCATACTCGAACGCTTGCCATCTGCAACGTGCCGGAGTCCGCCATCGTGCGCGAGACGGCGCTGCGCTTTATCACCCGGGCGGGGCCGGAGATCGGGGTGGCCTCCACCAAGGCCTTTACCACCCAGCTGGCCGCGCTGTTCCTGCTGACCCTGCTGCTGGCCAAGGCCAATGGCCGTCTGTCGAACGAGAGCGCCAATGATGGAGTGGACGACTCACCAGAGCAGGCCTTTCTCACCGAGCTGCGCCATCTGCCGGTGGCGGTGGAGAAGCTGCTGGCCCTGGAACCCGAGATCGAGGCCTGGGCCCAGCGCTTCGCGCACAAGCAGCACGCGCTCTTCCTGGGCCGCGGGCACCACTACCCCATCGCGTTGGAAGGGACGCTCAAGCTCAAGGAGATCTCCTATATCCACGCCGAGGCCTACCCGGCCGGCGAGCTCAAGCACGGCCCCCTGGCCCTGGTGGACGCCGAGATGCCGGTGGTGGTGATCGCCCCCAACGACGAGCTGCTGGAGAAGCTCAAGGCCAACATGCAGGAGGTGAGCGCCCGGGGCGGGCAGCTTTATGTGTTCGCCGATGGCTGTTGCGGGTTTGAACAGGGCGAGGGGGTGAATCTGATTCGTTTACCCGAGCACTACGGCTTGCTCAGCCCGGTGCTGCATGTGGTGGCGCTGCAGCTGCTGGCCTACCACGTGGCGCTGGTGAAGGGCACCGATGTGGACAAGCCCCGCAACCTGGCCAAGAGCGTGACGGTGGAGTAAGGAGGAGGGGTGACCTCGCTTCACGCTTGTGAGTAGTTGTGAGGAGTGAGCGCCCTTCGGGCTAGTGAGGGAAGAGGTGCTACCGCTATGGGTTAAGAGGCCGAGCCTAACAGCAGCCATTGAGCCGCGACTGCGCCAGGCCGATTCGCTGCCGCCGGGGCCTAGCGGCGAGCGGGTGCAGGTGGTCGTGCCGATCTATTCTGCGACTGAACCGGCGGCGCAGCCGGGCGGGGTGGCCGATCACCTGCATTCTCGCCTGCCGGGTGGTGCCCCCGGCTACTGCGATCGCGCCGTGCTGGCCCAGGAGCTTTCCGCGGTGACGGCGGCATGCCTGGTTACCCGGCGCGACCTCTATGCGCAGTTGGGTGGCCTGAACGAAAGCTACCTGGCGGTGGCCTTCAACGACGTCGACTACTGCCTGCGTGTGCGCGAGGCGGGCTGGCAGGTGCACTTCACCCCCATGCCGAGCTGTATCACCTGGAGTCGGTATCCCGGGGCAAGGACGACAGCCCCGAGAAGCGGGCCCGCGCCGAAGCCGAAGCGGCCTACATGCGCCGTCGCTGGGCGCAGGTGCTGGAGCACGACCCGTTCTACAACCCTAATCTCAATTACCGGCGTCCCGACTTTACCCTCGGCCATGCGCCGCGTATGGAGCCGCCATGGAAGTGATAACGCCGCGGCAGGCGGTTGCCGCCGCGCGCCGTATCGTCATCGTGCAGGAACGCCCCAACCCTTCGAAGGATTTCTTTGTCGATCCCCTGCTGCATGGCTGCACTGCCGAGGTGGTCGTTCGCGGTTTCGATGAGCCATTGCCGGGCGAGCTGTTGAAAGGCGCCCTGGTGATCCTGGTGCGCTATGTGCCGCCGGCCTGGAAGAAGCTGTTGGAAGCGCACCGCCACACTCTCGAGGGCCTGGTGCTGTTCATGGATGACGACCTGCTGGATCTGGCGGCATCGCAGGGGCTGCCGTGGCGCTATCGCTGGAAACTGGCCCGGCTGGCGGGGCTGCAGCGCAACTGGCTGCGCGGGCAGCGGGTCGCGCTTTGGGTCTCCACGCCGTTCCTGGCGCGCAAGTATGCCGAGTGGCGGCCTGGCCTGCTGCAGCCGGCCGCCTGGGCCCCGCCGACTCGCCCGGTGAGCTTGTTCTACCACGGCAGTGCCTCCCACGGCGACGAGATCCGCTGGCTGCGTGAGCCGGTGGCTGAGGCGCTGCGCATCGAGCCCAGGCTGAGCTTCGAGATCATCGGCGACCAGCGAGTCCAGCGGCTCTACGCCGGGGTGCCCCGGGTCACGGTGGTGCGGCCCATGGCCTGGCACGCCTACCAGCACTTTCTCCTGCAGCCGGGGCGGGATATCGGGCTGGCGCCGCTGGTCGACAACCGCTTCAATCAGGCGCGCTCCTACACCAAGTTCTTCGATATCAGCCGCGCCGGCGCGGTCGGGCTGTATCCCCGGGGCAGCATCTTCGAAGAGGTGGTGCAGGACGGAATCAACGGCCGGCTGTTGCCCATGGAACCTCAGGCCTGGTGCCGGGCGATTCTCGAACTGACAGGGAACTGCCGTGAGCGAACCCGCCTGTCGCATGCCGCCCAGGTGGGCTGCACGAAACGGCAGGTGGGCGCATGATCCTGGTGGTGGGAGGGTGCGGCTATGTCGGCACCCATGTGGTCAAGGCGCTGCTGACGGCGGGCCATCAGGTGACGGTGCTGGACGATCTCTCATCCGGCCAGGCCGAGCTGTTGCCGGGTGGCGAACTGGTGCTCGGCGACATGGGCGATCGGGCCTTGCTGGACGAACTGCTCGGTTCACGCCGGGTTCGCGGCGTAGTGCATCTGGCTTCGCTGCTGAATGTCGCCGAGTCGGTGGCGGACCCGGCACGCTACTACCGCAGCAACACCAGCAAGAGCCTGACGCTGCTCGAGGCGATGGTGGCGCATGGCGTGCAATCGCTGGTGTTCTCCTCCAGCGCGGCGGTGTATGGCGAGCCGGTGGGCCTGCCTATCGGGGAGCACCATCCCTGTCGCCCCATCAACCCCTACGGCGCCAGCAAGTGGATGGTCGAGCGCATGCTGCAGGACTTCTCCTCGGCCTACGGCCTGGCTTCGGTGTCGCTGCGTTACTTCAACGCCGCGGGGGCCGACCCTCAGGGGCACATGGGCGAGTGCCACGAGCCCGAGACGCACCTGATTCCGCTGGCGATACAGGCGGCCCTGGGCAGGCGTCCCGCCCTGGTGCGCTATGGGCGGGACTACGCCACCGAGGATGGCACCTGCATCCGCGACTTTGTCCATGTGGAAGACCTGGCCGCCGCGCACCTGAAGGCCCTGGACTATCTGTGGCGGGGCGGCGAAAGCGCCGCTTTCAACCTGGGGAGCGGGCGTGGCTACAGCGTGCAGGAGGTGCTCGACAGCGTTCGGCGGGTGACCGGCTGTGCGGTACCGGTTCGCGATGCGCCACGGCGGGAGGGCGACCCGGCTCGGCTGGAGGCCGATATCGGCCTCGCCCAGCGTGAGCTGGGATGGCTGCCGCGCCGTTCCGAGCTGGATACCATCGTCAGGGATGCGTGGCGCTGGGAGATCAGGCGCCGCGAGGTCCGCCAGGGCAGGCCGTGACTACCTAAACGCCGGCACCGCAACCGCCGGCGCGACATGACACCACATCGCCATCCAAGGAAAACCGTTTGTCCAGTAAGCCCCCTCTCTACCTGGCTGCCACGCCTGCCTTGCTCCGTACCCCGCATCTCGAAATCCTGCTTGAGGCTCGCCTGCAGCTGGTCCGCGGCAACCTGCGCGACCGGCTCCGGCCACTGAGCGAAATCCCCGAGGCGGTGCTGGCCTGGGGACGCAAACCCTCAGCAAGCAGGGCGGAGCGGCTGGCGAAGACCCGCCAACTGCCGCTGCTGCGCGTGGAAGATGGCTTTGTCCGCTCGCTGGGGCTGGGGCAGGATTCGCCGCCGCTCTCACTGGTCGTGGATGAAGAGGGCATCTATTACGATGCCTCGGCGCCTTCGGCACTGGAGGAACTGGCTCGCCAGCCGCTTACGGAAAGTGAGACCCGGCGGGTACAGGCGCTGGTCAGGTTGTGGCGTGAGTGCCGTGTGTCGAAATACAACCACGCCCGCGAGAGCGTCGAGGGCTTGCCGGCGCGCTATGCGCTGGTGGTGGACCAGACCCGGGGCGACGCGTCGATTGGCTTCGGCCTGGCATCGGCCGAGGCCTTCGAGCAGATGCTCGAGGCGACATTGGCCGACGATCCCGAGCGGCAGGTGGTGCTCAAGGTGCACCCGGAGGTGGCGGCGGGGCGCAAGGCCGGCCACTTCGACCTGGCGACACTGCAACGCCAGCCGCGCGTCCGGGTGGTGGCCGATGACGTGCATCCCGTGGCGCTGATCGAAGGGGCAGAGTGTGTCTACACCGTCACCTCGCAGGTGGGGTTCGAGGCGCTGCTGTGGGGCAAGCGTGTGCACACCTTCGGCATGCCGTTCTACGCCGGCTGGGGGCTGACGGCGGACAGGCAGCCCGCCCCCCAACGGCGGCGTTCGATAGCGCTGGCGCAGCTGGTATTCGCGGCCCTGGTGCGTTACCCGCGCTATGTCGACCCGGAAACCGGCCGGCGCTGCGAGCCGGAGCGGGTGATCGAATGGCTGGGCCTGCAGCGCCGGATGCGCGAGCGTTTGCCGCCGCGCATGGTGGCGCTGGGCTTTGCCCCCTGGCGTCATGCCACGGTGCGCCGGTTTACCGCCGGCAGCCGGCTGCGCTTCAGCCGCAGGCCGGAGAGCGTGGCCCCGGGGGAGGCGGCGCTGGTGTGGGGCTACAAGCCCATGGCCGAGCGGCTGCCGGCTGGCACGCCCGTGCACCGTATCGAGGATGGCTTCATTCGTTCGGTGGGCCTGGGGGCGCACTTCGCCACGCCGCTCTCCTGGGCATTCGATCGCCAGGGGCTCTACTACGATGCCACGCGGGCGTCGGACCTGGAGGGGCTGCTGCAATGCGGGATCGAAGACCCCGAGCTGTTGGCACGGGCGGCACGGCTGCGCGAGCGCCTGGTGAACTCGGGCATCACCAAGTACAACGTGGGCCAGGGAAGCTGGCGCCGCCCGGCGGGCGACAAGCGGGTAATCCTGGTGCCGGGGCAGGTCGAGAGCGATGCCTCGCTGGCCTATGGGGCATCGGGGTTGTGCCGCAACATGGAGCTCCTGCAGGCGGTGCGCAAGGCCAACCCCGAGGCCCACCTGCTCTACAAGCCTCACCCCGATGTGGTGGCTGGCGCCCGGGTGAAGGGCCAGGGCGAGGCGGGAGCCGAGGGCCTTTGCGATGAGGTGCTGGCCGATACTGCCATGCACCAGCTGCTGGACCAGGTAGACGAGGTGCACCTGCTCACCTCGCTGACCGGCTTCGAGGCGCTGCTGCGGGGCAAGCGGGTGGTGTGCTACGGGCAGCCCTTCTATGCAGGCTGGGGCCTGACCGAGGATATCCTGCCTCATCCTCGTCGCCGGCGCCGCTTGAGCCTGGATGAGCTGGTTGCCGGGGCGCTGATCGTCTACCCCACCTATGTCAGCCGTACCACGGGGCACTACACGACCCCCGAGCGCGTGCTCGACGAACTTGCCGAATGGCGTGCCAGCGACAGCGGCGAACCAGGCTTGAAGCAGCGAGGCGTGCAGTGGCTGTTTCGCCTGCTGTTCGGGCTGAAGTAACTCTCACCAATTAACACCTCAATTGCACGATAAACCGCTACCCGACAAGGCTATCTTAGGCTCTGGCGGTTCTGTCGCTGGGTTAGGCTGCGGGCCTGCCTAAGGATACTTCATCTTCATGCCGATCAAGACGCTTGCCATCATCACCAGCCAGGCCTTCTCGCTGGTGAATTTTCGTGGACCGCTGATTCGAGATCTGGTGGCCCACGGCATTCGTGTCTATGCCCTGGCGCCCGACTACTGCACAGAGGTGCGAGAAAAGGTCATGGCGCTGGGTGCCGAGCCCGTCGATATCTCGTTGTGCAATACCGGCATGAACCCCTTCAGGGATCTGCTGGATACGCTCAAGCTTGCGCGGCTGCTGAAGCGCATTCGGCCCGACGCCACCTTTGGCTACTTCATCAAGCCGGTGATCTACGGGGCCTTCGCCTCGCGCCTGGCAAAGGTGCCGCGCCACTATTCGATGGTGGAGGGCCGCGGCTACGTCTTCGAAGGTCACTCGGAAGAACTGGGGCTTGGGCGTCGTATCATGCGGCGCGGCGTCACGGCCCTGTATCGCCGCGCGCTGGCGCTTAGCGACTGCACCATCTTCCTGAATCGTGACGACATGAACTTCTTTCAGCTCAAGCGCATGGTGACCAACGACCGTGTGGCGCGCATTCATGGGATCGGGCTGGACCTCGCGCATTTCATGCCGTTAGCGCCTCACCGCGAGCCGATCCGCTTCGTGATGATTTCACGCATGCTGACGGCCAAGGGGGTGTACGAGTTCGTCGAGGCGGCCAGGCGGGTCAAGGAGGTACGACCGGAAGTGGAATTCTGCCTGGTGGGGGGAACCGACACCCACGACCGCTCGGTGCCCCGCCAACAGCTCGTTGCCTGGCGCAAGCAGGGCTTGGTGGAGTGGGTGGGACACTCTCGCGACGTGCGCTATTGGTTGGCCAGGGCGAGCGTCTACGTGCTGCCTTCCTGGTATGGCGAAGGGGTGCCGCGCGGCAACCAGGAGGCCATGGCCATGGCACGCCCGGTCATTACCACCGATTGGGTGGGCTGCCGCGATACGGTCGTGCACGGCCATAACGGGTTGCTGGTGCCCCCCAAAGACCCCCAGGCCCTGGCCAGTGCCATGCTGCATTACGTGGAGCACCCGCAGGCGATCGAAGAGCACGGACGACATGGTAGAAGCATGGCGGAGCGGCTCTACGACGTGCGCCAGACCAATAGCCGGATCTTTGCTGCCATGGGGCTGGTGCGACACCCTTCACGCTGTGGCGGCGCCAACACGAAAGAGGCGGCGGCGGAGCGGCACGACCTGCTGACCCTTTCATGACCCCACAAGGACCGCCCGACCTCCACGGGGCGTGGAAGCCGGTGGGCGCTCATGGCCACGGCGACTTCGACCAGGACGAACGACCAGAACGGAAACGCAAGACGCACGCAAGGGGAAGCCATGTATAAAGTCACCTACATCGAAGAGTATGTCGTGCCGCAGCTCTTCACCACGGCCTTCGAGGCCTACGAGTTCGAGCACCGTGGCCATGCCCGGGGCAAGGGCTACGACAAGCTGGAAACCTTCGGCCTGCTGTGGGGCTACTCGATACCGCAGAAGGGCAACCTGCCGGCACGGGTGGTGGCCACCATGGCCACGGTGGAGACCTCCGCCACGCGACATGAAGACTGGGTGCAGCCGAACTTCGACTCGGTGATTGCCAAGAAGGCATTCTTCGAGCGCTACTGGCAGAACATCGAGCTGGTCGGCACCTTTCACTCCCATCCCTACGCCAACCTCAGCGAGGTGCGCGACATCAAGGGCTGGCAGGCCTCGCCGGGCGATGAAGCCTTCTGGCCGACGTTTCATGAGCGCGTCGCCCCCGAGCAGCCGCTGCTCACGCACCTGGTGATCACCATCGCCAAGCTCGCCAAGCGGGGCTGGGCGCTGCCGGATCACCTCAGGGGCAGCGAGGAGTACAAGGGCTACGAGCTCAGTGCCGATGACCGCAAGTTCTGGCTGCGTGCCTACGCCAGCAACCGGACCAGCCACCCCGAGAGCGACGAGGAAGGCTACCGCTTTTCCGACGACATGGGCCTGCAGGTACCCGCGCTGCACGACTTCATGAAGTGGTCGTCGCGCTAGGCGCTGCCCAGGCAACCAGGCCGATATGATAGCCTGCAGCAAGCTCGAACAGCCCGGTTAACAGCCGGGCTGTTCGTCTCGGTGGGGGGATTCCTCACGGTAGGCCTGATACCCTGCCTCATGAATCACAGGGCCATTCGCCACTCATGCCGAGCATTGATGTCGTGCTGGAGCTTTCCGCCGAGACCTGCCTCGCCCATTACGAGGGCAGGGTGGGGCAGGTGATGGCCCGCAGCCTGGACGGCCGCCGCGTAGTGTTTCCTGCCGAGGCGCTGCGACGAGTGGTGGCGCGGGATGGCGTACATGGCACCTACCGCCTCTGGTTTACGCCGCAGGGGCGTTTCCAGGCAATTGCCCGTCTGGACCGTCAATCGTGAAGCGCGTTTCTTGAAATGACTGGTAAATGGCCCGGTGTTTGGCGTATGTCAAGCCCCCGAGGGTCGTTACGTTGAGCCTGCTCTGATATAACGACGAAGCTGCACAGTTGCCTCTCGCCATGGGGTTGCGTGCGGTGTTCCGTTACCGGCCAACTCGCACCACGGCCACTCTACAAGGCCATACCATGCTCTCAAGCAATTCGCGTGAACCCCGTGAATACCAGAGCCGTCGCCTGGACGCACTGGCCAGGCCGCCCGAAGTGGGGCATGAGCTGTTCGTCGGCTTGAGTGCGCTGCGCGACACCTGGAGCAGCCGTCACCATTCGCGCGATTTCGCCTACGCCCATGCACGCTACCTGCGCAGCCGCGTGTTGGCCCTGGGGCTCATCTTCGCGCTGCTGTCACCGTTGTGGATCGTGGTGGATTCCCTGGTGCTGCCGACCGAACTGCTGCGCTATACCCTGTTGGGAAGGGTGGGGTTGCTGCTGGGATTGGCGGGCGTGCTGGGGATGGCGTTCATCCATCATGAGCGGATACAGCGCATTCGCTTGTGCGCCGGGATGCTGCTGGCGTTGCCGGCGGGGTTCTACCTGTTCGTGCTGGTCATGCTGCCGGCTGAGCAGGTGCGCGGCCTGGTGGGGTATGGCTTCATCCCCTTTCTGCTGGTGGCGGCGCTGAGTGTCTTTCCCTTCACTCTGCTGGAATCGCTGGTCGCCGGCCTTGCCATGCTGGGGCTGCTGGCATACTCGCAGCTGATCGACGGCAGCTGGCTGACCGGCCAGGGCGTGGAGAGCCTGTGGTTGCTCTCGAGCCTGCTGATCGTCGCCCTGGCGGCCAACCATTTCCAGCTCAGCTTGCTGCTGCGCCTGTATCGCCAGGCCACGCATGACCCCCTGACCGGCCTCTACAACCGCGGTGCCCTGGAGGTCCATCTGGAGAAAGTGCAGGGCTGGCAGCGTGAGATCGCGGGGCAGGACAGTCTCGGCAGCGTTCCCTGTTCGCTGCTGATGGTGGACCTCGACCATTTCAAGCGCATCAACGACAGCTATGGCCACTCGGTCGGCGATAGTGTGCTGTGTCAGTTTGCCGAACTGCTGGTGACTCTGACGCGCCGGCACGACTGTGTCGCCCGCTATGGTGGCGAAGAGTTCGTCGTCATCCTGGTCGGCAGCGGACCGGCCAGGGCGCTGGAAATCGCCGAGCGCATCCGCTTTGCCGTGGAGCAGACCGATTTCATCAATCACGATGACGAGCCCATCCCCGTCACGGCCAGCATCGGCGTGACCCAACTGGAGCAGGACGAACCGGCTTCGGAGGCACTCAAGCGTGCCGACGAAGCGCTCTACCGGGCCAAGCGCGAAGGCCGCAACCAGGTGGCGATGGCACTGGAGCCCGACAGCGACTGAGCACCCAGGATTCCGCCTGGGCAGGTCGCTACGCGTGGGCATTGGGCTCGCCCTTGGCATGGCCGCCCTCGATCGTGGCCCCCCCCGAGATCCTCAAGTTCTGCGGCTCGCGGCCGATAAGTAACTCAGGAAATTTAGCGAATGGGGATCGCATGCCCAACAATTCACGACAAGTGGCGTTACATACCTGGTTGGTGCTGGTGCCGGTGCTGCTGCTGGTCATGGGGTTGGTCAATGGGCTGGCTACCTGGCAGCTCCCGGTCGAATGGGAGCCGATGGGCATCAGCCTGCCGATCATGTTGCTGGTCGGTGGCGGGCTGTTGGCAACGCTGGTAAGTCGCGTAACCATTGCCCAGCTCTGCGGCGCGTTATTGTTGCCGATCGGCCTGCATGCGCCGCTGTTGGCGTGGCTGCCTGCCGAGCTTGGCGATACCATCTCCTTTGTCCAGGAGCCGCTTACGCCGGCTACCAGTATCGCGGTGCTGATCGTCGCGGCCTGCCTGCTGTCGAGCAACCGCTCGCCGCGCGCGCGCCTGTTCTGGTGGGTCGGCGGTGGCGGGCTGTTCCTGGTAGGCGGGGTGAGTGTTGTGTCGGGCCTGTGGCCGAATCTTCTCACCGCCAGCCCTTGGGGCACCGCCTTCGCCACGCCCTTCACGGCGCTGCCGGCGCTGCTGTGTGGCACCGCCATGATGCTGATGGCGCGACACCCGATTTCCATCGCCGTACTGGATCGCACATTGCTCCTGGCCCTGGCCGGTGGCGTGTTGGCCAGCGGGGTTGTCTGGTACGCGCTGACCTGGCAGCAGTACGACGCCAGGCAGCGGCATGCCTCGGAGCTGTTTCTCACCTTCAAGGTCAGCGCCGAGCGCGTGATCGACAACAAGCAGCGCGAGCTTCAGCGGATGGCGGAACGCTGGGCCGGGTTTGGCGGGTTGCCACCTCGACGCTACCGCGATCAGGAAGTGGCGGGGTATTTTCGTGACATGCCAAGCCTGGTGGCGCTTCACTGGCAGACTGACCTCGACGAACAGTTTCTCTGGGGGCGCGGCAAGGACGATTTCGTCCTCACCGACTGGATAGCCAAACGCGACTGGTTGCTGGACTGGCTGGCGGTGGGGGGGCCTTACCCGCGCTGGGTCTTGCCGGACGAGCAGCGGCCCGACCTGGCGCTGGTGTCCGTGCCGCTGGCGTCGCCCTTGAATGGCAGGCTGGTCGCCGTACTCGATCTCACGCGGCTGTTTCGCCAGGAAGTGAGTTCCCTGATCACTCCGATACGGCTCTCCCTGCAGCGCGATGTGAGCCTGACGCCGATCAATCACCGGGACGAAGGCGAGGTGGGGGTGGAGCTCAGGCGCGGCCTGGTGATGCTGCCAGGCGGGGCTGCACTGGAGATGCGCATTCATGATGGCGGGCCGCTCAGGGCCGGCCTGCCGGGCCTGATGCCGTTGAGCGTCGCCGTGGGCGGGCTGGTAATGAGCTACCTGCTGGCTTTCAGCCTGGGCATGGCCGGTTTGAGCCGCCGCCGCTCGATTGCCCTGGCCCGCACACAGCGCCACTTGCGGGCACAGCAGCGCGTGCAGACGCTGATCGCCCGCGATCAGCCCATCGAGGAGATCCTCCAGGTGATCTGCCGGATCGTCGAGGTCCAGGTGCCGGACGGTATCGCCTCCATCATGCTGTGCGATGAGGCACAGCAGCGGCTGGATCGACTTCACAGCGTCAGCCTGCCGCAGGCCTACTGCGAGGCGATCCGGGGGGTGAAGATAGGACCCGAGAACGGTGCCTGCGGCAGTGCGGCGTACCTTCGCGATTTCGTAGTCTGTGCCGACCTGGCTACCGATCCGCGCTGGGCAGGATTTCATGACCTGGTCGCTCGCCATGGCCTGAGAGCCTGCTGGTCATACCCCGTGATCGGCAGCAATCGGCAGCTACTGGGTACCTTTGCGATCTACTATCGCCAGCCGGGCGAACCCACGCGCAGCGAACGTCGAAGGGTGATCGAGGCGGCCGAGCTGGTCTCGCTGGCCGTGGAGCGCGAGCACAACCGGGAGGCGCTGAAGGAGAACGAGCAGCGCTATCGCTCGATGTTCACCTATCATCCCGACGCCGTCTTCTCCCTCGACCTCGAGGGAAACTTCACCACGGCCAACGCGGCCTGCAGCCGGGTGACCGGTTACTCCATGGAAGCGCTGATTGGCCTGCATTTCTCTCAACTGGCTCAGCCGGAGGACCGGGAGCGCATCGAGTCGCTCTATCGCGATGCCGACAAGGGCGAGGCGTTCCGCTACTCGGTCACCATCCAGCACCGCGAGGCGCGTCGCGTCTATCTCGACGTGACCAACCTGCCGATCGTGGTCAACGACCGTATCATCGGCTTCTATGGCATTGCCAAGGACATGACGGAACGACATCGGCGCGAGACGGACCTTCGCATCCTGCAGCGCAGCGTCGAGGCAAGCATCAACGGCATCATCATCACCGATGCCCGACAGCCGAAGAATCCCATCATCTATGTCAACGAGGCGTTCGAGCGCATTACCGGCTACCGGCGCGATGAGGTCATGGGGCGCAGCTGCAGCATGCTCCAGGGCAGCGAAACCGACCCGGAATCGCTGGCTCAGCTGAGGGATGCCATCAGTCAACGGCGCGAGATCAACGTCACGCTGTGCAACTACCGCAAGGACGGCACGCCGTTCTGGAACAACCTCTACCTCGCCCCCGTGAAGGATGGCAACGGCAGCGTTACCCATTTCGTCGGTATCCAGCACGACATTTCCGAGCGCAAGTCCTACGAGGCCAAGCTCTCCTATCACGCCAGCCACGATGCGCTGACCGGGCTGGCCAACCGCTCGCTGTTCGAGGATCACCTGGTCCATGACGTGCTGCTGGCACAGCGCCACGGATGCCACCTGGCGGTGCTGTTCCTCGACCTGGATGATTTCAAGCCGATCAATGACAGCCTCGGGCACGAGGTGGGCGATCAGGTGCTGATACAGGCCGCCCAGCGCCTGACCGAGGAGCTGAACCCGGGCGATACGCTGGCTCGCTTCGGCGGTGACGAATTCGTCATCCTGCTACCGGAGCTGGAACGCGAAGAGGATGCCATTCGCCTGGTCGAGGGGCTGCTCGCCTGCCTTCGACGCCCGTATCGGGTCGGCGACCACGAACTCTACATCGGGGCCAGCGTGGGCATCGCCTTCTTGAACAAGGGGCTTGAAAGCCCCGTCGAGCTGATCCAGCAGGCCGACATGGCGATGTACCGCGCCAAGCAGAAGGGGCGCAATGCCTGGGAGTGCTTCACCAGCGACATCAACGAAGAAGTGCGCGAGCGCATGGCGCTGCGCAACGATCTGCAGGAAGCGATCGAGGCGGAGAACTTCGAGCTGCACTACCAGCCCCTGCTCGGCGCGCTGAATGGCCAGGTGGTCGGTTTCGAGGCGCTGGTGCGCTGGAAGCATCCGCTCAAGGGCTATCTCTCCCCGGCACTGTTCATCCCGCTGGCCGAGGATACCGGCCAGATCGGAGCGATCAGCGAATGGGTGCTGCGCCAGGCATGCCGTGACATGTGTCGCCTGGCCGCGGAAGGGTACGGCCGTTATCGCGTATCGGTGAACCTCTCGCCGCTGCAGTTCCGCCGCCCCAACTTCCTGAGCAATCTGCAGCAGGCGTTGCTGGAAACCGGTCTGGCGCCGGATCACCTCGAGCTGGAGCTGACCGAAGGCATTCTGATGACCGATACCGCGGCGGCCGTCGAAACCCTTCACCGTCTGCGCGACATGGGGGTGGAAGTCTCCATCGACGACTTCGGCACCGGTTTCTCGAGCCTCAGCTATTTGAAGCAGCTGCCCATCGGCAAGATCAAGATCGATCGCAGTTTCGTGCGCGACGTCACCGCCAACCGTCACGACGGCGCCATCGTGCAGGGCATCATTTCCATGGCACACCACTTGGGCTTGACGGTGGTGGCAGAGGGTATCGAGCAGGCGGAGCAGCGCGACTTCCTGGCGGCGCATGGCTGTGACATCTTCCAGGGCTATCTCTTCGCCCGTCCGATGCCTCTCGAGGCGCTACAGGAATATCTCCAGCAGAGGGCCGATGAGGCCGGGCCGGGCGACGGCAGGCCCGCAAAGGCCGTATTCGAGGCGTTGAGCGACGTTCAGCCGTGGCCCAACGATGACCGCGCATGAGCACTGACCACAATCAACGACAACTAACGAGAACAAGGGGGCAGGGTAGCGAGGATGGTGAAGGTTCAGGATGAATTTCTTCGCGTGGGGAGCCCGAGTGAGATCGAGGCGCTGCTGGAGCGTTTGATCCAGCCGGGGGGCGCCTCGCTGCTGCTCGACAAGGCCGACAGCACGCCCATGCCGGTGGTGGTGATGGAGCAGGAGCCGGCACAATCGCTGCTGCTCGATATCACCGCGGTGCGGGAAATCGCCGGCGAACTCAAGCGCGGCATCGGCTTTCGCCTGCTGGGGCAGGTGCAGGGCAAGATGATCCGCACGCCGGTGCTCAAGTCGCTGCAGGTCGACACGGTTGGCGGCAGGGTGCAGTGCCGCTGCGAATACCCCCACTACCTGGAAGAGCTGCAGCGGCGCGAGGCGTTCCGGGCGCGCTTGCGCCTGGGCATGGAGGTGGGCGCCATCGTCCGCAGCAGCGAGAGTGATTCGGTGGTGCAGGGGGACCTCAAGGATCTCTCGCAGCAGGGCTGCCAACTGGAGTTGCCTGCTTCAGCCGCCGGCCTGCTCGGCGAGGCCGTGCTGGTCGAAGTGGAGCTCTGCTTCCCCAACGGCACGCGCTTCACGGTACAGGCGATGCCGCGTCACACGGTGGCGGATAACGACCGCCAGGCCTTGAAGGTCGGCTTCCGGTTCGAGAATTGCACCGCCGAACAGGAGCGCAAGCTGTGGTTCTTCGTGCGTGAGATCGAGCGCGAATCGTTGCGCTATGACGACGACGCCGACGTCGGCCGGCTGCCCTCGATGCTGTTCCAGAGCCAGTCCAACGGCGCCGCATCACCGGTTGGCAGGCGCAACCTGCAGGCTTACCCCACTCCCATGGCGCGGCGGCTGGCGCGAGTCGCGGGTTATCTCGATGCCCAGCTGCTCGAGTTGCAGCAGGGGGGGGCAGTCGACTCGGTTCAGCTTTCCCGCCATGCCGACATGCTGCTCCAGCTGGCCGAGGAGGATATCGAGGCGCTGCTCTTCGCCACCCGCTGCCTGGGGCAGGAGCCGCTGCTGGTCCGCCATGGGCTGGGCGTTGCCGCCCACATGCTGGCACTGGCCAACAGCAGCTCGGTACCGCGGGACGTGCGCAAGGCTCTGGCCGCCAGCGCCATGGTGCACGACCTGGGCAAGGGGCTCCTGCCTTCCGGCCTGCTGGCTGCCGAGTCTCTCGATGCAGACGGCCAGGCACGCCTCCGGGAGCACGTGGAGATGTTGAAGCAGCGCCTGGGCAACTGCCAGTGGCTGGCGCCGGGGGTCATGAATTCGGTGGTAGGCGGGATCAACGAGCGGCTCGATGGTAGCGGCTATCCCGCCGGGGCAGCCAGCGATGGCCTGTCCGAACTGGCCCGCATGAGCGCCGTGGTGGACGTGGTCGATGCCATGCGGCGCGATCGCGCCGATCGCCCTGCCTGGCGCATCGATGCGGTATACCGGCATCTGCTCAAGTCGCCCAACCTGTTCGACCCGCGCTGGGTGAAACGATACGTGCAGCGCTTCGGGCTGCGCCCGGTAGGCTCGCTGGTGCGCTTTTCCGGCGGCGCGCTGGCCTGGGTACAGCGGCTCGACCAGCAGGGCAAGCCCTTCCAGGTGCAGCTTGCCGAGGAGGTCGCGCCGCCCGGCGAGGCGCTCGGCGAGGTGCTGCGCGGCGATGTCACCTCGCGCCTGGGGGAGATCGTCGAGGAGCTGCCCGTTTCGACATGAGCCAGACGCAACCGAGTCGCCAGGGCAGCGGCAGGCAACGAGAAGACGACGGGCGTGCCTAAAGTTGGCGCCCGGCGGGCCGATAATACGAAATAACCCCTTGGCCGCGGGCTTTTCACCGTAAGCGTTGGCGCGAAGCCTGCCACAATAGCTGCATGAAAAAGGAAGCATCATGGCGACGATAAGCTCGCTGGGCATTGGTTCCGGGCTGGATCTCAACGGTCTGCTCGATCAGCTCAACGCGGCCGAGCGCAAGAAGCTCGAACCCATCAAGCTGCAACAGAAGAGCCATCAGGCGAAGATTTCGGCCTATGGCAAGCTGCAGAGTGCGCTGACCAAGCTGCAGGAAGCGGCCGGGAAGCTCGACGACCCGACCTTCTTCCAGAGTGTCTCGAGCAATGTGACCGGTAGCGGCGTCAAGGCGGCTGCCAAGACCGATGCGCCGCCCGGACGCTACTCGGTGAACGTGGCCGAGTTGGCAACGGCCCAGAGCATTGCCGCCAGCGGGGTGGAGAGCAGAGACTCGCAGCTGGGCGGTGGCAATGTCGCGTTGTCCTTTGGCAGCGGTGAAACGCTCGATGTCGCCATCGAGCCTGGCAAGAGTTCGCTGGAGGAGATTCGCAACGCCATCAACGACAGCAAGTCGGGCGTCACGGCGACCATCGTCAACGATGGTTCCGCCGAGCCCTATCGCCTCGTCCTGACCTCCAACGAGACTGGCACCGAGGCGGCGGTCACGGCGGTCTTCTCGGGAGGGCTGGAAGCGCAGCTGGGGGCCACCCCGCAAACCGTGGTCGAAGCGAAGAATGCCTCGTTGACCGTCAACGGCATCGCGATCACCAGCCAGACCAATCGGGTGGAGGATGGCATCCAGGGCGTGACCCTCGACCTGGAAGAGGAAACCGCCGAGGGCAGCAGCGTCACCGTCGTGGTAGAGCGCAATACCCTGGCCATTCGCGAAGCGCTGAGCGGTTTCGTCAAGGCCTACAACGACCTGCGTGGCACTACCAGCCAGCTGACGCGTTTCAACGCCGACACCGGTGCGGTAGGCGAGCTGCTGGGCGACGGCGCCTTGCGTACCGTCGAGTCGCGCGTGCGCGGGGTGCTCAGTGGCGGGGTGGGGTCAGGCGACTTCCGCATGCTGTCCGATGTCGGCATCACGCTGCAGCGTGACGGTACCCTCAAGCTTGACGACGAGAAGATGAGCAGCATCGTGGCCGAGGATCCCCAGGCGTTGGCGGCTTTCTTCGCCGGTGACAACGAGGCCAGCGGCCTGGCCGGCAAGCTGAACGAGACGCTGGACCAGGTGCTCGGTGAGCGAGGCCTGCTGGACAATGCCAAGCGCGGTCTGGAATCGAGGATCACGGGGCTGAACGATCGATACGAGCGCATGGAGCGCAGTATCGAGCAGACCATTGAACGCTACCGGGGGCAGTTCGGTCAGCTCGATGCCATGGTGGCCAGCATGAATCAGGTCAGCGATTACCTGTTCCAGCAGTTCGATATGATGAACGCCCAGCTTGGGCGCAAGAAGTAGAGTGCGCATACGCACGGCCAGGCCGACAGCGTGATGCAGCAGTAACACAGAGTCATGCCACCATAGGAGTGTTTCGCCATGACTGTCATGCGAGGAGCAGCCGCTTACGGCCGTGGCGCCGGCGCCTATGCGCGGGTCGGCGTGGAAAGCGGTGTGATGGCGGCCAGCCCCCATCAACTGATCGTGATGCTGTTCGACGGCGCCCAGGGTGCCATCCGCGCGGCGCGGATCCACATGCAGGCGGGCAATATCGCGGAGAAGGGCAAGGCTATCTCCAAGGCGCTCGACATCGTCAACAACGGGCTGCTGGCGGCGCTGGACACCGAGAAGGGGGGCGAGATCGCCGAGCGGCTGGGGTCGTTGTACGATTACGTCAGCCGGCTGCTGCTGGCGGCCAACTTGCACAACGACCAGGAGAGCCTCGATCAGGCCGAGAAACTGCTGGATGACATCGCCTCGGCGTGGCGAGAGATCGGTAGCGCGGGAGCGCAAGGGTGAACATGGCCATGTCGACCTCATTTGCCGTACTGGACGGCTATGCCCGGCTGAGACAGCAGGTTGCCGTCATGCTCGAACTGGCGCGGGCCGGCGAGTGGGATGCGTTGATCGATCGCCAGACCGGCTACCTGCAGCTTGCCGACCGCATCCAGCAGCTCGACAAGGAGGCGGTGCTCGATCATGACAGCCTGCAGCGCAAGGCCGAACTGCTGGAGGCCATCCTGAGCGACGACCTGGCGATTCGTGAGCAGTTGATGGCGCGCCGCAGCGAACTCGGCCAGCTGATGGATTCCAGCCGGCGCCAGCGCGACCTGCATCGCAGCTACGGCAAGCAGGCGACATCCGTGGTCGATGCCGCCGACAAGTTTGGCCCGGGGACGTTGTGAGTGGCATCACGCCACTGCTCGATACGCTGCTCCACCAGGTGCTGGGCAAGCGTGTCGATACGGCTCCGCCGCGTGAGCTGACCGAGCCGGTACGACCGATCGACCCGGGCGAGGGGCCAAGGGCGCTGCACAGCGATTCGCGCCTGGAGGGTCGTCGCCCGGCCATGGCGCCCTTGCATGGCACGGCCACGCCAACCCCGCGTGGCGATGCCCAGGCGCCGCGCGCGGATGCTGCCCAGCCTCCCGCCTCCTTCCAGACGCATTTCAGCCCTTCGGCGCGCACCATCGCCGACCTGCTGGTGCGCTTTCCTGCCCCGCCTTCGGTACTGAGCGCCAGTTCACCGCTGATGGCGGCGGGCGAGACGCCCAGCGCCTCCACCCTGGCCGACCGGCTGCAGAGCGGGGTGCGCGACAGCGGCCTGTTCTACGAATCTCACCTCTCGCGCTGGTACCGCGGCGAAATGAGCCGTCAGCAGCTGGAACGTGAACCCCAGATGCTGCGCACGCTGCGCTTCACGCCGGTAGCCCCGGGAAACGCAGCCGCGGTGACTTCGAACGCCCCCGCTGCGATGCCCGGCGCTGGCGCTGGTGGTGTGTCGACGGGCGGTGCTCAACTCCTGCTCCAGGCCGGGCAGGCGCAGCCGGCTCCACCCACCCCCGCCCAGGGGCTGCCGGGCCAGGCGGGTGCGGCGGCCAATTCCTATGCCGCCACTGAATCGCTCTACCCCGCGGCGGCGCGTGGCGAGCGGGTGGAGGGCGGATCGCCTGCGCCGGGGGCGGCACAGGGTAGGGACACGCTGCCGGCGGGTGCGCCGCGTGGCGAAGGGCCGGAGATGGCCGGGCGCGAGCCGGGCGAGCAGATCGTGCGAGCGCGCTCCGCTGGCGGTGAGCCGGTGCACGAGAGCCTGCAGGGGGTGGTGCGGCATCAGCTCGAGATGCTGGTGACCCCCGTGTTGCGCTGGGAGGGGGACGTATGGTCCGGCATCTTCATGGCGTTGATGATCCAGTTGCCGGCCGGCGCCCGCCATGAGCACGACGGTGCGGCGCAGGGCGACGACGAGGCCCAGCAGGAGTCCTGGCACTCCGAACTGCAGCTCACGGTGCCGAGTCTTGGCGAGATACGCGTGGCGATGTGGCTGCAGGAGAAAACCGTTCGCCTGCAGCTATTGACCAGGGAAGATGCCAGCCTGATGCTCCTGCAGAAGGGGCTGCCGCAGCTGGAGCAGCGCCTGCACGATGCGGGGCTGACGACGGTGCTGGTCGATGCGCGTTCCTGGGAAGGGGACGGGGCTCATGGAGGCGCAGATGACGGAACCGAAGCCTGAACGGCGGCGTCAGGCGGTGGCGCTGGCCTACCGCGATGGCGATGATGCGCCGCGAGTACTGGCCAAGGGCTACGGCGACATGGCGGAGCGCATCCTGGCCGAAGCCAGGCGACAGGGGATCTACGTCCATGACGCCCCCGAACTGGTGGCGCTGCTGATGGGGCTGGACCTGGACGAGCGGATCCCGCCGATGCTGTACCAGGTGATCGCCGAGCTGCTGGTCTGGGTCTATGAAATTGCCGAGTCACAGGGAAATCGGCGAGATGGGTAACGGTGTTTTTGTAAAAAAATGTAACCCAAAGTGCATGTTCTTGCGTTTGTCAAGGCCATGAAGTGTGTTTTTTTGTGCGCCCGCACAAGGTCTTAACAATTTCATCTCGAAGGCTTAGCCAGCTCATCTTTTAGTCTGAATAGACCTTGCGTTGAATAAGCTTGGCAGGTATCAAATCTGTAGTCACAATGCCTGGTGTTGGGGATATGTCCTTATCAGGTGCTGCCTGGTGGCTTCGTTGTACTACACGACGTATCTCTTGGCCGCAGTCCTGAATAAGTACGTTACAAGAAAACAAAGGACACGCGAATCAATAGCGTGCAGGGAAACTGAATGATGAATACCAACCACCTGGATGAGATCCAGGAGCTGAATCTTGCCTATCTGTTGCTGGCCCAGCGTCTGCTCAACGACGACCGCGCCGCGGCGATGTTCCGTCTCAAGATCGATGACGAGACCGCCGATCTGCTCGTGTCTCTCGGCGCCTCCCAGCTGACTCGCCTGGCTCGTACCAACCAGTTGCTCTGCCATTTCGGCTTCGATGGAGCCGAGCAGCTGCGCCAGGTCGTCGACAACCCCCGTGACAATGGATTGTCGCAGTTCCATGCCTCGCTGCTGATGGCGGGCCATGGTGCCGCAACCCTGTCACGGGGGGTGTGAGCGATGTCGCAGAAAAGCCTCGTCGAGGAAATGCAGCAGGTTCAGCTCGCCATCGAGCTGATCGAGCTGGGGGCTCGCCTTCAGGTGCTGGAAACCGAGACCGACCTGAGCCGTGCCCGCCTGATCCGTCTGTTCAAGGAAGTGCGTGGCATGTCGCCGCCCAAGGGCATGCTGCCTTTCTCCACCGACTGGTTCATCACCTGGCTGCCGAACGTGCACGCCTCGCTGTTCTACAACATCTATCGCAGCCTGCTCGAGGAGCAGAAATGCGAGCGGATGCAGGCCTTCGTCACGGCCTATCGGCTCTATAACGAGCAGGTCAGCATCGACCAGGCCGAGCCGGTGCTGGGGCTGACCCGCGCCTGGACCCTGGTCAGGTTCTTCGAGAGCGAGCTGCTGCAGCTTTCCGCCTGCACCCATTGCAGTGGGCACTTCGTCGCCCATGCCCACACGCCGGACCACGACTACGTCTGCGGTATCTGCATGCCGCCCTCGCGTGCCGGCAAGACTCGCAAGCGCCGCGAGCGTGAGGCGGAAGAGGCCGCCAGTCGCGAGGTCTCGCTCAAGCAGGTCGGCTGACGCTCCCCGTGTCGAGCTCTTCCTACCGGCAAGACGCCGCCTTCGGGCGGCGTCTTGCCGTCAGGAGCATGAATGGGGCGCCGAGCGAACTCGCCTTCACTTTTTGGCCGCCAGGCCTCAAGTGCGGCAATGCTTGGCCGATAAGTAGTGATAACGACGGCTTACATGCATTGAAGGGTATCGTTTGTGCTGATTCTTCTGGGTTACCTCGTAGTCATGCTGTGCGTCTTTGGCGGCTTCGTGCTGGCCGGGGGCTTCCTCGGTCCGCTCTATCAGCCGACCGAGCTGCTGATGATTGGCGGCGCCGGGGTCGGGGCCTTCATCGCCGCCAACAACGGCAAGGCGATCAAGGCGACCTTCAAGATCCTGCCCAAGCTGCGGCGTACGCGGAAGTACAACAAGCAGATGTACATGGAGCTGCTGGCGGTGCAGTTCAAGCTGCTGACCAAGGTCCGCCGCGAGGGCATGCTCGGCATCGAACGCGACATCGACAGCCCCCAGGAGAGCGCCCTGTTCCAGGAGCACCCCAGGGTGCTGGCCGACCCGATGATCATGAATTTCCTGACCGACTACCTGCGCCTGATGGTGGCCGGCGGCATGGACCCCATGGAGATCGACGAATTGATGCTCCATGAGATCGAGACCTTCGAGCAGGAGGCGCACATCCCCGCGGATGCCATCGCCAAGGTGGGCGATGCCATGCCCGCGTTCGGCATCGTCGCGGCGGTGATGGGGGTGGTCAAGGCGCTGACCTACGCCGATGCCGGCCCCGAGCAGATGGGCGAGATGATCGCCCATGCCCTGGTGGGTACTTTCCTCGGCATCCTGATCGGCTACGGCTTCATCAACCCGGTGGCCAGCAGCATCGAGCGCCAGGTCAAGGAAGCGGAAAAAATGCTCCAGTGCATTCGCATCACGCTGCTCGCCAGCCTGCACGGCTACGCGCCGCAGCTGGCGGTGGAGTTCGGCCGCAAGGCGCTGCACAGCGCGGAGCGCCCGGGCTTCACCGAGCTGGAAACCTACGTGCGTAATGCCAAGTCGGGTGCAACAGCGGAATGAGTGCGGGGGGAGACAAGCGCCCGATCATCGTTCGGCGCAAGAAGGTCGTCCATCGTCACCACGGCGGCAGCTGGAAGATCGCCCTGGCCGACTTCATGACGGCCCTGATGGCGCTGTTCCTGGTGATGTGGATCCTGTCGGTGTCGAGCGACGAGCAGCGCGAGGGCGTGGCGGAGTACTTCAGTACACCGCTGGCCAGCGCCGTGTCGGGCGGGGATCGTTCCGGCAGCACCCTGGCCATTCCCGGTGGCGGGCCCGACCCGGCCCACAGCGACGGCGAGCGGGCGCGTATCGATACCCGCGAGTTTTCGCGCCCGAGCGAGCAGCAGCGTCGCTTCTTCATGGACCTTCAGCGGCGCATCGAAGCGGTGATCGAGGCCGACCCCGAGCTGCGCGTGCTGCGTCAGCAGATGCGCTTCGACCTCACCCCGGAGGGGTTGCGCATCCAGTTGCTCGATACCGAACAGCGCCCCATGTTCGCCGTCGGCAGCGACCGCGTCGAGCCCTACATGCGCAACCTGCTGCGCACCATCGCGCCGCTGCTCAACGACCTGCCCAACGACCTGAGCATCGGCGGGCATACCGACAGCCGCCCCTATGCCGGCGGGTATCGGGGCTACAGCAACTGGGAACTTTCCAGCGACCGTGCCAATGCCTCGCGCCGCGAACTGGTCGCCGGCGGGCTCGATTCGGAGAAGCTGCTGCGGGTCTCCGGCTACGCCGACCGCGTGCTGTTGCCCGACACCGATCCGTTCGATGCGGACAACCGCCGGATCGAGCTGCTGGTGCTGCTGCCCGAGGTCGCGGAGTACATTCGCCAGCCGGATATTCTGAACGGTCCCGGCGTGCCGAGCCCGCTGAGCACGCGCTCCGACAGCGAAGTGGACCTGGCGCCCGTCACCCAATTCACCGAAGGCTTGCGTCGTTCTCTCAACCCCCAATAACCCATTTTGACACCAGGTGGTAAAGCGCATGGATATCACGGATTTCTATGACACTTTCTTCGAGGAAGCCGAAGAGCTGCTGGCCGACATGGAGCGCTACCTCCTGGAGCTCGACGTGGACGAGCCGGATACCGAGCAGCTCAATGCCATCTTCAGGGCGGCGCATTCGATCAAGGGTGGCGCCGGCACGTTCGGTTTCGACGTGCTCCAGAGAACCACGCACCTGTTCGAGAACCTGCTCGACCATACCCGCAAGGGCGAGCTCAAGCTGCGTCGGGACATTGTCGATCTCTTTCTGGAAACCAAGGATATGCTCAGTGATCAGCTAGACGCGTATCGCAACAGCGCCGAGCCCGATCAGGAGGCTTTCGAGCGCATCTGCGAGACGCTGCAGCGGCTTGCGCTCGAGGAGATAGGACAGGACCTCGAGGGCGGGGCGCCCGCTGCGCCGGCGCCGAAGCCGGAACCCCAGCCGGAACCGGCGCCGGCCGCCACGGCCGAGCAAGGCAGCGAGGCCGGCGCCAATCATTGCATCGTCACGCTGCTCAACGTGGGCGAGAAGGATCGTCAGCTGCTCGTCGAAGAGCTGGGGCAGCTGGGCGAGGTCATCTCACACGGTGGCGACGAGGCGTGCTACGAGGTCACGCTGGCCTCCTCCGTCGGCAGCGAGGATATCGAGGCGGTGATGTGCTTCATCGTCGACGCCGATCAGGTCAAGATCCGTGCCGCGGCGCCCCAGGCCGAGGAGCAGGCGCCCGCGAGCGAGGGGCGGGCAGCGCCGAAGCCCGCCGAGGCCGAAGCCAGTCCGCCGCCGCCCGCGGCTGCGCCCAGGCCGGCCGCGGCCAAGCCGGCCGACGATGCCCGACCCGCCAAGGCGAAGAACAAGCCCAAGGGGGGCGGCGAGTCGACTTCGATCCGGGTGTCTGTCGACAAGGTCGATCAGATCATCAACCTGGTGGGTGAGCTGATCATCACCCAGTCGATGCTCGACCAGACCGTCAGCGAAATGGACGGCGTCGCCGACAGCGCGCTGCTCAACGGCATGAGCCTGCTGCAGCGCAACGCGCGGGACCTGCAGGAATCGGTGATGTCGATCCGCATGATCCCGATGGATTTCGTCTTCAGCCGCTTTCCCCGGGTCGTGCGCGAGACCGCCGGCAAGCTGGGCAAGGAGATCGAGCTGGTCACCGAGGGCGAGTCCACCGAGCTCGACAAGAGCCTCACCGAGCGCATCATCGACCCGCTGACGCACCTCGTGCGCAACAGCCTCGACCACGGCATCGAGCCACCCGACGTGCGCGAGGCGGCCGGCAAGCCGCGCACCGGCAAGCTGGTGCTTTCGGCCAAGCACCAGGGTGGCAACATCATCATCGAGGTGATCGACGACGGCGCCGGCCTCAATCGCGACAGGCTGCTGGCCAAGGCGCGCGAGAACGGCTTGCCGGTATCGGACACCATGAGCGACGACGAGGTGTGGCAGCTCATCTTCGCCCCGGGCTTCTCCACCGCCAAGGAGGTGACCGACGTCTCCGGCCGCGGCGTCGGCATGGACGTGGTCAAGCGCAACATCCAGGGCATGGGCGGCCACGTGCTGATCATGTCCAGGCCGGGCGAGGGCACCACCATTCGCATCGTGCTGCCGCTGACCCTGGCGATCCTCGACGGCATGTCGATCAAGGTCGGCAACGAGATGTTCATCCTGCCGTTGTCCGCCGTGCTCGAATCGCTGCAGCCGGCCAAGGAGGATCTCTACGCCATGGCCGGTGACGACGTGGTGCTCAAGGTGCGCGACGAATACCTGCCGGTCGTCGCGGTGCACGAGGCGCTGGACGTGCCGAACGCCAAGACCAGGCTCACCGAGACCATCGCCGTGATCGTGCAGGGCGAGGGTCGGCGCTACGCGCTGCTGGTGGACGACCTGGTCGGCCAGCAGCAGGTGGTGGTCAAGAACCTGGAAACGAACTACCGCAAGGTGCCGGGGGTATCCGCCGCGACCATCCTCGGCGATGGCAGCGTGGCGCTGATCCTCGATATCACCGGCCTGCATCGCCTCAGCCGGGCCAAGAAGGAGAAGCGCCGGCCCGAACGTGAATCGCAATCCCTCGAAGCCCTTACCGACAAAGCGCTGGAGATTTGACCATGAACCAGACGAACGAAGCAGCACTGGCCGCAGCCGAAGCCCACAACCGTGAATTCCTGGTGTTCTCGCTGGGCGACGAAGAGTATGCCGTCGACATCCTCAAGGTGCAGGAGATCCGCGGCTACGAGAACGTCACGCGCATCGCCAATGCGCCGGACTTCATCAAGGGGGTGACCAACCTGCGTGGGGTGATCGTGCCGATCGTCGACCTGCGCATCAAGTTCCATCTCGACAAGGTGGAGTACGGCGGCCAGACCGTGGTGATCGTGGTGAATGTCGAGGATCGGGTCGTCGGTATCGTCGTCGACGGCGTGTCCGACGTGATGACCCTCGCGCCCGACCAGATCAAGCCGGCTCCCGAATTCGGCGTGACCCTGTCGTCGGACTTCCTCAGCGGGCTCGGCAGCCTCGAGGACCGCATGCTGGTGATCGTCGATATCGACAAGCTCCTGACCAGCGACGAGATGGAGCTGGTCGAACGCGTGGCCGAGTGAGGCGCGGCGGCACTAAAGTTCGCCTCGCCCTTGCCGATGTCCGTTTGGAAGACGGTCTTTCTGCTGAATTGAGGGGATGACGTGAAGTATCTCGACAACCTGACGGTGCGTGCCAGCTGGTTCCTGGTGCTGCTGTTCTTCGGCGCGATGATCGTCGCGCTGAGTGCGCTTGGCCTCCATGCACTGCAGCAGGGCGGCAGCGCCGTCGCCGCCATGGCCCCGCACGCGGGGGAGTCGGGCGCGGCCTACCAGGCCTCGTTCGATGCCACGGCCAACCTGATGCGCATGGCCATCGTCGCCGTGCTGCTGGGATCGGCGGTGGTGATGGCCATCGTGGTGTGGGGCATCAGCGTCAACGTGCTGCGGCCGCTGGCCCGCCTGGTCGGATACTTCGAGGGCCTGGCCCAGGGCAATCTCTCGCAGCCGGTGGAGAACCGCGGCAATAACGAGATCGGCCGCCTCTTCACCTCCCTCAAGCACATGCAGGAGGGCCTTTCAGGCACCGTGGGTACGGTGCGCAGCAGCAGCGAGAGCATCTACCTGGGCGCGCAGGAGATCGCCGAGGGCAATGGCGAGCTGTCGTCACGCACCGAACAGCAGGCCGCCTCCCTGGCCGAGACCGCCTCCAGCATGGAAGAGCTGGCCTCCACCGTCGAGCAGAATGCCGACAACGCGCGCCAGGCGAGCCAGCTCGCGGCCGAGGCGTCGCGCACCGCTGCCCAGGGGGGCGAGGTGGTCGGCGAGGTCGTCGCGACGATGCACGACATCAGCGAGAGCTCGCACAAGGTGTCCGACATCATCGGGGTCATCGATTCCATCGCCTTCCAGACCAACATCCTTGCGCTGAACGCCTCGGTCGAAGCGGCGCGCGCCGGCGAGCACGGTCGCGGCTTCGCCGTGGTGGCGCAGGAGGTACGCAGCCTGGCCGGGCGCAGCGCGTCGGCCGCGGGCGAGATCCGCACCCTGATCCAGGCGTCGCTGGAGAAGGTCGACGTCGGTAGCGCCCGGGTCGACCAGGCCGGCCAGACCATGGGCGAGATCGTGGCGGCGGTTCAACGGGTCAGCGACATCATGGACGAGATCGCCTCGGCTTCGCTGGAGCAGAGCAACGGCATCGGCCAGGTCAACCAGGCCGTGACCCAGATGGACCAGGTGACCCAGCAGAACGCGGCGCTGGTTCAGCAGGCGGCCACGGCGGCGACGCAGCTCGAGGCCGAGGCCGCGCGCCTGCGCGAGGCCGTACTGCGCTTCCAGTTGGCGGAGCAGGGCGGAAATCCGATTCCGCAGCGCGACACGCGGCCTGATCTCGGCAACGTGGCTGCGGCTCGGCTGGATCACGATCCGTTACCGGCCAAGCGCCACGATGTCGACGCGAGACCCAGCCGGTCTCGCCATGAAGAAGAGGAGCAGTGGGCCTCGTTCTGAGGCCTGGAAGCTCCTGTGCAGGTGGAGACTCGCATACGCCGGTACTCCGAAACCCTGATGAAACGTGGTAGCCGAGGGAACAACAAGATGCGTAACAACCAGCCGGTCACGCAGCGGGAATACAAGTTTGACGATCGTCATCTGCTGATTTCGCGGACCGATCTCGAGGGCCGCATCACCTACGCCAACGCTGCCTTCGTCGAGGTCAGCGGTTTCGAGCACGAAGAACTGGTCGGGGCGAATCACAACCTCATTCGCCATCCCGACATGCCGCCCGAAGCCTTTGCCGACCTGTGGCGAGCGATCAAGCGCGGTGACTCCTGGCAGGGCGTGGTCAAGAACCGCCGCAAGAACGGCGATCACTACTGGGTCAGAGCGACCGTTACGCCCATCATCGAGGGTGGGCAGTGCCTCGGTTACACCTCGGTACGCACGGCCGTGGAACCTGGTGCGGCCGAGCTCGCAGAGCGTGCCTACGCGCGTCTGAGGGCGGGCCGCTCCGGTCTTGCCATCCGCCAGGGACAGGTCGTTCGCCGCGGGCCGCTGGGTTGGCTGGCGCGTATCAACCTGCACAGCATACGCGCGCGGCTTTCCATGCTGACCTTCGTGGCGCTGCTGCTGCTCGCGATCAGCGGGGGTGTCGGGCTGTTCGGCCTGCAGGCCTCGGGTGAACGCCTGGCGGAACTGAATCGTGACGGCCTGCAGGACGTGATTCGGCTGCAACAGCTGGGCCAGCTGGTCGGCGAAGGACCCCAGCGGCTCACCGCCCAGGAGCGTATGGACATCCTCAGCGCGCGGCACGAGCACGCCGAGGAGCTTTCCAGCATTGCCGGCCAGATGGCGGGGCTGTGGGACGACTACCTGGACCGGGACGTCAACCGTACGTCGGTGGCGCTGGAGTTCGATACCTCGCTGAAGAGCTTCCTTGACGAAGGCCTGGCACCCATGGCCGATGCACTGGCGGGAGAGGAGGCCTTCGATGCCATGATGGCGCTGAACAACGATACGTCGGCACTGCGCGAAAGCGCGAAGGCCCTCACCGAGCAAGTCGATCAATTGATCGAGCAGCAGCGCCTGGCGGCGCTGGGCATGGCCGAGGACGCCGAGCGGGGCCAGCAACAGATGCTGATGGGCCAGCTGGGCTTCATGGCGCTCGGTTTCGTGCTGCTGCTCGTCTTCAGCGTGTGGATCATGCGCGCGATCACCCGGCCGGTGCGTCGTGCCGCCGACTTCACCCTGCAGATCGCCTCGGGCAACCTGGCGGTGCGTCCGCCCGAGCAGACTCGCGACGAGATCGGCGCGCTGCTGGGCTCGCTGGATACCATGCGCAAGAGCCTCTACAGCACCACCGAGAGGGTGCAGCAGGGCATCGACGTCGTGACCCCTGCGTCGCGCTCCATCGCCCGCGGCAACGAGGACCTCTCGGCGCGCACCGAGCA
>NZ_QHGY01000047.1 GCF_003254665.1 Billgrantia lactosivorans | reverse complement strand
GGCCTGCTGTACCGCACGCCCCACCAGCTCGGAGGTGCCGGGGTGGGCCGAGTGGCCCTTGACGATCACCGGGCAGCCGGCGGCCAGTGCCGAGGCGGTGTCGCCACCGGCCACGGAGAAGGCCAGCGGGAAGTTACTGGCGCCGAACACCGCGACGGGGCCCAGCGGGATGTGGCGCTGGCGCAGGTCGGCGCGCGGCATCGGCTGGCGCTCGGGCAGGGCCGGGTCGAGGCGCAGGTCGAGCCACTCGCCGGCGCGCACCACGCTGGCGAACAGGCGCAGCTGGCCACAGGTGCGGCCGCGCTCG
>NZ_QHGY01000046.1 GCF_003254665.1 Billgrantia lactosivorans | reverse complement strand
GCGACTGGCCCGGCTACTGGGCCGGCCGCTCGCCCGCCTTCTCGCCGCTGGCCACCACCACCAGCTTGCTCAATGCCGTCGATTACCTCAACTGGATCCTGCAATGGGGCGGCTGGGACCTCTACCAGGAGGTCTACGGCGAGTTCAACATGGTCTACCTGCCCTACGGCATTCTCAACAACGAGTCGGGTTTCATGGGCCGCACGCCGATCGAGAGCCTGGCCGACCTCGACGGCAAGCGCCTGCGCCTCTCTGGGCGTGACCAGGGTCGCGTGCTCGAGGAGCTGGGCGGCTCCCAGGTCACCCTGGCCGGTGGCGA
>NZ_QHGY01000045.1 GCF_003254665.1 Billgrantia lactosivorans | reverse complement strand
GTTTCGACTTCGCGCATCGAATCAAGGGAAGCGTGCCGGTGCAGGCAAGAGACCACCGTAAGCGTCGTTGCGACCAAATAAGCGCCGATTCACATCAGCGCGACTACGCTCTCGCTGCCTAAGCGACGGCTAGTCTGTCAGACCGGGAACGCCCTCGGCCCGGACCCTGGCATCAGCTAGAGGGATCCACCGATGAGTCCGGTCGCGGGACTCCTCGGGACAACCACAGCGACTGGGATCGTCATCTCGGCTAGTTCGCGTGACCGGGAGATCCGAGCAGAGGCATAGCGAACTGCGCACGGAGAAGCCTTGAGGGAATGCCGTAGGAC
>NZ_QHGY01000044.1 GCF_003254665.1 Billgrantia lactosivorans | reverse complement strand
CTCACCCGTCCGCCGCTCGCCACCAGGGAGCAAGCTCCCCGTGCTGCCGCTCGACTTGCATGTGTTAGGCCTGCCGCCAGCGTTCAATCTGAGCCATGATCAAACTCTTCAGTTTCAAATCATATAGTCCTTACCCTTCTTGCGAAGGAAGCGGACCAAACTCGGCTCAAGGTCAAAGCTTCTCAAAAGACCCGAAGGTCTCGACGAGTCGCTTGCCTTGACATGGTGTGACTTCTCACCACCTCATCGACAAGCGCCCACATGAATTACCTGATCGATTGTTAAAGAGCGGCTCCGGGCTCTTGAAGAGAGGAGCGTCTCGCTTGCTGTCG
>NZ_QHGY01000043.1 GCF_003254665.1 Billgrantia lactosivorans | reverse complement strand
GCCACTCGCCGGCGCGCACCACGCTGGCGAACAGGCGCAGCTGGCCACAGGTGCGGCCGCGCTCGCCCTCGAGGCGGGGCCGCGGCAGGCCGGTCTCGGCGATGGCGCGCTCGATCAGCGCGTCGCCGATCGCCTCGATCTCGTCGGCGACCGTCTCGAGAAAGGCGGCGCGCTGCTCCAGCGTGGTCTCGCGGTAGCTGGCGAAGGCCGCCTCGGCCAGTTCGCAGGCACGCTCGACCTCGGCGACGGTGCCGCCGGCGTAGGTGGGCTCCAGGCGCTCGCCGGTGGCGGGATTGACGGCGTGGATGGGCTTGGAACTGCCGCTTGCGGCCTCGCGGCCGATCAGCATCTTGCCTTGCAGTG
>NZ_QHGY01000042.1 GCF_003254665.1 Billgrantia lactosivorans | reverse complement strand
CAGGCGGTCGCCGGCGCTGACGTCGTCGGCCAGCTGGGCGTACTCGCAGCCGACGCGGCCGGCGTCGCCGGCTTCGGTGTCCATGCCCATGTCGAGCACGAAGGGCTGGCCCTCCTCGAGCGTGACCGCGCCGTCGCGGAAGCGCGCGATGCGGATCTTGGGCCCCTGCAGGTCGCCCAGCGCGGCGACGCTCTTGCCCAGGCGGTCGGCGATCTGGCGCACGGCGATCAGCCGGCGGCGGTGGTCGGCGGCGCTGCCGTGGGAGAAGTTGAGGCGCACCACGTCGACGCCGGTGCGGATCATCGCCTCCAGCACGCCTTCGCGGTCGCTGGCCGGGCCCAGGGTGGCGACGATCTTGGTGCGACGGATGGGG
>NZ_QHGY01000041.1 GCF_003254665.1 Billgrantia lactosivorans | reverse complement strand
CCGTGCCCGGCTGGCACCAGTCGGCCAGCGTGTTCGGCGTGATGATCAACAAGGACGCCTGGGACGCCCTCTCCGAGGAGACCCAGGAGAAGCTGAAGATCGCCGCCGAGGCCACCATGGCCTGGTCGCTGGCCTGGTCCGAGCGCGGCTCCACCGAGGGCACCCAGTCCTTCATCGACGCCGGCGTGGAGATCCACCAGCTCCCCGACGAGGACCTGGAGCGGATCCAGGAGATCACCAACGAGGTGATCCTGCGCGGCGCCTGCGAGGACCCGATGCACGCCAAGATCTACCACTCCATGGTCAGCTACCTGGAGGAGTACGCCACCTGGCGCGACATCTCGGTGCCCTACAACATGAGCCGCACCATGGACAACCTGCCCTCGCTGGAG
>NZ_QHGY01000040.1 GCF_003254665.1 Billgrantia lactosivorans | reverse complement strand
AGCGGGATCGAACCGCTGACCTCCTGCGTGCAAGGCAGGCGCTCTCCCAGCTGAGCTATGGCCCCTTTCAACATCTCTTTGTGGCAAAACCACGCGAAATGTAATTTGTGTGAGACTAGGCAAAAGATGACGACGTATAGCCTGCTATACGAGGAGTCTTTCAACGACGTATCACGCAAATTTGGTGGGTCTGGGCAGATTTGAAATAAACCCGGCAACCTCACCCTTCTCTTTACCGCACTTCCGGGGGTGCGCTCTCACCAACTGAGCGACAGACCCGGCCGAAGCTCGAGAATGGTGGGTCTGGGCAGATTTGAACTGCCGACCTCACCCTTATCAGGGGTGCGCTCTAACCAACTGAGCTACAGACCCATTGGTCGCGCTGGGTCCATACCCAAACAGTCTTTGCTCTGGCCGATCAGGTAATTCATTGTGGGCACTTGCCGCGAGGCGGCGA
>NZ_QHGY01000004.1 GCF_003254665.1 Billgrantia lactosivorans | reverse complement strand
GTCATCCTGACCCGGGGCGACCACATGAACGCCCACGGCGGGACCAACACGATGAAGATACTCGACGTGGGGGAGCGGCACTGCCCGGCCTGATCGCTTTGTATACAGGAAGGCGGCTTTCTTGTGGCCAGGATGGGGGAAACGTGCGAAGGTAAGCCCATGAGCGAAAGGGACGAGAGGCTACCATGAGCACCAGCTGGCAGGAGGAGATTGCCGCCGCGACGCGTGCCGGTGGGCGGATCAGCGACCGCTTCATCGTCGACAAGGTGCGCAGTGCCGTTCTGACCCAGCGCCTGCCGCCGGGTACGCGCCTGCCCGAAGTGGCACTGGGCGAGATCTTCGGCGTCAGCCGCTCGGTGGTGCGCAAGGCGCTGACCCGGCTGGCCGCCGATCACGTCGTCAGCCAGCAGCCCAACCAGGTCGCCCGGGTACGGGCGCCGAGCATCGAGGAGACCCGAGAGACCTTCGCCGCCCGCCGCCTGGTGGAAGGCGAGGTCGCTGCGCTGCTGGCGGGGAGCCTCGACGAGGCGCTGCTCGAGGATATCGCCACGCTGGTCGCGCGCGAGGCCGAGGCGCATGCCCGTGGCGACGAACCGTCACGCATCGAGCATTCGCTGGCCATCCATCACCTGCTTGCCGAACATTCTCCCAACCGGGTACTGGGCGCCATGCTCACCGATTTGATCCTGCGCACCTCCATCGTCATCGCGCTGTACAAGCGGGCGGGGCTGGCCAGCTGCTACCTGGCCGAGGACCACCCGACGCTGCTCGCCCACCTGCGCAGCGGCGACGGCGAGGCTGCGCGGCGTTGCATCCACGACCATCTGCAGGCACTGGAGGGGCTGCTCGATCTCACTACCCGCGAAACGCGCATCGACCTGATGGCGATCCTCGGCCAGCGGGAGGGCGCCGTGGCCAGTCTGGGCAAGGAGTGACGAGATGCCTGCCAAGCGTATGCTACCCGTCGCCTGGCTGGCGCTGCTGCTGGCCTGGCAGCCGCCTGCCGCGGCCGACGTGGCGGCGACGCTCCAGCGCGCGCCGCTGGAAATCGAGGCGGGCGGCGAGCGCCACCGGCTGGAGGTGGAGCTGGCACGCACCCCGGCGGAACGGCGCCGGGGCCTGATGGAGCGCGACCATCTCGACGCCGACGCCGGCATGCTGTTCCTCTACGAGGAGGTCCAGTCGTCACGGGCAGGCTTCTGGATGTACCGCACCCGCATTCCGCTGGACATCGCCTTCCTCGACGCCGCAGGGCGCATCGTCGCCCTGCACACCATGCAGCCGTGCCCGTCACGCAGCCCCTACGACTGCCCGGTCACCGTGGCCGGTGCCGCCTACCATGCCGCGCTGGAGGTCAACGCCGGCTACTTCGAGGCGCGCGGCATCGAGGAGGGCGACTGCGTCAGCTGGCCCGGGCGCCGGAGTGGCTGCCGGTCAGCGGCCGAGTAGAGCGCGAAAGCGAACCACGATCAGCCCCACCCCGGCGATGACCATGGCCCCGCCCAGGACGATATGGGCGTTGAGCGTCTCGTCCAGCAGCACGATGCCGAGGAACACCGCGCCCGCCGGCACCAGCAGGCTCAGCGGCGCGAGCCGGCTGACGGGATGCCGACGCAGCAGGCCGTACCACATGCCGTAGGCGACGATCGACGACATCACCGCCGTGTAGAGTACCGCGCCCCAGCCGTACCAGCCGGCCTGGGTCACGGCGAGCCACTGGTCTTGCTCGAACCACCAGGAGCCCAGCGCCACCTGGGGCACGGCGAACAGCGCGGTCCAGCCGGCCAGCGCCATGGGTGCCAGGCTGGGTCCCTTCTTGATCAGCAGCTGCGAGACCGCCCAGCCGAAGGCGCTGAGCAACAGCAGGGCCATGGGCAGCGGCGAAGGCAGGCTGGGTCCGCCGGCCAGGACCACCACGCCGCCGAACGACAGCGCGAGCCCGGCCAGCCGCTTGGGGCTCAGCCTCTCGCCCAGGAAGATCACCGCCAGCAGGGTGGCGAAGGGCGTGCCCATCTGTACCAGCAGCGCCCCGGTGCCGGCCTCCGCCTGGCCCAGGCCGATGAACAGCAGGGCGAAGTGCAGGGTGCCGAAGGTCGCCGACAGCAGCAGCAGGAAGGGCAACTGGTGACGGGCCACGGGGTGGAAGGGCACCAGCAGGGCGGCGACCAGCAGAAAGCGCAGGGTGGTCAGCAGCAAGGGGGGCAGCTCCTGCACGCCCAGCTTGATGACGATGATGTTCAGGGCCCAGATCGCCACGATCGAGAGGCCCAGCAGCAGGTCACGCAGCGGCACGGCAGGTTCCCTCCAGTATTTGCCCCGGCGAGGGTAGCAGTCGCGTACCCGCGCGTCGTCCCATATCGTTAACGGGCTACCATTCAACGCACGACGTCGTAGAATGTCGAGGCGTGGTGATGCTCTCGTCGATGCCCGCCAGAACGATAATCACGGCCGGCCATATCGCAACCGGCCTCAGCTGCAAGGACACGTCATGAATTCAGCAAGCCGTATCTCCCGTCTCGCCGCTGCGGTGGCCGGTGCCGCCGTGCTGGGCGCTGCGCTCTCCGCCCAGGCGCGTGAACTCTCCATCTCCACCGTGCTCCCCGATGCCTTCCCCTGGGGGCAGGCGGCCGAGAAGTGGGCCGAGCTGGTGGAGGAGCGCACCGACGGCGAACTCACCCTGCGCGTCTATCCCAACTCGCAACTGGTCAACGGCGACCAGACGCGCGAGTTCTCGGCGATGCGCTCGGGCCTGATCGACATGGCCGTCGGCTCGACCATCAACTGGTCGCCGCAGGTGCCCGAGCTCAACCTCTTCTCGCTGCCGTTCTTCATGCCCGACGAGGCCGCCGTGGATGCCGTGACCGGCGGTGCGGCCGGCGAGATGGTGTTCGAGGCCATCGAAACGCGCGGTGTGATTCCGCTGGCGTGGGGCGAGAACGGTTTCCGCCAGCTCTCCAATTCGCGCGGGCCCATCGACTCGCCCGAGGATCTCGACGGGCTGAAGATCCGCGTGGTCGGCTCGCCGCTGTTCCAGGACACCTTCACGGCGCTGGGGGCCGACCCGACCCAGATGAGCTGGACCGACGCCCAGCCGGCGTTGACCACCGGCGCCGTGGACGGGCAGGAGAACCCGCTTTCGGTCTTCGACGTGGCGCGCATCGATCAGGTGGGCCAGGAGTACCTGACCCTGTGGAACTACATGAACGATCCGCTGATCTTCGCCGTCAACCAGCAGGTCTGGGAGACGCTCTCCGAAGAGGAGCGCGAGATCCTGCGCGAGACCGCCATCGAGGCGGGCCAGTGGGAGATCGAGATGACCCGCGAGCAGGAGAGCGAACGCCTGGCCGCCATCCAGGAGCGCGGCGTGGAGGTCACCGAGCTCACCGCGGAGCAGCACGGGGCGTTCGTCAACGCCACCCAGAGCGTGCACGACAAGTGGATCCCGCGTATCGGGCAGGACCTGGTCGATACCGCGCGTGAGGCGATCGAGGCTCGCTGAGCCCCACCGTGTCGAAACAAGCCTGATCCCGGCGTCGCCGACGCCGGGCCCGTTACCGCGAGGCTTCGATGAAATTCTCTCCCGACGCCAGGCCGGAACGCTGGCTGGGCGCGCTGGCGCTGGCGATCATCTCGCTGATCAGCCTGGGCAATGTCGTGACCCGCTACGTGACCGGTGGGTCGCTGGCCTTCACCGAGGAGTTCTCGGTGTTCCTGCTGGTGGTGCTGACCTTTACCGGCGCTTCCGTGGCGTTGCGGCGCAACGGCCATATCCGCATCGGGCTGCTCGAGCGCGCGCTGCCGCCCGGGCCGCGACGGGCGCTGATTCTCTTCCAGGGGCTGTGCGGGGCCATCGTGCTTGGGCTGATCACCTGGTTCGGCGCCAAGCTGACCTGGGAGGAGTACCAGTGGCAGTCGCTGTCGCCGGGGCTGGGCCTGCCCCAGTGGTGGTATCTCGTCTGGCTGCCGCTGCTGACCGCGGCGATGCTGGTGCGCCTGATCCAGCAGACCGTCGACCGCCTGCGCGGGAGGCTCGACGATGAGTCCTGACCTGTGGATGATCCTGGCCTTCGCCGGACTGCTGATCGCCGGCGTGCCGGTGGCCTTCTCGCTGGCCCTGGCCGGAGCGGTGGGCATCGTCTCGGGCCTCTCGCCGGCGATGCTGGCCACGCTCGGCACCAACACCTACAACAGCATCGCCAAGTATCCGCTGATCGCCATTCCGCTGTTCATCATGACCGGGCTGATCTTCGAGCGCGCCGGGGTGGCGCTGCGCCTGGTACGCTTCGCCCAGGCCCTGATCGGACCGCGTCACGGCGGCCTGGCGCTGGTGGCGGTGCTGGTGTGCATGATCATGGGCGGCATGAGCGGCTCCGGCCCGGCCGACGCCGCCGCGGTGGCCATGGTGATGCTGCCGAGCATGACCCGGGCGGGCTACCCCAAGCCCTTCTCGGCCACGCTGATCGCCGCTTCCGCTTCCACGGCGATCCTGATCCCGCCCTCGGTGGCGCTGATTCTCTATTCCATCGTGGTGCCCGGGGTCGACCTGCGCGCGCTGTTCGCCGCCGGACTCTTCCCCGGCATCCTCGCCGGCCTGGCGCTGCTGGTGCCGGCGCTGCTGGTGTCGAGGCGCTATGGCTGGGAGGGCGGCACGCCGGTGGCGGGTGCCGAACGCCTCGAGGTGGGCACGACCTTCAAGCAGGCCCTGCCGGCGCTGTTCGCCCCGGTACTGATCCTCGGCGGGCTGCGCTCGGGGCTGTTCACGCCCACCGAGGCGGCCGTGGTGGCGGTGGCCTACGGCGCCCTGGTGGGGCTGTTCCTGACCCGCGAGATCGGCTGGCGCGACCTGTGGAACCTGTTCGGCGAGGCGGCGGTGATCTCCGGGGTGGTGATGCTGATCATCGCCCTCGCCGGCATCTTCGCCTGGGCCGGCACCATGCTCGGCACCTTCCGCCACCTGGCGGAGTGGATCATCGGCCTGACCGACAATGGCGTGCTGCTGCTGATCCTGATCATGCTGGCGGTGCTGCTGGCAGGCATGCTGCTCGATGCCATCTCGATCTACCTGATCATGATGCCGATCCTGATCCCGGTGATGCAGCACTTCGCCTGGAACCCGGTGTGGTTCGGCGTCCTGCTGGCGATGAACATCGCCATCGGCCAGTTCACGCCACCGGTGGCGGTCAACCTGATGGTGACCACCGAGATCGCCAGGATCCGCCTCGAGCAGACCCTGGGCTGGGCGCTGCTGTTCGTGCTGGCCATGGCCGCCGCGCTGGCGCTGGTCGCGCTCTTCCCCGGCATCGCGCTGTGGCTGCCGAGGACCCTCGGCTACAACGCCTGATCCAGGGCGGCCAGGGTGCGCTCGAAGACCTCCGCGCTTCGCTTGTCGAACAGCACGAAGCGCACCCGCTCGATGCCCGGGCAGGCGGGCAGGGTCGCCTGGACGGTCTCCAGCGCCACGCGGGCGGCCGCCTCGAGCGGGTAGCCGAAGGCGCCCGCCGACAGGGCAGGGAAGGCAACGCTGACAAGGCCGTGCTGCTCGGCCAGCTCGAGGGCGTTGCGGTAACAGGCGGCGAGCAGCTCCGCCTCCGGCTTGTCGCGCCCGTAGACCGGGCCCAGGCAGTGGATGACGTGACGGTTGGGCAGCTCGAAGGCCTCGGTGATCACGGCCTGGCCGGGTTCGATCGGGGCCAGTGGCCGGCAGGCCCGGTCGAGCTGCGGCCCGGCTGCCCGATGCAGGGCGCCGGCCACGCCGCCGCCGGGGCGCAGCTCCGCATTGGCGGCATTGACCACGGCGTCCATGTCGGGCTGATGGGCGATATCGCCCTGGCAACATTCCAGTTGGGTGGGCATGGGCACTCTCCTTGGGGATGATAGCGTCAGTCTGGTCGGCGGTGCCGCGGTCATTCAAGTGCGGGTGTCGGCGGCAGCGCACCGCGGTGATGCAGTGGCGCGCCGCGGTGGCGAGCTTCGCGCTCAACTCATCAGCCTTTTCGCAAACGTGGACCTGAGCATGCGGTTACCTCCTCGCTATGCGCCGCTGACCTTCGCGGTGCTGATGTCCCTCTACATGGTCACCCTGATGACCTTCGTCATCACCTGGGTCAATACCGGGCTCGGCGCCGGCTTTACCGCGCGCTGGTGGCGCGCCTTCTACATCGCCTGGCCGATCGCCTTTGCACTCATCCTGATCGGCGCACCGCGCCTGCAGCGCCTGGTGGGGTGGCTGGCGCACAGGGAGTGAGCGGGACATATCGTTACGTATCCAGTACTTTTGCGTGACATTCGTTGCAGATCGCAGCAAAAACTTGCAACTCGCCTGCCCAGGCGGTACCAATGTGCTCCCCCGACAAGCCACGGCTCGCCGATCCCAGGTCGGTGTGGCGACGGCTTTGCGCGACAGCGCAGAGCCGCCGTCCCAGGCCCATGACAACAGGAGGAGACAATGAATCAGCGTGTGAACATCGACCTCGGCAATGCCGGAACCGAGGCCATCGAGGCCCGTCAATTCAAGGTCTATACCCATCGCCAGCTGGACAGGATCGAGGCGATCCAGCGTCTGCCTGAAGACCTGCGTTTCGACATGCGGGTGGTCAGCCAGGTGCTGCCGTTTCGTGTCAATCAGTACGTCATCGACGAACTGATCGATTGGGACGACGTGCCGGCCGACCCGGTGTTCCAGCTCACCTTTCCCCAGCGTGGCATGCTGCGGCCGGAACACTTTGCCGAGGTGGCCGAGCTGGTTCGTCGCGACGCCGACGCTGCCGAGATGAAGCCGGTGATCGAGCGCATTCGCCGTGAGCTCAACCCCCACCCGGCGGGGCAGATGGACCTCAACCTGCCGCTGCTCGACGGCGAACCGGTGCCGGGCATGCAGCACAAGTACCACGAAACCGTGCTGTTCTTTCCCAGCCAGGGCCAGGTCTGCCACAGCTACTGCACCTTCTGCTTCCGCTGGGCGCAGTTCGTCGGCGACAAGGACCTCAAGTTCGCCGCAAGCGAGGCGGACTCCCTGCACCGTTATCTCGCCGAGCACACCGAGGTCACCGACCTGCTGATGACCGGCGGCGACCCCATGGTGATGAAGGCCAAGCACCTGAGGATGTACCTGGAGGGTCTGATGACGCCGGAGCTGGACCACGTCCAGGACATCCGCATCGGCTCCAAGAGCCTGACCTTCTGGCCCTACCGCTTCGTCACCGACCCGGACGCCGAGGACATCCTCGCGCTCTTCCGCGAGCTGGTTCAGGCCGGCAAGCACGTCGCCTTCATGGCGCACTTCAACCACTGGAAGGAGATGGAGACGCCCGTCTGCCGCGAGGCGATCCGCCGCATTCGCGCCACCGGCGCCGAGATTCGCACCCAGGCGCCGCTCCTGAAGCACATCAACGACGACGCCGGCCAGTGGGCGAGAATGTGGACCACCCAGGTACGCCTGGGAATGATCCCCTACTACCTGTTCGTCGAGCGCGACACCGGCGCCCGCCACTACTTCGAGGTGCCGCTGGTCAAGGCCTGGGAGATCTATCGCGAGGCGATCAAGGCGGTGCCGGGCCTGGCGCGAACGGCCCGTGGGCCGTCGATGTCCGCCGATCCGGGCAAGGTGGAGATCCAGGGCGTCACCGAGATCAACGGCGAGAAGGTCTTCGTGCTGCGCTTCATCCAGGGCCGCGACGCCGACTGGGTGCAGCGGCCCTTCTTCGCCAAGTACGACGAGGCCGCCACCTGGCTCAACCACCTGGAGCCGGCGCTGGGGGAGCGCGAGTTCTTCTTCGAGGCCGCGTTCGACGCCATGAAGGAGGAAAAGCAGGCGCTGATCCTGAAGGCGAGCTAGCCACATCGAGTCTCGCGTTCAGCCGGCGGCGCCTCCAGCCCGCCGCGAGGCCGGCACATGGCGGTTCAGAGCGCTCATGGGGCATGCATATCAGGAATTAACGTACACTTAACGAAAAGTGCGACTAAAATTAACTCAGTTGAAAAAGACCCATCGTTGCGACGTTTTTTTCGCTAAAGTAGAGGGGAGCGGTTGTTTCCGCCAGCCAGTGGTCTCAACGCCTGGCTACTCAGGGATCATGCTCGTCAGTAATGACGGCTAGCCAATAACGTCAAAGAGGTGTGTTAATGAAACGCCATGCATTTTCCGCGGCAGCATTCTCGGGAGCGCTTCTGGGCGCCGCCATGTTCTCCGCGCCGGCGGTGGCTCAGGAACGCTTCATCACGATCGGTACCGGCGGCCAGACGGGCGTCTACTATGTGGTGGGCCAGTCCGTCTGCCGCATGGTGAATCGCGGCAGCGACGAACACAACATTCGCTGTAACGCCCCGTCGACGGGCGGCTCCGTTGCCAACGTCAACGGCATGCGCAGCGGCGAGCTGGACATGGGCGTGGTGCAGTCCGACGTGCAGTATCTTGCCTATAACGGCGAGGAGAACTTCGAATCCGATGGCGCCTGGGAGGACATGCGTGCCGTCTTCACCATGCACGGCGAGCCGCTGACCGTGGTGGCACGGGCCGATTCCGGCATCGAGCATTTCACCGACTTCCCCGGCAAGCGCATCAACATCGGCAACCCGGGCTCCGGGCAGCGCAACACCATGAATGTGGTGATGGAGGCGATGGGCTGGGATACCGATACCTTCTCGCTGGCCTCGCAGCTCGATGCCGCCGAGCAGGCCGCGGCCCTGGCCGACAACAACATCGATGCCATGGTCTACGTGGTCGGGCATCCCAACGGTTCCATCCAGGAAGCCACCACCACCATTGACGCACGCCTCATCCCGGTCACCGGCGACGAGATCGACGCGCTGATCGAAGAGCACCCGTACTACACCCGCTCGGTCATCCCCGGCGGCCTGTATCGCGGCAACGATGAGGAAGTCGAGACCTTCGGCGTGGCGGCGACCTTCGTCACCCATGCCGACGTCGACGAGGAAGTCGTCTACGAGACCGTCAAGGCGGTTTTCGAGAACTTCGATCGCTTCAAGCGCCTGCACCCGGCATTCGAGAACCTCGAAGAGGAGGAGATGATCTCCGAAGGCCTTACCGCACCGCTGCATGAGGGTGCCGAGCGCTACTACCGTGAGCGTGGCTGGATCGAGTGATACGGCATTGAGGGGTGATATTGCCCTCAGGTGAGATGCGCGGACCCTGGAGGTCCGCGCATCCGTTTGGACAGGCACAGACTCTTGGACGTACCGATCCCGCAACACGGCGGGGGAGCCACAAGGGCTGAAGCGATCGTGGAGCACGACGGCGATGACTGACGAAAAGACGAATCCACACAGGCCAGAGGTGGATCTGGATGACATGGTCGCCTCGACCGACAGCGGGGCGCGCAAGCCCGTCGGGGCGCCGGGCAAGATACTGGTCGGCCTGGCAGCCGCCTGGTCGTTGTTCCAGCTCTGGATTGCCTCGCCGTTGCCCTACATCGTTCGCTTCGGGGTGTTCAATGCGACCGAGGCGCGCTCGATTCACCTGGCCTTCGCCACCCTGCTGGCGTTCATGGCCTACCCGGCGCTGAAGCGCTCTCCCCGCGACCGCATTCCCTTGCAGGACTGGGTGCTGGGGCTGGTGGGCGCCTTCTGCGCTGCCTACATCTATCTGTTCTACGCCGAACTCTCCAATCGTCCCGGTTCGCCGATTCTGCAGGACGTGATCGTGGGCGTGGTCGGCATCCTGGTGCTGCTCGAAGCCACTCGACGGGCGCTGGGGCCACCGCTCGCCATCGTCGCGTCGGTGTTCATCCTCTACTCGCTGTTTGGCCCCTACATGCCGGGGATCCTGGCCCATCGCGGGGTCAGCCTGAACGGCCTGATCAATCACCAGTGGCTGACCACCCAGGGCGTATTCGGCATCGCGCTCGGGGTCTCCACCAGCTTCGTGTTCCTCTTCGTGCTGTTCGGCGCCCTGCTCGACAAGGCCGGTGCCGGCAACTATTTCATCAAGGTCGCCTTCTCGCTGCTCGGCCACTACAAGGGCGGGCCGGCCAAGGCCGCCGTCGTCGCCTCGGGCATGACCGGCCTGATCTCCGGTTCGTCGATCGCCAATACCGTGACCACCGGCACCTTCACCATCCCCATGATGAAGCGGGTGGGCTTTTCCGCCGAGAAGGCCGGCGCGGTCGAGGTGTCGTCGTCGGTGAACGGCCAGATCATGCCGCCGGTGATGGGGGCCGCGGCCTTCCTGATGGTCGAATACGTCGGCATCTCCTACGTCGAGGTGATCAAGCATGCCTTCCTGCCGGCGGTGATCTCCTATATCGCGCTGATCTACATCGTCCACCTCGAAGCGCTCAAGGCCGACATGAAGGGCCTGCCGTCGAACAACCCGGTGCGCCCCTTCCTCAACAAGGCGATCGGCTTCCTGACCGGCCTGATCCTGTTGATGGCGCTCTCCTTCGCGGTCTACTACGGCCTGGGCTGGCTCAAGCCGGTGCTCGGCGAAGCCACCCCGTGGGTGGTGGGCGTGATGCTGGCCGTCGTCTACGTGGGCCTGCTCAAGCTCGGCTCGTACTACCCCGAGCTGGAGCTCGACGATCCCACCTCCCAGGTGGTGACCCTGCCCCAGACCCGACCCACGGTGATGGTCGGGCTGCACTACATCCTGCCGGTGGTCGTGCTGGTCTGGTGCCTGATGGTAGAGCGGCTGTCGCCGGGGCTTTCGGCCTTCTGGGCCACGGTGTTCATGATCTTCATCATGCTCACCCAGCGTCCCATCATCGCCTTGTTCCGCGGCCGCAGCCGGATCGCGGCGGACCTCAAGGAGGGGGTATTCGACCTGTGGGACGGTCTGGTCGCGGGGGCACGCAACATGATCGGCATCGGTATCGCCACCGCCACGGCGGGCATCGTGGTGGGGGCGGTATCGCAGACCGGTGTGGGGCTGGTACTGGCCGATGTGGTCGAGGTCCTGGCCATGGGCAATCTGATGCTGATCCTGCTGCTTACCGCGGTGCTCAGCCTGATCCTCGGCATGGGGCTGCCGACCACCGCCAACTACATCGTGGTCTCGGCCCTGATGGCGCCGGTGATCGTGTTGCTGGGCCAGCAGAACGGCCTGATCGTGCCGCTGATCGCGGTACACCTGTTCGTGTTCTACTTCGGCATCATGGCCGACGTCACGCCGCCGGTGGGGCTGGCGTCGTTCGCGGCGGCGGCAGTCTCGGGCGGCGATCCGCTTCGCACCGGTTTCCAGGCCTTCTACTACAGCCTGCGTACCGCGGCGCTGCCGTTCCTGTTCATCTTCAACACCGACCTGCTGCTGATCGATGTGAACTGGCTGCAGGGGATCGTGATATTCGTCATCGCGACGATCGCCATGCTCATCTTCGCCGCGGGTACCCAGGGCTACTTCCTGGTACGCAATCGCTGGTACGAATCGATCCTGCTGCTGCTGGTGGCCTTCACCCTGTTCCGCCCCGGCTTCTGGATGGATCGGATCCACGACCCCTACGAGTCAGTGCCGCCGGCGGATTTTGCCGAGGCGCTGGCCAGCGTGGACGACGGCAGCCAGCTACGCGTGCAGATTGCCGGCGAGGATGCCTTCGGCGACCCCATCACGACCTACGTCCTGGTGCCGGTACCGCGCGGCGACAGTGCCGAGGAGCGCATGGAACGACTGGGCCTGGAGCTGTTGACCGAAGACGACCGGACTCTCGTGGACTTCGTCGAGTTCGGCAGCACGGCCGAGGATCTCGGCTTCGACTTCGACCAGGAGGTCGTCGAGGTGCTGGCACCGGTGGATCGCTGGGCCAAGGAGTGGATGTGGCTGCCGGGCTTCCTGGTGTTCGGCCTGGTGGTCCTGCTTCAGCATCGGCGGCGTCAGCAGCAGCCGTCGACGACCCAAGCCGCTTGAGGAGGGGGGAAGATGTACGACAAGATCATGCTGCCGGTGGACCTCAACGAGGAATCCTCCTGGACCAAGGCGCTACCCACGGCGCTGACCCTGTGCCGTACCTTCGGCGCCTCGCTGCACGTGGTGACGGTACTGCCGGACTACCACATGCCACTGGTCGGCTCCTACTTCCCGAGCGACTTCGCGCAGAAGGCGCACGAGGCGCTGTCCCAGGCCCAGCACCGCTTCATCCAGGAGCACGTGCCCGATGACATCAAGGTGCAGTCGGTGATCGTCGACGGCTCGCCGTGGGAGGCGATCGTCAAGGCGGCCAAGAAGCTCCAGGTCGATCTGATCGTGATGGCCTCGCACAACAAGCGCAAGTTTGCCGACTACGTGTTGGGCCCTAACGCCGAGCACGTGGTGCACCACTCGAAGATCTCGGTGATGATCGTGCGCTGAGCCGGCGGGCCGCGACGCCAGGCTCCCTCCCGGGGGCCTGGCGGATCGCGCCATGCAAGACCGTGGCGTGTTCGCTGCGGTGACGCGAGCGGCGTCGGGCCGCCGCCTTGGAATAGCCCTCCTGCCCGTGAGCGACGCCCGCCAGGATCGTGTCGGCGGCCGTCTCGTCGACCGCGTCGTTTGCTTCCTCCCAGGCGCCCAAGAGCGCCGCCTGACCGCCGCCCAGACGGGGGCGGTTTGCTCGCTGCGTTGACAACTTTGCGCGGCAGCCTTGAGCGCGCTCAACTACAGTAGAGTGGTACGACAACAAGACGTCACCCGGACCTCCCGGCCGGTAAAACGCTCGCATCGTCCTTCTCATGGCGACCAAACGGGGTACGACAATGAATGCAGCCACAAGAAGCGCCGGACAGCCCTCCGCTCCCAACGTCAAGATCACCATCAACCCGATCGGCATGGACAGGCCCAGGGCCTGGCTGATGGCCGGCTTCGAGGACTTCCGCCAGGCCGCCGCGGTCAGTCTCGCCTACGGCATGTTCTGGGTCGGCCTGAGCATCGCCATCACGGCCGGCGCCATCGTGCTCGACCTGTGGCACTGGTTGCTGCCACTGGTGGCGGGCTTCATGTTCCTCGGGCCGCTGGTGGCGGTCGGCTCCTACGGCATCAGTCGTGCAATCGAGGAGGGCCGCGCGCCACATCTGGGTGACGCCTTCGGAGCCTGGCGCCCGCATGCGGGGCAGCTGGCGATGATGGGCGTGATGATGATGATCTTCTTTCTCGCCTGGATCCGCCTGGCCACGCTGCTGTTCGCGCTCTTCTTCGGCTTCGAGGCGCCCGGGGCGGCGGAGCTCTACGCCTCGCTGCTGACCACCCCGGACGGGCTCGGCCTGATCGCGGTGGGCACCGCGGTGGGGGCGGTGCTGGCCTTCGGCGCCTTCACCATCAGCGTGGTGGCCATCCCGACCCTGATGGACCAGGACCTGACCTTCATGGAAGGCATCGAGGCCAGCGTGCGCGCCGTGGCCCGCAACTTCCGGCCGATGCTGCTGTGGGCCGTCATTCTCACCGCCAGCGTCCTGGTGGGGGTGCTGACCTTCTATATCGGCCTGGCGCTGATCCTGCCGGTGCTGGGGCATGCCAGCTGGCATGCCTACGAGGACCTGGTGCGCTGTGAACACAAGGACGAGGCTTCGTGAGGATGGGCGTCGCAGGAGGGGGCACGCCCCTCCTGCCATTCGCCTCGTGCGTTGTGCCACCTGAACTTTTCTTGGGATTCGCGTAGGCTTGGGGCTTTGCAATGAACATGGAAGCCCTCAATGTCCTTTTCGTGGCCCAGTCCCACCGTCCTGTCCCTTGGCCTGCTTCTCCTGGCCTGCGTTTCGTCGCCGGTGATGGCCGATCCGCTACCCCCTCCCCAGGGGGAAGTCCTGCTCAGGGTGACGGGGGCCATCGAACATCCCAATGTTGGCGATGAACTGCAGCTCGATCGGGAACTGCTGATGTCGCTTCCCCAGCGAGAGATCGAGACGAGCACACCCTGGACCGAGGGTATCGGCCGCTTCGAGGGGCCCTTGCTTCGCGCCCTGCTGGAGGCGGCAGGCACGCAGGGGGACCATGTGCGGATCCAGGCATTGAACGAGTACGAAACCGAAGTGCCGATCACCGACTTTCACGACTATGACGTCATCCTCGCCCTCCAGCGTGACGGCGAGCCGATCGCGGTGCGCGACCTGGGGCCGATGTTCGTGCTCTACCCCTTCGACGACCACCCCGAGTTGCACAACGAAACCATTCGCCATCGCTCCGTATGGCACGTGGGCAGCATCCATGTCCCGTAACCCGGCCTCGACGCGAGGCACCGCCGCATGTTGCGCTACCCGCTACGGCTGAAGCTGGGGGCGGCGGCAGCCCTGGTGTTCTTCACTGCCGCCCTGGTGGTGGTGGGTCTGGCCGCCTGGCGCCAGGAGCAGCTTCATCATAGCGTGGTCGGCGATGCGACCTGGCACGCCTACAAGCTCGACCGTGACATCATCCAGATGCGCAGCGACCTGGCGCTGCGAGCGGAGAACGCCCGCTCCCTCGAAGCGCTGCGCCTGCGCTTCGAGCTGATCTACAGTCGCGTCAACCTGCTGCAGCGGGGCGACGTCAATCAGCTGTTGGCCGAGATGCCCCAGGCCGACCGGCTCCTGTCCGATCTGGTCGTGATGATGGATGACATCGATCGCCTGCTCGACGAAATCGGCCAACTGGGGGAGGGGGAGCGTTGGGTCCTGTCCGATCGGCTCGAACGAGTGGGAGGCGTGACCGAACAGCTGATCGTCGCCCTCAACGGCCATCTAGCCGAATCGACTACCCAAGACCGGAAGGTGCTGCAGACCCTCTACGCCCTGCTGCTGGCGCTGATCCTGGCCATGAGCCTGGCCGCCCTGCTGGTGTTCGTGTTCCTGGTCCGCGAGGCGCGTGACAACGCCGAGGCGCGTCGCTCGCTCGAATCCCTGAGCCGCAAGCTGCAGGCCACCGCCCGCCGGGCCGAGGCCGCCAGCCAGTCGAAGTCGGAGTTCCTGGCCACCGTCAGCCACGAGATCCGCACGCCTCTCAACGGCGTCATCGGCATGAGCGATCTGCTGCTCGAGCAACCGATCGATGCCCAGTCACGCGAATATGCCCGCACCCTGCACGTCAGCGCGGCGCGCCTGCTGGAACTGATCAACGACATTCTCGACTTCTCCAAGATCGAGTCGGGCAGGCTGGAGCTCGAGCGGCGTCCCTTCCGCCTCGCGGCGCTGGTCGTGGATGCCTGCGAACTCTTCGCCCCCCGCGCCCGGGCCAAGGGGCTTGAGCTGGTGAACCACCTGTCGCCGGCCCTGCCCGAGCAGCTCATGGGGGACCCCACCCGGCTGCGACAGGTACTGCTCAACCTGCTCTCCAACGCCATCAAGTTCACCGAGCGAGGCGAGGTGCGGGTCGAGGCGACGGTGAGCGCGCAGGGGCGGCTCAGGCTGGCCGTCTGCGATACCGGTCCCGGCATTCCGAAGGACAAGCTTGGCTGGCTCTTCGAGCCCTTTCGTCAGGGCGATGCCTCGACGGCAAGGCGCTATGGCGGTACCGGGCTCGGCCTGGCGATCTGCCGGCGGCTGGCTGAAGCGATGGGCGGCACGATCGGCGTGGATAGCCAGCCCGGCCAGGGCAGCCGCTTCTGGATCGAGCTGCCGCTGGAGCCGGCCCATGGCGATCATGAGCCGGAGCGGCCCGAGTCGGCGCTGCGGGAAACCAAGGTGAGCGGCAGGGTGCTGCTGGTCGAGGACGACCCGGTGAACCAGCAGGTGGCGGTGGCGCTGCTCGAACGCCATGGCTGTCATGTCCGAGTGGCGGAGAATGGGCGAAGGGCCCTCGAACTGGCCGACCGAGAGGCCTTCGACCTGGTCTTCATGGACGTGCAGATGCCCGGCATGGACGGCCTGGAGACCACGCGGCGCCTGCGAGCGGCCGGCGGCTGGAGCGCCAGGGTGCCGATCGTGGCGATGACCGCGGGCGGCCCGGGAGCGGAGCGCGAACGCTGCCTGACGGCGGGCATGACCGACTATCTGGTGAAACCGCTGCGGCGAGACGAACTGGCGGCTTCGCTCAGGCATGGCCTGTCGGGGCGGGCGAAGCCCGATTCTTCGCTCCCGTCGGCAGGCGAGGGCTCGCCGGACGGCATCGTCGATGAGAGCGTGCTTTCCGAGCTGCAGGAAACGCTGGGAGCAGAGGCGCTCGCCACCCTGTTCGCCGTGCATCGCGAGCAGTTGCAGCAGCATGCCGACAACCTGCAGGCAGCCCTGGAGCGAGGCGATATGGCGGCGTTGGCGGAGGGGGCCCATCGCATCAAGGGCGAGTCGGGGAGTCTGGGCGGGCAGCACCTGGCCGCCATCGCCCAACGCCTGGAGCGGCTAGCCCACGCCGAGCATCGTACCGAGGCGGCGATCGAACTGCGCGGGCTGCTGGCCGACATACCCGTCACGGTAGCGGCGCTGGAGCGCTGGCTGAGGGAGCGTCAGCGCCAGGAGTAGCGCGACAGAAGCTTGCGTTGTGACACGCCCCACGCCATAAACTGAGTGAAATCGCGGAGGGATGTCATGGATCCATGCGCTGTCAAACCTGAGGGACGGGGGCACCGAGCCGTTGAGCCAGCCCTTCGCACCGCATTCAGCGAGCAGCATGACCCTGAATCAGCGGCTCGCGAGTTGGCCGAAGCGCTGGCAAGCCCTGAACTGGGCTTCGTGCTGTTCTTCTGCAGCGCAGAGTATGCTCTCGATGACCTGGGAAGCGCCATGCGCGAGGCCTTTTCCGGCGTGGAGCTGGCGGGATGCACCACGGCGGGAGAGATCACGCCGAAAGGTTACTGCCGGGGCTGTATCGTGGCGATAGGATTCGGCCGTCGGCGGTTCTCCCTCTCCTGCGCCCTGATCGACGATCTCGCCGCTTTCGACCTGATTCAGGCCCAGCGACTCATCGGCGGACTGCTCGAGAATTGCCGAAGCTTGGCCTCGGGCGATCACGTCGGAAATCGTTTCGTCATGACCCTGCTGGATGGGCTCTCCAGCAGCGAGGAGGAGGTGCTGGCTACGCTTGATACGGCGTTAGGCAGCATACCGAGTTTCGGTGGCTCGGCCGGGGACGACAATCGCCTGGCCCATACTCATGTCTTCTTCGATGGACGCTTCCATAGCGATGCGGCGGTCGTCGTCATGTTTCACACGCCACTGCCGTTCGAAGTGTTCACTGCTCACCATCTCCGTCCTCAGGCGATGAAGCTGGTGGTGACACGTGCCGACACTGAACGTCGCCGGGTGCTGGAGCTCAACGCTGCGCCGGCGGCCGAGGAGTATGCCCGCTTGGTGGGCATGTCCCTCGAAGCATTGACGCCTGACATCTTTGCTCGACACCCCTTGGCCGTGCGAATCGGCGAACACCACTATGTTCGCTCCATTCAGCGAGTGAACGATGACGGCAGCCTCAGCTTCTACTGTGCCGTCGAGAACGGCATCGTGCTGACGGCCATGCGACCTGCCCCGTTGCTGGATGAGCTCGAAAGCGTACTGGCCGGGCTGCGACAGCGGCTTGGCGAGCCGGCCTTGATACTCGGCTGCGATTGCTTTCTGAGAAGGCTCGAACTGGAGAGCCTGGGTCAGGTCGCAGAGGCGTCCCGACTTGTCGGACGTGCCGGGGTCATCGGTTTCAATACCTATGGAGAGCAGTACCATGGCATGCACCTCAATCAGACCTTCACCGGGGTCGCCATTGGATCTCTCCCGCCCACCTGAGGCGGCCGGCAGCCCCGAAGAGAGAGCCTTGGCCCTCGAGCAAGAAAACCTGCGGTTGCGGCGCATCTGCGCCTCGCTGATCGAACGGGTGGAAGCCGGTAGCACCGTGGGCGGAGCCCCATACGCGGCGTTCGAGCATACCGTGCTGCTGGCCGAACAGGTGCGCGAGCGTACCGAGGCGCTGCAGCAGACCCTGCTCGAGTTGCACCAGGCCAAGGCCGAGGCAGAAGCCGCCAATCACTCCAAGACCCGTTTCCTGGCGGCGGTCAGCCACGATCTGCTGCAGCCGCTGAACGCGGCGCGCCTGTTCACCTGTGCCCTCGAGGAGCACGACTTGCCTGACCCTTCGCGCCGCCTGGTTGGCAATGTCGCCCGTTCGTTGAAGGACGTGGAGGCGTTGCTCGGGACGCTGGTGGATATCTCACGCCTCGATGCCGGGCTGCTCAAGCCGGACAAGGCGCCGTTCCGGGCCAATGAGCTGCTGGACGTGCTCGCCGAGGAGTACCGTCAGATGGCTTCGGTATGCGGTCTGACGCTGCGATACGTGGCCAGCCAAGAGATGATTGAATCGGATCTGGCGCTGCTGGCACGAGTAGTGCGCAATTTCTTGTCCAACGCCATCCGCTATACCCAGCAAGGGCGGATCCTGCTGGGTTGTCGTCATCGGCCCGGGGGGCTCGAAATCGTGGTGGGCGATACCGGCCCCGGCATCGAGGAGGCGCATCAGCAGGCGATTTTCCAGGAGTTCCGCCGGCTTGGTAACAGCGTGGACGAACGTGACCGCGGGTTGGGCCTGGGGCTGGCCATTGTCGATCGAATCAGTGCCATGTTGGAACACCCGCTGCGGCTGGTTTCGCGACCGGGGCACGGGGCTCTGTTTTCCATTCTGGTGCCTTATGCGGGAGCCACACGGGTCGCGGCGAATCGTGCAGAGCCCAAGCCGCGCTACGACTCGGCTGCGCCATCGATTGGCGGTACGGTGTGGGTGATCGATAACGATAGGGCCATACGGGAGGGCATGGAGGCGCTCTTGTGCGGCTGGGGGTGCCGGGTCGTCACGGCGGCTTCGCTCGGTGAGATCGATGGGCAGGGCAGAGAATCGCCTCCCGATATCCTGCTGATCGACTACCACCTGAGCGACATGGCCTGCGCCGAGGATGGCATCGCCGTGGCAGTCAAGCTGCGCCAACGTTGTCCTGGACTGCCGGTCGTATTGATTACCGCTAACCATGACGCTGCCCTCAAGGTCAGGGCACGTCGCGAAGGGTTCGATTGCCTGCTCAAGCCTTTAAAGCCTCTGCGCTTGCGCATGTTGCTGCTGCAACGCCTCGCTTCGGTGAGGGCAGAGCGAGGCTAGAGCCGTGCCGGGGGCCGTCAGCCGTGGTACGTTTCCTGGGCACCTGCCGCCACAATGGCCTGCACCCGGCTGGTGACGCCGAGCTTGCGCAGGATGGCCGAAACATGTGTCTTCACCGTCGTCTCGGCGATATCGAGTTCGCGGGCGATCAGCTTGTTGGAGTAACCACGTATCATCAGGGCCAGGACCTCTCGCTGCTTGTCGGTCAGCGAGCCGATGTGGGTGGCGAAGGCCGTCTCTGCCTGGCGTGGGGACGCGGGGCCGGAAGCAGGAGGGCGGCGCATGATATCGGGAGGAAGATAGACCTGGCCCTCGAGCATGTGGGCCAGGGCATTGAGTAGCGTCGTGCGGGGAGTGGACTTGGGGATGTAACCCACCGCGCCCATGCCGATGGCATCGAGCACGATTCGTCGATCCTGTTCGGCCGATACGATGGCGACCGCCAATTGAGGCAATGCCTCGCGCAGCTGTGCCAGGCCGGATAGGCCTTCCGCATCCGGCAGGTCGAGATCGAGCAGCAGCAGGTCGATGTCCTGCCGGCATTGAGCTTGCTCCAGGGCCCGGGCCAGGCTATCTGCCTCCAGCAGTCGGCACCCCGGCAGCCCCGTCTCGATCACGGCTCCGATGGCTTCGCGAAACAACGGATGGTCGTCGGCGACCATCAAGGTATGTGTCGGGGGCATTGCGGCCCTCTCTCCTTTCGCTCTCTCCTCCCAAGGGATGAGCCCGTCTCCTGCCACGGCAGTATGTCGCACTTTGTGATTCTGGCCAACACTGGGTAGGCACCTACCCATAACGATAAGTCAGGAGCAACGCCATGATCTACGCCAATCCCGGTCAGCCCGGTTCCGTCATTACCTTCGAACAGCGCTACGGCAACTACATCGGCGGCGAGTTCGTGCCGCCGGTCAACGGTCAGTACTTCGACAACGTCAGCCCGGTCAACGGCGAGGTGTTCTGCCAGATTCCGCGCTCCACCGCCGAGGACATCGACAAGGCGCTGGATGCCGCCCATGCCGCCGCCCCCGCCTGGGGCCGCACCTCTGCCACCGAGCGCAGCAACATCCTGCTCAAGATCGCCGATCGCATCGAGCAGAACCTCGAGATGCTGGCCGTCGCCGAAACCTGGGACAACGGCAAGGCGGTGCGCGAGACCCTCAACGCCGACATTCCGCTGGCCGTCGACCATTTCCGCTACTTCGCTGGCTGCATCCGCGCCCAGGAGGGCACCGCGGCCGACATCGACGCCAATACCGTCTCCTATCACTTCCACGAGCCGCTGGGCGTGGTGGGGCAGATCATCCCGTGGAACTTCCCGCTGCTGATGGCGGTGTGGAAACTGGCCCCGGCGCTGGCCGCGGGCAACTGCGTGGTGCTCAAGCCTGCCGAGCAGACCCCGGCCTCGGTCCTCGAGCTGATGAAGCTGATCGGCGACCTGCTGCCGCCGGGCGTGGTCAACGTGGTCAACGGCTACGGCGCCGAGGCGGGCCAGGCGCTGGCCACCAGCAAGCGCATCGCCAAGATCGCCTTCACCGGCTCCACGCCGGTGGGTGCGCACATCCTCAAGTGCGCCGCCGACAACATCATCCCCTCCACCGTGGAACTGGGCGGCAAGTCGCCGAACATCTACTTCGCCGACATCATGGACGCCGAACCGGCTTTCATCGAGAAAGCCGCCGAGGGCCTGGTGCTGGCCTTCTTCAACCAGGGCGAGGTATGCACCTGTCCATCGCGGGCGTTGATCCAGGAGAGCATCTACGACGCCTTCATGGCCAAGGTCATGGAGCGGGTGCAGAAGATCAAGCGCGGCAACCCGCTGGACACCGACGTCCAGGTCGGCGCCCAGGCCTCCCAGGAGCAGTTCGACAAGATCATGTCCTACATGGACATCGCCCGCGAGGAGGGCGCCGAGTTTCTTACCGGCGGCAACAAGGAGAGCTTCGACCCGGCTTACGACAAGGGCTACTACATCCAGCCGACCCTGCTCAAGGGCAACAACAAGATGCGCGTGTTCCAGGAGGAGATCTTCGGCCCGGTGGTGGCAGTGACCACCTTCAAGGACGAGGAAGAGGCGCTGGCCATCGCCAACGACACCGAGTTCGGCCTCGGCGCCGGCGTGTGGAGCCGCGACATAAACGTCGCCTTCCGCATGGGTCGTGGCATCCAGGCTGGCCGCGTGTGGACCAACTGCTACCACCAGTATCCGGCGCATGCCGCCTTCGGTGGCTACAAGAAGTCCGGCGTCGGCCGCGAGACCCACAAGGTGGCGCTCGAGCATTACCAGCAGACCAAGAACCTGCTGGTCAGCTACGACATCAATCCGCTCGGCTTCTTCTGATCCCGTCCGCCGCCCGGCCCAGCCGGGCGGCAAACCTTGTCTAATTCGAGAACGGTCGACCGTTCCGCAGCCCTGACGAGTCCGCGAGATCCGCGGGTGGCTGCCTGCTGCCCGTCATCTACCAGTAGGGGAGACAACAATGGACAAGACGATGAAAGCCGCCGTGGTTCGCAAGTTCGGTGAGCCGCTGACACTCGAGGAGGTCGAGGTGCCGCGCCCCGGTCCCGGCGAGGTGCTGGTCAAGGTCGCCGCCTCGGGCGTGTGCCATACCGACCTGCACGCGGCCCACGGCGACTGGCCGGTCAAGCCCAGCCCACCCTTTATCCCCGGCCACGAGGGCGTGGGTCACGTGGCCGCCGTCGGGGCCGGCGTCAAGCACGTCAAGGAGGGCGATCGCATCGGCGTGCCCTGGCTGCACTCGGCCTGTGGCCACTGCGAGCACTGCCTGGGCGGCTGGGAGACCCTGTGCGAGTCGCAGCAGAACACCGGCTACTCGGTCAATGGTGGCTTCGCCGACTACACCCTGGCGGTGGCCGACTATGCCGGTCATCTGCCCGACAACGTCGGTTTCGTCGAAATCGCCCCGGTGCTGTGCGCCGGCGTCACCGTCTACAAGGGGCTCAAGGTGACCGACACCCGCCCCGGCCAGTGGGTGGTGATCTCGGGCATCGGCGGGCTGGGCCACATGGCGGTGCAGTACGCCAAGGCCATGGGTCTCAACGTGGCCGCCGTCGACATCGACGACGCCAAGCTGGCGCTCGCCGAGCGTCTCGGCGCGAGCGTTACCGTCAATGCGGCCAAGACCGACCCGGTGGCCTACCTGCGGAAGGCCATCGGCGGCGCCCACGGCGTACTGGTCACGGCGGTATCGCCCAAGGCCTTCGAGCAGGCCCAGGGCATGGTGCGTCGCGGTGGCACCATCTCGCTCAACGGCCTGCCGCCCGGAAATTTCCCCTTGCCGATCTTCGAGACCGTGCTCAACGGCATCACCGTGCGCGGCTCCATCGTCGGTACCCGTCAGGACCTGCAGGAGTCGCTGGATTTCGCCGGCGAGGGCAAGGTCAAGGCCACGGTGAGCACCGACCGCCTGGAGAACATCAACGAGGTCTTCCAGCGCATGATCGACGGCAAGATCGAGGGTCGCGTGGTGCTGGACATGGCGAGCTGAAGGTTGCTCTCTCGTCGCCTTCCATGGCGACTTCAGGCGCGGCCATTGCCGCGCTTTTTTTTCAGCTTCACGGCCGCTCGGCGAGAGTTGCCTCGGCCAGCCCGAGCACCCGCGCTTCGTGGCGACGTCGCTCGCGGATGTCCCAGGCCACGGCCACGCCCAGCAGCAGGAAGCCGCTGAACTCCTGAGTCATCGAGTAATCGACGAACAGGGCATGGAGAACGAGCAGCGTACCGACACTCCCCACCAGGCTGGGCCAGGGAGTACTGTGCCGCCGCAGTCCGGCGACCACGCTGGCCAGGGTAAGCAGCGCCAGCGCCGCGATGGCGCCGGCCCAGAGCCCTTCGTCGAAGGCCAGGTGGACGCCCAGCAGCGGCAGCAGGAGCAGCAGCGCCAGGGTGCCGTAGCAGCTCAGCAGCGCCAGCAGCAGCGCCAGGATCCCGAGCAGGCCGCGGCGATACCACAGCCGCATCCAGCGCCGCGGATCGAGGCGCCGGCACCAGCGCTGCAGCCAGCTCGGCGCGCTGCCGCCGCGGCGCATGCCGATCTCGACCGAGTGGGCGCCGAAGCCGGCGGCGATCTCACGGGTCTGGGCGCTGGGGCTAAGGGCGAAGTAGTCGTGGCTGCCCACTACGGTAACTTCCTCGAAGCCGGCTTCCTCGAACAGCGCCAGCAGCTCCTCCTCCACCGTGGCGCCCACCACGCATTCGACCCACAGGCGCGGGTCCTCGTGGCAATCCACCGACACCGGGCGATGGATGACCACATCGGCCAGCTGCACGCGCCCGTGGGGCTTGAGCACGCGGAACATCTCGGCCACCGCGCGGCGCTTGTCCGGCACCAGGTTGAGGGCGCCGTTGCTGCTGATGCAGTCGATGCTGGCATCGGGCAGCGGCAGCTGCTCGGCGGAGCCCTGCACCACGCCGAGGCGTTCGATGGCATGCCGCTCCGTGGCCTGTCGCAGCCGTCGCGTCATGGCCGCGGTCAGGTCGAGGGCGATGACCCGCCCCTGCGGGCCGGCCAGGCGGTGCGCGATCAGGGCATCGCCGCCGGCCCCGGCACCGATGTCGAGGACCCGGTCGCCGGGCTGGATGGCCCCGGCGCGGAACGGATAGCCGACCCCGGCGAAGGCGTCGCGTACCTCGGCCGGCAGGGGGGCGAGCTGCTCGGGGGGATAGCCCAGGCGGCGGCTCGCCTCCGCGCCGACCGGGAAGTGAAACGGCGTGGCGGGGGCCTCCGCCACGGCGGTGTACATCTGCTGTACCGCCGCCATGATCTGCGGGCGCGAATAGCCGAGAATCGCCACCATGAGGCGTACTCCTCAGGAGTCAGGGGGTGGTGTCGGAGTCGTCGAACTGGTCGAGCAGGCTCCGGATGCGCCGGTGCAGCCGCGGCGGGGCCTTCGCGGTGCCGGTGGCCGCCACCCTGGCCCGTAGTCGTCGTTCGAATTCGGTGCGTGAGAAGCAGTCACGGCACCGGTGAAGGTGCCATTCGACCTCGGTCGCCTCCTGCGCATCGAGTTCCCGGTCGAGATAGTCGAAGAGACGCTCGATGACCTCTTCGCAGCTCAGTGCTCTCGGGCTCATTCCTGCGCTCCTCCCGTACCCTTGGCGGCTACCATGCCCGCCTCCCTGGCCTGCTCCCAGAGCCGCTTCTGCAACTGCGAACGTGCCCGGCTCAGCCGCGAACGCACGGTGCCCAGCGGGATACCGAGCAGGCTCGCGACCTCCTCATACGTATAGCCCTGCACCTCGACCAGCACAATCGCCACCCGGTAGGCATCGGGAAGGGCGTCGAGGGCTCGCTCCAGGTCCTCCTGCAGCAGGCCGTTGAAGAACTGCTCCTCGAGGCTGCCCCACCACAGCAGGAAGGGCTGGTGCAGCTGCTGGAACAGCGCGAAGCGGGCGCTGTCCAGCTCGGCGGGCTCGATGGCCTCGCCGTCGGCACCCTGCGGGCGACAGCGCCGCCGGCGCCATTCGCTGAGGAAGGTATTGGTCAGGATATGGAACAGCCAGCCCTCGAAGCGCTGGGGATCGCGTAGTCGATCGAGCTGTGTCCAGGCCTTGGTCACCGCCTCGGCGACGATGTCCTCGGCGTCGGCGGGGTGGCGGGTGAGCCGCAGCGCCGTGCCGTAGAGCCGGTCCATCAGCGGCGCCAGGCGCTCCTCGAACCACGCCCGCCGGCTGGCGGCTTCGTCGAAACGCATGCTGGCCCCCGTGGCGACCCGAGACGGGACGCGTGGCTGCGACAGTGGTTGGTCAAGAAGTGAACCTGCCCACGACATGGCGACACCTCTTCGAGCATGGTCCGCTCGCCCCCGCTGGGCAAGTGGCCGGACATCGCAGGGACGCAGCAGCTACCGTCTCGGTTCCCACTCCTTCCTCGGGTCAAGCGATGGGCAGCCCCGCCGCTTTCCACTCCGGATACCCTTCCTCGAAGCGTCGGACCCGATAGCCGAGTTGACGCAGGCGTTGTACGGCCTCGTGCGACAGGACGCAATAGGGGCCACGGCAGTAGGCAACGATCTCCCTGTCCTTGGGCAGCTTGCCCGGCATGTCGTCCAGCTGCTCCAGTGGGATATTGATCGCCTCGGGCAGGTGGCCGGCTTCGTACTCCTCCTCGGGGCGCACATCCAGCAGTGTCACCTCGCCGCTGGCGAGCCCTGCCAGCAACTCGTCCCGGCTGACCGCCTCCAGAACGCCATCGGCGTCATCCTCCGCGAACAGCCGACTGACCAGGCGCTCCATCTCGGCCAGGTTGGTCTCGGCCACCTGCCTGAGCAGGCCCAGCAGGTTGACGATCCGCTCATCGGTCAGGCGGTAGATCATCTGCTTGCCGGAGCGCTGGGCCGTGACGAGCCCCGCCCGGCGCAGATGCTGCAGGTGCTGGGAGGCATTGCCGATCGTCAGGTCGCTGGTATTGGCCAAGGTTTCGACCGCGGCGTCACCTTGGGCCAGGCGCTCCAGCAACGCCAGACGATGCCCATTACCCAAGGCGCGTGCGACCTGGGCCAGCATATCGAGAAGGTCCTGTTGCGAGGGCATGGGTCTCTCCGGGGGGCGTCAGCAGAACAGCGTGCACTTGACAGGCGAAGCTATCTCTAGCCATTATTCTATCAATTCATTGAATGATAGCAAGGGAGCACCATGAAGACCCTCATCATCGTCAACGATCCTCCCTACGGTACCGAACGTCTCTACAACGGCTTGCGCCTGGCCCATGCGCTGCTGAAGCGTGAAGGCGACGTCACCGTCTTCCTGATGGGGGATGCCGTGTCCGGAGCCAAGGCGGGACAGAAGACCCCGGATGGCTTCTACAACGCCGAGCGCATGGTCAAGCGGGTCACCACCAAGGGACGCGTGCTACTGTGTGGCACCTGCATGGATGCCCGCGGGCTTACCGACGAGGAGGTAGTGGATGGCGCCGAGCGCAGCACCATGGATGCCCTGGCGGAAGCCACCGAGCAGGCCGACAAGGTGCTGGTGTTCTAGCCCCAACCAAACGATCTCAATCTTCTTCGTGATGGCCGGCGGCGTGGCCGCCGCCTTCCTCGGCCCTGGAACGCCAGCGCCGCCACCGGCTTCATCGGCGTGCTCTCCGGTGGGCCTTATCTGGTGATCGCCCGTTTCGGCGCGCAACGCATCCTGATCGGCGGGGCGACGCTGCTCATCGGCACGGTACTGGTCGCCAATCTCGTCACCAGCCTGGCGCACTTCTGGGTGGCACTGGGGTTGCTGGGCGTGGGCTGGAACTTCCCGTTCGCGGGTGGCAGCGCCATGCTCTCCACGGTTCATAGCGAGGCCGAGCGGGGCAAGGTGCGGGGCATCAACGACCCGATCATCTTCACGCTGGTGGCCATCGGCTCGCTGATGGCCGGGCGACTGTTTCACCACCTGGGATGGGAAGCCCTCAACCTGGCCATGGTGCCGCTGATCCTGCTGGTGGCCCTGGCCACTCTCTGGTTCGGCTTGAAAGCCAAATCACAGCTGGCCAGCCAAGTCTCTGGACCCCCTGAGACATGAATCCCCTTACGCCATGCCAGCCCCGTCTATCTGGATCACAACGCCATCCCCCCCGGTAACGCCTGAGGTGGTCGACGATATTTGCCCGGGAACCCTTTTGGCGTTGGCGGCGTCCTGGCGCACACGGCACCGTTCGGTGTCGTCGTGAGCAGCCAAGAGGAGCAAGACAATGACAATCACGGCAAAGCCGGCCAGCGCCGGAGTGGACAAGCAGGAGCTCGAGGCACGCGTCAAGGCGATGTATCGCGAGGTGGCCGAAGCGCCACACGGGGAATTCCACTTCGAGATGGGCCGCGCCCTGGCCGAGCGGCTGGGCTACGCCCCCCGTGCCCTCGACCGCATCCCCGCCGCCGCCATCGACTCCTTCGCCGGGGTCGGCCATTTCCTCGACCTGGCCGTCATCCAGCCCGGCGAGACGGTGCTCGACCTGGGCAGCGGGTCCGGCATGGACAGCCTGCTGGCGGCCCTGGCAACGGGCCCCGGCGGCCAGGTGCTGGGGCTCGACATGACCGCGGCCCAGCGCGAGAAGGCCGAGCGGCTGGCCCGCGAGGCGGGGCTCGGCCAGGTCAGCTTCCACGCCGGCTACATCGAGTCGCCGCCCTTCGCCGATGGCAGCGTCGACGTGGTGATCAGCAACGGTGTGATCAACCTCTCCGCCGACAAGCCGAGGGTCTTCGCCGAGGCGGCGCGGGTGCTGCGCCGTGGCGGACGCCTGGCGCTGGCCGACATCGTCACCGAGAAGGCGCTGCCGGAGAGCGTCTCGTGCAACGCCACGCTGTGGGCCGCCTGCATCGGCGGCGCGCTGCAGCAGGACGACTATCGTGCGGCCATCGAGGCGGCCGGCTTCGTCATCGAGACCTGGCGCGAGCATCCCGAGTACCGCTTCCTGACCGACTCGGCGCAGGGCGCCAGCGCCACCTTCGGGGTCAAGAGCATCTCGCTGCTGGCGGTCAAGGCCTGAGTGCAGCGCAGCCTATTGTAGAGGAGTGAAGCAACATGAAACCCATCGCACCTATCGCACTGGCCCTGGGGCTGGCGGCGGCCCTGCCCATCTTCACCGCCTTCGCCCAGGACGACGCCCTGCCGGCCGGTTTCGAGACCGCCCCGGTACTGAAGACGAACGTCACCCGCGACGGCGATGCCATCGCCTGGCCCGACGGGACGCCGGAAATCGTCTCCGTCATCGGCACCATCGAACCGGGCGGCCGGACGCCTCTGCATCAGCACCCGGTGCCCGTCTACGTCTATGTGCTCGAGGGCGAGGTCGAGCTGCGCACCGAGGGCGGTGACCCCCATACCTACGGCACGGGAGAGGCCTATGTCGAGGCGCTCAACCGCGATCACCAGCTCTTCAACGTGACCGACAGCGAGGCCAAGGTGCTGGTGGTCTTCGCCGCGGCACAGGACCAGCCCACCACGGTGGCAAGCGAGTGAGCCGCGAGTCGTGCCCCGGCCCGCGCGGCGTCGGTCGCGCGGGCCTTTCGCTCGCCTCTACTCGTCGGCGCCGGGTTGCGGCATCATGCCCTCAGCGCGACGCCGGAAGGAGGGCACGCCACTGGAAAGTCTCGACCTGCATCATCAGCGCTGGCTGCGGGCCACCTCCCTGCTGAAGGGGAGCGGCGCGCGCCGCGTGCTCGATCTCGGCTGCGGTACCGGCGGGCTGCTGCAGTACCTGTTGCGCGAGACCCAGTTCGAACAGGTGGCGGGGCTGGAGCGGTCGGGCGAGCTGCTGGCCCAGGCCAAGATGCGCCTGGAGCGGCTGCCGGCGGCGTGCCGCCGGCGACTCACCCTGGTCTGCGGTTCCTATGTCGAGCCGCACGCTGCGCTGGCCGGCTTCGATGCCGCCGCGATGATCGAGACCATCGAGCACGTGCCTCCCGCCAGCCTCTCGCGGGTGGAGCGTGCCGTCTTCGGCACCCTGCGCCCCGGCCTGCTCGTGCTGACCACCCCCAATCACGACTACAATCCCCTCTTCGGGCTCGCCCGCGGCGAGTTCCGCGATAGCGACCACCGCTTCGAATGGACCCGGGACCGCTTTCGCGACTGGGTCCGGGGGGTTGCCCGTCGCAACGGCTACTGCGTGGCGACTTCGGGCATCGGCGAATGGCATCCCGAGCTGGGCCAGCCGACGCAGCTGGCCCGCTTCGAGCGCAAGGCCTGAACCATCGAGGAGGACACGCCATGTGGCACCAGCAGGAACTGCGCCTGGCACCGCGTTCGCGCGGCTTTCACCTGATCACCGACGAAGTGGTCTCGGCGCTGGGCGAGCTGCGCGAGGTGAGGGTGGGGCTGCTGCACCTGCAGTTGCTGCATACCTCGGCCTCGCTGACCCTCAACGAGAACGCCGACCCCGACGTGCGCCACGACCTCGACGCCTTCCTGCGCCGGCTGGCGCCAGGCGACCTGCCCTATTTCCGCCATACCCTCGAAGGGCCTGACGACATGCCGGCGCACGTCTGCGCCAGCCTGCTCGGCACTCAGCTCACCCTGGCGGTGCGCGACGGGCGCCTGGCACTGGGCACCTGGCAAGGCGTCTGGCTCGGCGAGCATCGCGACCATGGCGGTGCGCGGCGGCTGCTCGCCACGCTGCAGGGGGAGTAGAACCCCGCCTTACTCGGGCATCACGGCCAGCCAGCGCTCGGCCAGTCGCCGGGCGCGCTCCGCCTGGCGCACGGCGGCCAGGCGGCCTGCCTGACGCCTGACGCCGGCGCGCCGGAGCTTGAGCACCATGCGCGCCGGCATGCCGACGAAGATCAGCCCCACCTGGCGCGCGCGCAGTTCCTCGACCAGCGACTGCAGGGCGACGATGGCGGTGGCGTCCAGGCTCGGCACGTCGCGCATGTCGAGCATCACCACGCGCACCTCGGGATCCACCACCCGCAGCGACGACACGGCCTTCTCGGCGGCGCCGAAGAACAGCGGGCCGTTGACGTCGTAGAGCGCCACCTGGCGCGGCAGGTCGCGGCTCGCGTCGTCGCTGCCGGGTTCGAGGCGGCGGGCGTGGGTCAGGTCGGCCATGCGGCGGATGAACAGCGCCGCGGCGAGGCCGATGCCCACCGCCACCGCCAGCACCATGTCGAACACCACCGTGAGCAGGAAGCAGATCACCAGGATCGCCACGTCGCTGCCCGGTGCGCTCCTCAGGGTGTGCACGAAGTGGCGCGCCTCGCTCATGTTCCAGGCGATGACGAACAGCAGCGCGGCGAGCGCCGCCATCGGCACCAGGGCGAGCACGCCGGCCAGCGCCACCACCGCCAGCAGCACGACCAGCGCGTGGACGACCGCGGCCAGCGGCGAGACGGCACCGCTGCGGATGTTGGTGGCGGTGCGCGCCAGCGCCGCGGTGGCGGTGATGCCGCCGAAGAAGGGCGCGGCGAGGTTGCCCAGGCCCTGGCCGATCAGCTCGGCGTTGGGGTCGTGGCGGGTGCGGGTCAAGCCGTCGGCGACCACCGCGCAGAGCAGCGATTCGATGGCCGCCAGCATGGCGATGGCCAGCGCCGGGCCGAGCAGTTCGCGGATCAGGGCGAAGTCCACCGTGAGCGGTGCGCCGTCGGCCCCGGGCAGGCGCCAGGGCAGCAGCAGGCCCGGGGCGAAGGGCGGGATGCCGCTGCCCGCCTGGCCCTGATGCTCCCAGCTGAAGCGCGAGGCGATGGTCTCGATCTCCACCCCCAGCGGCGCCACGGCAAGCGCCGCCAGCGTACCCACCGCCAGGCCGACCAGCGGTGCCGGCAACGGCAGCTTCAGCCGTGGCCACAGGATCAGCGCGGCCAGGGTGAGCAGCCCGATACCCAGCTCGGCGGGGGCCAGCGAGGGCGTGGCACGGACGATGGCAGCCAGGTTGTGCAGCGTGCTGTCGCCGAGCGCGACGCCTTCGAGCCCGAGGAAGTCGGGCAGCTGCAGCAGGGCGATCACCACGGCGATGCCGGCGGTAAAGCCGAGCACCACCGGGTAGGGCACGAACTGGATCAGGTTGCCTAGCCGCGCCAGCCCCAGCGCCACCAGGATCAGCCCCGCCATCAGCGTGGCGATCAGCAGGCCGCCGAGGCCATGGCTGGCGACGATGGGGAACAGGATCACCACGAAGGCCGCCGTGGGGCCGGAGATATTGAAGCGTGAGCCGCCGGTCAGGGCGATGACGGCCCCGGCCACGATGGCGGTGTAGAGGCCGTGCTGGGGCGGTACCCCGGTGGCGATGGCCAGCGCCATGGAGAGCGGCACCGCGACGATGCCGAGAGTCAGCCCGGCGAGCAGGTCGCGCTTGAGTTCGGCCAGCCCGTAGCCCTGGTGCCAGGCGGCGAGCAGGGCAGTGCCGGGTCGCGGGGGCCGGTAGCGAGGGGAGCGTCTTGTGCGAGCCATGGCGGTACCGAACGTGAGCAAGGTAACGATAACGTTACTCCTGCATATTGCGCTGCCACAAGCCGGCCATGGTCGATGACGCAACAAAAAAATGGCGACACCGAAGGGTGCCGCCGTGTGCCGGGCTGCAGGGAGAATCAGGCTGGGCTGGCGTCCGCCGGCGGTTCGCCCACCGCCCCCGGCATGGCCTGCACGCTGCCGCCCTGTCCGGCCAGCGCCAGGAAGTGCAGGTGGCGCTCGTATTCCGAGAGCACGTCGGCGATCACCTGGCCGCGGGTGAAGCCATTGAGGTCCTTGTCCTGGCCGCCTTCGGCCAGGTGGACGTCGAGCCGCACATAGTAGTCGTCGTCCGCCGGCAGGAAGCTCGGCGTGCGCATGCGGTGCGGGCTGACCTGATAGACGAAGCTTGCCGCGTTCTCCAGGTCCACCTGCAGGGTCAGGCTGGGCAGCGTTTCTCCCTCGAGCGGCTGTTCGGTCACGTTGGCCTCCTGGCCGCGGCTCTCGAGCTCCTGGGCGAACTGGGTCAGCGCCGGGCGGATGGCATGCTCGAGGGTGGCGGCAGCGCCCGCGCGGTTGGAGACATCGAGGGCGCGATCGAGGCGCTCGCGCCAGTCGCCGCCCGGGGCGGTGCCGGCGATGCGCCGGCGCGCCTCGGCCTTGCTGCCCTCGAGCTTCAGCGCCTGGTACATGCCCAGCATGATGGCGAAGATCACCAGCGAGAAGGGCAGGGCGGTGATCACCACCGCGCTCTGCAGTGCCGCCAGGCCGCCGGCCATCAGCAGCGCCACCGTGATCAGGCCGATCACCGCCGACCAGAAGATGCGCAGCCGGATCGGCGCGTCGTGGTTGACGTCGGAGAGGATCGAGGTGAAGTTCGCCAGCACCAGCGCACCGGAATCCGCCGAGGTGATGAAGAACACGATGCCCAGCACGGTGACCACGGCCGCGGTGACGCCGACCCAGGGGTAGTGTTCGAGCAGCGTGTACATGGTGGTCTGCGGCGTGTTCAAGGCCTGCTCGCCGAGCTCGGTGACGCCCTGGTTGGCCACCAGCTCGATGCCGCTGTTACCGAACACCGACATCCACACCATCATGAACGCCAGCGGGATGAACAGGGCGCCGGCGACGAACTGGCGGATGGTGCGGCCGCGCGAGATGCGCGCCAGGAACAGGCCGACGAACGGCGTCCAGGCGATCCACCAGCCCCAGAAGAAGATCGTCCACCACATCTTCCACTCGTTGGCCTCGTCGCCGGCGAAGGCATAGGTGTCGAAGCTCTTGGCGACGAACCCGGAGAGGTAGTCGCCGGCGTTGTTCACCGCCATGTCGAGCAGCTGCAGGGTATGGCCCTGGAACAGCACGAACAGCAGCAAGGCCAGCGCCAGCAGCATGTTGAACTCGGACAGCCGGCGAATGCCCTTCTCCACGCCGCTGACCACCGAGATGGTAGCGAGCACCACCACCAGCACGATCAGTATCACCTGCACCGACAGGCTCTCGGGCACGGCGAACATGTAGTTGAGCCCGTAGTTGAGCTGCATCACGCCGATGCCCAGGCTGGTGGCGATGCCGAACACGGTGGAGATCACCGCGGTGATGTCCACGGCGTTGCCGATGGGGCCGTGGATGCGCTTGCCCAGCAGCGGGTAGAGCGCGCTGCGAATGGCCAGCGGCAGGCGATGACGGTAGCTGAAGTAGGCCAGCGCCATGCCCATCAGCACGTAGAGCCCCCAGCCGGATAGCCCCCAGTGCATGAAGGTTTGGACCACGGCGGCACGCATCGCCTCCTGGCTTTCCGGTGCCAGGTCCGGCGGGGCCAGGTAGTGAGCCACAGGCTCGGCAACGCTGAAGAACAGCAGGTCGATGCCGATACCGGCGGCGAACAGCATCGAGGCCCACGACAGGGTCGAGAATTCCGGCCGTGAATGGTCGGGGCCGAGGCGGATGCGGCCGAAGCGCGACAGGCCGATGGCGATGACGAACACCAGGTAGGCCATCACGGCCAGCATGTAGTACCAGCCGAAGGTTTTGCTGACCCAGGCCAGTCCGGCGTCGAAGAAGGCGCCGGCCTGTTCGGTGAAGGTCATGGTGAGGACGAGAAAGACCAGGATGCCGGCCACCGAGCCGTGGAACACCACGGGGTTGAGCCGGTCGCGTCTGTCGTTCGAGGGTAGGTTCCGCGCCATGCAGGCGTACTCCTGTGCGAGTGAATGAACCCTCCCGCCAAGTGCCCTGCCGAGGCGCGCTGAGGATTGTTCCTCACAATCGAAAGCACGCCTGAGAATAGCCCGATGTTCCAGACCTGACGCAGCCGCACACGGCCTTGCTGGCCAGGGCGCCCGCGGGTGACGGAAGAGGGATCAGGGGCCGACGACTTCGGCGGGAAGCCGTTCCTTGTTTTTTTTGAATGAACGTTCAAATAAAATACGCGCTTTGTGCCGGCCCTTCAACCCTGCGTTAACAGAGGCAGGAGAAGCGTTAACTGAGCATGGAGAGCGATGCTTGCACCTGCGGTTACTCCAGCTATACCTGATGTAACCGACTGCGCCTATGGGAAGGGGCCGGCGCTGTGCCAGCGCAGGCATGGAGGCTTCGGGACGACGGCGTGACCGGCCGATGCCGGTCCGGCCGCCAGAAGTACAACGATAAAGATTTCTGGAGTATCCAATGGCTCAAGACAAGAATACGCCCGCGACCCAGGCCGCTGGCCAGAGCGCCAGCGACAGCCAGTCCACCAGCACCTCGCGCCGCCGCTTCCTCACCGGCTCGGCGGCTGCCGTGGGGGCGGGTGCCGCCGCCGCGGTGGGCTTCCCCAGCATCGCCGTGGCCCAGACCACCACGCTGCGCTTCCAGAGCACCTGGCCCAACCAGGACATCTTCCACGAGTTCGCCAGGGACTACGTACGCATCGCCAACGAGATGTCCGGTGGCCGCCTCGAGATCAACCTGTTGCAGTCGGGTGCCGTGGTCGGCGCCCTGGAGCTGCAGGACGCGGTGATCTCCGGTGCCCTCGACGGCGGCCATGGCGTGTGCGCCTACTGGTACGGCAAGCACAAGGCCTATTCGCTGTTTGGCACCCCGCCGCCCTTCGGCTGGGATGCCCATCAGTTCCTGGCCTGGTTCTGGACCGGCGGCGGCAAGGAGCTCTACCAGGAGCTGCTCGATATGCTCGAGCTGCCGCTGGTCGGCTACCTCACCGGCCCGATGCCCACCCAGGCGCTGGGCTGGTTCAAGGAGCCGATCCGCAGCGTGGACGACCTGAGCGGGCTGAAGTACCGCACCGTGGGCCTCGCCGCGGACCTGATGGACGAGGTCGGGGCGGCGGTGACCATCATGGGCGGCCCCGACATCGTGCCGGCCATGGATCGCGGCCTGCTTGATGGCGCCGAGTTCAACAACGCCTCCTCCGATCGCCTGCTGGGCTTCCCCGACGTCAGCAAGACCTGGATGCTGCGCAGCTATCACCAGGACTGCGAGTCCTTCGAGATCATGTTCAACAAGGAGAAGCACGACAGCCTGCCCGAGGAGTTCCAGGCCATCCTGCAGTACGCCGCCAAGGCGGCTTCGTCGGAGATGTACTGGAAGGCGATGGAACGCTACCCGAGGGACCTGCAGGCGATGCGCGAGGAGCAGGGGGTGAAGACCTACATCACGCCCGACTCCGTGCTCGAGGCGCAGCTCGAGGCCTGGAACACGGTCATCGAGCGCCAGTCCGAGGAGGACGCGTTCTTCAAGAAGGTGGTCGATCACCAGCGCGAGTACTGCGAGCGCGTGGTGGGCTGGCACCTCGAGGGCAACACGCCCAAGGAACCGGCCTATCGCCATTTCTTCGGCAAGGCGCCCACCGACAGCTCCGAGATGCTGTAAGCGGCGTGGCGCCCGCCTGGCGGGCGCCTCCGTCGAACGGCCCCGTGCCAGGAAGGCAGCGGGCATGCTTCACGACCGCGCCACCGGGAGGCGGTGCGCTCGTCGGTGAGAGGCCGCCATGCGCTTCATCTTCTTCATCGACCACATCAGCCACGGGGTGGGCAAGGTCTTCGCCTGGTGCATCGTCCTGCTGACCCTGGTGGTCAGCCTGGAAGTGTTCATGCGCTACGTGTTTCGCATGCCCTCCTCCTGGGCCTATGACGCCAGCTACATGCTCTATGGCACCCTGTTCATGATGAGCGGGGCCTACGCCCTGTCCCAGAGCGCCCACGTGCGGGCCGACGTGCTGTCGCGCTATTTTCCCGTGCGGGTGCATGCCGTCATGGACCTGCTGCTCTATATCGTCTTCTTCTATCCCGGCATCCTCGCCCTGGCCTGGGTGGGGTGGGATTTCTTCTCCGTCTCGTTCCGCCAGAACGAGCACAGCTCCATGACGCCGGGTGGCCCCCCGGTATGGCCCTACAAGTTCGTGATCCCGCTGTCCGCGACGCTGCTGGCGATCCAGGGCGTGGCCGAGGTCAGCCGCTGCGTGATCTGCCTGCGCGAGGGCAAGTGGCCCGCGCGGCTGGGTGACGTCGAGGAGGTCGAGTCGATCCAGAAGCTGGAAGAGGTCAAGCAGCAACAAGAGGACAGGCAGCCATGAGCAACCCCGAAATCGGCATGCTGATGCTGGGCAGCCTGGTCGTGCTGATCATGCTCGGCTTCCCCATCGCCTTCACCCTGGTTGCCATGGGCGTGGTCTTCGGCTATTTCGCCATCGGTGACATCATCTTCTCGCTGCTGGTGCAGCGCACCTACGGCGTCATGTCCAACGACGTGCTGATCGCCGTGCCGCTGTTCCTGTTCATGGGCTACATGGTGGAGCGGGCCAACATTCTCGACCGACTCTTCTCGAGCCTGCAGCTCGCGGCGCGGGGCATGCCGGCGTCGCTGGCGGTGGCCAGCCTGATCACCTGCGCGCTGTTCGCCACCGCCACCGGTATCGTCGGCGCCGTGGTCACCCTGATGGGGCTGCTGGCGCTGCCGGCGATGCTCAACGCCGGCTACGACAAGCGCCTGTCGAGCGGGGTCATCTGTGCCGGGGGCTGTCTCGGCATCCTGATCCCGCCGAGCATCATGCTGATCCTCTACGGGGCGATGGCGGGGGTCTCGGTGGTGCGCCTGTATGCCGCCGCGCTGATCCCCGGGCTACTGCTGGCGGGGCTCTACATCCTCTACGTGATGGGGCGGGCGCTGGTCAATCCCAAGGTGGCGCCACCGCTGCCGCGGGAGAGGCTCGACGTGCCCCTTAAGGAGGTCTACTGGGGTCTGCTGACCTCCTTCGTGCCGCTGTTCGTGCTGATCATGTCGGTGCTCGGGGCGATCCTCTTCGGTCTCGCCACGCCTCACGAGGCGGCCGGCATCGGGGCGCTGGGCGCCATGGTGCTGGCGGCAGCCTACCGGCAGATGACCTGGGAGCGGCTCAAGGAGGCGGTTTTCCTCACCGCCAAGACCAGCGCCATGGTGTGCTGGCTGTTCGTCGGCTCGTGGATCTTCTCCTCGGTGTTCTCGCTGCTAGACGGCCATTCGCTGATCGAGCACTGGATCAGCGGGCTGTCGCTGACGCCGCTGCAGTTCCTGCTGCTGGCACAGCTGATCATCTTCCTGCTCGGCTGGCCGCTGGAGTGGACCGAGATCATCATCATCTTCGTGCCGATCTTCCTGCCGCTGCTGGCGATGTTCGGCATCGACCCGCTGTTCTTCGGCGTGCTGGTGGCGCTCAACATCCAGACCTCGTTCCTGACTCCGCCCATGGCAATGTCGGCCTTCTACCTCAAGGGCATCGCGCCCAAGGGAATCCAGCTGGGCGACATCTTCATCGGCATCGCCCCCTTCCTGCTGCTGGTGTTCGTGGCCATGGTCATCCTCTACTTGGTCCCGGGCATCGTGTTCTGGCTGCCGGGGGTGCTCTATAACTGAGACAGGCAGGCAAGAGACGGCAAAACGCATCGGGCCCGGCGCAAGCCGGGCCCGATGCCGTTACGAGGCGTCGCGTAGCGATCAGCCGCGGTGATGCGCGCCGTGATGCTTGCCATGACCCTTGTGATGACGGGGCTGCATGAACGCCTCGAGCGCGGCGATCTGTTCCTCGCTGAGGACTTCGCCGAGGGCCTCGCGGTGCTCGTCGCGCAGCGTCTGCCAGGCCTCGCGGCGCTCCTCCCGGGAGTCGAACTGCTGGTCACGCAGCGCTCGCATGTCGGCATACAGGGACTCGCGCAGCTCGGTCAGCCGCTCGCGCTCCGCGTCGGAGAGCTCCCAGCTGTCGACCAGGGTGGCCAGGCGCTCCTGCATGCCGCGATGACGCTCGCCATGCATCTCCAGGCGCATCTCGCGCTTGGCCTCGCGCAGGGCCTCGCGCTGCTCCTCGTCGAGGATCTCGTCCATGCGTTCGCGATGCTGCTCGTGCAGCTCGCGCATGGCCTCCAGGTGCTCGCCATGGGCCGCTTCCAGGGCGCTGCGGGTCTCCTCGTCCAGGTCGGCGCGCTCGAACAGGGCCTGGCGGTGCTCCTCGAAGCGCTGCTGGTGCTGCTCGCTCCAGCCGCCCTCGCTCTTGCCGGGGAAGGCGACAGCCGCCAGCGACAGGGGCGCGGTGGCCACGGCGAGCAGGGCGGGCATCAACAGCTTGCGGGTTAGGTTACGGCACATCTCGGTCACTCCTTTGCGTTGGGGATGCTGGTAGTGTCGTCGGGCGCTGTGCAACCAACTTGCAGCAATCGTGGAAGAATCGAGGTCACTCCTCGGGCTGGTACTTGTAGCCCACCCCATAGACCGAGCGGATGATCTCGCGTTCGGGCCAGACGTCGGCGATCTTGCGCCTGAGCTTCTTGACGTGGCTGTCGACGGTACGCTCGGAGACGATGCGGTGGTCACGGTACATGCGATCCATCAACTGGTCGCGGGTGAAGATGCGTCCCGGTGCCTGCATCATCACCTTGAGCAGCTGGTACTCCACTGCGGTGAGGCCGAGGTCCCGTCCGTCGGCCAGCGCCCGCCAGCCTTCGTCGTCGAGCACCAGTTGGCTGGCGGGCGCTGCGGCGGGGTCGTGCAGCGCCTGGCTGCGACGCAGCACCGCCTTGACCCGGGCGACCACCTCGCGTGGGCTGAACGGCTTGCAGATGTAGTCGTCGGCGCCGAGCTCCAGGCCCAGCAGGCGATCCACCTCCTCGACCCGGGCGGTGAGCATGATGATCGCCACGCCCGGCCAGCGCTGGCGGATCTCCCGGCACAGGGTAAGCCCATCGATGCCGGGCAGCATCAGGTCGAGCAGCACCAGCGCCGGCAGCCGCTCGTCGAGGTGCTGCTTCTGCAGCCAGGGCAGCACCTGGTCGCCGTGATCGATGTGCCAGGTGGCGAAGCCGCTGCCCTCCAGGTAGTCGGCGACCAGGCGCGCGATCTTCGGCTCGTCCTCGACGATCAGCAGGGTGTCACGTGGGGCTTCGGGGTCGTGCATGGGCGACGTTCCTCATGGGGTGCGATCTTCGGCATCCAGGGCCGGAAACTCGAGGGTCCAGCATAACCCACCCAGGGGCGAGGGCGAGGCCTGCATGGAGCCGCCGTGGCTCTTGACCAGGGCGCTGGCGATGGCGAGCCCGAGGCCGCTGCCGCCGCTGGCCCGGCTGCGCGAGCCTTCGACCCGGTAGAGCCGCTCGGTGAGCCGGCCGAGCGCGGCTTCGGGCACGCCCGGCGGGCTGTCCTGCCAGGTCACGCGGACCCGCCCCGGCGCCTGGACCAGGCGCACCTCGAGCAGCCCCGGCGAGCGGGTATAGGCACAGCTGTTGTCGAGCAGGTTGGTCCACAGCTGGCGCAGGCGCCGGGCATCGCCGCGGACCCAGGCCGGCCCCGGTATCGAGCTGGAGACGCTCATGCCACAGTCGTCGAGCCAGCCGCTGGCCTCCTCGAGGCGCGAGGTGAGGCTCGCCGCCAGGTCGAGCGGGGCGAGCTGCACTTCGAGCGCGCCGGCATCGCTCTGCGACAGCAGCCGCAGGTCGTCCACCAGCCGCTCGAGCTGGCCCACCTCCTGCGACAGCGAGCGCAGGTTGTCCTCGTCGAGCGGGCGGATGCCGTCCTGCATCGCCTCGATCTCGCCGCGCAGCACCGCCAGCGGCGTGCGCAGTTCGTGGGCGATATCGGAGACCCAGCGGGTGCGGGCCTCTCGGCTGGCCTCGAGCGTGGCCGCCAGCATGTTGAAGTCGCGCGCCAGGCGCGAGAGCTCGTCGCGGCCGCGCTCCGGCAGCCGCGCGCTGTAGTCGCCCTCGATCAGGCGGCGGGTGGCCAGCGCCATGCTGCGCGTGCGCTGCCCCAGCCACCAGGCCAGGCCGCCGGCCAGCAGCAGCGAGGCCAGGCCCAGGGCGGCGACGATGATGGCCAGGTTGCGCTGCTGGCGGGAGAGGAAGATGCGATCCATGCGAGCCATCAGCTGCTCGGGCGGGCGATAGCCGAGGGTGCCGACCCGCCGGCCTTCGTACTCGATGGGCAGCCAGTTCAGCTCGGCGGCCATCTCGCGGTCGTCCGGCGGTGGGCCGATCACCGGCAGCCCCTCGGCGTCGTGCAGCACGAAATCGCGGGCGTCACCCAGGCGGCGCTCGATGCCGTGGGGCGGGCGTTCGCCGGGCCACAGCTGCTGGCGCACCAGGCGCTCCCAGGCCGGCGGCGAGTTGCGCAGCCATTGCCAGCCGTCGCGGCGCGCCCACTCCTGTCCCAGGCCCTCGGCCAGGGTCTCGGCGCGGTTGGCCTGGGTGGTCTCGAGGTACTCGAGGAAGCCACGGTCGAGGCTGCGCGACACCGCCAGGAACACCAGCCCGGCGATCACCACGTTGACCGACAGGATGATGACGAACAGCTTGACGCCCAGGCGCGAGAAGGGCGGACGGGGGAAGCGAGACCTCATCGAGTCGGCTCCTGGGTAGGGTGGGCGTTGGTCGGCTGTCCCCATCGCTCGCGCAGGCCTTCCAGCATCAGATAGAGGCAGGGTAGCAGTATCGGGCGGAGGCGAGGCGGTAGCGGCAGGCCGAAGTCCGGCGAGCCGGAATCATTCAGCGGGCCGGCGCGAGGCGTGGCGACCGACGGGTCCACCAGCATCGCGCAAGGCGATGCAGCCAATGGTCACGTAGCGTGCAAGCAGTGTGCAAGCGGGGCCGGCAGGCGGCTCAGGGGCAGGTTTCGCCCAGGATCAGCTCGGTGCCCAGCAAGCGCGAATGGCCCGGCTCCAGGCCCAGGATCATACGCGCCGCCAGGCGTCCCTTCTCGCCGCTCTCCTGGCGCACCGTGGTCAGCCGCGGCGCCCGGTACTGGCCCTCGGCGATGCCGTCGAAGCCGACCAGGCAGATGTCCTCGGGAATGCGCAGGCCGCGGCTCTCGGCCAGCGTCAGGGCGGTCAGGGCGATGCGGTCGGACATGCACAGCAGCAGGTCGGGGCGCTCGTTCGCGGGGAGGTCGAGGATCTCCTCGATCACCGGGGCGCACACCTCGAAAGTGTTCTCTTCCACGTTCCACATCGGCACCTGCGCGGCGGCGAAGCCATGCCGGACCAGGGCGCGATGGAAACCGGCCAGGCGCGAGCGGGTGATGGTGAGCTCGGCGGGCAGCAGGGTGTGCTCGGTGTCGATGCGGCCGTTGCAGGGTTCGCGCGTGAGGCGCAGGTTGACGATAGCCGGTCGCTGCCGTGGCATGGTGGAGAGGGCGCGATCGGCGATCTCGAAGCAGGCCGGCTCGTTGTCGACGTGGACCGAGGGATGTCCCGCGACGTTGAAGTCGACCGCCACCAGCGCCGCATTGAGCGGCAGCGAGTCGAACAGCTCCTCCGAGGGCATCAGGCCGTAGACGATGAAGCCGTCGGCCATGCTCGCCGCATCGGCCAGCTGGCACTTGGCCTGGCGCGCGGAGAGCAGCAGCAGCGTATGCCCCTGGCTGTCGAGCACCTCGGCCACGCCCGACAGGAACTCGCTGGAGACGGCGTCGTTGAGGCTGTAGGTGAGGCTCTCGGCGAGGACCACCGCGATGATTCGCGAGCGCCCGGTGCGCAGGCTGCGCGCCTTGGCGTCGGGCCCCCGGTAGCCCAGCCGCTTGGCCTCGGCGAGGATGCGCTCGCGCAGGTTGGGCGAGAGCTGGTCCGGCCGGTTGAAGGCGTTGGAGACGGTGGCGGTGGAGACGCCGAGCTCGCGGGCCAGATCCTTGAGGGTGATGCGACGGATCGGTGGCGACACGTTGATTTCCCTGCTAATGAGTATGCCCCAAGCATACCGCCCCGGCCATGGCCGGGACAGCCCCGCCGCCGATGCCGCAGCGCCGCCTCAGGCGGCGGCCCTTGCCGGCCCGATCGGCAGCGCCCGGTCATGGGCGTCGAACAGGTGGACATGCTCGGGATCGGGCGCCAGCGCCACGCGCTGGCCCACCGACCACTGGGTCGGAGCCTCGCTGCGCTGGATCAGCAGGGTGTCGCCCTCCTTCGGCTCGAGATAGACGTAGACCTCGTTGCCGAGGTACTCGACGTTGACGATCTCGAAGCCTTCGCCGTCCGGGGCCTCGGCGAGGCGCAGGTGCTCGGGGCGTATGCCCAGCGCCAGCTCGGCGCCCTGGGCATGTGCCGCGGCGTCATGGGGCAGCGCCAGCTCGGCCAGCCCGGCGGCGCCGACCCGGCAGCCGCCGGCGTCGGCGCCGAGCAGCCTGGCCGGCAGGAAGTTCATCGTCGGCGAGCCGATGAAGCCGGCCACGAACTTGGTCGCCGGGCGCTGGTAGAGCTCCTGGGGGCTGCCCACCTGCTCCACGCGGCCGCCGTTGAGCACCACGATCTTGTCGGCCAGGGTCATCGCCTCGACCTGATCGTGGGTGACGTAGATCATGGTCGAGCCGAGCCGCTTGTGCAGGCGGGCGATCTCGTTGCGCATCTGCACCCGCAGCGAGGCGTCGAGGTTGGAGAGCGGTTCGTCGAACAGCAGGATGCGCGGTTCGCGGGCCATGGCGCGGCCCATGGCCACGCGCTGGCGCTGGCCGCCGGAGAGCGCCTTGGGCTTGCGCTCGAGCAGCTCCTCGAGCTGCAGGATGCGAGCGGTCGCCATGACCCGCTCGTGCACGGTCTCCTTGGCGGTCTTGGCCAGCTTGAGACCGAAGGCCATGTTCTCGTACACCGTCATGTGCGGGTAGAGCGCGTAGGACTGGAACACCATGCCCACGCCGCGTTCCCGCGGCGGCAGCTCGTTGACCACGCGATCGCCGATGGCGAGTTCGCCGTCGCTGATCGACTCCAGCCCGGCGATCAGGCGCAGCAGGGTCGACTTGCCACAGCCCGAGGGTCCGACGAAGACCACGAACTCGCCGGCGCCGATCGCCAGGTCCACGTCCTTGATGATGTGGGTGCTACCGAAGACCTTGTTGATCTTGTTGAGAGAGACGCTTGCCATTTGTGCCATCCTCGGCCGCTCGCGGCCGGTCGTTGTTGTGCGGAGTTCTCGAGACCGGGTCTAGAGGCGGAAGTACGCCGCCTGATAGGGCGGCAGATGCAGCGTGCCGCCGCTGACCTCGTACTGGAAACCGTGTTGCTGCAGTGCCTCGCGCACCTCGGGCAGCGCCGCGGTCTGGGGCTGGCCGGTGAGGTTGAAGACGCACAGCAGTCTGTCGCTGCCCCGTTGGCGGGTGAAGGCGACCAGCGCCTCGCCCAGCTCGTTGAGGGTCATGTCGCCGTCGAACAGCGCCGGATGTCGGTGGCGGAAGCGCAACAGGCGGCGCGTGGCGTTGAGCATCGACTCGGGGTCCTCCTGCTGACGCGCCACCGACAGCGGCAGGTGCGGCTCGGCTACCGGCAGCCAGGGCTCGATGGTGGAGAAGCCGGCCAGCGGCGTGTCGTCCCACGGCATCGGCGTGCGGCAGCCGTCGCGGCCCTTGAAGTCGGGCCACAGTGGCAGACCGTAGGGGTCCTGGATGCGCTCGAAGGGCACGTCGGCCTCGGGCAGGCCGAGCTCCTCGCCCTGGTAGAGGCAGACGCTGCCGCGCAGCGAGAAGAGCAGGGCCAGCGCCACCCGGGGGTAGGCGAAGGCGCACTCCTCGCTGCCCCAGCGCGTCGCGCTGCGCACCACGTCGTGGTTCGACAGCGCCCAGCACGGCCAGGCGTCGCCGGCGAACTGCTGGAAGCGCTGCAGCACGCCGCGGATGTAGGCCGGGGAGCGCGGCGAGTTGAGCAGGTCGAAGGTGTAGGCCATGTGCAGCTTGTCGCCGCCCGAGGTGTACTCGGCCATGCGTTCGAGAGGGGTGTCGTCGCCGATCTCGCCCACCGTGGTGGTGCCGGGATACTCGTCCATCAGCGCGCGCAGTTCACGCAGGAAGTCGACGTTCTCGGGCCGGCTGATGTCGTAGAGGTGGCGTTGCCAGGTGTAGGGGTTCTCCTTGGGCGCGCCCATGGTGCGCGTGGCGTCGATGGTCAGCGCCGGGTTGCTGCGCAGGTGCTGGTCGTGGAAGTAGAAGTTGACCGTGTCGAGGCGGAAGCCGTCGACGCCCATCTCCAGCCAGAAGCGCATGTTGTCGAGCTGGGCGGTGCGCACCTCGGGGTTGTGGAAGTTGAGGTCCGGCTGGCTCGACAGGAAGTTGTGCAGGTAGTACTGCTGGCGCCGACTGTCGAAGGTCCAGGCCGGCCCGCCGAAGATCGACAGCCAGTTGTTGGGCGGCGTGCCGTCGGGGTTGGGGTCGGCCCACACGTACCAGTCGGCGCGGGGGTTGCCGCGGGTCATGCGGCTCTCCTGGAACCAGGGGTGCTGGTCCGAGGTGTGGCTGATGACCTGGTCGATGATCACCTTGAGGCCGAGCGCATGGGCCCGCTCCAGCAGCGCCTTGAAGTCGTCGAGGGTGCCGAACAGCGGATCGACGTCGCGGTAGTCGCTGATGTCGTAGCCGAAGTCGCGCATCGGCGAGGTGAAGAAGGGCGACAGCCAGATGCCGTCCACGCCCAGCGAGGCGACGTAGTCGAGCCGCGCGGTGACGCCGGGCAGGTCGCCGACGCCGTCGCCGTTGCTGTCCATGAAGCTGCGCGGGTAGATCTGGTAGATGACGCCGCCGCGCCACCAGAAGGTGTTGTCTTGCATGGGGTTCCCTTGGTCAAGCCTCGATTGGTGCATGGTTCGTCGGGTGCGTCGGGGGTGGACCGTGATGGCCGTGTCGGGTTCAACCGTTGCGTTGTCACCCCTTCACGGCGCCGGCCGTCAGCCCCGAGACGATGCGTCGCTGGAAGATGATCACCAGGATGACCAGCGGCACCGTGACCACCACCGAGGCGGCCATGATCGGCCCCCAGGGCAGCTCGTAGGCGCTGCCGCCGGAGAGCAGGGCGATCGCCACCGGCACGGTGCGCTGGCCGTCGGTCAGGGTGAAGGTCAAGGCGAACAGGAACTCGTTCCAGGCGGCGATGAAGGCGAGCAGCCCGGTGGTCGCCATGGCCGGCCACATCAGCGGCAGGAATACCCTGGTGATGGTGATCCAGGGCGTGGCGCCGTCCATGATCGCGGCCTCCTCGAGTTCCATGGGCAACTGGCGCATGAAGGTGGTCAGCACCCACACGGTGAAGGGCAGGGTGAAGATGGTGTAGCTCAGGATCAGCCCGCCCGGGTTGTTGTAGAGGTTGAGCGCGCGGATCACCTCGAACAGCCCCGACAGCACCGCCACCTGCGGGAACATCGACACGCCGAGGATCACCAGCAGCACCGTGGTACGGCCGCGGAAGCGTACCCGGCCCAGGGCGTAGGAGGCGGTGATGCCGAGCAGCAGGGCGATGAACACCACGCTGGTGGCGACCACCACCGAGTTGAAGATCGCCTGCAGGAAGCTGCGCTGGCCGAAGATCTGCAGGTAGTTGGCGAGCGTCGCCCGCGTCGGCCACAGCTCGACCCGGAACAGTTCGCTCGAGGGCGTGAAGGAGGTCTTCACGGCGTAGTAGAACGGGAATACCGCGATCACCACGACCAGCGCCACCAGCAGCCAGAAGGCGAGGCGTCCCGTGAGCTTGGAGAGTTGGCGCGAGGTCATCACTCACCTCCCAGTTGCAGTTGCTTGCGGCCCAGATAGAGGTAGGCGATGGTGGCCAGGGCAATGACGAGGAACAGCAGGGTCGAGGCGGCGCTGCCGTAGCCTACGTCCTGGAACTCCACCAGTTGCTGGCGGGCATAGATCGACATCGACATGGTGCTGGTGGAATTGGAGGTCAGCACGTAGATGACGTCGAACACGCGCAGTGCATCGAGCAGGCGGAAGATCACCGCCACCATCAGCGCCGGGGTGATCAGCGGCAGGGTGACGCGGAAGAACACCCGGAGCGGATGGATGCCGTCGACCTCGGCGGCCTCGTAGCAGTCCTTGGGCAGCATCTGCAGCGCGGCCAGCACCAGCAGGGCGACGAACGGCGTGGTCTTCCATACGTCGACCATGATCACCGCCCACATCGAGTAGCCGGCGTCGGCGGTCCAGGCGATGGGGCTGGCAATGAGGCCGAGCGCCATCAGCAGGTGGTTGATGATGCCGAACTGGTCGTTGAGCATCCATGCCCACATCTGCGCCGAGACGATGGTGGGGATCGCCCAGGGGATCAGCACCGCGGCGCGCACCAGGGTCCGGCCCTTGAACTCTGCGTTGAGGATGAGTGCCACGACGACGCCGAAGATCACCTCCAGCGACACCGAGACCACCGAGAAGTAGACGGTGTTCCACACCGCCCGCCACCAGACGGGGTCGGCGAGCACGCCGAACCAGCGCCCGTCGTCGTAGACCAGGTAGTTCTCCAGGCCGATGAACAGGGTATCGCTCAAGTCCGACAGCGAGGCGTCGGTGAAGCTGAAGTAGAAGGTGCGCAACAGCGGCCAGCCGGCCACCATGGTCAGCGTCACCAGCATCGGCGCCAGAAAGTACCAGGCGGCGCGTACCCGCTGCCGGCGCACCTTGGTGCTGCGGTAGCTGACCGGCAGGGGGCGCGCCGGGATCGGCGCGCTTTCGCTCACGGGTGTCGACATCTCGGGCTCCCGGGGGTTACCAGTTGCGGCGCTTCAGGCGAGCCAGTTCGCGGTCGAGGTCGCTGACCGCCTGCTCGCCGCTGCGGTTGCCGGAGAGCACGTCGTGGACGGCGCTGAAGAAGGCGTTGCTGACGCGGCCGTAGGCGTCGCCGGTGGGGGCCGACGGCCGCGCCACGGCGTTGACGAAGGTGTCGTAGAGCTCGCCGAAGAAGGGTACGGCCTCGAGTACCTCGTCGTCCTGATACAGCGATTCGAGGGTCGGGTTGTAGGCGCCCTCGATGGCGCGGCGCTTCTGCTCCTCCTCGCCGGCGAGGAACGCCACCAGCTCGGCGGCAAGCTCGGCGTTCTCGCTGTAGCGCGACACCGCCAGGTTCCAGCCGCCCAGAGTGGCGGCGCTGCTGCCTTCGCCGCTGTGGGGCAACTGGGTCACGCCGACCTTGCCGCGCACGTCGCTGTCCTCGCTCTGGGCCAGTGCCCAGGCGTAGGGCCAGTTGCGCATGAACACCGCGTTGCCGCCCTGGAACACGCCGCGAGCTTCCTCTTCGGTGTAGTTGAGCACGCCTTCGGGGGCGATCTCGCCGACCCAGGAGGCGGCCAGATCGAGGGCCGCGGCCGCCTGCGGGTTGTCGATGGTGATCTCGCCATCGCCGTCGACCAGCGTACCGCCGCCGTGGCTGGCCACCCACTCCAGGGCGTTGCAGGTCAGCCCCTCGTAGGCGCGCCCCTGGAACACCAGGCCGTGCATGCGCTCGTTGCCCGCCTCACGCTCGGCGTCCTGGATCTCGCGGGCGATCTCGGTAAGCTCCTCCCAGGTCTCGGGCGGTTCGTGGCCATACTCCTCGAGCAGGTCGGCGCGATAATAGAGCACCCCGGCATCGGTGAACCAGGGCATGGCCACCAGGCGGTCGTCGATGGTGTTGTTCTCGATAATGGCCGAGAAGTGGCCCTCTCCGGCGTCTTCGCCCAGCACCTCGCGCAGGTCGAGCAGATGGTTGGCGAGCAGGCCCGGCCACACCACGTCGATCTGCATGATGTCGATGTCGGTGGAGTTGGCGGAGAGAATCTGCTGGTAGAGCGACAGGCGTTCGGTGGAGGAGTTGGGCGTCGAGACCACGTCGACGCTGTGGCCGGTCTTCTCCTCCCACGCCTCCACGCCCTGCTGGCAGAGCTGGAGTTCGGCGCCCACCGCGCCGCAGGAGATGGTCAGGTCGGCCGCCTGGGCCTGGCCGAGGCTGGCGGCGCTCGCCACGACGAGGGTCGGGAACAACGTCTTCTTGAGCATTGGGAATCCTTGTCGGCTTGTTGTTATCGCTGGCTGCTGAACGAACTTAAACGATTAAGTTCCTACGGCGCTCAGTTAGCCGCTTCTGTTCGACGAGTTCAACCTAGACTTTCGGCTAAGGGGGCGATGCTTCCCCCCTGAAGCATAGCCCAGGCCCGCCCCGGCCCTACCAGGAGAGAAACAGCAGGATCAGCGGCGGCGACAGCAGCGAGAGCAGGAAGCCGCTGACCACCGCGATCGGCACGCAGGCCACGCCGCCGTGCTGCTGGATCACCGGCAGCGTGAAGTCCATCGAGGTGGCGCCGCCATAGCCGATGGCGAGCGGGGCATGGCGGCGGATGGTCAAGGGAATCAGGATGAAGGCCAGCAGCTCACGGGCGAGATCGTTGAAGAAGGCCACGCCGCCGAGCAGCGGGCCGAGCCGGTCGCCGACCAGGATCGCCGAGAGCGAATACCAGCCGAAGCCGGAAGCCAGGGCCAGCCCCTCGTTCCAGCGCAGCGAGAGCAGGGGCGCGGCGAGCAGACCGCCGGCCAGGGAGCTGAACGCCAGGGTCGTGGCAATCGCCAGGCCGTGGCGGTTGAGCAGGATCTGCCTCAGTGGCATGCCCGAGTTGCGCAGCTGGCAGCCGATCAGCGCCAGCAGCAGGTAGAGCACCCATTCGGCCCACAGCTCGGCATGCCGGAAGACGATGTCGCCCGCCAGCCAGGCCAGTGCCAGCCCCAGCATTATCCCGCCGGCGACCACGGCCACCAGCGCCAGCGAGCCGAGCAGCGCCGCCAGCTTGGTGGTGGGGGCATTGGCCACCACCGGGGAGGCTGCCAGGCGCAGCCCGAGGCGGCGTGACAGCCACCACAGCGCGAGCAGGTTGCAGGTGCCGACCACCATGAACAGCCAGAGGGCCTGACCGCCCATGAGCGTCAGCTCGCGGCCGAGATTGTCGAGACCCGCCAGGCCGATGCCCATCAGCAGCAGGATGACGTAGACCGAGGCGTTGACGCCGCGGTTGACGGCCGACATGACGCCGGTGTGGCGAACCGGTACCAGGTAGCCCAGCACCAGCGGCAGCAGCACGATCAGAAGCCCCGAGAGCATCGCGATTCCCTTCACCGAGGCCGCACAGGGCGGCGAAAATCGCCAACTGTACCAGCCTTTGGCACGCCGCGCCGGGGAACCGCCCTCCAGGCGGTACTCAGCGTGCCTCGGTCGACAGCGAGGTGAGCGTGAGGCGGCTGCGACGCTCGCCGTCGTGTCGGTAATCCATCGCCAGCAGCAGCCCGGGGTAGTGCGGATGGAAGTGGAACAGCATCTTGCGCTCGGGCGTCTCGGGGTCGTTCACCTCGACCTTGAGCGCCTCGAACTCGCCGGCGGGAAGCCGCAGCGCTTCCGTCCCCAGCGGTCGGTAGTCGAGGGTCTCCTCGCGGCCGCGATGATCCAGGTAGACCAGGCGGCAGGGCGTCGCCTTGCAGTCGTCGTTCCGCGCGCGTCGCGACAGCTCGACCAGTGCCGCCTGGCGGTCGGGCAGGTTGGCCAGTTCACTGCCACCCAGCCGGTAGTTGCCACCCACGCCCAGCAGCGAATAGCCGCTGGCGTAGTTCACCGAGCGCACGCCCTCCGGGGTGACGATGAAACGACTGCGTTCGCTGCCGCGGGCCACGGCGATGGCGGCCTCCATGCGGCTCTGCCAATGACCGCTCTCGCGGGTCAGGCGGTGCTCGATGGTGGCATTGGGCCAGCCCTTCACCTCCAGGCGATAGCTGGCGCTGAAGGGCTGCATGAGCGCCTCGGGTTCCGGCAGGGCAGCCATGGCCGTGGCGGTCGCCCAGGCCAGCAGCGTGGCAATGAGCGGCAGGCGAAGGAGGGCGCGCGGGAAGAGGGGCATGTCGGGGCACCGCTTGGCTGAGGGGCGACAGTAACTGTGAGCCCCGGCAGGCCCGGGGGGTTCCTCAGTGCACGCTTGTTCCTCGGTTGCGCCGCTCAGGTCGCGGCCAGGCGACGCAAGGCCCGGCTCAGCGCTACCGGGAAGTCGTCCAGGCCATCCTGGCGGGGCTCGAGGCAGCGCAGTCGGTCAGGCAGGCGAGCCAGCACGCTAGGCACGCGTTCGCGGGCGCGCCCAGCGTCGGCCAGGTGCCCTTCGTCGACCCTGCCGTCACGCACCAGGGGCACCAGCAGGGGCTCGGCGTCGGGGAGATTCTCGTCGCGTTGGGCGAGCACGTCGCCGCTATAGCGGCCATGCTCGTCCTGGCGCCGGAACAGCTGCTTGCGCCCGGGCAGATTGACCTTGCCCGTGGAGTGCTTGACCCGCGGTGTGCCGGCATATTCCACCAGCTTGTAGGAGAGATCGATGACCGGGGCATCGGCCGAAACGCTCATCTGGGTACCGACGCCGAAGGCGTCGATGGGGGCTTTCTCTTCGATCAGGGCGGCAATCCGGTGCTCGTCGAGGCCGCTGCTGGCAATGATCCTGATTCGCCCGTGCCCCGCTTCGTCGAGTAGCGCCCGGGAGCGGCGAGCGAGCTCGCCGAGATCGCCGGAGTCGAGCCGTATCGCATCGACGCGTAGCTGCGGCTCATTGCGCAGCAGTTCGATGACCTGGCGCACGCCATCGAGGGTATCGTGGGTATCCACCAACAAGGTGGTGCCGGGGTAGTGATGGGCAAAGGCCCGAAATGCCTCGGTCTCGCTGTCGTGCGCCAGCACGTAGCTGTGCGCCATGGTGCCGCTCAGGGGCAGGTCGTGTCGCAGGCCGCCCAGCACATTGCTGGTGCCGGCCAGACCCGCCGTACGGTAGGCGCGCACGCCGCGCACGGCGGCGTCGATCCCGTGCATGCGGCGCATGCCGAAGTCGACCACCGGACGACCGCGGGCCGCCATCACGATGCGCACCGCCTTGGAGGCCAGCACCGTCTCGAGCTGCACCAGGTTCATGAGCAGGCTCTCCACCAGTTGCGCTTCAGCGATCGGCGCGTCGACCTCCAGCAGCGGCTCGTTGGGGAACACCGGCGTGCCTTCGGGAAGCGTCCAGATATCGCCGCTGAAGCGCCACTCGGCCAGCCAGTCGAGGAAGGCATGATCGAAGCGTGCGGTCGCGGCCAGGCGCTGAAGCATGGCCGGCGTGAAGCGAATCCGGCAAATCTGCGCCGCGGCATGCTGTTGGCCGCAGGCGAGCATGAAGCGTCGTGTCGCTGGCATCTTGCGAAAGAACAGGCTGAAGGTGGCCCGCCCGGTCATCTGCTCCTTCCAGTAGGCTTGCAGCATGGTCAACTGATACAGGTCGGTCAGCAGGGCCAGCTCGCAATCTTCGACACAGAGGGGGGGCGACTCGCTCATTGGCGGACCTCGACGCCTGATTCCTGAAGTTCATGTTGGCAATGGCCGCGCCCCTCGGGGGCGACGGGCTGGGTGAGAGTGTCGAGCAGAATCACGTCGAAGCCTTCGTGCCGAGCCTCGAGCGCCGTGGCCTTGACGCATACGTCCATGGCCAGGCCGCAGACCACGACCTGCGTGATGCCGCGCTCCTGCAGGTAGCCAGCCAGGCCGGTGCCATCGAAGGCGGAATAGGCGTCGACATCGAAGGCGGTGGCCTTGCTGACGCGTATGGCATCGTCGGGCAGAGCCAGCTGTGGATGAAAGGCCGCACCTGGGGTGTCCTGCACGCAGTGCACCGGCCATTGGCCGCCGCGATGCGCGAAGCTCACATGGTCGACGGGATGCCAGTCGCGCGAGGCCACGACCATCGCGCCGGCGCGCTGTGCCGCCTCGATCTCGGCGTTGATCCCCGGCACCAGGGCACTGCCACCCCTCACGGGTAGCGCCCCGCCCTCGCAAAAATCGTTCTGCATGTCCACGACCAGCAGCGCGACGCCCGGTCCATAGTGCATCAGGGCCATTACGCACCTCCAGCGAGGTCGGTGTGTCTCATTTACCAGCGTATGCCTTGCATGCAGCTTGTTGAAGGGCCCGAAAACAGATTTCCCCGGCGACGGCAACGGACGCTGAGCGAACGGATGCGTCCCGACGACGAAAGCATGACCTCGGTCAAAGCAGGGGAAAAGGAGGAAGGGGCGAGCTCAAGCCGCGGCTCAGGCGGCCGAAAGAGCGGGCATGCGAACGCTGATATGGCGCATTCGCTTCCCGGCCGACGGATATCACAACTACAACGGCACCGCCACGCCAGCCATGTCCCGACCCTTCGATATAACCGAGCTCGGCAGGATCAACGAACATGAAAAATCTTCTCCATCGCATTCCGGTGTCACGCAAATTCATGCTGGCGCTGGCATTTCCGCTTGTCATCATTGTCTGGCTGGCGGGTAGCGGCGTCATCGAGCGCCAGCGCCTGGCCGCCGACATGCAGCAGGTCGACCGCTTTGCCGGACTGGCGGCAGAGCTGGGCGGCCTGATGCACGAGCTGCAGGTCGAACGCGGCCTCTCGGTCGGCTTCCTCGGCAGCCGGGGCGAGAGTTTCGGCAATCGCCTCGACGCCCAGCGCGAGCGGGTCGACGAGCAGCTGGTCGTCTACCGCGACGTGCGCGAGGGGCTCGACGCCAGCGGCGACGCCGGCATCGGTCAGCGCCAGCAGGAGGTCGAGGAACTGCTGGTCGAGCTCGCCGACATGCGTCGCGAGGTCGACGCGCTGGCCATCGAGAACCTGGAGGCGCTCGAATACTACACCGAGATCAATTCGCGGCTGGCCGAGGTGGTCGGCAGGCTGAACGCCCTCGTCAGCGCCGGGGAGCTGACCCGCAGCCTGGGCGCCTACTACGCCCTGCTCGAGATCAAGGAGAGTGCCGGCATCGAGCGAGCGCTGCTGGCCAGCGCCTTCGCCGCCAACCGCATGTCGCCGGATGTCTACTACCGCTTCCTGCGCCTGCTGGGCGAGGAGGCGGCCTACGAGGAGAGCTTCACGGTACTCGCGAATGCCGACATCGCGTCACGCTACCGCGCCGCGACCACGGAGCACGAGGCGAACGGCAACCTCTACATGATGCGCCAGATCGCCATGCGTCAGGGCATCGACGGCGGCTATGGCATCCGCCCCGAGCGCTGGTTCGAGGCCCAGACCGGCAAGCTCGAGCGGCTGCGCGAGGTCGAGCTCGCCCTCGCCGGCCACGTGCAGGAGCGCGCCGCCGCGCTGGCGGCGGATGCGCGCCTGGGGCTCGTGACCTTCGCCGGGCTGGCGGCGCTGGCCATCGTGATGGCGGTACTGCTCTCCATCGTCCTGGTGCGCAGCATGGTGGCGCCGCTGCGGCTCGCCCTGACCCAGATCGAGGCACGCGGCGGCGACCTGACCCACCGCCTGGCCGAGCCCGGCAGCGACGAGCTTTCCCAGCTCTACCGCGCCTTCAATGCCTCCACCGCCAGCATGGAGGCGCTGGTGGCCTCGATCCAGCAGGGTGCCCGCGGCGTCGGCTCGGCCAGCGGTGAGATCGCCCAGGGCAACGAGGACCTGGCCAGCCGTACCGAGGAGCAGTCCGCCTCGCTAGTGGAAACCGCCACCAGCATGGAGCAGATGACCTCCACCGTGCGCCAGTCGGCCGACAACGCGCGCCAGGCCAGCGCCATGAGCGAGCAGGCCGTGGCGCAGGCGGAGCAGGCCAGCCGGGTCGCCGAGGAGGCGCGCCAGGCCATGCAGCAGATCTTCGAGGCCAACCGTCAGGTCACCGCCATCGTCGAGGCCATCGACGGCATCGCCTTCCAGACCAACCTGCTGGCGCTCAACGCCTCGGTGGAGGCGGCGCGCGCCGGCGAGCACGGCCGCGGCTTTGCCGTGGTCGCCGGCGAGGTGCGTCAGCTGGCCAGCCGCAGCGCCGAGGAGGCCGAGCGCATTCGCCAGCTGATCGGCAATGCCACCCTGCGCGTGGAGGCAGGCAACGGGCTGGTGGGCCAGACCTTCGAGGCGCTGACGGCGATTTCACTAGGGGTGCGCCAGGTCGCCGACCTGGTGGCGGAGATCTCGTCGGCCAGCGGCGAGCAGTCGGCGGGCATCGAGCAGATCAACCAGGCCGTGGCCCAGCTGGAGGCGACCACCCAGCAGAACGCGGCACTGGTCGAGCAGGTGGCGACCGCCAGTCGCTCGCTGGATGACCAGGCCGGCGAGATGGCCCGGCTGATCGGGCGTTTCCGTGTCAGCGACGTGCGGGAGCGCCCGCGGGTCGACGTGGCGCAGGTCATGGCGCTCGACCACCGCGAGGCCAAGCGACTGCCGCAGCCGGCATGAGATCGTCGCGAGCCTCACTTCACCCGGCGGCGGGCCCATGGGCCCGCCGCTGCCAGTTCCGCGCGATTCGACCGCCCGCTCAGTAGCCGGCGTCGGGATCGACAGTCTCGATCGATTCGCCGGCCTCGAAGGCGCGGATCGCCTCGACCACCTGATCGACGGCATCGAGCAGCGGCGTGGGACCGGCCATGTGCGGGGTCACCCAGACGCGCGGATGCGGCCACAGCGGGCTGCCCTCGGGCAGCGGCTCCTCGGCGAAGGCGTCGAGCAGGGCGCCACGCAGGCGGCCTTCGCGCTCACCCTCGCCCAGCGCCTCGAGCAGCGCCGCTTCGTCGATCAGGCTGCCGCGGCCGGGGTTGATCAGGCTGGCCCCCTCGGGCAGCGCGGCCAGCGCCTCGGCGTCGATGAGGTGGCGGGTCGATCTCGTGCCCGGCAGCAGCAGCACCAGGGTGCGCACCCGGCCGAGCAGCTCGTTGAGACCGGCCTTGCCATGGTGGCAGGTAACGCCCTCCAGCGCCTTGGGCGAGCGGCTCCAGCCGTGCACCGGGTAGCCGTCGGCGGCGACCATCGCGGCCACCTTGGCGCCGATGGCGCCGAGGCCCAGCACGCCTACCGGCCAGTCGCGCTTGTCGCTCAGGCTGTGCTCGCGCCATTCACGGCGCGCCTGCTGACGGCGATAGCGATCGAAGTCGCGCTGGAAGTGCAGCACCCCGTAGCGCACGTAGTCGCCGATCAGCTCGGCCATGCCGGCATCGCGCAGCTTGACGATGGGTACCCCCGCGGGGCGGGCGGGGTTGTTCAGCAGGGCATCGACGCCGGCCCCCAGGTTGACGATGCCGCGGGCGCGGCTCTGCTCGGCGAGCAGCGCCTCCGGTGGTTTCCACACCGCCAGGTAGTCGGCGTCGCGGCGCCGCTCGGCGGGGTCGTCGGCGGTAACGATCTCGGCCTCGGGCAGGCGTTCGGCGAGGGCGTCGCGCCAGGCCTCGATATCGTCGATGTGCAGCAGTATGCGCATAACGGCTCCCTTTTCTCAGTAGACGATCTGCATCATGGGTGGCGGTGCCTCGTCGAGCAAAAGTCCCAGGCGCTTGAGCCCCTCCTCGAGGCGGGCGATGTCCTGTTCGGCCCCGAGGCTTACCCGAATGCGCCGCGGCGGCGGGGTCTGCTCCACCATGAACGGCACCGCGGTGGTGATGGCCAGGCCCTCCTGCTCGGCCTGTTGCTGCAGCTCCTCGGCGCGCCAGGCGTCGGGCAGCGTGATCCAGACGTGCAGGCTGGTGGGGCGCGACTCCAGGGCGTGATGGCCCAGCAGCCGCTGGGCAAGGCGCTGGCGTTCGTCGAGCAGGCTACGCTGCTCGGCGGCCATCGTCTCGACGGTGCCGTCGGCCAGCCAGCGGTCGGCGATCTCGAACACCAGCGAGGTGGCCATCCAGGTGGTGGCGCGCATGCGTGGCAGCACGTGGTGCAGCTGGCCGCGGGGCACGGTCAGATAGCCGGCGCGCAGGCCCGGCACGGTCACCTTGGTCAGGCTGGTGACATGAAAGCTCAGTTGCGGGATGCGCGCCGCCACCGGCGTGAGGCCCGGTGCCTCCAGCAGCGCGTGCACGTCGTCCTCGATCAGCCACACCCGATGCCGTGCCAGCACCTCCGCCACGGCGTCGCGACGCGCCTCGCTCATCGTCGCCCCGGTGGGGTTGAGCTGGGTCGGCGTAAGGTAGAGTGCGCGCGGCTTGAAGCGCTGGCAGGCCAGGTCGAGGGCCTCGGGCACGATCCCCTCGTGGTCGATGGCGATACCGCGCAGCTGGAAGCCCAGGGTGCGCGACAGGGCGATCAGGCCGTGGTCGGTCAGCGCCTCGGTCAGTACCAGGTCGCCGTGCTGGACCACGCTGGAGATCGCCAGCATCAGGCCGTGGGCGGCGCCGTTGCAGAGGATCCGGTCGTCCATCTCGCCGGGCACGTGCAGGCGGGACTGCAGCCAGGTGCTGGCGCGCTCGCGTTGATGGGCAAGCCCGGCGATGGGCCGGCAGGCGGTGATCACCTCGGGGCTGGCCAGCTCGGCCAGCTCGGCCAGGGCCTGGCGAAAGCGCAGGTGATGGCTTGGGGTACACACCGGATGGGCGATCGACAGGTCGATGAGCGGGTTTTCCTGGCGCGCCTCGTGGCCGCGCAAGTAGGCCGACTCGCGGGCATCGTCCAGCGCGTTGATCCAGGTGCCGCTGCCGACCCGCGCCTGCACCAGCCCCATCTTCTCGGCCTGGGCGTAGGCCCGCGACACGGTCTGCACGCTGACGCCCAGGCTCTCGGCGAGTTGCCGGTGGGGCGGCAGCCGTGTGCCGGGCGCCAGCTCGCCCTGACGCACCGCTTCCGAGAGCGCGCGAGCGATGGCGAGATACTTGGGGCCCGTATCCGTCAGGTACGGGGTCAGATCAATTGTCATGATGCAATAAAGCCTTTGACCGCCAGCCAAGGGGGGGTGCTACTATCAGCTTAGCGGTATTGGCTTGTAATTGTCATGCTTTTGGCCTTCATTGATCATGACAATTTATAGGCGGTCCCCTTTCCCGACCGCTGTTTGACCGACTACCCCTTTGGCCCGGCCCTCTCCCTGCTGAGGCGGCTGGCTCTTGGTGATGCGATGGCGAGTGGCCCCAATGACTCAGGTATCCCTGTCCTTCACTCGTGAAGAATACGCCAACCGGCTGTGGAAGGTGCGGGCCGAGATGGCCTTCCGCGGGATCGACGTGCTGGTGATCAGCGATCCCTCCAACATGGCCTGGCTGACCGGCTATGACGGCTGGTCCTTCTACGTCCACCAGTGCGTGCTGGTGGGCCTGGAAGGCGAACCGGTCTGGTACGGGCGGCGCATGGACGCCAACGGGGCACTGCGGACCTGCTGGATCGACCCCGACAACATCACCTACTACCCCGACTACTACGTGCAGAACCCGGACATGCACCCCATGGACTACCTGGCCCAGTCGATCATGCCCGATCGCGGCTGGCACGAAGGGGTGGTGGGGCTGGAAATGGACAACTACTACTTTTCGGCCAAGGCCTACCAGAGCCTGCTGCGCGAGCTGCCCCATGCGCGCTTCATGGACGCCAACTCGCTGGTCAACTGGTGCCGGGCGATCAAGTCGCCGCAGGAGATCGCCTACATGCGCATCGCCGGCAAGATCGTCGAGGGCATGCATTCGCGAATCCTCGAGGTGATCGAGCCGGGGCTGCCCAAGAGCAAGCTGGTCTCCGAGATCTATCGCGTCGGGATCGAGGGCTGGGTCGACGGGCACGGCAAGGTTCACGGCGGCGACTATCCCGCCATCGTGCCCATGCTGCCCACCGGCAAGGATGCGGCGGCTCCGCACCTGACCTGGGACGACACCCCGTTCCGCGAGGGCGAGGGCACCTTCTTCGAGATCGCCGGGGTCTACAAGCGCTACCACGCGCCGATGTCGCGCACCGTGTTCCTCGGCCGCCCGCCCAGCGAATTCGTGCGCGCCGAGTCGGCACTGCTCGAGGGCATCGAGAACGGGCTGGCGGTGGCCAAGCCGGGCAATCGCACCGCCGACATCGCCATGGCGCTGGGCGCGGCGATGGACAAGTACGGCTTCGACCGCGGCGGCGCGCGCTGCGGCTACCCCATCGGCATCAGCTATCCTCCCGACTGGGGCGAGCGGACCATGAGCCTGCGCCCCTCGGACGAGACCATCCTCGAGCCCGGCATGACCTTCCACTTCATGCCGGGCATGTGGCAGGACGAGTGGGGGCTCGAGATCACCGAGAGCATATTGATCACCGACACCGGCTGCGAATCGCTGGCCAGCTTCCCGCGCCAGCTGTTCGTGAAATGAGGAGAGGAGCCAAGATGAGCAAGCGACCCAGCCCGATCAGCGCCACCGTGGACTTCGACGCCGACGGCGTCCAGCACGGTTTCCTCAAGCTGCCGATCTCCACCGACGAGTCCGCCTGGGGGGCGGTGATGATCCCGGTCACCGTGGTCAGGAACGGCGACGGCCCCACGGCGCTGCTGACCGGCGGCAACCACGGCGACGAGTACGAGGGCATCACCGCGCTGATGAAGCTCGCCGGGGAGCTGCGTGTCGAGGAGGTGCGCGGGCGCGTGATCATCGTGCCGATGATGAACCTGCCCGCCGCCATGGCCGGCAAGCGAACCTCGCCGATGGACGGAGGCAACCTCAACCGCAGCTTCCCCGGCGATCCCGACGGCACGGTGACCGAGAAGATCGCCGACTACTTCACCCGCGTGCTGGTGCCGAAGTGCGACGTGGTGCTCGACCTGCACTCCGGCGGGCGCACGCTGGACATCATCCCCTTCGGCGCCTCCCACGTGCTCGACGACCCCGAGCAGCAGCGCCAGGCGCTGGAAGGCGCCAAGGCGTTCGGCGCGCCCTACGCCATGATGATGTTCGAACTCGACGCCGCGGCGCTGTTCGATACCGCGGTGGAGAGCCAGGGCAAGGTCTTCGTCGCCACCGAGCTGGGTGGCGGCGGCACCTCGACGCCGCAGAGCCTGGCCATCACCGAGCGCGGCGTGCGCAACTTCCTGATCCATTTCGGCCTGGTCGAGGGCGAGGTGCAGATGCCCGCCGAGCCTCAGGTCTATCTCGACATGCCCGATGCCAGCTGCTACGTGCAGAGCGAGCACACCGGCCTGCTCGAGTTGACGCTGGCACTGGGCGACAGGGTCGAGAAGGGGCAGGTCATCGCCCGGATCTACGACATGACGCGAACCGGCAGCACACCGGTGGAGTATCGCGCGGGCCGCGACGGCATCCTGGCCGCGCGCCGCTTCCCGGCGCTGGTCAACATGGGCGACACCATCGCGGTGATCGCAGAGGTGGTGGATTCGCTGGGCTGAGGGCGGGTTCCGGCTGCGCCCGTTCGACGACAAGAAGAGAGAACGATGAAGCTTGATCGCTATGACCTGAAGATACTCGAGATCCTGTCCCGCGACGGGCGCATCACCAAGTCGAAGCTGGCCGAGGCGATCAACCTCTCGGTCAGCCCCTGCTGGGAGCGGGTACGGCGGCTGGAGAAGGCCGGCATCATCGAGGGCTACGGCGCCCGCATCAACCCTCAGGCGCTGGTCAAGCGTACCCCGGTGTGGGTCCAGATCGAGCTCAAGCAGCACAACGCCGAAAGCTTCGCCTGCTTCGAGGCGCTGATCCACGAGACCCCCGAGGTCACCGAGTGCGTGGCAGTGGGCGGCGGCGTCGACTACCTGCTCAAGATCGAGGCCGACTCCGTGGACGCCTACCAGCGCCTGATCGACGAGTGGCTCACCTCCGACGCCGGCATCGAGCGCTACTTCACCTATATCGTGACCAAGACGGTCAAGCGCCCCGCACCCGGCCTGGGGCGGGGTGATCTCCTCTCTACCTGACACCCGCCCAAGGCGTGTCCTTCACGGCGACCAACGAGAACTCAACGTTGATGCCCGGGCGGCATCCATGGCATAAGCTAAAGGCGAGGTGAGCAGGAGCTCACCCGGCCGGGCGATCCCTCCGGCATGGCGCAGCGGTGCCGGAGGAGATGGATAGCCCCTGAGACGAGATCGCCTGACGCAGAGAGATGCCCATGTCCTACTTCACCATCGCCGGGGTGCAGATGCAGGCCCCGCATCACGGCGACAACACCGAGGCCATGCGCCACCGGGTCGATGTGCTGATGAGCCGCTTCCCCCAGGTGCAGATGGTCCTGTTCAGCGAGCTGATGCCGCTGGGCGCCTCGACGCACCATGCCCACCCGCTGCCGAGTCACGTCGAGCAATTCTTCTGCCAGCTCGCCGAGCAGTATCGTATCTGGCTGATTCCCGGCTCGATGTTCGAGCGCACCGAGCACGGTATCTACAACACCCTGTCGGTGATCGACCCGCGCGGGCAGGTGGTGGCGCGCTATCGCAAGATGTTCCCCTTCCGCCCCTACGAGGCGGGGGTGGAGAGCGGCAGCGAGTTCGTGCTCTTCGATGTGCCCAACGTCGGCCGCTTCGGCGTGTCGATCTGCTACGACATGTGGTTCCCCGAGACCACCCGGACCCTCGCCGCGATGGGCGCCGAGGTGATCCTCCACCCGACCATGACCGACACCATCGACCGCGACATCGAGCTCTCCATCGCCCGGACCAACGCCGCGGTCAACCAGTGCTACTTCTTCGACATCAACGGCGCCGGGGCCATCGGCAACGGTCGTTCCATCGTCGTGGGGCCCTCGGGCGACGTGATCCACCAGGCCGGTTCCGGCGAGGAGATCATGCCCGTCGAAGTGGATTTCAACCGCGTTAGGCGCGAGCGCGAGACCGGCCTGCGCGGCCTGGGGCAGCCGCTCAAGAGCTTCCGCGATCGCCAGGTGGATTTCTCCATCTATCGCTTCGAGCAGGGGCCCTCGCCGTTTCTCGCCAGCCTGGGGCCGCTGGCCAAGCCCCAGCGTACCGACATCGAGGAGTACTGACCCGAGGAGGTCGTCATGCGGGAGTTCCTGATTCGCCTGTGGCAACGCTGCTTCCGGACCCGGGGCTCCCTCCCGGCGACGGCCCGCCCGAGACGCGCCGTCGCCACCCCTTCCGCCATCGATGGAGCGACAACAATGAACAAGATCACCAGCATTGCCGATGTGCGTCGTCATTTCCGCAACAACAAGGAGCCCGTCTACTTCATCTCCGCCACCAACTTCAACCTGCTCGGCATCGGGGACTGGGTGGGCAACTTCCGCCACATCAACTACATCGACTGCTTCGACGGCCAGCAGCGCAACGTCTTCGTGCCCAAGGAGAAGTTCCCCCGCGACTTCGAGAGCATCGAGGACATCAACAACTACCTGCTCGAGCACAAGGAGGTGATCGACTTCATCCAGTCGCGTGCCTCCGGCGAGGGCGCCGGGGTGGCCGCCTTCCTGATGTTCGACGAGCACACCGAGGAGATCTGCCGCCAGCTTGGGCTGCGCGTGGCATTCCCGCCGGCGGCGCTGCGCTCGCGCATGGACAACAAGATCGAGACGGTACGGATCGGCAACAAGGCCGGGGTGCCCAGCGTGCCCAACGTGCTGGCCAAGGTCGGCAGCTACCAGGAACTGCTCGAGGTGAGCCGCGAGCTGGGCGACGACCTGGTGGTGCAGACCGCCTACGGCGATTCCGGCCACACCACCTTCTTCATCGCCAGCGAGGAGGACTACTACAAGCACGCCGAGGAGATCGAGGCCGAGCCCGAGGTCAAGATCATGAAGCGCATCAACTGCCGCGGCTCGGCCATCGAGGCCTGTGCCACCCGCTGCGGCACCGTGGTCGGCCCGCTGATGACCGAGCTGGTGGGCTTCAAGTCGCTGACCCCCTACAAGGGTGGCTGGTGCGGCAACGAGATGTTCGCCGGCGCCTTTTCCCAGGAGGTCCGCGACAAGGCGCGCGAGTACACCTTCAAGTTCGGCGAGGCGCTGCGCGAGGAGGGCTACCGCGGCTACTTCGAGCTCGACTTCCTGATCGACATGGACAACGGCGAGGTCTACCTGGGCGAGCTCAACCCGCGCGTCACCGGGGCCAGCTCGCTGACCAACGTCGCGGCCTTCGCCCACTCCGACATCCCGCTGTTCCTGTTCCACCTGCTGGAGTTCTCCGAGGTCGACTTCGATCTCGACATCGAGGAGATCAACGAGCGCTGGTCGCACCCGGACAGCGTCGACAGCTGGAGCCAGCTGGTGATCAAGCACACCGACGAGAGCGTCGACCTGCTGACCCGCGCACCGCGCACCGGGGTCTGGACCCTGGGCGAGGGCAACCGCATCGCCTACGACCACTACAGCTACCACCCCCACGCCGCCGAGAATGAGCGCGAGGCCTTCTTCCTGCGCATCAGCGGGCCGGGCGACTTCCGCTACGAGGGCGCCGATCTGGGCATCCTGATCACCCGCGGGCGGCTGATGGACGACGACTTCCAGCTCACCGAGCGCGCGCGTGCCTGGATCGAGGGCATCCGCGGCGAGTACGCCGGCCAGCCGCTGCAGGACCCGGTGGTGGAGGAGGTCGCCGTGACCCATGCCATCGGCGGCGGCAATTTCAAGATCCTGTGACCGTCGGAGTCGAAGGGCAGCACGAGGCGCGGCAGGTGGAAATGGAGAAAACGCTGGTGTTCCGTACCCTGCACGAGGCGGCGCCGGGACCCAAGTGGCGGTCGCTGTTCGACCTCCACTGGCCGGCCTACGAGGCCTGGTTCCTGGCCGAGGGCGAGCGTGAGCGGCCGGGCTACCTGAGCTGCTACAACGCTCTGCGCCGGCACATGCCGGAACTGCTCGATACCTACCGGGCGCTGTGCGAGCTGGCCGGCGGCGGCGATCTGGCGGCACGCTTCCTCAGCCTCTACCAGCCACCGCCCTACATCACCGGCTGCTCCCAGGCGGTACTGGCCCAGCACGGTGCCAGCCTGCTGGCGCGCAACTACGACTACCCGCCGGAACTGTGCGAGGGCACGGTGCTGCACACGCGCTGGAACGGCCGCGGCGTGATCGCCATGACCGACTGCCTGTGGGGAGTGCTCGACGGCATGAACGACCGCGGGCTCGCCGTGTCGCTGGCCTTCGGCGGGCGCAAGGCGGTGGGCGAGGGCTTCGGCGCCCCGATCATCCTGCGCTACCTGCTGGAGTTCTGCGACGGCGTCCCTGAGGCCGCCGAGGTGCTGGCCCGGGTGCCCACCCACATGGCCTACAACATCACCTTGACCGATGCCGCCGGGCGCTACGTCACGGCGATGATCGCCCCCGATCGCCGGGCCAGCATTCGCCGGGTGCCGGTGGCCACCAATCACCAGAAGCGCATCGAGTGGTACGCCCACGCGCTGGCCTCGGAGACCCTGATCCGCGAGCGCCAGCTGTCGATCCTGGTCGACGATCCGGCCACCACCGAGGGGCGCCTGCTCGAGGCCTTCGCCGCGCCGCCGCTGTTCCGCCGCGACTACGGCCGCGGGCTCGGTACCATCTACACCGCGGCCTACTGGCCGGCGGCGGGGCGGGTCAGCTATCGCTGGCCGGGAAAGCGCCTCGAGCTGACCTTCGATCACTTCCCCGAAAAGGAACTGCGGGTCCGTTTCGGTCCCAGGTAGCCGGCCCCGGGTTCGCCACCGCGGCCGCCGTACAACGACAACAACAGGACGGGTATCGCCATGCACGAGAGCAGCCATACCGAAACGCCCTACACCGCGCTGGGCTTCTATCACAAGATCTCCCAACTGCGTGCCGACACCTGGAACGCGCTCAAGCGCGACCTCGGCCAGCTGGTACGGCTCGGCGACGAGAGCCGGGCGCGCAACCTGGTCAAGGCGATCGACGTCAAGCTGACGCGGCTCGAGATCATCGAGGACTACCACGCCTTTCCCTCCAAGGAGGATTTTCGTCACCTCTGGTCGCTGTTTGATCGCGAGGAGTACGTGCTGCTGGAGAAGGTCGTCAAGCGGCTGGTGCGGGCGCTGATCAGCGAGTCCTATCGGCGGCGTCACGTCGACCTCTCCGAGACCGATGCCGACGCCGAGGACCTCGAGACCCTCGACGCCCTGGCCCAGCTGCGGCGTGGCCACCCCGCCTCCAACAGCTCGGCGCAGCCCTACTTCGAACTGCTGATCGTCGACAACCTCTCGCCCCAGGAGGAGGAGGTGGTGCGCGAGGCGTTCCACAACCTGCGCCGGCCCGAGGATCGCTTCGTCTACGACGTGGTGACGGTGCGCAGCTTCGAGGACGCGCTGATCGCGGTGCTGGTCAACCCCAACATCCAGGCCTGCCTGATCCGCTACGAGTTTCCCTACAAGTCCAAGTACAACCTCAGCGCCCTGCGCAACTACCTCGAGGGGCTCTCCGAGCAGGAACTGGAGAACCAGTCGGAGGCGGAGCGCAGCATCCTGCTCAGCTCGATGATCCACGAGCTGCGCCCCGAGATCGACCAGTTCCTGGTCACCAGCGGCGACGTCGAGGCCACGGCGAGCCGCGACATCCGCTACTTCAACCGCATCTTCTACCGCGAGACCGACTACATCGAGCAGCACCACACCATCCTGCGTGCCATCGACAGCCGCTACCGCACGCCGTTTTTCGACGCCCTGCGCGAGTACAGCCGCAAGCCCACCGGCGTCTTCCACGCCATGCCCATCTCGCGCGGCAAGTCGGTGACCCGCTCGCACTGGGCGGGGCACATGATCGACTTCTACGGCATCAACATCTTCCTCGCCGAGACCTCGGCGACCTCCGGCGGGCTCGACTCCCTGCTGCAGCCCTACGGGCCGATCAAGAAGGCCCAGGAGTACGCCGCCCGGGCGTTCGGCGCACGCCAGAGCTACTTCGTCACCAACGGCACCTCGACGGCCAACAAGATCGTGGTTCAGGCGCTGGTCAAGCCGCGCGACATCGTGCTGATCGACCGCGACTGCCACAAGTCGCACCACTACGGCATGGTGCTGGCCGGCGCCCACGTCAGCTACCTGGACTCCTATCCGCTCAACGACTACTCGATGTACGGCGCGGTGCCGCTGCACGAGATCAAGAAGACCCTGCTGGCCTACAAGCGCGCCGGCGAGCTCCACCGGGTCAAGATGCTGCTGCTGACCAACTGCACCTTCGACGGCGTGGTCTACAACGTGCGTCGGGTGATGGAGGAATGCCTGGCGATCAAGCCCGACCTGGTGTTCCTGTGGGACGAGGCGTGGTTCGCCTTCGCCACCTTCAACCCCACCTACCGGCCACGCACGGCCATGCACGCCGCACGCACACTGCGCGACCGCTACCGCAGCGAGGCCTACCGCGAGGAGTACGCGGCGTGGAAGGAGGAGTTCGACAAGCTCGACCCCGACGACGACGCCACCTGGCTCGAGCGGCGGCTGCTGCCCGACCCCGAGGCGGTACGCATCCGCGCCTACGCCACCCACTCCACCCACAAGACCCTGACCTCGCTGCGCCAGGGCTCGATGATCCACGTCTACGACCAGGAGTTCCGCCAGCGCGTCGAGGCCCCGTTCCACGAGGCCTACATGACCCACACCTCGACCTCGCCCAACTACCAGATCCTCGCCTCGCTCGACGTGGGCCGCATGCAGGCCGAGATGGAGGGCTTCGAGCTGGTCCACGCCCAGGTGGAGACGGCGCTGTCGCTGCGCGAGCAGCTCTACACCCATCCGCTGCTGCAGAAGTACTTCCGCGTGCTCAAGAACAGCGACATGGTGCCCGCCGAATTCCGCGAGTCGGGGGTGGAGTCCTACTTCGACCCGGTGACCGGCTGGAACCAGATGGAGGAGGCCTGGGCGCGGGACGAGTTCGTCGTCGACCCCACCCGGGTGACCATCGCCATCGGCAACACCGGGGTCGACGGCGACGCCTTCAAGAACGAGTACCTGATGAACAAGTACGGCATCCAGATCAACAAGACCTCGCGCAATACCGTGCTGTTCATGACCAACATCGGCACCACCCGCGGCTCCATCGCCTACCTGCTCGACGTGCTGATCAAGCTGGCCAAGGAGTTCGAGTACCGCTGGGAGGAGAGCAGCCGGCCCGAGCGCAAGATCATCGAGCGCCGGGTGCACTCGCTGACCCGCGAGCTGCCGCCGCTGCCCGACTTCAGCCGCTTCCACGACGCCTTCCGCCAGTGCCGCGAGACGCCCCAGGGCGACATCCGCCGCGCCTACTTCCTGAGCTACGACGAGGAGAACACCGAGTACCTGCGCTTCGACAACGGCGAACTCCAGGCCGAGATGCGCGGCGGCCGCGACGTGGTCTCGGCGAGCTTCGTGATCCCCTATCCGCCGGGCTTCCCGGTGCTGGTGCCGGGGCAGGTGGTCAGCGACGAGATCCTCGTCTTCCTGCAGGCGCTTGACGTCAAGGAGATCCACGGCTACCGGCCGGAGCTGGGCCTGATCGTGTTCACCGAAGAGGCGCTGGCGGCCCCGCCGGAGACCTGAGCGCCTGGCACAGAAAAAAACGCAACTTAGCCATGGAGGACAAAAAAAAGCGCATTCGTCTCGCGGGCTAACGAAAAGTCCCGTCCCGGCTTTGCCCTTACCCTGTACGCATCGAGCAGCCACCGGCTGCTCCCTCGTTTTTGCCACAGTCGGCCCAGCAAGCGAGCCGATGTCAGGGGAGGTGCCCATGAAACTGTCCAAGACGCTGACCGCTCAGCTCGACGATCCACGCCTGTTCCGCGAACACGCCTACGTGAACGGCAAGTGGACCCATGGCGAAGGCGGCCGTGAAGAGACGGTGATCGACCCTGCCACCGGCGAGGCCATCGGCCACATTCCCTGGCTCGAGGCGCACCAGATCCGCGAGGCGGTGGACGCTGCCGACGCGGCCTTCGCCCACTGGCGGGCGCTGCGCGCCGACGAGCGCGCCGAGCGCCTGCTGGCCTGGCACGACCTGCTGCAGGCCCATCGCGAGGACCTCGCCACCATCATGACCCTGGAGCAGGGCAAGCCGCTGCCCGACGCCCGCGGCGAGGTGGAGTACGGCGCCAGCTTCGTGCGCTGGTTCGCCGAGGAGGGCAAGCGCACCTTCGGCGAGACCATCCCCAGCCACATCCCCAACGCCGCGCTGGGCACGCTCAAGGAGCCGGTGGGCATCGCCGCGCTGATCACGCCGTGGAACTTCCCGCTGGCGATGATCACGCGCAAGGCCGCCGCCGCCATGGCCGCCGGCTGCACGGTGGTGGTCAAGCCGGCCGGCGAGACGCCGTTCTCGGCGCTGGCGCTGGCCGAGCTGGCCGAGCGCGCCGGGATTCCGGCGGGCGTGTTCAACGTGGTGCTGGGCGAGCCCGCCGAGGTCTCGAAAATTCTGTGTGCCGAGGAGCGGGTCAAGGCGCTATCCTTCACCGGCTCCACCCGGGTCGGCCGGCTGCTGCTCGAGCAGAGCGCGCAGACGGTGAAGCGTGTCTCGCTGGAGCTGGGCGGCAACGCGCCGTTCATCGTCGGTCCCGACATGGACCCCAAGGAGGCGGCCTTCGCCGCGGTGGCGGCCAAGTTCCAGACCGCCGGCCAGGACTGCCTGGCGGCCAACCGCATCCTGGTGCACGAGTCGATCCACGACGAGTTCGTCGCGCACTTCTCCGAGCGCATGGCGGCGCTGACCGTGGGCAACGGCATGGAGAGCGAGGTCGACCTGGGGCCGTTGATCCATCGCCAGGCGGTGGACAAGGCGGCGGCCATCGTCGACGACGCCATCTCCCGCGGCGCGACGCTGGTGGCCGGCGACCAGACCCGGGCACCGGGCGACAACTTCTTCATGCCCGTGCTGCTCACCGGCGTGACGCCGCAGATGAAGGTATGGCGCGAGGAGAACTTCGCCCCGGTGGCCGGCGTGACCGCCTACCGCGACGACGACGAGGTGATCGAGATGGCCAACGACACCGAGTACGGCCTGGCGGCCTATGTCTACACCCACGACATCCGCCGCATCTGGAAGCTGCTGCGGGCGCTGGAGTACGGCATGGTCAGCGTCAACTCGGTGAAGATGACCGGCCCGCCCGTGCCCTTCGGCGGCGTCAAGCAGTCGGGGTTGGGTCGCGAGGGCGGCATCACCGGGATCGACGAGTATCTCGAGACCAAGTATTACTGCCTGGGTGCCTTGGGCTCCGTATCGGGGAGCTGAAGCGACAGGAAACGCCAGCGCATCCCATCTCGCGATGCCCAAGGGCGAAACCCTGACGCTGCGTGCGGCTTGCGCGTCGGACCGGAACAAGGTCCCTCGTGCCGGTCGCAGACGCGCACGTCCTCGATCGACATCCCTGTCGATCGCCGCGCGCCGCTGCACTTGCGCCAGCGCCCTTGGGTAGATATCGCTTGATGGTTTGCCCTGGCGCCAGGCCATCGGCGTCATAACGAATTGAACATCTCCCCGCCGAGGCGGGGACCTGAAGAGAAGAGAGAACACAATGAGCCAGCAGCACCGCGATCTGATCGAGCGCGACCGCAAGGTCACCTTCCACGCCTCCACCCACCTGCGCGACTTCGCCCACGGCGACGCGCCGGGCCGGGTGATCACCGGCGGCAAGGGCATTCACATCGTCGACAAGGACGGCCGCGAGTTCATCGACGGCTTCGCCGGGCTGTACTGCGTCAACATCGGCTACGGCCGCACCGAGGTGGCCGAGGCGATCTACCAGCAGGCGCTGGAGCTCTCCTACTACCACACCTACGTGGGCCACTCCAACGAGCCGCAGATCGCGCTCTCCGAGAAGATCATCGAGCTCGCCGGCCCCGGCATGTCCAAGGTCTACTACGGCCTCGGCGGCTCTGACGCCAACGAGACCCAGCTCAAGATCGTGCGCTACTACAACAACGTGCTCGGTCGCCCGCAGAAGAAGAAGGTGATCTCGCGCCAGCGCGGCTATCACGGCTCGGGGCTTGCCACCGGCTCGCTGACCGGCCTCAAGGCATTCCACGACCAGTTCGACCTGCCGCTGGCCGGCATCCTGCACACCGAGGCGCCGTACTACTACCACCGCGCCGCCGAACAGGAAGGCATGAGCGAGCGCGAGTTCTCGCAGTACTGCGCGAAGAAACTGGAGGAGATGATCCTGGCCGAAGGCCCCGACACCGTGGCCGCCTTCATCGGCGAGCCGGTGCTCGGCACCGGCGGCATCGTGCCGCCGCCGGAAGGCTACTGGGAAGCGATCCAGGTCGTGCTGGCCAAGTACGACGTGCTGCTGATCGCCGACGAAGTGGTGTGCGGCTTCGGTCGCATCGGCGCCGACTTCGGCAGCCACTTCTACGGCATCAAGCCCGACCTGATCACCGTCGCCAAGGGCCTGACCAGCGCCTACCAGCCGCTCTCCGGCGTGATCGTCGGCGAACGCGTGTGGAACGTGCTGGAGCAGGGCACCGGCCAGTACGGCCCCATCGGCCACGGCTGGACCTACTCCGGCCACGCCCTGGGCTGCGCCGCGGCGCTGGCCAACCTGGCGATCATCGAGCGCGAGGGGCTGACGCAGAATGCCGCCGAGACCGGTGCTTACCTGCAGCAGCAGATGCAGGCCGCCTTCGGCGACCACCCCATCGTCGGCAACGTGCGCGGCGTGGGCATGCTGGCGGCGCTGGAGTTCTCCGTCGACCCGGCCAGGCGCAAGCACTTCGACGCCGCGCACAAGGTCGGCGCGCGCATCGCCGCGGCGGCACTGGACGAGGACCTGATCGCCCGCGCCATGCCCCAGGGCGACATCCTCGGCTTCGCGCCGCCGCTGATCGCCACCCGCGCCGAGGTCGACGAGATCGTCGCCCGCGCCGAGCGCGCGGTGAACAAGGTCACCGACCAGCTGGTCCGTGAGGGCGTGATCAAGGCCTCCATGTCGGTCAGCTGAACGCGCCTGAGCTGAACCCAATGGCCGCGGGGATCGAACCCGCGGCCTTTTTCTTGGCCCTTGCCGGCAACCTTTTCTAGTCTGGAAACACCTTTTCCCTGCCACTAGCCGCTGAGTCTGCATCGCCATGTCGCAACCCCAGCACGGCGTTTCCCTCGCTTCCGTGTACCAAGCGCGTCGTCGCATCGCCGGCCAGGCGGTACGGACCTCGCTGGTCCGCTCCCATGCGCTCTCCGAGCGTTTCGATGCCGAGATCCTGCTCAAGCTGGAAACCCAGCAGCCGACCGGCGCCTTCAAGCTGCGCGGCGCCACCAACATGATCGCCGCGCTGATCGAGCGCCACGGGCGCGACGCGCTGGCCGCCGGCGTGACCACGGCCTCCACCGGCAACCATGGGCGCGCAGTGGCCTACGCCGCGGCCCGGCTCGGCGTGCCGGCGACGGTCTGCCTGTCACGCCTGGTGCCGGCCAACAAGGTGGCCGCCATCGAGGCGCTGGGCGCCGAGGTCAGACGCGTGGGCGAGAGCCAGGACGCGGCCTTCGGCGAGGTCGAGCGGTTGGTGCGCGAGCGTGGCATGACGCTGATTCCGCCCTTCGACGACCCGCTGATCGCGGCCGGGCAGGGCACCATCGGCCTGGAGCTGATGGAGGACGCGCCGGATCTCGACCGGGTCATCGTCGGGCTCTCCGGCGGGGGGCTGCTGGGCGGTATCGGCGCGGCGGTGAAGGCCATTCGCCCCGAGCCCCGCCTTACCGGTGTCAGCCTCTCGCAGGGCGCGGCCATGTGGCAGAGCCTGCAGGCGGGACGGCCCGTGGCGGTGGAGGAGGTCGAGAGCCTGGCCGACTCGCTGGGTGGCGGCATCGGCCTCGACAATCGCTGCACCTTCGGCCTGGTGCGCGAGGTGATGGACGACCACTACCAGGTCTCGGAAGTCGCCATCGCCCGTGCCATGGTCGACCTCCTCGAGCACGAGAAGCTGCTGGTGGAGGGTGCCGCCGCGGTGGGGCTGGCCGCCCTGGCCGAGCACGGCATCGAGGTGCGCGGCCAGCGGGTGGCGCTGATCCTCTCCGGCAACGGCGTGGCGTTGGAGACCTGGGATCGCGCACGCCGGCTGGCCGACCGTTGAGTCAAGGTGCGTAACCAAGGAGGAGAGATGAAGCTCTATCAACGCGACGAGATCGAGGCGGTGGTGGGTATCGACGACGAGGCGCTGCGCCAGGTCGAGGCGGGCTTCGCCGCCCTGGGACGCGGTGAGGTGGTGCAGCCGCCGATCCTGTCGATGGCGATGGAGGAGTTCGGCAGCGAGGTCGACGTCAAGACCGCCCACATCCAGGGCTGGGAGCGCTTCGCCATCAAGGTCAGCAGCGGCGCCTTCGACAACCCCGGGCGCGGCCTGCCGAGCCTGAGCGGGCTGATGATACTGTTCTCCGCCGAAACCGGGCTCGTCGAGGCGGTGCTGTTCGACGAAGGCTACCTGACCATGGTGCGCACCGCCGTGGCCGGGGCGATCGCGGCCAAGCACCTGTCGCGCGAGGACAGCCGGCGGGTCGGGGTGATCGGCGCCGGTGAGCAGGCGCGGCGGCAGGTCGAGGCGCTGCGCCTGGTGCGCAACATCGACACGATCGACGTCTGGGCGCGCCGCCGCGAGAGCGCCGAGGCCTACGCCGAACGCATGCGCAGCCAGGGGCTGACCGTCACCGTGCGCGACAGCGCGCATGGCGCCTGCGCCCAGGCCGACATCGTCGTGACGGCGACGCCGTCGCGCGAGCCGCTGCTGCAGGCCAGCGACCTGCCCGAGGGCGTGCACGTCACCGCCATGGGGTCGGACAGTCCCGACAAGCGCGAGCTCGACGAGTCGGTGCTGACCCGGGCCGACGCCTTCGTCTGCGACAGCCGTGCCCAGAGCGAGCACAATGGCGAACTCAAGGTCTTTGCCGGCGAGGGGCGCGAGCCACCGTTCAAGGTGCATGAGCTGGGCCGGGTGATCGAGCGGGGCGAGCGCCTGAGGGTGTCGGATGCCGCCATCACCGTGTGCGACCTGACCGGTACCGGGGTGCAGGACACCGCCATCGCCAGCTTCGCCCTGTCGCGACTGGCCGCCGGATGAGCCGGCTTGAGCCGGTAACCGGCCGCCCCCATCCTGCACCGATGACAACGCAACGAGGAGCGCAGCAGATGGCAACGGTTCTTGCCTTCGATGTCTATGGCACCCTGATCGATACCCATGGCGTGGTCACCGAGCTCGAGGAGCGGCTCGGCAAGGGCGGCCGCGCGGAGCTGGCCGCCGAGTTCTCGCGGCGCTGGCGCGACAAGCAGCTGGAGTACAGCTTTCGCCGCGGCCTGATGGGCGCCTACGTGCCCTTCGATCAGTGCACCCGCGAGTCGCTGGACTTCACCGACCGCGCCCTGCAGACCCAGCTGTCCGATGTCGACAAGGACCACCTGATGGCGGTCTATGCCCGCCTGCCGGCCTTTCCCGAGGCCGCCGCCGCGCTGCAACGGCTGGCCGCCACCGGCATGCGCTGCGTGGCCTTCTCCAACGGCACCCATGATGCGGTCAGCGGCCTGCTCGGGCAGGCCGGCCTCCTGGCGCGGTTCGAGAGCGTGATCAGCGTCGACGAGGTCAAGCGCTTCAAGCCCGACCCCGCCGTCTACGCTCACCTGCGCCACCGCCTGGACGTCGCCCCCGGCGATACCTGGCTGATTTCGAGCAACCCCTTCGACGTGATCGGCGCCCGGCATGCCGGGCTGCACGCCGCCTGGGTGCGGCGCAGCCTCGACGCTCCCTTCGACCCCTGGGGCGTCGAGCCGGACCTGACCGTCACCGACCTGGACGCGCTGGCGGAGCGGTTGGGCTAGTTCGAGGTCGCGTCGCCGCGGCGAGCCTATTCGCGCTGCTGGAAGGCCTCGACGAGGCGGTGGCGTTCCTGCTCCTCGTAGAAGCTGGGGTCGTCGAACAGGTCGGGCTGGCTGTCGTCGAAGATCATCTCCAGCGACAGCGGGCTGGTCTGGGTCAGCGGCTCGAAGTGGGCGTTGCCGTGAACCAGGTCGGAGACATGGCGCCGGCGATAGAGGGCATAGGCACCGAGCAGGGCCAGCACCGCGGCGATGTAGAGCGGCAGCGCCTGGGGGCCGAGCGCGCCCATCAGCACCCCGGCGAGTATCGGGGCCAGCGCGCTGCCCGCCCCCTGGGTTACCAGCATGTCCGCCGAGGCCGAGACCACCTCCTCGGGATGCAGCTGGTCGATCAGTTGGGCCACCGCCAGCGGGTAGATGGCGAAGGAGAAACCGCCCCACAGGAAGAACAGCCCCATCAGCGTCGTCTGGTTGGGCGCCAAGGGCATCAGCACGGCGAGTGCCGCGGCGACGATCACCACCCAGGTCATCACCCGCGACCGATCGTGCTTGTCGGAGAAGCGCCCGATGGGCAGCTGCAGCAGCGCGCCGCCGAGAATGGTGATGCTCATCAGCATCCCCACGTCGCCGGCGCTCCAGCCGAGCTGGCGGGCATAGAGCGGTGCCATGCCCCAGAACGCGCCCATGGCCAGGCCCGACAGCACCGAAGCGGCGACGCACAGCGGGGCGAAGCCGAGCAGCGCCTTGAGACTGCTCCTGGCATTCTCGGGCACCGTCGGCTGCTGGCGCCGGGTCATGGTGATCGGCAGCAGCGCCCAGCTGATCAGGATCGCGGTGACGGCGAAGAGCAGGAAACCGTCGGGCGTATCCAGGCGCAGGATCTGCTGGGCCGCGGCGATCGCCCCCAGATTGACCAGCATGTAGGTGGCGAAGATGCGCCCGCGCTCGTGGCTCGCCGCCTGGCCGTTGAGCCAGCTCTCGATCACCGTCATCAGGGTGACGAAGGCCAGGCCGTAGAAGAAGCGCAGCACGATCCACACCCAGGCATCGACGAAGATGATGTGCAGCAGCGCGCCGGAAGCGCACAGCGCGGCACAGAAGGCGAAGGTGCGAATGTGCCCGACCCGGCGGATCAGCCGGCCGCTGACCCAGGTGCCGCAGGTGAAGCCGACGAAATAGGCGGACATGATCACGCCCACCATCGTCGACGAAAAGCCCTCGTCGGTCCCGCGCAGGGTCAGCAGGGTGTTGATCAGGCCGTTGCCGAGCAGCAGCAGGGCGACGCTCCAGAGTATCGATCGGACCGGTTGCAGCATGGCCAGCATGGTGCTCTCCTTGTCGAACGGTTGTCGGCGCGGGCGAGTCACGGCGTCCCTAGCCGCTTGCTACCCACCGGGAGGAGGGCGTGCGCGGGCTGGCGGGAAACGCGCGTGGCCGCCTCATCCGGCACGGCGAAGGATCACGCCTTTGTCCCCGGGCGCAGAAGAATCACCGCCAGCGGCGGCAGTGTCAGCGCCAGGCTCGCCGGCTGGCCGTGCAGCGGCTCCTCGACGGCCTCGAGCCGGCCCAGGTTGCCCAGGTTCGAGCCGCCGTAGCACTCCGCGTCGCTGTTGAGAATCTCCTGCCACTCCCCGGCATGGGGTACCCCGACCCGGTAGCCCTCGTGGGGCTGCGGGGTCATGTTGGCCAACACCAGCAGCGTCTCGCCGGCGTTGCCGCAGCGCAGCCAGGCGAAGGCGCTGTTGGCCTCGTCGTTGCCGATGATCCAGACGAAGCCAGCGGGATCGCAGTCGCCCTGATGCAGTGCCGGCAGCTCGCGATACAGGCGGTTGAGATCCCCTACCAGCAGGCGCAGGCCGGCATGGCGGGGCGCGTCGAGCAGCCACCAGTCGAGTTCGCGGTCGTGGTCCCACTCCCGCCACTGGCCGAACTCGCCGCCCATGAACAGCAGCTTCTTGCCGGGCTGGGTCCACAGCGTGGCGAGGTAGGCGCGCAGGTTGGCGAACTGCTGCCATTCGTCACCGGGCATCTTGTCAAGCAGCGCGCGCTTGCCGTGAACCACCTCGTCGTGGGAGAGCGGCAGCACGAAGCGCTCCGAATAGGCGTAGACCTGGGGAAAGGTCATGTTGTGGTGGGCATGGCGGCGATGGAGCGGGTCCTCGCGCATGTAGTTCAGGGTGTCGTGCATCCAGCCCAGGTTCCACTTGTAGGCGAAGCCGAGCCCCCCCTCGGCGACCGGCCGGGTCACGCCGGGCCAGGCGGTGGACTCCTCGGCGATGATCGCCGCGTCGGGAAACTCCTCGGCGACCACGGCGTTGAGGTGGCGCAGGAAGTCCAGCGCCTCGAGGTTCTCGTGGCCGCCGTGGCGATTGGGAATCCACTCGCCGTCGCGTCGTGAGTAGTTGCGGTAGATCATCGAGGCCACGGCATCCACGCGCAGGGCATCGACGTGGTAGTGCCTGAGCCAGTGCAGCGCCGACGAGAGCAGGAAGCCGTGCACCTCGCGCCGCCCGACATTGTAGATGTAGGTGTTCCAATCCTGGTGGACGCCCTCGAAGGGGTGCTCGTACTCGTAGAGGGCGGTGCCGTCGAAGCGCGCCAGGCCGTGGGCATCGGTGGGAAAGTGGGCCGGCACCCAGTCGAGGATCACGCCGAGCCCCGCCTGGTGACAGGCATCGACGAAAGCGGCGAACCCGGCGGGCGAGCCGTGCCGCGCGGTGGGAGCGTAGAGCCCCAGCGGCTGGTAGCCCCAGGAGCCGCCGAAGGGGTGCTCCATGATCGGCAGCAGCTCGACGTGGGTGAAGCCCAGCTCCCGCACGTAGGGAATCAGCCTCTCGGCCAGCTCGGCCCAGTCATAGAGTTCACCCTCGTGGCCGCCGTGCTTGCGCCAGGAGGCGGCGTGCACCTCGTAGATCGCGATCGGGCGATCGGGAGCGAGCGTGTCGCCGCGTCGTGCCATCCAGGCCTCGTCGTGCCAGGCGAAGCCTTCGAGGTCGGCCACCTTCGAGGCCGTGCCGGGCGGCAGTTCGCTGGCCAGCGCCACCGGATCGGCCTTGTGCACCACCTGGTCGTGGGCATCCACCAGCTCATACTTGTAGGACTCGCCCGGCGACAGGCGCGGCACGAACAGTTCCCAGACGCCGGCCGGGTGGCGCAGGCGCATGGGGTGGCGCCGGCCGTCCCAGCCGTTGAACGCCCCGATCAGCGAGACGCGCCGGGCGTTGGGGGCCCACACGGCGAAGCGCACGCCCGCCACGCCGTCGATCGCCATGGGCTGGGCACCCAGGCAGCGGCCGAGGTCGCGATGAGTGCCTTCGCCGATCAGGTGCAGGTCGAGGTCGCCCAGCAACAGGCCGAAGGCGTAGGGGTCCTCCGTCTCGTGGACGCCATCGGGCCAGCGGATGCGCAGGCGATAGGGGAAGGCGTCGTCGAGCGGCGTGACGAACAGCCCCGGGGTGTCGGTCTCGCCGAGCTCGGCGCGCACCCGGCCGCCGTCACGCTCCAGCACCTCCACGGCCAGGGCACCGGGCAGGTAGGCCCGCAACACGTAGGCCCCGGCCTGGGCGTGCAGGCCGAGCACCGCGAAGGGGTCGGGGTGGCGGCCGCGGGCCAGGGCCTCGGCGTCGGCGCGGGGAAGGGCGGCGTGCGAGGCGCCGGTGCAGGGCTGCGTGTCCTTCAGTTCCGTCATGACGGGTTCCATAGGGCTTGTTGCCATTCATGGCTCCTGTTCCAGCTCGAGCAGCGTCAGGGAGCGTCCCGGCACGGCGTACTCCTCGCCGAAGTTGCGCAGGCCGGGGACGGGGGCGTCGCTGCGACTGGTATCGAGGCGGCACACCCAGCCGTTGCCGCGGGGCACGTCGGGCAGGCGGAAGGCGATCGGCTCGGCACTGGCGTTGAACAGGAGCAGCAGCGAGCGGTCGTCGCCGGCGCGGCGGATGCCCGAGGGGCGAGCGCGGCCGTCGAGCAGCAGGCCGAGGCTGCGCGCCTCGGGGTCCTCCCAGCGTTCCACGTCCATCTCGCTGCCGTCGGGGGCCAACCAGGTCACCTCCTTGAGGCCCATCTCCTCGTTGTACTCGCCGGAGAGGAAACGCCCGCGGCGCAGGATGGGGTAGCGCAGGCGCAGTTCGATCAGCCGGCGCAGGAACTCTATCGTGTCGTGGGCGTCGCCCTCCAGGTTCCAGTCGAGCCAACTGGTCTCGTTGTCCTGGCAGTAGGCGTTGTTGTTGCCCCGCTGGGTACGCAGCAGTTCGTCGCCGGCGAGCAGCATCGGCGTGCCCTGGGACAACAGCAGCGTGGCCAGGAAGTTGCGGATCTGGCGCAGGCGCAGCGCGCGGATGCCAGGATCCTCGGTGGGGCCCTCCTCGCCGTGGTTACACGACAGGTTGTGATCGTGGCCGTCCTGATTGTCCTCGCCGTTGGCCTCGTTGTGCTTGTCGTTGTAGGCGACCAGGTCGTGCAGGGTGAAGCCGTCGTGGGCGGTGACGAAGTTGACCGAGGCGAAGGGGCGCCGCCCGCGGCGGTCGAACAGATCCGCCGAGCCCATCAGGCGCGAGGCGAAGTCGGCCAGCTGGCCCTGATCGCCACGCCAGAAGGCGCGGCTGGTGTCGCGGAAACGGTCGTTCCACTCCGCCCAGCCCGGCGGAAAGCCGCCCACCTGGTAGCCGCCGGGGCCGCAGTCCCAGGGCTCGGCGATCAGCTTGGCCTGGCTGAGCACTGGATCCTGGCGGCACGAGTCGAGAAAGCCGCCACCCTCGTCGAAGCCGTGGGGCTCGCGGCCGAGGATGGTCGCCAGGTCGAAGCGGAAACCGTCGACGCGCATCTCTGTGGCCCAGTAGCGCAGCGAATCGGTCACCATCTGCAGCACGCGCGGGTGGCTCAGGTTGAGCGTATTGCCGGTACCGGTGTCGTCGATGTAGTAGCGCGGCGCGTCGGGCAGCAAGCGGTAGTAGGAGGCGTTGTCGATGCCCTTGAACGAGAGGGTCGGGCCGAGTTCGTTGCCCTCGGCGGTGTGGTTGTAGACCACGTCGAGGATCACCTCGAGACCGGCGGCGTGGTAGCTCGCCACCAACTGCTTGAACTCGTTGATGCTTTCGCCCGACAGATAGCGCGAATGCGGGGCGAAGAAGCCCAGGGTGTTGTAGCCCCAGTAGTTGCGCAGCCCGCGCTCGAGCAGGTGCGGGTCGTCGACGAAGGCGTGGATCGGCAGCAGCTCCACCGACGACACGCCGAGCGAGCGGATGTAGTCGACCACTTCGTTGACCATCAGACCCGAGAAGGTGCCGCGCAGCGCCTCGGGCACCGCCGGGTGGCGCATGGTGTAGCCGCGCACGTGGGTCTCGTAGATCACGGTGCGATCCCACGGCTGCTGCACGCCGCGCGAGCGACCCCAGGTGAAGGCCGGGTCGATCACCCGGCAGCGCGGCATCAAGGGGGCGCTGTCGCGCTCGTCGAAGCTGAGGTCGCCGTCGGGGTGGCCGAGGGTGTAGCCGAACAGCGCGTCGTCCCAGGTCAGCTCGCCGACAATCTGCTTGGCGTAGGGGTCGAGCAGCAGCTTGTTCGGATTGAAGCGGTGGCCCGCCTCCGGCTCATAGGGCCCGTGGACGCGGTAGGCGTAGAGCTGTCCCGGCCGCGCGTCGGGCAGGTAGCCGTGCCACACCTCGTCGGTGTACTCGGGCAGCTCGATGCGCTCCACCTCCACGCCGCCGGTCGCGTCGAACAGGCACAGCTCGACCCGCGTGGCGTGGGCCGAGAACAGGGCGAAGTTGACGCCCAGGCCGTCCCAGGTCGCGCCCAGTGGGAACGGCCAGCCCTCGCGCACGCGCGAACGACGGATCACGCCGGGCAGCTCGTCGACTGCCACGGCGGGGTCGCTGCGATGTGGCGGCTGCCTCGTGTTCATCGTCTTTCATCCATGAAGCGGGTCTCTCGTCCGGTGTCGGTCATCCCTTGGGCTTGCCGCGACCGCCCCGGCCCGTCGACGCTCCCGCCTTGGCGGCGGTGGAGGATTTCGTCACCTTGCCGCTGTCGGCGCTCTTGGCGCTGCGCCGGGTGCCGACGGTTCGGGCGCTCTTGCCCGGCACCCGGGAGGTGTCGGTGGCGTCGGGCTGGGTCAGGCCGTCGTCGTCACGCCGCGGCTTGCGGGTGCGCCGGACGGTGGCGGACTGCGGCGGCAACGGCTCCAGCGGCCCCGGGGCGGGGTCGGGGGAGGTCGCTGCCGCCTCCGGCCCGCCGCGGTTGGCGGTGGCCTGATCCTGGGCACCGGTGCTCGTCGCCTCCTCGGCCGGCAGCGGACGCGTCGAGGCGGCGGTGGGCTCGTCCTGCTCCGGGGGCGGTTCGGGGTGGGCACGGTCCTGCACCGGAAAGTCCCGGGCCACGTCGCGGTCGTCGCGGTAGGGCAGTTCGTCGAAGTCGGGCTCGCCGTCGGGGGACTCCAGCGGCAGCCGGTTCTCCTGGATGCCGGTCTCGTCATCCTCCAGCGGCAGGTCCTCCTCGAGGATCGGCGCTTCGTCCACCGGCGCGCCGACCTCATCGAGTTCGGCGTCGACGCCGGCCTCCTGCTCGGCGGCAACGATCCTCAGCGCCATGTCCCAGTGGCGCTGCTGCTGCCCCTCGGGGCGACCTTCCGATTCCCAGATCTCGTAGGCCAGGTTCCGTACGCGTTCTTCGTCAGCCATCCTAGCTCTCCCTCTGCCTGTGCGTGTCGCGTAGATAGATGCCGACGGGGAAGGCCTGCAGGGCTTCACCGGCGGCGACATGTGCATTCGTCACTCTCAGGGTGGTACCGGTCAGCGCGCATTGCCAAGCGCCGTCCCTCTCGTCGGGCAGACGCAGCCGGGTGCCGCCCCAGCGCGATGGCGCCACCTGGGGGCGTTCGGCGCCGTCGAGCAGCGCAGCGGCCAGCCGCGGCACCACCACCAGCAGCCGCTGGTCGCCGTGGCGACGCAAGAAGGCGACCAGGCGCTCGCGATGCTCGCCCTCGACCGCCAGCGCACGATAGTCCCCGTGCACGAACAGCTCGCGCCGCGCGTGCCGCAGGGCCAGCAGGCGGGCGATCAGCGCCTGCTTGACGCGGCCGTTCCGCCACTGCGCCAGTGCCGTGGCGGGATCGGGGGCTTCGGCGAGGGCGACCTGGCGCGCGCCATGGTCGACCGGGCGGCGGTTGTCGGGGTCGACCAGGCTGTCGTCCCAGAATTCACACCCCTGGTAGAGGTCCGGCATCCCGGGAACGGTCAGGCGCAGCGCCGTCTGGGTCAGGCCGTTGAGCGCTCCCGGCAGGTCCAGTTCGCGGGCCGCCGCCTCGAGTTCCCGGCACAGTTCGGGCGTGGCCAGCAGGCCGTGCAGATAGTCGCGACAGGCCTTCTCATAGGCCTCGTCGGGCCACAGCCAATGGCTGCGCAGCTTGGCCTCGCGCAGGGCTTTCTGCTGCCACTCGGCAAGGCGTTCGGCGAAGCCCTGCATGGCCTCTCCGTCGTCGCGTGCCAGCGTCGGCGACCAGGCACCGAGCAATACCTGGTAGAGGATCAGCTCATCCCCGGGGGAAGGCGCCGGGTCGCCGGCCAGCGCCTGGCGCAGCGGAGCGGCCAATTCGCGCCAGCGCTCGACCCGAGTGGTGAAGTCGCTGGCATTCTCGCTCAGCGCGGCCAGTCGCGCGCGAACGTCCTCGCCGCGCTTGTGGTCGTGAGTGGCCGTTGCGACCAGGCCATGGGGAAAGTGACGCGCACGCCAGGCGTTGGCGTCGTGGAACCGGCGCGGCGAGTGGCTGAAGTGCTCGCCGTCGAAGCCCACCTCGTTGCGCGAGATCAATACCGCGCTGCGATAGCCGGCGGTGTCCTCCACGGCCTTGGCCGCCACCGGCGAGGTGAGCTGCTGGAAGCGCACGATGGCGCGCTGGCGCAGCCAGCGCTCTTCGACGTCCGCGGCATCGGCGGGCGCTTCGCCGCCCAGCCAGCGTTCCAGCCCTTCCAGGACGCTGACATCGGGCGGGCTCAGCTCGAGGCGGGCGCCGGCCATGGCCTGGTCGAAGAAGGGTGCGTCGAGCTCGGGGCGGCCGCCGTCGTCGGCGTAGGTGCGGTAGACCGGGAAATGCGCGATCAGTGCTGTCAGCGCCCGGCGCACCGCCGCCAGGCTGACGTCGCGGCTCGCCAGCGAGTGGCGAGCCACCGCATGCAAGGCGCGAGCGCAGGCTTCGAATTCACTGGTCAGCAGGGTGGCGAGCACCTCGCGCCGCGCCTGGCGCACCTCGGCGGGAAAGTCCGGCTCCCGGCCGCTGACGTCGCGCCACAGGGCGGCCAGCGGCGCAGCGCCGGCGGGATCGTGCTGCAGTCCGGAGACCGCGTTCATCAGCTCGTAGCCGGTGGTACCGTCGACCCCCCAGTCGCGGTGCAGGGTCTCGTCGGCGGCCAGTATCTTCTCGACGAAGATCGCCACGTGGCGGACGACGCCCGCCGGGCGGTGCTTCTGGCACTCGCCCAGGCGGGCACGCAGGCGGCGGCAGTAGCCGCGCGGGTCGGCCAGGCCGTCGATGTGGTCGATGCGCAATCCGTCGACCCAGCCCTGTTCCACCAGGCGCAGCGGCAGGGCATGCACCGCCTCGAACACTTCGGGCTGCTCGATGCGCAGCCCGCCGAGTTCGGTGATGTCGAAGAAGCGGCGCCAGTTGAGCTCGTCGTTCCCGGTGCGCCACCAGGCCAGGCGATAGGGCTGCCGCTCCAGCAGGTCGTGCAGGCGGATGGCGCCGCCGCGGGTGGTGCCGTCGAACAGCGCCAGGGCCTGGGCCAGGGCGCGCTCGACCGCGGCGTCGGCCAGCGCCCGGCGCAGCTCGCGGCGGCATGCGTCGACCGCGGTGTAGGCGTCGCTCCGCTGGCGCAGGGCATCGAAGCGTGGCGCCAGCTCCCACAGCGCCTCGTGTTCGGCCAGGCGCAGGATATCGCCGTAGCTTCGCGGGTCGATGGGGAATCGGTGCTCGTGGTAGGCCACTTGGAAACTCGCGCTCTCGACATGGTGGCGCAGGGCGAGCGCACCGGAATGCAGCGTGTCGGCGTAGGGGGCGCCGAGGAAAGGCAGCAGCAGCCTGCCGTGCAGGCTCGGATCGGCGGTATGCCAGTCGATGTCGAAGAAGTCGGCACAGGGGCTGGCCTGGCCCCAGGCCAGCACGTCCTGCCACCAGGGGTTCTGCGAGCCGCCCACCGCCACGTGGTTGGGCACGATGTCCAGGATTAGCCCCATGCCGTGCTCGCGCAGCCGGTTCACCAGCCGCTCCAGCGCCGCCTCGCCACCGAGCTCCGGGTCGATGCGGGTGGGGTCGATGCCGTCGTAGCCGTGGGGCGAGCCCTGACGCGACATCTGCAGCGGCGAGGCGTAGACATGGCTGATACCGAGCCTGGCGTAATAGCCCACCCATTCGGCGGCATCGTCGAGGGTGAAGCCGCGGTGGAACTGCAGGCGCACGGTGGCGCGAATCTCACTCATCGGTGCCCCCTCCCTGGGCGTCGTGGTGTCCCTCCCGGCGTGCCTCGGCCAGAGCGGCCAGACGGCTTCTCACTTCGGGTGAGGTGAGCAGGCGCTCGGCATCGTCGGGCAGGCGTCGACGCCAGTTGGGGTGCTCGTCGAGCGTACCCGGTAGATTCGCCTGCTCCTCCAGCCCCAGCGCATCCTCCACCGGCAGCAGCGTCAGCGGGGCCGCCGTGAGCCCAAGCCGACGCACGCCGGCATCGAGCACTCGCGAGGCGGGCAGGTCGGCGGCCTCCAGCGCGCTGGCCGGCGCCTGCGGATCGAGCAGGCCCAGCGCCGTGGCCAGGCGGGCGCGTTCGACGCGGCGCTCGGCCCGCTCGTCGTCGGCGTCCCGGTCGTCACCGAGCAGGCCGAGGCGGCTGCGCCACTCGATGTCGCGCCCGGCCCACCAGCCGGCAATGGTGGGCAGGTCGTGGGTCGAGCTGGTGGCAATGGCTTCCCGCGACCACCGTTCCGGCGGCAGGAAGTCGCCCTCGTCGTCGCGCTCGAACCACAGCACGCGCATGCCGAGGATGCCGCGGTGCGCCAGTCGCTCTCGAAAGCCGGGAGCGACCGTTCCCAGGTCCTCGCCGATGACGATGGCGCGATGCCGCCAGGACTCCAGCGCCACCAGCCGCAGCATATCGTCGAGCGGGTAGCGCACGTAGGCGCCCTCGGTAGGGGCGGCACCATGGGGGACCAGCCACAGGCGCATCAGGCCGAGGACATGGTCGATGCGCAGTCCGCCGGCGTGGGCAAAGCCGGCCCGCAACATGTCGATGAAGCTGCGAAACCCCGAGCGGACCAGCCCCTGGGGCGAGAAGGGGGCGAGCCCCCAGTCCTGGCCTTTCACGTTGAAGGCATCCGGCGGCGCACCGATCGACACGCCTTCGAGCATCTCGGCCTGGCGGCTCCAGGCCTGGCTGCCGGCTGCGTCGGCGCCCACGGCCAGGTCGGCGATCATCCCGACCGGCATGCCGGCCTCGCGGGCGGTGGCCTGAGCGCGAGCGAGCCCCTCGTTGGCCAGCCACTGCAGGAAGGCATGAAAATCGACCTCGTGGCTCTTCCGCTCGGCGAAGCGCGCCACTTCTGCGCTCGAGGGGTCGCGCAGCGCCGCCGGCCAGCGGCGCCAGTCGCGCTCGTCGAGGTGCGCCATCAGTGCCTCGAAGCGGCAATGATGCGCCAGCGTGGCGCCGCCGCGCTGGCGAAACGCCGTCATGGCGCGGCGAGCCCGCTGTGCCTGGCCGTCCTCGCGCTGCGTCAGGTCGTCATGCAGGATGCGCAGCCAGGCGAGCTTCGCCTCGCCCGCCCGGCGCCAGTCGACCCGCCCGGCGGCCTCCAGCTGCGCGAGGCTGGCGGCCTGGCCGCTGCGCTCGACCGCCGCCGCGACCGCGTCCTCGCCGAGCATTGCCTCCGGGGCGACGTGCAGCGCATGGTAGAGCAGCCGGCTCGAGGGCGAGTAGGGGCTGTAGTGCTCGAGGTCGGTGCCGAACATGGCGTGCATCGGGCTCACGGCCAGCGCCGCGGCCCCGGCCTCGGCGGCACGGCGGGCCAGCCGCTCCAGCGCCAGGGTGTCGCCGATGCCGCCGTCTCCGGGGCGGCGCAGGGCGTAGAGCTGCACCGCCAGTCCCCACAGGCGCGGCGTCGCGCCGTCGCAGGCATCCGCCAGGGTGAAGCCGCGCGGCGGGGCCACGGCGAGGGTCAGCTCGGTGTCGTCGATCTGCAGGCGGTGATAGCCGGGGGCGTCGATCGCAGGCAGCTGGCCCTCGTCACGCAGCGCCCCTTCACGCCATTCGCCGTCTTCTTGCACCAGGCGAAAGCGTGTCCCGGCGGGAAGCGGCGACGGCAGGGCCGTGCTCGTCCCGCGCACGGCGGTGATCAGCGGCGGCCACTGCCGGGGCGAGTCGGGACCGCGCAGCCGCGCCAGGCTGGCCTCGATCTCGCTGTCGCCAGCGGCCGGGTAGCCGAGCCGTGCCAGCAGTTCGCGCAGGGTGGCCGGCGAGGGGTGCCGGATCGTGCCCGCGTTGTCCTCCCAGCGCGTCTCGATGCCGGCGGCCTCGGCCAGCCGTTCCAGGCGTGCCTCGCTCATGCGCAGAGCTCCTCGTCGCCTGGCACGCTGCGCAACCAGGCCGCGGCGCAGCGCGCCGGCAGGCTGCCGCTCTCGGTGGCAACCGCCACCCCCGCGCGGGTCTCGTAGAGGTGTCGGCCGATACCGAAGGCGCTGGTGGCGGCGGGCGCTTCGCCCAGGTTCATGGCAATGACCAGCTGGGTGTCGTCGTTCATGCGCCAGCGCGCCACGACGGCCCGCTCGCCCAGTGCCTCGGCGCCGAGGGCGCAGGTGCCGTCGAGGCGTGGCACGATCTCGGCATGACGGATCGCCAGCAGGCGGCGGACGAGGGCCAGCCAGTCGGCATGGGGGACGGTGTCGCGAGCGGCGAGGTCGGGCTTTGATGCCTCGAAGGTGGCGGCGTCGTTGGGGTCGGGAATGGCGGCGCGCGACGTCGGGTCCTGGAAGGCGCGGAAGGCGGCGAACTCCGCCCGGCGGCCCTCGCGCACGGCCTCGGCCAGGGCGTCGCGGTGGTCGGTGAAGAACAGAAAGGGACGCCGGCTGGCCCACTCCTCGCCCATGAACAGCAGCGGCACCATGGGCGAGAGCAGCAGCAGCAGCGTGGCCGCCGCCAGCGCCTCCGGGTCGGCGAGCCGGGTCAGGCGCTCGCCCAGGGCACGATTGCCGATCTGGTCGTGGTTCTGCAGGAAGGCGACGAAGGCGGTCGGCGGCAGGTGGCCGCTCGGGCTGCCGCGAGGGGCGCCGCTCTGCGTGGCCTCGCCCTGGAAGACGAAGCCCTCGCCCAGGCAGCGCACCAGCTTGGCGGTGGGGGCATCGGCGAATTCGGCATAGTAGCCCTCGCGCTCGCCGGTGAGCAGCACGTGCATGACGTTGTGCCAGTCGTCGTTCCACTGGGCGTCGAACAGCCCGGGCTCGAGCAGCGCGGCGTCGTTGTGCTCGTTCTCCAGCACCAGATGCACGTGACGCCGCGGGTCGAGGCGGCTGCGCAGGGTCTCGGCCAGCTCGACCAGGAAATCGCGCTCGGCGATGGCATGCACCGCATCGAGGCGCAGGCCGTCGAAGCGGTACTCGTCGAGCCACATCAGGGCGTTCTCGATGAAGAAACGGCGGACCATGGGCTGGCGGAAGTCGATGGCCGGCCCCCAGGGCGTCTGCCGGTCCTGGCGAAAGAAGGCGCCGGCATAGCGGGGCAGGAAGTTGCCGTCCGGGCCGAAGTGGTTGTAGACCACATCGAGGAAGACCATCAGCCCCAGGCCGTGGGCGTCGTCGACGAAGGCCTTGAGCGTGTCGGGGTCGCCGTAGCTCTCGTCCACGGCGTAGGGCAGCACGCCGTCGTAGCCCCAGTTCCGCTCCCCCGGGAAGGCCGCGACCGGCATCAGCTCGACCGCCGTGACGCCAAGCCCGGCCAGGTAGGGCAACCATTGGCGCGCCGCCTGCAGTCCGCCCAGGGTACCCAGGTGGAGCTCGTAGAGCACCGTCTCGTGCCATGGTCGGCCCTGCCAGTCGGCATGGCGCCAGGCGTGGCGGTAGGGGTCGACCACCAGGCTCGGCCCCTCGATGCCGCCCGCCTGGGCGCGCGCGGCCGGGTCGGGAACGGCCACCCCCTCGGGGGTCTCGTCGAGGAACACGCGGAAGCGGTAGCGGGCGCCGTGGTCGCAGGGCGCTTCGCCGACGAAGCGCCCCTCCCCGGCCTGGGTCATGGCGACGGCGGCCAGGCCCTCCACCTCGAGCTCGACCCGAGCGGCGCTCGGCGCCCACAGTGCGAACTGGGTCCACTGCGGACCGATGACCTGGGCGCCGAAGGTGTACTGGAATCGCTCTGCTTCGTTCATTCCGCGGCTCGTGCCTCCACGCCGGCTTGTTCGCTGATCTCCTGGTAGAGCTGCGTATAGGGGGCGATGGACTGCCGCCAGTGGTAGCGTCCGGTCATCGCCGCTCGTCGCATGGCATAGAACAGCTCCGTGGAGTGATAGACCGAGAAGGCCTGCTGGATCGCCTGCATGAAGCTGGCCAGGTCGACCTCGTCGAAGAGGAAGCCGGTGACGCCGTCCTCGATGGTGTCGGCCAGCCCGCCGGTCCGGTGGGCGATGGGCAGGGAGCCGAAGCGCTGGGCGTACATCTGGCTCAGCCCGCAGGGCTCGAAGCGCGACGGCATCAGCAGGAAGTCGCTGCCGGCATAGAGGCAGCGCGCCTCGTCCTCGTCGAAGCCGATGTAGGCGCCCACGGCCCCGGGGTAGCGCTCGGCCAGCCGATCCAGCTGGGCTTCGACGCGACGTTCGCCGCTGCCGATGAAGACAAGTTGGCCGCCCGCCTGGACGATGCTCGGCGCCGCCTCGATGACCAGGTCGACCCCCTTCTGGTGCACCATGCGCGATACCATGGCGAACAGCGGCCCGGCACTCGGCGCCAGGCCGAAGCGATGGCGCACGTAGTCGGCGTTGGCGCGCTTGCCGCGCCAGTCGTTGGCCGAGAAGGCCTGGACCAGGTGGGCATCCGTGCGCGGATCCCAGGAGTCGTCGATACCGTTGGGGATGCCGCTGAGCCGCCCCTGCTCCGCCTTGCAGCGCAGCAGCCCGTCCAGGCCGCAGCCGAACTCCGGCGTGGTGATCTCCCGGGCGTAGGTGGCGCTGACCGTGGTGACGTGGGAGGCGTAGACGATGCCCGCTTTCATGAAGGAGAGCTTGCCGTAGTACTCGACCCCCTCGATGTGGAAGGCGCTCTCGGGAATGCCCAGCGCCGCGCAGCGCGATTTGTCGAAGAGCCCCTGGTAGGCCAGGTTGTGGATGGTGAACACGCTGGGCACGCGGCGTCTCTGCCAGTGCAGATAGGCCGGCGCCAGGCCGCACGCCCAGTCGTTGAGGTGCAGCAACTGCGGCTGCCAGTCGAGCCCGGCGCTGCCGGCGGCGATCTCCGCCGCCGCCAGCGACAGCCGCGCGAAGCGGATGTCGTTGTCCTCCCAGCCGCCGCTGCCGTAGCCGCCCGGCCCGGTGCCGTAGGGGCCGCCGTCGCGCTCGTAGAGTTCGGGGCAGAGCAGCACGTAGATCACCAGGCCGTCGGCACAGGTCAGCTCGCCGATTTCGCAGGCCGGCAGGTCGGCGTAAGCGGGAAGGCGACCGACACGACGGATCTCGCTGGCCGATTGGCGCACCTCGCGGTAGGCCGGGACGAGGATGCGGATGTCGTGGTGGGCCGCCAGCGCCCGTGGCAGCGCCGAGGAGACGTCGCCGAGCCCCCCGACCTTGACGAAATCGGCGATCTCGGAGGTAACGAACAGGACGCGCTGGGAGGGGTGGCTCGGCGTGCCGGATGCAAGCGGCTCGTCGGGGAGGGCCTCCCGCTTCGCGTGATATAGCGTCTCGATCGCCAGGCCGCCGTCATATGCTATCGAGCGGCCCCGCCTGTCATTTTTTGTTTCGGAATCGATACCCTTCAGTGCCACATTGCCCATGATGACCGACCTCCCTGTAGTGGCATGGCCAAGCTGCCCAGCTCGCCCCCTTTGCCCGGGTGAAACGCTTGTCTTGTGGCTTGTCCTGGCCCCGAGAGAAGCATGGCAGAGGGTGGCATTGCCTAGGTATAGACGATGAATCCTACTTCGGAAAAACGAATTTCACCTATAACCTGGGTAAAGGGACAGCGCATGGACCGGCCAGAGTGAGACCCGATGATCGAGGTCGGGTTCCCTCGTCCCCGGCTTTACGTTGCAGCAACCCGCCTTAACCCCTGTGACACATGCGGACGAAATGTCCGAGACATGCCAGGCAAGGTTGGGCAGGGTTGGCTCAGTAAGAAAACAGAAAAATCGCTCTATTTGCAGGGGAAATGAGGAGGGAGTGGGCGCCATTATTTCGCTATTTGAGTGGTGCAAAATTACGATATTTAACTATGGTCTCGTCGATGTCATGTGAGTGTGAGAGCGAAGTTGCCTTGCCGGTTTCCATCTGACCGTTGGTGCGAGGTGGGCGGATTTCGGCGTGATGCCGTGGCGGTGTCGAGGCAATAATGCGCCCGGTTTGCGGTTGATGCTCTTGGCCGGTGGTGTGGAAACGGCACGCCAGGTCATTGCCCGGCCAGGTCGACGACCGGGCCACCCGCCGCCGCGGCGTCCTGGGGATCGTGGGTCACCAGCAGGCTGGGCAGGCCGGCCTGGCGCAGCCGATCGAACACCAGCCGGCGCATCTCATGGCGCAGGGGCAGGTCGAGCCTGGTGAAGGGCTCGTCGAGCAGCACGGCGCGCGGCTCGGCGAGCAGCAGGCGCATCAGCGCCACGCGGGCCTGCTGGCCGCCGGAGAGGGTGGCCGGGTCGCGCGGGCCGAAGCCGGCGAGGCCGACCTGGGCGAGAGCGGCTTCGACCCGCTCGCCCTTGTCGACCTTGTCCCGGGGCATGCCGAAGCGCAGGTTGCCGGCGACCGAGAGGTGGGGGAAGAGCAACGGGTCCTGGAACAGCAGGCCGATATGGCGCCGCTCCGCGGGCAGTCGGCCGATGTCGCTTCCGTCGAGCAGGATCCGGCCGCTGGCGCGGAAGGCTGGCGCCAGAAAGCCTGCCAGGTAGGCCAGCAGGGTCGACTTGCCGGAGCCGGACGGGCCCATCACGGTAAGCACCTCGCCGGGGCCGACCGCGGCGTCGAGCCGCAGCAGGGGCGCGCCCTCCAGGCTGATCTCGATGGCCTGAAGCCGCAAACGATGCCCGGCGGTCATGGCGCCCCCTGCATGCCGCGGCGGCGGGACCAGATCAGCCGCGGCAGGCCCACGGCGAGGGCGAAGCCCGCCAGCGGCAGGCACGCCTGGACCAGGGCCCAGACGCCGATCACCCGGCGATTGCCGCCGGCGGCCAGCGACACCGCCTCGGTGGTCACCGTGGCGATGCGCCCGGCTCCCAGCAGCTGGGTGGGCAGGTACTGTCCGATGCTGACGGCGAGCCCCACGGCGCCGGCGGTGAGCAGCGGCGCGAGCAGCAGGGGCAGGCGCACTCGCCAGAACACGGCGTGGCGCGAGGCCCCCAGGCTCGAGGCGAGCTGCGACCAGCGCGGGTCGAGTCGACGGTAGGCTTCCGACAGCGAGAGGAACACGTAGGGCAGCACGAACAGGAGATGGCCGAACATCACCAGCCAGGGACGCGGCCGGATGCCCAGCGACTCCATCACCACCACCAGGCCGAACAGGAAGGCGATCTGCGGCACGATCAGCGGCAGGTAGAGCAGCGTCAGCGCCGAGAGCAACCGCCCCTGAGCCGGATGGCGTCCGCTGCGCTGCTCGTTCTCCAGCGCCGCCAGCGTCAGGACCAGGGCGCAAAGCGTGGCGCCGATGGCGATCAGCGCCGTGGTGGCGACCGGCCCTGCCAGGGTTGGCAGAGCGCGCAGCCAGTGAGCGGCGGTCACGCTCTGGGGCAGGGCCTCGGGAAAGCGCCAGAAGCCTGCCACGGAGCCGAGCGCGAGGCCCACCAGGCCGACGAAGGCGCTGAGCGTGGCGAGCAGGATCAGCGCCCGGCCCGCCAGGCGCAGCGGCTGCTCGCCTTGGCCGCGACCGCCGCGGGCGAGCCAGTGTCGCCCCAGCCGGGTTGCGCCCCGCTCCAGGCACCACCAGGCAACGAGCGCGGCGGCAGTGACGCCGAGCTGCAGCACGGCGCCGGCCGAGGCCATGAAGCGCCGGCTCAGATCGGGGTCGTGGAACCAGGTCAGGATCGACACGGCGAGCGTCGGCGGCAGCGTCGGGCCGAGGATCAGGGCGACATCCACCACCGCGGTGGCGTAGGCGATCACCGCGTAGACCGGCAGGCGAATCAGCGGGTAGAGCGCCGGCGCCACCACCTTGAACCAGGCCGTCAGCGGCCGATAGCCGAGTGAACGGGCCATGGCGATGCGTCGGTCGGGGTCGAGCTGGGGCAGGGCGGCGAGGCTCATCAGCAGCAGGAAGGGGATCTCCTTGACGACCAGCCCGGCCATCAGCGAGAGCCCCCAGGGGTCGTTGACGAGCAGCAGGTCGGGCGGCCGCTCCCAGCCCGTCAGGCCCGGCGAGACCAGCCTTGCCAGCAGCCCCGAGGGGGCGATCAGGAACGCCAGGCCGAAGGCCGCGGCGGCATGGGGCAGTGACAGCAGCGGTGCCACCAGCCGGCGTATCCAGCGATCCAGCCGGCTGCCCGAGGCGCCGGCCAGGAACAGCAGCACCACGCCCAGCGACACCGCCGTGGTGATCAGCCCGCTGGCCAGGCTGACCGCCACCGAGCGTGCCAGCCCGGGCTGGGCGAGCAGTTCGCGCCAGGGGGCGAGGCTGAGGCGTTCGCCGCCCAGCGCCGGCAGGTAGCCGAAGGCGGGCAGCAGCGCCATGGTCAGCCCGGCCAGTATCGGCGCGACCAGTAGCGTGACGATCAACAGCGGGGCCAGGCGCAGCATCAGGGCCCGCCGACGTAGCGGGCCTGCCAGGCCTCCTGCAGGGCCGTCATCCAGCTCGGGTGCGGCTCGGGCAGGGTCTCGGCCAGCGCCTGCGGTGGCAGCAGGGCCGGGTGGTCCGATGCCTGCTCGAAGCGTGCGCGATCGGCGTCGTCCAGTCGCGCCACGTCGAGGACGGTGGGGTCGCCCCACACGGCCAGGTCCTGCTTGCGCGCCTGGGCCTCGGGGGTGAGCAGGAAATCGGCCACCACCATGGCAGCCGCCTGGTGCGGTGAGTTGAAGGGGATGGCGACGAAGTGCACGTTGCCCAGGGTGCCGCCGTCGAGCACGTAGCTGCGGGTCGACTCGGGCAGCTCGAGGTCGGCCACCGCGGCGGCCGGCTCCGCCGGGTTGAAGGTGAAGGCCAGTTCCAGCTCGCCGTCGCCCATCAGGCGGCGCATCTCGGGGCCGCTGGCGGGGAACTGCCGGCCGCGACGCCAGAGGTGGGGATGCAGCGCATCGAGGTACTCCCACAGCGGCGCGCTGACGGCCGCGAAATCGCTCTGGTCGACCGGTGCGTAGAGCGCATCGCTGTCGTCGACCAGGGCGATCAACGCCTGCTTGAGGAAGGTGCTGCCGAGGAAGTCGGGAATGCGCGGGTAGGTGAAGCGCCCGGGGTTGGCCTCGGCCCAGGCGAGGAGCTGCGCCATGCTGCGCGGCGGCTCCTCCTCGAGCGTATCGGCGTCGTAGTAGAAGGTGATCTGCGCCTTGCCCCAGGGCGACTCGAACCCCTCGGTGGGCAGCGTGAAGTCGGTGACCACCTCGGGGTTGTGCTCGGGATGGGTCAGCGCGAAGTGCGGCAGCCGCTCGGCGAAGGGGCCGAACAGCAGGTCGTTCTCGCGCATGGCGGCGAAGTTCTCGCCGTTGATCCAGATGAGATCGACGCTGCCGTCGTCGTGATTGCCGGCGCTGCGCTCGGCCAGCACACGCGAGACGGCGGAGCCGGTATCGTCGATCTTGACGTGGACGAGCTCGATCCCGTATTCGTCGCGCACTCGCCCCTTGACCCAGTCGAGGTAGTCGTTGACACGGGTGTCGCCGGCCCAGGCGTGCCAGTGCACGGTCTGGCCGCGGGCATCGTCGAGCACCGCCTGCCAGTCGCCGGCTAGCGCGGTCGCCGCGGCGAAGAAGCTGAGGGCAAGCGCGGCGGCAAGGGGGCGAATCGGCATCGTCGTCTTCCTCTCGATGGCCTGGCAGCGGGTTCGGCTTTCTGTGTCCGGCCTGCTAACCTGAATTCAGAAGATGCTGAATCAGCAGCTGACCCTGCAAGCATACCCTCATCACGACGTGAGGAAAGGTCATCATGAGCGTACGCCGTGTCGCCCTCTGTCGTCGCCTTGTGCTGTGGATGAGCCTGCTGTGCCTGGTCGCAGGGAGCATGCTGGCGTGGCAGGGCCAGGCCCAGGAGGACGAACGCATCGCCCAGGTGATGACCGTGGAAGGCGCCATTGGCCCGGCCACCGGCGACTACTTTGAGCGCGGGCTGCGGCGTGCCGCCGAACGCGATGCCGAGCTCGTGGTGGTGCAGATGGATACTCCGGGCGGGCTCGACGCCACCATGCGCAGCATGATCCGCGCCATGCTGACATCAGAGGTGCCCGTCGCCCTCTATGTCGCTCCCAGCGGGGCGCGGGCCGCCAGTGCCGGCACCTACCTGCTCTACGGCAGCCACGTGGCCGCCATGGCGCCCGCGACGCACCTCGGCTCGGCCACCCCGGTACAGATGGGCGGCGGCTTTCCCGGGCTGGATGAGGACGACGACGCCAGCCAGCCACAGCAGGAAGACGACGCCGGCGAGGAGACGGCGGATGACGAGGCGGCGGGGGAGGAGGCGGACGACGAGGAGGCGAGCGCCGGCGAGGCGCCGGGCGATACCCGCCGGCGCGGCGAGACCGCCATGGAGCGCAAGGTGCTCGAAGACGCCGTCTACTACATTCGCAGCCTGGCCGAGCGTCACGGGCGCAACGCCGACTGGGCCGAGGAGGCGGTGCGCGAGGCGGTCAACCTGACCGCCCGCGAGGCCCTCGAGATGAACGTGATCGACGTGGTGGCGCGCGATATCGACGACCTGCTCGAGCAGATCGACGGCCGCGAGGTGGTGATGGAGCGTGGCGAGCGCACCCTGGACACGGCCGACCTGGCCCTCGAGCGCTTCGATCCCGACTGGCGCACCGAGCTGCTGCAGGTGATCACCAACCCCAACGTCGCCTACTTCCTGATGATCATCGGCTTCTACGGCCTGATCTTCGAGCTCTCCAGCCCCGGCAGCCTGGTGCCGGGCACCATTGGGGTGATCTCCCTGCTGCTCGCCCTGTTCGCCTTTCAGTTGCTGCCGATCAACTACGCCGGCCTGGCACTGATCCTGGTCGGGCTGGGCCTGATCGTGGGCGAGGCGCTGATGCCCAGCTTCGGCATCCTCGGCATGGGCGGTATCGTCGCCTTCGTGATCGGCTCGGTGATGCTGATGGACGCCGAGCAGATGGCCGTGTCGCTGCCGCTGATCGGTGGCATCGCCCTGCTGGCGGCGGGGATCATGCTGTGGGTGATGATCCGCTTCGCCGGCCTGCGCCGGCGGCCCGCCCGCACCGGCCAGGAGCAGCTCGTCGGCAGCCAGGCGGTAGCGCTGGAGGATTTCCAGCATGAGGGGCACGTGCGCTTGCGTGGGGAGCGCTGGAACGCCCGCTGCAGCGCCGCCCTGACGCGCGGCCAGGAGGTTCGGGTGGTGGCGGTGGAGGGACTGACGCTCGTGGTCGAGCCCGCCGAGCGGGCGGCGGAGTGAGCGTGACGGATTCGCGACAGGTGCCAACCGGCCCATGACACATCGAGGCCCGACACAGCAAGGAGAAGAGCCATGATGATTTCCTATCTCGTGCCGATCGTGCTGCTGTTCATGCTGATCGCCGCATCGATCCGCATCCTGCCGGAGTACAAGCGCGGCGTGATCTTCTTCCTCGGCCGCTTCCAGGCGGTCAAGGGGCCGGGCCTGATCATCGTCATCCCCGGCATCCAGCAGATGAGCGTGGTCGACCTGCGCGTGATCACCATGGACGTGCCGGAGCAGGACGTCATCTCCCAGGACAACGTCACGGTCAAGGTCAACGCCGTGCTCTATTTCCGCGTGGTCGACCCCGAGAAGGCGATCATCCAGGTCGAGAACTACACCCTTGCCACCAGCCAGCTGGCCCAGACCACGCTGCGCTCGGTGCTGGGCAAGCACGACCTCGACGAGATGCTCTCCGAGCGCGACAAGCTCAACGACGACATTCAGGAGATCATCGACGCCCAGACCGAGGAGTGGGGCATCAAGGTGGCCAACGTCGAGATCAAGCACGTCGACCTGGACGAAAGCATGATCCGTGCCATCGCCCGCCAGGCCGAGGCCGAGCGCGAGCGGCGGGCCAAGGTGATCCACGCCGAGGGCGAGCTGCAGGCCTCGAGGAAGCTGGTCGAGGCGGCCAACGTGATGGCCGAGAACTCCGCCGCGCTGCAGCTGCGCTACCTGCAGACCATGAGCGACATGAGCAACAAGAACGCCTCGACCATCGTCTTTCCGCTGCCGATGGACATCATGGAGGCGTTCAGGCACATGCAGGCCTCCCCGGCGGCGCGGGCGAGAACCGGCGAAGGGCGGCCGAACGACCTGGGCGAGGGCTGATCCCGGCGTGCCACCCGCGCGCGGGCGTGGCATCCTGAGGCGACCCGACGGACGCCGAGGTTGCCTTGTTCCACTCCCTTTCGCACCGCCACCAGGGCCTGCTCATGACCGGTGGCGGTGCCCTGATCATTTCCCCCGACGCCCTGCTGATCAAGCTGATCGGCCTGCCCGACAGCGAGATCCTGGTGTGGCGGGGCCTGCTGACCGCGCTGGGCTTCGTCGTCATCATGCTCGCCCGGCACGGTGCCGGCATCGTCGACGCCTACCGCCGCTGCGGCGGGACCGGCATCGGTGTGGCGCTGCTGTTCAGCTGCTCCACCTTCGGCTTCGTGCTCGGCAACCAGTACACCAAGGGCGGCAACGTGCTGATGATCCTGGCCGGGGCGCCGCTGATCGCCGCGCTCCTGTCGCGGCTGTTCCTCGGCGAGCGACTGCCGCGGCGTACCTGGCTCGCCATCTGGCTGTGCCTGCTCGGTACCTCGTTGATCGTGCTCGACGACGCCGGTGTCGGCTCGTGGATCGGCAACGGCTTCGCGCTGCTGGCGGCGACGGCGCTGGCCGCCAATTTCACGCTCTGCCGCACCCGCCCGGGAGTCGACATGAGCCCCATGCTCACGCTCTCGGGGCTGATCGTTGCCGCCACGGCGGCGCTGTTCGGCCTGGCCGGGGGCGGCATTGCGCTGCCACCGTCCGACAGCCTGCTGTTGCTGGGACTGCTGTGCCTGGTGCTGCTGCCGCTGGGCTTCACCCTGATCCAGCGCGGGCCGCTCTACCTGCCGGCCGCCGAGGTGGGGCTGCTGATGCTGCTCGAGGTGGTGGTGGGCACCCTGTGGGTGTGGTGGCTGCTCGGCGAACGCCCGGCGCCGGTGGCGCTGGCCGGCGGCGCCCTGGTGCTCGGCACGCTGCTGGCCAAGGGGCTGTACGAGCGTCGCCTCGAGCGGCGCCTGCGGGCCCGGGGTGCAGCGCAGCGTGGTCTCTGATAACATGCGCCGCTCGTGAGGGGGCGCCAGGTTGAAAACCGGGCCCCGCGAGTTCCCCAGACCAAGGATGCGACGCTACGTGCTGACTCCTCTGACCGGGCTGGCCACGCCGCCCTAGCGTTCTCCCCCCCGGGTGTAGCCGTCTTCGGCTCACCACCGCTCGACATCATCCGATGTCACGGGCATCTCGCCCGTACCCGCTTTTTTCATTGAGTCCTGCTTGATCAGCCCCAGGGCGGTGTCTTTGACGCCACGCCAAGGGACGCTTGCGACTCGACCCCTGGTACTTTCCGGCGCTGGCGCCGGCTGGTATGCAACCCATCGTCTGGACCGAAGAATGATCCGATCCATCAAGCAAGAGTGGTTCTCCAACATCCAGGGCGACACCCTCGCCGGCATCGTGGTCGCGCTGGCCCTGATTCCCGAGGCCATCGCCTTCTCCATCATCGCCGGCGTCGACCCCAAGGTGGGGCTCTACGCCTCCTTCTGTATCGCCGTGATCATTGCCTTCACCGGCGGTCGCCCGGGGATGATCTCGGCGGCAACCGGCGCCATGGCGCTGCTGATGATCACCCTGGTGCGCGAGCATGGCCTCGAGTACCTGCTCGCCGCGACCCTGCTCACCGGGGTGCTGCAGATCGCGGCCGGCTACCTGAAGCTGGCCGACCTGATGCGTTTCGTCTCGCGCTCGGTGGTCACCGGCTTCGTCAACGCCCTGGCGATCCTGATCTTCATGGCGCAGCTGCCGGAGCTTACCGGCGTGACCTGGCACGTCTATGCCATGACGGCGGCCGGGCTCGGCATCATCTACCTGTTCCCCTGCCTGCCCCGGGTCGGCAAGACGATTCCCTCGCCGCTGGTGTGCATCGTGGTGCTTACTGCTGTCTACATGATCAGTGGAATGGACATCCGCAGCGTGGGCGACATGGGCGAGCTGCCCGACACGCTGCCGGTGTTCCTGTGGCCCGACGTACCGCTGACCCTCGAGACGCTGTGGATCATTCTGCCCTACTCGGTAATGCTCGCCGTGGTGGGCCTGCTGGAATCGATGATGACCGCCACTATCGTCGACGACCTGACCGATACCCCGAGCGACAAGAACCGCGAGTGCAAGGGGCAGGGCATCGCCAACATCGGTTCTGGCCTGCTGGGCGGCATGGCCGGCTGTGCGATGATCGGCCAGTCGGTGATCAACGTGAAGTCGGGCGGACGCGGGCGACTCTCCACCTTCGTCGCCGGCGTGGTGCTGCTGATCATGGTGGTATTCCTCGCCGACTGGGTGTCGCAGATCCCCATGGCCGCGCTGGTGGCGGTGATGATCATGGTCTCCATCGGCACCTTCAGCTGGGCCTCGATTCGCGACCTCAGGAAGCATCCGCTGAGTACCAACATCGTCATGCTGGCCACCGTGGTCGTCACCGTGGGTACGCACAACCTCGCCATCGGCGTGTTCGTCGGCGTGTTGCTGGCGGCGATGTTCTTCGCCAACAAGGTCGGCAATATCCTCTACATCGGCTCCGAAGAGGCCGACGACGGCAGCCGTCGCATCTACCGGGTCGTCGGGCAGGTGTTCTTCGCCTCGTCCGAGCGCTTCGGCAATGCCTTCGACTTCAAGGAGTCCGTGGAGAAGGTCACCATCGACCTGTCGCGCGCGCACTTCTGGGACATCACCGCCGTGCAGACGCTGGACCGCGTGGTGATCAAGTTCCGCCGCGAGGGCACCGAGGTGGAATTGATCGGCCTCAACGAAGCCAGCGCCACCATCGTCGACCGCTATGCCATCCATGACGATCCCGCGGCCGTGGAGAAGTTGATGGGCGGCCATTGACGCCAGTCGCGGCGCGGTGCTCCTCTTGGATGAGCCGCGGCCCGCTGGGGCCAACCTAGCGTCGCAGTGGCCGGAACGCTGCGACGACAATGCCAGCTTGTTGGGAAACGACACCATGACAGAACAGGTAATGGCCGCCATCGACGGCTCGCAGTTCTCCCCCGCGGTGTGCGACTACGCCGCCTGGGCCAGCCTGGCGCTCGGGGCGCCGCTGACCTTCCTCCACGTGGTGGACAACCACCCGCAGACCGCCGAGGCGGATCTCTCCGGCAATATCGGGCTGGGCTCCCGCGAGCACCTGCTGGAGGAACTCTCGCAGCTCGACGAGCAGCGCGCCAGGGTGGCCCAGGACCAGGGCCGGCTGATGCTCAAGGCGGCCTGCGAGCGGGCCGTCGAGGATGGTGTGGCCGAACCGGGTACGCGCCAGCGCAACGGTACGCTGGTCGAGACCCTGGCCGAGCTGCAGGACGAGATTCGCCTGCTGGTGCTGGGCAAGCGCGGCGAGACCGCCCATCAGGCGAGCGAGCACCTGGGCTCCAACCTGGAGCGGGTGGTGCGCACCCTGCATCGGCCGATCCTGATGGTGCCGAACGATTTCAAGCGCCCCGAGCGGGTGATGCTCGCCTTCGACGGCAGCAATACCACGCGCAAGGGCGTGGAGATGCTGGCCAGGAGCCCGCTGTTCAACGGCATTCCGGTGCACGTGGTGATCGTCGGTGCCGAGACCGGCGACAATCGCTCGCAGCTCGACTGGGCGCTGACTGCACTGCGCGAGGCGGGCCACGAGGCCGAAGGGACGATCCGTGCCGGCGAGGTGGAGGAGACCCTGCGCATCTACCAGGCCGAGAACGCCATCGACCTGCTGGTGATGGGGGCCTACGGCCACTCGCGCATCCGCCACCTGCTGGTGGGCAGCACCACCACCGCCATGCTGCGCCGGGCCAAGGTGCCGGTCCTGCTGCTGCGCTGAGCGCGGTTCCCGACGGCCGGGGTCCCGATGCCAGCGCAGCGTGCGCGGTGGTAGCATCCGGTCGATGACGCTCCAAGGAGGCCAGCGTGTCAGCCCCGAATCCGTCGACTCCTCGCCTGCGCGTCCAGCTGGGCCACGCTATCGCCATGGGCCCGGGCAAGGCGCAACTGCTCGAGGCCATTGCCGGCAGCGGCTCCATCTCCGCGGCGGCTCGCCAGCTGGGCATGAGCTACCGGCGCGCCTGGCTGCTGGTGGACACCATGAACCAGTGCTTCAAGGCGCCCCTCGTGACTACCGCGACGGGCGGCAAGGGCGGCGGCGGCGCGCAGGTCACCGCGCTCGGCGAGGAGGTGCTCGAGCGCTACCGAAGGATGCAGCGTATCGCCAGCGAGGCCGTGGCCGAGGAGATGGAGGCCTTCGCCGCGCTCATCGCCGAGCCGCCTGCCACCCCCGAGCGACCTCGCTAGTCCCGCCGCGGTTCAGGACAGTGCCCTCCCGCGCAACTGGGCGTAAACCGCCTGCCCCGGCTGCAGCGCCAGGCGCTGGCAGGCGTCGTGGGCGATGCGCGAGAGCAGCATCTGCCCGTCGTCGACCGCCAGGCGTACCAGCCGATGGCCCGGGTGGGGGTCGTCGCTGATCTCGGCCACCCGCGCCGGCAGGCAGTTGAGTACGCTGGAATCCTGCGGCGGCGTCAGGCTGATCACCACATCGCTGGCGCGAATGCTCAGGCGCAGCCGCTTGCCCGGCGGTGCCGCTTCCCGCGAGACCCACAGCCGGCCGGCGCCGCACGTCAGCGCGACGAGCTGCCGGTCGGCATCGTATCCCTCGACACGTGTCTCCAGCACCGCGGCGGCGTTGTCGGCGTGGGACAACGGCAGGTCGCTGCGCACCAGCAGCTCATGCAGCGGCCCGGCGGCCAGCACGCTCCCGGCTTCCAGCAGCACCATGTGATCCGCCAGGCGAGCCACTTCCTCGATGGCATGGCTGACGTAGACCACCGGAATCTCCAGATGCGCGTGCAGTCGCTCCAGGTAGGGCAGGATTTCCGCCTTGCTCGCCACGTCGAGCGACGCCATGGGTTCGTCCATCAGCAGCAGGCGTGGGCTGGCCAGCAGGGCCCGGGCGATGGCGACGCGCTGCCGCTGGCCGCCGGAGAGCGCCTGGGGGTAGCGTGACAGCAGTGCCTCGACGCCGAGCAGCCGCACCGTCTCGTCGAAGTCGACGCGGCGCTGGCTGGCTTCGACTCGCCGATAGCCGTAGCGCAGGTTGTCGCGTACCCGCAGATGGGGAAAGAGGCTCGCCTCCTGGAAGACGTAGCCCAGCGGGCGCCGATGCACCGGCAGGAAATGGTCCCGATCCTGCCAGCGACAGCCGTTGACCGTCAGCCAGCCGTCGCCGCGCTCCAGGCCGGCCAGGCAGCGCAGCAGCGTGGTCTTGCCCGAGCCGGAGCGGCCGAACAGGGCGGTGACTCCGCGCTCGGGGAGTGCCAGTTCGGCCTGCAGCTGGAAATCGCCGCGGCGCAGGCGCAGCGCGCCCGACACGCTCATGACATGACCCCGACCACCCTGAAGCGCTTGTTGAGCGCATAGACGCTGACCAGCAGGGCGAAGGCCATCAGCAGCAGGAACAGCGACAGGCGATGCGCCGCGGCATGGTCCATGGCCTCCACGTGGCTGTAGATGGCGATGGAAGCCACCTGGGTCTGGCCCGGTATGCCGCCACCGATCATCAGCAGCACGCCGAACTCGCCCAGGGTATGGGCAAAGGAGAGCACGGCCGCGGTGAGCAGTCCCTGGCGCGACAGGGGCAGCACCACCGAGACCAGCCGGTCGAGCGGCCCGGCCCGCAGGGTGGCGGCCACCTCCAGGGGGCGTCGCCCCATGGCCTGGAAGGCGTTCTGCAACGGCTGCACCACGAAGGGCAGCGAATAGATCATCGAGCCGATCACCAGCCCGGTGAAGGTGAAGGCCAGGTGGCTGGCCCCAAGCCGCTCCAGCGTGCCACCCACGGCGCCGCGGGGGCCAAGCAGGATCAGCAGGTAGAAGCCGATCACCGTGGGCGGCAGCACCAGCGGCAGCGCCACCAGGGCCTCCACCACCACCTTGAGGCGCCGCTGGGTGTGGGCCAGCCACCAGGCCAGCGGCAGGCACAGCACCAGCAACAGGGCGGTGCTGGTCAGCGCCAGCCTGAGGGTCAGCTGCAGCGCGGTCCAGTCCGCCTCGCCGATGCCGAGCAGCGTCATCGAGCCTGCTCGCCGGGCAGCACGAAGCCGTGGGCGCGCATGATGGCGCGTGCCTCCGGCGACTGCATGGCTTCGGCGAACCGCGTCGCGGTGGGATTGTCGGCGCCGCGCCGGGTGATGATGAACCCCTGCTCGAGGGGCGCGTGGAGGGCATCGTCGATCAGGTGGTACTCCTCCCGGGCGGTCGTCGCCGGCCCGCGGGCCAGGGAGAGGGCGATGATGCCCACCTCGGCGGCACCGCTCTGCACCAGCTGCATGGTGTGGGCAATGTTCTCGCCGAAGACCAGCCGCGGCTCGAGCGACTCCCACAGGCCGCTGGCGACCAGCGCCTCCCGGGCACGGGCGCCATAGGGGGCGTGGCGGGGGTTGGCGATGGCGATGCGCCGGAAGCGCGCGTCGGCGAGCGACTCCAGGGTCAGCTCGGAGGCATCGAGGCCCTCGCTCCACAGCACGATCCGACCTTCGGCGTAGGGGGTCACCTCGCCTGCGGCGTGACCGGCCTCTTTCAGCGCCCGTGGGTAGGCGATATCGGCCGAAAAGTAGAGGTCGAAGGGGGCGCCGTTCTCGATCTGGCTGCGAAAGCGCCCCGAGGAGCCGTAGACGACCTCCACCGGCAGCTCGGGATGATCGGCGGCGAAGGCCTCGAGAATCTCATCCATCACGAAGCGCAGATCCGCGGCCGCGGCGATGCGCATCGGCTCCTCGCCGGCCTGGGCCGCGGTCGATGCCAGGCTCAGGGCGAGGCAGGCGAGGCCCGCCAGCAGGCGTCTGAGAGAATAAGGCACACGAGATCTCCACTGCTGTCCCTTCGGTCGCCGCAGGCGGGGCTACGTCATATACGTTCAGATATAACGATTCGCCGTATGTTGCCATAGCCCACGCCGAGGGCGCCATACCGCCCGCGAGGTATCCCCGCCGGACCACTCGGTCGTTTTTTTCGCGACCTTCAGCCGCTCCGTACGGTTGCCTGATCCCGCAGGAGCCCCTGGGCCAGCCACCAGCCGAAGGCGAGAAACGCCAGCATCCCGGCCAGGACCTGGGAAAAATTTGCCCCGAGATCGAGCGCGACTCCCAGCACTGCCGGGGCCAGCCCGGTGGCGAAGACCATGCTGGCGCTCAATGTGGCGCGTACCGTGCCGAGGTGTTCGGCGCCCCAGATGCGTACCAGCAGGCTGGTGGCGATCGACTCCTGCGAGCCCATGGCGAGCCCGCCGCCCACCATGAGCGCCCACACGCCGAGGTGGCCGCCGAAGACGATGGCGACCAGCAGGGCCAGGGCGTACGGCAGCAGGTAGAGGCGCGCCAGGCGTATCGGCCCCAGGCGATCGACGAAGCGACCGCCGAGCAGGGCGCCTGGCAGCTTGGCCAGGCCCATGCCGGTCAGGGCCAGGGCGTAGATGCCAAGTGTGCTGCCGAGGTCGCGGGTCATCGCCGCCTGGTAGATGAACAGCCCGGTCATGGTGATCGGCAGCATCATCAGTAGCGGCAGCAGGCGCCAGAAGCGCGGATCGCGAAAGGGGCGGGGGCCGTTGGGTCGCTGGCCGCGGGCGTGGCGCTGCCCGGGGGCGGCAGGCCAAGGGCCGCGCAGCAGCAAAGGTAGCCAGCATCCCGCCAGCACCAGGACGAACAGCCACCACAGCTCGCGCCAGCCGAGCCATACCAGCAGGGCCGCAATCAGCGGTGGCAGCAGCGTCTCGCCGAGCATCATGCCCAGGCTCGTCAATCCCAGGGCGCGTCCACGCAGGGCAACGAACTCACGTCCCGCCAGGGTGTTGCCGAGGTGGGTCATCATGCCCTGGCCGCAGAAGCGCACCAGTCCCAGGCCTAGCAGCCCCAGCCACCACCAGGGCGAGAGCGTCAGCAGCAGCACGCCTGTGACGAGCGTCGCCATCACGCTGAGGGTGAAACGGCGTGGCGGCACCCAGTCGAGGCTTGGCCCCAGGCGCAGCACGGCGAAACCGGCGATCAGCGTCACTACGGCATAGGCGCTGCCGAACTGGCCGGGGGTGAGCCCGAGGCGCTCGCTGATTGGCGCCTGAAACAGACCGATGAAGAAACTCTGGCCGAGACTCGACGTGAACAGAGCCAGAAAGCAGATGCCGAGCAACCCCCGGTGATCCCGCAACAGCGTGCGATAGCCCATGACGCCCTCCCTGAGCGATGGCAAGATGACAGGCAAGAACGGAGCCCGGCATGATAGCAGCTTCGCCCAACGGCGCGGGCGGATGCGGCGCAGCGATGCGCCGCCAGCGGCCGGCCCATGACTCAGGAGAGACGCAATGACCATCGTCCGTCACGATACCAAGGCGCGCATGAGCCGCGCCGTGATCCACCACGGCATCGCCTACCTGTGCGGCCAGGTGGCCGGCCCCGAGGCGCGCCACGGCGACATCACCGAGCAGACCGAGAGCATGCTGGCGCGGGTCGATGCGCTGCTGGCCGAAGTGGGCTCCGACCGCGAGCACCTGCTCACGGCGACGATCTACCTCAAGGAAGGCGGCGACTTCGCCGCCATGAACGCGGTGTGGGATGCCTGGGTGCCCACCGGCCACGCCCCGGCGCGCACCTGCGTCTGCGCGCCCATGCCCGCCGACGAGCTCAGGGTGGAGATCACCGTCACGGCAGCGGTCGTCGGTGGCGAATACAGCTACTAGACGTTGCTGGGAATTCGGCGAGCGAAGGGCCTTTGTGAACGCCGCATGAGCGAATGCCGACGGTTTCCGGACGCGGTCTAACGAACGCAGGGATCGTCGAGCGGTACCGCTCGCGGTCGCAGCCGCCGCGAGAGGGCGTCCACCGCGATGTTGAGGGCGGCGGTGACGAGAAGCAGGAACAAGGCCACGTCGAACATCAGGTAGTCGAAGGCCTCCTCGACGTAGAAGCCCAGGGTGGCGATGCCCAGCATGCCGAGTATCGCCGTCTCGCGCAGGATCACCTCGGCGCGGTAGTAGAGCAGCGCCAGCAGCCCCGGGTAGACCCTCGGCAGCAGCTCGTAGGCCAGCCGGCCGCTGGCGGGCAGCGCCGGCATGCCGGGGGCGATGGCGTCGGCATGGCGTGCCACCAGAAAGGCGATCAGGGCGCCGTTGTGCAACGCCAGGGCCAGCCAGGCCGGCAGCAGCGACGGGCCGAGCAGCAGCAGGAAGACGAACGCCAGCATCAGTTCCGGCGTCGAGCGCAGCAGGACGAGAAGGCCATGCCCGGCCAGGCGGGTGGCACGGTTGCCGAAATGGCGGCTGGCCAGCGGCCACAGCGCCAGCGCCACCGCCAGTGCCCCCACGGTACCAAGAAGCCCCAGCAGCAGGGTGTTGCCGATGGCCGGCCCCAGTGCCGGGATCCGCGCCAGCCACTCGACGAGCCCCGCCCAGTCGCCGGCGAGCAGCGCCGCCGGCCAGATATCCTCGGAGACGAAGCGCCAAAGCAGCGCGCCGTCGACGCTCGGCCAGGGGCCGAGCAGCCAGGCACCGCCCACCAGCAGCAGCGGGGTCAGCCGCTTGTGTCCCCACCACGGCAGGCCGGCGATCAGCCCGTAGAACAGCCACAGCAGGGCGCCGGCCTCGGCGTAGCGCCCCTCGCGAAAGGCGGTTTCGAGATGGAAACCCAGGGTCGGCAGGCCGACGAAGCCGAGCAGCACGCTGGCACGCAGGCCGCATTCGAAGCGGTAGCGGGTATAGGCGGCGAGCTGGGTCCAGGCCAGCGGCAGCTCGGCGTAGACGAAACGCGCCAACCGCCCGCTGCCGGGTGGCAGGGCATTGCGTGGCGCAGGCGGTGTCTGCTCGAGGATCTCGGCATAGACCTTGGCGAAGATGCCGGCGTAGGGAATTGCCAGCGCCGCCAGCGCAGTGAGCGCCGAGAGACCGAACACCTGCATGAACAGCAAGGCCCAGAACAGCTCGTGGATGGCGCGCAGGAAGGCGCAGCCGGCGCGCACCAGCCGCGAGCGGGCGAACAGCAGCGCCAGGGGAAAGCCCAGGATCACCCCGGCAAGCGTACCCCACAGCGCCACCGCCACGGTGAGGCCCAGCGCCGAGAAGGGCGACTCCAGCGCGCCCCAGGCGGGCCAGGCCAGGCCGGCTGCCATGCGGCCGAGCTCGCCCCAGGGGTCGCGGGTGTGGATGGCGAGATCGGCGAAGGGCAACAGCAGCACCGCCAGCGCCACCAGGCCCAGGGTGTGCCGGGCCAGGCGCAGGCCGGGCGACTGGCCGCGCCACCACGCTTTCCACCCCGCCGGGGGCAGGGCCGGTTGGCTGTCGTTCACGACCGCCCTCGAGGGCAGGGGAGAGCATCGACGCCCGGCACGCCGATATCGGCGTCGAGCGCATCCGGGCCACGCCTCGCGGCATCGGCGTCGGGGTAGAGCGCGTCCAGCTCGGCCAGGGTGAGCCGATCGACCGGCGCGTCGATCGACAGGCGGCCGTCGCGCAGCCCCCACACCCGGTCGAAGTGGGTCAGCGCCAGCTCGCGCTGGTGCAGGGCGATTACCGAGGTGGTGTGACGGGCGTCGATCAGGCCCAGCAGGCGCAGGGCCTGATGAGGGTCGACACTGGCCACCGGTTCGTCGCCGAGGAACAGCGGGCGCGCCTGGTAGAGCGCGCGGGCGATGGCCACGCGCTGGCGCTGACCGCCGGAGAGCTCGCCCACCGGGCGGCGCAGCAGGCCGGCCAGGCCCAGCTCGTCGCACAGGGCGGCCACCTCGCGCCAGGGGCGGCGCAGCGGACGCACCAGGTTCCACAGGTTGGCCAGCGCCGAATGCTCCGGCAGGCGCCCCATGAAGACGTTGTGATACACCGCGAGCTGGGGCACCAGGCCGTGGTGCTGCGGGCACCAGGCGGCCCGGCGGTCGAGCCGCCGGCGCAACTCGCCGAGCAGCGTCGACTTGCCGGCGCCGCTCTGGCCGAGCAGGGCGACCCGCTCGCCCTCATGCAGGACGAGGCTCAGGCGCGGCAGCACGATCCGCGTCCCGTGACCGATATCCTCGCCCGTGAAGCGAACCAGCAGGCGACGTTGCTCTCCCTCCATCAGCGCAGCAGGCCGAGCGCCTCGGCCACCTCCTCGACGGGGGCGTAGAGGTCGTTGTCGGCGGGGATGAACGCCTCGCGGGGGAAGGTGGCGAGCAGCTCCGGGTCGTCCATCTCCAGGAACGCCGCCTGGACCTTGTCGCTGAAGCCCTCGCCGAAGCGCGCATCGGCGTCGCCGCGCAGGGTCCAGTTGTAGTCGGGATAGGGCGGCGTGGCCCAGATCACCTTCACCTTGTCGGTATCCACCCGGCCGTCCTCCACGGCGGCCTCCCACACCGTGTAGTTGACCGCGCCGATGTCGTAGGTGCCGGCCTCCACCAGGGCCACGGTACGCGAGTGATCGCCGGAGTAGCCCACCCGCGAGAAGAGTTCCTCCGGAGGTGTGTCGTCGAAGCGCTGGCGCAGGAAGTGCTCCGGCATCAGCCGGCCGGAGGTGGAGGTGCGCGAGCCGAACGTCAGGCTCATGCCCCCGATCTCGTCGGGGAGTTCGTCGGCGCGCTCGAGACCGGTCGACTCGTGGGCGATGAAGTAGCTGACGAAGGCATCGTCCTCGCTGCCCTGGGCCAATGCCTGCGAGCCCGGCACCAGGCGGCGCGCCTGCACGCCCGACAGGCCGCCGAACCAGGCCAGCTGCACCTGGTCGTTGCGAAAGGCGCTGACGGCGGCGCCGTAGGACTTCATCGGCACGTACTCCACCTCGACGCCAAGCTGCTCCTCCAGGTAGTCGGCCACCTTGGAGAAGCGCTCCACCAGTCGGGCCTGGTCCTCGTCGGGGATGGCGGTGAAGCGGAAGGTCTCGGCGAGGGCCCCGGGGGCGGCCAGGGTCAGGGCGATGGAAGGCAGCGTGAGGGTCAGGGCGATCCGGCGCATGGGGAATCCTTGAGGACAGCGGAGGTGGAGGCGCTATTGTTGTGCCGCGCCGCCCGGCTGGCAACCCCGGCGCCGACGCGGCGGGCAGGGGGTGGGCTTGCATTAAGTTTTGTTAGTAATATTCCATAACCAACAGGAGGATTTACGACCAAAGGCGCATGTCGGTAACGCTACGTTTGCCTAGAATGTAGTGAATTCGTCAATGTCAGACATTTTGTGCTGACGCAATGGATTGCTGGATATCCGCAAGGGAGTGTCCCCGCATGCATGCCTTGACCCTGTTGTCGTTCCTGTTCTTCACCGGCCTGGTGGCCTTCATCACCTGGCGCCTGACCCGCCGCGACGATCATGCGAGCACCAGCGGCTATTTCCTCGCCGGTCGCTCGCTGACCTTCCCGCTGATCGCCGGCTCGCTGCTGATGACCAACCTTTCCACCGAGCAGATGGTGGGGCTCAACGGGTCGGCCTTCAGCGACGGCCTGAGCGTCATGGCCTGGGAGGTGGTGGCGGTGATCGCCCTGGTCGCGCTGGCGCTGTTCTTCCTGCCGCGCTTCCTGCGCAGCGGCATCGCCACCCTGCCGCAGATGCTGCTGATCCGTTTCGACGCCGGCACCCAGCTGATCTGCAACGTCATCTTCCTGATCGCCTACGCGGTGATCCTGCTGCCGATCATCCTCTACTCGGGCGCCATGGGGCTGCTCGGCATGCTCGACCTCCCCGGCCTGACCGGCATCGAATCGCCGACGCTGCTGCTGTGGCTGACGGTCTGGGTGGTGGGGCTCATCGGTTCCGTCTACGCCCTGTTCGGCGGGCTGCGTACCGTCGCCGTGTCGGATACGCTGAACGGTGTCGGGCTCTTGATCGGTGGCTTCGTCATCGTCTACTTCGGGCTGCAGGCGGTCAGCGATGACGGCGGCCTGCTCGCCGGCTGGGAGGTGCTCAAGGAGAGCGATCCGCAGAAGCTCAACTCCATCGGTGGCTCCGACCAGCAGGTGCCGTTCTCGACCCTGTTCACCGGTGTGTTCCTGATCAACCTCTTCTACTGGACCACCAACCAGCAGATCATCCAGCGTACCTTCGCCGCCAAGAACCTCGCCGAGGGGCAGAAGGGCGTGCTGCTGACGGGCTTCTTCAAGCTGCTCGGCCCGCTCTACCTGGTGCTGCCGGGCATCATCGCCTACCACCTCTATGCCGACCAGGGCGTGCAGGCCGACGAGGCCTACGGCCACCTGGTGTTCAACGTGCTGCCGCCCTATCTCACCGGCTTCTTCGCCGCGGTGATGGTCGGTGCCATCCTGTCGTCGTTCAACTCGGCGCTCAACAGCACCACCACCATCTTCAGCCTGGGGCTCTACAAGGGGGTGCTCAACAAGCAGGCGAGCGAGGCGCAGGTGGTCAGGTCGGGCAAGGTGTTCGGCTGGATCATGGCCTTCGCCACCATGACCATCGCGCCGCTGCTGGCCGGCCAGGAGAGCCTGTTCGACTACCTGCAGAAGATGAACGCGATCTATTTCATCCCCATCCTCGCGGTGGTGATCGTCGGCCTGCTGACCACGCGCGTGCCGCCCATGGCGGCCAAGATCGCCCTCGTCGGCGGCTGCCTGCTGATCGCCGCGGGCTACTTCGTGCCGCCGTTCAACAAGCTGCCGGTGGTGATGCACGAGTTCCACTTCGTTGCCGGCGTGTTCCTGCTGCTGGTGGCCATGATGCTGCTGATCGGCAAGCTGCGCCCGCGCGAGACCGCCTGGGTCCACGAGTATTCCGGCGACGTCGATCTCACTCCCTGGCGCGGCGCCGTGCCCGTCGGCCTGCTGCTGGTGGTGCTGGTGATCGTCATCTACGCGGCCTTCGCCGGGGTCTAGCCCCTGCGGGGCGGGTGGCGAAGCGGCCCGCCCCGACGTGCCGCAGGCTGGCGGGGTGGCGTGCGGCGCGGTAAAATGTCTGACATTTGCTTTTCCAGGAGGCCTCATGACACTGGCTTCGCTGCCGCGCCATCAGGGCGGCGCCGACGGCCTGGCCCGGCTATTGGGTCAGGCCCTGCTGGCCGGGCGCTGGCGCCCCGGCGAGACCTTTCCCCGCGAGCGTGACCTCTGCGAACACTTCGCGGTCAGCCGCAACCAGGTGCGCAACGCCCTGGCGACCCTGGTCGCGCTGGGGCTGATCGAGCGCACCGCGGGACGGGGCAGCGTGGTCTGCGAGATCGACGAGTGGCACCTGCTCGATCCGCTGGTCAGCGCCTGGATGAGCGATATCGAGACGCCCGATGCCCAGCTGCTGCGCGAGATCTTTGCCTTTCGCCACTCGGCGGAGCCCGCCGTCGCGCGGCTGGCGGCCCAGGCTGCCGAAGCGGAAGATCTCGAGCGCCTGGAGGTAGCCTACCGGGGGATGCGGCGCACCGCCGGCAGGCCGGAGGCCAGTGCGCAGCATGCCGAGCACGACGTGGCCTTCCACACCGCCATCTACCGCGCCAGCCACAACCTGGTGTGGCGCCAGATGGGCCATCTGCTGCGGCCTTCCATCGTCGCGCTGATCCAGCGCTCCCAGGCCCACCTGCAGCCGCATCCGGACGGCCTGGAGGACAGCCTGGTGCGCCACGGCCGGCTGCTCGAGGCGATCCGTGGCCGCGATGCCGACGCCGCCGAAGCGGCCGCCGCCGACGTGCTGCGGCGCACCGCCGTCGACCTGGGGATCGTCGCCGACGCGGCCTCCCGACCCGCCACCGTCCCGGTGGCCGAACCCAACGCCAAGGAGCGCTCCGCATGAAGATCACCCGACTCAGGACCTGGCAGGTGCCGCCGCGCTGGCTGTTCCTCAAGATCGAGACCGACAGCGGCTGCTACGGCTGGGGCGAGCCGGTCATCGAGGGCCGTGCCGCCACCGTGGAGGCCGCGGTTCACGAACTCGCCGACTACCTCGTCGGCCAGGACCCGCACCGCATCGAACACCTGTGGAACATTCTCTATCGCGCCGGCTTCTACCGCGGCGGCCCCATCCTGATGAGTGCCATCGCCGGCATCGACCAGGCGCTGTGGGACCTCAAGGGCCGCGACCTGGGCGTGCCGGTGCACCAGCTGCTGGGCGGCGCGGTGCGCGAGCGCATGCGCATGTACGCCTGGACCGGCGGCGACCGGCCGAGCGAGGTGGGCGAAGGGGCCCGGGCGTTGGTCGAACAAGGCTTCACCGCCGTCAAGATGAACGGCACCGCCGAGCTGCAGATCGTCGACTCGCACCGCAAGGTCGACGAGGCGGTGGCGCGGGTGGCCGAGGCGCGCGAGGCGGTCGGTCCCGAGGTCGGCATCGGCATCGACTTCCACGGCCGCGTGCATCGGCCCATGGCCAAGGCGCTGCTGCGCGAGCTGGAGCCGTTCCACCCGATGTTCGTCGAGGAGCCGGTGGCCCCCGAGCACCTGCCGGTGCTCAGGCACATCGCCGGTGGCCTGGGCTACCCGCTGGCCACCGGCGAGCGCCTGCATACCCGCTTCGAGTTTCGCGACCTGCTTGCCGACGGCATGGTCGACATCATCCAGCCCGACCTCTCCCACTGCGGCGGCATCAGCGAAGGGCTCAAGATCGCCGCGCTGGCCTCGGCCCACGACGTGGCCCTGGCGCCCCATTGCCCGCTCGGCCCGCTGACCCTGGCCGCCTCGCTGCAACTGGATGCGGTATGCCACCACGCCTTCATCCAGGAGCAGAGCATGGGCATCCACTACAACCGCGACAACGACGTGCTCGACTACCTGGTCGACAAGTCGGCGCTGGCCATCGAGGAGGGCTTCTGTGCCATTCCCCAGGGGCCGGGCCTCGGCGTCGAGATCGACGAGGCCTTCGTCGAGGAGCGCGCCCAGGTGGGGCACCGCTGGCGCAACCCGGTGTGGAGCCATGAAGACGGCTCCGTCGCCGAATGGTGAGGGAGCGGCGATGAGCGATGCAATAGCGGAACGGCTGGCGTGGGTCGCCGTCGACTGGGGCTCGAGCCACCTGCGTGCCTGGGCCATGGATGCCCAGGGTGACGTGCTGGCCCGCGGCGGCAGCGACCGGGGCATGCTGTCGCTGGTGCCCGAGGGCTACGAGCCCGCGCTGCTCGAGGCGGTCGCTGGCTGGTTGCCCGCTGCCGGGCGTGTGCCGGTGTGGGTCTGCGGCATGGCCGGCGCCCGCCAGGGCTGGCACGAGGCGGCCTACCTGCCGGTGCCGGCGCGCCTGGACGAACTGGCCCACGGGGCCGTCGCCCCGGCGGTGCGCGACCGGCGGCTGGCCGTGCGCCTGCTGCCGGGGCTGTGCCAGCACGCCGACGGGGCGGGGCGAGGCTTCGACGTGATGCGCGGCGAGGAGACCCAGTTGGCCGGCCTGGTGGCGCGCGAGCCCGGCTTCACGGGGCTGGTCTGCCTGCCCGGCACCCACGCCAAGTGGGCCTGGCTCGAGGCGGGCGGGGTAATGCGCTTCACCACCGCGCTCAGCGGGGAGCTCTACCAGCTGCTGGCCAGCCGCTCGGTGCTGCGGCACTCGGTGGCCGACGCCGGGCTGGATGCAGCGGGCTGCCGCGAGGCGTTCGTCAACGCGGTGCGCGAGGCAGCCGCCGCGCCCGGGGGCTTCAGCCAGTGGCTGTTCGGCCTGCGCGCCACCGACCTGCTCGACGGCACGCTGCCCAGCGGCGCGGCGCGGCAAGCGCGGCTGGGCGCTCGCCTCTCCGGGCTCGTCATCGGCCTGGAACTCGCCGGGCTGGCAAACGAGCTGTCGTCTACCCCCGTCACGCTGGTTGGTGGCGCGGCGCTCACCGCCCGCTACGCCCTGGCCCTCGAGGCGCTCGGCCACGCCAGCCGCCGCCTCGACGGCGACGCGGCGGTGCTGGCTGGCCTCGGCCTGGCCCAGGCCGCGCCATGACACCTGCAAGGAGAATCCCCATGTCCCTGCCCCTGATCGGCATCCTGCGCGGTATCACCCCCGACGACGCGGTGGCGGTAGGCGAGGCGGTGCTGGCCGCCGGCATCGCCACCCTGGAAGTGCCGCTCAATTCTCCCGAGCCGCTCGCAAGCATCCGTCGGCTGGCCGAGGCGCTCGGCGACCGCGCCCTGGTGGGCGCCGGCACGGTGCTCCACCCGAACCAGGTGAGCGAGGTGCATGCCGCCGGCGGTCGGCTGGTGGTCTCGCCCAACTGCCGCCCCGCGGTGATCGAGGCGACCCGCCGTCTCGACATGCACAGCTGGCCCGGCGTGCTGACGCCCTCGGAGGCCTTCGATGCTCTGGAGGCCGGCGCTACCGGCCTCAAGCTCTTCCCCGCCGTGCAGGTGGGCATCGCCGGGATGCAGGCGCTGCGGGCGGTACTCCCCGACGGGAGCCGGCTCTTCGCCGTGGGCGGCATCGGCGTGGGTGACTTTGCCGCCTGGCGAGCCGCGGGGGTGGATGGTGCCGGCCTGGGCAGCGCTCTCTACCGGCCGGGGCAGTCGCCCGCGCAGGTGGGCGAGCAGGCCCGAGCCCTGGTGGCGGCCTGGCGCGCCGCCGATGGCGAGGCGTCGACCTGACACGCGGTTCGCGCCGTGCTGGCGGTGCGGTGCGCTCAGCCGCGGGGCGGGTAGCGGGTGTCGCGCAGGCTGTCCTTGATCTTCTTCAGGTGGGGCAGGAAGTCCTCGCCACGACGCAGGGTGACGCCGGTGGCCAGCACGTCGATCAGGGTCAGCTGGATCATGCGCGAGGTCATCGGCATGTAGACGTCGGTGTCCTCCGGCGTGGCGACCTCGAGGGTCTCGGTGCACTCGACGGCCAGCGGCGAGCCCGGGGCGGTGATGCCAAGCACCACGGCGCCGCTCTCGCGCGCCAGGCGGGCGATGTCGACCAGCTCGCGGGTGCGCCCGGTCCAGGAGATGACCACCACCACGTCGCCGGTGTGGCAGGCCGAGGCGACCATGCGCTGCATCAGCACGTCGACGTAGGAGGTCACCGGCAGGTTGAAGCGGAAGAACTTGTGCTGGGCGTCCTGGGCCACGGCGCCGGAGGCACCCAGGCCGAAGAAGTGGATCTGCTTGGCCTGGATCAGGTAGTCCACCATGCGCTCGATGCGCGCCGGGTCGAGGGTGCGGCTGGCCTCGTCCAGGGCGGCGATGGTGGCGCCGAAGATCTTGCGGGTATAGTCCGCCGCCGCATCGCCGGGCTCCACCGACTGGCTGACATAGGGCGTGCCGCCGGCCAGGCTCTGGGCTAGCTTGATCTTGAAGTCAGGATAGCCCTTGGCATTGAAGCTGCGACAGAAACGGTTCACCGTGGGTTCGCTGACCGAGGCCGCCTGGGCCAGGCTGGCGATGCTCAGGCCGGTGGCCCGGGCCGGGTCGGCCAGGATGACGTCTGCTACCTTGCGCTCTGAGCGGTTGAGCTCCTCGAGGCGTTGACGGATACGTTGCAGCAGGTCGTGATGGGCCATGGCGGATGGGACTCTCTCAGGCTGGTAATGTAGTGATTTAACAACATCAACGCCGGCTATCCTATCGCGGAGTCTCGGTCGGGGGCGAACTGATGTATCGGCACAGGCTATTTTGCGTGTAATATTACAAAATATCTGTTGATCGAAGGCCCGCTTTTCCGTATTTTTTGTGTAAATTAACCAGATGGGGGCGGACATGAAGGCAACCACGCGGCCAGAGGAAGAGAGTCGGCCGGTCATCGATCTCGCGCTGTTTGGTGCCCTGGGCGACCTGTCGCTGCGCAAGCTCTATCCGGCGCTCTATCATCTCGATCGCGAGGGCCTGCTGCATGACGATACGCGAATCCTCGGGCTGGCACGCCAGGAGCTGAAGCCGGACGCCTTCCGCCGCCGCATCACCGAGACCCTGCAGACCTACGTCAAGCCCGCGGAGCTCGACCGCGAGGCCGTCAAGCGCTTCACCGCGCGCCTCGACTACCTGCAGCTCGACTTCGCCACCGCCGAGGGCTATCGCGGCATCAGCGAATGGCGCGAGGCCGTGCGCCACGACACCGTGGTCTGCCCCCTGGTGGTCTATCTCGCCGTGCCGGCGAGCCTGTACGGCGAGATCTGTCGCAATCTGCAGGGCGGGGGGTGTCTCGACGAGCTCTCCCGGGTGGTGGTCGAGAAACCGATCGGCTACGACTTCGAATCCTCCTGCGAGATCAACGACGCCATCGGCGAGGTGTTCCCCGAGTCCCAGGTCTATCGCATCGATCACTACCTGGGCAAGGAGACCGTCCAGAACCTGATCGCGCTGCGCTTCGCCAACCCCCTGTTCGGCACCCAGTGGAACCAGAACCACATCTCCCACGTGGAGATCACCGTGGCCGAGCAGGTCGGCATCGAGGGGCGCTGGGGCTACTTCGATCGCGCCGGCCAGCTGCGCGACATGGTCCAGAATCACCTGCTGCAGCTGGTCTGCCTGATCGCCATGGACCCGCCGGCGAACCTCGATGCCGACGCCATCCGCGACGAGAAGGTCAAGGTGCTCAAGGCGCTGCAGCCCTTCAGCGAGGCCAGGCTCAACCGCGACGTGGTGCGTGGCCAGTACATTGCCGGCACCATCAACGGCAAGGGGGTGCCCGGCTACCTCGAGGAGGAGGGCGCCAACCGCGAGAGCGAGACCGAGACCTTCGTCGCCATGAAGACCGGCGTGGCCAACTGGCGCTGGGCCGGGGTGCCGTTCTACCTGCGCACCGGCAAGCGCATGCCCGAGAAGCTGTCGCAGATCGTGGTGCACTTTCGCCAGCAGCCCCACTACATCTTCGACCCCGACCAGCGCAGCCTGGCCGCCAACAAGCTGGTCATCCGCCTGCAGCCGGACGAGGGCATCGCGCTGGAAGTGCTGACCAAGGACAGCGGGCTGGACCGCGGCATGCGCCTGCGCCGTGGCCCGCTGCACCTGGACTTCGGCAGCGCCTTCCCCCAGACCCGCATACCCGACGCCTACGAGCGCCTTCTGCTGGAGGTGATGAAGGGGCGCCAGTACCTGTTCGTGCGCCGCGACGAGGTGGAGCACGCCTGGCACTGGTGCGACAGCCTGATCGCCGCCTGGAAGGAGCTGGGCGAGCCGCCGCGGCGCTATCCCGCCGGTTCCTGGGGGCCGGTGGCCTCCATCGCCATGATCACCCAGGACGGGCGCAGCTGGTACGAGGATTACTGACATGACGAATCTTGCCGCCGGGCCGCGCGAACAGCTCGCCGAGCAGCTGGCCGAAGCCACCGGGGCCGCGCTGCGCCAGGACCTGATGCAGCAGGAGCGGGCACTGCTGGTGCTCTCCGGCGGTTCGACGCCGGTGCCCTATTTCCAGTCCCTGGCGAAGCAGGCGTTGCCTTGGGAGCGAGTCGACGTGACCCTGGCCGACGAGCGCTGGGTGCAGGAGACGGACGAGGCGAGCAATGCCCGCCTGGTACGCCGCCACCTGCTGCAGGGCGAGGCGGCGGCGGCCAGCTTCGTGCCCCTGACCACCGCCGACGAGACCCCGGAGCAGGGCGTCGCTGCGGTCACCCGGCGCATCGAGGCGCTGCCCTGGCCTGCCAGCCTGGTGGTGCTGGGCATGGGCGGCGACGGACATACCGCCTCACTGTTTCCCGACAGCCGTGAGCTGGAGCTGGCCCTCACCACCGATGCCCCGGTGCTGGCCGCGCGCACGCCGAGCCAGCCCCAGGCGCGCATCACCCTGAGCGCCGACCGGCTGCACCAGGCACGGCGCCACGTGCTGCACATCACCGGCGACGACAAGCGCAGCGTGCTGGCCCGGGCCATGTCCGGCGACGACTCGCGCGAACTGCCGATCCGTGCCTTCCTTTCCTGTCCGCTGGCCGTTTACTGGGCCCCCTGAACTGGAGTCTTGCTCATGACCATCGACAAACAGCTGCCGTCCACGCGCACCACCGAACTCGACAGCATCTGCCTCAAGGCCGAGGTCATCCCGGTGCTGGCCATCGAGCGGATAGAGGACGCCGTGCCGCTGGGCCGCGCCCTGGTCGAGGGCGGGCTCACGGTGCTGGAGGTGACCCTGCGCACGGATTGCGCCCTCGAGGCGGTGCGTCGCCTCAAGGAGGCCCTGCCCCAGGCCAGCATCGGCGTGGGCACCGTGCTGACCCCGGCCCAGTATCGCCAGAGCGAGCAGGTGGGCGCCGATTTCGTGGTCACGCCGGGCACCACCGAGGCGCTATACCGCTATGGAGTCACCAGCCCGGTGCCGATGCTGCCCGGCGTGGCCACGGTGTCCGAGCTGATGACCGGCTGGCAGTACGGCTACCGCCGCTTCAAGTTCTTCCCCGCCGAGGCCAGTGGCGGCGTCAAGGCGCTGAAGGCCTTCGCCGGGCCGATTCCCGAGGCGCGCTTCTGCCCCACCGGCGGCATCACCCTCGACAACGCCGAGGACTACCTGGCGCTGAAGAACGTGATGTGCGTGGGCGGTTCCTGGCTGACGCCGAAATCCCTCGTCGACGCCGAGGACTGGACCGGCATTCGTCAGCTCGCGCGCGAGGCCGCCCAGCGTTTCCATCACTGAGCGATCCCGCCGACCTATTTGTTGTGCTCTCTCGGCAGCCAGTCGCTGTCGTTGTGCCCGGCCTTCTGGCCGGGCTTTTTTTATCCGCCGGCCTGGGGCGGGCGCCGACGAAAAAAGCGCTGGTGCATGTCGCCCCTGTACGGCATGCACCAGCACTGGAAGCCTGCCAGCGGGGTATCAGGCGTTGGCGGCGACGGCCACCGGGGCGGCGCCGCGCTTGATCGCGGCGTAGCCCAGACCGGTGATCAGCGAGCCGGCGACGATGGCGCCAAGGTAGAGCAGTACCGGGCTAATGGCGTTGGGGATCAGCAGCACGAAGATGCCGCCGTGGGGCGCCATCAGCTGAGCGCCCGCCAGCATGGAGAGGGCACCGGTGACGGCACCGCCCAGCATGCACGCCGGAATCACCCGCAGCGGGTCCTTGGCAGCGAAGGGAATGGCGCCCTCGCTGATGAAGCACAGCCCCAGCACGAACGAGGCCTTGCCCGCTTCACGTTCCGGCTCGGAGAACTTGTGGCGGGCGGCGAAGCTGGCGATCCCCATGCCGATGGCCGGCACCATGCCGGCGGCCATGATCGCCGCCATCGGCGCGTAGGTCTGGGTCGAGAGCAGGCCGACGCCGAAGGTGTAGGCCGCCTTGTTGACCGGCCCGCCCAGGTCGAAGCACATCATGGCGCCGAGCAGGATGCCGAGCAGCACGGCGTTGGTCGAGTCCATGGCCGCGAGGAACCGGGTCAGGCCGGCGAGAATGGCCGCCACCGGCTCGCCGATCACGTAGATCATGGTCAGCCCGGTGACCAGGCTGGCGATCAGCGGAATGATCAGTATCGGCTTGAGCGACTCGACGCTCGACGGCAGGCGCACGTGGCGGGTCACGGCCAGCGCCACGTAGCCGGCGAGAAAGCCGGCAAGGATACCGCCGATGAAGCCGGCGCCGGTCTCCGCCGCCAGCATGCCGCCGATCATGCCGGGGGCGATGCCCGGCCGGTCGGCGATGGAGTAGGCGATGTAGCCGGCCAGTACCGGGATCATCAGGGCGAAGGCGGTGCCGCCGCCGATCTGCATCAGTGCCGCGGCCAGCGTGCCCTCCTGCTCGAAGGCCTCGATGCCGAAGACGAAGGAGAGGGCGATCAGCAGCCCCCCGGCCACCACCATGGGCAGCATGAAGGAGACGCCGGTGAGCAAGTGCTTGTAGACCCCCTTCTCCTTGAGGCTCTTCTTCGCCTCGTGGCGGTGTGAAGCCCCCGCGGCGTCCTCCACTTCGGCCTCGGCCAGCGCCGCCTCGATGGTGGGGCGCGGCTTCTTGAGGGCGTTGCCGGTGGAGGTGCGGTAGATACGCTTGCCGGCGAAGCGGGTCGGGTCGACCTCGATGTCGCAGGCCAGGATCACCACGTCGGCCTCGGCGATCTCGTCTTCCGTCAGCTTGTCCTGGGCGCCTACCGAGCCCTGGGTCTCGACGCGGATGGCGTGGCCCAGGCTCCTGCCGGCCTCGCTCAGTGCCTCGGCGGCCATGAAGGTGTGGGCCACCCCGGTGGGGCAGGCGGTTACGGCGACGATGCGGCTGCCGCCGGTGGCTCCCTCGGTGGCCCTGGCCGGTGCCGTGGCGGGCAGCGTGTACTCGGCGGCGTCGCGCTGGGCGCGGGCGAGGAAAGCCTCGGGGTCGGGCAGCGCCTCGCCGATGGCGGCCTGGAACAGGCGCTTGCCGCGGAAGCGTTCGGCGGCGGGCAGCTGGTCGGCGGCCACCACGATCAGGTCGGCAGCGGCAATGGCCTCGGCCGAGACGGGCTCGAGCGTCTCGAGCTGGCTGTGCATCTCGACGCTGGGTTGCCAGCCGAGCCGGCGAGCGGCCTGCTCGAGGCGACGGGCGGCGAGGAAGGTGGTGGCCATGCCGCTGGGGCAGGCGGTGACGATGATCACGTTCATGCGAAGGCTCCCCCCGCGTCGACGTCGTTGAGGCGACGTACGCGGGTCTGTTGTTGGAGTTGCGGGAAGTCTGCGGCGTGGAGGTTGCCCACGCCCAGGTGGCGAACCGACTCGGCGGAGAGGGCGGTGGCCAGGCGCAGCGCCTGGTCGGGCGGGTGGCCCGAGAGCACGCCGTGCAGCAGTGCGGCGAGCAGGGTGTCGCCGGCGCCTACGGTGCTGGCCACTGGCAGGCGCGGGGGTACGGCCTGCCAGGCACCGCGCCGGCTGACCCACAGCACGCCGGCGGGGCCGGCGGAGACCACGGCCTCCTCGATGCCGGCGGCGTAGAGGCGCAGCGCCGCGGCCAGCCGCGATTCGGAGGTATCGAGGGGGTTGCCCGCCCAGGCGACAAGCTCCTGCTCGTTGGGCTTGACCGCGGTGGGGCGAGCGTCGATGGCGTGGGCGAGGGCCTCGCCGCTGGTATCGACCCATACCGGTAACCCGGCGCCGCGCAGCCGTGCGGTCAGCTCGGCAAGATTGTCCGCCGCTACGCCGGGCGGCAGGCTGCCGGCGATCACCACCGCGTCGGGCCGCCGCCGCGGATCGCCGATGCGGGTGTCGAGCCCGTCGAGCAGCCGCTGCCAGGCCACGACGTCGATCGCCGTGCCGGGGCCGTTGATGTCGGTGACGCGGCCGTCGGCCTCGGCGAGCTTGGCGTTGATGCGGGTCTCGCCGGGCACGCGCAGGAAGGCGTCCTCCACGTCCATGGCCTCGAAGGCGCGCAGGAAGGGGCCATCGTTGTCGCCACCGAGAAAGCCCGACACGGTGACATCGTGGCCGAGCCCGGCCAGCACCCGGGCCACGTTGACGCCCTTGCCGGCCGCCGTCAGGTGGGTCTCGCGGGTGCGGTTGACTTCACCCGGCACCAATCGCTCAAGGCCTACGGAGAGATCCAGCGCGGGGTTGAGGGTGAGTGTGAGCACACGGGCCATCAGCGTGCCTCCAGGGCGTCACGGACCGCCTCGCTGGTGGCCTGGGCCAGCGCCAGCTCGGCCTGGGCACGAGCCTCGGCGAGGTCGAACTCGCGCAGCCGCGCCTTGACCAGCGGGACTTGTCGCGCGCTCACCGAGAGCTCGTCGACGCCGAGCCCGACCAGCACCGGCACGGCCAGGGCGTCGCTGGCCAACTCGCCGCACACGCCGACCCACTTGCCGTGGGCGTGGGCCGCCGCCACGGTCATCTCGATCAGGCGCAGCACCGCGGGGTGCAGGCCATCGGCGTGGGCCGAAAGTGCCGGATGGTCGCGGTCGATGGCCAGCGCGTACTGGGTCAGGTCGTTGGTCCCCACCGAGAAGAAGTCGACCTCGGCGGCCAGCGTCGGCGCCAGCAGGGCGGCCGAGGGCACCTCGATCATCACCCCGAGCTGCACGTCGCTGGCGCGTTCGGCGGCGGGTATCTCCTCGAGCAGACGCTCGAAGATGGCGCGGGCGGCGCGGTATTCGCTCACGTCCTTGACCATCGGCAGCATGATGCGCAGCGGCCTCTGCACGCCCTGCTCGTCGGGGGCGGCGGCCATCAGCAGCGCGCGCAGTTGGGTCTCGAGCACCTCGGGACGGGTCAGCGCCAGGCGGATGCCGCGCAGGCCGAGGAAGGGGTTGTCCTCCCGGGGTACCGGCCAGTAGGGCAGCGGCTTGTCGCCGCCGACGTCGAGGGTGCGCGCCACCAGCGGGCGGCCATCGAGGGCCTCGAGCGCCTCGCGGTACTCGGCGAGCTGGGTGGCGAGGTCCGGTTCCTGGGCGTGGGCCATGAACAGGAATTCGGTGCGCAGCAGGCCGACGCCCTCGGCGCCGCGTGCCACGGCGTCGGCGGCGTGGGCCGTGTTGCCCAGGTTGGCGGCCACCTCCACGCGGTGGCCGTCGCGGCAGCGGGCCTCTTCGAAGCGCGCCTCCCACGCCTCGGCTTCGCGCCGCTGGCGCTCTGCCAGGCGCTGCTCGGCGGCGGCGCGGCGCTCGGCGGAGGGCGCCGGGATCACCCGGCCGCGCTCGCCGTCGAGGATCAGCTCGCTGCCGGGCGCCAGCGTCATCACCCTTGCGCCGGCTCCCACCACGGCAGGGATGCCCAGCGCCCGGGCCAGGATCGCGCTGTGCGCGGTGGCGCCGCCGCGGGCGGTGAGCAGCCCCCGCACCCGGCGCGTGTCGAGGCGCGCCACGTCGGAGGGGCCGATGTCGTCGGTGACCAGGATGTAGGGCGTCGCGGGCGGTTGTGGCAGGCTCACGTCGCACAGGATGCCGAGCACGCGGCGGCCGACGTCGCGCAGGTCGGCGGCGCGCTCGGCGAGCAGCCGGTCGGCGAGCATCTCCTGGGCGTGGGCGGCGGTCTCGATGGCCTCCCACCAGGCGGCCTCGGCGGAGGCCCCGTCCTGGATGCCCTCGCGGGCCGCCTCGAACAGCTCGGGGTCGCGCAGCATCTCCTCGTGCATGGAGAGGATCTGTGCCACCTCGCCGCCGCGGGCTTCGCGCTCCAGCGCCTCGAGCTGGGCCACGCCCTCGTCGATGGCGCGCTCGAGGCGGCGCTGCTGCTCAGCGGGGTCGGCGGCACGCGCGGGGTAGTCGAAACGTGGCGTCTGCAAGACGAAGACCGGGGCGATGGCGAGCCCCGGCGAGGCCGCCACGCCCTGGTGGGGGGTGTCATCGGGCAGCGGCTCCGGGGGAGCGGTATCCGCGAGTGGCGTGAGGCGCTCGCGGCTCTCGTCGAACGGCAATACCTGTTCGCCGAGGCCGTCGGCCACCGCCTGGCACACGGCGTCGAGCGCCGCCGCGGCCTGCTCGCCCTCGGCGGAGAAGGCCAGCTGCTGGCCGCGCCGGGCGCCGAGGTTGATCACCTTGGTCAGGCTGGTGGCCGGCACCGCGGCGGCGCCGCCTTCGGCCAGGCGCACCTGGATGGGCAGGCCCTGCCGGCGGGCGACCTGCACCAGCTGCTTGGCCGGGCGCGCGTGCAGACCGTGGGCGTTGAGCACCCGGGCCAGGCGAGTCTGGGCCGCGGCGGACTCGCCGGCCAGCCGCGCCAGCACGGTGGCGGCGTCGGCACCGGGCAGCTCGGCGGCGGCGCCGCTGTCGAGCAGCGCCAGGACGCGCTCCAGCAGGCCACGATGGGCATCGCCCTGGGCCGCCAGGCAGAACACGCCGCGCACCGCAGCGTCCTGCTGTTCCAGTGCCGCCTCCGGGGTCGCCAGGGCCAGCGCCGGCGCCTCCACGTCCCGCTCGGCGCTGGCAAGCCACAGCCCCTGGCCGAGCGCGGTGAGCTCGCGTTCGGCCACGCTGGTAACGAACCCGTTGCCCACGCAGCCGAGCTGGCGCAGCCGGGCGGCCCCGGCCAGGGCCAGCTCGCCGGCGTCGCGGGCGGGAAAGTCGAGGCACAGGGTGTCGGCGTCCAGGCGTGCCTCCACCGCCGGCTTCGACAGCAGGGCGGCGACCTCGTCGGCCGAGCGGGCCTGCGCCAGGCGCTGGCCGACACCGTCGTCGTCGAGCACGTGGGTGAGCTGGCGCAGGATGTCGAGATGCTCGTCGCTCTGGGCGGCAATGCTCACCAGCACATGCACGCGCTGGCCGTCGTGCCATTCGACCCCGGCCGGGTACTGCAGCACGCGTACGCCGGTGGTGCGCACGTGCTCGCGACTCTCGGGCGTGCCGTGGGGAATGGCAATGGCATTGCCGAGATAGGTGGAGGACTGCGCCTCGCGCTGGAACAGGCCGTCGCGATAGGCGGGCGCGGTCAGTCCCGCCCGGTGCAACGACTCGGCGGCCTGCTCCAGCGCCACGCGCCAGTCGGTGGCCTGACAGTCGAGGCGGATGTCCTCGGGACGTAGCGTGAGCATCTTGGGTCCTCCTGATCGCTGGCAGACGACACGTCTTGGCATCGGCATGGCACGAGGTTGGTCGTCATGCTGAATCGTGTCACCTTTGTTGTTCACCATGCTGGAACGATTCACATGGTTTCGCAAGGCGACATTTCTTAGACTTTCGAAGGGGGCGGAAGGGCCGGCGCTCACGTAGAATCGGCCCCAGCACATCGAGGACAGCCATGACACTCGCCGAAATCGCTCGCCTGGCCGGGGTATCGCGCACCACCGCCAGCTACGTCATCAACGGCAAGGCCGCCGAACGCCGCATCAGCCAGGACACCGTGGACCGGGTCATGGAAGTGGTGCGCGAGCACCGCTATCGGGTCGATGCCCAGGCCGCGGCGCTGCGGCGCGGCACGAGCCGTACGCTGGGGCTGATCGTTCCCGACCTGGAGAACGTCAGCTATGCACGCCTGGCCAAGCGCCTGGAGCGCGGCGCGCGCGAGCAGGGTTACCAGTTGCTGATCGTCGGCTCCGACGACCAGCCGGACACCGAGCGCGACCTGGCGCTGTCGCTGCGCGCCCAGCGCTGCGAGGTGCTGATCACCGCCAGCTGCCTGCCGATGGACGACCCCTTCTATGCCGAGTTGCTGCAGGCAGGCCTGCCGGTGGTGGCGGTGGACCGCGGCTTCGACCCGCGGCGCTTCGCCAGCGTGGTGAGCAACGACCGCGAGGCCGCCGAGCAGCTGACCCGCTCGCTGCTCGACGAGTCGGTGAAGCGCATCGCCTGGCTGGATGCGGTACCGGCGCTCTCGATCAGCCGTGAACGCCGGGGCGGTTTCCGGCAGGCCCTGGCGGGGCGCGACGTGGCGCCGCACATGCTCGGCGCCGAGCGTTACGACCGTGCCGACGGCGCCCGGCTGATGCGCGAGCTGCTCGAGCACCACGGCCTGCCGGATGCGTTGGTCACGGCCTCGTACACCCTGCTCGACGGCGTCTTCGACGTGCTGCTGGAGGAGGGCGGGCTGCCGCAGTCGCTGCGCCTGGCGACCTTCGGCGACAGCCGCCTGCTCGATTTCCTGCCGCTACCGGTCAATTCGGCGGTGCAGGACCACGACCGCATGGCGTCGATGGCGCTGGCCTGTGCCCTGGCGGCCTCGCGGGGCGACTACCGGGTGGGCCAGCAGGTCGTACCTCGTACCCTGAGGCGCCGGCTGCCGGCCAGGCTCGCCTCGTGAGCGTCTAGCCTAGCCGCGCAGCCGGGCCAGGTCGTTCCGGTCGGGCAGGGCGGCATAGGCGCCGGGGCGGGTCACGGCGTGGGCGCCGCAGTTGGCGGCGGTGCCCAGGGCGCGGCGCAGGAAGGCGTCGTCCTGGTACCACTCCCCCTCTCGCTCCGGCTCCCCGAGGCGCTCGGCGAGTTCGGCCAGCAGCCCGCCGATGAAGGCGTCGCCACCGGCGGTGGTATCCACCGCCTCGACGGCCGGCGGGGTATGGCTCAGCTCCTTGCCCACGCCCAGGACGCGTACCTCGCCGGGGCCGTCGGTGATCACCACCAGCCTGACCCCGGCGGCCAACCGCTCGGCCAGCCAGGCCTCGGCCGGATGGTCGGCGCGCAGGTAGTCGAGTTCATCGCCGGAGAGCTTGACCAGGGCGGCACGGTCGATGAGCTGGGTGACCAGGGCGATGTCGGCGCCGCCGGCGGCCCAGAGATTGTGGCGCAGGTTGGCGTCGACGCTGACCAGGCAGCCGGCGCGACTGGCCATGTCCGCCATGGCCAGGGTGGTGTCGGCGATCTCCGGCTCGGTCAGGCTGTTGCTGCAGAAGTGCACGATGGCCGGGTCGGCGAACACCCCGGGCGGCAGGTGCTCGAGGCGGTAGAGCAGGTCGGCGGCCGGCGGGCGGTAGAAATCGAAGGTCCGCTCGCCATGGGCATCGCGGGAGACGAAGGCCAGCGCCGTGCGTGCCTCGCGGGTGCGCACCACGCCAGAGAGGTCGACCCCGTGGGCGGCCAGCTCGGCGGCGAGGAAATCGCCGAAATGATCCTCGCCGAGCATGCCGAGGAAGCGACTGGGTACCCCCAGCCGCGCGCAGGCCACGGCGACGTTGGCCGGCGCGCCGCCGGCATAGGGGGTGAAGGTTTCGGCGGCCTCGCCGGCCGTCTCGCCGAGGCGGCTGGAGAGCATGTCGACGAGGGCTTCGCCGAAGGCGATCACGGGCGTCATGCGCTGTCCTCTCGATCTGTCGTTGTGGTGGTTGAGCGGCGTTCAGGCCACCTCGTGTCCGCGTGCCGCCTCGAGCAGGGCATACCAGCTGGGGCGGTCCAGCTCGAGCGCGGCGTCCGCCTGCAAGGTGGCGATGCGCTCGGCGCGCAGGCTGCCGATCACGGGGCGCGGCCGGCCGGGCAGGGCGCGCAGCCAGGCCAGCGCCAGCCCGGCGGGCGTGGCGCCACGCTCGGCGGCGAGGCGTTCGAGCAGGGCGCCGGCCACGCCGCTGCAGACCCGCCCGCCGCCGAGCGGCGACCAGGCGAGCGGCACCAGGCCATCGCCGACCAGGGCGTCGTAGCTGCCGTCGAACAGCGGCTGGGTATGGTCGAGCGAGAGCTGCAGCTGATGGACCGAGAGGCGCTGGTGCATCGCCGCCTGCAGGCGTTGCCACTGGGCGGGCAGGAAATTGGAGACCCCGGCGGCGCCGATCTTGCCCGCCGTGATGGCATCGTCCAGCGCACGGCCGGTGGCCTCGGCGTCCATCAGCGGGCTGGGGCGGTGGAGCAGGAAGTGGTCGAGGCGCTCCACGCCCAGGCGTTGCAGCGCCGCCTCGATGGCACGGCCGAGGTATGCCGGCGAACTGTCGTAGTGCTTGACGCGCAGCGGCGAGGCGTCGCGCTCCGGCGTGACGATGCTGGCCTTGGTCACGACCCTGACGCGTGCCGCGAGCCCGGGGCGCGCGCGCAGGGCGGCGCCGAACAGGGCCTCGCCCCGGGTATCGCCGTAGATGTCGGCATGGTCGAACCAGTCGAGCCCGGCGTCGAGCCTGGCCTCGATCCAGTCCGCCAGGCGCGCTGGCGCATGCAGGTCCGGCGCCTCGTGCAGACGCATCATGCCCAGCAGGAAGGGGGTGTCGAGGGCGGCGTTCACGTCGACGCGTCCTCCCGCGACAGCGTCGTGCCCAGCAGGTGCTGGGCGCCGGGCACCAGCCATACCGGGTCGAGGCGGGTGTTGGCCGCCTCCACGCAGAGGAAGTGGCGTGCGGCCACGACCGGCGTGTCGTCGGGTGGCGCCTCGCCCGGGTGCCAGACCACCGCCGAGTCGCTGCCCTGGCGGGCGACGCGCAGGCGCCGGTCGCCGTCGTCGAGAATCACCTCGGCGTTGCTGTGATAGATGCGGTCGAGCCCGCCGCGCACGGCGAGCTCGCCCTGCTGCTCGCGCTCGGCGAAGCCCGCCAGCTTGTCCAGGTAGCGCGCGCCGGCCAGGCCCGCGACGCGACAGGCGAAGCTGTCGGCCACGGCCAGGTAGCTGTGCAGGGCGCCGCTGAGCTTGACCGGCGTCTCGCCGACGTGCTCGGTGATCAGCTCCACGTGCAGGCGGCGGCCGTTGGCCTGGACCACGGTCCGCGGTACCAGCTGGCTGTGCAGGCGCTCGGCGGGCGACAGGTGCAGCTCGACGCCGCCCTCGTGCTCGTCCACTGCGTCCAGTCGCCACTGGGCCTTGCGCGCGGGGCCGTGCATGGGGCCGGAGCGATCGGGGCTCTCGTCGGCGCCGCGCTCGTCGGCGAACCAGGGCCAGCACAGCGGAATGCCGCCGCGAATGGCGCCGGGCAGCGCCTGGGGCGTCGGCGTGACCCACAGCCAGCCGCCGGGCACCAATGCTTCTTCCCCCTCGCCCATGGCCTCGGCCGCGCCAGCTCGCACGGGGGTGGGCGCGGGAAGGTCAGTACGCGTGGCTTCGGACGCGGGTGAGGAGCCTTCAGCTCGCGCGGGGGTGGGCGCGTAAGGTAAATAGTGCAGCACCTGGGCCCCCTGCAGGCACACCGCCAGCTCGCCCCAGGGTTCGCGAGCCAGCCACACGCGGCGGTCGGCCCACTCGCACTCGCGTCGGCCGTCGGTCTCGTCGAGCAGGGCACGCAGGCTTGCGGGAATCATTCCGTTCTCCTCTCCTTGCGACACTCGGTCATTCCACTTCTTCGTTGCGCAGGGCCTCGGCGGCGCCCAGCAGCCCCGGCCAGGGGGCGGTGACGACCCGGACCGGGATGGCGCCCGTGTAGCCGCTCATGCGTCCCTTGTCGGTGAAGGCCTCGACGAAGCGGCTCTGCGGCAGCCAGTCGAGCAGCCGCGGCAGGATGCCGCCGCACAGGTAGACCCCGCCGCGCGCGCCCATGGTCAGGGCGGCGTCGCCGCAGACGTCACCGAGGATCTTGAGAAACCTCAGCAGCGTATCACGGGCGATGCCGTCGCCGCCCGCGGCCGCGGCGGTGACCTCGGCCGGCGCCTGGCAGCTGGGGTTGGCTCCCTTCAGCGAGCAGTGCGCCAGGTAGAGATCGAGCAGCCCCTGGCCGCACAGGATGCGCTCCACCGAGACCCGGCCGTAGCGATTGCGGAAATGGCGCAGCAGGTTCTGCTCGCGTTCGTCGGTGGGGGCGAAGGTGACGTGGCCGCCCTCGGTGGGCAGCGGGATCCAGGCGCGCCGTCCCGGGAAGATGCCGCCGACGCCGAGCCCGGTGCCCGGGCCGATGACCAGGCAGGCGGCGTGTTCGCGGGCCACGCCGGGGTGTATCTCGACCAGTTCGTGGGGGGCGAGGTGGGGAACACCCAGGGCCTGGGCGGTGAAGTCGTTGATCGCCTTGAAGCGCTCGAGGCCGAGGGCGGTCTGCACCTCGCGCCGGGAGAACGACCAGTGGTTGTTGGTCATGGTCACGCGGTCGTCGCCGATGGGGCAGGCGAAGGCCAGGCACGCCTCCCGCGGTGCCGCTTCGGCGTCCAGCCCGACCCGGGCCAGGTAGTCGCGCACGGCGTCGACCAGGCCGGGGTAGTCGGCGCAGGGCAGCGCGAGGATGTCATGGGGCGCGAACTCGCCGGGAGTGACCAGGGCGAAGCGGGCGTTGGTGCCCCCGATGTCGCCGATCAGGGCCGGTCGCGTCATTGATCCTCCTGCCCGATCTTCTCCAGCTCCCGCGCCAGGACCTCGGCCTCGAAGCCGCCGAACACCCCGGCGCCCAGCTCGGCGCCGGCGGCCAGGTGGCGGAAGCCGCCGAACAGCTCGCGGCCCATGCCGAAGTGGTAGCGCTCCAGGTTGGGTTCGATAATGCCGCGGCTGGCGAACTCGGCGGCATCGACCAGGGCGGTCAGCTCGCCGCGCTCGGCGTCCAGGCGCACCACGTCGCCCTCGCGCAGGCGTGCCAGCGGGCCGCGGTCGACGGCCTCCGGCGTGACGTGGATGGCGGCCGGCACCTTGCCCGAGGCGCCGGACATGCGGCCGTCGGTGACCAGTGCCACCCGGTAGCCACGGTCCTGCAGCACGCCGAGGAAGGGGGTGAGCTTGTGCAGCTCCGGCATGCCGTTGGCCTTGGGGCCCTGGAAGCGCACCACCACCACCACGTCGCGGTCGAGTTCGCCCGACTCGAAGGCGGCCTTGACCTGGTTCTGGTCGTCGAAGATGCGCACCGGCGCCTCGACGATGCGGTTGGCCGGCTTGACCGCGGAGACCTTGATCACGCCGCGGCCCAGGTTGCCGTCGAGCACCACCAGGCCGCCGGTGGGGGCGAAGGGGTCGTCGACCGGACGCAGCACCTCGCGGTCGAGGCTCTCGGTCGGCCCTTCGCGCCACACCAGCTTGCCGTCGTCGAGGAAGGGTTCCTGGGTATAGGCGGTGAGGTCGGTGCCGAACACGGTGGGAATGTCGCCGTGCAGCAGCCCCGCGCCGAGCAGCTCGCGGATCAGCAGGCTCATGCCGCCGGCGGCCTGGAAGTGGTTCACGTCGGCGCTGCCGTTGGGGTAGATCCGGGTCAGGCTCGGTACCACCGCCGACAGCGCGGTGAAGTCGTCCCAGTCGATGGTGACGCCGGCCGCGGCGGCCATTGCCACCAGGTGCAGGGTGTGGTTGGTGGAGCCGCCGGAGGCGAGCAGGCCGACCATGGCGTTGACGATGGCGCGCTCGTCGATCTGCCGGTAGAAGGGACGGTAGTTGCCGCTCTGCTCGGTGTTGCGCACCGCCTGCTCCGCGGCGTAGCGGGTCAGGGCCTCGCGCAGCGGGGTGCCCGGGTTGACGAAGGAGGCCCCGGGCAGGTGCAGGCCCATCATCTCCATCATCAGCTGGTTGGAGTTGGCGGTGCCGTAGAAGGTGCAGGTGCCCGGGCTGTGGTAGGAGCGCGACTCGGCCTCGAGCAGCTCCTCGCGGCCCACCTTGCCCTCGGCGTAGAGCTGGCGCACGCGGGCCTTCTCGTCGTTGGGCAGGCCGCTGGGCATGGGGCCGCCGGGGATGAACACCGCCGGCAGGTGGCCGAAGCGCGCCGCACCGATGAACAGCCCCGGGACGATCTTGTCGCAGATGCCCAGGTAGAGGGCGGCGTCGAACATGTTGTGGGAGAGCGCCACGGCGGTGGCCATGGCGATCACATCGCGCGAGAACAGCGACAGTTCCATGCCCGGCATGCCCTGGGTGACGCCGTCGCACATCGCCGGCACGCCGCCGGCGAACTGGGCGGTGCTGCCCATGCCGCGTGCGGCCTCCTTGAGGATGGCGGGGTAGTCTTCGAACGGCCGGTGGGCCGAGAGCATGTCGTTATATGACGAGACGATGCCAAGGTTGGCGCTGTTGGTCAGCTTGAGGCGATCCTTGTCGCCGGCGTGGTCGCAGCCGGCGAAGCCGTGGGCCAGGTTGCCGCAGGAGAGCTCGCCACGATGCACGCCCTGCTGGTGCTGTGCGGCCATGTGCGCCTCGTAGAGTTTGCGGCGCTGGCGCGAGCGCTCGCGAATGCGACCGGTGACCTGCTCGACGGTGGGGTTTAGTGCGGTGGGGCGAGCCATGGAAGCACCTCGCGTCGTTGGGCGATGAATGTAAGTTTACACAATTGTCTCCCATCGCATGGCAAATTTGAAGGCGCCTGGCCGAAAGTATGTAGTTTTATTACGGCGATGGAAAAGGATTGGTAGGTCTGCGCACAATGTAGGCGGCCGTCGGCCAGTTGTCAGCCGGCGCTTCGGTCACCTGCCTTACGGGAACACCATGTCCGAGCTGATTCTGAAGCGGCTGCCCGCCATCGAGGCAGTGGCGGCGACGCCATGGAATGCGTTGGTCGACGACGATCACCCCTTTCTGCGCCACGAGTTCCTCCACGCGCTGGAGGCGAGCGGGGCGGTGGGACGCTCGACCGGCTGGGTGCCGGACCACCTGACGCTGTGGCGCGGCGAGCGCCTGGTCGGCATCATGCCGCACTACCGCAAGTTCCACTCCTACGGCGAGTACGTCTTCGACTGGGCCTGGGCCGACGCCTGGGAGAGCGCCGGCGGTCGCTACTACCCGAAGGGCCTCACGGCGATCCCGTTCTCGCCGGTGCCGGGGCCGAGGCTGGCGCTGGCCGAGGATGTCGATCCGCTGTTGGCGCGCCGGGTGCTGGCCGCGGGCTGGGAGGAGAGCACGCTGTCGAGTTGGCACCTGCTCTTCGCCGAGGACGCCGAGGTCGAGGGGTGGCTCGCCGCGCGGCCCGACCTGCTGCAGCGGCACGGGGTGCAGTTCCAGTGGCAGGATCGCGGCTATGGCGACTTCGAGGGCTTTCTCGGGGCCCTGACGGCAAAGCGGCGCAAGACCATCCGCCGCGAGCGCCGCCGGGTGGTCGAGCAGGGTCTGGCGCTGCGCCGGCTGGTGGGCGAGGCGATCGGCGAACGCGAGCTCGAGCATTTCTTCCGCTGCTACGAGATCACCTACCTCGAGCGCGGCCGCCACGGCTACCTCAATCTCGACTTCTTCCGTCGCCTGCGCCGCAGCATGCCCGACGCGCTGGTGCTGATCCAGGCGCACCTCGGCAGCCAGCCGGTGGCCGCCGCGCTCTGCCTGCAGGGCTCGCGCACCCTCTACGGCCGCTACTGGGGCAGCGAGGTGCTGGCCGACTGCCTGCACTTCGAGGCGTGCTACTACCAGGGCGTCGAGCACTGCCTGGCGCACGGCCTCACCCGCTTCGACCCCGGCACCCAGGGCGAGCACAAGCTCACGCGCGGCTTCGCTCCTCGCCGGCTGCGCTCGCTGCATTACATCGCCGACCCGAGGCTGCGCGAGGCATTGTCACGTTTCTGCGACGAGGAGCGTCGCCACGTCGACGCCTACTGCCGGGCCGCCGAGGCCGCCCTGCCGTTCAGGAGATGAGGGGGGATGAGCTCAATCGATGAGGCGTTCAGGGCGTGAGCCGCGCGGGGGATGATGGCATAATGCCGGCCATTCAGAATCATGAGGACGCCAGTCGATGCTCAAGTGGCTTGCCATCGCCCTGCTCCTGCTGCTGGCGCTGCTGCAGTATCGCCTGTGGCTCGGCGACGGCGGCATTCGAGAGTTGCGCGACATCCGCGAACGGGTGGCGGTCCTGGAGGCCGCCAACAAACCGCTGCGCGACCGCAACGAACGCCTGGCCGCCGAGGTCGTCGACCTCAAGACGGGGCTCGATGCCATCGAGGAGCGCGCACGCAGCGATATCGGCATGGTGCGCACCGATGAGCAGTTCTACTGGGTGCCCGGCGTCGCGACCGAGGGCGTCGGGCAGGCAGGAATCTCGAATGAGTGAACGCTTGTGGCTGGTGGTGCCGGCAGCGGGGCGCGGGCGCCGCATGGGCGCCGCGCTGCCCAAGCAGTACCTGGCGCTGGCCGGTCGACCGGTGCTGGCGCATACCCTGGCCCGGCTGCATCAGGCCTTCCCGGAGGCTCGGCTGTGCCTGTGCCTCGACCCGGAGGATGACCGCTTCGATCCCGCCTGGGTGCCCTTCGCGCGCTGGCGGCGCAGCGCGGGCGGCGATGAGCGCGCCGATTCGGTGCGCCGTGCGCTGGAGGCCATCGCCGACGAGGCCGCCGATGACGACTGGGTGCTGGTCCACGACGCGGCGCGCCCCTGCGTGAGGGTCGACGACCTGATGCGGCTACTCGCGGCCTTGCGGCAGGACCCGGTGGGCGGGCTGCTGGCGACTCCCGTGGCCGATACCATGAAACGCGACGATGGCCAGCGCCATGTGGTGCGCACGGAGCCGCGCGACGGGCTGTGGCAGGCGCAGACCCCGCAGGGCTTTCGCTTGGGCCTGCTGCGCCGGGCGCTGGACGAGGCACGAGCGCTCGGGCGCGAGATCACCGACGAGGCCTCGGCAGTGGAGGCGCTGGGCCTGACGCCGCGGCTGGTGCCCGGCCGGCGCGACAACATCAAGATCACCCACCCGGAAGACCTGGCACTGGCGGGCCATATCCTGGCCGCCCAGCGGGACGAGCCCCGCTCGCGTCCCGGGCACGAGCACGAGGAGAGACCCTGAATGCTGCGCATCGGCCATGGCTTCGATGTCCACCGCTTCGGCGACGGCGACCATCTCATGATCGGTGGCGTTGCCGTGCCCTTCGACCGCGGCTTTGTCGCCCATTCCGACGGCGACGTCCTGCTGCACGCCATCTGTGATGCGCTGCTCGGCGCCTGTGCCCTGGGCGACATCGGCCGCCACTTTCCCGATACCGACGCCGCCTGGGCCGGAGCCGACAGCCGCGCCCTGCTGCGCCACGTGCTGGCGCTGGTGCGCGAGGCCGGCTACCGGGTCGGTAACGTCGATGCCACGGTGATCGCCCAGGCGCCGAAGCTGGCGCCCCACGTCGCCGCCATGTGCATCCACATCGCCGAGGATCTCGAGCTCGCCCTGAATGCGGTCAACGTCAAGGCCACCACCAGCGAGCGATTGGGCTTCACCGGCCGCGGCGAGGGCATTGCCGCCGAGGCCGTGGTGCTGCTCGTCCACGAGGAGGCCGTCGTGTGAGCGAATTCACCCGCCCGGGCGACTGGCCGCGCGCCACCGAAGCCGAGTTCGGCCCCCCGCGGAGGGGGGAGTTCCGCGCCGCGCCCGAGGACTTCGTGGTGGAGGAGATCCTCGGCTTCGCGCCCGAAGGGCAGGGCGAGCACCTCTGGCTCTGGATCGAGAAGCGCGGGCTCACCACCCTCGAGGCGGTGCGCCACCTGGCGCGGGCCTGCGGCGTGCCGGTGCGTGCCGTGGGCTACTCGGGCATGAAGGATCGCATCGCCGTGACCCGGCAGTGGCTCTCGGTCCACCTGCCGGGCCAGTCGGCACCGGACGACCTGGCTGCACGGTTGGCCGACTGCGGCGTGAATGTCCACGAGCAGGTCCGTCATCCGCGCAAGCTCAAGCGCGGCGTGCACCGGGCCAACCGTTTCCAGCTGCGCCTCTCGGGGGAAGCGATCGGCGACGACCTCGAGGCGCGCTGGGCCTGGCTGTGCCGTCGTGGTGTGCCCAACCTGTTCGGTCCCCAGCGCTTCGGCCCGGCGGGGCGCAACCTGGCGCGGGCCAGGGCGCTGCTGGCGCGCGGCTGGCGCAAGCGCGATGACCGCGAGGGCATGCTGCTCTCGGCGGCTCGCAGCTACCTGTTCAACGAACTGACGGCCATGCGCCTGATCGATGGCAACTGGCGACGGCTGGTGGCAGGGGACGTGGTGATCCTCGACGGCAGCGCAAGCCAGTTCAGCGTGGTCGTCGTCGATGCCGAGCTGAGCGAGCGGGCCGACCGCCTCGACCTCCACCCCTCCGGCGTGCTGTGGGGAACGGGCGACTCGCTGGCCTCGGGGCAGGCGCTGGAGTACGAACGCGCCCTCGCCGAGCGTCATGCCGATCTCTGCCAGGGGCTGGAGCAGGCCGGGGTACGCATGGCGCGGCGCGCCCTGCGCATGCGCCTGGGACAGCCGCGGCTCGAAAGCGCCGAAGGCGTGGCGCAGCTCGATTTCCACCTGCCTCGCGGCAGCTTCGCCACGGCGGTGCTGCGCGAACTCATCGACCATCCCACCTTGACGCTTCCGGTAGAGGGCTAACCGAATGCGCAGACTCCTGCTTTCCAACGATGACGGCGTGCATGCACCGGGCCTGCGTGCCCTGTACGAGGCCCTGGAGCCCCATGCCCGGCTGCGCGTGGTGGCGCCCGACCGCGACCGTAGCGGTGCCAGCAACTCGCTGACCCTCAATCGCCCCCTGGCGCTGACGGCACTGGACAACGGCTTCCACTGTGTCGACGGCACGCCGGCCGACTGCGTCTACCTGGGCGTCAACGGGGTGTGGGACGAGCGCCCCGACCTGGTCATCTCGGGCATCAACCACGGCGGCAACCTGGGCGACGACGTGCTCTACTCCGGCACCGTGGCGGCGGCCATGGAGGGCCGCAACCTGGGCATGCCGGCGATCGCCATGTCGCTGGTCGGCTCGCGCCACTTCGATACCGCCGGCCGCGTGGCGGCGAGCCTGGTGGGGGCGGCCGACCAGCTCTCGCTACCGCCGCGCAGCCTGCTCAACGTCAACGTGCCCGACCTTCCCTGGGAGGAGATCCAGGGCTTTCGCGTGACCCGCATGGGCTACCGCGGCCCGGCGGCACGGCCGATGGAAGTGCGCGATCCGCGGGGCCGACTGCGCTACTGGATTGCGGCCGTGGGGGAGAATGCCGATGATGGGCCCGATACCGATTTTGCCGCCATCGAGGCCGGCTACGTTTCGATCACGCCGCTGCAGACCGACCTGACGCAGCGTGCGGCCATTGCGGATGTGCAGGGCTGGCTGGATGCATTTACCTGAACGATTACCTGAACTGCTGCGCGGGGTCGGCATGACCTCGCAGCGAACCCGCGACCGCATGGTGGCCCGCCTTGCCAGGCAAGGCATCAGCGATGAGCGAGTGCTGCGCGTGATGGCTGCCGAGCCGCGCCATTTCTTTCTCGACGAGGCGCTGGCCCACCGCGCCTACGAGGACACCTCGCTGCCCATCGGCCATGGCCAGACCCTGTCGCAGCCGTGGATGGTGGCGCGCATGACCGAGCTGGTGATGCAGGAGGCACCGGGACGCGTGCTGGAGATCGGCACCGGATCGGGGTACCAGACGCTGATCCTGTCGCGCCTGGTACCGGAACTCTGGTCGGTCGAACGAATCAATGCCTTGCACCACCGGGCAGCCAAGCGGCTGCGGTTGTTGCGGGCACACAATGCGCGCCTGCGCCTGGCGGATGGCGGCCACGGCTGGCAGGAGGCGGCACCGTTCGACGTCGTGCTGCTCACCGCCTGTGCCCATGAGCTCCCCGAGGTGCTGATCTCGCAGCTCACCGAGACGGGCGTGATGATCCTGCCCCTGGCCGATCCGAACGGCGAGCAGTGGCTGACCCGGGTGCGTCGCGCAGGTGCTCAACATGATGTCCAGCGGCTGGAGCGAGTGCGCTTCGTGCCGCTGCTGCAAGGAGTGATTCGTTGAAGCGACAACTCAGTGTCTTCCTCAAGGGCGCCGGGATGGGGGCGGCAGATGCCGTGCCCGGAGTTTCCGGCGGCACCATCGCCTTCGTCACGGGGATCTACGAGGAGCTGATTCACACCATCAAGCAGTTCGGTCCGAGTGCCTTCACGGCCTGGCGCCGCGGCGGGCTGGCGGGGCTCGTCGCCCACCTCAACCTGCCCTTCGTGCTGCCGCTGCTGCTCGGCATCGGCGCCAGCCTGGTCAGCGTCGCGCATCTCGTCGTCTGGCTCATGGAGGATTACCCGCTGCTGCTCAACGGCTTCTTCTTCGGCCTGGTGGCGGCCTCGGCCATCGTGGTGAGCCGTCACCCGGCCGACTGGAAGCTGTGGCACCTGGTCCCGTTGATCGTGGGGCTGCTGCTGGCCCACGGGCTGCCATCGCTGATGCCGCTGGTCACTCAGCTGGGCAGCCCCTCGCTGGTGCTGGTCGTCGGCGGCGCGATCGCCATCAGCGCCCTGCTGCTGCCCGGCGTATCCGGCAGTTTCCTGCTGCTGACCATGGGGCTCTACGGCACCGTGATGCAGGCGATTCGCAGCTTCGACCTGGGGCTGCTCTCGACCTTCGCGGTGGGCTGCCTGATCGGGCTGTTCGGCTTTTCGCGGCTGCTCTCCTGGCTGTTGCGTCATTACCACGCCGCGACACTGCAGCTGCTGATCGGCTTCATCGTCGGCTCGCTGCCGGTACTGTGGCCCTGGCGAGAGCTGATACGCTATCAGCTCGGGCCCCAGGACCAGTTGATTCCGCTCGAGTACCGCTACCTGTCACCCGGCGACTACGCCAACCTGACCGGCGAGCCCGGGCTGCTGGTGCCGGTGGCGATCGCCATGCTGGCAGGGGGCGCGCTGGTGCTGGCGCTGGGGCGCCATTCGGGGGGGCAGGCGAGAAACGGCTCTCGCAAATCATCCGACAAGAAGGAGGGCTCCAATGCGTAAGGTTTTTCTCGTCTCGGCCATCGCCATGACCCTGGCCGGCTGTGCCGCCCAGCAGGACTATTCCTCGCCCCAGGTGCGTGACCTGTCGGCGAGTCGCGAGCGGGATGCGGCCAGCCAGTACACGGTCGAAGAGGGCGATACCCTGTATGGCATCGCCTGGCGCCATGACATGGACTATCGCGACCTGGCCCGGCTCAACCAGATCGGTCCGCCCTATCGCATCCAGCCCGGCCAGCAGCTGCGCCTGAGCGACGATGGGGCAGCGCCGTCCGGCCAGTCCCGCTCGCAGGAACTGGGGGAGGGCCAGGTGGCGACGGCTACGGCACTCGGCGGCGGCAGCGCGAGCCCGTCGGGTGACGACGACTGGCTGCTGCCCGACGAGGAGGCCATCGAGCGCAACCGGCGGCTGACGGCCGAACCGCTCTCCGCAGAGGCGGGCGCTCCCAGCGGTAGCGCGATCGAGGGGGCGCAGAGTGTCGCCGAGGCTCCGTCCCAGTCCCAGTCCCAGTCCCAGTCCCAGTCCCAGCCGGAACCCGAGCCCGAACCCGGCGTGGATCCCGACGCGGCCGCGGCCGTGCAGACCGAGCCCCAGCCTGATTCCGAGGCCGAGCCTGAGGCCCGGCAGGAGCCGGAAGCCGAACCCCAGGCGGATGCCGGTACCCAGGTGGCCGGGGAGCCGGAACGCCAGCCCGAGAGCAACGGTCGTAGCTATACGCCGGTGGACGAGGTGCCTTGGCAGTGGCCCACCGACGGCGAACTCGTGGGCCGTTTCGGTGAAGGCGACAGCATCACCGCCGGCATTGATATCGCCGGGCAAAAGGGGCAACCTGTCAGGGCAGCCGGACCCGGTATCGTGGTCTATGCCGGCAGCGGGGTGCGGGGCTACGGCAACCTCATCCTGCTCAAGCACAACGACCAGTACCTGAGCGCCTATGCCCACAACGACAGCCTCCAGGTGACGGAGAACGATGTGGTCGAAGCCGGCCAGGTGATCGCCACGATGGGCGACAGCGATGCCGAGAGCGCCAGGCTGCACTTCGAGGTGCGCAAGGATGGCCAGCCTCAGGACCCCCTGGAATTCCTGCCGGAACGCTAGCCGTACTGCAGTCGCCGACGGGGCTTCACGGGAGGGGTTTGGTACCGAAGGGTACCATGAGGAGTCATAACAAATAGAACTCTGCGTGCTGCAAGCCATGCCAGAGCAACAGGCATTTCAGGACGAAACCACGGGGTAGCAACCGATGAGCATGCTTGAACGGGACCTTCAGGATGTGGATCTCGATGACGTCACCGAGGCCGATCAGGACCTCGAGACGGATTCGGACAATTCGGCCAACGATGAAGACGCCGCCTTCGAGAAGGCGCTGAGCCGCGAGGACAAGCACTACCACCATAGTCTCGACGCCACCCAGATCTACCTCAACGAGATCGGCTTCTCGCCCCTGCTGACCCCGGAGGAGGAGGTCTACTATGGCCGCCTCGCCCAGAAGGGCGATCCCGCGGGCCGGGCGAGGATGATCGAGTCCAACCTGCGCCTGGTGGTCAAGATCGCCCGGCGCTACCTCAACCGGGGGCTGACGCTGCTCGACCTGATCGAGGAGGGAAACCTCGGTCTGATCCGCGCGGTGGAGAAATTCGACCCCGAACGCGGCTTCCGCTTCTCCACCTACGCGACCTGGTGGATTCGCCAGACCATCGAGCGGGCGCTGATGAACCAGACCCGCACCATCCGGCTGCCGATCCACGTCGTCAAGGAACTCAACATCTATCTGCGGGCGGCCCGGGAGCTGACCCAGAAGCTGGATCACGAGGCGACCCCGGAAGAGATCGCCGACCATCTCGACAAGCCGGTCGAGGCGGTAAAGAAGATGATGGGGCTCAACGAGCGAGTCTCCTCGGTGGACTACCCCATGGGCGGCGACAGCGACAAGCCGCTGATCGAGACCCTGGCCGACGACAACGAGCAGGGCCCCGAGTCTTCTCTGGTCGACGTCGACGTCAAGCAACACGTCGACGAGTGGCTGGCGGAGCTGACCGAGAAGCAGATGGAAGTGGTGGTACGCCGCTTCGGGCTGCGCGGCCACGAGGCGGCCACCCTGGAAGAGGTCGGCGACGAGATCGGCCTGACCCGCGAGCGGGTGCGCCAGATCCAGGTGGAGGCGCTGAAGAAGCTGCGCCGCGTACTCGAGAAGCAGGGACTCTCGATGGACAGCATCTTCAACGAGTAGCCGCTGCGTCCGGAGACAGGCAGCCGACCTTCAGGTCGGCTGCATATTTTCTGCATGCTGATCGGATATCATTAGCCTCCTTACCATGCAGGGATGAAAAAGGGAAAAGACCACATGCTTCGCCCACCTTTCGCACGTCGCCTTCCTCGTCGCGGACTGGCCGCTTTCGTTGGTTGCCTGGTGTTCGGCAATGCCCAGGCCGCCGACCTCTGGACCATCGCCCAGGATGCACTGGCCAACGATGCCGAACTGTCCTCCACCCAGGCCGGTTTCCGGGCTACCGAGGCCGCTCGGGACGTGCAGCGTGGCACCCTGCTGCCGCAGCTCTCGATCGGCGGGGAGGCCGCGCACTCGCGCGTCTACTCGAGCTCCTTCGAGGCCCAGCAGGGCGCCCCGTTCCCTCAGCAGGGCGAGTCGCAGGAGGACAAAGTCAACAGCGTCGGCCTGAACCTGGATGCCGAACAGGCGCTCTACGACCCGAGCCGTCGTGCTCAGCTGGAACAGGCCGAGCGCGAGATCGACCGGGACGCGCTGGGAGTCGATGCGGCAGCCCAGCAGCTGCTCTTCGACGTGGCCAACGCCTACTTCGAGATCCTGCGTGCCCATGATGTCCTGAGCGCCCGGCGCGCCCAGGAAACCGCCATCGAGCGTCAACTGGAGCAGGCGCAGGAGCGCTTCGAGGTGGGCCTGATCGCGATCACCGACGTCCACGAGGCCCAGGCCTCCTATGACCTGGCCCGCGCCCAGCGCCTGGCCGCGGAAGGGGCCATGCAGGTCAGCTTCGAGGCCCTGGAACGGCTGACCGGGCACCGTTACGACAGTATCGACGCGCTGGACGAGGAGGTGCCGATCGCCCGCCCCGAGCCGGCGGATCGTGAGGAGTGGGTAGCGCTGGCCATGGACAACAGCCCCCTGGTGCTGTCGGCCGAGGCCGGCATCGAGGTGGCGCGCAGCGGCGTCGACATCTCGCGCGCCGCGCGCCAGCCGACGCTCTCGGCCTTCGCCAACTACGGCTGGTCGGACAGCGACCGCGACGGCACCAACCACCAGTCGGAGAGTCAGGTCGGCCTGCGCGCCAGCGTGCCGCTCTACACCGGCGGCTCGACCCAGGCGCAGATCCGCCAGAGCGGTTTCCTGCTCGAGGCAAGCCAGTACGACTTCGAGGCCCAGCGGCGCGATACCATCCAGCAGGTGCGTTCGCTGTTCACCCGCGTCAACAATGACGTCGAGACCGTCGAGGCGCGGCGCCAGGCGATCGTCTCCAACCAGAGCGCCCTGGAGGCGACGCGCTCGGGCTACGAGGTGGGCACGCGCAACATCGTCGACGTCCTCAATGCCGAGCAGAGCCTGTTCAACGCCATCGCCGAGCATGCCGAGGCGCGCTACGACTACATCCTTGGACTGCTGCAGCTGCAGCAGCAGGCGGGGCTGCTCGGTCCGGACTCGATCCAGGCCGTCAACGCCTGGCTCTCCGAAGAGGAGCGGGTATCGCTGGAACTGCCCGACGAGGCCAACGACAACCCCGTCATGAACATCGGCGAGCGTCCCCGGGCGCCTTCCTGATGTGCTGAAATTACAAGTTTTTTTGGTGAAATACCCCAGAAGCCACCGAGAAATCGGTGGTTTTCTTCGTGAAATGACGCTGTCGATGCAAGATAATCTTGCGTAATTTCACCGCTGTGATGAGGTTGCCATGGCCAGGCCGCTGATTGCCGATATCGATCTCGACGCCTTGCGTCACAACTACGCGTTGGCCCGTGAACTGGCCGGCGACAGCCGAGCCCTGGCGGTGATCAAGGCGGATGCCTACGGCCACGGTGCCGTGGCCTGCGCCAGGGCCCTGGCGTCGCTGCCGGCCGACCGTCGCCCACCGGCCTTCGCCGTGGCTTGCCTGGAGGAGGCCGAAGCCCTGCGCGATGGCGGGATCGAGGCGCCGATCGTGCTGCTCGAGGGCATCTTCGAGGCGCAGGAGCTGGCGCGTGTCGAAGCGCTGGGCCTGTGGATGGCGGTGCACAGCGAATGGCAGGTGAAGGCACTGCTGGCGTACCGGCCGGCCCGGCCGATCCCGGTCTGGCTCAAGATCGATTCCGGCATGCACCGGCTGGGCTTTCCGCCCGAGCAGGCAGAGTCGGTCTGGAGGCGACTGGCGGCGGCGCCGGAATGCGCCACCGGCCTTCTGCTGATGAGCCATTTCGCCACCGCCGACGCGGTCGATTCCGCCTATTTCGACAGCCAGCTGGCCTGCATGAGGGCGCTGGCCGTTCGACTCGATGCGCCGCTGTGCCTGGCCAATTCACCGGCGACCCTGGCCTGGCCGCAGGCCCACGGCGACTGGGTCCGCCCCGGCGTGATGCTGTATGGCAGCGATCCGCTGGAGCGGCCCAGCGAGGCGAGCCGCCGTCTCCAGCCGGTGATGACGCTGTGCTCCGAGATCATCGCCGTGCGCGACCTGGCCGCCGGCGAGCCGGTGGGCTATGCCGGCCGTTGGCGGGCGCCGCGGCCGTCGCGCATCGCGGTGGTGGCCTGCGGCTACGGCGACGGCTATGATCGGCATGCCGTCGACGGCACCCCGGTACTGGTCGCCGGCAAGCGCTCGGCCATTGCCGGCAAGGTCTCGATGGACATGCTGACGGTGGACGTCACCGACATCCCCGAGGCCGAGATCGGCACCGAGGTGGTGCTGTGGGGAAGATCTCGTCATGGCGCGGTACTCTCTGTCGACGAGGTCGCCCGGCACTGCGACACCATCAGCTATACGCTGCTGACCGGCGTTCTGCCGCGAGTGCCCCGACGCCATGCGCAGCGCGCCTGAGCGCCGGCCGTCTTCGCCCAACACGAGCCGAACGGAATCCTGCATGTCAAAGCGCAACTGGCCCGCTTCCTTTGTCCACCCCCGCTACTGGCCGGCCTGGCTGGCCATTGCCGCCATGTGGGTGGGCGCCTGGCTGCCATGGCGCCTGAAGCTCGCCATCGGGCGCGGCATCGGGCTGCTGGCCTGGCGGTTGATCCCGCGCCGCCGGCATATCGTCGACACCAACCTGCGGCTGTGCTTTCCGGAGCTCGACGAACGCGAGCGCAGCGAACGGGTCAAGCAGACCTTCGTCGCCAACGGCATCGGCATTCTCGAGACCGCCACCGCCTGGTGCCGCGACCCCCGTCACCTGCGCCATCGCGTCGCCGGCAAGAACCCCCACTACCTGGCCGAAGCCCAGGCCCGGGGCAAGGGCGTGCTGATCCTGGGAATCCACTTCTCGACCCTCGATCTCGGCGGAGCGCTGCACTCGCTCTTCTTTCCCGCCGACGTCGTCTACCGGCCGCACAACAACCCGCTGTTCGATCGCTTCATGACCCGGGCACGCAGCCGGATCTTCGGCGAGGCGATCGACCGCCACGACCTGCGCGGGGTGGTGCGCCGGCTCAAGGCGGGTCACAGCGTGTGGTACTCGCCGGACCAGGACTTCGGCCGCGACGCCAGCGTGTTCGCCCCGTTCTTCGGCGTCCAGGCGGCGTCGATCCGCCTGACCGCCAAGATCGCCCGCATGACCGGCGCGCCGGTGGTGCCGCTGATGTTCCATCGCAACCCCGACGAGCGCACCTACACCGTCGAGTGGCGCCCGCCGCTGGAGAATTTCCCCAGCGGCGACGAGGTGGCCGACGCCACGCGGATCAACGCCTTCATCGAGGAGGCGATACGCAAGCATCCGGAGCAGTACCTGTGGCTCCACCGCCGCTTCAAGACGCGCCCGCGGGGGGAGCCGGGCCTCTATTGAGGGCGGCGGGACGAGTGCGAGTTACATCGACTCACCCTCTGTAACTTGACGCTGCGCCGGGCTCACGCAACGCTAAGGGAGACATGGACGCGGTGCCGAAGGATGGCGCCATGACACGACCAAGGAGGTTTCTATGCTCGGCAATGCCATGCTGTTCCTGATCATTGCGATCATCGCCGGTGTGCTGGGGTTCTCCGGTATCGCCGGGGCGGCCACCACCATCGCCCAGATCCTGTTCTTCCTGTTCATCGTGCTGTTCATCGTCTCGCTGGTCACCGGTCGACGGCCGTGACCTGCTCCGATGCGGTGAGTGGGGCACAATGACAAGAGGCCTCGCCAATGGCGAGGCCTCTTGCTTGGTCCCCCTCAGGCGTCGATGCGCTTGTACTTCATGCGATGCGGCGTATCGCTGCCGACCCGCTTGCGGTGATCGGCCTCGTAGTCGGTGTAGTTGCCCTCGAAGAACACCACCTGGGAGTCGCCCTCGAACGCCAGGATGTGGGTGGCGATCCGGTCGAGGAACCAGCGATCGTGGGAGATCACCAGGGCGCAGCCGGGGAAGGCGAGCAGGGCCTCTTCCAGTGCGCGCAGGGTCTCGATGTCGAGGTCGTTGGACGGTTCGTCGAGCAGCAGCACGTTGGCGCCCTGCTTGAGGGTCTGGGCCAGCTGCAGGCGGCCGCGTTCACCGCCGGAGAGGTCCTTGAGGAACTTCTGCTGGTCGTTGCCCTTGAAGTTGAAACGGCCGACGTAAGCGCGCGAGGAGACCTCATAGCCGTTGATGTTGAGGATGTCCTGGCCGTCGGAGACCGCCTCCCACACCGTCTGCTTGTCGTCGAGCGCGTCGCGCAGCTGCTCGACGTAGGCGATGTCGACGGTCTCGCCGATCACCACCTCGCCGCTGTCGGGCTGCTCCTTGCCGGTGATCAGCTTGAACAGGGTCGACTTGCCGGCGCCGTTGCCGCCGATGATGCCGACGATGGCGCCCTTGGGCACGTTGAAGGAGAGATCCTCGTAGAGCAGCTTGTCCTCGAAGCGCTTGGACACGCCGTGGAACTCGATCACCTTGTCGCCCAGGCGGGGGCCGGGCGGAATGTAGATCTCGTTGGTCTCGTTGCGCTTCTGGAAGTCGCCCGACTGCATCTCCTCGAAGCGGTTGAGGCGTGCCTTGCTCTTGGCCTGGCGGCCCTTGGCGTTGCTGCGCACCCACTCCAGCTCGTGCTTGATCGCCTTCTGGCGCGAGGCCTCCTGCTTGGCTTCCTGCTCGAGGCGCTTCTCCTTCGATTCCAGCCACTGCGAGTAGTTGCCCTCGAAGGGGATGCCGTGGCCGCGGTCGAGCTCGAGGATCCAGCCGGCCACGTTGTCGAGGAAGTAGCGGTCGTGGGTGATCGCCACCACGGTGCCCGGGTAGTCGTGCAGGAAGCGCTCGAGCCAGGCCACCGACTCGGCGTCGAGGTGGTTGGTGGGCTCGTCCAGCAGCAGCATGTCGGGGCCCGAGAGCAGCAGGCGGCAGAGCGCCACGCGGCGGCGCTCGCCACCCGAGAGGTTGCCCACCCGCGCCTCCCATGCGGGCAGGCGCAGCGCCTCGGCGGCCACTTCGAGCTTGCGCTCGAGGTTGTGGGCGTCGGCGGCCTCGATGATGTTCTCCAGGCGTGCCTGCTCGGCGGCCAGGGCGTCGAAATCGGCGTCCGGCTCGGCATAGGCGGCATAGACGGCGTCGAGCTTGGCCTGGGCCTCCTTGATTTCCCCCAGCGCCTCCTCCACGGTCTCGCGCACGCTCTTCTCGTCATCGAGCTGGGGCTCCTGGGGCAGGTAGCCGATGTTGATCCCGGGCATGGGCCGCGCCTCGCCCTCGTACTCCTTGTCGACGCCGGCCATGATGCGCAGCAGGGTCGACTTGCCGGCGCCGTTGAGGCCCAGCACGCCGATCTTGGCGCCGGGGAAGAAGGACAGCGAGATGTCCTTGAGGATCTGCTTCTTGGGCGGAACGACCTTGCCCACCCGATTCATGGTGAAGACGTATTGCGCCATGGAATTCCACTGGAGTTGAGGGTTTCAGTGGCCCCGATGATAGTGGCCGTGCCGGGCAAAGGCCAGCGCTGCGATACCTGCCGCCATGCGGGAGACTCGGGCGGGGAACCATGGCGTGGCTGGCGACACGAGGCATCCGCGGATGCCTCGTACCGAGGGGAGAGGGAGACTACTCCTCCTCCTCTTCCTCCTCTTCGCCGAGCAGCATCCAGTCGTCTTCGATGGCGCGCTGCAGGCGTCGCTCTTCCAGCAGCGCCTCGACGCGGCGTCGGGCACGCAGGGTGTCGGCGCGGCTGGAGGCGCGGGGGCGAACGTACTCGTCGTCGTTCACCGCTTCGAGAAAGTCCTGGTCGTCGTCGTGAGTGTCGTTGACAAGGGGTTCATGGCTCATGTGAATCCTCCCATGGCCCGGTGTCGACCGCTCGGCGATCGACGTGTCGCACATCCGCTTCGCGTCCGAAGCGACGGACCTGAAGCGCCATCGGCACCGATGGTCGGTACCTGACGGCTATATATATCCGGGAGGAGCCGAGGGCAAGTCCCTGCGGCAATTTTTTTGCGCCACTCGAGACCTAGCGGGTGATCCCGCGTTCGCGCTTGAGACGTTCCAGCTCCATCTGGGCCTCGACGCGTTCCGTGACATCCTTCTGCACGCCGATGTAGTAGGTCAGGTTGTCGTCGGCATCGAAGACCGGCGTGATCGACAGCTCATTCCAGAACATGGTGCCGTCCTTGCGGTAGTTGCGCAGGACTTCGCGGCACGGGCGCCCCTCGCTGAGGGCCTTGCGGATATTGACCAGCGCGGGCTGGTCGCGATCCTGCCCCTGCAGGAAGCGGCAGTCCTGGTAGAGGATTTCGTCGGTGCTGTAGCCGGTGAGCCGCTCGAAGCCCTGGTTGACGTAGATGAGGATGTTCTCGTCACCTTCCTGTTCGGCGACCACGATACCATCCTCCGAGGCATCGACGATGCGCTCGAGCAGTTCCGGGCTGATCAATGGGGCGCGTTTCATTCAAGGTATTCCTGGCTGGGACTTGGCGGTAACGCGATGTCACTATGCTACATCATGGCCAGCCCGCGCCACGTTGACAACGCCCACGCGCACCGGCGGCCCGCTATCGTTCGACTTCCGGCAGGCGCGCGGCTGAGACGGCGGCGGCCAGCGCCATGACGGCCAGGGCCACCAGCAGCCCGTCGCTACCCAGCCACTGGGCCAGCAGGCCCGTTGCCCCACCCACCAGCAGCATCATGGCGCCGGTGAGAGTATTGGACAATGCCACGTAGAGCGCACGCCGGTCCTGGCCCGCCATATCGACCAGGTAGGTCTTGCGGCCCAGGCGCACCCCGGCGTGCACAATGGTGAGCAGGGCATAGGCCGCCGCGTAGGGCCAGACGCTGGCGCTCCAGGCGCCGGGCAGCCAGGCGATGACGGCGGCGAGCAGGCAGCCGGCGGCGGCGCCCAGGCCGGTGTCGCGCAGCACGCGGCGGCTCGAGGCGTCGGAGCGCTTGCCCCATATCGGGCTCGCCACCATCCCGGCGAGCCCCGACACCACGATCATCACCCCCAGGCCGCCCAGTTCGGTGCCGCTCTGCTGCTGGCCGAGCAGCGCCACGTAGGGCAGCGCCAGGGCGCTCGCCAGCAGTAGCGAGCGCGACAGGTTGAAGTGCAGGAAATCGCGGTCGTCGCGCAGCAGGCGCAGCCCCAGCCGGAGGCTGCGCCAGGCGTTCTCGCCGCCCTCCACCGCGCCCGGTACCTCCGCGATGCGTGCCGCGCACAGGGCGTTGAGTGCCCAGCCGAGGGCCGCCACGCCCAGAAGCGTCGCCAGGGCCAGCTCGCCCGGGCGCTCCTCGAACAGCATCAGCACGCCGCCGGCGATCAGGGTGACGGCGCCGGCGACGCTGCCGCTCCAGCCCATCAGGTTGCCGCGGCGGCCCTTGGCGATGGTCTTGCCCAGCACGTCCTTGGTGGCGATGGAGGAGATCCCCCGGGCCAGCGACAGCGCCACCAGCGTCGCCAGCACCAGGGCGCCGCCGGGTCCGCCCTGGCCGAACAGCGCGAGCAGGGCCAGCAGCGCGGCGGCGAGTGCCTGCAGGCAGCCGCCCGCCACCCAGGCCCACTTGCGCCGGGGCTTGAGCCGGATGAAGCCGGCGACGAACAGCTGCGGGAGCAGGGCACCCGCCTCGCGAATCGGCACCAGCAGCCCGACCATCCACAGCGGGGCGCCGATCACCCCGAGCAGCCAGGGCAGCACCAGCCGCGCGCTCGAGAGCTCGTCGGCCAGCTTGTTGCCCAGCGCGGCGAACAGGTGGAGAAAGAAGTTTCGCGGCTGCTCCTGGCAGGCGTCGTCGGCGATGTCCTGGCACAGGCGACTGTCCTCGTCGCCGGTAAGCCATTCATAGAGACGCGTCTGGCTGATCTCGCGCTCGGCCAATTCGGGCTCCTGGGCTGCTATCATCGGGTTTTCATTGTTGCGACACGGTGCCCCCATGTCACGTATCCGCATCCATTACTGTACCCAGTGCCAGTGGCTGCTGCGCAGCGCCTGGCTGGCCCAGGAGCTGCTCTCGACCTTCGGCGAGGAGCTGGAGGAGGTGGCCCTGGTGCCCTCCCACGGGGGCTATTTCGAGATCTTCTACGACGACGAGTCGCTGTGGGAGCGCAAGCGCGACGGTGGCTTCCCCGACAGCAAGCAGCTCAAGCGGCGGGTACGCGACCGCCTGGCGCCCGACCGCGACCTGGGGCACATCGACCGATGAGGGCGGAGGCGGCGAGCGCAGCGGTGCCCCGCCAGGACCGCCAGGCGATTCTCTTCGGCCTGGGCGCGGTGGCGCTGTGGTCGACCGTGGCCACCGCCTTCAAGGTGGCGCTGGGCCAGATGTCGCCGCTCGAGCTGATGTGGCTGGCGTCGCTGGTGTCGTGGCTGCTGATGGGAGGGCTGGTGATCCGCCAGGGCTTGCTGGGCGCGGCATTGCGCCGAGGCTGGCGCACCGCCGCCTGGGCCGGGCTGATGAATCCGGTGGCCTACTACCTGGTGCTGTTCGGGGCCTACGACCGGCTGCCCGGTCAGGAGGCCATGGCGCTCAACTATACCTGGGCGCTGGCCATGGCGTTCCTCGCGGTGCCCATCCTGGGCCAGCGGCTGACGCGGGTCGACGTGTTGGCGGGCCTGATCGCCTACTCGGGCGTGTGGGTGATCGCCACCCGCGGCCAGGTCTTCGACGTGGCCTTCGCCGACCCGCTGGGGGTGGGGCTGGCGCTGGCCTCGACCCTGCTGTGGGCGCTCTACTGGCTGCTCAACGTGCGCGACCGGCGGCCGCCGCTGGTCGCCCAGTGGCAGAACTTCGGCGTCGGCCTGCCGGTGCTCACGCTGCTGATGCTGTTCGGCCCGGGCTTCGCCTGGCCCGGCTGGGCGGCGGTGGGGGCCGGTGTCTACGTCGGCCTGTTCGAGATGGGGATCGCCTTCGTGCTGTGGCAACTGGCCATGCATCGGGTGTCGCGCACGGCCCGGGTCTCCAACCTGATCTTCCTGTCGCCGCCGGTGTCGCTGCTGCTGCTCCACATGGTGGTGGGCGAGCCGATCCTGGCCTCCACCCTGGTCGGGCTGGTGCTGATCCTCGGTGGACTCGGCCTGCAGCAGTGGCAGAAGAACCCGAGCGCGGCGGATCAGTCGTGAGCGGATTCGGCGAGTTCCGCGCCATTGTTCTCCAGCAGCGGCTCGAGCGCCGGCCAGACGTTGTCGAGGATGATCGGCTGGGCGTCGTCGGTGGGGTGGATGCCGTCGTCCTGCATCAGGCCCTCCTCCAGCGCCACGCCCTCGAGCAGGAAGGGCACCAGTGGCGTATCGTAGGTATCGGCCAGCCGCGTGAAGACCTCGGAGAAGGCACGGCGGTAGGCCGGACCGTAGTTGGGCGGGATGTCGATGCCGAGCAGCAGCACCTCGGCACCGGTCTCCTGGCTGGCCTCGATCATGCCGGCCAGGTTGGTCTCGAGCTGGCCCGGCGGCAGGCCGCGCAGGCCGTCGTTGCCGCCCAGCTCGAGCAGAACGATGTCGGGCTCGTGCTGTCCGATTAGCTCGGGAAAGCGGCTGGCACCGCCGCTGCTGGTCTCGCCGCTGATGCTGGCGTTGACCACGCGGGCGCGGCCCTCCAGCCGCTCCTCGAGCAGGCTGACCCAGCCGGCTTCGCGCTCGATGCCGTAGGCGGTGCTCAGGCTGTCGCCCATCACCAGCAGCACCGGCCGCTCGTCGGCCGGGACGGGCGAGGCCGCCAGCCACAGCATGAGCAGCAGCGTGCCGGCCAGGCCGACGGGGCGGGAACGCCAGCGGGCGAGGCGCGCGTGACACTCTCTTACCAGACCACTGGGGACATCTTTCACCATGACCGACTCCTCGACTTCTGACGCTGTGACGCTTGCCGCCGCTCCCGGGCGCGAACTCCGACCGATTCTACACGCTCGACAGCTGAGCAAGCAGGTCGTGAGCGGCGAACGGAGGCTCACCATTCTGAGTGGTCTGGAACTCGAAGTGTTCCCCGGCGAGAGCGTGGCGATCCTCGGGCAGAGCGGGGCGGGCAAGTCGACCCTGCTCGGTCTGCTGGCGGGCCTCGACCAGCCGAGCGGCGGTGAGCTGGCGTTGTTCGGCGAATCGCTCGACCGGCTCGACGAGGACGGGCGCGCACAGCTGCGGGCCGGTCGGGTGGGCTTCGTGTTCCAGAACTTCCAACTGCTGCCGACCCTCACGGCGCTGGAGAACGTGCTGCTGCCGCTGGAGCTCTCGCCGCTGACCGATGCCGCGGCGCGGGCCCGTGACTGGCTGACCCGGGTCGGCCTCGGCGAGCGAATGGCGCACCTGCCCAAGCAGCTCTCCGGCGGCGAGCAGCAGCGCGTGGCGCTGGCCAGGGCCTTCGTCACCGGCGCCGAGCTGGTCTTCGCCGACGAGCCCACCGGCAACCTCGACCAGGCCACCGGCGGGCGCATCATCGACCTGCTGTTCCAGCTCAACCGCGAGGCCGGCACCACCCTGGTGCTGGTGACCCACGATCACGCCCTGGCGGCCCGCTGCGACCGTTGCCTGCGGCTCGAGGAGGGGCGGCTGGTCGAACTGGTGCGCGACGAGGTGGACGCATGAGCCGTCCGTCTCAGCAGGCGGCCGCGGCCGACCTGCTGCGACTCTCCGCCCGGGGGCTGCGGCGCGACCTGCGTGCCAGCGACGTGCGCGCGCTGTTCGTCGCGCTGGCGCTGGCGGTGGCCGCCTCGACCATGATCGGCTTCTTTCTCGATCGCCTCGACCGCGGCCTGGCCCGCCAGGCCGGCCAGCTGCTCGGCGGCGACCTGGTGCTCGAGCAGGGCCGGCCCTTCGACGACGAGCTGCGGCGCACCCTGGAGCAGGCCGGCATGACGCTGAGCGACCAGGTCGACATGGTGACCATGGTCAGCCTCGGCGACGCCTTCCAGCCGGCCAGCCTCAAGGCGGTCGACGACACCTACCCCCACTATGGCGGCATCCAGGTCGACCGCGGCGAGGGCCTCGAGACCGTGGCCCACGGCCCGCCCCCCGGCGAGGTCTGGCTGGCGCCGCGCCTGGCGCTGCTGCTCGAGGCCGAGCTGGGCGACCGCGTCCAGGTCGGCGAGGGCGAGCTCACCGTGGCCGGCCTGATCGAGCGCGAGCCGGACCAGTCCGCCGGGTTCGGCAACTTCAATCCGCGCCTGATGCTCCACGTCGACGATCTCGATGCCACCGACCTAGTGCAGCCCGGCGCGAGGGTGGAGTTCGAGCTGCTCGCCGCCGGCCCGCCCCAGGCGCTGGAGTCGCTCGGCCCGCTGCTCGAACGGCTGCGTCGCGACGGCGTCGAGGTGCGCGACGTTCGCCGCGACCGCCCGGGGCTCGGCAACGCCCTGGAGCGTGCCGAGAAGTACCTCAGCCTGGCCGGGCTCGCGGCCGTGCTGCTGGCCGGGGTGGCGGTGGCCATGGCCACGCGGCGCTACGTCGAGCGGCACCTCGACACCGCCGCCCTGCTGCGCTGCTTCGGCGCCACCCAGCGCGACCTCACCTGGCTGTTCGCCCTGCAATTGCTGTGGCTGGCGCTGGCGGCCTCGCTCCTCGGCGCGCTGCTGGGCCTGGCCGGGCAGGCCGTGCTGCTGGCCCTGCTGACCGCCTTCTTGCCACTCGCTCTGCCGCCGCCGGGCTGGCTGCCGCTGTGGCTTGGCGTGCTGACCGCACTGGCGGTGCTGGTCGGCTTCGCCGGCCCCACGCTGCTGCGCCTCAAGCGGGTCAGCGCGCTCAAGGTGCTGCGCCGCGAACTCGATCCGCTGCCGGCCGCGGCCTGGCTGGTGGTGCTGGTGGCCAGCCTGGTCTTCGGCGGCCTGCTGTGGCTCTACTCCGGCGACTTCGGCCTGGCGGCCGCGCTGCTGGTCGGCGGGCTGGTCATGCTGGTGGTGCTGTGGGGCCTGGGGGCGCTGCTGCTCGGCCTGGTGCTGCGCCTGGCGGCGCGCCTGCCCCAGGGCGGCGGCGGCCAGGGCCAGCTGTCCCGCGCCCTGCGCCTGGGCGGGCGCCAGCTGGCCAGGCGGCGGGCCGCCAGCCTGGGCCAGCTGCTCGCCTTCGCGGTGACCTTCTTCGCCATGGCGATGATCGCCCTGGTGCGCGGCGACCTGCTCACCACCTGGCAGGCCCAGCTCCCCGAGGAGACCCCCAACTACTTCGCCATCAACATCCAGCCGGGCGAGCGCGAGGCGTTCGTCGAGGCCCTCGAGGCCAACGCCGACGACCGCACGGCGCTCTACCCCATGGTCCGCGGGCGCCTCACCGCGATCAACGGCGAGGAGGCCCGCGACGCGGTACCGGTGGATTCCCGCGGCGACGGCTCGCTGCGGCGCGAGCTCAACCTCACCTGGCAGGCCGACCTGCCGGAGGGCAATCGCGTGGTGGCCGGTCGCTGGTTCGACGAGCTGGCAGCGACCGAGGCGTCGTCCAGCTGGCTCGGCGCGGTGGATGCCGAGCCCCTTGACGATGCGGTGCCCATCTCGCTGGAGGATGGCCTGGCCGAACGCCTGGGCCTTGTCCTGGGCGACCGGCTGAGCTTCACCATCGGCGGCGAGGAGATCGTCGGCGAGGTGGCGAGCCTGCGCAACCTGGACTGGGACAGCTTCCGTCCCAACTTCTTCGTCATCTTCCCGCCCGGCGTGCTGGAACGCTTCGGCCACAGCTACATCACCGCCTTCCATCTCGACGCCGGGCAGGGCGAGACGCTTCGGCAGCTGGTGCAGCGCTTCCCCGGGGTCTCGCTGCTCAACGTCGACGCCATCCTCGCCCAGGTGCGCGAGGTGGTGACCCAGGTCACCCGGGCGGTGGAGCTGGTGCTCGCCTTCGTGCTGCTGGCCGGGGTCAGCGTGCTCTACGCGGCCCTGACCGCGAGCCGGCCCGCGCGGGCCCACGAGAGCGGCCTGTTGCGGGTGTTCGGCGCCGGGGGCGGGTTGATCTCCCGCGTGCAGGGGGCGGAATTCGCCATTCTCGGGCTGGCCAGCGGGCTGATGGGCGCGCTGCTGGCCGAGCTGGCCACCGCCGGCATCTACGTCGCCTGGCTCGACCTGGCGCCGCGGCTGCATCCCTGGCTATGGCTGGTACTGCCGGTGGGCGGTGCGCTGCTGGTCGGGGCGATCGGCCACGCCCTGTCGCGCGGCCTGCGCCGTCAGGCGCCGGCGGCGAGCCTCGGCCTGCTGGGCGAGGCCTGACCCCTCGCTCGCGGCGCCGGCCATTGCGTTGAATCGCCATTGGCCGGCGCCGATGCCTCGGCCGCGGCGTCGAGGCCTTTGCGGTTACACTGTGTCAATCGGGCGCTGGCGGCATCGCCGCCAGCCTGCCCATCCCCATAGCCCGTCACAGGAGGTGATGTCGATGCACGCCCCCCGCTCCCGGCCGATTCGCTGGGGTCAGTTTGTGGCCTTCGCCGCGCTCATGGGCGCCTGCGGTATCGCTACCGCCGACGACGCCGAGCGGCTCGAGGCCGACCTGCGGGCGCTGTTCGGCGAGGGCGGCAGCCTCTCGCTGGGCGAGGTCTCGCGCGCCATGCTGCGCTCCCGCGTGACCGCCGAGGAGATCGTCTTCGAGGCCGATGAGGGCGAGCGCCTGCTGATCGATCGCTATGTCGTCAGCGGCGACTACGAGGCGCCCGACGAGGTGACCCTGGAGGGCATTCGCATCGAGGACAGTCTCACCGATCTCACCCTGATGAGCGCGGAGCGAATCGTGCTGGGGGAGCCCTCGCGGGCCGTGTTCCCGCTGCACGCCGACCTGGCGCCGGAGGAGGTGAGCGTCGGCAGCCTCGCCATCGACGGCATCGTGCTCGAACTCGCCTCCGAGCTGGCCGAGGAGCTCTTCCTCGACACGCCGCTGCAACGCGGCCGGGGTCGCATGACCATCGACCGGGTCCGCGGCGAGTCGCTGACCCATGACGCCATCGGCATGCTCGAGCTGACCGGCATCGAAGGTACCGCCGAAGAGCTGGACGAGATCGGCTCGGGCTCCTTCACCCTGGCCTCGCTGCGTCTCGAGGGCCTGACCGGCATCGATACCGAGGGCGAGGAGACGCTGGCTTCGCTGCGGTTGCACGACCTCGACGTGGACGCCAGCGAGCTGGTGGGCAGCCTGGACCTGCTCGACGTCGACGGCGATTTCGACGACGGCAAGGGTGGCCTGCGGCTCGAGGGGCTCTACGTCGACCTGGCGCGAATGATCGAGCTGGCGCCCGAGGAGGAGCGCAGCGAACTGCGAATGGCCAGCAACGTGCTCACCGACGGCAGCGGCGAGCTGCGGCTGGATGCCGCCTTGCTCGGCAGCTGGCAGGACAAGGGCGACCACAGTGTGCTGGTCAGCGACAGCGAGATCGACGTGCAGGACGCGCTGCGCCTGCTGTTCGACGTCAACCTGCCGGTGCAGCTGCCGTCAGGGGTGACGCCCGCCGACGCCTTTGCCGATACCGCGTGGCTGGAGCGCGCGACCCTGCTGGGTGGCGACATGCGTCTCAACCTGTCCGACGAGGGCCTGTTCGCGCGGATGGCCACCCTCGGGGCGGCGATGGAGGGTATCACCGAGGCACAGTACGTCGAGCAGGCCCGCACCCAGGCCCAGGGCATCGGCATGATGTTCGGCCCGGAGGCGCAGGCGGTGCTGCTGGGGCTGGTGGAGCTGCTGGAAGGCAGCGCCGAGGAGCTGGAGGTGCGCGCCAGCCTGCCTGCGGAGAGCAGCGTCGGCAGCTACAAGGCCGATCCGCTGGGGGTGGCGGAGAAGCTCAACATAAAAGTCGAGACCCGCTAAACCCGGCATGAGAATTTCTGCACCACTCCATGACGGCCTTTCATGTGAAAGCCGTCAGGGGCTGGGGTATCATGGCGCATCCCGATTTTCCCCGTGATGCGAGGTTTGCCGCCGATGTTCAGCCGTGACATGACGATTGCCGGTTTCGATGACGCCCTGTTCGATGCGATGCAGAAGGAGGTCGCTCGCCAGGAGGCGCACATCGAGCTGATCGCCTCCGAGAACTACGCCAGCCCCCGGGTGCTCGAGGCGCAGGGCAGCCAGCTGACCAACAAGTACGCGGAAGGCTACCCCGGCAAGCGCTACTACGGCGGCTGCGAGTACGTCGACATCGTCGAGCAGCTGGCCATCGACTATGCCAAGCAGCTGTTCGACGCCAGCTACGCCAACGTCCAGCCTCACTCCGGCTCCCAGGCCAACAGCGCCGTGTTCCAGGCGCTGGTCAAGCCGGGCGACACGGTGCTGGGCATGAGCCTCGACGCGGGCGGTCACCTGACCCACGGCGCCAAGCCCAACTTCTCGGGCAAGCACTACAACGCGGTGCAGTACGGCATCGACGACAGCGGCCGCATCGACTACGAGGAGGTGGCGCGGCTGGCCCGCGAGCACCAGCCGAAGATGATCATCGCCGGCTTCTCCGCCTATTCGCAGATCATCGACTGGGCCCGCTTCCGCCAGATCGCCGACGAGATCGGTGCCTACCTGCTGGTCGACATGGCCCACATCGCCGGCCTGGTCGCCGCCGGCAACTACCCGAGCCCGCTGCCCCACGCCCACGTGGTCACCACCACCACCCACAAGACCCTGCGCGGCCCCCGCGGCGGCCTGATCCTCTCCGCCGAGGGCGACGCCGAGATCGAGAAGAAGCTGCAATCCGCCGTCTTCCCGGGTGGCCAGGGCGGCCCGCTGGAGCACGTCATCGCCGCCAAGGCGGTGTGCTTCAAGGAAGCCATGGCACCCGAGTTCAAGGCCTACCAGCAGCAGGTGGTGAAGAACGCCCAGACCATGGCCGGGGTGTTCATCGAGCGCGGCTATGACGTGGTCTCCGGCGGCACCGAGGATCATCTGTTCCTGCTCTCGCTGATCAAGCAGGGCCTGACCGGCAAGGATGCTGACGCCGCCCTGGGCCGCGCTCACATCACCGTCAACAAGAACGCCGTGCCGGGCGACCCGCAGAGCCCGTTCGTCACCTCCGGCCTGCGCATCGGTACCCCGGCGGTGACCACGCGCGGCTTTGGCGAGAACGAATGCCGCGAACTGGCCGGCTGGATCTGCGACATCCTCGACGCCATGGCCAAGGGCGAGGACACCGCCGCCATCGAGGCCGAGGTGAAGGACAAGGTCGAGAGCGTCTGCGCACGCTTCCCGGTCTACCGCTGAGCCCCGTGGGGTAAAAAGTCTCTGGAATGGTTCCATCTTTGCGCCCTGTGCCGTACACGACGGCGCAGGGCGCTGCGTTTTGCATCGGCTTTTTGACTCAGAGCTGACCGAGATCCATGTTTTGCCTGCCTCCCAGGGCCCGCCTTCCATTATGCTGAAGGCAGGACAGCCACGGCGAAGGGGCAAGCTCAGATGTCGACATTGACGTTCCAGGGGGCGGTGGGGGAAGTCACCGGTTCGCGTTACCTGATCGAGGTGGAGGGCGCCGATCGCAGCTATCGCATCCTGCTCGAATGCGGACTGCACCAGGGCGGCAGGGAGGCGGATAGCGCCAACGCGGCGCCCTTCGGCGCCCTGGCCAAGCAGCTCGATGCGGTGGTGATCTCCCATGGACACCTGGATCATGCTGGGCTGTTGCCCAAGCTGGTGCGCGAGGGCTACGCCGGCCCGATCCACTGTACCCGTGGCACGCGCGACCTGCTCGACATCATGCTCGAGGACGCGGCCTTCATCATGGCCAAGGACGTCGAGTGGGAGAACAAGTGGCGCAAGCGCAACGACAAGCCGCTGGCCGAGCCGCTCTACGGGCTGGAGGACGTCGAACGCACGCTGGCGCTGTGCAAGTCCCATGGCTACGGCCAGCCTGTTGCGCTGCCGGGCGGCGCAACCGTGGTATTCCACGATGCCGGTCACATCCTGGGCTCGGGCATCGTGGAGCTGGCGATCCCCTCCGGCGGGCTGACGAAGCGCCTCGTCTTCTCCGGCGACCTGGGCAACCCCGGCTCGGTGCTGATGAAGGCGCCCGTGAAGCTCCACGAGGCCGACCTGGTGCTGATGGAGAGCACCTACGGCGACCGCGACCATCGGCCGCTCGAGGAGACGCTCGAGGAGTTCGCCCGGGTGCTGGAGGAGGCCCATGCCGACGGCGGCAACGTCCTCATCCCGGCCTTCGCCGTGGGCCGCACCCAGGAGATCCTCTATCACCTGAGCGTGCTCTATCACGAGGGGCGGCTGCGCCAGCAGATGGTGTTCCTCGACAGCCCGATGGCGATCAAGGTCACCGAACTCTACCACCGCGCACGCAAGTCGCTGGATGCCGACGACCTGAAGGTGCTCAACGTCGCCGCCAGCGGCGACACCAGCCGCTACCTGCCGATCCTGCGCATGACCCGTTCGGTGGAGGAGTCCATGGCCATCAATCGCATCCACGGCGGGGCGATCATCATCGCCGGGGCCGGCATGTGCACCGGCGGGCGCATTGTCCACCACTTCCGCTACAACCTCGAGAAGACCAGCACCCGCCTCGTGATCGTCGGTTTCCAGGCCGCCGGCACCCTGGGCCGTCAGCTCGTCGACGGTGCCGAGCGGGTGCGCGTGCTGGGCCAGGAGCTGGCGGTGAGGGCCAGGGTGCATACCATCGGCGGGTTCTCCGCCCATGCCGGGCAGAGCGAGCTGATCGGCTGGGCCGGGGCCTTCCGAGAGCGCCCTCGCTTCTACCTGGTGCACGGCGAGCCGGACACCCAGAAGATCTTGAAATCGGCCCTGGCCGCGAGCGGCATCGAGGCCGAGATTCCCGCCTACGGCGACCGCGTCGAGCTCTAGACAGGTCATCGGCTGCGGTGACGCGAGGCGGTGCGCTGAAGGTTCGGCTCGCGTCTCGCCCCGCTCGCCGGGCTATCGCCGTTGGCTTCAAGACGGTCGACTTTATATCACAAAAAGATCTAACGATAGAACTGAAAAGGAGGTATGCTGCCCCCATCTGACAGCCAACGACACCCAAGGGAGGTCATGGCCCATGTCCCAGCCCATCGTGACCCACTTCTTCGACGAACCCACCAACACCTTCAGCTACGTGGTCAGGGATCCCGACAGCCACGCCTGTGCGATCCTCGACTCGGTGCTCGACTTCGACTACGCCGCGGGGCGCACCGATACGCGCTCGGCGGAGGCGATCGTCGACTTCATCCAGCGCGAGGGGCTGACCGTGGAGTGGATTCTCGAGACCCACGTGCACGCCGACCACCTCTCCGCGGCCCCTTTCCTGCACGACAGGCTGGGCGGCAGGACCGGCATCGGTGCCCGCATCGTCGAGGTGCAGGAGATCTTCGGCAAGGCGTTCAACGCCGGTACCGAGTTCGCCCGCGACGGCAGCCAGTTCGACCGTCTCTTCGAGGAGGGCGACACTTTCGCCATCGGCCACCTCGAAGGATACGTGCTGCACACCCCGGGCCACACCCCGGCCTGCCTGACCTATGTGATCGGCGATGCGGCCTTCGTCGGCGATACCCTGTTCATGCCCGACTACGGCACCGCTCGCTGCGACTTCCCGGGCGGTGACGCGCGCACGCTCTATCGCTCCATCCAGAAGGTGCTCGCCCTGCCGGACGAGACACGACTCTTCCTGTGCCACGACTACAAGGCGCCGGAGCGCGAGGAGTACCGGCACGAGACCAGCGTGGCCGAGCAGCGTGCCCATAACGTCCACGTTCACGAAGGCATCGGCGAGGAGGAGTTCGTCCGCATGCGCACCGAGCGCGACGCCACCCTCGACATGCCGCGACTGATCCTGCCGTCGGTACAGGTCAACATGCGCGCCGGCCACATGCCGCCGCCCGAGGACAACGGCCAGGTCTACCTCAAGGTGCCGATCAACAAGTTCTGAGAGCCGCCGCGATGAGTCCCAAGCGCTATCTGCCGATCCTGCAGTGGCTGCCGGGCTATGGCCGCGCCACCCTGGCAAGCGATCTGCTGGCCGCGGCCATCGTGACCGTCATGCTGATCCCGCAGTCGCTGGCCTATGCCATGCTGGCGGGGCTGCCGCCCGAGGTGGGGCTCTATGCCAGCATCGCGCCGCTGATGGTCTACGCCGTGTTCGGCACCAGCCGCACCCTGGCGGTGGGGCCGGTGGCGGTGGTGGCGCTGATGACGGCGGCGGCGGTGGAGCAGGTCGCCCCCCAGGGCTCGCCGGAGTACCTCGGCGCCGCGCTGACGCTGACGCTGCTGTCGGGGCTCATCCTGACCCTGATGGGGCTGGCACGGCTGGGCTTTCTGGCCAACTTTCTCAGTCATCCGGTGATTTCGGGCTTCATCACCGCCTCGGGGCTGATCATCGCGATCAGCCAGCTCAAGCATGTGCTGGGCGTGGAGGCCCGCGGTCATAACCTGCTGGAGCTGCTGGTCAGCCTGGGTGGCAGCCTGGAGGGGGTAAATGGGCCTACGCTGGTCATCGGCCTCTGCGTGCTGGCTTTCCTCCATGTCGCCCGCCGTTGGCTCAAGCCCGGCCTTGGGAAACTGGGCGTGTCCGCACGGCCCGCGGACATGCTGACCAGGGCGGCGCCGATCCTGGCCGTCGCCGTCACCACCTTGGCCACCTGGGGCCTGGACCTGGAGGCGCGGGGCGTGGCGGTGGTGGGAGCGGTGCCTGCGGGCCTGCCGCCACTGTCCCTGCCAGGCTTCGAGGTCGGCCTGTGGCGGGAGCTGTGGGTGGCGGCGCTACTGATCAGCATCGTCGGCTTCGTGGAATCGGTCTCGGTCGGCCAGACCCTCGCCGCCAAGCGGCGCCAGCGCATCGACCCGGACCAGGAGCTGCTGGGCCTGGGCACCTCCAACATCTCGGCTTCCCTGACCGGGGGCATGCCGGTGACCGGTGGCTTCGCCCGCTCGGTGGTCAACTTCGATGCCGGCGCCGAGACGCCTGCCGCCGGCGCGTTCACCGCCGTAGGCATCGCCATCGCCGCGCTGCTGCTGACCCCGCTGCTCGCCTACCTGCCGATCGCCACGCTAGCGGCGACCATTATCGTGGCCGTGCTCTCCCTAGTGGATGTCAAGGCCATCCGGCACACCTGGAATTACTCACGCTCCGATGCCCTGGCCATGATCGCCACCATCGGCGTGACGCTCGGCCACGGGGTGGAGAGCGGCATCCTCGCCGGGGTGGGGCTGTCACTGGCGCTGCATCTCTACAACACCAGCCGTCCCCACAGCGCCGTGGTGGGCCGGGTGCCAGGTACCGAGCACTTTCGCAACGTGCAACGTCATGCCGTGGAGACCGACGAGCGCCTGGCCATCCTGCGCATCGACGAGAGCCTCTATTTCGCCAATGCCCGCTACCTGGAGGACACGGTGATGGAGCTGGCCGCACGCCGGCCGGGGCTTGCCCACATCGTGCTCGCCTGCCAGGCGGTCAATGTCATCGACGCCTCGGCGCTGGAGAGCCTCGAGGCGATCAACGCCAGGCTCAGGGATGCCGACGTGCGGCTGCACCTGGCGGAGGTCAAGGGGCCGGTGATGGACCGCCTGCAGCATACCGAGTTCTGCCGCGAGATGAGCGGCCGGGTGTTCCTGAGTACCTACGACGCCTGGCGCGCGCTGCATGGCGAAAGCGACGGCACGCCGTCGCCTCCCGGCGCCATCGGGTTGCCGCTGCGCTGAAGCCGGCGGCGTGAGGTTGCCTGGCGCCGCGGAACGCTGCGGCCGCCTGGTGAATGGTATCTGACGACATTGCAAGAGGAGCAAGAGAGACGTGGACGGGAACGCAACACTGCATGGACTGATCGGCGGCGTGCTGATCGGCCTCTCCGCCACCTGGCTGATGGCCACGCTGGGGCGTATCGCCGGGATCAGCGGCATCATCGGCAACCTGATCACCGCGCGCCCCAGGGGCGACAGCGCCTGGCGCTTCGCCTTCCTGCTCGGGCTGATCAGCGGCCCCGCCCTGCTGCTGTTGCTGGGTGGCAGCCTGGGCAACGTCGCCGGTTTCCCGGGCGAGGTGGTCGGCGCCCCCGCCGGTGGCGTGGCGCTGATGCTGGTCGCCGGCCTGCTGGTGGGGGTCGGCACGGGGCTCGGCAGCGGCTGCACCAGCGGCCATGGCGTCTGCGGGCTGGCGCGGCTGTCGCCGCGCTCGATGGTGGCCACGGTCACCTTTCTGGGGACGGCGATCGTCACCGTCTATCTGGTTCGACACGTGTTCGGAGGTGGCGCATGAGGACGCTGATGGGCTACGTGGCCGGCCTGCTGTTCGGCCTCGGCCTGGGTGTCTCGGGCATGACCGATCCGGCCCGGGTGCTGGGCTTCCTGGACCTCGCCGGCGCCTGGGATCCCACGCTGGTGTTCGTCCTCGGCGGCGCCGTGACGACCACCTTCATCGGCTATCGGCTGGTGCTGCGCCGGGCGCGCCCGCTCGTGGGCGAGACCTTCCAGTTGCCGACCCGCCAGGACCTGGATGGCCGCCTGATCGGCGGCGCTGCGCTGTTCGGTGTCGGCTGGGGGCTCTCCGGCTACTGCCCGGGGCCGGCGTTTGCCTCCGTCGTCGGGTTGACGGCGCCGCTGCTGGCCATGCTGGTGGCGATGGTCGCCGGCTGGTTCCTGGCCAGGGCGATTCCCTCCCGAGCGTGAGCGCCGCCGCAGGTCGCCGCGGCGTCAACCACGCGGCGTCCTGCGGCCCTGCTCAAGGTGCTTCGCCGCCCATCATCTCCACCAGACGCTCCTCGCCGGGCATCCCATCCACCCGTTCCAGCCGACCATCACGCAGGTACAGGGTGCTCGGCGTGGCGTAGAAGCCCAGTTCCTCGAACAGCTGGTTGTTGCGGTAGACCTGGTCCTCGATGTCTCGGGGCTGGGCCTCGGCGGCAATGTCATCACCGCTGTTGTGACGCTGCAGGGAGGCCTCCGGATCTTCGGCACCCAGCAGGACAGCGGCCTTTGCCGGACTGTCGGGTTCCAATACGCCTACCATGACGTGGCGCAACTGCACCTCGCCCGCCTCCACCCAGGGCCGCGTGGCTTCCCAGAAACGATGGCAGTAAGGGCAGTTCGGGTCGGTAAAGGTGTAGAGGATGCGGGGAGCGTCTGCGCTGCCGTCGGCGATCCAGTGGCTCTCCTCGAGCCGCTGCCATAGCTCGCCTTCCTGCGGGGCGCGAATCAACTCGTCCAGCGGAGCCTCGGAGAGGTCGTTGCCTTCGGCATCGATCATGGTGCCGACGATGGCGTGCTTGGCGTCGGCGGTCACGTACACGATCATCTCGCGGCCCTGATGGGTGGCGGCATAGCCGGTGAGGCCGCCTGGCGCCTGGAATTCACCGTGAATCTCGATCCCTTCCGCGATCAGCGCTCGTACGGGCGCCGGCCACTCCTCTGCCAGGGTGGCCGTGGCTGTGGCGAGGGTAACCAGCGCCGCCGCAAGCCGCGTGAAACGAAGTCCCATGTATGTGTCCTTGAGCGAGTTCCATTAACGGGCTGCCAGGGGACGGGCAGCGTGTCGGGTTGACGCAATCGAATACGCCAGGAGGAGCACATAGTATGCTGTGCTTCGCTGCCCAAGCCTGGTGCCTGCCAACCATACAACAAGGAGTCCCGTTATGATGCTGCCCCGTGCATTGCTTGTCGCCACCGGGCTGTCGCTGGTGTCGCTGCCGGCTACCGCCGAGCCGCTGGTCGTCGAGGAGGCGCAGGTGCGCGCCGTGCCGCCCGGCTCGCAGACCTCCGCCGCCTTCATGACGCTGCGCAACCCGGGGCAGCGTGACGTGGTGCTGGTGGCGGCGGAGACCCCGGTGGCGAAGGCGGCGGAACTGCACGACCACCAGGACGCGGACGGCGTGATGCAGATGCGCCAGGTGGCGCAGATCGTCGTGCCGGCGGGTGGCAGCACTTCGCTGGCTCCCGGCGGCCTGCACATGATGCTGATCGGCCTGACCGCACCGCTGGCGGAAGGCGAGCCCGTCGAGATCGAGCTGAGGTTCGACTCGGGCGATACCCAGCGCCTCGAGGCCCCGGTCAGGCGCATCGTCGTGGACGACGAGGGGAGCCATGGGCAGGGACACGGCCACTGACACCAGCGCGAGGCGCGATCGGCTGTGCTGGGCGGGGGAGGGGCGAGCGGGTACAATGTCGGGTCAACCAGTGACCATGCGCGACCCTGCGGTCGCCCCGCTTCACGTTCGGACCGATACCATGCATTGCCCCTTTTGCGGCGCCCATGATACCCGTGTGACCGACTCCCGCCTGGTGGCGGAGGGCGATCAGGTGCGCCGACGCCGTCAGTGCACCGATTGCGGCGAGCGCTTCACCACCTACGAGACCGCCGAGCTGGTGATGCCGCGAGTGGTGAAGTCCGATGGTTCCCGCGAGAGCTTCGACGAGCACAAGCTGCGCGCCGGCATGCTGCGCGCGCTGGAGAAGCGGCCGGTGAGCGCCGAAGCCATCGAGGCGGCCGTGGAGCGGATTCGTCATCGCCTGCGAGCCAGCGGCGAGCGCGAAGTGCAGGCGCGCGACATCGGCGATGTCGTGATGCAGGCGCTCAAGCGCCTGGACCAGGTGGCCTACATCCGCTTCGCCTCGGTCTATCGCCGCTTCCAGGATATCGATGAGTTCCGTGCCGAGATCGATCGTCTCGCCCAGGAGCCCGGTTTCCCCCCCGGTACCGCCGACGACTAGCCAGCAGGAGTCCCATGGCCAAGCCGACCGATGCCGCCTGGATGGCCCGTGCGCTGCAGCTTGCCCGCCGCGGCCTCTATACCACCCACCCCAACCCCCGCGTCGGTTGCGTGATGGTCAAGCACCGTCGCCTGGTCGGCGAGGGCTGGCACCTGCGGGCCGGTGAACCGCATGCCGAGGTCCATGCGCTGCGCATGGCGGGCGAGGCGGCCCGTCGCGCCACCGCCTACGTGACCCTGGAACCGTGCTCCCACCAGGGGCGTACCGGCCCCTGTGCGGTGGCACTGATCGAAGCCGGCGTCAGGCGGGTCGTGGTGGCCATGCAGGATCCCAATCCCGAGGTGTCCGGACGCGGTGTCGCCATGCTGCGCGAGGCGGGCGTCGAGGTGGAGGTGGGGCTGCTCGAGGAAGAGGCGAGGGCCCTCAACCCGGGCTTCATCTCGCGCATGACCCGGCTGCGCCCCTACCTGCGCCTGAAGATGGCCATGAGCCTGGACGGCCGCACCGCCATGCCGTCGGGCGAATCGCAGTGGATCACCGGGCCGCATGCCCGCGCCGAGGTACAGCGGCTGCGCGCCAGTGCCAGTGCGGTCATGACCGGCGTCGACTCGATCATCTTCGACAATTCGCGGCTCACGGTGCGGGCGTCGCAGCTCGGCCTCGACGATGGCGAGGCCATCGCCGCGCGCCAGCCGCTGCGCGTCGTGGTCGATACCCGGCTGCGCCTGCCCCAGGCCGCGGCCTGCCTGCGCGAGCCGGGACGCACCCTGGTGGCGACCGTGCCCGGGCACGACAGGCAGCGGCGGGCGCGCCTGGAAGCGGCCGGTGCCGAGGTGGTGGTGCTGCGCGCCGGCGACGACGGGCGCGTCGACCTGCATGCGCTGATGCACTACCTGGCCGAACAGGAACTGGTCAACGAGGTGCTGCTGGAAACCGGGGCCACGCTGGCCGGGGCCATGCTGGACGCCGGCCTGGTCGACGAGATGCAGCTGTTCGTCGCGCCGACGCTGCTCGGCGGCGAGGCGCGCCCGCTGTTCGCCCTGCCGGGGCTGACGCGCATGGCCCAGCAGCGTCCTCTGGAGATCCTCGATATCCGCGCCGTCGGGCGCGACTGGCGGATCACGGCGCGGCCGGGACGAAGGCAGGAGTGAATGGCGCGGCCCCGGGCGCCAATGTACTCGCTACTGGCGCCCGACGCCGCGCCAATGTACTCGCTACTGGCGCCCGACGCCGCGCCAATGTACTCTGACGCCCATTCAACGTGGTGCGATATTGTCGGCAGTGTTGTGCCGCGGTGCACTATCGCCCAGGAAGTCGATCGACATTCGGAGATTCCAGCGTGCAATCTTCCCCCGGGGGCCTGGCTCCCATCGAAGACCTGATCGAGGACATTCGGCAGGGCAAGATGGTGATCCTCATGGACGATGAGGATCGCGAGAACGAAGGCGATATCATCATGGCCGCCGAGAAGGTCGAGGCCGAGCATATCAACTTCATGGCGCGCCACGCGCGCGGCCTGATCTGCATGCCGATGACCCGCGAACGCTGCGAGCGCCTCAAGCTGCCGCTGATGGTGAGCGACAACGGCTCCGGCTTCGGCACCAAGTTCACGCTCTCCATCGAGGCCGCCGAGGGCGTCACCACCGGCATCTCCGCCGCCGACCGCGCGCGTACCGTGCGGGTCGCCGCAGCGCGCAATGCGCGTGCCGAGGACATCGTCCAGCCCGGCCACATCTTCCCGCTGATGGCGGAGCCGGGCGGCGTGCTGCGGCGCGCCGGGCACACCGAGGCGGCCTGTGACCTGGCCGCCCTGGCCGGCTTCGATCCCAGCGGCGTGATCTGCGAGATCATGAACGACGACGGCAGCATGGCGCGGCGCCCGGAACTCGAGCGCTTCGCCGCCGAGCACGGCATCAGGATGGGCACCATCGCCGACCTGATCCACTACCGGATCCACAACGAGCAGACGGTGGAGCCGGTGGAGTCCACGCTGGTCGATACGGCCGTGGGCAAGCTGACCCTGCACGTCTTCCACGACCGGATTCAGAATGCCCACCACGTGGCACTGGTGAAGGGGGAGCCGCGGCCCGACGCCCTGACCACGGTGCGCGTGCACCTGGCCGATACCATGCGCGACCTGCTGGGCCTGCAGAAGAGCGAGGGTCGCAACTGGACGACCCACAGCGCGCTGGAGGAGATCGCCCGGGTCGAGCACGGCGTGTTCGTGCTGCTCGACGACGGCCGCCCGCACCAGGACTTCCGCGATCAGCTGGAAGTGTTCCTGGAGCGCCGTCGCCTGCCGCGGACCAGCGACTCCGACGGTGCGGGCAACTACCTGACCATCGGCACCGGCTCGCAGATCCTGCGCCACCTCGGCGTGGGGCGCATGCGTCTGCTCAGTTCGCCGTGGAAGTTCTCGGCGCTCTCCGGCTTCGACCTCGAGGTGGTCGAGCTGATCGCGCCGGGCGAAGAGGGGGCGGGCGCCGAGGAGGGCTGAGCCGACGCCTCTTCGCTTGTGCAAGGGGCCGGCACGAGCTGCCGGCCCGCTCGACTTCAGCAGGATCCCTAGCGTTTTCAGCGGGACCATTTTCATCAGGAATCAACGATGCATACCCTGTCTCAACTGGAAGGCAACTTCGTCGACGTCGACGGCCGCTACGTGATCGTGGTCGGGCGCTTCAACCATCACGTCGTCGACAGCCTGGTCGAAGGCGCCGTGGATAGCCTGGTGCGCCACGGTGTGGATGCCGAGCATATCGATATCGTCCACGTGCCGGGCGCCTGGGAACTGCCGCTGGCGGTGAAGCGCGCGCTGCAGGTCGCACGCCCCGACGCGGTGATCGCGCTGGGCGCGGTGATCCGTGGCGGCACGCCGCACTTCGAGTACGTGGCGGGTGGCTGCAACGCGGCGCTCGGCAACCTTCAGCTCGAGTTCGACACACCCATCGCCAACGGCGTGCTGACGGTCAATTCGATCGAGCAGGCCATCGAGCGCTCCGGCACCAAGGCCGGCAACAAGGGCGCCGAGGCGGCCATGGCCGCGATGGAGATGGTCTCGCTGCTGCGCGGCTTCGGCGACCACCAGAGCGGAGCGGACTCATGAGTGCATCGCGCCCGCAGCGGTCCCCCTCCGCGGGCCAGCAAGCGCGACGAGCGGCCCGTGAACTGGCGGTGCAGGGGCTCTACCAGTGGCACATGACCGGCAAGTCGGCCACCGCCATCGAGGCCGAGTTTCGCAGCCAACAGCCCGACGAGGACCTCGAGGACCACGAGAACTGGACCAAGGTGATGCAGATCGCCGACCTGGCGCTGTTCCATGAGCTGTTCCACAACGTGGTGCGCTTTCGCGAGGACCTGGACGCCTCCATCAAGCCGCTGCTCGACCGCCGCCTGGAAGACCTCGACCCCATCGAGCTGGCCATCCTGCGCCTCGGCACCTATGAACTCAGTCGCCGGCTGGACGTGCCCTATCGGGCCGTGATCAACGAAGGCGTCGAGCTGGCCAAGTCGTTCGGCGCCACCGACGGGCACAAGTACGTCAACGGCATTCTCGACAAGCTGGCCGCCCGGTTGCGTAGCGCCGAGGTCAGGGCGCGTCGCGGCTGAAGGTGCCTCCGGTGGCCAGCGAATTCGAACTGATCGCCCGCCATTTCACCCCCGCTGTACCCGGCCCCGAGGCCGGCGTGCCGCTGGGGGTGGGCGACGACTGCGCGCTGCTCGCGCCGCGACCGGGAAAGCAGGTGGCGGTCAGCGTCGACACCTCGGTCGCCAACGTGCACTTTCCTGCCGATGCCCCGGCCGAGGCGATCGGCTACCGGGCGCTGGCGGTGAGCCTGAGCGACCTGGCGGCGATGGGGGCCGAGCCGCGCTGGTGCCTCATGGCGCTCTCGCTCGAGCGCGATGACGATGCCTGGCTGGCGGCCTATGCACGCGGCTTCCACTCCCTGTGCCGGGCCAGCCGTGTCGCCCTGGTGGGAGGGGACGTGACCCGAGGCGAGCTCGCCATCGGCGTCACGGTGATGGGCGAGGTCCCTGCCGGCGAGGCGCTCAGCCGCAGCGGCGCGCGCCCCGGCGACGTGCTGGCCGTCACCGGTGCCCTCGGCGGCGGAGCCGGCGGGCTCGCGCTGTGGCAGCGCGGCGAGCGCGACCTCGGCCACCCCCTGCTGAAGCGCTACCTCAAGCCGGCCCCGCGGCTCGACGCCGGCCTGGCGCTGCGCGGCCTGGCGCACGCCGCCATCGACCTCTCCGACGGGCTGCTGGCGGACCTCGAGCATCTCCTGGCGGCGTCGGGCACGGGGGCAAGGCTCGAGCCCGAGGCGCTGCCCCTGGCGGAGGGGCTGGTCGCGGCGCTGGGAGAAGCGGCGGCACATCGCGCCGCGCTGTGCGGTGGCGACGACTACGAGCTGCTCGTCAGCCTGCCTCGCAGCGCCCTGGAGGAAGCCAGGCGGCGCCTGGCGGCACAAGGATTGGCGCTGACCGAGGTCGGCACGGTGTGTGGCGAGCCCGGGATCTCGGGGGTCGACCTCGATGGCACCCATGGCTGGCAGCACTTCCGCGGAGGCGAGTCGTGAACCGCTGTCCGCCGAGCGTCTGGCGACGCCCCGTCCATTTCTTCGCCTTCGGCCTGGGCAGCGGTGGCGTGCCCTGGGCGCCGGGCACCTTCGGAACCCTGGCGGCGATCCCCTTCTACTGGCTGCTCTCGGAACTGCCGCTGACCTGGTACCTGACGCTGGTTTCGGTCTCCTTCCTGGCGGGGGTGTGGCTGTGCGACAAGACATCGCGGGATCTCGGGGTCCATGACCACTCCGGCATCGTGTGGGACGAGTTCGTCGGTTACTGGATCACCATGGCGGCCGTGCCGTTCTCCTGGGAGGCGGCGCTGTGGGGCTTCGTGCTGTTCCGTATCTTCGACGTGTTCAAGCCGTGGCCGATCCGCTGGGCCGACCGGCGCGTGGCGGGCGGGTTCGGCATCATGATCGACGACGTCCTCGCCGCCATCTACGCCTGGAGCACGATGCACCTGTGGCTCTGGTTGCACTAAGTTGCATATTGTAGAGCGGGCGGGGCAAGGAAACGGACAGGGAGGCGAAAGCTATGCGCAAGGAACGGCTCATCGTCCCGCTGCTGGTCGTGCTGCTGCTGGCCTGGCTGACGGGGCAGGCCGTCTCGAGCTGGCTGTTCGAGCGCGAGATGCGGCGCACGCTCGCCGACCTGGAGGCGCGCGGGGAACTCGACATCAAGCGGGGGGACGTGGAGCAGGGCTGGTGGTCCTCGACCGGTCGCATTCGCCTGGCACCGCTGCTCGGCCGGGCGTGGCAGCTGGAGCTGACCTATCAGGCCCGGCACGGCGTGCTCAGCACCCATCTCGACGGCGAGGCGATGCTGCGTCACGGCACCGACGGGGAGAATCCGTTCGCCGATTCGCTGGTCTCCTCTCCGCCCCAGTGGGAAGCGAGCTACCACACCCTGAGCGGTACCATCGAGGGCAGTGTCCAGCTGTCGCCGCTGCGCATCACCCAGCAGCAGCGTGAACTCAGCTTCGAAGGCGGCCGGCTGCGGTTCAGGGGCGAGCAGGGCAACTGGCGGTTGCGTGGCCAGCTGGACGCGTGGACGCTCAGCGACGGCGACGCCCGACTGGAGATCGGCCCCGCCATCCTGCATAGCCAGTACGCCTATACCGAGGGGGCGCACGCCTTCACCCAGGTCGATCGCCTGCAGGTCGAGTCGCTCTCCTGGCAACAGCCGCAGCTCAAGCTCGACGCCAGCGCCCTGCGCCTGGCGAACCGTATCACCCTGGACGACCAGGAGCTGCGCATGCAGCTCGACCTCGACCTGGGCGAGATCCACACCGCCGAGCAGCTCCTGCTGACCGGTCAGGTGGAAGCCGAGCTGTCGCGGCTCAACGCCGATGCGATTCGCGGCACCATGTCGCGACTGCGCCAGCTGGCCGCCGGCGGTCGTCACGGCGACGGGCGCGATGCGCTGCTGGCCGAGCTCGAACCCGACCTGCTGGCGACCCTGCGCGATTCGCCGCGCCTCGACCTCAAACGCCTCGAACTGGACAGCCCGATGCTGGGGCTGGCCGCCCGGGTCGACGGCGCGCTGTTCTTCGACGGTCGCCGGGTGGAGGCACTGAGCCTGGTCGACCTCGACGAGCCCGCCGTCAAGGAGCGTTGGCGGCAGCGTCTCGATGGCGACTTCACCTGGCACGAGCTGCCCACGGTCGTCGCGCTGTGGCTCGGCTTGCCGTTGGATACCCGCACGCTCGAGGTCGACATCGGGCGGGGCCAGGTCCGCGTCAACGGTCGTCCGCTGCCGCCGCTGTGGCGCTGAACGGGCGCCGCGACGCCTCTCTTCGCCTGCAAATGACCTCTCCGACTTGAAGTTGGTCGCTGTCGCCCGCATTGCTCAGCTCAGTGTGTATCCGGCTTTCCCAGCTTCAGGACGAGGTTTTCATGAGCGAGCATGATCAGGACGAACACAACTGGCAGCGGGCGAGGAAGGAGGCCGATGAGGCGCTGGGCTCCGATGGCGAGGTCGACGAGGTCGCCAACGCGGTGATTCCGGCCAGCGACTACCTGCCCGAGCGCATCTACCTGCTGCCGATCCACAATCGCCCCTTCTTTCCCGCCCAGGTCCAGCCGCTGGTCATCAACCGCGAGCGCTGGGAGGAGACCATGCGCCGCGTGGGCAACACGCCGCACCAGACGCTGGGGGTGGCCTACGTCGGCGACAGGTCGGTGGATGAACTCGGTCATGAACATTTTCCCGAGATCGGCACCGCGGTCAGGGTGCACAAGATGCAAGGCGAGGAGGGCCAGCTGCAGTTCATCGCCCAGGGCCTGCGTCGCTTCCGCGTCCAGCGCTGGCTGTCGAAGACCCCGCCCTACCTGGTCGAGGTCAGCTATCCGCGCGAGCCGGTCAAGACCGACGAGGACGAGACCCGCGCCTATGCCATGGCGATCATCAACGGCATCAAGGAGCTGCTGCCGATCAACCCGCTCTACGGCGAGGAGCTCAAGCACTATCTCAATCGCTTCAGCCCCCACGAGCCGGGGCCGCTGACCGACTTTGCCGCGGCCATTACCTCGGCCAAGGGGCGCGAGCTGCAGACGGTGCTCGAGACCCTGCCGGTGCAGGCGCGCATGGAGAAGGTGCTGCCGCTGCTGCGCAAGGAGATCGACGTCGCCCAGCTGCAGACCGAGATCAGCGAGCAGGTCAATGCCCAGATGCAGGAGCGCCAGCGCGAGTTCTTCCTGCGCGAGCAGCTCAAGGTGATCCAGCGCGAGCTGGGCATCTCCAAGGATGACCGCGAGAACGACGTCGACACCTTCCGCGACCGTCTCGAGGGGCTGACCGTGCCGCCCAAGGTGCTGACCCGCATCGAGGAGGAGCTCGACAAGCTCTCGGTGCTGGAGACCGGCTCGCCGGAGTACGGCACCACGCGCAACTACCTCGACTGGCTCACCTCCATGCCGTGGGGCGTGCGCAGCCAGGACCAGCTCGACCTGGCCCACGCCCGGACGGTCCTCGATCGCGACCACGACGGCCTCAAGGACGTCAAGGAGCGTATCATCGAGTTCCTCGCCGAGGGCACCTTCAAGGGCGACGTGGGCGGCTCCATCCTGCTGCTGGTCGGCCCGCCCGGGGTGGGCAAGACCTCGGTGGGGCGCTCCATCGCCGAGGCGCTGGGGCGCGAATTCTACCGCTTCTCGGTGGGCGGCATGCGCGACGAGGCCGAGATCAAGGGCCACCGTCGCACCTACATCGGCGCCATGCCGGGCAAGCTGGTACAGGCGCTCAAGGAGGTCGAGGTCGAGAACCCGGTGATCATGCTCGACGAGATCGACAAGCTGGGCAAGTCGTTCCAGGGCGACCCGGCCTCGGCCCTGCTCGAGGTGCTCGACCCCGAGCAGAACGTCGACTTCCTCGACCACTACCTCGACGTGCGCCTGGACCTCTCCAAGGTGCTCTTCGTGTGCACCGCCAACGCGCTGGACACCATCCCCGGGCCGCTGCTCGACCGCATGGAGCAGATCCGCCTGTCGGGCTACATCGCCGAGGAGAAGGTGGCCATCGCCAAGCACCACCTGTGGCCCAAGCTGCTCGAGCGCGACAGGATCCCGAAGAAGCGCATCAACCTCACCGACGCGGCGCTGCGCCAGGTGATCGAGGGCTACGCCCGCGAGGCCGGCGTGCGCCAGCTCGAGAAGCAGCTGCACAGCATCGTGCGCAAGGCCGCGGTCAAGCTGCTCGAAGGCGAGCAGGCGTCGGTACGCATCTCGGTCAAGAACCTCGAGGAATACCTCGGCGCGCCGCTGTTCCGCCAGGAGCAGGTGCTCCGCGGCGAGGGCGTCGTCACCGGCCTGGCCTGGACCTCCATGGGCGGTGCCACCCTGCCCGTCGAGGCCGGCAAGGTGCACTCGCTGACCCGCGGCTTCAAGCTCACCGGCAAGCTCGGCGAGGTCATGCAGGAGTCGGCCAACATCGCCTACAGCTACACGCTTGGGCACCTCGCCGAGTACGGGGTCGATACCGACTTCTTCGACTCGGCCTTCGTGCACCTGCACGTGCCCGAGGGCGCCACCCCCAAGGACGGTCCCTCGGCGGGCGTGACCATGGCCACGGCGCTGCTGTCCCTGGCGCGCCACCAGGGCATCGACCGGCCGCTGGCGATGACCGGCGAGCTGACCCTGACCGGCAAGGTGCTGCCGGTGGGCGGGATTCGCGAGAAGATCATCGCCGCCCGGCGCAGCAGGATCTTCGAGGTGATCCTGCCCGAGGCCAACCGCCGCGACTACGACGAGCTGCCCGACTTCCTCAAGGCGGGCATGAACGTGCACTTCGCCAAGCGCTATCGCGACGTGGCCAAGGTGGCGTTCGGCCTCTGAAGCCGGCCTGGCGGCGCTACAGGGCGACGTTGGCGCCGCCGTCCACCACCAGGGTCTCGCCGCTGACGAAGGTGTTGCCCGCCGCGGCCAGGAAGGCCACCGCGCGGGCCACCTCGTCGGCGCCGGCGACCCGGCCGAGCGGCGTGGCGGCCTGCCAGCGGCGGCGCGACTCCGCCCCGGCATCCTGCATGCCGGCACTGACCGGGCCCGGCGCCACGGCATTGACCAGAATGCCGTGGGGGCCGAGCTCGACCGCCAATGCCCGGCTCAGCGCCAGCATGGCGCCCTTGCACATGGCGTAGGTCGAGCGCTCGGCGGTGGTTCGCAGGCCGTGGGCCGAGGCGACGATGACGATGCGCCCGCCACCCTGGGCGAGCATCAGTCGGGCGGCGGCCTGCAGCGCCTGGTAGGCGCCGCGGACATTGACCGTCAGCATGGCGTCGAGCGCGTCGGCCGACACCTCGACGAAAGGCCCGCGCTGGATCACGCCGGCGGCATTGACGAACACCTCGAGCCCGGCGCCCCGCGCCTCGATCCCGGCGAAGGCGGCGGAGATATCCTCGGGGCGGGCCAGGTCGCAGCCGACGAAGGCGCATCGCTGCGGCCAGGCGTCGACAAGGGGCGCCGCGGTCGTGCGTCGCTCCTCGCGGTCCAGGACATGAACGAAATCGCCCGCCGCGAGCAGCTGTTCGACGATGGCGCTGCCGATTCCTCCGGCGCCGCCCAGTACGGCCGTGGTACGCATGGCTGATCCTTAATTTCCCTTGCGCCAAAAAATCGGCATTATAGTCTTTTGCAGGATGTTTCCTAATAAATGCGTCATCCTGGATCACTACAACAAGTGCATCGTCAACGACTGCTGGACATTCGAGGGAGAATCACATGCCGCATCCCAAGCACGCCTTTACCCGCACCCTGCTGGCATCGGCTGCCGCCGTGCTGCTGGGCAGCGTCGCGCTATCCGCCCAGGCCGAGACCCGCGTGACCTACAAGTCCGCCTCGGCCGGTACCGCCTATTACCAGATGGGGGTCGAGCTCTCCGAGGCGATTCGCCGGGGCACCGATGGCGAGGTGGAGCTGACCCTGGAAGAGAGCCAGGGCTCGGTGCAGAACGTCATGGAGGTGATGGCGAGGCAGGGCAACTATGTCTTCACCACCCCGCCAGGGCTGGTCGAGCAGGCCATGGCCGGCGAAGGGCCCTTCGCCGAGCGCCAGAGCCCGCGCTTCGAGGAGATTCGTGGCCTGTTCCCGATTCCCGCCATCACCATGCACTTCGTGGTGGCGGGCGACGAGGGCGTGATCGGCCTGGAGGATCTCGAGGACAAGCACATCCTGATCGGCCGCGGTACCTTCGGTGCCCGCGAGGCGGAGCGCTATCTCGAGCTGTTCGACATGCTGGAGCGGGTGCGTGTCGCCAATGCCGAGGTCGGCAGCGGCCCCGATGCGCTGAAGAACGGTCAGATCGATGCCTTCGTCACGGCGAGTTCCTTCCCCACGCCCAACGTGATCGAGACCGCCGCCAGCATGCCGATCAGCCTGGTCAGCCTGAGCGACGAGCAGATCGAGCGGACCGGCGCGGCGCGCCAGACCATCCCGGCCGGCACCTACAACGGCGTCGACGAGGATGTCGAGACCACCTCGTTGCCGGTGATCGCCTACACCACCGCGGACATGGACGAGGAGACCGCCTACACCCTGACCAAGACCTTCTGGGAACGGCGCGATGCCATGGCCGAGGAGTCTCCCTGGTGGGGCAGCATCACCCAGGACATGATCGGCAACATCGCCGGGTCGCTGCACCCCGGTGCCGTGCGCTACTACGACGAAGCCGGAATCGACTTCCCCGACGACTTGCGTTAACCCCGGCTTGCCGGGCCGGTGACGGCGCACGCCGTGCCGGCCCCGCGTCACAGGCTCCCTGATCTATGCTATCGACATGTTCCGCTTCACCCACGGCCGGCTCGACCGTGGGCAATGACGTGCCGCGGATCCACCCGGCCTGGGTGCTCCTCGGTGCGCTCACGGTCACCTTCCACCTGGGGCTGATCTTCTACGGCCTGGCGCCGGCGCTGGTGAGCCGGCCGATCCACATGGCGCTGGCACTGCCCTGGATCCTGATCCTCCCGGCGCGCACCCCCTTCGAGCGCTGGAGCGGTTGGCTGCTGACCGCGCTCGGCGTGGCCGCCTGCGGCTACATCGCCTGGAACGAGGAGGCGCTGGCCGACCAGTACGGCTTCATCGACAACGGCTACCAGATGGCCCTGGGGGTGTTCCTGATCGTGCTGACGCTGGAGGCGGCGCGCCGGGCGATCGGCTGGCCGCTGCCCCTGGTGGCACTGACGGCGCTGGCCTACGCGGTGTTCGGCGCGCACATCCCCGGCCAGTTCGGCCACCCGGGGCTGCCGATGGAGAGCTTCGTCGGCACCCTGACCATCGCCGAGAGCGGGCTGTGGGGCTCGCTCACCGGGGTCAGCGTGGGCGTGGTGGCCATCTTCGTCATCTTCGGCGCGGTGCTCAACGCCGGCGAGGCGGGGCGCGGCTTCATGAACCTGGCCAGCGCCTGCGCCGGGCGCCTGACCGGCGGTGCGGCCAAGGTGGCGGTGATCTCTTCGGCGCTGATGGGCTCGATCTCGGGCTCGGCCTCGGCCAACGTGGCGTCGACCGGTGCCATCACCATTCCCTCCATGGTGCGCCTGGGGTATCCGCGTGCCCTGGCCGGCGGCGTCGAGGCGGTGGCCTCCTCGGGCGGACAGATCATGCCGCCGTTGATGGGGGCGGGAGCGTTCGTCATGGTCGAGCTCACCGGCACCCCCTACACCCAGATCATGGCCGCGGCGCTGCTGCCGGCGATTCTCTACTTCGCTACCGTGTGGATGGGCATCAACGCCTACGCCACGCGCCACGATCTGCGCCCCATGGCCGCGGCAGACCGGCCCGGCGGCAAGGAGGTGGCGATCACCTCGCTGTTCTTCGCCGTGCCCTTCGTGCTGCTGCTCGAGCGCATCTTCCTCGGCGGCTACACGCCCCAGTACGCGGCCAGCGTCGCCATCTTCGCCGGCATGCTGCTGCTGTTCCTCGACGTGACCCTCGCCTTCTCCCTGCGCGGTTTCGCTTCGCGCATGGCCGAGGCGGCGGTCACCGCCGGTCGCCAGGTGGCGGTGATCGGCGCGATCATCATCTGTGCCTCGCTGGTGATCGGGGTGCTCTCGCTGACGGGGCTAGGGGTCAAGATCACCTCCGGCATCCTCTCGCTGTCGGGCGAGATGCTGTGGCCGGCGCTGCTGCTCACCGCGCTCGCCTGCCTGGTGCTGGGCATGGAGGTACCGACCACCGCCGCCTACGTGATCTGCGTATCGGTGGCGGGGCCGGCGCTCACCTCGCTCGGCCTCGAGCCGCTGCTGGCCCACCTGTTCGTGTTCTGGTTCGCCTTGCTCTCGACCATCACGCCGCCGGTGTGCGGGGGTGTGTTCATCGCCGCCGGCATGGTCGGGGAAAACTGGCTCAAGGTGGCCTTCAAGGCCATGGCGCTGGGTATCGGGCTCTACCTCATCCCGTTGGCCATGGTTGCCAACCCCGACGTGATCCGCCTCGCCTTCGACCCGCTCTGGGCCGTGTTCGACGCGCTCAAGATCGCGTTCGGCCTCGCCGCCATCTCCTACGGCGTGATCGCACGGCGTCCGGTGTGGCTGCGGCTGGGGCTGGTGGGGGCGGGGGCGCTGGTGATCTTCGCCCTGTAAGCCGACCCTCTGGAGGAGAACGGAATGATCGTTGCCACGCTGGGACCCGAGGGCAGCAACCACCTGCTGGTGCTGCGCCGCTATCTCGACGCTCGCGGACCCGCCGGGGCCGAGATCAGGCCGTTCGCCGACTTCCCGGCGGCATTCGCGGCGCTGGTGGCCGGGGAGGTGGATCGGGTGCTGCAGTGCACGGCCCACTTCAGCCACGCCGACTGCGTGGGGCGCTACATGCATCGTGCCTTTCCGGTGGACGTCTTCGTCGCCGGCAGCCATCCGCTGGCCCTGCTGGCGCGACGCGGGGTCGACTCGCCGCGGCGGGTGGCGCGCCAGCCGGCGACCCGCTACTACACCGACCTCTCGGGCTTCGAGGAGGAGATCGATGCCGCCACCACCGTCGCGGTGGCCGAGGGGCTGCTGGCGGGACGCTTCGAGGCGGGCATCTGTGCCCTCGAGGTGCTCGAGCAGCATCCGCGAGAGCTGCGCCTGATCGAGGCGCTGGGGCCGGCGCTGGACGTCTGGGTGCTCTATGGCACCGAGCCGCTCCCCGCCGGCAGCCCGTTGGTGCTGTGATCGGCTTACTAGCCTGGCAGCCAGCCGCATGACAGAATCAACGGTTCATCTGGACACCGAGACCGTCGCTGCCCAAGGCGGCCCGAGACGGCGCGAATCGTATCGCGCAGCAGCGCAGAAAGAGGACATCATGCCCGAATATCGCTCCCGTACCACCACCGCCGGCCGCAACATGGCCGGCGCCCGCGCCCTGTGGCGTGCCACCGGCATGAAGGACGAGGATTTCCACAAGCCGATCGTCGCCGTGGCCAACTCCTTTACCCAGTTCGTGCCCGGCCACGTCCACCTCAAGGACATGGGCCAGCTGGTGGCACGGGAGATCGAGAAGGCCGGCGGGGTGGCCAAGGAGTTCAACACCATCGCCGTGGACGACGGCATCGCCATGGGCCACGACGGCATGCTCTACTCGCTGCCGAGCCGCGACATCATCGCCGACAGCGTCGAGTACATGGTCAACGCCCACTGTGCCGACGCCCTGGTGTGCATCTCCAACTGCGACAAGATCACCCCGGGCATGCTGATGGCCGCCATGCGCCTCAACATCCCGGTGATCTTCGTCTCCGGCGGACCGATGGAGGCCGGCAAGACCAAGTTGCTCGACCACGGCCTCGACCTGGTCGACGCCATGGTCATGGCCGCCGACGACTCGGTGGACGACGAGACCCTGGCCGAGGTCGAGCGCAGCGCCTGCCCCACCTGCGGCAGCTGCTCCGGCATGTTCACCGCCAACTCGATGAACTGCCTGACCGAGGCGCTGGGCCTGGCACTGCCGGGCAACGGCACGGTGCTGGCCACCCACGCCGACCGCCGCCGCCTGTTTGAGACCGCAGGAAGCCGCATCGTCGAGCTGGCCAAGCGCTACTACGAGGGCGACGAGGCGCACCTGCTGCCGCGCGCCATCGGCTCCAAGGCGGCGTTCAAGAACGCCATGACCCTGGACATCGCCATGGGCGGTTCCACCAACACCATCCTGCACCTGCTGGCCGCCGCCCAGGAGGCGGAGATCGACTTCACCATGGCCGATATCGATCGGCTGTCGCGAGAGGTGCCGCAGCTGTGCAAGGTGGCCCCCAACACCCAGAAGTACCACATCGAGGACGTGCATCGTGCCGGCGGCATCATGGCGATCCTCGGCGAGCTCGACCGCGCCGGCGTGCTCGACACCCGCGTGCCCACCGTCTATGGCGACACCCTCAAGGCGGCGCTGGACGAGTGGGACATCATGCGCAACCCCACGCCCGAGGTGGTGGAGTTCTTCAAGGCGGGCCCCGGCGGCGTTCCTACCCAGACGGCGTTCTCCCAGAGCGCACGCTGGCCGAGCCTCGACGGCGACCGCGCGGGCGGCTGCATCCGTGACCTCGAGCACGCCTTCTCGCAGGAGGGTGGCCTCGCGGTGCTCTACGGCAACATCGCCGTGGACGGCTGCGTGGTCAAGACCGCCGGTGTCGACGACGCCATCCTGGTCTTCGAGGGGCCGGCCCACGTGGTCGAGTCCCAGGACCAGGCAGTGGAGCACATCCTCGCGGGCGAGGTGAAGGAGGGCGAGGTCGTCGTCATCCGCTACGAGGGGCCCAAGGGCGGGCCGGGCATGCAGGAGATGCTCTACCCGACCTCGTACCTGAAGTCGAAGGGCCTGGGCAAGGCGTGTGCGCTGCTCACCGACGGGCGCTTCTCCGGTGGCACATCCGGCCTCTCCATCGGCCACGTCTCGCCCGAGGCGGCGGCGGGCGGGGCCATCGGCCTGGTGCGCTCCGGCGACGTCATTCGCATCGACATTCCCAACCGCCGTATCGACGTCAAGCTCTCCGATGGCGAGCTGGCGTCACGCCGCGAGGCGGAAGAGGCGCGCGGCAGCCAGGCCTGGAAACCCCGCATCCAGCGCCTGCGCAAGGTCTCGGCGGCGCTCAAGGCCTATGCCCTGCTGGCGACATCCGCCGACAAGGGCGCGGTGCGCGACCTCTCCAAGCTCGACTGACGCGATCGACGAACCGGGCCCAGGCCCGGTTCGTCGTTGCGGGCCTTTTCCATGCAGCAGTAAGGAACCACGACATGCGCAAGCAGACCTTCGGTGTCGGCCTGATCGGTTTCGGCACTGCCGGCCGTATCTTCCACGCCCCGCTGATCCAGGCCACGCCTGGGCTGGAACTGCTGGCCGTGGTCAGCAGCTCGCCCGAGCGGGTGCATGACGCCCTGCCCGAGGTCGAGGTGCTTCCCAAGGCCGCAGCGCTGTTCGCCCGGCCCGATATCGACCTGGTGGTCATCGCCAGCCCCAACGCGACCCACTTCCCGCTGGCCAAGGCGGCACTCGCCGCCGGCAAGCATCTGGTGGTCGACAAGCCCTTCACCGTGTCGCTGTCCGAGGCACGGCTGCTCAAGGCCGAGGCCGACAAGGCCGAATGCCGGGTCAGCGTCTTTCACAACCGTCGCTGGGACTGCGATTTCCGTACCCTGCAGGCGCTGGTCGAGGAGGGCGGCGTGGGGCGGCCCGTCTCGCTCGAGCTGCGCTTCGACCGTTTCCGGCCGGCCGTGGCCGATCGCTGGCGCGAGCAGCACAAGCCGGGCAGCGGCATCTGGTACGACCTGGGGTCGCACCTGCTCGACCAGGCCCGCACGCTGTTCGGCATGCCGCGGGCGATCCTGCTCGACCTGATGGCGGCGCGCGACGGCGCCGAGGTCGATGACGAGTTCCACGCGCTGCTCGAATACGACGCGCTGCGGGTCACCCTGCGAGCCAGCTCGCTGGTCGCGGAGGCGACGCCGCAGCAGGCCCTGCACGGCACCCGAGGCAGCTTCGTCAAGTATGGCCGCGACCCGCAGGAGAACTGGCTGAGAGAGGGGCGTACCCCCTCGCGGGACTGGGGCGTGGACCCGCGTCCCGGTCAGCTGACGCTGGCCGAAGGCGACGACGGCCGGCTGGTCACCCGTGAGTACCCGGGGCTTCCCGGCGACTACCTGGCGTACTATGCGGGAGTCGTCGAGGCGCTCGCGAACGGCGCAGCGGTGCCGGTCAGCGTGGAGGAGGGGATCGAGGTCATGAGCCTGCTGGAGGCCGGGCTGGACAGCTATCGCCAGAGCCGCTGGATCCGTCTCAAGGAGGGCAACGGCAACCTGCGACAGCTGCATCGCCACGGCTGAGCACGTGTGGCGGCACGGCTACCAGCTCAGCGGGGCTTCCTTGCCGCGGCGTTCGCGCAGGGTGTCGCGGGCGATGAACAGCGCGGCGATGGCCCGTGCCTCGTGGAAGTCGTCGCGCATCAACAGTGCCGGCAGCTCCTCGAGGGCGTGGGTCTCGACCACCAGCGGCTCGGGTTCGTCCCCGGGCAGGCGCTTGGGGTAGAGCTCGGTGGCGAGCAGCACCTGCATGCGGTGGCGCATGTAGTTGGGCGCCAGCGACAGTTCCACCAGCGGCTCGATGCGCCGGGCACCGTAGCCGCACTCCTCCATCAGCTCCCGGTTGGCCGCGCTGACGATGTCCTCGCCGGGATCCACCAGTCCCTTGGGCAGGGTCAGCACATAGTCCTCGAAGCCCGCGGCGTACTCGCGGATCAGCAGCACGTGGTCCGGGTCGGGCATGGCGATGATCATCACCGCGCCCTGGTCGCTGCCGGTCAGGCGCTCGAAGGTGCGTTCGGCACCGTTGGCGAAGCGCAGCTCCAGCGCCTCGATGTGGAACAGGCGGCTTCTGGCCACGGACTGACGCGCCAGCACCTGGGGTTTCTGCAAGATCTTCTTCTCGGCCATGGAAGCTCCGTTTCGTGCGGGCGGGCGTCGGCATGGGCGTGCCGGGAATGCGCCGCCGGTATCCATTGAGTACAATACCACGCCTGCCACCGCTCAGATGCCACCGGGAGTCGCCATGATCGACTGGCGCGCCATCGATACCGTCCTGCTGGACATGGACGGCACACTGCTCGACCTGCACTTCGACAGCCATTTCTGGCTGGAGCACCTGCCGCGGCGCTACGTCGAGCTGCATCGCCTCGACGAGGCCACCCAAGAGCAGATTCGTGCGCGCATCCTGCGCGAGCGGGGCACCCTCAACTGGTACAGCCTGGCCTACTGGAGCCGTGAGCTGGGCGTCGACATCGTGGCCCTCAAGCGCGAGATCCAGCACCTGATCGGCCTGCGCAGCGACGCGCTGGATTTCCTCAAGTGGCTCCGCAAGGCCCACCCCCGGGTGGTACTGGCGACCAACGCCGACCGCGAGAGCCTCGAGCTCAAGCTGCCGCTCACCGGCCTCGAGGCCTACCTGGATGCCATCGTCTCCTCGGCCGACCTCGGCGTGCCCAAGGAGGCCCAGGCGTTCTGGTTCGCGCTGCAGGAGGTCGAGCCCTTCGACCCGGCACGGACCCTGTTCATCGACGACAACCCCGAGGTGCTGGAGAGCGCCCGGGAGTTCGGCATCCGACATCTGCTCGGCATCAAGCAGCCCGACAGCACGCGGCCCGAGAAGGAGCTCGAGGAGTTCATCGCCCTGGACCGCTTCGCCACGATCCTGCCCCAGCAGCTACCCTCGGAGGTACGCAGCGACAGCGGAGTGCACGGCGAGGAGGGAGGCGAGATTGGATAGCGTACGACTCGACAAGTGGCTGTGGGCGGCGCGCTTCTTCAAGACCCGCGGGCTGGCCAAGAAGGCCATCGAAGGCGGCAAGGTCCACTACAACGGGGCGCGCGCCAAGACCAGCAAGAACGTCGAGGTGGGGGCGCTGATCCGGGTGCCCCAGGGCTGGGACGTATGGGAGGTGGAGGTGGTGGCCCTCTCCGACCAGCGTCGCGGTGCCCCGCAGGCCCGCGAACTCTACCGCGAGACGGCCGAGAGCGCCGAGCGCCGGGCGCGCGAGGCCGAGGGTCGGCGCCTGACCCAGCAGGCCATGCAGCATCCGCTCAAGCGGCCCGACAAGAAGCAGCGTCGCGAGATCCAGCGCTTCCAGCGCCAGCAAGACGAGTGAGCGATGCCGCCTCTCGGCCCACCCTGAACGACCTCTTCCGGAATCGATCATGACCGACCAGATCCAGCGTTTCCTCTTCGACCGCACCAACGTGCGGGGCGAGATCGTCACCCTCGAGCGCGCCTACGCCGACGTGCTCGACCGCCACGGCTATCCCGCGGCCGTCAATCGCCTGCTGGGAGAGCTGCTGGCCGCCGTGGCGCTGCTCACCGATACCGTCAAGCTCGACGGTATCCTCAGCATCGAGGTGCGTGGCCAGGGCGCGCTGTCGCTGCTGATGGCCGAATCCAACCCGGGCGGCGAGCTGCGCGCCATCGCCCGCGTGGCGGAGGATGCCACGCTGCCCGCCGGGGAGGCGGGCTTTCGCGAGCTGGTCGGCGACGGCCACATCGTGATTACCCTCGACCCGCGCGAGGGCAATCGCTACCAGGGCATCGTGGCGCTCGACCACGACAGCCTGGCCGGCTGCCTCGAGGCCTACTTCTCGCAGTCGGAGCAACTGCCCACGCGGCTGTGGCTGCGCGCCGACGCGCGGCGTGCCGGCGGGCTGCTGCTGCAGCGGCTGCCGGACGCGTCGCAGAACCAGGACGACGATGCCTGGGAGCGCACCGTCCAGCTGGCCAGGACGCTGACCACCGAGGAACTGCTGGGGCTCGACCAGCGCGAGCTGCTGCAGCGGCTATATCACGAGGAGACGGTGCGGGTCTTCGAGCCCAAGCCGCTGCGCTTCGGCTGCACCTGCTCGCGGCAACGCATCGGCGATGCCCTGCTGACGCTGGGGGGCGACGAACTGCGCGAGGTGCTGGCCGAGCAGGGCGAGATCGAGACCCAGTGCCATTTCTGTCATACCCACTATCGCTTCTCCCGGCGCGAAATCGAGGCGCTGCTCGACAGCCAGGACGGAACGCCCCCCACGCTGCACTGAGGCCGGCACCCGCGGGAGCGCACGAGGCGCCCCGGGGGGGGGGCTCGTGCGTGTGCCTGGAATTGCTGCAATGCACAAGTCCGATCAACGTCAACCTGCGGCGATATGCCTCGATGTAGTAGTAAAACTACAAGAACTTCGGTCAAAGTTAACGTTTCCTGGCGGCCCCCTTTTTGCCATAATGGCGCCGCCTCAAGGCCGATCGCCTGACGACAAGACGGCATTCATCCGCACACGGACGATCGGAAATGCAACGCAACGGCGTACGACGCCTGGCACACGAGAGAGAACCGGCCGCAAGGCCCAGGAAACGACATGACCACATCCCAAGCCGCTCCTCAAGCACACGTCAATCTCAGCAGCGCCGAACTCATCGAGCGTGCCGTGGCACGCGGAGAAGGCCATCTGGCCGCGAACGGCGCCCTGGTGGTGAACACCGGCCAGCGCACCGGCCGCTCGCCCACGGATCGCTTCATCGTCGACGAGCCCTCCACCAGCGGCGATATCGACTGGGGCAGCGTCAACCGTCCCTTCGATGCCGGCAAGTTCGATGCCCTCTGGGCGCGTGTCGAGGACTACCTGGCCAGCGGCGAGCGCTTCGTTTCCGAACTCCACGTGGGCAGCGACCCGACCCACTACCTGCCGGTGCGGGTGACCACCGAGACGGCCTGGCACAACCTGTTCGGCCGCACCATGTTCGTGCGCCCCGAGGGCTACAACCCCTCGGTCAAGCAGGAGTGGACCATCCTCAATGCGCCGTTCTTCGAATGCGACCCGGATCGCGACGGCACCCACTCCGACGGCTGCGTGATCCTCAACTTCGCCCAGCAGAAGGTGCTGATCGCCGGCATGCGCTACGCCGGGGAGATGAAGAAGGCGATGTTCTCGGTACAGAACTTCCTCCTGCCGGCCTCCGACGTGCTGCCCATGCACTGCAGCGCCAACGTCGGCGAGGATGGCGAGACCGCGCTGTTCTTCGGTCTCTCCGGCACCGGCAAGACCACCCTCTCGGCCGACCCGGCGCGCTACCTGATCGGTGACGACGAGCACGGCTGGGGCCCCGGCACCGTGTTCAACATCGAGGGCGGCTGCTACGCCAAGTGCATCGACCTCTCCGAGAAGAACGAGCCGGTGATCTGGAATGCCATCAAGTTCGGCACCGTGCTGGAGAACGTGGTGCTCGACGACCGCCGCGAGCCCGACTACACCGACGACAGCCTGACCCAGAACTCGCGTGCCGCCTATCCGCTGGAGCACGTCGACAAGCGGGTGCCGGAGAACCGTGCCGGCGAGCCCAACGCCATCATCTTCCTGACCTGCGACATGTCCGGCGTGCTGCCCCCGGTGTCGGTGCTGTCCAAGGAAGCGGCCGCCTATCACTTCCTCTCCGGCTACACCGCCAAGGTGGGCTCCACCGAGATGGGCTCCTCCGAAGGCCTCTCGGCGACCTTCTCGACCTGCTTCGGGGCGCCGTTCTTCCCGCGTCCGGCGCGGGTCTACGCCGACCTGCTGATCAAGCGCGTCGAGGCCAAGGACGCCCAGGTCTACCTGGTCAATACCGGCTGGACCGGCGGCGCCTACGGCGAGGGCGGCTCGCGCTTCTCTATCCCCACCACCCGCGCCATCATCAGCGCCATCCAGTCCGGCGTGCTGCGCGAGATCGAGACCCGGCGCATCGAGGGGCTCAACCTGGACGTGCCGGTATCGGTGCCGGGCGTCGACTCCCGGCTGCTCGACCCGCGCGAGACCTGGGAGGACAAGGCCGCCTACGACCGCAAGCGCAGCGACCTGGCGGCCAAGTTCGTCGACAACTTCAAGAAGTTCGACGGCGTCAGCGAGGCCATCGTCAAGGCCGGGCCCAGCCTGACCTGAGGTGAACCCGCGGTTGCCGCGGCGGTCTGAACGGGGAAGGGGCGCAAGCCTCTTCCCCGTTCTCATTGTGGGCCTGGCATGTCGGTTGACTGACCAGGAGGGAGGGTCCAATGAAACGACGTCTTTTCCTGGGGCTGCTGGGTGTCGGCGGGGCGGCGGGGCTCGTGCCCGGCGTCGGTTGGGGATTCCCGCGACTGTCGCTGGAAGCGGCGCCGGGTCTCGAGCGCCTCGAGCTGTCACGCGACGAGTGGCGCGAGCGCCTCACGCCCGAGCAGTTCGAGATCTTGCGCGATCACGGCACCGAGCCACCGTTCTCGAGCCCCCTGGACGAGGAGACCCGCGATGGCGAGTACCACTGTGCCGGCTGCGACCTGCCGCTGTTCGACAGCGCCATGAAGTACGACTCCGGCACCGGCTGGCCGAGCTTCTTCGATCACATCGAGGGGCATCTGCTCAGCCAGCTCGACTTCAGCCTGGTCTGGCCGCGGCGCGAGTATCACTGCGCCCGCTGCGGCGGCCATCAGGGCCATGTCTTCAGCGACGGCCCCGAGCCCACCGGCCTGCGCTGGTGCAATAACGGCCTGGCGCTGACCTTCGTGCCGGCGGCTACCTGAACCCCTCCACGATATGCTGGGCCAGGCCGTCCACCGCGGGAGACGTGGCTTCGGGCGAGCGCAGCAGCACGATGGAACCGTCCGGCAGCGGGGGGAAGCCATCCGCTTCGCCAAGCACGCGCATGCCCGGTGTGACCAGGCTCTTCATCAGCGCCGAGACGGCGAGCCCGGCGCCCACTACCGCCTGCAGGGTGGCCAGGCTGGGGCTCGAATAGGCAATGCGGTACGGACGCCCGGCACGGGTCAGGGCGTTGCAGGCGTGTTGACGACAGAAGCAGGGTTCCTCGAACAGTGCCAGGGGCAGCGGCGACTGGCGATGAATGGCATGGCTTTCCGCCACCACCCACACGGTCTCCTCGCGGCGCAGGATGGTGCCGATCTCTTGGCCGACCTGGCGGGTCACGATGCTGAGGTCGAGGCTGCCCTGCTGACGACCGAGCAGTTCGGAGGAGGGGGCGCACTGCACCTCGACGTCGACCAGCGGCCAGGTCTGTGAGAAGGACTTGAGAATGCCGGGCAGGAAGCGCATGACGAAGTCGTCGGGAACACCGATGCGTACCCTGCCCACCATCTCCGGCTCACGCAGCAGGTTCAGCGCCTCTCCCTGCAGGTCGAGGATCCGGCGAGCATAGCCGAGCAGCGTGGTGCCTTCGCTGGTCAGGTGCATCTGGCGCCCCTGGCGCTCGAACAGCGGGCGCTGGATCACGTCCTCCTCGAGGCGCTTGATCTGCATGCTGACCGCCGACTGGGTGCGATTGACCGCCTGGGCCGCGCGGGTGAAACCGCCATGGTCGACGATGGCGACGAAGGTGCGCAGCAGCTCATGATCGATGGTATGCAGCATGGTCGATTCCATCATGGTTGGTGATGCTTGTTATAAGAAGTATTCGTTGGATTGATTCTAGCGTCCCGTCGAGACTTTCTCCATTGCCGACATGACCTGGAGGAAGTGTGCCATGAGAGCCCCCGCTACTTGCTGCGACTCGTCATCCTGTGCTGCGCCTGAAGGCGGCCGGCGAGCCTGGCTGTCCACCTCGCTGCCTTGGACCTGGATACGTCGCGTGAAGCATCTGCTGCAGCTGCGCCGCGAGCGCGCCCAACTGCATGAACTCAGCGACAGACAGCTGCGCGATATCGGTTTGACCCGCCAGCAGGCGGTTCGCGAGGCGCGCCGCCACTTCTGGGACGACGTCGGCTGGCGACGCTGATCGCGGCGGCGACGGCGTGGCGTTTGTGGTACCTTGGCGCGATCTTTCGTTGTCGCACTACCAAGGAAGCCATGGACGCCACGACCCGGATCATTTCCCGCCTCGCCGAGGAACTCGGCGTTCGCCCGCAGCAGGTCGCCGCCACCGTGGAGCTGCTCGACGGCGGCGCCACCGTGCCCTTCATCGCCCGCTACCGCAAGGAGGTCACCGGTGGGCTCGACGACACCCAGCTGCGCAGCCTCGACGAACGCCTGCGTTACCTGCGCGAGCTGGAGGAGCGGCGCGTGGCCGTGCTCGCCGCCATCGACGAGCAGGGCAAGCTGACGCCGGAGCTCGAAGGCCAGGTCCAGGCCGCCGACACCAAGCAGCGCCTGGAAGACCTTTACCTGCCCTACAAGAAGAAGCGCCGCACCAAGGCTCAGATCGCCCGCGAGGCGGGCCTCGAGCCGCTGGCCGAGGCGCTGCTGGCCGATCCCGCCCTCGACCCCGACACCGAGGCGGCCAAGTACCTGCGGCCCGCCGAGGGCGACATCCCGGCCGTCGAGGACGCCAAGGCGGCGCTGGACGGCGCGCGCCAGATCCTGATGGAGCGCTTCGCCGAGGACCCCGAACTGGTCGGCGCGCTGCGCGAGCGGCTGTGGAACGAGGGTGAGCTCAGCGCCCGGGTGCTTGCCGGCAAGGAGCGCGAGGGCGCCAAGTTCTCCGACTACTTCGAGCACGACGAGGCGCTGGCCAAGACGCCGTCGCACCGCGCGCTGGCGATGTTCCGCGGCCGCAACGAGGGCGTGCTGACCCTGGCCATCCGCCTGCCCGGCGAGGACGAGGCGCCGATCCATCCGGCCCAGGTGGCCATCGCCAGGCACTTCGACATCCGCGACGAGGGCCGCGCCGCCGACAGGTGGCTGGCCGACGTGGTGCGCTGGACCTGGCGGGTCAAGCTCTACACCCATCTCGAGACCGAACTGATGGGGCGACTGCGCGAACGTGCCGAGCTCGACGCCATCGAGGTCTTCGCCGCCAACCTCAAGGACCTGCTGCTGGCCGCCCCGGCGGGGCAGAAGGCCACGCTGGCCATCGACCCGGGCCTGCGCACCGGCTGCAAGGTGGCGGTGGTGGACGCCACCGGCCAGTTCCTCGAGCATGCCACGATCTTCCCCCATGCGCCGCGCAACGCCTGGAACGAGTCCCTGGCGCAGCTGGCCAGGCTGGTGGAGAAGCACGACGTGGCGCTGGTGGCCGTCGGCAACGGCACCGCCAGCCGCGAGACCGACAAGCTGGCCGGCGAGCTGGTCAAGGCCTTCGCCGGACGAAGAGCGCTCTCCAAGGTGATGGTCAGCGAGGCCGGCGCCTCGGTCTACTCCGCCTCGGAGTACGCCTCCCGGGAGCTGCCCGACCTCGACGTCACCATCCGCGGCGCGGTCTCCATCGCCCGGCGCCTGCAGGATCCGCTGGCCGAGCTGGTCAAGATCGAGCCCAAGTCCATCGGCGTGGGCCAGTACCAGCACGACGTCTCGCAGCTGCAGCTGTCGAAGAGCCTGGAGGCGGTGATCGAGGATTGCGTCAACGCGGTGGGGGTCGACCTCAACACCGCCTCGAGTGCGCTGCTGTCGCGCGTGGCCGGGCTCAACCCGGCGCTGGCCGAGGCCATCGTCGCGCGGCGCAACGCCGAGGGCGCCTTCACCAGCCGCCAGCAGCTGCTGGACGTCAGCCGCCTGGGTCCCAAGACCTTCGAGCAGTGCGCCGGCTTCCTGCGCATCATGAACGGCGACAACCCGCTCGACGGCAGCGCCGTGCATCCCGAGGCCTATCCGGTGGTGGAGCGCATCGCCAGCCGCAGCGGCCGCCCGGTGGCGAGCCTGATCGGCGACAGCGCCACGCTCAAGGCGGTCAAGCCGGCCGAGTTCGCCGACGAGCGCTTCGGCGTGCCGACCATCAGCGACATTCTCAAGGAGCTCGACAAGCCGGGCCGCGACCCGCGCCCCGAGTTCAAGGCCGCCGAGTTCCGCGAGGGCGTGGAGACGCTCAAGGATCTGGCGCCGGGCATGATCCTCGAGGGCAGCGTGACCAACGTCACCCACTTCGGCGCCTTCGTCGACATCGGCGTGCACCAGGACGGCCTGGTGCACATCTCGGCGCTCTCCGACAAGTTCGTCGAGGATCCGCGCTCGGTGGTCAAGGCCGGCGACATCGTCAAGGTCAAGGTGATGAGCGTGGATCTCGAGCGCGCGCGCATCGGGCTCTCCATGCGGCTCGACGACCAGCCGGGCGAGGCCGAGGGCGGCAGGAGCCGCGGCAAGTCGTCGCGCGACGCCGGCGGCGAACGGCGCGGCGGGCAGGGCAAGGCCCAGCGCAAGGGCGCCCCTCGCGAGCAGTCTCAGCCCGGCCAGATGGGGGCGCTCGGAGCCGCCCTGCTGGCGGCGAAGAAGAGCAAATCTTGATCCCGGAGCGGCTCTCGCCATACTCTCGACACAAACCGCATGACCGGCCGCCACGGGCGGCCGGCACGCATCGACCGGGAGGCCCGTCGACGGCCTTCGAGACATGGGGTCCACGCCTTGTCTGATTCATACTCTGCCACCGTTTCGCATTTCGCCGGGATGGCGGCCCAGGGGCGCTTCGGGCGCCTTCGCCGCGGCCTCGAGAAGGAGGGGCTGCGCGTCGACCGCCGGGGGCGGATCGCCGCCACGCCGCATCCGTACGCGCTGGGCTCGAAGCTGACCCACCCGCACATCACCACCGACTACTCCGAGGCGCTGCTGGAGTACATCACGCCGGTCTACTGCCGCCCCGGCGACGCCGTCGACTTCCTCGCCGACCTCCATCGCTTCAGCTACCGCCACCTGGGCGACGAGCTGATCTGGCCGGCCAGCATGCCGGCCAGGCTCGACGGCAACGACAGCGTGACCATCGCCGACTACGGCCGCTCCAACGTCGGCACCATGAAGCACGTCTATCGCAAGGGACTGGACGTGCGCTATGGCCGGATCATGCAGTCCATCGCCGGGATCCACTACAACGTCTCGCTGCCGGACGACCTGTGGGAGCGGCTGCGCGAGCGCGACGCTGCCGACGACATGTCGCTCGACGACTACCGCTCCAGCCGCTACTTCGGCCTGATCCGCAACTTCCGCCGCCACAGCTGGCTGCTGCTCTACCTGTTCGGCGCCTCGCCGGCACTGGACCGCAGCTTTCTGCCGGATGGCACCATCCCCGACAAGCTGCACGCACACGGTCGCGATACCCTGGTCTCGCCCTACGCCACCAGCCTGCGCATGTCCGACCTCGGCTACCAGAACAAGGTGCAGGAGCAGCTCAAGATCTGCTTCAACTCGCTCTCCAACTACGTCGGCACCCTGCGCCACGCCATTTCCACGCCCTGGCCCGCCTACGAGGCGCTGGGGGTCAGGAACGGGCGCGACTGGCAGCAGCTCAACGCCAACATCCTGCAGATCGAGAACGAGTACTACAGCGACATCCGGCCCAAGCGCGTCACCCGCCACAACGAGACGCCGAGCCAGGCGCTCGAGGCGCGCGGCGTCGAGTACATCGAGGTGCGCTGCCTCGACCTCGACCCCTTCCTGACGCTGGGCATCGACGAGAGGCGCCTGCGCTTCATCGATACCTTCCTGATGTGGTGCCTGCTCGCCGAGAGCCCCTGGATCCCCGACGAAGAGTGTGACCGGCTGGACGACAACCGGCGCCTGGTCGTCGAGCGCGGTCGCGACCCGGCGCTGAGGCTGTTGCAGGACGGCCGGCGCCGCTCGGTGGCCGACTGGGGCGGCGAGATCTTCGCCGAACTCGACCGCGCCGCCGCAGTGCTCGATGCGCTGGAGCAGGGCAGCCCCCACGCCGATGCCGTGGCGGCGTTCACGCCGTGGCTCGCCGATCCGGCACTGACGCCCTCCGGCCGCCTGCTCGCCCGGCTGGAGTCCAGCGGCGAGGAGTTCGTCGAGGCCACTCTGAGCCTGGCCGAGGAGCATGCCGAGCGGCTGCGCCGCGAACCCGTCGACCCGGCACGGCAGGCGACCTTCGAGCAGATGGTCGGCACTTCGCACCAGCAGCAGCGCGACATCGAGGCCGCCGATACCCAGCGCTTCGACGAGTTCCTCGAGCACTATTTCGCCAGCGCCCGCGAGCCCCGTGTGGTCATGGCCGGTCAGGGGGGCGTGCGATGAGCGCAGCGGGACTTCGGCGCCTTTCCGTGCGCCAGTGGAGCCTGGCCGGGTTGGCCTTCTCTGTCCTCATGATGCTGGTCGCCCTGGGGCTGGAGCATATCGGCGGGCTCGAGCCCTGCCCGCTGTGCATCTTCCAGCGCGTGGCGGTGCTCGCCGCCGCCGCAGTCTTCCTCGTCGCCGCGATCCACAACCCGCGGGGGCGGCTGGGGCCGGTGGTCTACGGCGGGCTGTCGCTGACGGCGGTGGGGGTCGGCATCGGCGTCGCCGCGCGCCACCTGTGGCTGCAGTCGCTGCCGCCCGACCAGGTGCCGAGCTGCGGCCCCGGGCTCGACTACATGATGGACATCCTGCCGATGCGCGACGTGGTCGCCACGGTGCTCTCAGGCTCCGGCGAGTGCGCCGAGATCGACTTCCTGCTGCTCGGCATCTCGCTGCCCGGCTGGACCCTGATCGGCTTCATCGTGCTGGCGCTGGCCCCGCTGGGGATCCTGTACCGCGCCGTGCGCGGGCTGAGGCCCTGAGCCTGCCGACGAGAGGAGGAAGCATGCTCTACCGCGACTTCGCCAGCCAGGAAGCGATCGACCGCGAGTACGACCCCATGCGCGGTCGCGACCCGGGCGGCCTGATCGCCGGCTGGCAGGCGCGCAGCGAGGCGGTGCGCGAGCGCCACCGGGTATCCCTGGATGTCGCCTACGGGCCCACGCTCGCCGAGCGCCTGGACCTCTACCACGCCGAGGACGAGGGGGCGCCGCTGCACGTCTTCTTCCACGGCGGCTACTGGCGTTCGCTGGGGCATCGGGAGTTCGGCTTCGTCGCCGAGGGACTGGTGGAGGCGGGCATCAGCGTCGCAGTGGTCAACTATGCGCTGTGCCCCACGGTGACCTTCGGCGAAGTGGTGCGCCAGGCCCGTGCCGCGCTGGCCTGGCTGCATGCCCGGGGGGAAACGTTGGGCGTCGACACGACGCGGCCGAGCGTCTCCGGGCATTCGGCCGGCGGTCATCTCTGCGCCATGCTGCTGGCCACCGACTGGCCGGGCGTGTACGGCCTGCCCGACGAACTGGTCCGCGGCGCGCTATGCGTCAGCGGGCTCTACGACCTGCGCCCCTTCCCCTGGTCGTGGCTGCAGCCCAAGCTGCAGCTCACCGGGCGCGACGTCGCCGACTACAGCCCGCTGTTTCAGCCTTGCCGGGTACCCGCGGCGGTGCAGCTGGTGGCGGGCGGCGAGGAGTCGGTCGAGTTCGCGCGCCAGATGCAGGCCCACGCCGAGCACCTCGAGGCCCAGGGCGCGGCGGTCAGCCATGAGCTCATGCCCGGCGACGACCACTTCTCGATCCTCGATCACTACGCGCCGGGCGGTCGCTTCGTTGCGCGTATCGCCGCCTTCCACGGCCGCTGAGCTCGATCGCCCTCTACCGGGCCTCGGGGAGTACCGCCGTGGCCTCGATTTCCACCTTCGCCCGGTCCTCGATCAGGTCGGCCACCTGCACCATGGTCATGGCCGGGAAGTGCTTGCCCATCACCTCGCGGTAGGCGGCGCCCACCTCCTTCAGCCGCGCCAGGTACTCGCGCTTGTCGGTGACGTACCAGGTCAGCCGTACCACATGCTCGGGTCCGGCGCCGGCCTCCCTCAGGACCTCGACGATGTTGGCCAGCGCCTGGTGCACCTGGGCGGCGAAGTCGTCGCTCTCGAAGACCTGGTCGCCGTTCCAGCCGATCTGGCCGCCGACGAAGATCGTGCGGCCGGAGGCGAGCACGCCGTTGGCGTAGCCCACGGCGGCCTTCCAGTGGGAGGGGTGGAGCAGCTCGTGCAGGGTGGCGTCGTTCATCGGATTATCCTTGTTGGCAGTCCTTGGCGAAATGGGCGCGCATGGCCTCTGGCCAGGGCAGGGGGCGACCGCTCCCCAGGTCGACGAAGACCAGGGTCGAGTCGCTGGTCAGGCGCGGGTCGCCGCCGCAGTGGACCTCGGTGCGCAGGGTCAGGCTGGTGCGGCCGACGTCGCGCAGCGTCAGCTCGAAGGTGAGCGTCTCGCCCAGCCGGCTGGGGGCATGGAAATCGGTCTCGATGTGTGCGGTGGGCACGCCGGTGCGCGTCTCCACGTGAAGGCGGTTGAAGTCGTGGCCCACCGACTCGGCGAAATAGTCCTCGACCACCGAGTTGAGCATCTCGTAGTAGCGCGGGTAGAAGACGATGCCCGCCGGGTCGCAGTGCTGGAAGCGCACCTTGCGCTGGGTGATGAATGGCATGGCGGCTTCCTCTTATACGCCCAGGTAGCGGTCGCGGGTGGCATCGTCGAGTGTGCCGGGCTCGCCGGACCAGACCGTGCGCCCCTTCTCGAGAATGACGCAGCGGTCGGCCAGCGGCAGCAGCTCGGCGAGCGACTTGTCGACGATCAGCGTGGACTGCCCCTGCGCCTTGAGCGTGCGGATGGCGGCCCAGATCTCCTGGCGGATCACCGGCGCCAGGCCCTCGGTGGCCTCGTCGAGCACCAGCAGGCGGGGGTTGGTCATCAGCGCCCGGCCGATGGCGAGCATCTGCTGCTCGCCGCCCGAGAGGGTGCGGGCCAGCTGGCGGCGGCGTTCCGCCAGCCGCGGGAAGAGGGCCTCGACGCGCGCCAGGGTCCAGTGGCCGGGGCGCGCGGTGACCATCAGGTTCTCGCGCACGGTGAGATTGGGGAAACAGCGCCGCCCCTCGGGTACCAGCCCGAGGCCGGCCTGGGCGATGCGGTACGACGGCAGGCGCCGCAGGTCGTGGGCGTCGAAGGTGATGCTGCCGCTGCGCGCCGGGGTGAGGCCGAAGATCGAGCGGATGGTGGTGGTCTTGCCCATGCCGTTGCGCCCCATCAGCGCCACCATCTCGCCCGACCGGACGCTGAGGTCGACGCCGAACAGCGCCTGGGAGGGGCCGTAGAAGGTCTCGATCGCGGTGACGTTCAGCATGTCGTCTCCCCCAGGTAGGCTTCGCGGACCTGCGGATTGGCACGGATCGTCGCGCTGTCGCCGTGGGCGATCACGGCCCCGTCCACCAGCACCGAGATGCGATCGGCGAGCCGGAACACGGCGTCCATGTCGTGCTCGATCAGCAGGATCGGCACCTCCCGCTTGAGCGCCTCGAGCAGCTCGGTGAGGCGCGCCGACCCCTCGGGGCCCAGCCCGGCCATGGGCTCGTCTAGCAGCAGCACGCGCGGCTTGAGCGCCAGGGCACAGGCCACCTCGACCTGGCGCCGCTCGCCGTGGGAGAGCTCGGCCACGGCGGTGTCGGCGCGGTGTGCCAGGGCCATGCGCTCGAGTGCCGCCATGGCCGGGGCCAGCAGGCTCTCGTCGCGGTGCACCGGCTTCCAGAAGCGGAAGCTGTGCCCCTGCAGCGCCTGCACGGCGATCATCACGTTGCGCTTCACCGACAGCGGTTCGGCCAGCGACGAGATCTGGAAGCTGCGGCCCAGCCCCAGTCGAGCACGCTGGGCCACGCTGAGCGAGGTGATCTCCTGGCCGGCCAGCACGATGCTGCCGGTGTCGGGCCTGAGGCTGCCGGCGATCTGGCCGATCAGGGTCGACTTGCCGGCGCCGTTGGGGCCGATCAGCGCGTGGATCTCGCCCGGGCGCAGGTCGAGCGACACGTCGCGGGTCGCCTGCAGGGCGCCGAAGCGCTTGTTGAGGTGGGCAAGGCTCAGCACGACGTCACTCATGGCGTTCCCTCCCGGCCAGCCAGCCCATCACGCCGTGCTTGGCGAACAGCACCACGAACAGCAGCACCAGGCCGAGGAACAGCTTCCAGTACTCGGTCAGCCCGCCCAGCAGGGTCTCCATCATCACGAACAGGATGGCCCCGGCCAGCGGCCCGTAGAGCCGCCCCACGCCGCCGAGGATGACGATCACCATCAGCTCCCCCGACATGTGCCAGCTCAGCATGGTGGGGCTGACGAAGCCGTTGAGGTCGGCGTAGAGCGCCCCGGCAAGCCCCGTGATCATCGCCGAGATGACGAAGGCGACCAGGCGAACGGGGTAGGGCGCGATGCCGGCGGTGGCGAGCCGGGTGTCGTTGAGCCGGGCCATGGTCAGGGCGGCGCCGAAGCGCGACTTCATGATCCGCGAGGTGAGGGCGAGCGACAGCACGAGACCGGCGAAGCAGATCAGGAAGAAGGTCAGGGCGTCGTTGGTGTCGACCCACGGCAGCGAGTTGCGCAGGTAGATCGGCAGGCCGTCCTCGCCGCCGTAGGTGGGCCAGGAGTTGGCGAAGTAGTACATCATCTGGGCGAAGGCCAGGGTGATCATGATGAAGTAGACCCCGGTGGTGCGCAGCGAGATGGCGCCGATGACCAGCGCCAGCAGGCCGCACAGCACGAGCGCCGCGAGCCAGATCGCCAGCATGCTGTCGCTGCCGGGGATGGCAATGGGCCAGGCGATCACCGGGGTGAAGTCGAAGGCGTGATAGGCGCTGATGCCGGCCACGTAGCCGCCCAGGCCGAAATAGGCGGCGTGGCCGAAGCTCACCATGCCGCCGTAGCCGATGGCCAGGTTGAGGCCCACCGCGGCCATGGCGACCAGGGTGACCCGCGAGGCCAGGTTGACGTAGTAGACGTGGCCCAGCAGGTGGGCGGCCAGCGGCGCCAGCAGCAGCAGCGCCAGCAGGCCGATCTGCACCAGCCCCTTGCGGTCGTGCCAGCTGGCCGCGGGCGTCGGCAGCCCCGGCTGCGGGGCGAGGGTCGGGGTGTCGGGCTTATTCATTGGCGGCAAACAGTCCCTTGGGTTTGAAGGCCAGGATCACGGCCATCAGGATGTAGATCAGCATCGCGGCAATCGCCGCGCCGACGCCCGCCGCCTCCGAGGAGGGCATGAACTGGCGGAAGAACAGCGGCAGGAAGACCCGCCCCAGGGTGTCGACCACGCCGACCAGGATGGCGCCGTAGAGGGCCCCCTTGATCGAGCCGATGCCGCCGATCACGATCACCACGAAGGCGAGGATCAGCACCGGCTCGCCCATGCCCACCTGCACCGACTGCAGGGCGCCGACCAGGGCCCCGGCCAGGCCGGCCAGCGCTGCGCCCATGGCGAACACCAGGGTGTAGAGCCGGGCGATGTCGACGCCCAGCGCGCCGATCATCTCGCGGTCGCTCTCGCCGGCGCGGATGCGCATGCCGAGCCGCGTGCGCGAGATCAGGAAGTACATGCCCACCGCCACGGCCACGCCCACGGCGATGATCACCAGGCGGAAGAGCGGGTAGCGCAGGCCACCGGGGAGGGTCACCGAACCGGCCAGTAGCGCCGGCGGGTTGAGCCACAGCGGCGAGGAGCCGAACAGCCAGCGGGTGCCTTCGGAGAAGATCAGGATCAGGGCGAAGGTGGCCAGCACCTGGTCGAGGTGCGGCCGGTGGTAGAGCCGGCGGATCACGATCAGCTCGACCAGGGCGCCGACCGCGGCGGCCGCGGCGATGCCGGCGGCGAGGCCGACCAGGAAGGAGCCGGTGGCGGCGGTGGCCAGCGCCGTGGCATAGGCACCGACCATGTAGAAGGAGCCGTGGGCCAGGTTGATCAGGCCCATCACGCCGAACACCAGGGTCAGGCCGCTGGCCATCAGGAACAGCATGGTGCCGAGCTGAAGGCCGTTGAAGAGCTGTTCGATGAAGAGCGTCATGTCATGGATAACCGTCGCGCGTTGCAGTAGCGCCGCCGGGCCGCATGGCCCGGCGGCGAGGCGTCACATCTCGCACTGGGTGTGGTAGACGTCCTGGATGTCCTCCACGGCGATGCCGACCAGGCGGTTGGTGGGCTGGCCGTCGTCGCCCTCGACCACTTCGCGGACGTAGATGTCCTGGATCGGGTGGTGGTTGGGGCCGAAGCGGAACTCGCCGCGCACCGAGTCGAAGTCAGCCTCGCGCAGCGCCTCGCGGAAGGCGTCCTGGTCGTCCGGGTGGGTCTTCTCCAGCGCGCTGAGGATCAGGTTGGCGGTATCGTAGCCCTGGGCCGCGTAGAGCGTCGGCATACGGTCGTAGGTCTCGCGGAAGGCCTCGACGAAGGCGTGGTTGGCCTCGTTGTCGAGGTCGTAGGCCCACAGCGAGGTGTTCATGGCGCCGATCGCCGCGCTGCCCACCGCCTTGATGATCGTCTCGTCGAAGGAGAAGGCGGCGCCGAACACGGGCATGTCGATGCCGGAGCTGTCCCACTGCTTCATGAACGAGATGCCCATGCCGCCGGGCAGGAAGAAGAACAGGCTGTCGGCGTCGCTGGCGCGGATCTGGGCGATCTCGGCGGCGTAGTCGGTCTGGCCCATCTGGGTGTAGATCTCGTCGACCACCTCGCCTTCGTAGAGGTGCTTGAAGCCGGCCAGGGCGTCGGTGCCGGCGGGGTAGTTGGGCGCCATGATGATCGGCTTCTCGAAGCCCTGCTCGCGCATGTAGGCGCCCATCGCGCCGTGCAGGTTGTCGTTCTGGTAGGCGGCGTTGAAGTAGTTCTCGTGGCACATGCGCCCGGCCAGGTCCGACGGCCCGGCGTTGGGCGAGATGTAGAAGGTGCCCTGGCGCACCGCCGCCGGCACCACCGCCATGGCCAGGTTGGAGAAGATGATGCCGGTGAGGATGTCGACCTCGTCGCGCTGCATGAATTCGTTGGCCAGGCTGCGCGCCAGGTCGGGGCGGTTGCCATCGTCCTGCACCAGCACCTCGATGTCGTCGCGGCCGGCGCGCTCGATGGCCAGCTGGAAGCCGTCGCGTACGTCCACGCCCAGGTGCGAGCCGCCCCCCGAAAGCGTGGTAATCATGCCGATCTTGACCTCCTGGGCCTGGGCCGCCGACAGGGTGGCGGTCATCAGCAGGCCGAGGCCAACGCTGGCTAGTCTCTTCATGGATGTACCCTCTTCGTTCTCGTTTGTTGTGGTCGTTGGCGCCGTGCCCGGCGCTGGTGCCGTTGCTGCCGTGTGATGCCCTGCTGTCAGCCCTTCCCGCCGTCAGGATAATGCTCCTGGCGCAGGCGGAAGCGCTGCACCTTGCCGGTCGCCGTCTTCGGCAGCGTCTCGACGAAGCGGACCGAACGCGGGTACTTGTAGGGCGCGATGCGCTGCTTGACGAAGGCCTGCAGCCGCTCGACACAGGCCGCGTCCGGCTCGACACCGGGAGACAGTACCACGAAGGCCTCGACGATCTGCCCACGCTCTCCATTCGGTGCGCCGATCACCGCGCACTCCGCCACCGCCTCGTGGGCCAGCAGGGCGGCCTCCACCTCGGGGCCGGCGATGTTGTAGCCGGACGAGACGATCATATCGTCATTGCGTGCGGCAAAGTGGAAGTAGCCCTCGTCGTCCTGGGTGAAGGCGTCGCCGGTCAGGTTCCAGCCCTGCTGCACGTAGCCGCGCTGGCGCGCGTCGGCCAGGTAGCGGCAGCCGGTGGGGCCGCGCACCGCCAGGCGGCCGATCTCGCCGCGCGGCAGCTCGTTCATCTCGGCATCGACGATCTTCGCCTCGTAGCCGGCTACCGGCTTGCCGGTACAGGCGGGGCGGTGGTCGTCGAGGCGGTTGGAGATGAAGATGTGCAGCATCTCGGTGGCGCCGATGCCGTCGAGGATCGGCGTGCCGGTCTTGGCGATCCAGTCGTGGTAGATCGGTGCCGGCAGCGTCTCGCCGGCCGACACCGCCACACGCAGGCTGTCGAGCTCCTGGCCGCTCTCCAGCGAGGCGAGCATGGTGCGATACGCGGTAGGGGCGGTGAACACGACGGTGGCGCGGTGCTCGCGGATGATCTCGAGCATGTTGGGCGGCGTGGCCTTCTCCAGCAGCACGGCGCTGGCGCCGAAGCGCAGCGGGAAGATGGCGAGGCCGCCGAGGCCGAAGGTGAAGGCCAGCGGCGGCGAGCCGACGAAGACGTCGTCCGGCGTCACCTGCAGCACCTCGCGGGCGTAGCCGTCGGCGATGATCAGCAGGTCGCGGTGGAAGTGCATGGTCGCCTTGGGCTTGCCGGTGGTGCCGGAGGTGAAGCCGAGCAGCGCCACGTCCTCGGCGGCGGTGGCCACCGCGGTGAAGTCGCTCGGCTTGTCCAGCGCCAGGCGGTCGAGCTCGGCGTCGTGGTTGGCGGTGCCGTCGAAGCCGACCACGCGTTTCAGGTAGGCGCTCTCCGCCGCGCATGCCTCGAGCTCCTCGAGCAGGCGGGTGTCGCACAGCGCCAGGCCGATCTCGGCCTTGTCGACGATCTGCGCCAGCTCGCCGGCGCGCAGCATCGGCATGGTGTTGACCACCACCGCGCCGGCCTTGGTGGCGGCGAGCCAGCAGGCCACCATGGCCGGGTTGTTGGCCGAGCGGATCAGTACCCGGTGGCCCGGGCGCACGCCGAGCTCGTCGACCAGCGCATGGGCCAGGCGGTTGGTCCACTCGGCCAGCTCGCGGTAGCTGCGCCGACGGCCGTTGCCGACCAGCGCCACGCGCTCGCCGTGGCCGCGCTCGACCCAGCGGTCGCAGAGCTCCACCGCAGCGTTGAGCCGCGCGGGATAGTCGAAGCCGTCGAGCTTGAACTCGGGCCACTCCTGCGCGGGCGGCAGGTTGTCCCGGGCGAAGGTATCGGCGTGGGCCGACGGTGCGTTCATGACCATTCTCCGTACGTCGTTGTTGTTGTTCGGCGCTGGTGCGTCGACAGGGGGATACGGGGCTGGCGTCTCTCTAACCGTTTTGTACGTCTCTGATGCCCTCCTGTTGTGCCAGGCAGCTGCGCGCGATGACCACCTTCTGCACGTCCGAGGCGCCTTCGTAGATGCGCAGCGCGCGGATCTCGCGATAGAGGCTCTCGACGATGTGCCCCTTGCGCACGCCGTCGCCGCCGTGCAGCTGCACCGCCTTGTCGATCACGTCCTGGGCGCGGTCGGTGGCGAAGAGCTTGGCCATGGCCGCCTCGCGGGTGACGCGCTCGGCGCCCATGTCCTTGGTCCAGGCGGCGCGGTAGACCAGCAGCGCGGCGGCGTCGACGTCGAGCGCCATCTCCGCCAGGTGGCCCTGGACCATCTGCAGGTCGGCCAGGCTGGCGCCGAACAGCTCGCGGTTGCGGGCGCGGTCGAGGGATTCGTCCAGCGCGCGGCGGGCGAAGCCCAGCGCAGCGGCGCCCACCGTCGAGCGGAACACGTCGAGCACCGACATGGCGATGCGAAAGCCCTGTCCGGGCCGGCCGATCATGGCGCTGGCCGGCAGGCGCATGCCATTGAAGCCGAGCCGCGCCAGCGGATGCGGCGAGATCGTCTCCAGGCGCTCGCGGATCTCGAGACCCGGCGTGTCGACCGGCACCAGGAAGCAGGAGAGCCCCTTGGCTCCCGGCCCCTCGCCGGTGCGGGCAAACACGGTGTACAGATCGGCGATGCCGCCATTGGAGATCCAGGTCTTCTCGCCGTCGAGGCGGTAGCCGTCGCCGTCGCGTTCGGCGGTGGTGTCGAGCTGGGCCACGTCGGAGCCCGAGCGCGGCTCGCTCAGGGCGAAGGCGGCCAGCGCCTCGCCGCGGCGGGTCCTGTCCAGCCACCGCTTCTGCTCGGCGCTGCCGAACAGGCTGATCGCCCCGGTGCCGAGCCCCTGCATGGCGAAGGCGAAGTCGGCCAGGCCGTCGTGGCGGGCCAGGGTCTCGCGGATCAGGCACAGGCTGCGCACGTCGATGGCATCGCCCGCGGTGCCCTCGAGGAAGCCGGCACTGCCCAGGTCGCGCACCAGCCGGATGCAGGCGGCGTCGACATCGGCGTGGTCGCGGGGCAGCTCACGCCGGCACCACGCCTCCAGGCGCTTGGCCAGGTCGCGATGGCGGGCCTCGAGGAACGGCCAGTCGAGAAAGCTCGTATCGCTCATCAATCCCCCTCGAAGACCGGCTTCTGCTTGGCGGCGAAGGCGCGGTAGGCGCGCTCGAAGTCGCGGGTCTGCATGCAGATCGCCTGGGCCTGGGCCTCGGCCTCGATGGCCTGCTCCAGGCTCATCGACCATTCCTGGTTGAGCTGGGTCTTGGTGATGCCGTGGGCGAAGGTGGGCCCCTGGGCCAGGCGGGTGGCGTAGGCGATGGCTTCGGCCTCCAGCGCGTCAGGCTCGACCAGACGGTTGTAGAAACCCCATTGATGGCCCTCTTCCGCGCTCATGCTGCGCCCGCTGTAGAGCAGGTCGGCGGCACGGCCCTGGCCGATGAGGCGAGGCAGCATGGCGCAGGCGCCCATGTCGCAGCCGGCGAGCCCCACCCGGGTGAAGAGGAAGGCGGTGCTGGCCCGGGGCGTGGCGAAGCGGATGTCGGAGGCCATGGCGATGATCGCACCGGCGCCGACGCAGGCGCCGTCCACCGCGCTGATGATCGGCCGGGTGCACTGGAGCATTGCCTTGACCAGGTCGCCGGTCATGCGGGTGAATGCGAGCAGGCCCTTCATGTCGCGCCCGACCAGCGGGGCGATGATCTCGTGGACGTCGCCGCCGGAGCAGAAGTTGCCGCCGTTGGGGGCGAACACCACGGCCTTGACGTCCTCGGCATAGACCAGGTCGCGGAAGGTGTCGCGCAGCTCGGCGTAGCTGTCGAAGGTGAGCGGGTTCTTGCGCTCGGGGCGATTCAGGCGGATCACCGCCACCTCGCCCTCCATGCGCCACAGGAAATGGCGCGGCGCCAGGTCGGCCAGTTTCATCGTTGTGCTCCCGTGTCGGACGGCAAGCGATGCAGCAGCTCGCCGATATGATGGGCATCCTCGGCGCTGACGCCGTCGAGCAGTTCGTCGACCCAGCCTTCGTGGGCTTTTGCCATGAGGCCGAAGGCGTCGCGCCCGTGGGCGGTCAGGCGCACCAGGGTGGCGCGGCGGTCGCCCTCGATGGCGATGCGCTCGACCAGGCCGTCCTCCGCCAGGCGGTCGACGATGCCGGTGACGTTGCCGTTGGAGACGCGCAGCCGCCGGGACAGCTCGTTCATCTTGAGCCCGTCATGGTCGCGGAACAGCGCCGCCATGACGTCGAAGCGCGGCAGGGTGGAGTCGAACTCCAGGCGCAGCCGCTCGCGCAGCGCCGCCTCGACCTGGCGCGTGACCCGCAGCATGCGCAGCCACAGGCGCAGCCGCTCCTTGCTCAGGGTTTCCGGTTTCAACCGTGGCGCCGTCATGTCTCGCCTCCCGAGATCGAGATTGCCTGGCCGTGGATGGCACCGCTATGAGGGCCGCACAGCCACAGCGCCGTGGCGGTGACCTCGGCGGGCTGCACGAGCCGGCCGCCGGGATTGGTGGACTGCAGGTGGGCGCGCGCCTGCTCCGCTGTCTGGCCGGTCTTGGCCACGATGGTGGCGACGCTGGCCTCGAGCAGCGGGGTCTCGGTAAAGCCGGGACACAGCGCATTGACGGTGATGTCGCGGCCCGCGACCTCCTGGGCCAGGGCGCGAACCAGACCCACCACGCCATGCTTGGCGGCGCAGTAGGGCGCCACGTAGGGGTAGCCCTTGAGCCCGGCGGTGGAGGCCACGGCGATCAGCCGGCCGCCGTCGCGCAGCCGTTTCAGGCCCTCGCGCAGGGTCAGGAACACGCCGGTCAGGTTGACCTCGAGCATGCGCTGCCACTGCTCCAGCTCGGTTCTGATCAGCGGGGCGCTCTCGGCCGCCCCGGCATTGGCGATGACGATATCGACCTCGCCGAGATGCTCGAACAGTGATGCCATGTCGTCTTCCTGGGTGACGTCGGCGACGGCATAGCTGATCGACGGATGCCGCGCGGCCACCTCCTCGAGCGGTCCGCCCCGGCGCCCGGTGATGACGACGTCGGCGCCCGCCTCGGCAAAGGCCTGCGCCATGTCGGCGCCGATGCCGCTGCCGCCGCCGGTGATCACCACGCGCTTTCCATCGAGCTGGCTCATGGTCACATCCATCCTTCGCCGCGCTCGGCCAGCCGCTGCAGCTGGTCGCGTCCGGCCAGGTAGGGGGCCGGCCAGTGGCACTCGCCGTCGCCGATGCCGGCGGCGGCGTGCAGGGTCCAGTAGGGGTCGGCCAGGTGCGGCCGGGCCAGGCACACCAGGTCGGCGCGGCCGGCCATCAGGATCGAGTTGACGTGGTCGGCCTGGTAGATGTTGCCCACCGCCATGGTGGCCATGCCGGTCTCGTTGCGGATACGGTCCGAGAAGGGCGTCTGGAACATGCGCCCGTACTGCGGTCGCGCGCGGGTCGAGGTCTGCCCGGCCGAGACGTCGACGATGTCGACCTCGGCGCCCTGCAGCAGGCGAGCGATCTCGACGGCTTCGTCGGGCGTCACCCCCTCGTCGCCGACCCAGTCGTTGGCCGAGATACGCACCGACAGCGGCTTGTGGGCCGGCCAGGCGGCGCGCACCGCGCGAATCACCTCCAGCGGATAGCGCATGCGATTCGTCAGCGAGCCGCCGTATTCGTCGTCGCGGCGGTTGGTCAGCGGCGTGATGAAGGAGGAGAGCAGGTAGCCGTGGGCGGCGTGCACCTCGAGCATGTCGAAGCCGGCACGCTCGGCCATCCGCGCGGCGGCGACGAACTCGTCGCGCACGCGCTCCATGTCGGCGCGGTCCATCGCTTTCGGTACCTGGTTGCGTGCCGACCAGGGCACGGCGGAGGCCGCCAGGATCGGCCAGTTGCCCTCGGCCAGCGGCGCGTCCATCTCCTGCCAGCCGAGCTGTGTCGAGCCCTTGGGCCCGGAGTGGCCGATCTGGGCGCACAGCCTGGCCGGCGTCTCGGCGTGAACGAAGTCGCACAGCCGCCTCCACGCCGCCTCGTGTTCCGGTGCGTAGAAGCCGGGGCAGCCCGGGGTGATGCGCCCCTGCGGCGAGACGCAGGTCATCTCGGTGTAGACCAGCCCGGCTCCGCCCTTGGCGCGCTCGGCGTAGTGCACGAAGTGCCAGTCGGTGGGGCAGCCGTCGAGCGCCTTGTACTGGGCCATGGGCGAGACCACCACCCGGTTGGGCAGTGTCATGTCGCGCAGCCGGAAGGGGGCGAACATCGGCGCGCGACGCGAGCCCTCGTTGCCGGCCCGGGCCTGGAACCAGCGCTCGGCGCTCTCCAGCCACTCGGGGTCGCGCAGGCGCAGGTTCTCGTGGCTGATGCGCTGGGAGCGGGTCAGCAGCGAGTAGTTGAACTGCACCGGGTCGAGGTCGAGGTAGCGCTCCACCTGCTCGAACCACTCGGTGGAGTTGCGCGCCGCCGACTGCAGCCGCAGCACCTCGGTGCGACGCTCCTCCTCGTAGCGAGCGAAGGCGCTGGCCATGTCGGGCTCGCTGTGCAGGTAGTCGGCCAGCGCGATGGCGCTCTCCAGCGCCAGCTTGGTGCCCGAGCCTATGGAGAAGTGGGCGGTGGCGGCGGCGTCGCCCATCAGCACCACGTTGTCGAAGCTCCAGCGCTGGCACAGCACCCGGGGGAAGTTGATCCAGGCCGAGCCGCGGATGTGGTTGGCGTTGCTCATCAGCGCGTGGCCGCCGAGGTGCCGGGCAAAGATCCTCTCGCAGGTGGCGATCGACTGCTCCTTGCTCATCTCGCCGAAGCCGAAGGCGCGCCAGGTGGGCTCGCTGCACTCGACGATGAAGGTCGCGGTGTCGGCGTCGAACTGGTAGGCGTGGGCCCACACCCAGCCGTGCTCGGTCCTCTCGAAGATGAAGGTGAAGGCGTCGTCGAAGGTCTGGTGGGTGCCGAGCCAGACGAACTTGCAGGCGCGCACCTCGATGTCTGGCTGGAAGTGTTCGGCGTAGCGTTGGCGGGTGCGCGAGTTGAGGCCGTCGGCGGCCAGCACCAGGTCGAACTCGCGGCGCAGCGCGTCGATGTCCGTCTCGGCCACGTCGCTCTCGAAGCGCAGCTCGACGCCGAGCTCGCGGGCGCGCTGCTGCAGCAGCAGCAGCAGCCGGTGACGGCCGATGCCGCAGAAGCCGTGGCCGGTGGAGACCGTGCGCACCCCGTCGTGGATCACGGCGATGTCGTCCCAGTAGGCGAAGTGCTCGCGGATGCGCGCGGCGCTCACGGCATCGTTGGCGGCCAGGTTGTCCAGCGTCTCGTCGGAGAGCACCACGCCCCAGCCGAAGGTATCGTCGGGCCGGTTGCGCTCGAGCACCACCACGTCGTGGGAGGGCGCACGCAGCTTCATGCTGATGGCGAAGTAGAGGCCGGCGGGGCCACCGCCGAGGCAGGCGATTCTCATGGGCAGGAACCGTTGTCGTTGTTGTCCTGTACGAAGGCTAGACCCGCGACGAAGATAGTTCAAGCTTAAAATTTCAAGCTTGAAGTTTATTGCCGGAAGTGAAATTTTTCCCCGCTCCAAGGATTGACAGTCAGGTTGGCAACGGCGAGTCTGGGGCTTCAGGCTCGGAGCTCGGTAATGGCCGACGAGCGGCAACAGGCTTCATAGGGGAAGGAGGCTCACGATGCTGGAACAGTGCAAGACGGCCAGGGAGCGCTGGGGGGGCGTGCATCAGCTCATCGACCGATGGCTCGATGAGCGTCGCGAGCTGCTGGTCAGTTTCATCGAGCTCAAGGAGGCCTGCGACACCGAGCTGGAGGCCGTGAGCAAGCCGCAGATCGATCGTTTCAGCGAGCTGCTGATGGACTACATCAGCGCCGGCCACTTCGAGATCTACCCGCAGCTGCGCGAGGAGGCCAACGCCTTCGGCGATCACGACGCGCTGGAGATCGCCAGCAAGCTGCTCGAGCGGCTGGAGCTCTCCACCGAGCTGGTGCTGGCCTTCGACGCCGACTACTCGACCCCGGTGCGCTGCCAGCACTTCCTGCCGCGCCTGCCCGCCTGGCTCGATCGCCTGGCCAAGGGGCTGACCGAGCGCTTCGCCCTGGAAGACCAGCTGATCGCCCGCCTGCACGCGGCCCACACGCCGCAGAAGGAAGCCCAGGCCGACTAGCCGCCTGGCCGATTTTTTCCGACGCCGCCCCGGGCCAAGGTTCGGGGCGGCGTCGCTGTATCCGGGGGCCGCCCCGGGGCGCTCACGCCTCGGCCGGCCTGGCCGCCTCACCCCGCGAACGGCGCTGCCACAGCACCAGCATGCAGGGGGTCAGCAGCAGCGTCAGCCCGGTGGCGAACACCAGTCCGCCGGCGATGGCGCTGGAGAGCTGGGTCCACCACTGGGTCGAGGGGGCGCCGATGCCCAGGCTCGGGGCGAACAGGTTGACGTTGATCTCCAGCACCATCGGCATCAGACCCAGCACGGTGGTGATGGCGGTCAGCAGCACCGGGCGCAGGCGCAGGCCGCCCGCGCCCAGGGCGGCATCGTGGGGCGTCAGGCCGGCCCGGCGCAGCTCGTTGTAGGTGTCGATCAGCACGATGTTGTTGTTCACCACGATGCCCGCCAGGGCGATGATCCCCATGCCCACCATGACGATGCCGAACGGCTGGCCGTTGACCAGCAGTCCCATCAGCACCCCGGCGGTGGAGAACACGATGGCGGAGAGCACCAGCAGGGCCTGGTAGAGGCTGTTGAACTGGGTGACCAGTATCAGCAGCATCAGCGCGATCGCCACCAGGAAGGCGGTGACCAGGAAGCGGCTGGCCTGCTCCTGATCCTCCTGCTCGCCGGCCACGTCGACCCGCACGCCCTCCGGCGGCGGCCCGAGGCTTTCCAGCAGGGCACGCAGGCGCTCGTCGGGCTGGTAGCCCTCGGCCACGTCGGCCTCCAGGGTGATGGCGCGGCGGCCGTCGATGCGGTGCAGGGTGTCGACCTTGGGCGCCGGCTCGAGGCTGGCGAAATGGGAGATCGGCACCTGGCCCCGGGGCGTGTTGAGGGTCAGCCGGTCGAGCTGGTCGAGGCTGCGCCAGCTCTCGGGCAGGCGCACGCGGATGTCGACCTCGTCGGTGGCGTAGGCGGGGCGGTAGGTCGCCACCTGCAGGCCGGTGGTGACCAGCTGCACTGCGCTGCCCACCGCGGCGACATCGGCCCCCATGCGGGCGGCGGCGGCGCGGTCCACGTTGAGCCGCCACTCGATGCCCGGCAGGCTGCGGTTGTCCTCGATGTCGCGGAAGCCGCCGAGCCGCTCCATCTGCGCGCGGATGGTCTCCACCGCGGCCTCGCCGGCGGCTTCGTCGCCGGCACTGATCTCGAGCACGATGGGCTTGCCGGCGCCGGGCCCCATGTCCTGCTCGCGGAACTCCAGCACCACCCCGGGCAGGTCGACGGTGCGCTCGGCCATCTCGTTCATGATCGTTCGCGCCGGACGCCGCTGCTGCCAGTCGATCAACTGGAACTGCACCACGCCGATCACGTCGCCGCCGATCTGCTCGTTGGCCACGCCGTAGGAGCGCGCGTAGAGCGCCTTCACCTCGCTCATGCCGGCCAGGCGGGCCTCGACCCGGCGCACGATGGCGTCCTTCTCGGCGGTGGAGAAATCGCCGCGCGAGCGGATCATCACCTGGGCACTGTCGGGCTCGACCGCGGGGAAGAACTCCACGCCGTGGTTGAAGCGGCCGTAGCCGACGAAGATCAGGGCCATCAGCATCAGCGCGACCAGCAGCGTCATGCCGGGGTGGGCCAGCAGGCGGGCGAGGGTGGCGCGGTAGAGCCGGCCGCCCGCCGTCACCATCTCCTCGCTGCGCTGGGGGCGGGCGGTGCGCGCACTGAAGACCCCGCCGAGGGTCGGCAGGAAGATCAGCGCCATGGCCAGCGAGGCGAGCAGGCAGAGGATCACCGTGGCCGGCAGGTACTTCATGAATTCGCCCACCACGCCGGGCCAGAACAGCAGCGGGAAGAACACCGCCAGGGTGGTCGCGGTGGAGGCGATGACCGGCCAGCTCATGCGGGTGGCGGCGTGGATCCAGGCCGCGCGGGGCGGCTGGCCTTCGCGCAGGTTGCGGTCGGCGAGTTCGCTGACGACGATGGCGCCATCCACCAGCATCCCCGCGACCAGGATCAGCGCGAACAGCACCACGATGTTGAGGGTGTAGCCGATCGCCCAGATCAGCAGGATCCCGGTGAGGAAGGCGCCGGGAATGGTCAGCCCCACCATCAGGGCCGAGCGCACCCCCATCGCCGCCAGGATCACGATCAGCACCAGGGCGACGGCGGTGAGAACGTTGTTGAGCAGCTCCGAGAGCATCTGCTCGACGGTGACCGACTGGTCCATGATGGTGGTGGTGGAGAGCTCCTCGGGCAGCAGCGGGGCGGCCTCGGCGAGGATCTCGCGCACGCCCTCGATGGTGGCGATCAGGTTGGCCCCGGCGCGCTTGGAGATCTCCAGGACCAGCGCCGGTTCGTCGTCGATGCGGGCGTAGCCCTCGGGGTCCTTGAAGGTGGGGTGGATCCAGCCCACGTCGGCGAAGGTCACCACCCGGTCGCCGTCGACCTTGACCGGCATCTCGAAGACGTCCTCCAGGGTCTCGATGACGCCGGGGACCTTCACCGGGCTGCGCCCGGCGCCGGTGTCCAGGCTGCCGGCGGCCACCAGCCGGTTGTTGCGTGTGATCAGGGCGAACAGGTCGTCGAAATCGACGCCGTAGCTGTCGAGCACCAGCGGGTCGACGACGATCTCCATCAGCTCCTCGCTCTCGCCGCCGATCTCGACCTCGAGCACCTCCGGCAGGCCCTCGATGGCATCCTGCAACTGGCGGGCGATGGCCAGCCGCCGGGTCTCCTCGAGGGGGCCGGAGAGTCCCAGCGTCAGCACCGGGAAGAGGCCGACGTTGACCTCCACCACGCGCGGCTCGTCGGCCTCCTCGGGCAGCTCGGCGTTGGCGATGTCGACCCGTTCGCGCACGTCGGCCAGCGCCTGGCGCGCATCGAAGCCGGCGTCGAACTCCAGCGTGATCGCGGCGTGCCCCTCGGTGGCCTGGGCGGTCATCTTGCGCACCCCTTCGATGGTGCGCAGCTCCTGCTCCATGGGGCGCACCAGCAGCCGCTCGCCGTCCTCGGGGCTCACGCCTTCGAGCGACAGCGAGACGTAGATCATGGGGATGGGGACGTCGGGGTTGGCCTCCTTGGGCACCGCCTGCCAGGCGGCCATCCCGGCCAGCAGCAACGCGAGCAGCAGCAGCAGCGTGGTGCGCGAGCGGTCCAGCGCGGCCTCGATCAGGGTGCGCATCTCAGGGCGACTCCTCGGCGGCGTCGCTGCCCGCGTCCGCTTCGGCGACCGGCTCGACGCGGTCGCCGGGCGCCACGAAGCCGCCGCCCAGGGTGATCAGGCGGATCGTGTCGGGCAGGCCGGTGACCCGGGCCGCCGTGGCGTCGGCGCTGACCAGGCCGACGGGGGTGCTCACCACGCGATCGTCCTCGTCGAGGTGCTTGACCCGCAGCCGTCCCTCTGCGTCCAGCTCGAGCAGCGCGGGGGAGAAACGGTGCACCTCGCGCTCCGGCAGGGTGATCGCCAGGGTGGCGCTGGCGCCGGCCAGGCGTCGGCGCTCCGGGTTGTCGAACTCGGCCTCGACGTAGAAGGAGCGAGTGGCCTCGTCGGCGCGGCTGGCCACGTGGGTCAGCTCTCCGCTCAGCCGGCTGCCGTCCAGCAGCCTGGCCTCGGCGGGCAGCCCCGGGCGCAGGTCCTGGGCCTCGCGCTGGGCCACCCAGGCGCTGGCGGTCAGGCGCCGGTCGTCGACCAGGCTGGCGTAGGCTTCACCCACCTGCAGCACCTCGCCGAGTTCCACGTGGAGGCGGTCGAGCACGCCGTCGAAGGGGGCCGCCGGGCGGGTCTCGTCGAGCGCCTGGCGCAGCTCGGCCACCTCGGCCGCCGCCACGCTGACACTGCTCTGCAGGCGCAGCTGTTCGGGCCTCGAGATCAGGTTGCGCTGGCGCAGCTCGTCGGCGCCGGCGAGCTCGGCCCGGGCCAGCTCGAGCTGGGCCTCGGCGCGCTCGAGCTGGGCCTCGAGGGCGTCGCGTGACAGCACCAGCAGCGGCGTGCCTGCTTCCACCGCGGAGCCCTGCGTCACCGGCAGCTCGGCGACCCGCCCGGCATGGCGGCTGCGCAGCTCGACCTCGCGGTAGGCTTGCAGCTGGCCCTGGACCACCCGCTGGGGCCGGTAGGCGGCGGCCTCGCTGACCCGATACTCGACCCTCGGCAGGCGCTCCTCCTGGGGGGCTTCGGCAGGCGGGGCCTGTGGCTGGAAGCGCTGGAAGTCACCCAGCGCCAGCCACAGCAGGAGTGCCAGCAGCACCAGGGCGGCCAACAGGACGGAAATGGGGGGACGTCTCGACATGCGGCCTTCCCTGGTAAATTCCTGCATTAGCTGATTCGGCACAGCATGATAGCGCATGAAGCGGCAGCTAGCAGTCGCCTTGGGGTCGCCAGCGTGCGGCCACGCCCCCTAACCGGAGGTCGGATTGAGTTTTGTGCATCGCAAGCATACCATCTTGCGGTCCGAATCCCGGCCAGGGCGGGCAGGCGCTCGCAAGGCTCATCCTCGGGAAATGCTGGGCGATTCGCTCGCGCAGGCTTTCGTGCAGTGTTTCCCTCACGGCGGCTCAATCGAAGGAGCAACGATGAAAGATCCCGTACGTATTGCCATTACCGGCGGTGCCGGCCAGATCAGCTACTCCCTTATCTTCCGTATCGCGGCGGGCGACATGCTGGGGCCGGATCAGCCCGTGATTCTCCAGCTGCTCGAGATTCCCCAGGCGATGGACGCGCTGAACGGCGTGGTGATGGAGGTGAACGACTGCGCCTTCCCGCTGGTGCAGGACATCGTCGCCACCGACGACCCCAACGTCGCCTTCAAGGACGCCGACTTCGCCCTGCTGGTGGGCGCCCGTCCCCGCGGCCCGGGCATGGAGCGCAAGGACCTGCTGGAAGCCAACGCGGCGATCTTCTCGGTGCAGGGCAAGGCGCTCAACGACAACGCCAGCCGCGACGTGCGCGTGCTGGTGGTGGGCAACCCGGCCAACACCAACGCCCTGATCGCCTCGTGCAACGCGCCGGACCTCAGCCCGCGCCAGTTCACCGCGATGACCCGCCTGGACCACAACCGCGCCCTGACCCAGCTGGCGCAGAAGACCGGCAAGCGCGTCACCGACGTCGAGAACATGATCATCTGGGGCAACCACAGCGCCACCCAGTACCCCGACCTGGCCCACACCAAGGTGGCCGGCCAGGCGGCCTTCGACCTGGTCGAGCGCGACTGGTACGAGAACGACTTCATTCCCACCGTGCAGCAGCGCGGCGCGGCGATCATCAAGGCGCGCGGGGCCTCTTCCGCCGCTTCCGCCGCCTCTTCCGCCATCGATCACATGCGCGACTGGGCGCTGGGTACCGACCAGGTGGTGAGCATGGCGATTCCCTCCGACGGCAGCTACGGCATCGCCGAGGGCATCATCTACTCCTATCCGGTGCGTTGCCGGAACGGCGACTACGAGATCGTGCAGGGGCTCGAGATCGACGAGTTCAGCCGTGCCAAGATGCAGGCCACGGAAGACGAGCTGCGCCAGGAGCGCGCCGCCGTCGAGCATTTGCTGGGCTGATCGAACTAAGGCGAAGCAGCCGCGGGCTGCGTGCCACGAGCTTCGAGCGACAAGAACCCCGCCAGGCCGCGCCTGGCGGGGGTTCTTTTGTCGAGCCAGTTGGACCGGGGGCTTGATCGCCCGTAGCTCATAACTCGTAGTCAGTAGCCCGTAGCCGATCAGTCGCGCAGACTCATGATGCGCCAGCCGCGCTTCTCCGCCTCTTCGCGCAGGGTGGGGTCGGGGTCGACCGCCACCGGGTGCTCTACCAGCCGCAGCAGCGGCAGGTCGTTGTGCGAGTCGCTGTAGAACCAGGCGTCGTCAAGGGTCAGGTCCTTGTCCGCCAGCCACTCCTCCAGGCGCTTCACCTTGCCTTCGCGATAGCTCGGCGTGCCGCTGACCCGGCCGGTGTAACGGCCGTTCTGCACTTCCGGCTCCACGGCGATCAGGTGGTCCACGCCCAGGCGCTCGGCGATGGGGCCGGTGATGAAGCGGTTGGTGGCGGTGACGATCAGCAGGGTGTCGCCGCGGCTGCGGTGGCGCGCCAGCAGCTCCTCGCCCTTGGGCAGGATGCTGGGCTCGATCTTGCTGGCCATGAACTGCTGGTGCCAGGCGGCGAGCTGCTCGGGGCTGTTCTCGGCCAGCGGCCGGAGTGCCACCGACAGGAAGGCATGGATGTCCAGCGTGCCCGCCTCGTAGTCGGCCATGAAGCGATCGTTGGCTTCACGGTAGGCCTCGGCATCCACCGCCCCCTGCTCGAGCAGGAACTCGCCCCAGGCGTGGTCGCTGTCGATGGAGAGCAGGGTGTTGTCCAGGTCGAAGATGGCCAGACTCACGGCTTTCCCCTTGCGCTGTGGTGAATTGTCGTAACGTCATGCTGCATTGCGTGAAAGCTGGCGATTATGTCAGACAACGCCCTGCGCTGCTAAGCCCCGTCGCGCTTTTTCCGGTGCCGCGGAATGGCCGCGCGAGGCCGCTCCCCTGATCGTTGTATTGATGCGCTTCGCGCCATTGTGGAAGAATGCAGGCAATGACGAATTTCACAAGGTGACGTCCGTGATCGACGCTGACGGCTTTCGCCCCAACGTTGGCATCATCATCGCCAACGCCAGCGGGCAACTGCTTTGGGCGCGTCGGGTGGGACAGAATGCGTGGCAGTTTCCCCAGGGAGGCATCAAGTCAACCGAGACACCGCAGCAGGCGCTCTACCGCGAGCTGGAGGAGGAAATCGGCCTGACCGCCGATGACGTCGAGCTACTGGCCTGTACCCGGGGATGGCTGCGCTATCGCCTGCCACGACGCATGGTGCGCATGAATTCCAGGCCGGTCTGCATCGGCCAGAAGCAGAAGTGGTTCCTGCTGCGGATTCGCTGCCAGGAGAACCGCATCTGCATGGATGGCTCGGAAAAACCCGAGTTCGATAACTGGCGCTGGGTCAGCTACTGGTATCCGCTGGGCCAGGTGGTGCCCTTCAAGCGCGAGGTGTATCGCCGCGCGCTGAGCGAACTCTCCCCGCGTGCCCAGCGGCTGGCGCTCGAAGGCCGCTGATCGAAGGCATCCGCCGATTGCCGGCATCCACCGACGGCATGGTGGCTGGACACGATACGAGGGGCAGCGCAGGGCCCCGTCACGCAGCCTCGTCCTCCTCGGGTGACGGTGCTCGGTCTTGATTCCTCAGCCAGGCGAGGTAACAGAACAATGGAAAGCAAGACGCCGATGCTGGAGGTGCTGCGCCGGGTCATTCAGGAGGTCAACGGGGCCCGCAATCTCGATGCGGCGCTGGCGACCATGGTTCGGCGTATCCGCAAGGCCATGCACACCGACGTGTGCTCCTTCTATCTCCATGACCTGGAGACCCAGGAGCTCGTGCTGATGGAGACCATCGGCCTGCACAGCCAGGCGGTGGGGCAAGTGAGCCTGCGCGTGGGCGAGGGCCTGGTCGGCCTGGTGGCCGAGCGCGAGGAGCCGCTCAACCTCGAGGATGCCCCCTCGCACCCGCGCTTCCGCTACTTCGAGGCCACCGGCGAGGAGCGCTACTCCAGCTTTCTCGGGGTGCCGATCATCCACCAGCGCCGCATGCTCGGCGTGCTGGTGGTACAGCAGGCGGAGAAGCGCCGCTACGACGAGGAGGACGAGGCCTTCCTCATCACCATGGGGGCGCAGCTCGCCGGCGTACTGGCCCATGCGCTGGCCACCGGCAGCCTCAGCCGGCCCGCCCTGCCGGGCGGCCAGGCGATGTTCACCGGGGTGGCCGCTTCCCCCGGCATGGCCATCGGCGAAGTGGTGGTGGTGGCGCCGCTGGCCGACCTGGACAGCGTTCCCGACCTGATTCCGACCGACGTCGAGTACGAGATCGTGCGCCTCAAGGAGGCCATCGAGCGCGTGCGCGAGGAGATCCGCGCCGCCGGCGAGCGCCTGGCCAACCGCATCTCGGCCCAGGAGCTGGCGCTGTTCGAGGTCTACCAGCAGATGCTCAGCGAGGCGGCGCTGTCCCACGAGGTGGAGAAGCGCATCCGCGAGGGGCAGTGGGCGCCCGGCGCCCTGGCCGACGTGGTGCGCCGCCACGTGCAGTACCTCGAGCGGGTCGACGACGACTACCTGCGCGAACGTGCCGCCGACGTGCGGGACCTGGGCCGGCGGGTACTGGCCCATCTGCAGGAGGAGACGCCGCAGGTGCCCGATGTCTTCCCCGAGAGCACCATCCTCGTGGGCGACGAGATCAGCGTCGCCACGCTGGGCGAGGTGCCGCGGGACCGGCTTGCCGGGCTGGTGTCGGTGCGCGGTTCGAGCACCTCCCACGTGGCGATCGTCGCCCGCGCCATGGGGGTGCCCACCGTGCTGGGCATGGTCGACCTGCCGCTGCCGCGGCTCTCCGGCGCCGAGGTGGTGCTCGACGGGCACCGCGGCCGCCTGTTCGTGCGGCCCTCGGACGAGCTCAAGACCCGCTACGAGAGCCTGATCGCCGAAGAGGCGGCGTTGGTCGAGGTGCTCGAGCACGAGCAGGACCTGCCCAGCGAGACCCCGGATGGCCATGTCATGCCATTGATGGTCAACACCGGCCTGGCGATCGACACCACGGTATCGCTCAAGAAGCGCATCAGCGGAGTGGGGCTCTATCGCACCGAGGTGCCGTTCATGATCGCCGAGCGCTTCCCGGGCGAGCAGGAGCAGGCGCGGCTCTACCGCGACCAGCTGGAGAGCTTCGCGCCGCTGCCGGTGGTGATGCGCACGCTGGATATCGGCGGCGACAAGGACCTGCCCTATTTCCCCATCGAGGAGGCCAACCCCTTCCTCGGCTGGCGCGGCATCCGCGTCACCCTCGACCACCCCGAGGTGCTGATGGTGCAGCTGCGCGCCATGCTGCGCGCCTCCCAGGGGCTCGACAACATGCAGATCCTGCTGCCCATGGTGACCAACGTCGACGAAGTCGACGATGCGCTGCGCATGCTCGACCGCGCCATTCGCGAACTGGGCGAGGAGGGCATCGTCTCGCCGCGGCCCAAGGTCGGCGTGATGCTGGAAGTGCCGGCCACCCTCTACCAGTTGGACGCCTTGGCCGAGCGCGTCGATTTCTTCTCCGTGGGCAGCAACGACCTGACCCAGTACCTGCTGGCGGTGGACCGCAACAACCCTCGCGTGGCAAGCCTCTACGACGCCTGCCATCCCGCCGTGCTGTGCGCCATGGCAAGGCTGGCCGAAGATTCCAAGCGGCTCAAGAAGCCGATATGCGTATGCGGCGAAATGGCCGGGGACCCGGCCGGGGCACTGCTGCTGATGGGCATGGGCTTCGACTCGCTCTCCATGAACGCCCCCAGCCTGCCGCGGGTCAGGGCGGCGATCCGCCGGGTCTCCCTCGCAGCCGCCAAGGCCCTGGTGAGCGAGACCCTGGCGCTGAACACGCCGGGTGCGGTGCGCAGCCACCTGTTCGAGCGACTGAGCGAGTGGCAGCTGGCGCACCTGTTGCCGCCGCGGGACTGAACGCCAGCCCATGTGCCTCATCGCCTTCGACTTCCGCCCCGGGGCGCCGCTGCCGCTGCGGCTGGTGGCCAACCGCGACGAATTCCACCAGCGAGCGACGGCACCGCTCCAGGCGTGGGAGGACGCCCCCGACATCGTCGGCGGCCGCGACCTCGAGGCCGGCGGCAGCTGGCTGGCGGCGCATCGTCGCGGGCGGGTCGCGGCGGTGACCAACGTGCGCGATCCGGGGCTTCGGGTGGCGCCGGGCGCCCCGAGCCGGGGGCAGCTGGTGCGCGAGGCACTGGAGTGCGACGACCTGCCCGGGTGGCTGGCCGGGCTCGCCGAGGGTGGCGGCTGTCGCTATGCCGGCTTCAACCTGCTGGCCGGCGACGGCCATCGCCTGTGGCACCTGCACCGCAGCCTTGAACGGCTGCAGCTGGCGGCGGTGTCGCCCGGCATTCACGGCCTGTCGAACGCCACCCTCGACACCCCCTGGCCCAAGCTGATCGCCGCCCGGCAGGGGCTGGCGACGGCACTGCGCCGCCGCTGGCCGGAAGATGCCCTGGCGGCGCTGGCCGACGACCGAGCGGCCGACGACGAACGGCTGCCGGACACCGGCGTCGGCCTGGCGCTGGAGCGCCGGCTGTCGGCGCCCTTCATCGTCGGCGAGCAGTACGGCACCCGGGCCACGACCTGGCTGGAGTGGAACGACGAGGCGGGCGTCATCCTGCTCGAGGAGCATCGCTACGGTCCCGGCGGCGCCTCACAGGGCGTGACACGCCAGGGAATCTCTCTGCAACGCACGTACTTACGCGCCACGCACCGCCATGACAGCCGGGGCCCGTCGGCGTAAACTCACAGCCACACTGCTTGGCACAGGGATGCGAATGCCTGTCGGAACTCGCAAGGACCGCTTCTGGTCGTACCTGATCTGGCCGCTTCTCTGGCCGCTGCTGCTGGCCCAGGCCGCCCTGGTGCTGCTGTGCCTGCTGGTGGGGGCGGTGCTGTGGTTGGCCACGCCCGATCCGACCTCCTGGGCCGAAGCCGCCTGGCTGCTGCTGGCGCTGCTGGTGGGCACCACCCTGACCGTCTCGGCCTTCCTCCTGCAGCTGCGGCACACCCTGCGCGAATGCGAGGGCCAGATCGAAGGCCGCCTCGCCCGCATCGAACGGCTGCTGCAGGAAACCGAGCAGTGCCTGCCGCGCTGGCTGGGGGATCCCCGCCAGCCGTCCGGCCGCGAGGGCACGGTGATCGACCGGTTGGAGCGGCTGCACGACGGCATGCTCGAGCTGCAGTCCCGGCTCGGGCTGGTGCCGAACCCGGCCGACCTGCTGATGGCCAGCCCGCGCCCCGCGCTGTTGCTCTATCACGGCCGCATCGTCGGCGCCAACCTGGCCATGGAGCAGCTGCTGGGGGAGAGCCAGGAGGCACTGGCCGGGCAGGACCCCGCAACCCGCCTGGTCGCCGGCGAGGCGAGCGGCAGCAAGCCGGTCGAGGTGCAGGTGCTCGATGCGGAAGGCCGCTGGCGCTCCTTCCGGGTCGAGTGGCTCGAGGCGTCCCCCTACCAGCTCCTGCTCTTCGCCCGCGCCGGCGCCGATGACCTCGGCGGGCTGCTGGCGGCCCGGGAGCGCGCCCGCGAGGATTCCCGCCTCAAGTCGCGCTACCTGACTTTGCTGCAGCGCGAGCTGGAGCCGCTGCTCTCCGAACTGGCCCGCGAGTTGAAGAGCGACGAGGTTCGCGTCGACCCGCACCGCAGCGCCCACCTGAACGAGCGCATCGCCGATATCCAGCTGCTGATCAGCAGCCTGACCGGCGAGCAGGGCGAAACGGCGCTGCGCGAGATGCGGCTCGCCTCCGGCCAGGCGGGCCCGCTGCGCGTGCTGGTGGTCGACGATGGCCCGGTCAATCGCATGCTGGCGAGCCAGGTGCTGGAGCGCCAGGGGCTGCGCGTGGACAGCGTCGCCAGCGGCCTGGAGGCACTGGAGCAGCAGCATCGGCACGCCTACGACCTGGTGCTGATGGATATCTTCATGCCCGGCATGGACGGCGTGGAGGCGGCCCGCCGCTGGCGCGAGCAGGAGGCGCAGCGGCCCGATGCCGGGCGCAGCATCCTGGTGGCCTTGACGGCCAACGCCAGCGAGAGCGACCGGCGCCGCTTCGACGAGGCCGGCATGGACGACTACCTGGCCAAGCCCTACGGTCCGCGCGAACTGATCCAGCTCCTGCGGCGCTGGCGACCCGATGCGTTCGAGGAATCCTCACCGACATGAGCGTCCTCCTCACTCTACTCGGCTACCTGGCGCTGGGCGCGGCGGCCGGCACCATGGCGGGGCTGTTCGGCGTCGGCGGTGGCCTGATCATCGTCCCGGCCCTGGTGTTCGCCTTCGACCTGCAGGGCGTGCACCCCAGCGTCGCCCTGCACCTGGCGATCGGCACCTCGCTGGCCACCATCCTGGTGACCGGGGCCTCCTCGGCCTGGGCGCACTACCAGCGTGGCAGCGTCCGCCGCGAGTGGTTCCTCGCCCTGCTGCCCGGTCTCGTGCTGGGTGCCATCGCCGGGGTGTTCGTGGCCGGCGCGCTGTCGGGCGGCCTGCTGGGCACCCTGTTCGGCGTCTTCGTGGTGCTGGTGGCGCTCCGGCTGTCGCTGGGCGTCGGCCCCAGGGCGGGCCGGGCGGCCCCGGGGCCGCTGGCCATGGGCCTCGCCGGAGCGGTCATCGGTGGCGTATCGGCACTGTTCGGCATCGGCGGCGGGACCCTCTGCGTGCCCTGGCTGTCCCGCTGCGGCGCCAGCATGACCCAGGCGGTGGGCACCTCCGCCGCCTGCGGCCTGCCCATCGCCCTGTTCGGTGCGCTGACCTTCATCGCGGTGGGCTGGCACCACCCCTCGCTGCCGGTGGGCGCCACCGGCTTCGTGATGTGGCCCGCCTTCCTCGGCATCGTGCTGGCCAGCGTGCCTTTCGCCCGGCTGGGCGTACGCCTCGCCCACGTGCTCTCGGCCCGCGTCCTGCGGCTCGCCTTCGCGGCGCTGTTGCTGGTCGTGGGGCTCCGTTTCCTGTTCTGAGGTAAGCATGAACTATCCCGATATCGACCCGGTGGCCATCTCCCTCGGTCCCTTCCAGGTCCACTGGTACGGCTTGATGTACGTCGTTGGTTTCGTCGGTGCCTGGTGGCTCGGACGGCTGCGCGCCGAGCGCTTCGGCCTGACCCGGGACGACGTCGGCGACCTGCTGTTCTACGCCGCCGTCGGCGTGGTGGTGGGCGGTCGCCTGGGGTACGCCCTGTTCTACGGCCTGGGCCAGTGGGCCGCCGACCCGCTGTGGGTATTCCGCGTGTGGGACGGCGGCATGAGCTTCCACGGCGGGCTGATCGGCGTGCTGCTGGCGGCACTGTGGTTCGCGCGCAAGAAGCGCATGGCCTTCTTCACCCTGACCGATTTCTTCGCCCCCATGGTGCCGATCGGCCTGGGTGCCGGGCGCATCGGCAACTTCATCAATCGCGAGCTGCCGGGGCGGGTCACCGAGCTGCCCTGGGGCATGCCGTTTCCCGGCATGGGCCCCGAGCCGCGCCACCCCACCTCGCTCTACGAGGCCCTGCTCGAAGGCGCGGTGCTGTTCGCCATCCTGTGGTGGGTGTCGGCCGCGCCGCGCCGCCGTGGGCTGGTGTCCGGCCTGTTCCTGCTGCTCTACGGTGCCTTCCGCTTCCTGGTCGAGTTCTTCCGCCTGCCGGATGCCCATATCGGCTATCTCGCCTTCGGCTGGTTCACCATGGGCATGCTGCTGACCCTGCCGATGATCGCCTTCGGCCTTGCCCTGATCGCCTGGTCGCGACGCCAGCCGCGGGTCGGGAACGCCCTCACGAAGTGATACGAGCGGGCATGGGACGTGAGCCGAAGAGAGCGGTAAACTCCCAGCCCTGTCGCCCACCTATTCGAAGAGTTCGCCAACGATGTCTGACGACAACGCCCAGACCGCGCTCGCCAGGTCCCCTCACGAACCGCCCGCTCTCGAACAGCCGTACCTGGACCTGATGCGCCAGGTGCTCGAGCAGGGCGTGGACGGTGCCGATCGCACCGGGGTCGGCACACGCTCGCTGTTCGGCCACCAGATGCGCTTCGACCTCGCGCGCGGCTTCCCGCTGGTGACCACCAAGAAGCTGCACCTGCGCTCGATCATCCACGAGCTGCTGTGGTTCCTGCGCGGCGACACCAACATCGCCTATCTCAAGCAGAACGGGGTCAGCATCTGGGACGAGTGGGCCGACGAGAAGGGCGACCTCGGCCCGGTCTATGGCTACCAGTGGCGCAGCTGGCCCGATCCCCGCGGTGGCCACGTCGACCAGATCGCCAGGCTGCTGGAGCAGATCCGCACCCAGCCGCACTCGCGGCGGCTGATCGTCTCCGCCTGGAATCCGGCGCTGGTCGACGAGATGGCGCTGCCGCCATGCCACTGCCTGTTCCAGTTCCACGTGGCCCAGGGGCGGCTCTCCTGCCAGCTCTACCAGCGCAGCGCCGACATCTTCCTCGGCGTGCCGTTCAACATCGCCAGCTATGCGCTGCTGACCCGGATGATCGCCCAGGTCTGCGGGCTCGAGCCGGGCGACTTCGTGCATACCCTGGGCGACGCGCACCTCTACCTCAACCACCTGCAGCAGGCCGAGCTGCAGCTGTCGCGCACGCCGCGACCGGCGCCCCGGCTGGTGCTCGCCCCCGAGGTCGACGACCTGTTCGACTTTCGCTTCGAGCACATCGCCATCGAAGGCTACGACCCCCACCCGCACATCAAGGCGGAGGTGGCGGTATGACGGACGAGACCCTGGTGCCGGTGGCGATGATCGCCGCGGTGGCGCGCAACGGCGTGATCGGCATCGACAACAAGCTGCCCTGGCACCTGCCCGAGGACCTCAAGTTCTTCAAGCGCATGACCCAGGCCAAGCCCCTGATCATGGGGCGCAAGACCTTCGCCTCCATCGGTCGGCCGCTGCCGGGCCGGCTCAATATCGTGGTAACCCGCGACGAGACCTTCCACCACGACGGCGTCCGGGTCTGCCACGACCTCGAGTCGGCGTTGTTCCTGGCCGATCAGCAGGCCACCATCGACGCCGTCGACGAGATCATGGTGATGGGCGGTGGCGAGATCTACGCCCAGGCGCTGCGCCATGCCAGCCGCATCTACCTGACCGAGGTGGCGGTCGAGGTGGAGGGCGACGCGCGCTTCCCCGAGCTCGACGAGCGCGAGTGGGAAGAGGTGCAGCGGGTGCCGGGCACGCCCGCCCCGGGCCAGCCGGCCTACAGCTTCGTCGAATACCGGCGCCGGGCGGATTGAGATTTGTCAGCGCCTCGCTTGTGGCACACACTTGCTGGATCATGGACGCTTGACCAACCTGTGTCCCTCGCCGTGTCGTCACGTGAGCCTGCCAGGAGGATGCTGGTTTGACCGAACAACGTTCACGTCACCTGTTGAGTGCCCTGGAGTCGCGTGCCGCCAGCGCGCTCGAGGAGCTGCACCGCTGCCGCGCCCAGCTGGAACGCCTGGAAGCCCAGCTGGGCGAGGCCGAGGCGGCGCGGCAGGAGCTGGAGGCGGCCCGCCTCGAGCTGATGGAGGAGAACCGCGAGCTCGACGAGCAGAATCGCGAACTCGAGGAGGACAACGCCCGCCTGCGCGAGCGCCTGCGCAAGGGCGAGCCGGCCCCGGTGTTCCCCGGCGCGACCCGGCGCGCCCAGGGGCTAGCGGCGCTGATGGGCCAGCGCCCGCGGGACGACGCCCACCATGCCGGCACCGCGCGTGAAACGGCTGGCGGCGCGGCGGTCGAGGCGGCGCCTGCGAGCGAATCCTCGCCGGGCGAGGCGGCCCCCGAAGCATCCGCGGCTCAGCGGGAGGCACCGGCGGCAGACGAGCCTTCGGGCCAGCCCGAGCCAGGGCGGCACGAGGGGCACGAGCGGCAGGATTCGACGCAGCAGGGCGCGTCGACCGCGGACGCGCGCCAGGGGCGGCTTGCCATCGAACAGGCGCCTTCCGCCGATGCGCTGCTCAGGGAGTGGTACCAGCGCTATCCCAGTACCTTCTTCAAGGGCCACACCCGGCCGCTCAAGGTGGGCATCCATCACGACCTCGCCGCCCGCGAGCCCTGGCCCGAAAAGCTGGTGCGCCGGGCCCTGGCGGGCTACGTCAACCTGCCGCGCTATCTCAAGGCCGTGCGCGAGGGCGCCGAGCGCATCGATCTCGACGGCGCGCCCGCCGGCAGCGTCGATGCCCAGGCCGCCGAACACGCCAGGCGCAAGCTGGAACGCCTGCAGAGCGAGCGGCGCGAGCGCGGCCGCACGGCGGGCGGCCCCCCGCGACGCAACGACAAGGCCGTTCGCGGCCGCGAGGGCGCCAAGGGCCAGCCGCGCAAGGCCAGAGCCGTTCCGACGGCCCAGGCGGCACCCACCGACCCGCCCGCCGCACCGGCCGATCCCGAGGCGCGCATGGAGGCCAAGCTCTCGGCCCTGCTGGCCAAGCACAACGGCCAGGCGAAGGGGCAGTGAGGGCTGCGGCCGTTGCGGCGTTAAAAAACCGGCCTTGCCACTGCTAAATGAGCGGGGCATGATGTGCGGGCTCATCGCTGCCAGGCAAGCTTGCTGCCATTGCCTGCGGCACGCGGCCCTGGGGCGGGAGCGCCCGGGACCGCATCGGCAGGGAAAAGTTCCGGCGGGGGGGCGGGCGTCGAAGGAAAACAGTGTTTTTTCTTATTGCGTTCCGATTTTCCCCGGTATAGAGTTCTACCTGCGAGCATTGGACTATAACAAGGCTTCGCTGAGGTCATGACCGGCCCAGGCGCTTCCTGAGAAGGAACCGAGCCAAGCGCGGCGGGACCCATGCCCGGCAAGCTACCTGCACCGATCACCGATCCGTGCAGCAACGATCGAAACAGTAAGCTAGTGAAAGGAACTATCGCGATGAAAAAGACACTGTTAGCGACTGCCATTGCCGGTGCCCTGGGCGCCTCCGCTGCCGCTCAGGCCGCCACCGTCTACGACCAGGACGGCACCCAGCTGATCGTCAACGGCCGTATCGCCCTGGGTATCTCCGGCGGCGGCGAGCCTGACACAGAGGCTGGTGAAGCCAAGACCGGCGGTACCGAGTTCCGCAACATCTACTCGCGCCTCGGCCTCTCCATGAGCCAGCAGATCAACAGCGATCTCAAGGCCTTCGGTCGCATCGAGTGGCGTTTCAATGGCGACGAGCGCGATCTGGACGCTGGTTTCCAGGAAGTTCGTCACAGCTATATCGGCCTCGAGAGTGCCGGCCTCGGTACCGTGATGGCGGGTAACTTCGACAGCTTCTACAACAGCCAAGTCGCTGCCCCGTTCGATGTCTACATCGACCGCGGCCTCGAGTTCTCCAAGGGTGCCGGCGGCGACCTGCAGGCCCGCGGCGACTCTCTCGGCTATATCACTCCCGACCTGTCCGGCTTCCAGGCTTTCCTGATGGGCAAGCACTACACCGGCAACGGTCTGGAAGAGAATGGCGAGAGCCGCTCCTCTGAAATCAATGTTCAGGGTGGCGTCAAGTACGAAATGGCTGGCCTGCGCCTGGCACTCGGCTTCGCTGAGGACAGCGATGATTATGCTCTGAGCGGTCGCGAAACCCGTCATCGTTACACTGGCGCGGACCTGCGCGGTGCCGACGAGAACATCTACGGTGCCACTGCTTCCTACGCCTTCAACGACAGCTTCTCTGCTCGTCTGGGCTACGAGACCCAGGATACCAACGATGGCGCTATCGATGATGGCGGCGACGTAGAGCAGTACTCTGGCTATGACACCTGGGGCCTGGGTGCTACCTACTCCTTGGGTCAGTGGGCCTTCAACGCCGACGTCTACCGCGTCAGCCCGGACAACGGCGACGATCGTACCGCCTGGGCCGCCGGCGCCTACTACAAGGTGTCCAGCAACTTCGACGTGTTCAGTGAGCTGAACCGTGCCGACCAGGGTGACATCACCGTCAGCACTGCCGATGGCGTCGACGTCGAAGAGAACAGCGACAACATGTACTGGCTGGTTGGCGCTCGCTACCACTTCTAAGCGAGCCTGGCGGTACAGCAAGTCGACACGTCGAGTCATCGACGACAGAACCGGCCCTTCGGGGCCGGTTTTTTTTTACGCCTGGCGTTCGCCCTGGCGCCGGTGTCGTCCCCGCGGCATGGCGCTAGCGACAGCTTCGATGAGGGGCCGGTTCGGCGGGACGGCGCGGCCAGTGGGCTCAGCCGGCGCCGACGCGACGGCCACCCGCTGGGTGGCCGTTCAAGCCTATGGCTTGGGGGACGGGGTGGAGCGAAGGGCTCGGCTCACTGGCCCGGCCGGCCCTCGGGGGCCGCCAGCACGGCCTTGAGATGGGCGAGTTCGCGGGAAACGTCGGTCTCGACGAATTCCGCAATCAAGCGCTCGGCCTCGCGCCGGGCGGCCTGCTCCACATAATCGTCGTAGCGGATGACGGCGGCGTCGCAGTAGCGGCAATGAAGCACGTCGGTGGGCCTGGGGTTGCCGTGCCAGAAGTTGGCGCCGTTGCAGTGGGGACACGCGACTTTCCTTGTGCGTTGAAACATTCTGGCCTCCTGCCTGAAAGTTCGCCGGTTTGGCGAATCCCAGCCTAACACGAAAGTGGTGGCCGGCGTGTTACGGTGCATGATCCACGTATCGTGCTCCCGTCCGCGCGCGTTTCCCGTTGCCGCCGATGACGCCGGGCCGGGGGAAATGCCTTCGACCCCTTCGCTCGAATCGGCGTCCATTTGAACTAGGGTGAAGGCAGTGGATTCTGGACCTTCACGGAGCGATGCATGAACGCCGAGGCGCACAGGCCCGACACCCTGATGATTCGCAAGCTGCAGAGCATCTTCCCCCTGTCCGCCGACGAGCGGCAGGCGCTCAGGGAGTTGCCGGTTCGGGTGGTGCACCTCGAGCCCGACCGACCTATCGTGCAGATCGGCGATCGGCCGCACCAGTGCTGCCTGGTCCTTGATGGATTTTCCTGCGTCTTCAAGCTGAGCTACGAGGGCCGGCGCCAGATCATGGCACTGCATGTCCCCGGCGACATACCGGACCTGCAGAGCCTGCACCTGGCGGTCATGGACAGCAGCCTCGCCAGCCTCAGCCGGTGCACGGTGGGGCTCATCCAGCACGACGACCTGCGCCGGGCCTGCGAGCGGCATCCCCGTCTCACCGCCGCCTTCTGGCGCGAGACCCTGGTGGACGCCTCGATCTTTCGCGAGTGGCTGCTCAACATCGGGCAGCGAAACGCCTATACCCGGATGGCCCACCTGCTGTGCGAGTTACTGGTCCGACTCGAGGCGGTGGGGCTGGTCGAGGGCAATGCCTTCGAGCTGCCGATCACCCAGGAGGAGCTGGGAGACGCGATCGGCATCAGCGCGGTGCATGTCAGCCGCACGCTCCAGGCGCTGCGTGCCGATGGGCTGGTGGAGAGCAGGAAAACGAGATTCGCCGTGCTCGACCGGGAGAGGCTGAAGCAGGCGGGGGAGTTCGACCCGCTCTACCTGCACCTGCAGGAGAGGACGGCGTGAATTCTGCCCCAGCGGCAGCGCGTCTCGATGCGCATCAGCCGGCGATCAGCATGACGATGCCGGCCAGGTACAGGGCGATGATCAGGAGACTCTCGAAGCCGATGCGGCCGGGCCCTTGCTCCTGGCGAAACAGCAGCCCCAGCAGCAGCACGCTGGTCATCAGGATCGACAGCGCAATCCACAGCGCGACGTGATCGGGTATCGCGTGGTAGATCGAGCCGCCGCGGTAGGCCACGTCCGAGGCGGCGGCGAACAGGGTGTCGAAGGCGTTGCCGCCGATGATGCCGGCCACGGCGAGGGTCAGCGCCCCCTGGCGAACCGCCGCCACCGTCGTGACCAGTTCGGGCAGCGAGGTCGCCACCGAGGTGAGCAGCACGCCGACGGCCGCCTGGCTGAGGCCGGTTTCCTCCGAGATGACCGTGGCGCTGCGTTCGAGCAGCCAGCCGGCGATGCCGATGCTGGCCCCGAGCAGCAGGAAGAGCAGCCACAGGAACGTCAGCGAGCGCTCGTTGGAGGACGCCTCCGGCTCGTCGGCGCGCGTTTCGCGAGTCTTCGCGGGGTTCCACATGGGGCGGTAGCGGGACGACCTGACCAGGTGCAGGCCGAACAGGTAGGCAAGGAACAGCAGCGGCGTGATCGGGTGCACCTGCAGCAAGGTCCACTGCGGGGCGTAGCGCCCCACCAGCAGCAGGCTGAGCAGGGAGAGCAGCAGCCCGCCCTGGATCATGTTGCCCAGGGAGGCCGCGGCGTGCTCGAGGTTGGCCCGCCTGTGCGCGATGTCGGCAATGGCGAGAAACACCGTCTGGACGGCAATGCCGCCCAGGGCGTTGCTCATGGCGAGCTCGGGCTTGTCGGTCCAGGCCGACGAGACCGATACGACGATGCCTGAAAGCGAGGTGGCCATCCCCAGCAATACCGCCCCGGCCATGGCTTCCCCCAGGCCCGTGCGATCGGCGAGCTGGTCGACGATCCTGGCCAGCCGGGTCCCCACGATGCCGATCACCAGCGTGCAGGCGCCGAACAGGGCAGTGGCGGCGGCCAGGGAAGAAGCATCGATGGGCATGGGCATTCCGTTGCCTCGTCGTCGTGGAGCATCAGCCACTAGAAGGTAGATGGCACGCTGCGGGGATACAAGGCTCGGGGGGACTGGCAGGGGCGGGGAAATCCGGTCGGCGGAGGGCACTTGCGAGAGCCTGAGGATTGGCGCCCCCTTCAGGATTCGAACCTGAGACCTTCCCCTTAGGAGGGGGACGCTCTATCCAGCTGAGCTAAGGGGGCGCACGGCTGCGCATTATAAGCGCTTGTGGCGTCGAGATAAACCGCACCGGGCTGCGTTGCCTCGCACGGCTTCCCCCGGCATCATCGGGGTCATCGTTGGGGAAGGGGGACGAATGGAGAGCGAGGAGTACCGTCGGTACGATGCCCTGGGCCTGGCCGAGCTGATTCGCCGGGGGGAGGTGAGCCGCGAGGAGGTCTTCGACGCCGCTCGCCGGGCCATCGAGGGCGGCAATCCTTCGCTGCAGGCGGTGGTACGCACCCGCTTCGAGCGGGCTCGGCGCGAGGTGGAGGCCGGTGACCCGAGGGCGCCGTTTGCCGGGGTGCCGACCCTGACCAAGGACCTGCTGATGGCCATCGAGGGCGAGCCGCTGGCCTTCGGCAGCGCGGCCCTGGCGGAGTGGAGGCCGCCGGTGGACTCGACACTGGTTGCCCGCCTGCGCCAGGCGGGATTCGCCATCCTCGGCCAGACGGCCACTCCCGAGCTGGGGCTGATGGGGATCACCGAGCCTCGCGCCTTTCCACATCCCGTCAATCCCTGGCGGCCGTCGCATTCGCCCGGCGGTTCCAGCGGCGGCGCGGCCGCCGCGGTGGCCGCGGGCCTGGTGCCGCTGGCCATGGCCGGCGACGGCGGCGGCTCGATCCGCATTCCCGCCAGCTACTGCGGGCTGTTCGGCCTCAAGCCCTCGCGCGGGCGGGTGCCGCTGGGCCCGCTCCACGCCGAGGTGTGGCAGGGCGCCGTGGTGGAGCACGCCGTGACCCGCTCGGTGCGGGACAGCGCCGCCCTGCTCGACGCCACCAACGGCATGGACGAGGGCGCGCCGTATCCGGTCAGGCGCGAAACCGGCTATCTGGCGGCGCTCGAGCGCCCGCCCGAGCCGCTGCGCGTGGCGCTCTCGCTGGGTGAGCCGCTGGGCAAGCCGCTCGGCAGCGTGCTCGACGCCGAGGTGCGCCAGGCGGTGGAAGCAGCGGCCGCAACGCTCGAGGACCTCGGGCATCACGTCGAGTGGGCCGACCCGCCGGTCGATGGCGAGCGCCTGGCGGCCGCCTACCTGACGCTCTACCTGGGGCATCTCAGCGCCGACCTGGCCTGGATCGCCCGCGAGACCGGCGTGCCCGTCACGCGTCTAGAAATCGAGCCTTCGACGCGCGCCATCGCCCGCCTGGGGCGGCGCCTGCCGGTACGCGACTACGAGCTGGCCAAGCGCGACTGGAATTCGGCGGCACGCGCCATGGGCGCCTTCCACCGCCGCTATGACGTGCTGCTGATGCCGGTGACCGCGGCGCCGGCGCCACGCCTGGGTGAGCTCTATCCGCCGCCGGCGCACCAGCGCCTGATGTCGCTGTTGGCGATACCCGGTTTGCCGGCACTGGCGCTCAAGGCGGGCATGCTCGGACACTTGGCGCGTGATGCTCTGGCCCGCACGCCCTTCACCCAATTGGCCAACCTGACCGGTCAGCCGGCCATGTCGCTGCCGCTGCACATGACCGCGCAAGGGCTGCCGGTCGGTGTGCAGGTGCTGGGTGCCATGGGCGACGAGAGGCGCCTGCTGGCGCTGGCGGCGCAGGTCGAAGCCGAGGTGGGCTGGGGCCGACACCTGCCCAGACCCTGGCAAGACGGGTAGAATGCGCGCCACACCCCGTGAAAGCAGCCCAGCCATGACCGATCCCACGCCTCTTTCCGCCGCCGGTGACCGCCATTTCGACGGCCTGGCCGAGAAGTTCGCCGGCAGCCTCTACGGTGGGCCGCGCGGCGCGCTGCGCCTGGCCATGCTCGACGAGCTGCTGCCGGCCATGCTCGAACTCGACGGCCAGCCGCTGCTGGACGTCGGCGGCGGGCTCGGGCAGCTCTCCGCCTGGTTCGCCCGGCACGGCCACGCGGTTACGCTGCTGGAGCCGGCCGGCGACATGCTCGACCAGGCTCGAGAGGCACTGGGCGGTTTGCCGGTGAGCTTCGTTCAGGCCCCGCTGCAGGCGCTGCCGGAGCGTGCGCCCGGCCCCTGGCCGTTGATCGCCTGCCACGCCGTGCTGGAATGGCTCAGCGACCCGCGTGGCGCCTTCGCCACCCTGGCGGAGGGGCTCGCCCCGAATGGCCAGCTGTCGCTGATGGTGTTCAACCGCGATGCGCTGCGCCTCTCCAACGTGGTCAAGGGCAACCTGCAGAAGGCGCTGGACGACCGTCTCGAGGGGACCGGCAAGCGCCAGCGCCTGACCCCGATCTCGCCGCTGTGCCATGACCAGATCGCCGCCTGGAGCCACGAGCACGGCCTGTCGATCCGCGGCGTGGCGGGCATTCGTGTGTTCCACGACTACCTGCGCCAGCCGCCGGCGAACGAGGCCGACTGGCAGCGCCTGGTGGCGCTGGAGCGGCGCTACTGCCGGGCCGAGCCGCACTGGCGCCTGGGCCGCTACCTGCTCTACACGCTGGTGAAGGAGGGCGAGCCGCCGTCCCAGGAGAGCACCCGATGAGTGCCGAAACGCCGGTCTGCCAGTTGTTGGAACGCCAGGACGCCGACTATCGCGGCTGGCTATGGGTGGCGCCGCCGCGCGATCCCTGGCTCGAGGCGGGGCAGGGCCGCGTGCTGAGCGCCGACCATGGCGTGCTGCAGGCGTGGCGTGAACACGGCCGCCCGGCCTTCACGCCGTTCGAAGCCCTGCCGACTGGGGAGCCGCCCGGGGCGGTGCTGTTCTGGCCCAAGAGCCACGCACTCGGCGAGTGGTGGCTGCTGTGGCTGTGCGCCAACCTGCCGCCGGGCACGCCGTTGCAACTGGTGGGCGAGAACCAGGGCGGCATCAAGCGCGTGCTCAAGGTGCTGGCGGCATTGGGGCTGGGCTGTCGCAAGCGCGACAGCGCGCGGCGCAGCATCCTGTTCGAGACGCGCCTCGGCAAAGTCGGCATCGACCCGGAGGCCGCCTGGACCACCTTCGAAGCCGAGGGGCTGACGCTCGTCAGCCACCCCGGCGTGTTCGGCCACGGCAAGCTGGACGAGGGCACGCGGCTGCTGCTCGAGCGGCTCGAAGCGGAACTGCCGGGGCCTGACAAGGCGCCGGACGTGCTCGACATGGGCTGCGGCGACGGCATCCTCGCCGCCTGGCTGGCGCGACGTGGTCACCGGGTCACGGCAGTCGACGTCAACGCCTTCGCGGTGGAAGCCACCCGGCGCACCCTGGCGGCCAACGGGCTGGCGGGGCAGGCGCTGGCCAGCGACGTCTACTCGGCGCTCGACGGCCGGCGCTTCGCCGCCATCGTCAGCAACCCGCCGTTCCACCAGGAGCGCAGCATCGACTACGGCCCGGCCGGGCGCCTGATCCGCGAGGCACCGGCGTATCTGCTGCCGGGTGGGACGCTGCTGCTCGTGGCCAACGCCTTCCTGCCCTATCCGGACCTGCTGGAAAGCGCCTTCGGTGGGTTCGATATCTTGGCCGATGACCGGCGGTTTCGGGTGTACAAGTCTCGGAGTGCAGGAGGCTGAGGACACAAAAATTCAGGCGACTCGTCCGTGGTGCCGGGCCACGTCTCCTCGACCGGCAATGAGTCCTTCAATGGAGATGTCTTCGTCGAGGTCATCCCAATGCAGTCCCTTACCCGAATAGCTGATACGGCACTGCTCGCGCTCTGCAGGGCTGGCATGGAGCAGGCGGGGGAACCATGCCAGGGGAACGCCGAGCGTCCGGCCATCGCTGAGCTCGGCCCACATGGTGTGTTCGTCAAAGCTGACGGTCTTGGCAGAAATGCTCATTCCAGGCCCTCTCGATCTCGCTGCGGTGTTCTTCTTCTATCAACTGCATGAGCTGCGCAAGCTGGCATGACCCAGATCTTGGCCTCGCCGCCTCCGCTCTCTGCATGAATATGCATGGGCTCCAGGGGATTGCCTTCGTTCGAGTAAAAGAAGAAACGAATTCCCTTGTAGCGGAATACGACGGGCATAGTACTGCCTCCATTCGCTATTGCTGCGGATCCCGGTAAGCAATTTCGGTAATGATATAGGTGGTGTCGCCCGCCGGCGCCTTGACCGTGACCTCGTCGTCCAGCGACTTGCCCAGCAGCGCCTTGGCCAGCGGAGCGTCGATGCTGATCCAGCGCCTGGCGGTGTCGGTCTCGTCATGGCCGACGATGCGGATGTGAATCTCCTCGCCTTCCTCGTCCTCGAGGGTGACGAAGGCGCCGAAGTAGACCTTGTCGGTATTCGCCGGCAGCCGGTTCACCACCTGCAGTTCGTCGAGGCGCTGGGTGAGGTAGCGGATCCGCGCGATGACCCGGTTGAGTTCCTTCTTGTTGTAGGTGTAGTCGGCGTTCTCGCTGCGATCGCCGAGCGCCGCGGCCTCGCCCACCTTGGCCGAGAGGGCGGGGCGCTTGACCCGGGAAAGATGGTCGAGAATGCCGCGCAGGCGCGCCGCGCCCTCGGCGGTGATGAGGTTGCTCCTGGGTTCCTGGCGCGGGTCCTTGGCCGGATCGCGCCAGCGCGTCATGTTGCGGCCCTTCATGGGATCGCGCTCCTCCGAGCTGGTTGCATGAGAGGCAACATACGCCATTTCGTCGCCGCGAGGCCAGGGGGCGGCAATCGGACTGGCGTATCATTCAAACGTTCGTTACATTTTGGAGGGCGGCCTCGCCGCCGCCAAACAACAACCGCTCAATGCAAGGAAGGAGTCTGGACATGCCACGACGTCAGTTACTTGCCGCCGCCCTGGGGGCCGGCCTGCTCATCGCCCCGTTCGCAGGCGCCCTGGCCTGGGAGGAGGAGGTGCAGTCCCTCAAGCAGCGCTGGGAACAGATCAACACGCAGCAGGCCGAGGGGCAGCGCCGCGGTGCGCTCAAGTCGCTGGCCGGCGAAGCCGAACAGTTGAGCGAGAACAATGAGGGCGAGGCACAGCCGCTCATCTGGTACGGCATCATCGAGGCGTCGCATGCCCGCGAGCGCAGCGGCCTGGGCGCGCTCAGCAGCGCCCGCTCGGCGCGCGCCGCCCTGGAGCGGGCCATCGAGCTTGACCCACAAGGCGGCAACGGCTCGGCCTACGTGACCCTGGGCGCGCTCTACGACCGCGCCCCGGGCAGGCCCATCGGTTTCGGCAACAGCGAGACCGCCGAGCGCATGTTCCAGCGTGCCCTGGAGATTCGCCCCGACGGTATCGACGTCAACTACTACTATGCCGCCTTCCTCGAGGACGAGGGGCGCCGCGACGAGGCGCGCGAGCATGCCCAGCGTGCCGTCGACGGCACCGCTCGCGAGGATCGCCAGGGCTCGGACGAGGCGCTGCGCGAGGAGGCGAGGGCGCTGCTGTCCCGGCTGTAGGGCCGCTCCGCCGTGCGCCTGGTTGCATGCAGCGCACGGATTCGCCTGCGGCGGTTGGCATCGCCGGCTCCGGTCATGATAATGGTCGCCATTCGCAGACTCGGAGGTTGGCATGTCCGACACCCATGATGGCGGCCGGGATGCCGCCCGCCTGCCCAGCTTCGGCGCGGCCGATGCCGAACTGATCGAGCGCCGCTGCCTGCACCAGGGCTTCTTTCGCCTGGACGAGGTGCACCTTCGCCATCGCCTCTTCGAGGGCGGCTGGAGCGCCGAGATGGTGCGTGAGGTGCACGTGCGGCATGACGCCGTCGGCGTGCTGCTCTACGACGTCGAGCGCGACTGTGTGGCCCTGGTCGAGCAGATCCGTGCCGGCGCCCTGGACGACCCCGCCTCGCCGTGGAAGCTCGAGATCGTCGCCGGGTTGGTCGACGCGGGCGAGAGCGCGGCCGAGGTGGCCCGGCGCGAGGCCATGGAGGAGGCCGGCTGCGAGGTCGGTGAGCTGATCGAGCTGCACACCTACTACCCAAGCCCCGGCGCCTGCTCCGAGCGAGTGACGCTGTTCTGCGCACTGGTCGACTGCGGCGGGCTGGGCGGCGTGCATGGCCTGGACGAAGAGCATGAGGATATCCGCGTTCACGTGTTACCGTTCAATCAGGCCTGGGAACTCTTGCAGGCTGGACGACTCGACAATGCCATGTGTCTGATCGCCTTCTACTGGTTGGCGTCCGAACGAGCTTCTCTACGAGCAAGGGGGTAGCGTGGCGAGAACCGCCTATGTCACCGATCTCAAGGGCCTGCAGGGTGAATGCAGCGCCAACTACCTGCGCCTGACTCGGCTGCTGGGCGATCTGGGTGCGGGCGAGACGCGCGAACTCGAGCTCTCCGGCGGGCGGGGCCGCTTCGGCACCCTGTGGCTGTCGGTGCTGGAGCGGGCGCCCTATACCACCATCGCCCGCGTGAGCCAGAGCGGCCTGATGGATGCGGTCATCGAGCCGCCCTGCATGCGCGTGCACCTCTACCACGACGTGCGCATGGCCGAGGTCACCGATTTCCAGCGCGAGCGCCACTTCAACGGGCGCTACCGCTACCCCAACGTGCGCATGTTCCAGCCCGACGAGAAGCTCCAGCTCAACCGCTTCCTGGGGGAGTGGCTGGCCCACGGCCTGGAGCACGGCCATCCCACCAATGTGACGGAACTGCCGGGATGACGCGGCTGGTCCAGCTCAGCGATTGCCACCTGCATGCCGATCCCGCCGCCCGCTCCCGGGCCGGCTTCCCGTTGCGCCAGCTCGAATCCGTGGTGGCGGCCGTGCGCGCCGAGCGCCCGGACCTGGTGATCGTCAGCGGCGACGTCAGCCAGGACGAGACGGCGGCTTCCTACCAGCACGCCCATCGGGTCCTGTCGACGCTGGGCTGCCCCTGGTTCTGGCTGGGCGGCAACCACGATCAGCAGGAGCTGATGAAGGACGTCAAGGCCATCCACGATGACATCGACCTGGGTGACTGGCGGCTGCTGGTCGCGGACAGCTGCGTCAAGGGGCATGCCCATGGCGAGCTTGGCGAGGCGCGTATCGGCGCGCTGGTCGAGCGGCTGCGGCAGGACGAGCGCCCCACGCTGCTGGTCATGCATCATCCTCCCCTCGCGGTCGGTTCGGCCTGGCTCGACCAGATCGGGCTCAAGGATCGCGATGCCCTGTGGCAGGCGCTGGCGCCGTTTGCGCAGCTCAAGGCCGTGCTTTGCGGGCACATCCACCAGGCCTTCGCCGGGCGCCAGCGGCTCGAGCACGGCGAGGTCATGGTCTACGGCTGCCCCTCGACCACCGACCAGTTCCTGGCCGGCTCCGACGACTTCGCCATCGACGAGGCGTCGAGGCCGGGCTTTCGCATCCTCGACCTGCGCGGCGACGAGTGGCTGACCTGGGTCGAGCGCATCGATCTCTGATCTACGATTCGATTTCGATCTAAAAAGATAGGTAATCATTCTTTTACGTTATTACCGTCACGGCTTAACCTGTAGCGCATGATCCTTACTGCCCATCGTCATGCGAGGTACCCGGGCCGATGACCAGTCTCAAAGCTCCCGAGCAACAGCCGGCCTCCCAGCTTGCCGGTTCGCCGACCTCCCTGTCGCCGCACCGGCTGACCCATCTGCAGCAGCTGGAAGCCGAGTCGATCCACATCATCCGCGAGGTGGCGGCCGAGTTCCGCAACCCGGTGATGCTCTACTCGATCGGCAAGGATTCCTCGGTGATGCTGCACCTGGCGCGCAAGGCCTTCTACCCCGGGCCGCCGCCGTTCCCGCTGATGCACATCAACACCACCTGGAAGTTCCGCGAGATGATCGCCTTCCGCGACCGCATGGCCGGCGAGGTGGGCATGGAGCTGATCGAGCACATCAACGAGGAGGGGCGCGCCGCGGGCATCAATCCCTTCGACCACGGCTCCAGCGGCTATACCGACGTGATGAAGACCCAGGCGCTCAAGCAGGCGCTGGACAAGTACGGCTTCGATGCCGCCTTCGGCGGTGCCCGCCGCGACGAGGAGGCCAGCCGCGCCAAGGAGCGCGTGTTCTCGTTCCGTGACAAGTACCACCGCTGGGACCCCAAGAGCCAGCGCCCCGAGCTGTGGAACCTGTACAACGCCCGGATCAACAAGAGCGAGTCGATCCGCGCCTTCCCGCTCTCCAACTGGACCGAGCTGGACATCTGGCAGTACATCCACCTCGAGCAGATTCCCATCGTGCCGCTCTACTACGCCGCCCCGCGGCCGGTGGTGGAGCGCGACGGCATGCTGGTGATGGTCGACGACGAGCGCCTGCCGCTCGAACCCGGCGAGGTACCCGAGGAGCGCTGGGTACGCTTCCGCACGCTGGGCTGCTACCCGCTGACCGGCGCGGTGGAGTCCCGGGCCGACACCCTGCCGGAGATCATCCAGGAGATGCTGCTGACCCGCACCAGCGAACGCAGCGGCCGGGCCATCGACCACGACCAGGCGGGCTCGATGGAGAAGAAGAAGCGCGAGGGGTACTTCTAGCCGCTGGCGAAAACTCGCTGCCTCTGGCTGACTTTCGCTCAGCGTCTGATCAATGATTTTCGGGATGTCATCATGGCCCATCAGTCTTCTCTGATAGCAGACAACATCGAGCAGTACCTGCACGAGCACGAAAACAAGGACCTGCTGCGCTTCATCACCTGCGGCAGCGTCGACGACGGCAAGTCGACCCTGATCGGCCGGCTGCTGCACGACTCCAAGATGATCTTCGACGATCACCTGGCGGCACTGACCCGCGATTCGAAGAAGAGCGGCACCACCGGCGACGCCGTCGACCTGGCGCTGCTGGTCGACGGCCTGCAGTCGGAGCGCGAGCAGGGCATCACCATCGACGTGGCCTATCGCTTCTTCTCCACCGACAAGCGCAAGTTCATCATCGCCGACACCCCGGGGCACGAGCAGTACACCCGCAACATGGCCACCGGGGCCTCCACCGCCAACCTGGCGATCATCCTGATCGACGCCCGCTACGGCGTGCAGACCCAGACCCGACGCCACAGCTTCATCGCCGACCTGCTGGGCATCAAGCACCTGGTCATCGCGGTGAACAAGATGGACCTGGTGGGTTTCTCCCAGGCGCGCTTCGAGGAGATCGTTGCCGACTATCGCCGCTTCGCCGAACAGCTCTCGGTGCGCGACCTCCACTTCGTGCCGATCTCGGCGCTGGAGGGCGACAACGTGGTCAACCGCAGCGACCGCACCCCCTGGTACCGCCAGGCGAGCGAGCCCGGCCCGGCGCTGCTGGAACTGCTGGAAACCGTGGAGGTGACCCGCGACCGCAACCTCGTCGACCTGCGCTTCCCGGTGCAGTACGTCAACCGCCCCAACCTCGACTTCCGCGGCTACGCCGGCACCCTGGAGGCCGGCGTGCTGCGCCCCGGCCTCGCCGTCAAGGCGCTGCCCTCGGGCAAGAGCAGCCGGGTCGCGCGCGTGGTGACCTATGACGGCGACCTGGAGGCGGCCTGGCCGGGCCAGGCGGTGACCGTCACGCTCGAGGACGAGATCGACATCTCCCGCGGCGACTGGATCGTCGCCGAGGATGCCGAGGTCACCCTGACCAACGCCTTCGATGCCGACATCGTGTGGATGCACGAGCAGCCGCTGGTGCCGGGGCGTCAGTACGACATCCGCCTGGCCGGCCGCTCGGTGGCGGGGCAGGTGAACGCCATCCACCACCAGATCGACGTCAACACCTTGGAGCGCCATCCGGCCGAGCGCCTGGAGCTGAACGCCATCGCCCGCTGCCGGGTCGAGCTGACCGCCGAGGTGCCGCTCGACGCCTATGACCAGAGCCCCGGCACCGGGAGCTTCATCGTCATCGACCGGCTCACCAACGTCACCGTGGGCGCGGGGATGGTGCGCGCTGCCGCCGATGCCTCGGGCCAGGCGCGTGGCGAGGTCGACTGGGCCGCCTTCGAGCTGGAACTCAATGCCCTGATTCGCAAGCACTTCCCGCATTGGCAGGCCAAGGACGTTCGCGACTTGTTGCGCTAGGGGCGAGGGGCCAGGCGAACCATAGACGGTTGATCTTGCGACAGCATCCTCCACACTAGGGACAGGGCTCGGCAGTTGCCGGGCCCTGTCGAGTGTCAGGGAGGAGACCATGGCGCATTGCCAGGAGTGGCCGAGAGTGCACGGCACCAACGCCTGCCCGCTGGAGCACGCCGGGCAGGTGGGCGAATGACGGGATTCGTCAGGCGCCTGCTGCGTATCGCCGCCCGCCCGATGCAGCGCGACCGCGGGCGCGGCGGCTATGTGGTGCACCCCTATCGCGGCTACGGCTCCCGCCACGAGGCTTTCCTCATGGGGCGGGTATTCCGCCAGGCCACGCTGGGCGAGGTGATACCGCGCTATGGCGTGCTGCGCGACCTGGCCGACGTCGTGCGGCGCATCTTCCGCCACGGCCTGCCCCAGGTGGACGTCAGGGTCAGCCTGGGCGAGAACGTGGCCACCGTGACCACCGATCGTGACGGCTACTTCGACGTCCATATGGCCATCGAGCATCCCCTGCCGGGGGAGACCACCTGGCACCATGCCGAACTGCACGTGGTATTGCCGGACGTGGAGCCGGTGCACTCCTTCACCGAGGTGTACATCCCGCCGGCCGAGGCCGACCTGCTGATCATCAGCGATATCGACGACACCGTGATGTACACCGGGGTGGCCAACAAGCTGCGCATGCTCCACCGGCTGTTCGTCAAGCGGGCGCACCAGCGCATGGCCTTCCCCGGCGTGGCGGAGTTCTACCAGGCGCTGCATGACGGCAGGAGCGGCGACGCCAGGCGGCCGATCCTCTACGTTTCCCGCGGCCCCTGGAGCATCTACGAGATGCTGGAAGAGTTCTTCCAGCTCAACCGCATCCCCGTGGGGCCCATCCTGTTCCTGCGCGAGTGGGGCATCTCCTGGCGCAAGCCCTGGCCGCGCCGCGCCGAAGACCACAAGTACGACATGATCCAGCACATGCTGGCGATGCGCGACGAGCTCCCCTGCGTGCTGATCGGCGACAGCGGCCAGCACGATCCCGAGGTCTACGCCCGCATCGTGCACGAATTTCCCGAGCGCATCCGCGCGGTGTACATCCGCCGGGTCGAGCGCAAGCCCGAACGCGAGCACGCCATCGAGCTGCTGCGCGACGAGATCGGCCATACCGGCTGCGACCTGGTGCTGGCCGACGACAGCCTGGCCATGGCGGAGCACGCCATGCACCAGGGATTGATCGGCGAGGAAGGGCTGGAGGAGGTGCGCCGGGCGCTGCTCCGATAGCTCGATTTGGCGCCGGCCCCGGCGCCTGACGAAGGGATGGATCGGGTTACAAAACCGTTAGGCTGTGTGTCGATTTCTTGCGTTTTTCGATCTTAGTCTGCGCCTGACGCAAGGGGCCTCGTCCAATTTTCGTTGAGGCCTGCGCCCGATCTACACCGAGGTACTCACATGACCACAATCGTATGGGACGGAACGACGCTCGCGACGGATTCGCTGATCAGTGTCAATGGCTCGACCTACAACCATGCGCAGAAACTGTTCCGGCTCGACAACGGCGAGTGGGTGGCCTTCGCCGGCGAGCAGCAGGAGTGGTGGGAGGTCATGGAGTGGCTCAATGCCGGGGCGCCACGTAACGACAAGCCCCACGTGACGCGGGTCGAGATGATCATCGCCGGCCCCGATGGGGTCTACGAGATGTTCAACAAGCTGGTGCGTATCCCGGTCAACGGCCCCGTCGCCTACGGTACCGGCTGGAAGTGGGCGCTGGCGGCCATCGACCATGGCAAGAGCGCCGTCGAAGCGGTGGAGTATGCCAAGACCCGCGACCATGACAGCGGCGGTGAGGTACAGTCCGTCACGCCCGCGACCCGGGCCGGCGTGCCCTTCGCGGCGATGATGCGGGATGTCGAGGCAGAACCGGAACCCGCAACGACCTGATATCGGCTGGACCCCGCGCAGCCCCGGCCAACTGGCCGGGGCTGCGTCGTTGGTGCGTCGGGCGCAGCGCGACAGCATGAACCCGAAGCGGGTACGCTACGTCCAACCTCAAGACGCCCAAAGAGACCCCGAACGCCATGATCGTGCTGCTGATCGTCTTCCTGCTGGCCATCTTCGTGCTGCCCAACGCGTGGGCCAAGTGGGTGCTGGCGCGCCATGCCCGCGGGCGCGACGACTACCCCGGCACCGGCGCCGAGCTGGCCGACCACCTGCTGCGCCGCCTGGGCATCGAGGGGGTCAAGGTGGAGTTGACCGAGCAGGGCGACCACTACGACCCCGAGGCGCGCCGGGTGCGACTCTCCCGCGAACACTACGAGGGGCGCTCGCTGACGGCGGTGACCGTGGCCGCCCACGAGGTCGGCCACGCCATCCAGCACCACGAGGGGTACGCACCGCTGATGGCCCGTGCGCGCATGGTCGGGGTGGCCCAGCGGGCCGAGAAGGTCGGCGCGCTGCTGATGATGGCCGCTCCCTTCCTGTTCATCCTGACCCGCCTGCCCGGGGGGCTCGCCATCGTCATCGTGGCGGCGGTGATCAGCTTCGGCACGGCGGCGCTGGTGCACCTGGTGACCCTGCCGGTGGAGTTTGACGCCAGCTTCAATCGCGCCCTTCCGCTGCTGCGCGAGTACGTGCCGCCCTACGACCTGCCCGGCGCCCGCCACGTGCTGACCGCCTGCGCCTTCACCTACGTGGCCGCCTCGCTGGCGAGCATCCTGAACCTGGGGCGCTGGCTGGTGATCCTGCGTCGCTGACCCCACCAGACCTTGAGTGCAAGCGGAAGGGGTTTCTAGAGTTCAGGGAGTAACCATGGGCCTTCATGGAGGAGGTGCGATCATGACGACTCCCCAGGACTACATTCGCAGTAACGCCAGGCCGCTCGACGGCCGCAGTGTGGATTACGACGACCTGCTGGATCAGGTGGGCGAGCGCTCACTGGTGCTGCTCGGCGAGGCGTCCCACGGCACCGCCGAGTTCTACCGCATGCGCGCCGAGATCACCCGGCGCCTGATTCGCGAGAAAGACTTCGAGGCGGTGATCGTCGAGGCCGACTGGCCCGATGCCCTGCGCCTCAACCGCTACGTCCGCGGCGAAGGCGACGACACCCTGAAGACCGCCTTCGACGATTTCCAGCGCTTCCCGCAGTGGATGTGGCGCAATACCGAGGTGCGCGACTTCATCGGCTGGCTCGAGGAGCACAACGCCGGCAAGGAGATCGAGAAGCAGGTGGGCTTCTACGGCCTCGACATCTACAGCCTGCACCGCTCGGCGGACGCGGTGATCGAGTACCTCGAAGGCATCGACCCGGAGCAGGCGCGCACCGCCCGCGAGGGCTACGCCTGCCTCGACCATGGCGGCGATCCGGTGCGCTACGGCCACGATGCCGCCTTCGGCCTCAGCCGCATCTGCGAGGACGCCGCCGTGCGCCTGCTTGCCGACCTGCTCGAGAAGTCCACCGGCTACCTGCGCGGCGATGGCCGTCGTTCGCGGGACGAGCAGTTCTTTGCCGAGCAGAATGCCCGCGTGGTAGTCAACGCGGAGCACTACTACCGTGCCATGTTCGGCTCGCGAGTGGACACCTGGAACCTGCGCGACGAGCACATGACCGATACCATCGCCGAGCTGCGCGAGCACCTGCGCCGCCATGGCGGGCGGGGCAAGCTGGTGGTATGGGCACACAACTCGCACCTGGGCGATGCCGCCTTCACCGACATGGGCTGGCATCGCGGCCAGCACAACGTCGGTCAGCTGGTGCGCCACCGCTTCGGCGAGGAGCAGGCGCTGCTGGTGGGGTTCACCACCCACACCGGCTTCGTCTCGGCGGCCCGCGACTGGGACGGCCCGGTGGAACATCGCCGGGTGCGACCCTCGATGGCGGGCAGTGTCGAGCGGCTGTTCCACGACAGCGGCCTCGGTGACTTCTACCTGCCGCTGGGCGAGGGTGCGGCGCCCCTGAAGGAGCCGCTGTGGGAGCGCGCCATCGGCGTGATCTACCGCCCCGAGTCGGAGCGCATCAGCCACTACTTCAAGGCCTCCATGGCCCGGCAGTTCGACGCCGTCTTCCATGTCGACGAGACCCGCGCCGTGGAGCCGTTCGACACGGGCGAGCAGTGGCACCCGGAGGAGACACCCGACACCTATCCCTTCGGGGTCTGAGGTGGCCCGGCAGGCGGTGGCGCCCCTTGCGCCGCCTGGCGGGCATTGACGACATCCGCGCAGCGGCCAATAGTGTATCGATCGATTGGGCGCGCGGAGTGCGGGATTGTCGTATCGCATCGACGCGCCTTCACGCGGGCTGGGCGGCCTCCACGCTGTCCCTGACGAACCGGAGTGCCGTCATGACGTCCGGCTGCGACGAGAGGAACCCCAGAAGCGATACCTGGCCCGTGGCGACGATCGCCATCGCCCAGCTGTTCGGCACCTCGCTGTGGTTCAGCGCCAACAGCGCGGCGGAAGACCTGATGCGCACCTGGCACGTCAGCGCCGCGGACATCGGCTGGATGACCAGCGCGGTGCAGGTCGGCTTCATCCTCGGCACCCTGACGATGGCCCTCGGCGGCCTGGCGGATCGCTATCGCGCCAGCCGGATCTTCGTCTGCTGCGCGCTGGCCGGCGCCCTGTTCAACGCCGGCTTCGCCCTGCTGCCGGAGGGCCTGGCCAGCGCCCTGGTGTTGCGTTTCCTGGTCGGCCTGTCGCTGGCGGGCATCTATCCGGTGGGCATGAAGCTGATCGTCAGCTGGGCGCCGGAGCGTACCGGGCAGGCGCTGGCCCAGTTGGTCGCCATGCTGACGCTGGGCACGGCGCTGCCCCACGGGCTGCGGCAGGTAGGGGCCGATCTGCCCTGGCAATATGTCATCCTCGCCTCGTCCGGGCTCGCCCTGCTCGGCGCGGCGATGATCCACCGCCTGGGCGATGGCCCCCACCTTCCCGACGCCCGCCAGCGCAGGGCAGCGGCTCACTCCCCGACAGGACGGCCCACGGTGCTGGACGCATTCCGGATCCATCGCTTCCGCGCGGCTGCTCTGGGCTACTTCGGCCACATGTGGGAGCTGTACGCCTTCTGGACGGTGGTGCCGCTGCTGGTGTCGCAGACGGTGCTGGCCAGCCGCTACAGCGCCCTCGGCGTGTCCGGCATGGCCTTCGCCATCATCGGTGTCGGGGCGCTGGGCTGCGTGATCGGCGGGCGGCTGTCGCGGCGTTACGGCAGCGCCAGGGTGGCGCTGGCCGCCCTGGCCTCCTCGGGCGCCTGCGCCGTGGTGTTCGCGCTGTTCTGGCAGGCGCTGCCGGCCGTCGCGCTGGGCCTGCTCCTGCTGCTGTGGGGCGCCACCGTGGTTGCGGATTCACCGCAGTTCTCCGCCCTTTCGGCGCAGGCCTGCCCGCGCGAGCTGGTCGGCGCCGCGCTGGCCATCCAGAACTCCATCGGCTTTGCCATCACCGTGGTCTCGATTGCCGCCACCACGGCGCTGTTCGAGCACGTGGGGTTGAGCGCCGCCTGGCTGCTTGTTCCCGGCCCCATCGTCGGGCTGCTCGGCTTCGCCTGGGCGACCAGGCGAGCCGTCGAAGAGCCGTTGGCCACCCAGGACGCGCCGTGATGCCTCACGCGCCAGCCCGGCTAGCGACCTCCACCTGCGGCGCTGCGGCCTCATCCGCATCGAGCGCGAGCGGCGGCCGGAAGCCACGGAGGCGCAGCGCATTGGTCAGCACGCAGATGCTCGAGGCGGCCATCGCCACGGCGGCGAGGATCGGCGAGAGCAGGATGCCGAAGGCGGGGTAGAGCGCGCCGGCGGCCACCGGGATCAGCACGGTGTTGTAGGCGAAGGCCCAGAACAGGTTCTGCTTGATGTTGCGGATGGTGGCACGGGACAGCGCAATGGCGTTGGGCACGTTGCGCAGGTCACCGGACATCAGGACCACCTCGGCGGACTCGATGGCGATGTCGGTACCGGTACCGATGGCGATCCCCACGTCGGCCTGGGCCAATGCCGGGGCATCGTTGATGCCGTCGCCGACGAAGGCCACCAGGCTGCCCTCGGCCTGTAGCTGCTTCACCGCATCTACCTTGCCGTCGGGCAGCACCTCGGCCACTACCTTGTCGATGCCGAGCCGGCGGGCGATGGCCTCAGCGGTGCGCCGGTTGTCGCCGGTGATCATCGCGACCTGCAGGCCCTCGGCGTGCAGCGCGCGGATGGCGGCCGGGGTGGATGCCTTGATCGGATCGGCGACGGCGATGATGGCGGCCAGGCGGCCGTCGATGGCGGCGTAGAGCGGCGACTTGCCCTCGTCGGCCAGCCGCTGCGCGGCCTGTGCGAAGGCCTCCACGTCCAGCCCCAGCTGGCGCATGTAGCGGTCGGCGCCGACCTCTACCCGGTGGCCTTCGACGCGGGCCGCGACCCCGTAGCCGGGGACGGCTTCGAAGGCCTGGATGGCGCCAGGCTCCAGTCCGCGAGCCTTGGTCGCGTTGACGATCGCCTCGGCGATGGGGTGTTCCGACTGACGCTCGACGGAGGCCACCAGGCGCAGGGTTTCGGCCTCGTCGAAGCCATCGGCCACGACCAGGTCGGTGAGTTCGGGGCGGCCCTTGGTCAGGGTGCCGGTCTTGTCCAGCGCAATGACTTTGGCGTCGCGCAGCGACTGCAGCGCCTCGCCCTTGCGGAACAGCACCCCCATCTTCGCCGCCTTGCCGGTCCCCACCATGATGGAGGTGGGGGTGGCCAGGCCCATGGCGCAGGGGCAGGCGATGATCAGCACCGCCACGCCGTTGACCAGGGCGAAGGTCAGCGCGGGGGCAGGGCCGAAGAGCAGCCACACGCCGATGGTGGCCAGGGCGGCGGCGATCACCGCCGGGACGAAGTAGTGGGTGACCTTGTCGACCAAGGCCTGGATCGGCAGCTTCGAGCCCTGGGCCTGCTCGACCATGCGCACGATCTGTGCCAGCAGGGTGTCGGCGCCGACCTTGGTGGCACGGAAGCTGAAGCTGCCCACCTTGTTGAGGGTGCCGCCCACCACCTCCGTGCCGGCCTCCTTGAGCACCGGGACGGGTTCGCCGGTGATCATCGACTCGTCGACGTAGGAGCTGCCGTCGATAACCTCGCCGTCAACCGGCACCTTCTCGCCGGGTCGCACCCGCACCACGTCGCCCTGGCGCACCTCATCGATGCCGACCTCCATTTCACGGCCGTCGCGGACCACCCGGGCGGTCTTGGCCTGGAGCTTCATCAGCGCCTTGATGGCCTCGCTGGTGCGGCCCTTGGCGATCGCCTCGAAATAGCGCCCGACGAGGATCAGCGTGATGATCACCGCCGAGGCCTCGAAGTAGACGTTGACCGTGCCGGCCGGCAGCACCTGCGGCAGGAAGGTGGCCACCACCGAATAGCCCCAGGCGGCCGAGGTGCCCAGCATGACCAGCGAGTTCATGTCGGGGCCGCCGCGCAGCAGGGCGGGCCAGCCCTTGCGGTAGAAACGCAGGCCGGGGCCGAACTGCACGACCGAGGCCAGCACGAAGAACAGGTAGAACAGGTTCTGCTGCCCCAGGCTCATGCGCAGCCAGTGATGGAGCCACGGAAACAGGTGGGAGCCCATTTCCAGCACGACGAGGGGCAGGGTGAGCACCCCGGCGAGGGTGACCGCGCGCTTCAGCTCGGCGATTTCCCGTTCGCGGGCCTCGCGCTCGCGGTCGCTGCGATCCGCGGCGTCGCTGGCGGCCTCGGCCTCGTAGCCAGCGGCCCGCACCGCTTCGATCAGGCGCTGCGGGGTCACGGCCCCGGCCACCACCTTCAGGGTCGCCGTCGCGGTGGCGAGGTTGACGCTGGCCTCGAGCACGCCGGGCACGCCGGCGAGCCTGCGCTCCACGCGGCCCACGCAGGAGGCGCAGGTCATCCCCTTGACCGACAGTTCGAGGGTCTCGGTCACGGCGGGGTAGCCGGCACCGTCCAGCGCCTGCACGACCGCGGCGAAGTCCGCCTGGCCGGTGCCGAACGCTACCCGGGCGCGCTGGGTGGCGAGGTTGACGCTGGCGTCGACGACGCCCGGCACACCGCGGATCGCCGTCTCGACCCGGCTCACGCAGGAGGCGCAGCTCATGCCTGCGATGTCCACGGAATACGTTTCGCTGCCGCTGGAATCACTGCGAACCGCCAGGGCGGCTTCGTTGCTCGACATGACTTGTGCCTCCGTTACGATGAGGAGTAGGATGTCTCAAACCTTCCAGTCATGGGAAGGTGGTGGCGCTAGACCACCTGGTTGGGGTAGCCGGCCGCTTCGATGGCTGCCTGGATCGCCTCGACCGGCGCACTGCTGTCCACGCTGACTTGGCGATTCGCCAGGTCGAATTCCAGGCTGGCCCCGCTGTCCACGGATTCGATGGCGGTGGAGATCGCCGAGACGCAGTGGTTGCAGGACATGTCCGGCACGTTGAATTTCGGCATGAGCGCTTCCTCGTGGTGGGTGTGTTGAACAGCATAAACCTTCCCATTATTGTAAGGTCAAGCGCTGACGTGAGCCCCCCGGCAATCGGGGCATCTCTCGCGCCACGTTCCTGAAAGAGGAGGTAATCGATGAACATCGGCCAAGCGGCGAAGGCATCCGGCATCTCGGAAAAGATGATTCGCTACTACGAAAGCATCGGCCTGATTGCCCCGGTGCGACGCACGGCGTCGGGGTATCGGATCTTCAGTGAACAGGACGTGCACGCGCTGCGTTTCATCTCCCGGGCCCGTGACCTGGGTTTCTCGGTGGAGCAGATGGGCAACCTGCTCGCCCTGTGGCAGGACCGCCATCGGGCCAGCGCCGACGTCAAGGCCGTCGCCCAGGCGCACATCGAGGAGTTGGATGACAAGATCGAGAAGCTGCAGGGCATGCGCCGTACCCTGGAGCACCTGGTGAAGCACTGCCATGGCGACGAGCGCCCGGAGTGCCCGATTCTCGGCGACCTGGCGGCGGAGAGCCTCGAACTGGAAGCCGGGACTCCCTGACGCGCCATCGGCACGCTACGTCGGTCTCGTCGCCATCACCACCGCTCGTCGCGGCGCGGGATAGCCCTCGCGGGTCTTGCTCGGGTCGGCCGGGTCGAGGAAGTCGGCCAGCGACTGGAAGGTCATCCATTCGGTGGCGCGCTGCTCGTCGGGCGTGGTGACCGCCTCGTCGACCACCCTCACGTCAACGAAGCCACAGCGCTCGAGCCACTGGCACAGCGCTGCGGCAGAGGGCAGGAAGTAGACGTTGGGCATGGCGGCGTAGCGCTCGCCGGGCAGCAGCACGGTGGTCTCGTCGCCTTCGACGACGAGCGTTTCCAGCACCAGCTCGCCGCCGGGGCGCAGGGCGTCTTTCAGCTGCAGCAGATGCTCCAGCGGCGAGGGGCGGTGGTAGAGCACGCCCATGGAGAACACCGTGTCGAAGAAGGCGAGCCGCTCGGGCACGTCCTCGATACCCACCGGCAGGAAGTGGGTGCGCCCGCCGTCGGCGTCGCCGACGAAGTGACGCAGCGCCTGGAACTGGTAATAGAAGCGCGGCGAGGGGTCGATCACCAGCACGAAGGCGGCCCCCGCGCCGGCCATGCGCCAGGCGTGGTAGCCGCTGCCGCCGCCCACGTCGAGCACCCGCCTGCCGGTCAGCGGGGCCAGGTGGGGGGAGACCCGCTGCCACTTCCAGTCGGAACGCCATTCGGTGTCGATATGAATGCCGGCGAGCCGGTAGGGGCCCTTGCGCCACGGCGAGAGCTTCCTCAGCAGGTTCTCGCACTGCCGCCGCCGGCTGTCGTCGAGCGCGCAATCCACCGTCACGGTGTCGACATCCAACTGGACGTCGCGTGCCTCGGGCAGGGCGGGCAGCTTGGCCACCGCCTTCTCCCAGGCCGGCAGGTCGCCGTGGCGCTGGCGGTCTAGCCCGCGGGCCAGTTGCTCCGGCAGGCGGGCCAGCCAGCTCTCCAGCCCCTGGTCGATAAAGGCGCGATAAAGAGGGCGCTGTTCACGAGGAATCGCCACTTCAGGCCTCCTTGAACGCGATCAGCGAGGCGAAGTTCAGGTACTGGAACCAGGTCAGCGAGCGCGGGAAGCCGGCCCGGGCCAGGCGTGCATGGTGGGCTTCAAGGGTATCCGGCACCAGCACGTTCTCCAGCGCCGTACGCTTCTGGCTGATCTCCAGCTCGCTGTAGCCGTTGGCACGCTTGAAGTCGTGGTAGCGCTCCACCCGCCAGGCGTTGTCACGCTCGTCCGGGTCGATCACCTTCTCCGAGAGCACCAGCACGCCGCCCGGTTCCAGTGCGGCGTACAGACGTGCAAGCAGCGATTCGCGATCCTCCGGCGGCAGAAACTGCAGGGTGAAGTTGAGAATCACCATGCCTGAGGGCCGGTAGTCGAGGGAGCGTATATCGCCCTCCATGACCTCGATGGCATGCTGTGGGCACTCCGCCGCCAGCGTCTCGCGGGCGCGGGCGACCATGGCCGGGGAGAGGTCCACCGCGGTGAGACGGAAAGCGTCAGGCGGCAGCTGGCCGGCCAGCGCCAGGCTGGCGGCGCCGAGCGAACAGCCCAGGTCGTAGACATGGGCGCCGTGGCGCAGGTGGCGCCCGGCGATCAGCCCCAGCATGCCGAGGATCTGGCCGTAGCCGGGCACCGAGCGGCGGATCATGTCGGGGAAGCAGGCCACCACCCGCTCGTCGAAGGAGAAGCGCGCGACCCGGTCCAGGGGTGTGGAAAAGATCGCGTCGCGATAAGATGCGTCACTCATGAGCAGGCCGGTTACGTGGATCAGGCCGGTATTCTACGCCGGCCGCCGGCCGCCTGCACGGTTGGCGCGCCGCGCGGCGGCGAGACAGCGCCGTTGCCGTGCATCGCCACGCGATGCATTTGCGCTGTGGATTTACAGGCGGATACAAGGCTAGCCTGTGGGCGAAGGATGTCGCCCGTCTCACGCTGGCCGTCAACGACGCGGTGTTCCCGCAACGTCAAGGAGGATTGCTATGAACCACGCCCCAATCGACCAGACCGGCGCCTGGCAGCGGCTGATGGAACACGCCGAGGAGATGCGCCCCACCCACCTGCGCGAACTGTTCCTCGACCAGGCGCGGGGGCGCGCCTTCACCCAGCAGGCGGCGGGGCTGACCCTCGACCTGTCGAAACAGCGCTGGAGCGACACGACGCTTGCGCTGCTGCTCGACCTGGCGCGTGAAGCCGGCGTGCCCGAGGGCATCCGGGCACTGCTGGCGGGAGAGCACGTCAACGTCAGCGAGGATCGCCCGGCGCTGCACACGGCGCTGCGCCTGCCCCCCGAGGCCTCCCTGGCCGTCGACGGCGAGGACGTGGTCCCGGGCGTCCACGCCACGTTGGACCGCATGGCGACCATGGTCGCGCGCCTGCACGCCCGCCAGTGGCGCGGCGCCACCGGTCGGCCGATTCACGACGTGGTCAACCTGGGCGTGGGCGGCTCCGACCTCGGCCCGCTGATGGTGACCCATGCGCTGGCCGACTACCGACCCGCCGATGCCCACCATGTCGAGGTGCACTTCGCCTCCACCATGGACGGCTCGCAGCTCGCCGACTATCTCACCCGCTTCAACCCCGAGACCACGCTGTTCGTGATCTCATCCAAGTCGTTCACCACCATCGATACCCTGTCCAACGCGCGCACCGCCCGCGACTGGCTGATGGCGCGCCTGGTGAACGATGGCATCCAGGGGGTCGACGAGGACATGGTCATGCGCCAGCACTTCGTCGGCGTCTCGGCCAAGCCCGACAAGATGAGCGAGTGGGGCATCGCCGAGGCCAACCAGCTGCTGTTCTGGGAGTGGGTCGGCGGCCGCTATTCGCTGTGGGGAGCGATTGGCCTGCCCATCGCGCTGGTGATCGGCATGGCCAACTTCCGCGAACTGCTCGCCGGGGCTCATGCCATGGACAAGCACTTCGCCGAGGCGCCTCTCGGCGACAACCTGCCGGTGCTGCTGGCGCTGGCGGGGATCTGGAACGTCAACTTTCTCGACATTCGCGCTCACTCGATCCTGCCCTACGACGGCCGCCTGGAGCACTTCGCCGCCTACCTCGAGCAGCTCGAGATGGAGTCCAACGGCAAGTCGGCCACCCACGACGGGCGCCAGGTGAGCTACTCCACCTGCCCGGTGCTGTGGGGGCAGCTCGGCCCCAACGCCCAGCACGCCTTCTACCAGCTGCTGCACCAGGGCACCCAGCCGGTGGTATGCGACTTCATCGCCCCGCTCAAGCGCTACGACGACGTCGAGGATGCGGCGACCCGCCAGCACCTGATGGGGCAGCATCGCCTGACCCTGGCCAACTGCTTCGCCCAGTCGCGCCTGCTGATGCTCGGCGACGACGCCATCGACGAACCGGGCGAGCGCCCCGGCCACAAGCGCTACCGCGGCAACCAGCCCTCCACCACGCTGCTGCTCGACCGCCTGACCCCGGCCACCCTGGGGGCGCTGATCGCGCTCTACGAGCACAAGGTATTCGTCCAGGCCACCATCTGGGGCATCAACCCCTTCGACCAGTGGGGCGTGGAGCTGGGCAAGCAGATCGCCGGCGAAACCGAGCGCATGCTGGCCGACCACCATGGCCACGAGAAGATGGATGCCTCCACCCGGGCGCTGCTCGAAGCGGTCTGGGAGGCCGAGCGGGAGAGCGATCGTTGAAGCAGGGAGAAACGGGTTAGCGTGGAAGGGCTGGCAATGTATACAGTGGGTTCGGTATGCTGAGTGCGCCATTGGCAGCGCGGCCCGCCAGCGGCCTGCTCTACCTGCACGGCTTCAACAGCGGCCATGGCTCGCCCAAGGCGGCGCTGATGCGAGCCGCCTGTGCCGCGCTGGCACTGCCCTGCGAGACGCCGCAGCTGCCGCACCGCCCTGCCGCGGCCCTGCAGCTGGCCGAGGCGCTGCTGGAGGCGCTGGGGCCGAACCCGCTGCTGGTCGGCAGCTCCATGGGCGGCTTCCTGGTCACCTGCCTGGCCGAGCGACACGACCACCCGGCGGTGCTGGTCAACCCGGCGGTGCGGCCGGCCAGGCTGGTGTCGGAGTGGGTCGGCGAGGCCTTCATCAATGAGCACACCGGCGAGCGCTTCGTCGTCGAGACGGCGCACCGCGAGGAGCTGACAGCGCTGACGCCGCGGCGTGTCACCCCCGAGCGCTACCTGTTGCTGCTGGGGACCGCCGACGAGACGCTGGACCCGGCGGACGCCTTCGCCCTCTACCGCGGCGCCCGGACCCTGCTGCATCCCGGCGGGGATCACGTGTTCAGCATGCTGGAAGCGTACCTGCCGGCGGTGCTCGCCCATGGGGGGCACCGCCTGGCGCCGGGGCGCGTGACCATCCCGGCGTCGGATTGACCCCGCCGGCGCGGGGCGGCATCAGGGAAGAGGCGACAACACCGCTGGGAGCGCCATCGAATTCGTAACGGCTTTGGGACACGCATGACACAGTACAGTGCCAGCTCAATCGAAGTACTCTCCGGTCTCGATCCGGTGCGCAAGCGCCCCGGCATGTACACCGACACCACCCGCCCCAACCACCTGGCCCAGGAAGTCATCGACAACAGCGTCGACGAGGCGCTGGCTGGCCACGCCCGGGAAGTGATCGTGCGCCTGCTCGAGGACGGCGGGATCGAGGTCGCCGACGACGGCCGCGGCATGCCGATCGACATCCATCCCGAGCATGGCGTCTCCGGGATCGAGCTGATCCTCACTCGGCTGCACGCCGGCGGCAAGTTCTCCCAGTCCAGCTACCGCTTCTCCGGCGGCCTGCACGGCGTCGGGGTATCGGTGGTCAACGCCCTGTCGCGGCGTCTGGAGGTCGAGGTGTCGCGCGACGGCGCCCGCCACGCCATGGCCTTCGAGCACGGCGACAAGGTCTCGGAGCTGGCCGAGATCGGCAGCGTGGCCAAGCGCACCACCGGCACCCTGGTGCGCTTCTGGCCCGACGAATCCTATTTCGACAGCCCGAAGCTGGCCCTGGGGCGGCTCAAGCACCTGCTGCGGGCCAAGGCGGTGCTCTGCCCGGGGCTCAAGGTCACCCTGGTTGAGGCCGACGGCGCCGAGAGCGTGTGGCAGTACGAGGACGGCCTGCGCGACTACCTGGCCCAGGCCACCGACGGCTTCGAGGTATTGCCCGCCTCGCCGCTGGTGGGCCACTTCGCCGACGACGAGCAGGCCGTGGACTGGGCGGTGCAGTGGCTCCCCGAGGGCGGCGAGACGCTGATGGAGAGCTACGTCAACCTGATCCCCACGCCCCAGGGCGGGACCCACGTCAACGGCCTGCGCTCGGGCCTGCTCGAGGCGCTGCGCGAATTCTGCGAGTACCGCAACCTGCTGCCGCGGGGGGTCAAGCTCACCGCCGAGGACCTGTGGGAGCGGGTCGCCTACGTGCTCTCGGTGAAGATGCTCGACCCGCAGTTCGCCGGCCAGACCAAGGAGCGCCTCTCCTCGCGCACGGTGGCGGCGTTCGTCTCCAGCGTGGTGAAGGACGCCTTCTCGCTGTGGCTCAACCATCACGTCGACCAGGCCGAGGCGCTGGCCGAGCTGGTCATCAGCGCCGCCCAGCGGCGCCAGAAGAGCGCCAAGAAGGTAGCGCGCAAGAAGGTCACCGCCGGCCCCGCGCTGCCCGGCAAGCTGGCCGACTGCTCCGGCCAGGACCCGGCCCAGGGCGAGCTGTTCCTGGTCGAGGGGGATTCGGCCGGCGGCAGCGCCAAGCAGGCGCGCAACCGCGAGACCCAGGCGATCCTGCCGCTGCGCGGCAAGATCCTCAATACCTGGGAGGTCGATAGCCACGACATCTACGGCTCCCAGGAGGTCCACGACATCGCCGTGGCGGTGGGCATGGACCCGGGCAGCGACGACCTCAGCCAGCTGCGCTACCACAAGATCTGCATCCTCGCCGACGCCGATTCCGACGGCCTGCACATCGCCACGCTGCTGTGCGCGCTGTTCGTGCGCCACTTCCCGGCGCTGGTCGATGCCGGCCACGTCTACGTCGCCATGCCGCCGCTCTACCGCATCGACCTGGGCAAGGAGGTGCACTACGCCCTCGACGAGAGCGAGAAGGCGGCGATCCTGCGCCGCCTCGAGGGCAAGCGCGGCACCCCCAACGTGCAGCGCTTCAAGGGCCTCGGCGAGATGAGCCCGCTGCAGCTGCGCGAGACCACCATGGCGGTGGAGACCCGCCGCCTGGTGCAGCTCACCCGCGAGGTCGGCGACGGCACCATGGAGATGATGGACATGCTGCTGGCCAAGAAGCGCGCCGCCGACCGCAAGAGCTGGCTCGAAGATTATGGCAACCTGGCGGATATCGAAGTATAGCGCCAGCACGAGCGGCGCCGGGGGCAGGCCGTAGCGGAGGTCATTTGCCATGGCTGGCAAATGTAGCGCCCAGGGATGGGTTCACAGCGCCTCCGCGAAGGCCTGTCGCCGGGATAGCCGCGGCGGGAACGAGAGACATTGAACCCTGACCAAGGGCATATCGTATGACCATGGATATCCAGGTGGCGGAGGGCGACGTCGAGCGCCTCTCGCTGCGCGAATACACCGAGAAGGCGTACCTCGACTACTCGATGTACGTCATCCTCGACCGGGCGCTGCCCCACATCGGCGACGGCATGAAGCCGGTGCAGCGGCGTATCGTCTACGCCATGCGCGAACTGGCGCTGAACGCCAGCGCCAAGTACAAGAAGTCGGCGCGTACCGTCGGCGACGTGCTGGGCAAGTTCCACCCCCACGGCGACAGCGCCTGCTACGAGGCGATGGTGCTGATGGCCCAGCCGTTCAGCTACCGCTACCCGCTGGTGGACGGCCAGGGCAACTGGGGCAGCCCCGACGATCCCAAGTCATTCGCGGCGATGCGCTACACCGAGTCGCGGCTGTCGAAGTTCGCCGAGGTGCTGCTCGCCGAACTGGGCCAGGGCACCGTCGACTGGACCCCCAACTTCGACGGCACCATGAACGAACCGGTGGTGCTGCCGGCGCGTCTGCCCCACGTGCTGCTCAACGGCGGCACCGGCATCGCCGTGGGCATGGCCACCGACATCCCGCCGCACAACGTGCACGAAGTGGTCGAGGCCACCTGCCACCTGCTGCGCCATCCCGAGGCCACCACCACCGACCTGGTCGAACATCTGCCGGCGCCGGACTTCCCCACCGCGGCCGAGATCATCACCTCCCGCGACGACCTGCGCAAACTCTACGAGAGCGGACGCGGCTCGGTGAAGCTGCGCGCGCGCTACGTGATGGAGGAGGGCAAGGTGGTGGTCACCGCGCTACCCTACCAGGTCAGCGGCTCCAAGGTGCTCGAGCAGATCGCCGCCCAGATGCAGGCCAAGAAGCTGCCCATGGTCGACGACCTGCGCGACGAGTCGACCCACGAGGAGCCGACCCGGCTGGTGATCGAGCCGCGCTCCAACCGCGTCGACATCGAGGCGATGATGGCGCACCTGTTCGCCACCACCGACCTCGAGAAGAACATTCGCGTCAACCTCAACGTGATCGGCCTCGACGGCCGGCCGCGGGTGATGCCGCTGCCCGAGCTGCTTGGCGAATGGCTCACCTTCCGGCGCAAGACCGTGCGTCGGCGCCTGGAGCATCGCCTGGGCAAGGTCGAGGACCGCCTGCACATCCTCGAAGGCTTGCTCGCCGCCTACCTCAACATCGACGAGGTGATCCGCATCATCCGCGAGGAGGACGAGCCTAAGCCCGCGCTGATGGCCGCCTTCGGGCTCACCGACCGCCAGGCCGAGGCCATCCTCGAGCTGCGTCTGCGCCACCTGGCCAAGCTCGAGGAGATGAAGATCCGCGGCGAGCAGGACGCGCTCGAAGCCGAACGCAAGCGCTTGAAGGCGCTGCTCGGCAGCGAGGCCAAGCTCACCGACCTGATCGAGGAGGAGCTGCGCGAGGCGGCTCGCGAGCACGGTGACGAGCGCCGTTCGCCCATCGTCGAGCGCGAGGAGGCCAAGGCACTCTCAGAGGTCGAGCTGATGGGCGCCGACCCCATCACCGTGGTGCTCTCCGAGAAGGGCTGGATCCGTGCCGCCAAGGGCCACGACATCGACCCGGAAGGACTCTCCTACAAGTCCGGCGACCGCTTCGCCCTGGCCGCCCGCGGCAAGACCAACCAGCCGCTGGTGCTGCTCGACGACACCGGGCGTGCCTATACCCTGGCCGCCCACAACCTGCCCAGCGCCCGTAGCCAGGGCGAGCCGGTCACCGGGCGGGTCAACGTGGTCGCCGGCGCCCATATGGCCGGGCTGATGCTGGCCCCGCCCGAGAGTCGCTACCTGCTCGCCAGCGACGGCGGCTACGGCTTCGTGGCCAGGCTCGAGGAACTGATCGGCAAGAACAAGTCGGGCAAGGCGGTGCTCTCGGTACCCAAGGGCTGCCGGGTCATGGCGCCGGTACGCGTGCCCGAGGGCGAGGACATCTGGGTGGCGGCGGTCTCCAACGAGGGGCGGCTGCTGCTGTTCCCGCTGGAGCAACTGCCCGAGCTGGCCAAGGGCAAGGGCAACAAGATGATCGACATTCCCGGCGCCCGTGCCGCGCGGCGTGAGGAACTGGTGCGCGACATCGCGCTGCTGCCCGCGGGGGCGGGGCTGGTCGTGCATGCCGGCAAGCGCCACCTGACCCTCAAGGACGCCGATCTGGACTATTATCGCGGCGAACGCGGTCGACGCGGCAGCAAGCTGCCCCGCGGCCTGCAGAAGGTGGATCGCCTGGAGAGTGGGGAATGACACGACGACTGCTGATCCGCGCCACCGGCGCGGCACGACCCGGCCAGCTGGCCGGCCTGGGCCAGGCCATGGCGCGCAGCGGCGCACGGCTGCTCGACATCAACCAGAGCGTGACCTTCGGCATGGTCTCGCTGGAAGCGCTGGTCGGGCTCGACCGCGACAGCGACCTGGAGGGCGCGCTCACCGAGGCAGGCGATAGCCTGGGACTCGACGTGCAGGCGATCCAGGTCAGTGCCGACGACTACCAGCGCTGGAGCGCGCATGCCAGCCAGCCGCGGCTGATCCTGACCCTGCTCGCGCCGCACCTGCCCGCGGGAATCCTGGCCGAGGTCGGCGCGCTCACCGCCGAGCACGGCCTGACCGTGGAGCTGATCCATCGTCTCTCCGGTCGCGAGCCGCTGGACGGCGGCGTGCCGCCCTTCGGCGCCTGTGTCGAGTGCTGGCTGCGCGGCGAGGAGGTCGACCTGGACAGCCTGCGCGAGAAGGCGCTGGCGCTAGGTGCCATGCACGGGGTCGATATCGCCCTGCAGGAGGATTCGATCTGGCGTCGCCACCGTCGCCTGGTCTGCTTCGACATGGACTCGACCCTGATCCAGGCCGAGGTGATCGACGAGCTGGCCCGCCGCCACGGCGTCTACGAGGACGTTGCCGCGGTTACCGAGCGCGCCATGCGCGGCGAGCTCGATTTCCAGCAGAGCTTCCGCGAGCGCATGGCCAAGCTCAAGGGGCTCGACGAAGCGGTGCTGGCCGAGATCGCCGAGGAGCTGCCGCTGATGGACGGCGTCGAGCGCCTGATGAAGCACTTGAAGCGGCTCGGCTATCGCACCGCGATCCTCTCCGGCGGCTTCACCTACTTCGCCCGCGACCTGCAGGAGAGACTCGGCTTCGACGAGGTCCACGCCAACGAGCTCGTCATCGAGAACGGCAAGGTCACCGGCGAGGTGCGCGAACCGATCCTCGACGCCAGCCGCAAGGCCGAACTGCTGCGTGAGATCGCCGCGCGAGAGGGGCTGGCCATGGAGCAGACCATCGCCGTGGGCGACGGCGCCAACGACCTCAAGATGCTCGCCGCCGCCGGGCTCGGCATCGCCTTTCGCGCCAAGCCGCTGGTGCGCAGCCAGGCGCGCCAGTCGATCTCGACCCTGGGCATCGACGCCGTGCTCTACCTGATGGGCTACCGGGAAGGGGACCTGGAGGACGAAAGCCGGGCCGGTTGAACCGCGGGCGCTGGTGAACCGGCGGCAAGTGGCGTACCTTCGAAGGACCCACAGTACCGGAGGTCGCCATGGCCCAAGCGCATTTCTCCGCCGAGCTGCTCGACGAGCTCAACCTGCTCTGCCTGTTCAATCTCGACACCACCCAGGTGGGGCTCAAGGTCCATGCCGGCAGTGCAGCTCCCGGCGCCGTTGCCGCCGCGGCTCGGCTGCACGACAAGGGCCTGGTGACCCAGGCCGACGGCGGCTACCTGACGCCGCGCGGACGCGAGGCCGCACTCCACGCCCAGGAGCTGGCGGGCCTGCTGGCCTCGCCCGAGCTGACGACCTGAGAAGGGCGGCTTACGCCGGCGCCCGCCTCCTCGAGGCGGGCGTCGCGCTTTTCGGCTGAACGGACGGCTCAGGTGTTGAGGACCACACCGCCGTTCAGGTGCAGCGTCTGGCCGCTCATGTAGGAGGACTCCTCGCAGGCCAGGTAGACGTAGGCCGGCCCCATCTCCGAAGGCTGGCCGGCGCGGTTCATCGGCACCTGACCGCCGAAGGAGGCGACCTTCTCGGCCGGGAAGCTCGCCGGAATCAGCGGCGTCCAGACCGGTCCCGGCGCCACCGCATTCACGCGAATTCCTTTTTCCGCCAGCGGTACCGCCAGCGAGCGCACCAGCCCCTGGATGGCGCCCTTGGTGGCGGTGTAGTCGATCAGGGTCGGGTTGCCCTTGAAGGCGTTGATCGAGGACGTGCAGATGATGCTGTCGCCCTCGCTCATGTGGGGCAGGGCGGCCTTGGTCAGGTAGAAGTGGCTGAACACGTTGGTCTGGAAGGTACGCTGCAGTTGCGCGGGCGGGATGTCGGTGATGGCGTCCCAGTCGTACTGCTCGGCGGCGTTGTGTACCACGATATTGAGCCTGCCGAACTCCTTGAGTGTCCTGTCGACGATCTTGTCGCAGAACGACGGCTCGCCCACGTCGCCCTTGAGCACCAGGCAGCGGCGCCCCTCCGCCTCGACCAGGCGCTGGGTCTCGCGGGCGTCGGTGTCCTCTTCCAGGTGCACGATCGTGCAGTCGGCACCCTCGCGGGCGTAATGCACCGCCACGGCGCGGCCGATGCCGCTGTCGCCGCCGGTGATGATCGCCACCTTGTCCTTGAGCTTGTCGGCGCCGCGGTAGCTCTCGCGAATGTACTCCGGCTGCGGGTCCATCTTGTACTCGGCGCCGGGCTGGTGGGACTGCTCCTGGGGAGGTTGCTTCTCTTCGCTCATGTGCCGGACTCCTTTTCCTTTGCACGTGATGACTAGAAAGTAGGCAGCACACAACCTTCCGGACAAGGCAGGGAGCGTGAATAAAGGTTTCGCTGTCGTAATGTCTGGTGTTGTCACCGCCCCTAGCGAGCGTCCCATCGCTTGCCGCTCGTGCTAACATCACGCCGCCGTCCGTCAGGCATGACAAGCGGCTGACGGCAGGCGGCGGGGGGTTACAGTCACAGCGTGCTTTCGAGACACTTCATGAGCGCTTCTTTCGGTACCTGGCGCGACCGCTTCGAGCGGCTGCGCGCCAACAAGATCTTCGAACTCACGGTGATCGCGATCATCGTGCTCTCGGCGCTGCTGATCGGCGCCAAGACCTACGAGGAAGAGGTCGGCCCCTTCCAGGAGTGGCTGCTGCTGCTCGACGTGGGGGTGACGATCTTCTTCCTGGTGGAGATCCTGATCCGCATGGCGGCGGAGCGGCGCCTGAGCGACTTCTTCAAGCGAGGCTGGAACGTCTTCGACTTCCTCATCGTCACCGCCAGCCTGATCCCCATGGACGACTCCGAGATGGTGCTGCTGGCACGGCTGCTGCGGATCTTCCGCGTGCTGCGCCTGGTCTCGATGATTCCGGAGCTGCGCATGCTGATCGCCGCGCTGTTCAAGTCGATCCCGCGCATGGGCTACGTGGCGCTGCTGATGTTCATCATCTTCTACATCTACGCGGCCATCGGCAGCTTCCTGTTCAGCGACGTCGACGAGCAGCTGTGGGGCAACATCTCCCTGGCCATGCTGACCCTGTTCCAGGTCGCCACCTTCGAGAGCTGGGCCACGGCGGTGCTCTACCCGGTCATGGAGCACTATCCCTATGCCTGGATCTTCTTTCTCACCTTCATCTTCCTCAACGCCTTCGTCTTCCTCAACATGATGATCGGCATCGTGCTCGACGTGATGCAGAAGGAGAGCATCCAGGTGCAGTTGGAGAGCGGCGAAGGGGAGGCCGCCGAGCTGCACGGCCTGCGCGACGACGTGCGTCAGCTGCGTGACCAGCTGACGCGGATGGAGGCGATGCTGGAGCGGCGCGAACGCTAGGCCGTCCTTCCGCTATGCTTCAGGTGGCCGGGCTCGATCGGCGAGCCGGGAGGCGCAAGGAGGGTAACGGATGACCGACCATTCAGCCTCGGGGGGGCGCAGCTTCCTGCCGCCCTACCTGCTCGAGCGAGTCGCCAGCGCCGGCTCCGATCATCAGCGGGAATGCGCCCGCCAGACCCTGTTGGTCGACCAACAGTTCCGGGCGCGCGGGGGCGCCACCGCATTGCCACCGGGGAGCCCGGAGCGCGGCGTCCCGGCCCGCTACGTGCACTCCGCCGAGCAGCGCCAGGTCCTGCCTGGCAGGCTGGTCCGGCGCGAGGGGGAGGGCGACAGCGGCGATCCCGCCGTGGACGAGGCCTATCGTGGGCTGGGCGCGACCTACCGCCTGTTCTGGGAAGCCTACGAGCGACACTCCATCGACGCCGAGGGCATGGCACTGCTGGCCACGGTGCACTACGGACGCGACTACGAGAACGCCTTCTGGGACGGCCAGCAGATGGTCTTCGGCGACGGCGACGGCGAGCTGTTCAACCGCTTCACCGTGGCGCTGGACATCGTCGCCCACGAGCTGACCCATGGCGTCATCCAGCACGAGGCGGCGCTGGCCTACGTGGGCCAGTCGGGGGCACTCAACGAGTCGCTGTGCGACGTCTTCGGCAGCCTGGCCAGGCAGCGCGAGCTGGGGCAGAGCGTGGACGAAGCGGACTGGCTGATCGGCAAGGGGCTCTTTACCGAGCGGGTCGCCGGCCGCGCCCTGCGCTCCATGGCCCGACCCGGCACCGCCTACGACGACCCCCTGCTGGGGCGCGACCCGCAGCCCGATCACATGGATGCCTTCGTCGAGACCGAGGCGGACAGCGGCGGCGTGCACATCAATTCGGGCATTCCCAACCGCGCCTTCCATCTGGCCGCCATGGCGCTGGGGGGCCGAGCCTGGGAGCGCGCCGGCCGCATCTGGTACGACACCCTCGTCGATCGTCGCCTGGAACAGGACAGCGACTTTGCCGCCTTCGCCGCGCTGACCCTGGACAATGCCGAGCGCCGCCACGGCGCCTCGAGCCAGGAAGCGACGGCGGTGCGCGAGGGCTGGCGTCGCGTCGGGGTGCTGTCGTGAGCCAGCCGCCTCGCTTGACGCCTGGCAGCGTGGTCCGTCTGCGGCGCGAGGGGGGGGTGGCCCACTTTCCTGGCCTGTCGCAGCCACGCTGCATCCGCTGCGACCGCTACAGCGAGGCGCAGCGCGACGAGCTCTGGCAACTGCTGTCGCGTGCCGAAGCCGAAGCCGAAGCCGAAGCCGAAGCCGAAGCGGGGCGGGCGCCCGGCGCCGACCGGCGCCGGTTCCGGCTGAGCGTGGAAGACGCCAACGGCGCCGCGAGCTGGGCGGTGGCGGTCGCCGAGGAGGCGCTTCCGCCGGGCTTGATCGAGTGGTGGCGAAGGGCCGAGACGCAAGCGGAAAACGGGAGTGCGCCTTGACAAGCGCCGCGCATGCTGATTTTCTAGGGAGCATGAACACGACATTTTGCTACCTCAGCCTGAACCTACGACTACTAGCCGGCCTTTGAACGCCGGAGCGATGCGTCGTGCATCGCCTTCTTGTCCAGGTCAGTCGAGGTACCGAAATGTCTACCACCCGAATCGCTTTCCGCCATGTACGTCATTCCGTCGCGACCATTGTCGGTCGCGGCCCTTGTAGCGCCTCTTGCTCCGACGCCCCGGCATGCACCATGCAGCCGGGGCGTCGTCGTTTCTGAACGCCGCCAGCCCAGGGAGACCACCGCCATGATGCTCGACAACCCCGCCGCCAAGTACCGTCCCTTCGTCGCCGTCGACCTGCCCGATCGCCAGTGGCCGAATCGGCGCATCGAGTCGCCGCCGCTGTGGTGCAGCGTCGACCTGCGCGACGGCAACCAGGCGCTGATCGACCCCATGGATCAGGAGCGCAAGCAGCGCTTCTTCGACCTGCTGGTGAAGATCGGCTTCAAGGAGATCGAGGTCGGCTTTCCCTCGGCATCGCAGACCGACTTCGACTTCGTGCGCGCGCTGATCGAGCAGGGCAAGGTGCCCGACGACGTCACCATCCAGGTGCTGACCCAGGCGCGCCCGCACCTGATCGAGCGTACCTTCGAGGCGCTGAAGGGTGCGAAGAACGCCATCGTCCACGTCTACAACGCCACCGACCCGGTGTTCCGCCGCGTGGTATTCGACGTCAGCAAGGAGGAGTGCATCGGCATCGCCGTGGACGCCACCCGGCAGATTCGCGAGCTGATGGAGGCCGCGCCGGAGACCCGCTGGACCTTCCAGTACTCGCCGGAGCTGTTCACCACCACCGAGATGGACTTCGCCAAGGAGGTGGTCGAAGCGGTGATGGAGGCCTACGGCGCCACGTCCGAGAAGCCGATGATCGTCAACCTGCCGGCCACGGTGGAGGCGGCCACGCCCAACAACTACGCCGACCAGGTCGAGTGGTTCTGTCGTAACGTGAAGCACCGCGACCACCTGATCGTCAGCGTGCACCCGCACAACGACCGCGGCACCGGCGTGGCGGCGGCGGAGCTCACCGTGATGGCCGGCGCCGACCGCGTCGAGGGCACCCTGTTCGGCAACGGCGAGCGCACCGGCAACGTCGACATCGTGACGCTGGCCATGAACCTCTACACCCAGGGCGTGCATCCGGGGCTCGATTTCTCCAACATCACGCCGATCATGCGCGAAGTGGAGTACTGCAACCAGCTGCCGGTGCACCCTCGCCACCCTTACGTCGGCGACCTGGTCTTCACCGCCTTCTCCGGCTCCCACCAGGATGCGATCAAGAAGGGCATGGCCGAGCGCCGCGCCAATCCGGACGCCATGTGGGAGGTCCCCTACCTGCCCATCGACCCGCTCGACGTGGGCCGCAGCTACGAGGCGGTGATCCGCGTCAACAGCCAGTCGGGCAAGGGCGGGGTCTCCTACCTGCTCGAGCAGGAGCACGGCATCGAGCTGCCGCGCCGGCTCTCGATCGAGTTCAGCCAGGTGGTGCAGGAGGTCGCCGACCGTACCGGCAAGGAGATCACCTCGCAGATGATCTACCAGGCCTTCGCCGACGAGTACCTGACGCGCACCTCGCCCTATGCACTGGTCAGTCATCGCCTCTCCTCCGAGCCCGACAGCCCCCGGGTGAAGCTCGAGGCGACCGTCGAGGAGCGCGGCGAGCGGCGCAGCATCGAGGGCGAGGGCAACGGCCCGCTGGCGGCCTTCATCAAGGCCCTGGCGGCGGCCGGCCATGACGTGGAGATCATCGACTACCACGAGCACTCCCGCGGCCAGGGCGCCGACGCCGAGGCGATCGCCTACGTGGAGGTGCGCATCGACGGCAAGGCGGTGTTCGGCGTGGGTACCGACGAGAGCATCACCAGCGCCTCGATGAAGGCAGTCATGAGCGCCATCAACCGGCATGTCTCCAACGAACCGGCGGCGGCCAACGTGACCGCGGCGACGCTGGCGTAATCGGCGTTGCCTCAGCCTGCCGGCGAGGGTCTGGGCCCTACAGCGGCGTCTTGCTTGCCGCGCCGGGTATTTCCCTGACCAGGCGCGGCAGCAAGAAGCCCGGCAGCACCTCTCTGAGGCCCGCGACCAGCTCGCGGGCCTCTTCGTCGGGCACGTCGAAGTGGGCTGCGCCCGCCACCGGGTCGAGCACATGCAGGTAGTAGGGCAGCACGCCGGCCTCGAACAGCCGCTCGGAGAGCTGGGCCAGTGCCTCCACCGAATCGTTGACGCCGCGCAGCAGCACGCTCTGATTGAGCAGTGTCACGCCGGCTTGCTTGAGCCGTACGCAGGCCGCGACCACAGCGTCGTCGATCTCCTGGGCGTGGTTGATATGCAGCACCATCACCTTCTGCAGCCGGGTGGCGCCGAGCCAGCCGAGCAGGGCGTCGTCGACCCGGTCGGGAATGACCACCGGCAGGCGGGTGTGCAGGCGCAGGCGCTTGAGGTGAGGGATGGCCTCGAGGCGTTCGACGAGCCAGGCGAGCTGGCGGTCGCTGGCGGCCAGCGGGTCGCCGCCGGAGAGGATCGCCTCGTGGATCGAGGTGTCCTGGCGCAGCGCTTCGAGCGAGCGCTCCCACTGGGCGCGGGAAGGGCTGTTGTCGCCATAGGGGAAGTGGCGACGGAAGCAGTAGCGGCAGTTCACCGCGCAGGCGGGGCTCGCGATCAGCAGCACGCGGCCGGCGTACTTGTGGATCAGCCCCGGTCCTGGCGTGTGCTCGGCCTCTTCCAACGGGTCGGTGACGTAGCCGGGCACGCTCTCGCCCTCGGCGATGCGCGGCAGCACCTGGCGCAGAAGTGGATCGTGAGGATCGCCGCGGCGCATGCGCGCCAGGAAGGCCTCGGGCACGCGCACCTCGAAGAGGGCATGGCCCGCCTCGGCGCCGGGCAGCCAGGCGTCGTCCAGCCCCAGGCGCCGGCACAGCTCGCGCGGGTCGCGGATCGCCCGCGATAGCTGGGTCTGCCAGGCGCTAGGCAGCGACAAGGTCGTCACGTCAGCGCCCGGCGTATCCGGTCTCTGCAAAAGGGCGGAGCTTCGGGTTATCATGCGGCACACCAGTCACTAAGGGGCGAGGGCTCGACTCCTCGTCGATTCGGTTTCTTGCACGCCGCAGCCAGCTGCGGCGTGCCCGATCATTCGAGAGGCAACATGGCTAGCTATTCTACCAACGAATTCAAGGGCGGTCTGAAGGTGATGCTGGACGGCGATCCCTGCGCGATCGTCGAGAATGAATTCGTCAAGCCGGGCAAGGGCCAGGCGTTCAATCGCGTGAAGCTGCGCAACCTGATCACCGGCCGTGTGTGGGAGCGTACCTTCAAGTCGGGCGAATCCCTCGAGGGCGCCGACGTGGTGGACCTCGAGATGGAGTATCTCTACAACGACGGCGACATGTGGTACTTCATGAAGACCGACGGCTCCTTCGAGCAGTACGCGGTGGAGAAGAAGGCGCTGGGCGATACCGCCAAGTGGCTAAAGGAGCAGGTGGCCTATACCGTGACGCTGTGGAACGACAACGCCATCAGCGTGACGCCGCCCAACTTCATCGAGCTGGAAGTGGTCGAGACCGACCCGGGCCTGAAGGGCGATACCGCCCAGGGCGGCTCCAAGCCGGCCACGCTCTCATCCGGCGCCGTGGTGCGGGTGCCGCTGTTCATCAACCAGGGCGAAGTGCTGAAAGTCGATACGCGCTCTGGTGAGTACGTCTCGAGAGCATAAGAGATAGCCCAGCGTGCGGCGCCTGTCGCCGGAACAGCCGCACTCTGCCACCGCCTCCACGCAGGCCACGCTGATTCGGCGTGGCCTTCCTTGTTCTGGAGACCTCTCATGGCAACCGACTGGCGGCCCACGGCGAGTATCGAGACGCTGCGTCAGCGGGCAAGGCTGCTGGCCGCGGTGCGGGCATTCTTTGCCGAGCGCGGCGTGCTGGAGGTGGAGACGCCGGTGCTGGGTCACGGCGGCAGCACCGACGTGCACCTGGCCTCGCTGTCGCTCGAGGCGACCACCCCGGCGGGGCGCGAGCGGCTGTGGCTGCAGACGTCGCCGGAGTTCCACATGAAGCGGCTGCTGGCCGCCGGCAGCGGGCCGATCTTCCAGCTGGCAAGAAGCTTTCGCGACGGCGAGGTGGGCAGCCGCCACAACATCGAGTTCACCATGCTGGAGTGGTATCGCCCGGGCTTCTCCCTCGACGAGCTGATCGAGGAGACCGTGGCGCTGATTCATCAGGTGCTCGGTTCAGCACTGGGGGGGGAGGCGGGCCCGTTGCGCCGCCGACGCTACCGCGAGCTGTTCCGCGAGGGGCTGGGACTCGACCCCTTCAGCGTCGATCTCGCGGAACTGCGGCGACTGGCCGGCGAGCGGGGCGGCCTCGACATGCGCGATGCCGAGCGCGACGGTTGCCTCGACCTGCTGATGAGCCTGGCCATCGAGCCTACGCTTGGGCACGAGGGGGTCGACGTGGTGGTGGACTACCCGGCCAGCCAGGCGGCCCTGGCGCGGCGCCATCGCGATCCGGAGGACGGCGAGTGGGTCGCCTCGCGCTTCGAGGTCTATCTCGCCGGGCTGGAGCTCGCCAACGGCTACGACGAGCTCACCGAGGCCGACGAGCAGCGTGCGCGCTTCGCCGAGGACAACGCCGTCCGGCGCCGCCTGGGCCTGCCCGCAGTGGACGTCGACCGGCGCCTGCTGGCCGCGCTGGAGCACGGCATGCCGGCCGGCAGCGGCGTGGCGCTGGGCATCGACCGGCTGATTCAGCTGGCGCTAGGGAAAACGAGCGTGGCGGAGGTCATGGCCTTCGCCACACCGCGCTGCTGAAGGTGCCTAGACGAAGTCGGGTGTCTGTGACTGCGGCAAGCCACCCAGCGACTGGCCCATGCTGACCTTGGTCTTGGGGGCCAGGCCGGTATCGAAATCGACCCTGCCGGCGAAGGCCATCACCACCGTGGAGCCGAGCTTGAAGCGGCCCATCTCCTCGCCGCGCTCGAGGCGAATCGGCTTGTCGAAGCGCACGCGCTGCACCTGGCCCGAAAGCGGCGTGATCTGCCCGGCCCATACCGTCTCGATGGCGGCCACGATCATCGCCCCGACCAGCACCACGGCCATGGGGCCGTATTCGGTATCGAAGTGGCACACCAGGCGCTCGTTGCGCGCGAACAGGTTGGGCACGTGGTCCGTCGTGGCCGAGTTGACCGAGAACAGCCGCCCCGGCACGTAGACCATCTCGGTCAAAGTGCCGGCCAGCGGCATGTGCACGCGATGGTAGTCCCGCGGGGAGAGATAGACGTTGGCGTAGCTGCCGCCGCTGTAGCGCCGTGCGGCCTCGGCGTCGCCGCCGAGCAGGTCGACCACGGAGAAGCGGTGGCCCTTGGCCTGCAGCAGGCGGTCGGCTTCGATGGGACCGAACTGGGAGATGTTGCCGTCGGCGGGGCACAGCAGGCCCTCGCCCAGCGGGCGGGCCTCGGGCTTCAGCGCCCGGGTGAAGAAGTCGTTGAAGGTGGCGTAGGCCGTGGGGTCGGGCTCGGCGGCCTCGCGCATGTCGACCTCGAAGACCTTGATGAAGGCGCGGATCAGCGCGTTCTTCAGCCAGCTGAGGCGACATGCGGCGACAAAGCCCACCAGCCGCGACAGCAGATGGTGGGGGATCGGGTACTGGATCAGGGCGAAGCACTTGGCGAGAGACAAGGGACAGACTTCCTGGTAGTGAAGGCGGGTTTACGTTTCTTTCGGCGTATCGTCGCGGTTGCCCCACTCCTGCCAGGATCCGGCGTAGCCGCGAATGTTCTCGAAGCCCAGGGCCTTGCCCACCAGCCAGGTGAAGCCGCTGCGGTGGTGGCTCTGGCAGTGAGTGACCACTTCCATGTCCGGCGTGAGCCCCAGCGCCTCGAGTTCGGTGATCAGTTCGGCGTAGTCGCGGATGCGCAGCGCTCGCTCCCGGTCCATCGCCTCGGTCCACTCCATGTTGACCGCGCCGGGGATGTGCCCGAGGTACCGGTTCTCGCCCTTCTCGCCGCGATATTCGGCCGGCGAGCGGGCGTCCCATACGGCGAAGCCCTTTTCGCCCAGGCGCTCCTGCAGTTCGAAGCGGTCGATGGCGACCTCCGGGTGCAGGATCTCCGCCTCGTAGTCGCTCGGCGTGGCGACTGTCGGTTCGTGGGCGACCGGCTGGCCGGCCTGGCGCCAGGCGTGGATGCCGCCGTTGAGGTAGGAGTAGCGGGTGTGGCCGATCAGCTCCAGGGTCCACAGCAAACGCCCGGCCCAGCCGCCGCCCTCGTCGTCGTAGGCCACCACGTGGGTGTCGCGGGTCAGGCCGAGCGAAGAGAACAGCTGCGACAGCGCCTCCGGGCTCGGCACCTCGTTGGGCACCTCCCCCTCACCGCGCAGCAGGCGGCGAAAATCGAGCAACACGGCGCCGGGCACGTGTCCCTCCGCGTAGCTCTCCGCCTTGAGCGGGACGTCGACGATCAGCAGTTGGGGGTCGCCGAGATGCTCGGCGAGCTGTTCGGGTTCGACGATCAGCGGCAGCAGATTCTCTTCGGAACTCATCACGCTCTCCTTATCCTCAATCTCGCGGTGCGGGCCTGTTCAGGTCACGTCGAGACTATCGACGATATGGCGGTAGCTGGCAAAGCGATCGGGATGAATGTCGCCGCGCTCCACGGCCTCGAGCAGGGCGCAGCCCGGCTCGTGGCGGTGACGGCAGTCGCGGAAGCGGCAGCGGCCGAGGAGGTCGCGAAACTCGGGGAACCCCTCGGCCACCTGCTGCTCGTCGAGATGCACCAGGCCGAACTCGCGGATGCCGGGGGAATCGATCAGCTCGGCGTCGTCGGCCGCCGGCAGCCGGTAGAGGCGCGCCGTGGTGGTGGTGTGGGTACCCTTGCGCGAGTCCTTCGACAGCTCGCCGATGCGCAGCGATTCATCGGGCAGCAGGCGATCGATCAGCGACGACTTGCCCACGCCGCTCTGGCCGACGAACACCGAGGTGCGTCCGGCGAGGCGATCGAGCAGGGCATCGAGCCCGTCGTCGCGGGCAGTGGTCGTGGCCACCACCGGATAGCCCAGCGCCTCATAGCGGGCCAGCAGCGCACGCAGCTCGCCGCCGTCGTCCGGCAACAGGTCGATCTTGTTGAGTACCAGCACCGGGGCGATGCCGGTAGCCTCGGCGGCGACCAGGTAGCGGTCGATCAGGTTGGGGTGCGGTGCCGGCTCGACGGCGAACACGATCAGGAGCTGGTCGATGTTGGCCGCCACCGGCTTGAGCTGGCCGCGGGGGTCGGGGCGCTCCAGCACGTTGTCGCGCTCGCCGCGGGCCACTACCACGCCTTCGACGAGGTTGCCCTCGGCATCCTGGGTGGCGCGCCAGACGACCCGATCGCCGGTTACCAGCCCCTCGAGGTTGGCACGCAGGTGGCAGCGCACGACCGACCCGTCGCCCTCGCCCTGCACGTCCAGCGTGCGGCCGAAGTGGGCGATGACCCGGCCGGGTCGCTCGGGGCCGTACTCCCCGGCGGCGAGCTTCTGCGAATCCTGGGCGTCGCGCTGATCGGCGCGCCGGGACCGTTCGGCCTGGATCTTCTCGATCCGCCAGCGCTGCTGGCGGCTCAGCTTGCGTTTGCTCATGGGCGCCCGAAGGTCGTTACAATAGCGGCATTGTACCCAGCACGGACCGGCCTGTCCTGCCGAGCCCTTCAAACCGGAGCCTGACCCATGCCCAACTCCCCCGAGCCGCGCGACGATCTGCTGGTGTGGATCGACCTCGAGATGACCGGTCTCGAGCCCGAGCGCGAGCGCATCATCGAGGTGGCGACCCTGATCACCGACGCCGATCTCAACCTCGTCGCCGAAGGGCCGGTGATCGCCGTGCACCAGCCCGACAGCCTGCTCGCCGCCATGGACGAGTGGAACCAGAAGACTCACGGCGAGTCGGGCCTGGTCGAGCGGGTCAAGCAGAGCCGCGTCGACACCGCCGAGGCAGAGCGCCAGACCCTCGAGTTCCTGAGGCGACACGTGGTGCCCGGCGCCTCGCCCATGTGCGGCAACAGCGTGCATCAGGATCGGCGTTTCCTGGAGCGCGAGATGCCCGAGCTGCTGGCCTTCTTCCACTACCGCAACCTGGATGTCTCGACCCTCAAGGAGCTGGCCAAGCGCTGGAACCCCGGGGCGCTGGCCGGCTTCAGCAAACGCAACACGCACCAGGCGCTTGACGACATTCGCGAGTCGCTGGCCGAGCTGGCGCACTATCGCAATACCTTCCTGCGGCTGGCCGGTAGCGAGCGCGACGAAGAGGAGTGAGCAACAAACCTGGCTCAGCCCTTGGAGGCATGAGTCGGAGCTGTCATGCGAAGGATTTGGCCGTGACGACAATACGAGCGAAATGAGGCGTAGTAGGCATACCCGGCTTGTGACACTTCGAGGTGAGCTGTCCCCGGAAAAGCCGCGGTTCAGCCACCAATCAGACGCGGGCGATGACTCTGCTACGCTTTTCCCGCTGCCGCTCGAGCGCCCAGCGCACGTGCTCGCGCACCAGGTCGGAGGGGTAGGCGAGGCGGGCGCGCAGGGCTGCCTCCACGGCTTCGCTCCAGGGGGCGTTGCCCAGCCCCACCGCCAGGTTGCGCAGCCAGCGCTCGTAGCCGATGCGACGGATCGGGCTGCCGGCGGTCTTGTCGAGGAACTCCTCCTCGCCCCAGCCGAACAGCGACACCAGGCTGGCGCGGTCGAGGTCGTGGCGTGGGGCGAAGTCGTCCTCCTGCGTGGTGCGGGCGAAGCGGGTGAAGGGGCAGACCAGCTGGCAGTCGTCGCAGCCGAACACGCGGTTGCCCATGGCCTCGCGAAAGTGCTCGGGGATACTGCCGAACAGCTCGATGGTGAGATAGGAGATGCAGGCGCGAGCGTCCACCACCTTGTCCGCGACGATGGCGCCGGTAGGGCAGGCGGTGCGACAGGCGCTGCAGCTGCCGCAGTGCTCGCCCGCGAAGGGTGGGTCGACGGGCAGCGGCAGATCGACATAGAGCTCGCCGAGAAAGAACAGCGAGCCGGCACGGGGATTGAGCAGCATGGCGTTCTTGCCCACCCAGCCGAGCCCGGCCTTGCGCGCCAGGGCGCGCTCCATGACCGGGGCCGAGTCGACAAAGGCGCGGTAGCCGAAGGGGCCGGCCTTCTCCTCGATCCACCGGGCCAGGGTGGCCAGGCGCTTGCGCATCAGCTTGTGATAGTCGCGGCCCACCGCGTAGCGCGAGACATAGGCCCGCTCGGGCTGGCCCAGCACCTTGGCGTTCTCGACCTCGGCGGGCAGGTAGTCCAGGCGCACGCTGATGACGCGCAGGGTGCCGGGTACCAGCTCCTCCGGCCGCGTGCGCTTGCTGCCGTGCTTGGCCATAAAGCCCATCTCGCCGTGGTAGCCGGCGTCGAGCCAGCGCTGCAGGTGGCGCTCGTCCTCGGCCAGGTCGACATCGGCGATGCCCACCTGCTGGAAGCCGAGTTCGCGCCCCCAGGTCTTGATGGTCGTGGCCAGGGCACCGAGGTCCAGGGTGGCGGATTGGGGCATGATCGAGAAAAAACCGGGCAAAAACGTAGCGGGGGGATTGGCTTGGGCGCCGCGGCGCTTACACTCCCCATGATAAAGCAATGCTGGCTGGGAGACACGGGATGTCCGGGAAGCGTTCCAACGTACCAAGCGTCGCACTGCGGCCGCTGTACCGCGCCGAGCAGGTGCGCGAACTCGACCGCCGCACCATCGCCGCCGGGATCGAGGGCTTCGCGCTGATGCAGCGGGCGGCCACGGCGGCCTGGCAGAGCCTCAAGGCGCGCTGGCCCGGCGTGAGGCGGATCACGGTGCTGTGCGGCGGCGGCAACAACGGCGGCGATGGCCACGTGCTGGCGGCGCTGGCGGCGGTGGCCGGGGTCGAGGTCCAGCGCATTGCGCTGAAACCGCCGCAGGCGCTCGAGGGCGATGCGGCGCGTGCCGCCGAAATGGCCAGTGCCGCGGGGGTCGGCCTCGAGCCCTGGCGCAAGGGCGTCGCTTTCACCGGCGAGGTGATCGTGGATGCGCTGCTCGGCACCGGCCTCGGTGGCGAGGTTCGCGGTGAGTTCCGCGCGGCCATCGAGGCGATCAATGCCAGCGGCCTGCCGGTACTGGCCATCGACATTCCCTCCGGGCTCGCCGCCGATACCGGGGCCGAGCTCGGCGTGGCGGTGCGTGCCACGCGCACCGTGACCTTCATCGGCGACAAGATCGGCCTGCATACCGGGCGCGCACCGGCGCTGAGCGGCGAGGTCCACTTTCGTGCCCTGGGCGTCGACGCACGCCGCCACGCCGACCTGCCGCCGGCCGCGGAGCTGCTCGACACGGCGCTGATCGAGGCCTGGTTGCCGCCGCGCGCGCGCGACGCCCACAAGGGCGCCATGGGCCACGTGCTGATTCTGGGCGGTGCGCCGGGCTTCGGCGGGGCGGCGCTGCTCGCCGGCGAGGCAGCGGCACGTCTGGGGGCCGGCAAGATCAGCCTGGCCACGGCGCCCGAGCACGTCACCGCCTGCCTGACCTACCGACCCGAGGTGATGGTCCACGGCTTGCGCGGTGCCGCCGAACTCGGCGAGTTGCCGGGCAAGGCCGGGGTGCTGGTGGTCGGCCCGGGGCTGGGCCAGGGCGCCTGGGGGCAGGGCATGCTGCAGGCGGCACTGGCAGAGACCAAGCCCCTCGTGGTCGACGCCGATGGCCTCAACCTGCTGGCCGCGCATTTCGCCGGCCGGCAGCGAGACGACTGGATCCTGACGCCTCATCCGGGCGAGGCGGGCCGGCTGCTGGGCTGCAGCGCGGCGGAGGTGGAGGCCGACCGCCCCGCGGCGGCGCGCGAGCTGCAGCGGCGACATGGCGGGGTGGTGGTCCTCAAGGGGGCCGGCAGCCTGGTGGCGGGGCCGCATGGCATGGCAGTGTGCCCCTACGGCAACCCGGGCATGGCCTCCGGCGGCATGGGCGACGTGCTTTCCGGCATGCTCGGGGCACTGCTGGCCCAGGGGCTGCCGCTGGAAGCGGCGGCCAGGCTCGGCGTCACCATCCATGCCCTGGCGGCCGACATGGCGGTGCGCGACGCGGGGGAGCGTGGTCTGCTGGCTGCCGATCTGGCATCCTATGCCCGAGTCATCGCCAACCCTGGGTTCGAGCCGGGGATTCATTCGCTTGCAGGGGGCCGTGATGCGCCTACGACTCGATGACGAAGACCGCCAGATCGTCTTCGGGCAGTGCCTGGGGGCGGCCATGGGAGGGCGGGGACGTATCTATCTCGAGGGCGAGCTGGGGGCGGGCAAGACCACCCTCACCCGGGGCATCCTGCGTGCCCTCGGGCATGGCGGCGCGGTCAAGAGTCCCACCTACACGCTCGTCGAGCCCTACGAATTGGCGGGCGGGCGGGTCTACCATTTCGACCTCTACCGCCTGGGCGACCCCGAGGAACTGGAGTTCATCGGCGGACGCGATCTGTTTGCCGACGATGCGCTGTGCATCGTCGAGTGGCCCAGCCGGGGCGAGGGCTGGCTGCCCACAGCCGATCTGCGCGTGGCTCTGAGCCTGTGCGCAAGCGGGCGGGAGGCGCGGCTGGCGGCGCATACCGAGCACGGCCGGTCGGTGCTCGAGGCGCTGGCGCGGGAGGCCGTTCTTGCCGATATGATCAGCGACGGAGAGCGTGAAACGCCGTGACGAGTACGCGAAACCTGCCCAACCGCCATTTCGGCCCAATGCTCTGTCGCGGCCTGCTGCTGGTCCTGGCGCTGCTGGCGGTCCCGCACATGCCGGCCCAGGCGGCCCAGGTCGACAACATCCGCCTGTGGGCGGCGCCGGATCATGCGCGGCTGGTGTTCGACCTCTCCGACCACGCCGAGGCCAACGTCTTCACCCTGGACGACCCGCTGCGCCTGGTGATCGACCTCGACCAGAGCGGACTCGAAACCGACCTGGCGAGCCTCGAGCTGGACGGCAGCGCCATCACCGCGGTACGCAGCGGGGCGCGCGACGGTGGCGGCCTGCGCGTGGTGCTGGAGCTCTCCCGCGAGGTGGAGCCGCGCCACTTCACCCTGCCGCCCAACGAGCAGTACGGCCACCGCCTGGTGGTCGACATGGAGTACCCCGGCGAAAGCGCGGTCCAGAACCCCATCGACCCGATCGAGGCGATGATCCGCGAGCAGGAGATCGCCGCCAACCGCCATCGCAACGAGGCCGACGGCGAGACCCCGCGCGTCGACCCCGAGGTGGTGGCCCAGCAGCCGGCGGAGCCGCATCCGCGTCGCGACATCATCATCGCCATCGATGCCGGCCACGGTGGCGAGGACCCGGGCGCCATCGGCCCCAGCGGCGTCCGCGAGAAGGACGTGGTGATGGAGATCGCCCGGCGCCTGCAGCGCCTGGTCGACGACAGCGAAGGGTTTCGCGCGGTGATGATTCGTGATGGCGACTACTACATCGGGCTGCGCCAGCGCACCCGCATCGCGCGCGAACAGAAGGCCGATTTCTTCGTCTCGATCCACGCCGACGCCTTCAACAGCCCCCGGCCCAACGGCAGCTCCGTCTATGCGCTGTCCCAGCGCGGTGCCACCTCGGAGACCGCCCAGTGGCTGGCGGCAAGCGAGAACGAGGCCGACCTGATCGGCGGTGTCGACGGCAATCTCTCGCTCAACGACAAGGACGAGGTGCTGCGCGGCGTGCTGCTGGACCTGACCATGACCGCCACCCTCAACGACTCGCTGGCCATCGGCGGCCAGGTGCTCGATCAGATGGGCCGCGTCAATCGCCTGCACAAGTCGCGGGTCGAGCAGGCCGGCTTCATGGTGCTGAAGTCCCCCGACATCCCCTCGTTGCTGATCGAGACGGGATTCATCTCCAACCCCGACGAGGAGCGTCGGCTGCGCGATTCGGGCCATCAGCAGCGGATGTCGGAGTCGATCTTCGAAGGCATCCAGGCACACTTCCGCAGCAACCCGCCACCCGCGAGCCTGCTGGCCTGGCAACGCGACAACCAGCGCACGCCCTCCGGCAACGAGTACCGTATCCAGCCGGGCGACACGCTGTCGCAGATCGCCGCGCGGCATGGCGTGCCGGTGGCGCAGCTCAAGCAGGCCAACGAACTCAACGGCGACGTGATCCGCGTCGGACAGGTACTACGGATACCCCGCTCATGACGGTAGTCGACGATACCCGGCGCATCCGCGTCCTCGATCCCAGGCTGGCCAACCAGATCGCCGCCGGCGAAGTGGTGGAGCGCCCGGCGTCGGTGGTCAAGGAGCTGGTCGAGAACGCCATCGATGCCGGCAGCCGGCGTATCGAGGTGGAGCTCGAGGCCGGCGGGGCACGGCTGATCCGCGTGCGTGACGACGGCAGCGGGATTGCCGAGGACGACCTGCCGCTGGCGCTGTCGCGCCACGCCACCAGCAAGATCGCCTCGCTGGAGGATCTCGAAGGGGTGGCGAGCCTCGGCTTCCGCGGCGAGGCGCTGGCCTCGATCAGCTCGGTCTCGCGACTCGAGCTCGTCGCCAACGTCGAGGACGATCCGCGCAGCGGCTGGCGCGTGGTGGCCGAGGGCCGCCAGATGGAGCCTCGCGTCACTCCCGCGCCCCACCCGCGGGGCACCTCGGTCACGGTGCGCGACCTGTTCTTCAATACCCCCGCGCGACGCAAGTTCCTGCGCACCGAGAAGACCGAGTACGGCCACGTGGAGGAAGCCTTCCGCCGCCTGGCGCTGTCGCGCTACGACATCGGCTGGGTGCTGCGCCACAACCAGAAGACGGTGCACCAGCTGCCGGCGGGGGACGACGCCGCCCGCCGCGAGCGACGCATTGCCGCGCTGCTGGGCAAGGGCTTCCTCGACAACGCCCTGCACCTCGATCTCGCGGCCGGCGGGCTGCGTCTGTGGGGCTGGGTCGGCCTGCCGACCCATTCGCGCGCCCAGGCCGACCAGCAGTACTTCTTCGTCAACGGCCGCGTGGTACGCGACCGCCTGGTGGCGCACGCCATCCGCCAGGCCTACCGCGATGTGCTGTTCCATGGGCGCCATCCGGTCTTCGTGCTCTATCTCGAGGTCGACCCCACGGTGGTGGACGTCAACGTCCATCCCACCAAGCACGAGGTGCGATTTCGCGATGGTCGCCTGGTCCACGATTTCCTCTTTTCCAGCCTGCACCGGGCCCTGGCCGAGGCACCGCCCGCCGCGCAGGGCGACGCTGGCGAAGATGCCGTGGGTGCGGCCGCGACAGTGGCGATGCCCGGGCACGAGCGAGCGGTGCAGGAGCCGGCCGGGCGCTGGCAGCAGCAGCCCATGCGCCTGCCCCAGGCGCCCGACGAGGGCGAGCGTGTCACGGCCGACCGCGTGCGCGCCTTCATGAGCGGCTACCGTGCGCTGCATCCCGATCACGAGGAGCGCCTGCTGACGCCGCGGCCCGCCGACGACGCGAATGTCGCCGTGGCCCCGGTGCCAGGGGGCGGGTCGCCGGCATTGCCCGAAACGGGGGAGGGCGGCATTCCGCCGCTGGGCTTCGCCATCGCCCAGCTGCACGGCATCTACATCCTGTCGCAGACGGCACAGGGCATGATCATCGTCGACATGCATGCCGCCCACGAGCGCATCGTCTACGAGCGCATGAAGGAGCAGGTGCACGGCGGGGCGCTCGAGGCGCAGCCGCTGCTGGTGCCGGTGTCGATGGCCGCCAGCCACGCCGAGGTGGCGACCGCCGAGGCGGAGCGTGACGCCTTCAGCCGCCTGGGCGTGGAGCTCGACGTGGCCGGCCCCGAAAGCCTGCTGGTGCGCCAGGTACCGGCGCTGCTCGCCGATGCCGACGTCGAGCCGCTGATCCGCGACATGCTGGGCGACCTCGAGCGCTACGGCCGTTCCGACCGCCTGGAGGCCCGCATCAACGAGCTGCTGGCCACCATGGCCTGCCACGGCAGCGTGCGCGCCAATCGCCGCCTGACCACGGCCGAGATGAACGCCCTGCTGCGCGACATGGAGCGCACCGAGCGCAGCGGGCAGTGCAACCATGGCCGCCCCACCTGGACCGAGATGTCGCTCAAGCAGCTCGATCGCCTGTTTCTGCGCGGACAGTAAGGCAGCGCCATGCCCGAAAGACGCCCCCTCGCCATCCTGCTGATGGGACCCACCGCCGCCGGCAAGACCGACTTGGCCATCGAGTTGCACGAACGGCTCGACTGCGAGCTGGTGAGCATGGACTCGGCCATGGTCTACCGCGGCATGGATATCGGCAGCGCCAAGCCCTCGCCGCAGGAACTGGCGCGCGCCCCCCATCGGCTGATCGACATCCGCGACCCGGCCGAGCCCTACTCGGCGGCGGACTTTCGCGAGGATGCCCGCCGCGAGATGCGACGAATCACCGCAGCCGGGCGGATCCCGCTGCTGGTGGGCGGCACCATGATGTACGCCAAGCGCCTGCTCGAGGGCGTGGCCAACCTGCCGGCGGCGGACCCGGCGCTGCGTGCCGAGCTGGCGCGCGAGGCCGAGCGCGGCGGCCTGGCCGGGCTGCATGCCGAGCTCGCCAGGGTCGACCCCGAGTCCGCCCGGCGCATTCACCCCAACGATCCGCAGCGCCTGATGCGGGCGCTGGAGGTCTATCGGGCCAGCGGCACGACCCTGACCGAGCTGTGGCGCCGCCAACGTCCTGAAACCTTCCCCTGGGAAGTGCTGTCGATAGGTTTCACGCCCTTCGATCGTCGAGTCCTGCACGAGCGGATCGCCGCACGCTTCGAGGTCATGCTGCATGCCGGCCTGATCGCCGAAGTCGAGGCGCTCAGGGCGCGCGGTGACCTGCACCTCGGTCTGCCGTCGATGAAAAGCGTGGGTTACCGCCAGGCATGGGAATACCTCGATGGCACGGGGGATCTCGAGCAACTGCGCCAGCGCACCATCGTGGCGACCCGTCAGCTGGCCAAGCGTCAGTTGACCTGGCTGCGCAGCTGGCCGGCGCTGCACTGGGTCGACAGCCTGAGCCGGGACGCGCTGGGCGATGTCCTGAATTTCGTGCGTGAATCGGGCTCTTAGCGTAAGATGTTGGCTTCGAGAGGCCGGGTGACCAGCCAAGCAAGAACACAACTTCCACCCCTCATGAGAACGATTTAGGGAGAGGTAACATGTCCAAAGGGCAGTCCCTTCAAGACCCGTACCTGAACATCCTGCGCAAGGAGCGCATTCCGGTTTCAATTTTCCTGGTCAACGGCATCAAGCTGCAGGGACAGATCGAGTCGTTCGATCAGTTCGTGATCCTGTTGCGCAACACCGTCAGTCAGATGGTGTACAAGCACGCCATCTCCACGGTGGTGCCTTCGCGCAACGTGCGGCTACCGCCGCAGGATCCCGCGGCCCAGCCGGACAGCAATGCGTGAGGTATTGATTGTTTTTTGAACGACCCGATGCCGGCGAGACGGCGGTACTGGTCCATGTCGACTTCCAGGACGAGCGCGAACGCGAGGATCCGGGCGAGTTCATGGAGCTGGTCCGTTCCGCCGGCGCCGAGCCGGCCATGCTGCTCAGCGGCAGCCGGCATCGGCCCGATTCGCGCACCTTCATCGGCAGCGGCAAGGTGGAGGAGCTCCGCGAGGCCCTGCAAGTGCATGGTGCCGAGCTCGTCATCTTCAACCATGGCTTGAGCCCTTCCCAGGAGCGCAACCTGGAGCGGGAACTCAAGTGCCGGGTGCTGGACCGCACGGGGCTGATACTCGATATCTTCGCCCAGCGGGCGCGTACCCACGAGGGCAAGCTGCAGGTCGAGCTGGCCCAGCTGGAGTACATGTCCACCCGCCTGGTACGGGGCTGGACCCACCTCGAGCGCCAGAAGGGCGGCATCGGCCTGCGCGGCCCCGGTGAGACCCAGCTCGAGACCGACCGCCGGCTGCTGCGGGCGCGCATCAAGGCGATCCACAAGCGCCTCGACAAGGTGCGCAGCCAGCGCAGCCAGAACCGCCGTGCGCGGGCCCGGGCGGAGATCCCCAGCGTTTCGCTGGTCGGCTATACCAACGCCGGCAAGTCGACGCTTTTCAACGCCCTGACCGAAGCCAAGGTCTATGCGGCCGATCAGTTGTTCGCTACGCTCGATCCGACCCTGCGGCGGCTGGAGGTCGGTGATGTCGGGCCGGTGGTGCTGGCGGATACCGTGGGATTCATCCGCCATCTCCCGCACAAGCTGGTGGAGGCCTTCCAGGCCACGCTCCAGGAGGCGGCCGAGGCCTCGCTGCTGGTCCATGTGATCGATGCCGCCGATCCGGATCGCGAGGTCAACGTGGCCCAGGTCGAAGGCGTGCTCGACGAGATCGGTGCCCTCGACGTGCCGATGCTCAAGGTGATGAACAAGATCGACCTGCTCGACAGTGCGCCGCGCATCGAGCGCGACGGGCAGGGCCGGCCCGAAGCGGTGTGGCTGTCGGCGCGCGACGGGCGTGGGCTCGACCTGCTCGGGCAGGCCCTTTCGGAGTGCCTGGCGGAAGACGTCATCGACTTCAGCATGCATCTGGCGCCGGAGCAGGGTCGCTTGCGTGCGGGCCTGCACGAACTCGGGGCCGTGCGAGAAGAACAGTACGAAGAGGGTGGGAAGGTGCGGCTCGAGGTGCGCCTGCCGCGCCGCGACTTCCTGCAGTTGATGGCCCGGTTGGGAGAGCGGGCGGAGGACTACCTGCCGTCCGAGCTGCACCAGCGGCCGGTGTGGGATGCATGACAACTGCGGTTGTCCTGGCCGGCTGGACGGGCATCCCCTGGTGACGATGGCGCCAGACCCCCTCGGGTGTCCCTACAGGATAGCAACCGATCTCCCCAGTCGGCCGAGCAAGACGCCGGCGGCGGGGTAACGCAGAGTGGAGACGACGTATGGCTTGGAATGAGCCGGGTGGCGGCAACCAGCATGACCCCTGGAGTGGCGGGGGGCGGCGCGGCGGCGGCAATGGCGGCGGCGGTGGGAACCGTGGGGGCAACCAGGGGCCGCCCGACCTTGACGAGGCCCTGAAGAAGTTCCAGGACAAGCTCAACAGCATGCTCGGCGGGCGTGGCGGCAAGGGCGGCGGCGGGCGTGGCGGCAAGGGCGGCGGGCGTCCGCGCAACACCTTTGCGCTGCCGGGCCTGCTGCTCGTCATCGCCCTGGGCATCTGGGGGGCCATGGGCTTCTACCTGGTCGACCAGGCCGAACGCGGCGTGGTGCTGCGCTTCGGCGAGTACCAGACGGTAGTGGGCCCCGGCCTGCACTGGAATCCGCCGCTGATCGACGACGTCCGCATGGTCAACGTCACTCGCGTGCGCTCGCTGACCCAGACCCAGTCGATGCTGACCCGCGACGAGAACATCGTCGAGGTCGAGATCTCGGCCCAGTACCAGGTCAACGACCCGCGCGACTTCGTGCTCAACGTGCGCAACCCCGAACTCTCCATCGAGAACGCGCTGGACAGCGCCCTGCGACACGTGGTGGGCGGCACGGACATGATCGAGATCCTCACCTCCGGGCGCGAGATTCTCGGCAGCTCCGTGGCCAGCCGCCTGCAGACCTACCTGGACAGCTACGGCACCGGCATTCGCCTGCAGACCATCAACATCGAATCCACCACCGCACCGGCACCGGTCATCGACGCCTTCGACGACGTGATCCGGGCCCGCGAGGATCGTCAGCGCACGATCAACGAGGGCATGGCCTACGCCAACGCCATCATCCCGGCCGCCCAGGGCCAGGCCCAGCGTCTGGTCGAGCAGGGCCAGGGCTATCGTGAATCGGTGGTGGCCGAGGCCCAGGGTCAGGTCAACCGCTTCAACGCGCTGCTGGCACAGTACCGCAACGCGCCGGAGATCATGCGCGAGCGCCTCTACATCGACGCCATGGCCGACGTCTTCGCCCGTACGCCGAAGGTGCTGGTCGACGTGAGCGATGATGCGCCGCTGATGTACCTGCCTCTCGACCAGCGCCCCGGCGGGTCCGGCGGTGATGGCAACGACGACAGCGACGACGCACGCGGCGAGAACGGCGAGCTCGACCCTCGCGTGCTCGAGCGCCTGCGCAGCGCTTCGTCGCAGCAGGGGGGTAGTAACACCGGTGGTATCCGCAGGGAGGGCCGCTAAATGGTCAACAACCGTTCCTTGATCATCGTCGGCGGCCTCGCTGCCGTTGCCTGGCTCGCCAGCAACAGCCTCTTCGTGGTCGACGAGACCGAGCGCGCCGTCAAGCTTCGCTTCGGTGAGGTCATCGAGGAGAACATCCAGTCGGGGCTGCACTTCAAGGTGCCGATCACCCAGACGGTGCGCAAGTTCGACACCCGGGTGCTGACCCTGGACACCGACCCCAGCCGCTACCTGACGCTGGAGCAGAAGGCGGTGATCGTCGACTCCTACGTCAAGTGGCAGGTGGTCAATCCCACACGCTACTACGAAGCCACCGCGGGTGACGAGACGATGGCGATTCGCTTGATTCAACCCCGAGTCGACGAAAGCCTGCGTAACGAATTCGGCCGCCTGGACCTGCAGCAGATCATCGCCGAGCGTCGCGACGACCTGATGACCGGGCCGGCCGAAGACCTCGATAACTTGATGCGCGAGGAGCTGGGCGTGGCGATCGTCGATATCCGGGTCAAGCGGATCGATCTGCCCGACGACGTCTCAACGGCGGTCTTCGACCGCATGCGCTCCGAGCGTGAGCGCGAGGCCCGTGAATGGCGTGCCCAGGGCCAGGAGGAGGCCGAACGGATCCGCGCCAACGCCGACCGTCGGCGCCAGGTGCTGCTGGCCCAGGCCACCGAGCGCGCCGAGACCCTGCGCGGTGAGGGCGATGCCGAAGCGGCCGCGATCTTCTCCGAGGCTTACGAGCAGAACGCGGAGTTCTTCACCTTCTGGCGCAGCCTCAACGCCTATCGCGACAGCTTCGACGGCGAGCGGGATATGATGGTGCTCGACTCGACCAGCGACTTCTTCCGCTACCTGCGCAGCCCCGAGGTCCAGGGCGAGGAGTGAGCCGGACAGCAGGTTGGCCGCGGCGCGGCCGACCTGCCTGCCCATGGGGCGCGGGGTTCATCCGGCCGCCAAACGTGGTAGAATCCGTCAACCGGGCGTGGCCCGGTTTTTTTGTGGGCCTTTTTTGCCAATCGGGTCTTCCTTGCCCGCCCAATCGCTTCGCAGGATTGACGACATGACCACTGCTGACCGCTGGCTGCTGCCCGACGGCATGGACGAAGTGCTGCCGCCCCAGGCGAGCCGCATGGAGGAGCTGCGCCGGTCGCTGCTCGACCTCTACTACCGTTGGGGCTACGACCAGGTGATGCCGCCGCCGGTGGAATTCCTCGATTCCCTGCTGACCGGCACCGGCACCGATCTGGATCTGCAGACCTTCAAGCTCACCGACCAGCTGACTGGCCGGCTGATGGGGGTGAGCGCCGACGTGACGCCCCAGGTGGCGCGGATGGACGCCCACTCCATGCGCCACCAGGGCCCCGCCAGGCTGTGCTACTGCACCAACGTGCTGCGGGCCAAGGCCGACCAGCACCAGGGCGGGCGCAGTCCGGTCCAGGTCGGCGTCGAGCTGTTCGGCCATGCCGGGCTGGAGGCGGATCTGGAGATCCTGCGCCTGGCACTGCTGAGCCTCAAGGCCGCAGGTGCCGTTGAGCTGCACTTGGCGTTGGGCCATATCGGCATCTATCGTAGCCTGGTACAGGCGGCCGAACTGGAGCCCGACCAGGAGCGGGCGCTGTTCGAGGCGCTGGAACTCAAGTCGCCGGGGGCCCTCGCCCAGCAGGTCGAGGCCAGCGTGCCCGACCCAGCGCTTGCCGAGATGTTTCGAGCGTTGGGCCGCCTGCACGGAGGCCCCGAGGTGCTGGACAGCGCGCGGGATGCCTTTGCCGGTGCGCCGGCGGCCGTGGCCGAAGCCTTGGCGCAGCTCAAGGCGCTGCACCGGGGCGTGGCGGAGGAGCACCCCGAGGTGGAGTTCTACTTCGACCTGGCCGAGCTGCGCGGCTATCAATACCACACCGGAATGATGTTCGCCGCCTTCGTGCCGGGCTACGGCCAGGCGCTAGCCAAGGGCGGCCGCTATGACGACACCGGACGCGCCTTCGGACGGGCGCGTCCCGCCACCGGCTTCTCGATGGACCTGAAGCTGCTTGCCACGCTGGTGCAGAGCGAGCCGGCCTGCGACGGCATCTGGGCGCCGGCCGACGGGGACGGCGTGGCGGAGGCGATTGCCTCGCTGCGCAGCGCTGGGCACCGGGTGGTACAGGCACTGCCGGGGCAGACGACGCCGCCCGAGGCGCACCGCTGCAGCCGACGGCTGGTGCTGGTCGACGGCCGTTGGCAAACGGAGGCACTCCAGGCGTAGGCGAAACGGCCAAGGCCTGCATAGTACGATACCGGCAGCGGGCCGGAAGACGAAGCGCGGCCCGCAGGGCCGATCATCGACGCGCACGCGCGCACGTACGCGGCGCCGACACGAGAGACGAGACACAATGGGCAAGAACGTAGTCGTACTGGGCACACAGTGGGGAGACGAAGGCAAGGGCAAGGTGGTCGACCTGCTGACCGAATCGGCGGCGGCGGTGGTACGCTTCCAGGGCGGGCACAATGCCGGGCATACGCTGGTCATCGACGGCGAGAAGACCGTGCTGCACCTGATTCCCTCCGGTATCCTGCGCCAGGGCAAGACCTGCATCATCGGCAACGGCGTGGTGCTGTCGCCCGAGGCGCTGATCAAGGAGATCCGCGAACTCGAGGACAAGGGCGTGCCGGTACGCGAGCGGCTGCGGCTCTCGCCGGCCTGTCCGCTGATCCTGCCGTATCACGTGCGCCTCGACCTGGCCCGCGAGAAGGCCCGCGGCGTGGCGAAGATCGGCACCACCGGACGCGGCATCGGCCCGGCCTACGAGGACAAGGTGGCGCGTCGTGGCCTGCGTCTGGGCGACATGCTGCATCGCGAGCGCTTCGCCTCCAAGCTGGGGGAAGTGCTCGATTACCACAACTTCGTGCTGGTCAACTACCACGGCGAGAAGGCGGTCGACTTCCAGGAAGTGCTCGACACCGCCATGGCCATGGCCGAGGAGCTGCGGCCGATGGTGTGCGATACGGTGAGCCTGGTGCACGAGCTGCGCCGCGCCGGCGAGAACATCCTCTTCGAGGGCGCCCAGGGGTCACTGCTCGACATCGACCACGGCACCTACCCGTTCGTCACCAGCTCCAACACCACGGCGGGGGGAACGGCTACCGGTTCCGGCGTCGGCCCGCTCTATCTCGACTACGTGCTCGGCATCACCAAGGCCTATACCACGCGGGTCGGCTCCGGCCCGTTCCCCACCGAGCTGTTCGACGAGCATGGCCGTCACCTGGCCGAGCGCGGGCACGAGTTCGGCGCCACCACCGGGCGCCCGCGCCGCTGCGGCTGGTTCGATGCCGTGGCCCTGCGCCATGCCGTGCAGATCAACTCGGTCTCGGGCATCTGCCTGACCAAGCTCGACGTGCTCGACGGGCTCGAGAACATTCGGGTCTGCGTGGGCTACCGCAGCAAGGATGGCGACGTGCTCGACAACCCGGTCGACTCCGAGGGCTACGAGGCGGTCGAGCCGCTCTACGAGGACCTGCCGGGCTGGAGCGAGTCGACCCTGGGCGCCAAGCGTATCGAGGACCTGCCGGCCAACGCGCGCTCCTATATCAGCTTCCTCGAGGAGAAGGTGGGCACCTCGATCGACATCGTCTCGACCGGCCCCGACCGCAACGAGACCATCGTGTTGCGCAACCCCTTCGAGGGTTGAGTGCCCCTGTAGTCCAGAACCGAGGAGACCGGCACGAACGTGCCGGTCTCCTCCTGACATGCCGCTGGTTTTCTACGCCTTCACTCCTCTCCTTCGGCTGCGAGTTCGTTGGCCGCCTCCGCTGCTGTCTCGTCCTCCAGCAGTTCGCGCAGCGTCTCGAGGGCGAGCTGTCCTTCACTCTCGATGACCTCATCTAGCCAGAGCAGAGCCTGATCCTGATTCGCCATCTCAAGTCCACGGGCGGAAAGGTAGGCACCGGCAAGCGCCAGGCGTGCGCTGGTATGCCCTTGGGTGGCGGACTTATAAAGATAATCGACGGCTTTTTCCAAATCCTTCTCGACCACGTCACCACGCAGATATTCACGTCCCAAGGTGGCTTGTGCATCGGCATTTCCCTGCTCGGCTCCCTCTTCCAGCAAGGCCAACGCTTGGTCCACGTCCTGCGGGATGGCGCCGTCCCCTCTCAAGAGCGCTCGACCCAGGGCGGGCTTGGCATAAGGGGCTCCGCCATCGATGGCTCTGCGGAACCATTGTTCCGCCATCTCGGCATCCTGTGAGACGCCCTCGCCGTTCTGGTATACCTCGGCCAGCGTATACGCCGCATGAGGCGAACCCGCCTCTGCAGCCGCGGTCAGCATCTCGATGCCACGCTCCACATCCTGCTCAACATGCTCGCCGTTAAGATAAGCCTTGCCCAGGTGGGCGCGCGCTTCGGCATGCCCATTGGCAACGGCTGTCTCGAGGTACTCGACGCCTCTCTGATTATCGCCGCGCTCCAGGAATAAGCGCCCAAGGGTAGCGGAGGCACCTGCATGTCCAGCCTGGTGGGCGCGCTCCAGCCAGCGTTCCCCTCGGGTGGGGTCGCGTTGCAGCCCCTGACCCTCCAGGAAAGCTCGTCCCAGGTCGGCCATGGCGCCTGGGTGGCCATCCTCAGCGGCAGCAACCAGAGATTCGATATCACCATGTGCGCCCCGTTCACGCTGGACGTAGGTGAGAATTTCCTCTGCCGAATCGTGGCCGGCCTCTTGCGCGCGGGTAAGCCAGCGGGTCGCTTCGTCTAGGTCTTGATCCACACCGTCGCCGTTACGATAGGCCTGGCCTAGCACGACCATGGCATAGGCATCCCCTTGCTGGGCCGACTGGGTCAGCAGGTCGACCCCCCGAGTGGGGTTGTCGAGCGGACCCTCCAGGTAAGCTGCGCCCAGTTGAGTCATGGCCGTTGTGTCACCGGCCTGGGCAGCCTGGCTGAGTAGTTCCTCGCCGCGGCTGGGCTGGTAATTGGGGTTGTCCTCGTCCAGGTAGGCCTCGCCCAGGAGTCGCATGGCGCCTGCTTGGCCGCGGTCGGCTGCCTGGCGCAGCAACTCCTCGCTTCTCGCCGGGTCCTCTGGCACACCGCGTCCCTCGAGATAAGCCTCGCCCAGCTGCTGGGTTGCCCACGGATGGCCCAGTTCGTGGCTTCGCTCGAGATAGTCGACAGCGATACTGGGCTGGCTCGCCACTCGCTGGTCGTCCATGTAGAGCGAACCGAGCTGCGCCAGGGCCAGCGGATGGTCACGCTCGGCTGCCTGTTCGAGAAGGTCCATGCCACGCTGCAGATCATTTAATCCGCCCTGTCCCTCCACCAGAGCCCGGCCGAGGAAGACCTGGGCATCGACCGAACCGGCATCGGCCGCTTCACGCAGCCAATGCTCGGCGCGAGTCGGCTGCGGCGGGTCGGACTCGAGCATGGCCCGGCCAAGGTAGGCCATACCGTCGACATGTCCCTTATTGGCTGCTTCCTCGAGCAGTTCCATGCCGTCCTCCGTGTCGCCGGCTTCCACCAGAGCATTCCCGGCATGAGCCAGCGCATCCACATCACCGGCCTCCGCCGCCTGGCGCAGCCAGTGAAGCCGCCGTTCGGGCTGATTGCCCAGCAGCCCGTCTTCCGCATGCAGCGACGCCAGACCCAGCATCGCGCCTGTGTCGCCCTTGTCGGCCTTCGCCTCGAGAACTTCGGCGTAACGCTGGGCGTAGTCCATGGCCTGAGCCGGATCCTCATCCAGCCAGCCGCCTGGGGCATAAGCCTCTGCCAGGGCGCGCAGGGCCTGTTCCTGGCCTTCGGCTGCTGCCTGCTCGTAGAGCTCGCGGGCAAGTTCAGGGTCCGCCTCGACATTTTCGCCGCCCTCGGCGAGCAGCTCCGCCAGCAGCACGCTGGCGTTATCCCTGGCTTTGGACTCCATTGCCTGCTGCAGCAGGTGGTAAGCAAGCACGTCGTTGCGCTCGACGCCCCGTCCTTCGAGATAAAGGCGGGCGAGATCAAGTGAGGCATGACCACGGATGGAAGAAGGCTGTTCGATGGCCTTGCCATACAGCCGGGCCGCCTCGGCCGGATCCTCCTCGACGCCCAGCCCCTCATCATAGAGCTTGCCTGTCTCGTAGAAGGCGGGTAAGACATTGCGCGCCATCAGCGCATCGAGGTGTTCCAGCGCTTCCTCGTGGCGCTCTTCATCGATCAAGGAGCGAGCATAGTTGATCGTCTCCCAATCCTGCCCCTCGATATCGGGTACGGCGACGCCGCCGAACCAGGCTTCGTACTGGGAGGGGACGGGAGGCGCATGGGTGTCCGAGGCACGTTGGCCATTGTCGGTTACTGCACAGCCAGCCAGCCATGCCGCCAGGGTTACCGCCGCGGCAAGCCGCAGCGAGGGGACGAGTCGAGTCCTGTCCGATAGCCGTTCCATGTGTTCCCCTCTGTCGTGTGGTTCCGGTCTCTGCCTCAATTGCTCAGGCCTTGAAAGGCCTCTGTACTACGCCGATCCTCATCCAGGTAGACATGCTCCTGCGCGTCGGGATCCATGAAATAGAACGTCATGTGTCCCCCCGCACTGCGGTTGTAGGTGGGGCGTACCCGGGTAATGAACCTGGACATGGCGGGGTGATCGTAGCGGGCCAGGTAGATTTCCATCCAGGTGAAGTACTGTGGGTCCCGCAGGAAACCCGTGTACTGCTCGCGCGGCGCGTAATCGCCCAGCGCCTGCGGGTCGCCCAGGATCTGGAACAGGAAATCGACACCATCGTGGATGGTGTTGCCCTCATATTCGAGCTTGAAGACGTCGTAACCCTGGCGCTGAATGACCTGCATGTTGGTGACCAGGTAGTTGAGTGCATAGTTCTGGTAGTGGGTCGCGCGCCGGCCGCGGCCCACCTCGAGGGGCAGGGCACCCTCCTCGGTCATGTCGTGCAGGGCCGAATAGATGGCGCTGACGCCGAAGCGGAAGAGATCGTCATCTTCTACCAGCACGCCGATCACGCTGGCGTACAGCGCACGGCGATAGAAGTGGTTGTTGCAGCAACTCTCTTCCGGTTCGCCGTGGATGGCCGAATGCTGCAGGGCGAGGCCGTGCAACCACTTCTCGACCTCGGCACGCTCCTCCTCCATGCCGTTCACATAGGGGCGCACGATGGAGTAGGCCATGGCGGCGGCAAACAGCATCGACTCGGAGGCGAACCAGGCCTGGGGCTCCAGGGAATCGTAGACGAAGGTGGTCAGCGCCTTGGCCTCGGCCCAGCGGTGCAGGTAACGCACCAGACAGTCGGCATAGAAGTCGTCACCGCTGGCGATAAAGGATCCTGCCAGGTGGGATACGTTATCTTCAAAAGCGAACAGCGGCTCGGTGGCCAGCTCCCACTCCTCGGGATTGGGATAAAAGCCAGGAATCCCGCCGCGCGTTCGGATGGGCTCGGCGTTGAGCAGCTGGCGGCAGCTGGGGCCCATGGAGAGTTCATCTCGGGATTGCAGCAGAATGGGATTGTCGGTTTCCTGAATCAGGGCCATGCGGTCCTCCACGTCGAAATAGCTGGCGTCCGTGTCGGTCACCCGGTATTCCGAGAGGTCGAGTTCCATACGCTCTTCTCTGGATAGCGTATCGGTATGCGTATCGGCTGCCGCGGAGGCAACACTCGTTGCCAGCAGGGCAACGAGTATCCTGGCTGATAGACGTTCAGTAAGTCCTTTTACTACTGCAAGGGGCATGGTCGGCGTCGCTCCGTTGGCGCTCGAATGCGAAGTGGTCGGGTTATGGCGTATAGAAGCGAATGGCGGCGAAGTCCACGTACTGGGCGCGAGGCGTGCGCCACTCCTTGCCGTTGCCGCCAAAGAAGGTGGAGAACATCAGGCCGTCGATGGTGAGCTCCGGCGTGGTGCGAAAGACCACTTCCTGCTGCTCCAGTACCGGCTGGCTATCGATCCAGAGCCGAACGATGCCGTCTTCTCCATTGGGATCGTTGAGTATGATCTCCTGTTCGACAGTCACCCACTGACCCAAGGGGAAGCGCCACGAGCCGCGCCCCACCGAATCGCCCTCGAAACCGACCACATAGGGGTAGAGTTCGCCTTCTCCTTCCTCGCGCCACATCAGGCGCATCGAGAAGCCGCTCTTGCCGTCCACCTCGTCGCCGCCCGATGGCGCCTCGCCACCGTAGAGCCCGGGCAACTTGCCTCCCTTGACAAAGTCGAAATCGGCAGGGAAACGCACCATGTAGCTCAGGCAGGCCCGATCGGCTCCCCGTAGGGAAGGGGGATCACTGTAGAAGCCGGCCCCACCTCGCTTGTCCCCAGGCGACGAAGTGCCGGCCGGATAGTGAACGCGCAGGCCGGGCTCGTCGATGCCGGTGTCCTCGGTACCCAGGCGCTCGATATTCTCCTCTCCCCAGTGGCGCGAAGTGTGAAAGTTCTGGCGAACGGCCTCCTTGCCGTTCGCAGCGGAGTGGGGGCGAGGGGTTTCGGCCGCGGTGTAGCGCTGAGAGCAGGGCTCAACCTGCGGTGTGACGATAAGCGCATCTTCCGCCTCTTTGGCGTGACCGACGGCAAGCGGAAGCAGCGCCAACGTGCCCAGCAGAGCGCTCTTGCACGCGACCTTGCCGCACGACAGCTCGCGTCTATCTATCATTGGTCTCTTCATCGGGTTTCTCCATGTCGGCATTGCTGTCTTCCACAGCGGCGCGATAGATGTCGTCACCGAACTGGATGACCGAACGCACTCCCTGCCAAATTCGCTCCGAGGCGGCTCCCAGCAGCGGCGCCTCGGTAAAGCGCACGTCAACGGGCTGGCCGACGCTCTCGGCCGGCAGCGGCTCTTCGGGCACCAGCAGCACGCTGGCCACGTTCTGCTGCTGACGCACCCAGCTGGGGAAGCCGGCGCGGGGCTGCCGCTCGACGTCGAGCGACACGTTGCGCACCCGGGCACGAATCGGCTGGTTGGCGTTGGCCAGGGTCACGTAGGCTTGCTGGTTGGGCTCGATGCGGCTGATGTCCTCCATGTGTACCAGTGCCTCGACCAGCACGTCGTCTTCATCGGTGCGGATCAGGGTCATGATCCGCTCGCTCTCGTTGATGTAGACGCCGTCGGCGCTGCTCAGGGCCCACGCCACCAGGCAGTCGCAGGGGCTGTAGATGTCGTTGCTGGACTGGCGCGCCTCGAGGGCGGCGATACGCGAGTCCTCGTAGTCGCGAACCGTCTCGAATTGATCGATGCGGGCCTGGGCGATCTCCGGCGAGACCGATTCGAAGGTCATGGTGTCGCCGCTGGCCGGCTGGGCGGAGTTGGCCAGGCTGACCTCCTGCGAACCGCCCTCGAGCTCTTCGCGCAGGTTCTCGATCAGGCGATTGTTGTAGTCGAGCGCCGCCTCGGCCAGGATCAGGTCCGATTCCAGCTCGCTGTTGACCACGTTGGTCAGCAGTTGGTCGCGCTCGACCCGATCTCCTGCGATGAGCTCGTGTTCGCCCAGGATCCCCGGGCCCGGTGCCCGGATATCGATGCGCGGCGCGGTGACGGCGGCGAAGTTGGGCTCGATCAACATGAAGTTGCGATAGGCCGTGGCGGCCCCTACCAGCACCAGTAGGCCGATGGCAACGAACAGCAGGATGTAGCGGCTCATCGGCTTGGGCGGGCGGGCCGGTGGAAAGGGCTTGCTGGCCTGGCGCTTGCGCGGGGTCTGGGGATCCTCGCCCGCCAGCAGGCCTTCTACGTTGGGCGTGCGGCCGCTGAGCGCGCTGCGGATGATCTGGCGCAGCAGCTCGCGATGCTGGGGCTCGATCTCGGTGATCTCGAAGCTGTTGTCGTAGCCCTTGCCATCGTCGGCGGGGGTGGAGCGCAGGCATTCCGCCTCAAGCGGCACGATCAGCTCGGTGGCGCCGGCCATTACCAGCAGCGAAGCCGAGATACGCTCGCCAGGATGGAAACCGCGAGTGCTGCGAGCGGAAAACCCGCCCAGTGAAACGTCGTTGCCGTGAAGCTCGGTGTCGCTGTCGTCGAGCTCGACGCGGAACGGCAGGGTGACGCGTATGTAGCCGCGCTCGTCACGGCGCTCATGTTGCAGCCGGTCGCCCTGGCTGAGGCGGACGCTGTCCTGGTCGGCATCCCTCGACTCGGCGGAAGCGCCTGGCTGCCGCCTTGCTCGGTCCCCTCCCAAGGTGGGCTCGTGCCGCTTTGAGTCGTCATTGAAGAAATTGTCAGCCATCCGTTGGTCGCTCCTTGCGTCAGGGCTGAGTCGTGGCCACCTCGGTGGGGGCCTCGGGCTCGACCCTGAGTCGTACGTTGACGAGGGTCAGGTTGTGTTCGTCGAATGCCAGTTGGCAGTTCGCATCCACGGTACACTCGGTGGCATCCTGGATAGGGTCGCCATTTGGCCCTCGCATCAGTTCCGCCACGGCGGGGGAAATCGCCACCAGCGTGGTTTCGCGGTCGCCGTGGATTCGCTTCTCGCTCGGCAGCGTGTTTTGCTGCAGGGTCTCGATCAGGTCGCCCTCGAGCCGAAAGTGGCCAGGCGGCAGCTGTACCGTGTCGGCGCCCTTGTCAGAGAGGACGGCGCCGAGCCAGCGGTCGAGCCGCTCGGGGTCCTCGCTGCGCTCCCAGGTCTGGTTACGGGCAATGTGCAGCGAAACCCGATCCGGCGGCGTCATCACCCCGGTGGAGAGGATCAGGAAGAACAGCAGCACCCCGTAGGTGAAGGCATGCAGCACATGGCCCATGCGGCGCTGCCTCCTGGCCGCCACAGGGTCGTCCGGTTCCCCTGCAGAGATGCCCTGGCGCGACCACTTCTGCCGATTGAAGCGGAAGCTGACATAGGTCTTCAGCATCGCGCCCCACACCTGGTTGTAATAGATCAGCGGAATCCACAGCAGGCTGAAGCGTCCCCGCTGCCAGGCCAGGATCAGCGTGGCGATGCCGCGGGTGAAGAGGATCCACAGCACGTAGGCGAAGAAGAACGAGGGCCTCACGAACAGCGATACCAGCGTCACTACCGTGGGCCCGACCAGTGTCGTCCACATGGAGAGGCGCTGATCCACCAGGCTCCACCAGGTGAACATGCCCATCGGCCGCGGTCCCAGTGCGATCGCGCGGTTGCTGGTGCGCAGCATGTTGCCGTACCAGCGTCGCATCAGGTCGGTGGTCGAGGCGAAGAAGCGCCGCCGGTCAGGCAGCTCCTCGAATCCGGTGACGTAGACATCGGGTATGTACAGCATGCGCCAGCCGTTCTTCAGCAACCAGTACCACGACGACTTGTCGTCGCCGGAGAGGAACTTGAAGTTGCCGAAGCGCCAGTGATGGACGTGGTCGCTCTCGATCAGCTCGATGAAGTCCGGCTGGGTCGCCAGGTCGGCGCGGAACACGCTGTAGCGCCCGGTCAGCACCAGAAGGCGACGCGAGACCGACATCGAACTCATCATCAGGTGGCGCTGCGCATAGCGCAGGTCGTACCACTCGCGGGTGGCATCGTTGCCGGTCACCTCGGCGCGGTTGTTGGTGGTCAGCGCGCCCAGGTCGTCCTGGGTCTGGAAAAAGGAGAGCGAACGCGACAGCGTACCCGGCTCCAGGCGGATATCGCCATCCATCGAAACCAGCAGCGCCCCCGGCGCCGGCAGGCGCCGGGATATCGCCCGCAGCACTTCGGCCATGGCCGAGCGCTTGCCATCCCCTTTCTGGAACATGTAGCGCACTTCGACGTTCTTCGGCCAGCCGTGCTCCTCCATGACGTGGGTGATCACGTCCACGTCGGTACGGTCCGAGATGGAGGCGAAGATGGTGGTCGGTACGCCGTAGTCACGCGCCTCGCGAATCAGGGCGTCGTAGACCTGAAAGTTCACCCTCGCCTCGATCCGGAACGAGGTGCAGAGCACGAACAGTTCGGGTGGCTTCTCCTCCTCGCCGATCGCGTCCGCCTCGGCCCGCATCTGCGGGAAAATCCGCCGGTTGTACCATACCGATCGTATGGCCTGGATGGCCCACCAGGAGTAGCGCCAGATGGCGATCCCGCCGATGACGAAGATGAAGCTCTCCGACTCCGGCGAGAACACCTCCGCGGGCAGCTCGCTGAGGATGACCACCATCAGCGCCAGGCCGAACAGTAAGGTGGTGACCTCCGTGGTCCAGCTGGCAGTGGTAGGGTCTGGGGGGGTCGCTGACATCGGAACTCCTCAGGCCAGTACGGGCCGTACGGAGTCGCCGCGGCCGATGCCATAGTAGGCGAGCCCCGCAGCCTTCACGGAATCGGGTTGGAACAGATTGCGGCCATCGACCAGCACCGGTTCCACGAGGCTGTCGCGCAGCTCGTCGAAGTCGATGGTGCGAAAGGCCTTCCACTCGGTGCAGATGACCAGCGCATGCGCGCCTTCCAGCGCATCGTCGCGACGCTCGGCCAATACCAGGTCCTCGCGGTTCCCGTAGAGGCGATGACACTCTTCGCTTGCCTCCGGGTCATAGGCCTGGACGCGGGCGCCGGCCTCCCACAAGGCTTCCATCAGGGCACGGCTGGGCGCCTCGCGCATGTCGTCGGTATTGGGCTTGAAGGCCAGCCCCCAGATGGCGATGGTCTTGCCGGCGAGCTGGCCGTCGAAGGCCTGGCACAGCTTCTCGAACAGCTTGTTCTTCTGCCGCGCATTGACCCGCTCCACGGCCTTGATCATCTCGGCGGGATGACCGATCTCCTCGGCGGTGTGCGCCAGCGCCTTGACGTCCTTGGGGAAGCACGAGCCGCCGTAGCCGCAGCCGGGATAGATGAAGCTGTAGCCGATGCGCGGATCGGAACCGATGCCATGGCGGACCTCCTCGACGTCGGCGCCGAGGCGCTCGGCGAGATTGGCGATCTCGTTGATGAAGCTGATCTTGGTGGCCAGCATGGCGTTGGCGGCGTACTTGGTCAGCTCGGCGCTGCGTACGCCCATGAACATCATCTTGTCGCGCTGGCGGTTGTAGGGGCCGTAGCACTCGCTCATGGCCTTCCTGACGCGCTCCGAATCGGTGCCGATGATGATCCGCGAGCCACGCGAGAAATCCTCGATGGCGGCGCCTTCCTTGAGAAATTCGGGGTTGGAGCAGACGTCGAATTCCAGGCTGACGCCACGCTTCTCCAGCTCGGCGGCCACGGTGCGCTCCACCTTGCTGGCGGTGCCGACGGGTACGGTCGACTTGTCGACGACGATCTTGTAGTCATTCATGTGCTGCCCGATGGTCTCGGCGACCTTCAGCACGTACTGGAGATCGGCGCTGCCATCCTCGTCGGAAGGGGTACCCACGGCAATGAACTGCAGGAGGCCGAATTCCACGGCCTTGGCGGCGTCGGTGGTGAACTCGAGCCGTCCGGCGGCGCGGTTCTTGCTGATCAACTCATCCAGGCCGGGCTCGTAGATGGGCACCACTCCCTCGTTCAGTCGCGCCACCTTCTCCGCATCGATATCCACGCACATGACCCGATGGCCGACATCGGCCAGGCAGGCGCCGGTGACCAGTCCTACATAGCCGGAACCGAAGATGGTTATCCTCATGATCGTCGTCGCTCCTTGCAGTGATGCCCCGTCATCCAATCAACGCCATCGCGCCGGTCCGTTAGGCCGACGGGTGATGGCGTGCAGGGCCGGTTGATTTGGTTTGCGTGCCATTGTGGTACGCAACATCCGCGCCAACTAGAAAATTTCTTTTCCAGTCAGCGGGTTGGCTTGGCCAAGGAAGAAATGTTGTCAGCAGGACAGTCTCAAACTGTCGCGAATAGGAGACGCATGTGAGCCGAAGCCGCCTGAGCCTTGCAGATCAAGGGCTTGAACTGTCTCCTACTGGCGACAAGGATAGACGTGAAAGCGGTAACTTATGGAATCGATTTGTTTTTTTCGGTTAGGAAAGACCGCGGCCGTCATTCTCGCCTCACCCATCCGCCGACCTGGCCGAGACGCGCGCCTCCATGCGCGCCAGGAAGACGCCCATGATGCGCTCGTAGAGCTGGCGACCCAGGACGGTGTCCTCGATGCCGGCATCGACGTTGGGGTTGTCGTTGACCTCGATGACCACCACGCGCTCTCCGGCCTGCTTGAGGTCGACGCCATAGAGGCCGTTTCCGATCAGGCGAGTCGCCTTGAGCGCCGCCCTGATGACGGCGGGCGGCACCTCGGCCGGGTCGTGGGTGGAGAAGCCGCCGCTTTTCACGCGGGTGCCCGAGTGGTCGTAGATCTGCCAATGGCCGCGTGCCATGTAGTAGCGGCTGGCGAACAGCACCTGGCCGTCCAGCACGCCGATACGCCAGTCATACTCCGTCGGCAGCCACTCCTGCAGCAGCAGCAGGGCGGAGTCTTCGAACAGCCGCCGGGTCTCCTGCTCGAGTTGCTCGAAGGAGCCGATCTTGACGATTCCGCGGGAGAAGGAGCCGTCGGGAATCTTGAGCACCAGCGGAAAGCTCAGCCCGGCGACCCGCTCCGCCAGGGGGCGCCGGTCGCGCCGCTTCAGCAGCACGCCCTCCGGGGCAGGCACGCCGCGGGCGCGCAGCAGCGCGTGCAGGTAGATCTTGTTGGTGCAGCGCAGGATGTCCCGCGGCGCGTCGATCACCACCAGGCCCTCGTGCTCGGCGAGCCGGGCCATGCGATAGGTGTGGTGGTCCAGCGCCGTCGTCTCGCGAATGAAGAGGGCGTCGAACTCGGCGAGCCGTCCCGCATCGCGCCGGGTGATCAGCGACACGTCGATACCCAGCTTGCGCCCGGCACGGATGAAGGCCTTGAGGGCGCTGCGGTTGCTCGGCGGCATGGCCTCCCTGGGGTCGACCAGGATCGCCAGGTCGAAGCGGTAGCGGCGGCGGGACTTGGGCGTGCGCCACACCTTGCGCGAATGCCGGTTGAGCGCCGAGGCGAACAGGTCCTGCTCGTCGGCGTTCAGGTCGCGTAGGTGGATCGGCTTGAGCCGAGCCAGCCGCCACAGGTCGTGGCGCCGCACCAGGCGAGCTTCGAGCAGCGGGCAGGGCAGGCGCTCGAAGAGCTTGCGAGCGAGACGGGCCAGCTCGGGCTCGCGGCATTCGCCGAACAGCACGCGCAGGGTCAGGCTGTCGCCGGCGAGGCTGCCCTGGCGCGCCAGTTCGCCGAGCAGCGGTGCCAGCGTGTCCAGCTGCAGGTCGACCAGGGCCTTGCGCGACAGCTCGTTGAGGGTCTCCACGCTGGGCAGGACGCGCTGGCCGCGAGCCTGGGCGAGCAGCGAGACGTAGTAGCCGGTGCCGAGGTAGTCGAGTTCGCCGCACAGGTTGATCACATGGGTGCTGCGGTCCTGGTCGGCGGCGCTGCGATGACGCCGATCGAGGGCCAGGAACTCGTCGGCGCTGATCAGGTCCTCGGAGGGGTAGTAGGGCAGCCAGTCTTCCTGTCGATCGACGACGATACGCAAGGGGCACATGGGCGAAATCCGGTTGCTTGACGAGGGACGGCATTGCCGCAGGATGCGGCCAGAATGCCGCTGCAACTTCCGGTCGACAAGCGCCTCGACAGGTGAAATGATTTCATGATCCCGGCAGGCCATGTCCTGCTGCCAGCACCCACGTCGCCTAGCCGCGCGGCTAGCGTCAGCCCGGAGACGCCCATGGCCGTCACACTGCGCCAGGCCCGGCCACAGGATCTTGCCGCTCTCTACCGCCTGGAGCAGGTGGCCTTCAGCGGCGACCGGTTCAGCCGCAGGCAGCTCTGGCACCTGTTGAATCGCGCTCATGCCGAGACGCTCGTCGCCGACGACGAAGGGCGGCTGATGGGGTATGGCACTCTGCTGTTCCGCCGCGGCAGCCGTCGCGCCCGGCTCTACTCCTTTTGCGTCCACCCCGAGGCCCGCGGCAGTGGGCTGGGACGGCAGCTGCTCGAGGCACTGGAACGGGTCGCCGTGAACCACGATGCCGAGGCGCTGGGGCTGGAGGTGCGCGCGGACAACCGCGTGGCTTTGGGGCTCTATCGGCGCATGGGCTTTCGCCTGGAGCGCTGGCTCGAGGACTACTACGAGGACGGCTGTGCCGGCTGGCAGATGAGCAAGCCGCTGGCCCTGACGGCGTGAGGCGCGCAGGGAGTGGCCGGGGCTGATAGACTTCCCGGCATGTTGGGGCAAAACAAGGACATCGCCATGCCATCCTTCGATATCGTTTCCGAATACGACAAGCACGAAGCCAGCAACGCCGTGGACCAGGCCAACCGTGAAATCCAGGGGCGCTTCGACTTCAAGGGCGTCAAGGCGAGCTTCGAGCTGAACGGTGACACGGTGCTGCTCGAGGCGGAAGTCGACTTCCAGCTCAAGCAGATGCTCGACGTGCTGCGCAATCGCCTCATCGCCCGTGGCATCGATGCCCGGTGCATGGAGGAGCAGGAGCCCGAGCTCTCCGGGGTGCGGGCGCGCCAGGAGGTCAAGCTCAAGCAGGGGCTCGAGCAGAAGGAGGCCAAGGACATCGTCAAGCGCATCAAGGACAGCAAGCTCAAGGTCCAGGCGCAGATCCAGGGCGAGAAGGTCAGGGTCACCGGCAAGAAGCGCGACGACCTGCAGGAGGTCATCGCCATGCTGCGCGGCGAAGGCGGCCCCGACCTGGCGCTGCAGTTCGACAATTTCCGCGACTGAGAGGCGCTGCCCGCGCCATCGGCCCCGGTCGATGGCGAAACGTTGACCTGGCGCAAGTGCGCCCGCAACTCCACTTGAAAACCGAACCGGCGCCACCAATTCTGTTCATGCCGGAACGGGCCCTGCGCCCGTCCGATGCGTCACGTGACTCATGACGAACAGGAGGTGGCGTATGAAGCTACAGAAGTTCTCTCCCTGGAACTGGTTCAAGAGCGAGAGCCGCGATGTCGCGGCACCGGCGCCCGTGGAGCCTCGCCAGGGCGAACTCTCGCCCTTGCTCGGCATGCATCAGGAACTGGACCGCTGGATGGATGGCGTGATGCGCCAGTTCGGCATGCCGACGCTCGAGAGTCGCTTCGGCGACATGGCCAGCCTGCTCAGGCCCCAGCTCGACATCGCCGAGCGCGACGAGGAGTACCTGATCAGCGTCGAGGTGCCCGGCGTGGACGAGAAGGACGTCAAGCTCACCCTGGACGGCGAACGCCTGATCATCGAGGGCGAGAAGCGCCAGGAGAGCAGCACCAAGGACGATCGCTACCAGCGCATCGAACGCTCTTATGGCAGCTTCCGCCGGGTGCTCGATCTGCCCGACGATGCACGCCCCGAAGAGATCACAGCCTCGTTCGCCAATGGCGTGCTCAAGGTCCAGGTACCGCGCAGCGGCGAAGTGAAAGCGAACCGTCGTGAAATTCCCATCCAGTAGGACTGCGGAACGCCTTGGCTCGCCCTCGGGCGGGCTTTTTCTTTTTCTAATGCCACCATAGCCAGTGCCGATTGGCCTGTCGGGGCGAGATGGGCTTCAATGGAGGCAGCAGGGAAAGCCTGGATGGGAGCTTTTTGCATGCACTCGCTTGGTCGTGCCGTCTACATGTCCCTGGCCTGGGTCAGCTTCGCGCTCGGCGTCGTCGGTGTCTTCGTGCCACTGATGCCGTCGACCTGCTTCATGCTGCTGGCCGTATGGGCGGCATCGCGGGGCTCGCCGCGCTTTGCCCTGTGGATTCGCGAACACCCCCGCTTCGGCCCGACCGTGGTGGCCTGGGAGGGGGAGCGCGCCATACCGCGCCATGCCAAGTGGATGGCCGGCTTCATGCTGGCACTGTCGGTCGTGGTCCTCCTCGTGACCCTCAGCCTGCTGTGGTTGAAGCTCCTGCTGGTGGCGGGGCTGGCGTTGCTGGGGCTGTGGATCGTCACGCGGCCCGAGCCCGGCAGGGTGGAGCCCGATTCGATGGCACGCCTGGTACGGCGCTAGCGTCAGCTGCCTTTGAGGTTGGGGAGCCGGCAACCGTACAATGGGCATCGATCATGGACAGGAGCCATCCCGATGTCTGACCCCAAGCCGACGTATCGCCACGACTACCGGCCCCCCGCCTACCGTGTGACCCATGTCGAGCTGACCTTCGAACTGGACCCCGCCGCGACCAGGGTCAAGGCGAGCCTGCAGCTGGAGCGCCACCCCGAGGCGGCTGCCGACGCGCCGCTCGAGCTCGACGGCGAACAGCTGATCCTCAAGCGCATCGCCATCGACGGCCAGGTGCTGGCCGACGGGGAGTACTCCCTGAGCGATAGCGGGCTGACCGTGCATCGCCCGCCCGGTCGTTTCCGCCTGGATAGCGAGGTCGAGATCGCCCCCCGGGAGAACACCGCGCTGGAAGGGCTCTACCTCTCCAACGGCATGTACTGCACCCAGTGCGAGGCCGAAGGGTTTCGCCGCATCACCTACTATCCGGATCGACCGGACGTCATGGCCACCTTCTCCACCACGGTGATCGGCGACAGCGCGTCCCTGCCGGTGCTGCTCTCCAACGGCAACCCGGTGGAACGGGGCGAGCTGCCCGGCGGACGCCATTTCGTCACCTGGGACGACCCCTTTCCCAAGCCCAGCTACCTGTTCGCGCTGGTCGCCGGCGACCTGCAGAGGGTGGAGGACCGTTTCACCACTCGCAGCGGGCGCGAGGTCACGCTGCAGATCTGGGTCGAGGAGGAGAACCTGGGCAAGACCGACCACGCCATGGCGTCGCTCAAGCGCGCCATGAAGTGGGACGAGGAAACCTACGGCCGCGAGTACGACCTCGACCTGTTCATGATCGTGGCGGTCAACGACTTCAACATGGGCGCCATGGAGAACAAGGGGCTCAACATCTTCAACTCGGCGGCGGTGCTGACCCACCCGCAGACCGCCACCGACGCCGCCTTCCAGCGCGTCGAGGGCATCGTCGCCCACGAATATTTCCACAACTGGTCGGGCAACCGCGTCACCTGCCGCGACTGGTTCCAGCTCTCGCTCAAGGAGGGCTTCACCGTCTTCCGCGACCAGTGCTTCTCCGCCGACGTCAACTCGGCGGCGGTCAAGCGCATCGAGGACGTGGCCTTCTTCCGTACCGCCCAGTTCGCCGAAGACGCCGGTCCCACCGCCCACCCGGTGCGCCCCGATCACTACATCGAGATCGGCAACTTCTACACCCTGACCATCTACGAGAAGGGCGCCGAAGTGGTGCGCATGCTGCGCAACCTGGTGGGCTGGGAAGCCTTCCGCCGCGGCAGCGACCTCTACTTCGAGCGCTTCGACGGCCAGGCGGTGACCATCGAGGACTTCGTCGGCTGCATGGCCGAGGCCTCGGGGCAGGATCTCTCCCAGTTCATGCGCTGGTACTCCCAGGCCGGCACGCCGGAGATCGACGCCTACGGCGAATACGACTATGCCAACGCCGAGTATCATCTCACCCTGCGTCAGCGCACGCCGGCCACCCCCGGCCAGCCCGAGAAGCAGCCGCTGCACATCCCCGTCCGCATGGGGCTGGTGGGCACCAAGTCGGGGCGTGACCTGCCCTTGACGCTGGAGGGGGAGGCGCTCGGCAGCGACGGCGTGATTCATCTGCGCGAAGCGGAGCAGACCTTCGTCTTCACCGACGTACCCGAGGCGCCGGTGCCGTCGCTGTTGCGCGGCTTCTCGGCACCGGTGCAGCTGCGCTTCCCCTACGGCCGCGAGGAGCTGGCCTTCCTGCTGGCCAACGACTCCGACGGCTTCAACCGCTGGGACGCGGGGCAGCGGCTGGCGGTGCTGGCGCTGGACGACCTCATCGCCGCTCACCGCAACGGGGTCGAGAAGGTGATGGACACGCGCGTGGTCGAGGCCTTCCGTGCCCTGCTCGAGCGCGGCGGCGACGACAAGGCGGTGCTGGCGGAGATGCTGACCCTGCCCAGCGAAGCCTATATCGCCGAGCAGCAGCCGCTGGTCGACGTCGAGGCGATCCATGCCGCGCGCGACTTCGTCAAGCAGTCCCTGGCCGCGACCCTGCGCGACGACTTCCTGCGCCTCTTTGAAGAGAACGTGAGCGACGCGCCCTATGCGCCGGAACCCGAGCAGATCGCGCGGCGCAGCCTGAAGAACGTGGCGCTCTCCTACCTGATGGCGATCGAGGACGAAGAGGGCATCGCCCTGGCGCGCCGACAGTTCGAGGCCGATCACAACATGACCGACGTGCGCCATGCGCTCACGCTGCTGACCCACAGCAGCCGCGACGACCTGGCGGGGCCGGCGCTGCGCGCCTTCGGCGAGAAGTGGGCCCATGACACGCTGGTGATGGACCAGTGGTTCGCGATCCAGGTCACCCGGCCCCAGGCCGACGCCCTGGAGCGGGTCAAGCACCTGATGGCGCACCCCGCCTTCTCGCTGAAGAACCCCAACAAGGTACGCGCCCTGATCGGCACCTTCGCCAACCAGAACCGCATCAACTTCCACCGCGCCGATGGCGAGGGCTACCGTCTGCTGGCCGACGTGGTGATCGAGCTCAACCGGCTCAACCCGGAGATCGCCGCACGCCTGGTCACGCCGCTGACCCGCTGGCAGCGCTTCGACGAGTCGCGTCAGGATCTGATGAAGGGCGAACTCGAACGCATCCGCGCCGAGAAGCTCTCGCCCAATGTGTATGAGGTGATCGAAAAGGCCCTCGCTTGAGGAAAGGGTAATTGGAAATTCCGCCCTTCCTGATAACAAAAATGTGCCGCCCCAGGGGCGGCACTTTTTTGGCTGGGCTTAGTAGATGAGCCAGCTCAGCACCATCACCCCCAGCAAGGCCCAGATCAGCGTGGCGACGAGGCGACGGCGCAGCAGGGCGCGCAGCGCCAGGTAGAGGAGCCACAGGCCGAGCAGCAGCACCGCCAGGCTGATCAGCGAGGGGGAGATGCCCAGCGAGGTGGCCAGGCCGTCGAAGAAGCCGCGGGCGGAAGCGCCCAGGTTCTGGAAGAAGTGAACCAGCAGGTCGACCACGAAGCGAATGATCTCGCCCAGGGTGCGGCCCAGCCAGGTGAAAAAATCTTGCATATGCGAGTCCGGTCGGTTTACTCGATCATGTCGAGCACGGTGCCTACGATATCATCCATGGTGACCAGGCCCAGCAACCTGTTGTCGTCCAGTACCAGCACACGCTTGACCACGCTGTCGGTCATCAAGCTGGCGACATGGCGCACGTCGAGCGACTCGCCGACACCGATGGCGGGTTTGGCGCAGACGTCATAGACGTTGATCAGGTCGATGTCGCCATTCTCGGCGACGATGGTCTTGAGGATGTTGGTATAGGTGATCAACCCCCAGGCATCGTGCGGATCCTGTTGCTCCACCACCAGACTCTTGAGGTTATGGCGCTTCATCAAGCTCAGCGCATCGCGCAAGGTGGCGAAGGGGGATACCGTCACCACGTTGCGGTTCATGATGTCCTTGACCAGCATCTTGTTCTCTCCGTTAAACCATTCGTTCAGACATCTTGCCTGAGGCGCTCTTCGAAGCGCTTGACCTGCGCCATGTCGATACCGCCGAGGTGTTCTACCGGCAGCGTCATGACCAGGCCGCGGGAGTCCTCGCCGGTCGGGTTGAGTACCTGGCGAATGGTCTTCAACACTCTCAGCGAGAGGCTTTTCTCCAGCGTCAGCAGCATGATGCTCTGGCTGCCCTCGTAAGTCAGCCCGAAGAACGTTTTCTTGCGTTCACCGCCTATCCCGCGGCCGGACATCAGCGTCATGCCGACCGCGCCGGCTTCGGTGGCGGCATCGATGCACTCCTGCTCGAGATCCTCCGGCACGATGGCAACCAATAGCGAAAACTTCATGTCGTCCTGCCTCCCGGCTGCGCTAGTTTTTCCATCAGAATGGCATAGCCCATGACGGTCACGATAGGAAAGATCGAGGCGAAGGCGATCAGTCCGAAGCCGTCGATCAGGACGTTACGACCCTCGATCTGGCTGGCCAGGCCGATTCCCAGCGCGGTGACCAGCGGCACCGTCACCTCGGATGTCGTTACGCCGCCGAGGTCGAAGGCCAGGGCTACGATGTAGCGGGGCGCCAGGGCGGTCAGCAGAATGACCAGAAGATAACCGCCGGTAATGTAGTGGTGGATCGAGTCGCCGGTGATGATGCGATGTACGCCGATGGTGATGCCGATGGCCACACCCAGAGCTACCAGCAGGCGAATGACGTTGCCCTGAATCTTGCCGGCGGCGGCTTCTTCGGCCTGGTTGCCGATGGCGATCAATGCTGGTTCGGCCATGGTGGTGGCAAAGCCAATGCAGAAAGCAAACAGGTAGACCCAGAGCCAGGAATCGAAAGCGATCAACTGCTCGGCCATGCTCCGCCCGATGGGAAAAAGGCCGAGCTTGAGTCCTACCACGAAGGCGTACAGCCCCACGATCACCAGCGCGAAGCCAATGCCGACCCTGAGCGGATTGGCCAAGGGATGGCGCAGCACGACGTACTGGAAGAACAGCACGACCAGAATGATCGGCAGCACGTCGCGTAGCATGGCGAATAGATCGAGGAGGGTCGTCAGCGGGCCGGACGGCGGGGAGACGTCTTTCCCGGCAAGCAGCAACTCGGCGCCTGCCCCGAACGCGTCGGGCTCGGCATAGACCAGTATGCCGTAGAGCTGAACGCTGATCATAGGCACCATCACCGCCAGTGCCACCAGGCCGAAACCGTCGATCAGCGGGTTGCGCCCGCGGATCGAGGAGGCAAGACCGATCCCCAGCGCAGCGATCAGCGGCACGGTAACGATGTTGGTGGTGACGCCGCCGGAATCGTAGGCCAGCCCGACGATCTCCTCGGGGGCGAAGAAGGTGACGAGAACCACCAGTGCGTAGCCGGTGATCATGTACCAGTGAAGGGGGTGGCCGAGGATCACGCGAAACACGCCCAGTGCCATCACCAGACCCACCGAACTCGCCACGATCAGGCGCAGGGTGAGGGCGTCGATACGCCCCTGGCTGATCGTGGCGGCCTGTTCGGCCACGGCGATCAGTGCCGGTTCCGCCACGACGGCAGAAAAACCCATGGCGAAACCGAACAGCATCAGCAACGGCATGGAACCACGGCGGGTAAACTGATTGGCGAGCCGCTTGCCCACCGGAAAAATGCTCAATTCGAGTCCCTGCAGGAACAGGGCGACGCCGACGGCGACCACCAGCAGGCCCGCCGCCATGCTCAGCCCGCCCTCCGGCCACTCGCGCAGCAACAGTGCCTGGAAGGCCACCACCACCACGATGATGGGCAGCAGGTTGCGCAGGGCATGGACCAGTGCGTGGAGGAAATCCTTGAGTTGCGCTACCAAGACCGACTCCCTGGCAATGATCGGTTGGGCGGGACGTGACGCTGCGAGCGCAGGCATGAGTGGCTGGCCCGCTCGGCTGCCACACTATACCATCGGTATATGACATTGAGCAGACGCTAATGCAGGCTCGGACATTGACTCACATCAAGCGGGTCGCTGGCGGCACACGGGAGAGAGCAATGAGCGTGACAGTGATCGTCGTACTGGTGGTGCTGGCCCTGCTGCTGGTCTACGGCGTCAGCATCTACAACCGCCTGGTGGCATTGAAGAACCGTTACCGGAATGCCTTTGCCCAGATCGAGGTGCAGCTCAAGCGCCGCTACGACCTGATTCCGAACCTGGTGGAGACCGCCAGGGCCTACATGGCTCACGAGCGCGATACCCTGACCGCCGTGACCGAAGCGAGAAATGCGGCGCTGAGCGGGCTGGAAGCGGCCGCCGCGCGGCCGGGCGAGCCCGGCGCCATGGCCGAGCTGGCCGGCGCCGAGGGGGCGCTGGGCGCCGCCCTGGGACGGCTCAACGTGGTGATGGAGGCCTACCCGGACCTGAAGGCCTCCGACAACATGCGCCAGCTCTCCGAGACCCTCACCAGCACCGAGAACCGCGTCGCCTTCGCCCGCCAGGCCTACAACGACGCGGTCATGCAGTACAACACCTACCGCCAGAGCTTCCCGCCGGTGCTGCTGGCGGGGCCGCTGGGCCATCGCGAGGATGCGGCGCTGCTGGAGTTCGACGACAGCGCCGAGATCCAGGCCGCCCCCAGCGTTCGCTTCTGACGGCGTGCGGCGATGGATTTCTTCGGTGCCCAGGAGCGCGCGAAGCGTCTGACCGTCTGGCTGGTCGTGCTGCTCGTCATCGCCGTGCTGGGCATGATCGCCGCGGCCGTCGCGGTGGTCGCGCTGGCCACGCTACTGCTCGATGGCGGCCAGCCCGGTGGCGATCCGCTGGCGCGCGCGCTCGACCCGCTGCTGCTCGGCAGCGTGGCCCTCGGCGTGCTGCTGGTGGTCGCCAGCGCCAGCCTGGTTCGTCATCTGCAGCTGCGTGCCGGCGGCGCGGCGGTCGCGGAGGCGCTGGGAGGCCGGCCCCTCAATGGCGACACGCGCGATACCGGCGAGCGCCGGCTGCTCAACGTGGTCGAGGAGATGGCGATCGCCGCGGGGCTGCCGGTGCCGGCGGTCTACCTGCTCGACGAACCCGGCATCAACGCCTTCGCTGCCGGCCATGCGCCCCAGGACGCGGCCATCGGCGTGACACGGGGGGCCATCCAGGCGCTGACGCGCGACGAGCTGCAGGGCGTGATCGCCCACGAGTTCAGCCATGTGCTGCATGGCGACATGCGCCTCAACCTGCGCCTCGTCGCGCTGTTGTACGGCATCCTGGTGATCGGCCTCGTCGGCCGCCTGCTGCTCAGGGGGATGGCGACCCGTCGCGTGGCAGGCGGCTCGCGGCGTGGCAACGGCCAAGCGGTGCTGCTCGGGGCTGGGCTCGCACTGATGCTGGTGGGCTTCGTCGGCACCCTGTGCGGCAACCTGATCAAGGCGGCGGTCAGTCGCCAGCGTGAATTCCTCGCCGATGCCAGCGCGGTCCAGTACACCCGCAATCCGGCGGGGCTGGCCGATGCCCTCAAGCGCGTCGCGACACAGGGCTCCGAGCTGCGTGCGACCCGAGCCGAGGAGTTCAGCCACCTCTATTTCAGCCGCGGTCTGCCCGGCTTGCGCGGACTCACCGCCACGCATCCGCCGCTGGCGACCCGCATTCGGCGCCTCGAACCCGAATGGGACGGCCGACTTCCCGAGCCCAGCGTCGAGCGGGAAGCCGCCGCCGTCGGCGAAGGGCGCGCCCAGGCGCAGCCGGACCAGGGCGCCGGCATGGCGCCGCCGGCGGCGCTGGCCGAGCGGGTCGGCGAACCGCGCGAGGCGGACCTGCAGCGAGCCCGCGGGGCGCTGGCGGGCATCGCCCCGGTATTGCTCGAGGCCGCGCACGACTCCTATTCAGCGCGCGCGGTGGTCTACGGCATCCTGATGGGGGCCGAGCCGGCCAGCCGCGCCCGCCAGCGGCAGGCCTTGACCGCGGCGGCGCGGCCGGACGTGCTGGCCGAGCTGGAGCGTCTCGAGCGGCCGCTGGCCGAGGTGCGGCCGGGCCAGCGGCTGGCGCTGATCGAGCTGTGCCTGCCCGTGCTGCGGCAGCTTTCGGTCGCCCAGTACGCCGGTTTTCGCGACTGCCTCGAGCGGCTGATGGCGGTAGAACAGGAACCCGGCGCCCTGCAGTGGGCACTGCATCGCCTGGTGATCGCCGGCAGCGAGGGGGCGGGGGGCCGGGCTGGCCGGCGGCAGCCGCTGGCGCGGGTCGAGGCGGCGGTGGCCCGCTTGTTGTCGAGCCTGGCGCTGGCCGGCAGTGACCAGGCGACAGGGGCCGCGCAAGCGTTCCGCGAGGCGGCCGCTGGGCTGGGCCTGGAGATCGCGTTTGTGTCCCGGCCGGCAACGCCGCAGGAGCTCGACTGGGCCCTGGGGCGTTGTCGCCTGCTGGGTGACGACGATCGCGTCAGGCTGCTCGGCGCCATGGCCCGCTGCGTTGCCCACGACGGCCAGGTCCGTGCCGAGGAGGCCGAGCTGCTGCGCGCCGTGGCCTGGTCGCTGGGCTGCCCGCTGCCCCTGGCGGCCACGAATTGAGGCGCGAACGGATCGTTTTTCCCTGCCATTGTCCAAGCAGTAGGGTGGCCCGCTATCCGGCGGCTTGCAGCGTCCGCCGGGCTCTGCTGGAATAGGCCACTTTGCGGGTCTCATACGGACGGGAGAAAACCGATGGCCAAGACACCCTGGATTCCGGCCGCCGCGGCCTTGACCCTGGCCCTGATGCTGGCCGGCTGCGGCGACGACGGCGATGAGGTGGCCGCGCCAGCCGAGCAGGGCGAACCCACCGCCGAGTCGGCGCCTGCGGAGGAGACCGCCGAAGAGGACCCGTCGACCCCGCCCCCCGACGAGCAGGAAGACACGGAGAGCGAAGACGAGTCGATACCCGCCGAGCCGGAGGAAGAGGAGGCGTCGAGCGGATCGGACGATGAGCTCGATGCCGATGCCGATGTCGATGCCGAAGCCGAGACGCTGGGCGAGTCTCCCGTCGATGCGCTGGAAGAGGGCGGTGCCATGCCCGGGGAGCCGACCCGCTCCGATGTCGAGGCGATCCTCGAGGATACCGAGCGCCGCTTCGAGGAGGCCCAGCGCAAGATCGACCAGCAGTTCGAGGAGGCGGATCGTACCCCCCCGGAGCTCGAGCCGATGGAGAGTTCATCGGAACCCGAGCTGCGACTCGAGCCCATGGAGAGCGGCGAGCAGGAGGAGCAGGACGCGTCCTTCGAGATCGAGCGCGAGGCGGAGCGATCCGGCGAGGTCACCCAGTCCGACGTGGATGCCTGGCTCGAGGAGACGGAGCGTCGCTTCGAGGAGGCTCAGCGTGAACTCGACGAGCAGTTCGAGGAGGCCGAGCGCAGCGATCCGGGCAGCGACCTCCCCAAGATCGAGCCCGAGGATTCGAGCGAATCGAGCCGCGAGGGCGGGGCGGAATCGAGCTCCGGGAACGGCTCCCGGGGTGAGTCCGAGCGCGACTCCTGAGGGTCTGCGGCTGGCAGGCCCCGGGAGAACACGAAAAAGGCCCGCTCGCAGGAGCGGGCCTTTCGTCTGCTCGCCGAGCCTTCTTGCCAGCCCGGCGCCGGGTCAACGGAGGGGATGCCTCAGTTGGAAACCCGAATGTTGGAGGCCTGAAGGCCTTTCTTGCCCTGGGTCACGTCGAAGGTCACCTTCTGACCGTCCTGCAGGGTCTTGAAGCCTTCAGCCTGAATCTCGGAGAAATGCGCGAACAGGTCATCACCGCCGTCGTCCGGAGAGATGAAGCCGTAGCCCTTGGTATCGTTGAACCACTTGACAGTGCCAGTTGCCATTGTCGATTTTCCTTACATACTGTTGGATCGTGCGGGGCACCGGCAAGCCGGGCCCAAACTGCGCGGGCAAGAGGCGAAAAGTGCGCTTCGGGTGCATCGATTGGCTCGACATACGACGGGACGACTTTCCACTTGCTGGCCAACGCCACGGAAGCACGCTCTTCCCATGCGTCCGCTCAATCCACTGTAGATAGAAAAATTCCGAGCGTCCAGCGAATCCGTTGTCTTGAATTGGCAATGCTGCATACTCGTACGGCAGCCACGGCGTTCGCCCCTGCTCGGGCTGCGCTGCCTTCCCGAACCGGAGCCCTGCCATGCTGGACGCACACTTCTGGCCCTTCCTGGTCGCCATCACTCTGCTGTCGATGAGCCCGGGGGTCGATACCCTGCTGGTCATCCGCAACACCGCACGCGGCGGGGTGCGCGATGGCGTGCTCACCAGTCTTGCGATCTGCTGCGGGCTGTTCGTGCATGCCACCGTCTCGGCGCTGGGCATCTCGCTGATCCTGCTGCAGTCGGCGTGGGCGTTCAGTGCGCTCAAGCTGGCAGGGGCGGCCTACCTGATCTGGCTGGGGATTCACGGGCTGCAGGCCGCCTGGCGCGGCAAGGGGCTGCCGCTGGGGGCGGTGCAGGGCGAGCGCCGGGCCGTGTCGATGTGGCGCCCGCTGCGGGAGGGGCTGCTGTCGAATGTGCTCAACCCCAAGACGGTGGTCTTCTACATGGCCTTCCTGCCACAGTTCATCGCCCCGACGGACCCGGCACTGCTCAAGTCGCTATGGCTTGCCGGGGTGCACTTCGTGATCGCCAACCTGTGGCAGATCGCCATCGTGCTGATGATCGGCAGCGCGGGGCGCTGGCTCGGCAGCCGCCACTTCGCCCGCGCGCTAAACGGTGCGACCGGCGCGGTGCTGATCCTGTTCGGCGTCAGGCTGGCGCTGGAGCGCCAGCCCGCCTGAGCGGAGAAGCTTCAGTTCCTGGCGAGCAACGAGGCATCGTAGCGCACCGTCTTCTCCGCCTGGCTGAGCATCGACACGCCCTCGCTGCTGCCGCCGTTGGCCAGGCTCTCGAAGATCACCCGGTAGGAGAGCACGGCCTGCACGTAGTCGCGGGTCTCGCGGAAGGGAATCGACTCGACGAACAGGTCGAATTCCTCGGGGGCGTCGCGCAGCCAGCGATCCACCCGGCCGGGGCCGGCGTTGTAGGCCGCCGCCGCCGCCAGTCGGTTGCCGCGGTAACGGTCGGTCATGTCGCGAATGTAGGTGCTGCCGAGACGGATGTTGAGTTCCGGGTCGAGCACCCCGTAGGGGCCGGGGTCGCTGATGCCGAGCTGGCGGCTGAGCAGGGTGGCGGTGCCCGGCATCAGCTGCATCAGGCCCCGCGCGCCGGCCGGTGACATCGCCTCGGGGTTGTAGGCGCTCTCGCGCCGGGCAATGCCCATCAGCAGGTAGGGGTCGACCCCGGTCTGCCGGCCCCAGTGCAGGAAGTGCTCGCGGTAGGCCTCGGGAAAGCGCCACTCCAGCGCGTCCCACAGCTGCGCGGTAATGGTGGTCTGCACCAGGCGTGCGTGCCAGCCACGCCGCGCGGCATAGTCGGCCAGCGCCCTGACTTCGCCCGGCGAGGCATTCGCCGCCGCATGCAGCCACTCGCTGTTGGCCAGACCCTCCTCGCCGATACGCAGCAACGCCTCGGTGCGTTGCACCGTCGGCCACTGATCCACCTGGCCGCGGAACTCGTCGTTGAAGCTGCTGCGTTCCAGGTTCAGGGAGTAGGGGCGATCGATGCGATCGGCGGCGGCGAAGCCGAAGAAGTCGCGCCCGCGGGCGGCGCGGGCATAGGCCGCCTCGGCCCGCTCCGTGTCCCCCAGCTGCTCGTGGGCGCGAGCCTTCCAGTACTGCCAGCGACTCTCGTCGCGGCTGTCGTCGGGCAGGCTTTCAATCCAGCTCAGGGCGTCGTTCCAGTCACGCTTGGAAAGGGCGTGGCGAATGCGCAGCTCCAGTACGCGGGTGGTGCCGATCCGCGGTAACGCCTCGTCGACCCAGGCCAGGTTGTGCTCGATGTCGCGCACCAGCGAATGGAAGGCAAGGTCCTCTTCGATGGCGTGGCGATGCGTCTCTTCGATCGGCAGGTGGGGCGCGATCTTGCGCCATGCCTCCATCGCGGCTTCGGTGTCGGCGCGGATGAAGCCATGCATGGCGGCCACGAACAGCGGCCCGCTGCCACGGCACTCGGGGCCGATGCAGGTGGGCACCCGAGTGATGTCGGCATAGCTTCGCTGCAGCCGTTCCACGGCATCGCGTCCCTCCTGCCAGCGGCTGCCGAGCTGTCGGCCCAGATAGCGGACCAGGCCGGTCTCGCCCTGCCCCCAGGCCAGCATCATGCGCTCCCAGACATCGAACTCGTCGATTTCGCCGCCGTCGCGCAGGTGGTCGAACAGGGTGTCGCAGGCGGAGGGCTGCGACTGGCCGACGCGCCACAGCTTGCGGCCGCCGGCGGCCGCCGCCTCGGGGTCGCTGCCGATCAGGGCCGTGTAGTAGTGGCACTGGCGCTCGGTGCCGCTGGGTTCGCCGTCGGCCACGGCGAGCAGGCTGCCGTAGCGGCCGGCTTCGCCATAGCGGCCGATCGCCTGGCCGCGCATCCAGTCGGCGAGCGGGGAGTCCCGGTGGCGCTCGATGAAGTCCAGGACCTGGCCTGGCTCGGCCTGCGGCAGGCGGTTGCGAAGGCGATGGTACTCGACGTAGCCCGCGAGCACATGGTCTCTGATGGCGGCTTCGTCGACGCGATCCCACTGCTGGTTGCGCGCGGCTTCGAGGGCGTCGCGCATCGCGCTGTCGCCGGGTTGGGCATGCGCGCTGAGCGTCAGGCTGAGGGCGGCTGCGGCGAGCCAACCGGACGCGCGGCGAAAGGTTGGGGAATGGCGCATGTTGGGCGGCCTCCGGAAGGCGTTGACGTACTCCTCTATCCTCGCCTATCGAAGCCGCTTTGAGTAGACCGGCGGGGCGTTTCCGCGCCATTTCAACGGCCTTTGTCCGGCGAGCCGGCCGCTGCGCTGAATGATGCCCTCGGCCTTGTCTCGACGGTGGTCGCGGACTAGTCTAGCAGGATCGATCAAACGCTTGTTGGAGGGGTGGGGTGAACGAACGCGATGAGCCGCAGAACGAGCCTGCCACGGCGGGTCGAAGTCCCGAAGCCTGGCGAGCCGGCCTGAGCCGCTTCGTCAACGTCATTCCCCATACCCGGGAGCTCGGTCTCGAGGTCGAGGAGGTCAGCCCGCCCAAGGTACGCATGCGTCTGCCATGGCGCGACGAGCTGCTGGGCGATAGCGGGCGCGGCCTGGTCCACGGCGGGGTGCTGACCATGCTGCTGGATACCGTGTGCGGCTCGGCGGTGCTGTGCGGGCTGCCCGCGCCGGAAGTCTGTCCGACCCTCGACCTGCGCGTCGATCACTACCGCCCGGCGCTGGCGGGCAAGCCGATCATGGCCGAAGCGAGGGTGCTGCGGGTGACCGGTGCCATGGTCTTCACCGAGGGCACGCTGTGGCAGGAGCCGGGTAGGACCATCGCCCGCGGGATCGGCAACTTCGTGCGCCTGGGGGCTCGCAACACGCCACCGGGCTTCGCCGAGACGCTATTCGGGGAGGCCGGCCATGCCTGAAGGCTTCCACGACGTGGCCTGGCTGGCCCGCACCCGCGCCGAGGGCGATGTCGCCGCCTGGCTCGAACGCCTTCCCTATGCGCGTCATATCGGCGTCTCGGCCACGCCGGATGGTGCCGGCGACGGCCTGGTCTTTCATCTCGAGCCGCACGAGCACAACGTCGGCAACATCCTGCTCCCCGCCCTGCATGGCGGCGTGGTGGCGGCCTTCATGGAAACCGCCGGCACCCTCGACCTGATGCTGTCGGCCCGCGAGCCCCGGCTGCCGCGTATCGTCGACTTCTCCATCGACTATCTGCGTACCGCCCGCGTCGTGCCGACTCATGCCCGCTGTCGGCTGCTGCGCGAGGGGCGGCGCCTGGCCAATGTCCAGGTCATCGCCTGGCAGGAGTCCGAGGCGCAGCCGGTGGCCACGGCGCGCCTGCATCTGGTGCTGGGCGCTTCGAGGAAGGATGACGCTTGAAAAAGCGGGCGCGAACCCCATATCGCTGAACAGTTCTGTAACGGCGGCGCGTCGCGCGTCGCCGCGGGTTCAAGCCATGAGGTAACCGATCCATGTCCACGACCGCCCACGAGGAAACCCTCGGCTTCCAGACCGAGGTGAAGCAGCTGCTGCATTTGATGATCCACTCCCTGTACTCCAACCGGGAGATCTTCCTGCGCGAGCTGATTTCCAATGCCGCCGACGCCTGCGACAAGCTGCGCTATGCCGCGCTGGACAACGACGCGCTCTACGAGGGCGACAGCGAACTGCGCATCGAGATCGAGCACGACGAGAAGGGCCGTACCGTCACCGTGCGCGACAACGGCATCGGCATGGACCGCGACGAGGTGATCAAGAACCTCGGTACCATCGCCCGCAGCGGCACCGCCGAGTTCCTCAAGCAGCTCAGCGGCGAGCAGCAGAAGGACGCGCGGCTGATCGGCCAGTTCGGCGTGGGTTTCTACTCCAGCTTCATCGTCGCCGACGAGGTCACGGTGCGCACGCGCAAGGCGGGCAGCGACAAGGCCGAGGGCGTCGAGTGGCGCTCGAAGGGAGAAGGCGAATTCACCGTCGCCGACGTCGAGCGCGAGCATCACGGCACCGAGATCGTCCTGCACCTGAAGAAGGATGCCACGGAGTTCGCCGACGACTTCCGCCTGCGAAGCCTGGTGCGCAAGTACTCCGACCATATCGAGGTGCCGGTGCGCATGCCCAGGGTCGAGACGGCCAAGGACGACGAGGGCAACGAGATCGAGGGCAGCGAGGTCACCACCTGGGAGACCGTCAACGAGGCCACCGCGCTGTGGGTGCGGCCCAAGAGCGAGATTTCCGACGACGAGTACAAGGCCTTCTACAAGCACGTGGCCCACGACTTCAGCGATCCGCTGACCTGGAGCCACAACAAGGTCGAAGGCAAGCTCGAGTATACCAGCCTGCTCTATGTGCCGGGTCGGGCGCCCTTCGATCTCTATGAGCGCGACGGAGCCCGCGGCGTCAAGCTCTACGTGCAGCGCGTCTTCATCATGGACGACGCCGAGCAGTTCCTGCCGCTCTACCTGCGCTTCATCAAGGGGGTGCTCGATACCCGCGAGCTGTCGCTCAACGTCTCCCGCGAACTGCTGCAGCAGGACCCCAAGGTCGAGAAGATCAAGGGCGCGCTGACCAAGCGGGCGCTGGACATGCTCAAGAAGCTGGCCAAGGACAAGGAGGCCTACCAGAGCTTCTGGAACACCTTCGGCAGCGTGCTCAAGGAGGGCCCCGCCGAAGACTACGCCAACCGCGAGAAGATCGCCGCGCTGCTGCGCTTCTCCACCACCCATACCGACAGCGCCACCCAGGACCAGTCGCTGGCCGACTACGTCTCGCGAATGAAGGAAGGGCAGGAGAAGATCTACTACATCGTCGCCGATGGCTTCAACGCGGCCAAGAACAGCCCGCACCTGGAGATCTTCCGCAAGAAGGGCATCGAGGTGCTGCTGCTGCATGATCGCATCGACGAGTGGCTGATGAGCCACCTGCACGAATTCGAGGGCAAGCGCTTCGTCGACGTGGCCAAGGGCGAGCTCGACCTCGGCGAGATCGAGGGCGAAGAGGAGAAGAAGGCCCAGGAGGAGACCGCCAAGGCCAAGGAGGACCTGGTCAAGCGGGTCAAGGAAGCGCTGGGCGATGCGGTGCAGGAGGTCAAGGTGACCCACCGCCTCACCGACTCGCCGGCCTGCGTGGTATTGCCCGAGCACGAGATGGGCTTCCAGATGCGCCGCATCATGGAAGCCGCCGGTCAGAAGATGCCGGAGGTCAAGCCGATCCTCGAGCTCAACCCGACCCATGCACTGGTCGAGCGGCTCGAGGGAGCCGACGGTGAGCGCTTCGACGACCTCGCCCAGGTGCTGCTCGACCAGGCGATCATCGCCGAGGGCGGCCACCTCGACGACCCGGCGGCTTACGTCAAGCGGCTCAATGCCTTGTTGACCGCCTGAGCCCCGCACCGGCGGTGCCCAGCCCCCGTTCAGGCCGCCCTCGGGCGGCCTTTTCGTATCCGTCCACGCCTCACGCCCCTCCCTTGACGTCAACGTCATCCTCGGGTTTTTTCTGAGATTTCAGGCGGATAGTGCTACATTCAGGTGCCTGTGTTTGTTCGCTCCGCTGTTGTGCATTGCGGTAGGGTCAGGTATGAATAGCGGTTTGCCCTATTCGACCTTTCTATAACCATAAGGGAGATCCAACGTGAAGATTGGTGCACCCAAGGAGCTCGCCAAAGGAGAGGCGCGTGTCGCGCTGACCCCTGACAGTGCGCAGTTCATCCAGAAGCTTGGACACGAATGCCTGATCGAATCCGGTGCCGGCGTTGCCGCCGGCTTTGACGACGACGCCTATCGCGCCGCCGGCGTCACCGTGGTGGAGAGCGCCGAGGCGCTCTGGCAGCAAGCCGAGGTGGTGATCAAGGTGCGCGAGCCCAGCGAGGCGGAGGCCGAGCGGCTGCGCGAAGGCCAGACCCTGATCGCCTTCTTCTGGCCGGCGCAGAACGAGGCGCTGCTGGAGAAGTGCCGCGCCCAGGGCGCGACCGTCATCGCCATGGACATGGTGCCGCGCATCTCGCGGGCGCAGAAGATGGATGCGCTCTCCTCGATGGCCAACATCGCCGGCTACCGCGCGGTGATCGAGGCGGGCAACCAGTTCGGCCGCTTCTTCACCGGCCAGGTCACCGCCGCCGGCAAGGTGCCGCCGGCCAAGGTGCTGATCATCGGCGCCGGCGTGGCGGGTCTTGCCGCCATCGGCACTGCCACCAGCCTGGGCGCAGTGGTGCGCGCCTTCGACGTGCGCCCCGAAGTCGCCGAGCAGATCGAGTCCATGGGAGCCGAATTCCTCTTCCTCGACTTCGAGGACAACCAGGACGGCTCCGGCACCGGCGGCTACGCCGCCCCCTCCAGCCCGGAGTTCCGCGAGAAACAGCTGGCGCTGTTCCGCGAGCAGGCCCCTGAGGTCGACATCGTCATCTCCACCGCCCTGATACCGGGCCGACCGGCGCCCAAGCTGTGGCTCGAGGACATGGTCAAGGCGATGAAGCCCGGCTCGGTGATCGTCGACCTGGCTGCCGAGAAGGGCGGCAACTGCGACCTGACCGTGCCGGACGAGCGGATCGTCACCGACAACGGCGTGGTGGTGGTCGGCTACACCGACTTTCCCTCGCGCATGGCGACGCAGGCCTCGCTGCTCTACGCCACCAACGTGCGCCACATGCTCACCGATCTGACGCCCGAGAAGGATGGCCGGATCGTGCATGACATGGAGGACGACGTCATCCGCGGCGCCACGGTGACTCACCAGGGGGAGATCACCTTCCCGCCGCCGCCGCCCAAGGTGAAGGCGATCGCCGCGGCGAAGCCCAAGCCGAGGGAGAAGGAGCCCACGCCCGAAGAGCGGCGTGCCGCCGAGCTCGCCGCGTTCAAGGCCCAGACCAAGCGTCAGGTCACCCTGCTGGGAGCCGGTGGCCTGCTGATGCTGCTGCTCGGCCAGGTAGCGCCGGCATCCTTCATGCAGCACTTCATCGTCTTCGTGCTGGCCTGCTTCGTCGGCTTCCAGGTGATCTGGAACGTCAGCCATTCGCTGCACACGCCGCTGATGGCGGTGACCAACGCCATTTCGGGGATCATCATCCTCGGGGCGGTCCTGCAGATCGGCTCGGGAAACTGGCTCGTCGTGCTGATGGCGGCCATCTCGGTTCTGATCGCGACCATCAACATCGTGGGCGGCTTCCTGGTGACACGCCGGATGCTCGCCATGTTCCAGAAATCGTAAGCGGCGGAGACTACACATGCTGAGTCAAGGATTCGTGTCTGCCGCGGCGATTGCGGCTAGCGTACTGTTCGTCCTCTCGCTGGGGGGGTTGAGCAACCAGGAGAAGGCCAAGCGGGCGGTGTGGTACGGCATCGTCGGCATGGCCGTGGCGGTCTTCTTCACCGCCTTCGGGCCGGGCATCGGCACCTACTGGCTGATGATTCCCATGATGATCGCCGGTGCGGTGGCCGGCGCCTACGTGGCCAAGAAGGTCGAGATGACCGAGATGCCGCAGCTGGTGGCGGCGCTGCACAGCTTCGTCGGCCTGGCGGCGGTGTTCGTGGCCTGGAGCGCCGACCTCGAGCGGCGGCGGGTGCTGGCGGCCCGGGCCGTCGATGCCGGCACCGAGCAGTTCTCGGCCTTCGCCGCGCTGGTGGCGACCAAGGCGCCCGACGAGCTGATGTTCCTGCAGATCGAGGTGGTGCTCGGCGTGTTCATCGGCGCGGTGACCTTCACCGGCTCGGTGATCGCCTTCGGCAAGCTGGCCGGCAAGGTCGACGGCAAGCCTAGGCAGCTGCCTGGCGGGCATCTGCTCAACGCCGGTGCCGCGGCCCTCTCCCTGCTGCTGGCCATCCTCTACCTCAACGGCGCCGGCTTCTGGACCCTGCTGTTGATCGCCGCGCTGGCCTTCTTCATCGGCTATCACCTGATCATGGGCATCGGCGGCGCCGACATGCCGGTGGTGGTGTCGATGCTCAACAGCTACTCCGGCTGGGCCGCGGCGGCCATCGGCTTCACGCTCTCCAACGACCTGCTGATCGTCACCGGCGCCCTGGTGGGCTCCTCCGGTGCCATCCTGTCGTACATCATGTGCAAGGCGATGAACCGCAACTTCGTCAACGTCATCCTCGGCGGCTTCGGCGGCAGCCAGGGGCCGGCGGCCGAGATCGAGGGCGAGCAGGTGGCCATCGACGCCGGCGGGGTGGCGAGCGCGCTCAACGACGCCGACAGCGTGATCATCGTGCCGGGCTACGGCATGGCCGTGGCCCAGGCCCAGAACGCGGTGAGCGAACTGGTGCGCAAGCTGCGCGCCGCCGGCAAGGAGGTTCGCTTCGGCATCCACCCGGTCGCCGGGCGCCTGCCGGGGCACATGAACGTGCTGCTGGCCGAGGCGAGGGTACCCTACGACATCGTGCTCGAGATGGACGAGATCAACGACGACTTCGCCAGCACCGACGTGGTGATCGTCATCGGCTCCAACGATATCGTCAATCCCGCCGCCCAGGAGGATCCCAACAGCCCCATCGCCGGCATGCCGGTGCTCAAGGTATGGGAGGCCAAGCAGGTATTCGTCTGCAAGCGCGGCCAGGGCACTGGCTACTCGGGAATCGAGAACCCGCTGTTCTTCAAGGAGAACACGCGCATGTTCTATGGCGATGCCCGCCAGAGCATCGACTCGCTGCTGTCGCAGATCGATTGAGCCGTCGCGGGCTTCCGGTCCGCCTTCCTTTGATGAGACATGCCCCCGCAAGGGGGCATTCTTCGTTACACTCTTGACGAATTCTCCTGTTTCATCGACCGATTCGCGGGGCAGACATGTCAGACGAACCCATGCGGGTAACAGTCCTGGGCGGCGGCAGCTTCGGCACCGCGCTGGCGAGCATCGCCGCCGACAACGGCGCCCGGGTGTGCCAGTGGCTGCGCGACCCCGAGCTCGCGGCGCAGATCGACCGCGAGCACCGCAACCCGCGCTACCTGCCGGACTACGCCATCAATCCGGCGGTGCGCGCTTGCAGCGACATGCAGCAAGCGCTCGATGGCGCCGAGCTGGTGCTGGTGGCGATCCCCTCCAAGGCCTTCCGTGACGTGGTGCGCCAGGCGCTCCCGTGGCTGCAACCGGACCAGATCCTGGTCAGCACCACCAAGGGGATCCAGGAGGAGGGCTTCAAGCTGATGAGCCAGATCCTCGAAGAGGAGACGGGGTTTCGCCACATCGGCGTGATCTCGGGACCCAACCTGGCCACCGAGATCGCCCAGAAGCAGCTCACCGCCACCGTGGTGGCCAGTGACGATGCGCTGACGCGCACCCGCGTGCAGCAGGCGCTGGGATGCGACTACTTCCGTGTCTACGCCAGCAACGACCGCTACGGGGTCGAGCTGGGCGGGGCGCTGAAGAACATCTACGCCATCGCCGCCGGCATGGCCGCGGCGCTGGGCATGGGCGAGAACACCCGCAGCATGCTGATGACACGAGCGCTGGCGGAGATGGGCCGCTTCGCCGTCAGCCTGGGCGCCAACCCGATGACCTTCCTCGGGCTGGCCGGGGTGGGCGACCTGATCGTGACCTGCTCGTCGCAGCTGTCGCGCAACTACCGGGTCGGTTACGCCCTGGGCCAGGGCAAGCGGCTCGACGAGGCGGTCGAGGCGCTGGGCCAGGTCGCCGAGGGGGTCAACACGGTGCGCCTGGTGCGCGACAAGGCGCGGAGGGATGGCGTCTACATGCCGCTGGCGGAGGGGCTCTACCAGGTGCTGTTCGAGGGCGTGCCGGCCCGCGAGATGGCGCGCATGCTGATGCGCGGCGAACAGAGCAGCGACGTCGAGTTCGTGCTGCCGCGCGAAGCCGTGCAGCAGGCCCATCGCCGGGTGGAGTCGGACGAGGGCGGAACATGACGGCCGCGCGGCTGTGCATCATGCGCCATGGCGAGGCCGGGCCCGGGCGTCGCGACAGCGAGCGGGAGCTGACCGCACGCGGCCACGCCGAAGCCGAGCGCATGGCCGGCTGGCTGGCCCGGCAGTCGCTGGCCGGGGCGCGGCTGTTGGCGAGCCCCTACGCGCGGGCGCGGCAGACGGCGGAGCACGTCGGCCTGGCGCTCGGCGTCGAGCCCGAAGTGCTGCCCATCGTCACGCCCGACGACCCGCCGATGGCGGTCTGCGACTGGCTGATCGACCACGCTCCGGCCGCCCCCGTCGTGCTGGTGAGCCATATGCCGCTGGTGGGGCTGCTCACCGAGCTGTTGACGGAGGGGCGGGCCGAACGCGGGCTCGCCTTTCCCACCGCCGGCGTGGCCGAGCTCGAGGGCGAGGTGTGGGCCGCGGGCTGTGCCCGGCTGCTGCGCTTCACCGCACTCCACGACATCCGCTGACAGGGAGGCACCCATGAGCTTCATCGTCAACAACCGCGTCGTCGTCAAGCCGGGCTACGAGGAGGCCTTCGAGGCCCGCTTCCGGGCCCGCGCCGGCGAGATCGACAAGCAGCCCGGGTTCGTCGCCATGCGCCTGCTGCGCCCGGTCGGTCATCCGACCCCCTACGTGGTGCAGACCGAATGGGAGAGCCAGGCGGCCTTTCGCGCCTGGGTCGGCAGCGAGGACTTCGAGCGTGCCCACGCCAACCCGATGCCCAGGGAGGCCGTCGGCGAGGGCGGCGGGCTGGAGCAGTTCGAGGTGATCGTCCACAGCGGCTAGATCCAGCCCATCACTTTCAGCGCAAACACGCCGACGGTGATGGTCAGGCTGGCCATCAGCGTGGTCAGGGCGATGATGTTGGCCGTCAGCGCAGCGTTGCCGCCCATCGCCTTGACCATCACGAAACTGGCCGCCGCCGTGGGGCTGGCGAAGAACAGGAACAGCACGCCCAGCTCGCGCCCCGCGAAGCCGAACAGCCAGGCGGCCAGGGTGGCGCCCAGCGGCAGGCTGACCATCTTGATCAGGCTGGCGCCCAGCGCCAATCTGCCCGATGAGCGGATCGAGCCCAGCGACAGGGTGGCACCGATGCAGATCAGCGCCAGCGGCAGGGTCAGCGAGGCGAAGTACTGTCCCGAGGTCATCAGCCAGCCGGGCAGTCGCAGCTCCAGGGCCGCCACCGGCACGGCCGCCACCACGGAGAGGATCAGCGGGTTGCGCAGGATGTGGCTGGCGACACTGCGCCATTCGGGGCGCCGGCCCTGCTGGTAGGTGGCCAGCACGATGACCGAGAAGGCGTTGTAGGTGAGGATCACCACGCCGAGCAGCAACCCGCCCGCCGAGAGACCGTAGTCGCCGTACATGCCGGCGGCCAGGGCCAGGCCGACGATCCCGCAGTTGCCGCGAAAGGCGCCTTGCACGTAGACGCCGCGCTCGGCATGCGGCACGCGCAGAATGGCCCAGCCCCAGCTGAGCAGGAAGCTGGCCAGGGTGGCCAGGGCGAAGAATCCGAGCAGCCGCGGATTCAGCGTGGCGTCCAGATCGGCCTGGATGATGCTGAGGAAGATCAGGGTCGGCATGGTGCCGCGGAACACCAGGCTCGAGGCGGTGGCGATGAAGGCCTGGTCGATCCAGCCCAGGCGCTTGAGGCCCAGGCCGAGGAAGACCATGGCGAATACCGGCAGGGTGATCTCCAGGGTGGCGAAGAAGAGCTCGAACAGGCTCATCGACGCACCAGCCACAGGCCGACGACGAGGGCGGCGGACACGGTTATCCAGAACAGGCGGTTGCGAAGGCGGGTATCGCGCCGGGGCCGGGAGGGGCGAGGCATGGCAGACTCCAGAAGAGGCGAACGACATGGGCCGGAGGTCGACTTGGCGAGATAGAGTAAACCCGTTAGCCTGCTATCGCCACTGGCGACCCCGCTTGACTGCTACTGGACACCTTGATGAACGAACGTGCCACCCCTACACGACCGCGGCTGGTCTTCGCCCATGCCAATGGCTTCCCCGGCATGAGCTATCGCAGCCTGCTGGCGCCGCTCCAGGAGCGCTTCGACATCCATCCCGTCGATCGTCTCGGCCACCACCCCGACTATCCCGTGGGGGCCAACTGGCTGGCGCTTCGCGATGAGCTCCTCGAGCACCTGCCCGCTGACGACGGACCCGTCATCGGCGTCGGGCACTCCATGGGCGGGGTGCTGATGGCCATGGCCGCGGAGCACGCGCCGCAGCGCTTTCGCTGCGTGGTGATGCTCGATCCGCCGCTGATGCTGGGGCTCGATGCCTGGAGCATGAAGGTCGCCAAGCGCTTCGGTGTCGTCGACCGGGTCACGCCGGCGGGCAAGAGCAAGGGGCGCCGCACCTCCTGGCCCGACCGCGAGGCGATGGCCAACCACCTGCGCCGTCGCGGACTGTTCCGGCGCTTCACCCCGGAGGCCCTGCACGACTATGTCGAAGGCGGCACGCGGCTGCGCGACGACGGGGTCGCCGAGCTGATCTACGACCCGGCGATCGAGACCGAGATCTTCCGCAACCTGCCCGACCACCTGGCACGATTGCCGCGCCGGTTGCGCATTCCCTTCGGCGTGCTGGCCGGCAGCGACTCCGATCTGATCACGGCGAAGCGGCGGCGACGCCTGGCCGCCCACGGCATTCCGCTGGCCCTGGTGCCGGGGACCCACATGTTCCCCATGGAACACCCCGAGGAGACCCGCCGGGCCCTGTTGAGCATGCTCGATGACCTGCTGGAGGGCGAGAGATGAGTGAAGCGCAGGCGCTGAGGGTGGCCGGCGGCCGGCTGGCCGCCCTCGCCTGGGGTGAGCAAGGCGCTCCCACCTGGCTGGCGTTGCACGGCTGGCTGGACAACGCCGCCAGCTTCAGCCGGCTGGCGCCCCTGCTGGTGGCGCGTCTCGGCATTCGTGTCGTGGCGCTCGACTTCGCCGGGCACGGCCACTCGGCGCACCGCGAGGGCGGCTATGCCCTGTGGGACTACTGCCACGACCTGCTCGACGCGTCCGACGCGCTGGGCCTGGCGCGGGTGACGCTGCTGGCGCACTCCATGGGCGCGGGAGTGGCCTGCCTGACCGCCGCGGCGCTGCCGGAGCGTGTCGAGCGGCTGCTGCTGATCGACGGCCTGGGAGCCGTGACCACCCCGGCCGCCGAGAGTGCTACCCAACTGCGCAAGGGGCTGCTCGCGAGTCGCCGCCCGCGCTCGGCGGCGCCGCGCTATCCTGATAGCAGGACCGCCATCGCGGCCCGGGTGGCGGGGGGCGTGACGCCGATCGACGCGGCGACGGCGACGCCGCTGGTGGAGCGCAACCTGGCGTGGGAGGCGGATGGCCACGTGCGGCTGCGCACCGATGGTCGCCTGCTGAGGCCCTCGCCGGTGCGGCTGTGCCCCGAGCAGGCGCTGGCGCTGCTGGGGGCGATCCGGGCGCCGGCGCTGCTGATCGAAGGCGCGGCGGGCATTCTGGGCGAGCACGACATGGCCAGGGCGGCGCGCGCGGCCGTGCCGCGGCTGACGCGCCGGGTGCTGCAGGGGGGCCACCATCTCCACCTGGAGCCTGGCAGCGTGGCCGCGGTGGCCGAGAGCATGGCGACCTGGCTCACGGACGGGCAGCAGGCATGACGTTGAGGGAGGTGCGATGAGCAGCAGGCCGGCGGTGGAAATGGGCAAGTGCGTGGCGCTGACCCTGGGCAGCGGCGGGGCGCGGGGCTATGCGCATATCGGCGTGATCGAGGTGCTGAAGGCGCGCGGCTACGAGATCGTGGCGATCTCCGGTTGCTCAATGGGCGCGGTCATCGCCGGCGTCTATGCCGCGGGGCAGCTCGAGGCCTACCGCGACTGGGTCTGCCAACTCGACTACTTCGACGTGCTCAAGCTGGTCGACGTCACCTGGAACCCGATGGGCGCCATGCGCGCCAGCAAGGTCATGAGCAAGCTCGAGGAACTGATCGGCGACATCCTGATCGAGGACCTGCCGATTCCCCTGACCACGGTGGCCACCGACCTGATCCGCCAGCGCGAGGTGTGGTTCCAGTCGGGCCCGCTGCTGCGTGCCATTCGTGCCTCCATCGCCATCCCGGGGGTGATCACGCCGGTGCACATCGGCGAGAACACACTGGTCGACGGCGGTCTGCTCAACCCGCTGCCGATCACGCCCACCGTCTCCGCCCATGCCGACATGATGTTGGCCGTCAACGCCACCGCCCACAGTGCGCGGCCGGTCTCCCTCGCCGACCTGCTGCCCGCCGAGGAGCAGCAGGCAACCGATGACGAAGCCGAGGCCGCCGCGCGCAAGTGGATGGACGTGCGCGGCGCGACCCGTTGGCTGTTCGAGGGGCTGGGCGGGCCCGAGGGCGACGCCGGCGAGGCGAACGGCAAGGCGGGACGCGCGGCCAGCGGCAGGCGGGCCTGGGGCCGGCTGGACATGATCCTGGCCTCCTTCGATATCACCCAGGCCTCGCTGGCCAAGTACAAGGTGGCGGGGTACCCGCCCGACGTGCTGATCGAAGTGCCCAAGACGGTATGCGGCGCCTTCGAGTTCCATCGTGCCGAGGCGCTGGTCCGCCTGGGGCGGCACCTGGCGATGGAGGCGCTGGACCGCTACGAGGGGCGCAGCCACAGCGGCCATGGCGGCGGTGGCGGCACCATCGTCGAGCCGCCGCAGATGCCGGCGGACCGCGAGTCGGGCGGCGGCTAGAAGGCCTGGCCTCGGCGCCGCAGCAGGACGTAGACGGCACCGGTGCCGCCGTCGCTCTCCCTGGCCGAGCAGAAGGCCAGCACGGCCGGCCACTCCCGCAGCCAGGCGTTGACGTGGCTCTTGATCACGGGATAGTCCGCGCTGCTGCCCCAGGCCTTGCCATGCACCACCAGCACGCAGCGCAGGCGGCTGCCGGCGGCCTCCCGGAGAAAGCTCTCGAGCTCCTGGCGCGCCTCGTCGAGGCTGTAGCCATGCAGGTCGAGGCCCGCCTGCCAGGCGATCTGGCCACGCTTGAGCTGGCTGCGGGTGCGATAGGGCAGGTCGGGCAGGGCGAAGTCGAGGAACTCCGAAGGCCGCACCGGCTCGACGCGGCCGTCGCTGGTGCGGCTGGCCGTCTCCCGGGTCTCCGCGGCCACGGCGGCGGCGCGCCGCTCCGCCGCCGCCGGGTCGCGGCGCCTGGCACGCCCCGGGTCGGCGCGATTGACGGCGATGCGGCGTACGCCGGCCTCGCGCAGTGCCCGGCGGAAGGCATTGCTGTCGTCGTCATCGTCGTCGGGAGGGCGGCGTTGGCTCATGGGGGCTCGCGTGGTGTCGTCGAGCGGCCAGTATAGCGGCCTGAGCGTGGCTGTGAACCGCCTGCCGCCGCAGGTACAATCGTGACATCGACTCCCAACGACCTGCAGGACCATTCGTGGCCAACTCCTCCTCCGATTCCCGCTCGACCCTGTCTCTGGACGACGAGGCGCTGTGTCGCGACCTCGTCACCCTGCGCGACTACCTGCGCTGGGCGGCCAGCGAATTCCACCTGGCCGGCCTGTTCCACGGCCACGGCACCGACTCCCCCTGGGACGAGGCCGTGGCGCTGACCCTGGGCGCCCTGCACCTGCCCTGGAACGTCGACCCGGCGGTACTCGAGGCCAGGCTGCTGCCGATGGAGCGGGCGCGCATCGTCGGTCTGGTGCGGGAGCGCGTGGCCTCGCGCCGACCGTTGCCCTACCTGCTGGGCGAGGCATTCTTTGCCGGCTTTGCGTTCGACGTCGACGAGCGCGTGCTGATCCCGCGCTCGCCCACCGCCGAGCTGATCGAGGCCGGCTTCGCCGCCTGGTTCCCCGAAGAACCACCGGCGCGGGTACTCGACCTGTGCACGGGCTCGGGCTGCATCGGCATCGCCACCGCGCTCCACCTGCCCACCTGCGAGGTGGACCTTTCCGACATCAGCGCCGAGGCCCTGGCGGTGGCGAAGCAGAACATCCAGCGCCACGACGTGGGCGCGCGGGTGCGCGCCGTCCTCTCCGACCTGTTCGCGGGGCTGGCCGGGCAGCGCTACGACCTGATCGTCTCCAACCCGCCCTACGTCGACGCCCGCGATCTCGCCACCATGCCCGCCGAGTACCGCCACGAACCGACGCTGGCGCTGGGCGCCGGCGCCGATGGGCTCGACGTCGTGAGGCGCATCCTGCGCGAGGCGCGGCACTACCTGACCGAGCGCGGCGTGCTGATCGTCGAGGTCGGCAACTCCGATCGTCATCTGGAGGCGGCCTTCCCCGAGGTCCCCTTCCTGTGGCTCGACTTCGAGCGCGGCGGCCAGGGCGTGTTCGCCCTCACCGCCGAGGAACTCGACGCCCATGCGGCGTCCTTCGCCTGATCCAACATATCGATATCGGGAGGCACGCCCATGTCCGGCAACACCTTCGGCAAGCTGTTCACCGTCACCACCTTCGGCGAGAGCCACGGCCCGGCACTCGGTGCCGTCGTCGACGGCTGCCCGCCGGGGCTGCCGCTCAGCGAGGCGGACCTGCAGCGCGACCTCGACCGGCGGCGCCCCGGCACCTCGCGACACACCACCCAGCGCCGTGAGCCTGACCGGGTGAGGATCCTCTCCGGCGTGTTCGAGGGCGTCACCACCGGCACGTCGATCGGCCTGCTGATCGAGAACACCGACCAGCGCTCCAAGGACTACGCCAACATCAAGGACCAGTTCCGCCCCGCCCATGCCGACTACACCTACCATCACAAGTACGGTGTTCGCGACTACCGCGGCGGCGGCCGCTCCAGCGCCCGGGAGACCGCCATGCGGGTGGCCGCCGGCGCCATCGCCAAGCACTACCTGGCCAGCCAGGGCATCATCGTGCGCGGCTACATGAGCCAGCTCGGCCCCATCGAGATCGCCTTCAAGCAGTGGGAGGCGGTCGATGCCAACCCCTTCTTCTGTCCCGACCCGGAGCGCGTCCCCGAGCTCGAGGCGTTCATGGACCAGCTGCGCCGCGACCAGGACTCGGTGGGGGCGAAGATCACCGTGGTGGCGGAGGGGCTGCCGCCCGGGCTGGGCGAACCGGTGTTCGACCGCCTGGACGCCGAGCTCGCCCATGGCCTGATGAGCATCAATGCGGTGAAGGGCGTGGAGATCGGCGACGGCTTCGCCGCGGTGGCAAGCCGCGGCAGCGAGCACCGCGACGAGATGACCCCCGAAGGCTTCCTCTCCAATCACGCCGGTGGCGTGCTCGGCGGCATCTCCTCCGGGCAGCCGTTGATCGCCCACCTGGCGCTCAAGCCCACTTCCAGCATCACCCTGCCCGGGCGCAGCATCGACGCCCACGGCAACCCGGTCGAGGTGGTGACCAAGGGCCGCCACGACCCCTGCGTGGGCATTCGTGCCACGCCGATCGCCGAGGCGATGATGGCGCTCACGCTGATGGACCACCTGCTGCGCCACCGAGCACAGAACGCCGGGGTGCGGGTGTCGACGCCGGTGCTGCGCTGATCGCGGTGCCGTGGCGTCGGGATCGGTGGCGAGTTGCTACACTGTAGGCACACTGAAGCAGGGAAACGCCATGAAGATAAACGTCGAGTTCGACCTGACGCCCGAGGAGTTCCGCCGCGCCCTGGGGCTGCCCGATGTCGAGGCCTTCCAGCAGGAGCTGCTCAACCGGATCCAGAAGCAGATGGAGTCCGGGGTCGAAGGCTACGATCCCATGAGTCTGATGAAACCCTTCCTGCAGCAGGGCCTTCCGCAGGAGATGAGCCATGGGCTGTCCCAGGGGCTGGCAAGCTTCGGCACCTACCAGCAGATGATGCTCGACATGCTGCGCCAGGCCGGCAGCTCCATGGGCAAGGCAAAGGAACCCGCCGAGGGCGGCGAGACCAAGGCCGCGCCGAAGGCTTCGGGCAAGGCCGGGTCCGCCAGGGCGAGCTCGCGTTCACGACGTTCGGAGCAGTGACGCCAGGAGGGCGGGCGACCTCTGCCGAGGTGAAGGGGGTATTGCAGCGAGGGCCCTGTCAGGCTACGCTTTGTGCGGTGCAGCATGAGTTGCGTGCCGCCGGGTCGTGCGCATGCGTACGGCCTGCACCGCAAGGCGCAGGGAAAGCCGCCAGGAAAGTCGTCGACAGTGGCGCTGGCGCTGCCCCGCATGTTTCCGGTCACAGGAGGTCAACCCCATGCAGGACAAGATGCTCGATGAACTCAACCAGCAGACGCGGCGTTTCTTCGAACCCATGCGCAAGCTGAACTCGCTGATGCTCGGCAACATGGAGAAGATGACCGAATATCAGCTCGAGGCGATGAAGCGCTACAGCCAGATGGGCACCGAGCGCATGCGCAGCGCTTCCGAGATTCGCGACGCCCAGGACCTGCAGGCCTTCGGTGCCCAGCAGGCTGAAATGATGCACGAGCTCTCGCGCCAGATGATGGAGGATGCCCAGGCCCTCGGCGAGATGAGCCAGCAGTTCCGTGCCGAGCTGGAGCAGCTGTTCGGCCAGGTCGGCCAGGAGTTGAGCGACCAGGTCAAGCAGGGCCAGCAGAGCGAGGCGAGCGAGGCGAGCGCCAAGCCGGCCGCATCGGCCAAGTCCGATGCCCCGGCCAAGGCCAGCAGCCAGGCCTCGCGCAAGAGCTGACGCCAGATGGCCGCCCGCCTCGCTGCGGGCGGCCTTGGCCGAGATGACGCCGACCGACCGGCACGCTGTCGGGTTGGGGCGTTCGAGTCGTGACAAGACAGGGTCAGAGAACAGGAGAGGGCGATGCAGTCAGGGGATGCGGTGTTCTCCCAGGTTGAACTGGAAGAGTGGAAGGAACAGCTTGAGGAGATGGGCCAGCACTACCAGGCCCTGTTGCAGGACCTGCTCGAGCGCATGGCGCCCGATGCGGCCGCCGACTCGATCCAGGCCGACATGCGTGAGGCCTTCCAGGCCGGGGCCGAGTCGCTGATGCGCAACCCCCAGCTGTTGTGGCAGACCCAGGCACGCCTCATTCAGGACCAGTACCAGCTGTGGCAGCAGGGGCTGCAGGCCCTGGCCGGCAATCCGACCGAGCCGCTGGTGTCCCCGCCCAAGGGCGACCGGCGCTTCAAGGACGAAGCCTGGCAGCAGGAGCCCTACTACCGCGCCATCATGCAGCAGTACCTGCTGTTCTCCGGCGCGGTCGAGGAGCTGATCGGTCAGCTCGACGGCCTGCCCGAGCGGCAGAAGCGCAACCTGGCGTTCTATGCTCGCCAGCTGGTCAATGCCATGGCGCCGACCAACTTCGTCACCACCAATCCCGAGGTGATGCGCGTGACGCTGGAGACCAAGGGCCAGAACCTGGTCGAGGGTCTCGCCCAGCTGCGCCGCGACCTGGCCAACTCCTCCGATGGCCTCAACGTGGCCATGACCGATCGCAGCGCCTTCGAGATCGGGCGCAACATCGCCGTCACGCCCGGTTACGTGGTCTACGAGAACGAGCTGATCCAACTGATCCAGTACACCCCCACCACCGACACGGTGTTCAAGACCCCGCTGCTGGTGGTGCCGCCATGGATCAACAAGTACTACATCCTCGACCTGCGCCAGGACAACTCCTTCGTCAAGTGGCTGGTGGACCAGGGCCATACCGTGTTCCTGATCTCCTGGCGCAACCCCGGGCCCGAGCAGCGCGACCTGACCTGGGCCGACTACATGCAGCTGGGCCCCATCGCCGCCATGGAGGCCATCGAGCAGGCCTGCGGCGAGAAGTCGGTCAACCTGCTCAGCTACTGCATCGGCGGCACGCTGGCGGCCTCTACCGTCGCCTACCTCACCAGCACCCGGCGTGGACGCAAGGTCAAATCGGTGACCTACATGGCCACGCTGCAGGATTTCCGCGATCCCGGTGAGCTCGGCGTGCTGCTCAGCGAGCCGATCCTGCAGGGCCTCGAGGCCAGGATGGAGCAGGACGGCTACCTCGACGGCCGCTCCATGGCCTACACCTTCAACCTGCTGCGCGAGAACGACCTGTTCTGGTCGTTCTACGTCAGCAACTACCTGAAGGGCGAGAACCCGGCGCCGTTCGACCTGCTCTACTGGAACACCGACGGCACCAACCTGCCGGCCGGCACCCACGGCTGGTACCTGCGCCACATGTACCTGGAGAACCGCCTGGTGGAGCCCGGCGGCATCGAGCTCGACGGGGTCCGCATCGACCTGCGCAAGATCTCCACGCCGAGCTACTTCGTCTCCACCCGCGAGGACCACATCGCCAAGTGGAACAGCACCTACTACGGGGCGCTGCTGCCCAAGGGGCCGGTGACCTTCGTGCTGGGCGTGTCCGGGCACATTGCCGGGATCGTCAACCCTCCTGCGCGCAACAAGTACGGTTACTGGACCAACGACACGCTGCCGGACGATCACGAAGCGTGGCTCGAGGGAGCCGAGTTCCACGAGGGCTCCTGGTGGCCGCACTGGCAGCAGTGGATGACCGACAACGGCTACGCCGACCCCGACAAGCGGGTGCCCGCCCGGCAGCCGGGCGAGGGCGAGCTCCAGCTGCTCGAGGAGGCGCCGGGGCGCTACGTGCGCATGACCATTCCCGAAGTGCTGGGCGAGGTGCCGGCCAACTCCGATTGAGCCTGCCCGCTGGACGCAACGAGGCCCGCTCATGCGGGCCTCGTTGCGTTGGGGCGGAGGCGATGCCTGCGTGGATCGCCGCGCTAGTCGCTAGAGTCGCCGCTGGCGCCGCGCCAGCCTCAGCCCGGGCAGTACCAGCAGCGCGCTGAGCAGCCACGCCGGCCAGCTGCCGGTGCGGGTGAAGGGGGTCAAACCCTGCATCGGCACGGCTTCGGCGAGCAGCGCCACGGTCTCGAACTGGGGAGCCCGGGCCAGCGTGCGGCCGCGAGGGTCGATCACCGCGGTGACGCCGTTGCTGGTGGCGCGAACCACGTAGCGGCCGTTCTCCAGCGCCCGCAGGCGCGCCATCTGCAGGTGCTGCAGCGGGCCGATCGACTCGCCGAACCAGGTGTCGTTGGACACCGTCAGCAGCAACTCGGCCTCCCGGGCCTGCTCGGCCACCAGGTCGGCATAGATGATCTCGTAGCAGATCGCATTGCCGATCACGCTGCCGGCGGCGCGGATCGGCGCCTGCCCCGCCGGCCCCGGAGTCATCGCCGGCATCGGCAGGTCGAAGAAGGCGAGGGTACCGCGTAGCCAGCGCTCCAGCGGCAGGTACTCACCGAAGGGCACCAGGTGCGCCTTGCGGTACTCGCCTTCCGCATTGCCCAGGCCGATCACGCTGTTGTAGTAGAGCCCACGCCCGTCGCGCTGGAGGATGCCGGTGAGCAGTGCGCTGCCCGGGGCCATATGGGCCTGGGCGCGAGCCAGGATCGGCTCGGCCTCGTCCTCGAACATCGGCAGCGCCGCCTCGGGCCAGACGATGAGGTCGGCCTCGTCGGCGTGCTCGCGGGTCATCTCCAGGTAGGTATTGGCGGCGCGACGCTGGCCCTCCGGGGTCCACTTGATCAGCTGATCGAGGTTGCCCTGCAGCAGCGCGACCCGCAGCGGCTCGCCGGCGGGCTCGGTCCACTGCACGGGCAGGGCGAGGGGCATCAGCCACAGCGCCGCGACGGGCACGGCCGCCCACCAGCGGCGGCGCAGGAACTCCACGCCCAGGGTGCCGCAGAGCGCGGTGATCAGCGACAGCAAATAGACCCCGCCGATCGGGGCCCAGGGGGCCAGGGGAGAGTCGACGTGGGCGCTGCCCAGCAGCAGCCAGGGGAAGCCGGTGAACAGCCAGGTGCGCAGCCACTCGCCCAGCACCCAGGCGCCGGCGAAGGTGAGAACGGCCAGGCGCGGGCCGCACAGCAGGCGGTAGAGCCATAGCGTCGCGGCGGAGAACAGCGCCATGGCGGCGACGAACAGGCCGGTGAGGAACAGCGCCAGTGGAACGCCGGTGTAGCCGTAGTCGTGAATCGAGACGTAGACCCAGGAGGCGCCGGAGCCGAACAGGCCGAGACCGTAGCACCATCCCAGCAACGCCGCATGGCGCGGTCGCAGCGGCTGAATCGCCCAGTAGACGAGGCCGGCCGCGAGCGGACCCAGCCACCAGAGTTCATAGGGCGAGGCGGTGAGGGTGGTCAGAACCCCGGCGACGAGCGCAGCCAGGTAGCCGAGTGCCGGCGGCAGCCGAGAATGGGTCATCGTATGGTTTCCTGAGGCGACGTCTTTCAATCCTGGGACAGCGCGGATTCGTCCTGCATGACCGCCTCGAGCAGGCGGATGCGTCGATTGTCGGCATTGAGCACGGTAAAGCGCCAGCCGCCCAGCTCGGCATGCTCGCCGCGGCCGGGGAGGTGACCGAAGCGCTGCATCACCAGCCCGCCCACGGTATCGAATTCGTCGTCGGAGAAGCGCGTGCCGAAGCGCTCGTTGAAGTCCTCGATCGGCGTCAGCGCGCGAATGGCGTAGCGGCCGTCGCCCAGTTCGCGAATGTCGTCGTCCTCGTCGGTATCGTGCTCGTCCTCAATGTCGCCGACGATCTGCTCGAGGATGTCCTCGATGGTGACGATGCCGGCGGTGCCGCCGTACTCGTCGACCACCACCGCCATGTGGTTGTGGGTGTCGCGGAACTCCTTGAGCAGGCTGTTGAGGCGCTTGGACTCGGGCACGAACATGGCGGGGCGCAAGATGTCCTCGAGGCGGAAGCGCTCGCGTTCCTCCACCGGGCGGTTGAGCAACTGGAGCAGATCCTTGACCAGCAGCAGCCCCTTGACCTCGTCGAGGTTCTCGCCGATCACCGGGTAACGCGAATGGCCGGTCTCGTGGATCAGGGAGAGGTACTCCTCGGGGGGCTGGTCGACGGCGATGGCGGCCACCTGGGAACGCGGTATCAGCACTTCCCGCACCTGCTGGTCGCTGATCTGCAGGGCGCCCTCGATGATCATCATGGCGTCCTGATCCAGCTTGAGGCGGGTGGCCGCCTCGCGCAGGAATTCCATGAGCTCCTCTCGCGAGCTGGGGCCGTCGCTGTCACCCGAGAGGGCACCGAGCAGCTTGTCGAGCCAGGACCTTCCGCCCTGGCCGGTCGTTCGGTCGTCACTCATCGATTGCGTCTCTCATCCATGCTGTCGTCTTGTTGTTCGTCGCTGCTCGCGGGCGGGGCGTAGGGATCGGCAATGGTGAAGTCCGCCAGGATCTCGCGCTCCAGCCTCTCCATCGCCTCCGCCTCCGCCTCCTCGAGGTGATCGTGCCCGAGCAGGTGCAGCATACCGTGTATCACCAGATGGGCGTAGTGATCCACGAGGCGCTTGGCCTGCTCGCGGGCTTCCCGCGCCACCACCGGGTGGCACAGCACCAGGTCGCCGAGCAGCGGCAGGCTGACCCCGGGGGGGGCGTCGAAGGGGAAGGAGAGCACGTTGGTGGGCTTGTCGCGGCCGCGATAGTCGCGGTTCAGCGTACGTCCCTCCTCGCTGTCGACGATGCGCACGGTGACCTCGTGGCGCGACTCCTGCGGAAAGCGCGCCAGCACGGCAGCGACCCAGGCCTCCAGCTCGGCCTGCGCCGGCAGCCCATCACCCGCGGCGGCGAGCTGCAGGTCGACGATCGGGGCCGGGCTCATTTCCGGTCGTCTTCCCGGCTGCGCTCGCGATCCTGGCGCAGCGCCTCGCGCTCACGCTCGCGGGCTTCGCGGCGGGCACGCTCCTGGACCTCCTGCTCGGCCTCGAAGCTCTCGTAGGCTTCGATGATGCGCTGCACCAGCGGGTGGCGCACCACGTCCTTGGCGGCGAAGTGGGTGACGCCGATGCCGGCGGTCTCCCTGAGTACCTCGAGTACCTGGATCAGCCCCGAACTCTGGCCGCGCGGCAGGTCGACCTGGGTCACGTCGCCGGTGATCACCGCGGTGGAGCCGAAGCCGATGCGGGTCAGGAACATCTTCATCTGCTCGCGAGTGGTGTTCTGGCTCTCGTCGAGGATGATGAAGGCGTTGTTGAGCGTGCGCCCCCGCATGTAGGCCAGCGGCGCGATCTCGATCACCTGGCGCTCGATCAGCTTGCCCACCTGCTCGAAGCCGAGCATCTCGTAGAGGGCATCGTAGAGCGGCCGCAGGTAGGGGTCGATCTTCTGGGCCAGGTCGCCGGGCAAAAAGCCGAGCTTCTCGCCCGCCTCGACGGCCGGGCGCACCAGCAGGATGCGACGCACTTCCTGCTGGTTGAGCGCCTCCACCGCCGCGGCCACGGCCAGGTAGGTCTTGCCGGTGCCGGCCGGGCCGATGCCGAAGTTGATGTCGTGCTGGCGAATGCTGGCGACGTAATTCTGCTGGTTCAGGCCGCGCGGCTTGATCAGCACCTTGGGGGTACGCAGCAGTACCTCGTCGTCGGCCGTGCCCTCCTCCTCGTCGAGCGCCTCGCGCCCCGACTCCTGCAGGAACAGGTGCACGGTGTCCGGCGACAGGTCGCTCGCCTCGGCCTCGCGATAGAGGTGCTCGAGCACGTTGGCGGCGGCCTTGACCCGGTGGCCGGGGCCGGCCAGCTGAAAGACGTTGCCGCGGTTGCGCAGGGTGACGCCGAGGCGCGATTCGACCAGCTTCAGATGCTCGTCCCGCTGACCGCAGAGATTGGCGAGACGCTGGGGGTCATTGGGCTCGAGGCTCAATGTGATGATGCGGTTGGCCTGTGCGGCGTGTTGACTCAAGGTGGCGAAGTTCCTGCGTTGCGTGTATTGGGGTCAGCTTACTGCCCCGCCTCTCGGCAGGGCAATCCTTGTGGACACGATGTTCCCCGGCCGCGCCGCCGCGGGCGACATGGCGGTTTCATGAGGTCAGTGTAGCGCCGGGGAGGCCAGCTCGCCGCGTAGGGAATTGGGCAGTGCCTCGGTGATGGTCACATCGACGAAGTAGCCGATCAGCTCGGTGGGGTTGGCGGCGCGGAAGTTGACCACCCGGTTGTTCTCGGTGCGGCCCGACAGCTGGCCCGGATCCTTGGGCGAGAAGCCGCTGACCAAAATGCGCTGGGTGGTGCCCACCATGCGCCGGCTGATCTGCATCGCCTGCTGGTTGATGCGCTCCTGCAGGATCGCCAGGCGCTGCTTCTTGACGCTCTCGGGGGTGTCGTCGGGCAGCGCCGCGGCGGGCGTGCCGGGGCGTGCCGAGTAGACGAAGCTGAACGAGTGATCGAAGCCGATGCGGTGGATCAGGTCCATGGTCGCCTCGAAGTCCTCCGCGCTCTCGCCGGGGAAGCCGACGATGAAGTCGGAGGAGAAGCTGATGTCGGGCCGCAGCGCGCGGATCCGCTCCATCTTGGCCACGTACTCCTCGACACCGTGACCGCGCTTCATGGCGGCGAGGATGCGGTCGGAGCCTGCCTGCACCGGCAGGTGCAGGTGGCTGACCAGCTCCGGGATCTCGCCGTAGGCCTCGATCAGGCTGTCGCTGAACTCCACCGGATGCGAGGTGGTGAAACGGATGCGGTCGATGCCCTCCACCGCGGCCACGCAGGCGATCAGCTCGGCCAGGTCGATCTCGTCGCCGAGCCGATTCTCGCCGCGGTAGGCATTGACGTTCTGCCCCAGCAGGTTGATCTCGCGCACGCCCTGGTCGGCCAGGTGGATCACCTCGTCCATCACCGCCTCGAACGGGCGCGAGACCTCCTCGCCGCGGGTATAGGGCACCACGCAGAAGGTGCAGTACTTGGAGCAGCCCTCCATCACCGAGACGAAGGCCGTCGCCCCGTCGGAGCTCGGCCTGGGCAGGTGGTCGAACTTCTCGATCTCGGGGAAGGTGACGTCGACCACCGAGATCTGGTCGTTGCGCCGGGCATCGAGCATCGCCGGCACCCGGTGCAGGGTCTGCGGGCCGAAGACCATGTCGACGTGTGGCGCACGCTTGCGCAGCGCCTCGCCCTCCTGGCTGGCGACGCAGCCGCCGACGCCGATCACCAGGTCGGGGTTGGCCTCCTTGAGCTTCTTCCAGCGGCCGAGCTGATGGAAGACCTTCTCCTGGGCCTTCTCGCGAATCGAGCAGGTATTGAGCAGGATGACGTCGGCGTCGCCTTCGTCGTCGGTCAACTCGAGCTGGTGCGATTCGCCGAGCAGGTCCGCCATGCGGGCGGAGTCGTACTCGTTCATCTGGCAGCCGTGGGTCTTGATGAAGAGTTTCTTCGCCATAAGAATTGAGGGTCGGTTATCCGACGCGTGCGTCACCGGTGAGTGGAGTGTCGCGGGAATGGGCTTCGCAAAGCCGTTCTCGAAGGTGGCCGCATTATACGTAAGCACGTCCACGGGAGCCAGTAGGGGGCACCGCGGCGGCGCGCGACTGTGGTACCCTTGCGCCTTGGCAGGCCCCACGGCGGGGCTCGTGGCGTAACCCAACGTTGAGGACTGACGGCCATATGGCGGCCAAACCGATCTACCGGGTGGTATTTCACCAGCAGGGTGAAATCTGGGAGCTCTACGCCAGGGAGATCTACCAGAGCGAACTTTGGGGCTTCATCGAGGTCGAGGAGTTCGTCTTCGAGGATGGCTCGAAGCTGGTGGTGGATCCCTCGGCCGATCGACTGCGACACACCTTCGACGGGGTCAAGCGCAGCTATCTGCCGTTGAACGCCATCGTGCGCATCGACGAGGTGGAACGCGAGGGACCGGCGAGGGCGGTCAAGAGCGAGAGGCGTGTCGCCGAGTTTCCGCGCGGCCCGATGCCGCCCCCGAGGCGCGAACCCTGACCGGCCGCAGGCGGTTATTCCTCGCTGCTCAACAAATGACCAGCCAGGGCCGAGCCCACGCCGGAGCGCCGCGACGCTGCCTTTCCAGCGGTTTTCCCGGGGCTTGTCCACAGCTTCTGTGGACAAGCCGCTGAACGACATAAGCCAGGACGACGGCATGAAGCATCGATTCGATTTCTTGCTTGTGGGCGTGGCGCTGGGCCTCGTGGCCTCGCCGCTGCAGGCCCAGCAGTCAGACGACGCCACACACTGGGTTTCCGACGAGTTGACGACCTACGTGCGCAGCGGTCCCACCGACGGCTACCGCATCGTCGGCACGCTGGCGGCTGGCGAGCCGGTGAGCGTGATCGAGACCAGCGGCGACTACAGCCGGGTCGAGAGCGACGACGGCGAGCGGGTCTGGATATTGAGCGACGAGCTGCAGGAATCGCCGAGCGCGCGGGATCGGCTGCCGCAGCTCGAGCGGCAGGTCGAGCAGCTCGAGACCGAACTCGACGGTATCAACGAGACCTGGGAGGGGCGGGTCGCGACCATGACCGAGACGCTCGAGGCGCGCGAGCAGCGCATCGCCGAGCTCGAGGAGCGCAACCACCAGCTCGACGGCGAAGCCGAACAGTCGCGCCGCACCGTGCGCCAGCTCCAGGCGCGCCTGGACACCCAGGAAGAAGACCTGCTGATGCGCTACTTCATGTACGGCGGCGGCGTGGCCGGGGCCGGCCTGCTGGTCGGGTTGATCGTGCCGCACCTGCCGCGCCGGCGGCGCAAGCGGGATCGCTGGTTCTAGCGAGGGGACGACATGGCGCGAGAATGGCTCGACCGCTGGCGCGAGGGGCGTATCGGCTTCCATCGCCCCGAGACTCATCCGGCGCTGATGCGCCACTGGCCGGGGCTCGGCGTGCGCCCCGGCACCAAGGTGCTGGTCCCGCTCTGCGGCAAGAGCCTCGACATGCGCTGGTTGGCCCGGCATGACCACCCGGTGCTCGGCATCGAACTCGCCGCGGAGGCCATCGAGCAGTTCGTTGCCGAGGGGACGGGTGACGTCTCGCGCTACCAGCAGGGCGCCTTCGCCATCTGCCGTCAGGGCAGCGTGGAGCTGTGGGCCGGCGACTTCTTTCATTTTCATGTCGACCAGGCCGCGGAGATCGGCGCCTTCTACGACCGTGCGGCGCTGATCGCGCTGCCCCCCGCCACTCGCCAGCGCTATGCCTTCCACCTGGCCCAGCTGCTGCTCCCCGGCTCGCACGGCCTGTTGATCTCGCTGTCGCGGGCGCCGGGGGACGAGGCGTCGGGCCCTCCCTACCACGTGCCGCCCGAGGAGGTCCGCGAACTCTTCGCGCCCAATTTCCAGGTCACGCACCTGGAGGATGGCGAGCCCGAAGCGCAGAGCGGCTTTCGCGAGAGCGTCTGGGCATTGGTTCGGCGTGGGCCCTTGACCTAGCAAGCGCTGGCGATTCGTCGTTCAGCGCTTTCCGAGGAGGGGGCAGCGCCATTGCTCAGCGGGCCAGCAGGCTGGCCAGCTCGGGGTCGCTGAAGGCGCGATCGAGGGCGTCGCCGATCAGGTCGTTGAGCATGCGCCGGTTGGCGTCGCGGCCCGGGCGCAGGGCATAGCTCTGCGAGCGGCGCGAGGTGTAGGTGCCGGTATAGGTGCTGCCCTGGTTGGTCACCTTGACCTCGAGCACGGCTTCAAGGCGGGCCTCGTCGATGACCGGCCGGCTGTCGCCGCGCTCGTAGCCGAGGCGCTTGAGCGTCAGCGTCAGGCTGGGGCGCTCGCCCTCGGGCTGGGTCGTCGGCGAGAAGCCCATGTCGCGCACGGCACGCTCGGCTTCGCGCTGCAGGTGCGGCACCAGTTCGTGGGCGCTGACCGTGATCACCGCGGTGGACATGGCGCTGCCGGTGCGGGTGCCGACCACGTCGTCGTCGCGCTCGTCCGCGGCGGCCACCGTCACGGCCTGGCCGTTGCCGGCCTGTGGCACCGAAACGCTGCGCTGTGGATTCAACTGCAGGTAGTGGGGGCTGGCACAGCCGGCCAGCAGGGCGGTCGCCAGCAGCGCGGCTGCGGCACGCAGGGCATGACGTCGGTTCATTCTCCCTCCCGGAAGTCATCGTTCGAGACCATGGGCATGGCCCGAGTTAACGGCACTGGCGCAGTATATCGTCAGGTGCCGGAGGGCAACAGCGTTGCGCCTTGGCGCGATGAAGCGGTTACACTGGGGGTTTCCCGCTTTACGCCTCTCGCCTTAGGGAGACGCCGATGATACGCCCCGCCAACATCGAGGACATACCGCAGCTCGTCGACATCTGGCTGCGTGCCTCGTTGCTCGCTCACGACTTCATCCCCGCGAGCTTCTGGCACGAGCGTGCCGACGACATGGCGCGCCTTTACCTGCCCGGGGCGGAAACCTTCGTGCTCGAGGCGGCCGATCGCCCCATCGGCTTCGCTGCGCTAAACGGCGATCACCTGGAGGCGCTGTTCATCGACCCCGAGGTGCAGAGCTTCGGCCATGGCACCCACCTGATGGCGCATGCCATGGGGCAGCGCGAGCGCATCACCCTGTGCGTCTACTCGCGCAACGTGCGCGCGGTCTCCTTTTACCGCCGGCTGGGGTTCCAGGTCGTCGAGGAGCGCCGCGAGCCGCTCAGCGGCGAGAACGAGATCCTGATGGCCTGGGAGCGCCGTGCGCCCCGTCATCGGGACAGTCTGGTAACATGACGCCTCTCTTTACCGTGCGATGGCTGATTTTTCGATGAGCGACCCGAACCGCGACTTCCTGATCGCCCCCTCCATCCTCTCCGCCGACTTCGCCCGCCTGGGCGAGGAGGTGGACAACGTGCTGGCCGCCGGGGCGGACATCGTCCACTTCGACGTGATGGACAACCACTACGTGCCCAACCTGACCATCGGTCCCATGGTGTGCCAGGCGCTGCGCAGGCACGGCGTCACCGCCCCCATCGACGCCCACCTGATGGTCAAGCCGGTGGATCGGCTGATCGGCGACTTCATCGAGGCCGGGGCGACCTACATCACCTTCCACCCCGAGGCCTCGGAGCATATCGATCGCTCGCTGCAGCTGATCCGCAGCGGCGGCTGTCTGGCCGGTCTGGTGTTCAACCCGGCAACCCCCCTGTCCTACCTCGACTACGTGATGGACAAGGTCGACATGATCCTGCTGATGAGCGTCAACCCCGGCTTCGGCGGCCAGGCCTTCATCCCGGGCACGCTCGACAAGCTGCGCGAGGCGCGCCGCCGCATCGAGGCCTCGGGGCGCGACATTCGCCTCGAGATCGACGGCGGCGTCAAGGTCGACAACATCGCCGAGATCGCTCGAGCCGGGGCCGATACCTTCGTCGCCGGCTCGGCGGTGTTCCAGGCCGGCCGCGATGGTGACCCGCATCGCTACGACAGCGTCATGCGCGCCTTCCGCGAGCAGCTCGCCATGGTGCGGTGAGCTCGCCCTCGTCCCCCTGCTGGTATCTCTACGTCGTCGAGACCGCCGGCGGGGCGCTCTATACCGGCATTACCACCGACGTCGCGCGGCGCCTCGCGGAGCACGCGGCCGGGCGTGGCGCCAAGGCGCTGCGCGGCCGCGGGCCGCTGCTGCTGCGCCATCAGGAGGCGGTGGGCAGCCGCAGCGAGGCGCTGCGCCTCGAGGCAGTGGTGAAGCGGCTCTCCGCCACGGACAAGCGGGCCTGGCTGTCCCGCCGCGGCAGCCCGTAACGGCGGGGCCATGCCGCTTGAGGGGCGGCCGGAGGTAAGCGCTCGATCAGTGCGGCCTGCGCCGAGCGAGCGGCTCCCGCGAAGGGGCAGAGTGACGACTTGACGCTTCTTCGGGACCTGCTTTACTCACTGTTACAGGTCGATCCCGACCCGTGACCGGAGGCCACAACAATGGACAAGAACGCCCTCTCTGCGGGTGTCGCCGCCGCGGCGGTGGCACTCTCCCTCGCCCCTGCCCAGGCCGCCGACGACGATACCCTCGAGCGTCTCGGCGCCTTCCAGACGACCGGTACCACCGACTTCATCACCGTCGAGCAGAATGGCCCGGCCGCCGAGGCGATCCGCCAGACGTTGCAGCGCATTCGCCTGCCGGAAGGCTTCTCCATCGAGCTCTACGCCCTGGTGCCCGATGCCCGCCACATGGCGGTCGGCCCCCAGGGAGTGGTCACCTTCGTCGGCACCCGCAAGAAGGAGGTGTGGGCGGTGACGGATCGCAGCAAGAACCGGGTCGCCGACGAGGTGAAGAACTTCGCCCCGTCGCTGGCCAAGGCGATCCCCAACGGGCCCTGCTTCTCGCAGGACGGCGTGCTCTACATCGCCGAGCAGAATCGCGTGCTGGCCTACCCGGCGGCGGAATTCTTCTACGAGAGCCCCGACGTGGTGGCCGTGCCGGTTATCGCCGGTGGCGAACTCATCCCCGAGGAGTTCGTCAGCTACAACCACACGGCGCGCGTCTGCGACGTCGGTCCGGACGGCAAGCTCTATATCTCCCTGGGCCAGCCTTACAACGTGCCGCCCGAAGAGCACATGGAAACGTTCAACGAGGTCGGCATCGGCGGCATCATCCGTGTCGGGCAGGACGGCAGCGGTCGCGAGGTCTACAGCTACGGCATCCGCAACTCGGTGGGCCAGGACTTCCACCCCGAGACCGGCGAGCTGTGGTTCACCGACAACCAGGTGGACGGCATGGGCGACGACATTCCGCCGGGAGAGATCAATCGCCAGACCGCCGCCGGCCAGAACTTCGGCTTCCCCTGGTATGGCGGCGGCGACGTGCGCACCAACGAGTACAAGAACGATGAGGTGCCGGAAGACGTCGTCTTCCCGGTGGTGGAGACCGACGCCCATGCGGCCGACCTGGGGATGATGTTCTACACCGGCAGGATGTTCCCCGAGGAGTATCGGGGCGGCATCTTCTCCGCCCAGCACGGCTCCTGGAACCGCACCGAGCCCATCGGTGCCCGCGTCATGTTTACCCCGGTCGATGCCGAGGGCAACGTGACCGGCGACACCGTGCCCTTCGCCGAGGGCTGGCTCGACGAGAACGGCGAGTATCTGGGACGACCGGTGGATGTTGCCCAACTGCGCGACGGCTCGCTGCTGGTCTCCGACGACCTGGCCGGTGCGCTCTACCGCATCTCCTACCGGGAGCCCGCCCAGCCCGACGAGGAGTGAGATCGACGCATGGCCCGGGCAGGAAGGGCGCTTGCCAGCACGGGATTGTCAGGCGGGGGCCGGGCGAGGGGGCGCCTTCTCGTCGCGGCCCCCCGGCGGCGAAGTAGGCATCGCCCTCGCGGCCGGGTACCATGCCGGCATCTTTCCGCTACCAACCGCGAGGGCCCGTCCGGCATTCCCATGCACCCGATCCTCACCGATATTCGTCTGGTCACCTTCGACCTCGACGGCACCCTGGTCGATTCGGTACCCGACCTCGCCGTGGCCGTGGATGCCGCCCTCGACGCGCTCGGTCTGCCACCGGCCGGCGAGGCGCGGGTGCGCGACTGGGTGGGCAACGGCTCGCTCAAGTTGATGGAAAGGGCGCTGGCCCATGCAGCGGGCGGCCCACCCGGTGAGGCGCTCCTGGCCCGCGGCCATGAGGCCTTTCTCGAGCACTACGGGCGCGACCCCGGCTCTCGCACCCAGCTCTACCCGGGGGTGCGCGAGTGCCTGGACGCGCTGCGTGGGCGGGAGCTGCCGCTGGTGCTGGTGACCAACAAGCCGTTCGCCTTCATTCGGCCGATCCTGTCTCAGTTCGGCCTCGAGCGACATTTCGCGCTCTGGCTGGGCGGCGACAGCCTGCCGCAGAAGAAGCCCGACCCGGCACCGTTGCTGCACGTGGCCGCGCATTTCCGACAGCCTCCTCGGGCCTGCCTGATGGTGGGCGACTCGCGCCATGACGTGGCCGCCGGCCGGGCCGCCGGTTTCCGCACCCTGGCGGTGCCCTATGGGTACAACCACGGCGAGCCGATCCGCGACAGCCGGCCGGATGCGCTGGTTGATTCACTGGCGGAACTCGTTTAGGGTCGATTCTCTAGCCCTGTCAATGACCTCGGTTTCATACCGTTTGCCTATCCTGCGGGACACGCTTCGATGGACAGCACGATGCTGCATGACCCCTCCTCTGAACGAAACAGCCTGTTGTGGGCCGCCACCTCGACGGTGCCGTTGGCTGGCCAGCCTGCCAGCTGGCGATGGTGAGGCTCGCCGACACCCCCTGACGCTTTCCCTCCCGTCACCGTCGTATCCGAGGAACCGGTCATGATGACTCCCGAACGTTTCCGCGCGCTGGCCGAGGCCGGCTACAACCGCATTCCCGTCACCCGCGAGGTGCTCGCCGACCTCGACACGCCGCTCTCCACCTACCTGAAGCTGGCCGACGAGCCCTGGACCTTCCTGCTCGAATCGGTGCAGGGCGGCGAGAAATGGGGGCGCTACTCGATCATCGGGCTGCCGTGCCAGGAGCGGATCGAAGTGCGCGGCTTCCGCGTCAGCCACTTTCGCCAAGGCGAATGCCTCGAGCGCGTGGAGGTGGAGGACCCGCTGGCCTGGATCGAGCAGTTCCAGGCGCGTTTCCGCGTGCCCGACCTCGACGACCAGCCGCGCTTCGACGGCGGCCTGGTGGGCTATTTCGGCTACGACACCATCCGCTACATCGAACCGCGTCTGCGTGGCGTCGAGAAGCCCGATCCGCTGGGCGTGCCGGACATCCTGCTGATGGTGTGCGACGAACTGGTGGTATTCGACAACCTTTCGGGCCGGTTGACGCTATGGACCCATGCCGACCCGACCAGCGTGGATGCCCATGCCGCAGCCTTGGCGCGGCTCGAGAGCCTCGAGCGGCGTCTGCGCACGGCGGTCGTCAATGCCGCGAGCCCCGGCAGCGGGCGCAGTGCGGTGGAGGAGGGCCACTTCACCTCGGGCTTCACCGAGACCGGCTTCAAGGCGGCGGTGGAGAGAATCAAGGAGTACGTGCTGGCCGGCGACGTGATGCAGTGCGTGCCCTCGCAGCGCATGTCGATCCCCTACCAGGCGCCGCCGCTCGACCTCTACCGCGCGCTGCGCAGCCTCAACCCCTCGCCCTACATGTTCTTCTTCAACCTGGGCGATCACCATGTGGTGGGCTCCTCCCCCGAGATCCTCACTCGGCTCGAGGACGGCGAGGTCACGGTGCGCCCGATCGCCGGCACCCGCGTGCGCGGCAAGACCGAGGAGGAGGATCGTGCGCTCGAGGCCGAGCTGCTGGCCGATCCCAAGGAGATCGCCGAGCACCTCATGCTGATCGACCTGGGGCGCAACGACGTGGGGCGGATCTGCGAGACGGGCTCGGTACAGGTCACCGACCAGATGGCCGTGGAGCGCTATTCCCATGTGATGCACATCGTCTCCAACGTCACCGGGCGGCTCAAGCCGGGCTTTTCCGCCATGGACGTGCTACGCGCCACCTTTCCCGCCGGCACCCTGTCGGGGGCACCCAAGATCCGCGCCATGGAGATCATCGATGAGCTCGAGCCGGTCAAGCGCGGCATCTACTCCGGCGCGGTCGGCTACCTGTCGTGGCACGGCAACATGGACACCGCGATCGCCATCCGCACGGCGGTGATCAAGGACGGCGAGCTTCATGTGCAGGCCGGGGCCGGCGTGGTTGCCGACTCCGTGCCCGAACTCGAGTGGCAGGAGACCCTCAACAAGGGGCGCGCCATCTTCCGTGCGGTGGCCATGGCCGAGAGAGGGCTGGACAACCTCTAGGTGTCCTTGCGCGACAGCGGCCCTGTTCTGCGGGTGATCGGAGGCCAGGGCCGCTTGCAGTCGGGCTGGCGTTCACCCGTCCTCGCTGGTGTCCTGGTCCCGTTCGGGATCCTTTTCATCCGGTGCCTCTTCGAGCAGGGCGCGGCGAATCAGCCTGGCGTTGTGGCGCATCATGGCGACGTAATTCGAGGCGTCACCATCGGGCTCGCCGAGGGAATCGACGTAGAGCGGGCCGGCAGTCGCACTATCCGTCTCGGAGGCAATCACGCGGATGTCGCGGTCCGACCGAGTGCTCTCCCAGAACAGCGCGACCGGACGGGCCTCCTCGACCCGCTCGACGATACGCTGGGCCTGGGGGGGCGAGCCTTCGACCTCGAGGTTGCTGCCCCAGACCCCGTCATGGCGAAAGCCGTAGGCGTCGGCGAAATAGACGAATGCCGCCTCGGTCGTGATCAGGATCCGCTGCTCCTCGGGAATCGCCGCCAGCAATTCGCTCACCTCGTCGTGCAGCGCGGCGAGCTTCTCCTGGGCGGCACTGGCCCTGGCCTGGAAGTTGTCGGCCGCCTGGGGATGCAGCTCGGCCAGTTGATCGGCAATCTCCTGCATGTAGGCCGCGACCGCGCGAGGGTCCATCCACAGGTGCGGGTCCGGTTCGCCGGTTAATTCGCCGGTGATGATCGGCTGGGTCGGGAATTCCGTCGCCTCGGCAAGCGCCACCAGCGGTGCCCGGTTGCCCACCGTGGCGTGTACCTGACGCATCCACTGCTCGAGCTGGTAGCCGTTGTAGAAGATGAGGTCGGCGTCCTCCAGGGCGATGAAGCTGTCCGGTGTCAGTTCCCAGTCGTGCACTTCGGCACCGTGGGGTGCCAGTACCACCAGTTCGATATCGTTACCCCCGACCTGATTGACCAGATCGCCAAGGACCGAAAAACTCGCGACCACCTTGGGATTGGCTGCGGCTGATGAGACGCCACCGAGCATGGCGGCGACAGGTAGAGCCAGCCAGGCACAGGCACGGCGGGGAAAGCGCATCGTCAATCTCCTTATAGCGGTTGCGCACGTGCTCCGATGATAGAGATTGGGGGGGTGGCTTGCCAGCCGCGGCGGCGACCGGCTCCACTGCGGCCGACAACGCGCCGCGCCGCCATCTTGCGTTGACAGCCCCGCCGCCACGGCGGCACTATTGCGACATGAACGCAAACGTCCACATGCCGAATTCGATCCAGTGGTGGCGCTCCTGAGCGAGGGGCGGCACGCTGACGACTGAAGAAAATGCCGCCGTCGGGGCGGCTTTTTTGTATCCGAAGCAGACCCTGCACGGCTGGCCGAGCAACCCGAGATACCGTGAAAGAATCGCTTGAACAGGACCCTACGCCATGTCCGTGCTGATGATCGACAATTACGACAGCTTCACCTTCAATGTCGTGCAGTATCTGGGCGAACTGGGGGCCGACGTGGCCACCTATCGCAACGATGCCATCACGCTGGAAGAGATCGAGGCGCTGGCGCCGAGCCACCTGGTGATCTCGCCGGGACCCTGCACGCCCAACGAGGCCGGCATCTCGCTCTCGGCCATCGAGCACTTCGCCGGGCGCCTGCCGATCCTCGGCATCTGCCTGGGCCACCAGGCGATCGGTCAGGTCTTCGGCGGCAAGGTGGGGCGTGCGCCCCAGGTAATGCATGGCAAGACCTCGCGCATTCGCCATCGCGGCCAGGGCGTGTTCGCCGGCCTCGAGGACCCGCTCGAGGTGACGCGCTATCATTCCCTGGTGGTCGCAGCCGAGAGCCTGCCCGACTGCCTCGAGGTGACGGCCTGGACCGACCAGGACGACGTTACGCCCGGCCTGATCATGGGGCTGCGCCATCGTGAACTGGATATCGAGGGCGTGCAGTTCCATCCGGAGTCGATCCTGACCCGTCAGGGACACGAGCTGCTGGCCAATTTCCTGAAGCGTCGCTGACCCGCACGAAAGAGGAGTTCCTGCCCATGCAGATGCGAGACGCCATCGCCGCGGTGATGCGCCATGAAAACCTGAGTTTCGATGCCACTCACTCGGTGATGCAGCAGATCATGACCGGCGAGGCCACCGATGCCCAGATCGGCGGGCTGCTGGTCGGCCTGGCCATGAAGGGCGAGAGCGCCGCGGAGATCGGCGCCGCGGCTCAGGTGATGCGCGAGCTGATGAAACGGGTGCATGTGGTGGCCGAGAACGTGGTGGATATCGTCGGCACCGGGGGCGACGGCGCCAACCTGTTCAATGTCTCGACCGCTTCCAGCTTCGTCGCCGCCGCCGCCGGGGCCCACGTGGCCAAGCACGGCAACCGCAGCGTATCGTCCTCCTCCGGCAGCGCCGACCTGTTCGACATGGCGGGCATCCACCTGGACCTCAGGCCGGAGCAGGTCGCGCGCTGCATCGAGCAGGTGGGGGTCGGTTTCATGTTCGCCCCCAACCACCATCCCGCCATGCGTTTCGCCATCGGCCCGCGCCGCGAGATGGGCGTGCGTACCCTGTTCAACATCCTCGGGCCGCTGACCAACCCCGCCGGTGCGCCAAACCAGGTGCTGGGCGTCTACTCCGCCGAGCTGGTGCCGCTCATGGCCGAGGTATTGAAGAACCTCGGCAGCCGTCACGTCATGGTGGTGCATGCCGATGACGGGCTGGACGAGATCTCCCTGGCTGCCCCGACCCAAGTCGCCGAGCTCAAGGACGGCGAGATCCATCGCTATACCATCGCGCCCGAGGCGTTCGGTATCGAGCGCCAGGAGCTGGCGCCACTCAAGGTGGTCAGCGCCGAGGACAGCCTGCGGCTGGTGCGCGAGGCACTGGTGGGCGAAGGACCCGCCGCCGATATCGTCTCCCTCAATGCCGGGGCGGCGCTCTACTGCGCCGGCATTGCCGATACGCTGAAGGAGGGTGTGTTGATGGCCCAGGATGCCCAGGCCTCCAAGCTGCCGCTGGAGAAGATGAAGGAGCTGGCGGACTTCACCCGCGTGTTGATTTCCTGAAAGCCTCGCGGCAACCGATTGCCGCCACAACGAGACAAGACTATGAGCCCGACGCAGGACGCCCCGACCATTCTCACCCGTATCCTGGCACGCAAGGACGAGGAGGTGGCCGAGCGCCGCCGCGCCCTGCCCGAGAGCGAACTCTTGCGCCGTGCCGAACGGCAGCGCGCGCCGCGGGGCTTCATCGCGGCGCTCGACCAGCGCATCGAGGAGGGCGATCCGGCGGTGATCGCCGAGATCAAGAAGGCCTCTCCCTCGCGGGGCGTGATCCGCGAGAACTTTCAGCCCGCGGCGATCGCCGCCAGCTATGCCGCCGGCGGTGCCACCTGCCTCTCCGTGCTGACCGATGCCGATTTCTTCCAGGGCCATGAGGACTTCCTGGTCGAGGCGCGTGAAGCCTGCGAACTCCCCGTCATTCGCAAGGACTTCATCGTGCATGGCTATCAGGTCAGCGAGGCGCGCGCCATCGGCGCCGACTGCATCCTGCTGATCGTCGCCGCGCTGGAGGATGCCCAGATGGCCGACCTGCACCAGCAGGCTGCGGCACTGGGCATGGACGTGCTGGTCGAGGTGCACGATGCCCTGGAGCTCGAGCGTGCGCTCAAGCTGGGTATCGGCCTGGTGGGCATCAACAACCGCAACCTGCATACCTTCGAGACCCGCCTGGAGACCACGCTGGAGCTGTTGCCGCGCATCCCGGCGGGTGTCACCGTGGTGACGGAGTCCGGTATCCATACCCGCAGCGACGTGCTGCGCATGCGTGAGCACGACGTCCATGGCTTCCTGGTCGGTGAAGCCTTCATGCGCGAGGGCGAGCCGGGCGAGGCGCTGCGTCGACTGTTCTACTGATGGAGCCCTGGCGGGGCGTCGGCCCCGCCGGCAGTCCACGGCTGCCCGCGGCGCATTACCTTGCCGCGGGGTTGTCTGCTAGTCACGTTCGAAGTGGGCGAGGAAGTGGGCCAGCGCGTCGATCTCATCCTCATCGACTTCGAGCAGCACCTCGACCATGGTGGTGTCCGGCCCGCCGCGTGTGCGCTCGCGGTAGGCGCGCATGGCCTGGGCCAGATAATCCTCGCGCTGGTGGGCGAGGCGTGGCATCTGCTCCTTGCCCGAGAAGTCGGAGCGGTGGCAGCTGGCGCAGCGATGCTCACGCGCCAGCTCGCGGCCCCGCTCCATCAGTTCCTCGTCCGGCGCTTCGTCGGGGGCTGCCAGGGGCTGTTCGGCGTAGTGTTCGGCAAGCGTCTGGATCTCCTCGTCGGTGAGCCCCTCGGCCTGGGGCGTCATCACCTCGTTGCGCCGCAGGCGCTCACGAAAGTAGATCAGCTGGTTGGTCAGGGCGAGGGCGGGCTGTCCGGCCAGCGAGGGAATGCCCGCCTCGACGGAGTTGCCGTCCTCGCCGTGGCACTCCCCGCATACCTGGAGCTGCTCCTCCAGCGGCAGGCCGACCGCCGGCCCCTCCTGCGACCAGGCTTCCGCGGCCAGCAGGCCGAACCAGGCCAACGACAGGACCAAGGCGCGCCGCCCGGGCGACGCGAGCGCATGGCGGCGCATGGCCTCACTCCACATAGTCGGGGCTGTCGTAGCTGATCCGATAGATCGCCCCGTTCTGTTCATCGGACACCAGCAGGGCGCCGTCGGGCATCTGCAGCACGTCCACCGGCCGGCCGGAGAAGTCGTTCTCCCGCGGATCGAGCAGACCCACCATGAAGGGCGACAGGTCGGCACGCTGCCCATCCTCGGAGAGCTTCGCCACCAGCACGTCGTAGCCCACGCTCAGGGTGCGATTCCAAGAGCCGCGGCGGGCGATGAAGATGGCCTCGCGATACTCCTCGGGGAACATCTCCCCGGTATAGAAGCGCATGCCCAGCGGGGCACTGTGGGGGGCGGTCACTGCCGCAGGCAGCGTCTTGCCGTCGCAGGCGTCGCTGTCGCCGCGTTCGGGGTCGACGATGCCGACGCTGTGGCATACCGGGAAACCGAAGTGTTCGCCGCGCTCGCTCAGCCGATTGAGCTCGTCGCCGGGGCCGTGCTCGCCCATCCAGTCCTGATTGTTGTCGGTGAACCACAGCTCGCCGGTTTCGGGGTGGAAATCGAAACCCACGGTGTTGCGTACGCCGCGTGCCTCGACGCGCATGTCGCTGCCGTCCGCCTCGAAGCTGTGGATGGTGGCGTGTGTGTCCTCGTCGACCTCGCAGCCGTTGCACGGCGCGCCGACCGGCACGTAGAGCCGGTCGTCCGGGCCAAAGGCGAGGAATTTCCAGCCGTGGTGCTCGTCGTCGGGCAGGCCGAAGGCCTCGGTCAGCTCCTCGGGCTCGGGCGCCTCGTCGCCGCTGGCCAGGTGCGACTCGATGTCGTCGTAGCGGAAGATGCGGTTGATCGCCGCCACGTAGAGGCTGCCATCGTGAAAGGCGACCCCGTTGGGCTGGGTCAGGCCCTCGGCGATGACCACGGGCTCCCGCTCGTCGCCATCATCCCTCACGGCATAGACCCGGCCAATGCTGCGTGTGCCGACGAACAGCGTGCCGTCGTCGCCCAGCGCCATCATGCGTGCGCCGGGCATGCCGTGCGCCCACAGCTCGGCGCTGAAGCCGTCCGGCAAGCGCAGGTGGTCGAGGGGGATATCCTCCTCCGGCGTCACCGTCAGCGGGGTGGCATGGGGAGAGAGGGGGGAGTTCTCGAGCTCGGCGGCGCGGCCCTGGGCCCAGGCGGGCTCGTGCTCGTCGGCAAGCACGGGAGCGACGAGGCCCAGCGTCATGGCGCCCGTTGCGCTCAAGGCAAGGGGAAGCAGGCGTGGGGAGAACATGGCGGCTCCTGTTGTTGTTGGGTGCATGTCGTTTCGCGAATCCGGGATCGCTGCCAGCCTCAGTAAGCCTAGGAGCCGCCTAAGGGTTGGTCGATTACTTTTTTCTATCAGGTGGATAGGTGCTTCGGACGGGACCTGCTCAAGTTTGATAAGGCTTGACCGGAGTCGCAGCCGGCCGAGTCTTGCACCGCCCCGGCCTTCGGCGGTCCGTGAAAAGGCGTGGGAGTCGTTCTGACGACTTGGCCCGCCGTCGCGTCAACCGGTCAGCCCATGCCTAGCGGTTGAGCAGCCACAGCAAGGCCGAGATCAGCAGACTCGCCAGGATCATGGTGGTGATCGGGAAGTAGAACGAGACGTTCTCGCGGCGGATGATGATATCCCCCGGCAACTGGCCGAGGGGCAGCCTGGAGAGCCATGGCCAGGCGAGGCCGATGGCGACGATACACAGGCCGATGACGATCAGGGTGCGGGACATCCTGCCTCCTGTACTTCCTGCGCGGTCGATCTCGGCAGCCGGCGGCTCGGCCGCCGGCCCGGTTGCCTACCAGCTCAGCCGGCGCAGGTGGCTGAGCAGCCCCTGCAGCGGGTGCGGCAGGTCCTGGTCGGAAAGGCGGTTGACCTGACTGCGGCAAGAGTAGCCGGTGGCCAGCAGCCGGCCCTGGTTCGCCCTGTCCTCGATTACCGGCTGCCACGACTGGGCGTAGATCGTCTTCGAGGTCTCGAGGTTGCGCGCCTCGTGGCCGTAGGTACCGGACATGCCGCAGCAGCCGGTGGCGACGAGCTCCAGCTCGAGGCCGAAGGCGGCGAATACCTGCTGCCACGCCTTGGGGCTGCCCGCGGCGTTGGTCTTCTCGGTGCAGTGGGAGAGCAGCCGGAAGTGCGGGTCGTCGAGCCTTTCCAGCGCCTGGGTGAGCGCAGGCGGCACCAGGCGCTGACCCTGTGTTACCAGCCACTCCTGCAGCATCAGCACGTCGGGGACGGCGTCGGGGCCCAGCGTCTTCACGTACTCCTGGCGGTAGGTCAGCGTCATGGCCGGGTCGATGCCCACCAGCGGCACGCCGAACTCGGCCAGGGCGCGCAGGCGCCGCGCCTGCTTCGCTGCGGTGCGCTCGAAGGCGCCGAGGAAGCCCTGCACGTGCAACGGCTTGCCATTGGCCGAGTAGGGTGCGACGAACACCTTGATGTCCAGCCGCGAGAGCAGCTCGACGATGTCCATCACCCGTTCGGCTTCGAAGTGGCTGGTGAAGGCGTCCTGCACGATCACCACGCTCCTGGCCTTCTGCGCCTCGCTGAGCAGCCCCAGCGAGGTCGGCGTCGCCTCGGCGATGCCCCAGGCGCGCAGCTGCCTGGCCAGCCTTGCGCTCGAGAGGCGTGGGCTGTCGACCAGACCTACCCGCTCGGCCAGCAGCTTGTCCACCAGGCGCTGGCCCAGCGCGGCATTGTAGAGCGACGAAACGTGGGCAAGATAGGGCACGAAGAATTCCATGCCGCCGATCAGGTAGTCCCGCAGCGGGCGCAGGTAGCGGCCGTGGTAGGCCTCGAGGAACTGCGAGCGCGAGTCCGGCACGTTGACCTTTATCGGGCATTGGCCGGCGCAGGACTTGCAGGCCAGACAGCCGGCCATGGCGTCGTAGACCTCGTGGGAGAAGTCGGCCTCGTCGCGGCGGCGCCAGGTGTTGCGCACCCGAGCCGGCAACCGCTTGACAAAGCCCCAGGCTCCTTCCTGGCGCTGCCGGCGCGCCTCTTCCACCAGGTCGACCCCGGCGTTGCCCTGCAGGCGCAGCCACTCGCGGGTGAGGCTGGCGCGGCCCTTGGGCGAGTGGATGCGATCGCGGGTCGCCTTCCACGAGGGACACATGGCGTCGTCGGGGTCGTAGTTGTAGCAGGCGCCGTTGCCGTTGCAGTAGACCGTGGCGGCGTGGGCCTGCCACACGCGCTGGTCGATCTGGCGGTCGAACTGGCCGCGGGTGGGCACGCCGTCGATGGTCAGCAGGCCCGGGTCGACCCACTTGACGGTTTCTTCCTGTGAGCCGGTCTCCACGGGTTCGGGTGGCGTGGAAGGGCAAAGCGGCGTGGCGATCTTGCCGGGGTTCAACTGGTTGTGCGGATCGAAGGCGGCCTTGACCCGCTGCAGGCTGGGGTAGAGTTCGCCGAAGAACCTGGGTGCATACTCCGAGCGCACGCCCTTGCCGTGCTCGCCCCACAGCAGGCCGCCGTACTGGTGGGTCAACTCGGCCACTTCGTCGGAAACCTCGCGGATCAGCCGCTCCTGCTGCGGATCCTTCATGTCGATGGCGGGGCGCACGTGCAGCACGCCGGCATCGACATGGCCGAACATGCCGTAGCTGAGCCCGCGCGCATCCAGCGCGGCGCGGAATTCGGCAATGAAGTCGGCGAGGTGCTCCGGCGGTACCGCGGTGTCCTCGACGAAGGGGATCGGGCGCTTCTCGCCCTTGGCGTCGACCCTGGCATTGCCCAGCAGCCCCACGGCGCGCTTGCGCATGCCGTAGACCTGCTGGATCTGGGCGCGTCCCTCGGCCAGGGTGTAGCCGAGGCGCGGCACGCTCTCATCCGCTTGCAGATGGCGGCAGAAGGCGGCGACGCGCTCGGCGAGCCGCTCGGGGTCGTCGTCGTTGAACTCGATCAGGTTGATACCGCGTATGGCCAGCGCCGGCCGCTCGGCGGTGGCGGTATCGTTCCCGGCAGTGCCGGTTTCACCCTCGGTCGTGCCCAAGGTCGCGTCGCTGGGGAAGAAGGCCGCCACGCTGTCCCAGACGAAGTCCTCCATGGCCAGCAGCAGCACCTTGTCGTCCACCGTCTCGATGGAGGTGGGGCTGGCGGCGGACGCCATCAGTGCCTTGGCGTCGCGCAGGGCGTCCATGAAGCCGGCGTAGCGCACGTTGACCAGGGTCGAGTGCCGGGGGATCGGCAGCACGTTGAGCACGGCCTCGTTGAGGAAGCCCAGCGAGCCCTCGGCGCCGCACAGCAGGCTGTTGAGATCGAGGTGGCCCTGCTCATCGCGAAGGTGGGCCAGGTCGTAGCCGGTCAGGCAGCGGTTGAGTGGCGGGAACTTGGCCGCGATCTGCTCACGCTGGGTGTCGACGATCTCGCGGGCGGTGCGGTAGGCGGCGCCGATCACGCCGCGGTGGTGGCACAGCGTCTCCAGCTCGGCGTCGTCCACCGGGCGGCTGACCAGCCGCTCGCCGCCGAGCAGCACGGTATCGAGCTCGAGCACGTGGTCGCGGGTCTTGCCATACTCGCAACTGCCCTGGCCGCTGGCGTCGGTGGAGATCATGCCGCCGAGGGTGGCGCGATTGGAGGTGGAGAGATCCGGGGCGAAGAACAGCCCATGGGGCTTCAATGCCGCGTTGAGCTGATCCTTGACCACGCCGGCCTGGACCCTTACCCGGCGCCGCTCGACGTCGATCTCCAGTATCCGGTTCATGTGCCGCGACACGTCCACCACCAGGCCGTCGGTAAGTGACTGGCCGTTGGTGCCGGTGCCGCCACCGCGGGGCGTGAGCACCACCCGGCGATGCGACGACTCGCCGGCGAGGCGGGCGATACGTTCGAGATCCTCGACATGGCGCGGGAACAGCGCGGCCTGGGGCAGGCGCTGATAGATCGAGTTGTCGGTGGCCAGCACCGTGCGGTCGGCGTAGTCCGGGGCGATCTCGCCCTCGAACCCGGCGGCCCTGAGCGCCTCGAGAAAACGCAGGTAATGCGCGCCCAGGCCCTCGATGACGGGAGCGTCGGCGGTGTCCAGTCTTGCGATCATGGCTAGTCGTATTCGGTCGTTGGATGCCGCCCGTCGGGCGAGTCGGCTGGGAATGCCGCTACTTTACCGCGAGAGGGCGGTGGCGCGCATCCATGGCTCCCGCCGGCGTGGCACCCTGGCGGCCTTTTGCCTACAATGTTCGGCCGTTTTCCGTCTTATCCGTTTCGCTTTCACTCAGGGGCTTGACGCCATGCTCGATCCCAAACTGCTGCGCAGCGACCTCGATGCGGTCGCCCAACGATTGGCCAAGCGGGGTTTCGCCCTCGACAGCGAGCGCCTCGAGGTGCTGGAGTCCCGACGTCGCGACCTGCAGACCGAGACCGAGGCGCTGCAGAACGAGCGCAACACCCGCTCCAAGGCGATCGGCAAGGCCAAGGCCGGCGGCGAGGACATCCAGCCGCTGCTCGACGAGGTGAGCGACCTGGGCGAGCGCCTCGATGCCGCCAAGCGCCAGCTGGCCGAAGTTCAGGAGGAGTGGGAGTCGCTGGCCAGCGGCATTCCCAACCTGCCCCACGACAGCGTACCGGTGGGCGAGAGCGAGGAGGACAACGTCGAGCTGCACCGCTGGGGCACGCCGCGGGAATTCGACTTCGAGGTACGCGATCACGTCGATCTCGGCGGGCTCAAGGGCGAGCTGGACTTCGAGCTCGCCGCCAAGCTGACCGGTTCGCGCTTCGCCGTGATGCGCGGCCAGATCGCTCGCCTGCACCGTGCGCTGGCGCAGTTCATGCTCGACAAGCAGACCCTCGAGCATGGCTACGAGGAGTGCTACGTCCCTTATCTGGTCAACGAGGCCACGCTGTACGGTACCGGGCAACTGCCCAAGTTCGGCGAGGATCTGTTTCGCCTGGACGACGAGCGCAACTTCCACCTCATCCCCACCGCCGAAGTGCCGCTGACCAACTTCGCCCGCGACGAGATCCTCGATCACAAGGATCTGCCGCTCAAGCTCACGGCCCATACGCCGTGCTTCCGCAGCGAGGCGGGCTCCCACGGCCGCGACACCCGCGGCATGATTCGCCAGCACCAGTTCGACAAGGTCGAGATGGTGCAACTGGTCGAGCCGGAGACGAGCTATGCGGCACTGGAGGAGATGCGCGGCCACGCCGAGGCGATCCTGCAGGCGCTCGAGCTGCCCTATCGGGTGGTGACGCTGTGTACCGGCGACATGGGCTTCGGCGCGGCCAAGACCTACGACCTTGAAGTGTGGCTGCCGAGCCAGCAGACCTATCGCGAGATCTCCTCGGTCTCGAACTGCGAGGACTTCCAGGCGCGGCGCATGCAGGCACGCTTCCGTCATCCCGAGCAGAAGAAGCCGCAGCTGCTGCACACCCTCAACGGCTCGGGCCTGGCGGTGGGGCGTTGCCTCATCGCGGTGATGGAGAACCACCAGAACGCCGATGGCTCCATCACCGTGCCCGAGGCGCTGCGCCCCTACCTGGGCGGGGTCGACACCCTCAATTCTCGATCTCCCAGCTGACGCTGACGCCCGCCTCGATGACGATGGTGCCGGGGCGGTACTCGGCCTGGCCGGCGCTCTCGCGGGCGTCGGCGCTCATCGCCATCATTCGCGGTGCGTAGATCGGCGCGCGCGTCTCGCTGATGCTGGCCACGGCGCCGAGTGAAACGCCCATGGTGCGTGCCATCAGGTCGGCCTTGTGGCGAGCCTTCTCCAGCGCTTGTACCAGCGCCTCGTCGGTGGCGGCGTCGCGGTCGGCCAGGTCGTAGCTGATGCCATCCATGGCGTTGACGCCCGCCGCGGTCAGGGCGTCGAGCAGGCGCGGCAGTCGCTCCAGGTCGTCGACCCTGACCTCGAAGGGGCGATCCAGGCGTGTGCGCATCAGCATGTCGTCGTCGTCACCATCGCTGCGTCGCGGGGCCGGCACGTATTCCGGCTGAACGCTCAGCGAGCCGGCGCTGATGTCGTCGCGCTCCACGCCCGCCGCCTCGAGGGCACGGATCAGGTCGGCGGCGCGTTCCTCCAGGCGATCGCGGGCCTGGCGCAAGGCGTCGGCATCGGTTTCGCCGTCGTGGCGTGCCACGGCGGGCGTGCGCTCCCACAGCCGTGCATTGAGCGTGGCGCGGTCCGGCACCACGTCGAGCTGGGATTCGGCCTGAACCTCCAGGCGGGCGCGGGTCTCCTCGGCCTGTGCCGCGGCCCCCAGCAGGGGGAGAGCGGTCAGCAGACCGCCCAGCATCAGGCAACGCAAACGGATCGAGGGCATCGAGTCAGCCTCCTTGCGGCAAACGGGTGAAGTCGCGCGGGATCGCGCAGGGCTGGGCAGCGGGGCCGGTCCGGTAAGGCCGGGCGCGGCTGGTCCCGCCATCACCGAGACGGGCAGGTTTGTGCCCACGCCCGGTAAGGGTCATGATAAGCAGGACACGCCGGCCAGGGATAGATGGCATGCTTCACCGCGACGACAACGTGCGATACGGACGCCCGCTCACCTTGACGCTGGCCCTGGCGGCGCTGGTGGTGATCATTGCGGGCATACGTGCCGGCGCCGACCTGATCATCCCGATCCTGCTGGGGTTGTTCATCGCCGTGATCTGCACGTCGCCGGTGAACTGGCTCCACCGCCTGGGCCTGGGCCTGCGCCTGGCGGTAGTGGTGACCCTGCTGGTGATCGGTGGCTTTCTTTCCCTGGTGGGGCTGCTCGCGGTCAATGCCTTCGGCACCTTCATCGAAGCGCTGCCCGGCATCGAGGGTCGGCTCTACGAACACTACCTCAACCTGCTCGACAGCCTGGCCGCCATGGGCCTGGCCATCGACCCCGATACGCTGGCCGGCCTGGTCGAGCCCGAAGACGAGAGCGGCTGGCTCACGGCCCTGCTGGGGGGGCTTGGCAACCTGCTGATGCAGAGCGTGGTCGTGGCGCTGCTGGTGATCTTCATGCTGTTCGAGACGCTCAGCTTCCGGCGCAAGGTGGCCCGCGCGCTCGACAATCCGGAAGCCAGCCTGCAGCGCTTCCAGGAATTCAGCCAGACGCTCAAGCGCTATCTCGCGGTCAAGACGTTCGTCAGCCTGCTCACCGGTGTCATGGCGTGGCTGGCCTGCCTCCTTGCCGGGGTAGGCTTCCCCCTGCTGTGGGGCGTGCTGGCCTTCGCGCTCAATTACATCCCCAACATCGGCTCGGCCATCGCGGCCGTGCCGCCGGTACTGCTGCTGCTGGTGGCCCAGGACGGCGGGCTGTTGCCGGCCTTCGGCCTGGCCATGGCCTACCTGGCCATCAACTTCGTGCTCGGCAACCTGGTCGAGCCACGCCTGATGGGCCGAGCGCTGGGGCTATCCGCCTTCGTCGCCTTTCTCTCGCTGGTGGTCTGGGGCTGGCTGCTGGGCGTGGTCGGCATGTTGCTCTCGGTGGTGCTGACCATGACCCTGAAGATCGCCCTGGACAGCCATCCCCAGACGCGCTGGATCGCCTACCTGCTGGGGCCGGGAAAGCGCCCGTTCGTCAGTGACGTGATCGACGAGAGAACGTCGTTTCGGATCGAAGTCGAGCCGGGCCTGTCGTCGCCGGAAACGCAAACGCCCCGGCCGAAGCCGGGGCGGGACGAACGTTGACGACTTGGCCGCGTTCAGGCGTTCTGATCGATGAACTGCACCAGTTGTGACTTGGACTGTGCGCCCACCAGCGAAGCGACCTTGGAACCCGACTTGAACAGCATGACGGTGGGCACGCCCCGCACGCCCTGCTCGGCAGCGATCTCGGGAGCATCGTCGACATTGATGCTGACCACCTTGAGGCTGTCGGCACGCTCTTCGGCAACCTCGTCGATCACCGGGGCCATGACCTTGCAAGGGCCGCACCAGGGGGCCCAGAACTTCAGCAGCACGGGTTGCTCTGCCTTGAGGACTTCCTGCTCGAAGTTGGCATTGGTGACATCGACGTTATTGGCCATGTGAATCTCCAGTTACGTTGCGCTGCATCGAGCGGATCGGTGACATGCATAGGCATGTCCGGTCGGCAGATGTTAGCCGCCGGCCGGGTGTCTGGCAAATGGCAGACAGTGCCCAAGCCGACCCGTGGACCCAGAGGGTGGATGTGGATCGCATTGCTTCCATGGTCGGAAACCCTGTTTGACGTTATGCTATTTGGTGATTAGGCAGAGACGTCTAATCACCAATATATCGGTCATGCCGGGCGTAAGGGAGCGAGACGAACATGAAACTACAGCAGCTGCGCTACGTCTGGGAGGTGACCCGGCATAACCTCAACGTGTCGGCAACGGCACAGAGCCTGTTCACTTCGCAGCCCGGTATCTCCAAGCAGATCCGTCTTCTGGAAGACGAGCTGGGAGTGGAGATCTTCGCCCGCAGCGGCAAGCATCTGACCCGGGTCACACCGGCGGGGGAGGCGATCGTCGAGCTGGCCGGACAGGTGCTGCGGCTCACCGACAACATCAAGCAGGTGGCCCAGGAGCACAGCGACGAGCGCCGGGGAAGCCTCTCCATCGCCACGACCCATACCCAGGCTCGCTATGCCTTGCCGCCGGTGATCGGCGAATTCACCCGCAAGTATCCCGATGTCGCCCTGCACATGCAGCAGGGCACGCCCAAGCAGATCGCCCAGATGGTCAGCGACGGCATGGCCGATTTCGCCATCTGCACCGAATCGCTGGAACTCTTCACCGACCTGGTGCTGCTGCCCTGCTATCGCTGGAACCGCTGCGTGCTGGTCCCGCGTGACCACCCCCTGGCCGATGGGGGCGAACTGACGCTCCAGCGACTCGCCGAGCAGCCGATCGTGACCTACGTCTTCGGCTTCACCGGTCGCTCGCAGCTCGACGACGCCTTTCGCGCCAAGGGGCTGACGCCCAACGTGGTGCTCACCGCCGCCGATGCCGACGTGATCAAGACCTATGTCAGGCTGGGCCTGGGGGTCGGCATCGTGGCACACATGGCCTACGACCCCGAGCTCGACGACGACCTGGTGGCCCTCGAGGCGGGCCATCTCTTCGAGAGTTCGGTGACCAAGATCGGTATCCGCCGCGGCACCTTCATGCGCGGCTACATGTACGACTTCGTCAAGGGCTTCGCCGGCCATCTCGAGCGGGACCTCGTCGATGCGGCGCTGGCCGCCGGGCCGCGTCACGAGGCCGGGCTGTTTCAGGATATCCAGTTGCCGGTGCGCTAGGGCGGATACGCTGGCGGGCCGAGGTGCGGCCCGCCAGCGAAGGGGCTCAGTGCTGCAGATGCAGCCCGCATTCGCGCTTCTCTTCCACCTTGGTGGGATCGAAGTAATCGAATTCGTTGGGCAGGTCGTGGCGTTGCAGGTACTGGTACATGTCCTTGGCGTTCCAGCTCAGCAGCGGCGCGACCTTGAGCAGGCCATCGGCATTGCGGCTGAGAGGCGACATGCGGGCACGCTCGGGCGTGTCTTCGGCGCGCAGTGCCGTGAACCAGACGTCTGGCGCCATTTCGCGCAGCGCCCGCTCGAACGGTTCCAGCTTCACTTCGCGAGTGAAGGCTGCGTGACGCGGGTCGTCGATGCTCGGCATGGCGCCCTCCACTGCCTCGCGATGGGCCCGGGTCCGCTTCGGCAGGTAGGTGATCAGGTTGAGGTCGAGGCGCTCGACCAGCGCATCGGCCAGCCGATACGTCGCATCGGTATTGTAACCGTGATCCATCCACACCACGGGTATGGTGGGAAGGTGTCGCGTCACCATGTGCAGGATCACGGCCTCGAAGGGGCGGAAGTTGGTGGTGATGATGGGGCGCTGGCCCTGTTCCAGGGCCCAGCGAATGAGTGCGTCCGGGTCGTTGCCGAGTTCCTGATGGATAGCGTCGAGATCTGCCATGGGGGCTCCCAAGTCAATGATGGCCATTTGGCCCTACCCTAACAAAGGCGGCGGATCGGGCCCCAATATCGTTTCATTGGATGTATATAGCTATAGGTTGGGTAAATTCGGCTTCTTATTCCATGCGGTGATTTAAGCCGGTCAGCGCTTGCATCAGATGCCGGATCTTGTCCAGGGTCTCCGTGTACTCCGCCTCGACCTCGGAGTCGGCCACCAGCCCGCCGCCGCCCCACAGGTGGATGCGCCCCCCGTCGGCGACCGCGGTGCGAATGGCGATCGAGGTATCCATGTTGCCGCGCACGTCGACGAAACCCAGGCTGCCGCAATAGACACTGCGCCGGCTGGGCTCCAGCTCGTCGATGATCTGCATCGCCCGTACCTTGGGGGCGCCGGTGATCGATCCCCCGGGAAAGGCGGCGGCGAGGAGGTCCAGCGGGCGCTTGCCCTCCGCCAGTTCGCCGCATATCACGCTGACCAGATGGTGCACGTTGGCGTAGCTCTCCAGGCCGCACAGTTGGGGTACCCGCACGCTTCCCGGACGACACACTCGCCCCAGGTCGTTGCGCAACAGATCGACGATCATCACGTTCTCGGCGCGGTCCTTCAGGCTGGAGGTCAGCTCCGCGGCCAGCTTGCGGTCCTCCTCGGGCGAGGTGCCGCGCGGGCGGGTGCCCTTGATCGGCCGCGTCTCGACCTGCCCGTCGGCACGGCAGCGGAGGAAGCGCTCCGGGGAGAGCGAAAGGATGGCCTGTTCGCCGCGAGCGCCATGCCAGGCCATGTAGCCGGCGAAGGGCGTTGGCGTTGCCCGGCGCAGGCGCAGGTAGGCGCGCCACAGATCACCGTCGAAAGGGGCGCTGAAGCGTTGCGCCAGGTTGATCTGGTAGCAGTCGCCGGCGCGAATATAGGCCTGAACGGCGGCGAAGCGTCGCGCATAGCCCTCGCGATCCAGCTCGCCTTCGAAGGAGGACAGCAGCTGAAAGTCGCCGCCGGGAGCGGCGGTTTGACCCAGCCATGCCATCACCTGCTCGTGCCTGCCGCGGGTCGCCACCAGCCAGCACTCCTGCTGCCGATGGTCCTGGATCAGCGCCCAGTCGTAAAGGCCGATGCGACTGGCGGGCAGGGAGACGACCTGGCTCGAGGACTCCCCCACCGGTTCGAGGGAGCGGCCGAGGTCATAGCCCCAGTAGCCGATCAGGCCGCCGAGGAAGGGCAGGTGACTGTCCGGTAACTCGAGCGACAGGCTATCGAGCAGGGCCTGCTGCGCCCTGAAGGGGTTGCGCTCCTCGCTCACCACATCGTCCACCCGAATGATGCCCTGCCCATCGACCGTCAGCACCGAGACGGGGTCGCAACTGATGATGTCGTAGCGCCCGCCCGGCGCGGCAGGCTTGCCGCTGTCGAGCAGGACGGCCCCTGGGCGGTGGCGCAGGGGGGTGAAATAGGCGAGCGGGTCGTCCCGATAGGGGAGCGAGCTGATCAACAGTCTTTCAGTCATCAGGGGGGCCTTCCGAAACAGGCCATCATTCTAGGGGGCTGGGGCGTCTCTTGTCGTGAGGATCGTTGCCCGGTTAACGATTCCACCGTCAACGCTGGCTAGATTGTCGACATCGTCAACGGTGCTTGCCCTTGGGGTTACAACCAAAGGCGTAGCATGTCGTGTCTACAGGGAGGTTGACCGGAGGTGAGGCAATGTCTAAAGTCACTTCATCCTCTAATTGTCGACAATTGCCATGAACTCAGTCGCTGCAGAACACACCTCTCCGGAAGTCCGCACCCTGGCAGAACGAGTCTTCCACCAGCTGCAGGATGCCATCGTACGCGGCGAGCTGGCGCCGGGAAGCAAGATCACCGAGCCGGGCCTGTCGAAGACCTACGGCATCTCACGCGGCCCGCTGCGCGAGGCGATGCGTCGTCTCGAGGCTCATCGACTGATCGAACGCGTGCCCCACGTAGGCGCACGGGTGGTCAAGCTGTCGATGAAGGAGCTGCTGGAGCTGTTCGACGTGCGCGAGGCGCTGGAGAGCATGGCCGCCCGCTTGGCCGCCGAGCACATGTCGCGTGAGGAGATCGCCGGGCTGCGCGAGGTGCTGGCGGTACACGAGCGCCAGGCCGACCTCAAGAGCGGCGAGGCCTACTACCAGCGCGAGGGCGACCTGGACTTCCACTATCGCATCGTCCAGGGCAGCCACAACCGCATGCTGATGACCATGCTGTGCGACGACCTCTACTACCTGGTGCGCCTCTACCGCACCCAGTTCAGTGCCAGTGGTGCCCGGCCCCAGCGCGCCTTCGTCGAGCACCACCGTATCGTCGACGCCATCGAGGCGGGCGACGCCGAGCTGGCCGAACTGCTGATGCGTCGTCACGTCAGCGCCTCACGGGCCAACGTGGCCGACCGCTATGCCGAAATCCTCAAGGAGCAGGCCGAGGCCACTGCCTGAGGCCGGCTGGAACGATCACACAGGAGCCTACACATGACACAACTGACGCCCGGCGCTCGCTTTCGTGCCGCCCTCGAGGCCAATCGGCCGTTGCCCATCGTCGGCACCATCAATGCCTACACCGCGATGATGGCCGAGCGGGTCGGTCACCAGGCCATCTATCTCTCCGGCGGCGGCGTGGCCAACGCCTCGTTCGGCCTGCCCGACCTGGGCATGACCACCATGAACGACGTGGTCCAGGATGCCCATCGCATCTGCGGCGCTACCGACCTGCCGTTGCTGGTGGACATCGATACCGGCTGGGGCGGTGCGTTCAATATCGCGCGCACCGTCAAGGAGATGCAGCGCGCCGGCGTGGCCGCCGTGCACCTGGAGGATCAGGTGGCACAGAAGCGCTGCGGTCACCGCCCCAACAAGGAGATCGTTTCCAGGCAGGAGATGGTCGACCGTATCAAGGCCGCTGCCGACGCACGCATCGACCCGGACTTCTATCTGATCGCACGCACCGATGCCTTCCAGAAGGAGGGACTCGACGCGGCCATCGAGCGCGCCAGCGCCTGCATCGAGGCGGGCGCCGACGCCATCTTCGCCGAGGCGGTGCATACCCTCGATGACTACCGCGCCTTCTGCGAGCGTGTTGACGCGCCGATCCTCGCCAACATCACCGAGTTCGGCGCCACGCCGCTGTTCAGCCAGCAGGAGCTCTCCGAGGTGGGGTGCCGCCTGGTGCTCTATCCGCTGTCGGCCTTCCGCGCCATGAACGCGGCGGCACTGAAGGTCTACCGGAGCATCCACGAGCAGGGCCATCAGCGCGACGTGGTCGAGCTGATGCAGACCCGCGATGAGCTTTATGACTTCCTCAACTACCACGCGTTCGAGCAGAAGCTCGATGCCCTGTTTGCGGAAAACCAGTTTGCCGAGAAGGGATCAGACGCCTGAGCTGGCCCGTTACGACGACAAGAAAACACAGATCAAGGAGACTCGACATGGCTGAGAAAACCGTCAGCAGCACAGGCCTGCGAGGCCAGAGTGCAGGAACCACGGCCCTTTGCACCGTGGGCAAGAGCGGCGCCGGCCTGACCTATCGCGGCTTCGACATCGCAGAGCTGGCCGAGAAGGCCAAGTTCGAGGAGGTCGCCTACCTGTTGCTCAAGGGCAAGCTGCCCAACCAGGCCGAGCTTGATGCCTACATCACCAAGCTCAAGGGACTGCGTGGCCTGCCGGCGGCGCTCAAGGCCGTGCTCGAACAGATCCCCAAGGACGCGCACCCGATGGACGTGATGCGTACCGGTGCCTCGATGCTCGGCAACCTCGAGACCGAGGAGAACTTCGAGCAGCAGCAAGACGTCTCCGACCGCCTGCTGGCGGCGCTGCCGTCGATCATCTGCTACTGGTATCGCTACAGCCACGACGGCGTGCGCATCGAGACCGAGACCGACGACGAGTCGGTGGGCGCTCACTTCCTCCACCTGCTGCGCGGCGAGGCGCCCTCCGAGCTGCACGCCAGGGTGATGAACGTCTCGCTGATTCTCTACGCCGAGCACGAGTTCAACGCCTCGACCTTTACCGCCCGGGTGTGTGCATCGACGCTTTCCGACATGCACTCCTGCGTCACCGGTGCCATCGGTTCGCTGCGCGGCCCGCTGCATGGCGGCGCCAACGAAGCGGCCATGGCCATGATCGAGAACTGGACGTCGCCGGAAGAGGCCGAGCGCGAGATTCTCGGCATGCTCGAGCGCAAGGAGAAGATCATGGGCTTCGGCCACGCGATCTATCGCGAGTCCGACCCGCGCAACGCCATCATCAAGCAGTGGTCGAAGAAGCTCGCCGAGGACGTCGGCGACACCGTGCTCTATCCGGTCTCGGAGCGTGTCGAGGCGGTGATGTGGCGCGAGAAGAAGCTGTTCTGCAATGCCGACTTCTTCCACGCCAGCGCCTATCACTTCATGGACATCCCCACCAAGCTGTTCACGCCGATCTTCGTCTGTTCGCGCGTCACCGGCTGGTGTGCCCATGTCTTCGAGCAGCGCGCCAACAACCGCATCATTCGCCCCAGCGCCGACTACATCGGCCCGGAGAAGAGCGAGTGGGTGCCGATCGAGGAGCGAGACTGACCCTTGTCCGTAGCAGGCGGCCCGCGGGCCGCCTTTCTCTCTCGCCTGACCCAACACCACGCGAAGACCGTCGACTGATGAATACTCCATACCGCAAACCGCTTCCCGGCACCGAGCTGGACTACTTCGACGTGCGTGAGGCCGTCGAGGCGATCCAGCCCGGTGCCTACGACACCCTTCCTTATACGTCCCGCGTCCTGGCCGAGCAGCTGGTGCGCCGCTGCGAGCCCGAGGGGCTCACCGCTGCACTCACACAGCTGATCGAGCGCAGGCGCGACCTGGATTTCCCGTGGTACCCGGCGCGGGTGGTGTGTCACGACATCCTCGGGCAGACGGCACTGGTCGACCTGGCCGGCCTGCGTGACGCCATCGCCGAGAAGGGCGGCGACCCGTCGAAGGTCAACCCGGTGGTGCCGACCCAGTTGATCGTCGATCACTCCCTGGCCGTGGAGTGCGGCGGCGACGACCCCGATGCCTTCGCCAAGAATCGGGCCATCGAGGATCGCCGCAACGAGGATCGTTTCCATTTCATCGACTGGACCCGCACTGCGTTCGAGAACGTCGACGTGATCCCTGCCGGCAACGGCATCATGCACCAGATCAACCTGGAGAAGATGTCGCCGGTGATCCAGGCCCGCGACGGTGTGGCCTATCCCGACACCTGCGTCGGTACCGACAGCCACACCCCGCACATCGACTGCCTGGGCGTGATCGCCATCGGCGTGGGCGGGCTCGAGGCCGAGACCGTGATGCTTGGGCGCCCATCGATGATGCGCCTGCCCGACATCGTCGGCGTCGAGCTGACCGGCAAGCGCCGTCCCGGCATCACCGCCACCGACATCGTGCTGGCCATTACCGAGTTCCTGCGCCAGGAGCGGGTGGTGGGCGCCTACCTGGAGTTCTTCGGCGAAGGCGCCGAGAGCCTCACCATCGGCGACCGCGCCACCATCTCCAACATGACCCCGGAGTACGGCGCCACCGCGGCGATGTTCTACATCGACCAGCAGACCCTCGACTACCTGACCATCACCGGCCGTGAGCCGGAGCAGGTGGCGTTGGTCGAGAACTACGCCAAGACGGTGGGGCTGTGGGCCGACAGCCTGAAGAATGCCGAGTACGAGCGCGTGCTCACCTTCGACCTCTCCAGCGTCGAGCGCAACCTGGCCGGGCCCTCCAACCCGCATCGTCGCCTGCCGACCTCGGCGCTGGCCGAGCGCGGCATCGCCGTGAACCTGGAGCAGGCCCTGGCCGAGGAGAGGGCCGGCAGGATGCCCGACGGCGCGGTGATCATCGCCGCCATCACCAGCTGTACCAATACCTCCAACCCGCGCAACGTGGTGGCGGCGGGGCTGCTGGCCAAGAAGGCCAACGAACTGGGTCTCGTGCGCAAGCCCTGGGTGAAGTCCTCCTTCGCCCCGGGGTCCAAGGTCGCGCGGCTCTACCTGGAAGAGGCCGGGCTGCTGCCCGAACTCGAGAAGCTCGGCTTCGGCATCGTCGCCTACGCCTGCACCACCTGCAACGGCATGTCCGGCGCGCTGCGCCCGGAGATCCAGCAGGAGATCATCGACCGCGACCTCTATGCCACCGCAGTGCTCTCCGGCAACCGCAATTTCGACGGGCGCATCCACCCCTACGCCAAGCAGGCCTTCCTGGCCTCGCCGCCGCTGGTGGTGGCCTACGCCATCGCCGGCACCGTGCGCTTCGACATCGAGAAGGACGCGCTGGGCTACGACAAGGCCGGCAACCCCGTCACCCTCAAGGAGCTGTGGCCCAGCGACGAGGAGATCGATGCCATCGTCGGCGAGTTCGTCAGGCCCGAGCAGTTCAAGCAGGTCTACATCCCGATGTTCAACCTCGACGAGGTGGAGCAGGCCAAGAGCCCGCTCTACGACTGGCGTCCGCAAAGTACCTACATCCGCCGTCCGCCCTACTGGGAGGGCAACATGGCGCGCGAGCGCGGCCTGAAGGGCATGCGGCCGCTGGCGATTCTTCCTGACAACATCACCACCGACCACCTCTCGCCCTCCAATGCCATCCTGCTGGACAGCGCGGCGGGCGAGTACCTGGCCAAGATGGGCCTGCCGGAGGAGGACTTCAACTCCTATGCCACCCACCGCGGCGACCACCTGACCGCGCAGCGGGCGACCCTGGCCAATCCCAAGCTGTTCAACGAGATGGTGCGCGACGACAAGGGCGAGGTGATCCAGGGGTCGCTGGCGCGCATCGAGCCGGAAGGCAAGGTCACCCGCATGTGGGAAGCCATCGAGACCTACATGGAGCGCGGCCAGCCGCTGATCGTCATCGCCGGGGCCGACTACGGCCAGGGCAGCTCGCGTGACTGGGCGGCCAAGGGCGTGGCGCTGGCTGGGGTGGAGGCGATCGTCGCCGAGGGCTTCGAGCGCATTCACCGCACCAACCTGGTGGGCATGGGCGTGATGCCGCTTCAGTTCCAGGCGGGCACCACGCGCCACACGCTCAAGCTCGACGGCACCGAGACCTACGACGTCGAAGGCAAGCCGGCGCCGGGAGCGACCCTGACCCTGGTGATCCATCGTGCCGGCGGCGACAGCGAGCGTGTGCCGGTGCTGTGTCGCCTCGATACCGCCGAGGAGGTTTCCGTCTACTCCGCCGGCGGGGTGTTGCAGCGCTTCGCCCAGGACTTCCTCGAGTCCGAGGCGGTGGCCTGATCCACACGTTGCGTGAATGCCCCGGCGTCATCGCCGGGGCATTCCGTCATTTCAGGAAGCGAGTGCCATGGCTAACGTTCCTCAAATCAAGATTCCCGCCACCTACATGCGTGGCGGCACCAGCAAGGGCGTCTTCTTCCGCCTGGACGACCTGCCCGAGGTGGCCCGGACCCCCGGGCCCGCCCGCGATGCGCTGCTGCTGCGGGTGATCGGCAGCCCCGATCCCTACCAGAAGCAGATCGACGGCATGGGCGGGGCCACCTCCAGCACCAGCAAGACGGTGATCCTGTCGAAAAGCGAAAGCCCGGATCACGACGTCGACTACCTGTTCGGCCAGGTCTCCATCGACAAGCCCTTCGTCGACTGGAGCGGCAACTGCGGCAATCTCTCCGCCGCCGTCGGGCCCTACGCCATCGGCAACGGTCTGGTGGATCCCTCGCGCATCCCCGAGAACGGCATCGCCACGGTGCGGATCTGGCAGGCCAACATCGGCAAGACCATCGTCTCGCGTGTTCCGATCGCGGGCGGCGAGGTGCAGGAGACCGGCGACTTTGAACTCGATGGCGTGACCTTCCCGGCCGCCGAGGTGGCGGTCGAGTTCATGGACCCGGCCGACGGCGAAGGCGCCATGTTCCCCACCGGCAACCTGGTCGACGAACTCGAGGTCCCGGGAGTGGGAACCCTCGAAGCCACCATGATCAATGCCGGCATCCCGACCGTCTTCGTCAACGCCGGGGCGATCGGCTATAGCGGCACCGAGCTGCAGGAGGCGATCAACGGCGATACCCGGGCGCTGGCGATGTTCGAGTCGATTCGCGCCCACGCCGCGGTGCGCATGGGGCTGATCAAGGAGGTCAGCGAGGCGGCCGAACGCCAGCACACGCCCAAGGTCGCCTTTGTCGCGCCGCCAGCCGACTATGTTGCCTCCAGTGGCAAGGCGATCAAGGCAGGCGATATCGACCTTGTCGTGCGCGCGCTCTCCATGGGCAAGCTGCACCATGCCATGATGGGCACGGCGGCAGTGGCCATTGCCACGGCGGCGGCGGTACCCGGCACCCTGGTCAACCTGGCGGCGGGCGGTGGCGAGCGTAACTCGGTGCACTTCGGGCACCCCTCGGGCACGCTGCGAGTCGGCGCGGAAGCCTCGCAGACGGCAGGGCAGTGGACGGCAACCAAGGCGGTCATGAGCCGCAGCGCCCGGGTGTTGATGGAAGGGTGGGTGCGTGTGCCCGGCGATTCGTTTTAGGCATTCGCCGTGCCAGGTTTCGCCCCGGGTCGCCAGGCTTGGGGCGTTTTCTATAGTAAGAGGAGACGACATCGAGCCTGCGACAGGAGGGAGCATGAGCACCACCGTCGAACGCAACGTCCGTCCCGATTACGACCCTGAACTGCAGATGATCGCCGACTACGTTCTCGGCTATCGGATCGAGAGCGACGAGGCGCTGGATACCGCACGCCACTGCCTCATCGATACCCTGGGCTGCGGCCTGTTGGCGCTGCGCTTCCCCGAATGCACCAAGCACCTGGGCCCGCTCGTCGAGGGTACGGTGGTGCCCCATGGCGCGCGTGTGCCCGGCACCTCTTTTCGCCTCGACCCGGTCAAGGCCGCCTGGGACATCGGTTGCATCGTGCGCTGGCTCGACTACAACGACACCTGGCTTGCCGCCGAGTGGGGGCATCCCTCCGACAACCTGGGTGCCATTCTCGCCGTGGCGGATTACCTCTCGCAAAAGCGAGTCGCCCAGGGCGAGGCACCGCTGACCCTGCGCGACGTGCTCGAGGCCATGATCAAGGCGCACGAGATTCAGGGCGTGCTGGCGCTGGAAAACTCCTTCAACCGGGTTGGCCTGGATCATGTGGTACTGGTCAAGGTGGCATCCACGGCGGTAGCCGCCCACCTGATGGGGGCGAGTCGGGAGCAATTGCTGTCGGCGCTCTCGCACGCCTGGGCCGACGGTCAGAGTCTGCGTACCTACCGCCATGCGCCCAATGCCGGCTCGCGCAAGAGCTGGGCCGCGGGAGATGCCACGTCTCGTGGCGTGCGTCTGGCCGATATCGCCCTGCGTGGCGAGATGGGCATCCCCGGCGTGCTCAGTGCGCCGCAGTGGGGCTTCTACGACGTGCTCTTCTCGAAGACCAACAAGGATCAGGCGATCAAGCCGGAAGAGGAGAGGAAGCTTCGCTTCCAGCGCGAGTTCGGCACCTACGTGATGGAAAACATCCTGTTCAAGATCGCCTTCCCGGCAGAGTTCCATGCGCAGACTGCCTGCGAGGCAGCGGTGCGCCTGCATCCCCAGGTCAAGGACCGCCTCGAGGAGGTCGAACGCATCGTCATCAGCACCCATGAATCGGCGATCCGCATCATCTCCAAGGAGGGCGAGCTGGCCAATCCGGCCGACCGCGACCACTGCCTGCAGTACATGGTGGCCGTGCCGCTGATCTTCGGTGACCTGACCGCCGAGCACTACGAGGATGACTTCCATCGCCAGCACCCGCTTATCGATAGGCTGCGCGGGAAGATGGAGGTGAGAGAGGAGCCCCGCTACACCCAGGAGTATCTTGCCGCCGACAAGCGCTCGATCGCCAACGCGATCCAGGTGTTCTTCAGCGACGGCAGCGCCACGGAGTGCATCGAAGTGGAGTATCCGCTTGGCCACCGCCGACGTCGCGACGAGGGCATCCCCATTCTCGAGGAGAAATTTCGCCGGAATCTGGCGACACGGTTCCCGAGCGGACGCTGCGAGCGAATCTTCTCCCTGTGCAAGGACCAGGCGCAGCTGGAAGCCATGCCGGTACATCGATTCGTTGATCAGTTCGTCATTTGATCTCTCCTGACGCCTGCGTTGTGCCTGGGAGAAAATTGACGACCGTCATGGCCGTTGCCTGAAACTTGGACTATATTTTTTTGACGCGGTGGGTTGCGTCATTTGTCGGTACCCCTTAAAGTACGCATCCGCTGCCGGCGACGGGCAACGTGGCCAGCGGTGAGAAGAGTGGTAAGTGGCTGTCTCGGTTTGAATTTTTCGATTCGCTTCGCAAGATTCTCACTTGACGTCCGCGGCGGATTCGCTAGAATGCGCCCCACTTGCGAGGGTCCCGCTGAGGGCTCTCACGGCCACCCGCGACGCGGGGCTTCGCGGCCAGGGTCACCTGCCGGTGACGGACGCGAAGCGGGTTGACAGGCTCGGTCGAATCGGTAGAATACTCCTTCCTCGCAGGGCGCTGGCGAGGCCGCTCGGTCACGGGATCGACGGCCACGACAGCAAGCGAG
>NZ_QHGY01000039.1 GCF_003254665.1 Billgrantia lactosivorans | reverse complement strand
TCGTCAAGGGCCACTCGGCCCACCCCGGCACCTCCGAGCTGGTGGGGCGTGCGGTACAGCAGGCCGTCGAGAAGCGCGGCCTGCCCGAGGGGGTGTTCTCGCTGCTGTTCGGCTCGGGCAACGAGATCGGCCAGGCGCTGGTCCAGGACCCGCGTATCCAGGCGGTGGGCTTCACCGGCTCGCGCGGCGGCGGCACGGCGCTGATGAAGACGGCGCAGAGCCGCCCGCAGCCGATCCCGGTCTACGCCGAGATGAGCTCGATCAACCCGGTGTTCCTGCTGCCCGAGGCCCTCAGGGCACGCGGGGCGCAGATCGCCGAGGGCTTCGTCGCCTCGCTCAACATGGGCGCCGGGCAGTTCTGCACCAACCCGGGCCTGGTCATCGCGGTGAAGGGCCCTGAGCTTTCCGCCTTCGTCGAGGCCGCGGGTGACGCGGTCAAGGCCAGCGCCGCCCAGACCATGCTCACCCCGGGCATCCATGACG
>NZ_QHGY01000038.1 GCF_003254665.1 Billgrantia lactosivorans | reverse complement strand
TCGCCCGGCTGCATGCTCTCGGCGGCCTTGAGTACCCGCTCGACGACGTCGTCGCGGATCGAATTCTCCACCAGCAGCCGGGAGCCGGCGATGCACACTTCGCCCTGGTTGTGGAAGATCGCCGTGGCGGCGTGGCTGGCTACCCGGTCGAGGTCCTTGCAGTCGGCAAAGACGAGGTTGGGCGACTTGCCGCCGCACTCCAGGTAGACCCGCTTGAGGTTGGATTGCCCGGCGTACTGCATCAGCTGCTTGCCCACCGCGGTGGAGCCGGTGAAGGCCAGGCAGTCGACGTCCATCGAGAGCGCCAGCGCCTTGCCCACGGTGTGGCCGAAGCCCGGCAGCACCTGGAACACGCCCTTGGGCAGGCCGGCTTCCTGGGCCAGCTGGGCCAGGCGCAGCGCGGAGAGCGGCGACTTCTCCGAGGGCTTGAGGATCACGCTGTTGCCGGCGGCCAGCGCCGGGGCGATCTTCCACGCGGTCATCATCAGCGGGAAGTTCCACGGCACGATGGCCGCCACCACGCCGATGGGCTCGCGCAGCACCAGTGCCAGGGTCTCCTCACCGGTGGGCGCCACCTCGCCGTAGAGCTTGTCGATGCACTCGGCCTGGTAGCG
>NZ_QHGY01000037.1 GCF_003254665.1 Billgrantia lactosivorans | reverse complement strand
GTCGTGACCCCTGCGTCGCGCTCCATCGCCCGCGGCAACGAGGACCTCTCGGCGCGCACCGAGCAGCAGGCCGCCTCGCTGCAGGAGACCGCCTCCAGCATGGAGGAGATGACCACCACGGTGCAGCAGAACACCGACAACGCGCGCCAGGCCAGCGGGCTGGCGCTGGACAATGCCAGCCGCGTGCGCGACACCGGCGAGCTGATGCACGGCGTGGTGCAGACCATGGGGCGCATCACCGCCGGTGCCGAGAAGATGAAGGACATCATCAACGTGATCGACTCGATCGCCTTCCAGACCAACATCCTGGCGCTGAACGCCTCGGTGGAGGCGGCGCGGGCCGGCGAGCAGGGCCGCGGTTTCGCCGTGGTGGCGGGCGAGGTGCGCAACCTGGCCGGGCGCAGCGCGGATGCCGCCAAGGAGATCCGCCAGCTGATCGACGGCTCCGCCAGCGAGATCCACGAGGGGGCCAGCCAGGTGCAGCGCGCCGAGAGCGCCATGGCCGAGGTGGTTTCGGCCTCGCAGCGGGTCAACGACATCATGGGCGAGATCACGGCGGCCTCGGAGGAGCAGAGCGGCGGCATCGGCCAGATCAACCAGGCGATCACCGAGATGGACCAGGTGACCCAGCAGAATGCCGAGCGCGTGCAGCAGAGCGCACGGGCGGCCAGCGACCTGCA
>NZ_QHGY01000036.1 GCF_003254665.1 Billgrantia lactosivorans | reverse complement strand
CCTCCTAGCTGTCTGAGCCTTCCCACATCGTTTCCCACTTAACCAGGATTTCGGGACCTTAGCTGACGGTCTGGGTTGTTTCCCTTTTCACGACGGACGTTAGCACCCGCCGTGTGTCTCCCACGCTCGCACTCACCGGTATTCGGAGTTTGCCTCGGGTTGGTAAGCCGGGATGGCCCCCTAGCCGAAACAGTGCTCTACCCCCGGTGGTGATACGTGAGGCGCTACCTAAATAGCTTTCGAGGAGAACCAGCTATCTCCGGGCTTGATTAGCCTTTCACTCCGATCCACAAGTCATCCAAATCTTTTTCAACAGATCCTGGTTCGGTCCTCCAGTTGATGTTACTCAACCTTCAACCTGCTCATGGATAGATCGCCCGGTTTCGGGTCTATTCCCAGCGACTGGTCGCCCAGTTAAGACTCGGTTTCCCTACGCCTCCCCTATTCGGTTAAGCTCGCCACTGAAAATAAGTCGCTGACCCATTATANTTCTTTTCGCCTTTCCCTCACGGTACTGGTTCACTATCGGTCAGCCAGGAGTATTTAGCCTTGGAGGATGGTCCCCCCATGTTCAGTCAAGGTTTCACGTGCCCCGACCTACTCGATTTCACATGCTCAGGTTTTCGGCTACGGGACTATCACCCGCTATGGTCGAGCTTCCCAGCTCGTTCGCCTAACCAGTCACATGCTTAAGGGCTAGTCCCCGTTCGCTCGCCGCTACTGGGGGAATCTCGGTTGATTTCTTTTCCTCGGGGTACTTAGATGTTTCAGTTCCCCCGGTTCGCCTCCCAAC
>NZ_QHGY01000035.1 GCF_003254665.1 Billgrantia lactosivorans | reverse complement strand
TCGAGTATCTTCATCGTGTTGGTCCCGCCGTGGGCGTTCATGTGGTCGCCCCGGGTCAGGATGACATGATCGCCCGGCTCGGCAATCCCCTTTTCCACCAGCAGGGCCAGGGCGCGGTCGTTGAGTTCGCTCGCCGCCATCGCCGTGGTGTCGAACGGCAGCGAGACCACGCCGCGGTAGAGCGCCATGCGGCGCTGGGCCACGGGGCTGTGGGCGAGCCCGACGATGGGCAGCCCCGAGCGGATGCGCGAGGCGATCAGCGGGGTGTAGCCGGTCGAGGTCATGCAGGCGATGGCGGCCACCCCGGTGAGGTGGTTGGCGGCGTACATGGCGGAGAGCGCGATGGTCTCGTCGATGCGCGAGAAGCCCTCGTGGATGCGGTGGCCCGACTCCTGGGCGATGCGCTCGCGCTCGGCACCGAGGCACACCCGGCGCATCGCTTCCAGCGTCTCCACCGGGTAGTCGCCGGCGGCGGTCTCGGCCGACAGCATCACCGCGTCGGTGCCGTCGAGCACGGCGTTGGCGACGTCGAACACCTCGGCGCGGGTGGGCAGCGGCGAGCTGATCATCGACTCCATCATCTGGGTCGCGGTGATCACCGCGCGGTTGAGCGTGCGGGCGCGCTTGATGATGCGCTTCTGCATGCCGATCAGCTTCTCGTCGCCGATCTCCACGCCGAGGTCGCCGCGCGCCACCATCACCGCCTCGGAGGCCTCGATGATGCCGTTGAGCGTGGCCTCGTCGGCCACCGCCTCGGCGCGCTCGAGCTTGGCCACCAGGCCGATCTCGCGGCCCGCCTCGCCGAGCAGGCGGCGGGCCTCGTGCATGTCCTCGGCCGAGCGCGGGAAGGAGACGGCCAGGTAGTCGACGCCGATCTCGATGGCGGTCGCGAGGTCGGCCTTGTCCTTGTCGGTGAGCGCCGGGGCCGAGAGCCCGCCGCCCTGCTTGTTGATGCCCTTGTTGTTGGAGAGCCTGCCGCCGGTGACCACGGTGGT
>NZ_QHGY01000034.1 GCF_003254665.1 Billgrantia lactosivorans | reverse complement strand
CGCCTGTCATGGGCGCGGCACCGGGCGCCTGTCAATAGTGCAGCACGGTGCGGATGCTCTTGCCCGCGTGCAGCAGCTCGAACGCCTCGTTGATCTGCTCGAACGGCATGTCGTGGGTGATGAACTCGTCGATCTTGATCTCGCCGTCCATGTAGCGCTGCACGTAGCCCGGCAGCTCGCTGCGTCCCTTCACCCCGCCGAACGCCGAGCCGCGCCACACCCGGCCGGTGACCAGCTGGAACGGCCGCGTCGAGATCTCCTCGCCGGCCCCGGCCACGCCGATGATCACCGACTCGCCCCAGCCCTTGTGGCAGCACTCCAGCGCCGAGCGCATCACGTTGACGTTGCCGATGCACTCGAAGGAGTAGTCGACCCCGCCGTCGGTCAGGTCGACGATCACCTGCTGGATCGGGTCGGCGTGCTCCTTGGGGTTGACGAACTCGGTGGCGCCGAACTGCTTGGCCAGCGCGAACTTGTCCGGGTTGACGTCGATGGCGATGATGCGGCTGGCCTTGGCCATCACCGCGCCCTGGATCACCGCCAGGCCGATGGCGCCGAGGCCGAACACGGCCACGGTCGAGCCCGGCTCCACCTTGGCGGTGTTGAGCACCGCGCCGATGCCGGTGGTCACGCCGCAGCCGAGCAGGCAGATCTTGTCCAGCGGCGCCTCCTTCGAGACCACCGCCAGCGAGACCTCGGGCAGCACGGTGTACTCGCTGAAGGTCGAGCAGCCCATGTAGTGGTGCAGCATCTTGCCGTCGAGCGAGAAGCGCGAGGTGCCGTCGGGCATCAGCCCCCGGCCCTGGGTGGCGCGCACCGCCTGGCACAGGTTGGTCTTGCCCGAGCGGCAGAACTTGCACTGGCCGCACTCGGCGGTATAGAGCGGGATGACGTGATCGCCGGGCTTGACGCTGGTGACCCCTTCGCCCACCGCCTCGACGATGCCGGCCCCCTCGTGACCGAGCACCGAGGGGAAGAGCCCCTCGGGGTCGGCGCCGGAGAGGGTGAAGGCGTCGGTGTGGCAGACGCTGGTCGCGGCGATGCGCACCAGCACTTCCCCGGCCTTGGGATCCTGGACATCGATTTCGGTGAG
>NZ_QHGY01000033.1 GCF_003254665.1 Billgrantia lactosivorans | reverse complement strand
GTTGAAGCGCGCCAGGTCGTACTTGTAGGGCGCGTAGTTGCCGTGCCAGGCCACCACGTCGAGCGGTGAATGGCCGAGCCTGGTCACCCAGAAGCGGCCGGAGAACTTGGCCACCAGCTCGAAGTCGCCCTGCACGTCCTCATAGGCGGCCACCGGGCTCTCGAAGTCGCGCGGGTTGGCCAGGCCGTTGGCACCGATGGGGCCGAGGCCGGGTAGCTCCAGCGGGCTGCCGTAGTTCTCGCAGACATAGCCGCGGGCGGCGTCGGCGCCCTGGCCCAGGCGTACCTGGAACTTCATGCCGCGCGGGATCACCGCGATCTCGCCACCGTCGACCTCGAGTTCGCCGAGTTCGGTACGCAGGCGCAGGCTGCCCTGCTGCGGCACGATCAACAGTTCGCCGTCGGCGTCGTAGAAGAAGCGTTCGGTCATGTCGCGGTTGAAGGCGTAGACATGAACGCCGCAGCCGGCCTGGGTGCCGGCATCGCCGTTGACGGCGATGGTCAGCAGGCCGTCGACGAAGTCGGTGGGCGCGGCGGGCATCGGCAGCGGGTCCCAGCGCATCTGGTTGGGATCGGCAGCGGGCCTGGCCAGCGGCGAGGTGGCCACCCGGCCGTTCTCCAGCGGCGTGTACGCGCTCTGCACCACCGAGGGGCGGATGCGGTAGAGCCAGCTGCGCAGGTTCTCATGGCGCGGTGCGGTGAAGGCCGAGCCGGTCAGCTGCTCGGCGTAGAGGCCATAGGCGCACTTCTGGGGCGAGTTCTGGCCCACCGGCAGGGCGCCGGGCAGCGCCTCGCTGGCGAAGTGGTTGCGAAAGCCGCTCTGGTACTCGAGCGTTTGGGTCGTCATGTCGGGGTCCTCTTGTTCAACTTCCTGTTGCGGCCTGTTCGCTGCGCTGATCGGGGGGCTGTGCAGCGGCCTGGCCGGCGATGGCCAGGGCCTCCTCGAGCACCTGCTGGTCACCGATGTGGTTGGCCAGCAGCAGGATCAGCCGGGCGTTGATGCGTTCGCTCTCGGCCTCGCTGCGCTCGCGATGCAGCTCGGTCAGCGCGGCGTAGAAGGCGTCCGGGTCGGTGAAGTTGGGGTTGAGTTCAAGCCGTGGCATGGCGCACCTCCTCGGCATCAAGGTGACGGCCCAGCGCGCGATCGAGCGCCGCCTCGACCTCGGCGGCGCTGACTTGGCGCCAGCGGGCGCTGACGTGCTGGTCGGGGCGGATCAGGTAGG
>NZ_QHGY01000032.1 GCF_003254665.1 Billgrantia lactosivorans | reverse complement strand
GATCCAGCCGCAGGTTCCCCTACGGCTACCTTGTTACGACTTCACCCCAGTCATGAACCACACCGTGGTGATCGCCCTCCCGAAGGTTAGGCTAACCACTTCTGGTGCAGTCCACTCCCATGGTGTGACGGGCGGTGTGTACAAGGCCCGGGAACGTATTCACCGTGACATTCTGATTCACGATTACTAGCGATTCCGACTTCACGGAGTCGAGTTGCAGACTCCGATCCGGACTGAGATCAGCTTTCTGGGATTGGCTCACTCTCGCAAGTTCGCAACCCTTTGTACTGACCATTGTAGCACGTGTGTAGCCCTACCCGTAAGGGCCATGATGACTTGACGTCGTCCCCACCTTCCTCCGGTTTGTCACCGGCAGTCTCCCTAGAGTTCCCGACCGAATCGCTGGCAAATAGGGACAAGGGTTGCGCTCGTTACGGGACTTAACCCAACATTTCACAACACGAGCTGACGACAGCCATGCAGCACCTGTCTCTGCGCTCCCGAAGGCACCCCTTCGTCTCCGAAGGGTTCGCAGGATGTCAAGGGTAGGTAAGGTTCTNGTTAACTGCGCCACAAAGTCCGCGAAGGACCCAACGGCTAGTCGACATCGTTTACGGCGTGGACTACCAGGGTATCTAATCCTGTTTGCTACCCACGCTTTCGCACCTCAGCGTCAGTGTCAGTCCAGAAGGCCGCCTTCGCCACTGGTATTCCTCCCGATCTCTACGCATTTCACCGCTACACCGGGAATTCTACCTTCCTCTCCTGCACTCTAGCCTGACAGTTCCGGATGCCGTTCCCAGGTTGAGCCCGGGGCTTTCACAACCGGCTTATCACGCCGCCTACGCGCGCTTTACGCCCAGTAATTCCGATTAACGCTCGCACCCTCCGTATTACCGCGGCTGCTGGCACGGAGTTAGCCGGTGCTTCTTCTGTGGGTGATGTCCTTCCTGGCGGGTATTAACCACCAGGCGTTCTTCCCCACTGAAAGTGCTTTACAACCCGAGGGCCTTCTTCACACACGCGGCATGGCTGGATCAGGCTTGCGCCCATTGTCCAATATTCCCCACTGCTGCCTCCCGTAGGAGTTCGGGCCGTGTCTCAGTCCCGATGTGGCTGATCATCCTCTCAGACCAGCTACGGATCGTCGCCTTGGTGAGCCGTTACCTCACCAACCAGCTAATCCGACATAGGCTCATCCGATAGCGCAAGGCCCGAAGGTCCCCTGCTTTCTCCCGTAGGACGTATGCG
>NZ_QHGY01000031.1 GCF_003254665.1 Billgrantia lactosivorans | reverse complement strand
CGGCCCCTAAGGCGAGGCCGAAAGGCGTAGTCGATGGGAAACGGGTCAATATTCCCGTACCTCACTGTATTGCGATGGGGGGACGAAGAAGGCTAGGTGGGCCAGGCGTTGGTTGTCCTGGTGAAAGCCAGTAGGCTGGGATCTCAGGCAAATCCGGGATCCCAAGGCCGAGAGGCGAGACGAAGGCACTACGGTGCCGAAGTCATCGATGCCACGCTTCCAGGAAAAGCCTCTAAGCTTCAGATACAGTGGGACCGTACCCCAAACCGACACAGGTGGTCAGGTAGAGAATACCCAGGCGCTTGAGAGAACTCGGGTGAAGGAACTAGGCAAAATGGTGCCGTAACTTCGGGAGAAGGCACGCCGCGTTAGTGTGAAGGCCCTCGCGGCTGGAGCACGAGGNGCTTGAGAGAACTCGGGTGAAGGAACTAGGCAAAATGGTGCCGTAACTTCGGGAGAAGGCACGCCGGCGTAGTGTGAAGGGCCTCGCGCCTGGAGCACGAACCGGTCGAAGATACCAGGTGGCTGCAACTGTTTATTAAAAACACAGCACTCTGCAAACGCGCAAGCGGACGTATAGGGTGTGACGCCTGCCCGGTGCCGGAAGGTTAAGTGATGGTGTTAGCCCTCGGGCGAAGCTCTTGATCGAAGCCCCGGTAAACGGCGGCCGTAACTATAACGGTCCTAAGGTAGCGAAATTCCTTGTCGGGTAAGTTCCGACCTGCACGAATGGCGTAATGATGGCCACGCTGTCTCCACCCGAGACTCAGTGAAATTGAAATCGCAGTGAAGATGCTGTGTACCCGCGGCTAGACGGAAAGACCCCGTGAACCTTTACTATAGCTTCACACTGGACGCTGATGTTGCTTGTGTAGGATAGCTGGGAGGCTAGGAACCCCGGACGCCAGTTCGGGCGGAGCCAACCTTGAAATACCAGCCTGGCATCATTGGCGTTCTAACTCAGGTCCGTGATCCGGATCGAGGACAGTGTGTGGTGGGTAGTTTGACTGGGGCGGTCTCCTCCCAAAGCGTAACGGAGGAGCACGAAGGTACCCTCAGCACGGTCGGAAATCGTGCATTGAGTGCAAGAGCATAAGGGTGCTTGACTGCGAGACAGACACGTCGAGCAGGTACGAAAGTAGGTTCTAGTGATCCGGTGGTTCTGTATGGAAGGGCCATCGCTCAACGGATAAAAGGTACTCCGGGGATAACAGGCTGATACCGCCCAAGAGTTCACATCGACGGCGGTGTTTGGCACCTCGATGTCGGCTCATCACATCCTGGGGCTGAAGTCGGTCCCAAGGGTATGGCTGTTCGCCATTTAAAGTGGTACGCGAGCTGGGTTTAGAACGTCGTGAGACAGTTCGGTCCCTATCTGCCGTGGGCGTTGGATGTTTGAGAAGAGCTGCTCCTAGTACGAGAGGACCGGAGTGGACGCACCTCTGGTGTTCCGGTTGTCACGCCAGTGGCATTGCCGGGTAGCTACGTGCGGACGGGATAACCGCTGAAGGCATCTAAGCGGGAAGCCCCCTTCAAGATGAGACATCCCCGAGGCCTCGAGCCTCCTGAAGGGCCCAGCGAGACCAGCTGGTTGATAGGCCGGGTGTGGAAGCGCTGCAAGGCGTTGAGCTAACCGGTACTAATGGCCCGTGAGGCTTGACCATATAACCCCAAGGGG
>NZ_QHGY01000030.1 GCF_003254665.1 Billgrantia lactosivorans | reverse complement strand
TGCTCGGTGCGCGCCGAGAGGTCCTCGTTGCCGCGGGCGATGGAGCGCGACGCAGGGGTCACGACATCAATGCCCTGCTGCACGCTGCGAGTAGTGCTGTAGAGGCTCTTGCGCATGGTGTTGAGCGCACCGAGCAGCGCACCGATCTCGTCGCGGGTGCGATCCGGCGAGCGTACCGCCAGGTTGCCCGAGGCGACCTGCAGGGTAAAATCCACGGCGCGACGCACCGGCCGGGTGATCGCGCGCAGCGTCCAGGACCCCAGCAGGATCAGGAACAGGATGCCGATCGCCAGGGCCGCCAACTGCCCCGAGAGCATCATCGCCTGGCCACGCTCGGCCTCCTCGGCCAGTTGGTTGGCATAATCGAGCTTGCCCTGGATCAGCAGGTTGACGCTCTCGCTGATGGCCTCGACTTCCGGCCGCAGCACATCGTTGTAGGCCTCGTAGGCGGCAAAGCCGCTGCCGTCGATCAGTGCCTGCAGCGTGGGGCGAATCCCCTCGTCGATGGCGACGCCGAGCTGGGCGTCGAGGGTCGTGATCGCCTCCTGCGACGCATCCTCGCCGTCGAGGAAGCTCTCCCAGGCGGCACCGATGCGCTCGGTGACGCCCTCGGATTCATCGGCCAGCTCCTGGATCTGCTCCATGCGCAGCGCCCTGGGGTTGCGCACCGGGCGCTCCAGGTCGGTCATCAACTGGCTCAGCAACTGGTCGATGCGCTGCAGGTCGGCGATGTCCTGCACGCCATTGCCATTGATGTAGGCGACCCGGTCCCCCGACACCTTGAGGCCATAGAGGCCCACGGCCCCGCTGAGCAGCAGCAGCAACACCGGCACCAGGGTCAAGGTGACCAGCTTGGCGCGGATGGAGTGGAGGTTGAGGCGCGAAAACACGCCCAGCAGCCCGCGCCGCACCAGGCGGCCCTGCTTGAAGGTCAGCCCGCGGCGGCCTTCCCGCAACTGGGAGTAAGCGCGAGCCGCCGCTTCGGCGGTGGCCGGCTCGGCCGGAGTGCTCACCGAGGTATAGCCCTGGCACTCGCCCTCCTCGAGGATCGGGGTGGCCGTCGCCTGCACCCAGTAGTGGTCCCCGTCCTTGCGCCGATTCTTGACCACGCCTTGCCAGCTCTCGCCCTTCTTGATCGTCTTCCACAGATCCTCGAAGGCCTCGGGCGGCATGTCGGGATGGCGAATCAGGTTGTGCGGCGCACCGATCACCTCCTCGTGGGAGAAACCGCTGACCTCGACGAACGCGGAGTTGGCGTAGGTGATCCTGCCTTCCAGGTCCGTGCGGGTAATGAGCAGATGCTCATCGCTCAGCTTGAATTCACGCTGGGTTACCGGCTGGTTGTCGCGCATCGTTGTTATCCTTTGCCGCCTCGTATGAGTGTGTTCCCTGCCCCGCCTCTAGAACGTTTCCCACTCCGTCTCGGCTGCCGAGCGGGGCGCCTTGGCCTGCAGCCGCTTGGCGGGGAGCGGGTCTTGCTGCGAGACTGACGGCTTGCTGGCGAAACCGGCCGAACGACGGGCCTCGGCCTCTTCCCTGGCAGGTACCTGCTCGGGGCCGGCACCGCGCAGGCGGAAGACGCGAATCGCCTGGGCCAGCTGCTCCGCCTGGTGTTGCAGGTCGCTGGCCGCCCGTGCGCTCTGCTGCACGCGCTCGGCATTCTGCTGGGTCACCTGGTC
>NZ_QHGY01000003.1 GCF_003254665.1 Billgrantia lactosivorans | reverse complement strand
CCAGCACGCCTTCGCGGTCGCTGGCCGGGCCCAGGGTGGCGACGATCTTGGTGCGACGGATGGGGTCGTGGATGGGGGCGTGGGGCGGAAGCGTCATGGTGTCCTCGGCAAGACCAGGATGGCACGGAAGTCGTTGACGTTGGTGCGGGTCGGCCCGGTGACGATGAGCCGATCCAGCGCCTGGAAGAAAGTATACGCGTCGTTGCGTGACAGGTAATCGGCCGGCTGGAGCCCCTGCGCCTTCGCCCGGGGCCAGTCGTCGGGCGAGAACAGCGCGCCGGCGTTGTCCTCGGAGCCGTCGATGCCGTCGGTGTCGATGGCCAGGGCGTGAATGCCCGGGGCTCCGCCCAGCGCCTCGAACAGGCCCAGCAGGTACTCGACGTTGCGCCCGCCACGGCCGTCGCCGCGCACGGTAACGCTGGTCTCGCCGCCGGAGAGGATCAGCAGCGGCGCGGCGATCTCGTCGCGCGCCTCCAGCGCCAGCCGCGCCTGGGCACGGCCCAGCTCGCGGGCCTCGCCCTCGAGGTCGTCGCCCAGCACCTGCACCGTGGCGCCTGCCGCCTCGGCGGCCTGGCGCGCCGCCTCCAGCGCGTCACGGGCCCGCGCCAGGACGACGCTGTCGTCGCGTGCGAAGGCCTCATCGTCGGGCGATGGCGCCCCCTGGGCCTGCTCCAGATGGCGACGCACGTGGGCCGGTATCTCGATGCCGTAGCGCTCGAGCACCGCCAGGGCATCGGCCGGGGTCGAGCGATCCGGCAGGGTCGGCCCCGAGGCGATCTGCGTGGCGACGTCGCCGGGAATGTCGGAGATCAGCCAGGTCACCACCTGGGCCGGATGCGCTGCGGCGGCCAGACGGCCGCCCTTGATCGCCGAGAGGTGGCGGCGCACGGTGTTCATCTGGCCGATCGGCGCGCCGCAGCGCAGCAACTCGCGGTTGATGGCCTGTTTGTCGGCAAGCGAGATGCCCTCGGCGGGCAGCGTCATCAGCGCCGAGCCGCCGCCGGAGATCAGCGCGATCACGCGGTCGTCCTCGCCTAGTGGCTCGACGGCTTCGAGCATGCGCCGGGCCGCCTTCTCGCCCAGGTCGTCGGGCATCGGGTGGGAGGCCTCGAGCACCTCGATCACCTCGCATTTTTCACCGTGCCCGTAGCGGGTGACCACCAGCCCCGAGAGCGGCGCGCCGGGGCAGCGTGCCTGCCAGGCCCGCTCCAGCGCGGCCGCCATGGAAGCGGCCGCCTTGCCGGCGCCGACCACGACGGTGCGACCCGGTGGCGGGTCGGGCAGCAGGTTCGCCACCAGCGTATCGGGGTGCACGGCGGTGACGGCGATCTCGGCGAGGCGGTGCAGCCAGTCCGCCACGTCTACCGTGGGGTCCAGGGAAGGGAGTTGATGAGACATGGGCACACCTCGAACGAAAGACAACAACGACGGTAGCAGCAGGGTACGCAAGAAAAAAGCCCGGCGGCGGGCGGGGTCCAGCCGGGGATCCCGCCGCCGGGAACAGCCGCACGGAGTGCGGCCGGTTGGCGGGCGCCGGCCCGGCGCCCACCAGGAGGGAAGCGACAGCGTCGATGCCGCGCGACCGGCAGGCTGTTTACCGCCTCCTCGGATGCGATGGTTCAGTTGCCCACTTCGTGGTCGGCCAGCGCCTCCAGTGCGCGCAGGATACCGGCGTGATCCCACTCCCCGCCGCCGTGGGCGGCGCAGGCCTGGAACAGCTGCTGGGCGTTGGCGGTGCCGGGCAGCGCCAAATTGAGGCTACGTGCGCCTTCCAGCGCCAGGTTGAGGTCTTTCTGGTGCAGCTTGATCTTGAAGCCCGGATCGAAGGTGCGCTGGATCATGCGCTCGCCGTGCACGTCGAGGATCTTCGATTGGGCCAGGCCGCCGAGCAGCGATTCGCGCACCTTGGCCACGTCGGCGCCCGCCCTGGAGGCGAACAGCAGGCCCTCGGCCACCGCTTCGATAGTCAGCGCGACGACGATCTGGTTGGCCACCTTGCAGGTCTGGCCGGCACCGTGACCGCCGATATGCGTGATGGTCTTGCCCATCACCTCGAGAATCGGCCTGGCACGCGAGAAGCCCTCCTCGGTGGCGCCGACCATGATGGTCAGGGCCGCGTTGATGGCGCCACCCTCGCCGCCGGACACCGGGGCGTCGACGTACTCGCCGCCGGCCTCATGGACGCGCTTGGCGAAGCCCTGGGTGGCGATGGGGGCAATCGAACTCATGTCGATCACCAGGGTCCCGGGCTTGAGCCCTTCGATGACGCCGCCCTCGCCGAACAGCACCTGCTCGACATCGGGGGTATCCGGCACCATGGTGATGACGACCTCGGACTGCTCGGCCACGGCGCGGGGGCTGTCGAGCTCGCGCATGCCCTTCTCGGCCAGGGTGGCGTCCAGCGTGCCGCGCTTGACGGTGACGAGTTCGTGGCCGGCATCCAGCAGATGCCCCGCCATGGGACGGCCCATGATGCCAAGGCCAATGAAACCGATCTTGCTCATGATGCTTCTCCTTTCAGCTTGTCTTTATGGTGATCGTAGGCAAACGTTCTGAAACGCGTCGTGAGCGAAGGCAGGTCGGCCGCCGCCGGCGCGCAGTAACCGGAGTTGACTGGGTGCTCAATGAGGATTGCGAGCACCTCCGGCGGCCGAGATGCCGAGCGCAACAGCGTTTCACCGATCGAGCCAGCCCAGACCTTCTCGAGTTGTCGTGGCCGGCTTGTACTCGCAGCCGATCCAGCCGTCGTAGCCCAGCCGGTCGAGGTGGGCGAACAGGAACGGGTAATTGATCTCGCCGCTGCCCGGCTCGTGGCGCCCCGGGTTGTCGGCCAGCTGCACGTGGGCGATGCGGCCCAGGTGCTTCTCGATGGTCGGCGCCAGGTCGCCCTCCATGATCTGCATGTGGTAGATGTCGTACTGCAGCTTGAGGTTCTGGCTGCCCACCTCGTCGAAGAGCGCCAGCGCCTGCTCGGTGCGATGGAGGAAGAAGCCGGGAATGTCGCGGGTGTTGATCGGCTCGGCGAGCAGCAGGATGCCGGCGGCCTCGAGCTTATCCGCAGCGTAGCGCAAGTTCTCCACCAGGGTGCGGCGCGCCTGTTCCAGGCTCACGCCCTGGGGCTGGATGCCGGCCAGGCAGTTGACCTGCTTGCAACCGAGCGCGGTGGCGTAGTCGATGGCCTTCTCGACGCCGGCGCGGAACTCCTCGACGCGATCCGGGTGGCAGGCGATGCCACGCTCGCCGGCTCCCCAGTCGCCGGCCGGCAGGTTGTGCAGCACCTGCGTCAGGCCGTACTCGTCGAGCCGCGCCTTGATGTCGACGGCGGAATAATCATAAGGAAAGAGGTACTCGACGCCCTTGAAGCCGGCCTCGGCGGCGGCCTTGAAGCGGTCGAGGAAATCCTCCTCGGTGAACAGCATGCTGAGGTTAGCGGCGAACTTGGGCATATCGTTCTCCTCTGGGTCGTTAGTCTTGTCTGTGGGCTAATCCGGCGACAGGGCTACGAGGAGGCGCTGTGAATACATCCCTGTACGCTACCGATTCCTTCCCTGGAACCGGACCTCCTCTACGACCTGTCCCCGGCGCCCCTCGTCGCGTCCTGTGTATCTATCAGGTAAGGGCAGCGATCGAAGTCGGCGCATCCGCGTTGTTCTCGGCCAGGGCCTCGAACTCGTTGATGCCGTCGAGATCGGTGCCCATGGCGATGTTGGTCACTCGCTCGAGGATGATTTCCACCACCACCGGCACGCGATATTCGCGCATCAGAGCTTTCGCTTCTTCCAAGGCCGGCGCGATTTGGTCCGGCTGGGTCACGCGCAGCGCCTTGCAGCCGAGCCCTTCCACCACCGAGACGTGATCGACGCCGTAGTCGTTGATCTCGGGGCAGTTGACGTTCTCGAACGAGAGCTGCACGCAGTAGTCCATGTCGAAGCCGCGCTGGGCCTGGCGGATCAGCCCCAGGTAGGAGTTGTTCACCAGCACGTGGATGTAGGGCAGCTGGAACTGGGCACCGGCGGCGAGCTCTTCGACCATGAACTGGAAGTCGTAGTCGCCGGAGAGCGCCACCACCTCGGCCTCAGGGTCGGCCTTGCACACGCCCAGCGCAGCAGGAATGGTCCAGCCCAGCGGGCCCGCCTGGCCGCAGTTGATCCAGTGGCGCGGCTTATACACATGCAGGAACTGGGCGCCGGCGATCTGCGACAGGCCAATGGTACTGACGTAGCGGGTGTTCCTGCCGAAGACCTTGTTCATCTCCTCGTAGACCCGCTGCGGTTTCACCGGCACCTCGTCGAAGTGGGTCTTGCGCAGCAGGGTACGCTTGCGCTCCTGACACGACTCGGCCCAGGCGCTGCGATCCTTGAGCGTGCCCGCTGCCTTCCGCTCGCGAGCGAGTTCGACGAACAGCTCGAGCGCCGCCTTGGCGTCGGAGACGATGCCGTAGTCGGGGCCAAAGATGCGCCCGATCTGGGTCGGCTCGATGTCGACGTGGACGAACTTGCGCCCTTTGGTATAGGTCTCGAGGTTGCCCGTGTGGCGATTGGCCCAGCGATTGCCGATGCCCATCACGAAGTCGGATTCGAGCATCGTGGCGTTACCGTAGCGGTGCGAGGTCTGCAGCCCCACCATGCCGGCCATCAGCGGATGGTCGTCGGCGATGCTGCCCCAGCCCATTAGCGTGGGAATGACCGGCACGCCGGTGAGTTCGGCGAACTCGACCAGCAGCTCGCTGGCATCGGCATTGATGATGCCGCCGCCGGCAACCAGCAAGGGGCGCTCGGCCTCGTCGAGCATGGCCATGGCCTTCTCGGCCTGGGCGCGTGAGGCGCTGGGCTTGTAAGCCGGCAGCGGCTCGTAGGTGTCGGGGTCGAACTCGATCTCGCTCAACTGCACGTCGATGGGCAGGTCGATCAGCACCGGCCCCGGGCGCGAAGAGCGCATCAGTTGGAAGGCCTGCTGGAAGGCGCGCGGCACCTGGGCTGGCTCCAGCACGGTGACTGCCCACTTGGTCACCGGCCCGGCGATGGCCTGGATGTCGACCGCCTGGAAGTCCTCCTTGTGCAGCTTGGCGCGTGGCGCCTGGCCGGTGATGCACAGGATCGGGATGGAATCCGCGCTGGCCGAATAGAGCCCGGTGATCATGTCGGTACCGGCGGGGCCGGACGTGCCGATGCAGACGCCGATATTGCCGGCCTGGGTACGGGTATAACCCTCGGCCATGTGCGAGGCGCCCTCGACGTGGCGCGCCAGCACGTGGTCGATGCCGCCGATCTTGCGCAGGGCGGCGTAGAAGGGGTTGATGGCGGCGCCGGGCACGCCAAAGGCGACATCGATGCCCTCCTTGCGGAGCACGTGAACGGCGGCTTCTGCTGCGGTCATACGAGCCATGACGGATCCTCCCGTGAGTGGCGACCAGATTGTTTTTGGAAAATATTTCTGTATTTCGAGATTAGAACCCCGCGCCCGTGTCGTCAACAAGGGTTGGAAAATATTTTCATAAAAATTCTTAGGCACAAAAAAGCCCAGGAAAAACAAATGCCTGAGCTCTCTCGATCCGGAAGGTTCAGAGCGTAATGCGCAGCGCCAGCGGGTGCTCGTCGCAGTTGTTGCCCTCGCCGCCGCGATCCACCACCAGGAACTCCCCTTCGCGCTCGAGCACCGACTGGATGGCATGCCAGGTGCCGGCGCGGTAGTTGACGCCCTGACGGCCATCGGTGACGAAGGCGCGCACATCGGCGGGGTCGATGCTGTCGCCCGGCGGTGCCACCACGATCACGAAGCGCTCCTCGTGCAACGGCATGAAGGCCTGGCTGCCCTGGGGATGGCGTTCGAGAAAGTCGAGCTCCAGCGGGATCGAGACCGGCTGGCTGACGAAGATGCTGATCAGCGTCCTCGCCTGCTCGCCCAGGGTCTCGACCCTGGCCAGGTCGTGGTAGCGCCGGGTGCGCCCGCCATTGATGTGAAAGTAGTCGGCCGTGCGAGTATCGATGACGTCGCCGAAGGGCACGAAGGCCTCAGGCGTCAACGGCTCGGCTTTGAGTTCCAGCATGTCAGCCTCTCGTTTTTTCGGCAGTCGCCCATATCGCCGGGGCTGTTCCGGCGGCAGGCCTGCGAGGAGGCGCTGTGAACCCATCCCTGGGCGCTACTTTTGCCCTGCGGCGCTCTCGCATCCTGCTCCGCTTGCAGGGCCGGTGCTGGCCATCCATGGCCAGCCCGTTCGGAGCAGTGCTCCTCACCCCTGGCAAAAGACCTCCTCTTCGGCCTGCCCCCGGCGCCCCTAACGTCGCTGAGCTTCGGAAAACTCGGTGATACTAATGCAAGTCCGCCACGCCTTAGCGAGTACCAAGCCGCAGCGCCGCGTGGCGGTTTACGTCTTTATAGAGCAAATAGCGGAACGGCCCCGGGCCGCCGGCATAGCACGCCTGCGGGCAGAAGGCGCGCAGCCACATGAAGTCGCCGGCCTCGACTTCCACCCATTCCTGATTGAGGTGGTAGACCGCCTTGCCCTCGAGCACGTAGAGGCCGTGCTCCATGACGTGGGTCTCGTCGAAGGGAATCACTCCCCCGGGCTGGAAGGTGACGATGTTGACGTGCATGTCGTGGCGCACATCGCCGGGGTCGACGAAGCGGGTGGTGGCCCAGCGCCCCTCGGTGTCCGGCATCTCGCTGGGCGCGATGTCGTTCTCGTTGGTGACGAACGCCTCGGGCACCTCGATGCCCTCGACGAACTCGTAGGCCTTGCGCACCCAGTGGAAGCGCACCGGCGCACGGGATTCATTGCGCAGCTGCCAGTGGCAGCCCGGCGGCAGGAAAGCGTAGCCGCCCGGCGTCATCTCGTGGCGCTCGCCGGCGATGGTCAGGGTCATCTCGCCCTCGACCACGAACAGCACACCCTCGGCGGCGGGATCGAGCTCGGGGCGCTCGCTGCCGCCGCCCGGACTCACTTCCATGATGTACTGCGAGAAGGTCTCGGCGAAGCCGGAGAGCGGGCGCGCCAGCACCCACAGCCGGGTCTCCTCCCAGAACGGCAGATTGCTGGTGACGATATCGCGCATCACGCCCTTGGGAATGAAGGCGTAGGCCTCGGTGAACACCGCCCGGTCGGAGAGCAGTTGGGTCTGGGGCGGGTGTCCGCCATGGGGGGCGTAGTAGGTGCGTTGGCTCATGATAGTTCTCAAGTCGTTATTTCAGCGCGCCGGCGCCGGGTGGTGCTCGATCCAGTGCCGCGCGATGTCGATGCGCCGCGTCACCCACACCCGGTCGTGCGCTTCGATGTGGTCAAGGAAGCGCTGCAAGGCACGGAAGCGGCCGGGACGACCGAGCAGCCGGCAGTGCATGCCCACCGAGAGCATCTTGGGCGACTCTTCCCCTTCCGCGTACAGAACGTCGAAGGCGTCGCGCAGGTAGCTGAAGAAGTGTTCGGCGGTGTTGAAGCCCTGGGGCGCGGCGAAGCGCATGTCGTTGCTGTCCAGGGTATAGGGCACGATCAGGTGGTCGTGCTCGTTGCCCTGGCTGTCGGCCGTGCGGGTCCAGAAAGGCAGATCGTCTCCATAATAGTCGCTGTCGTAGAGGAAGCCGCCTTCGTCGAGCACCAGGCGGCGGGTGTTGGGGCTGTCGCGGCCGGTGTACCAGCCCTGCGGCTTCTCGCCGTAGAGGCGCTGGAAGATCTCCATGGCGCGCTGCAGGTGCTCGCGCTCGACGTGCTCGGGCACCTCCTGGTAATGAATCCAGCGGTAGCCGTGGCAGGCGATCTCGTGGCCCAGTTCCTTGAAAGCGTGGGCGAGCTCGGGATGGCGCTCCAGGGCCATGGCCACGCCGAACACCGTCAGCGGCAGGCCGCGTCGCTCGAACTCGCGCAGGATGCGCCACACCCCCGCCCGCGAGCCGTACTCGTAGATCGACTCCATGCTGAGGTGGCGGTCGGGGTAGGAGGCCGCGCCGATGATCTCGGAGAGGAACTGCTCGGAGCCGGCATCGCCATGCAGCACGCAGTTCTCGCCCCCCTCCTCGTAGTTGAGCACGAACTGTACGGCGATCTTCGCTCGCCCGGGCCAGTTGGCCTGGGGCGGGTTGCGGCCGTAGCCGATCAGGTCGCGGGGATAGACAGGCGTCTCGCTCATGGACTCTTCCTCTTGTTCTGTACCGCCACTGCACACTGGGCTTCACCGGACTCGCCGGCTTGGCGCAACAATAACTGTATACAATAGACAAAATAGACTGTATCCAACAAGGCTGCAACCCGTTCCTCCGCGGCCTGTTGGCCCATGGGCGCTGGGGCCGCTCACCTGACGCCGCCTTCCTCTTGGCGGGAATGCATGGATGAAGCGGTGCTGTCTCGAGGTCTTTGTATACAAAAAAAGGGCTGATTTGCAACCATGCTGCTCGAGTCGCTCGATATGCCTGCCCCTTTGCGAACGAGCCGAGAATGTGCGCAACAGGCACAACCGCAAAACTGTATACAGTTGCTTAGCCTAAAAGTCGCCAATATGGGATCTTTTTCAGTGCCTAAGACCTAAGTCTAGTCGATGGGCGTCGCCTCACACCATGGCAAAAAGCAGGCAATATGCTGATAGATAGGAATTTTATCCGAGAATGAGCAGGCACGACGAAGGGCTTGCGCACGCGGGTTGCAGCGCCTATTTTGTGTACAAAGATATTTTTTATTGTTCACAAGAAAAGTTTGGAGTTCGCATGCGCCTTCGCATCATCAATCCCAACACCACCGTGGCCATGACCCGCAAGATCGGCGAAGCGGCACAGCGCGTGGCGGCTGCCGGCACGACCGTCGTGGCGACCCAGCCGGCCAGCGGCCCGGTATCCATCGAGAGCCACTTCGACGAAGCCATCAGCGCCGTGGGCGTGATGGAGGAGGTACTGGCAGGCGAGAAGGAGGCCACCGATGCCTATGTGATCGCCTGCTTCGGCGACCCGGGCCTGTGGGGAGCACGCGAACTGACCCGCGCCCCGGTGATCGGCATCGCCGAGGCGGGGTTTCATATGGCCAGCCTGGTCAGCACGCGCTTCTCGGTCGTGACCACCCTCACGCGCACCGCCATCATCGCCGAGCACCTGCTCGAGCAGTACGGCTTTCGCCATCACTGCCGCCGGGTACGCGCCGCCGAGATCCCGGTGCTGGACCTGGAGGAGAACGGCACGGCCGCCCTCGGCCGCATCATCGACGAGTGCCACCGCGCCCGCGACGAGGATGGCATCGGCGCCATCGTGCTGGGCTGTGGCGGCATGGCCGATCTGACCGACACCATCTCCCGCGAGGTGGGACTGCCGGTGATCGAGGGCGTCACGGCCGCGGTCAAGCTGGCCGAGGCCCTCGTCGGGCTGGGGCTCGGCACCAGCAAGCACGGCGACCTGGCGTTTCCGCGACCCAAGACCTTCCACGGACGATTCGAGGAGTTTTCCCACCTGGCTCACGAACGCTGAGCCTTTGCCGTCCCACAACAACACGCCTTGAGCACGTCACGCCACAGAGCCCGCCTGAATCCGGGCACAACCACAACACAGAGCAACGACTTGCGAGGACAGACCCATGCAACACACCCCCCCACACAGCACGGCGGCCGACCCTGCCGCCCTGGCGGCGGCGGCACCCGGCGCCACCAAGGCGCTGGGCGAGGAATCGCTCGCCCCGCAGAAGACCCGCATCATGGGGCGACCCTCCTACTTCCTGGCCTGGTTCGGCGGCTGCGTGTCGATCGGCACCTTCGCCATGGGTTCCAGCGTGGTCGGCACCCTCAACCTGATCCAGGCGACCCTGGCCATCGCCATCGGCTGCTTCGTGATCGGCATCGCGCTGGCCCTTAACGGCGCCGCCGGCTACAAGTACGGCATCCCCTTCATGGTACAGGCGCGCAGCGCCTTCGGCTTTGCCGGCACCCGCCTGCCCGGCCTGGTCCGGGCCGTGCCCGCCGTGGTGTGGTACGGCTTCCAGAGCTGGATCGGCGCCGGCGCCCTGAACATGGTCTCGGCCACCCTGTTCGGCTTCGACAATCTGGTGTTCTACTTCATCGCCTTCCAGTTCCTGCAGATCGGCCTCTCGGTGATGGGTTTCCAGGGCATCAAGTGGCTGGAGAACATCGGCAGCGCCTTCATTCTTGCCTCGCTGGTCTACATGTTCTATGCCACGGTGCAGCGCTACGGCGATGAGCTGTCGACCAGCCTGCTGACCATGGAAGGCTCCTGGGGCATGCCGTTCTGGGGCGCCACCATGCTGTTCCTGGGCATCTACAGCACCATGATGCTCAACGTCAGCGACTATTCGCGCGAGCACAAGCAGGGTACCGGGCCGGGCATTCTCACCACCATCTACGCCATGTCGATCCTGCCCTGCACGCTGTTCATGGGCCTGATCGGCTACATGGTTTCCGAAGCCACCGGCACCGCCGACCCCATCCAGGTGTTCGCCAATGCGGTGGACAACACGCCGCTGCTGATGACCACCCTGCTGTTCATCGCCTTCGCCCAGGTCACCACCAACGTGCTCAACAACGTGGTGCCGCCGACCTACGTGCTGATGGACGTGTTCAAGCTGAAGTTCGCCACTTCCACGGTGATCGTCGGCCTGCTGGCCTTCGCCACCTTCCCCTGGAAACTGGTGCAGCCCGATTCCGCGGCCGGCCTGCAGCTCTTCGTGCAGACCTACTCCGCCTTCCTCGGTCCGATCTTCGCCATCCTGGTAGTCGACTACTACGTCATACGTCGCCGCACCCTGGATCTCGACAAGCTCTACGACGAGAGCGGCCCCTACCAGGGCGTCAACCTGGCGGCGCTGGTCGCCACGGCGGTGGGCATCGCCGCGGCGCTGGCCTTCTCGGCGGTGTCCTGGTACGCCAGCCTGATCCCGGCCGGCCTCACCTACTACCTGCTGATGCGCCACTGGGCCCCCTGCCAGCGTTTCCGCCAGTAACCGCTCCCTCTCCACGTCGCCCTTCCGGCCCTGCCGGCCGGGCGACGCCCCATGACAACAACGGTGACGACGATGAAAGAGAACGAGCTCGACATCCAGCGCATCGACCCGACGCTCTACAACGAGGACCTGGCCCCGCTCAAGCACAGGGACCGCAACTGGGGCGCCTTCGAGATCTTCAACGTGTGGTCGAACGACATCCAGAGCCTGTTCGGCTACACCCTGGCCGCCTCGCTATTCCTGACCTACGGGCTCAACGGCTGGGCGGTGATGGCGGCGATCATCCTCGCCGGCGTGATCGTCATGTACCTGGTCAACCTGACCGGCAAGCCCAGCGTCAAGTACGGCATCCCCTTCCCGGTGATGGTGCGCGCCAGCATGGGGGTGCGCGGCGCCAACTTGCCGGCCATGCTGCGCGCGATCATCGGCATCTTCTGGTATGGGGTGCAGACCTACTTCGCCTCCACCGCGGTGGCGCTGCTGATCACTGCGCTGTTCGGCGCCGGCGACGGTGCCACCTTCCTCGGCCTCTCCGGCGTGGCCTGGGTGTCGTTCGTGATCGTCTGGCTGTTCCAGATCGCGATATTCTGGCAGGGCATCGAGCGCATCAAGCACTTCCTCAACTGGGCGGGCCCGCTGGTCTACCTGGTGATGGTGGTGCTGATGATCGTGGTCTGGGTCCAGGCCGGCGACGAGCTGCTGCCCGCCATCGCCACCATCTTCAGCGCCGACACCGAGCGCAGCGGCAGCGCCGTGGCGGCCTTCCTGGCGATCGTCGGCACCATGGTGGCCTACTTCGCCGCGGTGGTGATCAACTTCGGCGACTTCACCCGCTTCGTCCGGACCGAGCGCCAGATGAAGCTCGGCAACCTGCTGGGGCTGCCGCTCAACGTGGCGTTCTTCTCGTTCATCGCGCTGATCATCACCGCCGGCACCCTGGTGCTGTTCGGCGAGGCCCTGACCAATCCGGCCGACATCGTCGAGCGGGTCGACTCGCTGCCGTTGACCATCGTCGCCGCCCTGACCTTCTTCGCCGCCACCGTCGGCATCAACCTGGTGGCCAATTTCATCCCGCCGGCCTACGACCTGGCCAACCTCTTTCCCAGCAGGATCAGCTTCAAGGTGGGGGGACTGATCACCGCTGGAGTGGCCTTCTTCGTCGGTGCACTGTGGGTCTCGGTGATCAGCCAGATCGGGGTACCGGGCTTCGTCAACGCGCTCGGTGCCGTCGTCGCGCCCTTCTACGGCATCATCGTGGTGGACTATTACCTGGTGAAACGCCAACACCTCGACATGCAGCAGCTGTTCTCCTCCGAGCCCGGCACGGCCTACTACTACGTCAAGGGCTGGAACACCCGGGCGCTGGTCGCCTTCCTCGGCGCCGCGCTGTTCTCCATCTCCACGGTGCTGGTGCCGGCACTCGCCGCGCTGGGCGGCTACGGCTGGATGATCGGTGCCGCGCTCGGCGGCACGTTCTACTATGGCCTGATGCTGAGCCATCGCCCGGCGGCGGCAACACCGGCACTCTGAACGGAAGCACTTGCAGCGAATGGCGCCCCCGGCCAGGCCGGGGGCGCCTTCGTTCTGCCGATACGCTACCTAGGCGCCGAAGATGCGCTGCAGGTCGGGCGTCTCCGCCTCTTCCTCGACGATGGAGAGCGAGGCCTCGATGGCCTTGAGGTGACGGCTCATGAAGGCGGTAGCGCGTTCGCCGTTGCCGGCCTCGAGAAAGCCGATCAGGTCGTCGTGGTCGTGGGACTCGCAGCCCAGGTGCCCCGAGCTGCCATAGACGGCGAGGATCAGCGACGAACGCGAGCAGAGCTGGCCGACGAAGGCCGCCAGGGTGGCGTTGCCGGAGAGCTGGGCCAGGCGCTCGTGGAAGGCGGCGGAGAGCTTGATCGCGCGGCTCTGTTCGCCCGAGCGGAGCGCCTCGCGCTCACGCCGGGCCATGTCGCGCAGCTCACGCACGTCGGCGGGCGTGATGCGGCGGGCGACCTCGGGCATCAGGCCGCACTCCACCATCTGGCGGGCGTCGAAGACGTCCTTGGCCTCGTCGGCGGTAGGCCGCGTGACGCTGGCGCCGCGCCGCGGGGTCAGGGTGACGAGCTGCTCCAGGGCCAGGCGCTGCAGGATCTTGCGCACGCCGGTGCGGCTGATGCCGAACACCTCGGCCAGGGCGTCCTCGCGCAGGCGAGCGCCGGGACGCAGGCGATGCTCGATGATCGCATCGCTGATGGTGCGGTAGATCGCCTCGTGGCGCTCCGCTCCGTCACCGTTCTTGCCCAGGCGTCGGGGCTTCTCCGCACCCGCCTCGCCCTCGGCCAGGCGCTGCCGCTGGTTCATGTTCCTCCCTCCTGGTCTGAGCCCTTCATCGACTGCCATTGTATACATAGTCCCACCCAACTATCGAACCCGCCAGGACGCGCACAGCCCGCCGATGGCGGGCTGTGCGCGGGCAGGGTGAGCAAGCCGTCACTCCGACCAGGCGGCGATCGCGTCGCGCTCCTCGTCGGTCATGTTGGTCATGTTGCCCAGCGGCATGTACTTGCTCGCCACCACTTCCTGGATCTTCTCGCGATGGCCCTCGATCTGGGACGTGGTGTCGTAGACCACGCCGGCCGGCGCCGAGCCGAAGCCCTCCTGGGTCGGGTTGGCCGAGTGGCAGGAGGCGCAGCGCGACTCGATGATGGCCTCGACCTCGGCCAGGTCGGTTCCCTGGCCGCCTTCGCCCCCGCTCGAAGCTCCCGTCCCCGGCATGCCGACCCAGAAGGCCACGGCGATCAGCGCCACGCCGACGGCCGGGTAGGCGGGCTGGATCTTGCCGGCGTGCATCAGCACGAAGAACTGGCGGATCAGCGCACCGGCGAAGATGAACAGCGACATCAGCACCCAGGCGTAATCGTGGTTGTAGACGAAGGAGTAGTGGTTGCTGATCATCAGCAGCACCACCGGCAGGGTGAAGTAGGTGTTGTGTACCGAGCGCTGCTTGCCGCGCTTGCCGTCCAGCGGGTTGGGCGTCTCGCCCGCCTTCATGGCCTTCACCATGCGGCGCTGGCCGGGAATGATCCAGAAGAAGACGTTGGCCGACATGGCGGTGGCCATCACGGCACCGGTGAGCAGGAAGGCGGCCCGCCCCGAAAACAGCTGTACGCTGAGGTAGGCCACCAGCACCATCATCACCGCCACGGCCAGGCTCAGCAGGCCGTCGCGATCCATGTTGGGGCTGATGCGCTTGCACAGCTCGTTGTAGACCACCCAGCCGCCGAGCAGGAACGCCAGCGCCAGCACGTTGGCCTCCCAGCCGCTCAGGCCGGCGGCCCAGGCCCAGTCGCTGTCGGGGTTGACCAGATAGAAGCTCGGATTGGCCATGTACAGCAGCACGAACAGGGCGAAGCCGGACAGCCAGGTGGTGTAGGCCTTCCAGAACGACCAGTGCAGGTCTTCCGGCAGCTTGGCAGGCGCCGTGGCGTACTTCTGGTTATGGTAGAAGCCGCCGCCGTGCACGGCCCACATCTCGCCGAACACGCCCTTGTCACGATCCTCGGCGGCCTTGGGCTTGCGCAGGCCGTTGTCCAGCATCACGAAGTAGATCGATTCGCCGATCCAGGCGATGGCCGCGATGACGTGCAGCCAGCGCAGCATGAAATTGACGAAATCCAGTAGGTAAGCTTGCATCAGGTGGTCTCAGCTAATTGTTGTTGACGCCGCATCGCGGAGCGCAGCCAATGAGCCGCGTTTCCCTAGCTGCCGCGGTAGGTGGAGTAGCCATAGGGCGACAGCAGCAGCGGCACGTGGTAGTGCTGCGAGTCGTCGGCCACGCCGAAGCGCAGCGGGATGACGTCGAGGAAGCGCGGCTCACCTGCCTGAATGCCCTGCTGGCGCAGGTAGTCGCCGGCATGGAAGACCAGCTCGTACTCGCCGACGGCGAACTCGTCGCCTTCCAGGATGGGTGCATCGCAGCGGCCATCGTCATTGGTCGTCACCGTCTTGAGCGCGGTGCGCTGTCCCCCCGACAGGCGATAGACCTCGATGCAGATGCCCTGGCCGGGGCGGCCCTGGGCGGTATCCAGTACGTGGGTGGTCAGGCGTCCCATTTCGTCACTCCCGTTGTTTGACCGGCGGAGCGTCGCTGCCGATGCCGGGTCAAGCCAATGCCAGACGGGCGTGATGACCCGTCGCGACTACATGAAGACAGTTTTAGCGCTTCCTGTGGTACATTTCAAAGATTTTTTGTATACACTTTCTGGGCAACATGCTGCGAGTGCCGCCCTGCGGCCCTGACCTTGGAGACCACGATGACCGACAAGACCCTGACGCCACGCCCCAGCACGCTCGACCGCGACGCCTTCGTGGCCCGCTTCGGCGACATCTACGAACACTCCCCCTGGGTGGCCGAGCTGACCTGGGAGCGTGGCCTGACGGACGCGCACGACACGCCGGCCGGCCTCGCCGAGGCGATGGGCCAGACGCTGCGCAGCGCCACCCCGGAACGCCAGCTCGAGGTGATCCGTGCCCACCCCGACCTGGCCGGCAAGGCCGCCATCGCCGGGGAACTCACCGACGACTCGACCCGCGAGCAGGCCGGCGCCGGGCTCGACCAGTGCACGCCGGAGGAGATGGCACGCTTCGAGCGACTCAACGCCGCCTACAAGGCCAAGTACGGCTTTCCCTTCGTCATGGCCGTGAAGGGCAGCGACCGTCACGCCATCCTGGCCGCCTTCGATACCCGCCTGGAAAATTCGCCGGAGGAGGAGCGCCGCACCGCCATCGAGCAGATCAACCGCATCGCCCGCTTCCGCCTGGAAGATCGCGTCCAGCCCTGAACACACTGCGACTGGCGCAACGACCCGCAGCGCGATGAGCGCTGCGGGTCGTTGCCTTGCGAACCCTTCATTCAGCCGCGCTGGGCGCCGCTTTCGATTCGCCACTCTGTGGGCGGCGATCCACCTGTGACGAAGGAGTGCCGCCAGCTCCCGTCTCGCTTGCATCCGCACGCGCCATGGACTCTCGCTCTCGGGCTTCGTCGGCCAGGGTGGTATTGGGCAGCAGCAGATTGAGGGTGAAGGCAGTGATGGCAGCCACCACGATGGGCGCCCCGCCGATCACGTTCTGCAGCCACTCGGGAAAGCGCTCGATGGCCGCCGGCACCTCGGCGATGCCCAGGCTGAGCGCCAATGCCAGCCCCACGACGGTCATGTTGCGGGCGGAGAGCTCGTCCTTGATCAGCAGCTTGATGCCGGTCATGGTGATCATGCCGAACACGGTGATGGTGGCGCCGCCGAGCACCGGATAGGGGATGGTGGTCATCAGCGCGCCGAACTTGGGGCTGAGGCCGGCCAGCAGCATGAAGCCGCCGGCCAGCGCCAGCACGAAGCGGCTGATCACCCGGGTCATGGCGACGATGCCGACGTTCTGGCTGAACGTGGAGGTGGGCAGGGCGCCGAAGAAGGCGCTCGCCGTCGTGGTCAGGCCGTTGCCCAGCAGGCCGCCGGTCAGCTCGCGGGTCTTGAGCTCGCGATTCATGCCGCCCACGGTGGTCGCCGAGAGGTCGCCGATGGTCTGCACCGAGTTGATCACGCAGATCACCACCATGGCGACGATCGCCGAGGCATGGAACTCCATGGCGAAAGGCATGAATGTCGGCACCGCCACCCAGTCGGCCTCGGCCACCGACGCGAAGCTGACCATTCCCAGCGCCAGCGACAGCCCGTAGCCGACGAGGATGCCGACGATGATCGCCGAGAGCTTGATCACGCCGCGCCCGAACTGGGAGGCGACCAGCACCGTGGCGAGCGTCACCAGGCCCACGCCCCAGTTCAGCGGCGCGCCGAAGTCCGCCGCATCGACGTCGCCGCTGCCCGCCATGTAGCGCACCGCGATGTCGTAGAGCGACAGGCCGATGACCAGCACCACCGTGCCGGCCACCACCGGCGGGAAGAGGTGGCGGATGTACTGGATGAAGTAGCCCACCACCATCATGGTGATGCCGCCGATCAGCTGCGCCCCAAGGATCCCCTCGATGCCGAACTGGCCGCCCACGGCGATCAGCGTCGGCACGTAGGCGAAGCCGACGCCGAAGATCGCCGGCAGCCTGGCACCGAACCTCCACACCCCGTAGAGGTGGAACAGGGTGCAGATCCCCGAGGCCAGGACGGCGATCTGGATCAACAGCAACTTCTCCTCCGGCGTGGCGCCCACCACCCCCGCGATGATGATGGGGGGCGTGATGACCCCCGCGATCATGGCCAGCACGTGCTGCAGCGACAGGGGCAAGGCCGTTGCCAGCGAAGGCCGGCCGTGGAAGTCGAAAATCGAAGTGTTCTGAATCGTACGCATGGATCCATCCAGTCGTTGTTGTGTTTCCGCATCCGGGAGGTCACCCATCGCGCTTGTTGGAATTGCGGCGGCGACTCGCCGGGCACGGCCAGCTGGCGGCGCTCACGGCTCCATTTTCTGTCCGATCGGTCAGAATTGTATCCTCATTGCGGCACCAATGAGCGACACTACATCAATTTATTGTATACATAAATTATTTCCAGCCCTTTCGCCCTGCCCGTTCAGTCGCCTGGCCCCGCCTCCCTCTCACGCCCTCACGGCTACACTGGGAGAAGAACCGGGAGCGCAGGAGAAGGAGACCGACATGTTCCGTGATCGACTGGACGCGGCCGAACAGTTGGCACACCGCCTCGCCCACCTGAGGGGCTCCAACCCGCTGGTGCTGGCCATTCCTCGCGGGGGAGTGCCCATGGGACGTTTTCTGGCCGATGCCCTGGAGGGAGAGCTCGACGTGGTGCTGGTGCGCAAGATTCGCGCCCCCGGCAGCCCCGAGTTCGCCATCGGCGCCATCAGCGAGGATGGCACCATGAAGCTCGACGCAGTGGCCGCGCAGTTTTCCCAGCAGGCGGTGGAGCGCGAGGCCGAGCAACAGCGCAAGCTGCTAGCGGAGCGCCGCCAGCGCTACAGCCCGATTCGCCCGCCGATCCCGCCCGAGGGCCGTGTGGTGGTGATCGTCGACGACGGCAGCGCCACCGGCGCCACCATGGAGGCGGCCCTGAAGACCCTGCAGGGCCGCGCCGCGCGGCTCATCGCGGCGCTCGGGGTGGCCCCGCCCAGCGCCGTGGCCCGGCTGCAGGCGATCGCCGACGAGGTAGTCTGTCTCGATGTCCCTCAGCGCTTCATGGCGGTGGGCCAGTTCTATGCCGACTTCGGCCAGGTCGAGGAGGAGGAGGTGCTGGAGCTGCTCGAGGAGTGACAGCGTCGGAGCGGCGGCAACGGGCAGGCACGAAAAAGGCCGCCGCCCCGGGGGGCGGCGGCCTTGGTCGTCAGCGACAGCAGCGGCGACTTACTTGGTCGCGGCGCTGGCTGCCTTGACGTTCTGCTCGGTCAGCTGCTGACCCTTCTGCAGGAACTCCTGGCTCAGGTCGACCACCTTCTTGGTGTCGCCCTGCAGACGCTCGCCCAGTTCCTTGACGGCCTTCTGCTGGGTCTCGAAGACCTGCTTGAGGCCCTCGGAGTCCTTGACGTCGACCCAGGCGCGGGCCTGGGCCAGGCTCAGGTCGGAGTAGCTACGGAAGGCTTCCAGCTGTGCTGACACCAGCTTCTCGTAGTATTCCAGGGCCAGCGAGCCATAGGCGCGGGCCGGGGCGAAGAACAGAGAGTCGAACTGCTGGGTTGCCTTGTCTTGGGTCTTGCTCATGAGACACCTCCTACGTTGCGTTGCCAAGGCAGGATCGCGCCTTGTTGCAATGCAACATAGCAGCTCGTTTTGTGCAATGCAACATTCTTTCGGGGCACCCCCTCCTCAGCGATAGGCCCCTTCGATATCGGTGATCCGCATGGCCCTGCGCCCCAGCCCGTCGTGAAGGTCGAGCATGCGCTCGATCCAGCCATGGACCGGATCGGCGTTCGATACCAGGTCGGCCGTGGAGACCACCCTGGCCCACATGAAGGGGCCAAAGAGCAGGTAGTCGGCCCCACCAGGCTGATCACCGTCGACGAAGTCGGCCTCCTTCAAGCACCCTCGCAGCGGTTCGAGTGCCGCATCCAGCTGGGACAGCCCCTTGGCGGGCGAGTGAAACTCCTCGAGCGTCCTGCCGAAGCGCTTCTCGCGGCTCTCGCGAAAGTAGTCGCGGTCCCGGGGATCGATGGCGTTGAGCAGGTCCATGACGATGGTGCGCATCATCGCCGACTGCAGGGTGCGCTCGGCGTAGTGCTTGAAGAAGCGCGCCCTGGCGGCGGCCGCACCGGTCCCCAGCAGTGGCTTGTCGGGATAGGTGCGGTCCAGGTAGCGCAGGATCTCGTAGCTGTCGGTGACAGTCGCGTCGCCGTCGACCAGCACCGGCACCTTGTCGTGGTCGGCGAAGGCGAGCGCCTCCTTGTCGGTGAAATGCCAGGCTTGCGTCTCGTAGTCGAGCCCCTTGTGGGCCAGCGCGTAGCGCACGCGCCAGCAATAGGGAGAAAAACGCAGTGCTTCGTCGCGACCGCACAGGTCGTAGAGAACCCTTGCCATGACGCCTCCTGGGCTTGGCCGATGTTGGTGCCTCGATAGTGCCAGCCGAGCGAGCGGGATGCCAATGGCCTCATGCTCGGCTACGCTGGGACCGACGGCTGTCCATTAGTCTAATAACGGTTACCCCATCCCTGCCGATGGCGCGCCGTGAATCTCGTGACAACCTCTTGTTTTTCTGTCTCTTCCACAGATCAGGCGGGGCTGGCGCCGGGCGTCCGAGATTGGTCAGACCAATGACCCAGCAATGGCAACTTGCGAGCGCACTCCGTATCGTTGGCGCTGCCGACGATTACGCCGAGCCGTGGCTCGCGCTCGCCTGGCCTGAAAAACCTACAAGGAGAACCGAGGAAACGTCATGTCGGATACGACCCTAGCCCTACTCGCCTTTACGCCGCTGATACTGGCGGGCGTGCTGCTTATCGGTTTCCGCGTCGCCGCCAAGATCGCCATGCCGGTGGTCTTTCTGGTGACGGCCTTGATTGCCCTCACCGTGTGGGAGATGAGCGTCTCGCGCGTCGTCGCCTCGACCATCCAGGGCCTGATCCAGACCGCCGGCCTGCTGTGGATCATCTTCGGTGCCATCCTGCTGCTGAACACGCTCAAGCACTCCGGCGGCATCACCGCCATTCGCAACGGCTTCTCCGGCATCAGCCCCGACCGCCGCGTGCAGGCGCTGATCGTGGCCTGGCTGTTCGGCTGCTTCATCGAAGGCGCCTCGGGCTTCGGCACCCCCGCCGCGGTGGCCGCGCCGCTGATGGTGGCACTGGGCTTTCCCGCCCTGGCGGCCGTCGTGGTCGGCATGATGCTGCAGTCCACGCCGGTCTCCTTCGGCGCCGTGGGTACGCCCATCGTGGTCGGCGTCACCAGCGGCCTGAACCGCGCCGACATCACCGAGACCCTCGAGGCGGGCGGCTCCAGCTGGGACGTCTTCTTCCAGCTCATCACCAGCGAAGTGGCCATCACCCACGGCATCGTCGGCATCCTGATGCCGCTGATCCTGGTCACCGTGATGGTGCGCTTCTTCGGCGCCAACCGCTCCTGGACCGAAGGGCTCTCCATCGCGCCGTTCGCGATCTTCACCGGCCTCGCCTTCGTGCTTCCCTACATGCTGGTCGGCGTCTTCCTGGGGCCGGAGTTCCCTTCGATGATCGGCGCCATGGTCGGCCTCGCCATCGTCGTACCGGCGGCACGCCGCGGCTTCCTGCTGCCCAAGAACACCTGGGACTTCCCCGAATCGACCTCCTGGCCCGACTCGTGGATCGGCAGCTTCCAGATCAAGCTCGACGAACTCAGCGAGAAGGCACCGATGTCGCCCCTGCGCGGCTGGATCCCCTACGTGCTGCTGGCAATCTTCCTGGTCGCCTCGCGCACCATCGACCCGCTGCGCGCCGCGCTCAACAGCGTGAGCTTCGGCTGGGCGAACATTCTCGGGGAGTCGGGCATCAGCGGCAGCATCGAGCCGCTGTTCCTGCCCGGCGGCATCATCCTGATGGTCGTGCTGGTGACCTTCTTCCTGCACCAGATGAACGGCCGCAAGCTGAGCGCGGCGGTCTCCGAATCGACCAAGACCATCTTCGGCGCCGGCTTCGTGCTGATCTTCACCGTGCCCATGGTGCGCATCCTGATCAACTCCGGGGTCAACGCCGCGGATCTCGCCTCGATGCCGGTGACCATGGCCCAGTTCGTGGCCGATAGCGTGGGTGGGGTCTACCCCTTCTTCGCTCCCGCCGTGGGCGCCCTGGGGGCCTTCATCGCCGGCTCGAACACCGTGTCGAACCTGATGCTGGCCGACTTCCAGTTCAACGTGGCCCAGGCGCTCGGCGTCTCCACCGCGATGATGGTGGCGCTGCAGGCGGTGGGCGCCGCGGCGGGCAACATGATCGCCATCCACAACGTGGTGGCGGCCTCGGCCACCGTGGGGCTGCTGGGTCGCGAGGGCGAGACCATCCGCAAGACCATCCTGCCGACGATTTACTACCTGATCTTCACCGGCACGATCGGCCTGATCGCCTTCTACGTGCTCGGGGTTTCGGACCCGCTGCTGCAAGTCGGCGGCTGAGCCCCCACCCCCAGACGAAGCCTCCCCGCCCTTACGGCGGGGAGGCTTCGTTCGTTTCGGGCCTGCTCAGTCGATACGCTTGAGCTCGCGGGCGTGGCGTGCACCGCGCTCGACATAGCCCAAGTTACTGATCAGAAGCGATGCTGTTCAAAGCATGATACTCATACCGTAACACGAGTATAAAACCTAGATAATGAAGGCAAGACCAAGAAGATTCCGACCTTTTTCACAGCTTCTTCAGAAGTTCCGGTATCCCCCTAAAGAGATCGTCGACCAGACCATAATCGACGACTGGAAGATCAGCACTTCCTCATCCTTGTTGATTGCCATAACCCTCCTGGAGCCCTTCATGATGGCCCGATGCTATGTCTCCCTGGAGATACCCAAGGCGATGTAAAGATCAAAGCGACTCGATAATGCATTTAACCGCGGCTAGATTCATTCGTTGCCTCTCCGCTTCCCTCTGTCACTTGATCACCCCCTTGCGACGCAGCTCCTCGCAGCGGGCCTCATCGATGCCCAGCTCGGCCATGACCTCGTCAGTGTGCTGGGCATAGAGTGGTGCCGGTCGACGAATCTGTGGCGGAGTCTCCGAGAGCTTGCTGGCGAATCCTATGGTCTTCATCTTGCCAATGGTCGGATGAACTACCTCTTGTATCATACCGCGCGCCTGGTAGTGCGGATCGTCCAGTGCCTGGGCGAAATCGTTGATGGGGCCTGCCGGCACTCCCGCCTGATCGCACTTCGCCAGCCACGATTCGCGAGAATCCTTTACGAAGATCTCCTCGAGCACCGCCTCGAGCTCCTCCACGTTCTGTCCGCGCTGATAGTTGCTAATGAAGCGTGGATCATCCAGCAGGTCAGGCCGACCGATCACTTCTTGGCAGAGCCGCTCCCAGGTACGCTGGTTGGCGCACCCTAGCATGATGTAGCCATCGTGCACCTTGATCGCCTGATAGGGCGCCGAAACACGATGGCGCCAGCCGGTGGGTTCGGGCACGGTGCCTTCGGCGAAGAATGCCGCCGCTTCCCAGGTGAACCAGGGTAGACCGCACTCCGCGATGGCTACGTCAACGTGCTGCCCCTCGCCGGTGCTCATCTTGTGGATGTAGGCAGCAAGAATCGAATAGACGGCAGTAATACCAGCGCCGATGTCGTAGACGGCAATGCCGGTCTTCAACGGACGCCGCCCCGGCTCACCTGTCATCGACATCAACCCCGTCATGCCCTGAGCCACCAGGTCGAAGCCCCCTTTGTGGCTGTAGGGGCCGGACTGTCCATAGCCGGAGATTGAGCAGTAGATGATAGCGGGGTTCATGGCCTTGATGGTTTCATAATCCACTTTCAGCTTCTTGGCCACGCCGGTGCGGTAGTTCTCGACGATGACATCGGCCTCCTTGGCCAGGCGGTAGAATATCTCACGTCCCTCCTCTTCCTTGAGGTTCAGCGAAATGCTCTTCTTGTTGCGGTTGATCTGGGCGAAGCAGGTCGACTCCTCGTTGATGTAAGGCCCCATCTGACGACTGTCGTCGCCGCCGCTCTTTTCCACCTTGATGACGTCCGCTCCAAGGTCGCCGAGCACCATGGTACAGTACGGGCCGGCCATGATCTGGGAAATGTCGAGCACCTTCATTTTCCTTAAGGGGAGCATGCTTACTACCTCATTGTCATTGGGTGTTGCCGTCTAAGAAAGGTACTGTCCAGCCGCTACTCACCGCGCCAGGCGTGGGAGGTCTTGTCGATGAAGGCCTTCACAGCACTCTTGAAGTCCCGGCTTGTGTAACAAAGTGCGATCAGGTCCTCTTCACTGCCTGCGGCGGGCCGCCGTGCCGCCAGCACACGGCTGATCCCCTCCTTGGACGCGCGCAGCGTCAAAGGAGCAAAGCCACCCAACCTTTCGGCCACCTTTCTGACCGCCGCCTCGATCTCCTCGGCGGCGACGACATCGGTGACCAAGCCCGCCTGCTTCGCCTCATCGGCATCGAACAGCTTGGCCAGCATCAGCACCTCCTTGGCCCTGGCGGCACCGATCAGATCGACCAGGCGCGACACGTTGGCAATGGAGACGCAGTTGCCAAGGGTCTTGGCAATAGGCACCCCGAAGCGCAGATCGGGTGTGCAGTAGCGGAAATCGCAGGCCATGGCGATAGCCGCGCCACCGCCGACGCAGAACCCCTCTAGCAGCGCGATGGTGGGCTTGCCAAGCGACTCCAGGGCGCCGATGACCTCGTCGATACGGTGCTCGTAGTCCAGCGCGTGCCGTGCCGTTTCGAAACTGGCGAACTGCTTGATGTCGGTTCCGGCAACGAAGGCCTCCCCACCGCTGCCGCGCAGCACCACCACGCTCACCTCCGGGTCCCCGCGCAGGGCTTGGCAGTGCCGCTCGAGCGCGTCGTACATGCCCCAGGTCATGGCATTGCGCACCTTGGGGCGATTGAAGATCAGCCAAGCGATGTGCCCATCCTTGATGAGTTCCAGCTCGGCCGTCGATTTCGGCTTCATTTGACCTCCTGCTACTTCAGCGGCTGGCAGGAGCCCATTGCGGCCTCTTCTGCCCTCTGTGCCGGTGCCAGTGTCGACGTCAACATCTTTTGTAATTATGAACTCATAATTCATTCTATCAAGTTAAACCTTTGGCTAACACTCGTGCGTCGAGACGAAAAATATACCTGAAGAAACAATTAGATAAGACAACCAGGCGGATGACAGGTAATTTTGTTATGAATTCAGAATTATTGACGTCTCGGGCTTGGCTCCCTAAGTTGGAGCCATCCCTTGCAGGAGCCACACCTCGTCGGCCCCACCGGCAGCCACCCCAACGAACGACAACAAGGAGCAAGCGCATGACGATGTATGCACTCGGAGAGACCCGCCCCAGCCACGACGACAGCGTGTTCATCGCACGCGAAGCGGCCGTGATCGGCGACGTCAGAATCGGCAAGGACGTCAGCATCTGGCCGGGCGCCGTACTGCGCGGCGACAACGAGCCCATCAGCATCGGCGACAACAGCAACATTCAGGAAAATTGCGTGCTGCACACCGACCCGGGGTTCCCGTTGAGCATCGGCACCGACGTCACTGTCGGCCATCTGGTGATGCTGCACGGCTGCAGCATCGGCAACGGCACCCTGATTGGCATGCAATCCACCATCCTCAATGGCGCGCGTATCGGTGAGAATTGCCTGATCGGCGCTGGGTCGCTGATCACCTCGAACAAGGAGTTTCCGCCTAATTCGCTCATTATGGGAACGCCGGCCAAGGTGGTCCGCAGCCTGAGCCCAGAAGAAGTGGCCGGCCTGACCGAGAGCAGCCAGAGCTATGTGGCACGCAAGACGCGCTTCCTGGCCGAACTGAAGCCGCTGAGCGAGTAACCTTCCACCCCCCCTGCCTTGCTCCAGGCGGATGCCCCTCCTAGTGACTGCGACAAAAGTATAATACATAACAATGAATTCATAATTCATATTGCGCGAGAATATTACCGATTCTGCTTGGCCATGTCAGCGCTGCAGGAAAGGTTACTTAACAAGGTGCCAGGGACGCACCTCTGGCGGCTGATATCGCATCCCGGCGTGATCCTCTAACAACTTTAAATCTCATAAAATCAATTTATTAGGGAAATAAATGAACCTAAATGACCCCACCCTTTTCAAGCAACACTGCTATATCGATGGCCACTGGGTAGATGCCGATGGAAAGGCCACCATCGAGATCACCAATCCGGCCACCAATGACCGATTAGGTACCGTACCCAAGCTGAACAGGGGCGAGGTCAGCGCAGCCATCGATGCCGCCGATCGTGCCTTTCCCTTATGGAAGGCCAAGACGGCCAAGCAGCGTGCCTCGATCCTGCGGCGCTGGTTCGATCTATGCATGGAGCACCAGGAGGATCTGGCCCACATCCTGACCCTGGAGCAGGGCAAGCCGCTTCAGGAGGCGCGCGGGGAGATCGCCTACGGTGCCTCCTTCATCGAATGGTTCGGCGAAGAGGCAAAGCGGGTCTATGGCGATGTCATCCCGGCCCACGCCAATGACCGCCGCATCGTCGTCACCAAGGAGCCGGTCGGCGTGGTGGCGGCCATCACTCCCTGGAACTTCCCCAACGCCATGATCACTCGAAAGGCGGCCGCTGCCATGGCGGCAGGCTGCAGCGTGGTCGTCAAACCCGCTTCCAGCACCCCATACTCGGCCTTGGCGTTGGCCGAACTCGCCGAGAGGGCCGGTGTTCCCCGGGGCGTGCTGAACGTGGTGACGGGGAGCGCAGGTGTCGTGGGTAGCGAGCTGACCGCCAACCCACGCGTTCGCAAGCTCTCCTTCACCGGCTCCACCGAGGTCGGCAAGCTGCTGCTCGGCGAGTGCGCCAAGACCGTCAAGAAGGTCTCCATGGAGCTGGGTGGCAATGCGCCCTTTATCATCTTCGAGGATGCCGACCTCGACCAAGCGGTTGCCGGGGTGATGGCTTCCAAGTTTCGCAACACCGGCCAGACCTGTGTCTGCGCGAACCGTATTTTCGTTCACGACAAGATCTACGACGACTTTGCCGACCGCCTGGCCACTGCCGTCAGAGCGCAGAAGGTTGGTAATGGCCTTGAGGAGGGCGTCGCGCTGGGCCCCCTGATCAACCCGGCGGCCGTCGAAAAGGTGGAACAACATATCGAGGATGCGAAAGCCAAGGGCGCCAGCATTTACTTGGGTGGTGAACGCCACGAGTTGAAGGGGAATTTCTTCCAGCCGACGATCCTGACGAATGTTTCCCCCGACTCGATGCTCATGCACGATGAAACCTTCGGCCCGGTCGCCCCGCTTTTGCGCTTCAGCGATGAGGATGACGTGATCCGCCAGGCCAACGACACCACGCTGGGATTGGCCAGCTACTTCTATACCCGAGACGTGGGGCGCGTCTGGCGCGTGGCGGAGGCCCTGGAGTGCGGCATCGTGGGCATCAACGAGGGCATCATCTCCAGCGAGCTGGCGCCTTTCGGCGGGGTCAAGGAGTCCGGCATCGGCCGCGAAGGCTCCAAGTACGGCATCGACGACTATATCGAGATCAAGTATCTCTGCATGGGTGGCCTCTGAATTCCGGCCGGGCAAATCACACAGGACATGACATATGAGCAGCAAGCAACAACGGATCGGCCTGGTGGGCGTCGGGCTGATGGGGCATGGCATCGCCAGCAGCCTACAGCGCCACGGCTGGACCTTGAACTTTCTGGAGCATCCCGGCAATCAGCCGGTCGAGGACCTGGTCGCCAACGGCGCGACCGCATACTCCAACGGGGCGGCACTCGCCGCCCACTCCGACGTCATCATCCTCTGCGTGACCGGCACCCCCCAGGTAGAAGACGTCTTGTTCAGTGATGGCGGCATCCTGGAGGGGCTTCGCGCGGGGATGGTGGTGATCGACTGTTCCACGGCGATACCCAGCTCCACCCTGCGAATCGCCGAGGCCGTGGAAGCGGCGGGTGGCCAGTTCCTGGACGCTCCCATGACCCGCACCCCCAAGGAGGCCGCGGAGGGACGACTCAACCTGATCGTAGGCGGGGACCGCGAGCTCTTCGAGTCCCAGTTCCCCCTGCTGCAGAGTTATGCGGAGAACATCACCCATGCCGGGCCGGTGGGCTCGGGCCATAAGATGAAGCTGCTGCACAACTTCGTCTCGATCGGCTTTTCCACGGTGCTGGCGGAAGCGGCGGCCTGTGCCGAACAAGGCGGTATCGAGGCCGACGTGCTGGTCGACGTACTGGCCCAGGGCGGTGGCGCGGGGACCGTCCTGGAGCGCTTGCGTCCCTACATTCTCTCGCGGGACGACAGTGGCTTTCGCTTCAGCATCGCCAATGCACACAAGGACATCGGCTACTACCTGGCCATGGCCAAGGATACCAGCGCGACACAAGTCGCCGCCGCAGGAATTTACCAGGTCCTGGATGATGCGGACTCCGCTGGTCATGCCCAGTCGACGGTGCCTGAGCTGGTCAGCATCCTGACAGGCCAAGAGTGTAAATGAGTTCCCGACAACGCCAGGGGTCCATGAGCAGCGTCATTCAGGCCTGGCAGGAAACATGCACTCAGCTACCGAAGAGGTTCGTCATATGTACCAAGCACAGCCTTGTATCGCCTTGACCCTAGGTGACCCGGCCGGCATCGGCCCTGAACTGGTCGCCAGGCTATTAGCCCAGAGCGATGCGGTGGATCAAGCCGGCATCGTGGTCGTAGGCGACCGCTGGCTGTGGGAAGAGGGTCAGCGAGTGGCCGGTGTACACCATGTATTACCGGAAATCTCAAACCTGGCCGAGGCACGCCATCAGGCAGGACCGGTGCTGCTGCCGACATCGACCATCAAGCCGGAGGAGGTCGAATACGCCCGGGTCAATGGCCTGTGTGGCGCCTCGGTCCTCGAGGTATTGGCACTATGCATGGAGGGCGCCAGTGATGGACATGTCGATGCGATCTGCTTCGCCCCGCTCAACAAGCTCTCCATGAAACAGGGCGGACTGAAGCACGAGGACGAACTCCACTTCTTCGTCGACCATCTGAAGGTTGAAACCCCCGTGTGTGAATTCAACACCTTGGGCAACCTCTGGACATCGCGCATCTCCTCGCATATCCCGCTTGCCGAGGCGGCATCCCATGTGACGTTCGAACGTATCCTCAGCGCCACCCGGTTGATTCATGATGCCTTGGTGGCCGCGGGCATCGAGCAGCCGCGTATCGGGGTAGCGGCGCTGAACCCTCACGCCGGCGAAGGGGGAACCTGCGGCCGCGAAGAGATCGATATCATTGCACCTGCCATCGAGGCATGTCGCGACGCCGGCTACCCGGCCCGGGGCCCCTTCCCCGCCGACACCATCTTCCGGCGCGCCCGGGACGGCGAGTTCGATGGCATCGTTACCATGTATCACGACCAGGGACAGATCGCCTTGAAGCTGATGGGATTCGAGCGGGGCGTCACCGTACAGGGCGGGCTGCCGATCCCTATCACCACCCCGGCCCATGGCACCGCCTTCGATATCGCCGGACAGGGCGAAGCCAGCGTCGAGGCCATGCGCCACGCCTTCGACATCGCCTGTCGCATGGGCGGAAATCAAGCCGCTCGCTAGGCCATCGGTGTCAGACGAAAGTTCAACACACAAAAATGAATTATGTGTTCATAATGACATAGTGCAATAGTAGATGCCTAATAGCATTCCAGTCGGACTAGGATGATCACCAAGGACGATGGGAAATACAAACTCCTATCCGCAGCACACTCTGCGCATGACATTGCTCAGAGACGAACGATAACAAGATCGCCGAAACGGCACGTCAACAAAGAGAGGTACAAGATGTTTCCCAAGACAAAGCTCGCTCTGACAATTGCCACCTTAGCCGTAAGCTTTACCGCTGCCTCAGTATCCGCCGAAACACTTCGCTATGCTCATGTCGGTTCGGAAGGCGATTCGCAGACCCGCTATGCCTCAGAAGCAGCAGCAGCCATTGAGGAAGCGACCGAGGGCGAGGTCACGTTCAAGCTATTCCCATCAAGCCAGCTGGGGGGGGTGGCTGAGATGGTCGATGGCGTATCACTTGGATCAATTTCACTGGCACATCACGAATTCGCCTCACTCGCCGAAATTGTCCCTGACATAGCAGTTTTCAATGCGCCTTTCATTTATCGTGATGCGGAACATGCATTGAAAGCCACGGACCCTCAGTCACCCGTCATCAGCGAGATGAATGAGCAGCTCATTGAAGAGGGTGATATGCGCATCATTGGACGCATGTACCGCGGTGCTCGGCATATTACCGCTGATTTCCCCGTTAACTCACCCGACGACTTGGAAGGCAAGCCCTTCCGCGCCGTACCGCTCGATATCTGGATTTCCATGGTCAAGGGATTCGGCGCCGATCCGACGCCCGTTGAAGTTTCGGAACTACCGACTTCACTCATGACCGGGCTCGTGGTTGGTCAGGAAAACCCCCTCACCATGCTCATGTCCAACAGCCTTTATGAAGTTCAGTCCCATGTTTCGATGACCGGACACATGCACTCCCTACTAGCCGTGTTCATCAACGAGGATACATGGCAGTCCTTGGACGAAGACCATCAGGAAACCATTACACGAATACTTGAGGAGAAAGCCCAGGAGTCCCTTCAGTGGGCACAAGAGCGTGAGGCTGACCTCGTCGACGAGCTGAAAGAAAAGGGCATGACTTTCATCACCGAGGAGGATGGCCTCGAGCTGGACGCCTTCCGCGAGCAGGTGCTTGCGCAAATCAACGAAGATTACCCCAATTTTGAGCCCTATATCGAGCAAATTTCGGAAATTGAGTAATAATTTGGCGGCAAGGGGCAGTTTCCCTTGCCGCCGCTACCTACTGTATAGGGTCGCAAGCATGAGAACCGGAAAAAGACTATTGGAAATTTTCTGCCTTGCCCTGCTGGCAGGGATGATATTGGTACCTATCATGCAGGTTATCACTCGCTCCGTGTTTGGTTTCTCTATCCCTGGAGCGGGAGAGCTGACGCGCTTCTTTCTTATCTGCCTCGTTTTTTCTTCTTATCCGCTAGCCATATCGAGTGGTGAAAACATCGAGATGGCTGAACTACGCGAAACATTGCCCATCAAACTGAAGAGACCGCTCTACAAAATCATCGCACTACTATCCATTATCGCCTGCCTGTTCATCGCTTATGCTGCGTTTTTCACAGTTCTGGCAAATCTCAACAAGACTACACCGGTCTTGAAGATCCCATACTGGGTGTTCTTCAGCACTACATTCCTAGGATTCACTGGGGCCGCCTTCATGCATTTCCGTCAGGGATTAAGTTCTCCTCGCCCTAAACACAGCATCAGTATATAGGATAAAATAATGGGCTTCATGATACTGGCTCTTTTTTTAGCTTTCTTTTTGCTCGGATTCCCTGTCGTTTATGCCATCCTCATTCCTTCCGTGGTCTATGTTCTCATCGAGGGTTTACCGGTAGGGCTTCTTGGTCAGCGCATCACATATTCTCTCGATAGTTTTCCACTGGTTGCCGTACCGATCTTCATCTTTGTCGGCAACTTGATGAACCAGTCCGGCATCACGGACAGAATTTTCCACTTTGCCAACACACTGGTTGGCCGTGCTCCAGGGGGGCTGGCTCAAGTCAATATCTTCTCGAGCCTTATATTCTCGGGCATGTCAGGCGCCTCTCTTGCGGATGTGGGTGGGCTTGGCAAGATAGAAATCGAGGCCATGAAGAAGCGCGGATATGGAGCGCCCTTCTCGGCGGCGGTCACGGCGTCATCGGCCGTTGTAGGTCCGATATTTCCACCCAGCATTCCATTGATCATCTATGGTTCTGTCACGAGCGTCTCCATCGTGCAGCTGCTCCTCGCCGGGATTGTTCCGGCCCTGATCTGCACGGCACTGCTCATGATCACGGCGGCTATTCTGGCGATCAAGCACGACATGCCGCGTGCACTGACCCTGCCGACCGCGAGGGAGCTGTATCAGTCGTTCCTGCCCGCTTTGCCAGCGCTGATGGCCCCCGGTTTGATGATTACGGGCATGTTGTTGGGCTTGTTTACCCCAACGGAGGCCGCAGCTGTCACTGCTGCCTATGTGCTATTGGTCAGCTCATTGTTCTACAGGGAACTGACCTGGTCGCATTTGATAACCTCGATGATGGCGACGCTGAAGACAACGAGCGCGATCCTGATCATCGTGGCCGCAGCCTCGATGTTTGGCTGGATATTGTCCGTTGAGCAGATTCCCCAGCAGTTTGCTGCATTCATACTGCAGATTTCCCAAGACCCTCTCATGCTGCTGCTCATCGCTAACCTGATCTTCTTTATCGCCGGCATCTTTCTGGACTCGACCACCGCGACCCTGTTGATCGTGCCTATCGTCGCGCCCCCCATGGTGCTTGCAGGTGTCGACCCGGTGCACCTGGGGATCGTCGCCATCTTCAACCTGATGATCGGGTTACTGACCCCACCCATGGGCCTGTCGTTGTTCCTCGTGTCATCGATTGCCCAGGTGTCGCTGCGTCAGTTGCTGAAAGCGCTGATACCTTTCTACATCCCCCTACTGATTACGCTGGCCATCATTACCTTCTCAACTGATCTCGTACTGTGGCTGCCGGGCTTTTTGCGCTAAGCCTCAGAGCCCAGCACAATGACTGCACTGGCAGGAAGGAGTAGTACAATGACAAGCAAACCTACTATCGGTTTCATTGGACTCGGCAAGATGGGCGCCGGCTTCACGTCGCGCCTCGTCGAAAAGGGCTATTCGGTCATCGGCTATGATATCGACGAGGCCTGTTGCCAGGCCGCCAGGGACAATGGCGTAGAGATAGCCGATTCCCCTGCAAAGGTCGCCGAGCGTGCCGAGATCATCCAGCTGTGCGTGATCTCCACGACTGCCGTGGAAGCGGTGATCCTCGGTGAAGGTGGCATCGCCGAGGTGACCCAGGGTCAGGGCAAGATCGTGGTCGACCACTCCACGACAGAGCTCGAGACCACCAAGCGTCTGGCGCAGACTCTGCGGGAGCGTAGCGGCATGCAATTCATCGACGCCCCGGTATCCGGTGGCCCCGGCGCTGCCGCCGAGGGACGCCTGGCCATCATGGCCGGTGGCGACCAGGCAGCCATCGAGGCCATCCAGCCCCTGATGGCCACCCTTGGGCAATTCACCCGAATGGGCGACGTCGGCGCCGGGCAAGCCACCAAGCTGATCAACCAGGCGCTGGTGCTCTCCAACTACTGCGTGATCGCCGAAGCCTGCAACCTCGGTAACCGATTCGGCATTGATGTCAGCAAGATCCCCGATGCCCTTTCCTCAGGCTATGCCGGCAGCAACCTGCTCAATGATCTTCTCCCCCGCATGGTGGAAAACGACTTCGAGCCACGTGGCTACGCTCGGCAGATACTCAAGGACTTGCATATGTTGCAGGACGCCGCCAATGCCTTGAATGTTTCCATGCCCATGGCAGGTACCGCCAACTCCCTCTACAGCATGCTGGTTTCCCAGGGCAAGGGAGAGCTGGATGGCGCCGCCATCGTATCGCTCCTGGAAGGTGTCACGCCGGAGCGCTCGTCATGACGTCTCTCCCCATCATCGATGCGCACCAGCACTTCTGGGACCTGGAACGCAACTACCTCCCGTGGCTCTGTGACGAACCGATGATTCCGTTTCGCTACGGCGATTACAGCGCCATCCGGCGTACCTACTTGCCCGAGGACTATCGGCGCGATACAAGGGATTATAGAGTGGTCGGGTCAGTCTTCATCGAGACCGAGTGGGACCCCGCCACGCCAGTGGAGGAAACCCGCTGGGTCCATGAACTGGCCGAGCGGGAGGGGCTGCCCAGCGTGATGGTGGCCCAGGCACGCCTCGACCAACCGGATGTAGAAGATGTTCTGGCGGCGCACTGCGCCTACCCACGGGTGAGAGGAATTCGTCATAAGCCCCGCGCCGCGCCATCACCCAACGAGGTGGAGACCGGCGCTCCGGGATCCATGGGTGACCCGACCTGGCGACGCGGTTTCGCCCGGCTTGCCGCCCATGGCCTCTCTTTCGACCTGCAGAGCCCATGGTGGCACTTCCATGAGGCGGCAGACCTCGCCGCGAGCCACCCCGACACCCAGATCATCATCAATCACACCGGGCTTCCCGCGGATCGTAGCGAGGCGGGGTTGCAAGGATGGCGCAAGGCCATGAGGACGGTGGCCGGACAATCCAATGTGGCAGTGAAAATTTCCGGTATCGGCGTTCCCGATTCCCCCTGGACGGTGGAACTAAACCGACGCGTGGTGCTCGAGACGATAGACTGTTTCGGCGTGGAACGCTGCATGTTTGCCAGCAACTTCCCGGTCGATAGCTTGGTCGCCTCCTTCTCTACCATCTTCGATGGTTTCATGACCATCACAGAGTCGTTCAGCGAAGCAGAAAGGCTCAAGCTATTTCACGACAATGCCCGACACTTCTACCGCATCGATCTCCCGCAGCCGGCTGAGCCCATGGTATAAGGGGAACGACGTGCAGGGCTCCCCACTTGTCGCTGCAGACCTGCCGATCGCGTTGCGACCGGCAGGTCTGGGCATTATTCCGCCATTTCTTCCAGAGCCGACATTTCTACCTTGTTTCGCAGGTGGCGACGGAGAATCCCCCCGAGGGTAGCGCCGTCGCGAGCCCGCAGCGCCTCGATCATGGATTCGTGCTCACTAACTGCCTGGGACCAGTAGTCATTGCTCAGCTCAGCGGTGAAACGCACTCGTCGCACACGATGGTTAAGATTCTTGTATACGTCTATGAGCACCTCGTTCTGAGATGCCATAACGATAGCCTCATGGATCTGCTGATTTACCAACAGGTACTCCGACATATTGCCACTCTTGTAGTGTGACAGCATCTGATAATGGAGCGCCTCGATGTTGGTCAATTCCGCCCCGGTGATTCGCTGCCCAGCCAGTTCGCCAGCCAGCGCCTCGAGGCTTTGCATGACCTCAAAAGTATTCTTGAGTGTTTCCTTGGTGAGTTTGGCTACCCGTGCACCACGATTTGGCAAGAGCTCGACAAAGCCTTCATGAGCTAGGACCTTGAGAGCCTCTCTCAAGGGAGTCCGGGACACTCCGAACTGCTCACACAATGTTTTCTCTGGCACGCGACTGCCAGGAGCCAATGTCCCTTGAGCAATCATATTGCGAATCCGCTCGGCGACCTCACCATGCAAGGTGTTCTGCCTGATTTTATCCATGAGGAGTCATCCGATGTCACGCGAGGCACGATTCAACCAGCAATTGCTGGCGATCGGACAGCGCAATAAAAGCATTTCCTGGAATTATGAATTCAAAAATAATCTTGGTCAACAGACCTCTACGACTCCCACTCCCCCAGACGCATCGCCGAACGCTCCAGGCGCTGCTCCTCGGCCTCGATCTCGCGCAGCTGGGCGCCGATGCCGGCGAGGTGGTCCAGCGCCGCGCGCCGGGCCGCCTGCGGCTTGCCCTCCATCACCGCGCGATAGAGCCGGGCATGCTGGCGGTTGATCATGCGGCGCGGCGCCTCGCGGTGATAGAGATTCTTCACCGAGGCGAACACCGAACTCAGCAGCAGATCGGTGAGCGACTGCAGCGTATGCACCAGCACCGGATTGTGCGAGGCCTGGCAGATCGCCAGGTGGAAGGCATGATCCAGGTGCGCCAGCTGTTCGACGTCGATGGCCACGCCGTCCTCGACGTACCCGGCCATCGCCTCGTAGCGGCGCTGGATCGCCACCCGGTCAGCCGGCGTGGCACGCTCGGCGGCGAGCCTGGCCGATTCCCCCTCGAGCAGCGAGCGCACCTCCAGCAGGTCGAACAGGGTCCGCGGGTGATCGCGGAACAGGTGCATCAGGGGGCTGTCGTCACGCCCCGCGACCAGCGCCGCCACCGCCGAGCCGCGCCCCTGCCGGGTGACGATGATGCCCTTGCTGCGCAGTATCCGCAGCCCCTCGCGCAGCGAAGAGCGCGACACGCCGAGGCGCTCGCACAGGCGCCGCTCGGAAGGCAGCAGCTGGCCCGGGCGGAACACGCCGTCGAGGATCAGCCGCTCGAGACGGGCCGCCACCGCATCCGGCGTGCGCGTCGGTGACAGCGATTCACTATGCTCAAGCATGGGCTCCTCCGTGGCGCGATGCAGCGGCTTGCGGCTGCCGCCCGATTGCGCCATGGTGTAACATGAAAATCATTTCCAAGATAGCCGGAAACAACTGGTCATACCAGTAGACCGCAGGCTGGACAGAACGACCGCCTGGGCGCAAATTGGGGCCCTGCACAAGGATAACCCTGTCGCCAAGACTGGCAATGAGGCGCTTGATGAACATCCTCTACGACGAACGACTCGACGGCCCGGTCCCGACGCTGGACAGGGCGGCCATCCGTGACACTCTCGCCCAGGCCATCCCGGGCCTGACCCTGCTCGACCGCGAGGAGGACATGCGTCCCTTCGAGTGCGACGGGCTCTCCGTCTATCGCACCCTGCCGCTGCTGGTGGCGCTGCCCGACTCCCTCGACCAGGTCCAGCGCCTGCTGGTGGAGTGCCACCGCCTCGGCGTGCCGGTGGTCACCCGCGGCGCCGGCACCGGCCTCTCCGCCGGCGCGCTGCCCCTCGGGCACGGCGTGCTGCTGGTGATGTCGCGCTTCGCGCGCATCCTCGAGATCGACCCCGAGGCGCGCATCGCCCGGGTCGAACCCGGCGTGCGCAACCTGGCCATCTCCGAGGCGGCCTCGCCCTACGGGCTCTACTACGCGCCGGATCCCTCGTCGCAGATCGCCTGCTCGATCGGCGGCAACGTGGCCGAGAACGCCGGCGGCGTGCACTGCCTCAAGTACGGTCTCACCGTGCACAACGTGGTCAAGGTCGAAGTGCTGACCATCGAAGGCGAGCGCATGACGCTGGGCAGCGAGGCGCTGGACCCCCCCGGCTTCGACCTGCTGGCACTGTTCAACGGCTCCGAGGGCATGCTCGGCGTGGTCACCGAGATCACCGTCAAGCTGCTGCCAAAGCCCGAGGTCGCCAAGGTGCTGATGGCCAGCTTCGACGACGTGGAGAAGGCCGGCAATGCGGTGGGCGCGATCATCGAGGCCGGCATCATCCCGGGGGGGCTGGAGATGATGGACAAGCTCGCCATCATCGCCGCCGAGGACTTCATCGGTGCCGGCTATCCGGTGGAGGCCGAGGCGATCCTGTTGTGCGAGCTCGACGGCGTCGAGGCCGACGTCGACGACGACTGCGAGACCGTGCGCCGGGTGCTGGAGAAGGCCGGCGCCACCGGCATCCGCCAGGCCCGCGACGACGCCGAGCGTGCCCGGTTCTGGGCCGGGCGCAAGAACGCCTTCCCCGCCGTGGGGCGCATGTCGCCCGACTACTACTGCATGGACGGCACCATTCCGCGGCGCGAGCTGGCCCGCGTCCTCAAGGGCATCACCGAGCTCTCCGAGCGTTACGGCCTGCGCGTGGCCAACGTCTTCCACGCCGGCGACGGCAACATGCACCCGCTGATCCTGTTCGATGCCAACCGCGAGGGAGAACTGGCCGTGGCCGAGGCGCTGGGTGGCGAGATCCTCGAGCTGTGCGTGCGGGTCGGCGGCACCATCACCGGCGAGCACGGCGTCGGCCGCGAGAAGATCAACCAGATGTGTGCCCAGTTCCGCCCCGACGAGCTGGCCACCTTCCGCGCCGCCAAGGCCGCCTTCGACCCGCGCGACCTGCTCAACCCGGGCAAGAACATCCCCACCCCGGCGCGCTGCTCGGAGTTCCGCACCATCAAGAGCGCGGCCAACGCCGACGCCACGCAGGGCTGACTGGAGTGACCATGGCAAACGCGACCCCTCTCCCTGACCATGACGCCAGCGCGGACCTGGCCGAGCGCATCCGCCAGGCCGGCGCCGATGCCGCGCCGCTGCGCATCGTCGGCGGCGACACGCGCTACTTCTACGGCCGCGAGGTCGAAGGCAGCGAGCTGTCGACCCGTGAGCACTGCGGCATCCCCTTCTACGATCCGGTCGAGCTGGTGGTCTCGGTACGCGCCGGCACGCCGCTGGCCGCGCTCGAGACGGCGCTGGCCGAGCACGGCCAGATGCTGCCCTTCGAGCCACCGCGCTACGGCGCGGCGAGCACCGTGGGCGGCATGGTCGCCACCGGCCTCTCCGGCCCGCGCCGCCCCTGGGCCGGCAGCGTGCGCGACTTCGTGCTCGGCACCCGGGTGATCAACCACGAGGGCATCGAGCAGCGCTTCGGCGGCGAGGTGATGAAGAACGTCGCCGGCTACGACCTGTCGCGCCTGATGGTCGGCGCTCAGGGCGGCCTGGGGCTGATCACCGAGGTCTCGTTCAAGGTGCTGCCGATCCCCGGAGCCACCCACAGCGTGCACCTCGAACTGCCCCTCGACGAGGCACGCCGGCGCCTGGCCGAGTGGGGCCGCGAGCCGCTGCCGATCAGCGCCGCCGCCTGGCTCGACGGCGCCCTGCACCTGCGCCTGGAGGGCGGCCCCAGCTCGGTGGCCGCCACCCGCGCGCGCATCGGCGGCGACGACCTCGACAACGGCTTCTGGGCCGCCCTGCGCGACCAGCGCCTGCCCTTCTTCCGCGCCGGCCAGGCGCCGCTGTGGCGGCTCTCGCTGCCCCACCGCGCACCACCACTCGCGCTGCCCGGCATCGACGAGCGGCTGATGGTCCACGACTGGGCCGGCGCCCAGCGCTGGCTGCGTGCCGAGCTCGACGCCGACAGCGTGCGCCAGGCCTGCCGCGACGCCGGCGGCCACGCCACCTGCTATGGCCCGCGCCCGGCCGACGTGGACCCCTTCACGCCGCTGCCCGAGGTGGTGCTGAAGTACCACCGCAACCTCAAGGCGCAGCTCGACCCCCAGGGGATCTTCAACCCCGGCCGGCTCTATGCGGCGCTCTGAGACGCACAGGATCACGAAACATGCAGACGCACTTTACCGAGGAAGCCCTCAAGCAGCCGCATATCCAGGAGGCCGACCGCGTCCTGCGCACTTGCGTGCACTGCGGCTTCTGCAACGCCACCTGCCCCACCTACCAGTTGCTGGGCGACGAGCGCGACGGGCCGCGCGGGCGCATCTACCTGATGAAGCAGATGCTCGAGAACCCCGACGACAGCGACAATGTCACCGAGCAGACCCGGCTGCACCTGGACCGCTGCCTGACCTGCCGCAACTGCGAGACCACCTGCCCCTCCGGCGTCGAGTATCACAAGCTGCTCGACATCGGCCGCGCCGAGATCGAGCGCCGGGTGCCCCGCAGCACCGCCGACCGCGCCCAGCGTTATGCCCTGCGCAAGGCACTGGTGGAACCCAGGCGCTTCCAGGCGCTGCTCAAGCTGGGCCAGACCTTCCGCCCGCTGGTGCCCGGCAAGCTCAAGGACAAGCTGCCCCCCAGGCCGGTGGATGCCGGCACGCGCCCCGACCACAAGCGCCATGAGCGGCAGATGCTGATCCTCGAGGGCTGCGTGCAGCCGGGGCTTTCGCCCAACACCAACGCCGCCACGGCGCGGGTGCTCGATCGCCTGGGCATCGGCCTCACACCGGTGAGCGAGGCCGGCTGCTGCGGCGCCATCGACTTCCACCTCAATGCCCAGGACGACGGCCGCGCCCGCGCGCGGGCCAACATCGACGCCTGGTGGCCGCACATCGAGGCCGGGGCGGAAGCCATCGTCCAGACCGCCAGCGGCTGCGGCGCCTTCGTCAAGGAGTATCGCGACATCCTCGCCGACGACCCCGCCTACGCCGACAAGGCCAGGCGCGTGAGCGAGCTGGCCAGGGACCTGGTCGAGGTGCTGCGCGACGAGGACCTGACCAACCTCGAGGTCAACCAGGGCCGCCGGCTGGCGTTCCACTGCCCCTGCACCCTGCAGCACGCCCAGAAGCTCGGCGGCGCGGTGGAGGGCGTGCTGGTCAGGCTCGGCTTCACCCTGACGCCGGTGGCCGATGCCCACCTCTGCTGCGGCTCGGCGGGCACCTACTCGATCACCCAGCCGGAGCTCGCCACCCAGCTGCGCGACAACAAGCTCAACGCCCTCGAGGCCGGCAACCCGGAAACCATCGTGACCGCCAACATCGGCTGCCAGACCCACCTCAACGGCGCGGGGCGCACGCCGGTCAGGCATTGGATTGAAATTGTCGATGACGCATTGCCACCGCCCGTAAACAACTAGCTTCGGCGGGCAGCGCATAAGAGAGCATTCAGCACCGCATCCGATGAGCGCCGGGGACAAGCCAAAGCGAGGGTCTTTTCCATGGATGGCAAAAGTAGCGCCCAGGGACGGGTTCACAGCGCCCTCGCGTGGCTTTGTCGCCGGGAAGCTCATCACCGGCAACATTGCGACTCAAGGAGAGCCCCATGAAGACCAAACCCGTACTCACCCTGACCGACGTCAACGCCATCCTCGACTCGGCCCAGAAAGAAGCCGAAGCCAACGGCTGGAAGGTGACCATCGCGGTGGCCGACGACGGTGGCCACCTGCTCGGCCTGCGCCGCCTCGATGGGGCCCCGGCCATGACCCCCGACATCGCCACCCAGAAGGCGCGCAGCTCGGCGCTCGGCGCCCGCGAGACCCAGGCCTTCGAGGAGATGATCAACGGCGGGCGCAACGCCTTTCTCTCCGCACCGCTCTCGGGCCTGCTCTCCGGCGGCGTGCCGGTGATGGTCGAGGGAGAGATGGCCGGCACCGTGGGCGTCTCCGGCGTCAAGCCCGACCAGGACGTGCAGATCGCCAAGGCCGGCATCGCCGCCATCGGCTGATCTCTTCTCGTTGAACCACAAGCGCCCCGTGGCTCGCCAGCGGGGCGTTTGTCGTTTTGCGGCGCCGCGGGGCTGGAGCGGGCGCGGTCAGCGGTACCCGGCGCGCTTGCGGCGCAGCTCGCCGTTGAGCGCCTTGACGATCGAGTAGCACATCAGCAGCATCACCACGGAGAATGGAATCGCCGTTGCCGTCACCCCGGCCTGCAATGCCGCCAGGCCGCCCCCCAGAAGCAGCACGATGGCGATCAGCCCCTCCACCGTGGCCCAGAACATGCGCTGCGGCCGGGGCGCATCGATCTTGCCCCCCGCGGTGATGGTGTCGATCACCAGCGAGCCGGAATCCGACGAGGTGACGAAGAAGATCAAGGCCAGCACGATGCCGAGGGTCGACATCAGCGCGGTCAGCGGCAGCTCATTGAGCATGCCGAACAGCGACAGCTCGGGGCGGTAGCTGTCGATCACGTACTCCTTGACCAGGCTGATCTCCGGCGCGGCATAGAGCTGATCGAGAGCGACGCTGCCGAACACCCCCATCCAGATGAAGATGAACAGGCTGGGGATCAGCAGCACGCAGATGACGAACTCACGCACCGTGCGCCCTCGCGACACCCGGGCGATGAACATGCCCACGAACGGCGCCCAGCTCACCCACCAGGCCCAGTAGAAGATCGTCCAGTCCTGACGATAGGCGTCATCCTCGCGCCCGAAGGGAGCCGACAGCGGCACGAACTCCGTCACGTAGGTCGCAAGCCCCGTCCAGAAGCCGCTCAGGGCCACCAGCGTCGGCCCGGCCAGCAGCACGAAGAAGAAGAACAGCACCGCCATGATCATGTTGATCTCGGAGAGCTTCTTCACACCGCCCTCCAGCCCCCGCCATACCGACACCAGGGCCACCGCCGTGACCAGCACGATGATGATCACCTGGGCCGTGGCGCCGACCTCGAGGCCAAAGACGAAATTCATCCCCGCATTGGCCTGCTGCGCCCCCAGCCCCAGCGAGGTGGCCAGCCCGAACAGGGTGGAGAACACCGCCAGGATGTCGATCACATGCCCCCACCAGCCCCACACGCGCTCACCCAGGATCGGGAAGAAGGCCGAACGGATGGAGAACGGCAAGCCCTTGTTGTAGGTGAATATCGCCAGGGCCAGCGCCATCACCACGTAGACCGCCCAGCCGTGAATGCCCCAGTGCAGGTAGGTGCCGGCCAGGCCCAGGGCTGTCGCCTCAGGGATGGCCGCCGGGTCGAGCTCGCCGTCGGCGCCGAATGGGGAAGGGATACCCAGCGGCAGGGAGACGTTGGCGTGATAGACCGGCTCCAGCACGCCGAAGAACAGCAGGCCAATCCCGATACCGGCGGAAAACAGCATCGCGAACCAGGAGAGATAGCCGTAATCCGGACGGGCATCGGGCCCGCCCAGGCGCACCGAGCCGTAGGGCAGCAGGACGAGCGCGATACAGAACAGGATGAAGAAATCCACCAGCAGCATGAAGTACCAGTCGAGGGTGCCGGTGGCGAAACCGACGATGGCCTGGAAGATGGCACCCGCTCTTTCCGGGAACAGCAGGGTCAGGATGATGAAAACGACGGAGGCGAGCGCCGAGACGGCGAAGACCCGATTGTGTATGTCGAAGCCGATAGGCCCCAGCCGCCCCTCGATGTTGTCCTGGCCCACGGTGTAATCCGTGTGCATGTCGCTCGCCACGGAGGACGACGCCGTATCGTTCGGGGTCTTCATGAGGCCTTTCCTCTTCATAAGTTCAAGACTTCGCTGTTTTTCCGCCCAGCCTAAAGGCACCGACCGTGCCTGCCAACAGGCATCCGGACGACCCATGCCGTGGTGACCCCGGCGTTTCGGTGTGAAGCGCCACGGCCATCTATACTGACAGCGCCAGCCATGGCACTGCGCGCCAGCCACTTTTCCCGGCGCCCGGCAATGGCGAAGCCCGACAGAACAATCATCCAGGCCGTCCCGGAAGACCTTGACCGGGTGTGCCTCACGGGAGGAACCCCACCATGATCAGGAAACTCTTTGTCGCACTGGTGTTGATGGCCTTCATGTCACCGGCCTGGGCCGCCCAGTGCCCCATGCTCATGTCCGAGGTCGACGAGGCGCTGGCAGACGACGCCAAGGTCTCCCAGCTCAGTGAGGAGGACCTCGAGCGGGTGCGCGAGCTGCGCGAGCAGGGCGAGCAGTACCACAACGACGGCGACCACGCCCAGTCCGAGGAGGCGCTGAACGAGGCCAAGGAGATTCTCGGCCTGTGACGCCCCTGCCGGGCGCAGCCAGGCTGCGCCCGGCCCCTTTTCCCCGCTCAGGCGCCCTGCGCCGCGCACTCCAGCACCCACGCCTGGAAGACGCGCTTGGCTTCACCCGCGGCATCGGGCCGTGCATCGACCAAGCCATAGCCCCGCCGTGAACAGAGCCTCAGGTCGTGCAGGCCGACCAGCATGTCGCTCTCCAGCAGGTCATCGACCAGCCCGCGCCAGCCCATCGCGACTCCCTGCCCGGCGATGGCCGCCTGGATCAGCAGAGTGTAGTTGTTGAACGTCAACTCGGACGACTCGAGATAGGCGATGCCGCCCAGCTGCTCGAAGTAGCTCGGCCAGTCCAGCCAGCGCTGGCCCTGATCGGCGGTCAGCGTCAACAGCGGCGCTCGGCTGAGCGCCCCGAGATTCGCGATCGGCCCATGCTGGCGCAGGAAACCCGGGTTGCAGACCGGAAAGACCTCTTCTCGAATCAACAGGGGAACGCCCCCAGCGAGAGTTCTCTCGTCACAGAACACGATCGCCACATCGACCTCCTGGGAACGCCAGTCGAGCACCCCTTGGTTGGTCACGATGCGCACGTCGATGTGCGGATGGCGTTCGCGGAAGCGCGGCAGCCGCGGCATCAGCCAGTACGCCGCGAACGAGAAGTCGGTGAGGATGTTCACGTGCGGGTGACGCTGCTTGTGCTGGAGGCGCTCGATGGTGCGATCGATGGTGGCGAAGCCCTCCTGCACGCTGAGGAACAGCGCATGCCCCGCCTCGGTCAGCTTCACCCCGCGATAGATGCGCTCGAACAGCACGAGGCCGAGCTGCTCCTCGAGCGCGCGCACCTGCTGGCTAACGGCCGACTGGGTCGAGCGCAGCTCGCGCGCCGCGGCGGTGAAACTCAGGTGCCGGGCCGCCGCCTCGAACACGCGCAGGCCGTTGGGCGAGGCCGCCCGGGCAATCCACGACATTAGTTCTTCTAATGCCTCCCATAAAAATTCAGCGAGTTTACAGGCCTTGAGATTAGCAGGGAGACTATCGGCACGGCCAGCGAAGACTGGCACCGAGCGCCCGCCCACCGCTCCCCATGACCGACGAGAGAGGCCCCATGACGCACAAGCAGCCCAATATCCTGTTCCTGATGGCCGACCAGATGGCCGCCTCGGCACTGCCCTTCCACGGCCACCCGCTGGTGAAGACGCCGAACCTGTCGCGCCTGGCCGCCGAGGGCGTGGTGTTCGACTCGGCCTACTGCAACAGCCCGCTGTGCGCGCCGTCTCGCTTCACCCTGATGGCCGGCCAGCTGCCGTCGCGCATCGGCGCCTACGACAACGCCGCCGACTTTGCCGCCGACATTCCTACCTACGCGCACTACCTGCGTGATGCGGGTTACCTCACCGCGCTATCGGGCAAGATGCACTTCTGCGGCCCCGACCAGCTACACGGCTTCGAGGAGCGCCTGACCACCGATATCTATCCGGCCGACTTCGGCTGGTTCGTCGACTGGGAGAATGTCGACGCGCGGCCGAGCTATTACCACAACATGTCCTCGGTCACCCAGGCAGGCCCCTGCGTGCGCTCCAACCAGCTCGACTTCGACGACGAGGTCACCTTCCGCGCCAGGCGCTTTCTCTACGACTACGTTCGCAACGGCGAGCAGCGCCCCTTCTGCCTGACCGTGTCGCTGACCCACCCCCATGACCCCTACACCATCCCGCAGGAGTACTGGGATCGCTACGACCACGACGCCATCGACCTGCCTCGCGTGCCCTACGCGCGCGAGCTGATGGACCCGCACTCCAGGCGCCTGCGCCACGTCTACCAGCTCGACGAGGAGACCCTCAGCGACGCGCAGATCCGCAACGCGCGGCATGCCTACTATGGGGCGATCAGCTACGTCGACGACCAGATCGGCGCCGTGCTGAAGACCCTCGAGGAGACCGGCCTGGCCGACGACACCATCATCGTCTTCTCCGGCGACCACGGCGACATGCTCGGCGAGCGCGGGCTCTGGTACAAGATGAGCTGGTTCGAGGACTCGGCGCGGGTGCCGATGATCGTCCACGCCCCGGGCCGCTTCGCCCCGGGGCGGGTGCGCGAGTCGGTGTCGACCATGGACCTGTTGCCGACCTTCGCCGAACTCGCCAACGACGGTATCGCGCCGGAATACGCCGCGCCCCCGGACGGCCGCAGCCTGCTGCCGCACCTGACCGGCAGCGGCGGCCACGACGAAGTGATCGGCGAATACCTCGGCGAGGGGGCCATCGCGCCGCTGCTGATGATCCGCCGTGGGCGCTACAAGTTCGTCCACAGCGCGCCGGACCCGGACCAGCTGTTCGACCTCGAGGCCGACCCGCTGGAGCTCGACAACCTGGCGCAGCGACCCGCCTTTCTGGACCTGTGCAAGCAATTCCGCGACGAGGTCGCCAGCCGCTGGGACTATGCGCGGCTGCACGACGAGGTGATCGCCAGCCAGCGGCGCCGCAAGCTGGTCTCGCGCGCGCTCATGCAGGGCAGGGTCACGCCCTGGGATCACCAGCCGCTCTTCGACGCCAGTTCCCAGTACATGCGCAACACCATTGACCTGGACGATCTCGAGCGGCGCGCGCGCTTCCCCGCGGCCTCGGTCGAATAGCCGGGCGGCGCTGAACGCTGCGAAGCAAAGAGGACGTGCCTGGCCCCGGCCGGGCACCCCGAGCCGGCAAAGCCTGCCGGGCCGGACGACGACCAGGTGCCCAGTCATGCGGGCACCATGAAAAGCCAATGACCATAACAATACGAGAGGCGCTCCCCATGACGAACCCTAACCCCGATGCCGAGTCGAGCAATCGACTCAACCCGGCCGTCTTCCACGGCTCGGTAGCCGGCATCCTGCTCTTCCTGATCTATGCCATCGCCTTCACCGAACACGCCACGGCGTTCTTCAATGCCGGGCTGGACTGGATCGGCAACAACTTCGGCTGGTACTACATGCTGGCGGTCGTCGCCTACCTGGTCTTCGTGGTGATGATCGGCTTTTCGCGCTTCGGCAAGATCCGCCTGGGCCCCGATCACTCGCGCCCCGAGTTCTCGCTGCTGTCGTGGTCGGCGATGCTGTTCGCCGCCGGTCTGGGCGGTGCGATCCTGTTCTTCGTGGTCTCCGAACCGCTGACCCACTACCTCAACCCGCCGCTCGGCGAAGGCGGCACCGCCGACGCCCAGCGCCGCGCCATCGTGCAGACCTTCATGCACTGGGGCATCTCGGGCTGGGGGCTCTACGTGCTGATGGGCATGGCGCTGGCCTACTTCAGCTACCGGCATCGGCTGCCGCTGGCGATCCGCTCGACCCTCTATCCCCTGCTGGGCAAGCGCATCTACGGCCCCATCGGCAACGCCGTGGACATCGCCGCCGTGCTGGCCACCGTGTTCGGCATCGCCACCGCACTGGGGATCGGCGTGATGCAGATGAACTACGGGCTGACCTACCTGTTCGGCATACCGGAGGGACTCCCCGCCCAGATCATGCTGATCCTGCTGGTGGTGACCCTGGCCACCCTGTCGGTGGTGAGCGGCGTCAAGCGCGGCATCCGTCGGCTATCCGAGCTCAACCTGCTGCTGGTCGCCGGCCTCGTGCTGTTCGTGCTGCTCCAGGGCGATACCCTCAGGCTGCTCAACATGCTGGTCATGAACACCGGCGACTACCTGGTCGCGCTCACCGGCAAGAGCTTCGACACCTATGCCTACGCGCCCGAGGCGCAGGGCTGGTTCAGCGGCTGGACGGTGTTCTTCTGGGGCTGGTGGATCGCCTGGGCGCCCTTTGTCGGCCTGTTCTTGGCGCGCATCTCCCGCGGCCGCACCATCCGCGAATTCGTCGCCGGCGCCCTGTTCATCCCGCTGATCTTCGTCATGGTGATGATGTCCGTGTTCGGCAACAGCGGCATCGACATGGTCGACCAGGGCCTGGTGGTGCTCGGCGAACAGGCCGTGGACCGCCCGCCGGCCACCATCTACACCTTCCTCGAACAGCTGCCGCTGGTCGGCGTCACCGCCACCCTGGTGCTGGTGCTGAGCATCGTCTTCTTCGTCACCTCGGCCGATTCGGGCGCGCTGGTGCTGTCCAACTTCACCTACGTGCTGCGCGACGTGAACCACGATGCCCCCGCCCGGCTGCGGATCTTCTGGTCGGCGATCATCGGCCTGATCACGCTCGCCCTGCTGATGGCCGGCGGGCTGCGCACCCTGCAGAGCGCGGTGGTGATTACCGCCCTGCCGTTCTCGGCGATCATCTTCCTGACCATGTTCGGCATGTACCGCTCGCTGAAGGTCGAGACCGGCAAGGCCGATGCCCGCCATCAGGTGGTGGCCAGCACCTCCGCCGGCAGCGACTGGCGCGAGCGCCTCGACCGCACCCTCGACGCCACGACCCAGAACGGCGCCGAGGCCACGCTGCGCCACGCCATCCGCCCGGCGCTGGTCGAACTGGCCGAGGAACTCGCGCAGCGCGGCCAGCAGGCCAGCGTCAGCGAGCAGCAGGTCGACGGCACCCCGCTGCTGTGCCCCACCCTGCAGGTCGACTTCGACGGCGCCCCCAGCTTCATCTACGCGATACGCCCGCAGCGCATGCGGCCACCGAGCTTCCTGCCCGCCGACGACGACTACTATTTGCGTCTCGACGTCCACCTCGCCGAAGGCGGCCTGGGCCAGGACCTCAACGGCTACACGCGCGTGCAGGTCGTGCACGACGTGCTCAACGAGTACCAGCGCCACCTGCGCTTCCTGTCCCACGCCAGCGAACAGGGCTACCTCGCCACCATTCCCAACCTCCCCTCGGAGGGAGAGAGCGAGCCACAGCCGCAACCGGCGCCCTGATCGGTCCGCGGGCGCCAGTGCCTGACCCGACGAGCCCCACCGCGGTGGGGCTCTTCTCATGGCAAGGTCCCGCCGCTTGGCAAGGACCCACCGGATACATCAAACTGAAAGACCAAACAGTCGGCGCGCGCAGCGCCGAAGGAGTCGAGCATGGCAGGGGGCTGGTCGCGAGACGGAGCGGTACAAGAGCAGATCGACAGCACCGTCGAGGATGCGTTACAGCGAGCGCGCAGTGAGCTGCCCCGGGGTGAGAGCCTGATGCACTGCGAGGAGTGCGGTGAGCCGATCCCCCAGGCGCGTCGCGAGGCCATGCCCGGCGTACGCCTGTGCATCGCCTGTCAGAGCGAGCGCGACAGGCAGCGTACGGTCTACAGCGGCTACAACCGACGCGGCAGCAAGGACAGCCAGCTGCGCTGAGCATCGTCCCGTAGCATTTATTAGTCTCCTCATCATTTTCAGCGCCACCATGGCTCGCTATCATGGGGCCTTTGCTCGCCCGCTATCGGCGGGCGTCTTCATGCACACGAGACTGCCATGCCGCTGCTCTACTTCCTGCCGCCCCTGGGCGCCGTGCTGATCTGGTCGGGCAACATGACCATCAACCAGCTCACCGTGGGAACGATCGCCCCCAGCAGCATCGCCTTCCTGCGCTGGGTGCTGGCGCTGGCCGTGCTCACACCCTTCCTGCTGCCGGCCGCCTGGCGCCATCGGCATGCGATTCGCCGCGAGTGGGTCAAGCTCGCCACCCTCGGCCTGCTCGGCATGGGCCTGTGGCAGGGGCTCGCCTACGTGGCCGCCGAAACCACCTCGGCCACCAACATGGGCATTCTCGCCGCCATGGTGCCGCTGCTCACGGTGCTGCTCAGCGCCCTGATCCTGCGTGAGGCGCCGAGCCTCGGCGGCACCCTGGGCGGGCTGATCGCCCTGGGCGGCGTGCTGGTGCTGCTCGGGCGCGGCGACCCGCTCTCGCTGCTCGAACTGCAGGTGGCCCTCGGCGACCTGCTGATGGTCATTGCCGCCACCTGCTACGCCCTCTACGGCGTGATGCTCAAGCGCTGGCCGCTTGGCCTGCCGCCCTGGGTGGTGCTCTACGCCCAGGTGGTGTTCGCCGTGCTGTTCCTGTTGCCGCCGTACCTGATGGGCCCGATGACACCGGTGGATGGCCAGAACGCATGGCTGATCCTCTACGCCGGCATTCCCGCCTCGATCGTGACGACCTTCCTGTGGATGCGCGCCATCCGCCAGATCGGCGCCAGCCAGGCCAGCATCTTCATCAATCTGATGCCGCTGTTCAGCGCACTGATCGCCATGGCCTTTCTCGGCGAGCGCATCGCCCCGTTCCACCTCCTCGGCGGCGCCCTGGTACTCGCCGGGGTGATCATGGCCCAGACCCTGACCCAGCCCCTGGGACGCAAGAGCCCCAATCTCTCATGACACTGGACACCACCCAGCTCAACCGCGAGAGGGTCTTCTTCGATACCGGCCAGACGCTCTGGCTGTTCGGATATGGCTCGCTGATCTGGAAGGCGGAATTCCCCTTTCACGAGCGGCGTCCCGCCCATATCGAGGGCTGGACACGACGCTTCTGGCAGGGGTCTCACGATCACCGCGGCACGCCGGAGGCACCGGGTCGCGTCGCCACCCTGGTCGAATCCTCCGGCGCTTGCTGCCAGGGCATGGCCTACCGCATCGATGCCGATACCCTGGCGCCACTCGACGTGCGCGAGAAGAATGGCTACCTGCGCGAACGCGTCACGTTGCATTTTCAAGATGGCAGCCATGCCGAAGGCTTGATCTATCTGGCGTCAGCCGACAACGCCGCCTACCTCGGTCACGCCCCGCTCGACCAGATGGCACGGCAGATCGCCACTGCCGAAGGCCCCAGCGGCACCAACCGCGACTATCTTCTCAACCTGGCCGCCGCTCTCGAGGACCTGGGGGCCGAGGATTCCCACGTCTTCGAGTTGGCCGAGCGAGTGACACGGTTGCCCTGACTGTTGATACGTCCTCTCGTTGCCACGCCATGCGCTGAACGCTAGAACAGGTACATGCGCAGGGGCATCCACAGCCCCATGCCGATCATGATCAGGTTCTCGGTCAGCGAGACGAAGCCCAGCGGCACCTGGCTGTCGCCGCCCACGCAGGCGCACTTGAGCTCGCGCTTGTCGATATAGACCGCCTTGAACACCGAGACGGCGCCCACCGTGCCGATGAACAGTGCGACGGGCGCGGCCAGCCACACCAGGGCACCGGCCAGCATCAGGATGCCCGCCAGCGTCTCGGCGTAGGGATAGACGTAGCCGTAGCGTACCTGGCGCTGGGCCAGCAGATCGTAGTTGAGGAACATGGTGCTGAAGCTCTCCACGTCCTTGAGCTTCTGCAGCCCCAGCAGGGTCATGGCGATGGCCACGAAGTACTCAGGCATGCGCGCGCTCAGCAGCGAGCCGGTCGCCGTCCAGCTCACGGCGAACCCCATCAGCAGCGCCGTGGCGAACAGCGCGATCACCGGCTGGTAGGTGGTCTCGTCCTCGCCCGGCGAGTCCTTGCCGAAGTACTCGCGCAGCTCGTCGTAGCCGCCGATGCGCCGGCCGTCGATGAAGGCCTGGGGCGTCGTATCGACATCGTGCTCGCGCTTGAACGCCTCCGTCTCCTCCCGCGTGGTCAGGTGGTGATCCTCGACCTCGTAGCCCTGGCGCTCCAGCAGGTCCTTGCTCTTGAGACCGAAGGGGCACAGGTGCTCCTCCATGACCATGCGGTAGAGCCGGGCATGATTGCTCTGCCCTGCCGTCTGTCCTTGAGCCATGAGATCTCTCCTTGGGTCATGCATTCACTCCAAGGGTAGTCAAATCGAGTGGGGCAGCGAACGTCAGCTTGAGCGAACTTCAGCGAATCCCCGCCCTCAGGAACGACTGCACGAACTGGCGCTGGAACAGCAGGAAGGCGACCAGCAGCGGGGCGATGCTGAGCAGCGTGGCGGCGCTGACGGTGGCCCAAGGAGAGATTCGCTGTGTCAAGCCTCTGGATATATGCCTAATCCCCTGGCATTCGCTAAAGGGTCACACGACGCCCAACCATCACGAGGTCATGCTCGACATCTCCCATACGGGCGACCTTGGGCATGAAGCCCCAGCGTTCGAACTGGAACTTCTCGAACAACCTGATACTGGGCGTATTGGAAGCGAAGATAGTGGTTGCCAGCACCTCGATACCCATGGCAGGCGCATATTCAATAGCCTGCCCCAGGATATAGCTCCCCAGCCCCTTCCCCTGATAGTCCGGATGGAGGTACAGGCCCATGTCGGACGTAATGAAGTACCCGGGCCGATCGTTCATGAAGTAGGAGTAGTTCAGGTACCCGATCACCCCTTTCTCCGGCGCCGCGGAATCCTCTGCCACCCAGATCGGCCGGCGGCTGCCGCTATGGCTTTGAAACCACGCCTCACGGGACTCAACCGTCAGAGGCTTCACATCACAGGTACTCTGCCGCGTCTCGATGGCGTGGTTGTAGATCTCGACGATTCGGGGCAGGTCATCAATGGTTGCTTCGCGATGGGTAAAGCTCATGTTGTAGGTCTCACTTATCCTTAGCGAGGTAAGAGTTCAGGTCTTGCGACAGATTGGCGGCAAAGACCGCTTTCACGGGGCCCGTCAGGTGAACGCCAGTTGCCCTATCGATCTGCACGCTGACAGTCCCGCCCGGCATGTGCACCGCCACCTCAGCATCGACAAGGCCCAGCTGGTGACATGCAATGGCCGCCGCGCAGCTGGAGCTGCCAGAAGCAAGGGTGTAGCCTGCGCCACGCTCCCAGATTTCGATTTCGAGTGTCTGGCGATCAACGACACGCGTGATCTGGACATTGACCCTTTCCGGGAAAAGATCGGATTCACAGAGCGTCGGCCCCACCGTACGCGCCGTGTTCTCCGTAACAGGCAGATCCAGCACGACACAGTGCGGGTTGCCCAAGTTGACGCAGGAGGCGGTCAGCGAGTGCTGCCCCACCTGCATCTTCACTCCCAGAACAACGGGAACATCCAGCAGGACCGGAATCTCACTCGACCTCAGGGTATAGTGCCCCATCGCCACCTGGATCAAGTCGTCCTGGCCGCCCAGATAGGCCACATCCACCACCGTATCCGACATCATTAGATGGACTTGAGCAGCCTCTGCCGTCACATAGCCCGCATCGCGCAGGTACCGAGCAAAGATCCTCAGCCCGTTTCCACTCTTCTCGCACTCTGTGCCATCTGGATTGAAGATGCGCAGCCCGTACTGCCCATTATCAAGAAAGGGGCCGTACAAGATGCCGTCGCTCCCAAGACCGTGGTGGCGGTCGCAGATACGCCGGATGGCCGCCGGGTCCAGGATAAGGTCGCAAGAAGCAGGGTCGAGAACCAGGTAGTCATTTCCCAGGGCATCGTATTTGATAAATTCCAACGGCAGCTCCTTCAACGAATGTCGACGCCGAGGAACTCATCGAGCCCCAGCATCAGATTCAGGTTTTGCACTGCCGCACCGGAAGCGCCCTTGCCGAGGTTATCCAGCTTGGCCACCAACAGGCCCCGGGAACCATCCTCGGATCCGAAGAGATGGATATGTACCTCGTTGCTACCATCCAAGCCATGTGGCGTTAGGAACGGCGCCGTATCCGGATCGACCTTGTTAAAGTCCTGGAGCTTCACGAAGTCTTCCGCGCGATAAGACGTTTCGAGAGTGCCCTGCAGGCGATCGAGCTGTCTGCCGCTTACCTCCTGCAGCGGGATGCTCACCAGCATTCCTTGGCGGTAGTCCCCTACACTCGGAATGAAGATGGGGGCATGGTGCAGGCCACTGAGCACCTGGATCTCCCGGACATGCTTGTGCTGAAAATTCAGGCCATAGGCCGCCACAGCGGGGTTCTGGGACTCCCCGCTCTCATAGCGCTCGATGAGCTTCTTGCCCCCCCCGGAATAGCCCGAGACGGCATTGATGGCGTAGATGTCATCTGCCGACAGAACCCCGGCAGACACCAAGGGTGCCAGCATCAGAATAGCCCCTGTGGCGTAGCACCCGGGATTGGCCACACACTGCGCACGAGCGATCGCGACGCGCTGCTGGTCGTTGAGCTCCGGTAATCCAAAGACCCACCCCTCGGCTGTCCGGTGAGCCGAGCTCGCGTCGAGCACGCGACAGCCTACCTCTTGCGCCAGCGCCGCCGCCTCTTTCGCTGCCGCATCCGGCAAGCAGAGCACGGCGACATCCACTTCCCGCATCAGACGACGCTTTTCGTTCGCATCGCGCTTGAGTTCCGGATCGATACTTACGACTTCGATCTGGGGGTGGCGAGCCAGACGCTCACGAACCTGAAGCCCCGTAGTCCCTGACTCACCATCGATAAATACACTCTTCATATTGGTCACCTTATCCTCAGCGCCAGCGCGGCGTTACAACAGGCCGGCACTGAGACGCAACAGCCTGAAAGTGAAAAATCGACCTCTGTCAGCTAGGCTATCTGGCCTGCCGACTCAAGGAGAACCGACTTGATCCTAGAAAGACCTTCCTCGAGTTCGGCCGTGGGGCGCACGAAGGTCAAGCGCATGCCATGCTTCTCGCCGAACAGTTCAGCGGGCATCGTCAGTACCCCCGTGTTATGCAGCACCTTCCGACAGAACTCCAGAGAGGACTCTGGGACATGCAGCTTGACCCAGCAGAAAGGAGTGCCTTCCGGTTCGACAATCGAAACCTGGCCGCCACTTGAGGCTACCCAGCGCTGGAGAGTCACATACCCTTCCCTAAGGAGCTTCTTATAACCTTCCAATAGATCGGAACGTCGTGCAAGCAGCATGGATCCAAGATGCTCACAGAGTACCGAATTGGATATCGTAGTCAGATGCTTGTACTCCATTGCGTTAGCCACGACAGTTTTATCGCCACATAGCCAGCCGATGCGCAGCCCAGGCACCCCATAGACCTTGGAAAGCCCAGAGACCGATATCACCCTCGAGTCTTCATGCACCAGCGATTCCGAGAAATCGCAGAGATACTCTTCGTCCACTATCAGGTACAGGTCACATGACCTGGCCAGTTGGAGCAGCATGTCACGCTCAGCGGCCGTCAAAGCCTTCCCCGTTGGGTTGCATGGGGTATTGACCACGATGGCCCGGGTTGTGGGGCGAATTGCCGCCACAAGCTGGGCAAAATCAATCCGAAAGCCATCGCCATACGGCAGAGCGGTAACGGTACACCCACTGCGCTCAGGCACCAGCCAGGACTGCTGCCAGCCAGGCCGGAAGGTGATCAGATGATCGCCAGGCTTGAGCAGTGTCCGGTACAAGAGGTACAGGGCCTCCTGCCCTCCATGCGTAATGCAGATAGCGCGCGTGCTACAGCCATAGAGCTCAGCGACAAGCTCACGGAGCACAGTGATACCCTGATCGGCCCCGTAATCCAGCACGACCTGGCTTGTGTCCGGGAGATCTCCGACCCTCCAGCAGGGAGCATTGCTGTCTCCCAGATCAATGTCGTAGCGACCCTCAGCCTCCTGGAACACCCAGTCACGAATACTTATGGTTTCCACCGTTACCGCCCCTTCTGCTAATGGCTGGTCATGCACTGCCAACCGATGCCGCATACTTCGATGATTCAGTGGCCCCGGCCTCGCCAACATTAGCCTCAGTGAGATTTTCCTTGAAAGCGCCGGCGCGCAGATCGAATTCATAGGAGTATGGCGCCGGCTTTAACCCGGGCTCGATATTCAAGAGCTTCATAAGCGCCAGCATGGATCCAAACGATGTTGCCATCAGACAGGAGGCGCTGAGGGAGGCGACCGATTTGGCCTCGAAATCCAGGCTCGGAGACTCTGTGTAGGCCTTGAACAGGCTGGACGGCGTGAGGCCCTGGCCGAACCGCACCAGCTGCTCCGTCTCGGACTGAGACTCATCGATCCCGAAGAAGGACTCAAAAGTGATACCGTCGGGCTCGAAGACGTGCGCCGTCACCCCGAAGGCGACCGGACAGCAGATGATGACCGTGATCCCCTTGGCGCGTGCAGCCTTGTAGAGGAGCCGGCGCGGCGCCGCGACGAAAAAGTCCAGGGTATCGCATACCACGTCGACGCCCTCCAGGTACTCATCGACGTTTTCCTCTGTGAGGAAGTCGACCACCTGCACATCCATCGCGGGATTGATCGCTTTCAGCCGTTCAGAGAGCACTTGCGACTTCTTCAGGCCGATGGTGTCGACGGTGCAGCCGAACTGGCGATTCATGTTCTCGGGGCCGAAGGTGTCGGCATCCGCGATGTTGATGGCCCCTACCCCCATACGCACCAGACACTCAGCGTACGTGAAGCCGGTCCCCCCGCAGCCCGGAACGGCCACGCGCTTGCCCGCCAGGCCATCCAGCTCGGACTGCGACACAAGACCAATCATGCGGCTGAAGAGGATGTTGCGATCAAACTGGTTCATTGCTGTTCACCTGTCCTATTGATTTTGGGTTATAGCCCTTCTGCCGCTGGTGACGGCTCACTCTTACCAATCACTTTTTTCTCGAAGTCATCGCCATGCCATCGATCAGCCCAGCGAGAAAAGGCAATGACGAAAATGTCTCGGTGGCCACCCTCTTCCATGGGCTCGATCTCGGAGACATAGTGGAACATGCGCCGGTCATCCAGCAGGGCTGCCTGGCCATCCAGCACTGTAGTCTTGAAGAAAGCCTCCCCCTCCCCCCCCACCGGGAGAAGGCTCATCTCGCCCCCTGTCACACAGTTCCGCCGGATGACGGCTATCATGACGTAATCATGTCCATCCTGATGGGGTCCCTCGGGGACCGTGACACCGACTACCTCCGAATTCGTGATCACACGGTACTGGTGAACGTTGATCTGCCACTCGTCAGACGTATCGAGTGGGATCGACTTGGCGCCCGCGTCGATAAAAGATGTGAAGTCCACTTCCAGAGGCTCATAGTAGCGCTTTATCCCACCGGCCACCTTGTTGTACTTCGGAAAGGTCATATACGGACGGTGCGGCAGCAAATGGAACTTCCACGCCTCGCCAGAGAAACTCATCTTATATTGAGAGAACCGGCGATACCGATTGCCATTCCCAATATAAGGATCCGCCACAAGCCTGTCGAAACTTTCTATCAACTCCTCCCCAATCTCGGGGAGCTCAATGATAGCGTATCCGCTCTCATTTAGAGCCATAACACATCTCCCTGAAACTCGAAACTCTATTATACGGATGCAGCTTCGCGATTCGTCTCAAAGTGCTTCAACAGCTGATCCAGATACCGCGAGGATGTGCTCAAGCGAATGGCGGCACCAAGGGCGATATCCCGGCCAATTGCCGGATTCTCCTCGACGAGAGGCACAACAACATGGTTAAACCACCCATTGGCATGCTGCGCATCGATCACAATGTGCAGATCGTGATATTCGATACCGACCTCAGGGAGTTCATTACGCCGCCAAGCTTTTACGACATGCTTGAACCGCCTCGGCGCAAGGTACTCAGTGACGCCAAAATAGCCGACTGCTTTGAAGTAGTGGCGCCGAGACAAGGCGAGACATGCCGACAGATTTCCCTGAACCAGAGCCTCAGGAAGCATCTCGCTTTTAATCCGCTGCGCACTGATACCCAAGGAATAAATAGCAGACTGGAACAGATGGGAGTGTACTTTATCAGGCTCTCCATTCCCCATCTCGTCCCAATAGTTCTGACCAAGTTCGAGTTTCTGATCGACAGGCAGGCCGATCTGCATGAGCGCCAGAATGTCGTCGAAGCGAGGATCTAGGCTAGACTCTTGAATCAGATAGAATGCCAGGTCATTGGCATCTGCATGCTCTGATATGTAGTCATTGTATACAGGATGAACACTAGATTTATGACTGGAAATAAGCTTCTTCAGCCATTTCACATACTCTTTACCACTAGAAGGGTACCCAGAAAGCATAGACTCGGAAACCAAGCCTATCTCGTAGTCAAGAGCAGCTTTTTCCAAAACAGAGGCAACATCCCTAAGTATGGGCTGCATTTCTGCATCAATCTTCTCAATCGCAACGACCGAGAAGTCAATATCATAAATCAACGAAAGACATTTATGAACTTTCTCCTGCGCCTTCTTATCCCCATCTTCAAAGGCTGCACACACCAACTCCCTACTACTGAAATTCAGCTTTTCCCTTAGCCCAAAATCCTTGTTAAACCTCTCCCAATCAACTGGCGAAAGACATATACTTTCCTCAATCCAATCTAAAACATCCAAACAATGCCTGGCCACTCAATCACCTCCACGCTCGTGAAATATATTTTTCAGAAACCTAGGAAGCCTTAACGGCACCATAACTTCCCTTGGAAATACTTTTGGTTATCTTAGGAGCCTCCTCCGCCAAGAGGCGATTTAACTGGATGTATTCTTGTCGATCACCAGCCTCACACTCAGAAAATATTGCATCTTCTGGACACTCAGGCTCGCAAACCCCACAATCTATACAGACATACGGACAGATAACAAGTAGTTCCCTTGCCTCTCGGAATGCATCAACAGGACAAACATCCACGCAGTCTGTGTGTTTACAATTGACGCATTCCCTCCCGACCACGTAAGCCACACCCCCTCCCATAAATCATCCAAAAAACAACCCCAGCAGACCTAATAAAAAACCTTATAAATCCTGCAACCCTCTCAACTTTTCAAGCTTGCCATAGAAACTTTAATTAACGAATAGACATTCACTAAAATTCTTGTACGATCAAACCTCCAGAACTTGTAAGCAATATCTTACACAAAGCTAATATATCACTTACAAATATACGCCATAGCCTCAAAATCTTTGATGATCAATTGACATCACTAGAGATCAAAATGAGGGTTGCAAATTCTTCTGAGACTCATGAACTAATCTTCAAGAAGCACTTGGACATTCACAACCCCAGCAAGTTGGAGTCCGGCCAGTGCTGGGCGCTTCACGGCACCTAGAGTCGACTCATTGGAATCCCGCATAATGCGGGTCCAAGACCGTGCCAGGGTCACCGTGGAGGAAGACTCAGCGAATCCCCGCCCTCAGGAACGACTGCACGAACTGGCGCTGGAACAGCAGGAAGGCGACCAGCAGCGGGGCGATGCTGAGCAGCGTGGCGGCGCTGACGGTGGCCCAGTTGACGCCGGTTTCGGGCGCCGAGAAGATGCCGAGCCCCACGGTGAGCGGGCGGCTCTCCACCGAGTTGGTCACCACCAGCGGCCACAGGAAGTTGTTCCAGTGGTGGCTGATCGAGACCAGGCCGTAGGCCAGGTAGGTGGGCCTGGCCAGCGGCACGTAGACCTTGAGCAGGATCGCCATCCAGCCGCAGCCCTCCACCCGCGCCGCCTCCTCCAGCTCGCGGGGGATGGTCTTGAAGGTCTGGCGCAGCAGGAAGATGCCGAAGGCGCTAGCGACGTAGGGCAGGCCGATGCCGGTGATGGTGTCGACCAGGCCCAGCCCACTGGCGATACGGTAGTTCTCGACGATCAGCACCTCGGGAAAGACGAACAGCTGGATCAGCACCAGCATGAACAGGATGTCCTTGCCCGGAATCGGGAAACGGGCGAAGGCGAACCCCGCCAGGGTGCAGACCACGAACTGCGCCAGCACCACGCCGGTGACCAGCAGGAAGGTATTGAGGTAGTAGCGGGCGAACGGCGCCTGGGCCCAGGCGTTGGCGAAGTTGTCCAGCGTCAGCGGGGCGAACAGGTCGAAGCGCACCATGAAGGCCGGCGGATGGAACGCCGCCCAGATCGCGTAGAGCAGCGGGAAGATCCAGACGATGGCGAGCAGCCAGGCGGCCGTGGTCTCGAGGCTCGGCGCGCGCAGGGCAAGGCGGCCGCGATGCGTGCTGATGGCTTGGTTCATTGATAGTGCGTCCTGCGGTCGAGCACGGTGAACTTGAGCGTGGCCACCACCGCCAGCACCAGCAGGATCACCACCGTGATGGTGGCGGCGTAGCTGCGGTCGAAGAACGAGAAGGCGTTCTCGTAGACGTAGTAGAGCAGCAGGTTGGTGGCGTTGTTGGGCCCGCCCTTGGTCAGGATGAACAAGTGGTCGACCACCCGCACGGCGTTGATCAGCGCGTTGATCAACACGAACAGCGTGGTCGGCATCAATAGCGGGAAGGTCACCCGCCAGAAGAAGCTCCAGCGGCTGGTGCCCTCCAGGTCCGAGGCCTCCTTCAGCTCCGGCGGGATGCTCTGCAGCGCCGCCAGGTAGAAGATCATGAAGAAGCCGGCCTCCTTCCACACCGTCATCACGATCACCGAGCCCAGCGCCACCCCCGGGTCGCCCAGCCAGTTGACCCCGGAGAAGCCCAGCGCGCCGAGCAGCTTGTTGAACAGGCCGATCTGCGGGGCGTAGAAGAACATCCACACGTTGGCCGCGGCGATCATCGGCAGGATGGTCGGCGTGAAGTAGGCCATGCGCACCAGGCCGCGGCCGGGCAGGCGGGCGTTGACGAACAGTGCCATGCCCAGCGCCAGGGCGATGGAGGTGGGAATGGTGCCCAGCGCATAGATCAGGTTGTTGCGCGCCACCCGCCAGAAGGTGCGGTCCTCCACCAGCATGGCGTAGTTCTCCAGCCCGACGAACGCCGGCGGTTCGCCGCGGAAGCCGGGCAGGAACAGGCTGTTGACCAGCGTCGCCACGGTAGGCAGATAGGCGAAGGTGCCGAGCAGCACCGCCGCCGGCAGCAGCAACAGCGCACCGTAGACCTGCATGCGTCGGTCGGCGTTGTGGATCACCATGGCATGTCCTGTCCGGGGTGACCCGGGGGCAAGGGGCCGGAGTGCCGTGCCATTGATGGGGCGCTGTAAATGCTTCGCTGGACGCTACCTTTGCCCTGCGGCGCTCTCGCATCCTGCTCCGCTTGCAGGGCCGGTGCTGGCCATCCATGGCCAGCCCGTTCGGAGCAGTGCTCCCCACCCCTGGCCAATGACCTCCTCGCCGTCCTGGCCCCCGGCGTCCGTTCGCCTGGTCCTGTTGAGTCGGTGGTAGGTAGCGCAGCCATATGTCAGCATTTCCTCAACGGGAACGCGCGTAGCGGCGCAGCGCCGCGTCCGCCTCCGCCTGGGCCTGCTTGAGCGCCTCCTCGGCGCTCATCTCCCCCGTCAGCGCCGCCTGCACGGCGTTGTCCAGCGCCCGGCGCACACGGCCACCCTGGTAGGTGGCCAGCTCCGCGGTGCCGTGCTCGAGCTGGTCGCGGGCCACCGCCGCCGGCGGGAACTCCTCGACGTAGTCGCGCAGCGCCTCGGTCTCGTAGGCCGCCGGGCTCACGCCCATGTAGCCGGTCTCGATCGACCAGGCCGCGGCGCGCTCGGGGTCGGTCATCCAGCGAATGAAGGTCACCGCGGCGCGCTGCTCCTCCTCGCTCGAGTCCTTGAACAGGTAGAAGTTGCCGCCACCGGTGGGGCTGCCGCGCTGCTCCTTCATCGGCAGCATGGCCACGCCGAAGTCGAAATCGGCCTCGTTGCGCACCGCGGTGAGGTTGCCGGTGGTGTGCCACATCATGGCGGTGGCGCCCTCGATGAAATCCTGGCGCAGGGTGCCCCATTCGATGGTGCCGTCGGGCATCGCCTCATGCTCGTCCGCGAGCGAGACCCAGTACTCCAGCGCCTCGATGGCGGCGGGGTCGTCGAAGTAGACCTCGGTACCCGCCTCGTTCATCAGCCGGTGGCCGTTCTGGAAGGCGAAGGCCTGGAACATCCAGTAGGGGTAGCCGGTGGAGGGCACCATCACGCCCCACTGCTCGCCGCCGCTGGCCTCACGCACCGCGGCCCCCATCTGGGCCATCTCCTCCCAGGTCTCGGGCGGCGTCTCGGGATCGAGCCCGGCGGCCTCGAAGGCGTCCTTGTTCCAGTAGAGCACGATGGTCGAGCGCTGGAACGGAATGCCGTAGGTCTGGCCGTCGATCTGGCCGTTCTCCATCAGCCCCGGGTAGAAGCTGTCGAGCCACTCGCGCTCCTCGTCGCTCTCGATGACCGAATCGAAGGAGACGATGGCGTCCTGCTCGAGCAGGTCGAACAGGTCGATGGAGAACAGCACCGAGAGCTGGGGCGCCTCGCCCGCCTCGATGGCCGACATTGCCCGCACCCGGGTGTCGTCGTAGTTACCGGCGTAGATGGCCTCGACCGAGATGTCGGGATGTTCGTTCTCGAATTCTGCCACCAGGTCGTCGATCACCTCGGTCAGGGCACCGCCCACGGCCACCGGGTAGTACAGGGTCAGTTCGGTCTGGGCCTGGGCGTTCAGCGCGCCGGCCGCCAGCAGGCCGCCCAGGGTGGCGGCACCCAGCCGGCGGCCCCTGGCGAGACCGCCTTTGACGAGAGAGAAGCGTGCGTTCATCGGTTCACTCCTGGAGAGTCGTTCCCTGCGGGGTTGGACGAGGCCCTGGCCTCGCGGTCTTGCACTGGAGAAGTCGTCGCCGCTGGCCCGCCCGGGTGGGGTGCGTGCGACTCGAAACGGTGCCGCCCCGGCGGCGCGGCCAGGTCGTGCCCCGCGATCGCCAGCCGCCGGCCGTCGTCCGCGGCGAAGAAATGCGCCGCCTCGCGCCGCCACTGCAGCCGGCACGCGGCGCCGGGGGCGACGCTCGGCTTGCCGTCGAGCCGGGCGCGCAACTGCTCGCTGCCCACCCGCAGGCGCACGATGCTGTCGGCACCGAGGTACTCGGCGTCGATCACCTCGGCGGGCACGCCGGCGGCATCGGCCGGCAGCAGGCGGATCTCCTCGGGGCGCACGCCGAGCCGGTGACCCTTGGCCTCGTGGGGCGCCACGCTGCAGTGCGGCTCGCCCTCGATCACCGCGCCGTCGGCGGCCGCGGCAAGCGTCACCAGGTTCATCGCCGGGCTGCCGATGAAGCCGGCGGCAAAGGCCGTCGCCGGGCGGTCGTAGAGTTCGTCGGGCGTGCCGTCCTGCACGATGCGACCGTCCTGCATCAGGATCACGCGGTCGCCCATGCTCATCGCCTCGACCTGGTCATGGGTGACGTAGATCACCGTCATGCCCAGGCGCCGCTGCAGCGCCTTGATCTCGCGTCGCATCTCGCCGCGCAGGCGGGCGTCGAGGTTGGACAGCGGCTCGTCCATCAGGCAGATGGGATGCTCGGAGATGATCGCCCGGGCCAGCGCGACCCGCTGGCGCTGGCCGCCGGAGAGCTGGGCCGGCTTGCGTTCGAGATAGGCCTCGAGGTCGACCAGCTCGGCCACGCGGGCCAGCCGCTCGCGCTGCTCGGCCCTGGGCACCTTGCGGCTGCGCAGGCCGAAGACGATGTTGTCGGCCACGCTCAGGTGAGGGAACAGCGCGTAGGACTGGAACACCATGCTGATGCCGCGGTCGCCCGGCGGCAGGTGGGTGACGTCGCGCTCGCCGATATGGATACGCCCGGCGCTGGCCCGCTCGAGGCCGGCGATCATGCGCAGCGTGGTCGACTTGCCGCAGCCCGAGGGGCCGAGCAGGATGACGAACTCGCCCGGGGCCACGTCGAAGCCGATGCCGTCGACCGCGGTACTCTCGCCCCAGCGCTTGCTCACGGCCTCGAGCCGGATGCGCTGGTGCTTGCGGGTCGCGTCGGGTGGCCGGCTGGGCGGGCTATCGCTCTGGCTCTGATTGTTGTTGTCTGGGTTCATGCTGGGTCCGCGTTGCCGGTGAAGGCATGGCATGGCTGTCATCGACTCTCCCGAACTCAGCGTAGCCGCAAATTCGAATTTGTGGAGCCATCCTGGCCCCTTTCGGTGACGGAGCAGTGACGAAACGGAGACAGCGCGGCAACAAATCGGCCGCCGTCGCGGGCATGCTAGAATGCGGGCTTCACCCGGATCAGGAACCGAGCGCAATGTCCCTTGACGACCTGCACCTCAACCTCCGCAACCTGACGCAGGACGATTATCCACAGCTCAAGAAACTGATGGATGCCGTCTACGACGACATCGGCGGCGCCTGGCCGCAGCACACTATCGACCGGCTGATCCAGGAGTTTCCCGACGGTCAGATCGCCATCGAGGACGACGAGCGGCTGGTGGGCGTGGCGTTGACCGTGCGGGTCGACTACGACGAGTTTTCCAACCCGCACAAGTACGACGACCTGGTGGGCAATCGCGAGATCATCCTCAACGACCCCGAGGGCGACGCCATGTACGGGCTGGACGTGCTGATCCACCCCGACTATCGCGGCTATCGCCTGGGCCGGCGCCTCTACGAGGCGCGCAAGGAGCTGTGTCGCTCGCTCAACCTGCGCGCGATCCTGGCCGGCGGACGCATCCCCAACTACCACGAGCACCCCGAGCTCAGCCCCACCGAGTACATCGAGCGGGTAGCGCGCAAGGAGATCCACGACCCGATCCTCTCCTTCCAGCTCGCCAACGACTTCCAGGTCAAGCGGCTGCTGCGCAAGTACCTGCCCGAGGACGAGAAGTCCCAGGGCTTCGCCACCTTGCTGGAGTGGAACAACATCCTCTTCGAACCCGCCGAGCGGGTGCTGGAGAATCGCCCCACCCAGGTGCGCATCGGCGCCGTGCAATGGCAAATGCGCGAGTGCGCCTCGATGGAGTCGGTGCTGCAGCAGGTGGAGTACTTCGTCGACGCCATCTCCAGCTACCAGAGCGACTTCGCCGTCTTCCCGGAGCTGTTCAACGCGCCGCTGATGGGCCTGCAGGACCGCGCCACGCAGCAGGATCAGCTCGCCGCCATCCGCTACCTCGCCGGTTTCACCGAGCACTTCAAGAGCGAGATCTCGCGCATGGCGGTGTCCTACAACATCAACATCATCGCCGGCTCGATGATCGAGGTGGGCGAGGACGAGCGGCTCTACAACGTCAGCTACCTGTGCCATCGCGACGGCCACGTCGAGCACCAGTCCAAGCTGCACATCACCCCCCAGGAACGCCGCGAGTGGGTGATCGAGGGCGGCGACGAGCTGCGCGTGTTCGACACCGACGCCGGCCGCGTGGGCATCCTGATCTGCTACGACGTGGAGTTCCCCGAGCTCGGCCGGCTGCTGGCCGACCAGGACATGGACATCCTCTTCGTGCCGTTCTGGACCGACACCAAGAACGGCTACCTGCGGGTGCGCCACTGCGCCCAGGCGCGGGCCATCGAGAACGAGTGCTACGTGGTGCTGTGCGGCAGCGTCGGCAACGTGCCGTCGATCCGCAACCTCGACATCCAGTATGCCCAGTCGGCGGTGTTCTCGCCCTCGGACTTCGCCTTCCCCCACGACGCGGTGCTCTCCGAGACCACGCCCAACACCGAGATGGTGATCTTCTCCGACCTCGACCTCACCCGCCTCACCGTGGTGCGCGCCGAGGGCTCGGTGACCAACCTCAAGGACCGGCGCAAGGACCTCTTCGACCTGCGCTGGCGCGACTGGTCGTGGAAGTCCGGCGCCCGCCAGGAGGAGAGCTGAGCCGTGTTCCGCCGCCTGCGCCGCTGGCGCGCCGAGCGCTTCGAGGCCCGCCATCCCTTTCCCCAGGCGGCCTGGGCCGAGGCGCGCGCGCGGTTGCCGCTGCTGGCCTTGCTCGCCGACGACGAGGCCGAGCGGCTGGGGCGGCGCGCCTGGCGCTTCCTGCACGCCAAGCGGATCAGCCTGCACCCCGATCTCGCCGAGTCCACCCCCTTCGACCAGCCCGCCCAGTTGGCCCTGGCCGGCCAGGCCTGCCTGCTGACGCTGGGCTGGTCGGACGACGACCACGACGAGGCCTTCGCCGGCTTCCACGAGATCCTGATCCTGCCCGACGCCTTCCACCGCCAGGTGGAGGAGATGGACGAGTTCGGCGTGATGCACGCCTACGAGGACGAGCGGGCCGGCGAGACCTCGCACCAGGGCCCGGTGGTGGTGGCCTTTCCCGACCTGATGGAGAGCGGCGACTTCAGCGGCTTCAACGTGGTGATCCACGAACTCGCCCACAAGCTCGACATGGGCAACTCGCTCGACGTCGACGGCTTCCCGCCGCTGCCGCGCGACCTGGCCCCGAAGGCGTGGCACCGCGTCTTCACCGCGGTGTGGGACGACCTGCAGGCGCACCTCGAACGCGGCGAGGCACCGCCCATCGACGACTACGCCGCCACCCACCCCGGCGAGTGCTTCGCGGTATGCTGCGAGTACTTCTTCTCCGCCCCCGACGTGCTCAGCGGCGCCTACCCCGAGCTGTACGAGCTACTCACGCACTACTTCCGCCAGGACCCGCTGGGCCGCCTGCCCGCCGCGGACACCGGCGAAGCCTGAGCTCACTCCCCCTCCAGCAGCCGCACCAGCTCCGGCACCGGGCGCTCGGCATGGCCGGCGTCGCTGGCCCGCCGATAGAGCGCCAGCACCGCCTCGGCCACGCCGTGCTCGGCGGCGAGGTCCTCGGTCATGGTGCGGTAGTAGCCGATGTCCTTGAGCGCATTGGCCACGCTGAAGCGAAAGCCGGAGGGGTCGCCGGCCTCGATGAAGGGGCGCAAGCGCTCGAGGATCACCCCGCCGCCGCCCTGGCCCAGCACGTCGAGCAGGGCGGCATCGTCGATGCCGGCCCGGCGCGAGGCCGCCGCGGCCTCGGCCAATACCGCGGTGAAGCCCAGCGAGACGAAGTTGTGCAGCAGCTTCAGGGTGTGCCCCGCCCCCACCGGCCCGGCGTGGGCAATGTTCTCGGCGAAGCATTCGAGCAGCGGTCGCACCTCGGCGAACAGCGCCTCCGGGGCGCCGACGATCAGGTTCAATCTGCCCGCCTCGGCCTCCTTGGGCGTGCGCGTCATGGCGGCGTCGAGGAAACGTCCGCCCGCCGCCTCCACTCGTGCGGCGACCCGTTCGGTGGAGCTCGGCAGCGCCGTGGAGCAGTCGATCACCACCGTGCCCGGAGCGAGCCCCTCGAGGACGCCGCCGGGTTCGAACAATACCGCCTCCACCTGGGGCGAGCCGGTGACGCACAGGATCACCACCTCGGCGGCCTCGGCCACCTCGCGCCCGCTGCCCCTGGCCACCGCGCCCGCGGCCATCAGGTCGTCCACCGGCTGGTTGCCCGGGTGCTCCAGCAAGCACAGCGCATGGCCGCCGCGCAGCAGGTTGGCGGCGATGCCGTGTCCCATCAGTCCGACCCCGACCAGGCCGACCTTGCGTGATTCAGTCATTACTCCTCCTTGCTGTTCGTGACGCCCTCGCTCATCCGTGGCGGATGGCGACGGTCTTGAGCCGCGTATAACTGCGCAGCCCCTCGAAACCCTTCTCGCGGCCGTGGCCGGAGCGCCCCACACCGCCGAACGGCAGCTCGATACCGCCGCCGGCGCCGTAGTTGTTGATGAACACCTGGCCGCTGCGAATGCCCTTGGCCAGGCGCAGCTGACGCCCGCCGTCGCGGGTCCACACGCCGGCGCACAGGCCGAAGGGGGTGGCATTGGCCAGGCGCAGCGCCTCGGCCTCGTCGCGGAACACCTGCACCGCCAGCACCGGCCCGAACAGCTCCTCGCGCAGCACCGCGTGGCCGCTGGGCACGTCGCCGAGCAGTTGCGGCACCACGAAGTGCCCGCCGGCCGGGGCGCCTTCGGCCAGCCGGCCGCACGCCAGCACGCGAACCCCGTCGGCCAGGGCGGCCTCGAGCCGTGCCTCCAGCCTGGCCTTCTGGCGCGCATTGATCAACGGCCCGCAGTCGGCGTCCGCCTCGCCGGCAGCGCAGCGCAGCGCCGCGAAACGCTCGGCCAGCTCGCCCAGCACCGCCTCGGCGCAGCTCGCCTCCAGCAGCAGGCGGCTGCCGGCCGAGCAGGTCTGGCCGGCGTTCTGCACGATGCCGCGCACCACCCCTTCCAGCGCGGCGTCGAGGTCGGCATCGGCGAAGACGAGCTGCGGCGACTTGCCGCCCAGCTCCAGGGTCACCGGCACGTGATGCACCGCCGCGGCCTGGGCCACGTGGGTGCCGGTCTCGGGCGAGCCGGTGAACGAGAGGTGATCGATGCCGGGGTGCGCCGCCAGCGCCGCGCCGGCCTCTCGCCCCAGGCCCGGCACCACGTTGAGCACCCCGGGCGGCAGGCCGTTCTCCTGCGCCAGCTGGGCCAGGCGCAGCACGCTGAGGCAGGCGTCCTCGGCGGGCTTGAGCACCACGGTGTTGCCGGTGGCCAGCGCCGCCGCCACGCAGCGGCCGAAGATCTGTGCCGGGTAGTTCCACGGAATGATCTGGGCGCACACGCCGTAGGGCTCGCGCAGGGTCATCACGGCGAAGCCCTCGTCGAAGGGGATCGTCTCGCCGTGCAGCTTGTCGGCGCCGCCGCCGTAGAAGCGGAAGTAGCGGGCGCAGGCGCGGATGTCGGCCTCGGCCTGGCGCATCGGCTTGCCGGTGTCGGCGCACTCCAGCGCCGCCAGGTTGGCGTGGTCCGCCTCGATCGTGGCGGCGAACTCGAGCAGCCAGTCACCGCGGCGGCGGGCGGTCCAGCGCGCCCAGTCGCCCACGCTGCCGGCGAAGGCGCGGCGCGCGGCGTCCACCGCCACCATCACCTCCTCGGCCTGACAGCGGGCGATCCGCGCGATCGCCTCGCCGCGGGAGGGCGACTCGGCTTCGATCCAGGCCTGGGTCGGCACCCATTCGCCGCCGATCAGGGCGTCGCAGGGGGGTGTCACGGGCAAAGCGGTCATGGCTTGATTCCTCCTTGGTTCTTGTCGTTGTCGTTCCCTGGGCGGCGGCGGGTCGACACGCGCCTGGCCCTCACATCACGCTAGTAGACCAGCCACACCAGCCCCATGGAGATCCACGGCAGGTAGGTGATCGCCACCAGGCAGGCGAGCACGACCAGCACGAAGCGCACCAGCCAGGGCAGCATCTGGTCGATGGAGATCCGCGCCACCGCGCAGGCGGCAAACAGGTTGACCCCCAGCGGCGGCGTGATCATCCCCAGCGCCAGGTTGACCACCATGATCAGCCCGAAGTGCACCGGCTGGACGCCGAACTGCACGGCGATGGGCGTCAGGATCGGCGCCAGCACCAGGATCGCCGCCGAGGTCTCGATGAACATGCCGACCACCAGCAGCATCAGGTTGACCGCCAGCAGGAAGGTCACGGGGCTGTCGAACACCCCGGTGACCCAGCCGGCGATATGGCCCGGCAGGCCGGTGCGGCTGATCAGGAAGCTGAACAGCGAGGCGGCGGCGATGATCAGCATCACCGCCGCCGTGGAGACCACGCTCTGGCGCAGGATCGGCCAGAGGTCGGCGGCCTTCAGCTCGCGGTAGTAGAACCCGCCCACCGCCAGGGCGTAGAACACCGCCACCGCCGACGCCTCGGTGGGCGTGAACACCCCGCCGTAGATGCCGCCGATCACCACCACCGGCATCAGCAGCGCGGCCCAGGCGCGCTTGAACGAGATCACGAAGCCGGTGCTGTCGCGGTGATCCTCGAGTCCGTAGCCGCGCACCTTGCAGAACAGATAGAGGAACAGGATCAGCGCCGTGCCGATCAGCAGGCCCGGCCCGATGCCGGCCAGGAACAGCTGACCGATGGAGGTGTCGGTGCTGACGCCGAACAGGATCAGCGGGATCGACGGCGGGATCAGCACGCCGAGCTCCGCCGAGGAGGCCTGGATCGATGCGGCCAGCGGCTTGGGGTAGCCATGCCGCACCATGGCCGGTATCAGGATGGCGCCGATGGCGAAGGTGGTCGCCACGCTGGAGCCGGACACCGCGGCGAACATCATGCAGGTCAGCACGCAGGTCATCGCCAGCCCGCCCTGCACTCCGCCGACGATCGACTTGGCCAGGTCCACCAGGCGCTGGGAGATGCCGCCCGCGGCCATCAGGTTGCCGGCGAGGATGAAGAACGGGATCGCCATCAGCGGGAACTTGTCGATGCCGATGAACATCTGCTGCGGCACCAGCAGCAGCGGCAACCGGGTGAAGAACTCGATGCCGATGATCGAGGCCAGCAGGATCGCCACGGCGATCGGCACGCCGAAGGCGAACAGCAGGATCAGCGACAGGCCGATGACCAGGTTCATGGGTGCGGCCTCCCCTGGCCGGGGGCTTCCGCGCTCTCCGGCATCGTCCGCCGCGGGTCGTGCATCTCCACCTCGGCGGCGTGCTCGCCGAGGTCGGGCCCGACCGGCTCGCGCCCGCTGAGCTGGGCCAGGAGGCGCGCCAGCACCGCCACCATGGCGAACGCGGCGCCGACGGGGATCGCGGCATAGGCATAGGCCATGGAGACGTTCATCCCCGACATGGTCTGGCTGGCGACCCGCTGGGTCATCAGCAGGCCGAAGTGGAACAGGATCGCCAGCACCAGCAGGCTGCACAGCACGATGGCCACCTCCAGCCCACGCACCAGGCGACCCGGCACCACCTTGTAGATCGCCTCCACGGCCATCATGTAGCCGCCGCGGAAGGTCGCGGCGGCGGCCATGAACACGCACCAGATCATCGCCGTGCGCGCCGCCACCTCCGACCAGGTGGAGGGCGCGTTGAAGACGAACCGGGTCAGCACCTGATAGAAGCTGAACGAGACCGACACCACCAGCATGACCACCGCGACCGCCAGGGCCAGGCGCGTCAACTGCCGTTCGCAACGTAGCAACAAGTCCACCATGAACGCACGATTCCTCAGGCATGTCCCCGGCTCGGCGCCGGGGACCGATTGCGCGATCTGCGCCGGACGCCTGCCGTCAGCAGCCGGCGGCCTTCTCCTGCACCCGCTCCAGCATCTCGCCGCCGTACTGCTCGGTGAAGATCTCGTAGGCCGGCGCCACCGCCTCCTGGAACGGGCCGATGTCGATGTCGGTGTTCACCGTCATGCCGTTTTCGCGCAGCAGGGCCACGCCCTCCTCCTCCAGCCGCGAGACCTCGGCACGGGTCGCCTCGGCCGCGGCGCGGGCCGCCTCGCGGAACCATTCGCGCTCCTCGTCGCCGAGGCCGTCGAGCAGCATCGGCGAGCCAAGCACGGCGGCCGGGGAATAGACGTGGCCGGTGAGCGAGAGGTGGTCCTGGACCTCCCAGAAATTGGTCGCGACAATCACCGTGATGGGGTTCTCCTGGCCGTCCACCACGCCCTGCTGCAGCGCGGTGAAGAGCTCGGGGAAGGCCATCGGCGTGGGCCGCGCGCCGAGCTGGCGGAACGCCTCCTGGTGCACCTCGTTCTCCATGGTGCGTACCCGCAGCCCCTCGGCGTCGGCGGGGGTGGTCACCTCGCGCTCGCTGTTGGTGAGGTGGCGAAAGCCGTTCTCGGACCAGGCCAGGCCGACCAGGTCGTGCTCGCTCATCTTCTCCAGCAGCTCATCGCCGAGCTCGCTGTCGAGCACGCAGCGCGCCTGGTCGTAGTCCTCGAACAGGAACGGCAGGTCGAGCACGTAGGTCTCGGGCACGAAGTTGCCGAGCGGGCCGGTGGAGGTGATGACGATGTCCACCGTGCCGATCTGCAGCCCCTCGATCATCTCGCGCTCCCCGCCCAGCGAGCCGGAGGTGTGCTCGTTGACCGTGAAGGCACCCTCGCTGAGCGCTTCCAGCGTCTCCTTGAAGGCCTGGGCGCCCACCGCGTAGTGGGAGGTCGAGGAGAGCGTGTGCCCCAGGCTGACCTCCTGGGCGGCCTGGGCATTGGCGGCCAGCGCCGCGAGGGTGGCGCCACCGATGGCGGCGGTGAGGGCGTGGCGTACGAACGGGTTTTTCATTGTTGTGTCCTCTTGGTCGTGAAACACCTTCGTTGTCGTTGTTGTCGGCGACCGGTCGGCCGCCGGTGTGCCGCGGTTCGGCCCGGCTCGGCGTGCCCTAGGCGCGCTCCCGCAGGAACGCCTGGACGATCTCGTCCAGGTCGCGGTCGCCGCCGAACCCCAGCGCCCGCGCGCGGCGGCTATCGAAGCGCGCGGGCCAGCCGGCGACGATCGCCTCGATGCGCGGGTCGCGCTCGTGGCGCACCAGGGCCAGGGCCTGCTCGCCTCCCACCCGGCGCAGCGTCTCGAGCATCTCGGCCACGCTCACGGTGATGCCGGGCAGCATGAAGGCACGAAACGGCGCCAGCGCCTCGCCCGGCACCTCGGCGCCGTGCACCAGCGCCTCGATCACCTTCCCCGGCGACATGACGAACAGGGCGAGCTCGGCGGCCACCGGGCAGACGGCCTCCTCGCCGTTCAAGGGCTCGCGCAGGAGGCTCGAGGCGAAGCTCGAGGCGGCCGCGTTGGGCCGCCCCGGGCGCACGATGATGGTCGGCAGGCGCAGCACGCAGCCGTCGACCAGGCCGCGACGGCTGTAGTCGTTGATCAGCAGTTCGCACATCGCCTTCTGGGTGCCGTAGGAGTTCTGCGGCTGCAGGGCGGTCATGTCGTCGAGCACCGCGGGCAGGTCGCCGCCGTAGGCCGCCACCGAGCTGGCCATGACCAGCCGGGTGGTCGCCAGCCCGCGCTCGCGGCAGCCGTCGAGCAGCGCCCGGGTGGCGTCGAAGTTGACCTCCATGCCCAGGTCCAGGTCCTCCTCGGCGGCGGAGCTGACCACCGCGGCGAGGTGGTAGATGACCTGGGGGCGCGCATCGAGCACCTCGTCGAGGGCGCCGGGCTCGGCGATGTCGAGCGCCAGCCCCTCGACTTCGACCGCGTCGCTGAACGGCAGCTCGGGCTCGACCTGGTCGACCAGGGTCAGGCGGTGGAGGGGCTGGCCCTTGAGTTCGCCGCGTGCCAGCAGGCGGGCGACGAGGCGCTGGCCGAGGAACCCGGCGGCGCCGGTGATGACGATGTGCATGGCGTTCTCGCTCCTGTTGTCGTTGTTGTCGGATCGCGCAGAGGTCTCCCTGGTGCGGGCCCTCAGCCGGTGAGACCGAAGTCGCGTCCCCACCCCAGTCCGTCGCGGGTGCCCGCCGCGGGACGGTATTCGCAGCCGATCCAGCCCGCATAGCCGAGCTGCTCGAGCCGCGCGAAGAGGGCCGGGTAATGCACCTCGCCGACGTCCGGCTCGTGGCGATCCGGCACCCCGGCGATCTGCACGTGGGCGATGGCGGTGAACTGCCGCTCCAGGTGTCGGATCAGGTCGCCCTCCATGACCTGGCAGTGGTAGAGGTCGAACTGCAGCCTGAGGTTGCTGGCGCCCACCTCCTCGAGCACCGCCATGGCCTGGGCCTGGTGCGGGAGGAAGAAGCCCGGCATGTCGCGCGTGTTGATCGGCTCGATCAGCACCTGGCGGCCCACCTTGGCCGCCTCGGCGGCGGCGAAGCGCAGGTTGGCCAGGTAGGTGGCACGGTGGTGGGCCCGTGTCTCGGCGTCGGCGCCCACCGGCAGCAGCCCGGCCATGGCGTGCACCCGCGGGCAGTCCAGCGCCTCGGCATAGCGCAGGGCCTCGATCACCCCGTCGCGGAACTCGGCCTCGCGCCCGGGGAGGCTGGCCAGGCCGCGCTCGCCCGTCTCCCAGTCGCCGGGCGGCAGGTTGAACAGCACCTGCTCGACCCCGGCCTCGCGCAGCGCCGCGGCCAGCACCGCGGGGTCGTGGCCGTAGGGGAACAGGTACTCGACGCCGCGAAAGCCCGCCTCGGCGGCCGCCGCGAAGCGGTCGAGGAAGGTGTGCTCGGTGAACAGCAGGGTGAGGTTGGCGGCCAGGCGGATCATCGCGGGACTCTCATCGGTGGATCTCTCGTCGGTGGGTGTCAGTCGCGAGGAAAGCGCGCCTCGAGGTCGGCGACCTGGGCGGGCGTCAGCACGCGCGGATTGTGACCGCGCAGCAGCAGGTAGAGCTTGGCGGTCTCCTCCAGCTCCTCGGTGGCGTAGACCGCCGCCTCCAGGTCCCTGCCCGCCACGACCGGCCCGTGGTTGGCCAGCAGCACGGCGCTGTGGCGCCCGGCCAGGCCGCGCACGGCGTCGCCCAGCGTCGGGTCGCCGGGCACGTGGTAGGGCACCAGCGGCAGGCGCCCCACCCGCATCACGTAGTAGGCGGTGAGCGGCGGGATGCAGTCGCCGGGGTCGATGTCGGGCAGGCACGAGACCGCCACCGAATGGGTCGAGTGCAGATGCACGATGGCGCCCGCGCCTGGCCGTTCGTCGTACATGGCGCGGTGCAGGAAGCTCTCCTTGGTCGGCGCATCGCCCTCGAGCAGGCGCCCGTCGCCGGCGAGTCGCGAGATGCGCGCCGGGTCGAGCCGGCCGAGGCAGGCATTGGTCGGCGTCATCAGCCAGCCGCCGTCCTCCAGGCGCACGCTGATGTTGCCGCTCGCGCCCATCGTCAGGCCGCGGTCGAACAGCGACTTGCCGAGCGTGGCGATCCGCTCGCGCAGGCGGTTGCGGTCGGCGGTAGTCATGCGTTCCCGCTCCTCGCCGCATCGCCGGGCAGGCTCTCGACGGCGCGCAGGAAGAAGTCCTCGCCGCCGAAGTTGCCCGACTTCAGCGCCAGCGTCAGCGGTGCCTCGCGGCCGTCGAGCGTGGCCTGGGTCCAGGGGACGCCGGGGTCGATCTGCTCGCCGATGCGCAGGGCGCGCACCCCCAGCGCCGAGACCACGGCGCCGGCACTCTCGCCGCCGGCCACCACCAGCCGCCCCACCCCCTCCTCGAGCAGCGCCACCGCCAGTTGCCCCAGGGCGTGCTCGACCACCTGGCCGGCGCGCTCGCGCCCCAGCGCCTGCTGAGCCCGGCGCACCCGCTCGGCCGCGGCCGAGGCGTGGATCAGCACCGGCCGCCCGCCGGCCAGGTGGCGGCGGGCGAAGGCCAGCGCCTGTGCGAGATGCTCGGGGCCTTCGGCCAGCGAGATCGGATCGAGGGGAAAGCCGGGGTAGCGGGTCAGGAAGGCGTCGACCTGGGCCAGGGTCGCCTGCGAGCAGCTGCCCGAGAGCACCGCGGCGCTGCCCGACACCGGCGCCAGGGCGCCCGCCTCGCGCCTCGCGGCCAGCCAGCCTTGGCACCGGTATGCGGCGGGCAGTGCCTGGCCCAGCCCCGAGCCGCCGGTGACCAGCGGCAGCTCGACCGCGGCCTCGGCCAGGACGGCGAGGTCGCGCTCGTCGAGCGTGTCGCAGATCACCTGGCGCACGCCGCGCCCCGCCAGCTCGGCCAGGCGCTCGCGGGCGGCCTCGGCGCCTCGCGCCAGCGTCTGCCACGCCAGCAGGCCCACCGGGTGTCGGCTCTGGCGCGCCAGCACGCGCACCAGGTCGGCGTCGTGCATCGGCGTCAGCGGATGGTGCTGCATGCCGCTCTCGTGGAGCAGGCGGTCGCCGACGAACAGGTGGCCCTGATAGACGGTGCGGCCGTTGAGCGGGAAGGCCGGCACCATCACGGTGCATGGCGCCCCGAGGCGCTCCAGCAGGGCCTCGCTGACCGGACCGATATTGCCCTCATCGGTGGAGTCGAAGGTGGAGCAGTACTTGAAGAAGCACTGCCGCGCCCCCTCGCCGCGCAGCCATTCCAGCGCCCGCAGCGAATCGTGCACCGCCGCCTCGGCCGCGCACGAGCGCGACTTCAGCGCCACCACCACGGCGTCGATCTGCTCGACGTCGGCGACCAGCGCGGCCAGGCGCCGCTCGGGCACGCCGATCAGTTGCACGCAGCGCATGCCGCCGCGCACCAGGTTGTTGGCCAGGTCGGTGGCGCCGGTGAAGTCGTCGGCGATGGCCCCCAGCACGATCGCCATGCTCACTCTCCTCCGTCGTTGGCGGCATCGGGCAGGGCGATGCCGGTGAGGCGCTGGTAGACCTTGATCACCGCCGCGTCGTCCTCGCGGCCGAAGCCGGCCCCCCTGGCGGCGGTGAACTGCTGCAGGGCGCTGGCGGCGACCGGGGTGGGCATGGCCAGCTCGCGCCCGGTCTCGTGCACGATGTTGAGGTCCTTGACGAAGATGTCCACCGCCGAGAGCGGGGTGTAGTCGCCGTCGAGGATGTGCGGCACGCGATTCTCGAACATCCAGGAGTTGCCCGCCGAGTGGGTGATCACCTCGTAGAGGGTGCGCGGCTCGAGCCCCATGCGAATGCCCAGCGCCACGGCCTCCGCCGCCGCGGCGATGTGCACCCCGGCCAGCAGCTGGTTGACCAGCTTCATGCTCGAGCCGACGCCCACGGTACTACCCAGACGATAGACGGTGGCGGCCATGGCGGCGAGCACCGGCTCCGCCGCGGCGAAGGCCGCCTCGCTGCCCGACGCCATCACCGAGAGCTCGCCGGCGCGGGCCTTGGCCGCGCCGCCGCTGATCGGGGCGTCGAGCATCAGCAGGTCGCGCTCGGCCAGGCGCACACCCAGGCGTTCGGCGGCGCTCGGCGCCAGCGTGGCGCATTGCATCACCAGGCTGCCCGGGGCGAGGCTGTCCGCCAGCCCGCGCTCGCCGAACAGCACCCGCTCGACCTGGCCGGCATCGACCACGACCAGCAGCACCACGTCGCAGTGGGGCGCGAGTTCGGCGGGGCTGGCCACGCAGCGCCCGCCGCGGCGCTCTAAGGCCAGGCACGCCGCTTCGGCGACATCGCAGCCGAGCACCGCCAGGCCGCGCTCGATCAGCGCCGTCGCCGTTCCCAGCCCCATCGCCCCGAGGCCGATCACGCCCACTCGCGGTGTTGTCGTGCCGTCGCTCACCGTCGCCTCCCCCTGCCCTTGTCGCCGGCTGGGCAGCCCCAGTTCCGGGTCTTCATGACCGTGGATGATAGCGCTATCATGATAGCGCTATCATCGTTGTAGATGAGGAAGGGGTCCCCCAGCAAGGAACCGCCAGAAGGATGCGACCAATGTCTAACGAGAGCCCCCCCCAGCGCCGCCGCCGAGGCTCGGAGCAGCCCACCCTGAGGGAAGTGGCCGATGCCGCCGGGGTCTCGCCGATCACCGCCTCGCGCGCGCTCAACAGCCCCGGGCAGGTCAACGCGCGAACCCGCGCCCGGGTGCTCGAGGCCATGGAGCGGCTGGGCTACGTGCCGAACCTGGTGGCCGGCAGCCTGGCCTCGGCGCGCTCGCGCTTCATCGCCGTCATCGTGCCGTCGCTGGCCAACGCCGTGTTCATCGAGGTGATCCAGGGGCTGCAGGAGACCTTCGAGGCCCACGGCTACCAGATCCTGCTCGGCAACACCGACTACGACATCGAGCGCGAGTACCAGCTGATTCGCACCTTCCTCGGCTGGTCCTGCTCGGCGCTGGTGACCGCCGGCCTGCGCCACAGCCCCGCCTGCCGCACTCTGCTCGAGCACTGCGACAAGCCGATCATGGAGGTCATGGAGCTGGGGGCGGCGCTCGATCTCAACGTCGGCCTGGACCACGCCGCAGCGGGTCGCTGCATGGCCCGCCACCTGCTGGAGCGCGGGCACCGCCGGGTGCTCTTCGTCGGCGCCCGCCTGGCCAGCGACTACCGTGCCGAGATGCGCTACCGCGGCCACCGCGAGGCCCTGGAACAGGCCGGGCTCGAGGCCCCGCGGCTGGAGCTCGAGCATCTCGGCAGTCTGGACGCCGGCGCCGCGGGGCTGGAGCGGGCGCTGGAGCGCCACCCCGATATCGGCGCGATTCACTTCGCCAACGACGACCTGGCCACCGGCGCCCTGCTGCACGCCCAGCGGCTCGGCATTCGCGTACCGCACGAGCTGGCCATTGCCGGGTTCAATGGGCTTCCCATCGGCCAGCACATCACCCCCCGCCTGACCACCATCCGCTCACCGCGCCGGCACATGGGGCAGCTCGCCGCGACGGAGGTGCTGCGGCGGCTCGCAGGCAAGCGCGTGCAGCGCCGTCAGCATGACGTCGGCTTCGAGCTGCTGGTCGGCGAGAGCACGTAGTCGACCCGAGCCTCACGCAGGCAGACTGGCCGCAGGCCTTCACCACGCGCTTCGGAGGTCCTGCTATGTTGATGGCAAAGGAGCCTCGGAGGCTGTGCCGCCTGAGGCCCTGCTGGCCGCAACAGACGGTATACGATGAACCTCACGATCCTCGTTCGCCATGCATGCCTGACATTGCTCATCGGCCTGGGGCTGGCCGGGAGCCAGCTACGAGGTGACACTTCGTCCGCGGCAGTGGCCGTCACCGATGACGGCGTGCAGCGGGTCACCCTGGTCGGCGGCAGCTACTACTTCGAACCCGAGCGCATCGTAGTCCGCGCTGGCGTGCCGGTGGAGCTGCAGGTGCGCCGACGGCCGGGCCTCGCCCCGCACAACCTGGTGATCCGCTCCTCGACGATGGGGCTCGACATCGAGGCCTCGCTCGACACCGAGCCGACGACGATCCGCTTTACCCCCAGGGTAGCGGGACGCGTCGAGTTCTACTGCGACAAGCGGCTGCTGTTCCTGCCCAGCCATCGCGAGCGCGGCATGGTCGGCGTGCTGGAGGTGATCGAGTGAAGCTCGCGGCGTGCCCGATTTGGCCGTCGCGAACGGCCCGCCTATGCTGAAGCCACTCCCCCCGCGCAGGCCGCCCGCATGTACCGCAAGGTTCTCCTCGTCCTCGCCGCCCTGGTGACACTCGCCCTGCTGGGGCTGCTGTGGCGGTGGCTGGCCGCGAACGACATGTTCGATGCCAACCGGCTCTTCGGCATGCTGCAGGGCTCGCTGGCCTGGCGTGACCAGCCCTGGGCCGGCGCCGTGGTGGTCGCGGTCTTCGTCGCCGCCTCGATGGTGCTGTTTCCACTGAGCGTGCTGGTGGTGCTGACCGGCCTGATCTTCGGTTCCGTGTGGGGGTTCGTCTATTCGCTGATCGGGACGCTGCTCGGCGCGATCGCCACCTTCTGGCTGGGGCGTTGGCTGGGTCGCGACGCCCTGCTGCGCTACGGCGGCAGGCGGCTGGTGGGGCTTTCGCGCTACCTGGCCGGACGCGGCGTGCGCACCATGACCCTGCTCAACCTGCTGCCCCTGGCACCCTACACCCTGACCAACCTGCTCGCCGGCGCCTTTCACATCCGCTTTCGCGACTACTTGCTGGGCACCTTCATCGGCGCTACCCCGGGAGTGGCCGGGATCATCCTGCTGAGCAGCCAGCTCGGCACGCTGCTGACCGCCCGGGATCGCCGGGAGCTGGCCTGGGCGGCCGGCGGCATCGTCGTCGGCCTGGCCCTGCTCTACGGGCTCAAGCGCTACGCCGACGCTCGCCAGCGGCGCCGGCGCCGCCACTGAGCGCCGGGGGTCAGGTCCCGCTCGTCATCGCCGGCACCCTGCCCGGCACCTGCTCCTCGAGAAAGGCGACGAAGGCGCGCAGGCGCGCCGGCACGTGGCGGCGCTGCTGGTAGACGGCATGGAAGTCGGCGCGTACCCCCTGCCACTCGGGCAGCAGCGCGACCAGCCTGCCGTCCGCCAGGTGCCGGTGCACGTCCCACCATGAGCGCAGCGCGATCCCGTGGCCGTCGAGCGCCAGCCGCACGATCACCTCGCCGTCGTTGCTGGCCAGCGGGCCGACCACCTTGACCGCCTGCTCCGCCGTGTCGTCGTCGCGACGTCGAAAGCGCCACACGCCGAAGTCGCTGTCGTTCTCGCGCAGCACCAGGCAGGGGTGGGCGGCGAGATCGGCGGGCGAGCGCAGCGGCGCCATGCGCGCGACGTAGCCGGGGGAGGCACACAGCACCCGCCGGTTGGCGAGAATTCGCCGTGCCACCAGGCGCGAATCGGGCGGCTCTCCCACCCGGATGCCGACATCGAAGCCCTGCTCGCCCAGGCTCAGCGGATAGTTGGAGAGCTCCAGCGTCGCCTCGACCCCCGGGTGCCTGGCGCAGAAGGCCGACAGCAGCGGCGCCACGTGGCAACGGCCGAAGCCGAAGGTGGCGTTGACCCGCAGCGGTCCCGAGAGAGCGGCCTGCTGCTCGCCCAGCGCCTCCTCCAGTTCGGCCAGCTCCTCGAGGATGGCCGCGCCGCGCTCCAGGTAGCGTTCGCCCTCGGCGGTCAGGCTCAGCCGGCGCGTGGTGCGGCTGGCCAGTTCCACGCCCAGGCGCGCCTCGAGCTGCTTGAGGCGCTTGCTCACCGCCGACAGCGACAGGCCCAGGTCGCGTGCCGTGCCGGTCAGGCTCCCGGCGCGGGCCAGTTGCTGGAAGAAGACCAGGTCGTCGAGCTGCGCCATGTCATTCTCCACTCTCGTTCAACAATGGGTTTCCATTCAGCCCGATTATCTCCGTGAAGCCAAGGGCTAGACTGGGGGCAGCCCGGATCCGGAGGAAGCACCCATGTTCGAGGGGTTCCGCACGTTCGACATCGCCCACGGCGACATTCGCATCCACGGCCCTATCGGCGGCTCGGGGCCGCCCCTGCTGCTGCTGCACGGCCACCCCCAGACCCACGTGATCTGGCATCGCCTGGCCGAACCGCTGGCCCGCCGCTTCACCGTGGTGGCCACCGACCTGCGCGGCTACGGCGACTCGTCGAAGCCACCCGGCGAGCCGAACCACGCCAACTACAGCAAGCGCGCCATGGCCGCGGACCAGGTCGCGGTCATGCGCGAGCTGGGCTTCGAGCGCTTCTTCCTCTGCGGCCACGATCGTGGCGGGCGCGTCGCCCATCGCCTGGTCATGGATCACCCCGCGGCGGTGGAGAAGCTGATGCTGCTCGACATCGCCCCCACGCTTGCCATGTACGAGCAGACCGACCGCACCTTCGCCACCGCCTACTTCCACTGGTTCTTCCTGATCCAGCCCTCGCCGCTGCCGGAAACCCTGATCGAGGCCTCGCCCGAGGACTACATCACCCGCACCATGGGCGGGCGGCATGCCAGCCTCGACGCCTTCGACCCGGCGGCCATCGCCGAGTACCAGCGCTGCCTGGCCCAGCCCGGCGCGGCGCACGCCCTGTGCGAGGACTACCGCGCCAGCAACGGCATCGACCTCGCCCACGACCGCGCCGACCGAGAGGCGGGGCGCCGTATCGCCTGCCCGGTCGGCGTGCTGTGGGGGAAGCACGGCATCATCGAGCGCTGCTTCGACCCCCTGGCGGAGTGGCGCGCCGTGGCCGAGCGGGTCGAGGGCGAAGCCCTGCCCTGCGGCCACTACCTCCCCGAGGAGGCGCCCGAGGCCCTGCTCGACCACCTCAATCGCTTCATGATCCACGACTGATCCACCACCCGAGGAGCCCATCATGACCCATCGTATCGCTGTGATTCCCGGCGACGGCATCGGCCAGGAAGTCGTCCCGGAAGGCCTGCGCGTGCTCGAAGCCGCCGCCAGTCGCTTCGGCATCGAGCTGGCCTTCGAGCACTTCGACTTCGCCTGCTGCGACTACTACGCCAGGCACGGCCAGATGATGCCCGACGACTGGTTCGACCAGCTCAAGGACTTCGACGCCATCTTCTACGGCGCCGTGGGCTGGCCCGACACGGTGCCGGACCACGTCTCGCTGTGGGGCTCGCTGCTGCAGTTCCGCCGTCGGTTCGACCAGTACATCAACCTGCGCCCGTGCAAGCTGCTGCCGGGCATCAGGAGCCCGCTGGCCGACCGCAAGCCCGGCGACATCGACTTCTACGTGGTGCGCGAGAACACCGAGGGCGAGTACTCCAGCGTCGGCGGCAAGATGTTCGAGGGCACCGAGCGCGAAGTGGTGATCCAGGAGACGGTGATGACCCGCACCGGGGTCGACCGGGTACTGAAGTTCGCCTTCGACCTGGCCCAGAGCCGGCCGCGGAAGAAGCTCACCTCGGCGACCAAGTCCAACGGCATCGCCATCACCATGCCGTGGTGGGACGAGCGGGTCGCGGCGATGGGCGAACGCTACCCGGGGGTCGCCGTCGACAAGTTCCACATCGACATCCTGACCGCCAACTTCGTCATGCATCCCGACTGGTTCGACGTGGTGGTGGCCAGCAACCTGTTCGGCGACATCCTCTCCGACCTGGGCCCGGCCTGCACCGGCACCATCGGCGTGGCGCCCTCGGCCAACATCAATCCCGAGGGCACCTTCCCCAGCCTGTTCGAACCGGTCCACGGCAGCGCCCCGGACATCGCCGGCAAGGGCATCGCCAACCCCATCGGCCAGATCTGGTCCGGCGCCATGATGCTCGAGCACCTGGGCCACAAGGAGGCCTCCGACGCCATCGTCGACGCCTTCGAGGCGGTGCTGGCGGACGCCGATCCGACCGTGCTGACGCCCGACGTTCGCGGCCAGGGCACGACCGCGACCCTGGGCCAGGCGATCGCACGGCGCCTGCAGGGCTGATCAACCGCAGCGGCCTGGGCCAGGCGGCCCATGCCGACCAGAGAAGGCGCGGCGTTGGCCGCGCCTTCGTCGTGTCGGTGAAATCAGCCGGCCAGCCTGGCCGCGATTTCGGCGACGTTGCGGCCCTGCAGGCGAGCCAGCTCCAGCTCGTGCTCCGTCGGCTGGCGCGAGCCATCGGGGCCGGCCAGCGTCGAGGCGCCGTAGGGCGAACCGCCCTGCACGCTGGAGATGTCGAACTGCGACTCGAGGCCATAGCCGAGCGGCAGGATCAGCATGCCGTGATGCGCCAGCGTGGTCCACGAGGTGAGGATGGTGGTCTCGTTGCCGCCCCCCGTGCCGGTCGAGGTGAACACGCTGCCCACCTTGCCGCGCAGCGCCCCCTTGGCCCACAGGCTGCCGGTCTGGTCGAGGAAGGTGCGCATCTGCCCGGTCATGTTGCCGAAGCGGGTCGGCGTGCCGATGATCACGGCGTCGTAGTCGGCCAGTTCCTGGGGCCTGGCCTCGGGGGTATCGAAGGTCTTGCCGCCGGCCTTGGCAAAGGCCTCGGGGTCCATCGTCTCGGGCACGCGCTTGACCGCGACGTCGGTTCCCGCCACTTGGCGGGCACCCTCCGCCACGGCCTGGGCCAGGGTGTCGATATGGCCGTACATGGAGTGGTAGAGCACGAGTACCTTGGTCATCTTGCGCCTCCTTTCTGCGTTGCCGTCGAGCCGGCACAGCCGGCGAGTGCCTTCAGCATAGAAAGGAACGCGGTGAAGAAAAGCGAAGCATTTCGTCCTGGCGTTTCGAATTTATCATCGAGTGCGTCGCCACCCGCCCTGCAGCACGCGGACCTTGCCGGCGGCGAGGTTGTCGCGCAGGTTACGCCCCATGCGGGCAAACTCCGCGCCGAAGATCAGTGCCGGCCCCGGCAGCCCGGCCGCCTCGGAAGCGCCGTCACGCCGGCCCGGCGCCTGCCGCCAGGCCAGCGCCGCGTCGGTGACGTCTGCCACGGCGAAGGGTTCGAAGCCGGCCAGCGCCATGGCGCGCTCGAGCCGCTCGCGGCTTCGCAGGTGGCTGGTGGCCGGGGTACTCGCCCAGGGTACCGGCAGCGCCAGCGGCTCGGGATTGTCGCCGGCCACCAGCTCGTGCAGCAGCACGCGGCCGCCCGGTGCCAGCAGGCGCCGCCACTCGGCCAGCACCCGCGGCACCTGCGGCATGTTCATCAACGCATGCTGGCACCACACCACCTCGACGCCGCCCGCCGCCAGCGGCACGCGGGCGGCGTCGCTGCACACGAAACGGCTCCGCTCGGCGAGGCCGGTGGCCGCGCCGAGCCAGCCCGCCACCTCGACGAAGGCAGCGGTGATGTCGACCCCGATGACCTCGCAGCCGTACTCGGCAGCCAGCAGCCGGCTGGCGCCGCCGGTGCCGCAGCCGACGTCGAGCACGCGCTCGCCGCCGCGCAGCTCGCCCAGCGCCGCCAGGGCGCGGCTGGCGCTGCGCCCGCCGAGATGCAGCTGGTCGATGCCGGCCACGTCGTCGAGGCTCAAGCAGCCGGGGTCGCGCCCCGCCGCCAGGAACGCCTCGCGCAGGCGGGCCAGCAGGGGACGGCCGGCGCTGGCGGAGGCGGCGTCGTAGTGGTCATCGAGCCGGCGGCCCGGGTCACGAGGCGCGTCCGTGAGAGCGATTGGCATGGCAGGCTCCTTCGCCGTCGGTAAGGGCAGGCAGCGCCAGCTTAGCCCGCGCCTGGCCTCGGCCCCATTGGCCAAAGGTCGGCCGGAGCAGTTTCAATATCGCACCCGGGCTTTCACCAGCCCGACGCACGAGCTTGCGATGCGGCCCCGCGCGCAGGATGGTGGCCTTGGTCTCAACAACGCACTCACAACCGACCCGGACATCCCATGCTGTCGGAATGGATCGAGCTGAGCCTGGAAGACGCCACGCCCCAGTCGCGCCGCGGCAAGCTTCCTGGCGGCACCTATACCCTGCACGAAGCGGGCATCCTCGAGCTGACGCCCGACGCCTGTCGCGACGAAGCGCGCGCCTGCGTGCTCTCGGCCGGCATCCACGGCAACGAGACCGCCCCCATCGAACTGCTGGGGGCGTGTCTCGCCCGCCTCGAGGCGGGCCTGCTGACGCTGGGTGCCCCGGTGCTGGTGATCCTGGGCAACCTCGAGGCGATCCGCCGCGCCGAGCGCTACGTGCACACCAATCTCAACCGCCTGTTCCGCCGAGACCTCGACGAGACCGGCATGGAAGCGGAGCGTGCCCGCCTGCTGATGAGCGCCGTGGACGCCTTCTTCGCCCGTCACCCGGGGCGCGAGCGCCTTCACTACGACCTGCACACGGCGATCCGCGGCAGCCGCTACCCACGCTTCGTGGTCGAACCCTTCGCCGACACCGCGACACGCCTGCAGCAGTGGCACTGGCTGGCCGCGGCGGACATCCAGGCGGTGCTGCACCAGCATCAGCACAGCTGGACCTTCTCGCACTATTCCAAGCATCATCATCAGGCCCAGGCCTTCACCCTGGAGCTGGGGCGTGCCCTGCCCTTCGGCCACAACGACCTCGCGGCACTGGCGCCCATGGCACGCCTGCTCGAGGCGCTGCTCGCCGGACGCGAACCGCCAGGCGACGCCCCCTCGCGCATGGTGTTCTTCCGCGTGGCCCACGAGCTGATGCGCCACTCCGAGGACTTCCGCCTGTGCTTCGCCGACGACACGCCGAACTTCACCGAATTCCAGCCCGGCGCGCGGCTCGCCGAGGATGCCGAGGCCGGCCCCTTCGTCGTCGAGGCGGCTCCGCTCTACGTGGTGTTCCCCAATGCCGAGGTGGAACTGGGCGCCCGCGCCGCGCTGCTGGCCCGTCCCATCCCGCCACCCGGCTGAGCCTGACAAACATCTGCAGAAACCGATAAAAGCAGCAATTTTTTCTTGCCTCAGAACAATAACCAGGAGTCTTTTGATGACACTCACCCCTTCACCTTTCGACCATCGTCCCATGAACCGGGCCTACGTTCGCTCTGTCGAAAGCCCTCGGGCCTGGTAGAATCGCCCCTTTTTCGCGCCTGCCCGCTTAAACCGGCCGTCGCCCCGGCGACTCGTCCCGATCTGGAGCCCGTTTCATGGCCGATACCCCGATTCCCCTCGAAGTGCGCAACATCAAGAAGCGCTTCGGCGATACCGAAGTCCTCAAGGGCCTCTCCCTGCAGGCCCGCAAGGGCGACGTCATCACCCTGATCGGAGCCTCCGGCTCCGGCAAGAGCACCTTCCTGCGCTGCATGAACCTGCTCGAGCAGCCCGACGAGGGCGACCTGATCGTCCACGGCGAGGAGATCCGCTTCAGGCAGACCCGCCACGGCCGCGAGCCGGCGGACTGGAACCAGGTGGTGCGCATGCGCGCCAAGCTGTCGATGGTGTTCCAGAGCTTCAACCTGTGGTCGCACATGACGCTGCTGGAAAACGTCATCGAGGCGCCGATTCACGTGCTCGGCAAGTCGAAGAAGGAAGCCGTCGAGCATGCCCGTGGATTGCTTGAGCGAGTCGGCCTGACCGCCCGCGCCGACGCCTACCCGGCGCAGATGTCGGGTGGCCAGCAGCAGCGCGGGGCGATTGCCCGGGCGCTGGCCATGGACCCCGAGGTGATGCTGTTCGACGAGCCCACCTCGGCGCTCGACCCGGAACTGGTCGGCGACGTGCTCAAGGTCATGCGCGACCTGGCCGAGGAGGGCCGCACCATGGTCGTGGTCACCCACGAGATGGGCTTCGCCCGCGACGTGTCGAGCCAGGTGATCTACCTGCACCAGGGCGTGATCGAAGAGGCCGGGCCGCCCCAGGACGTGCTGGTCAACCCCACCTCGCCGCGCCTCCAGCAGTTCCTGGCGCCGAAGTACTGAGGGAGACACCATGCTCGATCTTCAAGGCTACGGCCCGCGCCTGCTCGAAGGCGCCGGCGTCACCCTGCAACTGGCGGTGCTGTCACTGGCGCTGGCCATCGTGCTCGGCCTGTTGACCGCCAGCGCCAAGATGTCGCGCAGCTGGCTGCTGCATCGCACGGCCACGCTCTATACCACGCTGATTCGCGGCGTGCCCGACCTGGTGTTGATGATGCTGCTGTTCTTCGGCGGCCAGATGGGGCTCAACCTGCTCACCGACAAGCTCTACGACCAGTTCGGCGTGGATTGGTACATCGATCTCAATGCCTTCGTCGCCGGCGTGATCACCATCGGCTTCATCTTCGGCGCCTACATGGGCGAGACCTTCCGCGGCGCCTTCATGGCAGTGGATGAGGGTCAGGTCGAAGCGGCCAAGGCCTACGGCATGGGCTCCTGGCTGCTGTTCCGCCGCATTCGCTTCCCGCTGATGATGCGTCACGCCCTGCCGGGGCTCTCCAACAACTGGATGGTGCTGCTCAAGACCACCGCGCTGGTCTCGGTGATCGGCCTCACCGACATGGTGCGCGTCGCCGCCGAGGCCTCCCGCGCCACCCACGAGCCGTTCACCTTCCTGATCCCCGTGGCGGCCATCTACCTGCTGATCGCCAGCGTGTCGGAGTGGATCTTCGCCCGCCTACAGAAGCGCTACAACGTCGGCTTCGGGGAGCACTGAGATGGAACAACTCGACCAATGGCTCGCCGCCCTGCTGGATGGCAACGTCATCTTCACCCCGCAGACCCTCGGCTACTACTGGACCGGACTGGTCACCACCGCGCAGCTGGTGTTCCTGTCGCTGCTGATCGGGCTGGTGCTGGCGGTTCCGCTGGCGATCCTGCGCGGCTCGAAGCATCGCTGGATCAAGCTGCCGGTCTACTTCTACACCTACGTGTTTCGCGGCACGCCGCTGCTGGTGCAGCTCTACATCATCTACTACGGCGTGGTGTTCGTGGACGGCATCCAGCAGAGCATGTTCTGGCCCATCCTCAAGGAGGCCTTCTATCCGGCGCTGATCGCCTTCACCCTCAACACCGCCGCCTATACCACCGAGATCTTCCATGGCGCGATCAAGGCCACTTCGCGCGGCGAGATCGAGGCGGCACGGGCCTACGGCATGTCTCAGGGCCTGATGATGCGCCGCATCATCCTGCCCAGCGCCTTCCGCCGCGCCCTGCCGGCCTACGGCAACGAGGTGATCTTCATGCTGCACGCCAGCGCCATCGCCAGCGTGGTCACGCTGATGGACATCACCGGCGCGGCGCGCTTCGTCTACGCGCGCTACTACGCGCCCTTCGAAGCCTTCATCTTTGCCGCGGCGATCTATCTGTGCCTGACCTTCATGATCCTCTACCTCTTCCGCTACCTGGAGAAGCGGCTGCTGGCGCACCTCAAGCCGCTGAGCGGGAACTGACCAGCGTCAAACAGGCGTTGGAAAAACCGCGCCCGGGGACTTTCGGCTCCGGCGCGGCTGCGCTAAATTCAGGCGCGACGTCATCCTTACGATGCACGAATGAAAACAAGGAACTGAACGATGAAAAAACTGCTGACCGTATCCCTGCTGGGCGTCGCCATTGCCGCCGGCACCGCCCAGGCCCGCGAGTACGATCACGTCCGCTTCGGCGTCGACGTGCCCTACGAGCCGATGGAGTACCGCACCCCCGACGGCGAGCTGACCGGCTTCGACATCGAGCTGGGCAACGCCATGTGCGAAGAGATCGGCGTGACCTGCGAGTGGATCGAGCAGGAGTGGGACGGCATCATCCCCGGCCTGCTGTCGCGCAAGTACGACGCCATCATGTCCTCGATGACCATCAACGATGAGCGTCGCGAGACCGTGCTGTTCTCGGATGCGTACATCACGCCGCCCTCGGCCTGGTTCGCCCCCGCCGACCTCGACCTCGAGGAGCCCACCCCCGAGGCGCTCGACGGCATGACCATCGGCGTGCAGCGCGGCACCCTGCAGGACAACTACGTCACCGACCTCTACGGCGACGTGGCCGAGGTCAGCCGCTACTCCACCGCCGACGACATGGTGCTGGACATGGAGGCCGAGCGCCTCGACATCGTCTTCCTCGACTTCCCGGTCGGCAAGTCCACCCTGCTCGACAGCGAGGAGCGAGAGTACAAGGTCGTGGGCGAGACCATCACCGAGCCCAAGGAGTACTTCGGCGACGGCTTCGGCATCGCCTTCCGCCCGCGCGACGAGGCGCTGGCCGAGCGCTTCAACGAGGCCCTGGCCAAGCTGAAGGAAGACGGCACCTACGACGAGATCTACGATCGCTATTTCGAGGAGTAAGCGCACGCCTCTGCCCTCCCCGGCGGCGCCGGGGAGGGGTTGACAGCCCGGCCGACCTGGCCGACAGTCGATCTTCCAACGCATCGCATCGGGACAGCGTCCATGATCGATTCCATCACCCAACTTCGCCCAGCGCTCGAGGCCTACCGCTGTTTCTTCGACAGCTTCTACCTCAGCGAATGGTTCGACGAATAAGCCCTTCCCGCGGCCTTCCCGGCCGTACCGGCACGCCCGTGCCAGCCGATGCATCACGGACCCTGCGCCCGTGATCGCATGATCCGTTGCCGCCCCTGCGCGGCGAATCCGTAGCCACAGCACCGCACCACAACAACTGCCTTCCCGGGAGGAAGACTCATGCGTCCTATCCATCTGTTCCTGGCTGCCGGCCTGGCCGCCAGCCTGTTCACCGGCGTTACCCAGGCCCGCGACGACGACGACATTCGCCTCGGCGTCGACGTGCCCTACGAACCCTTCATGTTCCGCACCCCCGACGGGGAGCTGACCGGCTTCGAGATCGAGCTGGGCAACGCCGTGTGCGACTACCTCGAGGCCAACTGCACCTGGGTGGAGCAGGATTGGGATGGCATCATCCCGGGCCTGCTGGCGCGCAAGTACGACGCCATCCTGTCGTCGATGTCGATCACCGAGGAGCGCGCCCAGCAGGTGCTGTTCTCCGAGCCCTACTACACCACCCCGAGCGCCTGGATCACCGCCAACGACCGCGACATCGACATCGAGGACCGCGACAGCCTCGAGGGACTCGTGGTCGGCGTGCAGCGCGCCACGCTGCAGGACAACTACGTCACCGAACTCTACGGCGACGTGCTGGAGATCCGCCGCTACACCAGCGCCGACGACGTGGTTACCGACCTGCGCGCCGGCCGCCTCGACCTGACCTTCATGGACTACCCGGTGGCGGAGTCCTCGATCGCCATCGACACCAAGGGCAGCGACTTCCAGCGCATCAGCGGTTTCATCAAGGAGCCCGAGCACATCTTCGGCCAGGGCGTGGGGGTGGCGTTCCGCAAGCGCGACCGGGAGCTGGCCGAGCGCTTCAACGAGGCCCTCGCCGCGCTCAAGGAGGACGGCACCTACGACGCGCTGATGGAGAAGTACTTCAACTACGATATCAAGCTGTAACGCGGCTTGAGCCAACCCCGCGAACGCCGGCCCGAGCCGGCGTTCGCCATGAACGAGGAGCCAGAATGCTGACCCTGCTGAAGAACGCCCGCCTCCACGCGCCGCGCGCCATGGGGCTGTGCCACCTGCTGATCGCCGACCGCCGCCTCGCCGCCGTGGTGCCGGCCGACCAGGGGGCGCCGGCGGGCGGCGAGGCGATCGAGCAGATCGATCTCGAGGGGCGCCGGGTGATCCCCGGCCTGGTCGACCCGCTGGTACACTTCATCGGCGGCGGCGGCGAGGGCGGATTCGGCACGCGCACCGCCGAACTGACGCGGGAGGCCGCGCTGGCCTCGGGGGTCACCACCCTGGTGGGCGCGCTCGGCACCGACGCGCTGACCCGCACCCCGGCCAACCTGCTGGGCAAGGCGCGCGAACTCGCCGCGGGGGGCCTGACCACCTACTGCTACACCGGCTCCTACCAGCTGCCGCCGGTGACGCTGACCGGCTCGGTGGGCAGCGACATTCTCTTCATTCCCGAGTTCATCGGCGTGGGCGAGGTGGCGATCAGCGACCACCGCGGCTCGCAGCCCTCCGCCTTCGAGCTGGCACGCCTGGCCTCGGAGGCCCGCACCGCCGGCATGCTGGCGGGAAAGTCGGGCATCGTCTTCATACACACCGGCGACGCCCCGTCCCACCTGGAACCGCTGCGCGAGGCGGCCCGCGACAGCGCCATCCCGCTCGCCCAGTTCCTGCCGACCCATATCAACCGCACCGCGGCGCTGTTCGAGGACGGCCTGCGCTTCGCCCGCGAGGGCGGGCGCATCGACTTCACCACCAGCACCACGCCGGAACTGCTGGCGGGCGGCGAAGTCGCCGCCGCCGAGGCCGTGGCGCGCGCCCTGCACGCCCGCGTCGAGCCGTCGCGCATCACCCTCTCGTCGGATGCCAACGCCTCGCTGCCGCGCTTTGACGCCCAGCGCCGCTTCGTCGGCCTCGAGCCGGGCCGGCTCGCCAGCCTGTTCGAGGTGCTCGGCGAGTGCGTCGAACAGCACGGCATCGCTCTGGAGCAGGCCCTCGGGGTGGCCAGCAGCCACGCCGCCGACGCGCTCGGCCTGGCCGCCAAGGGGCGGCTCGGACCCGGCCGCGACGCCGACCTGCTGGTGCTGGCCGAGGGCGAGTGGGCCATCGACGAGGTCTGGGCCCTGGGCCGGCGGGTGTTTCGGCGGGGCTGAACGGGAACTCAACGGCCGCCGTGCGGCCCCGGCACGTGGCTGGCGTCGAGGCTCTCCGGAAGCTCTTGCGGCACCGGCTGGGCCAGCTCCTGGAGAATGCCGCAGCGGCTGGAGTCGGTCTCGCCGTTGCAGCGCGAGCGCAGCGTCGCCAGCGCCTCGCGCAGCGCCTGGAGCTGCTCGATGCGTGCCTCGACGTGGGCCAGGTGATCGTCGATCAGGCCGTTGACCGCATTGCACGGCTGGCACGGGTGGTCGTGGTAGTCGAGCAGGGTGCGGATCTCGTCGAGCGTCATGTCCAGCGTGCGGCAGTGGCGGATGAAGCGCAGCCGCTCGGCATGGGGCTCGGCATAGAGCCGGTAGTTGGCGCTCGAGCGCGCGGGCTCGGGCAACAATCCCTCGCGCTCGTAGTAGCGGATGGTTTCCACCGGGCAGCCGGTGCGGGTGGCCAGTTCGCCGATTTGCATTGTCACCTCACTCATCGCTTGACCCTGTAGTGGCTACAGGGTGTGTCATTACCATAGTCGATGACACGGAGCCCTTGCCATGGCCGAACGACCCTGCTGCTCGAGCGGCGCCTGCAGCACCGACACCGCCACTGCCCCGCCGCGGGGGGGAGCTTCCTCAGATAGCCAGACGTTGCGCCTGCGCATCGAGGCGATGTGCTGCCCTACCGAGGAGGGGCTGCTGCGCCGGGCGCTGGAGGACATGCCGGGCATCGAGCGGCTCGACTTCGACCTGATCGGCCGCCGGCTCACCGTGCACCATCGCGAGGTGGCTGAGGAGGCGATCCGGCGCCGTATCGCCGCCACCGGCATGACCGCCGAGCGCGATGACCCGAGCCAGCGCACGGCGCCGGTCGCCAGCGACGAGGCGCCATGGTGGAAGATCGGCGCCGCCGCCGCGCTCGCCCTGGGAGCCGAGGCCGGCCACTGGCTAGAATTGGCCGAGCCCTGGCTCGGCGCCGCGCTGGCCCTGGCGGCCATCGGCCTGGTCGGCCTGCCAACCTGGAAGAAGGGCTTCATCGCCCTGCGCCACCGCACGCTCAACATCAACGCCCTGATGAGCGTGGCGGTGACCGGCGCGCTGCTGATCGGCCAGTGGGCCGAGGCGGCGATGGTACTGGTGCTGTTCACCCTGGCCGAGCGCATCGAGGCGCGCTCGCTGGGCCGGGCGCGCAACGCCATCCGCGAGCTGCTCTCGCTGGCCCCGGAAAACGCCAGCGTGCGCCAGCCCGACGGCAGTTTCCGCAGCGTGGCGGCCAGCGAGGTTGCGGTGGGCAGCCTGGTGCGGGTGCGTGCCGGCGAGCGCCTGGCGCTGGACGGCAGCGTCTCCCAAGGCCACCCGGCACTGGACGAATCCCCCATCACCGGCGAGAGCCTGCCGGTCGACAAGGCGCCGGGCGAGGCCGTGTTCGCCGGCAGCGTCAATCAGGGCAGCGAGTTCCTCTACCGCACCACTCGCGCCGCCGCCGACACCACCCTGGCCCGCATCATCCACACCGTCGAGCAGGCCCAGGCCAGCCGCGCGCCGACCCAGCGCTTCATCGACCGCTTCGCCGCCGTCTACACCCCTACGGTATTCGCCCTTGCCCTGCTGGTGGCGCTCACCCTGCCGTGGCTGCTGGGCATCGGCTGGCTCGAAGGCACCTATCGCGCCCTCGTGCTGCTGGTGATCGCCTGCCCCTGCGCGCTGGTGATCTCGACCCCGGTGACCATCGTCAGCGGCCTGGCCGCCGCCGCGCGCTCGGGCATTCTGATCAAGGGCGGCAACGTGCTCGAGCAGGGCTATCGCCTCACGACGCTGGCCTTCGACAAGACCGGCACCCTGACCCGGGGCCGCCCCGCGCAGCGCGCCTGGCAGCCGCTCGACCCGACGCTGGACCAAGCCGCCCAGGCCAGGCTGCGCGCCCTGGCGGCGGGGCTCGCCGCACGCTCGTCGCACCCGGTATCGGCGGCCCTGGCTCGCGCCGCCGAGGCGGACGGCGTCGCCCCCCTGGAGGTGAGCGAGGTGCACGAGCTGGCCGGCCACGGCGTAATCGCGCAGTTCGAAGGACGGGCCGTATGGCTCGGCAATCGCCGGCTGATGCAGCGGTTCGCAACGACCGACGAGACACTCGACGCCCAGCTGGCCGAACACGAGGCCCGCGGCGAAACACTGGTGCTCCTGGGCGAAGCGAGCCGGCCGCTGGCGCTGTTCGCCGTCGGCGACCCGCTGCGTGTGGAGAGCCGCGAGGCCATCGAGGCGCTGCATCGCCTGGGCGTGACCACGCTGATGCTGAGCGGCGATACCCCCGCGAGCGTGGCCGCGGTGGCGGCCCAGGCGGGCATCGACGAGGCCCACGGCTCGCTACTGCCGGAGGACAAGCTGGCGATGATCGAGGCCCGCGCTCAGCATGGCCCGGTGGGCATGGTCGGCGACGGCATCAACGACGCCCCGGCGCTGGCCCGCGCCGACATCGGCTTCGCCATGGGCGCACTGGGCAGCGACGCCGCCATCGAGACCGCCGACGTGGCCTTGATGGACGACGACCCGCGCCGCCTGGCGGACTTCCTGCGACTGTCGCGCCGCACGCGCGGCATCCTGGTGCAGAACATCGCCCTCGCCCTGGGCCTCAAGGCGGTGTTCATGGCGCTCGCCTTCGGCGGCCACGCCACCCTGTGGATGGCGGTGTTCGCCGACATGGGCGCCAGCCTGATCGTGGTGGCCAACGGGCTGAGGCTGCTGCGCCCGAGCGGTGGCACGCGGGCGCAGCCGGTCAGGCGCGCGCCGCTATCGCACGCCGCAGGAAATTGAGGATCCAGCGCGCCATCAGGGTGTCGTCGACCTCGATGGCAAGCGAGTTCTGCCCTTCGCGCACGCGCTCGTCGCCGACCAGCTCGCGGCGCAGCGCCATCAGGTCGCGCGAGTATTCCTTGGTGAATTCAGGGTGGCCCTGCACGCCGAGGAAATGCTCGCCGATCTGCATCAGGTAGTGGGGGCAGAAGTCGCTGCCGCCGACGACGATGGCCTCGGGCGGCAGCGCCTCGACCTGGTCCTGGTGGCTGACCAGCAGGTCGAGCCCCGGCTGCCAGGGCTCCATCCACTCGGCCCGCGCCGTGACGCGGTTGAACGACATGCCGACGCCCCAGCCGCGTTCGCTCTTGACCACCTCGCCGCCCAATGCCCTCGCCATCAGCTGATGGCCGAAGCAGATGCCCACCAGCGGCTTGCCGGCCCGCCACAGCTTGCGCACGAAGTCGCTCAGGTCGTCGACCCAGGCCAGCCCATCGTTGACGCCGTGCTTCGAGCCGGTGGTCATCCAGGCGTCGACGGCCTCGATGTCGTCGGGGATCTCGCCGTCGAGACAGCGCCACACCCGGAATTCCAGCGTGGGGTCGACCCGCTGGAACAGGGCGGCGAACATCGCCGGGTAGTTGCCGTGGGCCTCGCGCAGCTCCGGCGCCACGTCATCGCACTGCAGTAGCCCGATGCGCATCGGTGAATCTCCTTTGATTGGACCTTGCCTGGTCTCCCTGCCCGCCAGCCGCGGCACGGCGGCCGGCTTCGTTCACAGACGGCCCTCCGCGGCGGCGACGAAGATGCCGCGGTACTCGTCGGCGTCGAAGGCGACCGGGTTGCTGCCCGACGACGGGTCCGCCACCGCCATGCGCCCGACCTTGTCGGCCTGGCGTGTGTCGATGCCGAGCTCCGCCAGGGAGTGCGGGATGCCGAGACGCTCGCGCAGCGCCAGCACCCAGTCGATCACCGCGGCCGTGCCCGGCTGGTCGAGGTTGAGATAGCGTCCCAGGCGTACCATCGGCTCGCCGATGGCGCGTTCGTTGGCACGCAGCACGTAGGGCATCAGCACCGCGTTCAGGGTTCCGTGGTGGGCATCGTAAAGCGCCCCGAGCGGATGCGCCAGCGCGTGCATGGCGCCCAGACCGCGCTGGAAGGCGGTGGCGCCCATGCTCGACGCCACCAGCATGTTCATGCGCGCCTCGAGATCGTGGCCGTCGCTGTAGGCACGCTGCAGGTAGAGGTCGATGCGGCGCATGCCCTCCACGGCGATGCCCTCGGCCATGGGGTGGTAGAACGGCGAGCACCACGCCTCCAGGCAGTGCGACAGCGCATCCATGCCGGTGGCGGCAGTGATCGCCGGCGGCAGCCCCACGGTGAGCTCGGGGTCGAGGATCACCGTGGCCGGCACCATGGCGGGGTGGAAGATGATGCGCTTGACGTGTTCCGCCTCGTCGGTGATCACCGAGGCGCGTCCCACCTCGGAGCCGGTGCCGGCGGTGGTCGGCACGGCGACGATAGGGGCGATGGCCTGGGCGTCGGCGTTCTTCCAGTTGTCGCCGACATCCTCCAGTGACCACAGCGACAGCCCCTCGCGCTGGTTGGCCATCAGCGCCACCGCCTTGGCGGCGTCGAGCCCCGAACCGCCGCCGAAGGCGATCACGCCGTCGTGGCTGCCGTTGCGGAAGGCGGCCATGCCGTCGAGTACGTTGCGCCCGGTGGGGTTGCCCTTGACCTGGCTGAACACGGCAATGCGCAGGCCGGCGTCCTGGCACGCCTGCACGCACTGCTGCACCATCGGCAGCGCCGCCAGGCCGGGGTCGGTGACCAGCAGCGGCGCGCCCATGCCCAGCGCCTGGCACGCCTGGGGCAGGTCACGAATGCGCCCCGCCCCGGTGAGGATGTGGGTGGGGTAGTTCCAGCCCATGGTGTAGTGGTTCATGTCGTGGCTCATGGCGCTCTCCTGGGCCAGCTCAGGCGTGTTTCAGGTGGAAGGACTTGGGCCGGGTCAGGGTCTCGTAGCCCAGGCGCGACAGGGAACAGCCGCGCCCCGACCGCTTGACCCCGGTCCAGGCCAGCTCGGGGTCGAGGTAGTCGCAGCGGTTGGTGAACACGGTGCCGGCCTCGAGGCGTGCGGCCAGCGCCTCGCCCGCGGCCAGGTCGCGGGTGAACACCGCCGCGGTGAGGCCGAAGTCGCTGTCGTTCATCAGCCGCACGGCCTCGTCGTCGTCGGCCACCGGCATGATGCCGACCACCGGGCCGAAGCTCTCCTCGCGCATCGCCCGCATCCTGTGGTCGACCCCGGTCAGCACCTGCGGCGCCAGGTAGGCGCTGCCCGGCCGCGACAGCGGGTAGTCGCCGGGGTCAATCCACGCCGTGGCGCCGGCGGCCACCGCCTCCTCGACCTGGCCGCGCACGAAGTCCGCCGCCGCGGGGCGCACCAGCGGCCCCAGGGTGGTTGCGGGATCGGTGGGGTTGCCGAGCTTGAGCTGGCGCACCCAGGCCACCGCGCGTGCGACGAAGTCGTCGAAGATCGAGGCGTGCACGTAGAGGCGCTCGATGCCGCAGCAGCTCTGACCGGAATTGAAGAAGGCACCGTCCATCACGCCCGGCACCGCCTCGTCGAGGTTCACGTCGCCACGGATATAGGCCGGGTCCTTGCCGCCGAGCTCCAGCCCGGTGGCGATGAAGCGCCCGGCGGCGTTGCGCTCGACCATCGCCCCGCCCGCCACCGAGCCGGTGAAGGAGACATGGGCGATGCGCGCGTCCTGGATCACCGCCTCGGCGGCGGCGTGAGAGAGGTGCAGGTGCTGGAAAACGCCCTCCGGCAAGCCGGCCTCGTCGAAGGCCTGCTGGAAGCGCTCGGCGCACAGCGGGGTCTGGGCGGAGTGCTTGAGGATCACCGCGTTGCCGGCCATGATCGCCGGCACCACGGCGTTCACCGCGGTCATGAAGGGGAAGTTCCACGGCGCGACGATGAACGACACGCCCAGCGGCTCGCGCGTGATGTAGCGGGTGAAACCGGGCTTGTCGGCCAGGCGGAGCGGTGCCAGGGCCTCGTCGGCCAGGGCGATCATGGTGCGCGCGCGCTCCTCGAAGCCGCCGATCTCGCCGCCGGCCACGGCGATCGGCCGCCCCATTTGCCAGGTCAGCTCCAGCGCCAGCTCGTCACGCCGGGCGACGAAGAGATCGACCATGCGCGAGCACAGCCGCGCGCGTTCGGCGAGGCTCGTCTCGCGCCAGGCCCGCTGCGCCGCCACCGCCCGCTCCAGCGCCGCCTCGACCCGCGCCGGGTCGGCCAGCTCCCGCTCGACGTAGACGGAGCCGTCGACCGGGGAAATCGTCTTCTGTATGGCCATAATGTCTTCATCCCTTCCAATAGCGGGAGCCAGATCCAGCACGCGGCCCCACTTACCCTAACCTTTCGGGGCCGAGCGAACGGCGTCAGAACAAGGCGGAGCAACGAGAAAGCGCGGAGTTGGCTGTAGCCAATGAGCAGATTTCGAGGCGCTCCAACGCAGTGCTGGCGTCGTGCAGCCGGCCCAACCTCATATGATTTCGAAATAGCGGTCTAACTCCCAATCGGTGATATGCCGGCGGAACTGGCGCTCCTCCCACTCCCGCGTGGCGGCGAAGTGCTCGACGAAGGCGTCGCCGAACAGGCTGCGCGCCGCGTCGGAAGCTTTCAACCGCTGGGCCGCTTCCCACAGCGTGCGCGACAGCGCCTGATGCTCGGGGTGGGCCAGCGCGTAGGCGTTGCCGGTGACCCTTTCATCCGGCTCGAGGCGGTGCTCGATGCCGTGGAGCCCCGAGCCGATCGCCGCGGCCAGCGCCAGGTAGGGGTTGGCGTCGGCGCTGCCCAGGCGGTACTCGACCCGCTGCGACTTGGCGCTGCCGGGAATCACCCGCAGTGCGGTGGTGCGGTTCTCCACCCCCCAGGTGGCATCGGTGGGCGCCCAGAAGCCGGGGATCAGGCGGGTATAGCTGTTCACCGTGGGCGCGAACATGGCCAGGAACTGCGGCATCAGCTGCTGCTGGCCGGCGACGAAGTGGCGCTGGATATCGCTCATGCCGTGGGGCTGGTCGGCATCGAAGAAGGCCGATTCGCCGCTGTCGAGCCGGTTGAGCGAAAGGTGGATGTGGCCGCTCTGGCCGGGGTAGTCCGGCGACCACTTGGCCATGAAGGTGGCCATCAGCCCGCGGCGCTGCGCCCATACCTTGGTGAAGGTCTTGAACAGCGCGCCCTTGTCGCCGGCGGCCAGCGCCTCGTCGACGCGGATCGCCGCCTCCAGCACGCCGGGGCCGGTCTCGGTGTGCAGGCCCTCGATGGGGAAGTCCATCGCCTCGGCCAGGCCCAGCAGCTCGTGGTAGAGCTCGCCGTGCACCGAGCTTCTGAGCATCGAGTAGCCCATCATGTCGGGGGTCAGCGGCTTGAGGCCGCGAAAGCCTTTCTCGCGCACCGACTCGGGGGTCTCCTGGAACAGGAAGAACTCGTACTCCAGCGCGCCGCAGGCGGCGAAGCCCATCGCCTCGGCCTTGGCCAGCACGCGGCGCAGCAGCCCGCGCGGGCAGATCGCCTCGGCCGGGCCGGTGAACTCGGCCAGGAACAGCAGCATGTCGCCCTCGCAGGGCAGCTCGCGGCAGCTCTCGGGGATCACCCGCAGCGCGGCGTCCGGGTAGCCGGTGTGCCAGCCGGTGTAGGTGACGTTGTCGTAGAGCTCGTCCTTGCTGTCCCAGCCCAGCACCACGTCGCAGAAGGCGAAGCCTTCGCTCAGCGCGTGGAAGAACTTGTCGCGGCGCATGTACTTGCCGACCATCACGCCGTCGATGTCGAACATGCCGACCTTGACGTGGCTCAGGCCACGCTGTTCGACGATCCGCCGGGCGTCGTCGGCACTCTTCACGTCTCTCGCCTGAAGTCGGCTCATCGCTGCTTCCTCGTCCACCCTTCGTTGTCATTGTTCTTCGAATCGGTTCGTCAATACCGTGCTTCGAAACCGTTCGATACAGCCGGCGGGAGCACCGAACCGGGCCCGGCGCTCCCGCCCTTGCCTCAACCGTAGCGGTAGGGAGGCCCTGCCTGCTGCATGGTCTCGCGGTACGCCTTGAGGATCTCCACCACCCGGGCGCTGCGCTCGCTCTCCTCGGCGATCTCGTCCCAGAAGGCCAGCGCCTCGTCCTCGAGCCGCTGCCACTCCTCCTCGGGAATCGAGGTCAGCTCCAGCTTGCCGCCGGTGGTGCGGTAGTGGGCCTCGCCCCACCAGTACCAGTGCTGGCGGTAGTAGTGGGAGCTGTCCATGCACAGCTTGAACAGCGTCTGCAGGTGCTCGGGGACCTCGTTCCAGCGCTCGGTGTTGGCGAAGTAGGAGCCGGCCCAGGCACCGGAGATGTTGTTGGTCAGGTAGTAGCTGCTGACGTCGGCCCAGCCCACGGTGTAGGCCTCGGTGATGCCGGCCCAGGCGATGCCGTCGAGCTCGCGGGTCTGCATGGCGACCTCGATGTCCTCCCACGGCAGGGTCACCGGCACCACGCCGAAGCGGCTCAGGAAGCGACCCGCGGTGGGGAAGGTGAAGACGCGCTTGCCCTCCAGGTCGTCGAGGCTGCGGATCGGCTCGCGGGTGACGAAGTTGCACGGGTCCCAGGCACCCGAGCCCAGCCAGGTGACGCCCTCGACCTCGCCGTAGGCTTCCTCCCAGATCTCCTTGAGGCCGTAGTGGTGGAACAGCGCCGGCACGTCGAGGCTGTAGCGCGAGGCGAACGGGAAGTAGCCGCCGAATACCGAGACGTCGACCGGGGCGTTGATCGAGTCGTCGTCGCTCTGCACGGCGTCGATGGTGCCGCGCTGCATGGCGCGGAACAGCTCGCCGGTGGGCACCAACTGGTCGGCGTAGTAGAGCTCGATCTCCATCTCGCCGTTGGCGGCCTTGTTGAAGGCGTCGATGGAGGGCTTGATCACGTGCTCGGCCAGCGCCGGGCCGGCGTAGGTCTGCAGGCGCCAGCGGATCGGGCTGCGCGACTGGGCGTGCACGTAGGGCGCCGAAAGGGTCGTGGCCCCGACGGTGGCGGCGGTGGCCAGGCCCGCCTTCTTGAGAAAATCGCGACGATTGGTCATGTCTCTTCTCCTGCTGTTGTTGCTTGTTGTCGGAAGAATCGCGGTATTCGTCGTCGTGCCTTGGTTCACCTCCTGGGGTCAGTAGCCGCGGTAGAGCTGCGGCAGCCACAGCGCGAGCTGCGGGAAGATCGTGATCAGCGCCAGCCCGATCAGCATGATGCCGACGAAGGGCCAGACGCTGCGGTAGATGTCGCTGAGCGAGATTTCCGGCGGCGCCATGGCGCGCATCAGGAACAGGTTGTAGCCGAACGGCGGGGTCATGTAGGCGATCTGCACGGTGATGGTGTAGAGCACGCCGTACCAGATCGGGTCGAAGCCCAGGCTGATCACCAGCGGCACGTAGAGCGGCGCCACGATCACCAGCATGGCGGTGTCGTCGAGGAACATGCCGAGCAGGATGTAGGAGAGCTGCATCATCACGAGTATTTGCCACGGGCTCATGCCGATGCGGTCGAGGAACATGCTCTCGATGGCGCGCACCGCACCGAGGCCGTCGAACACCGCGCCGAAGCACAGCGCGGCGAGGATGATCCACATGAACATGCAGCTGATGCCGAGCGTCTTGTGTACCGTGCTCTCGATCACCTTCCAGGTCAGGCGGCCCTTGAACAGCGCGGCCAGGGTGGCGGCCACCGCCCCCACCGCCGAGCTCTCGACCAGGCTGGTCACCCCCATCAGGAACAGGCCGGTCATGAAGAAGAAGATCAGCAGCGGCAGGATGCCGGCGCGCAGCAGCTTGAGCTTCGCGCCCAGGCTCATCTGGCGCTCCTCGGCGGGCAGCGCCGGGCCGAGATGCGGCTGCAGCCGGCAGCGGATGACGATGTAGATCACGAACAGCCCGGCCAGGATCAGCCCGGGAATGGCCCCGGCCAGCCACAGCTGGCTGACCGGCTGGCGCGCGATCATGCCGTAGAGCACCAGCACCACGCTGGGTGGCACCAGGATGCCGAGCGAACTACCGGCCTGGATCACGCCGGTGACCATGATCTTGTCGTAGCCGCGCCGCAGCAGCTCCGGCAGGGCGATCGTGGCGCCGATGGCCATGCCCGCCACGCTCAGCCCGTTCATTGCCGAGACCACCACCATCAGGCCGATGGTGCCCACCGCCAGGCCGCCCCTGAGCGAGCCCATCCAGACGTGGAACATCTCGTAGAGTTCGCTGGCGATACCCGACTCGGAGAGCATGTAGCCCATGTAGATGAACAGCGGCAGGGTCAGCAGCGGGTACCAGTTCATCAGCTGGATGGCGGCGCTGAACGGCATCTCCACCCCGCCCTGGCCCCACAGCAGCAGCGCCGAGGCGGCGCCGACGAAGCCGATCACGCCGAACACCCGCTGCCCGGTGAGCAGCAGCAGCATCATGGTGGAGAACATCAGCGCCGCGATCATCTGGTAGCTCATTCGCCGGCGCCCCCTTCCAGGGAGAGGCCGCGCGCCAGGGCGATGTCCTTGAACAGGGTCGAGACGCTCTGCAGCAGCATGAGCAGCACGCCGAAGGTCATGACGATCTTGATCGGCGCCAGGGGCGGCGACCAGGAGGTGTAGCTCTTCTCGCCGTAGCGCAGCGCGTACTCGGTGCTGGAGATGCCCCCGGCCAGCAGGGCACCGAGGAAGACCAGCAGCAGCACGACGGTAACGGCGTCGACGGCGGCCCGGGTGCGGTCCGACCAGCGCGAGTAGAACAGGTCCATGCGCACGTGGGCGCCCATCTGCATGGCGTAGGCGCCGCCCAGCAGGTAGTAGGCGGCCATCATGAACTGCGAGACCTCGACGCTCCAGATCAGCGGACTGTTGAAGGCGGTACGCGACACCGAGGCGAACAGCAGCACGCCAATCATGACGAAGATCATGAACATCACGACGCGCCCCACCACCCGGTTGAACGCGTCCACCCAACGCACGTAGAGCGTTATTATTCTTGGCATCATCCAGCACCGATCGCTTGGGTTTCGCTCAGTCTTCGGACGCAATGGCGGAGTGCGCAATCAGCATCGATAACGGCGACGTCAGATGTATCGATGAAATCGATAGTGCTCGCGAAGGGTACGCCGCTGGCGACCGACGCCCCCGTCCGGTGCACGACGGACGGACGGCGGCAGGCAGGCAGGCAGGCTCAGGCCTGGGTGACGACCTCGGCGGAGAGCCAGGGCAGCGAGCGCTCCAGCTGGCGGCGGAAATGCTGCTCCAGCAGGCGCCGGCTGTCGCGGGCCAGCAGCGCCGGCAGCTCGCCCAGCTCGTCGCGCCGCGCCACCAGCGTCAGCTCCCGCGTCAGCGGGGCCAGCGGCAGCGGGGCCACGGCGACCTGCAGGTCGTCGAGGCCGGCCTGGTAGAGGCACAGCGGGGTGGTCACGGTCCAGCCTGCGCCGGCACCGACCAGTCGCAGCACGGCGAAGGTGTTGTCGAGGTGCAGGCGGGCCGGCAGCTCGAGCTGGTTGAGTCTCAGGTGACGCTCGATGGCCTGGCCAATCAGCGACTGCGGCGTGTAGCGCACGAAGTCGAGGTGGCGCGCCAGCCAGCGCAGGTTGTCCAGCGGGCCGTTCCACGACAGCGGCACCACCAGCACGAAGGGCTCGCGCAGCAGGGCGTGGCGCTCCAGGCCATCGTAGTTCTCCAGCCGATCATCGGAAATGATGATATCGACGTGGCGTGTCAACAGGGCGTGGCCGTGCATGTGCGACAGCCCGGTGGTCAGGGTATAGTCGCGGGTATGGCGCCGGATCAGCTCGATCAGCGGCTGGCCCACCGCCGTGGCCAGCGAATCGACCAGCGCCAGGCGCACCTGGTGGAGCTGGCCGAAGCCGCCGCTGACCAGCTCGCGCCGGGTGTTGCGCGCGTCGTCGAGCAGGCGACGGGCGCGGTCGTAGAAGAAGCGCCCGGCGCTGGTGGGCTCGAGCGGCCGGGAATGACGCTTGAACAGCGTCACGCCCATGCTCTCCTCCAGGTTGGCCAGGCTCTGCGAGACCGACGACTGCTTGAGCCCCAGCCGCCGGGCCGCCGCGCTCTGGCTGCCCTGCTCCAGGGTCTCGACGAAAATCTCCATGCTGCGAAGATCGAATCCGAAGCCGCTGCGCATCTGTCTGCCCTCGCTTCACCCCGCCGCTGGCCGGAACTCCCTTCCCGGCGCACCGGTCACAGAACTGTCGTATCCCTACAGGGAGGTCCCGATGACCGTAGAGGCCGCCGCCCGGCCGCTGTCCGAGCGCCCCGTTTCCACCTGGACCGGCTGGGGCCAGTGGCTGGCGCTCGCCACCATGACCCTCGACCACCTGACGCGCTACGTGCTGCCCGCCGACTGGGAGCTCGGCTGGGCGGGGTCGTCGCTGGGCCGCATCGCCTTCCCGCTGTTCGCCGCCATGGTCGCCTGGCACGGCCTGTTCAACACCCGCAACCCGCTGCGCTACGCACGGCGCATCCTGGTCATCGGGCTGGCCGCCCAATTGCCCTACATGCTGATGCCGCGGGCCACCGACACCTTCGTCCTCAACGTCTGCTTCACCCTGGCGCTGGGGCTGGCCTGGGGCGCCTGGCTGCGCGACCTGCTCGCGCGCCAGCGCGACGGCAGCCTGGCCAGCGCCTGGCTGGCGGTGGCACTGGCCGCCTCGCTGGTGCTCTGGTACCTGCTCGGCGGCTGGGTCGAGTACGGGCATCGCGGGTTGCTGCTGATCCCCCTGTTCATGCTCGCCATGCATCACCTCAACGCCGCCGGCGAGTCGCTTGGCGAGCGGCTCTCCGCCGTGGCCCTGGCCGCCCCGGTGCTGGTCGTGGCGGGGCTGATGAACAGCTCCGACATGGCCAAGTCGTTCACCGTCGCCACCTGCCTCGCGGTGCTGTGGCTGGCCGCCGGCGCCCATCGCCTGACCCCCGGCGTGCCGGTGGCCATGCCGCGACGGCTGTGGCTCGCGTGGTACCCCGGCCACTTCGCCCTGATCGCCCTGTGGCTGTGGGCCAGCGGCGGGCTGGGCTGAATCAAGCCGAATCCAGGCCGCTCTTCTCGATTTCACGCCCGGCCAGCAGCGCCTCGAATGCCTCGATGGGCATGGGCCGATGGAAAAGGTAGCCCTGGAACAGCCGGCAGCCACGCGACCGCAGGAAGTCGTGCTGGGCCTCGTTCTCCACGCCCTCCGCCACCACGGCGATGCCGAGGTGCTGGGCCATGGCCAGTACCGTCTCGACGATGGCGGCATCGCTGCCGTCGGCATCGAGATTGCTGACGAAGCTGCGATCGATCTTGAGTTCGTCCAGCGGCAGCGACTTGAGGTAGGAGAGCGAGGAGAATCCCGTGCCGAAGTCGTCCAGCGCCAGGTGTACCCCCAGCCGCTTGAGCGCCTGCATGCGCTCGACGGCGTCCTCCAGGCCGTCGATCATGATGCTCTCGGTCAGCTCCACGACGAGCCGTGCCGGGTCGATGCCGTGGGTGCCGGTCACCCAGGTGAGGCCTTCGACGAAACCGGGCTGGCTGAAGTGGCGCACGCTGATGTTGACCGACAGCCGCGGCAGGAGCTCGGCCGGCAGGCGTGACAGCAGCGCGCAGCAGCGATCCAGCATCCAGGTCTCGAGTTCGACGATCAGGTCGCTCTCCTCGGCGATGGCGATGAATACCTCGGGCGAGACCCAGCCATGGCGAGGGTGTTGCCAGCGCATCAGCGCCTCGCCGCCGATGACCCGCCCACGCTCGTCGAGCTGGGGCTGGAAGGCGATGCTAAGTTGCTCCTCGGCCAGTGCGCGCCGCAGCGCCTGCTCCATCTCCAGGCGCCAGCTCATCTGGGTCTGCATGGAGGGCTCGTAGCCGCAGATCTGCGCCCTGCCCTTCAGCTTGGCCTGGTACATGGCGGTGTCGGCATGGCGCAGCACGTCGCCGACATCCTCGTCGCCCAGCGGGAACAGGGTATAGCCGATGCTCGGCGTCACGCTGATGCGCTGCCCGCCCAGGTCGTAGGCCCGGCGCAGGGTCGTGAGCAGCCGTTCGGCGCGGTGTTCGGCCCGCCTCAGCTCGGCCTGGCGGTCGGCGCTCAGGGCCGGCAGCAGCACCACGAACTCGTCGCCGCTGAGGCGCGCCGCCATGGCGCCCTTGTCGAGGCTCAGCAGCAGGCGCTTGCTCACCTGGCGCAGCAGCTCGTCGCCCACCGCATGCCCCAGGGTGTCGTTGATGATCTTGAACCGATCCAGGTCGAGAAACATCACCAGCCCGACGCGCCCGTCGTCGCGACGATCGCGGATGGTCGAGGCCAGCGTCTCGATCAGCAGGCGCCGATTGGGCAGCTCGGTAAGCGGGTCGAAATAGGCCTGGCGGTGGATGGTCTCCTCCGCCAGCTTGCGCTCGGTGAAGTCCTCGATGACCGCCACGCCTCCCACCACCTCGCCCGACTCGTTGCGCAGGGCGCTGTAGAAGGCGCGTAGCGGCGTCTGCTTGCCACTGACCACGGTGCGGTAGGTGCCCTCGAAGTAGCCGGTGCCGTTCTGCAGGGCATCGCGTATCGCCCCGACCACGCGGCCGTCGTCGAGCTGCGTCAGCAGGTTCATTCCCAGCAGGCGCTGGCGGCTGGTGCCGAGGATGTCGAGGCACATCTCGTTGCAGTCGACCACCCGCCCCTCACTGTCGAAATGCAGCACGCCCAGCGGCGTGTGCCGGAAGATGGCACGATAGCGCGCCTCGCTGACGCGCAGCTGCTGCTCGCGCGAAGAGACGACCAGGCGCAGGTCGATATTGTCGGCAATGGTGCGATGCAGACGCCGGTTGATCGTCAGCATCAGGCCCAGGAACAGCACGACCATGGCGGCCAGCAGCAAGGCCAGGGAAGTGCCCCGCAGCAGCAGCTGGCCGAGCAGCGGCAGCATGGCGGGCAGCACGAACAGCGGCGCCATCCACACCACCGAGGAGAGCGTGGTGACCCCGCCGGCGGCGATCCCGGTCAGCACGATCGTCAGCGCCGCCAGCTGGCCATGGTGCTCCATGGTGAACATCGCCAGGCCGGCGGTACCCCACAGCGCGCCGGCGAGGCCGGCGCCCCAGGCGAAGCGGTACAGCCAGCGCCGCTGGCGCCGCTGCCTGGCCGGCTGGCGCTGGTAGTACCAGGCCAGCCATAGGCGACCGGCCGAGACGGCGCTCAACGCGCCCAGCCAGACGACCAGGTAGCTCGACGGCACGACGGTCCACATGGCGCCCACCAGCAGGCAAGCCGCCAGCACGCTGGCCAGTACCGGTTGCCACAGCCGCTCGTAGAGCAGGCGCACCTGCTCGTGGGCCAGCTGACGACGGCGAGAAACGTTCGACAGCGCAGCCGCGTCGTGTGCGCGGTGCTCTTCCTGAAGAGGGAGGGACATGCGTAAGTCCGGGTCGGTTATTGTTTTAACCGTCCTATCTTTACTCGATACCGCACAGTTTGGCGAGGTTGCACCATCAACGGAATGACAGCCCCGCTTCATCACGCTGCAACATGACACCACCAACATCGGGCCTCGCCACTCCCATTCCCGAACGAGGCCACCCATGAACCAGCCGTACATGCCCGGTCATGTCGACCCGATCCTCGCCGCCGGTGACGAGCCAGCCTGCAACACCTCGCCCAACGCCTACTTCGGCGAAGTCCTCGAGGCGCGCATGAGTCGTCGCTCGCTGCTGCGCGGCAGCCTGGCCGCTGCGGTAGCCGGGGCCATGGCCACCAGCTTGCCTTTCGGTCGCGCCCTGGCCGCCGGCACCGGCACCGCGGCACCGAGTATCGGCTTCCGGGCGGTCCCGGTCGGCACCACCGACAGCGTGGTGGTGCCGGAAGGCTACCGGGCGCAGACCTTCATTCCCTGGGGCACGCCGATCAGCGGCAACATGCCGGCTCCCTCGCTGGACGCCAGCGGCGAGGATCAGGCGCATCAGGTGGGCAGCCACCACGACGGGATGCACTTCTTCCCGCTCGAGGACAGCTCCCGCGACGGCCTGCTGGTGCTCAACCACGAGTACGTCGAGCCACGCTTCCTGCACGCCGCGGCCCGGGGCCTGGCACTCGACTCGGACGGCTTCCCGCAGCACGAGGACGGCTCGCGCGACCCCGACCAGGTGCGCAAGGAGCTCAATGCGCACGGGGTGTCGGTGGTGCGGGTACGCCACGCTGAGGATGGCCGGTGGCAGGTGGTCGAGGACGAACGCAACCGGCGCGTCACCGGGCTGACCCCGATGCGCCTGGCGGGCCCGGTGGCCGGCACCGAACACGTCGTGACCCAGTACAGCCCGGACGGCAGCATGACCCGAGGCACGCTGAACAACTGCGCCAACGGCGTCACGCCATGGAACACCTACCTCGCCGCCGAGGAGAACTGGGCCGGCTACTTCGCCAACGAGGACACCGAGATCGACCGGCGCCAGGCGCGCTACGGCATCCAGACCCGCAGCGAGGGGCGTTATCAGTGGCACCGGGCCGAGGGCGGCGGCGACGAGTTCATACGCTTCGACGCCAGCGCCCGCGGCGCCTCCCCCCGCGAGGACTACCGCAACGAGCCCCACGCCTTCGGCTACATGGTGGAGATCGACCCCTACGCGCCCGAGAGCACGCCGGTCAAGCGCACCCACCTGGGCCGCTTCGCCCATGAGGGCGTGGTCTTCGCCCCCGCCGCGGAGGGCCAGCCGGTGGTCTGCTACTCCGGCGACGACGCCCGCTTCGAGTACATCTACAAGTTCGTCTCGGCCCGCCCCTACCGGGCCGCCGACGCCGACGGTTCGCTGCTCGACGAAGGCACCCTCTACGTGGCCAGGTTCAACGATGACGGCAGCGGCGAATGGCTGGCGCTGGCCCCGGGCGAGAACGGGCTCACGCCGGAAAACGGCTTCGCCGACCTGGCCGATATCCTGGTCAACACCCGCAGTGCCGCCGACCACGTCGGCGCGACCAGGATGGACCGCCCGGAGTGGGGCGCGGTGGACCCCGTCACCGGCCAGGTCTACTTCACCCTGACCAACAACAGTCGCCGCCGCGAGGGACAGGTCGACGCCGCCAATCCGCGCGCCGGGAACCACTTCGGCCACATCATCCGCTGGCAGGAGGACGGCACCCATGCCGCCGCGCGCTTCCGGTGGGACATCTTCCTGCTGGCGGGCGATCGCGAGAGCGGCCGCGGCCTGAACGGCGAACCGCTCGACCGGGACGCCATCCTGGCCTGCCCCGACGGGCTGTGGATCGACCCCGATCGCCGCGTGTGGATCCAGACCGACATCAGCGAATCGGTGGTGAACCAGGGTGACCACGAGGTGTTCGGCAACAACCAGATGCTCGTCGCCAACCCCGATACCGGCGAGCTCAAGCGCTTCCTCACCGGGCCCATCGGGCAGGAGATCACCGGCATCGCCATGACACCCGACCAGCGCACCCTGTTCGTCAACGTCCAGCATCCCGGCGCCACCACCCCGGCCGAGGCCTTCGCCGCGGGCGAGCCGACCAGCCATTGGCCGGACGGCGGCAACGCCCTGCCGCGCTCGGCGACGCTGGTGATTACCCGCGAAGACGGCGGCATCATCGGGACATGAAGATGAGCCTCTGAACGCAGCGGGCCCCGCCATTGGCGGGGCCCGTCGTTGTCAGGATGCCATTTCAATTGCCCCGCTGGAACAGGTCCCCGAAGCTGAAGCGCGGCTCGGAGGCCTCGGGCAGCAGCGCCGCGCAGGCGCGTACCTTCTCCAGCAGCTTGCCGTGGCTTTCCGCCACCAGGTTGACGTGGCCGAGCTTGCGCCCGGGGCGCTCGCTCTTGTCGTAGCGGTGCAGGTGGGCATCAGTGATGGCCAGTATCGCCGCCGGGTCGCCCTCCTGGCCGATCACGTTGACCATGCAGGTCGGCTGGCGCGCCGAGGTGTCGCCCAGCGGCAGGCCCTGAATGGCGCGCAGGTGGTTCTCGAACTGGCTGGTCACCGCGCCGTCCATGGTCCAGTGGCCGGAGTTGTGCACCCGCGGCGCCATTTCGTTGGCCAGCAGCTTGCCGTCACGGGTCTGGAACAGCTCCAGGGTCAGCACGCCGACGTAGTCGAGCTCGTCGAGCAGCGCGCGGATATAGCCGTCGGCGGTCCGCTGGACGGCGTCGTCGAGGTCCGGCATCGGCGCCAGCGAGTAGCGCAGGATGCCGTCGACGTGCAGGTTCTCGGCCATGGGATAGAAGGCCACTTCGCCGTCGCGGCCGCGCACGGCGATGATCGACACCTCGCGCACGAAGTCGACGAAGGCCTCGACGATCAGCCGCGGGTGGTTGATGCTGCGCCAGGCCTCGGCGGCCTCGGCCGGGTCGCGCAGCACCGCCTGGCCCTTGCCGTCGTAGCCCTCGGTGACCGACTTGGCCACCACCGGGCAGCCCAGCTCGCGGGCCGCCGCCTCGAGCTCGTCGGCGTGCTCCACCAGCCGATAGGCGGGTGTCGGGATGCCCAGGCGGTCGAACAGCGCCTTCTCCTCGGCGCGGTTCTGGCAGATGCGGATCGCCTCGCTCGAGGGGTAGACCGGCTTGACCTCCTCGATGGCCTGGACGAGCGCCACGGGTAGGTGCTCGAACTCGTAGGTGACCAGGTCGACCCTGGCCAGAAAATCGTCGAGCAGGTGGTGCTGGTCGGTGTAGACCATGACGTCACCGATGCCGGCGCTGGGATGGCCGGTGGTGTCGAGGAAGGTGAAGCGGTTGGCCAGCGGATAGCCGGCCAGCGCCAGCATGCGGCCCAGTTGGCCGGCACCGAGTACGCCGATGTTCATGTGGATTGCTCCTCTCGCTGGCTCATTCGCTTGAAGGGCGAGGGTCGGGGTTGTCGAGCACGGCCTGCGTCTGCTCGGCGCGGAAGGCCTCGACGGCGGCACGGACCTTGTCGTCCTGCAGGGCGACGATCTGCGCCGCCAGCAGGCCGGCGTTGGTCGCCCCCGCCTTGCCGATGGCAAGGGTTCCCACGGCGATGCCGCCCGGCATCTGCACGATCGAGAGCAGCGAGTCCAACCCCTTCAGCGCCTTGGACTCCACCGGCACGCCGAGCACCGGCAGCGCCGTCTGGGAGGCCACCATGCCCGGCAGATGAGCGGCGCCGCCGGCACCGGCGACGATCACCTGGAGGCCTCGCCCGGCGGCACTCTTGGCGTAGTCGAACAGCAGGTCCGGGGTACGGTGGGCCGAGACCACGCGGGTCTCATGAGGCACGCCCAGGCGCTCGAGCATCGCCACCGCGTGCTCCATGACCGGCCAGTCGGACTTCGACCCCATGATCACGCCGACGCGCGGCTGCTGGTTGGAGGACTGCATGTACGGCTCCCGGAAGTGGCGCAGAGAATTCGAAGGGCGGGTATTCTAACGGCGCCCGCAGGCGCCGTCATCTTGACCATTCGGGCAGGCGCGCCGTCCTCCGGGCGACACGCCTCGCGGCCTCAGGCCGGGCCGGCCCCGGCAGCGCCGACCTCACGCCGGCTGGCCAGCCAATTGGCGAGGATCGCCACGATCATCACGACCACGCCGGCCACTTCCACCATCAGGTTGGGGTAGAACACCCCCACGATGGCGGCCGAGATGGCGATGCGCGGCAGCCACGACATGCGCGTGAACAAGTAGCCCTCCAGCGCCGCGGCGAAGGCGCACAGCGCCAGGATCGCGATCACCGCGTTCCAGGCCACGACCAGCACCGGCCCGCCCATGATGATCTCGGGGTTGAAGACCATGAACAGCGGAATCAGGTAGAGCCCCTTGGCGAACTTCCACGCCTGGATGCCGGTCTCCATCGGCTTGCTGCCGGCGATGGCCGCGCCGGCGAAGCCGGCCAGCGCGATGGGCGGCGTGACGTTGGAATCCTGCGAGTACCAGAACACCACCAGGTGGGCGATCAGCAGCGGCACGCCGAACTCGTTGGAGAGCGCCGGCCCCACCAGCACGATCAGCACGATGTAGCTGGCGGTGACCGGCAGCCCCATGCCCAGCACCAGGCTGGCGAGCAGCACCAGCAGCAGCGCCAGCAGCAGGTTGCCCCCGGAGAAGGCCATCATCATGGAGGAGAACTTGAGCCCCAGTCCGGTCAGGCCGACCACGCCGACGATGATCCCGGCCACGGCGCAGGCCATGGAGACGGCCACGGCGTTGCGCGCGCCGAGCTCGAGCCCCTCGACCAGCTTGACCAGGCCGGCACGGATCACGCGGCGGATGCTTGCCGCGGTCACCCTCTCGCCCTGGCGCGGCGCGATGAACAGGAACCAGAAGGCGTAGCGCAGCACCGCCACGGCGACCATGGTGATCACCGCATAGAAGCCGACGCGCATCGGCGACATGCTCATCACCAGCAGCCACACCAGCACCGCCAGCGGCAGCAGGAAGTGCCAGCCCTCGCGCATCACGTCGCGCAGCTGCGGCAGCTCGCTCCTGGCCATGCCCTGCATGCCCTGCTTGAGCGCGATGATGTGCACGAACAGGTAGACGGTGGCGAAGTACATGATCGCCGGCAGGATGCTCACCTTGACCACGTCCAGGTAGGGCGTGTTGGTGTACTCGGCGATCAGGAAGGCGCCGGCCCCCATCAGCGGCGGCATGATCTGCCCGCCGGTGGAGGCGGCGGCCTCGATGCCGCCGGCCTGCTTCGGCTGGTAGCCCAGGCGTTTCATCAGCGGGATGGTGAAGGCGCCGGTGGTCACCACGTTGGCGATGGCGCTGCCCGAGATCGAGCCCATGCCGGCCGAGGCGAGCACCGCGGCCTTGGCCGGGCCGCCGCGCTGGCGTCCGGTGGCGGCATAGGCCAGGTCGATGAAGAACTTGCCGGCGCCGGTGCTCTCGAGGAAGGCACCGAACAGCACGAAGATGAAGATGTAGGTGGCCGCGACGCCCAGCGGCAGGCCGAAGATGCCCTCCTGCCCCAGGTAGAGCTGGCCGGCCACTCGCTCCAGGCCGTAGCCGCGATGGCCGAGGATGCCCGGCAGCCATTCGCCCAGCCAGGGCAGCTCACCGCGCGGCCCGGCGAAGGCGTAGACGATGGCCAGTGCCCCGATCACGGTCATGCCCAGGCCCACCGCCCGCCGGCTCGCCTCCAGCACCGTCACGGTGGCGATGATGGCGACGCGAATGTCGGTCTCGCTCCAGAAGCCGGCGCGATTGATGATCTCGTCCAGATAGAGGATCAGGTAGCCGCCGGTGATCACGGCACCGCAGAAGAAGGCGATGTCGATCAGCCAGCCGATCACGCCCCGCTTGCGCTGGGGGCCGAACACCGGAAACATCAGAAAGGCCAGCATCATGATCAGCGCCAGGTGAATGCCGCGCTGGTAGAACAGCCCCAGCGGCTGAATACCCGCCGAATAGAGCTGGAACAGGGACAGCCCCACCGCCACGATGGTGATCAACCACAACACGAAGCGTGGCTGAATGGCATTGCCCCCGGGCATCGTCACGGGCGGGCTGTTGGATTCGTTCATCGGACTCCTCGTCAGACGTCGTCAGGCTTGCCTGTATCGTCAGGCTTGTTGAGCTGAAGGATGACGCGCTCGCCGGCGGCCAGGCCGCTCAGGCTGACGCTGTTTTCGGCGCCGTCGCCATGCCACAGCAGGCGATGGTCGACGCTCGGCGAACCGACCCTGAGCACGTAGCGGTCGCCAGGCACGGGCTCGTCGATGTTCTCGATCCAGTAGCCGCCCTCGCCATCCGAGACCTGCTCGCCACGGCCGAGCGTGTGGCCGAGGCCCGCGGCGAAGTCGGGCTGGTGGCTGCGCTCGAGCACCATGCGCCCCTGCCGATAGCGATAGCAGTCGAGCACCGGGAACTGCTTGACCGAGTGGTTCCAGCCCAGGCACCAACGCATGCCGGGGGTCAGGGGAAGTTCGAACAGGGTCTCGCCCTCGGCATCGAGCACGGCCAGCGTTGCGCCCTCCTCGGCATCGGCGGCCACCGCGCCCAGGCCCAGCCAGCCGACCAGGCCCGCCGCCAGCAGGCGACGCCGCCCACCGTGATGCGGGCGACAACACGACGGCAGGGCGGACGTCGTCGTCCACCCTGCCATGCGCTTCCTTGCCCATCTCGACAGCGATGCGACCCTCATGCGTCACATCCCTTGCCGCGACCGCGTGTCACGGACGCAGCTTGTCGGGAATCTCGGCATCGACTTCCTCGAAGTAGCGGATCGCGCCCGGATGCAGCGGCACCGGAGTCGACTCCATGGTGAACTCGATGGTGGTGTCGTTGGCCGCCGGGTGCACGGCGATGAGGTCGTCGATGCGCTCGAACAGCAGCTTGGTCAGGTTGTAGGCCAGCTCCTCGTCCATGTCGGCATTCACGACCAGCACGTTGGGAATGCTGATGGTCTGCACCGCCTCGTCCATCCCGTCGTACATGCCGGCCTTGAGTTCGTAGGCGGCGAAGACGGGCTCCTCCTCCTGGGCGTTGGCGATCTCCTCGTCGGAGAGGCCGATCAGGCGGATGTCACGGGTGGCGGCCAGGTTCATGATCGAGCTGGTGGGCGGCCCCACGCTCCAGAAGCCGGCGTCGATGTCGCCGTCGCGGATGGCATCGGCGGTCTCGTTGAAGTTGAGACGCTGCGGTGTGAAGTCGTCGTAGGTGACGTCGTTGGCTTCCAGCAGCGCACGGGCGTTGAGCTCGGTACCGCTGCCCGGGGCGCCGACGGAGACGCGCTTGCCCTTGAGATCCGCGAGCGACTCGATGTCGGAGTCCTCGAGCACCACCAGTTGCACGGCGTTGGGATAGACCGACGCCAGGGCACGGGTGTTCTCGATCTGGCGGCCTTCGAAGTCGCCGCTGCCCTCATAGGCCTGCAGCGCGGTATCGGCCAGCACCAGGGCCAGGTCGGCATCGCCGCGCATGATCAGGCCCATGTTCTCGACCGAGGCGCCGGTGACCTCGGCGCTCGCCTCGTAGCCTTCGAGGTGCTCGTTGATGATCTCGGCAAAGCCGCCGCCGATGGGGTAGTAGACGCCGCCGGTGCCGCCGGTAGCGATGGAGAGCTGCTGGGCGCTCGCCAGCGGGGCTACCGCCAGCAGCGAGGCGGCTGCTGCGTATTTGAGAGCTCGCATGGAATCCTCCGTCCTGAAACCGGAACGTTTATGGTTGTTTCTGGGAACGCACCGGACAACGCCGGCCGTTTACCTGACAAAAACTAGCACGCCCTCGCGCCGAGGGGCTAATCGACAGTTTCTACGTTCTTGTAAATTTTCGGCAATCCCACCATGGTCGCCCCGATCCGCCCCGCCGGACAACGGCTTGCGGGGTACCTCGAAAAAGTCGCGAATCGGTACTGGCAAAATCGCCGAAATGCCCCCATGATGTGGTTGTCGCAACCGCCCATTGGAGCATCATGAGTACGGCACGACATTCTTCCAACGCGGAACTTCTCGACCCCCCGCGAAGGTGCCCTGACCTCGACGTCAGGGATCTGGAAAAGCGCACACGCCTCATGCGCATCGTCACACGGCTGATCGCCGTATCCGACCTCGGCTGTCGCGAGATCGCTCGCCGCGCGGGGCTTCCGGCACAGAAGATCAGCGACCTGCTCGCAGGCCGCCTCGAGCATCTTTCCCTTGATGAGCTGCGGCTCGTCTACCACACCGTCGATCCCGACGGCGCGCTCAATTACTAGCCCGCCGCCTGAACTGACGGTACGCCTCACGGCCGAACAACGAACGCCTCGCTCGACGCGAGGCGTTTTTTTTGCGACGACAGCCGGCTTTCGCTCCTCCGGCAGCGCTGTCGGCTCACTCCTCGCGCTGCTCGTACGCCTCCGCCGCCTTGAGAGCCTCGACCTCGGTCGCGTGTTCGGAGACGACGATCTCGTTGTCGGGGTCCGTCTCGTCGATCACGTGCCAGCCGGTGACCGGCAGGTTGATGTCCTCGGCATCGCGAATCGGCTCGATACGCGCCTGCTTGGGTCCGCTCTTGGGCATGTTGCCTCCTTGCTCGTTGCTGTGCCACTTCAAGCTAGCCGAGCCTCCGGGGCAAGCCAAACGCAGCCGAGCGGCCGCCTTCACTCCCGCGGCGGCTGATCGGTCACCGCCCCGGTGGAGGCCGAGCTGACCGTGCTTGCGTACTTGGCCAGCACGCCGCGGGTATAGCGCGGCGCGGGCTGGCGCCAGGCCGCGCGGCGCCGAGCGAGCTCGCTGTCATCGACGTGCAGTTCGATGGTGTCGGCCTCGGCGTCGATGGTGATCGTGTCGCCGTCCTGCACCAGCGCCAGCGGTCCGCCGTCGAAGGCCTCCGGCGCGACATGCCCGACCACGAAGCCGTGGCTGCCGCCGGAGAAGCGCCCGTCGGTGATCAGCGCCACGGCGTCACCCAGGCCCCGGCCCATGATCGCCGAGGTGGGCGTGAGCATCTCGCGCATGCCGGGGCCGCCCCGCGGACCCTCGTAGCGGATCACCACCACGTCGCCGGCCGTGACCGTGCCGTCATTGATGCGCGCCTGGGCCTCCTCCTCGGAACCGAACACCCGCGCGCTGCCGGAGAAGCGGGTACCCTCCTTGCCGGTGATCTTGGCCACCGCCCCTTCTGGCGCCAGGTTGCCATGGAGCACCCGAAGGTGGCTCTCGCGCTTGATGGGGGCGCTCAGCGGGGCAATGATCTGCTGGCCCTCGGGATACGGCTCGACGCCGGCCAGATTCTCGGCCAGCGTTCTTCCCGTCACCGTCAGGCAGTCGCCGTGCAGCATGCCGGCCTCGAGCAGGGTCTTCATCAGCGGCTGGATGCCGCCGATCGCCACCAGCTCGCTCATCATGTAGCGGCCGCTGGGGCGCAGGTCGGCGAGCACCGGCACGCGCCGTCCGATCTCGGTGAAATCGGCGAGCGAGAGCGGCACGCCCACGCTGCTGGCCATGGCGATCAGGTGCAGCACCGCGTTGGTGGAGCCGCCCAGCGCAATCACCACGGTGACGGCGTTCACGAACGCCTCGCGGGTCATGATGTCGCTGGGCTTGAGGTCGCGCTCGAGCAGCCCGAGCACCGCGGCGCCGGCGGCCTCGCAGTCGGCGCGCTTGGCCTGCGACACGGCCTCCTGCGCCGAGCTGCCGGGCAGGCTCATGCCCAGCGCCTCGATGGCCGAGGCCATGGTGTTGGCGGTATACATGCCGCCGCAGGAGCCGGGCCCGGGAATCGCCGTCTCCTCGATCTGCTTGAGCTCGATCAGATCCAGGTCGCCGCGGCTGTGGGCGCCCATGGCCTCGAACACCGAGACGATGTCGGTATGGTTGGCGCCGGGCTGGATGGTGCCGCCATAGACGAACACGCTGGGCCGGTTCAGCCGCGCCAGCCCCATCAGGCAGCCCGGCATGTTCTTGTCGCAGCCGCCGATGGCGACCAGGCCATCGAAGCCCTCGCAGCCCGCCACCGTCTCGATGGAGTCGGCGATCACCTCGCGCGAGACCAGCGAGTACTTCATGCCCTCGGTGCCGTTGGCGATGCCGTCGGAAATGGTGATGGTATTGAAGATCACGCCCTTGCCGCCGGCCGAGTCGGCGCCGTCGCGGGCCCGCTCGGCGAGCTCGTGGATATGGCTGTTGCACGGCGTGACCATGCTCCAGGTGGAGGCGATGCCCACCTGGGGCTTGGTGAAGTCGTCGTCGCTGAAGCCCACCGCGCGCAGCATGGCGCGGCTGGCCGACTTGCCGACACCATCCACCACCGCAGCGGAGTGGCGGCGGCGTGGGTCCGGGGTATCACTCATGGGGCGGCCTCCGTTTCGGTTACGCACCCCCTGAGGTTGGCCGCTGACGAGGCTCCTGGCAAATCCCCGCCCCGCCGGCAAGGTTCACAGACGGGGCGGCGAGGCCCTCAGCGCCCCGGGTAGGGATCGCCTCCGGCCAGCTCGCGGGTCATCATGCGGTCGCTGTAGGCGGTGCCGTAGCGCTTCCTCGACCAGCCATAGAGCGCCAGGCCGCCGCCCATCCAGCCGGCGAACATCAGCCATTCGACCGGTGCCAGCGCGGAGGGACTGCCGGGCAGGTAGAGGGCGATGAGCCCCAGGGAGAGCAGTACCGAGAGGCTGCCCACCAGCTTGCCGTGGCGCACCCGGAACGGGCGCGGCATCTCCGGCTCACGGCGACGCAACACCACGAACGATACCGCCACGAACAGGTAGGCGATGACGATGCCGAGGCCGCCGGCCACCACCAGCCAGACCAGGGCCGGGCGGCCGAAGAAGGGCGCGATCGAGGAGAGCACGCCCATCACCAGGATGGCGTTGGTGGGCGTGCGGTGGCGCGGATGCAGCTTGCCCAGCCAGGCCGGCAGCATGCCGGAGTGCGCCAGCGCATAGATCGCCCGCGAGCCCCCCACGTAGAAGGCGTTCCAGCTGGTGACGATGCCGGCGATGCCGGCCAGGATCATCAGCTTGCCCGCCCACGGGGCCTGGAAGACGGCCTGCATGGCGTCCGGCACGGCCAGGGAACTGGCGCCCAGTTGCTCGGGATCGAGCATCAGCGCGGTACCGAGAATGATCAGCGCATACCAGAACACCGCCATGATCACCGAGACCATCAGCACGCGGCCGATCTCGCGAAACGGCAGGTTGATCTCCTCGGCCGCCTGGGGGATGACGTCGAAGCCCACGAACATGAAGGGCACCATGATGATCACCATCATGATGCCCCCCACGACGCCCTCTTCGACCGAGAACAGCGGCTCCATGGTCGTCGTGCTGCCCTGGAACAGCGCGCCGGTGATGAACAGGATGCCCACCACCAGGATCAGCAGGGTGACCAGCTTCTGCAGCAGCGCCGCGGTGCGAATGCCCACGTAGTTCACCCACATCATCAGCACCGAGCCGGCCACCCCGACGGCTACCCAGGTCGCCTTCACCTCCCAGCCGGCGATGGTCCACAGGTGCCCCACGGCGTAGTCGGGGAACAGGTGCTCGACGACGGTGGGCAACGCCACGGCCTCGAAGGCCACCACGCTGACGTAGCCCAGGGTGATCGCCCAGGTGCACAGGAAGGAGGCGAAGTGCCCCAGCGCCCGGTAGCTGTAGACATGCTCGCCGCCCACCTGGGGCATGGCGGAGGCGAGCTCGGCGTAGGTGAGGCCCACCAGCACGATGATCAGCCCGCCGATCAGGAACGCCGTGATCGCGCCCAGACTTCCGGCCGACTGGATCCAGCTGCCGGTCAGCACGATCCAGCCCCAGCCGATCATGGCGCCGAAGGCCAGCGCCAGCACATCCTTGCGAGCCAGCACTCGAGCCAGCTGCCCCGCCGCTTTTCCGTTTTCCTGGGTCATGTCGTCCTCGCGATTGTCGTTGTTGACGTCGAATATACTTGCCGCTTGCGCTTAAAATAATCGACAACAGATTCGCAAGTCACGGCATCGATATCAAGCTAGACCTTTGCCTCGCGACCTTCACGCCCCGCGACGCAGCCGCCGGGTAGCGCTCCTGCGACCGGCTCACAGCGGGCGGGCGCGTTCGTGGGGTGCCGCGCTCGCCACGGCCAGGCTGACCAGCGTCGATGCCGCCAGCGCGCCCAGAAACGGCGGCAGCGTGGGGATGCCGCCGGGAAAGCTCGCCGCCAGCACACCGGCGGCCAGGCCGCCCTGGGCGACCCAGCCCGGCAGGATCGCGCCGAACAGGCCCGCCACGCCGCCGGCCACCGCGGCCAGCGGCGTCATGCGTCGCCACAGGCCGAGCAGCACCGGCACCACAATGGCGGCGCACAGCAGGTCGGCGATCAGGAACAGCCGCAGCACCGAGAGCCCCTGCAGCGCCACGCCCACCACCGGCACCATCAGCGCCACGCTGACCAGCCGGGCGGCGCCGATCGATAGCCCGCGCCGGCCGGAGCCCGCCACCACCAGCGAGGCGATGCCGTTCTGCAACGTATCGACGCTGGAGGCCACCAGCGTGACCGCCAGCACCAGCGCCGGCAGCGCCAGCCAGCCCGGCGCCTCGGCCAGCAGCGCGAAGAACGGCATCGGCGGCTCGCCCAGGGTCACGCCGCTCATCGCCGCCAGCATGCCGAGCCCACCCACCAGCGCCACCACCGCCACGGTGGTCGCGCCGCCCAGCCAGGCGCCGCGGTGGAGCGCCCGGTCGTCGCGCGCGGCCCAGACCCGCTGCCAGTAGCCCTGGTGGAAGAGGTTGGCGGCGGTGACCGCGATGATCAGCGTCAGCGCCACGCCCAGGGCACCGTCGACGGGAATCGACGGCAGCGCCGCTCCGACGGGCATTGTCGGCAGCCGCAGCAGGGCCACACCTCCCACCAGCAGCAGCAGGGCGATCAGCAGCCCTGCCTGCCAGCGGTCGGTGGCCAGGCTCGCCCGCAGGCCGCCGATGGCGGTGTAGAGCAGCGTGGTGACGGCCACGCCGACCACCACCAGCGCCGGCGCCACGTCCGACAGCAGCGCCGTGATCGCGCCGATGGCGGTCAGCTCGGCGGCCAGGAAGCAGGCCATGTAGAGGATCGAGACCAGCGACACCCAGCGCCGCACGCCGGCGCCGTAGCAGGCCTCGGCGAACTCGCCGATGCTGCGCCCCTCGGGCAGATGGCGGCGGATCGCCGGGCCGTAGAGCCCCAGCACGATGAACGGCAGTGCCGAGCCGATGGCGTAGCCCGCCAGCGCCACGGGACCGACGAAGGCGCCGATCTCCGGCGGCGCGAAGAGAATCCAGGCGCCCATTCCCGAGGCCAGGAACGACAGCCCCAGGGTGGTGGCGGACTGGGAGTTGCGCGCGGTGACGTAATCGTCGAGGGGGCCATCGGCGCGGCGGGCCCGCAGGCCCAGGAGAGCAAAGCACAGCAGCGCCGCGCCGAGCACGGCTGACGTCAGGTAGGGCATGTCGCGCTTCCTCCGCCGGCATGAACCGGATCAGGTTCCAGGGTCAGCGCCGTGCGCTCTCTCAGCCTCGCCGCAGCGAGACTCCCCTGGCGACAGTGGATGAATTGTCGTGGCCGGCCTAAAGCCGGCCGGATTCAGGCCGATATGACCTCGGCCCCCTGGAATGATATAACAACGAAAAAACCAGAACACTTCTCCCCGCAGGGACCGACCATGACATTCAGCGAAGCCAAGGAACACGCCCCCGGGCACCTTCACCGCATCTTTGCCGACCCCTACTCCGCCTTCGACAACCTGGCCATCGAGCGCCAGCTGCACTTGCGGGTCGCCCTCCAGGCGCTGGTGTGCGAACCGCTGGCCAATGGTCACCTGACGCTGCGGGTCATTCATGGCTGGGAGAACGGCGGCTTCGAACCCGCCGACCTGGCGCACGGCGACTACCGCATCGCCTCGCTCGACGACCTGGCGCGGGTCAGCGCGGAGTACCAGCAGGCCATCGACCGCGACGTCGCGCTGCCGCGCGACGAGGCTTCGCTGCTCGCCGCGCCGCTGGCCGACGCCATCGCCGCCGCCGAGGCCAGGGGGCAGGCACTCGACGAGGGGACCCGCACCATCCCCGCCCGCTGGCCCGCCTTCGACCACGGCCTCACGCTCTACACCTTCTTCAAGGTCTACCACCGCCTGACCTACGGCGAGGACGACAGCTACCGCTCGATCCTCTGCCAAACCCCCGAAGGCCCCCGCGAGATCCACGAATTCCACTTGGAAGAGGGCGAGTTCGCCGTGATCCGCCCGACTGACGACGCCTCCGTCGACAGCGTGCTGGCGCTGCACGTCAGCCAGCTCGAACCGGTGCGGATGCTGCTGGAGGCGTGTCGCGCCTGAACCGTCACCGCTTCTCCCGCGGCACCCTGCCCATCAGGTAGAACTCCGGGTTGGGCGGCGTGCCGGTGAGGGTGACCAGGCGGTTGGAGAGGCCGAAGAAGGCGGTGATGGCGCCGATGTCCCAGATGTCGTCATGGGTGAAGCCGACCTCGGTGAGGCGCGCCTGCCACTCGTCGGTGAGTTCGCCCACCTCCAGGCCGCAGTGCAGCGCGAAGTCGAGCATCACCCGGTGGCGTTCGCTGATCGGCGCGGTGCGGTGGTTGATCGCCACCTGATCGGCCAGTAGCGGGTCCTTGCTGTAGATGCGCACCAGCGCGCCGTGGGCCACCACGCAGTAGAGGCAGCGATTGCGGGCGCTGGTGGCGACCACGATCATCTCCTTTTCCGCCTTGGTGAGGGTGTCGGACTCCCGCTCCATCAGTGCATCGTGGTAGGCGAAGAAGGCGCGGAACTCGTCGGGCCGGTGGGCCAGCATCAGGAACACGTTGGGCACGAAGCCGGCCTTCTCCTGCACGGCCAGAATGGCCTGGCGGATGTCCTCGGGGAGGTCCTCGATCGATTCGGGCACGGGGAAACGGCTGAGCGGGGCGGACATGGCGGTCTCCGGACGTTATCGTTGTTGGCAAACCTCAGTTAACGTTAACGTCATGTCGCTGTCCATGCGACCTCAGTCACCCGACAACAGGGAGCACGTCACCACGCGGTTGCGATTGCTGGCCTTGGCTTCGTACATGGCCTTGTCGGCCAGGTGATAGAGCGATTGGACGTCCGGCACCGCCGCGCAGCCCTGGCAGGCCACCAGCCCGAAGGAGGCGGTGATCACGCCGTGGCGGGACGCCCGGTGCGATATCCCCAGCCCTTGAAGCGCCTCGCGATACCCCTCCAGCAGTTGCTTCCCTTTTTGCAGGGTATCGACCTCGAGCAGCAGGCCGAACTCCTCCCCGCCGAGGCGGAACAGCCGGTCGCCGGCGCGCCGAAAGTGGTCCTGAAGCAGCGTCGCGACCCTCAGCAGCACCTCGTCGCCGGCCTGGTGGCCATAGGCGTCGTTGTAGCTCTTGAAGTCGTCGATATCCATCACCGCGAACAGCAGCGGCTGGCCGTTGCGCCGTCGTCGCTGCAGCTCCTGGTCGACCAGCTCGTGGAACTGTCGGCGATTCAGCAGGCCGGTCAGGGGGTCCGTGCGCGCCAGGGCCGTGAGCCGGCGGTTGGCCCTCTCCAGCTCGCGCGTGCGCTGCTGCACCTGCGCTTCCAGGCGCTCGTTGAGCGAACGCTGCAGCTCGAGCGTGGCACGCTCGGCGGCGAGTTTCTCGTTCTTGAACTGGTTGATCTTCCAGGCCAGGCCCAGGGAGAGCAGCAGGAATTCGATGCCCGATCCGACCTGGACGGCATACTCGGTGACGAGGTTGTACGGCAGGATGCCGGCCACCCGCAGGAAGTACAGCGCCACGCCGATCAGCAGCACGCTCCACGCCACCAGATAGATCCTGGCCAGCGTGTCGCCCTCGAGGCTGCGCCAGGCCGCCACACCGAGCAGCAGGCAGGAGAGCACGATGGCGGCGGGAATCATCAGGCGAAACACCGGGGCGTAGTGGCCCAGCAGCGCGGGCAGCGAGCTGAGCAGGCACAGGCCGGCCACCGCGATCAGCACCCGGGCCGTGCGCGGCATGTGCTGCCGCAGGCTCAGGAAGCTGTTGCTGAAGATGGCCAGCATGAACGCGAAGATCCCGATATTGATGGGCACCATCTGGTTGTTGAAGGTCGGCAGCGTCGGCCACCAGTGCTGGAAGGCAAAGCCCCGCGCCGTGAACATCAGCACGAAGAAGGATCCGAGGTAGGCCACGTAGAGCAGCAGGGAGCGCTCCCGGGTCGCCACGTAGAGCAGCAGGTTGTAGATCAGCAGCGCCAGCAGTGCGCCGAAGTACAGGCTGAAGGCCATCAGCTCGCGCTGGGCCTTGGCCAGGAAGCTGGCATCGCCCATCAGGTACAGCGGCGTGGCGTCGAACAGCCCGTCATGGGTGTCCAGGCGCAGGAAGACCTGCCGCGCCTCGCCGGCGGGCACCCGTATCGGCAAGACGAAGGTTCGATGGGTGATCGGGCGGGAATCGAAGTCGCGGCGATTGCCGGTCAGCCACTGGCCGACCACCTCGCCCTGCGCGTCCACCACGTAGGCATCGAGGTAGTCGTGAAGCGGCATGGCCAGCTCCAGCAGGCGGCGCACCGTGGTGTCGGAGGCGTTCTCGACCCGCAGCCGCACCCACCAGGCGGAGCGGGAGAAGCTGAAGTTGAGGATCTCCTGCCGCGAGGCCTGCCACGCCAGGGCGTCGCCCCGGCTCGTCAGCTGCTCGATGTCGTACTCGCGCCCGGCATCCTCCAGCAGCTCGACGTGCGGCCCCAGGTTCAGCTCCCCGGGCAGGGTGCCGACCTCGATCGCGGCCTGGGCGCTGAGCGAGACAAGACACAGCAGCGCCAGCAGCCAGCGGGCAAACCCGACCACGGTTACAGGGAGGAAAGGCATTCAGCAGTTACCCAGTCACGGTAGCTTCAGTCTCCGGTCTAGATACCATGGCTAATGGCGTTGCGCCGCTAAAACCTCCCGCTTCCTGTAAACGCAAGCGACCCCGCCGGCATGGCAGGGTCGCTTGAAGGCCTCTCCCGGATCAGCTCAGCGAGATGGTGCTGTTGATGCCGCTGGAGACGTTCTCGGGCTCGAACCAGCGCGCGGTGACGGTCTTGGTCTGGGTCCAGAACTGGATCGCCTGCTTGCCGTTGGGGCCCAGGTCGCCGAGCTTCGAGCCGCGCGAACCGGTGAAGCTGAAGTAGGCCACCGGCACCGGAATCGGCACGTTGATGCCCACCTGGCCGACGTCGATGTCGGTCTCGAAGCGACGCGCCACCCAGCCGGAGTTGGTGAAGATCGAGGTGCCGTTGCCGTTGGGGTTGGCGTTGATGAACGCGATCGCCTCGTCGAGCGTGTCGACGCTGACCACGCACAGCACCGGGCCGAAGATCTCCTCGCGGTAGATGGTCATCTCCGGCTTGACGTCGGCGAACACGGTGGGGCCGACGAAGTTGCCCTCCGGGTAGCCTGGCACCTGGCAGCCGCGGCCGTCGACGAGCAGCCGGGCGCCCTCCTTCTCGCCGGCATCGATCAGGCGCACCACGCGATCGCGGGCCGCCTTGGAGACCAGCGGGCCGAGGTCAGCGTCACGCTGGGTGCCGGGGCCCACCTTCATGTTGCGCGCGCCCTCGATGATGTCGTCGAGCCACGCCTTGGCCTCGCCCACCAGCACCACCACCGAGTTGGCCATGCAGCGCTGGCCGGCGGCGCCGAAGGCGGAGCCCAGCAGGTTGTTGATGGCCTGGCTGCGGTTGGCGTCGGGCATCACCACGCAGTGGTTCTTGGCACCCATCATCGATTGCATCCGCTTGCCCGCCTCGGAGGCGCGGCGGTAGAGGTGGGTGCCAACGTGGGTCGAGCCGATGAAGGAGAGCGCCTTGATGTCGGGGTGGTCGCAGATCTGGTTGGCCACGTCGGGGCCGCCGTGCACCACGTTGAGCACGCCGGCCGGCACGCCCGCCTCGTGGGCCAGCTCGACCAGGCGCATGGTGGAGCTGGGGTCCTGCTCGGAGGGCTTGAGCACGAAGGTGTTGCCGGTGGCGATGGCCAGCGGGAACATGAAGCACGGCAGCATGATCGGGAAATTGAAGGCGGTGATGCCCGCCCCCACGCCCAGCGGCTGGTTGAGGGTGTAGACGTCGACCTCGTTGGCGGCGTTCTCGGCCAGCTCACCGAGCTGCAGCGAGGTGATCGAACAGGCGTGCTCCACCACCTCCAGGCCGCGGCCCACCTCGCCGGCGGCATCGGGCAGGGTCTTGCCGTGCTCCTCGGTGATCAGCGCGGCGAGTTCCTCGGTGTGTTCGCGGATCAGTGCCTGCAGCGTGAGCATGATGCGCATGCGCTTGGCCAGCGGCGTCTTGCGCCAGGTCTGGAACGCGGCCTTGGCGCTGGCCACGGCGCGGTCGACCTCCTCGGCGGTGCAGAACGGCACCCGCGCCACCACTTCCTGGGTGGCCGGGTTGATCACGTCGCGCCACTCCTGGCTCTGGGAGGGGACGGCCTGGCCGTCGATGAACATGGAAATCTCGCGAACGGACATGGCGGTATTCTCCTGTCGTGCTTGTAATCGTTATAAGGCTTAGCCGGGTTAGACTTTATGTGTAGAAATACACGAATCATGATGACTTCGAGTCTATAGAGCCGTCCCGGGGCATGACAACGGACACTTCTTCACATGTTTTGTGCAAGAATGCACAACCAGACACTCCCCAGCGCAGGTGGCCCATGCTCGACTGGCAGGATATCCAGATCTTCCTCGAAGTGGCGCGCAGCCAGCGACTCACCGACGCCGCCCGGCGCCTGGGGCTCGATCACTCCACGCTGTCGCGGCGCACCCGGCGCTTCGAGCAGAAGCTCAACACCCAGCTCTTCGAGCGTAGCACCCACGGCTACCACCTGACCGAAGCCGGCCAGCAGCTGCTGGCCCATGCCGAGGAGATGGCCCGCCACGCCTTCGAGGCGGGCGAGAACCTGGCCGACAAGAACCGCCAGCTCGGCGGCCAGATCCGCCTGGGGGTGACCGAGGGCTTCGGCACCTGGGTGATCGCCCCGCTGCTCGCCGCCTTCTGCGAGCGTCATCCGGGCATCACCCTGGACCTGCTCGCCCTGCCCCGGGTGGTCAACCTGAGCCGCCACGAGGCCGACCTGGCCATCACCGTGGAGCGTCCGGCGAGCCAGGGGCTGGTGATCTCGCGGCTGTGCGACTATCGCCTGCGCCTGTACGGCAGCCAGGCCTACTTCGCGCGCCACGGACGCCCGGCCCGGCTCGCCGAACTCGGCGAACACCGCCTGATCGGCTACGTCGACGACCTGATCTTCAGCGAGCAGCTGAGCTATCTCGACCCGCTGCTCGACCCGGCGGTGGTAGGCGCGACGCCGCACTTCTCCATCCGCAGCACCAGCGTCACCACCCAGCACGCCGCCGCCCTGCAGGGGGCGGGGCTCGCCGTACTGCCGTGTTTCATGGCCGAGACCGGCGACCGGCTCGAAAGCGTGCTGAACGACGAGGTGGAGGTCGTGCGCCAGTTCTGGATCACCGCGCGCCAGGAGCAGCGCCGCCTGGCGCGGGTGCGGCTGCTATGGGACTTCCTGCGCGAGGCCCTGGAGGCCAACCGGGCGCTGCTGATGGGCGAGGCGCGGGCGCTGGTGCTGCCCGACGCCTCGATGTAGAAGCGCCGTGTCTCATCAGGCAGCCGAGTCGCAGCTGAGCTGCCGTGCGGCCTCACGCCCCGCGATGGCGCCCAGCACCACGGCGCTGAGCAGGCCATTGCCCGATAGATACCCGCTATCGCCCGAACCCGAAACGCCGCGCGCCGCACCGCCGGCGGCAAAGAGATTGGGGAAGGTGGAACCATCCTGTCGTAGCACGCGGGCCTGAATATCCACCTCGAGCCCACCCTGGGTATGGAACAGTGCCCCGGTGACCTTGATCGCGTGGTAGGGCGCCACCAGCAGGTCCTCACTACGGAAAGTGCGTCCGAAGGCATCGGCTTCGCCACTCTTGGCCAGGATATGCATCTCGTGGAAGGTTTCGCGCAGGGCTTCAAGCGGCAGCGAAAGCTCGGCAGCCATGGACTCAAGGCTGTCGAAAATGCGCACCGCCCCGGCGATATGGGCGTTTCGGTAATCCTCGAACTCCAGCGCCGCCTGATGGATACGACGATCGAACAGGTTCCAGGCCAGCCCGCCCGGCTGGGCTAGCACCTTGGCTGCCTGCTCCGAATAGCCACCATGCTCATTTGAAAAGCGCCTCCCTTCGTGATTGACCTGCACGCCGCCGCGCATCATCACCGCCCAAGTAATCAGGGTCTGGTGCGGCATTGCCAGCGACCCGTGGCCCTGGCAAGCGCCCAGGTCCTTTAGGCTGGCGCCCATGGCCTCGCCCCACAACAGGGCATCGCCCTGGTTGCCCTCATGGCCGAAATATAGCGCCCCCTTCAGAGTCGGCAGGTGGCGCGCCACCAGCTCGGCATTGCCGCCATAGCCGTTGCAGGCCAGGATCAGCGCATCGCAGCCAATCGATTCCCGGCTGCCGTCGGGGCGCTCCAGGGTCACGCCATGCACTCGCCCCGTGTCGTCCGCATGCAGTTTCACTACTCGGGCCTCGGTGAGCAGGTCGATGCCCGCCGCTTCCACGGCGTTGAGCAGGCTGCCCATCAGCTCTTCCCCGGTGCGCCGCGGCGTGGCGTGCATACGCATGCGGCTGTGGCCGGGATAGAGGAAGCCCTCGACCAGGTCGAAAGGCACACCGTGGGCGTCGGCCAGCCACTCCACCACGCCGGCGGAGGCCTCGGTCAGGGCGCGCACGATGGCCGGGTCCGCCTGATTACCGTTCTTGCGCTGAATGTCCCGAGCCATCAGTTCAGGGTTGTCCTCGACCCCTTTTTCGGCCTGAAATCGCGAACCCGCCGCGGGGATGAAACCCTGGGACATCGAGGTGCTGCCCCGCGGCAGTGCATCGCGCTCCAGCACCACCGAATCCACGCCGTACTGCCTGGCAGCCAATGCCGCCACCAGACCGCAGGCTCCCGCGCCGATGATCACCAGCGGCACGCGTGCCTCGAATTCCTGCCCGTCATGAAAGGCCACGATAGCCATGGAGAGACTCCTCAGTCGTTGTCGCCGGCCTGCTTGCGGTAGGCGTCGAGTATTTCACCGGCCGGCGCCTGCCATACGTCGCCATGTCCGGTGATATGGTCGAGTACCGCTTCCAGGCAGCCGATACGATGCGGCTGGCCGACGAGCCAGGGATGCAGGTTGAGCGCCAGCAGCCGGCCGCCCTGCGCCCGGCCCTCCTCCAGCAGGAAATCGAAGGCGTCCGTCACCTGGCTCACCCAGCTGTCCTCCGAATGCAGGTTCTGGCACATCACGAACTGGTCTTCGATCTCGGTGGAGAGCGGCATCATGGTAAGCGGGCCGCGCTCGGTGGCGAAGGCGTAGGGCATGTCGTCGTTGACCCAGTCGCAGCAGTACTCGATGCCGTTCTCGGCGAGCAGGTCCGGCGTATTCCAGCTCTGGTGCTTGGCCGGGCTCAGCCAGCCGCGAATGGGCCCGCCGGTCAGCTCGCGCAGGGTCTCGATCGAGCGCCGCACGATCGCGGCCTCCTCGTCGCGATCCTGGCCGCCGTAGTGCAGGTGATCCATGTTCCATCCGTGGCACAGGAACTCGCCGCCGAAGGCCTTGAGCCGCTCCAGCAGATAGGGGGTCTGCTCGGCGAGTTGGGCATTGATCGCCCAGGTGGGGCGAATGCCGCGCTGCTCGAAAGCCGCCAGCATGCGGTAGATGCCCACCCGGTTGCCGTAGTCGCGCAGCGAGGAGTGGCGCAGGTCCGGGTAGGGCATGGTCATGCCGTTGGGTACCTTGAACGGCACGCCGCGCTGGTTGAGCGGGTAGAACTGCAGCGACACGTTGATCCATACCGCCAGCTGCTTGCCACCGGGCCAGTGTACCGGCTTGCGGTTGGCGAGCATGGACCAGGCGTAGCGGTCATGGTCGTAACCGTAGCGCCGCCAAGGATAGGAGAGGTAATCCTGATCAAGAGACATGGCTCAGTTTCTCCCGGCCGCGGCGGCCTTGGCGTCGATGTCGCGCACGGCATCATCGTAGTGGTGGGCGAGATAGTGGCTGGCGATCTCGCGGCCGGTGGCGACCCAGACGTCGCTGTGGCCGGTGATATACTCCAGCGCCTCCTCGAACGCCTTGATGCGTTGCGGGCAGCTGACCTGGTAGTTGTGGGTGGGGATGCACATCACCGTGCCCGATTCGGCGCCCTCGGCGTAGAGCCGGTCGAAGTGGCGCTTGAGCATGGTCAGGTAGTGGCGCGGCTCCACCTTGTTCACCGCATAGACGATGGTGTCGTTCATCTCCAGCGAGTAGGGCATGGAGATGAAGCGTCGCCCCGAGCGAAGATGAATCGGCGTGGGTTGATCGTCGTGGAACAGATCGCAGGTGTAGATGCCACCCTCCTCACCGAACAGCTCCTGACCCACCTCGGCGAACAGGTCGAGGGTGCGCTCCGAATGAGACAGTGCCGGCGCCAGATAGCCGGCGCACTTCTGGCCAGTATGGCGATGGATCGTCTCGATGCCGTCGCGGATCATTTCCCGCTCCTGGGCCTCGTTCAGGCCGTAGGTGTAGCGGGTGTTGTAGACGCCGTGGCTGAAGAACTCCCAGTCGCGCTCGCGGCACATCTCGATGATCTCGGGATGGTGCTCGCACAGCGCCACCGACAGCGACACCGAGGCACGGATGCCGTACTTGTCGAGCAGTGCCATCTGGCGCTGGTGACCGACCCGGTTGCCGTAGTCGCGGATACTGAAGCCCGGCACCGAGGGGTGCGGCGTGGGCCATGGCTTGCGCTGCGGATTGAGCGGCGGGTCGAGCTCGTAGTACTCAATATTGGGGGCCACCCAGAAGGCAACCCGGGCGCCGTTAGGCCAGGTGATCTTCGGGCGGTTCTCGTAGGGCCAATAGTCGTAGGCGCCCAGTCGTTCTTTCAACTCTGCCTTCATGTCGCTCTCCTCGCCTAGCTCAGACCGTTTCTGCGGCACGCTTGTCGAGCCAGGCCAGCACGTCCGCCACCGGCATCACGTCGGCGTACTTCAGATGCAGGTCGGTGAGGTTGGCGTAGTGGTAGCTCTCGTGCTTGTCGGCCACGCACTCCATGGGCACGATGGTGCGGTAGCCCCGCGACAGGCTGTCCACCGCGGTCGCGCGAATGCAGCCGGAAGTGGAGCCACCGGTCACGATCACGGTGTCCACCTGGTGCCACACCAGCAGCGACTGCAGCGGCGTCTCAAAGAAGGCCGAGGGCATGCGCTTGGTGTAGACGACGTCGCGAGGATCGATCTCCACCCGCTCGTCGAAGGCGGCGCGATCGGAGCCGTACTTGATGTTCTGCAGCGAATCGGGCGTATCGGTGCGCGTGCCCCAGACGCCGGCATCCTCGGCAGAGTCGAGAAAGGCCACATGCGTCCACACCACCGGCCAGCCGAGCTTGCGGAAGCCGCTCGCCAGTTGATTGACGTAGTCGAGCTGGTTGGGATCGGTCTCGTAGGCGGTCTTGTAGAGATCGGTGCGGGTATAGGCCTTCTGCGGGTCGACGTTGACCAGCACGGCCTTGTTGCCGAAGCCGAACGGCACGCGCTGCGGGTTGGCCATGACCTCGGAGAATATTTCCTTGGCGGTCTTGTCGGTCGTGATCATGCGCTCTCTCCTGAAGGGGATTGTCCTGGTTATCGACGGCTGTCGTACTTCTGGCCCAGCTCGAACATGGCCTGGGTGCCGATCACCTCGTTGAGCTGTCGGAAGTCGAGCATGCGCTCGCGGAAGGCATCGGTACTGCCATCGCGGCGCAGGGTGTCGAAGAACTGTTGCGCCATGTGGGTAAAGGCCCGTACCAGGGCGCCGGGGAAGATCACCAGCGAGAAGCCCATGTCCTGCAGCGCCTGGGCACTCTGCAGTGGGGTGTCGCCCCCCTCTACCATATTGGCCATAATCGGAATCTGACCGCGGAACTCGGCCATGATGCTGGCGATGTCATCGTCGCTGCGAATGCCTTCGATGAACAGCATGTCGACGCCCGCTTCGCGATACGCTTGCGCGCGCTCGATGGCACGCTCGGTTCCCTCCACCGCCACGGCATCGGTACGCCCTATGATCAGGGTTGCATCGCTTTCACGGGCATCCAGCGCGGCCTTGAGCTTGCCGACCATCTCCTCCTGGGCGACCAGTGTCTTGCCACGCAGGTGACCGCAGCGCTTGGGATAGGTCTGGTCCTCCAACTGGATGGCATTGGCTCCCGCACGCTCCAGCATGCGCACGCTGCGCATCACGTTCATGGCGTTGCCGAAGCCGGTATCGCAATCGACCACCACCGAGAGCTCGGTGCGTTCGCGAATGTGCGACATCACATCGTTGACCTCGCTGAGGCTGACCAGACCGATGTCGGGACGTCCGAGCTGGGTGTAGGCGATGCTGGCCCCGGATAGATAGACGGTATCGAAACCGGCATCGGCAGCTAGCGAGGCGCTCAAGGCATCGTAGACGCCCGGTGCGACGACGATCTCGGGGGCGTGCAGCTTGGCCTTGAGATCGCTGGCGGAAAAAGTCATGACTATAGGGTTCCTCAAACGGTCGGGTAAGGGATAAAGGACAACAGGCCCGGATTCAGGAGCGCGCCAGCGCCAAGTCGTTCCAGACCTGCTGGCGCAGGAGCCTGCCGTGGCGCAACTCGAAGCGATCGATGAAGCGCACGCCGGAGAAGGGTGTGCCGTCAGGCCATTCGCCGTGCAACTCGCCGTGACAGACCACCGTCGCCTGATCGCCCTGGTCGCAGATATCGAAGGCATCGATGCGCTTGCGCACGAAGCGGTAGCGCTCGCCGGCCCAGGCGACCAATTCTTCCAGGCGCGCCATCTCGACGCCGCCGGGGAAGGTCATGGTGAAATCCTCGTCGAGCAGGCGCTCGGCACGTGGCATGTCGCGCGCCTCCATGGCCTCGAGAAAGCTGCGCACCACATCCGTGGCAGCCTCGCCTGCCTCCTCGTCGCCACTGGCGCCGCCCGGTGTCCTGGGTCGACCGCCGCGCATGTAGGCATCGGGCTCCACCTCGTGCAGCAGCACGGTGATGCCATCCGGATCCGCGGCGATGCTGCGGCGTACGGCGTCGGTAAGCCGACTGCACAGGCGCTGCTTGAGTTCGCCGGAATAGCCACGGATCAGGCTGACCTGAATGACGGGCATGAAGGAAATCTCCAAGGAAGCCTTTATCGTTGTTTGGCGCTATTCTTCGGAATGCATGGCACACAAAGCTGTCCTATGCATAATACATTTCTATGTCTACTGCGTGCATCACGTCAAGCACTTCATCAACCCGCTCATAGCGATCCGCCACGAGAACAAGGACCGAACCATGACCGATACGCATGCGAATGCCGTCGGAGGCACCAAGTCCCATCGCATCTATCTGCTGCTCAAGGATGCAATCCTCAGCGGCCGGCTGGCACCCGGGCGCAAGCTGCCCGGCGAGCTGAAGCTGGCGGAGCAGTACGGTGTTTCACGGGTCACGGTCAGGCGCGCCATGCAGGCGCTCAACGAGGCGGGGCTGGTGGCACGCAAGCCTGGATTGGGCACCGTGGTGCTGGAACAACCGCTGGACGCCACGGTGATGACCGCTAGCGTCGCCAACCTGATGCCCAACCTGGTCAAGATGAGCAAATCGTCCCGGGTGCGGCTGCTGGAGTTCTGCTACGTCAAACCGACGGAGCCGGTGCGCGAAAGCCTCGGGCTGCGCGACGGAGAGCGCGTACAGCGCTCGATCCGCGTGCGCATGGCCGATGACAAGCCGCTCTCCTACCTCGTCACCCATGTGCCGGAGCACATCGCCCTGCACTACAACGAGGCGGATCTGGCGCAGACCCCCCTGTTCGCCCTGCTCGAACGCAGCGGCGTGAAGGTCGACCATGCGGCCCAGACGATTTCGGCCACCCTGGCCACCCACGAGGTCGCCGAAGCGCTGGACGTCTCGGTGGGCTCGCCGCTGATCTCACTGACCCGGGTGGTGTACGACGAGGAAGGGCATGGCGTGGAGCATCTCGATGCGCTCTACCGCCCCGACCGCTACCGCATCCAGATCGACCTCAACCGTACCGGCGACGAGGCAGCCCGATATTGGGAACCGGTAGCTACCGAGTCTGAGCCTGCGCAGGCGGAGCCCCACGAGGCCTGAACGCCCGGACGCTCTACCAGCCAAATGTTCTATTTATAGGACAGATTAAAAAGACAATAAAATACATTTGACCTGTGGCATGCGCTTGGGATAGTTGTATGTGACAGGCATGTAGATTGACAGACAACGACACGCGAAGTGGCCGAACGCCACTCACTAGACGCAGCCGCGGCGAAGCGAGCGACATGACCAAGCCAAAGACCCTGTTCGACAAGGTGTGGGACGCCCACGAGATCCTGTGCAGCGAAAGCGGCCAGAGCCTGGTGTGGATCGATCGGCACTTCGTGCACGAGGGTTCCTTCCATGCCTTCAACAAGCTGCGTGAGCGCGAACTCTCGGTGGCTCGAGCCGACCTGACCTTCGGCATCGCCGATCACTACGTGCCCACCCTGACCCGCCACCTCGAAGACATCGGCGACGCCAAGGTTCGCGGCATGATCGAACAGCTCGCCGCCAACACTCGCGAGCACGGCATCACACTGTTCGGCCTCGACGACCCGCGCCAGGGCATCGTCCATGTGCTTGGCCCGGAGCAGGGACTCACCCAGCCCGGGCTGCTGATGGTGTGCGGCGACAGCCATACCTCCACACACGGCGCCTTCGGCTGCATCGCCTTCGGCATCGGCGCCTCGGAAGTGGCCCATGTGCTCGCCACCCAGACCCTGTGGCAGACCCGGCCGAAGAAGATGCGCCTTACCGTCGATGGCGAGTTGGCTCCCGGCATTTCAGCCAAGGATATCGCGCTGACCTGGATCGCCCGTCTGGGGGCGGATGGCGCCCGCGGCTACGCCATCGAATACGCCGGCAGCGCCATTCGCGGCCTGTCGATGGAAGCGCGCCTGACGCTGTGCAACCTCTCCATCGAGGGCGGTGCCCGCTGCGGCATGATCGCCCCCGACGAAATCACTTTCGAATACCTGCGCGAGCGCCCCTTCGCTCCTCGGGGCGAGCAATGGGACCAGGCGCTAGCCTACTGGCAGACATTGCAGAGCGACCCCGACGCCCGATTCGACAGGGAAGAGACATTGGCGGCCGCCGAGATCGCTCCCACCGTAACCTGGGGCGTCTCGCCGGAGGAGGCGCTGCCCATCGACCAGTGCGTGCCCGACCCGTCGCGCATCGAGGACGCCGCGCGTGCCCGACAGGCACGCGACAGCCTGGACTACATGGGCCTGGCGCCCGGTCAGGCGCTCACCGATGTCGCCATCGACCGCGTCTTCATCGGCTCCTGCACCAATGCCCGCCTGGAGGACCTGCGCGCCGCCGCCGAGATTCTGCGCGGCCGCCGCAGCAAGGTGCCAGGCATCGTCTCGCCGGGCTCCACCCAGGTGAAGCGCCAGGCGGAGGCCGAAGGGCTGGACGTCGTGTTTCGCCAGGCGGGGCTGGAGTGGCGGGAATCCGGCTGCTCCATGTGCGTGGGCATGAACGGCGACCTGGTACCGCCGGGCGAACGCTGCGCCTCAACCACCAACCGCAACTTCAAGGGCCGTCAGGGACCGGGCGCCAGGACCCACCTGATGTCGCCGGCCATGGTCGCCGCGGCGGCCGTGGCCGGGCATCTGGCCGATGTTCGCGAGCTGTCAGGAGCCGCATGATGGAACCGATCAAGACACTCGATGCCTTGGCCTGTCCGCTGCCACGGGCCAATGTGGATACCGACCAGCTGATCCCGGCACGCTTCATGAAGGAACCGCGCAGCGTCGGCTATGGCCAGTTCCTGCTTCACGACCTTCGCCATGACGAGGACGGCCGACCAGTCGAAGGGTTCATCCTCAATCATCCTCAGGCGGCACAGGCGAACACGCTAGTGGCACGTCGCAACTTCGGTGCTGGCTCATCCCGAGAGGCCGCGGTCTACGCCCTGGTGGACTATGGCTTTCGCTGCGTGATCGCCCCCAGTTTCGGCGACATCTTCGCCTCCAACTCGGTCAACAACGGCCTGCTGCCGGCCACGGTCAGCGAGGAGGACGCCGAAACTCTACTCGCGACCCTGGGCGAGGCGCCCGGCTCGCTGCACATCGACCTGGAGGCGCAGCGCATCAGCGTCGGCGACCTGAGCATTGTATTCAGCATCGCCCCGACCTGGCGCACCAAGTTGCTCAACGGCTGGGACGATATCGACATGACCCGGCAGCACGCGCAGGCGATCCAGCGCTTTGCTGACGGGTACTCACAGCAATACCCCTGGTTCGACGTGACAGTAACCGCCGGGAAGATCATCTCCCGGGGCTGACGCTTAACCGCCCCATGGGGCAACAGCAAGTAGCATTACATACTCGATGTCTACAAGGAGAACAATCATGAACAAGCCTCTCATCGTCTCTCTCGGCCTGGCCACGATGATGGCCTCCGGCCACGCCCTGGCGGTCGACCGCATTACCGCCGTTCACGCCTTCCCGCCGTCACTGATCTATACCGAGAGCTTCCTCGAGTTCGTCGACAAGGTGAACGAGCGCGGCGAGGGCGTCGTGCAGATCGAGGTGCGCGGCGGCCCCGAGGTGATCGGGCTATCCGAGCAGCCCGACGCCGTGCGCAACGGTGTGGTCGACATGGCCTACACCGCCGCCAGCTTCTATGCCGGCACCGTGCCCGAGCGCGACGCCCTGGTGGCCTCCAATACCAATGCCATCCATGCCCGCGAGAACGGCGGCATCGACCTGCTCAACCAGATCCACCAGGACAAGATGGGCGTCTACTACCTGGGCTGGTTCGACAGCGGCGTAAGCTACAACCTGTATACCATCGACGAACCGAGCCTGGACGAAGAGGGCAACCTCAGCGTTTCCGGGCTGACCCTGCGCAGCAACCCGGTGTATGACGCCTTCTTCCAGGATTACCTCGGCGCCGAGCCGATCAGCCTGCCCACCACCGATGTCTACTCGGCGCTCGAGCGCAATGTCGTCAATGCCACCGGCTGGACCCAGATCGGCCTGAAGGACCTGAACTGGGACCGCTTCCTCAACTACCGCATCGACCCGGCCTTCTTCTCCACCGACATGGGCGTGATCGTCAACCAGGAAAGCTGGAACGGCCTCACTGAGGAAGCCCAGCAGATCCTCCAGGAAGTCGCCATCGAGCACGAGCGCGCCAGCGCCGAGCGCTTCGAGGTGCTGGCGGAAGAGCAGCAGGCCGAACTGGAGGCCGACGGCATGGAGGTCTTCCGCCTGGAGGGCGAAGCCGGCAAGCGCTATTCCGAAGCCGCCCGCGAAGCCACCTGGGAGCGCATGCGCAGCCAGATGGAGCGTCATCCGACGGGCCTGGAGCACTACGATGAGCTGATCGAAAAGTTCAACGACCTGTAAGCGTCGCGGGGCCGGCCACCATGCAGTCGGCCCCATGGTTTCGTTCGCTCCGACACTCCTTCGCCTTCGGGTATTCCTATGCATTACGCGAGTCGTGCTTATCGGCTGTTGCTCAACGGCATGGCCCTGCTGGCCGCCATCATGCTGGTGTGGTTGATGGTGGCCATCGTGCTTTCCGTATTGATCCGCAACCTGGGCCTGCAGCCCTCGGCGTGGTTCTTTCTCTCCACCGAGTACGCCATGTTCTACCTGACACTGCTGGGGGCACCCTGGCTGGTCAGGCACAAGGGGCACGTGCACATCGAGCTGCTCACCTCGATCCTGCCCCCTGCGGCACTTCAGGTGCTGAGCCGCCTGGTGGCACTGCTCTGCGTGGCGGTATGCGCAGTGCTGGCGTGGAAGGGCTATGACCTGGTGTCGATGAATTTTGCACGCAACGACTATGACGTGCGCGCCTTCTTCGTGCCGAAGTGGATCCTTACCATCGCCTACCCGGTGTGCTTCACCATGATGGCCATCGAATTCGCCCGCTTCGTGGTCGGGCGGGACATCCTTCACAGCGGCGAAGCGGGGATCAAGGAATAATGGAATGGTATCTGGCCCTGGCCTTTCTGCTGGCCCTCATTCTCGGCTTCATGGCCATTGGCACGCCCATTGCCCTCGCCTTCCTGGCGGCCAACGTCATCGGCGCCTGGCACTTCATGGGCGGTCAGAACGGTCTCATCCAGCTCTTGAACAACGGCTTCGGCGCACTCTCCAGTTTCAACCTGGTGCCGATACCGCTGTTCCTACTGATGGGTGAGCTGTTCTTCCGCACCGGCCTGGGCATGCGCATGTTCAATGCCATCGATCAATTGATGGGCAAGGTTCCCGGGCGGCTCTCCTACGTGACCGTCGTCGGGGGCACCGGTTTCTCCACCCTGAGCGGCTCGTCGATGGGTTCCACCGCGCTGATGGGCTCGCTGCTGGTACCGGAGATGGAGCGACGCGGCTACAAGAAGCACATGGCCATCGGCCCGATCCTGGGTACCGGGGGCCTGGCCATCATCATTCCGCCATCGGCGCTGGCGGTGTTGCTGGCCACGCTGGCCAAGGTCGACATCGGCGCCCTGCTGATCGCCGGCATCCTGCCGGGCCTGGTGCTGGCCGGCCTCTACTTGGCCACCATCTGGATCCAGACACGCATCGATCCCCAAGCGGCACCCAACTATGAACTCGAGCCGGTGCCGTTCGCCCAGAAGCTGAAACTGATCGGCTCCGACATCCTGCCGATGATCAGCGTGATGGTCTTCATCGTGGCGCTGATGCTGATGGGCTTCGCCACGCCCTCAGAGGCGGCGGCATTCGGCGCCCTGGGGGCCATCGTGCTGGCGGTGATCTATCGCTGCATGACCTGGGAGGCGTTCAAGCTCTCCGTCATCGGTGCACTGAAGGTCACGCTGATGGCCTACCTGATCGTCTTCGGCTCCGCCACCTTCAGCCAGCTGCTGGCCTTCTCGGGCGCTTCCAGCGGGCTGATCCAGTGGGCCACCAGCTTCGATCTGGCGCCGATCCTGATGCTGCTCGCCATGTTCGCCGTGCTGCTGGTGCTCGGTACCTTCATGGAGCAGATCTCGATCATGATGCTGACGGTGCCGTTCTTCTTCCCGCTGGCCCAGGTGCTGGGCTTCGACCCGATCTGGTTCGGCATCATCATGCTGCTGGCGCTGGAGATCAGCTTCTCAACCCCACCGCTGGGGCTGCTGCTATTCGTGATGAAAGGCGTCGCGCCCAAAGGGACCAGCATGCGTGAGATCTATGCCGCGGCCATCCCGTACATCCTCTGCTCGATGCTACTGGTGGCTATCCTGATTGTCTTCCCCGGGATCGCCACCTGGCTGCCCGGGATGATCAACTAGCGAGAAACAAGGGCACACAGATGTGAACTGAGCAACACTCGGTTGTCTCGGTTGAAAGGAGCAAGCTTCAGCGGAGTGATGGGTCCATGAACACGCGGGCAAACTGCCTGAACTGTTCGAGATGGTCGCGGCAAATGGCGAACACCACCTGCCAGTTAACCGATTCGTAATTGAGGACCACGATATTGCGAAAGCCGACCGATTTTCTCAAGTTGTCGGCAAGCTCCTGGCTGATCAGCCCACGCTCTGCGAGTACCTCGAAGCTTTGACCCATGGTGATGGGGGTGACGTCAGCTCGTGGTGCTCTGCGATCCAGTGCGAAGCGATGTCAACGCAGAGCTGAACGGCACGGGTGAGATTGAGCGCCAAGATGTCCTGAGCATCGACATCTGCTTCCAGGGCCTCGACGCTGCTCGGGCAGCGGCTTTCGAGTCGCATGATGCAGCGGCGCAACGACTCCAGTTATTGATTGATCAGGAGTTGATCCATGCCGCCTGCCTCGCCTTGAGGATCCGCTGCTGCAATGGAACGAAATCCTCGTTGTCGATGATGTTGCGGTAGACCAGCCGAGCCCAGGCCGAATCACTGCCTTTCAAGCGAACTCCCGAGGTGACGATCTGTGTCAGCAACGGCTGGCCGGCCGTCTTTAGATCAACCAGATCCACAGGGCGGGAGCACGCCAGGGCCAGCGCCTCGATCAAGACTATCTTCTTGTCGCTGGTCAGCGGGCGGCGAGCCTCCACTGCGAGGTCGAGGTCGCTGTCGGGCCTGGCGCGCCCCTTGGCGAGCGAGCCGAATAGCACGACCTGCTCGATCTCTTCGAACGGCGCAAGCGCCCGAAGGATCAACTGGTGAAGCTCAATGTCATCACGACGATGCGTGGAAGGCATGTCACGGCCTCGAAGCGTCAGATACGACCAGTGTACCCCCAAGAGCAGCCACTGTGCATGAAAGCCTACGGAATCAGTCGTTGGCCTGGGCAGCCCTTCAGGTCACCGCCCCGCGCTGCTGAAAGCGCGGCGCCAGATGCTCGCCTGCGCTCAGCACCTCACGCAGCTGCCGCGCCGCCTGCCACACGTCCTCGTGGCTCAGGTAGAGCGGCGCGAAGCCGAAGCGCATCAGCCCCGGCTCGCGGTAGTCGCCGATCACGCCGCGCGCGATCAGCGCCTGGACGATGGCATGGCCGTGCGCTGGCGCCATCAGTCCTACCTGGCTGCCGCGCTGCGCCTCGTCCGGCGTGATGTCGCTGAGGCCGTGCTGCCCCAGGCAGTCGGCCAGCGACTCGCGGAACAGCGCGATCAGGCGCTGGCTCTTGTGGCGCAGCGCCGCGAGATCCACCCCCTGCCACAGCGTCAGCGACGCTTCCAGCGCCGCGAAGGCGAGGGGCGAGTGGGTGCCGGTACGGAATTGCGAGATGCCGGGCGCCGGCGCGTAGTCGGCCTCGAAGGCAAACGGCGCCGCGTGCCCCAGCCAGCCCGAGAGCGGCTGCCAGCCCTGGTTCTGACAGTCGCGCCGCACGTAGAGAAAGGCCGGCGCGCCGGGGCCGCCGTTGAGGTACTTGTAGGTACAGCCCACCGCGTAGCGCACGCCGCAGGCGGCTAGGTCGACAGGCAGCGCGCCTGCCGAGTGGGCCAGGTCCCAGACGACCTCGGCGCCGCTGGCATGTACCTGGTGCGTGATTGCCGCCATGTCGCGCAGGCGCCCGGTGCGATAGTGCACGTGGCTGAGCACCACCGCCGCCACCCGCTCGTCGAGACAGGCCTCCAGCGCCTCGCCTTCCGGCACGACCCGGTGCTCGAAGCCGCCGAAGCGACAGAAGCCCTGGGCGATGTAGCCGTCGGTGGGAAAGTTGCCCCCTTCACTGAGGATCACCGGCCGCGCCCGGCCTTGCCCCTCGGTGATCCCCTGTCCCTCGGTGATGTAGCCCAGCAGCTTGTAGAGGTTGTGGGTAATGGTGTCGCTCACCAGCACCTCCCCCGGCGCGGCGCCCAGCAGCAGCGCCAGCCGGTCGCCTAGCCGCTCGGGCGCGTCGAACCAGCCCTGGTTCCAGCCCTGGATCAACGAGTCGCGCCACTGCGCCATCAGCGCTTCGACGGCCTCGGCGGCAGCCACCGGCTGGGCGCCCAGGGAGTTGCCATCGAGATAGATCGTTCCCTCGGGCAGGGCGAAGCGGCTCTTGTAGGGGCCAGCGGGTCCTGGCGATCCAGCTCACGAACATCATCGAGAGTCGAGGGCATGGCACGCTCCGGCGGTAGCGGGGTCGGGCACTCGGGCCGCGCGACGTGGCTTGCGCTGGCACAGCGGAAGTGAGAGATCGTGGCGTCGCCTCACTTGGCGCCCTCCTCGAGTGTGGTACGTACCGACCACAGCTCGGGAAAGAACTGCAGGTCCAGCGCCTTGACCAGGAAGGAGGCGCCGCCGGTACCGCCAGTGCCGGCCTTCTGGCCGATGATGCGCTCCACCGTCTTGAGATGACTGAAGCGCCACTGCTGGAAATGGTACTCGGTGTCGACCAGCTTCTCGGCCAGTTCGTAGAGTTCCCAATGGTGTTCGACGTCGCGATAGATCGCCGCCCAGGCCTGCTCCACCGCGGCGCAGGGCCGATAGGGCTGCGCCCAGTCCCGCGCCACCACCGACTCGGGAAGTTCGAAGCCGCGCCTGGCCAGCAGTTGAAGGCTGACGTCGTAGAGGCTCGGCGCGTGCAGCACCTCGCTGAGCCGCTGATAGTGGGTCGGGTGGCGGCGGTGCACCTCGACCATCGCCGCGTTCTTGTTGCCGAGCAGGAACTCCAGCTCGCGGTACTGGAAGGACTGGAAGCCCGAACTCTGGCCGAGGCTGTCGCGAAAGCGCGCATAATCCGCCGGGGTCATGGTCACCAGCACCTCCCAGGCATTGATCATCTGGGCCTGGATCCGCGCCACCCGTGTCAGCATCTTGAACGCCGGGCGCAGCCGATCGGCGGCGATGCTGGCCGCCGCGGCGTGGGCCTCGTGCAGGCACTGCTTGAGCCACAGCTCCGACACCTGATGAATGACGATGAACAGCATCTCGTCATGCTCGTCGGTGCCGGGCTGCTGGGCCGACAGCAGCGACCCCAGCTGCAGGTACTCGCCGTAGCTCATCGGCGGGTCCCAGTGGACGCCCTCCTGCGAGAGATCCAGCGCCCCGCCGCGCGGCGCTTCGTCGTGCCTGGTCATGGCCGCCCTCCTGCTCTTCGTGCCTACCCACAGTATACGAGGGGCGCGTGCTCGGCCCGGGGCGTGCCCCGGTTTCAGGTCCCGCAAAAGGTGCGGAACACCCGCTCGGTGGGCTCGGCCGGCCGGGCGTACTCCTCGCGGCCGGGCTGGTCGTCGTAGGGCCGGGTGACGACCTCGAGCAGGGTCTCGAAGGGGCCGAAGTCGTTCTCGTCCATGGCCGCGGTCAGCGCCTGCTGCACGCGGTGGTTGCGCGGGATGAAGGCCGGGTTGGCCAGGCGCATCCGGTTGGCGAGTTCGCTTTCCGAACCCGTTTCATGAGCGAGCCGCTGGCGCCACTCCTCGAGCCAGCCGGCGATCTCCTCGGGGCGCTCGAACAGGGCCACCAGCGAGGCGTCCGCCTCGGCGCTCTCGGCGGCATCCGCCAGGCGGCGGAAGGTCAGGGTGAAGTCGGCGCGGCCGCGATGCATCGACGCCAGCAGCGCTTCGACCAGCGTCTTGTCCTCCGGCTTCGGCTGCTGCATGCCGAGCTTGGCGCGCATCACCGCGAGCCATTCGGCCTCGTGCTGCTCGGCGTAGCGCTGCAGCAGCTCGGTGGCAAGCTCCACCGCCCGGTCGGTGTCGTCGTCGATCAGCGGCAGCAGGGCCTCGGCCAGGCGCGCCAGGTTCCACTGGGCGATCCACGGCTGGTTGGCGTAGGCGTATCGCCCGCCCTCGTCGATGGAACTGAACACCATCTGGGGGTCGTACTGCTCCATGAAGGCGCAGGGCCCGAAATCGATGGTCTCGCCGCAGATCGAGGTGTTGTCGGTATTCATCACGCCGTGGATGAAGCCCACCCCCATCCACTTGGCGACCAGTGCCGCCTGGCGCGCCTGCACCGCTTCCAGCAGGGCCAGGAAGCGCTCGCCGCCCTGGCGCGACTCGAGTTCGGGATAGTGGCGGCCGATGACGTGGTCGGCCAGCTCGCGCACGCCCTCGAGGTCGCCGCGGGCGGCAAAGTACTGGAAGGTACCGACGCGGATGTGGCTGGCGGCGACACGGGTGAGGATGGCCCCCGGTTCGGGGACGCCGCGCACCACGTGCTCGCCGGTGGTCACCGCGGCGAGCGCCCGGGTGGAGGGAATGCCCATGGCGTGCATCGCCTCGCTGACCAGGTACTCGCGCAGCACCGGGCCCAGCGGCGAGCGCCCGTCGCCGCCCCGCGAGAAGGGGGTGCGCCCGGCGCCCTTGAGCTGGATGTCGCGCAGCCGGCCGTCGCGGTCGGTCACCTCGCCGAGCAGCACGGCACGGCCGTCGCCCAGGCGCGGCACGAAGCCGCCGAACTGGTGCCCGGCATAGGCCTGGGCCAGCGGCTCGGCGCCTCGCGGCACCACGTTGCCCGAGAACCACACCGCCGCCTCCTCGGGGTCGAAGGCGGAGAGATCGAAGCCGAGCGACTCGGCCAGCGGCCGGTTGAAGGCAACCAGGCGCGGCTCGCGCACGGGTACCGGCTCGAAGCGCTCGTAGAAGCGCTCCGGCAGGCGGGCATAGCGAAGGGTGAAGGGGGGAAACATGGCGACTCCACTGGCGTTCCTGCCCGTCACTGTAGGCGGGCGAAGGGCGAAAATCGAGCGCGGCGACCGCCCGCCCCTGCCGCCGTCACAGCCTAGCCGGTGGCGCTGACGGGCTTCTCGAACTCGCGGATGCTGGCGACGAAGTCGCTGAAGCGCTCGCCCTGGATCAGCACGTGATCGCGCAGGGCGTACTCCGCCGCCGCCGGATCGCCGGCCTCGATGGCCGCCACCACGGCGCGATGCTCGCGCAGCGAGCTGTGCATGCGTTGGCGCACCTGCAGCTGCAGGCGCCGGTAGGGCTTGAGGCGCTGCTTGAGCTGGCGCGCCTCACCGAGCAGGAAGGCGTTGTGGCTGGCGCGATAGATGCAGTCGTGGAAGGCCTCGTTCTCGTAATAGTACTCGTCGGTATCGCCGGCCAGGGCGGCGGCCTCGCAGCGCTCCAGCGCCCCGCGCAGCTCGGCGAGCTCGGCGTCGTTGATGCGCCGCGCCGCCAGGCGCCCGCACATGCCCTCGAGCTCGGCCATGACCTCGAACATCTCGATCAGCTGGTCGATGCCCACCCGCGCCACGAAGGTGCCCTTCTTCGGCGTGACCGTGACCAGCCCGCTGGCGACGAGCTGCTGGATCGCCTCGCGTACCGGGGTGCGCGAGACGTTGAACTCGCGGCCCAGCGCCTCGGGGTCGAGCCGCTCGCCGGGGGTCAGGCGGCCGTCGATGATGGCGTTCTCCAGCGAATCGCGCAGGCGCTGCGCACTGGAGCGCTTGGGGCTGGTCATGGTCACACTCCTGCCTTCACGGCGTCTCGTGAACGGACGTTCCTAGCGGCATTTTTACTGTAACGGATTTGACATGGGTATACGCAAGCGCTATTGAAGTATACATCAGCCGAGCTGATAAACATCACAAAGTCCTAACTCCTACATAAGAACAACCCTGTGGAGACGCCAAATGCTACGCCACAACACCCTACCCACCCTCGCCGCCACCCTCGGCTTGGCCATTGCCTTCAGCAGCGCCGCTTCCGCCAACACCGTGCTGCGCGCCTCGCATCAGTTTCCCGGCGGCAAGGGGGACGTGCGCGACGAGATGGTGCAGATGCTCGCCGAGAAGGTCGCCGAGGCTGATGTCGGCCTGGAGATCGAGGTCCACCCCGGCCAGTCGCTGTTCAAGGCCGATGAACAGTGGGGCGCCCTGGTTCGTGGCCGCCTCGACATCACTGCTCTGCCGCTCGATTATGCCAGCGGGCGCCACCCGGAGTTCTCCGCCACCCTGATGCCGGGTCTGGTGCGCAACCACGATCACGCCCAGCGCCTGAATGACTCCGAGTACATGGAAATGATCAAGGAGGTCATCAACGAGGGCGGTGCCCGAGTGCTGGCCGATGCCTGGCTGGCCGGCGGTTTCGCCTCCAGCGAACAGTGCATCACTTCGCCAGACACCGTGGAGGGCCAGAACATCCGCGCCGCCGGTCCCGCCTTCGAGGAGATGCTCGAGGCCGCCGGCGCCTCCATCGCCTCCATGCCCTCTTCGGAGATCTATACCGGCATGCAGACCGGCGTGCTGGACGCGGCCAATACCTCCTCCATGTCCTTCGTCTCCTTCCGCCTCTTCGAGCAGGTCGAGTGTCTGACCGAGCCCGGCGACTACGCCCTGTGGTTCATGTACGAGCCGATCCTGATCTCCAATCAGAGTTGGGACAAGCTCAACGAGGAACAGCAGCAGGCCTTGACCGAAGCCGGCCAGGCCGCGGAAGAGTTCTTCGCCGGCGAGGCCGCCGGGCTGGATGACAAGATGGTCGAGGTCTTCGAGGAAGAGGGTGTCGAGGTGGTCAGTATGAGCGAGGAGGATTACCAGGCCTGGCTCGAGATCGCCAAGGAAACTTCCTACAAGAACTTCGCCGAGAAGGTAGAGAACGGCCAGGCGATCATCGACGCCGCCCTCGCGGTGGAATGAACCGACTCATCCCTTGACGACCGGCCGCCCTCGGGCGGCCACTCCCTTCCCGGAGAGCCCCATGTCCCAACCGAATCCATCCGCGGTCGTCGACCGTGGCGGACCTCTGAGCGGCTTCATCCACCTGATGGACCGCATCTCGCGGTGGATGGCCTACCTCGCCGCGGCGCTGTTCGTTGCCGGTACCTTTGTGATCTGCCAGATGGTCTTCATGCGCTACGTGGTCGGCGTCAGCACCAGCTGGCAGACCGAGTTCACCATCTTCTCGGTGACCGCCGCCATGCTGCTGGGCAGCCCCTACGTGCTGCTGACCGGCGGCCATGTCGCCGTGACCGTGTTGCCCGACAAGCTCGGCGGCATGCCCAAGCGAATCATGAACCTGATGGCTTCGCTGGTGGGTCTGGCGTTCTGCGCCTGCCTGGCCTACGCCGCCTGGATCTACGTGTTCGAGGCCTGGCACGGCGGCTGGACCACCGGCACCGTCTGGAATCCCCCGCTGTGGCCAGCCGTGCTGCCCATGGCCGTGGGCGCCACCCAGCTGACGCTGCAGTACGTCGCCGAAATCCTGCGCAGGGAGGGCTGAAGCATGGATCCCGTTATCGCCGGCATCCTCGTCGCCATCGGCCTGATCGCGCTGATGGCCATCGGCACCCCGATCGCCTTCGCCCTCGGTGGCATATCGCTGATCGCCCTGGTCGCCAGCCGCGGCGTCGCGGAACTGACCTACTTCGGCGAGACCTTCTATGATCGCATCGCCGAGTTCGGCTTCATCGCCATCCCCATGTTCATCCTGATGGGGGCAGCCGTGGCCTCGTCGCCCACCGGACGCGACCTCTACCGCTCGCTGGACCTCTGGCTCGGCAAGCTGCCCGGCGGGCTGGCGATCTCCAACATCGGCGCCTGCACTCTCTTCTCCGCCCTCTCCGGCTCCTCGCCGGCGACCTGCGCGGCCATCGGCAAGATGGGCATCCCCGAGATGCGCAGCCGCGGCTATCCCGATGGCGTGGCCGCGGGCTGCATCGCCGCGGGCGGCACCCTGGGCATCCTGATCCCGCCCTCGGTGACCATGATCATCTACGGCATCTCCACCGAGACCTCGATCGGACGCCTGTTCATCGCCGGCGTGGTGCCGGGCTTCATGCTCGCCGGGCTGTTCATGATCTGGACCCTGATCGCCTGCAAGCTGGCCGGCGGCTACCAGAACCCCATGGCGATCAACGCCGAGGCCCTCAAGCGGACGATACGCCAGAACGTCGACGCCAACCTCAAGGCGCTGGTGCGCGTGCTGCCCTTCCTGGCCGTGGTCGGCGGCATCCTGTTCGCGCTCTACGGCGGCGTGGCCACGCCCTCGGAGGCCGCCGGGGTGGGCGCCTTCCTGTGCCTGGCACTGGCCATCATCATCTACCGCATGTGGCAGGTGGGGCCGATCAAGCTGATCATGCGCGACGCGCTGCGCGAAAGCGTGATGATCATGCTGATCATCGCCGCCGCCGAGGTGTTCGCCTACGCACTGTCGTCACTGTTCATCACCCAGACCGTGGCCGGCGCCATCGCGGACCTCGAGGTCAATCGCTGGGTACTGATGGGCGTGATCAACCTGTTCCTGCTGGTGGCCGGCTTCTTCCTGCCGCCGGTGGCGGTGATCGTGATGACCGCGCCGATCCTGCTGCCGGTCATCCTGGCCGCAAACTTCGACCCCTACTGGTTCGCGGTGATCCTGACCATCAACTTGGAAATCGGGCTGATCACTCCGCCGGTAGGACTGAATCTCTTCATCATCAACAGCATCGCACCGGACATCTCGCTGCGTAACGTGTTGATGGGCAGCCTGCCCTACGCCCTGTGCATGGTGCTCGGGATCCTGCTGCTGTGCTTCTTCCCGGGCATCGCCCTGTGGCTGCCCAACCTGATCATGGGCTGAGCGAGAGTGACATCATGAACATGACCTTCCTGCAGGAGCTGTTCAACAGCATCACCCAGCGCGATGCCCGCCTGTGGCGGCGGCAGGGCGAGCTCACCGCGCCCGACCACGCCCAGGTGCTCGACGCCTGCCGGGCGCTGCTGGAGAGCGACGGCGAGGCCTCGAGCATCAGCCTGGCGAGTCGCGCCCTCTCGATGTACAACCGGCTGACGGAAGACCAGCGCACGCGCTTCTTCGAGGGGCTGGCCCGCGACTTCGCCGCCGACCCGGCGCGCATCGACGAGACCTACGCCGCCTATCGCGACCAGCGCGACAACCCCAGCCTGCACGCCCTGTTCGACGCCTGCGAGCCGCGCCGCCAGGAGCTGTTCCGCCGCCTCAACCTGGCCAGCAACGGAACCTTCGAGCTGGTACGCATGCGTGAAGGGCTGCTCGAGCGCATCCGCGAGCGCCCCGACCTCGGCGCCATCGATGCCGACTTCGCCCACCTGTTCGGCTCCTGGTTCAACCGCGGCTTCCTGATGCTCAAGCGCATCGACTGGAATACCCCCGCCTCGATCCTGGAGAAGATCATCCGCTACGAGGCGGTCCACGAGATCCGCGACTGGGACGACCTGCGCCGACGCCTCGACGCCCGCGACCGCCGCTGTTTCGCCTTCTTCCATCCGGCCATCGGCGACGAGCCGCTGATCTTCGTCGAGGTGGCGCTGTGCAAGGGCCTGCCCGAGCGCATCCAGCCCATCCTCACGGGAGAGGGCGCCGGACGCGAAGTCGACGACCCCGAGGCCGCCGACAGCGCCGCCTTCTTTGGCATCAGCAACTGCCAGACCGGCCTGCGCGGGATCTCCTTCGGCAACTTCCTGATCAAGCAGGTGGTGCAGGAGCTCAAGCTGGAACTGCCCCAGCTCAAGCACTTCGTCACGCTCTCGCCGGTGCCGGGCTTCGCCCACTGGCTCGCCGAACGGCGCGACGACGACGCCCTGCCCGACGAGCTGAGCCAGGTGCTGCAAGAGCTCGACGCCGATGAGTGGCATCTCGACCCGGCCCGCAGCGAACGCCTCAAGGCGGTGGTCAAGCCGCTCGCCGCCCGCTACCTGGTCGAGGAGAAGAACGCCCACGGCCTGCCGCTCAACGCGGTGGCGCGCTTCCATCTCGGCAACGGCGCGCAACTGCATCGCATCAACTGGCTCGGCGACACCTCGCCCAAGGGCCTGAAACAAGCCGCCGGGCTGATGGTCAACTACCTCTACGTGCTCGACGACATCGAGCGCAACCACGAGAACTACACCGCCAACGCCACCGTGGTCTGTTCCAGCGAGGTCCGCGACCTCAACCGCCGCGCCCGCAAGATGGCCAAGGGAGAGCCTGCCAAATGAGTCACAACCTCTTCGAAACCTTCGCCGCCCGCATGCGCGATCGCGGCACTGCCGACTTCATCACCACCCGCGACGGCCGTCGCTACGCCTATCGCGATGCCCTCGAGGTGAGCGCCCGCCTGGCCGGCGCCCTGGTCGCGCTGGGCGTGTCCCCCGGCGACCGGGTCGCGGTGCAGGTCGACAAGAGCCCCGAGGCGATTCTGCTCTACCTGGCCTGCCTGCGCATGGGCGGCGTCTACCTGCCGCTCAATACCGGCTATACCGCCGACGAGATCCGCTACTTCCTCGGCGACGCCGAACCGGCGCTGTTCGTGTGCCGCCCCGCGGCCCTGGAGGAGGCCCGCAAGGTCGCCGGCGAGAGCGGCTGCCCGGCGGTGGAGACCCTCGGCGTCGATGCCGACGGCAGCCTGATGGCCAGGGCCGAGCGCGCCGAGCCGTTCACCGGCATCGAGCCGCGGGCGCACGACGACCTGGCCGCCATCCTCTACACCTCGGGCACCACCGGACGCTCCAAGGGCGCCATGCTGACGCACCGCAACCTGGGCTCCAACGCCGCGACCCTCAAGCAGGCGTGGCGCTTCAGCGCCGAGGATCGGCTGATCCACGCGCTGCCCATCTTCCACACTCACGGCCTCTTCGTCGGCTGCAACGTCACCCTGATGGCCGGCTCGAGCATGCTGTTCCTGCCCAAGTTCGATGCCGACGTGATCTTCGAGGAGATGCCCCGCGGCACGGTGCTGATGGGCGTGCCGACCTTCTACACCCGCCTGGTCCAGGACGCGCGCCTCACCCCCGAGGCCACCGCCAACATGCGCCTGTTCGTCTCCGGCTCCGCCCCGCTCACCGCCGAGACCCACCAGGCCTTCGCCCAGAAGACCGGCCACGCCATCCTCGAGCGCTACGGCATGACCGAAACCAACATGAACCTCTCCAACCCCTACGACGGCGAGCGCCGCGCCGGCACCGTGGGCAAGCCGCTGCCGGGGGTGGAGTACCGCATCACCGACCGCGAGACCCACGCGCCGCTGCCCCCGGGCGAGATCGGCATGCTCGAGATCCGCGGCCCCAACGTCTTCATCGGCTACTGGCGCATGCCCGAGAAGACCCGCGAGGAGCTGCTCGACGACGGCTTCTTCGTCACCGGCGACCTGGCCATGACCGACGAGCAGGGCTACGTGCACATCGTCGGCCGCGACAAGGACCTGGTGATCTCGGGGGGCTACAACGTCTATCCCAAGGAGGTCGAGCAGGTGATCGACGAGCTGGAGGGCGTGATGGAATCGGCGGTGATCGGACTGCCCCACCCCGACTTCGGCGAGGGCGTGACCGCCGTGGTGGTCCGCCAGCCGGGCGCCGCGCTGGAGGAGCAGCAAGTGCTCGACCACCTGGAGGGGCGGCTGGCAAAGTACAAGCAGCCCAAGCGGGTCTTCTTCGCCGATTCCCTGCCGCGCAACACCATGGGCAAGGTGCAGAAGAACGAGCTGCGCAAGCGCTACCAGGACACCTATCGCTGAGAGAACGCCCATGAAGATCGTGATTCCCGACGACTACCAGGACTGCGTGCGCCACCTCGACGCCTTCGCCAGGCTGCGGGGCCACGACGTCAGCGTCTACCACGATACCGTGGCCGACGAGGACGCCCTGGTGGAGCGCTTCCGCGACGCCGAGGCCCTGGTGCTGATCCGCGAGCGCACGCCGATCGGGGACTCCCTGCTGGCCCGGCTGCCCAGGCTGAAGGCGATCAGCCAGACCGGCGGCGGCGCGGCCCACGTCGACCTGGCCGCCTGCAAGCGCCACGGGGTCACGGTCATGGCCGGCACCGGTTCGCCCCATGCCGCCGCGGAGCTTACCTGGGGCCTGGTGCTGGCGGCCATGCGCCACATTCCCGAGGAGTTTGCGAACCTCAAGGCCGGCCGCTGGCAGCGTACCCTGGGCACCGGGCTCAAGGGCCGCACCCTGGGGGTCTTCGGCTACGGCAAGATCGGTCGGCTGGTCGCCCGCTACGGCCAGGCCTTCGAGATGAACGTGCTGGTGTGGGGCCGCGAGGGTACCCGTGCGCGTGCCGCCGAGGCCGGCCTCGACGTGGCGGCAAGCCAGGCCGAACTGTTCGAACGCAGCGACGTTCTGAGCCTGCACCTGCGCCTGAACGCCGACACCCAGGGCATCGTCAGCGCCGCCGACCTGGCGCGCATGAAGCCCGGCGCCCTCCTGGTCAACACCAGCCGGGCGCCGCTGATCGAGCCGGGCGCGCTGGTGGCCGCGCTGCGCGAAGGCCGCCCGGGCCGGGCCGCGGTGGACGTCTTCGAGCAGGAGCCGGTGACCGATCACCCACTGCTCGCGCTGCCCAACGTGCTCGCCACGCCCCACCTGGGCTACGTGGAGCAGGACAGCTACGAGCGCTACTTCGGCGATGCCTTCGACAACCTGCTGGCCTTCGACGCCGGCCGGCCGGTGAATAACCTGGCCGAGTGAGAGGAGAGTGCCATGACGTCGTCCCACGACCGCCTCGACCCCGATGGTCTCGCCACGCGCCGCGAGGTGCTCGGCGACGCCTACGTCGACAATGCCCTGGCCCAGGCCGACGAGTTCGGCTGGCCGCTGCAGGAGCTGGTGACGCGCAACTGCTGGAACGACATCTGGAACCGGCCGGGGCTGGCACGCCCCACCCGCAGCCTGGTCAACATCGGCATGCTGGTGGCGCTCAACCGTCCCCACGAGCTCAAGGTGCACCTGCGCGGCGCGCTCAACAACGGCTGCAGCGAGGAGGAGATCCGCGAAGTGCTGCTGCAGTGCGTGCCCTACTGCGGCTTTCCGGCGGCCATGGACGGCATGCGGGTCGCGCGCGAGGTGATCGCCGCCTACCGCGAGGAGCAGGCCGGCGGTTGAGCCAGCGCTCGACAGCATTGAGAATTATTATCATCGGTGTTAGCCTGCCGCCATCACCCGCGGAGTCGTCTCCTCATGGCCAAGCAGAGCTACCAGGTCTTCGACATCACCCTCGCGCGCCGCACCCGGCTCACGCCCTCGCTGGTCCGGCTCACCTTCACCGGCGCCGACGTGGTGCGCATGGCCACCCATGCCCCCGACCAGCGCATCAAGCTGTTCTTTCCCGCCGAACCGGGCAGCCTCGAGGCCCTGTTCGACTGCGTCGCGACCGAGCCCGACGACTGGTACGCCGCCTATCGCGGCCTGCCGGAGTCCCTGCGCCCGCCGATGCGCACCTACACCATTCGTGAGCTGCGCGCCGAGCGTGGCGAAGTCGACGTCGAGTTCGTGCTGCACGGCGACGAGGGCCCCGCCTCGCGCTGGGCGATGCGCGCCCGGCCGGGCGACCGCCTGGCCATGACCGCCCCCGTCGCCGAGGCGGAAAGCCTCGGCGTGGGCTACGAGTGGAAGCCGCCGCGCGGGGTGAAGCGCCTCCTGGTGGTGGCCGACGAGACCGCCCTGCCGGCGACGGTCGGCATCCTGGAGACGCTGGCCGCACGTGCCGACCGCCCGCAGGTGGACGCGCTGATCGAGGTCCCGCTGGGCGACGACGCCCGGCCGCTGGCCATCACCGCCGGGGTGCGCTGGCTGCCGCGCGACGCCGCGCCCGGCTGCGCCCACGGCGAGCGCCTGCTGCGCGCGGTGCGCGACGTCGACCTGCGCGCCGAGATCGCCCGCCTGGCCGACACCAGCGACCATGCCGAGGGCCAGGACGAGCCGGCCGACGACGAGCTGCTGTGGGAAGCGGCAGCGACCGACGACGGCGCCCCCTTCTACGCCTGGATCGCCGCGGAGAGCAAGGTGGCGCTGGGCATCCGCCGCTATCTGGTCAACGAGTGCGGGCTGCCCAGGCGCTGCGTCAGCAGCATGGGCTACTGGCGCGAAGGCAAGGTGCTGGGCTGAGCGACCCGCACGCCCCACGGCCTTGGAAAAATCGGGACACCCGGGCGTGGGGAAGCTAGCCTCAGGAAACCGTACGAAACGGAAGCGAGGAGCCCCCATGCCCAAGCGCATCACCTACTACCACAGCCTGGTCTCGCCCTGGACCTACCTGGGCCACGCCCGCCTCGGCGAAATCGCCGCCCGCCACGGCGCCAGCGTCGATTACGTGCCGGTCACGGTCAGTGCGGTCTTCCCCCGCACGGGCGGCCTGCCGCTACCCAAGCGAGCCCCGGAGCGCCAGGCCTACCGCCTGGTGGAGCTGCGGCGCTGGCCGCGCCTGCTGGGCATTCCGCTCAACGTGGAGCCGAAGTTCTTCCCCGCCGACGATCGCCCCGCGGCGCGCCTGGCGCTGACCGCCAAGGCCCGGGGCCACGACATCGCCGCGCTGTCGCTGGCCATCCTGCGGGCCTGCTGGGCCGAAGAGCGCGATATCGCCGACCTCGCCACGCTGGAGGCGATTGCCGACGCCTGCGGCCTGGATGGCCGGGCACTGCTCGAGGAGTCGGAGACGGAGCCTGGCCAGCGGCGCCTCGACGAGGCCTGCGAGCAGGCCATCGCCGCCGGCTGCTTCGGTGTCCCGTGGTACGACGTCGAGGGAGAGCCGTTCTGGGGTCAGGATCGCCTCGATCTGGTGGAGAAGAAGCTCACCGGCGAGCTGTGAACCCGTCCGCCAAGCGTGGACGCTCGGGCCGTGCCGGGCCGCCCCCATCGCACAGCAGAAACGTGCAAAGCACCGCACGCCCGGGCAAGCCCTGCCGCCCTCGACCTCCCATCATGTCTACGATGAGCTGCACCGCGGCTCGTCCCCGTCCCTGACACATGACAGGAGGTCGCCACCATGAGACTTCGCACCCTTGCACTCCTGCTTGCCCTGGCGCTCGTCCCGAGTACGGCGCTAGCCGATCGCCCCTCCCCCGAGGAGGAACCCATGATGACCCGTAGCGGCAGCATGGAGGCACCCTTGATCAAGCGTCACTTCGACCAGCTCGATACCGACCGCGACGGACTGCTGTCCCAAGCCGAAACCATCGGCGCCTCGCTATCCGACGCGTTCTGGGAACTCGACCGCAACCGCGACGGCTATCTCAATCGGCGGGAGTACGACTATCACCCGAACTGATTATTCGCCTCAGCTCGTCTCGACGCGGGTGCCTAGGCATCCGCGTCACTGTAGGAGGAGAAATTTCACCGCGCTCGCGTTCGCCAGGGAGCGCTGCCGTTGACCTATACTCTTATCGTTCATTGACCAGGACCCAGCCCTCAGAGCGACAGGGATCTCCAGCCGCCCCAGGGCGCTTGCGCTTTCGGTGGCGATGCGATGACGCCGCTTTTGACCAGGATGCCCCGTCCCCCGGGCCTCGTGCCCGAGGTGCGTCGGCGACTGGCCCAATTGCTCGACGAAGCCGAAGCCGCCTTGCCCAGGGACCAGGAGGCGGCCCGTGCCAGCCTGGTCCAGGCCCTGAGGCTGCTGACCCAGGCAGCCACGAATCCCCTGCCGGAGCCAAGCGTGCATGGCGGTCTCGTCGGCTGGCAGATCCGGCGCGTCGTCGCCTTCGTCGACGCGAACCTGGACGAGACGATCCGCGTCAAGGAGATGGCCGCCGAAGCGCGCCTCAGCCTCAGCCACTTCTCGCATGCCTTCAAGCTGACCTTCGGCGAACCGCCCCTGGCCTACGTGACGCGCCGGCGCCTGGCCCGTGCCTGCGAGATGATGCTCGCCGGCAACGCGCCGCTCTCGCGTATCGCCCACGACTGCGGCTTCTACGACCAGTCGCACTTCACCCGCCATTTCCACCGCCGGCTGGGCATGACGCCACAGCGCTGGCGACGCTTGCATGCAGAAGGGCCAAGTGACTGACGCATCGCGCGGGTTTAGCCCGGCGTCGCGCCTGGCGCTGATCGACAACGCTCCCCGTCCCACAGTCAGGAAGCGACAAACGGGTCGACTGGCGTGCTGGCACCAAATGCCGCCTCGATGACCTCGCCAGCCTCGAGCACCAGGTCGTCGCGAAAGCGGTCGGCATACAGCTGGACAGTCATCGGTGCGTTGTCGATCGGCCGGGTCGGCAACACGACAGCGGGGAAGCCGAGCAGATTGCCGGGGGTCACGAACCATTGCATGTCCAGCATCAGCTCGCTGCCGGCGGGCGACGCCACATCGGCGTCGTGCACGAAAGGCGCCGAAGGCCAGACGGGTCCCAACACGATGGGATATTGCGCAAAGAATGCCGACCAGGCGCGGCCAAGACGCGAACGCTCCTGATGCAGCGTGGCGTGTACCAGCGAAGGGTCGACCCTGACGATCAGGGCATCCATGAGCATGGCCGCCTCGTCACTGAGCGACGGGCGCAGCGAATCGGCCGTGAGGCTCAGGTCGGACATCTGGAATTGTGCCCACAGGTGATTGATCAGCTCGATCTCCGGCGGCACCGCCTCCTCCACCTGATAGCCCGCGGCGGCAAGCGTCTCGCCGGCCGACCACACACCGGCAGCAATGGCCGGTTCGACAACAGTGCCGGGCAGTGCTGTCACCATGGCCACCCGTCGCGGGACTCGCGGGCCTTCCAGCGCCACCGTGACCGAACGAGGGTCACGCAGATGCTGCCCGTGGACCTGCTCCAGCACCAGCCTGAGATCCTCAACGCGGCGGGCGATGGGACCTTCGGTTAGCATCAGTTGGGCGCTCAGGAAACCATCGCCGGCCCCACCGAAGGGAACCCGTCCCTGGGTCGGCTTCAAGGCGGCGACACCGCAGCAAAACGCCGGGTTTCTCAAGGATCCGCCGATGTCATTGCCGATACCAAGCGGCGACATGCCGGATGCCACTGCCGAGCCTTCTCCTCCGCTGCTGCCTCCCGCGGTCAACTGGGCATTCCACGGGTTGCGCGTAAGCCCCCTGAAGGGGTTGCTGGTGGAGACCCGCAGTCCCATTTCCGGCATATTGGTGCGCCCGATGGGGATGGCGCCGGCAGCACGCAAGCGCTCGACCACCGGCGCATCCTGCTGGGCCAATGCATTGGCGTTCGCTGCCAGGCCGAAGGTCGTCGGGGTACCGAGACAATCGATATTCTCCTTGACGGTAAACGGCACCCCATGAAGTGGCGGCAGACCGCCCTTTTGCTGCTTCTTGCGCTGGGCGTCGGCCGCGTCCGCCGCCTTGCGGGCCGACTGGTGCAGCGTGACGGTGATGGCATTCAGCGTGGGATTGACGGCCTCGATCCGTGCCAGATGCGCATCGACGACTTCGCGGCTCGAGACCTCGCCGGTTCTGATCAGGGTCGCCAACGCCGAGACGGAGTGCCGCCAGAGATCCTGCCAATGGCGAGGAGGCTGGGGAGAGGGACGCTGTTTCATGAATTCCCTTTCGTCGTGACCGTGACCTCCCCTGCCGAGGCGCCACGGGATGCGTTCCTGCATCGTCAAGCGTGTAGAGACCGGTGCCGGCAATCGGCCTGCAGAAGTGACAAGAGAAGGCACCGCCGTTCCGTGATGCCACTTTCAGCAGGATAGCCGTTAATACATCGAAGGAGAGATTATCTCTCACCCCAGCGCGTTGCCTCAGGCGGGCCGTTCCAGCCCGAACAGGTCGCTGGTGCGAGCGTAGTCGCTGCCCGCCATGCGCCCGATGGGCTTGAGCGCCTCGACGCTCACGTGACGGCCGTTCCAGACCGCGTCGTCGATGTGGATCGACACGACCTCGGCCAGCACCAGGCAGCCCGCCATGGGCCGGTCGCCGAAGCGCATGATCTCGCGCAGCCGGCAGCCGAAGGCCACCGGCGCCGCCGCCACCCGCGGCACCGACAGCCCCGGCATGGCGACCTTCTCCAGGCCGGCCAGGGCGAACTCGTCCTCTCCCGCCGGCAAGCTGGCACTGGTGGCATTCAGTTCATTGACCAGCGCCTCGCCGCTGATGTGCACCACGCACTCCGGTACCTGCTCCAGGTTGCGGATGGTGTCCTTGGGCTGCCCTTCGCCATTGAGCAGCGGCGAGAAACCCAGCACCGGCGGCGCCACACTCACCACGTTGAAGAAGGAGAACGGCGCCAGGTTGGTGTTGCCGTCGCGATCGTGCGTCGACACCCAGGCGATGGGGCGCGGGCAGATCGTCCCGCAGAACAGGCGATAGATGGCCCCATTGCTCAGCGGTAACTCTTCCAGCAGATAGTCGCTCATGTATGATCCTCTTCCAGCGATGAATGGCCAGGCCGAGTGGCGACTCCAGGATTGGCACCCACTCCCTGGTTTAGCTGCCCGAACGGTACATGCACTGAGGGCAGAATATCGCTAGTGGCCGAAAGGTGAGACGCCTGATCGTCGAAGAAAATATGCGGCTTGATGATGCCGAGGACATGCTCCTTGGCGATGCCGCCGAGGAAATAGGCCTCGTTGACCGTCACACCCCAACTGCGCATGGTATGGATGACCCGCTCATGGGCCGGCGCATTGCGGGCCGTCACTATTGAAACTCTAACTTTGGGACGATAGGCGCCCTGCGTATCCTCTTCGCGCTGCTTCTCGAGCATCTGGATATGGGCCAGCTTGCGCAGGAAAACGGCAAGCAAACCCGCCTCGGAAGGCACCTGGGCATTGGCCCGTTCGTATTCGCGAAACGCCTCGATCCCCTGCTGCTGGTAGATGGTTTCGGACTCGTCGGTGACCAGCACGCCATCGAAGTCGAAGGCGATGCGCAGCTCCTCTTCGTCGGTCAGATCGAGATCGCCTGACGACAGCACCTGCCCCGCCGGGTGCCCCGCCAGTATTGCCTGATCGACATCCTGGCGATTGGCCGACAGAAAGAGGCTGATATTCAAAGCCGGAATGAAGCGGTGGGGATAGCGACCCTGCAGGAAGATCGCCCGCGTGATGCCCAGCTCATGGTGCTCGATCGATTTCATGACGCGCAGACCGGTTTCCGGATCGTTGCGCGATAGCAGCACCACCTCGATGGGCGGATTGTCCGGGCTCAGCTCGTTCAATGACAGCAGGCGCTTGATGAAGGGAAAAGCAACGCCGGTGCCGAGTGGCGTGTTTTCGTTTTCGCGCTGGTAAATGCGATAGGACGCCTCCCCCTGCTCGCGGAAGACCCGGTCGGACTCGGCCAGATCGAACAGGGCGCTGGATGCCAGCCCGATTACCAGGCGTTCGCTGAGGTCATAGGCCATGGCCGTCCTTGATGAAGAAGTGCAACGCACGATCTCCAGACCATGCCTCAGAGTTTTCGGCCAGACAAGCGCCTATCCGTATAGGCGTCTCGGCTTGGAAGCGCATGACTGTAAAAGCGTAAACCTGTAAAACTGCAAAACTGTATTTAAGTTTGCAGCAAGGACCCGCCATGCCGTTCGCCGCCCCCCAGGAGAATGCCCTCACCCCCGGCTTCATGGTCGTTCACGGCAATCGCCTGGAGGACCTGCGCGGCGTGGCGGTGGAGTGGATGAAGCGCCACCCGCTGGCGCCGCTGGAGAACGAGACGATCCTGGTGCAGAGCAACGGCATCGGCCAGTGGATGAAGCTGGCGCTGGCCGCCGACGAGGCCGACGGCGGCAGCGGCATCGCCGCCGCGCTGGACGTCACCCTGCCGGCGCGCTTCCTGTGGCAGGCCTACCGCGCGGTGCTCAACCACGTGGAAGGCGACCCCAATGCGGTGCCGGCCACCTCGCCCTTCGACAAGTCGCGCCTGCTGTGGCGCCTGCTGCGCCTGCTGCCGGAGCGGATGCCGCGCGACGAGTTCGCCCCGCTGCGCCGCTTCCTCGAGGGCGACAGCGACCTGCGCAAGCATCACCAGCTCGCCGAGCGCCTGGCCGACCTGCTCGACCAGTACCAGGTGTACCGCGCCGACTGGCTCGAGGCCTGGTCCCGCGGCGAGGACGTGCTGATCTCCGCCCGCGGCGAGGCCCGTCCCATCGACGACACCCAGCGCTGGCAGCCCGCCCTGTGGCGGGCCGTGGTGAACAGCGTTGCCGAGGACGTGGGCGACGACGGCGTGGCCTCCAGCCGCGCCATGGTGCACCGGCGTTTTCTCGCCGCCGCCCGCGAGCTTCGCAGCAACGAGTGCCCCCCGGGCCTGCCCCGCCGGGTGATGGTGTTCGGCATCTCCTCGCTGCCGCAGCAGGCGCTGGAGGCGCTGGCCGCCATCGCCCGCTGCTGCCAGGTGGTGCTGTGCGTGCACAACCCCTGCCAGCACTACTGGGCCGACATCATCGAGCACAAGGACCTGCTCCGTGCCCGGCGCTACCGCCAGCGACGCAAGGCAGGCATGCCGGAGCGGCTCGACGTGCTCGGCGATGGGGAAGGCGAGAGCGCCTTGCACCTGCACGCCCAGCCGCTGCTCGCCGCCTGGGGCAAGCAGGGCCGCGACTACCTGCGCCTGCTCGACGAGCACGACGACGCCCAGCAGTACGAGTCCCTGTTCAAGGCCGACTCGCTGCGCATCGACCTGTTCGAGCCCTTCGTGCGCGAAGGCGACGGCCGGCTGCTGCAGCAGTTGCAGGACGACATCCGCGAGCTGCGCCCGCTGCACGAGACCCGCGACACCTGGCCGGCGGTGGACCCGAGCCGCGACGACTCCCTCGTCTTCCACGCCGCCCACAGCCCCCAGCGCGAGGTCGAGATCCTCCACGACCAGCTGCTCGCCGCCTTCAGCGCCGACCCGACTCTCAAGCCCCGCGACGTGATCGTGATGGTGCCGGATATCGACCACTATGCCCCGCACATTCAGGCGGTCTTCGGACAACTGGAGCGCGACGACCCGCGCCATATCCCCTTCACCCTCTCCGACCAGGGCAGCCGCCACCGCCTGCCGCTGCTGATCGCGCTGGAGAAACTGCTGCGCCTGCCGGAGCTGCGACTCTCGGTGAGCGACCTGCTCGACCTGCTCGACGTGCCCGCCCTGCGCGCGCGCTTCGGCATCGACGAGCAGGACGTGCCCACCCTGCGCCGCTGGATCGAGGGCGCCGGCATCCGCTGGGGGCTCGACGCCGGCCAGCGCGGCAGCCTCGACCTGCCCGCCGGCATGGAGCAGAACACCTGGGCCTTCGGCCTGCGCCGTCTGCTGCTCGGCTATGCCGTGGGCGAGGCCGCCAGCGGCCCGTGGCAGGGCATCGAACCCTTCGACGACATCGGCGGGCTGGAGGCGGCGCTGGCCGGCCCGCTGGCCGCGCTGCTGGATACCCTGGAGCAACAGTGGCGCCGCCTGCGCGAGCCCACCGACGTGACCGGCTGGGTAGCACGCCTGCGCACCCTGCTGGAGGCGAGCTTTCTGGCGGAAGCACCGGAAGACAGCCTGATGCTGGCCCAGCTCGAACAGGCGCTGCAGGCGTGGCAGGAGAGCGCCGAGGAGGCCGGGCTTGCCCGCGACCTGCCGCTCTCGGTGGTGCGCGAGCACTGGCTGGCCCAGGTCGACGAGCCGAGCCTGTCGCAGCGCTTCCTGGCCGGGGCGGTGAACTTCGCCACCCTGATGCCGATGCGCGCCATTCCCTTCAAGCGGGTGTGCCTGCTGGGCATGAACGACGGCGACTATCCGCGCAGCCAGCCGCCGATGGACTTCGACCTGATGAACGGGGACTACCGCCCCGGCGACCGCTCGCGCCGCGAGGACGACCGCTACCTGTTCCTCGAGGCGCTGCTCTCCGCCCGCGAGCAGCTCTACGTGAGCTGGGTGGGCCGCAGCATCGTCGACAACAGCGAAAAGCCGCCCTCGGTGCTGGTCGGCCAGCTGCGCGATCATCTCCAGGCCGGCTGGCGCACAAGCGATGGCAGCGACCTGCTCGACGCCCTTACCACCGAGCACCCGCTGCAGCCGTTCAGCCGCACCTACTTTCCCACCACGGCGCAGCAGGCCGAGCGCAGCGTCGCCGCCCAGCGGCTGTTCACCTTCGCCCACGAGTGGCGCGAGGTGCATGGTGAAGCGCCCCCGCCAGCGGCGCCTCCCGAGCTCGAGGAATTCACGCAGGATTCCCCGCTGACGCTGGCGCAACTGGGCAATTTCCTGCGCGACCCGGCCCGCGCCTTCTTCACCACCCGGCTCAAGGTCTTCCTGGAGCGCGAGGACATCGTCAGCCTCGATCACGAACCCTTCGACCTGGACGGCCTCGCCAACTGGCAGCTGCAGGACCTGCTGATCCGCGAGCAGCGCCGCGCCGTGGACGAAGGCCGTGAGCGCCAGCCAGTACTGCTCGACACCCTGGACCGGTTGCAGGGCCAAGGCGTACTGGCCATGGGTGCCTTCGGCGAGCGCATGCGCGCACAGCTCAGCGAACCGATGGAGGCGCTGTTCGAGGCCTACGAGGAAGCCCTGGAAGCCTGGCCCCGCGCCATCGAGGAGCCCGAGCCGGTGCTGCTCGACGTGCCCGGCGCCCCGTCCATCGAAGACTGGCTCGACGAGCTGCGCGAGAGTGAATCGGGCGAGCGCTGCCGCCTAGTGCTCGCCAGCAGCAGCCTGGTCAAGAAGGGCAAGTACCGCTGGTCGCACATCCTGCGCCACTGGGTCGCGCACCTGGCCGGCCACCTGAACGACAGGCCCATGACCACGCGCCTGCTCTCCAAGGCCGGCCACGTCACCCTGCCGCCCCTCGACCCGGAAGCCGCCCGGATGCAGCTGCGCGAGATCGTCCGTGCCTGGCAGGCCGGCATGCGGATGCCGTTGCCGCTGGCCTGCGACACCGCCTTCGTGTGGCTGAGCAAGCTGGGAACGCCCGACAGCGAGCGCGACAGCGACGCCTGGCACGCCGCCGCCAGCGCCTACGATGGCGACGCCTTCAATGCCGGCGAGGCGGGTCGCAACGCCTACCTCGCCCACCGCTGGCCGAGCTTCACCGCGCTCTTTGATGCCCGCCGGGACAGGCTCGGCTTCGCCGAACTCACCGAGCGGCTGCTCGCCCCGGTGCATCAAGCGGTGAAAGGGCAAAGCGCGTGACCCGCTCCATCAGGTGGCGCTCATGAGCCAGGCGGAAAGCGCCTGAACGTAGCGGCGTATCGGCTGCTCGGGCCGGAAGACCGCCGCCAGATGCCGCTCGGCCTGCTCCAGCTGGCTGCCTAGTTGCCGCCGCACCGTCTCCGCCCCGAGCAGGGCGATCAACGTCGTCTTGTCTCGATCCTGCCCCGCATCCTTGCCAGCGCCGCCGCTCTCGTCGATGAGATCGTCGTAGTGCTGAAAGGCCTGGCCCAATGCCTGGGCGAAGCGGCCCAGCTCGGCAGCGGCGAGCTCGTCCGCCTCGCCGACGACAGCCGCCATGTGCATGGCGGCTTCGAACAGCGCCCCCGTCTTGAGCGCATTGGTGGTCGCCACGGCCTGCGCCGAATCCCCGCGGGCGCCGGCGTGCAGGTCACGATACTGCCCCTTCACCAGGCCCCGCATGCCTGTCGCCTCGGCCAGCCTGCCGACCAGCTGCGCACGCGCCTCGGCCGGTACGCCGGGTGTCGAGGCCACCAGGCGAAAGGCTTCGGTCAGCAGCGCCACGGCGGCAAGCACCGCCACATCCTCGCCGAACTGGCGGTGGATGGTCGGCTGGCCGCGGCGTAGCTGGGCGTCGTCCATGCAGGGCAGGTCGTCGAGGATCAGCGAAGCGCCATGGACCATTTCCGTGGCGCATCCCAGGTCAAGCAGCGCCGCGGAATCGCCGCCCAGGCCCTGCCCGGCCAGCACCAGCAGCATGGGCCGGATGCGCTTTCCCGGCGAGAGCAGGCACGCCCGCATGGCGAGCCCCACCGGATCCTCTTCGCCCTCGGCCGTGGGCAGCAGCGCCTCGAGCCGCCCGACAAGGCGATCTCGAAGCGCGTCGAACTCATCAGGCTCGTGGGAAAGGCCGTCGATTCGTGGCACGGGTAGGTTCATCGCGCTTCTCTCCTTCAGGCGCCAGCCAGGGACGAGCTACAGGCCAAGGGCGTGAATACGGCTGGTTGACGCGTAGCGCTATTAGACTAGAATCTTATACAAGGGTTTCACAAGGACTATATGCTAGTACTATAGTCCGTGCCTCGAGCCGTCGCTCCGGCTCGGCACTTCGCCCTCCCGGGAGGCTTCTCATGGCCGAAGATGACCTGGTCCACCGCAAGAACGATCACCTGAACATCGTGCTGGGCATGGAGCCGGGCGCTGCTCCCGTCACGACCGGCCTGTCGCGCTATCGCTTCCGCCACTGCGCCCTGCCGGAAATCGACCTGGATGCCATCGATCTCGGCACGACCTGGTTCGGCAAACCGCTACGCGCCCCGCTGTTGATCAGCTCCATGACCGGCGGCGCCACCCGGGCGGCAGCGATCAACCATCACCTCGCGGAGGCGGCCGAAGCCCTGGGGATCGCCCTGGGCGTGGGTTCGCAGCGTGTCGCCCTGCAGTCCGGCGCCGACCATGGCCTGACGCGCGAGCTGCGGCGCATCGCCCCCAGCATCCCGCTGCTCGGCAACATCGGCGCATCGCAACTGCTCGAGCCCCAGGGGATCGACTGGGCCAGGCGCGCCGTGGAGATGATCGGTGCCGATGCGATGATCGTGCATCTCAATCCGCTGCAGGAGGCCGTGCAGGCCGGTGGCGACCGCGACTGGCGCGGCGTGCTGCAGGCCATTGAAAGGCTGGCCGGGGCACTCGGCGTGCCGGTAGTGGCGAAGGAGGTGGGCGCCGGCATCTCGGCGCCGGTGGCGCAATCCCTGCTGGCGGCCGGCGTGGCGGCCATCGACGTGGCGGGCGCCGGCGGCACCAGTTGGGCCAGGGTGGAAGGCGAGCGCGCCAGCAGCGAGAGCGCACGCCGGGTGGCAATGGCCTTCGCCGACTGGGGCATTCCCACGGCCGAGGCGCTGGTGAGCGTGCGCCGGGCGCTGCCGGATACGCCGCTGATCGCCTCGGGCGGCATCCGCAACGGCGTCGAGGTCGCCAAGGCGATCCGCCTGGGGGCCGACCTGGTGGCGCAGGCGGCCGCGGTACTGCACAGCGCCACGCAGTCGACCGAAGCCGTGGTCGAGCACTTCCAGGTCGTCATCGAGCAGCTGCGCATCGCCTGCTTCTGCACCGGCAGCGCTAACCTGGCCGAGCTACGCCACGCCCCGCTGTCACCGCTTGACGCAGCGCCGGCCTGACATGGCACACCATATCGGTGTCGTCGCACCGCCCTTGCCCAGCCACTTTGGCGCCCTGCAGGCACTGGCGGAAGCGCTGGCCGAGCGCGGCCACCGCGTCACCTTCCTGCACCAGCCGGAGGCCGCCCGCTGGCTCGACTCAGCTCGGCTAGCCTTCCACCCCCTGGGCCACGCCAGCCATCCGCCCGGCTCGCTGGCACGCACCCTGCGCCTGGCGGCCCGCCCCGGCGGCCCGCTGGGGCTGCACCGGCTGATCGCCGACATGAGCCGCACCACCGACATGCTGTGCCGTGAGCTGCCCTCGGCCCTCGATGCCCTCGGCATCGATGCCCTGCTCTGCGACCAGATGGAGGCCGCCGGCGGCCTAGTGGCCGAGGCCGGCGGGCGGCCCTTCGTCTCCGTGGCCTGCGCCCTGCCGGTCAATCGCGAAGCGGGCCTGCCGCTGCCGGTCATGCCCTTCGCCTACGGCCGGCAGCGGCGCGACGTACAGCGCTACAGCGCCAGCGAGCGGGTCTACGACCTGCTGATGCGCGAGCATCGGCGCACCGTGGCCCGGCACGCCAGGCGGCTCGGCCTCGCCGCGCGGGAGGGCCTGCACGAATGCCTCTCGCCACGTGCCCAGATCAGCCAGACGGTGGCAGGATTCGAGCTGCCGCGTCGCCTGCCCGCGCATTTTCACCATGTCGGGCCGCTGCGCCCGGCCGACCCCCAGACGTGGGAGCCCCGGTCGCTGGAACCCCGGGCGTTGACACCGGAGCCGGAGGCAACGCGCCGTCGCCCGCTGGTCTTCGCCTCGCTGGGAACGCTGCAGGGCCATCGCTTCGAGCTGTTTCGACGCATCGTGCGGGCCTGCCAGCCGCTTGACGTCGAGCTGCTGGTGGCGCACTGCGGCGGCCTGGACCGCCGCCAGGAGGAGACGCTGCGTCACGCGGGCGCGAGCCAGGTGGCGGCCAGTTTCCCGCAGCGGGCGGTACTGTCCCGCGCCGATGCGGTGATCACCCATGGCGGACTCAACACGGTGATGGACGCCCTGGCGACCCGCACGCCGATGCTGGTGCTGCCGCTCGCCTTCGACCAGCCCGGCGTGGCCGCTCGCGTCGTGCATGCCGGCGTGGGGTTGCGCGCCTCGCCGCGTCTCGACGGCCGTCGCTCGCTGCGCGCCAAGCTGGCCACCCTGCTGGCGGGGAACGCCTTCGCCCCCGCCCTGGCGCGTCTCGGCGCCGAGGTCGAGGCGGCCGGCGGCTGCCTCCGAGCGGCGGACATCGTCGAGGAGGCCTTCACCGCATGAGTGCACGCCACGACCTGATCCTGGTGGGGGGCGGCCTGGCCAACGGCCTGATTGCCCTGCGGCTCAAGCAGACCCGCCCCGAGCTCGACCTGCTGGTGCTGGAGCAGGCGGCCTCGCCCGGGGGCAACCATACCTGGTCGTTCCACGACGATGACCTCAGCCCCGCGCAGTGGGCCTGGGTCGAACCGCTGGTGGGCTGCCGCTGGCCGCGCCACGAGGTACGTTTCCCCCAGCGGCGGCGCATGCTGCCGAGCGGCTACGCCAGCATCTTCTCGGAGGACTTCGCCGCCCTGCTGCGCGCCTCGCTCGGCGATGCCCTGCGGGTCAAGGCGCGGGTGGCGAAGCTCGGCCCTACCCAGGTACGGCTGAGCGACGGCCGCACCCTGCACGCCGGCGCGGTCATCGACGGCCGCGGCGTGGCGCCGAGCGCCCACCTGGCGCTGGGCTACCAGGCCTTTCTCGGCCGCGAACTGCAGCTTGCCCGCCCCCACGGGCTCGAGGCGCCCATCCTGATGGATGCCACGGTCGCCCAGGGCGACGGTTACCGCTTCGTCTACGTGCTGCCCTTTTCCGCCGACACCCTGCTGATCGAGGACACGCACTATGTCGACGCCGGCCAGGTCGAACAGGGCCGGGTCGAGCCGCGGCGCCTGCGCGACAACATCAGCGCCTATGCGCAGGCCAATGGCTGGACCGTCGACACCGTCATCCGCGAGGAGCGCGGCGTGCTGCCGATCACCCTGGCCGGCGACATCGAGGCCTTCTGGCACGAGGCCCAGCAGCAACCACGCAGCGGCCTGCGGGCGGGGCTGTTCCACCCCACCACCGGCTATTCGCTGCCCCATGCCGTGCGCCTGGCGGACCACATCGCCGGCCTCGACGACCTGAGCGCACCGGCCCTGTTCGACGCCATCCATCGGCTCGCGCTGGCAGAGTGGCGGCGCCAGGGCTATTTCCGCCTGCTCAACCGCATGCTGTTCCTCGCCGGCCGCCCCGAGCGGCGCTGGCAGGTCATGCAACGCTTCTACGGCCTGCCGGCACCGCTGATACAGCGCTTCTACGCCGGGCGCCTCACCGCCCTGGACAAGCTGCGCATCGTCTCAGGCAAGCCACCGGTGCCCATGGGCGAGGCACTGCGTGCCGCACGGCTCGGCTCACCTCATCTGATCAGGACCCCGCAATGACGACTCCTCGACGTGCCGTGGTCATCGGCGCCGGCTTCGGCGGCCTGGCACTGGCCATTCGCCTGCAGGCCGGCGGCATGCAGACCACACTGCTGGAGAAGCGCGACAAGCCCGGTGGGCGCGCCTACGTCTACCAGGAAGCAGGCTTCACCTTCGACGCCGGCCCCACGGTGATCACCGACCCCACCGCGCTGGAGGAGCTGTTCGCCCTGGCCGGCCGGAGGATGGCGGACTACGTCGAGCTGCTGCCGGTCGCGCCCTTCTACCGCCTGTGCTGGGAAAACGCGCCCGCCTTCGACTACGTCAACGACCAGGCCGAACTGGAGCGGCAGATCGCCCAGCGCCGGCCTGCCGATGTGGCGGGCTACCGGCGCTTCCTGGCCTACTCCCGCGCCGTGTTCGAAGAGGGCTACCTCAAGCTCGGGGCGGTGCCGTTCCTGAATTTTCGCGACATGGCCCGCGCCGGGCCGCAGCTCGCCCGGCTGCAGGCGTGGCGCAGCGTCCACGCTCAGGTGGCGCGCTTCGTCCGGGACGAGCACCTGCGCCAGGCGCTCTCCTTCCACTCGCTGCTGGTGGGCGGCAATCCCTTTGCCACCTCGTCGATCTACACCTTGATCCACGCCCTCGAGCGCGAATGGGGGGTGTGGTTCCCGCGCGGCGGCACCGGTGCGCTGGTGCAGGGGATGGTCAGGCTGTTCGAGGAGCTCGGCGGCACGCTCGAACTCAACGCCAGCGTGGACCACATCGAGGTCGAACAGGAGCGGGTCAGCGCCGTCCTGCTTGACGACGGTCGCCGCTTCGAGATCGATGCGCTGGCCTCGAATGCCGACGTGATGCACACCTACGGGCACCTGCTGCGCGGCCACCCGCGGGGCGTCGGCGAGGCCAGGCGGCTCGGGCGCAAGCGCTTCAGCATGTCGCTGTTCGTGATCTACTTCGGCCTCGACATGCCGCCCCCGGCGGGGATGGCCCACCACACCGTCTGTTTCGGCCCACGCTATCGCGAGCTGATCGACGAGATCTTCAAGGCCGGAACCCTGGCCGACGACTTCTCGCTCTACCTGCACGCCCCCTGCGTCACCGACCCCTCGCTCGCCCCGCCCGGCGGCAGTGCCCACTACGTGCTGGCGCCGGTACCCCACCTGGGCAATGCGCCCATCGACTGGGCGCGGGAGGGGCCGCGCTACCGCGATCGCATTCTCGACTATCTCGAGCGCCACTACATGCCGGGGCTTCGCGAGCACCTGGTCACCTGCCGCCACTTCACGCCGGAAGACTTCCGCGACGAGCTCAACGCGCATCTCGGTTCGGCCTTCTCGCTGGAGCCGATCCTCACCCAGAGCGCCTGGTTTCGCCCGCACAACCGCGACGACCGCATCGACAACCTCTACCTGGTCGGCGCCGGCACCCACCCGGGCGCCGGCGTACCGGGGGTGATCGGGTCGGCCAAGGCGACGGCCAGGCTGATGCTGGAGCAGCCATGAACCAGGCCGTCGTCGATCACGCCGCCCAGACCATCCAGGCCGGCTCGAAGAGCTTCGCCACCGCTGCCAGGCTGTTCGACCCCGACACCCGCCGCAGCGCGGTCATGCTCTATGCCTGGTGCCGCCACTGCGACGACGTGATCGATGGTCAGACCCTGGGGTTCGCCAGCTCCCCCGGCGCGCAGCAGAACGGCGAGCGGCGGCTGGACGAGCTGCGCGAGCTGACTCGCCGCGCCTACGCCGGGGAGCCGATGGCCGAACCGGCCTTCGCCGCCTTTCAGGACGTGGTGCAGCGCCACGCCATTCCCGAGCGCTACCCGCTGGAGCACCTGGAGGGCTTCGCCATGGACGTACGGGGCACGCGCTACGAGACGCTCGACGACACCCTGCGCTACTGCTACGGGGTGGCCGGCGTGGTGGGCATCATGATGGCGCGGATCATGGGCGCCGACGAGGAGGCGACCCTGGACCGCGCCTGCGACCTGGGCCTGGCCTTCCAGTTGACCAACATCGCACGCGACATCGTCGAGGATGCCGCCATGGGCCGCTGCTACCTGCCCGCCCAGTGGCTGCGCGAGGCGGGCATTCCCGAGCACAGCCTGGCCGCGGCGGAGTATCGCCCCGCCCTGGCGCACCTGGCGGCGCGCCTGGTGGAGAGCGCCGAGCCCTACTACCGCTCCGCCCGCGGCGGGCTGGGCGCGCTCCCGCTGCGCTCGGCCTGGGCCATCGCCACGGCGCACGGGGTCTATCGCCAAATCGGGATGAAGGTGAAGGCCCGCGGCCCTCACGCCTGGGACGGCCGGGTCTCGACCGGCAAGGGAGAAAAGCTGCGCCTGCTGGCTCGCGGCGCGGCCATGGCGCTCAGCTCCCGCCGCGAGACGCCCGCGCCGCGTCCGCCGACGCTGTGGCAGCGCCCTCTCTCGCCAGCGGCCCGTCATGGCGCTCGCGCAGCTGGCGCTTGAGCCGCGACACCGGCGGGGCGAACAGGAAGCCGAACGACACGCAGCCATCGCGGCCGCGCACCGCATGGTGCATCAGGTGGGCCTGGTAGAGTCGCTTGAGGTAGCCGCGCCGCGGCACGTAGCGAAACGGCCAGCGCTGATGCACCAGGCCGTCGTGGGCGACGAAGTAGAGAAAACCGTAGGCGGTCATGCCGGCACCGATCCATTGCAGCGGATACCGGCCCGCGGTACCCAACGCGATCAGCACGATGGCGATGCTGGCGAAGGCCACGGCGTAGAGATCGTTCTTCTCGAACCAGCCGCGCCGCTCGGGGGAATCGGGTGGCTCATGGTGCGAGCGATGCCAGCCCCACCCCCAGCCGTGCATGATGTACTTGTGCGCAAACCAGGCGAACAGCTCCATGCCGATCACGGTGAGCAGCACGATCAGAACGGGGACGAGCACGTTCATTGCGGCAGCGCCTCCAGCGCCTGGCGCAGCGCCGCGGCAGAATCGAAGGTGCGGCGCTCGTTGACCGTCAGCCCCTCCAGCCCCAGCCACAGCACGTCGTCGTCGCCGAGACGCTCCGGGGCGACCCGGCTGTCGTAGTCGAGCAGCACCCGGTAGTGGGCCGAGCGCATTGCCGGCACCATCACCATGCGCGTGATCATCTTCGGCATGCGCGACACGTCGGCCACGTAGAGCGCAGCTTGCGACTCGAGGAAGCCCTCGGGTAGCGCCTCCAACGCCTCGTTCGCCACGTCGGCCGCCTTGCGGCTGCTGGCGACCAGCAGCAGGCGCGTGTCGGGGGCGATCAGCACGTCATCGCCGAACTGATCCTCCAGGGTCCAGGCCCTGATCCGCTCGCCTTCCGCCACGGCCAGGGCGGTACCGCTGAACAGCACCAGCAGCAGCGCAACAAGAACTCTCATCGACGCATCCTCATCCAGGTTGCCAGCCTGCTTCCATGGTAACGCAGTGCGTGCCGCCTGGCGCTACCCACGATGGTCCGGCGTCATGGGGCCCGGAAACGTTTATCGCCTCGGCGTTTTCCGGCACCATTGGCCGGAGACAGGGACTCACCGGGCGGGGAACGAGGCATGAGCGAGATCACGCAGCTGGACCCATTGGCGTTTCCGCTCCACGGCAGCCGCCTGATCGAAGCCAGCGCCGGCACCGGCAAGACCTTCACCATCGCCCTGCTCTACGTGCGCCTGGTGCTCGGCGCCCGCTCGGCCGACGACGCTGCCGCCTTCGAGCGCCCGCTCACGCCGCCCGAGATCCTCGTCGTCACCTTTACCAACGCCGCCACCCAGGAGCTGCGCGAGCGGATTCGCGCGCGGCTGGTCGAGGCGGCGGATGTTTTTCTACAACCGGCGGAAGGAGCCGAGGGCGACGGTCTTCTTCTTCAATTACGCGACCAGTATGACCCCGCCACCTGGCCCGCCTGCGCCCGGCGCCTGCAGCTCGCCGCCGAATGGATGGACGAAGCCGCCGTCTCCACCATCCACAGCTGGTGCTACCGCATGCTGCGCGAGCACGCCTTCGACAGCGGCAGCCTGTTCTCGCTCGACCTGGAAAACGACCAGACCGAGCTGGAGCTCGAGGTGGTGCGCGACTACTGGCGCAGCTTCTACTACCCGCTCAACCTAGACGAGCTGGCCACGGTGGTGCGCCACTGGAGCACGCCCGAGCAGCTCCACGCCGCCGTGCGCGGCCTGATGCCCGAAGCCGAGGCACTGAACAAGCACGCCCCACCCCCGGCCGAAACAGTCGCCAATGCCCAGCGCGAGACCGCCGAGCGCCTGGCCCAGCTCAAGGCCCCCTGGCCCCAGTGGGTGGACGAGTGCGAAGCGCTGTTCGAGGAGGCCGCCCAGCACAAGGCCTTCAAGGGCCAGAGCTTCAACGCCAGGAGCCGCGCCAACTGGCTCGGCGCCCTGCGTGAATGGTGCCAAGGGGAGGCCACCTGGCCCGGCCTGACCGACGCCGCCTGGAAGCGCCTCACGCCCCAGGGCATGGCCGATATCTGGCTCAAGGGCGAGCCGCCGGATCACCCGGCGCTGGCTGCGCTGGAAAAGCTCCAGGATGAACTCAACGCCCTGCCCGATCCCTACGCGGACCTGCTCACCCACGCCGTGCACTGGTGCCGGGCGCGGCTCGACCGCGAGCAGGAACGCCGCGCCGAGATGGGCCCCAACGAGCTGCTCACCCATCTCGACCGGGCGCTGGCCGGCCCCAACTGCGAGGCGCTGGGCGCACAGATCCGCCGGCAGTTCCCGGTCGCCCTGGTCGACGAGTTCCAGGACACCGACCCGGTGCAGTACCGCATCTTCGACTGCGTCTACCGCATCCGCGAGAATCGCCCCGAGTGCGGTGTGTTTCTGATCGGCGACCCCAAGCAGGCGATCTACGCCTTCCGCGGCGCCGACATCCATACCTACCTGCGCGCCCGCCGCGACACCCAAGGCCGCCACGTCACCCTGGGCACCAACTTCCGCTCCAGCCGCGAGATGGTCGAGGCGGTGAACCGCTGCTTCGCATTCGCCGAGGCGCACCCGCCCGGCGCCTTCCTGTTCAACTCGCCCGAGGGGAACCCTGTTCCCTTCCTGCCTGTGGGAGCGAAAGGCCGCAAGGACTCACTCACCCGCCAGGGCCAGCCGCTGCCGGCCATGACCCTGTGGCAGCTCGAGTGCGACGAACCGCTCTCCAAGACCGCCTACCAGCAGGAGATGGCCGAGCGCTGCGCCTCCACCATGGTGGAGCTGCTCAACGAGGGGCTAAGCGGCAGTGCCGGTTTTCAAGAGGAGGGAACGCTCAAGCCGCTCAAGCCCTCCGACATGGCGGTGCTGGTCAACGGCCTGGGCGAGGCGCGCTCGATCCGCCAGGCGCTGGCCCGGCGCGGGGTGAAGAGCGTCTACCTCTCCGACAAGGACAAGGTGTTCGCCTCGCTCGTCGCCCCCCAGCTCGACGCCTGGCTGCGCGCCTGTGCGGCACCCGACGACGACAGGCTGTTGCGTACTGCCCTGGCCACCCCGGTGCTGGGGCTCGATATCGCCACGCTGGATCGCTTGAACGAAGACGAGCTGGCCTGGGAAGGCCGCGTGCTGCAGTTCCGCGACTACCACCGGCTGTGGCAGCGCCAGGGCGTGCTGCCACTGGTGCGCAAGATCATCCACGACTTCGACGTGGCGCAGCGGCTGCTTGCCGGCGGACCCGCCAGCGAGGGTGAGCGCTTCCTGACGGATCTGCTGCACCTGGGTGAACTCTTGCAGCACGCCAGCCAGGAGCTAGACGGCGAACACGCGCTGATCCGCTTTCTCGCCGAGGCCATCGCCAACCCCGAAGGCCATGGCGATACCCACAAGCTGCGCCTGGAGAGCGACGCCGACCTGGTGCAGGTCATCACCATTCACAAGTCCAAGGGGCTGGAGTACCCGCTGGTGTTCCTGCCCTTCATCTGCAACCACCGCCCGACGAAGAAGGACGACTCGCCGCTGCGCTGGCACGACGCCGAGGGCCGCCTGCGCATCAGCCTGGAAGCCGACGAGCAGACCCTGGCCACCGTCGACCGCGAGCGCCTGGGCGAGGACTTGCGCAAGCTCTACGTGGCGCTGACCCGCGCTCGCCACGCCACCTGGCTCGGCATGGCCCCGCTCAAGGGCGGCGAAGGCAGCGCCATCGGCCAACTGCTGGCCAACGGCGAAGCGCTGAGCCCGTCAGGATTCGACAGCGCACTCGCACGACTCAAGGGCGACTGCGCCGCCATCGAGATCGCCCCGGCGCCGCCGGCCCACGCCCAGATCGTCACCCAGACCGAGCGCGACGACGCCCTCGGCGAAGCGCGCATTCCAACGCGCCCCGCCCGCGAGCACTGGTGGATCGCCAGCTACTCGGCGCTGCGCCTCTCCGGCGAGACTGTCACCGTCGTATCGGCCAGCGCCCCAGTAAGGGCTGACTTACCTGTCAAACCCCACGACAGCGAAGCGCAGCGAAGCGGCAGCCTGCCGGAGCCCGCCACCGCCATGGAAGCCACCGCGCTGGAAGTGTTGGAGGAACCCCGCGACAGCGGCCAGGGCGAACCGCTACCCTCGCTACACAGGTTTCCGAGAGGCCCAGGCCCTGGCACCTTCCTTCACGGCATTCTCGAATGGGCCGGCGAGCACGGCTTCGCCCGCGTGGCCCGCGACCCCGCCCTGCGCGAGGAAACCCTGGCCCGGCGCTGCCAGGTGCGCGGCTGGCAGCCGTGGCTGAACACGCTGCACGCCTGGTTCGGCACCCTGCTCGCCGCCCCGCTGCCGCTGCCCAACGGCGCGGGCCGCCTCAGGCTCGAAGCGCTGACGAGCTACCAGGTGGAGATGGAGTTCTGGTTCGCCTCGCGCCAGGTCGACACTCGCCGGCTGGACGCCCTCGTAAGTGCTTACACACTGGCAAGCCCGGATAACGGCTCGGGTGCCGGCCTGCCCCGCCCCGCGCTGGATGCCGACACCCTCAACGGCATGCTCAAGGGCTTCATCGACCTGGTGTTCGAGCATGAGGGCCGCTATTACGTGGCCGACTGGAAATCGAACCACCTGGGGCCGGACGACAGCGCCTACAGCCGGGAGGCCATGCGCCAGGCGGTGGCCGCCAAGCGCTACGACCTGCAGTACGCGCTCTACCTGCTGGCCCTGCACCGGCTGCTCAAGGCGCGCCTGCCGGGCTACGACTACGACCGGCATATCGGCGGCTCGCTCACGGTCTTTCTCCGGGGCGCCAATGCGGAGAGCCGCGGCGTCCACGCCGAGCGCCCCCCGCGGGAGCTGATCGAAGCGCTGGACGCGCTGTTCCAGGGCGACGCCCGAGCGGTAGGCACCCGCACCACCACGGAGGCGCCGGCATGAGCAAGCGCAGCAAGCACCACGACGACGCCACCCCGGACCTGTTCGCCGATCTCGGTGAGGAACCAGCAGGCAGCCGCCAGGCAGCCGACGAGGGCGCCGAACCTGAACCGCCCCAAGCCGAGCCGGAACCGAACCAGACCGCGCAGGGCAATGTACAAGCCGCGCGCCACGATACTCAGGCATTGTTCGCCCTGCTCGACCGCTGGGTGGAACGCGGCTGGCTGCGCGCGCTGGACCGGGCGCTGGCGAGCTTCTTCCAGCGCGAGGTGAGCGACGCCCCACCCCTGCTGCTGCTCGCCGCGGCGCTGGCCAGCCATCAGCTCGGCCGCGGCCACGTGTGCCTCGATCTCGCCCAGACCCTGGCCGCCCCCGACCTGGCGCTCTCGCTGCCGCCGGAAGGCGACGACCTCAGCGACCCGCCGCCGCTGCCCAGCGACCTATTGGCCGAGCTGGAACTCGCCACCTGGCACGCTGCCCTGCACCACCCTGCCCTGGTGGCGGACGGCAACGAACCACCGGGAAACACCCCGCTGGTGCGCAGCGAGCACGACGGCAACGTGCGGCTCTACCTGCGCCGCTACTGGCAGTACGAGCAGGACATTCGCGGCCTGATCGGCAGCCGACTTACTGCCACCACCGATACAGAAACCGATACCGTCACCCTGGCCCGGGCGCTGGCCGCGCTCTTCACCCCGGGGCATGAACTCGACTGGCAGCAGGCCGCCTGTGCGCTGGCCAGCCGCTCGCGCTTCGCCGTGATCACCGGCGGCCCCGGCACCGGCAAGACCACCACCGTGGTCAAGCTGCTCGCCCTGCTGCAGGCGCTGGCCCTGGGCGAAACCACACCAGTTGGCTCCGCCGCCCCGCGCCCGCTGCGCATTCGCCTGGCCGCCCCCACCGGCAAGGCCGCCGCCCGGCTCAACGAATCCATCGCCAAGCAGGTGCAGGGCCTTTCGCTGGTGGAGCTGGCCGCCGCCGCGGGCCAACAGGGTGTGGATATCCCGACCCTGCGCGACAGCATTCCCACCGAAGTGACCACGCTGCACCGCCTGCTGGGCTCGCGGCCGGATACCCGCCACTTCCGTCACCACGCCGGCAACCCGCTGGCGCTGGACGCCCTGGTGATCGACGAAGCCTCGATGGTGGATATCGAGATGATGGCCGCCGTGCTCACCGCCCTGCCGCCCAGGGCGCGGCTGATCCTGCTCGGCGACAAGGACCAGCTCGCCTCGGTGGAAGCCGGCGCCGTGCTCGGCGACCTGTGCCAGCGCGCCGAAGGCGGCCACTACACCCCGGCCACCTGCGACTGGCTGCAACGGGTGACCGGCACGCCGATTCCCGAACAGTACCAGGACGAAGGCGGCCAGCCGCTGGACCAGGCCATCGCCATGCTGCGGGTAAGCCACCGCTTCGATGCCAAGAGCGGCATCGGCCAGCTCGCCGAAGCGGTCAACCGCCCGCTCGCACCCGAGCATGGGCAAAAAGAGAAAAAACGCGCGGTACGCGAAATCTTCGGCACTGATGGAAAGCCACGCTACGCCGACATCGCCCGCCTCGCCCTGGCGGACGCCGACGACCCGGCGCTGGATCGCCTGGTGGTGAACGGCAACCCGGCCGGTTTCATCAACGGCGGCGAAGGCCGCCACGACCGCCGCGGCGAGCCCATCGCCCCGCCCCGCGGCTACGCCCACTACCTGGACGTGATGCAGGCAGCGCGCCCCGCCCAGCCCTACTTCGGCGAAGGTGAAGCGCGCCAGCCCTACGACGACTGGGCCCGCCAGATACTCGCCGCCCACGGCCACTTCCAGTTGCTGTGCGCACTGAGGAAAGGCCCCTGGGGAATCGAGGGGCTGAACCCGCGCATCGGCCGCGCCCTGCGTCGCGCCGGCTGGCTCCAGGCCAGCGACCTGGAGCTGGAACAGGGCTGGTTCGAAGGCCGCCCGGTGCTCGTTACCCGCAACGACTACGGCCTGGGGCTGATGAACGGCGATATCGGCATCACCCTCGCCGTGCCCGAAGCTCGCAGCGCCAGCGAAGCGCCCGGCCGCACCCTGCTGCGCGTCGCCTTTCCGGCCAGCGACGGCAGCGGCGCCATCAAGTGGGTACTGCCCAGCCGCCTGCAAGCGGTGGAAACCGTCTTCGCCATGACGGTACACAAATCCCAAGGCTCGGAGTTCACCCACACCGCCCTGCTGCTCCCCGACGCCCCCAACCCCATCCTTACCCGGGAACTGGTCTACACCGGCATCACCCGCGCACGGGACTGGCTGACGCTGGTGGAGACGGGCCGCGGGATGCTGGATGACGCGGTGACGAGGGAGGTGGTCAGGGTGAGTGGACTGGGGAAGTTGTAATAAAGTCCAAGGGGTGCCCTGGAAATCGAAATGTATGGTTATCAAAGCAAGGGAGTTGCGAATGAAGCACTACAGAAAAATCGAACATGTGAGACGCCACGGCCTTTCCCTGCTGGCTCGGCTCGGCCGCTACGAGTTGGCAGTGCTGCTGTGCGTCTCGGTACTTTCCGGCGGGGTCTGGGGGTTCATCGAGCTGGCCGATGCCGTCATCGAGGGAGAGACCCAGAGCATCGACGAGACCCTGCTGCTCTCCCTGCGCAATCCTGCCGATCACACCGATCCGCTCGGCCCGGGCTGGGTCGAGGAAATGGGGCGAGACTTTACCGCGCTCGGCGGTGTCGGCGTGCTGGTCGTGATCACCCTGGGCGCCCTGGGTTACCTCGTACTCGCCCGGAATTATCGCGCGGCGCTCTTTGCCTCGGTCGCGGTGCCCGGCGGCATGCTGCTCAGCACGCTGATGAAGATGGGCTTCGATCGCCCCCGGCCCGACCTCGTGCCGCATGAAGCCATGGTCTACACCGCGAGCTTCCCCAGCGGCCATTCGATGATGTCTGCCGTCACCTACCTCACCCTGGCCGCCCTGCTCATCCGGGTACAGCCGGCGCTGAGGCTGAAGGCCTACCTGCTGATAATGGCGATACTGCTCACCCTGCTGGTGGGCATGAGCCGTGTCTACCTCGGCGTGCATTGGCCGACGGATGTACTTGCCGGCTGGACCGCCGGAGCGGCCTGGGCCGCGCTGTGCTGGCTGGTGATGCGCTGGTTGCAGCGGCGCGGGCAGGTAGAGACAGAGGAGAGTCGGCCGGGCACTGAGTAGGTGCTCAAGCGATGGGAGCCGCAGCATCAAGTGGTGCTGCGGCTGCCAACACCCCCAATCCCATCCTCACGCTGGAGCTGGTCTACACCGGCATCACGCGTGCAAGGGACTGGCTCACGCTGGTAGAGACGGGGCGCGGGATGCTGGATGAGGCGGTGACGAGAGAGGTGGTGAGGGTGAGTGGGTTGGGAAGGTTGTAGAAAAGCCGATATCGCCACTACTGGTGATGTCGGCTATCGGCCATGAGCGGACATTTTAGGCTTTCTTGGTATAACGCCAGAGCGCGCCGGCGTACTTTAGTGTGTCCGAGTGACGCGACTGGTTATACAGCGCTTGATCCGGGCTCAAATCAACCTCGCTCGACCAAATAAGCCTTTAGGCCAATGCAGGTGTCTCAAATTGCTCTCGCAAGGTCCGAACAAAGGGCACTAATGGGATCAGCCTTTTTCCGCATTACGTCTTTAGAGTACTGTGCGACCAATCTTGCTGAAGTCTTTTTGCACCAAGTCGGACTTTTGAGTTCATTCTTATAGTCAAACGACTCCGCATCCTCGTCTACAATTTCAGCATTGAGATCGAAGGCAAGTGACTTCGCGAGGGAACCAAAGAGGTCGAAAAGCTCTGTTTGCCGTCCAGACCTGATGACCCCTTCCATATTATTTAACATTGCCACGCCCTTTGATTCCGTTCTAATCAGACTGACAACTGCATAGGCCAAGAAGTATTTCGTAAGATTGTAATAAGCAAAATGTTTATCCTCAATAGCATCAAGCGCCGACTCAACCGACTTGAAGCACTCCCAATAGCCTACAATCCTCGCACCAGTGACCTCAGGCCTACCGAATATATTGGAGTGAAGGTCATCCATCACCTTGTATTTCTGGTGACAGCTCCATGGTTGTGCAAGATCCATCGCTAATAAAATCAGGCCGGCGGACTCGTTTTTAAGAACTGTCTTGCCCTTGTTAGCCTCCCCTTGCTTAATCTCATACGCAATAGTGTCATTGCTAATGACACTAACTTCAGCTTTAAGTCGTCGCTGAATATTGTGATTGGATTTTAAATCACGCGCTTTTATCGCGTTTTGGTTGTTGCTGTTCTTGGTAATCCGCTGGGAAAGAACCAGGTCATCCTTTGTTTCTATTAGCTTCACCAAAATTTTGAGATCATCTGTGATCTTCGACCTCTCAGACGCCAACGAAGATAGGCTTTGTGCGCCGTTGACCACAACGTAGTCCTCAACCTCGATACGCTCCTCCGATTCGGAAACTATCTCCTTGCACAGCACATTGATTCCGTTGTGATACAGCGGAAAATTCTTGTGCTCGCTTTTTTCCCTTATGCTCTGCCTCAGCCCTTTGTTGACCTTGGTGTTTCCAAGAGCCAGCCGAACGTTCTGCTCGAATAGAGTTCCATCTGCGATTCCGTTCATTTTGAGCAGATTGAGGGCTGGGGCCAAAAACAGTCGGGCAGCGGCCCCTCCGGCGTCATATTCGATGACATGAGAGTCAGAAACGTCGAAATAATATCTGCCCTTTATACCACCATCTACATCCAAATCGACGTACTCATTAGCGATCGCATCCGCATCAAAGAGTTCGATTTTTGCCAGTTTGGCGAGAATTGCTTTTGCATCGTCGTTTGCTCGCGCATTGCTTATGAAAACACCGAGCACGTCGTATCCGCTATTTACCTTGGAGGAAAGGCGCGTTCTGGCGATGGTCTTCTTAAGTCTATCGTTTTTAGTCTCGTTATAAACTTCGTCAATTTTTTCTTTGCTGTCGAATTGCTGGAGAGTTCCGTAGAACTCTTTAATGTCAGTATCGCCAAACTCAGCGTCGTCCTTAGTCTTCGTTTTCGCCTGAATTATATAGACGGTTTCGGAAACATCGTCGACATAGATGGCGTCTACACCCTTATCGTGCTTATCATCCACACAGGCATCATCGGCATCAATTTCTTCCAGTCGATATATGTTCTCCAAGAACCATCTAACAAACCGGCCAGAAAAGTCGGGAGCCCGCTTCTCATAAGGTTTTAGTTCGCGCTGGGAGAAAGAGTTATAGTTGAGATAGTTAACTTTCATTGGCCTTCTTCATTTTCGTCGATTATAAATTTCGCTGTGATTTTCGTGTTTCCAGGACTAGGCATTGTCCGCCTCCTGTTAATAACAGATGACCATATTAGACCGTATAGCACCAGTCACCACGCATGCCACATAACAAGGATGAACATACATGCTGCCTTTGCCGGCTGTCCGCTTAGGGTCGATACCGGCCAGCTTGACGGTAACCGTACTCGCGAAGCTAGATAGTGGTGGATGTATACGGCACTGCATAACCTGCGCTGGACGGTCAAGCGGCTGAAGCGTCATACGAGTCTCGATGGCTTCCCTAATCATGTGCTGTCCCTGTGCGTACGGCTGTGTCGTTATGTATCTTTGCGTTTCAGCCTAGCACTGGGGCATGGCTTTTCCCATGCGCAGGATCAACGGACCGACCAATGGTCGAGCCAAGTGATTATCGTCGCCCCCCCTGGCGGCAGGAAACGTGCTGCTGCTCCAGAAGCGCGTCCAAGAGCGGCCTTCCGCCATGCGGTCCGAGCCGCAGAGGGCCCGGAGGAAGCGTTGGCATAGCGCCAATCCTTGCGAATGAGCATTATGCTAATAATGCTGCGATCCCCATTCGCTTGGGCAATGGGTCTGAGAATCGTGTACTGATCAGCTGGCGATGGGATAGGGGGATGCATGCAGCCATTGGATAGCCAGAAGGCCAGCCCCTATGCCGGTTGGCGCCGCCGCCTTTACCTAATGCTCGAGCCCACCGCTCGCCAAGCCCCTGGGCTGTCGATCATCAACCGCTTCATCGCTGGCCTGATAATCCTCGCGACTGCACTGACCATTCTGGAGACGGAGCCGGTAGTCCGAGCGCTTGCGCCTAGCCTCTTCGTCACCGCAGAGGCAGTGCTGGCCTTGGCTTTTCTGGTCGAGTACGTCGCGCGCGTGATTGCGGCTGGCGAAGATCCCCGCTATCGCGGGCTGGCTGGGCGCCTGCGCTTCATGGTTAGCCCATGGGCGATCTTCGACCTGCTCGCTATCTTGCCTTTCTTCCTGACCATGGGGGCAGTCAACGCCTTTGCGTTACGTCTGCTCAAACTGATACGGCTGCTCAGGCTCGCGCGCCTGGGGCACTTCTCCAACGCGATTGGCGATCTCTACCAGGCAGTGCGCGGGCGACGCTACGAACTCACGGTGAGTCTGATGGTGGCTGTGGCGTTGCTGATCGTCACCAGCAGCGTGATCTATGTCCTGGAAGCCAGCCATCAGCCCGAGGCCTTCGGGAGCATTCCCAGGGCACTCTGGTGGAGCGTGGCCACACTCACCACGGTGGGTTATGGGGACGTGACCCCGGTGACCGCGGCTGGGCAGCTGTTTGCGGGCCTGACCGCCATCGTCGGCATCGGCATGATCGCCATGCCGACCGGCATCCTGGCTGCTGCTTTCAGCGATGCCATGCAGAAACGTCGGGAGCAGGCTGAAAACAACAACAACAAGTGACAAGAGAGGGAGCGGAGGATGGCACTTCGATTTCGTCAGCGGATCCGTATTGCGCCAGGCATAAGCCTGAACCTCAGAAAAGCGGAGTCGGGAGGAAAGGGTACCGAAAAAACGAGATAGACCGACGCCATGCATGACGATCAAGCAGCGCGGTATATGGAGCAGTAGGCACTACACTGCTATTCGGCTTCTTTCGGTTTTTTGACTTCACGTAGCTGTTCCAATAATTCGGGAATATTGTCCTGGATGATGCTCCATACGGTATCGTCGTCAATCCCAAGATAGGCATGGATCAAGCGATTCCTGGTAGCGATGATCATCCGCCAGGGAATGTCCGGATACTGCTGACGAACCGTAAGTGGAATACGGGTTGCCGCTTCGCCGATCAGCTCGAGATTTCGCAGTGTGGCGTCGTAGGTAAGGTCATGCACGGTGAAGCTATCCTGATCCAAGCCATCAGTATAGGACAGGACCTTCTCAGCAAAACCGATCATGTCATCGATATAGAAGCGCCATTCGCGCTTGAGACGAGAATCAGACACGCACTGCCTCACGCTCCACATGGGGTCTAAGCTCGGGACGTAGCGCCTTATCGGTCACTAGATCTACCGGATGGCCCAACAGATCCTCCAGGTAGAACTGCACACCGAAATAACGCGCCGAGGTAGCCGGGCCCTCAAAGCTCACCAGGATATCGATATCGCTGTCGTCGCGAGCCTCATCGCGCGACATGGAACCAAAAAGTGCCAACGAGGTAACGCCATACTCACTGGATAGCGACGGTAGGTGTTCTCGCAACAGCTGTAACGTCTCGGTTCTGTTCATTTTGCGCTACCTCAGCAACGTTGAGCCTTCGGCAACCCGATAACGATGGCAGCCCATGGCCTAGCCTAGCATGGGTGGCAACCTAGGGCCTGCTCGTAGGATAGGTTGCCACACCAGGGCGTTTGACATGGCTTGGCGCTGCAGCAAAAATATACGCAATCTGCGTACATCGCATCAAAGCAACGTTTCTCGAACTGCCACCCTTCGAGCGGCACCGATCCACCTACTTCGATGACGCCGCCTTTCGTGCCTGCCAGAATTTCTTGCTTCAGAACCCTGGGGCCGGTGATGTCATCCAAGGGGGGAGGCTGCGAAAGACCCTGAGACAGCTGCTGGATGCGGAAATCAACGCGAGGCCATGACCATGGGCCGTAACATCTTTGACGAACTCATCGAGGGCTTCGATGCATTGGCAGATGAGCGCCAAGGCAAGCGCACGCTGCGCTCCCACTCCGTAGAGCTGGCAGAGGTTCCCGACGTCACAGCCAGCGAACTCATCGAGCTGCGGGAGCGACTGCATATGTCCCGCCCGGTTTTCGCCATGTACCTCCGCACCAACCCAAGGACGCTGGAGAATTGGGAGCAAGGCCGCGCCAAGCCCAATGCCCAGGCCATGACACTCATCCGGCTCGTCCAGAAGTATCCTGAAACCCTCGAGCATCTCGCTGATCTTGCCTAGTGCCATTGAGCGCTACGGCACCGAAAACCGCACCTCCCCCACCCTCACCCGAAAGAATGGAAAGTACGCCTCCGTGCCGAAGTGGTTGCCGCCGTCGACCTTGGTGGGCAGGGTGAAGCCTTCGAAGTTACGGAAGTCGTCGAGATAGCCGCCGAAGGGCTGGAGTCGCCACTCTTTCTCGGGGTTGGCGTTGCTCCAGCGCTGGAACTGTACCCAGCGCGGTTGGCCGTTTTCGGCCACGGCGATCTCTATCGCTTGTTCCAGGGAGCCGTGGGTGACGAACGCGCGTGCCAGGCTGGGCTCGCCGGTCTCTTCCCAGCGCACTCCGTGCTGGGGCAGCAGCGCTGCCGGGGCCCAGAAGGCGGCTTCCGCCACGGCTCGCCCAAACGAGGCGCGCAGGTGGTTGTCGTCGCCCCCGGCCCTGGCGACGGGCAACGTGCCGTTGAGCCAGAAGCGCGTCCAGGAGTGGCCGTTCGCCATGCCATCCGAGCCGCTCATCTGCATGAGGCCGGCGCCGGCCCGTTCGAGGTGCCAGATGAAGCCGTGTGGTGGCGCGAGTATCTGGCGTGCCTGCATGGGACGGTAGCCGGGTGCTTCCTTGCTACCCAGGCCGATCTCGCCTGTCATCTGTATTTCACTGACGACGTGAAGCGGCGTGCCCGGGGCGATGGTGTAGCGGAAGTAGCGCCGGGCGGCGTCGGGCAGGCCTTCCACCATGGCGGGGTCGAACGCTTCGACGCTGGCGGGCGCCTGGGATTGCAGCCAGACCCAGGCCCTCTCCATCGCGCGGTTGTCGGTCAGGCGCCACGCCTGCATGGCCAGTGCCGCTACCAGCAGCAGACCCACCGCCGTTGCCAGGTACGCCATCCGGTCTCTCCTGCGCTCTGCTCTTGTTCTCTGCTCTTGTTCTCTTCTCTCTCCGCTTTTCCCTACTCGGTGCCCTTCTTGTGCCGGGCCCGATCACTCAACGCGCGGACTCGGGAAACCTGGGTAGCTCATCGGCCAGTTCGAACCACTCGGCCTTGGACGAGACCCAGGCGTGGTAGCGCTTGCCGGGCGCTATCGGCGTATCCAGGGTGCCCAGGCGCAGCCGCTTGGCGTCGGGAAGGTCGTCGCGGGCGCTGTAGAGCGGGCTGCCACACTCGCTGCAGAATACCCGCGCCTTGTTCGGCGTGGCGCGATACTCCTTGAGGTGCTCCGCGCCCCGGGTGATGCGAAACTCGGCCGAGCGGATGGGTGCCACGGCGGCGAAGGCGGAGCCCTGGGCCTTTCGGCACTGCTGGCAGTGGCACATGGAGACCTCATCGATCTCGCCGCGGTATTCGTATGTCACTTTCCCGCACAGGCAGCTTCCCTGGTGCATCGTCATCTCTCCCGGTGGCTTTCGCCTACGATACCCCTTTCGCTACCCGATGGCTGAAACCGGCGTCAATCACGGCCTGAAAGTGCTAGGGTTCGAGGGAATCCGATCCAATGGTTCCGCGACCATGCCCCACGTCGACATCACCGTGATCTCCGATGCCATCTGCCCCTGGTGTTTCATCGGCAAGCGCCACCTCGACCTCGCCCTGGCCGAACTGCCCGGAGAGATCGGTGTCTCGGTGGCCTGGCACCCCTTCGAGCTCAACCCCGACATGCCTGCCGGGGGCCTGCCGCGGCGCGAGTACCGCACCGCCAAGTTCGGCTCGTGGGAGCGCTCCCGGGCGCTCGACGCCCAGGTGGAGGCCGCCGCTGCCCAGGCGGGGATCGAGATTCACCACGAGCGCATGACGCGAACACCCAATACCTTCGATGCCCACCGGCTGATCTGGCTCGCCGGGGAGCATGGCGTCCAGTCGGCCGTGGTCGCAGCGCTCTTCCGCAGCTACTTCGTCGAGGGTGAGGACATCGGTGACGGCGCGGTGCTGGCCAAGGCCGCCCGAGACGGCGGGCTGGCGGATATCGACATGTCCGCCTTTCTCGCCAGCGACCAGGGCCGGGCCGAGGTAAAGGCGGGCCTCGACGAGGCGCAGCGCCTGGGCGTGAGCGGTGTGCCCACCTTCATCTTCAATCACTCAATCGGCCTGTCGGGCGCCCAACCGCCCGAGGCGCTGCGCCGGGCGATTCTCGAGTCGACCGGCAGAGGTTGAAAGCCATCCAACCCAGTAGGCAAGCGCCAGGTGAACCCGCCTTTACATGCTTGCCCCCTGTCGGCGTCAGTGTCATCGTCTTGCGGTGATCAACCGCCGCCCGACCACAAGGAGCAATATCGTGTTCATCGCCATGAACCGTTTTCGGGTCAACCCCGAGCGAGTGAAGGAGTTCGAGCAGATCTGGCTGGAGCGGGAGCCCCACCTGCAGGGCCTGCCCGGCTTCGTCGAGTTTCACATGCTGCGCGGCCCCGAGAAGGAGGACCACGTGCTCTACGCCTCGCACACCATCTGGCGCTCGCGCGAGGATTTCGAAGCCTGGACGCATTCCGAGGCGTTCCGCAAGGCCCACGCCAACGCCGGCCAGAGCAAGCGCGAGGGGCTCTACCTGGGCCCGCCGAACTTCGAGGGGTTCGAGGTCATACAGACGGTCAGCAACGATGGCAATGGCTGAGGCTGAGGCTCAGGCGAGGATCGACGCATGAGCGCGGCATCAGGCACGCCGCCACTGACGACACTCGGCGGCCACGACGTGCTCTTTGCCATGGCCGCCGAGGCCGAATACGGCCCGCATCTCAGGCAGCGTTTCGCGCCGTTCATGACCGGCGTCGGCCCGGTAGAGGCGGCGGTGGAGCTCACCGCGGCCCTGGCCGCGCACGCCCGGCAGGGGCGCCTGCCCGACCTGGTGGTGTCGCTGGGCTCGGCGGGCAGCCGCTCGCTCGAGCAGACCGAGATCTACCAGGCGAGCTCCATCGCCTACCGCGACATGGACGCCTCGCCGCTGGGCTTCGAGAAGGGGATCACCCCTTTCCTCGACCTGCCGGCGATCCTGCCCCTGCCGCTGCGCATTCCCGGCATTGCCGAGGCCACGCTCTCCACCGGCGCCAACATCGTCTCGGGCGAGGCCTATGCCGCCATTGCCGCCGAAATGGTGGACATGGAGAGCTACGCCTGCCTGCGCGCCTGCATGCGCTTTAACGTGCCGCTGATCGTGCTGCGCGGCATCTCGGACGGCAAGGCGGAGCTGCACCACGTCGACGACTGGACGGAGTACCTGCACGTCATCGACGAGAAGCTCGCCGCCGCCGTGGACCGGCTCGGCGTGGCGCTGGCCGAGGGACTGCTGGATCGCTGACCTGCTGGGGCTTCAAACCAGGTGCGGCTCTAGCCAGCGCTTGAGCTGCGAGCCCTGTATCAGCCCGGCCTGGCGGGCGACCTCACGCCCCTGCTTGAACACGATCAGCGTGGGGATGCTGCGGATGCCGAAGCGTCCGGCCAGTCCCGGCTCCGCCTCGGTGTCGAGTTTGGCGAAGCGGATGCGCGGCTCCAGCTCGGTGGCGGTCTGGGCGAAGATCGGCGCCATCATCTTGCAGGGCCCGCACCAGCTGGCCCAGAAGTCCACCACCACCGGCAGCTCGCTGCGCTCGATCAGCGCCGCGTAGTTGGCGCCGGTGAGTTCCAGGGGGGCGGCGGTGAACATCGGCTGCTTGCACTTGCCGCAACGCGAGGCGGCCAGGCGCGCCGTGGCCACGCGGTTGATGGCCAGGCAGTGAGGGCAGGCCAGGTGCAGGGAATCGGACATGGCTGGGCTCCGGGACAAGAGGGATTGACGAGGATATGGAGGCATCTGGGCTGGAAGTAAAGCCACGCACATTGCTGTCGGCATATCCTGGTGAGCCGAATGGCAGCTGATTCGGCCCATCGGCCATAGCGTTATCTGTTTGTGGGGTTACGGGACCAGCACCGCCTCCACCGGCCGGCGCAGCGAGCGCGGCATCGCCTTGCCCCGGCCGAACCGCACCACCAGGTCGGGGCGCCCGCCGACGATCCCCAGGGCCTCGGCGAAGGACGGGCGCACGCTCGCCTCCTCGACCGGCTGGTTGATGAAGGCGTTGCAGATGCCGAGTGCCGTGGCCTGCAGGGCGAAACGCTGGTAGCAGCGCCCGGCTTCGACCCAGTGCGCCCGATCGTCGGCGGCCGAGATGAACACGGCAATGCCGGCGGAGCTGCGCACCTGGCGGGCGACCTTGGCATTCTCGGCGCCTTGCCGCAGCAACGCGCGAAACAGCCAGCGGCCCAGCCAGCGCGGCGTGGCGGGACTGCCCATCGAGCGGGCGAAGAGCCCATCCCCGGCCTCGACCGCCTCGTGCTCGCCGAAGCGGATCCAGCCTTCGAGCTCCTGCCGGAACGCCGCGTTGGCGATCTGCCGGCCGTTGGCCTGGAGCACGTACTCCAGCACCTTCTCGATGGCTTTCTTCTCGGTCAGCAGGCTGATGGAGACCCCTTGCCCGGTGCCGGCGGCCTGCAGCCGGCCCAGCTCTTCATCGGCGAGGGGCAAGCCGTCGTAGTCGGTGCGCGAGCACTGGCGGGCCGGAATGGCCTCGAACAGCGGCGAGACCTCCGGCTGGCAGGGCGCCAGCATGACGCGAACCTCGCCGTCGCCTTCGGCATGAAAGGTCACCTCGCCCGACATGCCGAACGCCCGCGCCGCCAGGCTCAGGTTCTCGGCGGCGCATCCCAGCGAAACGTAGAGGTGGTGGTCGTCCGGGTCGACCACCGGGGTACGCCGGGTGAGATCCGGCAAAATGGTGATGGCTCCCTCGGCGATGCGAAAGCGCCAGCACTGGGTGTTGTGGCCGGAAGGGGCCAGGGTGGCATAGCGAATCAGCGCCTTCAGCCTGGCGGCCTGGTCGGGCACCTGCCCGTCGCCATGGCGCCAGAGGTTCTTCACCACCTGCTCGTAGTTCATCGCCCGCCCCATCCCGTCGTCGCCCCTTGCTGACTTCAGTTTAGCGCCAGCACCGCCTCCGAGCGCATGAGCCACGCATGTTCGACGCCTGACCATGGGGTGCGGGGGCGCGGATGGCTTACATTTTTTCCGTTGAGCCCGCCGCCTTGGCTCAGGCAGGATGAGGGAAGAAAAGCAGGTGGGTAGAGACAAGCAACGGCATACCGCTGGAGGAGCCACATGCAACCGCTGAGCTATTACTACTACAACGTGCTGGAAGGTCTCGAGAAGCCGTGCGACGTGCCGTCATCCCGGCTGCAGGAGGGCTACGACATCCTGTATCGGCATGGCGGGCGTATCGAAATGGACCTGATGCGCAAGGCCGAGGATAGCAATGCCCAGGGCGCGCCCTACCACTGGTACGAGGCCCTCGATGAAGAGCAGCGGGCGAAACTGCACAAGGCCCTGAATGACGAAAATCCCGCCAAGATTCTCAAGCTCATCCAGCGCAACGGCTATGCCGGCGTGCTCTACCATCATGCCTGGCATTATTTCCGGGAGCCGGGAGCCGCCTGAAGCCGCTATCGAGAATCCCCGCATGTCGGATAGCTGATACCGACTGCTTGCTGAGTCAGCCGTAACGTACAGGGCCGCTTTCCAGAAAGCGGCCCTTTCTGTTCGGTCAAGGCGTGACTGTTTGACACCGCCGTTGCTGTGTATTTAACTGACTCCGATCTAGATAGATCGGTCTATATATACCAGGTGCACAGGAGCGCCATCGATGCCAGCTTCCAAGCGCGATCAACTGCTCGCCACGGCCGAGCGGCTGTTCTACGAGCAGGGCTTTCACGCCACCGGCATCGACCGCATCGTGGCGGCGGCCGGGGTGGTGCGCATGACGCTCTACAACCACTTCGCCTCCAAGGAGGCGCTGGTCGCGGCGGTGCTCGAGGCTCGCCATGCGCGCTTCATCGCCAGCCTGGATGCGGCCTCCGCCGCCGCCCCGCCGGGCCAGGCGACCCAGGCCCTGGTCGAAGCCCATGGCCGCTGGCTGAAACGCTGCAGCCGCCAGGGCTGCATCATGGTCAAGGCGATGGGCGAGTTCGCCGAGCACAGCGCCGAGGTCCATGCCCTGGCGAAAGCCGCCAAGCGCGACCTGCTGGCACGCCTCGAGGCCGCCGTGGCGCGCGACGGCCTGGACCACCACGCCGGCCTCGCGCGGCGCCTCTTCCTGGTACTGGAAGGCAGCAACACGGCGGTGGTACTGCTGGGCATGGATGCCGCCCTCGCCGACACCCGGGCGGTGGCCGATGCCCTGCTCGCCGCGGCCCGGAGCGAGACCCCATGAGGCCCTTGTCTGCCCTCGGCATGGCGGCGCTCGGCAGCGGCGTCATCGCCATCACCTACGGGCTGGCCCGCTTCGTGTTCGGGCTCTTTTTGCCCTCGATGCGCGACGAGCTGACGATCTCGCCGACCATGGCGGGGGTGATCGGCGCCCTGCCGTTCCTCAGCTTCGTCTTCGCCATCCTCGCCGCGCCCTGGGTCACCCGCCGCCTCGGGGTCCGGCACGCCGGGGTTGCGGCCGCCGGCCTGGCCGCCATCGGGCTGATGACGATCGCCCTGGCGCCTTCCTCGCTGCTGCTGGCCGTCGGGGTGCTGGTCTGCGGCATCAGCACCGGGCTCTCCTCGCCGGCCATGGCGCAGGCGGTGTCCCGGGTCGTCCCGCCCGGGCTGCGCGGACGGGTCAACGCCACCGTCAATGCCGGCACCAGCGTGGGGATCGCGCTGGCCATGCCCGCGGTGCTGATCTGGGCGGAGGCCTGGCGCAGCGCCTATACCGGATTCGCCCTCCTGGCGGCGCTCGCCGCCTTGGCCGCCCTCTGCTATCTGCCGCGGGAAGCGCCACGCACCTCGCCTTCACGGTCTCGCCTGGCCGACATGCCGGTGAGCCGTGAGGAGTGGTTGGGGATCGCTCGACTGAGCGGCCTTGCGGTGGGCATGGGCTGCGTGAGCGCCGCCTACTGGGTGTTTGCCCCCGATGCGGTGATCAACGCCGGCGGGCTCGCGCCGAGCCAGACCGCCTGGATGTGGCTGGCCGTCGGCCTCGGCGGGCTGACCGGCGCCGGCACCGGCGACCTCATCTCACGCTTCGGGCCGGCCGCGAGCCATGCCGCCGGTCTCACGGTGATGTCCGCGAGCCTCGCGATTCTGGTCATCGATCCCGGCAGCTTCGCCCTCGCCCTGGCATCGGCGGCCCTGTTCGGCGCCGGCTACATGACCCTGACCGGCTTCTACCTGGTGAGAAGCCTCCAGATCATGACCGAGGTACCCGCCTTCGCCCCGGTGCTGCCGCTGCTCGCCACCTCGGCCGGCCAGGTCGCCGGCTCCCCGCTGGCCGGCTGGCTGGTCGGGGCGGAAGGCCATGCCGCCACCTTCCTGCTCTTCGCCGTCCTGGGGCTTGCCGTCGCCGGGCTCGGGTCGTGGTTGCTCAAGGAGAGGGCCGCCATCGATTGGCATGCCCTGCGCTAGCGCTCGAGAGGCGCCATTTCCCCATGGGGAGGCGCTATGACATTGCCCTTGACGCGCCGGGACGTTCCGAAAAACAGGCGACGTCGTCAAACGCCACGCACCCGGCAATCGCCTCCATGCCCGCCAACGGCTGCTTGTAGCTCCACGCCACGTCGGCCTGTTCACCGAACGAGAAGTAGGCGGCATCGCCCTTGAAGGGGCAGTGGGTCGCGGTGTTCGAGCGGGTCAACCTGTCCATGCGCACGTCTTGGCGGGGAAGGTACAGGCGCGGCGGGTAGCCGCGCTCGCGCAGCTCGATGGCACGAGTAGTGTCGGCCAGCAGGGTGTCGCCGATCGTCACCTGTACGCGGCGATCGAGCGGATGCAGGGTAATGCGGGGGGCGGAAGAGCTCGCTTCCATGGGGATATTCCTTCTGGGGTTGCCATCCCTCATTCAACCTGCGCTCAGACTAGCATCGAAAGAGACAACGCTCAGCCAGCTGGCACTTGTCATTGGGCATCCTTGCGGGCGGGCTATCGCTATTGTTTGCTGGGGCCAAGACTATCATTCCAAGCTGGACCGTCTGCTGCGCTGGATCAACGGAAACCAACGAAGCCGTAGGCAGGACAATACCTTAACCCCCTCCCCAAGCCAGCGGCAGCCACACGTGCTCGTAGCCGATGGCGATCGCGACCCATGCCAGCATTGCCGCCATGGCGAGGCTGAAGCCCTTGAGCAGGCGGGGGTTCGCGAGGCGCTGACCCACCACGGCGCCCATCAGGGCGTAGCTGGTGGGCGCACCGAAGGCCAGCGCGGCCAGCCCGAGCGACCAGAACAGCAGGCTCACGCCGTGGATGCCGGCGGCGGGAAACTGGAGGGTGGCGATCGGCAGGGTCGCGATCATCGCCTTGGGATTGCACAACTGCATGATCAAGCCGTCGCGAAAGCTCAGCACGCGCGGTGCTTGGCGCACCTTGCCCAGGTCGACGCTCGAGCGAGCGACCTTGAGCGCCAGATAAAGGATATAGCCGCACCCCACCGCCCCCACCACGGCGAGCATGTCGCCGCGCACCCAGGCCCCGCCGGCCCAGCCGAACAGCAGGAAGAGCGTGAGCATGGCCAGCCCCACGCCGACGAAGAAGCCGAGGGAGGTTCTGGCCTGGCCGTTGAGGCCGGCGTTCAGGCCAAGCAGGTTCACGGGCCCAGGCGTGTACATGACGCCCAGGGCATAGGCGACGATCTCCATGGGGAGTCTCTCCGACAGGTAGTGCGTGATGATGTGGCCGAGCGGCCGGGGGTTCCGCGCCGCTAGGTGACGCTGCGCTGATATTGGTACGGCGTCTTGCCGTAGATGCGCTTGAAGCGACGGTTGAAGTGGCTGAGGTCGGTGAAGCCGTAGCGGAAGGCCACTTCCGAGGGCGCCTCGCCGGCCTCCAGGGCGCTGCGCGCGGCGTTGACCCGGCAGCTCAGCACGTACTGGTGCGGCGTGATGCCGAACTGCTGCCGGAACAGACGCAGGAAGTGGTACTTCGAGAGATGCGCGGCCTGGCTGATCTCGTCCAGCGAGAGGTCCGCTTCCAGGTTGGCGAGCACGTACTCCTTGGCCCTCAGCAGCAGCGCATCGGGGCGGCTCGCCCTGCCGCCGGGCTGGAACCTGCCGGCGCGCTGCACCAGGCGGGTCGCCATCCGGTGCAGGGCGTGCTCCTGGTCGATGCGCGTGCCTTGACGGTGAATCAAGAGCCCGGCCAGATCGAGGATGGCGTGGCGCAGCTCGGGATCGGCCAGCAGGGTCTCGCGGCCGTGGAACCGGGCGGCACGCTCGCTTCCCGCTGCGTCGGCGAACGAGGCCTCGAGCTGGGCGGCGGGCACGTAGATCATCACGTAGCCCAGCGTGGTGTCGTCGCCCGGGTGGCCGTCGTGCACCTGTTCGGGGTTGAACTGGATGACGTTGCCGGGCGGGCTGCGATGAAACTCACCGCCGCTGAAGAAGTCCTGCCGCCCGGAGAGGGTCACGCCGAAGGCGTACTCCTCGTGGGCGTGGCGGTCGTAGCTGAAGTCGCTCAGCGATGCTTGGAGCACCGTGAGCTCGGGTATCTGCCGGCTCTTGTAGTAGTCGAACCGGCTGGATTGCCTGGCCATGTCGCGCCTCCCTGAACGCCATACAGGCATAGCGTAAGCCGGGCCGCCGGGGAAGGCTTGGACATAATTGCGCAATGCGCTGCGCCCGGCCTCAACTGAGCGGCAGGTAGAGGATCGCGCCACGCAGCCCGCCCGGGTCGGCCCACAGCTTGCCCAGGGTGATGGGCAGGCGGAAGCGGCGCTTGCCGGCCGCGCCGGGGTTGAACAGCAGACGGCCCTGCTGCCACTCGTGGCGCGGCTGGTGGGAGTGACCGTGGAGCACGGCGTCGCAGGGGGTGGCGGGGTCGAAGTCATGCAGGCGATGCACCAGGTGCAGGCGCCAGCCGTTGACGGTCAGGTCGCGCATCGCCGGCAGCGCCTCGGCCCAGGGGGCAGTGTCGATGTTGCCACGCACCGCCGCCACCGGCGCCAGCGCCGCCAGCCGCTCGAGGATGGCGGCGTCCTCGTCCCGGGCGCCGACGTCGCCCAGGTGCAGGATCAGCCCGCAGCCCTCGAGCAGGGCGAGCGCCTCGGGGCGCAGCAGCCCGTGGGTATCGCTGATGACGCCCACCGGCAGCTCGGTGGTGATTGAATCGTCACGGCTCACGCGTCGCCCTCAGGCCCTGCCAGTCCTCGAGGTCCAGCTCCGGTCGCTCGGCGCGGAAGCGGGCATAGAGTTCGATGCCGCGGGCGTCCTCCAGAATGTCCACCTGGATGCCCTTGGCGCGCAGCAGGGGCTCGGTGCCCGAGGCATTGGTCACGTCGCCCACCACCACGCGGGAGAAGCCGCGCATGTGAAGCAGGGTGGCGCAGATCTCGCAGGGGCTCAGCGAGGTGAAGAGCGTGGCGCGGCTGAAGTCCCGTCGGCCGGCATCGCGAATCGCCGAGGTCTCGCCGTGGTTGTAGGGGTGGTTCTCCTGCACCAGGGTGTTGTGGCCCTTGCCCAGGATGCGCCGTGTGGCGTTGTCGACGATCACCGCGCCGATGGGGCAACCGCCCTCGTCATGGCTCTTCTGCGCCAGCAGCACGGCGACCCGCATGAGGTCGGCATCGGTCAAGCGCTGGGCGAACGCATCGTCCATCAGCGCCGGCAGGCTGGCGGTGGGCATGTGCGCGATGGCGGCCAGGGCGGCTTCCGTCACCACCGATTGTGAGTTCAGTAGCGTTGCCATGCGGCCTCCGGTCGTGGGGGAGAGTCGGTCACTTCATCTCGAAGCCGCGCTCGACGAGAAACTCGCGCATATGGGCACGCAGCTTGCTGTCGAACAGGGGCTCGAGGTTGCGCGACCAGTTGGAGTCCTTGTTGCCGCCGCGACGCCGGCCGTAGTAGGCCTGCATGGCCTCGTCGAAGGCCGCCACCTGCTCGCTGTCGTCGGTGTAGGTGTCCACCTTGAGGATCGCCTCCACCGGCAGCCGCGGCTTGAGGTCCGGCTCGACGGCCGGGTAGCCGAGACACATGCCGAACACCGGGTAGACGTGTTCGGGTAGGCGCAGCAGGTCGCTGACGGCGCGGGGGTTGTTGCGAATGCCGCCGATGTAGCAGATGCCGAGCCCCTCGGATTCGGCGGCGACGGCCACGTTCTGCGCCATCAGCGCGGTATCGATGCTGGCCACCAGCAGTTGCTCGGTCATGCCGCGCACGACGTTGGCGCCGGTACGCTCGGAGGCTTCGGTGGGACGCTTCATGTCGGCGCAGAACACCAGGAAGTCGGAGGCGCTGGCCACGTAGGCCTGGCCGCCGGCCAGCTCGGCGAGCGTCTCGCGGTTGGCCGGGTTCTTGACGTGGATGACGCTGTAGGCCTGGACGTGGCTGGAGGTCGCCGCGGCCTGGCCGGCGCGGATCAGCTCGCGCAGCAGCGCGTCGGGAATCTTGCGGTCGGTGAATTGACGAATCGAGCGGTGGGACTTCAGCAGTTCGATGGTGGGATTCATGGCGCCTCGCGGAGTCGGTCATTAACCTGCTCATTATCTGTCATTCCGCGACGCATTGCATGGCGGCGGCCCTAGTCGTCGACCCTGGTCAGCGTCGAGTCCTTGTGCATGGCGATGTGGTCCGTCTTGTCGCTCTGGATCTCGTACTGCGGCTCCTCCTCGCTGGCGCGTCGCCTGTGGCCCTTGTACTCCGTGTCCCGGGTATGCACGCGAACGATCCTGCCGCTCACCCGCCCCGCCTCGGAGTTCCAGCTGACACGGTCGCCCACCTTGAAACGCTTCGCCATCGCGCACCTCGCCTGCGGTTTCGATTACGCGTCCCGCAGCGTAGACCAGCCGCCGCCACCCTTCCAAGCCAGCCGCCTTTGCTGCCCCACCCGAAGGGCATCGCCGTGCTAAGCTCGAATCTCATTAGCTCGATAACGGAACACCGGCATGGAAGAGATCGGCCTGAGGTGGCTGCTGGGCCAGGGGGTCAGCCTGGTGGCGCTGGCCCTGTGCATCGTGGCCTTTGCCAGCAAGCGCGACGACCGGCTGTTCGTGCTGCTGCTGTTCGCCAACGTGGCCTTCGCCGCGCAGTTCGCCCTGTTCGAGAGCTGGGTGGCCGCGGGCATCTCGGCGCTGATCGTGCTGCGCATCGCCCTGGTGCGCCGCTTCCGGCGCAACCGAGCGATCATGCTCGGCATGCTGCTCGCCACCCTGGCAGTCGCTCTGCTGACCTGGAGCGGCCCGCGCGACATCCCGGCCCTGGCCGCGGGGCTGCTCGGCACCTACGGCATGTTCATGCTGAGCGGCATTCCCATGCGTGTCACGCTGGCCGCCGCGGCGCTGTGCTGGGTCGCCAGCAACGTGCTGGCGGGTTCCATCGGCGGCACCATCGCCGAGAGCCTGATCTTCCTGACCAACGTGATCACCATGCTGCGCCTGCGGCGCGATGCGCGGTTGCCGTACACGGCGTAAGGAGAATCGGCACCGCCCTGTCGAATTCATCGCCGCCCGCTCGATACAGGAGAGGACCTACCGACCCCCCAACCGATGGAGAGCCTCTCATGTCGCGCATGATCTTCGTGAACCTGCCCGTGGCCGATCTCGACAAGTCGATGGCGTTCTACGAGGCGCTCGGCTTTGCCAACAACCCGCATTTCACCGACGAGACGGCGGCGTGCATGGTGCTGAGCGAGACGATCCACGTGATGCTGCTCACCCATGCCAAGTGGCGCACCTTCACCGACCGACCGATTCCGCCGGCCGATTCCAGCGAGGTGATGCTGGCCCTCTCCTGTGATGACCGCGAGGCGGTGGATGACATGTGCCAGGCGGCCTCGGCCAATGGCGGCACGGCGGACATCAACCCGCCCCAGGATCACGGTTTCATGTACGGCCGCTCGCTGGCGGACCCCGACGGCCATGTCTGGGAGTCATTCTGGATGGATCCGGCGGCTATGCCATCCGACGCTTGATGCCCTCAGGACCTCACCGCTCGCTCGGTCCGCTACTTTTTCGGCCCAGAGCCTCGGACACGCATTCCTTGAGCTCGCCCCGTTCCTTGACCCGCCAATTTATCATGATAAATTTTCTGTAGGCGTCGGTACTCCCCTCGCCGGCGCTCGGCGAACAAGGACAACGACATGCAATCGACCGACCAGACGCTGACTCAGCGCAAGAGGAAGTGGTACCAGACGGTCCCGGACCCCATGGTACTGATCTTCATGATCCTGCTGGCGACCTATGCCCTCACCTTCGTGGTGCCCGCCGGTGAGTACGAGCGGGTCGAGGAGGACGGGCGCACCGTCGTGGTACCGGAATCCTTCGAGTACCTCGACGATGTCGGCGCCATCTCCCCCTTCGATATCTTCGTCGCGGTGCCCCGCGGCCTCAACGAGGCATCGCTCTACCTGTTCATCGTGTTCATCGCCGGCGGCCTGTTCCATATCCTGCAGCGCACCGGCGCGCTGGAGAACGCCATCGGCGTGGCGGTGAACCGGGCCGGCGTCGAGCGACGCAACATCATCATTACCGCCGGCACCTTCATCTACGGTTTCTTCGGCGTGGCCGTGGGTTTCGAGAACAACATCGCCCTGGTGCCCATCGCGGTGCTCATCGCCAGCGCCATCGGCTGCTCCAGCCTGGTCGGCACCACCATGGCCGTGGGCGGCATCGGCATCGGCTTCGCCCTCTCGCCGATCAACCCCTACACCGTGGGCGTGGCCCAGGGAATCGCCGAACTGCCCACCTTCTCGGGTGCCTGGCTGCGCGCGCTGCTGGTGATCTCCTCGCTGGCCCTGCTGTCGTTCTATATCTGCCGATGGGTGGTGAGGATGGATTTCGAGGAGCCGGACAACGCCAAGGCCATGACCAAGTCCCTGGATGAGTACCGCCTGACCCGGCAGAACAAGCTGACCCTGGGCGTGTTCATCCTGGGCCTGGCGGCGATGCTGGTGGGCGTGTTCACCCAGGGCTGGTACATCAACGAGATCGCCGGCATGTTCCTGCTGATGGCTATCGTGATCGGCATCGCCAACGGGCTCTCGGCCAACGAGATCGTCGCGCAGATGATGGAAGGGGCGGCCAAGGTCACGCCCGGCGCGCTGGTGATCGGCCTGGCCGCCTCCATCCAGGTGATCCTCGACCAGGCGCAGATCATCGACACCATCGTGCACGGGCTGAGCGGCCTGATCGAGGGCATTCCCGGGGCGCTGTCGGCGATCATGGCCAGCCTGGTGCAGGGCGCGATCAACCTCTTCGTGCCTTCCGGGTCCGGCCAGGCCCTGGTCACCATGCCGATCCTGATCCCGGTGGCCGACCTGGTGGGCATGAGCCGCCAGCTGATGATCACCGCCTTCCAGGTGGGCGACGGCCTGACCAACCTGATCGTGCCGACCTCCGGCGGCACCCTGGCGATGCTGGCCCTGGGCCGGGTCTCCTACGTCAAGTGGCTCAAGGCGATCCTGCCCTTCATGGTGCTCGTGTACCTGCTGGCCTGGGTCGGCCTGGTGATCGGTCACCTGGTCGGCTACTGAGCCCGCCATGACCCTGTCTCTTCTCCATGTCCAGCCGGCGACCGGCACGGTCGCCGCGCTGACCGCCACCGGCGGCGTGGCGGTGGGCGGCTACGTCCACCATGCCTGGCGCGGCCTGGGCGCCTGCGCCACCCAGGGGCTGGCGACGAACCCGTGGTATCCCCAGGGCATTCGCCGGGCGCTGAGGCGGCATGGCTCCGCGTCGGACGCCCTGCGCCAGGTCGTCGAGGCGGACGCCGGGGCGTCGCGTCGCCAGTGCCTGGTAATGGCTGCCGACGGCCAGGCCGCGGTGCACTCCGGCGGCGACAACCGGCCGGTGGTGGCCGCCGAGCTGCGCCCCACGGTGGCCGCGGCCGGCAACCTGCTGGCCGATGCCTCGGTGGTGGAGGTCCTGCTGAGACGCTTCCTGACGCTGGCCTGCACCAACCCCGAGGCCGCCTGGGCGGAGGGCGTCGCGCCCCGCTACCGCGTGGGCTACGAGACATGCCTGCTGGAGACGCTGATCGAGACGCTGGAGGCCGCCCTGCAGGCGGGCGGCGACAGCCGCGGCACGCGCTCGGCGGCCCTGCGCATCGAGTCCTTCGATGCCGCACCGATCGACCTGCGCGTGGACTGGGACGATGACCCGGCCGGCGCGCTGCGAGCCCTGGCTCGCCGCGTGCGCGCCCCCGACTTCGCCGCCTTCCTCGCCTCGCTGCCCACCCATTGATGCACGGAGGTCGCATGACCGATTCCCCCAAGCCCGCGTCCCTGGGCCACCGACTCATGGCGCGCCTGGACGAGGCCGCGCGCCACTCCCGGCCCGGCCCGGGCGTCACCCGCCTGTTCTGTTCCGACGAGCACCGGGCGGTGCTGGCGCCGATCGCCGACTGGATGCGCCAGGCCGGGCTATCCCCCGAACTCGACGCTTCCGGCAACCTGGTGGGCCGCAACGAGCGGGCGCGACGGGGCGAGAGGACCCTCATCATGGGCTCCCACCAGGACACAGTGGTCGAGGGCGGCAAGTACGACGGCATGCTGGGCGTTGCCCTGCCCCTCCAGGCCCTGCAGGCGTTGAGGGAGGCCGGCAGCGAACTGCCCTACGGGGTCGAGGTGGTGGCCTTCGGCGACGAGGAGGGAACGCGCTTCCAGTCGACCCTGATCGGCAGCCGCGCCCTGGCCGGCACCTTCGACCCGGCCAGCCTCGCGGCCCGCGACGCCGACGGCACGACGCTCGGCGAGGCCCTCGAGGCCTTCGGCGGCAAGCCGCAGGAGATCCCCCGGCTCGCCCGCCGGCCGGCATCGGTGATCGGCTTCGTCGAGGTGCATATCGAGCAGGGGCCGGTGCTGGAACGGCGGGACCATGCGGTGGGCGTGGTGACCGCGCTGACCGGGATCGAACGCCATCGCCTGGTCGTGCGCGGCAAGGCGGGGCACGCCGGCACCACGCCGATGCCGGGGCGGCGCGACGCCCTGGTGGGTGCGGCGGCGATGGTGGGGGAAGCGGACCGGATCCTGAACGCCACCCAGGATCTCGTCGGGGTGGTCGGCAAGCTCGAGGTACGGCCCAACGCCGTCAACGTGATTCCCGCCGAGGTGCACTTCACGCTGGAGCTGCGCTCCCCCGATGCCGCGGTGCGGGAACGCGGCCGAGAGCAGATCATCGGCGCCTGCCGGCGGCTGGCCCGGGCGCGCGGCCTCGAGCTGCGCGACGAGCGCACCTACCAGGCGGAGGCGGTGGCCTGCGCCGACTGGCTGGTCGAAGCCCTGGAGAGCGCCTGCCGCGCCTGCGACGAGCCCGCCGAGCGGCTGTTCAGCGGTGCCGGACACGACGGCCTGGCCATGCACGACCTGACCGACATCGGCATGCTTTTCGTGCGCTGCCGGGACGGCCTGAGCCATCACCCGGACGAGGCCATCAGCGTCGCGGACGCCGAACGCGCCACCCGCGTGCTGATGCGCTTCCTCGTCGATCTTGGCGCGACGGTCCGGGCCGGCGGCCCGGCCTGAGCCGGCGGGCCTCAGTCGCGCAGGAAGCCGCGCCGCACCTGGGCCTCGTTGTCGTTCATCACCGCCTGGGCCGAGAGCAGGTGCTCGCGCATCAGCCGGTGGGCCCGGTCGGCGTCGCCCGCCTCGATGGCGTCCAGCAGCCGGGCGTGATACTGGCAGCCGGTCGGCCCGATCTGGTGGTCGCCAGGCTCGTAGAGCCGCCGATAGACGGTGAGGTCGGAGAGCACCTGGACGGTGAAGCGGATGATGAAGGAGAGCAGCGGGTTGCCTCCGGCCAGCTCCGCCAGCATCTCGTGAAAGCGCAGCGAGTCGATGTGCTGTTGCCGCTCGCTCTCCATGTCGGGAGCCGGGGCCGCATAGCTGTGCAGGCTTTCGCGCAGGCGGGCCAGGTCCGCGGCGGCGACCTTGCCGGCCAGCGAGGCGACAAGCTCCGGCTCCAGCGCCAGGCGGACCTGGTAGATGTCGCGAATCGAGATGTCCTGGAAGTAGAAGTAGTGACTCAGCAACGAAGTCGCCTTCGCCTCGCTCATGCGGCAGACGAAGACGCCGCCGCCCGGGCCGGTGCGGGTCACCACCAGCCCCTGCGCTTCCAGCACCCGGGTGCTCTCGCGCACGGTGCCCTTGGAGACGCCCAGGGTCGTCATCAGTTCGGTTTCGCTGGGCAGGCGATCGCCCGGCATCAGCTGGCGGTCCACGATCCAGCCCTTGATGGTATCCGCGACATGGTAAGGGAGGCGGCGCGATGCAGAACCTGCCATGGCTTCTCTCGTGCAACACAGGGAAACCAAGGGTAAGCCATTCGCCAGGACGCGAACAGGGCGCCCGCCCCGGCGCGCTCACCCCTCGTGGCCGGCTTCCGCCCTCTGGCGCTGCCTGCCCCTGCGCTCCAGCACCAGGTAGAGCACGCAGGCCACCGCCAGGGGGAGCAGGAAGTAGAGGGCGCGGTAGCCGATCAGGGCGGCGAGGATCTGGCTCGAGGCGACCTGGTGCTGCAGCAGGGCGAGGAACACCGCCTCCAGCACGCCGAGACCGGCGGGAATGTGGGTGATCACCCCGGCCACGGCGCTGATCAGCAGGATGCCGAGGATGCTGGGGAAGAACACCCCCTCGGGAAGCAGGAGATAGACCAGCAGCGCCATCAGCGACCAGTTCGCCGCGCCCAGCGCGGCCTGCAACAGCGCCAGCCGCAGCGGCGGCAGCACGATCTCGTGCCCGCGCACGTGCCAGGTGCGCCGTCTGGAGAAGCGACAGGCGGCGAGGTAGCCGCAGGCGGTGGCCAGCAGCCCGACGCCGAGGAGCTGCAGCCCGGTGGCGCCGATCTCCCAGGAGGCCGGCAGCTCGAGCAGCCGCGCGGAGAAGACGACGCCGGCCAGCAGCATGTAGCCCAGCCAGTTGGCGATCAGGCTCACGCTGAGGATGCGCGTGACGGTCGCCACGCCAAGCCCGAGGCGGGTGTAGAGCCGGTAGCGCATGGCCAGGCTGCCGACCCATGCCCCCAGGTTGAGGTTGAAGGCGTAGCAGACGAAGGCCAGCTGGAGTACCTGCCGGGCCGACAGCCCGTGCCCGGTGTAGCGCTTGCCCAGCAGGTCGTAGCTGCTGAAGGCGGCGTAGCTGGCCGCGGTGATGCCCACCCCCGCCGCCAGGGTCAGCGGGCGGTAGTCGCGCAGGGTCTCGACGACCTCGGGCCAGTCGACGTTGCGTGCCATCGAGACCAGCAGCACCGCGATCAGGATGAAGAACAGCAGCGTCACGCCATGCTTCAGCCAGCGGAGCCAAGGCCGGGGTCGGGTCGGTCGGTCGGCAACCTTCATGAACACTCCTTGCGGCTCAGAACAGCAGCCGGCGCTTGCGCTTCGGCTTGGGGGTCAGCGGCTCGAGCCTGGCGGTATGGGCCGGCTGCCAGCCCGCGCTGAGCGGGAAGTGGCGCAGGAAGTGGAAGCTGACGAACATCAGCGGAATGCGCCACCAGCGTCCCTTCTCCGCGCTCTCCAGCGTGACCGCGCGGCAGCTGTCGGCAATCATGCGCTCCAGGTGCTCGCGGATCTGGCGGTTGAGCGCGGCATCGCGAATGAAGAGATTGGCCTCGAGATTGAGCGACAGGCTGAGCGGGTCGAGGTTGCTCGAGCCCACCGTGGCCCAGTCGTCGTCGACAATGGCGATCTTGGCGTGCAGCGGGTGCTCCTGGTACTCGTAGATGCGTATGCCTTCCTTCAGCAGGTAGCTGTAGAGCGAGCTAGAGAGCACCCGAGCCCATGGCATGTCGGGGCGCCCCTGCAGGATCAGCGTGACCTCGACGCCGCGCCGCGCGGCATGGCGCAGTTCGACCCACAGGTGATAGCTGGGAAAGAAGTAGGCGTTGGCGATCATCAGCCGGGACTTGGCCGCGCGGATGGCCCGCAGGTATTGATCCTCGATGTCGGTGCGGTGGCGCTCGTTGTCCCGGGTGGCCAGCAGCATCTTCGCCTCCCCGGCGGGGGCATTCCTCACCAGGGTCCTCGGCAGCCCTTCGACCGCCTGGTGTTCGAGCAGCAGCGCCCGGGCAGCCTCGCGGATGTCGTCGACGGCCGGCCCGCGCACGCGCACGCCGTAGTCCTGCTTGCCCATGCGGTACTTCTCCGGCAGGTGGTCCCAGCCGAAGTTGATCCCGCTGATGTAGGCCACCTCGCCGTCCACCACCACGATCTTGCGGTGCAGGCGGCGGAACAGGTTGGTGCGCACCCCGAGAAGGCGCGGCCGGGGGTCGTAGACGTGCATGTGGACCCCGGCCGCGGTCAGCTCCTCGATGTAGTCGCTGTTCAGGTCCGCGGTGCCGTAGCCGTCCACCGTCACCTCGATTCGCACCTGCCGTGCCGCGGCCTCGAGCAGCGCCTGCTTGAGGCCGCGACCCACCTCATCGTCGAAGATGATGAAGGTCTCGATCAGGATCTCCCGGCGCGCCGCGCGAATCGAATCGAATACGGCGGGAAAGTACTCGCTTCCGTTGATCAATAGCTCGGCGTGGTTGCCTTCCTTCCATGGAAAATTCACAGGCCTATCTCTGCCATCAGGGGGACATGGTCGGAGAGGTGCGACCAGGGCTTGCGGTAGAGGGCTCTCGGGTTTCGGCACGTGGCGTGGCGGATGTAGATGCGGTCCAGGCACAGCAGGGGCCAGCGCGCCGGGAAGGTTCGCGCCGGGCGGCCATGCCAGTCCATGAACGCCTCGTGCAGCCCGCATTCGGCCAGCACCCCGTCGGCTTTCAGCTGCCAGTCGTTGAAATCGCCCGCGACGATCACCGCCTTGTCATCGGGAATGGCGTCCAGCAGCTTGCACAGCAGGTTGAGCTGCTGCAGGCGATGCGCGTGACGCAGCCCGAGATGGACGCAGACCGCATGCACCGTGGGCTGGCCGGGAACCGCCAGCTGGCAGTGCAGCAGACCCCGCCGCTCGGTGCCGCCGATGGAGACGTCGCGGTTCTCGTAGTGCAGTATCGGAAAGCGGGACAGCAGAGCGTTGCCGTGGTCGCCGTCGGGGTAGACGGCGTTGCGGCCGTAGGCGAATTCGGGCCACATGCTATCGGCCAGGAACTCGTACTGCGGCACGCCGGGCCAGTCGTGGTAGCGCAGGCGATGCTTCCTGTGCTCGCCGTGCACTTCTTGCAGGAAGACCATGTCGGCCGAGAGGGTGGACACGGCGTCGCGCAGCTCGGGCAGGATATGACGACGATTGAACACGTTGAAGCCCTTGTGCACATTGATCGTCATGATCCTCACGGTCTTCACCGGCGCCGCCTGCTGCCCGGCCTCCTGCGGGTTGCGCTCCCTATCGCTCACTTGTGCTTTCCTTTCCTTGAAAGACTCGAGCCGCCGCTGTGACAGGACTCCTCTAGACCCTAGCCCGCGCCGGCGACAATACAATGCCCCACCGGTAACGATGTGTAACTGACGACAGGTCGTCGCGCCCGGCCGCCAGGCGCTGGCCTACCCCGCCGGCGCGGAGGTGTTCATCAGGCACGCCGCGGCGAGCAGGATCAACGCCATCAGCACGGTTTCGCCGGCGATGCTCAGGCGCAGACGGTGCCGGGCCTGGTGCTCGCCACGCGCCAGGGCGGGCACCAGCCACCAGCGGTTGCAGGCGCCGAGTCCCAGCAGCGCGCCGACCAGCACCAGCTTCAGCGTCAGCACCTGGCCATAGGCGGACTGCCAGGGCGACGCGACGCTGCCGCCCAGCAGCCACACGGCTAGCGCGCCGCCCGTCGTCAGCAGCAGTGCGATCATGCCGGCGCCCAAGCGGCTGAAGCGCTGCAACTGGCTCGTCGGCGAACCGTGCGGGCTCTCCCGGCGCAACGCCCGATAGAGCGACGGCAGTGCGGCCAGCCAGAAGGCGGCCATGGCCAGGTGGGCGATGAGCAGGAGGCACTGGCCGATGTCGCCGCGCGTGTGCCCGACCTGGGCGAAGCCCGCCAGCACCAGGCCGAGGCCGAGCGCACCGGCGAGATAGCGAACAACGGCAGGTGCCCCGCCCCGGGTGGCCAGCGGCAGCACCAGCAGTCCCACGACGGCGAGGCGCATGCGTTCGCCCTGGGCGCTGTCGGCGACGATGCCCAGCAGCATCGGGTCGAAGGCCGAGCGCCAGCTGCCGCCGCCCAGATAGGCGGCCTGCAGCAGCCACAGCAGCAGGAGCATGGCGATGCCGCCGCCGGCGGCCAGCCAGGTGCAGCGGTGGAGGACGACGCTGTCACGAGGTGCCAGGGCGGGAAAGGCAACGCGAAACATCACGCTTCCCACCGCCAGCAGGGCCGAGGCGTAGAAGCCCGCCTGCACGAGGACACGCACGAGCACCCAGGGATCCGGGTCGATCCAGGCGACCCCGCTCATCGCCTACTCCCGAACCGTGAAGCGGTATCCACCCGACATGCTGTGGCCATCCTCGGCGAGGCCGCGCCACTCGACCTCATACTCGCCGGGGGGCAGGGGTTGCGCGGGCACGGCGATGTGGGCCTGCGTCGGCTGGCCAAGCGGGGTCTCGCCCAGCGCCACGGCGCCCTGCGGCCCCGTGACCTCGTAGCGGGTGAGACGGATCGGCGCGTCGAACTGGAGCTCGAGCCGCTCCGGCGGCTGCTCCAGCGTCGCGCCGTCCTCGGGGTAAGTATCGCCAACGTGGGCGTGTGCCCACAGCAGCGGGCTCGCCGCCAACAGCCAGACGGCGGCCGCCAGGCCTCCCCACCTGCCGACACGACGGGCCGCTCGCGCCGCCCCTGAAGCTTTCGTCTCGCCCCCCATCGTTCCCTCCTGTCGGGTGTTCTGCTGGTGGAACCCGGCCACCCCCGGTCGGGGCTGGGGGGGTGGCCGGCTGGACGGCATTGCCTTCGCTCAGGAGGGATGCCGCTGCTGTCGGCCCGCTGCCTGACGCCGCTCGTCACCACGTCCCTCGGGCTCGGGGCTGGCCGAGCCCTGGTGGGAGAGGCGTTCGGCCTGGTCGAGCCGCGGATGGTTGTCGAGGAACTCGCGATGCGGGTCAGGCAGGGCATCCAGCGCCTGGAGAGTGTATTTGAGTACGTGGATGGCGGCCAGCACGTCGCGGGTGTTACCGGTCTCGGAGATGGTGTGCATGTTGCGGATGGGAAAGCCGATGGAGGTGGCGGCGCAGTCGATGGCGGCCAGTACCCCGGCCATGCCGTCGGTGCCGGTGTCGGCGCCGACGATGTCACGCTGCAGGGGGATATCGTGTTCGCCGGCGGTGGTCTCGATGAGGCGATTGAGCTGCTCGCTGGCGATCGCGCCCACCGACATGGTGAAGCCCTTGCCCATCTCCAGCGGCTGCATGCGCCGTTCGCCGATGCCGGGGGCGGCCACGTAGTCGTGGTTCACGTCGACCCCGATCACCACGTCGGGCCTGAGCTCGCCGGCCAGCACGCGGCTGCCGAAGCGGCCGATCTCCTCGTAGCTGGCGATGGCGAACAGCACACGCACCTTCTCGGTGCCACCGGCCTCGGCGATCAGCCGGGCCACCTCGGCGGTGACGAAGCAGCCCAGGCCGTTGTCCAGGTAGGCACCGTAGAAAATGTCGGGACTGAAGCCGTGGCGGATGGGGCGATCGAAGATGATCGAGTCGCCGGGGCGCACGCCGAGGTTGAGCACCTGCTGCTTCTTGTTCTCGCCGTGGATCTGCAGGTCGAGATAGATCTGCTCCTTCTTGATGCCCTTGCGCCCTTCGCGCTGCGCCGGGTCGGAAAAGTGAATCGCCCCCAGCGCCTCCACGGTGCCGCCCTGGATGACGCGATAGCACCCCGGCCGCTCCGGATCCTCGCTGAACAGCTTGACCTCATGGCCGATCAGCACGTTGGGCAGGAAGGCGTCGGTGTTGATCCAGATCTTGCCGTCGTCGCCGATGCTGCGCACCTGCATGCGGATCTTGTCGGCGTGCCCGATGATCATCACCTTGAACAGGTCGTCGCGACCCGGGTGGGTATCCCACACCACGCCCGCGTGCCCCTTGTACTGGTGCATGTGCCAGCCCTGGGGCGCGAAGCTCTCGAAATGGGGCTTGAGCACGCCGTAGGTCATGGCGCCCTCCAGCCCCACGGGGCTGGGCGCGTCCAGGATGCGCTGCATCAGGGTGAACTGCGTGTCCGGCATGGGCTCGGCCCATGGCTTGCGCGTCTCGCTCATGTGGCTTCCTTCTCGATCGGGGGATGGTCGTCAGCCCAGTCTGCCAGAAGTCGCGCAGCATGGCCTGGCGGGACGGGTCGCGACCCGGCCCGACGCAGGCGAGGGCACGGCCGGCGGAAGGCTAACGCCCGATCGCTTCGGTCAGCGACATGTCGCCGTCGACTTCGCTGTAGCGATCCTCGTCGTACTCGCTGGAGAGACCGTCGAGCTCCTCCTCGCCGAGGCGTTCCTGCAGCACCAGCCGCTCGCCTTCGGCCTGCATGTCGGCCAGCGGCAGGGCGACATCGGAGTCGCCGAAGAACCACGATCCATCCACCGGGACAAGGGTGTGCAGGTCGCCGACATCGTCGTGACGCAGCACCTTTTCGACCTCGCCCAGGGTTTCACCTTCGGCGTTGACGACAGTCATCCCTTCGAGCTCGCTGACCTGCATCGAGGCGATCGACGAGTCGAGCGAGGCGCCACCCGGATCCCTCTCCTCGAAGCCGGGCTCGGCCGACGTGGCCTGTTCGCCTGGGTCGGTCTGCATTTCCGCTTCTGCCCCGGCCGGGTCGTCCTGGGCCAGGGCACCGCCGACGAGCCCGCTGGCGAGTGTTCCGACGGCAATGACAAGCAAGGTCCTTTTCATGTCGCTTTCCTCCTGGTGGTTCTTCATTCGCGCAGGCCGGCGCCATGCGCGAGCGGCCAGAGGCGCGACGAGACGACACCACGGCGATCCCGCCAGGCCTGAGCCGTCGACACTGGCATGCGTGCACCTGCGACAAGCGGCTCGGGTTCACGCTCGCGGATAGACGTACCCCTGCCACCCCTGGCCGGTGCCCAGGTGGGTGGCCTCGCCGACCACATCGGGGCGATGAGTCGAGACCCGGCCGCGACCCTGCTGGGTGCCGAGGTGAGTGGCGATCATGCGCTGCGGTGCCTCCTGCCGGGCCGGTATCGTCGCGCCGGACGACAATGATCGCAGGCCGGCGCGTGGACGTACGGAGCGAGCGGGGCGCAGCTGGGAGGCCACCAGCCAGCCCAGGCCGACGCCGGTCAGCAGCACGGGCAGCGGATGGGCGCGAATCGAATGTCCGAGCCCCTCGAGGAAACTCCGCCCGCCGCCGCTGCGCCCGGGCAGGTGTGTCGAGACACGCCGCTGGAGCTCGGCCGGCGAAAGGCGACTCTCGAGCTCCCGCAGGGTGTCGTTGAGGTGGGCACGGGTCTGACGAATGTCTGCCTCGAGCTCGTCTACCCGACGTTGCCGATAACGGCTCATGCTTGTGCCTCCTTGGCATCACCGCTGTTAGTGATTTCCCTAGGCTTCAAGCTGGCCCCGGCAGCAGGCTTCGTCAAGTCGAGGGCAACCGCGGCCTCTGGCTTCAGGCGGCCACGCGCTCCAGGGTCTGTTCGATGGCTTCGCTGCTGGCCGGACGTACCAGCCGTGCCACCTCCTCGCCGTCCCGGAGAAATACCAGCGTCGGCCATAGCTTGACGCGAAAGGCTCGCCCCAGCCGCCGGCCAGGGCCGTCCTCGACCTTGAGATGATGCACGTCGTGCCGGCGTGCCAGGGCCTGCTCGAGCCCGGGCTGGGCGATCTGGCAGTAGCCGCACCAGGGGGTGCCGAACTCGAGCACGGTGACCCCCGCAAGCGAGCACACCGCTTCGAGGCTGGGCGCCGGCGCCATGTATTCGACCTGCATGGTCATGCTGTTCTCCTCGATGAGCCTCGAGAGCACGATAGCAGCCATCGCCCCCGGTGAGATGTTGCGAAATGCATCCCATGCGGCAGGCCGGTGCCAGCGCGGATATGCTAGGGGTATCGTTTCGTTGCTCGCGAGGGCTACATGTCCGCACTCTACCGCCAACACCGCAAGCGCGGGGGGCGATGGCCGGCGCGCATCGCCGGCCTCAGCGTCCTCTTGCTGCTGCTGGCCGCCCTGGGGCTGGCCGGCGCCGGGCCAGCCTACCGCCTGGAACTGGTGCCGCTGGGTACCGCCTTCAACCTGTTGCGCTTGGGCGGCCTGCTGGGCCTGGGCGCCATCGCGGTCGCCCTGCTGGCGATGCTGGTGGCCCTGCTGTGTCGCCGCAGGGGAGTCGTCTGGATGGCGCTGCTGACGATCGCGGCGAGCGCCGCCCTGCTGGCGCCACCCTGGATGCACTGGCAGCGGGCCCAATCGGCACCGCCCATCCACGACATCACCACCGACCTGGAGGATCCGCCGGCGTTCGTCGCCCTGGCGCCGGAACGCGAGGCCGCTCCCAACGCCGTGGAGTATCCTGGCGAATCGTTCGCGCGGCTCCAGCGCGAGGCCTATCCCGACATCCAGCCACGCCACTTCCCCCTGCCTCGAGACACGGTACGCGCTGCTGCCGAAGCCGCCGTGCTGGACATGGGCTGGGAAATCGCCGACATCGAGTTCGGCGCCGCGGACACCATCGAGGCCACTGCCACCACCACCTGGTTCGGTTTCAAGGATGACGTGGTGGTCCGCCTGACCCAGGAATCCGACGGCATGCGGGTCGACGTGCGCTCGGCCTCGCGCCTGGGACGCGGTGACGCAGGTGCCAACGCACAGAGGATTCGCGACTACTTCGAGGCGCTGGAACAGCGCACCGGCACCGGTTGAGGCACTCGTACTTCCCGAACGCCCGGCCCAGCCTGCTACGCTTCTACAGGCATCGGCCTGGGTCGGGCACAGTGCCTGGCGTCCGATCCAGCTGACCAGTGGATGAGCAAGGAGGCGTACATGAGCCAGACCACAGCGGGTGATGATGAACCCCGGAACCTCGAGCAGATGCTCGATCGCTTCGCTCGGGCCGAGCGAGACGAACGCACCGGCAAGGTCACCCTCGGCGACGTGCTGAACGAAGTCGGCCGCCGCTCCTTCGCCCCGCTGCTGCTGGTACCCGGCATCATCACCCTGCTGCCAGTCGTCGGGGATATTCCCGGCGTACCCACCCTGATGGCGCTGCTGGTGCTGCTGGTGGCGGTGCAGCTGCTGTTCCGGGCGCAGCATTTCTGGATTCCGCGCTTCCTGCTGCAGCGCTCCATTTCCAAGGAGAAGCTCGACAAGGCGATACGCTGGAGCCGCCGCCCCGCCCGCTTCGTGGACAACCTGATCAAGCCGCGGCTGACGTTCCTGACGCAGGGCGCAGGCATCGTGGCCGTGGCCCTGGCCTGCATCGCCATTGCCCTGGCCATGCCCCCCATGGAGGTGGTGCCCTTTACCGCCAACGGAGCCGGCCTGGCGCTGACGATGTTCGGCCTGTCGCTGATGTCGCATGACGGCCTGCTGGCGGCCCTGGCGTTCACCCTGACCCTGGCCACGCTATTCTTCGTCTATTCCGGCTTCGCCTAGTGCAGCCCGGCGGCCGGCCGGCAGCGCCCGGCCGTCGGGCCTGCCCTCACGCCTCCGGCGGCAGCGCCTCGATGGTACGCAGTGCTTCGTCGACGATGCCCTGGCGCTTGGCCAGGTCGGCCATGCGGTTGGGCGTTTCCATGTTGAGGGCGAAGAACACCGGGCCGGTGGGATGCTCCACCCAGCCCACCCACCAGCCGAGCCTGCCGCTCCAGCCGGTCTTGCCGCGCAGGATCCAGTCGGGCTCGGCGCCGACGATCATCAGGTCCTTGACCAGCCGCTGGTCCGCTTCGTCGAACGGCAGCTCATTGCGGTAGAGCCGCTCGAGGAACTCGATCTGCTCTTCGGCGGAGATCTCGAGCATGTCCTCCTCGAGCCAGAAGTGCTCCAGCCGATCGCCGATGTCGGCGTTGCCGTAGTCGATCGCCTCCAGGTACTCGCGCTCCCGTGCCTCGCCCAGCTCCCGGGCGAAGTGCTGGTAGAGCCATACCACCGAGAGGCGCATGCCCGAGCGCAGGTCCTGATCGGCGTTCCACTGCGGGAAGTCGCGCTCGACCCCGTCCCAGGGAAAGACCTCGAACTCGTCCTCGACGACGTCGGCATCCAGCACGAAGAGGGTGTGGGGAATCTTGAAGGTGGAGGCGGGCACGAAGCGCTGCCTGGCGCGCTCCGCGTCGTGCACCAGCGTCGTGCTCGTGGCGTCGCGCCTGTCGACGACCAGCAGCGTGCCGCTGGCCTCGTGGGCGCGGAAGATCTCGCCCCAGTCGTCGCGCTCCTGCCAGGCCTCGCTCTCGGCCGCCGCCCCGAAGGGCAGCAGCACCAGCGCCAGGGCACCGGTTGCCAGCGTCCTGCTCATTCTTGGCTTGTGCATCAGGTTTTTGAGGGTCATGGTGTCATCCGCTTGTCGGGTCTGGGTCATCAGGGGGTGTATCGACGCGTCGGACCGCAGGGTAGCGCTGGCCTGGCGAGGGCCACAAACCATGATATCTTGCATGAGCCATAAACTGAGCTTGGGCTTATGACGCGACCCTACCTGCCCCTGAATGCGCTGCGCGCGTTCGAGGCCTCGGCCCGCCACCTGAGTTTCACGCGGGCCGCCGACGAACTGAACGTGACCCAGGCGGCGGTGAGCCACCAGGTCAAGCTACTGGAGGAGCGCCTGGGCCTGGCGCTGTTCAAGCGCCTGCCGCGTGGACTGTTGATCACCGCCGAGGGCGAGGCACTGCTGCCGGTGATGCGCGACGCCTTCGACCGCATGGCGAGCATGCTCGAGCGGCTCGAGGGCGGCAAGGTTCGCGACGTGCTCAACGTGGGCGCGGTGGGCACCTTCGCCGTGGGCTGGCTGCTGCCGCGGCTGGCGCGCTTCCAGGCCAGCCATCCCCTGATCGAGGTGCGCCTGTCGACGCACAACAACCGGGTCGACATGGCCATCGAGGGGCTCGATTACGCCATTCGCTTCGGCGATGGCGCCTGGCACGGGCTCGAGGCACGGCGGCTCTTCGACGCGCCGCTGTCGGCGCTGTGCACGCCGCGGCTCGCCACCAGCCTGGCGGCACCGGCGGACCTGACCCGGCAGGTCCTGCTGCGTTCCTACCGCGAGAACGAATGGGCCCACTGGTTCGCCGCGGCCGGCGTGTCTCGCCCCCCGGCGCGCACCCTCGGCGTCACCTTCGACTCCTCGCTGGCGATGATGGAGGCCGCGGTGCAGGGCGCGGGCGTGGCCCTCGCCCCGCCGCGGATGTTCGCCCGCCAGCTGAGCGGCGGCGAGATCGTGCAGCCCTTCGCCATCCGTGCCGCGCTGGGCAGCTACTGGCTCACCCGGCCCAAGACGCGCCCGCCGAGCCAGCCGATGCAGGCCTTCGAGGCGTGGCTGCTCGACGAGATCCACCACGCCTACGGCGACGCGGCCTAGCTCAGCGCTTCGGCGATGGGCCGCTCGCCGTCGAGCAGGACGTATTCGCGATCGAGCAGGTCGCGCGCCTGGGCCAGGTGCAGCAGGGCGTGGGCGACGTTGGCCCGCGAGACGCTGTTCACGCCATCGCTCTCCGCCAGCGACGTGGCGACCCGCTGGGTGGCGGGCTCGTCGACGAGCCTCCCCGGCTTGAGGATCAGATGGGGCACCGCCGAAGCGCGCAGGTGGGCATCCGCGGCATGCTTGGCGGCCATGTAGGGGCGCAGTTTCTCGGGCGCCTCGAGCGGCTTCTCGGCACGCATGGCGCTGACCATCAGGAGGCGTGACAGGCCGCGCTCACCGGCCAGGTCCGTGACGCGGATGGCGCCGTGAAGATCGATCAGCAGGGTCTTGTCGGGGCCGGTATGCGGCCCCGACCCGGCCGTGAAGATGGCCTGGTCGCAGCCGTCGAAGGCGTGGTCGAGCTCGCCCTCCAGGTCGGCGATCACGGTCTCGATGCCGCGCTCCTCGAACCAGGGCCGCTGCCCCTCGTCACGGATCATCGCCCGGATGGGCAGGTCGACGGCCTGCGCCAGTTCGCAGAACTGCCGGCCGATCTTGCCGTTGGCTCCGATTACCAGTGTGGTCATTCGCTCCTCTCCCGCCAGCGTCGTCGTGGGTTTCCGGCAGCCTAGCCGATGCCGGCACGAGGCTCCAGGCGGGCCGGACGCCCCCTGTGTTAGCCTGGGGTAACCGCCAGCCCCCCACCCGCGCACACGAGGCCGATATGCTGCGACTCTCCAACAGCGTGGAGCTGCCCGACCACGAGATCGAGATCAGCCAGATCCGTGCCCAGGGAGCCGGCGGCCAGAACGTCAACAAGGTGGCCTCCGCGGTGCATCTGCGCTTCGACATCCCGGGGTCGAGCCTGCCACCCTTCTACAAGGAGCGGCTGATGGCGTTGTCCGACCGCCGCATCACCAGGGAGGGCGTGGTGGTGATCAAGGCGCAGAGCTACCGCACCTTCGAGCAGAACCGCGAGGACGCCCTGGAGCGACTCAAGGCGCTGATCCAGGAAGCGGTGAAGCTGCACAAGGCGCGCAAGCCCACCAAGCCGACCCGAGCCGCCAAGCAGAAGCGTATGGATCGCAAGACCCGAAAGGGCCAGACCAAGGCGCTGCGCGGCAAGCCCAAGCTGTAAGAGAGCGCAGGCTGCTAGGCTTGATGCAACGTTTACCCATCGCCAAGGAGCCTGCATGTCGTCGAACACAGCCTCGCCTGCGCTGAGCCCCGGCCTGGAGCGCCTGCATCTGGTGTGGGACCTGCTGATCGTGGTGCTGGTGGTGGCCAACCTGGCGCTGCTGCTGTTCGACAGCCTGTTCCTGCTGCCACCGCTGAACGATGCCTTCGCCACCGTCGCACCGGGCCTGCACGAGGCCTACGATCGCCACGTGCATGCCAACTTCATCGAGATCGACCTGGTGTTCGTCGCGATCTTCGTGTTCGACGTGCTGCTGGGCTGGGCCGTGGCCATCGCCGAGCGCCGCTATCACCGCTGGTTCTTCTACCCCTTCGTGCACTGGTACGACGTGCTGGGCTGCATCCCGCTGAGCGGCTTTCGCCTGCTGCGCATCCTGCGCGCCTTGTCGCTGATCGTCCGCCTGCAGCGGCTGGGCCTGATCGACGTGCGACGCTGGCAGATCGCCGCGTTCTTCGCCAAGTACTACGACATTCTCATGGAGGAACTCTCCGATCGCGTGGCGCTGCGCCTGCTCGGCAACGTACAGGAGCAGATCCGCGCCAGCGACTCGCTGTCGACACGGCTCATCGATCGGGTGGTAATGCCGCGCAAGCAGCAGCTGATCCGCGAGATCACCGAGCGCCTGGAGGAGATGACCGGCAACGCCTATACGCGCAACCGCGACGACACGATGCGCTACGTCAGCGCGCTGGTGGGGCGCAGCGTGGCCGAAAGCCAGGAGATGCGGCGTCTGCGACGGCTGCCCATGGGCGAGCTCATGTCCCGCGGGCTGGAGGCGAGCCTCGCCGACCTGGCCTGCCGGCTGGTCCACGAGGCGATGCAGGGGCTGCGCTCAGCGGAGTTCAAGGCGCTGCTGGAGCGCCTCACCGAGAGCGGCTTCGATACCTGGGTGCAGGCCGACAAGCACACCGATCGGGTCACCGAACAGGTGCTTGTCGACATGCTCGAGCTGATGAAGGAGCAGATCGCCGTGAAGCAGTGGCGACACCGCTACGACTGATGCCGGCTGCTGAGGATGTGGTGCACCCCACCGCAGTCGACCATCGGGTCGTCGCAGTTGACCACGATCTCCGAACGGGCGAGCACGTAGCTCTTGCCGGTGATGGTGTTCTCCACCACCTGGTGCCCACCGCCGGCCTCGCGCACCTCGACCACCTCGCCGATGAAGCCGGTCTCGCGCAGCGAGATGGTCTCGAGCTTGTCGCCCGGCTTGATCGCGCCCTCGTAGTGCATCAGCGCCAGCCGTGCCGAGGTCCCGGTGCCGGTGGTGCTGCGGCAGATAACGCCGGGATGGACGTAGGTCGCCGAGCGCGAGCGATAGAAGTCGTCGGCGATCTGTTCCACCGGTCCCATGAAGTGCAGGAACGGCAGCGGCCCCACGTCGCCCAGGGTGTAGTGGGAGAAGCCGCTGCGGGCCTGTATCGCCTCGACGATGCGGTGGGCGCATTCGGCCAGCGCGCGCTCCTCCTCCCGCTTCAGCGAAAAGCCGAGCGCCTCGGCATCGACCAGCGCATAGAAGCCGCCGCTGTAGGCGATGCTGTAGGTCACGTCGCCCACCTCGGGCACGTGGATGGTGGCCCGGTGGGTGTCGATGTAGCTGGGCAGGCCGCCGCAGGTGATCGCCTCGACCACGCCGTTCTCGACCCGTGCCTCGATCTGCACTAGCCCGGCGGGGGATTCCAGCGTGAAGCGCTGGATGCCCTCGCGCTTGGGGATCAGCCCGGTCTCGAGCAGTGCCGTGGCGGTGCAGATGGTATTGGAGCCGGAGTAGACCGGGTAGCCCATCACCTCCATGATGATGTAGCCCATCTGCGCCCGCGGGTCGGCGGCGGGCACGATCAGGTCCACCGACATCTCGGGGATGCCGTAGGGTTCGTTCAGCAGCAGCTTGCGCAGGCCGTCGGCGTCGTTTTCCAGGTACTCCATCTGCTCGCGCACGGTGGTGCCGGGCAGCGGGTCGATGCCGCCGATCACGATACGGCTGACGTCGCCGCCGGCATGGGTGTCGAGCAGTTGCAGGGTGAGTTCGTGACTCATGCCTTGTCCTCGGAAAGGTTGTCCTCGAGCGCAAAGGGGGCGCCGTGCTCGGCCCACTGGGCGTCGGGCACGATGACGATCTTGCCCAGGTAGTTGCTGCCACGGTTGACGAAGTAGCGCTCCGCCTCGTGCAGCTCGGAGAGCTTGAAGGCCGCGTGCAGCACGGGCTTGAGCTGACCGCCGCGAATCCACTCGACAAGCTGCTCGGCCTCCTCGCGGGTGCCGTGGGAGACGCCGAAGATCTGCACCTGGTAGAGGTAGATGCGCGTCCACATGATCTCGCTGACGTTGCCGCCGCTGGCCCCGGCGATGGAGAGCCGCGGGTAGGTGCTGCGCGCCTTCATGTCGCCGATCATGGTGTCGATGAACAGATCGGTCATCTGACCGCCAACCAGGTCCATCACCGCGTCGATGGGTGCACCGCCGGTGGCGTCCAGCACGCGCTCGACGAAGGTGGACAGCTCGCCGCGGTCGATCACCGCCTCGGCACCCAGCGCCAGCAGCGCCTCGGCCTTGTCGGGCTGGCTCACCGCGTAGGGAATCGCGCCGACGATGCGGCACATCTGGATCAGCGCCGCGCCCACGCCGCCGCTGGCGCCGCTGACCAGCACTCGCTCCCCGGCCGCGACCCTGGCCGAGGTCATCATGTGGTAGCCGGTCTGGTAGGAGCACATGCCCATCGCCGCCAGCTCGGCGTCGGCGAGCTCGGGATTGGGCACGTGGTGGAACTGGTCCGACGGCACGGCGATGTACTCGGCGTAGCCGCCATCGGCACCGTGCCCGTAGTAGTCGGGGGTCAGGTTGATGTCGCGCCGCTCATCGGCATAGAGATTGAAGTCGAGCAGCCCGCGCTCGCCGATGCGCGAGGCATCGACGCCCTCGCCCACCGCCACCACGCGCCCGGCCACGTCGGCGCCCTGGATGCGCGGGAAGGTCAGGGTCGGCTCGCCGCCCATGGCGAACGACGTGACCTCGCCCTTGTCCTTGGTCGGATAGAGCCCCTCGCGGGCCTTGCGGTCGGTATTGTTCTTGGCCGTGGCGGTGACCTGCACCAGCACCTCCCCCGGCCCCGGTCGGGGCGTGGGCACGTCGTCACGATACACCAGCTTGTCGATGTCGCCGTGGCCGGTGAGAACCATGGCGCTCATGGTGGACGGTACGGTCGGGGCGGTTTCTGTCGTCACGGTGGTCTCCTGGCTGTGCCTTGATGGCGGTCGCTCTTCACCCCGGTACCGGCAACGCCCTGGCGCTCTTCGCTTCGGCATTGCCAGGCAACGACATGCCGAAAAGCCAGCGCGCAGTTCGCACCGACCGGGGCGTCGTGGGGCAACGGGGAAACGAAGGAGGTGGGCAGCCTGTCCGGCGTGTCGATATGGGGCAGATTGAAGCATGCCCTGCCGGGGGCTGCATACCGTTGAGCCAGGACATTTTTTTCTGTTTTCGCAGGCCTCGAGTGGGTGTTCTTTCGGCGCCCCGTCATCACCCAGGCTAAGGCACGGGGAAGGCCGGTTCGCTACTCTTATCAGGCAAAGAGGACGTCGCGGTGAAGGAGACACCAATGAACTACTGGCTGATCGTCAACGAGGCCGCCGGCGATGGCAGCCGGGGCGAACATTACTGGCGAGAGCATCTCGAGGCCGCCGGCATCGAGGAGCTGCAAGTTCGCCTGCTTGGCGATACCGAATGGGAGCGGGACGTGGCGCCGGGAGACCGGGTCCTGGCGGCCGGCGGCGACGGCTCGGTGAACCGGGTCGCCTCGGTCTGCGTGGAGCGCGGCGCCGTTCTCGGCGTGCTGCCCTCGGGAACGGCCAACGACTTCGCCCGCAACCTGCAGTTGCCGGAGGATCCCGAGGCGCTATGTCGCCTGGTGCACGCGGGCCGGACCAGGCAGGTCGACGCGGCCTGGATCAACGGCAATCTGTTTCTCAACGTCGCGCATATCGGGCTCGGCACCCTGCCCGCCCGGGACGCCTCCCAGCAACGCAAGCGACGCCTGGGACGCTTCAGCTATCTGCTCACCCTGGCCCAGCGTATCGGCCTGCAGAGCGGTATCCATGGCCGTATCGAGTGCGACGACCGGACCGTCGAGGGGCACTGGCTGACCATCGCCATCGCCTCGGGGGCCTACTTCGGTGGCGGCCACGACATCGCCGAGGCGCGAATCGACGACGGCCTGCTAGATGTGGTGGCGATACGCCACCGCTCCTGGCTGCGGGTGCTGATCGCCTTCGCCACGACCCGTGTGCTGCGGCATGCGCCACGACACGACGACACCATGGTGCACCTGCAGGGCGCCCAGTGCCATGTGCGGCTGCGTACCGCCCACACGCTGACCGCGGACGGCGAGAACCTGGGCCGCATGGCCAACATCACGGCCTACACGCGGCGTGGCGTACTCGAGGTGCTGAGCGAACGGCTCGACTCGAGCCAACCCGCCACGTCGACGGCGATGCAGGACACGCCCAGCGAGGCACCGCCGGTGGCGCGACAGAGCCCCGGGGCACCCTGACGCGCCGAAGGATCGGACCACGGCACACCGCGTAAAGAATGGGCATCGCCTCGGCGATGCCCGGTGTCGGAGCGCAGCCGTACTGACGCCGCTCGTTCAGTGGTAGTGCTTGCTGCAGTTGGCGATCTCGCGCGCCATCTCGTCGTCCTCGCAGCGATCGGCGATGTCGCTGAGCGTCACCACGCCGACGAGACTCTTGTCGCTCTGGTTGTTGAGCACTACCAGGCGCTGCACCTTCTGTTGGCGCATGTTGCGCAGCACCTCCTTCACGTCCTGGTCCTCGAAGGCGTAGAGCACCTCGGTGGTGGCCACGCTGCTGGCCTTGTCGTCTGGATTCCGGCCTTCGGCGAGGGCGCGAACCGTGAGGTCGCGGTCGGTCACGGTGCCCATGATCCGGTCACCTTGGACCAGCGGCTCGAAGCCGGAATCGTCCTGGCGCATGCGCTCGGCCACCTGGCGGATGGTGGCATCGGCGGGGCAGTAGTCGGGGCGCTTGGTCATCACTTCGCGTACTTGCATGGTTCCCCTCCTTCTTGACGTGTCGTGCGGAACAGCCGCACAGCTTCCTGCTCTTGCGTATCCAAAAAATAGCCACGCTGGCCACGGGCATCAAAACGAACTTTGTCTGGAATTATTGCCGTCGGTTAAGGGCGGTTTCCCGCCATTTGACGCCCCTTCGGTGGCTGCTAGCTTGACTAGCGAAGCCAGCCACGACGAACAATCACAAGGATGGGGGGCACGGCATGAACGCAACGGATTCTCACGCCTGGCGGCTGGGCACCCTGCCGCTGGTGCTGCTGCTGGCCTGGGCAGGCCAGGCCCTCGCCAGCGATGACGACCTGCCGCGGCTGGAGCGCACCGATTGCCCGACCGAGGCGCTCCGCGAGCTGGGCGCCAGCTGCCATACCTTCCATGCCCCGGAGAACTGGAACGCACCCGACGGCAACGCCATCGCCCTGCCGGTGGCGGTGATCGAGCCGGAGGAAGGCGAGGCCGACGAGGACAGCCTGCCGGTGTTCTTCTTCCCCGGCGGCCCCGGCTACTCATCGCTGGGCGAGCGCGAGTACATGGAACAGCTGCTCGAGGACATCGGCAATCGCACCCTGGTGACCATGGACAACCGCGGCTTCATCCATGCCGAACCGGCCCTGGAGTGCCCCGAGTACGCTGCGGTCTCGCCCTACCACAACATCATCCACACCCCGGCCATCACCGCCTCGCTGGACCCCGCGAAGCGCATGGAGACGATTACCGGGGTGGTCAGCGACTGCTATCGCAAGCTGGTCGACGAGGGCATCGACGTCAGCCAGTACAACGCCCACGCGGTGTCCCGCGACGTGGACGAGATCCGTCGTCTGCTCGGCTACGAACGGATCGACGCCTTCGGCTCCTCGACCGGCAGCGGCACGGTGGTCTCGTACATCCAGTACTACCCGGACAGCATCCGTGCCGCGGTGCTGGGCTGGGCCTGGTACAACCATCTGCGCAACCGCCCGCCGGTCGACGAGCTCTACACGGCCAAGCAATCCTTCACCGATGCCCTGGCGCTCTGCGTCGCCGAGGATGACGCCTGCCGCGAGCTGGTGCCCAACTGGCTGCAGGCCATCGACCGCGCGCGCCGCACCCTGGACGAACGCCCCTTCACCGCCCAGGTGGAGGAAGCCGACGGCAGCGAGAAGACGCTCTACTTCGATGGCGCTGCCTTTCTCGACACCCTCTACCTGACCCTGGCCGACGACTACGCCGAGCTGCCGAGCCTGGTCGCCGACATCGAGGCAGGGGACTACAGTCGCCTGCCCGACTTCTTCCGCATCGACGACTACGCCCCCGAACCCGAGGCACCCAACTACGCGCTCGGCTACTTTCTCGCCCACGTCTGCAACGACATGGGCAGCAATCGCCCGAGCGTGGCCGACTCCACCGCCGCCGTGGCCCGCGAGCCCGCCGTGCTCGGCTTCGAGCCGCCGTGGCTGTGCGCCTGGTGGGGCGAGGATGGCGACGTACCCGCCGAGCACAACGACCCGCCGGTGAGCGACACCCCGGCGCTGGCGCTGCACGGCGAGATGGACCCCTGCTGCACGCCACGCTGGAGCGAGCATCTCGGCCGTACCCTGCCCAACCTGCAGTACGTCGTGTATCAAGCGCTCGGGCACAGTCCCGTCAACGAGTGCCGCTCGACCATGGTCCAGGAATTCCTCGACGACCCGCACAGCCCCGTCGACGACAGCTGCCGCGACGAGGTCGAGCGCGAGCCCTGGGTGATCGAGCCCCCCGCCGGCGAGGGCTCCGGCGGCACGTGAATCGCTCGCGTCACGCCTGACGCGGTGCACGCAGCAGCCAGGAGGCGATGGCCACCAGCGGCAGCCCGACGAATGCCCCTGGCCAGGCTCCGAGCAACAGGCTGGCCCCGAGGCCGCCGAACAGCGCCACGCCCCCCACGAGGATGCGCCGCTTCCCCTGCGCGGCGACGACATCCGGACGCCGGCGTCGTTCGAAGGCCACCACCGCGAGCATCACCGGCACGACCATCAGGGTGCACAGCCCGATCCACTCGAGGCGGCCGAGCCAGAAGCCCGCCTCGCCCGGCACACCGGCGTCTATCGGCCAGTCGAGCCGCTGCCCCAGCCAGGCCGCCGGCAGCTCGGCGAGCTTGTGCCACAGGTAGAGCTGGAGGCCGAACGCGCCGAACAGCGCCATCCATCGCCCCAGGTGGCGGCGCTCGAGGAAGGTACGCACCGGCTTTTCGAACAACATGACCGCCCCGACCTGCAGCCAGACCACACCGAACAGGGCCAGGGTGGGCGGCAGCAGGTTCGTCTCGCCCCCGAGGTTGCCATTGACCATCGAAGGCGGGTAACCCACGACGATGGCCAGCCCGAGCCAGGCCGCGCCGAGCAGCACCATGCCGGCGCCTTTGGCACGTCCGCTAAAGCGCTTCTCCCACCAGGCGATTCCGAGCAGCTGGGGCACGATCCAGAACACCAGGGCATTGACCCAGGCGAAGACATCGTGGCGGTCGATCACCCGCGCGCCGAAGCGGGCGAACTCGTTCGCCGAACCGGGGCTGGCCCGCATCAGGTCGACCGTGGCGGCGAGCATGACCAGGGCGACGACACTCTTCATGCCCCAGCGTCGCTCGGCCCAGAGGCAGGCAGGTAGCAGCAGCTGCACGCCCAGCAGCACCGCCAGAAACCAGAGATGGACGGTCAGGGAGGCATTGAGCTGGTCGAGGATGCCTTCCCGGGTGACGAAGGAGAGCCCCGCCACCGCCACCAGCACGGCGAGATAGGTCACGGTCGGTCGGGCCAGCCCCAGGCCGCGCCCCGCCCACCAGTGAGCATGGGATTCTCCGGCCCGGTCGCGTTCACGCCCCCCCGCCGCACTGACTGCCGCGGAGACGAAGACGAACAGCGGCACGACCTGGACGATCCAGGTGAAGTAGCCCGCCGGCGTCCAGGCGTCGAGGAGATGGCCGGTCGCTACCAGCCGCCCTGCCTCGAACCGGGGCAGCGTGGCCACCCAGTGCCCCAGTACCACGACGACCAAGGCGACGGCTCGCAGCGCATCGGGATAGGGATCGCGCGCGCTGGCCATCTTCCCTCCTTGCCCTGGGCTGCAGGGCGAAACGCCCGGCCTCCGCCAGCAGCCTAGACGAGGCCGTCTCGAGCGGCCAGACGCACACGGTCCGGTCGATGCGCGTCGGGTTTATTGCTACGTTGGGAGGTCATGGCAACACTAAAGGAAAAGCATGAGGAAGGTTCTCACCCGTCGCGCCCTCACTCTCGCCACGCCCCACGCCCGCAGGTTTGCGCTTCTGGCACTCGTCGCCGGCCTGGCATCCGGCGCCCCGGGCCTCGTGCTGGCTCAGTCCGGCCAGGTCGGCTTGCCCCGTTTCCCCTCGATCAGCCCCGATGGCTCGGAGCTCATCTTCAGCTGGCGCGGCGACCTGTGGCGGGCCTCGAGCGACGGCGGTGAGGCGGTGCGCCTGACGCGCCACGATCTCGACGACCTGCACTCCAGCTGGAGCCCCGACGGCGAGTGGATCGTGTTCGCCTCGATGCGCGACGGCTACCTCAACCTGTGGCGCATGCACCGCGACGGCAGCCAGCTGACGCAGCTCACCCACGGCGACCAGCACCTGCGCAACCCCGCCTTCGGCCGCGACGCGGACGGCGAGCCGATGATCACCTTCTCGGGCATGCTCGAGGCCGACGTCTATCGCGACCAGCGCCCCTACCTGCTCTCGCCGCAGGGCGGCGAGTACACGCGGCTGCACGATGCCTTCGGCTCCGAGCCGCAGCTCTCGCCCGACGGCGAGCGCGTCGTGTTCACCCGCGGCGGCGCCTATCACGACTGGAACCGGCGCCACTACCGCGGGCCGGACGCGATGAACGTGTGGCTGCACGAGCTCGGCAGCGACCGCTTCGAACCGCTGACCGAGCGCGACGGCGACGACGGCATGGCCCGCTGGGTCGACGAGGACACCCTGCTGTTCATGTCCGACCGCGAGGACCACACGGTCAACCTCTACCGCATGGAGCTCGACGCCGAGCGCACCATCGAGCGGCTGACCCGGTTCGAGCGACATGACCTGCAGCATTTCGACGTCTCCCGGGATGGCAGCACCGCCGTGCTGCAGATCTGGGACACCCTGATGACCCTCGACCTGGAGGCGCCGGACGCCGAGCCCGAGCCCATCGCCCTGCGCGCCCCCGACGATGGCCGCGACACCCATTCGCTGCGGCGCATCGACCGCGACGTCAGCGAGGCGGCCCTGAGCCCCGACGGTCAGACCATGGCCTACATCGCCTATGGCCGCGTCTACGTGCGTCACGTCGACGAGCAGAGCCCCACACGGCTGGTCACGCCGGGCACCCACGCCCGGCACCACAGCCTGGCCTGGTCGCCGGACGGGCTGCACCTCTACTTCGTCAACGACGCCGACGGCAGCGAGTCGATCTACCAGGCGGAGGTGACGCTGACACGGGACGAGGTGCGTCGCAGCCATGAGCGGCAGCGTAAGCGCAATCGTGTCTCCGCCCACCAGTGGGATGGCGACCCCAACGTCTCGCTGGCGGCGGCGAGCCCCGACGCCGACCCCGATATCCCCGAGGATCCCGAGGCGGAGTACGATCCCGACCTGGAGGTGCGCGGCGAGGAGCCCGAAGACCCCTTCGCACCGCAGGATCCCGGCTTCATCCTCGATCCGGTGTTCATACCTCAGCCCGGCGACCCCGACGACGTGCCGCCGGACACCCAGGAGCCACAGGCGGAGGTCGAGAGTATCCCCGAGGAGGAGCTGGACGAGGAAGAACCCGACGACCTGCCCCCCGGCCGCGACCCGGCGCGCTGGCACGATGCCATTCAGTTCGACATCACTGCCGTGGTCGCCGAGGACGCCAACGATCGCGACGTCTCGCCCTCCCCCGACGGTCGCTCGCTGGCCTTCCGCCGCGGACGCGGCGACCTGGTGATCCTCGACCTCGAGAGCGGCGAGGAGCGTACCCTGGTCGAGGGCTGGGACAGCTTCATGCACTGGCGCTGGTCTCCCGACAGCCGCTACATCGCCTTCTCGCGCAACGACCTCAACTTCAGCGCCAACATCTTCGTGGTGCCGGCGGACGGCTCGGAGGAGGCGGTCAATATCACCCGTCACCCACGCAACGACCTCAATCCGCGCTGGTCGACGGACGGCCGCAAGCTGACCTTCATCTCCAACCGCTCCGGCGAGAACTACGATCTCTACCGGGTCTACCTGGACCGTGAGCTCGAGTCCTACACCCCGCGCGAGCTGAGCACCTACTACCGCAACGCCCGCGAGGAGGCGCGGGGCCACTCGCCGCTGGCGGTGGACGAGCGCCGCGATGACGAGCCGGCGGCACAGGACGATGCGGAGCTGGACCTGGAGGGCGCCTGGCGACGCATCGAACGCATCACCGCGACCCCGGCCCACCAGACCGCCAACGAGATGACCCCGGGCGGCGACCGCTACGTCTTCAACGACGGCAACGACGGTCTCGTGGCCATGGACTGGGACGGCGGCAACCGCACCCGCATCGGTCCCCGCGCCAACGTGCAGCAGCTCAACATCACCGGCGAGCAGGTGGTCTTCATCGCCAACGGCCGCGTCGGCGTGGCCAGCCTCTCCGGCAACGGCTCCCCGCGCTATCTCGACATCTCCGACCGGCTGCGCATCGACCTGCGCCAGCAGGCGCTGCAGAAGTTCCACGAGGCGGCCCGGGTCATCGGCGAGAATTTCTACCGCACCGACCTCAAGGGGCTCGACTGGCCCGCCGTGGTGGCGGAGTACGCCTCGCTGATCCGCCGCGCGCGCACCTCCAGCGAATTCAGCGACATCGCCAACCGCCTGATGGGCGAGCTGGCGGCCTCGCACATGGGGGTGTCCAACCCCGGGCCGGTGTCGGCGCTGCGCGAGCCCTCGGGCCGGCTGGGCATCGAATACGAGGGGATCGTCTCGCGGCAGGACGGCCGCCTCGGCTACCGCGTCACCGAGGTGCTCGCCGAGGGCCCGGCGAGCCGCGGCCCCATGCCCCTGGCCCCGGGCGACATCATCACCGAGATCGGCCTGCGCCCCTTCGACGAGCACGAGACCCTGCTGCAGCGGCTGCGCGGCCAGGTGGACCAGGAGGTGATCGTCACCTTCGACCGACCGAGCGACGACGGCTATACCGAATACCGCACCATGCTGCGCACGGTAGGGCTATCGGAGCTGGCGCGGCTGAAGTACGACGCCTTCCGCGAGGAGAGCCGGCGCCGGGTCGACGAGCTCTCCGACGGACGGCTCGGCTACCTGCATATCCAGGCCATGAACCAGACCTCGCTGGAGGGCTTCCAGGGCGACCTCTACGCCGCGGCGGAAGGCAAGGACGGCCTGATCATCGACGTGCGCAACAACGGTGGCGGCAACACCACGGATCGCATCCTGACCTCGATCATGGCCGGCGAGCATGCCTACACGATTCCCGCGGGCGCCGACCGCGACGCCACCGGCCACTACCCCCAGGACCGCCTGGACGCGCCGCGCTACACGCTGCCGATCAACATGCTGGCCAACGAGAAGAGCTACTCCAATGCCGAGATCCTGGCTCACGCCTTCCGCACCCTGGGACGCGGCAATCTCGTCGGCCAGCAGACCTACGGCGGGGTGATCTCCACCTTCAGCCATAGCTTGATCGACGGCGCCACCGTTCGCCGCCCCTTCCGCGGCTGGTACCTGCCCGATGGCACCGACATGGAGCACAACGGCGCCATGCCGGACCTGCCGGTCGAACAGACCCCCCAGGACGAGGTGGAGGGCCGCGATCCTCAGCTCGAGCGAGCGGTGACCGACCTGCTCGACCGCATCGACGGTGAGGAGTGAGGCCCACCCCGGCGTCTGGGCCGCCGGGGCGGCTCAGTCGTCGACCTCGCGGCGATCGCCGAGCCCGTAGTCGCGCTCGACCCTGGCGATGCGTACCTGGAAGGCGGCATACCAGTCGTTGCGACCGAGGCGCTGCGCTTCGCGGTGCTCCACGTGCTGCTTCCACTGCCGGATCGCCTCCAGGCTCTCCCAGTAGGAGACCGTCACGCCCAGCTCCTCGCGCGCCGACTCCAGGCCGAGAAAGCCCGGCTGCTGGGCCGCCAGCTCGGCCATGCGCTCGGCCATCAGGCCGTAGCCGTTGTCGCCCGCGGTGCGCAGCGAGGTGAAGATGACGGCGTAATAGGGGGGCTCGGGAGTATTCGCGATGCGGGACATAGGGCCTCACGGGTTTGCGTTCACGGGGGCCTGGCGACGCCGCCTCGCAGCGGGTATTTCCCCAGGCGCCATTCTCGGAGAGTATAGGCGCGCGTGCCTGCCGCACGCTTCTTTCCACCGCCTGCGGGAGACGGCATGCCGACGCTGACGCTCGATCATGGAAGACGAGTCACCCTGACCTATTTCGTCGCCTTCATCGCCATCGGCATGTGCGTCGGCCTGCTCGGGCCGACGCTGCCCTACCTCGCCGACATGACGGGATCGGGCATGGGCCAGATCGCCATCCTGTTCACCGCCCGCGCCCTGGGCACCATGCTGGGCTCGGTGCTCAGCGGGGTGCTGATCGATCGCTTCGACGGGCACCGGGTGCTGGCGGCGATGCTGCTGCTGCTCGCGGCCGGTCTCGCCACGGTACCGTTCAGCCAGGCCCTGGCCCTGCTGACCGCGCTGATGTTCCTGCTCGGCCTGGCCGAGGTCTCGGTCAATGCCGGTGCCAACACCCTGCTGCTGTGGACCCACGGCCCGGCCTCGCCCCCATGGATCAGCGCGCTGCACTTCTGCTTCGGTCTCGGCAACATGCTGGTGCCGCTGGTGCTGGTGGCGGTGCTGCGCCTGGAGCTCTCGTTCGCCTGGGCGTTCTGGCTCGTCGCCCTGTGCGTCGCGGCCCTGCTGTTGCCGCTGCTGCGCCAGGCGAGCCCGCGCCCGCCCGACATCAGGGTCGGCAACCGCGCCGCGCCGCCGCCCCGGGACGGCTGGCGGCTGGCGATCTTCCTGCTGATGTTCGGCCTCTACGTGGGCATGGAGGTCACCTTCGCCGGCTGGATCACCGCCTATGGCGTGCTCAGCGGCCTGGCGCCGGCGGAGGCCGCCCTGCTGGTCACGCTGTTCTGGCTGACGCTGTCGGCCGGGCGCCTGCTGGCCATTCCGCTGGTGCGCCTGCTGTCGCCCTGGAAGGTGCTGCGCGGCTGCCTCGCCCTGGGCCTGGCCAGCGCGCTGGCGCTGCACGGCCAGTGGCTGCCGTTGTCGCTCGTCGCCCTGCTCTTCGGGCTCGCGGCCTCGGCCATCTTTCCCACCCTGTTCGGCCTGAGCAACCAGCTGATGCCCGTCAGCGGACGCACCACCGGCTGGATCTTCCTGGCCAGCGGGCTAGGCGGCATGGCGCTGCCCTCGCTGACCGGCCCGCTGCTGGAGCACGCCGGCACGTCGGCCTTTCCGCTGCTGCTTGCCGCCCTGGTCGCGGCCCTGTTCCTGGGCCTCGTCCTGCTGCGCGCCCGGGTGCGGCTGGCGGGCCGTTGAGGCCGGCGCTCAATGCCGCTTCACCCGCCAGATTCGCCACGCCAGCAGGCCGACGATCAGCACGCCCAGCGGCCCCAGCACGGCCGCCGCGGTGTGGGGCGGGATGGCGATCCCCAGCGCCTCCAGGCTCTCCATCCCGAGCTTGAACAGGCTGAAGATGTAGTAGCTGATGACGATGATCGAGAGCCCCTCCACCGCCTTCTGGATCTTGAGCTGGCTGCTGGCCCGCTCGTTGAGGCTGCCCAGGATGCTCGAGTTCTGCTCCTCGATCTCCACCTGGGCCCGGGTGCGCAGCAGGTCGTTCAGGCGGGCGGCGCTCTCGGCCAGGCTCTCCTGGCGCTGATGAATGGCGGCGCAGTAGTGCACCGTGGGCCGGAAGCGGCGCAGCAGGAAGGTGCCGAGGCGCGGGCAGTGATCGACCCGCCCCTCGCGGAGCTCCTCGATGCGCGAGAAGACGATGCGGGCGTAGGCTTCCGTGGCGCTGAAGCGCTGGCGTGAGCGGGTGCCGCTGCGCTCCAGGCGGGCCGAGAGCTGCGACAGCGCCGTCAGCAGCGGCCGCGGGTTGGCATCCTCCTGCTCGGCGTTGCGATCGGACAGCTGCCCCAGCTCGAGCTCGTACTCCTGCAGTTCGAGCGCCAGCTCCTTGGCCAGGGGCAGCGACAGCGAGGCCATCATGCGGTAGGTCTCGATCTCCAGCAGGCGGCGCACCATCCGCCCCAGGCGGAAGGCGTTGAGGCCGTGGTTGAGCAGCAGCAGGCGGGTGTACCCTCGCCCATCGAGACGGAAGTCGCCCCAGGTCGTGGCGTCGCCTCCGCCGACCTGGGAGCCGGCCGGATCGCGGAAGCCGTAGGCCTCGGTGCTGCCTCGCCAGGTATCGTCGCCTTCCACCAGCACCAGGGTGGCATTGATCAGGGCGTCGCTGTGGCAGTCGACGACCTGCGCCAGCCACGCCGGCGGCGCCGCCCAGGGCTCGACGCCGGCGCCTTTCGGCACCATCACGGTCAGCGTCGAGAACTCGGTATGCCGCTCCCACTTCAGTACCTGGTCGTCGAGCGTGAGGATCTGCTGCACCGCCTCGCTATCGAAGTCGAGGCCGGTCGCCTCGCCCAGGCGCGCCAGCAGGTCGGCGTGCTGCTGGGCTTCGCCCAGTAAGGCGTAATGATAGAGGTGCGCCGGCTCGGTGAAGTAGATCGACGGACGGGCGTGCAGTTCGTTGTGCAGGCGTTCGCGTTGTGGGTGCATTCAAGGGGCCTGGAAGGGGGTCGAGCCTTGAGACTAAGGTCTAGCGAGCGCGACGCCAACCCCGCTTTCGGTTGCCCCGACACACGCTTCGGTACTAGCCGGGGCCGGCGCCGACCTCGAGCTCCTCGACGGCGGCCTCCTCGGCCAGGGTCTCGAGCGGCACCGGCCCCTGCAGGAAACGTCCGATCCAGGCCAGGGCATTGGGCAGGCTGGCCCGCCACACACGCCAGGTATGCCCGCCGCGCAGCACCTCCATCGTCACCAGCTCGGGCTGATGAGGCGCCAGCGCCTGATGCACGAGGCGCGCGTGGTGCTCGGCGTGGTAGACGTCGCGGTTGCCGGCGCTGAGGTAGAGCGGCACCACCTCTTCGCGCTCCAGGTAGGCGTCCAGGTGGGCGGTGTAGTTGCGGCGCCGCCACAGCGCCTCGTCGAAGTTGCCCGATTCGTCGAGGAAGGCAGGGTGACGCCAGGCCGAGGAGCTACGGGGCGGCAGCGGATGGTAGCTGGCGGGGCTCAGGGCAGCCGCAGCGGCGAACAGGTCGGGACGCTCGAGCACGAAGTTGAGGGTGCCGTAGCCCCCGGCGGAAAGGCCGGCGATGGCGCGCCATTCGCGCTGGGGCACGACCCGCCAGGTCTCCTCGAGATAGGGGATGAGCTCGCCGAGAAAGGCTGACCGTGCCGCCTCGTTGTGACCGTCGATCCACCAGCTCTCGCTGCCGGGCATGACGATGACCGTCGGCGGCAGGCTGCCTTCCCGAATCAAGCGATCGGCCGCCCGCTCGAGGCGGCCGTTCTCGACCCAGTCCCGCTCGCTGCCGAACGAGCCGTGCAGCAGGTAGAGGATGGGGTAGGCCTGGTTGGTGTCGTGGTAGCCATCCGGCAAGTAGAGGGCATAGGGGTAATCCCGCCCCAGGATCTCCGAAGCGAAACGGTGGTAGGTGACCTCCCCGGCCTGTGCCGCCGGCGCGTACCACAGCGCCGCCAGCAGGGCGACAAGGGTGCGTCTGAACGTCATAGCACATGGCTCCCTGTGCCGATAAACACTCGCGTATCAAGGGAATCTTTCCGTCCCGTCATGGTCCGACAGCGTACCGACGATCGATGTTCCTCGTTCCCAGGGAAGGCAAGGCGTTCATGAAGCGGATCGAAGAAATCTACTGGCTGCGCTTCTACGGCTGCCTCGCCGTGTTCGGCTTTCACTTCCTCGACCGCCTGAACCAGTACGTTGACAACGTCTATGTCGACCTGGCGCGCATCCCAACCGTGCTGGGCACGCCCATCTTCATCTTCATCTCGATCTTCCTGTTCTCGGCCCGCTACGGCAATCACCCGCCTTCCGGTTTCCTGGTCAAGCGCCTGCGCTACGTGATGGTGCCGTACGTCGTCTATGGCCTGATCTACTCGCTGACGAAGTACGTCAACCTGCGCCGGGAGGGGGTGCCGGTCGACCTCGTCGACACCCTGGTGGAATACCTCATCTACGCCGGCTGGCATGGCTATTTCCTGATCATCGCCATGCAGTTCTATGCCTTCTACTGGCTCTACTCACGCTATGACCTGGAACGCTGGCTCCCCCCCGGCCCCTGGCTGATGCTTGGCAGTGTCATCAGCATGGCCTACTGGGGCCTGGCCCGCCTGTTCGACTTCGAACCGCCGGGCTACCTGCACTGGATCGCCCCGCTCGGCTGGATCTACCTGTTCTTCCTGGCCATGCTGGTGGTGCGCTACTATCCCCAGCTCGTACCTCAGCGGCTGCATGAGTTTCCCTGGCTCGAGCGGCTGGCGCGGCCGCAGCTGCTGCTGGCCTATGTCGCCTGGATCGCCCTGCTCACCTGGTTCGGCTGGCTGGAGCACTCCTCCAAGGAGACCTGGGTCGTGCCACTCTTCGTCCTGTTCACGCTGTTCACGGTCACGCGGCTGCGCAGCGTGCGCGCCACGCCGCTGGTCAAGTTCGTCAACCGCTACTCGTTCGGCATCTACCTGGCTCACCCCATGTTCTTCGCCATGGTGGATTTCGCCCACGAGTTCGTTCCCTTCTCGCTGCCGGTCTATTCGCTGCTGCTGATCGTGGTGGGGATGGCCGGCTCCATCGCCTTCAACTGGGCCGCCAACCGCATTCCCGGTGGCGCCGTGCTGTTCGGCAAGACCTTGTACGTGCCGAAAGATCGGCACAGGACCGCCACGCAGGCGCACTAGGCGCCTGGCGCGCCGGATGGGGGAAACATGGCCCGTGCCCGCCAGAAAGGGGTAACGCGAAGATGGAGGGGGTAGAGGCTGAGCGCCGGGGGCGGGCTCAGCCGGCGCTCTCGTAGGCCGCCTTCAGACGATAGAATTCGGCGACGATGTCGTCCATGGCGGCGGGGTCGTAGTCACTCAGGCCGCTGACCACCAGCTTCTTCGAGCCCTGGCCGACCGGCCGCCCACGATCGTTGATGCGAAACTCCAGCCTGACGTCACCGCGCTTGCCGACCACCTCGAGGCTCGACTCGACCAGCTCCAGGGAGGGCTCGACCAGGTCGAGGCGGTCGAGCGAGAAACCCATGCTGTCGTAGATCACCAGCGGACGCTTGGGGTTGAACATCACGCCACGCGCCTCGAGCAGCGGCTTTAGCACATGGGGAAAGTTCCTTCCCGAGAAGGCCACGTAGCAGCGTGTGAAGGCCTCGATGGCGCTCTCGTCGTGGTTGGTCTCGCCCTCCCGGCCCACTTCGAGGTACTGCTTGCCCTCGTCGTCCCTGACCACGAGCTGCCCCGCTGCGTTCTCCTCCAGGCGCAACAGGATCCCGTCGCCCACCATGCTGCGAAAGCGAAAGTCCATGTGCCGGGAGAGGCCGAAGCGACTCAGCACCAGGGCGAACAGCAGGTCACCGGGAACGCAGAACCGGCGGGCTCCCGCATCATGGATGGGGTTGAAGTCTCCGGCGACACGCTTGGCGAAGTCGCTGGCCTGCTGCGCGGAGATGCGGACAGCCGCGCCCGCTTGCGTATGGTAAGGGTCGAGAAACATGCGTGTTCAGGCCTGTCCTTGGTTGGGATAGCTCGAGTTTCAAAGGGGCGATGATGCCATTTTTTCCAATGCCGCGGCCACTTCGGGCCGGGCAGCGCTCTTGCCCTTAATCGTCATTCTTGTGATATACGTATATCGTACAACAACGCTAAGGGACTAAAGTACGATACATAACACCAGGTAGCATGAGCCTGTGGATACGGGCCGCTCCAGCTTAGTCAGGGATCGGGGGGTTACATTATCGATACGCTCAGCAAGTCCTGGCCAGCCTACGTCACCGTTGAGCCAGGCACGGGAGCCTTTTTTTCGGGCCGAGCGGGTTCGGTGCGGCACCTTCGGGAAGCGGGCGCGTGGCTGGATTGACACGTTGGCTGCTGCCGCTGGTGCTGGCACTGCTGTCCCTGCCCGTGCAGGCCGATGAGCGTCAGATCGTGCTGATCGCTCACCCCAACGTGGCCGATGCCGCTCTTACCCGCGATACCACCCGGGCCATTTTCGCGATGCGCCAGCGCAGCTGGCCCAATGGCCAGGCCGTGCGGGTCTTCGTGCTGCCCAGCACCCACCCCGTCCACGCACGCTTCGCCAAGGAGCGTCTAACCGTTTACCCCCATCAACTGCAGTTGGCCTGGGATCGCATGGTGTTCTCGGGAACGGGTCAGGCGCCAAGCCAGGTCGGCAGCCAGGCTGAGATGCTGGAACGCGTCGCCACCACGCCTGGCGCCCTTGGGTATCTGGAAAGGGAGTATCTGGATGAGAGAGTCCAAGTCATTTCCATGGAGTGATCGCCGTCGCTCGCGCCCGGCGTTGCTGGCGCTGGCTCTCGGCTGGGCCCCCGTGGCCGCGGCGGAAGGCGTCATGGACACCCTTCAGGTACACGGCTTTCTCAGCCAGGCGCTCATCATCACCGACGACAACGACTTCTTCGGCCCCAGCAGCGGCGGCGACGGCAGCCTCAAGTATACCGAGATCGGCGCCAATGCCTCGATCCGGCCGCGCCATGACGTGCTGGTGGCGGCGCAGGTACTCAGCCGCCGTGCCGGCGGCGACGGCAGCGATGCCCGCCCGGCCCTCGACTACGGCGTGATCGACTACCAGCCGCTCTCCGACCAGCGGCGCACCCTGGGCATCCAGCTGGGGCGCTTCAAGAACCCCTTCGGCTTCTACAACCAGACCCGGGACGTGGCTTTCACCCGCCCCAGCATACTGCTGCCCCAGTCGATCTATTTCGATCGCACCCGCTCGCTCGGGCTGTCGGCCGACGGCGCCAGCGTCTACGCCGAGGAACGCCTCGAGCATGGCACCTTGCGCTTCACCGGCGGCGTCGGCACCCCCACCACGCGCGACCTCGACAGCCAGCTCTATCCCCCCCAGCTGGGCATGGAGGTCGACGGCAGCACCTCGTCGATCGCCCAAGTGCGCTACGAGCACTCCGGCGGCCACTTTACCGCCGCGCTCAGCGCGGCGGACGTCAACCTGGACCTGGGGCTGGGTGCCGACGAGGGCGAACTGAACTTCCGGCCCTGGATTCTCTCTCTCCAGTACGACAAGGAGAACTGGGCGGTGACCGGGGAATTTGCCCTGCGCCAGGTGGAGACGACCGATACCGGCCCGGTGCCGGGCTCCGATGTCACCGGGGAGAGCTGGTACGTGCAGTACACCCGGCGCTTTTTCGACGACTGGCAGTGGCTGGTACGTTACGACAGCCTGGTCAGCGACCGCGACGACCGTTCGGGTCGCGCCTACGAGGCCCAGGGCCGCGGCCCGGCCCATTCACGCTACGCCGACGACATCACCCTGGGGCTGCAGTGGCGCGTCAACCCACGAGTGCTGCTCGCCGCCGAGTATCATCATATCGACGGCACGGGATGGCTGCCGCTGAGCGACGAGCCTGATCCTGCCGACACCCATCGGCGGTGGAACATGCTGCTGTTCCAGCTCTCGCTGCGCTTCTGATCAGCAGCCACGGTTACTCTCCATGAACCGGCCAGGGAATGCCAGCATGAGCGCCTTCGCCTCCCACACAGCCCGCTCCCGCCTCAGCCTGACCTGGCGGGTGCTCGCCCTGAGCAGCCTGTTGCTGCTGGTGCTGGTGGGTCTGTTCACCTGGCTCGGCCACGCCAACCTGACCCGCCAGTTCGAGGAAAGCCGCAGGGAGAGCAACCGCCGGGAGACCCGCGAAATCCACCTGGCCCTGCAGCGCTCCGAGGCGAGCCTGCAGCAGATCGCGGCGCTGGCCGCCGCCTCCCCCGACCTGGGGCCGGCGTTGGCGAATGCCGACCGGGCGGAGCTGATCGACTCGCTCTCGTCCCAGTGGCCCACGCTCCAGCTCGAAGCCGGCATCGACGAGATCCTGGTGTTCGACGCCCAGGGCCGCCAGCTCGCCGAATGGGGCGAGGCCCAGGTCGACAGGGAGCGCCCCATGCAGGACTGGGTGAGCCAGGTGATGGAGACCGAATACCCGCTCTCGGCCCTGCGCTGCGCCAACGACTGCCGGCAATATGCCGCCGCGCCCATCCTGGTCGAAGGCGACAGCGTCGGCATGGTGATCCTGTCGCGCTCGCTGGCCGACGTGACCCGCCAGGCCCAGCAGGTCTCCGACAGCGACGTCGCGCTGTTGATCACCGGGGCGCAGGAAATGGAGGTGGCGTCGGAGCGGCACCTCGAGAACTGGAACGGTCACCTGGCCGCGCTGACCAACACGGGCCACTACCTGCCGATATTGCAGCGGGCGGCACAGCTGGCCATGCTCAGCGACGTGCTCGAGACCCCGCTGCGCCTGCACCACGACGGCCGCGATTACGAGCTGTCCGCCGTGCGCATGGAGGCCGACGACAGCCGACGCAGCACCGGCTTCTTTCTGCTGGCGGCGGACATCACCACCCAGATCCAGGCCATCCAGCACAACACCCGCAACCTGCTGCTGGTCGGCATCGGCGGCTGGCTTGCCGCGGAGCTACTGCTGCTGGCCATCCTGCTGCGCCCGATGGCGAGGCTGCGTCGGCTGGCCGGTGTCCTCCCCGCCCTGGCCCAGGGCGGCTTCGCCAAGGCCCGCCGCGTGATCCCCGTGCCCCGCAGCCGCTTCGAGGACGAGATCGACGTGCTCGAAGGCACGACCCTGGCCCTCTCCGACCAGTTGGAAGCGCTGGAGGGCGAGGTCACCGCCCGGGGCCAGCAGCTTGCCGAGCGAGTTGACGAGCTGGCCCGCGAGCGCGATTTCGTCGGCAGCCTGCTGGATACCGCACGTGTCTTCATCGTTACCCAGGACGACGAGGGGCGTATCACGCTGGTCAACGACTATGCCCTGACGACCCTGGCCATGCAGGAAGAGCGCCTGCTGGGCCGGCCGTTCGATGACGTCTTTACCCCGCGCAGCGACGACGACCCCAACGCCGCCATCCCCCAGGAGGAGCGCAGCCTGGTGACGGCCGACGGCAGGCAGCGGACCATCGCCTGGTACCACGCACCGCTGGCATCGCGCAACGACTCCCGGGCGTCACGTATCTCGGTGGGGCTCGACATCACCGAGCGCAAGCTGGCCGAAGCGCGCCTTACCTGGCTGGCCGAGCGCGACCCGCTGACGGAACTCTACAACCGGCGCTACTTCCAGGAGGCGCTGGGGCAGGTCATGCGACGGGGCCGCTGCGGCGCCGTGCTGCTGCTGGACCTCGACCACTTCAAGGACGTCAACGAACTCAGTGGCCACCATACCGGCGACCGACTCCTGCGCATGGTGGCCGATACGCTGTTCCAGGAGTTCGGCCATTACGGCGTCATCGCACGTCTGGGCGGCGACGAGTTCGCGATGCTGCTGGAGGGGGCCGACACCCGGCGCGCGATCGGCATCGCCAAGCAGATCACCCCGCTGCTCGACAGCACCGGCCTGGACGCCGGTGGGCAGCGCCACCGGGCAACCGCGAGCCTCGGCATCGCCCTGTTCCCGGTGCACGGCGACAATCCCGCCGACCTGATGGCCAATGCCGACCTGGCCATGTACAAGGCCAAGGAGAGCGGCTCCCAGCGCTGGCACCTGCTCTCGACGCTCGAGCGTGCCAAGGACGAGCTGCAGGAGCGGGTCTACTGGGTGGAACGGATCCGCCAGGCCATCGACGAGGAGGGCTTCGAGCTGATGGTGCAGCCGATCGTGCGCCTGAGCGATGGCGACGTGCGCCACTACGAAGTGCTGCTGCGCATGCGCGGTCCCAAGGGGGCACTGATTTCCCCGGCCCACTTCATACCCGTGGCGGAACGCAGCGGCCAGATCGTGCAGATCGACCGTTGGGTGCTGCGCCAGAGCCTGCGCGCCCTGAGCCGGGTTCAGGGCCAGGGCATCAGCCTCGCCGTCAACCTCTCGGGCCAGACCCTGCATGACGAGGGGCTCAAGAAATACCTGATGCAGGAGCTGTCGACCACCGGGGCCGACCCACACCAGCTGATCCTCGAGATCACCGAGACGGCGGCGGTCACCGATTTTTCCAGTGCACGCGGGGTACTCCAGGCCCTGCGCGACCTGGGCTGCCGCACCGCTCTCGATGACTTCGGCGTGGGTTTCAGCAGCTTCCACTACCTGGGCGAGCTGCCCGTCGATTTCATCAAGATCGACGGGGCGTTCATACGCACCCTGGACACCAACGCGGACAGCCAGGTCATCGTCAAGGCCATTGCCGACATCGCGGCAGGCTTCGGCAAGCTGGCCATCGCCGAATTCGTGGACCAGGAAGCGCTGATACCGATCCTGACCTCCTACGGTATCGCCTATGGTCAGGGCTATCACCTTGGTCGACCCACCCCTCTGGCAGACGCCATTCCGGGAGCATCGCATGGAGACTTCGCCCCGTAGTACGAATCGCGACGCACACGACGTGCCCCAGGATGAGCGGGTCCGCGAGTTCGTCGAACAGTACCGCTTCATCATCGCTCGCAGCCGGCAGAGCCGCTACCGAGCCTATGCCCTGCGCCACCAGGTGTTCCGCGAGGAACTCAACTATCGCCTCGGCGAAGACGCCGACATTCCGTTCGAGAAAGACGCCCACGACCAGCACTCCATCCTGTGTCTGCTCAACCATCGCGAAAGCAACAGCGATGCGGGCTGTCTGCGGGTGGTCCTGCCCATCGACGGTGCCGGGCGGCAACAGCGCCTGCCGCTGGAAGAGCACTGCGCCCATGGCCTGACCGATCCCCAGCTGCACCCCGACCGCTTCGAGCGCCGCTCACTGTGCGAGGTCTCGCGGCTGGCCGTCCACCCCGGCTTTCGCCGCACCCGCGAGTGCGCCCTGGGGCTGCACGAACAGGATCTGCAACCGCTGGCCGCCGATCGCCTGCCTCCCCCGTCGCCGCTGGTCACCTTGAGCCTCTTCCTGGCCGCCACCGCCATCGTCGGCCTCGCCGGACGGCGCCACGTCTTCGCCATGATGGAACCGCGCTTTGCGCGCCTGCTGAAGATCTCGGGGCTGCGCTTTCGCCAGGTGGGTGACATCATCGACTACTGCGGCCCCAGGGCCGCCTACTACATCGACCAGCACCAGGCCGAACTCGGCCTCCAGCCAACGCTGAGGCCGCTGTACCGCCACATCAGGGCATCGCTGGCCCCGCAGATGGTGGGCGCCGCCTCCTGACTCACGCCGACCAGCGGTGCGTCGTGGCGCGGCTGGGCGCGTCGCGCGCCCAGCCGCGAGGCGAGGTCCGGGCCGGGATGGAGCCGCCCCGGCCAGGTCAGCACCATAATCGCCAGTACATTGCGGTGCTCGCCTCGGGCCAGGTCGATCTCGCCGCTCCGGGAGGGGATGATGCCCGCTGCGGGATCGACCGATGCCGCCAGCCGGCGGCGAATCCGGTCCACCAGCGGATGTTCCGCGTGGCCCGTGAGCAGGAAGACGAGCGCCACCTCGGCCTGGATGTCCTCGGTGGCCTGGTCCAGAATGCGCTCGGCCTCGCCGGCCAGGGCATCGAGGATCCAGGCATGCCGCTGGGGATTCACCCAGCGCTGATAGTAGCGGCTGTCGGCGATCACCATGTGCGTCATGCCGTAGAGCCGGTTGCGGTAGTCGGCTTCGTCAAGGGCCGGCACCGCAGCCGGGGGAAAGGCCGAGAGAAACGCCTCGCGCATCGCCTGGCGCAGGTCGACGATCTCCAACTGGTGCAGGAACCAGGCCTGGTTCGCCACCTGGGCGGCATACAGGCGCACCACCTCGGGGTCGGTGAGGAACCGCTGCCAGGCCAGGCTCCCGAGGTAGTCGAGCGCCCGCTCCTTCCCGGGTATCGCTGCCAGCAGGCCGTAATAGTCCGCCTGGACCAGGCGAAAGAGCAGCTGGCGACCGAACGCGATCTCGCCCCACCCCGCCAGCATCCGCTGCCTGGCCCGCTGCTTGGCCGTGCGACGCGGATAGTCGGCGACGATCTGCCGGGCGCGGGCCGAGGCATAGCCCGGCTCATCGAGGCCGGCGATGTCACGCTCGAGCTGCGCCAGCAGGCGCCGCCCGTGGGCCTCGATGGGGGGCAGGTAATGCGGGTCGCCGCTGATGCGATAGAGCCGCTGGGCATAGTGGCGCTGCTTGTCACTCGGCAACTCGGGCAAGGCCGCCTCATAGGCGGCCTGGATCGCCTGCCCGGTCGTCCGGAACTCCTCATGCGGCGACGGCGCCTCGAGGGCGCAGCCCGCCAGCCAAGCCAGCAGCAGGAGGATGCTGCAGCGCCAGCACGTCCAGCGCCGCAGCCCTACGCCCGCCGCCGGCGCCTCAGCCATCGCCCTTGCCCCGCTGGGTACGCTGCCGGCGGGGCGAGATCATGCGCACCCTCGCCTTGGGGCGGGCCTTCGCCGGCGGCGGCTCGCCCCCTGCCGTTCCCGTCGTGGAGCCGCCATCGGCCGATGGCGGGTCGAGCGGCGGGGGGATGACGATCCAGGCGAACACCGGCAGCGCCAGCCCCCAGTGAATGGCCGCCAGGCGCAGGCTCAGCGTCACCGCCAGTGCCAGGCCGATGGCGACACCGGCCGGCACCCCCAGCGCCCCGAGGCCGACGTAGACGATACCGCCGGCGATGGAGGCCGTGGCATAGACTTCCTGGCGCAGTACCATCGGCACGCGGCGCGCCAGCACGTCACGCAGCATGCCCCCGGCGACCCCGGTCAGCAGGCCCATCAGCACCGCCACCACGCCGGGCGCCTCCAGCTGCAGCGCCTTGTGGGCGCCGATCACCGTGAACAGCGCCAGGCCGAAGGCGTCGGCCACCGGCAGGAACACCCGCGACAGGCGATGGATGTAATGGAAGCCGACGATCGACAGCCCCACGGTGGTGAGAATCACCCACAGGTAGGTGGGGTCGGCGATCCAGAACACCGGGCGCACGCCGAGCACCAGGTCGCGCAGGGTGCCGCCACCGATACCGGTCACCGCGGCCAGCACCAGCATGCCGAACGGATCCATGCGTGAGCGGCAGGCGAGTATCACCCCCGAGAGGGCGAAGACGATCACCCCCGCCATGTCCAGCCAGTACACCAGCCCCGTCAAGATCGTTCTCCCTTGCGCTACTGATAGGTCACGACGAGGAAGCTCACCAGCTCCTCATCACCGTCATTCTCGATGATGTGCTCGAGGTCGACGTGGTAGTGGGCCGAGTCGCCCGGCTGCAGCTCGCAGCGATTGTCTCCGGCGATGACCCGCGCCTGGCCCCGGGTCACGGTCAGCAGTTCGCGAGTACCCTCGAAGTGGGCGGCGCTCTGCAGGCGCGCCCCCGGCGCCAGCCGGATCTCGTAGAACTCGACGTTCTTCTCCATGTGCAGCGGCGACAGCGTGCGGATGCGACAGTCGCGGTCGTCGCGGAACAGCTGGCTGGCGTCGTCGCCGCGCACCACCTCGATGCGCGAGGCCGTCCACGGTTGATCCACCAGGTCGCCGATGTTCATGCCGAAAGCCTGGGCGATGCGCAGCGTGACCGCCAGGGTCGGGTTGGCCTTGCCGCGTTCGATCTGGCTGAGCATCGAGCGGCTGACGCCGGAGGCCGCCGCCAGCTGTTCCAGGGTCAGCCCGCGACCCTTGCGCAGCTCGATCACCCGATGGGAGAGGCTGCCGGCCTCCGTTTGCGCTTCGTCTGACATTGCCGTGTCCTTCACCTCGACTTCTCATCTATACCCAAGATATGCCCGACGCGCCGGGCAAGAATCCAGCATGAAAGAATTTTTTCTTGAAAACCGGAAATGTTCTGCAATACTGGAAATCGTTCTCTTATATTAAACCTCTCGTGGCGATTTGCCACTCCCGGCATCGCCGACCGGATCGGCCCTCTACTCCAAGCGGAAGGGGAAGGACATGCAGGCACTGATCAAGAAGGAGGCGGCACCCGGCCTCTGGCTGGACGAGGTGCCCGACCCGCGGGTCGGCATCAACGATGTGCTGATCAGGGTGAAGCGCACCGCCATCTGTGGCACCGACGTGCATATCTACAACTGGGACAGCTGGGCACAGAAGACCATCCCGGTGCCCATGGTGGTGGGCCACGAGTTCGTCGGCGAAATCGTCGAGGTCGGCTCCAACGTCAACGACTTCCACCCCGGGCAGCTCGTCTCCGGCGAGGGCCACGTGGTGTGCGGGCGCTGTCGCAACTGCCTGGCCGGGCGCCGCCACCTGTGCGCCCACACCAGCGGGGTGGGGGTCAACCGGCCCGGGGCCTTCGCCGAATACGTCGCCCTGCCCATGTCCAACGTGTGGGAGCACAAGCCCGGCATCGACCTCGACGTGGCCGCCATCTTCGATCCGCTGGGCAACGCCGTGCACACCGCACTGCAGTACGACCTGCTCGGCGAGGACGTGCTGATCACCGGCGCCGGGCCGATCGGCGCCATGGCCGCCGCGGTGTGCCGCCACGCCGGGGCGCGCCACGTGGTGGTCACCGATCTCAACCCGGAGCGCCTGGAGCTGGCCAGGCGGCTGGGCGCCACCCGCAGCGTGGACGTGCGCCATGAGACGCTGCCCGACATCCAGCGCGAGCTGGGCCTCACCGAGGGCTTCGACGTCGGCCTGGAGATGTCCGGCAGCCCCGCCGCCTTCCGCGACATGCTGGCCAACATGTGCCACGGCGGCAAGGTGGCGATGCTCGGCATTCCCACCGAGGAGATCGCCATCGACTGGAACACGGTGATCTTCAACATGCTGACGCTGAAGGGCATCTACGGCCGCGAGATGTACGAGACCTGGTACAAGATGTCGGTGATGGTGGAGTCCGGCCTCGACGTCTCGCCGGTGATCACCCACCGCCTGCCCTACGCCGAGTTCCAGCGCGGCTTCGATGCCATGCTGAGCGGCGAAGCGAGCAAGGTGGTGCTCAACTGGGAGTCATGACATGTACGGAGCCTTCAAGCAGCACCTGCAGGGCGAGCTCGACGCCATTCGCCGGGCCGGCCTGTACAAGCACGAGCGTCAGCTGACCACGCCCCAGGGGGCCCATGTCGGCATCAATGCCGGCAGCGAGGTGCTCAATCTCTGTGCCAACAATTACCTGGGCCTGGCCCAGCACCCCGAGGTCAAGGCCGCGGCAGCGGCCGGACTCGAGGCATGGGGCTACGGGCTGGCCTCGGTACGCTTCATCTGCGGCACCCAGAGCCTGCACAAGCAGCTCGAGCAGCGCCTCAGCGACTTCCTCGGCACCGAGGACACCATCCTCTACCCCTCCTGCTTCGACGCCAACGGCGGGCTGTTCGAGACCCTGCTCGGCGCCGAGGATGCGGTGATCTCCGACGAACTCAACCACGCCAGCATCATCGACGGCGTGCGGCTGAGCAAGGCGCGGCGCTACCGCTATCGCAACAACGACATGGCCGACCTCGAGGCGCAGCTCCAGGCGGCCGACCGCGACGGCGCGCGCTTCAAGCTGATCACCAGCGACGGCGTGTTCTCGATGGACGGCTACATCGCCCGGCTCGACGAGATCTGCGACCTGGCCGAGCGCTACGGGGCACTCGTGCACTTCGACGACTGCCACGCCACCGGCTTTCTCGGCGAGGGCGGCCGCGGCACCCACGAGTACCGCGGCTGCATGGACCGCATCGACATCACCACCGGCACCCTGGGCAAGGCGCTGGGCGGCGCCAGCGGCGGCTACACCAGCGGCAGGCGCGAGATCGTCGAGCTGCTGCGCCAGCGCTCGCGCCCGTACCTGTTCTCCAACACCGTGGCGCCGCCGGTGGTGGCCGGCGCGCTGAAGGCGATCGAGCTGGCCGCTGGGTCCCGCGAGCTGCGCGACCGCCTTACCGAGAACACCGCCTTCTTCCGCGAGGGGCTCGAGCGGCTCGGCTTCGAGCTGCTGCCGGGCGAGCACCCCATCGTGCCGGTGATGCTGCACGACGCCGCCCTGGCCGCCCGCTTCGCCGAGGAGATGCTCAAGGAGGGCGTCTACGTGATCGCCTTCTCCTACCCGGTGGTGCCCCAGGGCAAGGCGCGCATCCGTACCCAGATGTCGGCCGCGCTGAGCCGCGACGACCTGGAATTCGCCCTGGCCGCCTTCGGCCGGGTCAAGGCGCGCCTGGGGCTGTGACGGGCGCTGCCTACGCCCTTGGTCGTAGGCAGCGCACAGGGGGCGAAGCCGCAGGCATACTGGCTGAATCGTTACAGTACGGTGCCGGTTGCCATGCCCCTGCTCCAGGAAAAGCTCTGCCCCCCCGCGCGGCCCGCCACCGTCGTGGCCCGGGACAAGCTCAACGACCGCTTCGCGCTGACCGAGCGGGTCCGGCTGATGGTGATCCAGGCGCCGCCCGGCTATGGCAAGAGCACCCTGCTGGCCGAGCGGCTGCCACCGCTGGAACAACCCTCGGCCTGGCTGCGCCTGGATGCGCGCGACGACGAGCCCGAACGCTTCGGCAGCTATTTCCGCGAGGCGCTGGCCACCCTGTGCGGCACGCTCGGCCTCGCCGTCGAGCTGCCTCGGCCTGCCCCGCTGGCCGACGCCGTGGAGGCGTGGCTGGCGGCGCTGCCGGGCGAGGCCGAACCCGGGCGGCTGGTGCTCGACGACTTCCACCACCTGCGCCACCCCCAGATTCTCGAGAGCCTGCGCCACTGGCTCGACCACCAGCCGCCCTGGCTGACCCTCACGGTGGCCTCGCGGACTCGCCCCGCCCTGGGCCTGCCGGGGCTTCGGCTGCGCGGCGAGCTGGAGGAGATCGGCCTGGCCGAACTCGCCTTCGACCTGGAGGAGGCGCAGACGCTGTGTGCCGAGCAGCTCAGCTTCCCGCCCACCCGGGTCAGCCTCGAGCGCGCCCTGCGCCGTACCGGGGGGTGGCCGCTGGCGCTGGCCTGGCTGATCGAACGCACCACCACGCGCGCGGCCTTCGACAACCTGCTCGAGCGCCTCGACGGCGCCCATCCCGACTTCGTGGCCTGGTTCGACGAGCTACTGGAGCACAGCGTCGAGGAGCCCGACCGCCACCTGCTGCTGCAGCTCGGCGTGCTGGAGCGCTTCTCGCCCACGCTGGTGGCGCGGCTGCTGGAGGGGGAGCGGCTCTCCCAGCGCCTGGAAGCGCTCGACCGCGCCGGGCTGTTCCTCGAGCGGGTCGAGCCCCATGCCCAGTGGTTTCGCTTCCATCCGCTGTTCGCCGGCTACCTGCGCCATCGCCGCCATGAGCTGAGCCTGACCACCCAGCGCGAGCTGCATCAGCGCGCCAGCACGGCCTGGCTGCGGCTGGGCAACCCCGCCCTGGCGCTGGCCCAGGCCATCGAGGCCGACGCCCCCGGGGCGCTGGCCGAGCTGCTCGAGCAGGAGGGGCCCACCCTGCTTGGCAACGGCCACTTCGCGCTGCTGGCTCGGGGGCTCGCCGCGCTGGGCGACACGCGCCTGGTCGAATCCCCCCGGCTGACCCTGCTGCACGGCTGGGCCTCCCATGCCCAGTACCACTTCGACCGCACCCGCCAGGCCATCGACTGGATCGAGGCGCAGCTCGACGCCCCCGAGTGGGCCGAGCTGGCCGCCGAGTTCGCCACCCTGCGCGCCCAGCTGGCGATCAACGAGGGCGATGCCGAGCGCGCCGCCCCTCTCGCCGAGCGGGCCCTGACCCTGCCGCCCCGCTACTTGGCCGCCACGCCCCTCACCGCCGCGGCGATTCTCGCCGAGGCGCGCTTCGTCCAGGGGGAGCTGGCCGAATCGTTGCAGCGTACCCAGCAGGTGGAGCGCGAAGCGGCCCGCCTGGGCGATGCGCAGCGCCGGCTGTGGGCGCTGTGTCACCAGTCCGAGACGCTGGTGGCACAGGGTCGGCTGCAGGCCGCCTATGACGTGCAGGAGCGCGCCTTGGCGCTGGTCGAGCGCTCCGGCCTCGAGCGCCTGCCGGTGGCGGAGTTCATCTATCGCATCCGCGGCCAGCTGCTGTGGGAGTGGCAGCGCCTCGACGAATCGGAGCAGGCGGCGCTCAAGGGCATCGAGGTTCTCGACACCCAGGGCGAACGCTGGACCCTGCAGTGCCACATCAACCTGGCCAAGGTGGCGCTGTCGCGCGGCGACCAGACCCAGTGCGCCGACTACATTCGTCGCCTGCGCAAGATCCTCGTCCAGGGCGACTACCACATCGACTGGCAGGCCAATGCCCACGCCACCCTGCTGGCCTGGTGGCAGGCCAACGGCGACCTGGACGCCGTGGCCCGCTGGCTGCAGGAGGCACCGCCCGGCGACCCCGCTCGCGCCACCAACCACTTCGCCCAGTGCAACCTGCGCAACCATGCCCGGGCGCTGACCCTGCTCGGCCGCTTCGACGAGGCCGAAGCGCTGCTCATGGCGCTGGAACGCCAGACCGAGCGGCTGGGGCTGATGACCGACGCCAACCGCAACCGCCTGTGCCTGGCGGCGCTGGCCTGGCAGCGCGGGGAGCCGACGGCGGCCGTGGCGCACCTGCGCGAAGCGCTGCAACTGGCCACCCGCACGGCGCTCACCGGCAGCTTCCTGCGCCTGGGCCGGGCACTGCCGGAGATGCTCGAGCCACTGCTGGGCGACGAGGGCCTCGACCCGCTGGCCAGGAGCCACGCCGAGCGGCTGCTCGAGCTCGCCCGCCGCCAGCGCGAATTCGGCCGCGCCGTGCGCCTGATGCTCGACGACTCGGTGATCGACGACATCGTCGCCCGCCCCGACGTGCCGGAGCTGATCCGCACCTCGCCGCTGACCCGTCGCGAATGGCAGATCCTCGGCCTGATCCACGCCGGGCTCTCCAACGAGCAGATCGCCGAGCAGCTCGCGGTGGCCCCGACCACGGTCAAGACGCATATCCGCAGCCTCTACCAGAAGCAGCACATCCGCCGCCGCGAGGAGGCCATCGCGCTGGCCGGCGAGCTGCTCTCGCGCATCCAGGGGGAGTGAGGCGGACGCCTCCTCCCCCTCCCTACGCCCTCCCCCCGCGAGGTCTAGAGGATTCCCCCCGCCGTGCCCGAGGTCACCATCGTCGCCAGGTACCCACCCACGCACGGCGACAAGGACAAGAGATGAACCCACAGCAGATCTTCGGCAGGCAGGGGCAGGAGTGGTGGCGCGGCGCGGTGATCTACCAGATCTACCCGCGCAGCTTCATGGACAGCAACGGCGACGGCATCGGCGACCTGCCGGGCATCATCGACAAGCTCGACTACATCGCCTCGCTGAACGTCGATGCCATCTGGCTATCGCCCTTCTTCACCTCGCCGATGAAGGACTTCGGCTACGACGTGGCCGACTACCGCGACGTCGATCCCATGTTCGGCACCCTGGCGGACTTCGACCGCCTGGTGGAGGCCGCTCATGCCCGTGGGCTCAAGGTCACCATCGACCAGGTGCTCTCGCACACCTCCGACCAGCACCCCTGGTTCGCCGAGAGCCGTGCCAGCCGCGACAACCCCAAGGCCGACTGGTACGTGTGGGCAGAGCCCAAGGCCGACGGCTCGCCGCCCACCAACTGGCAGTCGGTGTTCGGCGGCAGCTCCTGGCAGTGGGACACCCGCCGCTGCCAGTACTACCTGCACAACTTCCTCGCCAGCCAGCCGGACCTCAACTTCCGCAACCCGACGGTGGTCGAGGCGATCCTCGACGAGGTGCGCTTCTGGCTCGACCGTGGCGTCGACGGCTTCCGCCTCGACGCGGTGAACTTCTGCACCCACGGCGAGCTCAAGGACAACCCGCCCCGTGGCGAACTCGCCGAGGGCTTTCTCGGCGTGCGCCACGACAACCCCTACGGCTACCAGCTTCACCTGCACGACAAGACCCAGCCCGAGAACCTCGCCTTCCTCGAGCGGCTGCGCGCCCTGCTCGACGAGTACCCCGGCACCACCAGCGTCGGCGAGGTGGGCGACGACGATTCGCTCAACGTGATGGCGGCCTATACCCAGGGCGGCAACCGCCTGCACATGGCCTACTCCTTCGACCTGCTCGGCGAGCGCCACGATCCCGCCTTCCTGCACCGGACCATGACCGCCATGGAGGAGCGCATCGGCGACGGCTGGCCGTGCTGGGCGCTGGGCAACCACGACGTGCCCCGCGTTGCCACTCGCTGGGGCGCCGAGGGCAATCGGGACAAGTTGCGGCTCTACCTGGCCTTCCTGCTCACCCAGCGCGGCAGCGTGTGCCTCTACCAGGGCGAGGAGCTGGGACTGACCGAGGCCGAACTGACCCTGGAGCAGCTGGCCGACCCGGCCGGCATCACCTTCTGGCCGGCCTACAAGGGGCGCGACGGCTGCCGCACGCCCCACCCCTGGAGCGGCGACATCCGGCATGGCGAATTCTCCCAGGCCGACCCGTGGCTGCCGGTGCCCGACGAGCACCTGGCCCTGGCCATGGATCGCCAGGACGAGGACCCCGGCTCGCTGCTCAACGCCTACCGCGACTTCCTCGCCTTCCGCCGCGAGCACGTGGCGCTGGTCAAGGGCGAGGTCCGCTACCATCCGGTCCGCGACGGCGTGCTGTGCCTGGAGCGCCACTACCCGGCCCGGCAGCCCAGCGAGCGCCTGCTGGTGGCGCTCAACTTCGGCGATGCCCCCCGCGACCTTGCGGCGCCGCGCGAGGCCGCCCCGCTCGACGACGCCCCGGCCCTGGTCAACGGTCGCTGGCAGGACGGCCGGCTGCAGCTGCCGCCCCATGGTGTCGCCATCGCCCGCTGCCCGACCGGGGAGGAAATCACATGGGACATCTGACGCTCACCGGCATCGGCAAGGACTACGAGGGCGTCGAGGTCTCCCGCGACATCGACCTGACCATCGAGGACGGCGAGTTCGTCGTCTTCGTCGGCCCCTCCGGCTGCGGCAAGTCGACCCTGCTGCGCATGATCGCGGGGCTCGAGGAGATCACCCGCGGCGAGATGCGCCTGGACGGCGAGCGCATCAACGAGGTGCCGCCGCAGGAGCGCGACATCGGCATGGTGTTCCAGTCCTACGCGCTCTACCCGCACATGACGGTGGCCGAGAACATGGCCTTCGGCCTCAAGCTGGCGCGTACCGACAAGGCCGAGATCCGGCGCCGGGTGGCCCATGCCGCCGAGATGCTGCATCTCGGCGAGCTGCTCGAGCGGCGCCCCAAGGAGCTCTCCGGCGGCCAGCGCCAGCGGGTGGCCATCGGCCGCACCCTGGTCAAGGAGCCGGCGGTATTCCTGTTCGACGAACCGCTCTCCAACCTCGACGCCGCCCTGCGGGTCGACATGCGCGTCCAGATCGCCGAGCTGCACCGGCGCCTGGGTGCGACCATGATCTACGTGACCCACGACCAGACCGAAGCGATGACGCTGGCCGACCGCATCGTGCTGCTGGCCGGCGGGCGCATCGCCCAGGTCGGCGCGCCGCTCGCGCTCTACCACTACCCGGCCACGCTGGAAGTGGCGCGCTTCATCGGCTCGCCGCGCATCAACACCCTGCCGGTGACGGTCCTCGATCCGGGCCGGCAGCGCACCGCGGTGCGCCTGCCCAGCGGCGAGACGCTGGCCGTGGCGGTGGACGGCGCCCGCCTGAAGGCCGGCGACAGTGCCACCCTGGCGGTGCGCGCCGAGGACTTCGTCGCCGCGGCCGGCGCCGAGGCGCGTCTCGCCGCGCGGCTGCTGGTGGCCGAGAAGCTCGGCTACGAGACGCTGGCCCACCTGCGCGTGGAAGGCGCGAGCGAGACCCTGACCCAGCGCCTCGACGGCCTGACCCACCTGGAGGATGGCCAGCGCATCGAGCTGGGCCTCTCCGGCGAGCGCTGCCACCTGTTCGCAGCCGATGGCACGGCCTGCCCGCGGCAGGTGCGGATTCCCGGCGTGACCCTCTAGCTTCCGCGGTTACCAATGACGCCCCGATCTCGTCGAGATCGGGGCGTCTTGCCAGGACCGCAGCCAGTCTTCGCGCCTGTTGTCAGCCCTTCACCCCGCCCGCCGTCAGCCCGCCGATGATCCAGCGCTGGCAGACAAGGAAGGCCACGGTGATCGGCAGGCCGGAGAGCACCGCGGCAGCGGCGAAGTTGCCCCAGCGCTGGTTGTGGTCGGCGAGGTACTGCTGGGCGCCCACCGCCAGCGTCAGCTTGTGCTCGTCGACCAGCAGCACCGAGGCCATGGGGTACTCCATGATGCTCATGACGAAGGCGAGGATGAACACCACCATCAGGATCGGCCGCGACAGCGGCAGCAGGATATGGCGGAACGCCTGCCAGGTGCTGGCGCCGTCGACCATGGCGGCCTCCTCCAGCGAGCCGTCGATCGACTCGAAATAGCCCTTGATGGTCCAGATGTGCAGCGCCACCGCGCCCAGCGAAGCGACAATCAGGGCGCCGTGGGTATTGATGCCGAGCCAGCCGACGAACTGCCCGAGGCGGTCGAACAGGGCGTAGAGCGCGACCAGCGACAGAACCGCCGGGAACATCTGGAAGATCAGCATGCCCTTGAGCAGCGGCGCCTTGCCGGCGAAGCGCATGCGGGCGAAGGCGTAGGCGCTGGTGGTGGAGAGCAGCACGATCAAAAGCGACGACACCAGCGCCACCTTGATCGAGTTCCACAGCCACAGCAGCACCGGGAACGGCGGCTGAACCACGCTGCCGTCGGCGCGCTCCCAGGGAATGCCCAGCGCCAGCGCCCAGTGCTCCAGCGAGAAGTTCTCCGGGATCAGGCTGCCGCTGGCGAAGTTGCCCTCGCGAAAGGAGATCGAGATCACCAGCACCAGCGGGAACAGGATCAGCACCAGGAAGCCGATCAGGGCGAGATGCGCCGCCAGCTTGCGGGCGCGGATCGAGCGGGGTTGAACCATGGCCATGACGATTCTCCTGTGAGCTTGCGAATCAGACCCTGACCTTGGCCAGGCGCAGGTTGAGCAGCGCCAGCCCCGCCACCAGCACGAAGATCAGCGTGGCGATGGCGGCGGCCAGGCCGAAGTTCTGCCCGGCGTCCTGAAAGGCGATGCGGTAGGTGTAGCTCACCAGCAGGTCGGTGGTGCCTGCCGGGGTGCTGGCGCCGAGGATGTCGGGGTTGCCGCCGGTGAGCAGGGCGATCAGCACGAAATTGTTGAAGTTGAAGGCGAAGCAGGCGATCAGCAGCGGCGTGAGCGGCTTGAGGATCAGCGGCAGGGTGATGCGGAAGAGGTTGGTGAGCGGCCCGCCGCCATCCACCGCCGAGGCTTCGTAGAGGTCCCGGGGAATCGACTGGATCAGGCCCATGCACAGCAGCAGCATGTAGGGGTAGCCGAGCCAGGTGTTGACGACCAGCAGCATGGTACGGGCGAGCCAGGGGTCGGTGAACCAGCCGGGGCGGATGCCGAACAGGGCGTCGAGGATCAGGTTTATCTCGCCGAAGTGCTGGTTGAACATGCCCTTGAAGATGAGGATCGAGATGAAGGCCGGCACCGCGTAGGGCAGGATCAGCAGGGTACGGTAGAGCGCCTTGCCTCGCAGCTGATCCCACTGCAGCAGCGAGGCGAGCGCGAAGCCCGCCATCAGCGTGAACGCCACCGTGAGCCCGGCGAAGGCGAAGGTCCAGACGAAGATCTGCAGGAAGGGCCCGCGGATGTCGGGGTCGAGGAAGATCCTGGCGTAGTTGTCGAGGCCCACCGCCACCGGCCAGCCCGGCGTGATGCGCTCGCCGTCGTCGGCGACGAAGAAGCCGGTCTCGTGATCGGGCGTGAGCAGGCGATCGTCACGGCGGTCGTACAGGCTGCCGTCGTCGCGCGCCGCGTAGCGCTGGAGCATGGGTGCGAAATGGCGCAACCCGACCATGCGCAGCTCGAGCCCCTCGGGCGTCACCAGGACCAGCTCCTGCAGCGCGGCGCGATTGGCGATCACCTCGCGCATGGGCAGCGCCTCGCCTGACGGTTCGCCTGGCGCCGGCTGGATGGCGACGTGCCGCCCCTCCCCCTGCGCCAGTGGCATCGGCCCGGTGACGAAGCGCGAGACGCCCTCGAGCGCCGCCTCGAGCTCGGCCTCCCGCTCGTCGGCTTCGCCCTCGCGCGCCAGGTAGAGCTGAACGCCTTCGTCATTGCCATAGAGCTGGAAGCCGAAGGTGGCGCTCTCCTCCTGGTAGGTGCGCGACAGCAGCTGGGCCCGCACCCGCTCCTCGCTGAGCAGATTGCTGGAGCTGTAGTTGCTGAAGCTGATGCCGATGGTATAGAGCAGCGGAAAGATGACGAACAGCGCCATGCTGGCCACGGCGGGGAAGATGTAGCGGTGGCTCATCAGCCGGCGGCGGGTGAAGACCGCGCCCAGGGCCGCGCCGAGCACCAGGAACAGCATGGCGAAGATCGGCTGGCCGTTGAGGTGGAAGGCGAGCACCAGCCACAGCAGCGCCAGCACCAGGGCGGCGACCAGGCCGCGCAGCGCCCAGCGCGTGTAACGTTCGGCCGGGTAGCGGGAGCGGTGGCGCGGCAGCCCCCGGGAAGCATTGGTGGTATACATGAGCAGGTCCTGCTGATGGCCGGCGACGCCTGCCGCCGGCCGGGGCATTGAGCGAGACGGTTACTGGCGCATGCGCCGCGCCGCGGCGTCCAGCGCTTCGCGGGGCGACTGGCGGCCGCTGCCCATGTTCTGCAGCGCCGGCTCCATGGCGGCCCAGAAGGCCCCCATCTCGGGAATGTTGGGCATCGGCATGCCGAGCTCGGCGTTCTCCAGCGTGGCGGCGATATTGGGGTCGCTCTCCAGCTCCTGCTGGTAGTCGATGTGCGCCACGGCGCCCAGGCTGCCGTCATCGTTGAAGGTGCGCATGCCCGCCTCGTCGAGCAGGTAGTTCTCGAGGAACTCGACGGCCAGGAAGTCGTTGGGCGAGGCGGTGTTGATCATCGCCGCCATCACGCCGAACATCGGTTTGGCGCGCTCCTCCCCCACCCGGGGCAGCAGTGCCACGCCGTAGTCGATGCCGCTCTGCTCCAGGTTGCTCCAGGCCCAGGGGCCGCTGATCATGGCGGCCACCTCGCCACGGTTGAAGCGCGTGTCCATGATGCTGTAGTCGGTGCCGCGCGGCAGCACGTCGCTCTCGATCAGCTCGACCAGCAGCTCGGCGCCCTGGATCGCACCCGCGTTGTTGACCCCGATGTCGTCGACGTCGAAGCCGGCCTCGGTCTGGCGGAACGGGTAGCCGCCGTTGGCCGCCAGCAGCGTCCAGCCGTAGTAGGGCTCGCCGTAGTCGAACAGGATCGCCTTCCTGCCCTGCTCGGCGAGCTCGGCGTCGAGTGCCGCCAGCTCGTCGAAGCTCTCCGGAGGCGTCTCCACCAGCGCCTTGTTGTAGATCAGCCCCAGCGCCTCCACCGAGATCGGGTAGCCGTAGTGCTCGCCGTTCCACAGCGTGGCGTCCCAGGTGAAGTCGAAGTAGCGCTGGCGAAAGTCGTCGTCCGGGGCGATGGGTGCCAGCAGGCCGCTCTGGGCCCACTCGCCGATGCGGTCGTGGGCCCAGATCACGATGTCCGGCCCCTGGCCGCTGCCGGCGGCCTGCTGGAAGCGGTCGGTGAGGTTGTCGGGATTGACCACCTCGACATCGATGCCGGTCTCCTCGGTGAAGCGTGAGGCCACCTCGCGAATGCCGTCGTGGCCCTTGTTGTCGCCCATCCAGATCGTCAGCCGGTCGTCCTCGAAGGCCTGGGCGGAGAGGGGAAGGCCGCCGGCGAGCGCGGCCAACAGCGGGAACAGCACGCCATGGCGTGTCCGAGTCATGTAGCAACCTCCGGGTTGTTGTTATCGGTGCCGTCTGAGCGCGGCGGTAGCGAACACGCCTAGCCTCGCCAATCGCGGCGCAGGCGTCCTCCTCCCCCAGGGACGCAGGGGTGGCGTAAACGCAGGGCGTAGGAGCGAAGCAGGCAGCGCAAGACGCGCCGCAGAGAGACGGACGGCATGCGGCGATGCCGTCCGGGGGGGTGGCGAACCGCTCTAGTCGGCGTCGCCCTCGTGGCCGTGCTGGGCCAGCCAGTCCTGGAGGAAGGCGATCTCCTCCTCCTGGGTCTCGATGATCTCCCGCGCCAGGTCGCGGATGGCCTCGTCCTCGCCGTGAGCGAGTACCACGTTGGCCATGTCGATGGCGCCCTGATGATGGGCGATCATGCCCTGGGCGAAGTCGGCGTCGGCGTCACCGCTGAACTCGGTCTGCATGTCACCATGCATGCGCTCGGCGATCTCGCGGTAGGCCTGAACCGCCGGATTGTCGGCGTGCTCGTCCTCCTCGGGCGTGTCGGCATGCTCGGCATGTGCCTCGGGGGATGGGTCGGGGGCCTCCTCGCTGCCCGCCTCCTCCTGCCGGGCCTCGTCCCCGTTGGCCTCGTCCCCGTTGGCCTCGTCCTCGGCATCCGCGCCATCCTGTTGCGCCTCGGCCTGCTCGGGCTCGGCCTGCTCGACGCGCTCCTGCGCCTGAGCCTCCTCCTCCGCCACCAAGATCGGCGCTGACAGCAGGGCGCCGCCGGCCAGGATCACGGCCAGCGCCGAAAGAGGGCGTATATGCGGGGTGTGCGACATGGTGCTCTCCTTTACCATGGGGTCGTAGGATTACGATAGAACCTGGGATCGCGCAGGTCATCGCGCCTGGGCGCCAGGGAAACCATTCATTACCGAGACTACCATGGACTGGAACCCCGCCCTGATCTGGCTGGCCATCGCCCTGCTGCTGGGCCTGGCTGAACTCTCCTCCGGCGGCCTGGTGCTGCTGTCGCTGGGGGTCGCCGCCGCCCTGACCTCGGCCCTGGCGGCATTCGGGCTCACCCTGCCGTGGCAGCTGCTGGCCATGGGCGTGTTCTCGGGCCTCCTGATCCCGCTGGCGATCAAGGTGATCCGCCCCTGGTTCTCGCCCAGCGGGGTGGCCTACGGCACCACCGGTACCGGCGTCGAGCAGGGGCGCACCTACACCACGCTGAAGCGTGACTTCGATGGCGCCAGCGGGATCAAGATCAACGGCGACTTCTACCGCCTGCGCGTGGCCGAGACCGGCGAGACCGAGCTTGCCGAGGGAACGCTCGTGGTCTTCCGTCAGTTCGACGGCACCACCGCCATCGTCAGCCACACCCAGCCTCAGTGATACACGAGCAAGACACCCGGCGCCGAAGGACGGCGCCTACCTACGCATCGAAAGAGGGAACGTGAACATGGATCTACCCATCAATCCGGGGCTGCTGCTGGCGCTCATCGTCGTCGTGATCGGCATCCTGATCGTCGCCAAGGGGCTGGTCATCGTGCGCCAGTCGGAGGTCATGGTGATCGAGCGCCTGGGCTCGTTCAACCGCCTGCTGGAGAGCGGCATCAACATCATCATCCCCTTCATCGAGCAGCCCCGCGCCATCACCATGATCCGCTACCAGAAGCGCGGCGAGGAGTATTTTCCGATAACGAGCAGCGAGGCACGTATCGACCGCCGCGAGACGGTGATGGACTTTCCCGGCCAGCCGGTGGTGACGACCGATAACGTCACGGTCACCATCAACGGGGCGCTCTATTACCAGATCATCGACCCGCGCCGTGCCGTCTACGAGATAGAGAACATGAGCCAGGCGGTGGAAGTGCTGGCCAAGACCACGCTGCGTTCGGTGGTGGGCAAGATGGAACTCGACAAGCTGTTCGAGTCGCGCGCCGAGGTCAACAACGAGATCCAGGCCGCGATGGAGGAGCCGGCCTCCAAATGGGGGGTGAAGATCTCGCGGGTGGAGGTGCAGGACATCGCCATGCCCGAGGAAGTGGAAACCGCCATGCGCCTGCAGATGGCCGCCGAGCGCAAGCGTCGCGCCACCGTGACGGAAGCCGAGGGCGAGAAGGCCGCCGCCATCGCCAAGGCCCAGGGCCAGCGCGAATCGGCGATCCTCAACGCCCAGGGCGACAAGGAGTCGGCCATCCTGCGCGCCCAGGGCGAGCAGGAGTCGATCAAGCTGGTGCTCAACGCCATCGGCGACAGCGACGAGCACAAGCGCACCGTGGTGGGCTACCTGCTCGGCCAGAGCTACATCAAGGTCCTGCCGAACATGGCCAAGGAGGGCGAACGGGTGTTCGTGCCCTACGAGTCCTCCGCCCTGCTCGGCTCCATGGGCATGTTCCGCGAAATGGCCGGCTCGCCGGAGGACACCGTGGCGCAGCACCTGCGCGACAACGACCGCCAGAGCGGCTTTCGCAGCGGCATCGTCGGCGGAGCGGCCGGCAGCTAGGCGCTCACCGAGAATCGCGCCAGCTGCATCTCGCGCAGCCGGCTGAGGGTGCGCCGGAAGGCAAACGACAGGTAGCCATGGGGATAGAGCTCCTCCATGGCGACCTCGGCTTCGATGTGGAGCGGCACGCGGCGGTCGTAGCACTCGTCGACCAGGGCAATGAAGCGCCGTACCCCATCGTCGCGCCGCGACAGCGGCGGCAGCTCGCGCTCCCCGGCCTCGATGCGCTCGGCGCCATCCTCGGTGCCGCGGGCGATGCGTCCCGCCGAAGCGGCACCGCTCAGGCGCGGTACCTCGCTGAGCATGACATGCTCGAACGCGTCGGCCAGGGCGATGAAGTCGAGCGCGGCCAAGGGCGATTCGCACAACTCGGCATAGCGACACCACACCACGCGTTCGCTACGCCGTTCCACCGCAATCCGGCGATGCCCCAGCTCGATGGGCGCATGGCTTGCCAACTCACCCTCGCTCAGCCGGGCGAAAACGTCGTCCAGCGCACTCGGCCGGCCGGGCTCGGCCACCCAATAGCGCTGGCACGCCCGGCCGGGGTGCAGGCGGTGATCGAAGCCACCGTCGAGTTCCACCACTTCCATGCAGCGCTCGATGGCGTCGATGGCGGGCAGGAATCGTTCACGGTTGAAGCCGTCGGCATAGAGCTGGCTCGGCGCCTGGTTGGAGGTACACACCAGCACCACGCCGTGGTCGAACAGCGCCTGCAGCAGGCGCCCGAGCAGCATGGCATCGGCGATGTCGCTGACGAACAGCTCATCGAGGCAGAGCACGCGAACCTCGGTCGCCAGCTCACGGGCCAGTGCCGTGAGGGGATCGGACACGCCGCCGAGCTGGAACTGGCGCTGGTGGACCCAGCGCATGAAGCGATGGAAGTGCAGGCGCCGGGAGGGCACCGGGAGGTGGCGCTGAAAGCCGTCCATCAGCCAGGTCTTGCCGCGCCCCACCGGCCCCCACAGATAGACGCCTGGAACGGCCCCGCACCCTGTCGTGGCGCCCGCGCCCTGCAGCGCCTGGAAGCACGCGTCGAGCCGCGCGGCGGCAGCCTGCTGGGCCTCGTCGGGGGCGAAGCCGTGATGCTCGACCGCCTCGCGATACAGCCTCAGCGGCGAGGCCGCCGTCACGCCCCGAGCTCGCGCAGCATGATGGTGACCTCCTCGCCGCGGTAGCTGAGCTCCTCGTGGTCGCACCAGCCGAGCCGCCGGTAGAGCGCCTGCTGGTCGGGGGTGAAGAGGTAGAACCGGCGGGTGCCGCAGGCAGCGGCTTCCTGCTCGACCCGCCGGATCAGGCGGGTGGCGATGCCCTGGCCGCGCCACTCCGGCAGCACGAACACCGAGGCCAGCCAGGGGGTGAGGTCGGGTCGGTCGTCCATGTCCCGGGCCATCAGTGCCGCCGTGCCCACCGGCTGGTCGCCGTCCATCGCCACGAACACGGAGGGAACCCCGCCGTCGCCGCATTCGCGGCGAAAGGCGTCGCGCCAGCTGTCGGCCGTATAGTCGGGGTTGAGGTGGCCCCATTCGGCATGGGTCCAGCTCGCCACGCTGGCCACGTGGGGTGAGTCGGGGGTCAGGCGGACGATGGTGATCGTCGAATTCATGCGCACTCCTCTTGCTTCGCGCGGGCGGCTGCCGCCTCGCTTTGGTTGTTCTCGCAGACTTTCTATGCTGAGACAACATCGACCGAAGAACGCCATGGCGCACGGGGTGCGCAGGCAAGGAGGCAGTATGGCATTACCGCTGAAGCGGCTCGAAGAGCAGACCCTCGTCATCACCGGCGCCACCAGCGGCATCGGCCTGGCAACCACGCGCCTGGCGGCCGAGCGCGGCGCGCGCCTGGTGGTCGTCGCTCGCGACGAGAGCGCGCTGGAAGCGCTGGTGGAGGAACTGGACCAGCGCGGTGCCGCGGCCGTCGCCGTGGCGGCCGACGTCGGCGACCCCAAGCAGGTCCGCGACATCGCGCAGACGGCCATTCATCAGTTCGGCGGCTTCGACACCTGGATCAACAACGCCGGCGTGTCGCTGTTCGGCTACCTCACCGATCAGCCGCTCGAGGACCAGCGGCGCCTGTTCGACACCGATTTCTGGGGCGTCGTCCATGGCTCGCTGGAGGCGGCCCGCCACCTGGCGGTGCGCGCCGAGCCGCATGGCGGCGCGATCATCAATCTCGGCTCGGTGGTCTCGGATCGCGCCATCCCGCTGCAGGGCATGTACTCGGCCGCGAAGCACGCGGTCAAGGGCTTCACCGATGCGCTGCGCATGGAGCTCGAGGAGCTTGGCGCGCCGATTTCGCTCACGCTGGTCAAGCCGGGCAGCATCGCCACGCCCTTCCCGCATCACGCCGGCAACCATCTGGCGGTCGAGCCGACCCTGCCGCCGCCGCTCTACGAACCGAGCGTGGTGGCCGAGGCCATCCTCCACTGCGCCGAACATCCGCGCCGCGACATGCGCGTCGGTGGCGCGAGCAAGGGCATCGCCATGCTCGGCCAGCTGGCACCGCGACTCGCCGACCGCATCATGCGCCGCAGCATGATCCCGCGGCAGCAATCGAACCAGCCGCCCCACGGGATCGGCGGGCTGCATCGTCCCGCCCCGGGGGTCTGGCAGCGGGCCGAGTTCGAGCATCCGGTCGCTCGCCGGAGCCGCTACACCCAGGCGGCCATGCATCCGGCGCTGACGGCCTCGGCCATCGCCGGCGCCGTGCTCGGCATCGCCGCTCTCACCGGCACGGCGCGGCGAAAGCGCCACTGAGCCGGCCGGCAACCGACGCGCCGGGGCTAGCCCAGCTGGAAGGGGTAGACCGAGCCGATCTCGAGGAGCCGCGTCAGCTCGTCCAGCGCGGTGAGGGTCTCGTCGGCCAGCTGCGGGTCGGCCAGGTCGTCGGGCGCCAGGCGATCGCGGTAGTGGCGCTCGACCCAGTCGACGAGTTCGCCGTGCAGGGCCCCGGTGAGCAGCACGCGGCCGGTCAACGCGGCGCGCTCCTCGGCGGAGAGCACCACCCGCAGGCGCAGGCAGGCGGGGCCGCCGCCGTTGCGCATGCTCTGCTTGACGTCCTTGACCACCACCTCGCCGATGGGATTGTGCCCGGCCAGCAGCAGGTCCTGAATGGTGCGCCACACCGCCTCGCGCTCCTGGCACTCGCCCGGCACCACCAGGGTCATGCTGCCGTCGGGGTTGCTCAGCAGCTGCGAGTTGAACAGGTAGGAGGCCACGGCATCCTCCAGGCTCACCGCCTCGCCGGGCACGCGCACCGGAATCAGCGGTGTCGACATCTTGCTGCGCAGCTCGTCGAGCGTGGCCTGTTCGTCGAGGAAGGCCATCTCGTGGTAGAGCAGCACCGGCCCGTTGCCCACCGCGATCACGTCGTTGTGGAACACCCCGGCGTCGATGGCGGCGGGATGCTGCTGGGCGAACACCGTCTGCCTCGCGGCAAGGCCATGCTGGCGCGCCACCGCCTGGCTCGCCTCGAGGGTCTGGCGGGCGGGGAAGCGCTTGGGCTCATGCGCCGGGTCCCCGCCGAAGGCCTGCCGACCGTAGACATACAGGTGCACGCCGGCCTCGCCGTGTTCGCCACACAGCCGCGTGTGGTTGGCCGCGCCCTCGTCGGAGAACGCCGGCGTGGCCGGCAGCGCCGGGTGGTGGGCGAAATGGGCGTCATCGCGGAAGATGGCCGCCAGCACGCGGCCGGTGGTCTCGGGCTCGAGAAAGCGATGGAAGCTCGACTGCAGGTTGGCCGGGGTGAAGTGCACCCGGCCGTCCGGGGCATCGCGGCTCGGCGTCACCGTGCCGGCGTTGGCCGTCCACATGCTCGAGGCCGAGCACACCGCGCGCAGCACCTGCGGCGCCTCGGCGGCCGCCCGCGCCAGCACCTCGCGGTTGCTGCCGGTGAAGCCCAGCGAGCGCAGCGCGCCGAGGTCGGGGCGCTGCTGGGGCGGCAGCACGCCCTGGGCGTAGCCGGCGTCCAGCAGCGACTTCATCTTGGCCAGCCCCTGCAGTGCCGCCTCGCGGGGGTTGGAGACCAGCCCGCCGTGGCGCATCGAGGCCACGTTGCCGAGAGCCAGGCCCGAGTAGTTGTGGGTCGGGCCCACCAGGCCGTCGAAGTTGACCTCCCGGCAGTCGGCGTTCGTCGTTTGGCTCATAGCACCACTCCGGGCGGCAGGTTGTCGGGCAGGCTCAGGGTCTCGGCTTCCATCGAGGCCACCGGGTAGGCGCAGTAGTCCGCCGCGTAATAGGCACTGGGACGATGGTTGCCGCTGATGCCCACGCCGCCGAAGGGTGCGTCGCCGGAGGCCCCGGTGGTCTGGCGGTTCCAGTTGACGATGCCGGCCCGGATGCGCAGCAGGAAGTCGTCCCAGTCGCTGCGTTCACCGCCGATCAGCCCCGCGGCGAGGCCGTAGCGGGTGTCGTTGGCCAGTTCCACGGCGTGGTCCCAGTCGCGATAGCGATAGACCTTGAGCAGCGGCCCGAAGTGCTCCTCGTCGGGCACCGGCAGGCCGGTGACGTCGATCAGCGCCGGCGACAGCAGGCTGGTGCCCTCCTCGAGACACTCCATGCGCGCCAGCACCACGCCGCCCAGCCCCTCCAGGGCGTCCTGCGCCTCGAGCAGCCCGCGGGCCGCCTCCGGGCTGACCAGGCCGCCATAGAACGGCGCCGGCTCCTCGAACTGCCCTGCCACCCGCAGGCGCGAGATGGCGTCGACCAGCGCATCGAGCAGGTGATCGCCGACCTGGCCCTCGGGCACGATCAGGCGGCGCGCGCAGGTACAGCGCTGGCCGCCGGAGAGGAATGCCGACTGCAGGATGGTGAGCACCGCGGCGTCCTGGTCGTGCACCTCCTTGACCACCAGCGGGTTGTTGCCGCCCAGCTCCAGCGCCAGGATCTTCTCCAGCTGATCGGCGAACTGCCGGTTGAGCAGGCCGCCGACCCGGGCGCTGCCGGTGAACAGCAGGCCGTCGATGCCGGGGTGCGAGGAGAGCGCCTGGCCCACCGGGGCGGCGCCCTGCACCAGGTTGATCACGCCGGCGGGCAGGCCCGCCTCGTGCCAGCACTGCAGGGTGAGATCGGCGGTCAGCGGGGTCTGCTCGCTGGGCTTGAACACCACGGTGTTGCCGGCCAGCAGCGCCGGCACCATGTGCCCGTTGGGCAGGTGGCCGGGGAAGTTGTAGGGGCCGAACACCGCCATCACCCCGTGCGGCCGATGGCGCAGCACGGCGGTGGTGTCGCCCAGGTCGCGGCTACGCTCGCCGGTGCGCTCCTGGTAGGCGCGCACCGAGATCGCCACCTTGCCGATCATGGCGCCGACCTCGGTGCGCGCCTCCCACAGCGGCTTGCCGGTCTCGGCGGCGATGGCACGGGCCAGCACCTCGCGGTGGCTCTCCAGCCGCTCGCGGAAGCGCTCCACCACGCTCAGGCGCTCGGCGAAGGCGAGCCGGGCCCAGCCCGGGAAGGCGCCGCGGGCGGCCTCCACCGCCGCCGCCACCTGGGCGTCGCTGGCGGCGGCGCCGTGCCACAGGGTCTCGCCGGAGACCGGGTCGCGCTTGGTGAAGGTCGTCGCCTCGCCCGGCAGCCAGCGGCCGCCGAGCAACAGCTGTTGCATCGCGTTCATGAACTCTCCTCGGTATCCAGTACGCGCAGGGCGTCGCCGGCCGCCACGCCGAGTCGCCGTGCTTCGGTCTCGCTCAGGGTGAGGGTGCCCTCCTCGTCGGGGCCCTGGGCCACCCAGGCGGCGCGAAAATCGGCCATCACGGTGGTCGCCGCCAGCCAGCGCGGGCGGACGCGGGGCGTCTCGCCATCGCCGCGGATCTCGACCCGGCAGCGACGCGATTTGCGCACCGCGCGCACGTCGTCGATATAGGCTTCGACCGTCGGCCCGCCGTCGAAGATGTCGATGAAGCCCTCCCAGCGCAGCCCCTCCTGCTTGAGCATCGCCAGCGCCGGCCGCGTATCGCGGTGCACCTGGCCGATGCAGGCCCGCGCCTCGTCGGAGAGGAACGGCGTGTAGATCGGGAACTTCGGCATCAGCTCGCCGATGAAGCTCTTCTGGCCGAGCCCGGTGAGGCGATCGGCCTCGTCGAAGTCCAGCGGGAAGAAGTGGCTGCCCAGGCACTCCCAGAACGGGCTCTTGCCGTTCTCGTCGAACACCCCGCGCATCTCGGCCAGCACCTTGTCGGGAAACTGGTCGCGGAACTCGGCCATGAACAGCCAGCGCATCAGCGACAGCAGCGCGCCGTTGCGCTGGTGCTGACGCTCCCTGCCGCGAAAGCCGGGGCGCAGGAACAGCGAGGCCACCTCGGCATCGCCGGTGTGGTCGGAGCTGAGGAACAGGGTGTCGATGGTGCGGTGCAGGTCGAGCTGCACCGACGAGTGCGCCAGCGTGCCGAGGCGGTAGTGGTAGAACGGCACCTCGCGGCCCACCTGGCCCTCGATGGCGCAGCAGCCGGCCAGCTCGCCGCTGGCCTCGTCCTCGAGCACGAAGAAGTAGTTGCGCCGGTCGGGCGGCGTGCGCTGCTCGAAGGCGGCGACGGCGGCGGCGATCTTGTCGCTGAGGAACTCGCGGTTGTCGGGCAGCGAGGTGAAGCCGACCCCGGTTTCGCGGGCGATCTTCTGCAGTTCGTCCAGGTCGCCCTCGGCAATCGGTCGAATACGCATCACAGCTCCCCCTCGTCGAAACCCGATTCGTCCTCGCCGCCGGCGGGCAGCGCCAGCGGCGCGGCCAGCACCGCCCGCCCCTCCTCCACGCCGAGCAGCTCGGCGTGCTCCGGCGAGAGCATCAGCTGCCCGGTGGGCGACAGCGCGTAGCGCGCCACCACGCAGCGGAAGTCGGCCAGGCGCTGGTTGGCGATCATCGCCGGTTCGGCGTCGGGCAGGGCGTGGGCCGGGCGCACCCGCACCGGATGCCAGGCGGCACGCCGGAAGGTGTGCAGACGGTCGCGCTCGCCCTTGATCACCGGCCCGGCGTCGAACAGGTCGACGTGACGCGAGCGCATGAAGCCCTCGGCCAGCATCTCGGCCATGGCCGCCTCGTGGGCGGGGTGTTCGCGGCCGATGGCGGCCCGCGCCTGGGGCGTGAGCAGCGCCAGGTAGAGCGGGAACTGTGGCATCACCTCGGCGATGAAGCTCTTCGAGCGCACCCCCGCCAGGTAGTTGATGTCGTGGTAGTCGCGCACGAAGAAGTGACGCCCCACGCTGTTCCAGAACGGCGACTCGCCCTGCTCGTCGAGATAGCCGGGGAAGGCCATCGCCAGCACCTCGGCGAAGCGCTCGGGGTACTGGGCGATGAACATCAGTCGCGCGCGGCGCAGCAGGCTCTCGGCGCTGGTGCCGCGATAGCGCGGGTCCAGCGACAGGGCGCACAGCTGGGTGGTCTCGGAGACCTCGTGGGAGAGCGACAGGGTCTGCACCTCGCGACGCACGTTGAGCTGCTGCGAGGCGTGGATCAGCGTTTCCTGGCGGTAGGTGTAGTAGGCCTCCCGCGCGCCGGCCTCGGCGCGCAGGGTGGCGGTGCCCACCACCTCGTCGCGCTCGAGGTCCTCGAGCACGAAGGTGTACTGCTCGTCGCCGGGGAAATCGACCTCGCGCCCGAACGACTGCCGCGAGCGGGCGATGCGCTCCTCGAGGCGGTCGCGATGGGCCGGCAGGTTGGTCAGGCTCGGGGTGGCCGAGCCCGCCAGCCGCTCCAGGGCCGGCAGGTCGACCGGCCGGACGGGGCGTACGACCATCATGGCGGGATCTCCTGGTCGATGGGCGGTGTCGTGCATGGCGCGACTGGCCCTCACCCGGCCGTCACCAGCCGGGCGATGGCACGCTCCAGCCGCGCCATGCCCTCGGCGATGTCGGCCTCGGGGATCACCAGCGACGGTGCCATGCGCAGCACGTTGGGCCCGGCGATCAGCGCCATCACGCCCTCCTCGATGGCCAGCGGCAGGATGTCCTTGGCGCGGCCCTCGTAGGCGGGGGCCATCTCGGCACCGACCAGCAGGCCCATGCCGCGGATCTCCTTGAACACGCCATGCTTGCGGTTGATCGCCTCGAGGTGCTCGCGGAACAGGTCGTGGCGCTGCTTGACGCCGCCCAGCACCGCGGGAGTATCGATGTGCTCGACCGCGGCCAGGGCCACGGCGCAGGCCAGGGCGTTGCCGCCGTAGGTGGAGCCGTGGGTGCCGATGGCCAGCGCCGGTGCCACGCGGTCGGTGGTGAGCATGGCGCCGATCGGGAAGCCGCCGCCCAGCGCCTTGGCGCTGGTGAGGATGTCGGGCTGGATGGCGTAGTCCATGTAGGCAAACAGCGAGCCGGTACGGCCGACGCCGGTCTGCACCTCGTCGAAGATCAGCAGCGCATCGTGGGCGTCGCACAGGTCGCGCAGCCCCTGCAGGAACGCCTGGGTGGCCGGCACGATGCCGCCCTCGCCCTGCATCGGCTCGACCACCACCGCGCAGGTGTCGTCGTCGATCAGCTCACGCACGCTGTCGAGGTCGTTGAACTCGCCATGCACGATGCCGCCGGGCACCGGGCCGAAGCCCTGGGAGTACTTGGGCTGGCCGCCGACGCTGACGGTGAAGAAGGTGCGGCCGTGGAACGACTGGTAGAACGACACGATGCGATGCTTGTGCTCGCCGAAGTTGTCGTGGGCCCAGCGCCGCGCCAGCTTGAGCGCCGCCTCGTTGGCCTCGCCGCCCGAGGAGCAGAAATAGGCCTTGTCGGCGAAGGTGCGCTCCACCAGCGACTTCGCCAGCTTGAGCGCCGGCTCGTTGGTGTAGACGTTGGAGAGGTGCCAGAGCTTGCCCGCCTGTTCGGTGAGCGCCTCGACCAGCACCGGATGGCAGTGACCCAGCGAGTTCACGGCGATGCCGCCGGCGAAGTCGATGTACTCGCGCCCCTCCTGGTCCCACAGTCGGCTGCCTTCGCCGCGGACCGGAATGACCTTCTGGGGAGAGTAGTTCGGCACCATGTACCGGTCGAAGTCGGCGCGGGTCGGGGTATGGCTCATCTCGGTCTCCATTCCTGCAAGGGGGGGGGCGTTGGCAACGCAACGAGGTCATTCGAGTATAAGGAGCCACACTGCCGACGGCTTTCAGCAATGGGACCCCGATTTGTATAAAAGGGCTGTCGCGGCGGGGAAAACGGGAGGCGCGAGATGCCCGGGCGCGCTAGAGACGCTCCTCGCGGGGCGTCACGCCGAAGTGGTTGCGATAGGCGGTGGAGAAGTGGGCGGGCGACGAGAAGCCGGTCTTCATGGCGATCTCGCCGGCCGGCAGGTCGGAGTCGCGCAGCAGGCGGCGCGCCTCCTTCAGGCGCAGGTCGAGGTAGTAGCGGCCGGGCACCGCCTGCAGGTACTTCTTGAACAGCCGCTCGAGCTGACGGCGCGAGATGCCCAGGTGCTCGGCCAGCTCGTGGGTGGTCAGCGGTTCCTCGATGTTGGCCTCCATCAGCATCACCGCGTCCACCAGCGGCGCCGGGGCATGCCCCAGCCGCGCCCGCAGCGGCACCTGCTGCGGCTCGTCGGCCATGCGCACGCGCTCAAGCACGAAGTGCTCGGAGACCCGCTCGGCCAGCTCGCTGCCGTGGTGGGAGGCGATCAGGGTCATCATCATGTCCATCGCCGCCGTGCCGCCGCCGCAGGTGAGGCGGTCGCGGTCGATCTCGAACAGCTGCTGGGTGAGGCGCACGCGGGGGAAGTCGCGGGTGAAGGCGGCGAAGCGCTGCCACGGCAGCGTGGCCCGGTAGCCGTCCAGCACGCCGGCGCGGGCCAGCAGCTCGGTGCCGCCGCCGACCCCCACCAGCACCACGCCGCTGCGGCCGAGCTGACGCAGCCGGCCCGGCAGGGCACTCTCGTGCATGGCCGGCAGCGGGCTGGGCGCACACACGATCAGCAGGTCGAGTTCGGTCGAGGACAGCTCGAAGGGGGTGCAACCCGCCTGGCTGATGTCGGCCATGCTGGCCACTTCGCCGCCCTCGGGTGAGAACGCCTGCAGGCGATAGAGCCGCCGGCCGGCCAGCTGGTTGGCCACCACCAGCGGCTCCAGCGCGCAGGCCTGGGCCAGCAGCGAGAAGCCCGGCAGCGTCAGCACACCGACCCAGCGGGCCGGCGGCTCACGAGAAGCGGTCGAGGATGAATCGGGCATGCCACTGCGCCATTGCCGGAACGAAGTTCAGATGGTACTCGATCGGCAGCGTTGGCAGTACCGGCCCTCAACGACGCGGCTCAGCCTCCCAGTCGTGACAGCAGCAGCGCGATCACGATGATGCCTGCCAGGAGGGCGACGCCCAGTACCAGCCATTGCTCGCCGCTGGCCGGCCGCTTGGCTTCCGGCTGATCGGCGTCGGGCTCGGGGTGGGCGAAGTCCTCGGGTAGCCGCTCCTCCATCAGGTGCCGCTTCTTCTCCTCCGGCGTCTTGCTCTCCCTGGTATCCATGGCGGGACCTCCTCTGCCGCTGGGTTCGCCCGCCATGGCAACGCGCGGCGGGCCTATAGCGTCACGACATCGAAGTCTATGTCCGGGTTCACGTCGGCCTCGTAGTCGACGTCATCGCGCTCGAACCCGAACAGCTTCAGGAACTCGTGCTTGTAACCAGCATAGTCGGTGATCTGGAACAGGTTCTCGGTGGTCACCTGGGGCCACAGCTCCTTGCACGCCTGCTGCACGTCGTCGCGCAGCTCCCAGTCGTCGAGGCGCAGGCGGCCGGCCTCGTCGGTGACGAACTGCCCGCCGTAGAGGCGCTCGGCGAACAGGCGGTTGAGCTGCTCGATGGTGCCCTCGTGCAGCCCCTTCTCCTTCATGATCCGGTAGACCATGGCGATATAGAGCGGCATGACCGGAATCGCGGCGCTGGCCTGGGTCACCACCGACTTGAGCACCGCCACGTTGGCGCCGCCGCCGGTGGCCTTGAGCCTGGCGTCGATCTCGTGGGCGGCGCGGTCGAGATCCTCCTTGGCCTTCCCAAGCGCCCCGTGCCAGTAGATCGGCCAGGTGATCTCGGTGCCGATGTAGCTGAACGCCACGCTGCGCGCGCCCGGGGCCAGCACGCCGGCCTTGTCCAGGGCGTCGATCCACAGCTCCCAGTCCTCGCCGCCCATCACCGCCTTGGTATCCTCGATCTCCTGCTCGGTGGCGGGTTCGACCTCGGCCTCGATGATGGCATCCTTGTTGGTGTCGATGGCGGTGGCGCGATAGGTCTCGCCGATCGGCTTGAGGCTCGAGCGCTTGAGCTCGCCGCTGTCGGGCAGCTTGCGCACCGGCGAGGCCAGCGAGTAGATGACCAGGTCGACCTGGCCCATGTCCCGCTGGATCAGCTCGATGGCCTTCTCGCGCGCCTCGTGGGAGAAGGCGTCGCCGTTGATCGACTTGCTGTAGAGCCCCTCGGCCTTGGCGAACTTGTCGAAGGCGGCGGCGTTGTACCAGCCCGCGGTGCCGGGCTTCTTCTCGCTGCCGGGCTTCTCGAAGAACACCCCCAGGGTGTCGGCGCCGTAGCCGAACGCCGCGGTGATGCGCGCCGCCAGGCCGTAACCGCTGGAAGCGCCGACCACCAGCACCTTCTTCGGCCCGTTGGCCTTGTCGAACTGGCGGGTGCGGGTGACCTCGATCTGCTCGAGCACGTTCTTCTCGCAGCCGACCGGGTGGGCAGTGGTACAGATGAAACCGCGGACCTTGGGTTTGATGATCACGACAGACCTCGTTGTTGGTGGTACAGCGCCGCGCGGGACGCCGGATCGATACGCATGGGCAGTGGCGACATTCTAGCGGCCAGGCCGGCGTCTGTCCGCACTTGAGCGACGTCGGCTCCTGGGGCACGATGCAACCCTGGCGATGCCATGGCAGGAGGTAGGTATGAACGCACAGGCGCTGGTGGACGAACGCGGCGAGCTGTGGCTGGCGCTGGCCCCGCTATGGCTGGATCGCGAACCCGGCGAACGCGATTTCGCGCACATGGTGGAGGTGATCCAGCGCCACGACCTGACGCTCAACGAACTGGAGTGGATCTTTCGCCTGGAGCTGGCGCCGGTACTGTCGCGCAATCAGGTCTCGATCGCCGGCCGGTGGCACAGCTTCGACGACTACCGGCTGATGCAGCAGCTGGTGGCCCACAACCTGCGCCTCACGGGCTGGCGGCGCAAGGGCTGGGCGCTGTTCTCGGGGCTGACCACGATGATGACCCGGCACCGCTGGAACGAGCTGATGGCGCGAGTGATGATGGAGCGCGGCGAGCTGCCCCACTCCTGAGCGTTCAGCGGGCTTGGCGCTCGCTATTCCTGCTGGGGCTGGAAGTCCTCGTCCAGCGCCTGCTCCAGGGCGCGCTCGAGTTCAAGGCCGCTGGCACGCGGCGAGAAGCGCCGGATCACCGTACCGTCCCGCCCCACCAGGAACTTGGTGAAGTTCCACTTGATCATCCGGGTGCGCATCACCCCCGGCGCCCGGCGCTTGAGCTCGACGAACAGCGGGTGCGCCGCGGCACCGTTGACCCTGACCTTCTCCATGACCGGGAAGGTGACGCCGTACTGGCTGGTGCTGAAGGCGCAGAAATCGAGCGCCGTCTCCGGCGACTGGCGGGCGAACTGGTTGCAGGGGAAGGCGAGCACGGTGAAGCCGCGGTCGCGGTGGCGGCGATAGAGCCGCTCCAGCTCGCCGAGCTGGGGCGTGAAGCCGCAGCGGCTGGCCACGTTCACGATCAACAGCACCTGCCCCTGCAGGGCGCGCAGGTTGAAGGGCTCGCCGCGAAAGGTACGGCATTCGTGCTCGTGGATGGCCATCGCTTGCCTGCCTCGCTGTCGTCCGTCACACGCCGCGCCTCGCACGCAGCCCATCCCGCCCATGGGCTCGCACGAGCCGCCCCGGCCAGACCCACCGCTTTCTGCAAGCCTACCGAGAAGATGCGGAATCGTCACGCTCGGCATGCGTTGACCCCTGCGCCGCGGCTGGCCATGCTTCGAAAAACCCGTCCCGCGGGACGCCGGACCAGAGGAAGCGTGCCATGCGCGACAATGCCCCCCGCCACCGCCTGGCCACCCATGAGGTGGTCAACCAGCCCGATACGCCCGGCGACAGCGACCTCCTGGGCGGCGACCTGCCGCTGCGCGAAGCACTGCAGCGCGACGCCCCGGCCTGGGTCGCCGAGCGCCTGGCGCCGCTGGGCCGCGAGGCGGGTAGCCGTCGCGTGCAGGAGTGGGGCGAGGCGGCCAACCGTCACCCGCCGGAGCTGCGCCTGTTCGACCGCCACGGCCGGCGGCTGGACGAGGTGCGCTATCACCCCGCCTACCACGAGCTGATGCGCCTGGCACTCGAGGGCGGCTGGCACGCCGTGGCCTGGCGCGAGGAGGGGCGTGGCGGCCACCAGGCGCATGTCGCCGCGCTCTACCTGCTGACCCAGGCCGAGCCGGGCTTCTGCTGCCCGGTCACCATGACCCACGCCGCCATGCCGGTGCTGCGCCGCAACCGCACGGTCGAAGCCGAGTGGGCCCCGGGCCTGCTGGCCAGCGCCTACGACCCGCGCGCGCTGCCCGCGGGCGAGAAGCGCGGCCTCACCTTCGGCATGGCCATGACCGAGAAGCAGGGTGGCAGCGACGTGCGCCGCAACGCCACCCGCGCCGAGCGCGACGGCGAGGGCTGGCGGCTGACCGGGCACAAGTGGTTCTGCAGCGCGCCGATGTCGGACGCCTTCCTCACCCTGGCCCAGACCGAGGCCGGGCTGACCTGCTTCCTGGCGCCGCGCTTCACGCCCGATGGCGAGCGCAACCCCATCGAGATCCAGCGGCTCAAGGAGAAGTGCGGCAACCGCGCCAACGCCTCGGCGGAGATCGAGTACCGCGGCGCCTGGGCAACGGCGGTCGGCGAGCCCGGCCGCGGCGTGGCGACCATCATCGACATGGTGCAGCAGACCCGCCTGGACGCCGCCACCGCCCCGGTGGGCATGATGCGCCAGGCGCTGGCCGAAGCGTGGCGCCACGTGCGCCAGCGCCACGCCTTCGGCCGCCGGCTCGCCGAACAGCCGCTGATGCAGGCGGTCATCGCCGACCTGGCGCTGGAGGTGGAGGCCGGCCTGGCGCTGGTCATGCGTACCGCCCGTGCCTTCGACGGCGACGCCCGCGGCGAGCCCCACGAGACGGCCCTGGCGCGGGTACTGCCCACCCTGGCCAAGTACTGGCACAACAAGCGCGGGCCGGGCTTCATGGCCGAGGCCATGGAGTGCCTGGGCGGTATCGGCTACGTGGAGGAGACGCCGCTGGCGCGGCTCTACCGCGAGGCGCCGGTGAACTCGATCTGGGAGGGGTCGGGCAATGTCATCTGCCTCGACCTGCTGCGGGTGCTGGCACGCCACCCCGAGTCGATCGCCGCCCTGCGCGAGGAACTCGGCGCCGCCCAGGGCCTGCAGCAGGACCTCGACCTGGCCCTGGGCGGTCTCGAGCACGACCTGGCGCTGCCCGCCGAGGCGCTCGAACCGCGCGCCCGCTGGCTCGCCCAGCGCCTGGCCCAGAGCCTGCAGGCGGCACTGCTGCTGCGCCACGGGCCGAACGCGGTGGCCGAGACCTTCTGCCGTTCGAGGCTTGGCGTGGAGGCGAGCCCCGCCTACGGCGTGCTGCCGGCCGACGCGCCGCTGGCGGCGATCCTGGCGCGTATCGGCGACTGATCGCCGGCCAGCGCCGGAATGTCCTCGGCCGGCACCGGCCGCGACAGGCCGAAGCCCTGCACATGGGTGCAGCCGAAGCGGGCCAGGGTGGGCAGGCAGTCGAGCTCCTCGACGCCCTCGGCCACCACGCGGATGCCCAGGCGACGACCGAGCAGGGCGACGGCCTCGACGATCGCCGCGTCCTGGCTCTCCTGCTGAACGTGGCGCACGAAGCTGCGGTCGATCTTGAGTTCGCTGATGGGCAGCATCTGCAGCCGCGAGAGCGACGAGAAGCCGACGCCGAAGTCGTCCACCGCCACCTCCATGCCGCTCAGGTGCAGCCGCGCGGCGATCTCGGAGCCCAGCAGCTCGTCGTCCATGGCCGCCGTCTCGGTGATCTCCAGGATCACCAGCGGCGAGCCCTCCGGCGCCAGCTGGCGGCTGAGCGCCGGCAGCTGCGACGCCATCAGGTCGTCGGCGGTGACGTTGACCGACAGCGAGAGCTGCACGCCCAGTGCGCGCCAGCGCTGCGCATCGGCCAGCGCCTGCTCGAGCACGTGGCAGGTCAGGCGCCGGCTCTGCGCGGCCGTCAGCATGGGCAGGAAGCTGGCCGGACCGATCAGGCCGATTACCGGATGCGCCCAGCGCACCAGCGCCTCGACCCCGCTCAGGCGCCCGCTGGCCAGCTCGAACTGCGGCTGGTAGTGCACGGTGAGCTCGCGGCGCTGGAGCGCCGTCTCCAGTTCCTCGACGGAGAAGAAGGGGCTGTCCTCGGGCACGATGGCCGGCTTGCAGCCGGGGCGCAGCCGGTCCAGGCGCTCGCGAAGCTCGGCCAGCCGCATCGGCTTGTCCAGCGAGCCGAGCATCTGCAGCCCCAGGGTCTGCCCCACCCGCTCGGCGATGCGCGAGATCTTGCGCTCGACCCCGCCCAGCAGCAGCACCCAGCCGGAAAAGCGCTGCTCGGCGAGCAGCCTCAGCAATTCGATGCCATCCGGGTCGCCGAACTCCAGCCCCATGATCACCAGCTGCGGCGCGCACTCGTCGAGCTCCGCCAGCAGCGCATCGGCGCGCCGATAGCAGCGGCTCTCCAGGCCCAGTACGTGAAGCTGCAGCGACAGGACCGCCACCACGTCGGGATCCTCGTCGAGCACCAGGGCCAGGGCGCGCTCGTCTGCTTCATATTCCGCCAAAAGGTTCATCAGGGATCCCGCTCACGAATTATCCTGAGGCTACCATCATCCCTGACGACCAGCCGGCTCGGTTGTCAACGCTCGGCCCTCAGCCGAGGGGGCCGACCACCACCCGCAAGGCAAGCGCCAGCAGCATCACGCCGGTAATGCGATGTATCCAGTGCGCCCGCGCCTGCAGCCAGGGCAGGACACGGGAGTGCGTCAGGGAGACCGCCACCAGCACGTACCAGCCGCCGTCGATGACCATGGCCGTGGCGACGATGATCGCCTTGGCCGCCAGGCTCATCTCCGGGGTGACGAACTGGCTGAGCAGCGCGACGAAGAACAGGATCAGCTTGGGGTTGCCCAGCGCCACCAGCATGCCCTCGCGGGCCGCCTGGCGACGGGTGGTGGCGACGCCGGCCGCCTCCAGCGCGGCGGCGCCCCCGGCGCGCAGCGCCTTGATCCCGAGCCAGGCCAGGTAGGCCGCGCCGCCCCAGGTAATCGCCTGGAACAGCGTGGGGAAACGCACGATCAGCGCCCCGAGGCCCAGCACCGTGAGCAGGGCATAGAACCCCACCCCCGCGGCATGCGAAAGGGCCGCGACAATGCCGGGCATGCGCCCGCCGCCCAGCGTGTGGCGCAGCACCAGGGCCAGGCTCGGTCCCGGCGACATCGCACCCATGGCACACACCGCCACCAGCGACATCCAGAGTGTGAACGGCATCCCCTGCTCCTCTACGTTTGACGAGCGACGTTTGACGACCGACGCGCTGGCTCAGCGGTGGAACTGCCCTTCCCGCTCGGGCTGCCACAGGATCGCGTCGACGCGCAGGCGTGCCACGCCGCCGCCCGGCAGCGGCCAGTCGATCTCGTCGCCGATGCGCAGGCCGATGAGCCCGGCACCGATCGGCGCCATCACCGAGATGCCGTCCTCGGTGGCGTCCAGGGCATGGGGGTAGACCAGGGTACGAATCATCTGACGGTTGCGGGTCAGGTCGGTGAACTGCACCTGGCTGTTCATGCTGACCACGTCCGCCGGGATCTCCTCGGGGTCGATCACCTCGCCGCGCTCGAGCTCCTCTTCGAGGCAGTCGGCGACGAAGCGATCCTTGTCGTCCGCCTGGTCGATCAGGCGCTGCAGCCGCTCCGCATCCAGGCGGTTGATGATGAGGGGGGGACGGGACGACATACGACCTCCTTGACACCGGCAGCGACGCTCAAGGCATCAGTGGCTGCCGGCCATGCAACGAAAACAGCCCTTCGCCCCGACGGGGAGAAGGACTGTGACTTCCTCTATCATAAGCTCAAGCGTGGGGAATGTCAGGCCCACCGCATCGGCTAGGGTTCCGGACGCCGCCGCGCCGTCGCCAGCAGCACGCCCGCCAGGGCCACCAGCGCCACGCCGACGAAAGCCCCCGGGCTCTGCTTCTGCCAGCCGAACAGCGCCAGCGCCACCCCCAGGACGCCGAGCGCCCAGGCAAACCGCTTCACACCCATACCGCCTCCTTCCAGGATTTACCGGCCAGCATGCAGCGGACGGGAAGCGACATCAAGGCACCTGCCACGGCGCCGCCCAGGCACCATCGCGCGACGCGAACGTGGCAACGCCCCCTGCTGTCAAAGCGACAGGCAAAGGCACCAAGGATCGCGCATGAAGACACACGACAGCCACCGTGACAGCCCCGAGCCGGACACTCTCGAGGGCACCCTCGAGGCGAATGCGGCGCACTACTCCGAAGAGAGCTTCTGGGACAAGGTTTCGCACAGCGCCCGCCAGGCGGGGAGGCGAACCCTCACTCCCGCGCTGAAGATGTACTATTCGGCCCAGGACCCCGAGACCCCGCTGTGGGCCAAGACCGCCATCTATGGCGCACTGGGCTACTTCATCTCGCCTATCGACGCCATCCCCGACCTCACCCCGTTCCTCGGCTACACCGACGACATGGGCGTACTGGCCGGCGCGCTGGCCATCGTCGCGGCCAAGATCAACGACAAGCACCGCGAGCAGGCCAGGGCCACGCTGGCCAGGTGGTTTGGGTAATTCAGGAGGCAGGGTGTGTCAGGTCGTGAAAGTGAATGCCGGTCGCCTTGATGACGGCGGTCATGGTGCGCAGGGTCGGGTTCCCCTTGGGCGAGAGCGCCCGGTACAGGCTTTCCCGTGATACTTTGGCACGCTCAGCAACGACAGCCATGCCGTCCTGAGCCTCCACCACGTGGCGCAAGGCCATCAGGAAAGCAGACTCCCCGCCCTCCTCGTCGAAGGCGGTACGGAGGTAGTCAAGGGCCATCTCCGGCTCATCGCGCAGCATTTCGATGACAGCTGTGTCGTGGCTTTTCATGCCTGTGCTCTCCTTCGGTGATCTACCAAAAACGCCTTGGCTTGCTCAATGTCGGCCTGCTGGCGCTTCTTGGTACCCCCGATCAGTAACATCACCTGGCGCCTGCCCACTTTGGCGTAATACACGCGATAACCAAGGACATAGTCGATGCGCAGCTCCAGCACACCATCACCAACGGCTTGGCATCACCTGCGTTGCCAGCAGCTAGACAGTTGAGGCGGGTCAGCACGCGCATAGCGGCACGGCGATCCTTCGCCTTGGTGGCGTCCAGCCAGGCTTGGAAAGAATCATGGCCATCGGCGGTCAGGTAGTGTGTGATCTCCATCATCGGAGTGTTGTAGCTTAAAAGCTACAGAAAGGAACCTTAGAGCCAACCTGCGCCCGTTAATATGTCCACTTCGTCCACCTGTCCGGTTTCAGCGTCCGGTTTGTCCGGCTCCGGTAGTACTCCATGGCGAGGTAGGGAGAGATGGGGCTGGCGGGCCAGCGGGAATACCAGCTTCCACCTTTCGAGCGTGGCTTTCTTTCCCCAAGTTTGATGAGATAGACACTAATTATGACGGCTGTCTGATGCAGCCGGCTCATCGAACTCAGGGAACCGCAGTAACATGATCCTCACCCTCAATCAGCTGGAGCGGCACCTGTTCAAGGCCGCCGACATCCTGCGTGGGCGCATGGACGCCTCGGAGTTCAAGGAGTACATCTTCGGCATGCTCTTCCTGAAGCGCTGCTCGGACGTCTTCGAACATCGCCAGGAGGAAGTCCGCGAGCAGCTCAGGCAGGCCGGGGCAGGCGAGATCGATATCGCCCACCAGGTCGAATTCCCCGACTGGTATCGCGCCACCTTCTATGTGCCGCCGCAGTCGCGCTGGCAGTACCTGCTGAAGGAGGCCCACCACGGGGTGGGCAGCGCGCTCAACAAGGCGCTGGCCGGCCTGGAGGAGCATAATCAAAGCCTTAACGGAGTGCTTGAGCACATCGACTTCACCCGCAAGGTGGGCTCCACCACCCTGCCGGACAAGAAGCTCCGGGAACTGATCGTCCACTTCAGCGAGTACCGGCTGCGCAACGAAGACTTCGAGTTCCCCGACCTGCTGGGCGCGGCGTACGAGTACCTGATCCGCGACTTCGCCGACTCCGCCGGCAAGAAGGGTGGCGAGTTCTATACCCCGCGTCCGGTGGTCCGCATGATGGTGCGGCTGATGGCCCCCCAGGAGGGCCACAGCGTCTACGACCCCTGCATGGGTTCGGGCGGTATGCTGATCCTCTCCAAGGAGTACCTCGAGGAGCAAGGCGGCGACCCGCGCCGGCTCAACCTCTTTGGCCAAGAGGCCTCCGGCTCGGTGTGGGCCATAGCGAAGATGAACATGCTACTGCACGGGGTGAGCAGTGCCGACCTGCAAAACGACGACACCCTCACCGACCCGCAGCACGTCGAGGGCGGCGAGCTAAGGCGTTTCGACCGCATCCTCACCAACCCGCCCTTCTCCATCGGCTACACGCCGAGCCAGCACTTCCCCGAGCGCTTCCACTACGGCAGCGTGCCGGAGGGCGCCAAGAAGGCCGACCTGATGTTCCTGCAGCACATGGTCGCCTGCCTCAAGGCCGACGGCCGCCTGGCCACCGTCATGCCCCACGGCGTGCTGTTCCGCGGCGGCGACGAGAAGCGCATCCGCGCAGGCATGCTGGAGGACGACCTTGTGGAGGCGGTGATCGGCCTGGCCCCCAACCTCTTCTACGGCACCGGCATCCCGGCGAGCATCCTGGTGCTGCGCGCCAAGGGCGCCAAGCCGGAGGAGCGCCAGGGCCGGGTGCTGTTCATCAACGCCGACCGCGAGTACTTTGAGGGCCGCGCCCAGAACCACCTGCTGCCCGAGCACATCGAGAAGATCGCCAGTACCTATGACACCTTCGAGGACGTACCCGGCTTTGCCCGGGTGGTGCCCCTCGCGGAGCTGCGCGACAACGACTACAACCTCAACATCCGCCGCTACGCCGACAACACCCCGCCGCCGGAGCCCCAGGATGTGCGCGCCCACCTCAAGGGCGGCGTGCCCGTGGCCGAGATCGACGCCAGGCGCCCGCTCTTCGACGCCCAGGGCCTCGACCCCATGGCGCTCTTTACCCCCAGGGCGAACGACCCTGGCTATGTGGATTTCGCCGAGCACCTGAGCGAGAAGCGCGACCTCAAGCCCGCCATCGAGGCCGACGCCGGCCTGCAGCAGAAGGAGGCCAGCGTGATGGCCGCCTTCGAGGCCTGGTGGGCCGAGCACGGCGGCAGCATCACCGGGCTGACCGGCAACGGCGGCCGCCTCACCCGGCTGCGCGACGAGCTGCTGGGCAGCTTCACGGCGGCCCTGGAGCCTACCGCCATGCTCGACCGCTTCGCGGTGCGCGGCATCATCGCGGGCTTCTGGTTCGACAACAAGAACGAGTTCCGCACCCTGCAGGCCCGCGGCTGCCTGGGCGTAGTGGATGCCTGGCGCACCAGCATCGTGAGCCTTCTGGAGGACGAGCAGAGCAAGGCCAACCCGCTGGACCATCGCCTGATCCACTTCCTGCTGGAGGAGTACGTCGCCGAGCTCGAGGAGCTCGCTGCCCGCAAGGCGGAGCTGGACGCCCGGATCAAGGCCGCTGAGGCCAAGCCCGACGACGCAGAAGAAGCCGACGCCGATAGCGGTGAGGACGACGACGCCCCGACACCGGAGCAGGTCAAGGCCTGGAAGAGCCAGCGCACCCAGGTGCGCAAGGCCCACAGGGCAAAGGTAGCCAGCTTCGAGGAGCACCTCAACGCCGCCGTGGACGCCCTCGACGAGCCCGCCGCCGCCGAGCTGGTCGGCACCATTCTGCATAACGACCTGAAGGGCATCCTAGAGCGCTATATCCGCCAGCAGCGCCAGCAGGTGATCGCCGCCTTCGAGACCTGGTGGGACAAGTACCGCGTGACACTGGCCGATATCGAGGCCGAGCGGGATGCCGCCGCCAGGGAGCTGCAGCGGTATCTGGAGGAACTGGGGTATGTCTGAGCAGCGAGTCGATATGCCAAACCATGCCCAATGGCCGACAACCACCCTAGAGAACCTTTGTGAAGTGATTTCTCGGGGCAAGGGGCCAAGATATGTTGAGGCCAGCACTGTCAATGCTATTGGACAGCGCTGCATAACTGATAAAGGCTTTGATCCAAGCCTTTCACGGCCGCACGACGATAAGGTGATGGGTGGTCACCTTATCCCGGCTGGGGGGGATGTGCTCCTCAACTCAACGGGGACAGGGACAATTGGGCGGTCGTCGGTGTTCGATGGTCATGGCAATTTCATCGTTGACAGCCATGTGACTCTTTTAAGACCGCGAAACAATCAGGTTGATCCCAGGTGGCTAAACGAGCTGCTTCGAAACCCAAGGTTCCAGAGGCACCTGGAAGCCAACTGCTACACAGGATCAACCAATCAACTGGAGCTTAGTCGCTCTCAGCTGATGAAAGCCTCTGTGCCAACTCCTTCGCATGAAGAACAGCGCTTCTTCGCCCACATCCTCGACACCCTCGACACCCAAATCCAGAAGACCGAGGCGCTGATCGCCAAGCTGGAGAAGGTCAAGGAGGGGATGCTCCACGACCTGCTTACTCGCGGCATCGACGAGAACGGCCAGCTCCGCCCCAGCCCCGAGCAGGCGCCGGAACTCTACAAGGAGTCGCCGCTGGGGTTGATTCCGAGGGAGTGGGAATGTCAAACCTTGGGAGAAATAGCCCGAATCCTTCATGGGTACGCATTCGAAGGAGAGTTTTTCTCTGATAAGCCTGAAGGGAAGCGACTACTCACCCCAGGAAACTTCCACAGGAATGGTGGTCTTTACTTTGAACCCGGAAACTCTAAGTGGTTTACAGGGAAGATCCCTTCAGGATACGTTCTTAGTGATAGCGATGCTGTCACTGTTATGACTGACCTCTCCCCAAAAACATTAATTCTGGGCAGAGCCGTAGTCTTAGGTGAAGGCGAAGATCTTCTTCATAATCAGCGGATCGGAAAAATTTCTCTTCGCGACCAATCAGTCAACTGTATTGATTTTGTTGTGCTAGCCATAAACTCTCAGAAATTCAGGCACCAGGTGGTTGCCGAGGCAACGGGAACGACTGTTCGTCATACTTCTCCAGAAAGAATGATGTCGGTCAAAATGGCGACTCCTCCTAAGGCAGAACAATTAAGGATCGACAGTGCTTATAGAGCCACCAAAACTAAAATCCACTCCGAAAAATCCACACTCCGAAAATTAAATTACGAAAAGGCTAGCCTCATGGACGACCTCCTTACCGGCCGCGTCCGCGTTACCCCGCTGCTCGACCAGGCCCAGGCCACCACCCCGGCATAGACCGGGGCTTTCATAAGAACATCAAGACCACATCGCACAGGGAATCGCCATGACCACCTTCGACAGCACCAAGCGCTCGCTGCCCGAGCTACTCAAGGACATCACCACCGGCAAGATCCAGCTCCCCGACTTCCAGCGCGGCTGGGTGTGGGACGACGACCACGTGCAGAGCCTGCTGGTCAGCATCGCCCGCTCCTTCCCGGTGGGGGCGGTGATGCTGATGGAGACCGGCGGCGAGGTGCGCTTCGAGACGCGCCCGGTGGAGGGCATCGACCCGGACAGCGTGACCAAGGAGCCGGACCAGCTGATCCTCGACGGCCAGCAGCGCCTCACCAGCCTGACGCAGGCGGTGGGCCTGGATGCCCCGGTAGATACACGTACCGCCAAGGGCAAGGCGATCAAGCGCCACTACTATTTCGACATCCGTACCGCCCTGGAAGGCGAGGATCGACTGGAGGATGCCGTGGTGGCGGTGGACGAGACCCGCCAGAAGCGCAGCGATTTCGGCCGCAAGGTGGACTTGGATCTCTCCACCCGCCAGCTAGAGTGCGAACAGCTTCATTTCCCCTGCGATAAAATCCTCGACTCCTCTGAATGGTTGCAGGATCTGTTCCGCTACAACCAGGAGGCCATGGGTGCCTTTCTGGAGTTTCAGAAGCGAATCCTCAGCGCCTTCTCTGCCTACCAGCTGCCGGTGATCGAACTGAAGAAGGAGACCTCCAAAGAGGCGGTCTGCCTAGTGTTCGAGAAGGTCAACACCGGCGGGGTGCAGCTCTCGGTGTTCGAGCTGATCACCGCCAGCTACGCCGCCGAGGGCTACAACCTGCGCGACGATTGGTACGGCTCCGACATCCGCAACGTGCCTTCACGCAAGGTCCGCTTCGAGGAGCAAGAGCTGCTCAAGGATGTGGAGAGCACCGACCTGCTCCAGGCCATTACCCTGCTGCATACCCGCGAGCGCAAGCTGGAGGACCTCAAGGCCGGCAGGACCGGCAAGCAGGTGCGCCCGGTCAGCGCCAAGCGCGCCTCGGTGCTGGATCTGCCTCTCACGGCCTACAAGCGCTGGGCCGACGCCGTGGAGAAAGGCTTCGTCGAGGCGGCCTACTTCCTCAAGGGAGAGTGCTTCTACAGCCGTCGTGAGCTGCCCTATGCCACCCAGCTGGTGCCCCTCGCCGCGGTGCTCACTCTGCTCGGCAATCGCTGGCGCGAGCGGCGCATCCACGCCAAGCTCTCGCGCTGGTTCTGGAGCGGCGTGCTGGGCGAGCTCTACGGCGGCGCCGTGGAGACCCGCATCGCCCTGGATCTGGAAGAGCTGATGCACTGGTTCGAGGACGATAGCCAAGTGCCGCGTACCGTGATCGACGCCTCCTTCGACCCTACCCGCCTGGAATCGCTGCGCAGCCGCCTCAGCGCCGCCTACAAGGGCATCAACGTGCTAATCCTTCGTGAGGGTGCCCAGGACTTCTTCTGGAAGGGCGATATCCAGGCGCTCGACCAGCAGGGGGTGGAGCTCGATATCCACCACATCTTCCCTCGGACCTGGTGCGAAGCCCAAGGCATCCCGCCGCGAGTCTACGATGCCATCATCAACAAGACGCCGATCTCCTATAAGGCCAACCGGATGATCGGCGGTGACGCCCCCTCGGCCTACCTGGCCCGCCTGCAGGGCCATCAGCAGGTCCAGCTCGACAACGAGGCGATGAACGCCCTGCTCGAGGGCCACCGCATCCCCGCCGAGACCTTGCGTGCCGATAACTTCGACGCCTTCTACCAACAGCGCAAGCGCCGCCTGCTGGAGATCATCGAGAAGGCCATGGGCAAGAAGCCGCTGCTGGGCTCCGACGAGGGCGCACCGGTGATTGAGGCAGAGGACAGGGTTGAATGATTGCACGAATATTGCGAGCGGCCCTTGCCCAGCGAGTGCAACTCTGCATCAAGGGAGAATCCGATGCTCAATGACCTGTTCATGACCGATGCGCTCATGGAGGTAGTCAGCAACGCCCGTGAGAAGGCCAACAGGCATGGGGAGCGTTTCAATATCTTCTCCATCCTCAGAGTGCATCGAAATGAGGCGGATACTCACTCCAGGTTCCTGCATGAGCTGCTGAAACCTCAGGGACGACATGGCGAGGGGCGAGCTTTTCTTCAGCTTTTTCTCGAGAGCGTCCTGGGCCTTCAAGCGTCCTATGAAGGTCGCTATCGGGTTAGCCGTGAGTTGGCCACAGAAGAAAAGCGTCGAGTCGATATTGTCATCGAGTCTCCCAATACTATTGTTGGCATTGAACTCAAAATTGATGCGCTCGACCAGAAGGCACAGCTTTGCGACTACTATCATGAGCTTGAAAGGCGTGCAGGCGGTGAAAAGCAAATCGTTCTGGTCTACTTGACGCTGGATGGAAAAGGCCCGTCCGCCATGAGCCTGAATGGGTTGGGAAAAGAAAAGGTGGTCTGCCTTTCGTTTGCTGAAGACGTCTCACGCTGGTTGCAGATCTGCATCGAGAAAAGCCAGCATAAGCCGGCTCTGGCTCACGCCATCCAGCAGTACCAGCAGTTGATTAGCAATCTTACAGGCAGGGGAGGAACGATGAACGATCTAGTGGCGGGCGAGCTGAGCAGTGACCTGGAGCGGTTCAAGGAAGCTCTCGAGGTCGAGAAGTCACTTCCCAAAGCCAAGGCCGCCGTGCTGCAACTGTTCTGGCAAGAGCTGAGAGAAGCACTCGAGGCTCAGTTTGGAGTTACTCCGAGCGTCTATGGCGGCAAGAGCATCGCTGCCATTTCCAAGGACTATTACTCCAAGAGCAGAGATAACAAGCGTGTTGGACTCAAGTTGCCAATCTGCTGTCTCGAAGGAAAGAATGTCTGGCTCTACGTCAATCTCTACCATGCCGTCCACTATGGGCTCAGGGTGGAAAACGAGTCAGGCATTGCCGTCCCTTCTCCTGACCTTAAAGAGATGACCCGAAAGGAAGTGGGAAGTGGTAATGCTGTTGCTGACATAGAGCCTGACTGGCTGGTCTGCTATTACTACAACCCGGTGGCCGGCGATGAGGAAAAGATCATCAACTTCAACAACTTCAGCAGCGCCGCCATTGGCCTGCTGGATGACGAGGTACGCCGCGCACTGATTACGGATATGGTGGCGCACCAGGCTGCACTGGTTGAGAAAGCCAAAGAACTATGTAGCCAGTAACAGCAGCGGGTGAGCCTATGCCTACTTATGGAAACATCCTCCTCAGACAAGACGAGCATGGCGCCTTCACCACCGCCCGTCGCGCGCCGATGGGCTTCACCGATGGCCGCAACGAGGCCTGGCTGCGCGACCTGCTCACCGATAACCCGGACCTGTTGCCCATCGAAGAAGTCGATCCCTCCTTCGCCCCGCTGGTGCCGCTCTGCACCGAGCTTTCGACCGAGGCCGGCCCGGTGGATGCGGTCTTTATCAGCCCCTCCGGCCGGCTGACGCTGGTGGAGTGCAAGCTATGGCGCAACCCCGAGGCGCGACGCAAGGTGATCGCCCAGATCCTCGACTACGCCCGCGCAGTATCAAAGTGGAGCTACGCCGACCTGCAGCGCCGAGTCGCTGTCGCCACCTGCCTCAAGGGTAACGTACCATTTGACGCCGCTCGTGAGCTCCAGCCGGACCTGGACGAGGCCGCTTTCGTGGACGCCACCGCCCGCGCCCTGCGCGAGGGGCGCTTCCTGCTGCTGCTCGCAGGCGACGGAATACGCGAGGGCATCACCGGCATGGCCGAGCTGATCACCCGCAACGCCTCCCTGGGCTTCAGCTTCGGCCTGGTGGAGGTCGCCCTCTACCAGTTCGGCGAGCAGGGCCTGGTGGTACAGCCACGGGTGGTGGCCAAGACTGAGACCATCGAGCGCACTTTCGTTCACCTCCAGGCAGGGGATGGTGTCTCGCTCCAGGAGGTTGCCGAGGAAGCCGAGGTCGAGGTAAGGGGTGAGACCCCCAAGATGGCAGACGAGCGCGCCTGGTGGGAGCCGCTAACGCGAATCAGCTTCGACGACCCAGAGCAGGAGGCACCGACCTACCGGCCCCGCAACCACATCCGTGTTTCCATGCCCTATCCAGGGATCTGGCTCACCGCCTACCGCTACATGACGGACGGCATCTGTGGAATCTTCCTCACTGGCAAGAAAAACGAGCTTCCCCGAGTGCTGGACACGCTCAATGAGGAGCGCGACCAGATCCTGATTGAACTGCCGAATGTTACCTCCGAACGCTATCAGAACAATTCTGATCGCCTCGGCTTCGCTAGTTATGCTCAGCTGGACGACTTCGCCACAGACGATGAGTGCCGCGCCTGGCTGGCGCAACAGCTCAATAAATTTGTTAACGCTTTCCGCCCGCGGCTGAAGGCAATGGCCAGGCAGGGGTAGCGTATGGCAACAGGACCCGAGTACACAGAGGTCGAGAAGCCTTTTATCGACCAGCTGGTCAGTCAGGGCTGGCAATTCCTGGCCGGGTCGCTGGACGACCCCGCCGTGACCCACCGCGAGAGCTTCGCCCAGGTAGTGATGGTGCCCTTACTGCGCGAGCGGCTGCGCCGGATCAACCTGCGCGACGGCGAGCCTTGGCTCGATGAGGCGCGCCTGGATCAGGCAGTCTCCGCCATCACCCGGCTGCCGGCCAGCAAGGTGCTCGAGGCGAACCAGCAAGCCACCGAGCTGCTAATGAATGGCCTGCCGGTGGAGGGGCTGGAGGGCTGGGACGGCGGCCGCGGCCAGACCCTGCGCTACATCGACTGGGAGGAGCCGGCCAACAACGTCTTCACGGTGGTCAACCAGTTCAAGGTGAAGTGCCCGCCCGGCCACGATGGCGCCAAGGGTCACGTGATCCCGGACCTGGTGCTGTTCGTCAACGGCATCCCGCTGGTGGTGGTGGAGTGCAAGAGCCGCAGCGTGCCGGAGGGGATCAGCCAGGCGGTGGACCAGCTGCGCCGCTACCACGACCAGCGCTTCCTGGAGGGCGAGGTCGGCGAGCACGAGGGCGCGCCGGCGCTGTTCGCCACCAGCCAGTTCCTGGTGGCCAGCAACTTCGATGAAGCCCGTGTCGGCACCATTGGCGCCCGCTTCGCCCATTACCTGAGCTGGAAGACGGTGGCGCCGATGCGTGAGGCGGAGGTGGCTATCGATCTCGGCGTGGCGGACCTCTCCGCCCAGCAGCGCCTGATCACCGGCATGCTCACCTGGGCCAACCTGCTCGACATCGTGCGCCACTACACCCTGTTCATGAACGTCGGCGGCCAGACCATCAAGCTGGTGTGCCGCTACCAGCAGTTCCGCGGCGTCACCCGGGCTGTGGAGCGTTTGAAGAGCGGCAAGACCCGCCGCCAGGACGGCGAGGCCGACCGCCGTGGCGGCATCGTCTGGCACACCCAAGGCAGCGGCAAGAGCCTCTCCATGGTCTTCCTGGTGCGCAAGCTGCGCACCGACCCGATACTGCGCCGCTTCAAGGTGGTGGTGATCACCGACCGCAAGGACCTCCAGGCCCAGCTCTCCACCACCGCCGAGCTCACCGGTGAGAGCGTCGAGAAGGCCGGCAACACCGCCCAGCTCAAGAGGCTGCTGGGCCGCGACGGCCCCGGCCTGGTGTTCGGCACCATTCAGAAGTACCGCGACCCGGACACCGAGGGTGAAAACGAAGCCGCCGAGACGTATGCACGCGACGACAGTGGGCTGGATAGCGGTCGCCGTGACGCTGCCGAACAGGGTGCCTCCCCTTCCTCAAGCACGCCGAAGAAGCCTTCACTCAGTGAACCCTTCGAGGTGCTCAATACCAGCGAGGAGATCTTGATCCTGGTGGACGAGGCCCACCGCACCCAGGCCGGCGACCTGCACGCCAACATGATGCGCGCCCTGCCCAACGCCGCCCGCATCGGCTTCACCGGCACGCCGATCATCATGGGCGACAAAAAGCGCACCCACGATATTTTCGGCGAGTACATCGACCGCTACACCATCAAGGAGGCCGAGCAGGACGGCGCCACGGTGCCGATCCTCTACGAGGGGCGCACTGCGAAGGGGGCGATCAAGGACGGCGCCAGCCTCGACGGCCTGTTCGAGGACCTGTTCCGCGACCACAGCAAGGAGGAGCTGGAGGCGATCAAGAAAAAGTACGCCACCAAGGGGCAGATCTTCGAGGCACCGCAGCTGATTCAGGAGAAGGCCCAGGACATCCTGCGCCACTACGTCACCCACATCCTGCCCAACGGCTACAAGGCCCAGCTGGTGGCCTACAGCCGCCGAGCGGCCCTGCGCTACTTCGAGGCTCTCGAGCAGGCCAAGGCCGATCTGCTAGAGGAGGCGCTGGCGCTCTCCCCCGAGGACAAGGCCTTGGACGACACCCAGCTATTGACGCGACCGCCCCGGGTCAAGGCGGCGATCCAGGCCTGGCGCTATCGCAACGTCCTGCGCCAACTGGAGTTCGCCGTGGTCTTCAGCAGCGGCAACAACGACGACGCCACCTGGGCCCGGTGGAGCGACCGCGCCGCCGTCGAGAGCCACATCAAGCGCTTCAAGAAGCCGCTGCCGCCGCTGGACGGCAAGCCACCCAAGGATCCGGCCAAGCACGACCCGCTGGCCTTCCTGATCGTCAAGAGCATGCTGCTCACCGGCTTCGACGCCCCCATCGAGGGGGTGATGTACCTGGACCGCTCCCTGCGCGAGGCGGAGCTGCTGCAGGCCATCGCCCGGGTTAACCGCACCGGCCACGGCAAGAGCCACGGCATCGTGGTGGACTACTTCGGCGTAGCCAACCACCTCAAGGAGGCACTGGCCGCCTACAGCGAGGAGGATATCGAGGGAGCCCTGCAGAGCCTCAAGGACGAGATTCCCCTGCTGCGCGATCGCCACCTGCGGGTGATCGACGTGCTGCGTGGCCAGGGGGTGGACGACCTAGACGACACCGAGGAGGCGGTGCAGGCGCTGGCCGACGAACGGGTGCGCGCCGAGTTCGTGGTCAAGCTCAAGGAGTTCAACCGAGGCCTGGACGACGTGCTGCCGCGCCCCGAGGGGCTCGAGTTCGTCAACGACGCCAAGCGGCTGGCCTATATTCACGCCTTGGCCCGCAACCGCTACAAGGACACCCCGGAGCTCGGCCGCGACATCGGCAACAAGGTACGAAAGCTGATCGACGACTACGTGATCTCGCTGGGCATCGACCCGCGCATCCCACCGGTACAGCTCACCGACGCCGAGTTCGATGATCACCTCGGACGCCAGGTGGGCGACCGCGCCAAGGCCTCGGAGATGGAGCACGCGGTACGCTCCCACGTCCGCAAGCACATGGACGAGGATCCGGTGAAGTACGGCCGGCTCAGCGAGCGCCTGGAGGAGCTACTGGAGCAGCTCGATGGCCAGTGGGCCGAGCAGGTGGAGGCGCTCAAGACACTGATCCGGCAGCTGCGCGATGGCGCCAACGTGGAGGGGGAGAAGATCCCCGAGATGCCGGCCTACGCCGAGCCCTTCTGGCGGGAGCTGGTGGCCAGCAGCGGCCTGTCGGTGGAGGAGCTGGACGAAGCCAGCGCCCAGAAGCTGCTCGAGGCCACCGAGGAGCTGGTCGGGCTGATCCAGCAGGAGGTTGCCATCCCCGACTTCTGGAAGCCCTCCCACATCCCGGACCAGGAAGCGCTGCGCCAGCATCTCTTCACCACCCTGATGATCAAGCGGCTCGTGCCCTTCGATCAGGCCAGCGAGGTGGCTCAGCGGCTGCTCGATCTCGCCCGCAGTAATCACGATAAGCTGGTGAACGCATGACGCAGCTCGCCGTGGACGATCTCACCCTCGAGGTGCGCGAGAGCTCGCGCCGCAAGACCCTGGAGATCACCGTGGATCGCGAGGGCGAACTGGTCATCGCAGCGCCTCGTGGCACCGACGAGCGGCTCCTGCGCGACTTCGTGCTCGAGAAGCGCCTGTGGATCTACCAGAAGCTGGCTGAGAAGGCCGAGCGCCGCCGCCGGCTGCCCCGCAAGGAGTACGTCAACGGCGAGGGCTTCCTCTACCTGGGGCGCAGCTACCGGCTCAAGCGCGTGCCCTCGGAGGCCCAGGACGCCCCGCTCAAGCTCTCCGCCGGGCGCTTCCAGCTGCGGGAGGATGCCATGGCCGACGCTCGGGAGCACTTCATTCGCTGGTACAGCGCCCGCGCCAGCGACTGGCTCACCGCCAGGGTGAAGGAGCACGCCCGGCGGATGGGCGTCGAGCCCGCCGGCGTGAAGGTCCAGGACCTGGGCTACCGCTGGGGCTCCTGTGGCAAGGGCAGCCGAGTCTACTTCCACTGGAAGACGATCCTGCTGCCCCGACACATTGCGGAGTACGTGGTCGTTCACGAACTCGTCCACCTGCTCGAATCCCACCATACCTCGTCCTTCTGGCGTCGCTTGGAGCGTGCCATGCCGGACTATGAACAGCGCAAGGCCTGGCTCGCCAGGCACGGCATCGAGGTGGAGGGGGTGTAAGCAGCCAGCTGAAACCATGGTCGTCGAATAGTTAGCGCAGCATTTTTGCTTCAGGATTGACCCATTGCCAGATTAGTGCGTCTCACCGGTTGGATAGCGAGGAATCCATGACCGGCTGCCGGCCACACGCAGGAACAAGCCATCTATTCCACCACGGCATACCAGCCAGGGGAAGTCAGGCGTTTTACTTCGAGGGAGGAAAGCTAGCGGGCTTTTCGTGGCATATCGCTCTGTTCCCAACCTGTCCCAAGATAGGACTGCACTTGGACGATATGCCTTGATATTAGATGATGCAAGAGTCACCACCCAACCTATTGGTTTAGTGGTAGGCGGTCGGACAGACATTCCATATTCATCTATTTGTTTTATAACAAATTAAAAGAAAACCATCTCAATTAGTACCCCCAAAAGTACCCCCATTTTAATTTCCTCAACCAGGCCCTCCGCCAAGTGGTGGCCCAGCCACTTCGCTCTCCATTTTTAGGCCAGCAGATCAGCCCGCTAGTCCATGGGGCTGAGGCTAACCAACCCGGCATCAGCCACAGGCCCGCCCTCAGCCCTTTTGTAGCAACACATGGCTCTATCTAGCCCCGTCCTCCAGGACGCGCTTGAGGACGCCTGCTTGCGGTCATTGAGCAGCCCCCACCAGCGCCTGATGAATCAAAAAATGCAGACCGAGCTAAATAAACCAACAAGTGAGCTCACCGATAGTGGCCAGGCAGGGCAGAGCGTATAGACGTCTCCCTGAGATACAGGCTAGCTCTAGCGGTGCGAATAGGGCAGCGGCCATGCGCTCCCCTTGGTTTTACTGTATCTTAAAGAAACATACATCTTTTAATATCAATTGGTTACGATCAATTTGGACCAACCAGATCACCGCGAGGTACAACCAAGCGCATGATTGATTAAGTCAAAGTGACGTATAGAGAATTGGTCGCATTTTCATTTGAAGAGGGGGTAGGAAATGGAATTCGGTAAAGTAAACGAAGGTTTTTTCAACAACATCAAACTTAGAGAAGAAATTGTAGGCCTATTGTAAAAATACGAATGGTCTTATCTGGTAACGCTGAATTACAACCATGCTGTCACCGAGAAAAAAGCACAATCGGTAATCGAAAAATTCAGAAAACAGCTGAATACATCGACCTTTGGAAGAAGCTCAAAAAAAGCTCTGCTAATGGCAGTGGCGTTAGAGGATCACGCAGCTGATGGCTTTCATGTCCATATTCTGGTTGAAAATCCTATACCAAGAATAAGCGAACATCGGCGGAAAAACTTTGACTTCAGAGAAATTATAGTTAAGTGCTGGGAAGAAGCAGATAGCTCAACAGCAAACATCGTAAAATCGTGCCCGGATAAGAAAAGCTGGTGCAAAGAAATTTACGATATTAAAGGGGCCTGCGAATACATCACAAAAGAAATCACTAGCGGCAAAGAGCGCGTTATACAGTGGGACCTAAGCAATTTTCATGGAAAATATTTAAAAAGATAAAAATGCGCCACCACCAAGTTGTGATGACGCCAAATGCACTTTCAATTTTTATAGCTCACAAAATCCAAAACTAAGCCGAGATTTTTTTGCTATCAAAATCTCTTAGAAACCTTGACACACTCCTCCTCTTGTAGTCTCCCCACGGCATTAATCGATTTTCAGGCCATGTTGCAAAAAGCCACCTTTTAGAGCGTGTGAAAGCCACATAGAGGTTATTTTTTTCCTGGGTAAGCTCCACCCCCCCTTTTCGCACTGCTCGATAATCAGGAAAGGTTTCGTCATCAAGCCCAATAATAAACACAACATCAAACTCTTGACCTTTCATAGTGTGGACCGTGCTCAAAGTGACACCTGAATGCTGTGTCAAAGGATGAGTCTGGCCCAGCGCCATTGCATTCTTAAACTTATGAAGCGACTTATTACCAGTCTGCTTGGCGTAATTTACCCAATGAACTAAAAGCTCATCCACATCATTATAAACCATAGCCCTTTCATTGTCATCACCCACAATAACTTTAGATTTGAATTCTTCTAAGCACTTCTTCAGGTTGCTGCCATCATCCTTTAGAGATAACACAAGCTCAAGAGCCTGTTTCATCTCATTGCCATCAACAAGATCAGTAATATCTTCTACATGCAACTGCTCCGCGCAATCCACTCCCAACTCTTTAAAAAGCCTAGATCTGTGTAAATCATCTCGGGGATTGAGCTTCAGGCGCATAGCCAAGTCAAACACATATAGCAATCTAGACTCAAACTTAACAGCGCCGGGCGTCATCTTATAATAAAATGGCAACCCCGCTTTTGTAAGGCTTTCCTCAAGCGGCTTAAAAAGATATTTGTTTCTAGCCAGCACAGCAATTCTTTCGTAAGTTACTTGCCCTTCTATATCATCATACTTTCCAGCGCTAACGATATCGAAAATTCTATTAGCAACCCACTCTGCCTCTATTTTTTCGTTCTCAGCAGCATGCAGCTCAAAAACCCCCGGCTTAACCATTCTTTCGTAATATTCTGCTTCTGGAACTAACTTTCTAGCTGCATCCAGAACTGCAATAGATGAACGGTAGTTTTCAGTAAGTTCAATTACCTCTGGCGAAAAATCACGAACAAAATTTACATCCATGAAGTCCGGAGAGGAGCCGTTAAAGTGAAAAATTGATTGATTAGGATCTCCCACCAACATTATATTAGGCTCATCAGGATTCACCACGGCACGCAAGAAATTATATTGCGCGTTATTTAAATCCTGAGCTTCATCAACGCAAATTGCATAAAAGCTACGCTGATAAAGCCTGGCAACTTTTGGGTAACTAGTTAGAACCTTATAGGCACATAACAACAAATCATCAAAATCAATTGCATCTAACGAGCGCAAAATATCCTGATAATTTCTATACAGCAATATTGTATTCTCGTTATCAGTGTGATTCCCAATATCTTCCTCGCTAATCAGGCCGCGCTTGACTTTAGATATAAAAGCCAATGCCCGATAACGAAAGTCTTTTTTATCTTTAGCTGACATACCCTTATAAGTTGAAGCGTATGTGGCAACCTGATTGACAGCCTGTTCAATCAACTCAAGTCTATCAGCCTCATCTTCAAATATGTGAGGCATTGTCATATAGCCAATTAAATTGCCATGATTTTCTAAAACAGATTGACAAAACCCATGAAAGGTACCTATAAAGGATCTTTTTTCAATGTCTTCTATTTCCGAAAGTCTTTCCTTTATTTCTTGACCTGCCTTATTGGTAAAAGTGAGAGCAAGAATTTTTTTATTTGTCTTTCCCAACAAGAATCTGACTCTCTCAGTTAGCACTCTTGTTTTACCACTTCCCGCACTAGCCTTAACATAAATTGGACCGTTCTCGGCAAAAACAATTGCTTTCTGTTGTGGTGACAATTCTACAGAGCTATGCATTGTCTTGACTCCCAAGAACCGACCTTACCTTAGAAAAAAGGTCGATGATTTTAGGCGGAAGGGCTTTACCACCTCGCACTATAAGTTCGGCTAAAACTGGGCCGTACTTGGTTTTATCAGACGTTATGATACCGTAAAGCTCATCGTTGGTATAGGCCGCTATCTCAGCGAGCCTTTGTTCCTCTCTTGCATTTCTATGCTGTTCCGTTTGGTAGACATCAAAAGAAGCAATGGCTTGTTTGATTTCTTCAGTATAGCCATCTTGGATTAGCTGCCTCTCGAAGTCATTACCATCATCAACAAAGACAACAAAATTACCAACTTCATCCTCACTCTTCCCAATCTTTTTTAATTGCTTCGACACAGATTTTTTTGCACTTTCTTCTGCATCACTATAAATCAGCCAAGGGATGTTCAACCCCTCAGAAAACCTTAAAAAAGGCAAATAAGCCGTATAACTATTGACAGAAACGAAATCAACCCCCATTTCGACATGGGAGACTCCAAAGTGGAAGTCAAAGAAAATTGGCAGCGCCTGCTCTTCAGTCTCTCCTTCAACGAACACTATTAACTTAGAGAAAAACATTTCGCCTCTACTACTCACTACCTGGCGAGATATTTTTCTAGCTTCTTCAGAAGTCAACTCCTCAGTATTAATTCTTCCACATCTCAAAACATCATCTTTGTAAAAGCTACGCACCTCTGCCAAGCACGAAGAAGCGGCTATATATGGCGAGTGAGTGGAAATTATTTTCTGCCCTTCAATATCAGCAATCTGCTTATATATTTTCTTTTGAGCATTTGGATGCAAGTGCGCCTCAGGCTCTTCCACTGCTACGATGGGGAAAAAAACCATGCCTTCACGTACCGAGCTTTTACTGAGCAAGTTAATGAAAGCTTTAAGCGTCAACAAAGAAGACCAGCTTCGAGTTCCCATGCCATGGTATTCCATTGAAAAACTATCTTCTCCATCAGCATAGTATATTGTCAGCCCCTTGCTTAAATCACGTATCTTTTTAGTGAATGGAGTAATTTCAACACCATCGCTGCTTGAGCTCATTGCGGTATCTAGCTCGCTCAACGCCAGCTTTATACCCCTAAGTATGTCGCTTCCTTCTACTGCTCTTTCGTTCAAACTTCTTATTTGCTCTTCAATTTCAAACACATCATCGTCAGAGTATTCTACCCGAGATAGCATTTTCCCGAGATACGAGTTTCTTAACTTTGTGTCTTCTAAAATATCCCGCTGTGCATCCACAAGGAAAAATGGAATTTCGTCAAAAGAAAACCTTGACTTAGATCCATCAGGCGTTTCATGCCAGTAAACACCACCCTCGAAGAACGGTGGCCAAACCTGCATTATGAATTGCTCATAATCAAAGGAATTTTTAACCGGATCAAAGCGGGCTACTGTCCTTAGTGGTATGAAATCTTGCTCACCATCTGTTCTTATTCTATCAGTAGTAAAAAGTATTTCCCAATCTTCACCAAAGTCATTAACGCGAGCACCTGCCTCATCAACAGGAACAATTAGAGTATCAATAACAATTTTCTCAGCAGCACTATTCCCTTTGATATATAAATCATCATTGGTTAAGGATTGCCGGCCAGCTAATGCCAATTGCAGAGATTTTAAGAGGGAAGTCTTCCCTGCATTATTCATGCCTGTCAGAACAGTAGTCTTTCCAAGCTCAATCTCAAAATTCTCAATGCCTCTAAACCCTGAAACGCGGACCATGCTTACAAGAATAGACATCCCTCTCCTCCCTGCGCCCTATAGTATTTGTGTTATTTCACGCCCGCCATGCTCAGGAAACAAAATAGCAAAAGCTAGGCAATTCTTCAATAAATGAAAAATGGCCACTTCTTTCGAAGCAGCCGCAATGTCAAAATTAAATATAGTGATAACTTCTATTCACGAGGATCGGGATAAGCTCATCTTACCCTCAATCCACTTTTCCACCTCAAACTCCACCCAAGCAACTGAACGCGCCCCAAGCTGTATTGGCGGCGGAAAGTCACCAGAAGCAATCAACCTATAAAGTGAAGAATTACTAAGAGCAGTTTTCTCCAAAACCACTTTTCTTTTAATAAGCCTGTTCATCAACAGAAACTCCCTATGTGTCAGAGAGTGGAAGCAAACTACACTTCTCTAAACTCTGACCTCCTATGATGCAACAGCACTTATACGCTAGCAACCCTAAACTAGGTTGCCAAGACAATTTTTTTAGAATTGGATTCAATCGCTGTAATACAATTCAAACATCTATGGAATTGGATTCAAACAACATTTTTCCGCAGCGGTACCACATTTGCGGTGCCCGCTTGGAGCTGATCAAGATGGTCAGAGTACCAATCCATCATGTGCTTGCGTTCGTCCATGTACTTGGCTAAATGCGTGTAGGCCCCTCGCACTTGGTCACGTTCGATATGAGCTAGCTGGCGTTCAATGGCGTCGGGGTTAAATCCTGCTTCATTGAGGATCGATGATGCCACCGCTCGAAATCCATGTGGTGTAGCACGAGACCTGTACCCCATGCGGTACATAGCATAGAGCAATGTGTTCTCGCTCATCGACTTATGGCGGTTGCGATCACTTGGAAATACCAGGTCGTATTGACCTGTTATCGCATTGAGCTCCCTGAGCACATTGATAGCCTGTGGAGACAATGGAACCAGATGCTCAACACTCATTTTCATACGCTCGCCAGGGATGCGCCAGAGGCGGTTGGCTAGGTCAAACTCATCCCAGCGAGCTCCGCGCAGTTCACCGCTACGAACAAAGGTCAGCACCAGCAGCTTCAAGGCAAGGCGAGTCACCGGGTGACCATGATATTCATCCAATTGCTTCAGGAACTCTGGGAGCTCATCACGGGGCAAGGCAGGACGGTGCTGGACACGGCGCTTGGTGAGCACCCCCTTCAGTTCAGCAGCAGGGTTCACGGATGCCCTGCTCGTCTGCACGGCGAAACGAAATACTGCTGATGTCCTCTGCAACACGCGACCCGCCACGTCCAGGGCTCCCCGGGCCTCAACCTTCCGAATGGCAGCTAATACCTCGGGTGGTGTAATCGCTGTGATAGGCTTATTCCCAATGTATGGGAACATATCAACCTCTAGCGACTTCCACACCCTCTGAGCATGCCCTTTCTCCCAGCGGCCTTGCTCATGGCTCCACCACTCATGAGCAATCGCCTTGAAACTGTTGCGGGCGTTGTCCACATTCTGTTGCTGGCGCTGCTTTCGGTATTCCAGTGGATCGATGCCTTGTCGAATGAGCTCCCGTGACTCACTGGCCACACGACGGGCCTCAGCCAGCGAGACTTCAGGATACACCCCCAGCGCCAGCAATTTTTCCTTGCCCAAGGAACGGTACTTGAGTCTCCAGTATTTTGACCCATTCTTTTTTACAAGCAAATACAACGATTTACCGTCACTCATCTTGTAATCGCGCTGAGCGGGTTTGGCTTGTTTGATGGCGGTAGCAGTCAGCTTCATGGGGGTACCTGGGCGCAAGGCATCAAGACATACCCCCACTGATATCCCCAAAATTCTGGGATGTAAAGAGGCATCATGGGAAAGGCTGGGATAAGAAACTCGCTGAAAACCGGGAGTTTACAGCGATTCTGGAAAGGCTTGGGAAAACCTGGGAAGTAAATGTGGTACCGGCGGTCGGACTCGAACCGACAAGCACTTGCGTGCGGCGGATTTTGAATCCGCTGCGTCTACCAATTCCGCCACGCCGGCAGCGCCGAGCATTATACGTGGCCGGTGTGGCAGGTCAATCGGAAGGCCTGACGCGCAGGGCGTTTTTCGGTATCCTTGCCGGCTGTCTGCGGCTGCCCGCCAGCCGCCCGTTTCGACCTTTTGCGGACCCACCTGCATGCAGCGCGCCGACTTCCACTACGAGCTTCCCGAGGAGCTGATCGCCCGTTATCCCTCCGAGCGGCGCAGCGACTGCCGCCTGCTCTGCGTGGACGGCGAGAGTGGTGCGCTGGCCCACCGCCGCTTCACCGACCTGATGGGGCTGCTCGCGCCCGGCGACCTGCTGGTATTCAACGACACCCGGGTGATCCCGGCGCGGCTGCACGGCCACAAGGCCAGCGGCGGCAAGGTGGAGATGCTGCTGGAGCGGCCGCTGGACGCCCACCGCGGGCTGGCCCATATCCGCTCGAGCAAGTCGCCCAAGCCCGGCACCGAGCTGATCCTCGAGGGCGGCGTGCGCGCGGTGGTCGAGGGCCGTCGCGAGGCGCTGTTCGAGCTGCGCTTTCTCGGCGACACGCCGCTGATCGAGCTGCTGGAGCGCCATGGCCACATGCCGCTGCCGCCCTACATCGACCGCGCCGACGAGGTCGCCGACCGCGACCGCTACCAGACCGTCTATGCCCGCCGCGACGGCGCCGTGGCCGCCCCCACCGCCGGGCTGCACTTCGACGAGCCGTTGCTGCAACGCCTGGCCGAAGCCGGCGTCGAGAGCGCCTTCGTCACCCTGCACGTGGGCGCCGGCACCTTCCAGCCGGTGCGCGCCGAGGACATTCGCGAGCATCGCATGCACAGCGAATGGATCGAGGTCAGCGAGGCGGCCTGCGACAAGGTGCGCGCCGCGCGGGCCGCGGGACGCCGGGTGATCGCGGTGGGCACCACCAGCGTGCGCTGCCTGGAGAGTGCCTGTGCGGCCGGCTCCGACGGCGAGATCGCCCCGTTCAGCGGCGAGACCGATATCTTCATCTATCCCGGCTACCGCTGGCGCTGCGTGGACGGCCTGATCACCAACTTCCACCTGCCCGAGTCGACCCTGCTGATGCTGGTCGCCTCCTTCGCCGGCTACGAAACCACCATGGCGGCCTACCGCGCGGCCGTGGCCGAGCGCTATGCGTTCTTCAGCTATGGCGACGCCATGTTCCTGACCCGCCGGAATCCCTGACCGCCCTGGCGCGCCGGCTCGGCTCGGCGCGCCTCGCCACGATCGAGATCGATATCCATGCGTAACCAATGCTTCATGTCCTTCGAGCGGCTGGCCAGCGACGGCCGGGCGCGGCGCGGGCGCCTCACCTTCCCCCGCGGCACGGTGGAGACCCCGGCCTTCATGCCGGTGGGCACCTACGGCACGGTGAAGGGCATGACGCCCGCCTCGGTGCAGGAGATCGGTGCCGAGATCATCCTCGGCAACACCTTCCACCTGTGGCTGCGCCCCGGCACCGAGGTGATCGAGGCCCACGGCGACCTGCACGACTTTTCCCAGTGGCAGGGCCCCATCCTCACCGACTCCGGCGGCTTCCAGGTCTTCTCGCTGGGCGAGATGCGCAAGATCACCGAGCAGGGGGTGCACTTCCGCTCGCCGGTGGACGGCGCCAAGGTGTTCATGGGCCCCGAGGAGTCGATGGCGGTGCAACGCTCGCTGGGCTCCGACGTGGTGATGATCTTCGACGAGTGCACGCCCTACCCGGCCACGGAGCAGGAGGCCGAGCTCTCCATGGAGCGCTCGCTGCGCTGGGCCCGGCGTTCCCGCGAGGCCCATGGCGATTCGCCCTCGGCGTTGTTCGGCATCATCCAGGGCGGCATGTACCCCGAGTTGCGTCGCCGCTCGCTGGACGGCCTGCTCGAGATCGGCTTCGACGGCCTGGCCATCGGCGGTCTCTCCGTGGGCGAACCCAAGGAGGAGATGATCCGCGTGCTCGACTACCTGCCGCAGTGGATGCCCGAGGACACCCCGCGCTACCTGATGGGCGTGGGCAAGCCCGAGGACCTGGTGGAGGGCGTGCGCCGCGGGGTCGACATGTTCGACTGCGTGATGCCCACCCGCAACGCGCGCAACGGCCATCTGTTCACCGCCGCGGGCACGATCAAGATCCGCAACGCCAGGCATCGCCACGACACCCGCCCGCTGGAAGAGGAGTGCGACTGCTACACCTGCCGGCACTTCTCGCGGGGGTACCTGCACCACCTGGATCGCTGCGGCGAAATGCTCGGCTCGATGCTCAATACGATCCACAACTTGCGGTATTATCAGCGCCTGATGGCCGGTTTGCGCGGTGCCATCGAAGCGGGTACATTGGCTGACTTCGTGGCAGGCTACTATGCGCAGCGGGGGCTGCCGGTACCTGACGCACCAGATTGACAGCCGGCCGTCGGCATCGGCCAAGACGCCGGCGGCGGTCAGCAGTGTTTTCATTCGCGACCCAACTTACCTTCTCAGGAGATACGCTTCTCATGCTGGACTTCTTCATCTCCCCGGCCATGGCCCAGGACGCCGGTGCCGCGGGCGGCGGCATCGCCCAGATCGTCATGCTGGTCGGCTTCGTGCTGATCTTCTACTTCCTGCTGTGGCGCCCGCAGTCCAAGCGTGCCAAGCAGCACCGCGAGCTGGTCGGCGGCCTGTCCAAGGGCGACGAGGTGGTGATCGGCGGCGGCCTGGTGGGTCGCATCACCAAGGTGGGCGACGAGTTCCTCACCCTGGAAATCGCCGAGAACACCGAAGTCAACGTACAGAAGAATGCCGTGGCCAACGTGCTGCCCAAGGGCACCATCAAGTCCATCTGACGTCGATGCTCCTCGCCCTTGCCGGCGGCTCCCCGAGCCGGGTAACGGCGGGGGTCGCATGGCGGCCGGGTGCCCCTCCCTCGCGGGTCGGGCACTCGGCCGCACTGCCGTCCCGTAGCCTTCTTTACGCAACCTAGGCAGGGCTCCCATGCTCAACCGTTATCCCTTGTGGAAGTATCTGCTGATACTCATCGTGCTGCTCGTCGGCCTGCTCTACTCGCTGCCCAATCTCTTTCCCGAGGACCCGGCGGTTCAGATCAGCAGCGCCCAGGGTGATTCCACCCTCGATGAGGCTCAGCTCGAGCGCGTCCAGCAGTCCCTCCGCGATGCCGACATCGACATCAAGGCCATCGAGCGCGAGGAAGCCAGCGTGCTGATTCGCCTGGACGACGCCGACCACCAGCTGCGCACGCGCGACCTGATCGCCGAGCAGCTCGGCGACGACTACGTCGTCGCACTCAACCTCGCCGAATCGACCCCCGCCTGGCTGCAGAGCCTCTCCGCCTCCCCCATGACACTGGGCCTGGACCTGCGCGGCGGCGTGCACTTCCTGCTCGAGGTCGACATGGAGGCAGCGCTGACCCAGCGCCTGGAGGTCAACGCCAGCGCCATGCGCGAGCAGCTGCGCAGCGAACGCATCCGCTACCGCGGCACCGATGTCGATGGCCGCACCCTGACCATCACCTTCGCCAGCGAAGAGGATCGCGACAACGCGCGCCGGCTGATCAGCCGTGAATTCAACGATTTCGACTACGCCAGCGAGCAGGACGGGCGCGCCTCGCTGCTGGTGATGACGCTCACCGATCAGGCCGTGGCCGAGATCGAGGACTACGCCATCAACCAGAACCTCACCACCCTGCGCAACCGGGTGGACGAGCTGGGCGTGGCGGAGCCGCTGGTGCAGCGCCAGGGCCCGGATCGTATCGTCGTCGAGCTGCCCGGCGTGCAGGACACCGTGGCCGCCAAGCGGGTGGTGGGCGCCACCGCCAACCTGGAGTTTCGCCTCGAGGCGCGCCCGGACACCCCGGACGCCGAGACCGAGACCTTCCCCTTCCGCAACGACCCCGATCGCACCGCCGACCTGATGCGCGACGTGATCATCACCGGCGACAGCGTCTCCAGTGCCAGCCGCAACTTCGACGAGAACGGCCGTCCCCAGGTCAACATCAACCTCGACGGGACCGGCGGCACGCTGATGAACCGCGCCACCCGCACCAACATCGGGCGCAACATGGCGGTGCTGTTCATCGAGCACAAGACCCGCGAGCGCACGGTGATGGAGGACGGCGAGGAGGTCACGGTCCGCGAGCCCTACACCGAGCGCGGCCTGATCAGCCTGGCCACCATCCAGAGCGCGCTGGGCAACAGCTTCCGCATCACCGGGCTCGACTCGCCCACCGAGGCGGCCGACCTGGCCCTGCTGCTGCGCTCCGGCTCGCTGGCGGCCCCGATCTACTTCGTCCAGGAGCGCACCATCGGCCCGAGCCTCGGCGCCGAGAACATCGAGCGCGGCCTCATGTCGGTACAGATCGGCCTGCTGCTGGTGGTGCTGTTCATGCTGATCCGCTACAAGGTGTTCGGCATCTTCGCCAACCTCGCCCTGGCCTTGAACCTGACCCTGCTGGTGGCCGCCATGTCGCTGCTCGGCGCCACCCTCACGCTGCCCGGCATCGCCGGCATCGTGCTGACGCTGGGCATGGCGGTGGACGCCAACGTGCTGATCTTCGAGCGCATACGCGAGGAGCTGCGCGGCGGGCTCTCGGTGCAGCAGGCGATCCATGCCGGCTACGAACGCGCCTTCAGCTCGATCGTGGACGCCAACATCACCACCCTGCTGGTGGCGATCATCCTGTTCTCGATCGGCACCGGCCCGGTCAAGGGCTTCGCCGTGACCCTGTCGCTGGGGATCCTCACCTCGCTGTTCACCGCCCTGATGGTGACCCGCGCGATGGTGAACCTCACCTTCGGCGGCAAGCCGGTCAAGAAGCTCTGGATCTAAGGCTCACCAACTTGAGGTGGTTATGAAGACCCTCGTCAACCGACAGTTCGACTTCATGGGCAAGCGGCGGATCGCCTTCGCGATCTCCGGCCTGATGCTCCTGGTGTCGATCGCCTCGCTGCTGTTCCAGCAGCTCAACCTGGGGCTGGACTTCACCGGCGGCACCCTGGTCGAGGTTCGCTATGCCGTCGCCCCGTCGCTGGACGCGGTGCGCCAGACCCTAGAGGCCGCCGAGTTCCGCGATGTCTCGGTACAGACCTTCGGCGCCTCCAACGAGGTGCTGATCCGCCTGCAGCAGGCCTTCGATGCCGAGGTGGGCGATCGCGTGGTCGAGCTGCTGCGCGCCGAAGGCGACGCCGTGGAGCTGGTGCGCGCCGAGTTCGTCGGCGCCCAGGTCGGCGAGCAGCTGCGCGACCAGAGCGGCCTGGGGCTGCTGGTGGCACTGGGCATCGTGATGCTCTACGTTGCCTTCCGCTTCCAGTACAAGTTCGCCATCGGCGCGCTGCTGGCGCTGATCCACGACGTGATCGTCGTGGTCGGCGTCTTCTCGCTGTTCCAGATGGAGTTCGACCTCACCGTGCTGGCGGCGCTGCTGGCGGTGATCGGCTACTCGCTCAACGACACCATCGTCGTCTACGACCGCATCCGCGAGACGATCCGCACCTCGCGCATCGACGACATGCCGGCGATCTTCAACGAGGCGATCAACCTCACCCTGTCGCGCACGCTGGCGACCTCCGGCACCACGCTGCTGGTGCTGCTGGCGCTGCTAGTGCTCGGCGGCGACATGATCCACTACTTCTCGATCGCCCTGATCCTCGGCATCGTGGTGGGCACCTTCTCCTCCATCTACGTGGCGGCGGCGCTGCTGCTGACCGTGCACCTGGAGCGCAAGGACCTGATACCGCCGAAGAAGGAGGCCGACGAGGAGGAGGAGCAGCTGCCCTAGGCAGGACCCCATGGCTCGCTGCGCTCGGTAGCTCGGGCGCCGGCGGTGTCCAGGAGCCGTAACGCAAACCGCCCCCGCAGCCAAGCTGCGGGGGCGGTATCGTTTCGGCCCGGGCTGGTGCCTAGAAGTGCGGCTTGAGCTGCTGCACCAGCGCCTTGTACAGGCGCGGGCCGGCGGCCATCAGTTGGCCTTCCGCTTCCACGCTGGGCTGGCCGTCGGGCGTGCCCATCAGGGCCCCGGCCTCCTTCAGCAGCAGCGTGCCAACCAGGCGGTCCTGCTCCTCCAGCCCCAGCACGAAGGCGGCGTCGGCCCGCCCCGCCGCCAGCTCGGCCATGTCGAGCAGGCCGCTGCCGGTGGCCAGTTGGGTCTCGACCTGGGGGCCGAGCTGCTGGATCAGGGTCAGGTAGGCGGGCAGATGGCGCGAGCGCTGCCAGCTTTCGGGCAGGCTCATCGCCACGCGGGCGCCGACGATGGCGCTGGCCTTGGGCACACGGATGCGCTTGCCGTTGTGCTGGGCACCGCGGCCGCGGCTGGTCAGGTATTCGTCGTCGCTGAAGGGGCAGATCACCACCGCATGCTCCGGGCGACCCTTCACCAGGCATACCACCGACAGGGCGAAGCCGCTGCCGGCCACGCCGAGGCTCGAGTAGCCATGGAAGGGCTCGATGCGCCATTCGACGTCCCGGCCCTCGCCTTCGCCGGCGCGGTGGGGCGTGAAGCGGCCCATGACCCCGTGCAGGGGGTAGCCGCGGTTGAGCTGACGCACGATCAGCGTCTCGGCATTGCGGGCGGTGTCCTCGAGCAGGCGCTCGAGGTTGTGTTCCTCGTGAGCGTTCTCGATGCGCTCACGAATGCGCAGGAACTGTTCGGCGGCGCTGCGCGTGGCGCGCAGGGCAAATTGGACCATCGGATGCATGATCGGGCCTTGGAGCGTCGGTGATGTTAAAGAACGGGCGAGTTCGAACGCGAAGCCCGGTTCGAACGTGGCGCACGCGGCCGTGCGCATGGCGCGCATCCTAGCAGAGTCGCCGCACCGGCGCCATTGCCGCGCAGCGGCATGCTAGACTTGCCCCTTCACGATACTCCTGCATTCCCCCAACGGCAGAGGCAGTCCCGCATGCTCGACCGACTCCGCATCGTGCTGATCGGCACCAGCCACCCCGGCAACGTCGGCGCCACCGCGCGCGCCATGCACAACATGGGGCTCGCCGACCTCGTGCTGGTCGCGCCGCGCTGCCAGCCGCTGACCAGCGAGAGCATCTCGCGCGCCTCGGGGGCCGATCACATCGTGCACGCCGCCCGCGTCGTCGACACTCTCGATGATGCCGTCGCCGACTGCACCCTGGCGGTGGGCGCCAGCGCTCGCTCGCGCACCCTGCCGTGGCCGATGCTCTCGCCGCGCGAGCTGGGCGACCGCCTGCCGCGTGAGCTCGCCGAGCCCGAGGCACGGGTGGCACTGGTGTTCGGCCGCGAGGACAGCGGGCTCTCCAACGCCGAGCTGCAGCGCTGCCACGCCCACGTGCACATTCCCACCAACCCGGACTTCAGCTCGCTCAACCTGGCCGCCGCGGTCCAGGTCCTGGCCTACGAGTGCCGGCTGGCCTGGCTCGCCACCGGCGGGCGGCCGGAAGCCCAGGACGAGGAGGCGCAGGAGGCGCAGCAGCCGCTGGCCAGCCATGCGGAACTGGAGCACTATTTCGCCCATCTCGAACGCACCCTGGTCGCGATCGGCTTCCACGACCCGGCGACGCCGCGCCAGCTGATGGCCCGGCTGCGCCGCTTCACCCTGCGCGCCCGCCCCGAGCGCATGGAGCTCAACATCCTGCGCGGCATCCTCTCGGCCACGGAGAAGTGCGTTCCGGGGCCATCAGGCAGCCTGGACGAGGGCGACGACGCCGGCGCGCAGTCTCGTCCGAGCGAGCGCCCTCGCCTGGGCAGCTCGCGGCGAACGTCTTGAACGCGACCCGTTGCGCCCCCATATGATGGCTCTGTGACAACCCGCTTCCCCGCTGCCCCGGCCGCCTCACCGCCACCAAGGACCGCTGCATGTTTCAACGACTGCGCGAGGACATCAATAGCGTATTCGCCCGCGACCCGGCGGCGCGCAACTTTCTGGAAGTGCTGACCAACTACCCGGGGCTGCACGCGCTGCTGCTCCATCGCCTCGCCCACTGGCTGTGGCGCAGGGGGCTCAAGTGGCTGGCCCGCACGCTGTCGACCTTCTCGCGCTGGCTCACCGGCATCGAGATCCACCCCGGGGCAAGGATCGGCCGCCGCTTCTTCATCGACCACGGCATGGGCGTGGTGATCGGCGAGACCGCCGAAGTCGGCGACGACGTCACCCTCTACCAGGGCGTGACGCTGGGTGGCACCAGCTGGCACAAGGGCAAGCGCCACCCGACCCTGGGCGACGGCGTCATCGTCGGCGCCGGGGCCAAGATCCTCGGCCCCTTCACCGTCGGCGCCGGGGCCAAGGTCGGCTCCAACGCGGTGGTGACCAAGGAGGTGCCCGCCGGCGCCACGGTGGTCGGCATCCCCGGCAAGATCGTCAAGCGCGCCGAGCCGGACACCGACGAGGCGCTGGAGATCGACCCCGAGCGCCGCGAGGCGATGCGGCGCAAGTTCGGCTTCGACGCCTACGGCGTGAGCGAGGACATGCCCGACCCGGTGGCGCGTTCGATCCAGGCCATGCTCGACCACATGCACGCCGTGGACGAGCGCATCGAGCGCATGTGCTCCACCCTGCGCAAGCTCGACGCCAGCTACCGCGAGGGCAAGCTGCCGGCGCTGCGCGACGAGGACTTCGCCGACATCCTCTCCGACGTCGACGCCTGCTGCGGCCCCACCGCCGGCTCCGCCGGCGAACATGACCGAGATCAAGGCGGGCCGGATACCCCGCGGGGGAATGGTTGACCTCAACACTCAGGCTTTACCATAATGGCGAATCGATCCACGGCTCGCCGCCTGCGGCGAGCGCTCGCTGACCTCGCGGCCCCGACCACGGGCCCGGGGTAGGCTTCCCGATGCGCCTGAAGAGCCCGCCATGCGTTTGACTACCAAGGGACGCTATGCCGTCACCGCCATGCTCGACCTGGCCCTGAACGCGGACAAGGGACCCATCTGCCTGGCCGACATCTCGCGCCGCCAGGAGATCTCCCTGCCCTACCTGGAGCAGCTGTTTGCCCGCCTGCGGCGCTCCGGGCTGGTCAACAGCGTGCGCGGCCCGGGCGGCGGCTACCTGCTGGCGTTGCCGGCCAGCGAGATCTCGGTGTCGCGGGTCATCGATGCCGTCGACGAATCGGTCGACGCCACCCGCTGCCAGGGGCAGTCGGACTGTCAGCAGGGCGACACCTGCCTGACCCACCATCTGTGGTGCGACCTCTCCGAGCAGATTCGCGGTTTCCTCGACGGCATCACGCTCGGCCAGTTGGTCGAGCACGGCGACGTGCGCCGCATCGCCTCGCGCCAGCGCAGCCGCCACGACGACAATACCATCCTGACCTCCTCGCCGTGATCGCCCGGCCGAGGCACAGACTGGAGGTTTCCGCGAGACCATGAGCGCCCTCGTCTATCTCGACTACGCCGCCACCACTCCGGTCGACCCCCGGGTCGCCGAGGTGATGCAGCGCCACCTCACCCTGGATGGTGTCTATGCCAATCCCGCCTCGCGCAGCCACATGCTCGGCTGGCAGGCGGAGCAGGCGGTGGAGAGCGCGCGCCGCCAGGTCGCCGACCTGATCGCGGCCGATCCGCGCGAGATCGTCTGGACCAGCGGCGCCACCGAGGCCGACAACCTGGCGCTGATCGGCTTCATGCGCGCCAACCGCGAACGCGGCCGGCATCTCGTCACCTCGATCATCGAGCACAAGGCGGTGGTGGACACCGCCACCGCGCTGGAGCAGGAAGGCTTCGAGGTGACCTGGCTGACCCCGGGCGCCGATGGCCGGGTCACCCCCGAGCAGTTGCGCGACGCGCTGCGCTCCGACACCGTGCTGGTGTCGCTGATGGCGGTCAACAACGAGCTGGGTTGCATCCACGACCTGGCGGCGCTGGCCGAGGTGGCCCATGCCGGTGGCGCCGCGCTGCATGTCGACGCGGCCCAGGGCGTGGGCCGCATCGACCTCGACGTGGGCCGCCTCGGCGTCGACCTGATGTCGCTCTCGGGCCACAAGGCCTACGGCCCCAAGGGCATCGGCGCGCTCTTCGTGCGGCGCAGCCCCGACATCCGCCTCGAACCCCTGATCCACGGCGGCGGCCACGAGCGCGGCATGCGCTCCGGCACCCTGGCCACGCACCAGATCGTCGGCATGGGCGAGGCCTTCGCCCTGGCCGCGGCCGAGGGCGAGGCCGACCAGGCGCGCATCCTGGCGCTGCGGAACCGCCTGCTCGACGGGCTGTCGGAGCTGGACGGCATTCATCGCAACACCGCGATCGAGGTGGCGGTTCCCAACATCCTCAACCTGGCCTTCGAGGGCGTGGACGGCGAATCGCTGCTGATGGCGCTGCGCAGCATCGCCCTGTCGACCGGCTCGGCATGCAACTCCGCCAGCGTCGAGCCATCCTATGTATTGAAGGGTATCGGCGTGCCGCGCGCGCTGGCCCTGGCCTCGCTGCGCTTCAGCTTCGGCCGCTTCACCACCGAGGCCGACATCGACGCGACGCTCGAGGCCCTGCGCCATGCCCTTCCAGGCCTGCGACGCTAGTCGTCGCCTACCCACTTTCGCTGCAGGAGAATGACCATGGCGCATCTGTCGATTACCACGAACGCCGCCGAGCAGATCCAGCGGGTGCTCGAGGAGCGCGGCCACGGCCTGGGCCTGCGGGTCTCGGTCAAGCCCAGCGGCTGCTCCGGCTACAGCTACGTTCTCGACTTCGCCGACGAGGCCGCCAATGACGACGCGGTGTTCGAGGAGCACGGCGTCACCGTCTTCGTCGCCCCCGAGGCCCTGGAGATGCTCGACGGCAGCGAGGTCGATTACGTCTCGGAGGGGCTCAACCGGTTCTTCCGCTTCAACAACCCCAACGTCAAGGACCAGTGTGGGTGCGGCGAGAGCTTCACCGTCTGATGCCGCCCCCCACCGCCTCGGCGACGATTGTTCAACGCCCGCCGGCAGCGGTATACTCTGCGCCCACAGTTTTCACGCGCTGATTCGCCGCGTGCCGCACCCTCGGCATGCGGGGCGAGCGCCTCTAGATCCGTAGCGCCGCGTCGTACCCTCCCCACCCGGGCAGGTATTGCGTGGCGCTATCCTCATACGTACCTCAATGGAGACAGGCCCCATGGCAACCGAACGCACCCTTTCCATCATCAAGCCCGACGCCGTCGCCAAGAATGCCATCGGCGAGATCATCTCGCGCTTCGAGAAGGCCGGTCTCAAGGTCGTCGCCGCCAAGATGCTGCACCTCTCCGAGGAGCAGGCCGGCGGCTTCTATGCCGAACACAGGGAGCGTCCCTTCTTCAAGGACCTGGTGGGCTTCATGACCTCTGGCCCGGTGGTGGTGCAGGTGCTGGAAGGCGACGACGCCATCGCCAAGAACCGCGACCTGATGGGCGCCACCAACCCCAAGGAAGCCGCGCCGGGCACCATCCGCGCCGACTTCGCCGAGACCATCGACGCCAACGCCGTGCACGGCTCCGACTCGCCGGCCTCGGCCGAGCGCGAAGTGGCCTATTTCTTCAACGCGGACGAGATCTGCCCGCGCTGAGCCACCTCGGCCAAGCGTGCACTTCGCGGGGGCGCTCCTGCCCCCGCCCTCGTCCCTCCCCGACCTGCGTGATGCCATGACCGCCACCACCGCCCAACGTACCAATCTGCTCGGCATGACTCGCGAGGAGATGGAAGCCTTCTTCCTCTCCATCGGCGAGAAGAAGTTCCGTGCCGCCCAGGTGATGAAATGGATTCATCACGACGGCTGCGACGACTTCGAGGCCATGACCAACCTCTCCAAGGCGCTGCGCCAGCGGCTCGCCGAGGTGGCCGAGATCCGGGGCCCCGGGGTGGTCTACGAAGGGACCTCCAGCGACGGCACGCGCAAGTGGGTGCTGGAAGTGGAGGATGGCAGCTACGTGGAGACGGTGCTGATCCCCGCCGACAACGGCAAGCGCCGCACCCTGTGCGTGTCGTCCCAGGTGGGCTGCTCGCTCGACTGCAGCTTCTGCTCCACCGGCAAGCAGGGTTTCCAGCGCAACCTCACCGCCGCCGAGATCATCGGCCAGGTATGGGTCGCCCAGCGCAGCGTGGGCCCACGCAAGGACACCGCCAACCGCCCGGTGACCAACGTGGTGATGATGGGCATGGGCGAGCCGCTGATGAACTACGACAACGTCGTGCCGGCGATGAAGCTGATGCTCGACGACAACGGCTACGGGCTGTCCAAGCGCCGCGTGACGCTATCGACCTCGGGCGTGGTGCCGATGCTCGACCGGCTCGGCGACGAGCTCGACGTGAGCCTGGCCATCTCGCTGCACGCCGCCACCGACGAGCTGCGCAGCGAGCTGGTGCCGCTCAACCGCAAGTACAACATCCGCACGTTGCTCGACGCCTGCCAGCGCTACCTGGCCAAGTGCGACGACACGCGCATGGTCACCATCGAGTACACGGTGATCAAGGACGTCAACGACCAGCAGGAGCACGCCACGCAGCTGGCCGAGCTGCTGCGCGAGCTGCCGTGCAAGATCAACCTGATCCCGTTCAACCCATTCCCCCACTCCGGCTACGAGAAGCCGTCGCGCAACCAGGTGATGCGCTTCCAGCAGTGGCTCTACGAACTGGGCTACACGGCGCCGATCCGCAGCACCCGCGGCGACGACATCGATGCCGCCTGCGGCCAGCTGGTGGGGCGCGTGAAGGACCGCACGCGCCGCCACGAGCGCTATATCCGCTCGATCCAGATCGACGCCGACTGAAGCGGGGTGCCGCCTTGACTTCAACCCGTCACGGCGCTTTGATGGACAGGCTTTTTTCGTCCCTGGCCAGTGCCATACGGCACCGGTCATGCGAGACATCGACAGCCCGACAGGGGCCGACCATGAGGATGCCATGACGCGCACTCCCTATCTGCCAAGCCGACGCATGCCGCTGGTAGCGATGGTGGTCGCCTCGTTGTGGCTCTCCGGCTGCGCCAGCCAGGCCGAGCAGCAAGGCGACGCGGACCCGGCCGATGCCCTGACCGAGCTGGGCATGGCGTACCTGGAGCGCGGCAACCTGCCGCGCGCCATGGCGGCGCTCAACCGCGCGCTGGAGCGCTCTCCCGACGATCCCGAGGCGCTGCAGGCGATGGCCGTCGTCTACCAGCGCCAGGGCGAGCGGGAGCAGGCCGACGAGATGTTCCAGCGCGCCATCGCCGCGGACCCCGGCAACAGCCGCGCGCGCAACAACTATGCCGCGTTTCTCTACGAACACGGCCAGGTGGGACGCGCCTGCGAGCAGCTCGAGCAGGCCTCGCGGGACACCCGCTACGCCAACCGCGCCCAGCTGTTCGCCAACCTGGGCCAGTGCCGCTGGGAACTGGGCGAGATCGGAGAGGCGAGACACAGCCTGGAGCGGGCCCGCAGCCTCGATCCGCGCAATCCGAGGAGCTACTTCACCCTCGCCGCGCTGGAGCTGGAGCAGGGCAACCCGGAGCGCGCCCAGCAGCAGCTGGAACTCTTCGTCGGGCTCGCCGGCATGACGCCGGACGCTCGAGCGCTGGCCCAGCGCATCGCGGACAGCGCATCGAACACGACCGTCACCCCCGGCGCCGATACCCAGCGTGACGCACCTTAGACCAACGACTCTAGACGAAGGATGCTCAGCCATGAGCGACAACCAAGATATCGATGCCGTCGGCGTCACGTCCTCGGCCTCCCCCGGGGAGATGCTGCGCCGAGAGCGTGAAACGCAGGGGCTGACTCGCGAGGAAGTCGCCACGGCATTGAACCTCCGCCCCGCCGTCGTCACCGGCATGGAGGAGGACAGCTACGAGCAGGTGCCGGTCGCCGCCTATCGCCGCGGCTACCTGCGCGCCTATGCCCGCCTGCTGGGCATGGACGACCGCCCCGTGCTGCAAGCCTATGCGGAGCGCTTCGGCAGCCAGGAGAGCGAACAGCGGGTGACCCCGGTGCAGGTCACCAAGCCGCCCTCGCGCATCGGCGCCTGGCTGTTCAAGCTGGTAACCCTGCTGGTCATCGCCGGGCTGATCGGCCTGACGCTGGTGTGGTGGCAGAGCCGCGACGGCAACGAGCCCCCCGAGGTCGACGCCAGCGGCCCGGTCTCGGTCGAGACGCTGGATGGCAACACCACCATCGAGGAGGAGCCGCAATCCGAGGTCGATGAGGCCCTGCCGCCCATGCCCGAGGAGGGGGTCGACCCGCTCGACGACGAAGCCTCGCCGCCTTCCACCAGCGAGGTCGACCCCACCGGCGCCCAGGCGCTGCTCTCCCAGGCCGGCGAGGGCGAGCCCGCCGCCGAGGGCGAGACCACCACCGAGGAGGACGAAGCCGGCGCCGAGGCACAGGACATCGTCGCCGAGGAGGAGCCGGCGGCTGCCGAGGTACCCGAGGCCGCCGACCGCACCGTGATGGAACTGACCTTCAACGAGCAGTCCTGGACCGAGATCTTCGACGCCAACAATCGGCGAGTTTTCGTCGGCCTTCAGGAACCCGGCACCACGGCCACCGTCGAAGGGGAGCCCCCCTTTCGCCTGACCATCGGCAACGCCTCCGCCGTCGAGCTGAACTGGGCAGGCGAGCGCGTCGATCTGTCCGCACGCGCCGGGGCTAACAACGTCGCCCGCTTCACCCTGGGAGAGTGATGCCTATGCATTCCCCATCGCCCATCGTTCGCCGCCAGTCGCGGCAGATCCACGTCGGCCAGGTGCCGGTCGGCGGCGACGCCCCGATCTCGGTGCAGAGCATGACCAATACCGACACCCTGGACGTGGCCGCCACCGTGGCGCAGATCGAGCGGCTGGAGGCCGCCGGTGCTGACATCGTGCGCGTCTCGGTGCCGAGCATGGACGCCGCCGAGGCCTTCGGCCGCATCAAGCAGAGCGTCAGGGTGCCGCTGGTGGCCGACATCCACTTCGACTACAAGATCGCCCTGCGCGTCGCCGAGCTCGGCGTCGACTGCCTGCGCATCAACCCCGGCAACATCGGCAAGGAGGATCGCGTGCGCGCCGTGGTCGGCGCCGCCCGCGACAACGGCATCCCGATCCGCATCGGCGTCAACGCCGGCTCGCTGGAGAAGGAGCTGCAGCGCAAGTACGGCGAGCCCACGCCCGAGGCGCTGGTGGAGTCGGCGATGCGCCACATCGACCACCTCGACCGCCTCGATTTCCAAGACTTCAAGGTCAGCGTCAAGGCCAGTGACGTGTTCATGGCCGTGGCCGCCTACCGCCAGCTGGCCAAGCTGATCGAGCAGCCGCTGCACCTCGGCATCACCGAGGCCGGCGGGCTGCGCTCGGGCACCGTCAAGTCCTCCATCGGCCTGGGCATGCTGCTGATGGACGGCATCGGCGACACCATCCGCGTGTCGCTTGCCGCCGACCCGGTGGAGGAGATCAAGGTCGGCTACGACATGCTCAAGAGCCTGCGCCTGCGCAGCAAGGGCATCAACTTCATCGCCTGCCCCAGCTGCTCGCGCCAGAACTTCGACGTGATCGGCACCATGAATGCCCTCGAGGAGCGTCTCGAGGATGTCATGACGCCGCTCGACGTCTCGGTGATCGGCTGCGTGGTGAACGGCCCGGGCGAGGCCAAGGAGAGCGACATCGGCCTCACCGGCGGCAGCCCCGCCAACCTCGTCTACATCGATGGCAAGCCAGCGTCCAAGCTGCGCAATGAACACCTGGTCGACGACCTCGAGGCCCTGATCCGCGCCAAGGTGCGCGAGAAGGAACAGGCCGAGAAGGACGTGATCGCCCGCGAGGCCTGATCCGCCGTCGACCCTCAAGGAGCAACCGTTGAGCAAGCCCGAAAGCATCAAGAAGAAGATCCAGGCCATTCGTGGCATGAACGACCTGCTGCCTGGGCAGTCCGCCCTGTGGCAGTATTTCGAGGGCACCGTCCAGGCACTGATGCGGCGTTACGGCTATGCCGAGATTCGCACGCCCATCGTCGAGCAGACCGCCCTGTTCGCCCGCTCCATCGGCGAGGTCACCGATATCGTCGAGAAGGAGATGTACACCTTCGACGATCGCAACGGCGACAGCCTGACCCTGCGCCCCGAAGGCACCGCGAGCTGCGTGCGCGCCGCCATGGAGCACGGCCTGCTGCACAACCAGACCCAGCGGCTGTGGTACCAGGGCCCGATGTTTCGCCACGAACGGCCGCAGAAGGGGCGCTACCGGCAGTTCCACCAAGTCGGCCTGGAGGCCTTCGGGCTGGAGGGGCCGGACATCGACGCCGAGGTGATCCTGCTCTCGGCGCGCCTGTGGCGGGAGCTCGGGCTCATCGATCACGTCACCCTGGAGCTCAACTCGCTGGGTTCCAACGAGGCACGCGCCGCCTACCGCGACCGGCTGGTGGCCTACTTCGAGCAGCACCGCGACCAGCTCGACGAGGACTCGCTGCGCCGCCTGTCGAGCAACCCGCTGCGCATCCTCGACTCCAAGAACCCGGACATGGCGCCGATGCTGGCCGACGCGCCGCGGCTGATGGATCACCTCGACGACGCCTCCCGCGAGCACTTCGCGGGCCTCACCGCCCTGCTCGAGGCCGCCGGCGTCGACTACGTGATCAACCCGCGCCTGGTGCGCGGCCTCGACTACTACTGTCGCACCGTGTTCGAGTGGACCACCACCGCGCTGGGCAGCCAGGGCACCGTGTGCGCCGGCGGCCGCTACGACGGCCTGGTCGAGCAGCTCGGCGGCAAGCCGACCCCGGCGGTCGGCTTCGCCATGGGCATCGAACGGCTGATCCTGCTGCTCGAGACCCTGGAACTGGTGCCCCAATCGGCGCTGGGCGAGCTGGACCTCTACGTGCTGCCCATGGATGATGGCGCCACCGCCCAGGCCATGCTGCTCGCCGAGCGGCTGAGAAGCGAGCTGCCCGCGCTGCGCCTGCAGCTGCACTGCGGCGGCGGCAGCTTCAAGAGCCGCATCAAGAAGGCCGACAAGAGCGGCGCCCGCCTGGCACTGCTGCTGGGCGAGGACGAACTGGCCCAGGGCCGCGCCACGCTCAAGTTCCTGCGCGAGGAGCGCGAGCAGCAGAGCCTGGCCCAGGAGGCCCTGGTCGCGACCCTCGCCTCGCTGCTGGGCGACGCACCGGCCTGACCGTACCGCATTTCGCTGTGAAAGGAGACCGCCCGTGGCGGAGCTGAGAACCGAAGAAGAGCAGCTGGAAGCCATCAAGCGCTGGTGGAAGGAGAACGGCACCTCGCTGATCGCCGGGGTCGCCATCGCCATCGCCGGCGTGGTCGGCTGGAACGCCTGGCAGAACTATCAGGACAACCAGGCGCAGGCCGCCTCGATGCGCTATCAGGAGCTGGTCAACCTGGCCGACGACGGCGAGACCGCCGATGCCCGAGGCCTGGTCGAGGAGATCACCGACAGCCACGGCCGCACCCTCTACGCCGACCTGGCGCGCCTGATCGATGCCGGCCTCGCCGTGGAAGAGGGTGACCTGGGCGAGGCGCGACGCGCCCTCGAGGCCGTGATCGAGTCCAGCGGGCGCGCCTACCTTCAGGGCCTGGCGCGGGTGCGCCTGGCCCGGCTGCAGGTGGCCGACGGCGACGCCGAGGCCGCGCTCGATACCCTGGCGCGTGACGTTCCTGCGGCCCTGGCCGCGCAGCAGGCCGACGTGCGCGGCGACGCGCTGCACGCCCTGGGCCGCGACGACGAAGCCCGCCAGGCCTGGCAAGAGGCCCTGGCGGTCGCCGAACAACGTAACCAGCCGATCTATGGCGTCCAGCTCAAGCTCGACGACCTGGGCGCCGAAGAGGCCACGCTATGAAGATGACGCTCGCTCGCAAGTTCCACCTCGCCCTGACGGCCGCCCTCGCCCTCGCCCTGCTGGCCGGTTGTGCCAACAAGGCCGAGCCGCGCTACAGCCCCAAGGAGCTGAAGCGCTTCGATGCCCGCGCCGAACTCGATACCGACTGGCGCGAGCAGGTCGGCAAGGGGCTCGGTCGCGCCACCTACCCGATCGCGCCGTCGCTCGACAACGGCGTGATCTATGCCGCCGACGAACGCGGCCGGGTCATGGCGCTGGATTCCCGTAGCGGAGAGCGCCGCTGGCAGACCGACCTCGAGGTCGGCGTTTCCAGCGGCCTGACCGCCGTGGCCGGGCAGGTCTACCTTGGCACCCGCAACGGCGAGGTGCTGGCGGTAAGCCAGTCGAACGGCGAGGTGAGCTGGCGCGCCCGTGTCTCCAGCGAGGTGCTCGCCGCGCCGCAACCCAACAACGAGTTGCTCATCGTGCAGAGCGTCGACGGCACCGTCACGGCACTGGACCGGCTCACCGGCCGTGAGCGCTGGGTCCACACCACCACCGAACCCGCCCTCACCCTGCGCGGCACCGGCACGCCCACGGTGATCGATCCGGTCACCTTCGCCGGCTTCGCCAACGGCCGCCTGGTCACCCTGGACAACCGCAGCGGCCAGCCGCTGTGGGAGCGGCGCATCGCCGTGCCCCGCGGGCGCAGCGAGATCGACCGCATGGTCGACCTGGGCGGCCAGCCGGTGCTGACCCCGGACGGGCGGCTCTTCGTGACCAGCTACAACGGCCGCCTGGTGGCCCTCGAAGCGCCCAGCGGCGAGGTCCTGTGGGAGCGCGAGCACTCCAGCTACCAGACCCCGGTGCTGGTCGGCGACCGCCTGTTCACCGTCAACGAGGCCAGCCACGTGATCGCCCTCGATGCGCGCAGCGGCGAGGAGGTGTGGCGCAACCGCGACCTCGAGGGCCGCTGGCTGACCGCCCCGGCCTTCGCCGACGGCAACCTGGTGCTGGGCGACTTCGAGGGCCACGTGCACCTGCTCGACGTCGAGAGCGGCGACTTCACCGCGCGGACCCGGATCGACGGCTCGGGGATCAGCGTGCGCCCGGTCACCGAATCCAACCGCATCTACGTGTTGGCCAACAGCGGGCGCCTCGAGGCGTTGGACATCAAGCGATGACCCCAGTGATTGCCCTGGTCGGCCGCCCCAACGTGGGCAAGTCGACCCTGTTCAACCGCCTGACCCGCTCGCGTGACGCCCTGGTGGCGGACTTCCCCGGGCTCACCCGCGACCGCAAGTACGGTAACGGCATGCTCGGCGACAAGGCCTACACGGTGATCGACACCGGCGGCATCAGCGGCGACGAGGAGGGCATCGATGCGGCCATGGCCGAGCAGTCGCTGGCGGCCATCGACGAGGCCGACATCGTGCTGTTCCTGGTCGACGCCCGGGCCGGGCTGCACGTGGCCGACGAGGCCATCGCCAACCACCTGCGGGTCAACCAGAAGAAGACCTGGCTGGTGGTCAACAAGACCGACGGTCTGGAAGAGCATTCGGCCATGGCCGACTTCTGGCAGCTGGGGCTCGGCGATCCCCACCCCATTGCCGCCGCCCACGGCCGCAACGTCACCGCGCTGATCGAGGAAGTGCTCGCGCCCTTTCCCGAACGCGACCCGAGCCTGCCGGCGGATACCGGCACCAAGGGAATCCGCATCGGCGTGATCGGGCGGCCCAACGTGGGCAAGTCGACGCTGGTCAACCGCCTGCTCGGCGAGGAGCGGGTGGTGGTGTTCGACGAGGCCGGCACCACCCGCGACGCCATCGAGATCCCCTTCGAGCGGCGCGGCAAGCCCTACGTGCTGATCGACACCGCCGGCGTGCGGCGGCGCAAGAACGTCAGCCAGATCGCCGAGAAGTTCTCGATCATCAAGACCCTGGAGGCGATCAAGGAGTGCCACGTCGCGATCATGGTGCTCGACGCCCGCAGCGGCCTGGTCGAGCAGGACCTGCACCTGCTCGACTACGTGCTGACCACCGGCCGCGCCCTGGTGCTGGCGGTCAACAAGTGGGACGGCCTGGAGAGCGAAGCCAAGGAGAAGATGCGCGCCGAGATCAAGCGCCGCCTGGGGTTCGCCGACTACGCCGACCTGCACTTCATCTCGGCGCTGCACGGCACCGGCGTGGGCGATCTCTACCCCTCCATCGAGCGCGCCTTCGCCTCGGCCAACAGCCACTGGTCGACCAACCGGCTCACCACCCTGCTGCAGGATGCCGTGAGCCAGCACCCGCCGCCGCTGGTACAGGGCCGCCGGATCAAGCTGCGCATGGCCCACCAGGGCGGCAGCAATCCGCCGATCATCGTGGTCCACGGCAACCAGACCGAGGCCCTGCCCGAGGCCTACAAGCGCTTCCTGACCAACACCTTCCGCAAGGTGCTCAAGGTCAAGGGCACGCCGATTCGCTTCGAGTTCCGCTCCGGCAGCAACCCGTTCGATCCACTGGCCGGCGCCAGCGACCGGGAGAAGGCCAAGAAGCGTGAACTGGGGCGCACCCGCGCCGCCCGCAACAAACGCCGCTGATCCTTGTCCAAGTGACCCGGCCGCCGAGGCCGGGCACCGCTACCCGGTAGGCCGCCCTGGCCGACCCTGTCATCCACCCCGTTTGACTGCCTCGCTTCGTCCATCAGGAGGAGCCGATGTTCCCGAATCGCGTATTGTCCCACGTCGTACCGCGGCGCCGCTGGCGCCTGCTCGCCCCGCTGGGCCTGGCCATGCTGCTCACCGGCTGCCTGGCGCTTCCCCAGACCGGGCTGTTCGCCTTCCGCCTCGCGGTGACCTCGCTCGGCATCGAGGACGTTCGCATCGGCCCCTATTCGATCCAGGCCGGCCTGGATACCAGCGACATCGCCTCGCTGGTGACCTCGAGCCTGGGCATGGGCAGCCTGCCGGTGCAGGCCACCCTGGCCATGGGCCTGGCGCTGCCGATCGGCATGCCGCCGGTGGAGATGTCGGGCTTTCGCTGGACCCTGGACGTGCCCGGCGCCGAGCCGGTCAGCGACGATTACCGGCAGGACGTGACGCTGACCTCCGGCGACGACACCAAGCTGCGCCTGCCGGTGGCCTTCGACGTGCTGGCCAGCGACAGCCGCCGCCTGGCGCCGATGGTGGAACTCGCCACCCAGCTGGCCAGCCGGGGCGAGCTGCCCACCGGCAGCGAGCTTGCCATCACCCCGGGCAGCCTGCGCGGGCTCGGCGTGACCCTGCCGGCCGGGCTGTGGACGCCGACGCTGCGCTTTGCCGTGGGCCAGGAGGGCGAGCTGACCCCTCAGCGCTGATCAGTCGGCGGCGTGCAGCCGGCGGCGCCCGACCCAGTGGCAGGCGAACTGCCAGGCACCCCGGCCGCTGCGGCCGCCGCGCAGGGTGGCATAGCGGATCGCCTCGGCGCGAGCCTCGGCGTTCCAGTCCTCGGCACTGCCCAGCTGCGTGACCCAGTGGCTGCAGGCCTCCAGGTAGGTGTCCTGGTTGAAGGGGTAGAAGCCGAGCCACAGGCCGAAGCGGTCGGAGAGCGAGATCTTCTCCTCCACCGCGTCGCCGTGGTGCAGCTCCTCGCCCACCAGCCGCGAGCCCTCGTTGTCGGCCATGGATTCGGGCAGCAGGTGGCGCCGGTTTGATGTCGCGTAGAGCAGCACGTTCTCCGGCGGGCCGGTCAGCGCCCCGTCGAGCACGCTCTTGAGCGCCTTGTAGGCATCGTCGTGGCCCTCGAAGGAGAGATCGTCGCAGTAGACCACGAAGCGGTGCGGCTGCTCGCGCAGCTGCTCGACCAGCAGGGGCAGGCCGGCCAGGTCGTGGCGGTCGACCTGCACCAGGCGCAGCCCTTCCGCCGCCAGGCTGTTGAGCAGGGCGCGGATCAGCGACGACTTGCCGCTGCCGCGGGAGCCCCACAGCAGGGCATGGTTGGCCGGCAGCCCCTGCAGGAAGGCGCGGGTGTTGTCGATCAGGGCCAGCTTCTGGCGCTCGATGCCCAGCAGGTCGTCGAGCGACAGGGCATCGCGAGGTGGCACCGGCAGCAGCCGGCCTCCCAGCACATGGCGCTGCCACAGCGCGGCCACGTCGCGCCTCCAGTCGACCTCCGGCGGGGCAGGCGGCAGCCAGTGCTCCACGTGATCCAGCAGGCGGTTCAGGCGTCGGCTGAGCTCGGCATCCATCGGCATCTCCTTGGACTTTGCCCTGGTGAACGTTCAGGGTATCTTGTGGCGAACCGTCACCCCCGTCCAGGGTCTCAAGGGATCTGACCTAACGAGGAATCGAACATGCGCTGGATTCGCTGTGCTGCCGTGGCCACGCTGGCCCTGGCCATGACCGCCTGTACCACCTCGCCGACCGGACGCCAGCAGCTCACGCTGATGTCGGATGCGCAGCTCAACCAGATGGGCCAGGAGGCCTTCGAGCAGTACCAGCAGGACCTGCCTCCGGCCGGCCAGGCCCAGCAGCGCTACGCCCAGTGCGTGGCCGAGGCCATCGTCGCCGCGCTCCCCGAGGAGGAGCGCAACCAGGAGTGGCAGATCCGCGTGTTCGAAGCGGAGCAGGCCAATGCCTTCGCCCTGCCGGGGGGCTACATGGGCGTCAACACCGGCCTGCTCGACATCGCCACCGACCAGGACCAGCTCGCCTCGGTGATCGGTCACGAGATCGGCCACGTGCTGGCGCGGCATGCCAACGAGCGGGTCTCCACCCAGAGCTCGACCCAGCTCGCCCTGTCGGTGCTCTCCTCGGCCGCCGGGCTGCAGGGCCCGGGCGGGGAACAGCTGATGGGCGCGCTCGGCCTCGGCGCCCAATACGGCATCCTGCTGCCCTTCTCGCGCCGCCACGAGAGCGAGGCCGACGTGATCGGCCTGCGCCTGATGGCCGATGCCGGCTTCGATCCGCGCGCCAGCGTCGCGCTGTGGGAGAACATGAGCGCCCAGGGCGACGCCCGTCCGCCGGCGTGGATGTCCACCCACCCCAGCCACGGCCAGCGCATGCAGGGCCTGCAGGCGGAGATGGACAACGCCCTGGCGCGCTACGAGCAGGCGCGTCAGGCGGGGCGGCAGCCGAACTGCCCGCGCCCCTGAACACACCCCCATGACGGCGCCGCCAGGGAGCGGCGCCGATAGGAAGACGAATGCTGAGACTCGGACTGCTGCTGTTGATCCTGCCCATCCTGGTGCTGATGGGCGTCTACTTCTGGGAACTCAGCGACGTGCGCGAATGCGCGCTGATCCAAAACGGCCACTGGGATTACCTGGCAGGCGAGTGCCGCGAGTCGTCCCAGCCCTTCGTGCCCTGGGTGGAGCGCCACCCCTGGCTGGTCAACGGCGGCATGCTGCTGTCGCTGGCCGGCGTGGTGATGTGCCTGCTGGGGCTCTACGTCAAGCGGCGCTGAACCCTCGCGGGGCTCGCCCCGGCGGCGGCTAGAGCGATCGCCGCAGCGCCTCGAGCACCGGGCCGGTGTCGGGGCGCCTGCCGCGCCACAGCAAGAACGACTCCGCGGCCTGCTCCACCAGCATGCCCAGGCCATCGACGGCGCGCGCGCCACGCGCGGCGGCCCAGCGCAGGAACACGGTGGGTTCGGCAGCGTACATCATGTCGTAGGCCGTGGCCCCGGCGGCGAACAGGTCGTCCGGCAGCGGCGGCAGGTCGCCCGCCAGGCTGGCGCTGGTGCCGTTGATCACCAGGTCGAAGGGGCCGGCCACGGCGTCGAAGCCACCGCCGCGGATCGGCCCCAGGTCGCGGAAGTCGGCGGCCAGCGTCGCGGCCTTCTCGGCGGTGCGGTTGGCCACCAGCAGGCTCGCCGGATGCGCCGCCAGCAGCGGTTCGAGCACGCCACGTACCGCGCCACCCGCCCCCAGCACCAGGATCCGGGCGCCGGCCAGGACCACGCCATGCCGCTCGAGGTCGCGCACCAGGCCGATGCCGTCGGTGGTGTCGCCGCGGGTTTGTCCGTCGTCGCCGAGGAGCAGGGTGTTCACCGCCCCGGCACGCTGCGCACGCTGGCTCAGGGTGTCGCAGAGCCGGAAGGCCGCCTCCTTGAACGGCACGGTGACGTTGGCCCCGCGCCCGCCGTCGGCCGCGAAGCTGCGCCAGGCGCCGGCGAAGTCGTCCAGCGGCGCCGCGATGGCGCTGTACTCGATGTCCTCGGAGGTCTGCTCGGCGAAGGCGGCGTGGATCGCCGGCGACTTCGAGTGCGAGACGGGGTTGCCGAAGACACAGTAGCGGTCAGTCATGGGTCAGGTTCCTCTTCCCCCAGCCAGTCGCGGGGGCGCAGATACTCGCGATACAGCACCTCTTCGGCGCTGCCCGGCTCAGGCTGCCAGCCGTACTCCCAGCGCGCCAGCGGCGGCATCGACATCAGGATCGACTCGGTGCGCCCGCCGCTCTGCAGCCCGAACAGGGTGCCGCGGTCCCATACCAGGTTGAATTCCACGTAGCGCCCGCGGCGGTAGAGCTGGAAGTCGCGTTCGCGCTCGCCCCACGGGGTGTGGCGGCGACGCTGCACGATGGGCAGGTAGGCGTCGAGGAAGGCGTCGCCCACGGCGCGCTGGAAGGCGAAGCTGGCGTCGAAGTCCCACTCGTTGAAGTCGTCGAAGAACAGCCCGCCCACGCCGCGGGTCTCCTCGCGGTGCTTGAGATAGAAATACTCGTCGCACCACGCCTTGAAGCGCGGGTAGACGTCGGCGCCGAAGGGCGCACAGGCGTCGCGTGCCACCCGGTGCCAGTGCAGCACGTCCTCGTGCACCGGGTAGTAGGGGGTCAGGTCGAAGCCGCCGCCGAACCACCACACCGGCGCCTCGCCCGCCTTCTCGGCGATGAAGAAGCGCACGTTGCCATGGCTGGTGGGCACGTGGGGGTTCTCGGGATGCAGCACCCAGGAGACCCCGACCGCATGGAAGCCGCGCCCGGCGAGCTGGGGCCTGGCGGCCGTGGCCGAGGGCGGCAGCCGGTCGCCGTGGACGTGGGAGAAGTTGACGCCGCCCTTCTCGAACGCGCGGCCATGCTCGATCACCCGCGAGCGGCCGCCGCCGCCGGCCTCGCGCTGCCAGCTCTCCTCGCGAAAGTCGGCGCCGCCGTCCTCCGCGGCGAGACCGGCGCAGAGGCGGTCCTGCAGGTCGAGCAGGTAGTCCTTCACCGTGTCGAGATTGGCGTGCGCCATGCTGCTCCTCGCTGTCGTCGTGGCCGTGGCAGCGCCGCCTGGCCGGGTGACGCCGCCGCCCGTGCCGTCCTCAGGCGCGCAGGACCCGGCCGCTGCGCAGGTCGCGAATGGTACTGGGTCGGTCGAGCCCGCCCAGCTCGCCCTCGACGATAGCGTCCAGCTCGTTGCCGAAGATCTGGCGTACCTCGGCGGCGCTCATGGCCGAAGGCTCATTGGCCCTGTTGGCCGAGGTCGAGACGATCGGCCCGCCGAAGGCGCGGCACAGCGCCGCCACCCCGGGGTGGGCGCTGACCCGCAGCGCCACGCAGTCGTGGGCCCCGCGCACCAGCGCATGGGTGCGCCCGTTGTGGGGAACCAGCCAGGTATGGGGGCCCGGCCAGCTGGCGACCAGCGGGGCATGCAGTTCCGGCGCCAGGCCCTCGAGCCAGGGCGCGAACTGCTGGATGGAGGCCGCCACCAGGATCAGCCCCTTGGCCGGGTCGCGCGCCTTGAGCCGCAGCAGATGGGCCACGGCCTCGTCATTGTCGGGATCGCAGCCCAGGCCCCACACGCCCTCGGTGGGGTAGGCAATCACGCCGCCGGCACGCAGCGCGGCAACGGCGGCATCGAGCGATTCGGCCACGGTCATGGTCTCCTGCCGGTGTGTCGCATGACGACCGCCGAGACGCGGCATGGCGGTCTTGTCGAAGAAGGCCCCATGCTAGCACGCCTAGGCGTTTTCAGGCAGGCGCACCCAGCCCCCGGGCGCCTGGGCGGCCCGCCCCTCGAGCTCGAGCTCCAGCAGTCGCCGCTGGCACTCGGGCACGCCCAGGCCGGTCAGGTTCACCAGAGCATCGAGGGGAGACGGGGCGTCGCTCAGCCAGCGCAGCAGCGGATCGCCGCTGGCCGCCTCCGCCGAGCCCGCCGCCTGCCCCGCGGGCAGGGAGGGGTTCGACACCGCCCACTGGGTCAGTTCCTCGAGGATGTCGTCGACGTGGCGCACCAGCACCGCCCCCTGGCGGATCAGCCGCAGGCAGCCGCGCGCCTGGGGGTTGTGGATCGAGCCGGGCAGCGCGAAGACCTCGCGGTTCTGCTCGACGGCGAGCCTGGCGCTGACCAGCGAGCCGCTCTTCTCGGTCGCCTCCACCACCAGCACGCCCAGCGAGAGGCCGGTGACGATACGGTTGCGACGCGGGAAGAAGGCCGGGCGAGCCGGCGTGCCGGGCGGGTGCTCCGACAGGACCAGCCCGCCACGGTCGAGCAGCTGCTGGTAGAGCCGCGCATGGCGCGGCGGGTAGATCACGTCGACGCCGCAGCCGAGCACCGCGACGCTGCGCCCGCCGGCCTCCAGCGCGGCCTGCTGGGCGGCCCCGTCGACGCCCAGCGCCAGGCCGCTGACGACGCACCAGTCGCGGCTGGCCAGCTCGCGACCGAAGGCCGCGGCGTTGGTCAGCCCTTCGCGGGTGGGACGACGCGAGCCGACGATGGCCAGGCGGGGGGGCGACAGCGCCTCCAGATCCCCCAGCGCCCAGAGCACCGGCGGCGGGTCGCCGATCTGCTCCAGTAGCGCCGGCCAGGCGGGATGCCCCGGATGCAGCAGGTGACGCCCGGGAGCGGCGGCGAGCCAGGCCAGGTCGGCCTCCACCTCCCGGGCCAGCGGGCTGCGGGCCGGGTGGTCGAGCCACAGCCGCAGCGCCGTGGCCGCCTGGTGCGGCAGCCGCGCCAGCCAGCCGGCGGGCCAATCCGGGTCGGCGGCCTGCAGCTCCGCCAGTCGCGCGGCGCCCATGCCGGGCAGCCGCATCAGCGCCAGCCAGTCAGCCCGGCTCGGCCTGCGTTGCGCTTCGCTCACCGCTGCGCCACCCCCACCCCGCGACGGGGGTTGTGCAGTCGATCGCCGACCTCCAGCGAGCGGCTGGCCTGCATCACCAGGCCGAAGCTCATCTTCTCGTAGGGCCGGAAGACCATCACCAGTCCGGCGTCGGTGCCGGGCAGGCGCAGCGATTCGCCGGTGCGCGGGTCGACCACGCGCTCGCCCTGCTGCTCGACCTGGAGGACATGGCCCGTCTCGAGCCCATCGCGACGCCCGCGGTCCAGCGCGACCACCTGCAGCCGGCCGATGAAGCGCACGCCGCCCGGCACGGCAAGGATGCTGCCGTCGACGTCGTGCTCCGGCGCACGGGGCATGAATTCGCGGGTCAGCTCGCGCTCTTCCAGCGGCAGCACGATGTCGTCGTTGCGCACCTCCTGGCTGGCGGAGAGGATCTCCATGAGGGCGATGCCGTCCTCGCTGCGTTCGGCCCGGGCACGGCCGATGCCGATCAGCTCCAGGCCCAGCGTCTCGCCGGTCGCGGCGTCGCGGTAGCGATCGCCGACGCGATAGATGCCGAAGCGTTGGCCGCTCGGCAGCTCCCCGCGGGCGTAGATGCGATCGCCGGCGCCGCTGATGATGCGCCGGTCGTTGCCGGCCACCACGTAGGCCAGCTCCTCCAGCGCCTCGGGGTCGTCGACCACGCGGTGGTCGCGCAGGAAGTGCCGTACCCGCTCCAGCGGGATCGGCTCGATCGCCTCGCGCGGCGGGATCCGGCGCACCTCGGGCGAGAGCCGCACCTCGCCCTGGCCGCGCTCGAGCCCCAGGCACGGGCGGCCATCGCAGTCGTGGAGGGTGATCACGTCGCCGGGATAGATCAGGTGCGGATTGCGAATCTGCGGATTGACCTGCCACACCTCCGGCCACTGCCAGGGGTGGCGCAGGAAGCGACCCGAGATGTCCCACAGGGTGTCGCCGCGCACCACCGTGTAGCGCTCCGGGGCGTCGCTGCGCAGACCCTGCTCCCAGCTCGGCCCCTGGGCGTGGGCCAGCGTCGCCGCCAGCAGCAGCGCCAGAGCGCCTCCCCACCTCCGCGCCCGCCTCGGCGAGCCGCCCTGCCGCCGCTTCGCAATCTCGTCCATCCCTTCCCCCTGCCCTCGACGCTGCCGGCCCGACTCGCGGCCACCCACGCCGGGAACCGGCGTGCCATGCTATAGTCCAATGCTATTGAATTGATATGCGTGCCGGCGGTTTCCCCGTGGCCCGCCGCCCCCTAGAATAGGGGCAATTCCCGAATGACAGCATAACGGTGGTTCCAACGCCATGGCCAAATTGACGATCCTCGAATTTCCCGACGAGCGGCTGCGCACCAAGGCAGCGCCGGTCGAAGCGGTTGACGACGAGGTGCGCCGGCTGGTCGACGACATGCTCGAGACCATGTACGACGCTTCCGGCATCGGCCTTGCCGCCACCCAGGTCGACGTGCACCGTCGCGTGATCGTGATGGACGTCAGCGACGACCGCGCCCACCCGCTGGTGCTGATCAACCCCGAGTACACCCCGATCGGCGAAGAGCGCGAGCTGATGTCCGAGGGCTGCCTGTCGATTCCCGAGTACTATGCCGAGGTGCCGCGGGCACTCAAGGTACAGCTCAAGGCGCTGGACCGCGACGGCAGGCCCTACGAACTCGAGGCCGACGGCCTGCTGGCACACTGCATCCAGCACGAGTGCGACCACCTCGAGGGCGTGTTGTTCGTCGACTACCTCTCGCCGCTCAAGCGCGACCGTGTGCTCAAGAAGATGCAGAAGCGCCACAAGCTGATGCAGACCGCCTGATTTCTCGCCGCATGCAGCGAAGGCCGACGCATTCCACGTCGGCCTTCGTCGTTTGGGCCTGCCTCCGTTAAGATGAGGCAACCGTTCACTGGCAAGGCTCGACTCATGTCCCGTTCCCTGCGCGTCATCTTCGCCGGCACCCCCGACTTCGCCGCCGCCAGCCTGACCGCCGTGCTGCAGAGCCGCCACCGGGTGGTGGCCGTCTACACCCAGCCCGACCGGCCGGCGGGAAGAGGCCGCAAGCTGACCGCCAGCCCGGTCAAGTCGCTGGCCCTTGCGCATGACCTGCCCGTCCGCCAACCCGAGTCCCTCAGGTCCGCCGCGGTCCAGGCCGAGCTCGCCGCCTTCGAGGCGGACATCATGGTGGTGGTGGCCTATGGCCTGATCCTGCCCCAGGCGGTACTCGACATTCCCCGGCTCGGCTGCCTCAACGTCCACGCCTCGCTGCTGCCGCGCTGGCGTGGCGCGGCACCGATCCAGCGCGCCATCGAGGCCGGCGACGACGAGAGTGGCGTCACCATCATGCAGATGGACGCCGGGCTCGATACCGGCGCCATGTTGCTCACGCGGCGCACACCGATCACCGCGACGACGACCGGCGGCGAACTGCACGACACCCTGGCCACGCTCGGCGGCGAGGCGCTGGTCGAGGTACTCGACGCGCTGGCTGGCGAAGGCCTTACCGCCATACCTCAGCCGCAGGAGGGCGTGACCTACGCCGCCAAGCTGACCAAGGCCGAGGCCGAACTCGATTTCTTCCGACCCGCCAGCGAGCTTGCCGCCAGGGTGCGCGCCTTCAACCCCTGGCCGGTGGCCTGGTGTACCTGCGGCGCCGCGCGGCTGCGGCTGCTGATGGCAGAAGCCGCCGGCCGCCACGACGACGAGCCTGCCGCGCCGCCGGGCACCCTGCTGCCCCCCGAGGCCGACGCCCTGCGCATCGCCTGCGGCCCGCAGGGCGACGAGGTGCTGCGGGTCATCCGGGCGCAGCTTCCCGGCGGCAGGCCGCTGGCGGCCCGCGACCTGCTCAATGCGCGTGACGAACGCCTGCTTGCCGGGCGCCGCCTGGGCAATGCCACCGAGGAGAGCGTCTGATGCACCGCTCCACTCCCTCCTCCCGCGCCGGCAAGAACGTCCAGGACGGTGGCCAGGCGGTGCGTGCCACCGCTGCTCGCGCCCTGGTTCCCGTGATCACCGGCAAGGGGTCGCTCAACGACCTGGACGACCACCAGGTGGTGATCCGCGACCGCGCGCTGTTCAAGGCGATGTGCTACGGCGTGTGCCGCACCCTGCCGCGCCTGGAGGCGCTCGCCGAGCGCCTGCTGAAGAGCCCCTTCAAGGCGCGCGACGCCGACGTCCAGGCGCTGCTGTTGCTGGGCATCTACCAGCTGCTCTACCTGCGCATCCCGGCCCACGCGGCGGTGGGCGAGACCGCCGGAGCGGCGCGCCAGCTGGGCAAGGAGTGGGCGACCCACGTGCTCAACGGCTGCCTGAGGCGGCTGACCCGGGAGTCCGCGGCGCTGCAGGCCGAGGTCGACCAGGACCCGGCGGTGGCGCTGCTGCACCCCCGCTGGTTGCTCAAGGCGCTGCGCCAGGCCTGGCCCGACGACTGGCGCGCCATCGCCGAGGCCAACAACCAGCCGGGCCCCATGACCCTGCGCATCAATCGCCGCCGCGGCGACCGCGAGGCGTACCTGGCGAAGCTGCTGGAGAGCGGCATCGAGGCGCGCCTGTGCGCCCACTCGCCCGACGGCCTGACGCTGGAAAAGCCCTGCGACGTGCAGGCGCTGCCCGGTTTCGCCGAGGGCGACGTCAGCGTGCAGGACGAGGCCGCCCAGCTCGCCGCCGAGCTGCTCGGTCCGGCACTGGCACCACGCCCCGGCGGACGCGTGCTGGACGCCTGCTGTGCCCCGGGGGGCAAGACGGCGCACCTGCTCGAGCTGTTCGACATCGAGCTGCTGGCGCTGGACAGCGATGCCGTGCGCCTGGCCCGGGTCGAGGAGACGCTGGAGCGACTCGGCCTCTCGGCCACGCTGGTGCATGCCGACGCCACCGTTCGCGACTGGTGGGACGGCTCGCTCTTCGATGCCATCCTGCTCGACGCCCCCTGCTCGGGCACCGGCGTGATCCGCCGTCACCCCGACATCAAGCGCCTGCGGCGCCCTTCGGACATCGCCAGGCTGGCCGCGCTGCAGGCGCGCCTGCTCGACAATCTTTGGCCGCTGCTGCGGCCGGGCGGCACGCTGCTCTACGCCACCTGCTCGGTGCTGCGCGAGGAGAACGACGAGCAGGTCGGCGCCTTCCTCGAGCGCACCCCCGATGCCAGCGTCACCACGCCGGAGGGGGTGGGCTGGGGCCGGGTGGTCGGCCCCGGTCGCCAGTTGCTGCCGCAGCCCGAGAGTCATGATGGCTTCTTTTATGCCAGACTGAGGAAGCGGGGTTGAACCCGCCCCATCGTTCACATGAGCAAGGAGCACCCATGAGCGACCATGTCTACAAGCATATCGAACTGACCGGTTCCTCCGAGAAGGGCATCGAGGACGCCGTCCAGCGGGCCCTCGAGAAGGCCTCGCAGTCCCTTCACGGCATGCGCTGGTTCGAGGTCGTGGATACCCGCGGCCACATCGAGAACGGCCGCGTCGGCCACTGGCAGGTCACGCTCAAGGTGGGCTTCACCCTGGACTGACGGTGACCTCGCCCCACACGCACCTGTTACATCCCCTTCGGCTGGTTTATGCTAGCCACGAATGCTGCGGCGCCATACGGCGTCGCAGAGTCGTTTGACGGGTCTGACCGCTTATGAAGATCATCATCCTGGGCGCCGGGCAGGTCGGCGGAACGCTGGCCGAGCACCTGGCCCGCGAGGAAAATGACATCACGGTAGTGGATACCGACGGCGAACGCCTGCGCGAGCTGCACACCCGGCTCGACATTCGCACCGTGGTGGGACACGGCTCCTATCCCGTGGTGCTGCGCCAGGCCGGCTGCGAAGACGCCGACATGCTGATCGCGGTGACCAGCCAGGACGAGGTCAACATGATCGCCTGCCAGGTCGCCCACACGCTGTTCCGCACGCCGACCAAGATCGCCCGGGTGCGCGCCACCGCCTACCTCACCCGCAAGGGGCTGTTCGCACACGAGGCGGTCCCCATCGACGTGCTGATCAGCCCCGAACAGGTGGTCACCGACCACATCCGCCGCCTGATCGAGCATCCCGGCGCGCTGCAGGTGCTGGAGTTCGCCGGCGGTCTGGTGCAGCTGGTGGCGGTCAAGGCCTACTACGGCGGCCCGCTGGTCGGCCAGGACCTCGGCTTCCTGCGTCGCCACATGCCCAGCGTCGATACCCGGGTGGCGGCCATCTACCGTCGCAACCGCCCGATCATCCCGCGCGGCGACACCGTGATCGAGGCCGACGACGAGGTGTTCTTCATCGCCGCCCGGCGCGACATCCGCGCGGTGATGAGCGAGCTGCGCCGGGTCGACCGCGACTTCCGCCGAGTGGTGATCGCCGGTGGCGGCAACATCGGCGAGCGCCTCGCCGAGCATCTCGAGCACAGCCACCAGGTCAAGATCATCGAGCACGGCCTGGAGCGCTGCACCGTCCTCTCCGAGCGCCTCAACCGCACCGTGGTGCTGCATGGCAGCGCCACCAACAAGCGCCTGCTGGAAGAGGAGAACATCGAGGAGTGCGACATCTTCTGCGCCCTGACCAACGACGACGAGGTCAACATCATGTCGTCGATGCTGGCCAAGCGCATGGGCGCCAAGAAGGTGCTGACCCTGATCAACAACGCCGCCTACGTCGACCTGGTGCAGGGTGGCGAGATCGACATCGCCATCTCGCCCCAGCAGGCCACCATCGGCAGCCTGCTGACCCACGTGCGCCGCGGCGACATCGTCAACGTGCACTCGCTGCGGCGCGGCGCGGCGGAGGCGATCGAGGCCATCGCCCACGGCGACACCCAGTCGTCCAAGGTGGTGGGGCGCGCCATCGGCGAGATCGACCTGCCCCGCGGCACCACCATCGGCGCCATCGTGCGTGGCAAGGAGGTGCTGATCGCCCATGACGACGTGGTGGTGGAGTCGGGCGATCACCTGATCCTGTTCGTGATCGACAAGCGCCGCATCCGCGACGTCGAGCGCCTGTTCCAGGTCGGGCTGACGTTCTTCTGATGGCGACTCCGCTCACACGCCGCGACGCAGGGCAAGCCGCCCGATGAGTCTGCGAGTCATCCTGCGCATCCTCGGCCTGCTGCTGATGATGTTCAGCCTGACCATGGTGCCCCCGATCCTGGTCTCGCTGCTGTTCGGCGACGGCCAGTGGCAAGCGTTCGTCATCGCCATCCTGATCACCGTGATGACCGGCCTGGTGATGTACCTGCCCAACCGCCGTGCCCGCAAGGAGCTGCGCGTGCGCGACGGCTTCCTGATCGCCGCGCTGTTCTGGAGCGTGCTCGGCCTGTTCGGTTCGCTGCCGCTGATGCTGACCGGGGACGCCGCCCTGGCGCCCACCGATGCGGTGTTCGAATCGTTCTCGGGGCTGACCACCACCGGCGCCACCGTGATCACCGGCATCGAGTTCCTGCCCGAATCGGTGCTCTACTACCGGCAGCAGCTGCAGTGGCTCGGCGGCATGGGGATCGTGGTGCTGGCGGTGGCGATCCTGCCGACGCTGGGCGTCGGCGGCATGGCGCTCTACCGCACCGAGATCCCCGGCCCGCTGAAGGACTCCAAGCTCACCCCACGCATCACCGAGACGGCCAAGGCGCTGTGGTACATCTACGCCGCGCTGACGCTGACCTGCTTCCTGGCCTATCGGGTCGCCGGCATGAACTGGTTCGACGCCCTGGGCCACAGCTTCTCCACCGTGGCCATCGGCGGCTTCTCCACCTATGACGCCAGCATCGGTTACTTCGACAGTGCCCTCATCGAACTCATCTGCGTGTTCTTCCTGGTCATCTCGGCGATGAGTTTCAGCCTGCACTTCGTGGCCTGGCGCGGCAGGCAGCTGGGCCATTATCTGCACGACCCCGAGGCGCGCTTCCTGCTGATCTTCCTCACCGGGCTCAGCGTCATCGCCATCGTCTCGCTATGGCTGACCGGCACCTACGACACCGAGTTCGGCCTGCGCCATGGGCTGTTCCAGGCCGTCTCCGTCGCCACCACCGCCGGCTTCGGCGTGGACGACTTCTCGGCCTGGCCGGGGGCACTGCCGTTCCTGCTGTTCATGGCCGCCTTCGTCGGCGGCTGCTCCGGCTCCACCGGCGGCGGCATGAAGGTGATCCGCATCATCCTGATCCTCAAGCAGGGCATACGCGAGGTGATGCGACTGATCCACCCCAGCGCGGTGATTGCGGTCAAGGTGGGCAAGGTGAGCGTGCCCGACGGCATCGCCCAGGCGGTGTGGGGCTTCTTCTCGGCCTACCTGATGCTGTTCTTCCTGATGCTGGTGGGCGTGATGGCCACCGGCGTCGACCAGGTCACCGCCTGGTCGACGGTGGCCTCCTGCCTGAACAACCTGGGCCCCGCCCTCGGCGAGGCGGCGGCGCATTACGGCGACCTGCCCCACCTCGCCAAGTGGATCCTGGTGGTGGCGATGCTGCTCGGCCGCCTGGAGATCTTCACCGTGCTGGTGCTGTTCACGCCCGCCTTCTGGAGAAAATGAGCCGAGACCGTCGCCGGGTTTGGTACACCGCCCGGCTTCGTGGATAATCGGCTCTTCACTCCCTGCCTCCCGAGCGTTCATGACCGACTCCCAGGACCCCGTGACCGATCCGCGCCAGGAAGGCGCCTTCAGCGGCCCCCATCGCGTCGTCGAAGTGGGCGGCACCCGCTACACCCTGCTGGGCACCGCGCATGTCTCCGCCGAAAGCGCCGATGACGTGCGCCGGCTGATCCGCTCCGGCGACTTCGACGCCGTGGCCATCGAGCTGTGCGACGCGCGCCATCAAAATCTCAGCAATCCGGATGCCCTCGCCCAGCAGGACCTGTTCGAGATCTTCCGCCGGGGCAAGGCCGGCATGGTCGCCGCCAACCTGGCGCTGGGCGCCTTCCAGCAGCGCGTCGCCGAGCAGTCCGGCATCGAACCGGGCGCCGAGATGCGCGCCGCGCTGGAGGAGACCCGCCGCCACGACCTGCCGCTGCTGCTGATCGATCGCGACGTCGGCATCACGCTAAAGCGCATCTATGCCAACGTGCCATGGTGGCAGCGCATGTCGCTGTTCACCGGCCTGCTCGGCAGCGTGATGTCGCGCCAGGAGATCAAGCCCGAGGAGATCGAGCGCCTGAAGGAGGGCGACGTGCTGGAGTCGACCTTCAGCGAGTTCGCCGCCGAATCGGAAGCGCTCTATACCCCGCTGATCTCCGAGCGCGACCGCTACATGGTGCTGCGGCTGGCGGAACAGGCCCCCCCGGGGCGCTTCCGCCACGTGCTGGTGGTGATCGGTGCCGGCCACATGAAGGGCATGGTCGAGCACTTCGATGCCCCGCTGCCCGCCGAACCCGCCGTCGAACGCCAGGCCCTGGAAGCCACCCCGCCGCCGTCCAAGATCTGGCGCGCCCTGCCGTGGCTGATCACGGCGCTGGTGATCACCGGCTTCGTCATCGGCTTCTCGCGCAACACCGAGCTCGGCTGGCAACTGGTCGCCGAGTGGTTCCTCATCAACGGCGTGCTGTCGGGGGTCGCCACGCTGGCCGCCCTGGCCCACCCGCTCACGGTGGTGGCCACGGTCTTCGCCGCCCCGCTCACCTCGCTCAACCCCACCATCGGCGCCGGCTTCGTGGCCGCCGGGGTCGAGCTGTGGCTGCGCAAGCCCAAGGTGCGCGACTTCTCGACCCTGCGCCATGACGTCACCGAGCTCAGGGGCTGGTGGCGCAACCGGGTGTCGCGCACGCTGCTGGTGTTCCTGTTCGCCACCCTGGGCTCGGCCGCCGGCACCTGGATTGCCGGCTTCCGCATCGCCGGGGCGCTGATGGGCACCGCAGCCTAGGGCTCGACGCCGCCATCGCCAGCCTGGCCTTCCCCCGTGCCGCCTCGTTCGGCGCGGACGAAGGCCTCGATGACCTGGGCCACCACCTTGCGCTGCTCCACCGGCAGGGTCAGATAGCGTTGAATCACGCGCCGCTCCTCGGCGCTGATCGAGGCGTCCCAGGTAGCGCGCGGCTCGCCGACCCGGTTGCCGCCGCCATCGCCGAAGCGCAGCATCTGTGGCTCGACGCCGAGCCACTCGGCCAGCACCTGCAGTTTCTCCTGCTGCGGCAGGGTTTCCCCGCATAGCCAGCGCCGTACGCCCTGCAGCGTGACGGGCTTGCCCCAATAGCGCAGGTTGAATTCCCGCTCGAGCACAGCGGGGCGCGGTTCGTAGCCGGCGGCGCGCATGGCGGCGGCCAGCCGTTCGGCAAAGGCGATCTTCTCGTTCATTAGTGGAATGTGCCGCGCGCGTCGGACTCGCAGTTGAACCGCAGTTGATCTATCAGCACAACCGATGGTTTACTTTCGTGTCAGGACCCGCATGTGGCGTACCCACCTCCCGGCCGGCATGCCACGTGATAGGGGCGGCAGCCAAACCCTGGCTGCCGGCTGCACCACAGGAAGCCCGCCATGCCGGACTCGCTTGAAAGGGAACTCGAGGCGAGCATCAGCCCTTCGGCACCGCCGACCTGCGAGGCGGTGCAGCCGCATGGCTGCCTCATTGCCTTTGACAGCGATGGGCGGGGGGTGCGCCTGGCCAGCGCCAATCTTGCTCGATTCTTCGGCCAGTCGCCCGCCGCAGCCCTCGGCCAGCCCCTCGATGCGGTGCTGGGTGGCGACACCGTGGCGGGCGTGGCACGGGCGCTGGCCTCGGGTGCGCCCGGCTTCACGATCCCCGCTGGCCAGGCGCAGGTTACCTCACGCCATCTTTACCTCTCCACGCAGAGAGCAGGGCGCCACGTGATCCTCGAAGTCGAGCCCCACGAGGGGATGGACGATGAGCTGGCGGGCCTCGGCTACGCCTGGGGGCTGCGCATCGCCCGGGCCGACTGCGTGAACGAGCTCTACCATCACCTGCTGGGAGCGCTGCACGCGCTGACCGGTTTCGAAACCTGCCTCCTCCATAGCCATGAGTATGGCGGGCGCAGCATCCGGCTGGGCCAGCAGGGCTGCCGTCACGAGCCCTTTCCCATCGACGTGGACCGCTGCACCAGCTCGCCGCTGATGCTGATCGACAGCCAGGCGGAGCCGAGCGAACTGCTGGCGGCAGCGGGCCCGCTACCCGACCTGTCGGGCTGCCCGCTGTGCCTGCCGCCATCTCCGCTGCGGGCCTGGCTGGCCGCTCGCCAGGCCCGTGCGGCACTGATCCTCGATCTCGGCGAGACGCCCCCCGGCCGAAGCCTGGTGATATGTCTGGACCGCCGGCCGCGCCACCTCGCCCCGCCCATCCGGCACCTGCTCCAGCAGCTGATCCAGCTGGCCACGCTGCGCGAGGCGCTGCTGCATGAGAAGCGCGAGACCCGCCAGCGTCAGCGCCTGCTTCACGAACGCAACACGAGGCTCCAGTGGCTGGCCTACACCGACCCGTTGACGCAGGTGGCGAACCGCCAGCGTATCGAACAGGTGCTCGAAGCCGAGCTGGCAACGGCCGGCAGGAACGGTACCCCCTTGGCACTGCTCATGCTCGACGTCGACCACTTCAAGGCGATCAACGATAACCATGGCCATGAGGTGGGCGACCGGGTACTGCGCCGAGTGGCCCGGGCCGTCCAGTCGCAGCTGCGAGACGGCGATCACCTGGGGCGCTGGGGCGGCGAGGAATTCATCGTCGTCGTGCCCGGCTGCGACATGCGACAGGCGCGGGAACTGGCCTGGCGGCTGTGCCACGATCTCGCCCAGAGCCACATCGACCCCGTGGGTCACGTCAGCGCCAGCTTCGGCGTCGCGGTCCGGCTACCCGGCGACACCACCCGGAGGCTGGTGCAGCGCGCCGACCATGCCATGTACCGCGCCAAGCGAGCCGGGCGCGCCCGCGTGCGCACCCAGGACAGCGACGCTTGATCCCCCGCTAGCCGGCGCGGTATGCCACTAGCCGTCGCATCGCCGGGGTCGGCCGTTCGAGCTTCTCGTAGCGTCGGCTGGCGGCATAGCTGTCGTTGAAGGCGTCGAAGTAGTCGTCCAGCACCTGGGCCGCCTCGCCGTCGCCGCTCTGGCGCAGCAACTCGGCCGCCACCTCGGCGGTGCACAGGTGGGCCAGGGACGCCGGCTTGCGCAGCCGGTAGCGGGTCAGGCGCGCGGTGGCCAGCGGCAGCACCGGCAGTCGGTCGAGATAGGGGCTCTTGCGAAAGATGCGGCGCGCCTGACGCCAGGTGCCGTCGAGCAAAATGAATACCGGCGTCCTGCCGCCAGCCTTGACCTCGCCCACCGCCTCCATGCCCACCACCCGCTCGGCATAGTCGGGCTGGTCGTCGGGGAAGATCACGAAGGGCGCGAAGCGCGGATCGTCGAGCAGCGCCAGCAGCCGGGCGTCCGGCGCCGTGCGGTACCAGGTGAAGACTTCGGTGGCGGGCAGCACGTCGCGGATCAGGCGCCCGGTATTGGTCGGCTTGTGGTGCTCGAGCGGATGGGTGAGCAGCCACACGCGCGCCTCGCTCCCGGCGCTGGCCCGATAGGGACAGAGGCAGTTCAGCACCGGCAGCTGGCAGCCGGGGCAGCGTTCGGTGAAGCTGCCCCGCGCCTTGAACTCGCGTCGCGGCGGGCGGGGATGCCCCGTTGCGGGATCGTGCGCCAGCCCGCGCGTGGGGTCGCGTCCAGCCAGGCCGGCCCGGCAAGTCTCTTCCAGCATGATCACGTATCCAGGGGCGACGGGGGCGGCATTCTAGCATGCCCGGGGCGGGATGCGATAAGCCGGCGAGCGCAGCAGGTCGCCGCGCCGCCGTCAGCCCAGCAGGGTCTCCGGCACCCACAGCCGTCCCTCGCGCTGCCAGTGGCGTACCAGCGCCGGCACGCCCTTGGCGGCAGGCTGGCGGATGCGGGTCACGCCGGGCGGCGCCAGGATATCGGCCTCGGGGTCGACCAGCACGCTGGGGGCGTCGAGCGGCGTGTGTTCGAGCAGCGAGGCCGCGGGCATCACCGCCAGCGAGGTGCCTACCACCAGCAGCAGGTCGGCTTCGCCGACGATGCCGCAGGCCTCCGGGAAGTGCGGCACGCCCTCGCCGAACCACACCACGTCGGGGCGCAGCTGGCTGCCCTTGTCGCAGATGTCGCCCAGCTCGATACCGCCGCGCGGCAAGGGATACTGCATGCGGGCATCCACCGTGGAGCGCGCCTTGAGGATCTCGCCGTGCAGGTGCAGCACGCGGCGCGAGCCGGCGCGCTCGTGCAGGTCGTCGATGTTCTGGGTGATGATGCTGACGCGAAAGCCCTGCCGTTCGAGGGCCGCCAGCGCCCTGTGGGCGGCATTGGGGCGCGCCCGACGCACCTGCTCGCGGCGCCGGTTGTAGAACTGCAGCACCCGCGCCGGGTCGCGCCGCCAGGCCTGGGGGGTGGCGACCTCCTCGATGGGGTGCTCGGCCCACAGCCCGTCGGCGGCGCGAAAGGTCTGGATGCCGCTCTCGGCGCTGATGCCGGCGCCGGTGAAGACCACCAGGTGGGGGCTGTCGTCTGCCATACGTCTCCTCATGCCTCGCGCGCGCCCCGGGGGCTAGTAGACCAGGCCATTCTCCTCGCTGGCGCTGAAGCGCTGCTTGTTGCGATAGGGGTAGACGTCGATCACGCGGCCGTCGACGATCGCCTGCTGCAGCCCCTTCCAGTAGTCGGCGTCGAACAGTTCCGGGTGCAGCTGGTAGAAGAGCTTGCGCAGCTTGAGGTCGGCGAACAGGAAGGGCCCGAACTCCTCGGGAAAAATATCATTGGGGCCCACCGAGTACCAGGGCTCGCCGGACAGCTCCTGCTCCGGGTACATCGGCTCTGGAATGTGGCGGAAGTTGCACTCGGTGAGATAGCACACCTCGTCGTAGTCGTAGAAGATCACCCGGCCGTGACGGGTGACGCCGAAGTTCTTCAGCAGCATGTCGCCGGGAAAGATGTTGGCCGCGGCCATCTGCTTGATCGCGTTGCCGTAGTCCTTGAGCACCGCGCGGGTCTCGGCCTCGCCGATCTGCTCCAGGTAGAGGTTGAGGGGGGTCATCATGCGCTCGGTGTAGCAGTGCTTGATGATCACCTTGTCGCCCCGGAGCTGCACGGTGGATGGCGCCACCTCCAGCAGGTGCTCGAGGCACTCCGGGGAGAAGTGATCCTTGCGCGCGATGAAGTTGGAGAACTCCTGGGTATCGGCCATGCGCCCGACCCGGTCGTGGCGCTTCACCAGCCGGTACTTCTCGCGCACGGTGTCGTGGCTCATCTCCTTGGAGGGGTCGAAGCGGTCCTTGATGATCTTGAACACGGTGCGAAACGAGGGCAGCACGAACACCGCCATGACCATGCCGCGCACCCCGGGGGCGATGACGAACTGGTCCTCGCGCTTGGCCACCTGGCGGTTGAGCGCGCGGAAGAACTCGGTCTTGCCGTGCTTGAAGAAGCCGATCGCCGAGTAGAGCTCGCCCGCCGGCTTGTCGGGCATGAGCTGCTGCAGGTAGCCGACGAACTCGCCCGGCACCTGCACCTCGACCTGGAAGTAGGCGCGCGTGAACGAGAAGATGATCGACACCTCGTCCGATTCGATCAGCACGGTATCCAGGTGCAGCCCCTCGCCCTGCTCGTGCAGGATCGGCAGCACCAGCGGCACCTGCTCGCCGTCGCCGCGGATCCGCCCCACCAGGTAGGCGCCCTTGTTGCGGTAGAACACGCTCTTGAGCAGCTCGATCTCGGCATCCGGGGCGTCGAGGATCGTCCGCGGCAGATGGCCGCGCAGAAACTCGCCGCCCAGCCGCGCGTCACGCGCCGGGGCCTCGAAGGGCGTCTCGAAGGGCGCCTCGGCCAGCGCCCAGCGGACCGCAGCCTCCCAGTCGCCCGCGACGCGCCGACTGCGACACGGTTCGAGCCCCGAGTGGTGTGCCGCCGCGTCGCGCGAGCTGTAGACGAACATCCAGTCGTTGCGAATGTGGCGGTGGTGGAAGATCGAACAGAACAGCGAGTTGAAATAGGTCTCGGCCAGCTCGTAGTCGAGCCGCTCGCTGATCAGCTCGGCATAGTGGTTGCGCGCCTCGCGCCAGCACTCGCAGTGGGTCAGGTCATCCTCGTCCAGCGCGCGCTGGAGCCGTCCCAGGGTCTCGCCGACCTTCTCCTCGTAGAGGTTGATGCGCTCGGCCGAGGCCTGTTGCGCCTCGCGCCAGGCGGCATCGCGGAAGCGCCGGCTGGCATCGGCGGTGATCTCCTTGAAGCGGGTACGGTACTCGTCGAAACCGTGCAGAATGGTGGCGGCGAGGCGATAGGCGGGGGAATGCTTCATGGCGGACTCCGGGCAGCTTGGCCTACAGCTTCGCCAATTCTCGGCGGCGGCGCGAGCCGACCATGGTGGGGCGCGCTGTAGTCCGACGACACGCCCCGCGTCACGCTTTCATCACCGGCCTGTCGCCGCGCCGTCATCCACGGCTGGCATGCTCGCCCTCAAGCCCCCGGCTGCGAGGATGCCATGCGAATCTGTCTGGTCAGCGAGACCTGGTCGCCCGAGATCAACGGCGTCGCCCATACCCTTACGCAGCTGAGCCAGGAGCTGCTGGCGCGCGGCATGTCGCTGCAGCTCATCCGGCCCCACCCGGCCGACGCCAACGCCCCGCGACGCACCCCGGGGATGCAGGCCGAGCTGCGGGTGGCGGGCATGGCGATCCCGGGCTATCGTGCCGTGCGCCTCGGCATGCCCGCTGCGCGGCGCATCCAGCGGCTCTGGCGGCGGCAGCGCCCCGACGTGGTCTACCTGGCCACCCAGGGGCCGCTGGGCTGGTCGGCGCGGCGCGTGGCGCGGCGCATGGGCATCCCGCTGGTGGCCGGCTGGCACACCAATTTCGACCACTACTGCGCCGACTACGGCGTTGCCTGGCTGGCCCCGACCCTGATGCACGCGCTGCGCCACTTCCACAACGGCTGCCAGGCCACCCTGGTGCCCACCCGCCGGCAGGCCGACGAGCTCTCCCGGCAGGGCTTCCGGGGCCTCGCGGTGATGGGTCGCGGCATCGACCACCGGCGCCTCGATCCCGCGCTGCGCTGCGCCGAGCTGCGTCGTCGCTGGGGGGTCGACGACCATCGCCCCGTGGCGCTGCATGTCGGCCGCCTGGCGGCCGAGAAGAACCTCACGCTGCTGCGCGATACCCTGCACGCCATGCGCAGCGCGCGCCCCGACATGGCCCAAGTGGTCGTCGGCGACGGCCCGGCGCGTCGCTCGCTCGAGAAGGCGCTGCCCGAGGTGCACTTTACCGGCTTCATCCCAGCGGAGTCGCTGGCCAGACACTACGCCAGCGCCGACCTGTTCCTGTTTCCCTCGCTGTCGGAGACCTGGGGCAACGTGGTGCCGGAGGCCATGGCCAGCGGCCTGGCCGTGGTGGCCTACCGCCACGCCGCCGCCGCCGAGCTGATCGACAGCGGGATCAACGGCGTGACCGTGCCCGCCGGCGATGCCGAGGCCTTTCGCGAGGCGGCCGTGGCGCTCTGCCGGCAGCCGGCCCGCTACGCTCAATTGGGGCGCGCCGCACGCCTGCGCAGCCAGGCGTGTCGCTGGCCGGTGGTTGCCGACACGTTCCTGTCCGCACTCGAGCAAGCCCGGGAGGTGAACCATGCGACCACGCGCCCTTGCGGTATTTGACCGCCTCGACCTGCTGGAGTGGCGGCTGTGCCAACGATTCGCCAGCCTGAGCCTCTATGCCCCCTGGCTCGCCATCCTGCGCCTGGCCAGCCGCGTGGGCGACTGGCCGGCGTGGGTGCTGCTGATCGCCGCCCAGCCGCTGCTCCAGCCCCGGGCCGGCCTCGCTTTCTTCGCGCAGTATGCGGCGACGGGGCTCGCCGCCGTCATGGTCTACCGCCTGATCAAGACCCGCCTGTGCCGCGAGCGCCCCTTCATCACCTTCGTCAATCTCATTCGCTGCGACGAACCGGCCCGCGACCGCTACAGCTTTCCCAGCGGGCACACCATGCACGCGGTGATGTTCTGCGCGTTGACCGCGGCCCATGCGCCCTGGCTGCTGCCGCTGCTATGCCCGCTGGCGCTGCTCATCGCGCTCTCCCGGGTTGGGCTCGGACTGCACTACATCAGCGACGTCGCCGCCGGGGCCGCCATCGGCTATGCCTTTGCCCAGGCCAGCCTCGCCCTGGCCGGCTGAGGCTACCAGGACAGCGCCTCGCCGTTGCTGTGCCAGAAGCCGCCGCTGGTTTCCAGCGTCAGCGCCTCGATGCGCGCGGCAATGCCGGCGGCGGCCTCTTCTGGAGGGATCAGCCCGCCGAAGTCGACCATGCGGGTCTGCACATACCCCGGATGAAGCTGGGCGACGGCGATGCCTTTCGGCTTGAGGTCGATGGCCAACGACTTGCCGAAGGCGTTCAGCGCCGCCTTCGAGGCACGGTAGCCGTAGCGGCCGCCGGAGTCGTTGTCGGCGATCGACCCCATGCGGCTGGTGACATTGGCGATCTTGCTACCGGCGGCGAGGTTGTCGAGCAGCGCCTCGGTGACCCGTAGCGGGCCGTAGGCGTTGACCTCCATCTGCTCGCGGATGGTGTCGAAATCGAGCGAGCCCAGCGACTCGTCGTGCAGCAGGCCGGCGTTGTTGATCAGCAGGTCCAGGCGCTGCCCGCGGACGGCCTCGGCGAGGCTCGCCACGTCCTCCGGCCGGGTCACGTCGACGCCTTCGATCACCTGGTTGGCGACCTCGGCGAGCTCCACCGAAGCGCTACGGCACACGCCGACCACCTGCCAGCCCTGATCATGGTAGTGCCGGGCCAGTGCCAGGCCGATGCCGCGATTGGCACCGGTAATCAGTACCCTGGAAGCCATGATGACTCCTTTTTCTGGTGGGACGGACGCCCTCCAGTGTGGTGCCCGAGGCGCGAAGTGCAAGTGCCGATTCGGCACATTTCCTTCAACGTAACGGCAGCCATATAATGGTTACGCAATGTAATGCCCTTTCCGTGCCCCATTCACCGATGCCTGCCATCGAACAAGGACGCTTTCATGGCCAATCGCGCCTCTACCGTTACCCTTGCCGCCCTGGGTGGCGCTGCCCTCGGCCTGGCCGTCGGCTGGCAACTGCCCGACCGCGCAACGCCTGCGGCCCCGATCATCGAGGCGGCCGAGGCCGAAACCGCAGCCGATGCCGCCTCGTTGCCCACGCTGCAGCTCGGTGAACGCCTGCGCGGCGAGATCACCTCCGCCAGCGAGCTCAACGGCAAGGATGGCAGCCGCTTCGAGCGCTTCAGCCTGCCTCTCGAGGCGGGTGCGCTGGTCGAGATCGAGCTCGGCGGTGCCCTGCAGGGCACCCTCGCGCTCTACGACGACGAAGAGCAGCTGCTCGCCACCAGCGCCGATCCCGCCTACTACGACGCGGCCGTGGCCGGCACGCTGCGGCGCCGCATCGACACCAGCGGCGACTACCAGCTGGTGGTCAGCGGCCACGACAAGCACAGCTACGGTCCCTTCACGCTGACCGGCCGGGAGCTCGAGCTCACCACCAGCGACACGCTCGAGATGCCCTCGCGGGCCGACGGCTGGTTGCAGGACGAGGGCGACACCTACGCCGTGACGATCGAGGAGAGCGGCCTGTACCAGATCGAGATGCGCTCCAGCGACGTGGACGCCTACCTGGTGCTGGAGGGGCCCAACGGCTATCGCCGCGAGGACGACGACAGCGCCGGCAATCTCGATGCCCGCATCGCCGACTTCCTCGAGCCGGGCGAATATCGCCTGACCGCACGGGCCGCCTACGAACAGGAGGGCGGTCTCTATACCCTGGTCCTCGGCCCCCACGCCCAGGCCGATGGCGAAGCGCTGCGCAACAGCGGCGAACTTCGGTTCGACGAGCCGCTGCAGGGCTGGTACAGCGGCGAGTCGCTCAGCTACGAGTTCACCCTCGACGCGCCTGCCGCCGTGACCATTGACATGCTCTCGTCCGACTTCGACGCCTATCTCGAACTGCAGGGGGACGACCTCTTAGTCAATGACGACGACGGCGGTGAAGAACTCAACGCCCGCCTCCACTCTCCCCTCGGGGCCGGCAGCTATCGCGTCACCGCGCGCAGCCATGGCGGTCATGGCAGCGGCCTGTTCGAGCTGCGCGCCAGCGCCACCGCGATCGACGAGCTGCCGAGCAACGGCCAGCTGGAGATCGACACGCCGGTGCGATCCTGGCTGGAGTCGGGCGTCCGCGACTACTACGAGCTGGTGGTCGAGGAAGCCGGCAACTATCGTCTCGACCTGCTCTCGGAGGATTTCGACGCCTACCTCGAGCTCGACGGTCAGGGGCTGTCCCTGCGCGACGACGACGGTGCCGGTGACCTGAACGCACGCATCAGCAGCCGCCTGGAGCCGGGCAGCTACCGTGCCACCGCCCGCGCCTACGGCAGTAGCGAGAGCGGCAGCTATACCCTGCAGCTGCATCGCGACTAGGCCCGCCACGCCTGCACCGGGCCCGACGACGGGCGGCGCCGGGCCGCCCCTCCCGGGCCCGACATCCCGCATCGCCATGCCAGGCCGCACCTCGGCGGCCAGGGGCTGCTACGCTGATCAGGCACATCAGGAACACGCCATCAGGAGGAAGCCGATGTCAGGGCAAAAGGATCATGCCAACCTGTTCGACGACGCTCGCTCGCGCCTGGAGCAGGTATTCGACGCCATCGACGTGCACGATGACGCCAGGGAGCGCCTGATGCAGCCCAACCTGGCCCTGCAGGTCAGCGTGCCGGTGCGCATGGACGACGGCAGCCTCCGGGTCTTCCCCGGCTGGCGCGTGCAGTACAGCGACACACTGGGCCCGGCCAAGGGCGGGATCCGCTTCCATCCCGATGTCAGCCAGGAGGAGGTGACCACCCTGAGCTTCTGGATGGCGGTGAAGTGCGCCGTCGCGGACCTGCCTTACGGCGGCGGCAAGGGCGGCGTCAAGGTCGACCCCAAGCAGCTCTCCAAGCTGGAACTCGAGCGCCTGTCCCGGGGCTACGTGCGCGCCATCGCGGACATCCTGGGACCCGACCGCGACATTCCCGCGCCGGACGTGAACACCAACCCCACGGTGATGGGCTGGATGGCCGACGAGTTCGACCATCTCGCCCGCGGCAAGGTGCCCGCCGCCATCACCGGCAAGCCGCCGGAGCTGGGCGGTTCGCTCGGCCGTGTCGCGGCAACCGGCCGCGGCGCGCTGCACGTGCTCGACCTGTGGGCCGCCCGCGAGGGGCGCCGGCCCGAGGAGGCCACCCTGGCCATCCAGGGCTTCGGCAACGCCGCCTACCACTTCGCCCGCCTGGCCCGCGAGCGTGGCTACCGCATTGTCGCGGTGTCCGACTCCAAGGGCGCCATCCACAGCCGCCAAGGCCTCGACCCCGACCCGATCATGGCGCAGAAGACGCACAACCAGCGCCTGCACGACATGGTCTACTGCGACGACTCGGTGTGTATCGCCGAGGACGTGGAACGCCTGGAGCGCGACGAGTTGCTGACCCTGGACGTGGACGTGCTGGTGCTGGCGGCGCTGGAGAACCAGGTCCACGAGGGCAACGTCGAACAGCTCAGAGCCGCCGCCCTGCTCGAGATCGCCAACGGCCCCGTCACCAGCCATGCCGATGCATACCTCGAGAAGCGGGGCGTACCGGTGCTGCCCGACGTGCTGGCCAATACCGGCGGCGTGATCGTCAGCTACTACGAATGGGTGCAGAACCGCAGCGGCGAGCGCTGGGCCGAGGAGGAGGTCAACTCGCGCCTGGCCGAACGCCTGGAGCGCCAGAGCCGGCTCGTCTTCGAGCGTGCCGATGACGAGGGCATCTCCTATCGCAAGGCGGCGTATCGCCAGGGCATCGAGCGTATCGCCCGGGCCATCCTGCTACGCGGCAACTGCCAGGACAGCGAGTAGGCGGGACCGCGCCGCCGCACAGGTGACAAGCAGCACGCCAGGGGGCGACAATGGCGCCCCCTTGCGAACACGGTCGCGCGTCATGACGGACCCCCTGACCCTGCTCCACCGCGACGAACATCTGGTGGCGGTACACAAGCCCGCGGGGATGCTGGTACACCGCTCCAAGCTGGCAGGCGGTGCCGGCGAGTTCCTGCTGCAGCGGCTGCGCGACCAGCTGGGCCAGCGCGTCTATCCGGTGCATCGCCTCGATCGCCCCACGTCGGGCGTGATGGTGATGGCCCTCGACGCGGCCAGCGCGGCCCGACTGGGGGAGACCTTCGCCGAGCGGCGGGTCGCCAAGCGCTACCTGGCCGTGGTGCGCGGCATCGGCCCGACGCGTGAGCGGCTCGATTACGCGCTGCGCGAGGAGGACGGCAGCCGCCCCAAGGCCGAGATGCCGGCGCTGGAAGCCATTACCGAGGTCCGGCGGCTCGATAGCGTGGAGCTGCCGCTGCAGGTGGATCGCTACCCCACCAGCCGCTATTCGCTGATGGAGGTGCGACCGCTCACCGGGCGGCGACATCAGATTCGGCGCCACCTGTCGCGGCGCGGCTATCCGATCGTCGGTGATGCCAAGCACGGCAAGGGCAACCACAACCGCTTCTTCGCCGAACGCCTGGACTGCCCGAGGTTGCTGCTGGCCGCGGTAGGCTTGAGCTTCGACCATCCCGCCGGCGGCCATCGGCTGACCTTGAGCTGCGCCCTGGATGCCACCATGACGGACCTGTTCGGGCGCTTCGGCTGGGCCGGCCACCTGCCGTCGGACAGCGCCCACTGCCTGGAAGCCGCCGCGCCTGCCACGACCTGACTTCCCCGACCCCGAGATGCGATACGCCACCATGACCGCACCCCTTCCGCCCCACGATGCCGCGCCGACCGCCCAGGATGACTACGACTTCCGCTTCGGCGGCATCCGACGCCTCTACGGCGCCCGTGCCCTCGAGCGCTTCCGCCGCGCGCACGTGGTGGTGGTGGGCGTGGGCGGCGTCGGCAGCTGGGCGGTGGAGGCGCTGGCACGCTCGGGCATCGGCCGGCTGACGCTGATCGACCTCGACGACGTCTGCGTCTCCAACGTCAACCGCCAGCTGCCGGCCCTCGACGGCACCATCGGTCGCCCCAAGGTGGACGTGCTCGCCGAGCGCTGCCGGGCGATCCAGCCCGGCATCGAGGTCGCCGCCGATACCGCCTTCGTCACCCCGACCAACCTGGCGCAGCGCATCCCCGAGGATGCCGACTACGTGGTCGACGCCATCGACAGCGTGGTCGCCAAGGCCGCGCTGATCCACTGGTGCCGGCGGCGCAAGCTGCCCATCATCGTGGCCGGCGCTGCCGGGGGCCAGACCGACCCCACGCGCATCAAGGTGGCGGATCTCGCCCGCACCGAGCACGACCCGCTGCTGGCCAAGGTGCGCGCGCGCCTGCGCCGGGACCACGGTTTCTCGCGCAATCCCAAGCGGCGCTTCGCCGTCGAATGCGTCTATTCTGACGAGCAGCTGGTCTACCCGGGTTCCGATGGCGAGGTCTGCCTGCAGAAACCCGCCAACGGCGAATCGACCCGGCTCGACTGCGCCTCCGGCGTCGGCGCAGCCACCTTCGTGACCGGCGGTTTCGGCTTCGTCGCCGCCTCGCGGGTGCTCGCCCGCCTGGCCAGGCAGGCCGCCCAGGCGACAGCCGACCACGACACGCCCCCCTGACCTGGAGCCCAAGCGATGTCTCACCCACACCCCGTTCCCGGCATCTACAGCCACTACAAGGGCAACCGCTACGAGGTGCTCGGCGTCGCCCACCACAGCGAGACCGAGGAGCTGCTGGTGGCCTATCGCGCCCTGTACGGCGATTACGGCCTGTGGGTACGGCCCCTCGCCATGTTCACCGAGACCGTCGAGGTGCGCGGCGAGCCGGTACCGCGCTTCGACCTGGAAAAGGCCTTCTAGCTCAGCGACCCGCGGCGGCTAACGAAAACGGCACCGACGAGTGTCGGTGCCGTTGGCAAACGCGGAAAGCGCAATCGTCACTCGTCGCCGGCTTCCTGCATCTGGCGCAGCATGTAGTTCTCGATGCCGACCTTGTCGATCAGGCCGAGCTCGGTCTCGATATGATCGATGTGCTCCTCCTCGTCGGCGAGGATATGGCGGAACAGGTCGCGTGACACGTAATCCTTGACCTGCTCGCAGTAGGCGATGGCCTCGATGTAGTCGTTACGGCCGTCGTGCTCGATCTTGAGGTCGCTCTCGAGCATCTCGCGCACGTTCTCGCCGATGTGCAGCTTGCCGAGGTCCTGCAGGTTGGGCACGCCTTCGAGGAACAGGATGCGCTCGATCAGCTTGTCGGCATGCTTCATCTCGTCGATCGACTCGTCGTACTCCCACTTGGCCAGCGCCTTGAGGCCCCAGTCCTTGTACATCTTGGCATGCAGGAAGTACTGATTGATCGCCACCAGCTCGTTGCCGAGGGCCTTGTTGAGGTACTCGATGACCTTGGCATCGCCTTTCATTGCCTTTCTCCCTTCTCTCGTCGCGGCCTTGGGCCTTGTCGTTGCGTGACGCTCAGCGAATCATCATAGGCAGTATCAGCCCAATGACGCAAAAAATCCAACCGAGACAGTCGGTTGGATTTAATGGCAACAAGAATGAGAGAGATTGGCAACGGCGGGCCGGGTGCCCGGAAACTAGACGGCGTAGGCGAGGTCATTGGCCGAGGCCATCACTTCGGCCTTGATCGCTTCGCGGGCGATGGTCTTGCCGACACAGGCGCACTTGCCGCACTGGGTACCGCAGCCGGTCTGCTCCTGAACCTCGCGCCAGCTACGGGCGCCGCCTTCGACGCTCTCGCGAATCTTGCGGTCTGAGACGCCCTTGCAAAGACATACGTACATCGACATCCACCTCGCTGTGCTTACGATAGTTAATGTAAATGATTCGCATAGCATATCGCAAGAGGGAATCGTCCATTTTTTGACCAGGGTCATGCCGACGACTGGCGACGGCTCGCCCTGGGCAGCACCACCACCCGCGTATTCGAGGCGATGTCGGGCCAGCTGCGACGTTCGCTGTCGAACAGCACCCACAGGTAGCCGAGCCCGAAGGCGGCCAGCGAGAGCCAGGCCACCAGGAAGCGCACCAGGCTCTGGCGCAGGGTGATCGAACGACCGCCGCGGGTCTGCACGCGCAGGCGCCAGGCCTGCATGCCCAGGGTCATGCCGCCACGCATCCACGAGAAGGCGAAGAACAGGAAGGCCCCCGCCACCAGCAGCAGTTGCAGCGTGAATCGCTGAAGCGAGCCGGCACCGACCTCGTCGGCGCCGAGGCCCAGCACCTGGCGCACGAAGACCACGTGCAGCACGGCGAGCAGGATCCAGATCGCGATCACCAGCAAGGCGTCGTAGAGCATGGCACCCAGGCGCCGTCCGAGGCCTGCCGGCCACACATCGTCGAGCTGATCGAATTGTCGTTGCATCATCGTCTCTCGTTTCAGGCCCACGCCGGCGAAATCGCTAGCCCGAGCGCCGCAGAAGATAGCCCCCCAGGGCGACGCACAGCAGGGTCGGCGCCAGCACCGCCCACACCGGCGAGAAGCCGAACACGGTGGAGGCCGGCGCCAGCAGGTCCTGCAGGTACTTGAACGACAGCCCGACGATCACGCCGTAGAACACTCGCGTGCCGGCGGCCACGGTGCGCAACGGGCCGAACACGAACGATGCCGCCACCAGCACCAGCGAGGCCATGGTCAACGGCAGCAGGAGCTTCTGCCAGAAGTAGAGCAGCGGCTGGGTGGCCTGCTGTCCCTGGGAGAGCAGGTAGCGCGAGTAGGCCCACAGCTCGCTGGGCGCCTGGCTGTCGACGTCGCGCAGCAACCGATTGAGCTGGTCGGGCGTCAGGCTCGTCTCCCACTCCAGCCGCGCGTGCGACTCGGCCTCGGTGCGGTCGTCATCGAAGCGCGTGATTCTCACTTCCTCGAGCACCCAGCGATCGTCCTTCCAGGAGGCGCGTGCCGCCTGCACGGCCTCGCGCAGCCGACGGTCGTCGAAGACGTAGCGGGTCAGGTCGAGTACCGTGTCGTCGGCGCGGATGGCGCCGAAACGATAGACGCTGTCACCCTCGCGCTGCCACCCACCGCTCTGGGTCAGCAGGGCCCCCTCCCCCTGCATCTGCTCCAGGCGCCAGGCGCTGGCGAACTGTTCGGTGCGGGGGCTGACGAATTCGGCGATCAGCAGCAGCGTGACCACCACCAGGATGATCGGCTTCATCACCCCCCACAGGATGCGCGCCAACGAACGGCCCGCGGCGCGCATCACCGTCAGTTCGTTGCTCGAGGCCATGCTGCCCAGGCCGATCAGCGCGCCGATCAGCACGCCCACCGGGGCATACTGGTAGAAGCGCCAGGGCAGGCGCATCAGCAGGTAGAGCAGCACCTGGAGGGCACCGTAGTTGCCTTCGACGTCTTCCAGGTCGTTGATGTAGGTGATCACCAGGTCGAGGCCGAGCAGCACCACCTGGACGACGAGGATCGCGCCCAGCACGTTGCGGGCGATGTAGCGGTCGAGACGATCCGTCAGCATCAGCGCATCCCCCTGCGCTGGTTGTGCATCAGCAGCGCCACGCCGAGCGCCAGGAAGACGAGATGGATCGGCCACATGCCGATCGCCGTCGGCAGCGCCCCGCGCCCGATGGCATCCAGCGCCGCCAGCAGCAGGCTGAGGTAGCAGATGTGCAGGAAGATCGCCGGCAACAGCTTGGCGAACCGCCCCTGGCGCGGGTTGACCCGCGAGAGCGGCATCGCCATCAGGGTCAGGATGAACACCATCAGCGGCAGCGAAAGGCGCCACTGCAACTGGGCCTGGGCCCGCGCCGAGTCGTCATCCAGCAGCTCGGCCGTGGTGGCATACTCCGCCGACTCCAGTTCACGCTGCTCGCCGCCGAGCGAGAGCCGCACGGCATAGGTCTCGAACTCCAGCCGCTCGGCCTCGAAGCGCCCCGGCTCGACGCTGTAGCGTTCGCCGTCCGCCAGCACCAGGAAACGGCTGCCGGTATCGGGATCGACGGTCTGGTAGCCGCTGCCGGCCCGGGTCACGGCGGTTTCCGGGGTGCCGTCGCGGCGCCGCTGGCGTTCGCTGATGAAAACCTCCTGCATGCGACTGGCGTCGTCGTTGAAGGCTTCGGTGTAGGCGGTGCGACCGCCGCCGAAGTCCTGGAAGCGCCCCGGGGCCAGGGCGGTGAAGTCGAGCTGGCTGCGCTGCTCCTCGAGCATCACGGCGTTGTGCACCGCCCCGGCGGGGGTCAGCCACAGGCTGCACAGCCCCACGGCGACCGCCACCAGGGTCGCCGGCACCAGGCTGACCTGGAACAGGCGCGCGGGGCTGATTCCGCAGGCCACCAGCACGGTGATCTCGCTGTTGAGGTAGAGCTGCCCATAGGCCAGCAGGATGCCGAGAAAGAAGGCCAGCGGCAGTATCAGTTCGAGAAAGCCGGGCAGATGGTAGAGCATCAGGGTGCCGAGGATGGTGGCGGGAATGTCGCCCTCCGCGGCATCGGAGAAATAGCGAATGAAGCGGCTGCCCATGATGACCAGCAGCAGCACGCCGGCGACGGCGGCCATGGTGAGCAGAATTTCTCGGGTCAGGTACCGAAAGATGATCATGCAGCGGTCTTCCATGCAATGGCGCCATGCCTTGAGTACACTTGGGTGATTCGGCAGTGGCCTGGAGCCGTGCCGGCATTATCCAGAATCCCCCATCGCTTGTCTTGTGGAGTCACCATGGAATTCCCAGTTCAGACGGCCAATCCCGCCAAGGCCGAAGCGGCCTGTCTCGTGGTCCCGGTATTCAAGGACGGCGACCTGCTGCCTGCCGCCGCCAAGCTCGACGACGCCAGCGAGCGGCTGATCGGCCAGCTGATCGAGCGCGGCGATTTCGATGCCAAGCTGGGCAACGTGCAGCTGATTCCCTTCGCCCCCGGCCTCTCCGCGGATCGCCTGATGCTGGTGGGGCTGGGCGAGCGCGAGAAGTGCCAGGAGCGCGCCTTCCTCAAGGCCCTGGATGCCGCCTTCATCGCCGTCGCCGGGCTGCCGGCCGAGGACGTCGCGGTGGCCTTCACCGACGTGCCGGTAGCCGAGCGCAGCGTGGGCTGGAAGGCGCGCATGACCGCCGAGGCCGCGCAGCGCGCGGTCTATCGCTTCGACGAATTCAAGTCCGAGAAGGCCCCGCGCCCACGGCTGGAAAAGGTCACCCTGCTGCTGAATGACGGCGATACCGCCGGCGAGGCCCGCGAGGGCGCCCGCATCGGCGACGCCATCGGGCAGGGGGTCGCCTATACCCGCACCCTGGGCAACCTGCCGGGCAACGTCTGCACGCCGAGCTATCTGGCCGAGCAGGCCGAACAGCTCGGCCGCGAGTCGGGCGGGGCGCTCGAGGTCGAGATCCTCGACGAGGCGGCGCTGGAGGAACTTGGCGCCCACAGCCTGCTCTCGGTGGGCCGCGGCAGCGAACAGCCCTCGCGGCTGATCGTCATGAAGTACCAGGGCGCAGAGAGCGCCGACGAGGCGCCCCACGTCCTGGTGGGCAAGGGCATCACCTTCGATACCGGCGGCATCTCGCTCAAGCCGGGCGAGGCGATGGACGAGATGAAGTTCGACATGTGCGGGGCGGCCAGCGTGTTCGGCACCGCCAAGGCGGCGCTCGGCATCCGTCCCAAGCTCAACCTGGTGTTCATCGTCGCCGCCGCCGAGAACATGCCCGACGGCCGCGCCACCAAGCCCGGCGATATCATCAAGACCCTCAAGGGGCTTACCGTCGAGGTGCTCAACACCGACGCCGAGGGTCGCCTAGTGCTGTGCGACGCGCTGACCTACGCCGAGCGCTTCGAGCCCGCCAGCGTGGTCGACATCGCCACCCTCACCGGGGCGGCCATCATCGCCCTGGGCCACCACGCCACCGGCCTGCTCGCCAACGACGACGACCTGGCACTGGATCTGCTCGAAGCCGGCGAGGCCGCCTGGGATCGCGCCTGGCACCTGCCGCTGTGGGACGAGTACAAGGAGCAGCTCGACTCCAACTTCGCCGACATGGCCAACATCGGCGGCCGCCCGGCCGGCACCATCACCGCCGCCTGCTTCCTCTCGCGCTTCGCCGACAAGTTCCCCTGGGCGCACCTCGACATCGCCGGCACCGCCTGGACCTCGGGCAAGCAGAAGGGCGCCAGCGGCCGCCCCGTGGGCCTGCTGACCCAGTACCTGCTCGACCGCGAGGAGGAGACGCGCCTGGTCGAGAAAGACGCCTGACGCCGCCCGAGGTTGCCATTGCCGCCGGCAACCGTTACATCTGACGCATTGCGCCCCGTGTCGGCCGGCCCGGGGCGCCCTGGAAGCCCAAGAACACGCCGGAGACACCGGCTTAGCGGAGACCCTTTTGCCGTGCCCAACGCCACTTTCGACCTGCTGCCAAGCGCCATGCCCACGGCAGCCAACATTCGCGACGACATCCTCGCCAACCCCGGCTTCGGCCACTACTTCAGCGACCACATGGCCCATGTACGCTGGACGGAAAACGCCGGCTGGCATGGCCACGAGGTGCGCCCCTACGGCCCCTTGACTCTCGACCCGGCCGCCGCCGTGCTGCACTACGGCCAGGAGATCTTCGAGGGCATCAAGGCCTACCGCCACGCCGATGGCTCGGTGTGGTCGTTCCGTCCCGAGAAGAACGCCGAGCGCTTCCGCCGCAGCGCCCGCCGCCTGGCGCTGCCCGAGCTCAGCGACGAGGATTTCATCGGCTCGCTCAAGGCGCTGCTCGCCCAGGACCACGCCTGGGTGCCGACACCCCGCAACGAGGCCGACGAATCGAGCCTCTACCTGCGCCCCTTCATGATCGCCAGCGAGAAGTTCCTCGGCGTGCGCCCGGCCAGGGAGGTCGACTACTACGTCATCGCCTCCCCCGCTGGCGCCTACTTCAAGGGCGGCATCGCCCCGGTGTCGATCTGGCTCTCCTCGCACTACAAGCGCGCCGCTCCCGGCGGCACCGGCTTCGCCAAGTGCGGCGGCAACTATGCCGCCTCGCTGGCCGCCCAGAAGGAAGCCGAGAAGCACGGCTGCGGCCAGGTCGCCTTCCTCGACGCCGCCGAGAACAAGTGGATCGAGGAACTGGGCGGCATGAACCTGTTCTTTGTCTACAAGGATGGCCGCCTGGTCACGCCGCGCCTGACCGACACCATCCTCGAGGGCGTGACCCGTGATTCGGTGCTTACCCTGGGCCGCGACGAAGGCTTCACCGCGGAAGAGCGGGCCATCAGCATCGACGAATGGCGCGAGGGCGTGGCTTCCGGCGAGATCACCGAGGTCTTCGCCTGCGGTACCGCGGCGGTGATCACCCCGGTGGGCCAGTTGATCAGCGAAGACGACACCATCCGCATGCCCGATGAAGGCAACGAGGTGGCCAAGCGCCTGCGCGCCAAGCTGCTCGACCTGCAGTATGGCCGCGCGGAAGATACACATGGCTGGTTGACCAAGCTGGTCTGAGCAACTTTTCGCAAGACCACCTCCCTCGACGAGGGGCGTCGGGGACAGGGTGAAGAGGAGGTCTTTTGCCAGGGAAGGCAAAAGTGGCGCCCAGGGATGGGTTCACAGCGCCTCCTCGTAACCCTGTCGACGACAGAGCCCCTCTGCCACCGAGGTCAGAGAGCCCCATGACCCAGGTCGACTTTTACATCTTGCCGGATACTACCCTCGAGGCACGGCTCGACTTCGCCTGCCGCCTGGCCGAGACCATTGCCGGCAAGGGCTTCCGGCTGCACCTGCACGCCGAGGACGAGGCCATGGCCACCGATCTCGACGAACGGCTGTGGACCTTTCGCCCCGACGCCTACCTGCCCCACGCCCTGCTCGGCAGCGAGATGGCCGAGAGCGTGGCGGTGACCATCGGCTGGGAGCACCCACCCGAGCCGAGCGCCGAAGCGCCCATGGCCCTGCTCAACCTCGACCCGGGCATCCCCGAGTGGTTCTCGCGCTTCGAACGGGTCGCCGAGATCATCAACCAGCACCAGCAGGTGCTCGTCGCCAAGCGCGAGTGCTGGCAGACCTACAAGCAGCGCGGCTATCCCGTGAAGGCCCATCAGCTCAAGGGGTGAGTCCCGTCCCAGGGTTACGGGAGGCTGCCTATACCGGGGCTGATCCGGGGGCAGGGACTGCGAGGAGGCGCTGTGAACCCTTCCCTGGGCGCTACTTTTGCCCTGCTTCGCTCTCGCATCCTGCTCCACTCGCAGGGCCGGGGCTGGCCATCCATGGCCAGCCCGTTCGGAGCAGTGCTCCTCACCCATGGCAAAAGACCTCCTCTTCGCCCTGCCCCCGGCGCCCCTCAGAGGCTGTACCGATCCGTCCGTTCACGTCTGGCTGACGCCAAGCGCCCCATCGCGCTATAATCGAGCCCATTTTTCGCACGCTTTCGACGACTTCCCGCCGCCCGGCCCACGACCCGGCGGCGATCATTTCTGGACCCGGAACGCCCCATGGACAAGACCTACCAACCCGAGCAGATCGAATCCCGCTGGTACGAGCGCTGGGAGGCCGACGGCCGCTTCGCCCCCTCGGGCGAGGGCGAACCCTACTCGATCATGATCCCGCCGCCCAACGTCACCGGCAGCCTGCACATGGGCCATGCGTTCCAGGACACCATCATGGACACGCTGATCCGCTGGAAGCGCATGCAGGGCCACAACACCCTGTGGCAGGTGGGCACCGATCACGCCGGCATCGCCACCCAGATGCTGGTGGAGCGCAAGGTCGCCGCCGAGGAGGGCAAGAGCCGCCACGACCTCGGCCGTGAAGCGTTCATCGACAAGGTGTGGGAGTGGAAGCACGAGTCCGGCGGCCACATCACCCGCCAGCTGCGCCGCATGGGCGCCAGCGTCGACTGGTCGCGCGAGCGCTTCACCATGGACGACGGCTTCTACCAGGCGGTGCAGGAAGTCTTCGTGAGGCTCTACGAAGAGGACCTGATCTATCGCGGCAAGCGCCTGGTCAACTGGGACCCGACCCTGCACACCGCGATTTCCGATCTCGAAGTCGAGAACCGCGAGCAGCAGGGCCAGTTCTGGCACTTCCGCTACCCGCTGGCCGACGGCGTGACGACCGACGCCGGCCTCGACTACCTGGTCGTCGCCACCACCCGCCCCGAGACGATGCTCGGCGACACCGGCGTGGCGGTGAATCCCGAGGACCCGCGCTACGCCTCGCTGATCGGCAAGTTCGTCGAGCTGCCGCTGGTCGGCCGGCGCATCCCCATCGTCGCCGACGAGCACGCCGACATGGAGAAGGGCTCGGGCTGCGTGAAGATCACCCCGGCCCACGACTTCAACGACTACGAGGTGGGTCGTCGCCACGGCCTGCCCTTGATCAACGTCTTCACCCAGGACGCGGCGATCCTGCCCCAGGCCGAGGCCTTCGACATCCAGGGCCGCCCGCTGCCCGAGATCGACTTGAGCCTGCCCGCCGCCTACGCCGGCCTCGATCGCTTCGAGGCGCGCCAGCGGATCGTCGCCGACATGCAGGCCGCCGGCCTGCTCGAGCAGATCGAGACGGTCAACAACACCCTGCCCTATGGCGACCGCTCGGGCGACGTCATCGAGCCGCTGCTCACGGACCAGTGGTTCGTCGCCGTGGAAAGCCTGGCGGGGCCCGCCATCGCCGCGGTGGAGAACGGCGACATCCAGTTCGTGCCCAGGAACTACGAGAACATGTACTTCTCGTGGATGCGCGACCTGCAGGACTGGTGCATCTCGCGCCAGCTGTGGTGGGGCCACCGCATTCCCGCCTGGTACGACGCCGAGGGCAACGTCTATGTCGCCCGCAGCGAGGCCGAGGCGCGCGACAAGCACGGCCTTGACGCCGACGTGGCCCTGACCCAGGACGAGGACGTGCTCGACACCTGGTTCAGCTCGGGGCTGTGGACCTTCGGCACCCTCGGCTGGCCGGAGAAGACGCCGGAGCTGGCGACCTTCCACCCCTCCAGCGTGCTGGTCACCGGCTTCGACATCATCTTCTTCTGGGTCGCGCGGATGATCATGCTGACGCTGAAGTTCATGGACGAGGTGCCGTTCAAGACCGTCTACGTCCACGGCCTGGTGCGCGACGGCCAGGGCCAGAAGATGTCCAAGTCCAAGGGCAACGTGCTCGACCCCATCGACCTGATCGACGGCATCACCCTGGACGAGTTGCTCGAGAAACGCACCGGCAACATGATGCAGCCGCAGAAGGCCAAGGCCATCGCCAAGGCCACCCGCGACGAGTTCCCCGCGGGCATCGAGCCCCACGGCACCGACGCGCTGCGCTTCACCTTCCTCTCCCAGGCCACCACCGGGCGCGACATCAAGTTCGACATGGGCCGCCTCGACGGCTACCGCAACTTCTGCAACAAGCTGTGGAACGCCTCGCGCTACGTGCTGATGAACGCCGAGGGCCAGGATTGCGGCGCGCAAGGTGGCGACGTCGAGCTGTCGCTGGCCGACCGCTGGATCGTCTCGCGCCTGCAGCAGACCGAGGCCCAGGTCACCAAGGCGATGGAGGAGTACCGTTTCGACCACGCGTCGCAAGCGCTCTACGAGTTCGTCTGGAACGAGTACTGCGACTGGTACCTGGAGCTCTCCAAGCCGGTACTGTGGGACGAAGGTGCCAGCGAGGCGGCCAAGCGCGGCACCCGCCGCACCCTGGTACGCGTGCTGGAAGCCATCCTGCGCCTGGCCCACCCGATGATGCCGTTCATCTCCGAGGAGATCTGGCAGCGCGTGGCCCCCCTGGCGGGCAAGGCGAGCGGTGACGGCAGCCAGTCGATCATGAGCCAGCCCTGGCCGCAGCCGGAGCACGACAAGCTCGACGAGGCCGCCACCCGCGACATCGAGTGGCTCAAGGGCGTGATCGTGGCGGTGCGCAACGTGCGCGCCGAGATGAACATCGCCCCGGGCAAGCCGCTCGACGTGCTGCTGACCAAGGGCTCGGCGACGGATCGCGAGCGCCTCGAGGCCAACCGCCTGTTCCTCGCCAAGCTGGCCAAGCTGGAAAGTGCACGCTGGCTCGACGACCCGAACGAGGCGCCGCTCTCGGCCACCCAGCTGGTCGGCGACATGGAGGTGCTGGTGCCGATGGCCGACCTGATCGACAAGGAGGCCGAGCTCGCCCGCCTGGCCAAGGAGATCGACAAGCAGGACAAGCTGATCGGCGGCATCGAGAACAAGCTTTCCAACGAGAGCTTCGTCGCCAAGGCGCCGGAGGCGGTGGTCGAGAAGGAGCGCGGCAAGCTCAAGGAGTACCAGGCCGCCCGCACCCTGCTGCTCGAGCAGCGCGACAAGATCGCCGCGCTCTAGTTAGCGGCCCGACACCGCCGCCGGGAGACGACGCCAATGCCTCGGGAAGAGAGTTCCATGGCAGCCCATGGCCAAGGCTTGACGCTCGAGGCGATCCGCCCGCTGTTTCCACTGCTCGAGCGCAACAGCGCCGGGGCGATCCTGGTCGACGAGGCGAGCCGCCTCATCTGGATCAACGCCTGCTACTGCCGGCTGCTGGGCATCGACGATCCGGCCAGCGTGATCGGCCGGCCCGTGGGCGAGGTGATCCCGCACACCCGCATGCCCGAGGTGGTGCGCAGCGGCCGCCCCATCCTGCTCGACATCATGGAGTACCAGGCCCGCCAGCTGGTGGTCACGCGGCTGCCGCTGCACGATCCTGCCAGCGGCCGGGTCAACGGCGCGGTGGCCTTCATCGTGTTCGACGAACTGGGCCCGCTGGCGCCGCTGATCGGCAAGTACCGCCGCCTGCAGCACGACCTGGCGGTGGCCCGGCGCGCCCTGGCAAGCCGCGGCTCGCGCTACGCGCTGGCCGACTTCGTCGGTGCCAGCCCCCCGGTGCTCGAGGTCAAGCGCCGTGCCCGGCTGGCCGCCGCGCGAGCCACGCCGGTACTGCTGCTGGGCGAGACCGGCACCGGCAAGGAGGTGCTGGCCCAGGCCATTCACGGCGATTCCCCGCGCGGCGTCAGCCCCTTCGTCGCAGTGAACGTGGCAGCGGTGCCCGAGAACCTGCTGGAAGCGGAATTCTTCGGTGTCGCCCCGGGCGCCTATACCGGCGCCGACAAGCGCACCCGCCAGGGCAAGTTCCAGCTCGCCGACGGCGGCACCCTGTTCCTCGACGAGGTCGGCGACATGCCGCTGGCGCTGCAGGCCAAGCTGCTGCGCGCGCTGCAGGAAGGAGAAGTCGAGCCCCTCGGCTCCAACGAGATCAAGCGCATCGACGTGCGCGTGATCGCCGCCACCAGTCGCGACCTGGAGGCCATGGTGGCCGAGGGCAGCTTCCGCGCCGACCTCTACTATCGGCTCAACGTGCTGCGCATCCAGGTCCCGCCGCTGCGTGAGCGGCTCGGTGACCTGGGCATCCTGTGCGAGACGCTGCTCGGCCGGATCGCCACGGAGAGCGGCGAGCCCCGTGCCGAGATCACCGCCGAAGCCGTGGCGCTGCTGCAGCGGCACGAGTGGCCGGGCAACATCCGCGAGCTGCGCAACGTGCTCGAGCAGACCCTGGCCCTGAACGAAGCCTGCGGCATCATCGACGTGCCGGAGCTGCGCGCTGCCCTGCCCCACGCTACCGGCGCGACGCGCCACCCGCCCCCCACCTCCGCCGTACGTCCACTGGCCCAAGTCGTGGCCGCCGCCGAGCGCAGTGCCCTGCACGATGCCCTGGCCGCCTGCCACGGCAACAAGTCACGCGCGGCCCGCATGCTGGGCATCCCTCGCTCGGTACTCTACGAGAAACTGGCCAGACTGTCCGGATAACCGGTCAATTGTCCGGTTTTTTGGACAGAGGCGCTTCGACCATGGTCGCAGCAGTGTCCGACAAACCGGACACCTCCGTTCCACCCCCTTCCCCTTCATTACATCAACTCATTGAAGTTTAAGAGAAAAGGAAAAATGGCATGGCACGTGCAATGCACGCGCCAGTGCATGGCGCATGCGCGATCCGTTCGCTGGCGGGTGCGCCATGGCTCATGCATAGCGACAACGCCACTCAAGGCGTTGCGACGACAACAACGCACAAGGAGCTTTCATGCCATCCTCATCGTCTCTCGCCATCCGGCTTCGTCCGCTCACTCTCGGCGTGGCCGCCGCTGCCCTGCTGGCCGGTACCACAGCAACCGTCCAGGCCCAGGAGCAGGTGCGCTGGCAGGTTCCCATCGCCTTCCCGTCACACCTGGTCGGCCTGAGCACCCCGGTGCGCTTCCTCAGCGAGTCGCTGGAGCAGGCCTCGGGAGGCGACATCACCCTGCGCTACTACGAGCCGGGCGAGCTGATCCCGCCGTTCGAGATCCTCGATGCCGTTTCCGAGGGCCGCTACGACGCCGGCTTCACCTGGGTCGGCTACGACCAGGGCAGCATCCCCGCCCTGCCGCTGTTTGCCGGCGCGCCGTTCGGCATGGAGCCGCCCGCCTACCTGGCGTGGCACTATTTCGGCGGCGGCAGGGAACTGCTCGAGGAGATCTATGCCGAGTACGACGTCCAGCCGCTGCTGTGCAGCATGATCGGTCCCGAAGCCGCCGGCTGGTTCGCCGAGCCGCTGGAGTCGCTCGACCAGATCGACGGCCTGCGCATCCGCTTCGCCGGCATCGGCGGCCGCGTGCTGGAGCGCCTGGGGGCCTCGGTCACCATGATTCCCGGCGGCGAGCTCTACCAGGCCATGGAGCGCGGCACCATCGATGCCACTGAATTCTCGGCCCCGGCGGTGGATCGCATTCTCGGCATGCAGGAGATCGTGCAGAACTACGTGATGCCGGGCTGGCACCAGACCTTCACCACCGCCCACCTGCTGGTCAACAAGGAGAGCTGGGAGGCGCTGGAGCCGCAGACCCAGGCGATGCTCGACATGGGCTGCCGCGCCGCCACCCTCTACGGCTACTCCGAGAGCGAGATCGAGACGCCCCGGGCGCTGCGCGACTTCGAGGAGGAGGGCGTGAACGCCCAGGTGCTGCCCGACGAGATCCTCGGCGAACTGCGCCGGGTGACCGACGAGGTGCAGGCCGAGATCGCCGCCGAGGATGAGATGTTCGGCCGCGTGCTCGACAGCCAGCGCGAGTTCATGAAGCTGCACGGCAACTGGCACGTCAAGGGCCACCTGCCGCGCTCCTACTATGCGCCGGAAAATCTCGAGGATTGATACCTCAAGCCGTTCTGAATCCCGGCCGCCATCGCACGGTGGCGGCCGGCATTCGTCTCAACACCTCGGAGTCACTCCATGAGCGTCAATGATTCGGCCGGTCCATCTCAGGGCCCGGCGGGCCACTCCGCGCCGGAGCTGCCCACCAACCGCCTCAGCCATCGCCTCGACATGGCCATCCTGCGCTTCGGCCGCGCCATCTCCTGGCTGTGGCTGGCCACCATGGCGGTGGTGCTGACCAACGTGGTCAACCGCTTCCTCCTCGGCCGTGGCTCGATCGCGGTGGAGGAGCTGTCCTGGCACCTGTTCGGCGCCACCATGATCCTGACCCTGGCCTACGCCGTGGTCAGCGACGACCATGTCCGCGTCGACGTGATCCGCGAGAAGTTTTCGCTGCGCACCCAGGCCTGGATCGAGCTGGCGGGCATCGTGCTGCTGGCCCTGCCGATCCTCTACCTGATGGCGGAGGGGCTGTTCGAGTATGCCTACCGCGCCTTCCAGCGTGCGGAGAGCTCCCAGGCGCCCAGCGGCCTGCCCTACCGCTTCATCATCAAGACCCTGATCCCCATCGGCCTGACGCTGGTGGCCGTGGCGCTGCTCTCCCGCGCGATGCGCTGCTCCACGCTGCTGTTCGATGTTCCCCGGTGCACTCGCCAGAGCACACCTCGGCACTAGGCGTCACGCCTTCCCTGGAATACGCCACGTTCATCTAGCGAGATCGATTATGGGACTGGAACAACTTCTCGTGCTGGCGATGTTCGCCAGCTTCATGGGCCTGCTGCTGCTGGGGTTCCCGGTGGCCTGGTCGCTGGCCGGCGTCGGCTTCGTCTTCGCCGTCATCGGCCACGTGCTGGTGGAATTCGCCGCTGCCGACCTGTGGTTCTCCTGGGGCGGTACCATCGGCGTGCTGGACCGCCGCATCTACGGCATCGTCGCCAATGAGCTGATGGTGGCGCTGCCGCTGTTCATCTTCATGGGCATCATGCTCGATCGCTCGGGCATCGCCGAGCGCCTGGTCACCTCGCTGGTGCGCATCCTCGGCGGGCTGCGCGGCGGCTATGCCGTGACCGTGGTGATCGTCGGCGTGCTGCTGGCCGCCTCCACCGGCATCGTCGGCGCCTCGGTGGTGCTGCTCGGCATGCTGTCGCTGGGGCCGATGATGCGCGCCCGGTACAACAAGTCGCTGGCGGTGGGCACCGCCTGCTCGGTGGGCACCCTGGGCATCCTGGTACCGCCCAGCATCATGCTGGTGCTGATGGCGGACCGCATGGGCACCTCGGATGCCTCGGTGGGGCGGCTGTTCATGGCCGCGCTGGTCCCCGGCGTGATGCTCGGCGTGCTCTACGTCGCCTACATCCTGGTCGCCGCCTATCTCGACAAGGACCTGGCGCCGGCGCCCAGGGACCGCGAGCCGCTCGACGCGCGCGCCTTCCTGCAGGTGTTCTGGGCGGTGTTGCCGCCGCTGGGCCTGATACTGGCGGTGCTCGGTTCGATCTTCACCGGCTTCGCCACCACCACCGAGGCCTCCGCGGTGGGCGCCCTGGGCGCCATGCTGCTGGCCCTGGCCAACCGCCGGCTCAACCCGACGACCCTGCGCCAGGCGCTCTACCAGACCAGCCGCACCACGGCCTTCATCTTCGCCATCTTCATCGGCGCCACGGTGTTTGCCGCCGTGCTGCGCGGGCTGGGTGGCGACGACGTGGTACGTTTCGCCCTCACCGGCCTGCCCTTCGGCGAGACCGGCATCGTGCTGACCATCCTCGCCGTGGTCTTCCTGCTCGGCTTCTTCCTCGACTGGGTCGAGATCACCCTGATCATCCTGCCGCTGGTGGCACCGGTGATCATGAGCCTGGGGGTGGATCCGCTGTGGTTCGCGATGCTTTTCGCCATCTGCCTGCAGACCTCGTTCCTGACCCCGCCGGTGGGCTTCGCGCTGTTCTACATCAAGGGCGTCTGTCCGCCGGAGATCACCACCCGGGACATCTACCTCGGGGTCGCCCCCTTCGTCGCCATCCAGCTGCTCGGTCTTGCGCTGGTGTTCTTCTACGCCCCGCTGGCGACCTGGCTCCCCAACGAGATCTATGGCGGGCGCTGAGCCTTCGCCCCGGAGGATACCCATGCAACTGTTCGACAAGACCGCGCTGATCACCGGGGCCGCCGGCGGCATCGGCCGCGCTATCGCCGAGCGCTTTGCCCGCGAGGGCGCCAGGGTCGCGGTGGCCGACCTCGACCTGGCCGCCGCCGAGACGACAGTGGAGAAAATTCGCCAAAGTGGCGGCCAGGCCATGGCGCTGGCCATGGACGTCACCGACGAGGCCGCGGTGGACGCCGGCGTGGCGAGCCTGGTCGCGCGCTGGGACGGGCTGGACGTCGTCGTCGCCAACGCCGGCATCCAGCACATCGAACCGCTGCACAGCCTGGCCTTCGCCGACTGGCGCAAGGTGATCGCGGTGCACCTCGATGGTGCCTTCCTCGTCACCGCCGCCGCCCTGCGCCAGATGTACCGGCAGGAGCAGGGCGGCTGCCTGCTCTACATGGGCTCGGTGCACAGCAAGCTCGCCTCGCCGCTCAAGGCGCCCTACGTCACCGCCAAGCATGGTCTGCTGGGGCTTTGCCGCAGCGTGGCCAGGGAGGGGGCGGCACACCGGGTGCGCGCCAACCTGATCTGCCCCGGTTTCGTGCGCACGCCGCTGGTGGACAGGCAGATTCCCGAGCAGGCCGAGGCGCTGGGCATCTCGGAGGAGGCGGTGATAGGCGACATCATGCTCAAGGATACCGTCGACGGTGAGTTCACCACGCTCGAGGATATCGCCGAAGTGGCCGTGCACCTGGCCGCCTTCCCCTCGGCGGCGCTGACGGGTCAGTCGGTGGTCGCGAGCCACGGCTGGCACATGCAGTAGCGCCCGTTAAGGAACGCTGTTCCGTAACCTTTCCTTACGTTAGAATGGGGCATCGTCACTGACATCGTGCGTGCCCCCTCATGCCCCACATCGAGCCGACCTTCGCCCCGGGCCGAATCCTGCTCTTCAACCTGCTGGGGACCCTGATGGTGTGGTCCTGGCTCTCGCCCAGCGTGCTGTTCTGGACCGAGCTTGACGACACCGTCTTCTTCACCACCAACGCCTGGCTGGCGGAGGGCAACGAGGCGTGGGTACTGTTCGTCGCCGCGCTCAACAACCGGGTGTTCGACGTGGCCAGCCTGCTGGTGCTGCTGGCCATCTACCTGTGGGCCATGAGCCGTGACCCGCAGCGCCAGGAGCGCCTGCTGCGCTGGGCCGGCATCGGCTTCACCATGCTGCTGTCGGCGGTGTTGATCGCCCAGGGGGTGCGCATGGCGGTGCCCTACACCCATCCCAGCCCCACCGTGGTCTACGAGAATGTCAACCTGGTCACGCAGCGGGTCGACTTTGCCACCAAGGACAGCTCGGGCAGCAGCTTCCCCGGCGCTCAAGGGATCAACCTGTTCCTGTTCAGCGCCTTCATGTGGCGCTTCGCCGGGCGGCGCGTCGCTCTGGTCAGCGCGCTGTTCGCGGTCCTGCTCAGCGCCCCGCGCATCCTCAGCGGCGCCCACTGGTTCAGCGACATCTTCTTCGCCGCGCTGGCGATCAACCTGATCGTGGCGCCGTGGATCCTCCTCACGCCGCTGGGCCCGGGGCTGGCACAGGCGATCACGGGCGGACTGATCCGGGCAAAACGTGCCCTGTCAGGCCGATGATTTACCGTCACGCAGGAGTGGCGTTGCGTCACGCGCAGCGCCACCGTTGCGTCAGTCGGCCTTCTTCCAGCCGCCCAGTACCCGCTGGTCCGGCCCGAAGAACACCAGGCGGTCGTGATCGATGAGGAAGCGGTAGGCGTTCTCCATCATGGCGGTGACCCGCTTGGCATCCTCGAGCTGGGGGCATCCCCGACGGCTGGTGGCAAGCTCGCTGAACTCGATGCGGTTGCCCTCGCCGAGGCTGACCCGGCCGTTCAGGCTGTTGCAGCCGTCGCTGCCGCTCACGCGACCCTCGGGCGACACGACGAAGTGCGGCGTGTCGGGCATGGAGAGCCGCTCGTCGGTCCCTACCAGCAGCAGGTTCCAGCGCTGGCCCACCACCGGGTGGTCGCTGGCGACCCGCTCGCCCTCCTGGCGCGTCGGTTCGGAGGGCTGGCTGCCGCACGCCGCCAGCAGGGCGACGGCGGCCGTCATCAGGCCCAGGCGGGCCACAAGCGTCTTCAACATGAAATTTCTTCTTCTCTGTTGGGCTGAATTCAACGCCGCACGGCCAGGCACAAGGGGACGCCGGCTGCTACCAGGAGCCGGTGTTCTGCATGGATGCCCAGGGCTCCCGCGGCGGCAGCGCCTCGCCCTTCTGCAGCAGCTCGACGGAGATGCCGTCGGGGCTGCGCACGAAGGCCATGTGGCCGTCGCGTGGCGGCCGATTGATGGTCACGCCCCCCGCCTGCAGGCGCTCGCAGAGGGCATAGATGTCGTCGACGCGATACGCCAGGTGGCCGAAGTTGCGGCCGCCGGAGTACGTCTCCGGGTCCCAGTTGTAGGTCAGCTCCAGTTCCGGCGCCTTGAGGTCGGCGGAGCGCGCCTCGTCCTCGGGGGCGGCCAGGAACACCAGCGTGAAGCGCCCCTTCTCGTTCTCCTTGCGCCGGACTTCCTTCAGCCCCAGCAGGTCGCAGTAGAAGTGCAGCGACGCGTCCAGGTCACTGACGCGAACCATGGTGTGCAGGTATTGCATGAGCCCTCCTTGTGCCGTGTCTCGATCAGTCATGGGTGTATTCGTTGAAGATGGACGGCGTCCGATCCTCGTGGCGCCAGGTCAGCACGGCGTAGTCATCGTAGCGCCCCGTCTCCATCCCCGGCGAGCCGTGGGGCATGCCGGGAACGGCCAGCCCCGCCACGTCAGGCTCCTCCTCGAGCAGCCGCTTGATGTCGTCGGCGGGCACGTGACCCTCGATCACGTAGCCCTCGACCAGCGCCGTGTGGCAGGAGGCGAGCTCCGGCGTGACGCCATGCTCGACCTTGACCGCGCGCATGTCATCGCTCTCGTGCCGGCGCACCTCGAAGCCCTCCTCCTCGAGATGCTCGGCCCAGGCCGAGCAGCAGCCGCAGTCGGGGTCCTGGTACATCTCGACCACGGGCGCGGCCAGGGAGGTGGAAACGGTGAGATGGGCTGCCAGCAACACGCCCGCCAGGGCGGAGAGAAGCGCTGCCTTCCGGGTCTTTCGGTTTGCGAGTAGGATCTTCATGTCAGCGGCTCCTGATGCGTTGCGTCGCCTTGCGAGTGGAATCGTGACAAGCTGCCGTCGACTTGCCAATACCCAAGGGAAAGAGAATTGACATGGCGCACTACTGCGATCTGGCCCCGGGCCACCCCTGGCATGGCCCCTACCACGCGGACGAGTACGGCTTCCCGGTCGGTGACGACACGGCGCTGTTCGAGCGCCTCGTGCTGGAGATCAACCAGGCCGGCCTGTCGTGGCTGACGGTGCTGAAGAAGCGCGAGGCGTTCCGGTGTGCCTTTGACAACTTTGATGTCGATCGGGTTGCCGCCTACGGCGACGCCGACCGCGAGCGCCTGCTCGCCGATGCCGGCATCATCCGCAACCGACTCAAGGTCGAGGCGGCCATCCACAACGCCGGCGTGATCCAGCGGCTGCGCGACGAACATGACAGCTTCGCCGCTTGGCTCGAGCATCATCACCCGCTGCCGTTGGCCGACTGGGTCACGCTGTTCCGTCGCACCTTCCGCTTCACCGGCCCTGAGATCGTCGGCGAGTTCCTGATGAGCACCGGCTACCTGCCCGGGGCTCATCGCCACGACTGTCCCGTTCAACAACGCATTCTCGCCTGCGGCCCCGCCTGGCGCACGGCCTGAAGCCGGCTCATCACCTCGAGGAGGGCCTAGCGCATGGATACCCTGACGCAGGCGGCGCTGGGCGCGGCGGTGGGCGGTGCGGTGCTGGGCCGCCGCCTGGGCCGCAAGGCGGTATTGATCGGCGCGGCGCTGGGCACGCTGCCGGATCTCGATGTCGTCCTCGACTACGGCGATGCCGTGGCCAACGTCACCGAACACCGCGGTTTCAGCCACTCGCTGTTCGTGCTTAGCGGGCTGGGTACGCTGCTGGCCGTTCTCGCCCGGCGTTTCGCCCCGGCCCGCGACATCTCCCTCGGGCGCTGGTGGGCCTTCTTCCTGCTGTGCCTCGTCACCCATCCGCTGCTCGACGCGCTGACCACCTACGGCACGCAGATCTGGTGGCCGCTCGACGTGCGCCCCAGCGCCTGGCCGGTGGTGTTCATCATCGATCCCCTCTATACCCTGCCGCTGCTGGTGGGCTTCGCCTTCGCCATGGCCACCGGCAACGGCCTTCGCGGCCCCGCCTGGGCCCTGGCGCTCTCCTGCGCCTACCTGGCTTTCGCCATGACCGCCAAGGGCGTGGTCGAGCATCGCCTCGCGCCGGTGCTGGCCGAACACGGTCTCGAGCAGGCGCCGCGGCTGGTGCAGCCCACTCCGTTCAATACGCTGCTGTGGCGGGCGACGGTCATCGACGGCGATCGTCATCACGAAATGCTGGTGGGGCTGCTGGACGGCGGCACGCCGCCGGTGGTGGAGACCTTTCGCCGCGGCGGCGAACTCGAGGCGGTCGCGCTGTCAACGGAAAAGGGCCGGCGCCTGGACTGGTTCGCCGGCCCCTTCCTGCGATACGAGGTGCGTCAGCAGGCGGGGCGGGAGACCCTGGTAGCCACCGACCTGCGGCTGGGCTTCCCCGGCTTCTATGCCTTCAGCTATGCCCTGGCGGTGCGCGACCGCGAGACATGGCAACCGCTCGGGGTCACCGAGCTGGTCGCCACGGATGCTCGCGCCGACCTGGAGGCGCTGAGCCGCCTGGGGGAGCGCATGCTCGAGGCACGGCCCCCCCTGTGTACCAGCCGCTTCGTCGCCAAGCGCTGGGTCGCCGAGGTGCCCGACGCCTGCTGAACCCTACAGCGTCTCGACCAGCGCGTCGATGGCCTGGCGAGCCTCCTTGAGCGCGGCGTCGCGGCGCCCCTCGCCCATGGCGAGCCCCTCGGCAAAGACCACCGAGACGTCGCCGATGCCGATCATGCCCAGCATAGCCTTCAAGTGCGGCGTCTGGGTATCCAGCTCGGTGCCGGCGTACTGGCCGCCGCGGGCGGCCAGGAGGACGGCGCGCTTGCCCTCGACCAGCCCCCGGGGGCCCTGCTCGGTGTAGCGGAAGGTGACGCCGGCGCGCATCACGCGGTCGAACCAGGCCTTGAGCTGGGACGGGATACCGAAGTTGTACATCGGCACCGCCAGCACCAGCACATCATGCGACCGGAGTTCCTCGATCAGGCTGTCGGAGCGCTCCGCCAGCACCTGCTGCTCGGCGGAGCGCTGCTCGGCTGCGACCTGCCAGCTGGAGAGCTCCTCGAGCCCCAGGTGGGGCAGCGACTCGACGGCGAGGTCGCGGTGGGTGAGGCTCAGCTCGTCGCGTCCGGCGACACGCTGGCGCAGGTGGCTGGCCAGGGCATTGGACTGCCCCTGTTCGCCGAGAATGGAAGAGGTGACGAGAAGAATGCGAGTAGCCATGACGATCTCCCTGGGGGTGAGTGTTGATCGCCATGTTACGTACAATTTTTACCATTAAAAGCGCATAGTTTTGCGCAAGACATTCGAAAAATACGAAAGTTTATGACAGCAATAGGCCCCGCCCAATGGCGGGGCCTGTCGAGATGCCGCAGGCCTGGCCCGCGGCGCCGCGCATGCCTTAGCTGAAGTTCTGGGCAACGAAGTCCCAGTTCAGCACGCTCCAGACATTCTCCAGGTACTTCGGACGCGCATTGCGGTAATCGATGTAGTAGGCATGCTCCCACACGTCGATGGTCAGCAGCGGCGTCTGGCCATGGGCGATGGGCGTATCGGCGTTGCTGGTGTTGACGATGTCGACGCCGCCGTCCGCGGTCTTGATCAGCCAGGTCCAGCCGGAGCCGAAGTTGGCCACCGCGTTGGCGTTGAAGGTCTCCTTGAACTTGGCGAAGGAGCCGAACTTGGCATTGATCGCCTCGGCCAGCGCACCGGTCGGCTCGCCGCCACCGTTGGGCGCGAGGCAGTGCCAGTAGAAGGTGTGGTTCCACACCTGGGCCGCCTGGTTGAACAGCCCGCCGGAGGAGGACTTGATGATCTCCTCGAGGGACTTGTTGGCGTCATCGGTACCGTCGGTCAGCTCGTTGAGCTTGGTGACGTAGGCCTGGTGATGCTTGCCGTAGTGGTAGTCGAGGGTCTCGGCGGAGATATAGGGCTCGAGGGCGTTCTTCTCGTAGGGCAGTGCCGGCAGTTCGAATGCCATGTCAGATGGCTCCTTGCTTTTCACGGTGGGATGGCGGAGCGTGTCCAGGGCGCGTCCGATGGCTCCCGACTTGCCTCGTGGCTGCCCCGCCGCTATTTTTCCAAGGAATCACTAGATTAATTCCAGCCGTCCTTATGTCAAGCAATCGCGATGGAAAAACCCGCGCCACCCCGACGGACAGCGCCGAGCGGCTGCTGCAGCTGCTCAAGACGCGCGGCCCCCAACCGGCCGCCGCCCTGGGCGAGATGCTCGGCACCAGCGGGGAAAATGCCCGCCAGCAGCTCAACAAGCTGGCACGGCTGGGGCTGGTGACCCAGCGTCCGCTGCCCGGCGGCGTTGGGCGGCCGGTGATCGAATGGCGGCTCAGCGAGGCCGGCCACGCCCGCTTTCCCGATGGTCACGCCGACCTCGCCTCGCGGTTGATTCTCAGCGTGCGCGACACCCTCGGCGACGCGGCGCTGGCACGCCTGGTCGCGGCGCGCCAGGACGAGACCCTGGCCCTCTATCGCCAGGCACTGGCCGATGCCACGAACCTCGAGACGCGTGTCGAACGCCTGGCCGAGATCCGCAGCCGCGAAGGGTACATGGCCGAATGGCAGCGCGAGGAGCACGGCGACCTGCTGCTGATCGAGAACCACTGCCCGATCTGCCAGGCCGCCAGCACCTGCCCGGACTTGTGCCGCTCCGAACTCGAGGTGTTTCGTGCCGTGCTGGGAGAGGACGTCAGCGTCGAGCGCACCGACCACGTCCTGGCCGGCGCGCGGCGCTGCGTCTACCGCATCAGAGAGCCATAGTCCGCTTTTTTCTAGGGGGCGACGCCCTGGCCACAGCCCCGATAGGTCTGTCCTTCGAAGGTGAGCGTGACCCGGGCCGGGAACGGCTCGCCGCTCATGTCGTCGAAGCAGGCGCGCGCCTCCAGGCGCAGCTCGAAGGGCTGCCCGGCCTGGCCGCTGGCGAGCGTCACCCGGCCATTGGCGTTGTCCATCTCGGTGACCCGGTAGGGTAGTGTCATTTCCCGTGCGCCGTAGTCGAGCACCAGGGCCAGCTCGGGGGCGTCGTGGGCCAGGTTGACGTTCCAGCCTGGCTCGTTGCCGCGACCATGGAACATCACCCCGGGGCGGTGCTCACGGGTCAGGGGGGGGCGGGCCATGGCGGCACGACAGTCGAGACGGCCGTTGCCGCTCTCCACGGTGGCCTCACCGCCCTTCGACCAGAAGCTGAGATCGCCCTGCTGATAGCGTGCCCCGCTGGCCACCACCGCCGGGGCCAGCCGATAGGCGCCATGCGCCGACCACAGCCGCAGCTCGCGCTCGCCGAAGGCGGTTACCAGGTCCTGCTGCGGCGTGCAGCGCCAGGCCTCGAAGCGCTCGGCACCGCCGGGAAACAGCATCGAGGGCAGCAGCGGCGCCGTGCTGTCGACCTTGTCCACGGGCCGTGGCCCATCGACGGAGGACGCGGCACAGCCGCCCAGCAGCAGCGAGCCGGCGAGCAACAGGGCCGGGCGGAGAGAAGCGAGGAAGTGAAGCGGCATGGCGGTTCCTTGAGAGGGACGAACGGCCACAGCATACCAGGCACCGGCGCCTTCTCGCCCGGTGCCCGTCTCACGCGACGCGAACGCGGCGCGCCGTTGGCGTCAAGCGTGGCGGCGGCGCAGTTCGCGGGCCGCCTCGACCATGTTGGCCAGCGCCGGCTCCACCTCGGCCCAACCGCGGGTCTTGAGGCCGCAGTCGGGGTTGACCCATAGCCGCTCGACGGGAATGCGCTCGGCCGCCTTCTCCATCAGCTGCACCATCCAGGCCACCTCGGGCACGTTGGGCGAGTGGATGTCATAAACGCCCGGGCCGATCTCGTTGGGATAGGCGAAGTCCTGGAAGGCGTCGAGCAGCTCCATGTGGGAGCGCGAGGTCTCGATGGTGATGACGTCGGCATCCAGCGCCGCGATGGCGGCGATGATGTCATTGAACTCCGAGTAGCACATGTGCGTGTGGATCTGCGTGGCGTCGCGGGCCACCGAGGCGGTCAGGCGGAAGCACTCCACCGCCCAGTCGAGGTAGCCCTGCCATTCGCCCTGGCGCAGCGGCAGCCCCTCGCGCAGCGCCGGCTCGTCGATCTGGATCGCCGGGATGCCTGCGGCCTCGAGATCGGCCACCTCGTCGCGCAGCGCCAGGGCGATCTGCCGGCAGGTGACCTCGCGCGGCTGGTCGTCACGCACGAAGGACCACTGCAGCATGGTCACGGGCCCGGTGAGCATGCCCTTCATCGGGCACGAGGTCAGCGACTGGGCATAGCGGCTCCAGGCCACCGTCATCGGCGCCGGGCGGGTCACGTCGCCGACGATGATCGGCGGCTTGACGCAGCGCGAACCGTAGCTCTGCACCCAGCCATGGCGGGTGAAGACGTAGCCGTCCAGCTGCTCGCCGAAGTACTCGACCATGTCGTTGCGCTCGGCCTCGCCGTGGACCAGCATGTCGAGCCCCAGCGCCTCCTGGCGGCGCACGGCATCGGCGATCTCGTCGCGCATCCTCGCCTCGTAGGCCTCGCGACCCAGCTCGCCGCTCCTGTGGGCGCGGCGGGCGGCGCGAATCTCGGGTGTCTGCGGAAAGGAGCCGATGGTGGCGGTCGGGAACAGCGGCAGGTCCAGCGCCCGACGCTGGGCCCGGACCCTGACCGGGTAGGGGTTGTCGCGGGAGCGCTCGGCGTCGCCGACCCGGGCCAGCCGCTCGGCCACCGCGGGCCGATGCAGCCGCGGCGAGGCGCGCCGGGCATCCAGCGCCGCCGTGGCGGCAGCGACCCGGGCGCGGTCCTCGGCACCGGCACGGTTGCCCAGCAGCCGCGCCAGGGTCACGGTCTCGTCGAGCTTCTGGCGGGCGAAGGCGAGCCAGCTGGCGAGCTCCTCGTCGATCTCCCGCTCGGCGTCGAGATCCACCGGCACGTGGAGCAACGAGCAGGAGGGCGCCAGCCACAGCCGCTCGCCCAGGCGCATGCGGGCGTGGGCCAGGCGCTCGTGCAGGGCACCCAGGTCGGCACGCCAGACGTTGCGCCCGTCGATGGCCCCCACCGACAGCACCTTGTACCCCGGCAGGTTGTCGAGTACCGCGGTCAACTGCTCGGGAGCGCGCACGGTGTCGATGTGCAGCCCGTCCACCGGCAGGCCCACGGCCAGCCGCAGGTTGTCGCCCAGCGCGCCGAAGTAGGTGGCCACCAGCAGCTTGACCGGGGAGGCCCGCAGGCGGTTGTAGGCGAGCTCGAAGGCGTTGCGCCAGGCGACCGGCAGGTCCTGCACCAGCGCCGGTTCGTCGAGCTGGACCCACTCCACCCCCAGAGCGGCCAGCCGCGCGAGGATCTCGGCATAGACCGGCAACAGCGCCTCGAGCAGGCTCAGGCGATCGAAGCCGGGCTCGCGGCCCTTGCCCAGCCACAGCCAGGTCAACGGCCCGGTGAGCGCCACCTTGAGCGGATGCCCCGCCGCTCGCGCCTCGGCCACCTCGTCGAACAGCCGCGAGCTGGCGAGCCGGAACCGCTGCCCCTCGTGCAGCTCGGGGACCAGGTAGTGGTAGTTGGTGTCGAAGTACTTGGTCATCTCGCAGGCGGCGGCCGGCGTGCCGCTGGGGGCACGCCCGCGAGCCATGCGGAACTGGGTGTCGAGGTCGACCTCGCCGCTGGCGACCTCCGCCTCGGCGGCGAAGCGCGCCGGCACGGCCCCCACCAGCGCGGTGACGTTGAGCACCTGATCGTAGAAGGCGAAGTCGCCCACGGTGACCAGGTCGAGGCCGGCGTCGCGCTGCGCCTGCCAATGGCGCGCACGCAGCTCGCGGCCTGCGGCCTCGAGGCCGTCGCGATCGAGTTCGCCGCGCCAGTAGGCCTCGACGGCGCGCTTGAGTTCGCGACCGGCGCCGATTCGCGGATAGCCAAGCACATGAGCTAATGTCATGATAAGTCCCTCTGCGCATGAATGATGTCGCAGAGTCTCGCCGTCGCACCAGATTGAATCAAACTAAATAAATTAACGTTCAACTTGAAATAGGCTCATGATAGAACTTCGCCATCTGCGCACCCTGGTCGCCCTGCGCGATGCCGGCTCGCTGGTGGAAGCCGCCGAGCGGGTTCACCTGACCCAGTCGGCGCTGTCGCACCAGATCAAGGATCTGGAGGAGCGCCTGGGCACGGCGCTGTTCGTGCGCAAGACACGGCCGGTGGAGTTCACCCGCGCCGGCCAGCGGCTGCTGTCACTGGCCGAGCAGGTGCTGCCGCTGGTGCGCATGGCCGAGCGCGACGTGGCCCGGCTGATCGGCCACGAGCCGGGGCGCCTACACATGGCCATCGAGTGCCACAGCTGCTTCCAGTGGCTGATGCCGACCATCGACCACTTCCGCGACCACTGGCCGGAAGTGGAGATCGACATCCCCGGCGGACATCACTTCGACCCGCTGCCGGCGCTGGCCCGCGAACAGCTCGACCTGGTCATCACCGCGGACCCGCAGCCGCTGGCCGGGGTCTACTACGAGCCGCTGTTCCGCTACCAGGGGCTGCTGGCCGTGGCCCGCCAGCATCGCCTGGCCGAGCGCGACTTCGTCGTGCCCGACGACCTTGCCGAGGAAACCCTGATCACCTACCCCGTGGAGCATGCCCGCCTGGACGTGTTCACCCAGTTCCTCGATCCCGCCGGGGTACGCCCGCGCGAGATCCGCACCGCCGAGCTCACGGTAATGATGATGCAGCTGGTGGCCAGCGGCCGCGGCGTCTGCGCGCTGCCCAACTGGGCGCTGACGGAGTACCTGGAGCGCGACTACGTGAAGGCGGTGGGGCTCGGCGAGGCGGGGATGTGGTGCACGCTGTACGCGGCCATTCGCGAGGAGAGTCGCGAGCAGCCGTGGATGGAGGACTTCCTGCGTACGGCGCGCGAGACCTCCTTCGCCGTGCTCGAGGGTATCAAGCCGGCTTGACCGGCAGCTTGGCCTTGCTGGCCGGCACCCGCGGCAACAGCAGCGAGAAGCGCGCCCCGCCCAGCTCCTGGCTGTCGTCGACCACCACGCTGCCGCCGTGCCAGGCCATGACCTTCTGCACGATGGAGAGCCCCAGGCCGTAGCCGCCGCTGCGCCGGGTCCGGCTGTCGTCGAGCCGGGCGAAGGGCTTGAAGATCGCCTGCCGCTCGCCGACCGGCACCCCGGGCCCGTCGTCCTCGATGTCCAGACGCACCAGCCGCGACTCCAGCGTGATCCGCACCAGTACCCGCGACTGTGCGTGGCGACAGGCGTTGGCCACCAGGTTCTGCAGCGCCCGCTGCAGGTAGCGCGGATCGGCCTGTACCTCGACCTCGTCTCCCGGCGCCAGCGCCAGGCGCAGGTGCGCATGCAACGGGGCCAGGGTCTCGATGACCCGCTCGGCGATGGCGCGACAGTCGACCTGGGTGCGCTCCAGCTCGGCCCCGTTGAGGATGCCGCTGTCGAGTCGCGCATAGGTGAGGATCTCGTCGATGAGCTGGTCGAGCTCCTCGATGTCGCCGTCGATGCCGTGCAGCTGGCGGTGAATGGCGGGGTCGTCGGTCATGTCCTCGACCATCTGCATGGCGAAGCGGATGCGTGCCACCGGGGTGCGCAGCTCGTGGGAGACCGCGCGGATCATCTCCTGCTGCGAGCGCAGCAGCGACTGCACCTGGGCCGCCATGGCATTGAAGGCCATGCCGACCCGGCCGATGAAACCGCCGGCATCGACCTTCACCCGGGTATCGAGGCGACCGCTGGCGATGCGCCCCGCGGCCAGCTCGAGCCGTGCCAGGCGCCCCTCCACGCCACGCACGATCAGGTAGATGATCGCGGCCAGTACGCCGAGCATGATCACCAGCACCAGCAGCAGCAGCGAGATGGGAGTGGGCTCGAGCGCCGAGACCGGGCCGATCGACAGCCACTGGCGGGAGCCGTCGTCAGCCGGCACGGCGAGGTAGATGGTCAACGCCCAGTGTCCCGGCATCAGGCGAATCACCAGTTCGCCGTCGCGCAGGCGGGTGAGCTGGTGGCTGTCGAGCCCTTCGGGAGCCAGGTCGCTGAGGCTGACCGGCAAGGCCTCGCTGGTCACGCTCTCGAGTCGCCGCCGGCGAGCCTCGCCGTCGACCTCGGCCAGCCAGTCCCCCAGCATCTGTGCCAGGCCGCGCAGCTGGCTCTCATTGAGCCCGGAAAGACGCGCCTCGAGGATACGCGCCTCGCGCGGCAGGCGCCGATAGAGCCGCCAATCCCCGTCCTCGTGCACCTTCACCAGCACTCGGCCGCGCTGCACCCGCCGGCGCTCGAACCAGCCGAGATCGGCGTCCCCCGGCTCGCGCAGCGACAGGCGCATGTTGAGCACGTCCGATTGCTGGGTCAGCCAGTCGCCACGCTCGTAGGCCGGCAGCGCCGCCACACGCCAGGTGAGCAGTTGCAACGGCGCTTCGGCCAGCTGTTCGCGGTACTGTTCGACGCGCACCCGATCGACCAGGGCCAGGCCCATCAGGGCCAGGCCGAAGGTCAGCAGCAGTGCCAGGGCCAGGGCCAGATAGACGCGCAGGAAGGAGCCATCGGCCAGGAACCGCTGCATGCTTCACGCATCCTTGACGAACAGGTAGCCCTTGCTGCGTACTGTCTTGATCCGGTGCGGATGGTTGGGATCGTCGCCGATCTTGGGGCGAATCCGGGACACCCGGACGTCGATGGAACGGTCCTGGCCGTCGTACTTGATGCCGCGCAGGTCGCTGAAGATCTCCTCCCGCGTGAGCACTCGGCCGGCATTGCTCGCCAGCAGCCACAGCAGATCGAACTCGGCGCTGGTAAGGTCGATGCGCTCGCCCTGCAGCCAGGCTTCGCGAGTGGCGCTGTCGATCTCCAGATTGCCGAAGGTGAGCCGGGCCTCGCCGGACGGCTCCGCGTTCTCCGCCCGCCGCAGTAGCGCCCGCATGCGAGCCAGCAGCACCCTGGGCTGAACCGGCTTGGGCACGTAGTCGTCGGCCCCCATCTCCAGCCCCAGCACCTGATCCATGTCGTCGGTGCGGGCGGTCAGCATCAGGATCGGCCCGGCGTAGTCGGGCCTGGCCCGGCGACAGATCGACAATCCATCCTCCCCGGGCAGCATCAGATCGAGGATCACCAGATCCGGCTGCAGCGTAAGAATCTGATCGACACCCCGTGAACCCTCGGCCTCCACCGTGACCTTGAACCCATTGGATTCGAGGTAGTCGCGGGTGAGTTCGGCCAGGCGCACGTCATCCTCGATAATCAGCACGTGTTCCATGTCGCTGCTTTCCAGGTTGTCATCCATCCTAGTCATCCCCGTGCTGGGCTTCGTTATCACTCGGGACACCCTGTCCCGCCAATTCACAGATCAAGGATACCCGAAATAGGCTCTTTCGCCTGCCTTTCATGACATTTCGCGTCCTTGCAGCTTGCCAGCGAAGCATAGCCCGGTCTTGCGTCACAACCCAAAGGATGCCCCCCGTCGAGTCACAGCTCACCCACAGGTTATCCACTTGAAGGGGGCGTAAAAGCACACTATCTTGTGTTCTCAAAAGAGAAAGACACAAGATGATGTGCATCTAGCAAGCCTTGCTTCGGCTGTCAATGCCTTCGTCGCCCCCGACCCCATTCCCCACGCAGAAGGGATCAACGGCTCATGGAACTCCAGACCCCCGACCCGACCGACCTGTCGCTCACGGCTCCGCAAACCCTCCGCGTGATCAAGCGCAACGGCGATGTGGTGCCCTTCGATGCCGGCAAGATCGCCGTGGCCATGCGCAAGGCCTTCATCGCCGTGGAGGGCGACAACGTCAGCGCCTCCTCGCGGGTCCGCGACTTCGTGGAACAGGCCAGCCAGGCCATCGCAGGCGCTTTCCTGCGTCGCATGCCGGACGGCGGCACCGTCCACATCGAGGACATCCAGGATCAGGTCGAGCTGGCGCTGATGCGCGCCGGCGAGCAGAAGGTCGCGCGCGCCTACGTGCTCTACCGCGAGGAGCACGCCCGCGCCCGGGCCGCCGCCGGCGCCGAGATCGAGAAGCCGCACCCCACGCTCAATGTCACCCTGGCCGACGGCAGCCGCCGTCCGCTCGACCTGGGCCGCATCGAGACGCTGGTATTCGACGCCTGCGCGGAACTCGAGAACGTCGATCCCAACCGCATCGTCGAGGAGTCGCTGAAGAACCTCTACGACGGCGTCTCGGTGGACGGCGTCTCCCAGGCGCTGATGATGACCGCGCGCACCCTGGTGGAGAAGGAACCCAACTACACCTACGTCACCGCGCGCCTGCTGCAGGATAGCCTGCGCCGCGAGGCGCTGTCGTTCCTCGGCGTCGCCGAGGAGGCCACCTTCGGCGAGATGGCCGAGTTCTATCCGCCGGCGTTCCAGGCCTACGTGGCCAAGGGCATCGAGTTCGAGCAGCTCGACCCGGCGCTCGCCGAGTTCGATCTCGAACGCCTCGGCGCAGCGCTGGACCACACCCGCGACAACGCCTTCACCTACCTGGGCCTGCAGACCCTCTACGACCGCTACTTCATTCATCGCGACGACGTACGCTACGAGCTGCCCCAGGTGATGTTCATGCGCGTGGCCATGGGCCTGGCGCTGAACGAGGATGATCGCGAGGCACGCGCCATCGAGTTCTACGAGCTGCTCTCCAGCTTCGACTACATGGCCTCCACGCCGACGCTGTTCAACTCGGGCACCGTGCGCAGCCAGCTCTCCAGCTGCTACCTGACCACCGTGCCCGACGACCTCGACGCCATCTACAGCGCGATCCGCGACAACGCCCTGCTCTCCAAGTGGGCCGGCGGCCTGGGCAACGACTGGACCCCGGTACGCGCGCTGGGCTCCTACATCAAGGGCACCAACGGCAAGAGCCAGGGCGTGGTGCCGTTCCTCAAGGTGGTCAACGACACGGCGGTGGCGGTCAACCAGGGCGGCAAGCGCAAGGGCGCCGTGTGCGCCTACCTCGAGACCTGGCACCTCGACATCGAGGAGTTCCTCGAGCTGCGCAAGAACACCGGCGACGATCGCCGCCGCACCCACGACATGAACACCGCCAACTGGGTGCCCGACCTGTTCATGAAGCGCGTGTTCGACGACAAGGAGTGGACGCTGTTCTCGCCCGCCACCTGCCCGGACCTGCACGACCTCTACGGCGCCGCCTTCGAGCAGCGCTACGAGGAGTACGAGGCGATGACCCGCTCGGGTCAGCTCAAGCTGTTCAAGCGCGTGCGCGCCAAGGACCTGTGGCGCAAGATGCTCTCGATGCTGTTCGAGACCGGCCACCCCTGGATCACCTTCAAGGATCCGTGCAACCTGAGAAGCCCTCAGCAGCACGCCGGCGTGGTGCACTCCTCCAACCTGTGCACCGAGATCACCCTGAACACCAGCGCCGACGAGATCGCGGTGTGCAACCTGGGTTCGGTCAACCTGGCCCAGCATGTCGTCGACGGCAGGCTCGATGCCGAAAAGCTCAGGAAGACCGTGCGCACCGCCGTGCGCATGCTCGACAACGTCATCGACATCAATTACTACGCGGTGCCCCAGGCCAGGAACTCCAACTTCAAGCACCGCCCGGTGGGGCTCGGCATCATGGGCTTCCAGGACGCCCTCTACGCCCAGGACATCGCCTACGCCTCCGAGGCGGCCGTCGAGTTCGCCGACCGCTCCATGGAGCTGGTCAGCTACCACGCCATCGAGGCCTCCAGCGACCTCGCCGCTGAGCGCGGCCGCTACGCGAGCTTCGAGGGCTCGCTGTGGAGCCAGGGCGTGCTGCCCATCGACTCGATCGCGAAGCTGGTGGCAGAGCGCGGCGAGAAGTACATCGAGGTGGACACCGGCGCCACCCAGGATTGGGAACGCATCCGCAGCAAGATCGCCGAGCAGGGCATGCGCAACTCCAACGTGATGGCCATCGCCCCCACCGCGACGATCTCCAACATCTGCGGCGTGTCGCAGTCGATCGAGCCCACGTACCAGAACCTCTACGTCAAGTCGAACCTCTCCGGCGAGTTCACCGTGGTCAACGCCTACCTGGTCCACGACCTCAAGGCGCGCGGCCTGTGGGACGAGGTGATGATCAACGACCTCAAGTACTACGACGGCTCGGCCCAGCCCATCGAGCGCATCCCGGACGACCTCAAGGCCAAGTACGCCACCGCCTTCGAGGTGGAGCCGAAATGGCTGGTGGAGGCCGCCGCGCGGCGCCAGAAGTGGATCGACCAGGCGCAGTCGCTGAACCTCTACATCAAGGGCGTCTCGGGCAAGAAGCTCGACGTGACCTACCGCATGGCGTGGTTCCGCGGCCTCAAGACCACCTACTACCTGCGCGCCCTGGGCGCCACCTCGGTGGAGAAGTCCACCGTGGATCGCGGCACCCTCAACGCGGTGAGCAACCAGGCGCCTTCGGCCGCGCCGGCTCCTGCTGCCGCACCCGCCCGCGAGCCGCGCGGCGTGGAGGACTTCCTTACCGGCAAGGCGGGCAGCGGCTCACGCGCGCCTTCGGCGAGCGATATCGATGATCTGGGCTGCGAGGCCTGCCAGTAAGCCTGACCCGACACGCATTGCCGCCGGCGAAGCGAGAGGCGCCGGGGGCAAGCCGGAGAGGAGGTCCTACGCCATGGATGGCGTCGGTAGCGCCCAGGGATGGGTTTACAGCGCCTCCTCGTAGGCTTGCCCCCGGAGTGAGCCTAGAGCGGTGAACTCATTTCCGGCTCCCAAAAGAACCCGAGGTAAAGTGAAATGCTGAACTGGGACGAATTCCACGAGGACGAGACTTCCGTCGCCGAGCAGCCGGCCAAGGCCGCGCCGGCCCCTGCCGCCAAGCCGCAGCCCGCGGCTGCCCCAGGCGGGGAGGTAAAGGAAAGCAGCGGCAGCTACAAGGTGGCCGAGAGCGACCGCCTGGCGCGGGCGCGCAGGTCGCTGGAGGAGCTCGACGTGGCCGCCGGCCTCGAGGAGCTGGAGATGGGCGCGGCGCGCATAGAGGTCGACGACAAGCAGATGATCAACGCCCGCGCCGACCTCAACCAGCTGGTGCCCTTCAAGTACGAGTGGGCGTGGCAGAAGTACCTGGACGGCAGCGCCAACCACTGGATGCCCCAGGAAGTGAACATGAACGCCGACATCGCGCTGTGGAAGAGCCAGGAGGGCCTGAGCGCGGACGAGCGGCGCATCGTCATGCGCAGCCTGGGCTACTTCTCCACCGCCGACTCGCTGGTGGCCAACAACCTGGTGCTGGCGCTGTACCGCCTGATCACCAATCCCGAGTGCCGCCAGTACCTGCTGCGCCAGGCCTTCGAGGAGGCGATCCATACCCATGCCTACCAGTACTGCGTGGAGTCGCTGGGCATGGACGAGGGCGAGGTCTTCAACATGTACCGCGAGGTGCCCTCGGTCGCCGCCAAGTCGGCCTGGAGCCTCAAGCACACCCAGTCGCTGGCCCGGCCGGACTTCAACACCGGCACCCCCGAGACCGACCAGGAGCTGCTGCGCAACCTGATCGCCTTCTACAGCGTGACCGAAGGCATCTTCTTCTACTGCGGCTTCAGCCAGATCCTCTCCATGGGCCGGCGCAACAAGATGACCGGCGTCGCCGAGCAGTTCCAGTACATCCTGCGCGACGAGTCGATGCACCTCAACTTCGGCGTCGACATGATCAACCAGATCAAGATCGAGAACCCCCACCTGTGGACGCCCGCGTTCCAGGACGAGGTGACCCAGATGATCCTCGAGGGCACCGAGCTCGAGATCGCCTACGCCCGCGACTCCATGCCGCGCGGCGTGCTGGGCATGAACGCGGCGATCATGGAGGAGTACCTGCACTTCATCTGCAACCGCCGCCTGGCCCAGATCGGCCTCAAGGAACAGTTCCCCGGGGCGCAGAACCCCTTCCCTTGGATGAGCGAGATCATCGACCTGCGCAAGGAGAAGAACTTCTTCGAGACCCGCGTCACCGAGTATCAGGTCGGCGGCGCGCTGAGCTGGGACTGAGTCATGTACATGTGCCCCGCCCAGGGCCGGGCGGGGCAATTACCGAGCAGTAACAGGAGTGGAACGCCGTCATGTAGTAACCCGACAGCCAACCAAGAGGTGCGTCATGTCCAGAAAACGCGTTTCCGTGAAGCCACATCGTCGTTCTACCCCTTCCCGACCCGCCAGGTCCTCGCCCAAGCCTGGACCCAAGACGGTCCCCGTCAAGCCTCATCGCCGCTCGCCGCCGCAATGAGCCCTGCCCTTCGGCAAGCCTGGCTGCAACCTTCAACGATTTCGAAGTGAGGTAAACGTCATGGGAAGTTTCTACGCCAACGACAACGCCCGCCTCAGCGAAGCGCGTGCCCCGCGCGATTCCCAGGCATGGCAGCACGCACTGGACCTGGCGCTGGCCGCCCATAACAGCGAGGACGCCCTGGCCCGCTACCCGCACGTGGCATTCGCCTTCCCTTCGTCCGCTCCCAACCCCTATACCCGCGACTATCCGCTGCTCGACTACCGCGAACTCAAGGAGTGGGCGAGCTCGCGGGGCTGGCGGGTTCGCCCCGCGCCCGAGCGGGCACCGGCGAGCGAGAAGTACAGCCCCCCGGTGCGCTTCACGCGCCTGCCCAGCCGGTACCATTGAGCCGGAACCCGACTTGCTCATGCGGCGGCTGAGCTGGCGCTGTCCCGAGGCCGCTGCCACCTACGCCCGGGCAGCACGCCACCACGATGAGGCAAGGAGGCCCGTCCTGGAAACCGACTGGAGGAAGGACAGCGGGCTGGCCGGGTTGCATTGATACGAGGCGCGGCCGATTGCCGGTGCGGGCGACCGGCCGAGGCAGCAGGCTAGCGCGCCTCGCTGCGATAGCGGCGCTGCCAGTGGCCGTAGCGATTGGCGAACGGCGTCGCAGTGATGCCATGGGCCACCATCGAGGCAATCACGACCAGGGAGCCAGCTGTCCAGGCCAGGTCGTAGCCGGAACGGCTCGAAATCAGGGTGGCATAGTAGAGCGCCGATACGCCGATCGGACCGAACCAGCCCATGATCAGCGTGATCGGCCAGTCGCGCAGCGCCGGCAGCCAGGGGCGCAGCAGCAGGATGACGGGCAGGCGGCGACACAGCAGCACGAGCAGGGCCAACAGCGCCCCTTGCACGCCCAGCGCCTGCCACTCGGCCCAGGGCGCAATCAGCCCGAACAGCACGAAGACCGGCATCGTCAGCAGGATGTTGACCGCCTCCTGGACGTTATCTTCCTCGCCACGCTCCTTGCCGCCGACTTCCTGGTCGAAGGCCAGGCCGGCGGCGAACACGCCCAGGATGCTGTTGGTGCCCAGCAGCTCGCCCAGCCCCAGCACCAGGAGGGTCAGGGCCAGGGTGATGGAGAGAAACGAAGGCTGATCGAGAAACCCGCGCGCCTCCGACCACTGCAGGGCCCGACCTGCCGTCCAGCCAAGCGCGATCCCGATCAGTGTCCCCCCACCGATCTCCCACAACCAGATCCTGCCGAACCAGTCCGTCCAGGCATCGCCGGGGGGCAGCGAGAGCAGCAGGATCGGCAGCAATACGAAGGGGTAGGCCAGGCCGTCGTTGGCGCCGGACTCGCCGGAAAGCAGATGTCGATACCCCTCGGGAAGGTTCTCCTTGGCCACCCCGCCGGTGACGATGGAAGAGGCCACGACCGGGTCGGTGGCGCAGACGGTGCCACCGACCAGCAGGGCCAGCAGCAGGGGCAGGCCCAGCACCCAGTAGGTCAGCAGCGAACTGACCAGGAGCATGACCGGCATGGCGATGCCCAGCAGCAGCAGCAACGAGCGCCAGTGGACGAAGGGGAAATTGGGCGGCAAGCGCAGCGCAATGCCCATCAGGCTGATGCCGAGCGTGAGCCGCGCCGTCTGCTCGAGAAGCCGCTTCCCGTCGCCCCATGCCATCGGATCGAGAGCGTCCAGGCCATGCGGTCCCAGCGCCACACCGATGAGGAAGGCGAACAGGGGCGCGGAGAGCCACGAGCGGTCCAACGGGCTCGACAGCAGGCCGACCACCAGCACCAGCCCGCCCACCACCGTGAGCGCGATGTTCAACGGCTCCATCCCGGCTCCTTCCGCGGTACCCCATTCCTTCCCCTACACTAGGCAACCCGGCGCCAGACGTAAAACCGGGGCGCCTCGATGGACAGGATTGCACGGCGAAACGTCGCTGGCGTAAAGTGGATGCGGCCCTCAACGGACAAGGAGTCGAGCATGTCGAACGGCAAGTCCAGCAGAAGCGTCATCAAGCGAATCTACGTGCCAACACACGTACGCGAGCTGCCCAACGGCGAACGGGTCACCGTGCCCGGGCACTATCGCAAGCCCTCCGAGTCCTGAGTTGCCGTGCCTCTCCTGCAGGAGAGCATGGCGCCGAAGCCGAGAGATGCCCGCGGCCTCGCTCAGTGCCAGGCCACGATCCGCGGATTGGCGGGTATGAACGTATCCGGGTTGGTCACGCTGTCGAGGCTGATGAAATCGATGCCGCCATTGCTGCGAATGTAGGTGCCCGCCACGATCGCGCCATACAGGCTGGAATTACCGTTCTGGCGTACATAGCCGCCAGCCCAGAACACGCCATAGTTGTCCGTGTTGCCGTTGAACTCGATGTCCTGACCGGCGATGACGAACAGGCCAATGTCGCTGCCGGTGCCGCCGCTCGAGCTGGCACCGTTCATGCTGACGTTACCCGTGGCGACCAGCGTTACCCGGTTGTCCTCGACGGAACCTCCCTGAACTTCCAGGTCTCCGTCGCAGAAGATGGTGTCACCGTCGTCCAGCGCGTCGATATCGATGCTGCAGGTGTTGATGGCGCCCTCACGCTCCCGGTACTCATCGAAGACCGTAGGGTCATAGCTCTTGTAGCAGTGCGGCTCGGGATGCTCCTCGCACGTGCTTGTGTCCTCTCCATCGGGCCTCTCTCCCGGGAGCGGGACCTCGACCATTTGATCGGTACCTTGGGTCACTGTCGCTTCTGATCCGCTTTGCAGGGAGATGTCGACGGTGCCGTTGGAATGAACATTGCCCATGACGGTGGATTGGCCCGTGACCAGAATATAATCGGCGCTGAGCAGGCCGTTGGTGAAAGCGGGATTTGGCCCTGGCGTGAACTCGACGCGGGCGAGCACGGGATGGCTCACTGCCACGAGACTGCCCTCGCTGACTACGGCGCCCATGCCGGCAATGAAGTAGTCGCTTCCATCGCGAAGCGGGTAGTAGTGACACGCGATATTGCCACTGCAGGCATTGGCGGAAATGTTACCCAACGCCGTGAACTCAGCCCAGCTGTAAGCTTCGACCTCGGCGAGGGTCCGCGTGGTATCGAAGTCGCTGACGCTCACTCCGCTGCCGTTTTCCCCCCAGCCGGTCGAAATCGCCTTTTCCGCGCCCATCTGGGCTTCGGCCGCCGCCTTGTAGTTACCCGCGAGGCGCTCGTCTATCAGAGACGACTGGATGCCCGACAGCCCCAGCATCAAGGCGCCAGACAGCATCGACAGGACGACGACCAGGGCGGCTCCGCGTTCTTGTCTCATGTGGACTCCTACCTCTTCAAGAGGCCAGGCTAGTCTATCGCCTCGTTTCGGTTGACGGCTCGAAACGCAAAATCGTCCGTCTCGTTTGCGTCCTCCCGGCTCTTGATCAACTTGAACTCTACAACCCAGACGCCATTGGCCTCGTCCGTCTCGTCTTCGTCGCGACCAAAGCCGCCGTCGGCAAATCCGGTGACGAGCGGCTCGAAATCGGACCCGGTGGGATCGGCGCCGCAACGCTGCCCCATGTTCAGCGACCATCCCTCGCTGGCGCTGACGGCGGCATTGCTCAGGCGGTAGATCCGCACGACCATGCTTCCGTCGCTGCAATCGCCCGTGTCGCCATTGTTGGTGAACTCGACCCTCAGCTCACCGTCGGCGAAACGGATCTCGGGCTCGCCAGTAGCGGGGTCGAGATTGGCTCGGCGAATGTCGCGAACCAAGGTCTCCGTGGCAAAGGTCAGCGCCGCCTGCTTGTTGCCCAGCAGCTCGATTTGACGAAATGATTGGATTCCCACGAGAAACAGCTGCCCGGCACCTAAAATGATGACAAGACCGATCACCAGCGCCACCATCAACTCGATGAGGGTGAAGCCCGCCTGCCGCCCGTTCGCCACGATGCCTCGCCTCATAGCTCGGGTAACCTGAACTGGTAGACGAACGGCTCATCGCTCTCACTGGCAGCGTAACGCTCCTCCTCCCACTCGATACTGACCGTGTATTGGCAATCCCCCATACTGCTTATCCCACTCTCGCCGGTATCCGCCAGGAGGTCGCCAAACCACTGGTCCGCCCAGCCGCTTTCGAAGGCACTGGTGGCAGGACAACCAGCGGGAGAGGCCCGGGACAGGTCCGCCCACGCCCGCTCTTGGGCATCGATCGCCGCCAGGCTGACCACCGCCCGCTGGTAGCCCATGTGCGCACTCTGCAGCGCCCTGAGCTGCATGGCCGCCACTCCGAGCAGGCCGATGGAGAGCACCAGCACGGCAATCAGCGCTTCGATGAGCGTAAACCCTGACTGTGCGTGACGTCTCATGGCGCTCCTCAACTCGTCGGCTTGCCGATACGGCCGGTGGTGCTCACCCGCAGGTCGAGATTGCCAGCATCGCTATGGTCGACGCTGATGTCACAGTCGGCCGAGCAGTCCGCACGCCGTCCCAGCGAATTGAAGGTGATGACAGTGCGGGTAAGGCTGACCTGACTTCCCCGCCCTGAGCGAATCGCAATGTCGCTGTCGTCGACCGTGGTAATCCGGTACTCCCAAGGGCTGGATTGTGTCACCCGGAACCTCACGTCCTCACGGCGCTTGATGGCTTCGCTGCGCGCCTGGTTCAGCCCCGATAGCACCAGATTGTAGTCGGCAGCCAGCCGGTTGTTGGCCAGCATGCCCTGGAAGCCCGGCACGGCAATGGTCGCCACGATCGTCATCACGGCGATCGTGACCAGCAATTCGATCAGTGAGAAACCGGCACTCTTCATCGTTCAGCTACCAGCAGTCCGTAGGACTTCTCACCCCTTGATGGTTCAGGGTCATATTGCCCGAGCAGCCGTCGGGGCCACGGCCGCTCCTCAGTTCAGCGGTGAGAGTGTAGGTGGTAGCGGTAGGCGTCACGGCGATCGAGTAATTCCCATCGGGCGAGGGCGACGTTACGTTGCATGCCGCATAGGAGCTGTTGACCGTGTAACAGCGCTCAAGCTGGCCGGCCGCCTCCATGAGCCCGGCATGAGCATCGGTGCGCGTCGCCCGCTCTACATAGCCGCGATAGCTCGGCACGGCGATCGAGGCCAGGATCGCGATCACGGCCACGGCGATCATCAGCTCGATCAGGGTGAAGCCGCGAGCGTGCCGGCGGGGGCCATGCCGTGGCCACCCAGAAGCCGGGCGGGCGTGAGTCGTCACACGGCACTCCTCCGCTGAATGGTTACACTTGGTTTCAGTATGTATCATGCCAACCTGGCCCGCTAGATACCTCATGAAAAAAGCCGGGGCAGGCCCCAGCTTGATAGTGTCACATAGCATGAGAAAACTCATGCCATCGGGTGGTGTCGTATTACGCCCCTTTTCCTCAGGATAGCGAATCGCTGGCGATCATGCGCTCGCGCAGCTCGCGAGGCATGGAGAAGGTGATGGTTTCCGCGCGGCCGGCCAACTCTTCCGGCGCCTGGGCGCCCAACTCCTGCAGCCGCTCGATCACGCCCTTGACCAGCACTTCCGGCGCGCTCGCGCCCGCCGTGATACCCACCGCCCCGACCCCCTCGAGCCAGGCGGGGTCGATCTGGCTGGCATCGTCGATCAGGTAGGCCGGGGTCCCGACCCGTTCGGCCAGCTCACGCAGGCGGTTGGAGTTGGAGCTGTTGGGACTGCCCACCACCAGCAGCAGGTCGCAGCCGGCAGCCAGCTCGCGTACGGCGTCCTGGCGGTTCTGGGTGGCGTAGCAGATGTCGTCCTTGCGTGGCCCCTGGATCTCGGGGAACTTCTCGCGCAGGGCGTCGATTACCCGGGCGGTGTCATCCATGGAGAGCGTGGTCTGGGTGACAAAGGCGAGCCGGGCGGGATCCTTCACTTCGAGGCGTGCGACATCCTCCTCGTCCTCCACCAGATAGATGTTCCCACCGTGGGAGGTGTCGTAGCGGCCCATGGTGCCTTCGACCTCCGGATGGCCCGCGTGACCGATGAGGATGCACTCCTGGCCGCGCCTGGCGTAGCGCAGGACTTCCATGTGCACCTTGGTGACCAGTGGGCAGGTGGCGTCGAAGACCTTGAGACCGCGCCGCTCGGCGTCCTCCTGCACCGCGCGCGACACGCCGTGGGCGGAGAAGATCACGATGACGTCGTCGGGCACCTCGTCGAGTTCCTCGACGAAGATGGCGCCACGTTCGCGCAGGGTATCGACCACGAAGCGGTTATGCACCACCTCGTGTCGCACGTAGATGGGCGGGCCGAAGACGTCCAGCGCACGATTGACGATCTCGATGGCACGATCGACGCCGGCACAGAAGCCGCGGGGGTTGGCCAGTCGGATTCGCACGGAGTTAGCTTGCATGGTTACGTCGCCTTGATGCGTCGAGGCATCCAGTAATGGTATTTCAAGTCAGGGCTAACTCGGCGGCAGGTCTGTGCGGAGGCGCCGTGACCCCATCTTGGGCGCTACTTTTGCCTTCCCTGGCAAAAGACCTCCGCTACGACCTGCCCCCGACGCCCTTCAGGCAGTCGTGCATCGAGCTAACCACTCAATGCGTCTGCGCGGGCCTTACATCCAGCACTTCGACCTCGAAGGTCAGGGTACGGCCGGCGAGCGGATGATTGAAGTCCACTTCCACGTTGCGCTCGCCGACGGCGATGATCACGCCCGGAAGCTCGCCGCCGGCCGGGTCGGCGAAGGACATCACCGTGCCCACCTCGGGCTCGATCTCGTCGAAGTCGTCGCGGCTGAGCATCTGCACGTTCTGCGGGTTGTGCTGGCCGAAGCCGTGCTCGGGGGTGATCTCGAAGCTGCCGCTATCGCCGCCGCTCATGCCCTTCAACGGGTACTCGAAGCCGGGCGGCAGGTTGCCGTCCCCCATCTGGAAGGTGGCCGGCTGCTTCTCGCGGGTGGAGTCGACCACGGTGCCGTCCTCCAGCTTGAGGGTGAAGTGCAGGGTCACCTCCATGCCCTCGTCGATGCGGTATTCGCTCATCGTTGCTCTCGCTCGGTGATGTCTTGCCCGCAGCATAGCAGGCGGCCTCAGCCTCGCCGCCGGGCCTGCTTGCGCCCTTCGAAGAGGGATTCCCAGATCAGGCCCACGGCCCCCACGGTGATGCCGATGTCGGCCACGTTAAACGCCGGGTAGTACCAGCCGGCCACATGGAACGAGAGGAAGTCGACCACGTAGCCGTGCACCAGGCGATCGTAGAGATTGCCCAGCGCACCGCCGATGACCAGTGCCAGCGACGCGCCGAGCAGCTTCTCGTCGGCCTTGAGGCGGCTCATCCAGATCGTCAGGCCGATGCAGGCGCCGACGCCGACCAGGGCGAAGAACCAGCGCTGCCAGCCGGGATGGCCGGCGAGAAAGCTGAAGGCCGCGCCGGTATTGTGCAGCAGCGTCAGGTTGAAGAACGGCAGCACCTCCACCGGCTGGCCATAGCTCAGCAGGCTCGACATCAGCGCCTTGGTGGCGAGGTCCAGCGCCACCACGGCCACGGCCAGCCACAGCCAGCGCAGCGGCCGGCGCATCGGCGGCACCGCGGCGCCGCTGTCATCCTGGCTGTTACGCATAGTGGCGAGTCTCACCGGGCCCCTCCGGCAGGTTGCTGATGCAGCGGCCACAGAGGTCGGGATGCTCGGCGTGGCTGCCCACGTCCTCGCGGTGGTGCCAGCAGCGCTCGCACTTCTGGTGCGGACTCGTTGCCACGGCCACCTTCAGGCCGCTGAGCTCGGTGGCCTCGGCCTCCTGGCCCTCCGCCAGCGGCGCCAGGCGCACCTCGCTGGTGAGCATCACGAAGCGCAGCTCCTCGCCCAGCTTGGCCAGGGTGGCATGGAGTTCGTCGTCCACGAACAGGGTCACCTCGGCGGCCAGGCTGCCCTTGATCACCTTGGCGTTACGCGCATCTTCCAGGCACTTGTTGACCGCCTGCTTGACCTCGAGCACCTGTTCCCAGAACTCGCGTCCCAGCTCGGCGTCCGGCGCCAAAGTGTCGAGCCCTTCGTAGTAACTCTCGAGCAGCACGCTGTCGCCCTTGGCGCCGGGGATGTGTTCGTAGATCTCCTCGGCGGTGAAGGAGAGGATCGGCGCCACCCAGCGCGAGAGTGCCTCGACCACGTGGTAGAGGGCCGTCTGACAGCTGCGCCGGGCCAGGGAGTCGGCCTGGGTGGTGTACTGGCGGTCCTTGATCACGTCGAGGTAGAACCCGCCCAGCTCCCGCGAACAGAAGGTGTGAACCTGCTGGTAGACGTCGAGGAAGCGATACTCGTCATAGGCCGTCTCGATGCGCGCCTGGAGCTGGGCGGCGCGGTCCACCACCCACTGGTCCAGTGCCAGCATGTCGCCGAAGGCCACGCTGTCGCGGGCCGGATCGAAGCCGTTGAGGTTGGCCAGCAGGAAGCGCGCGGTGTTGCGGATGCGCCGGTAGACGTCGGCAGTGCGCTTGAGGATCTCGTCGGAGACCGCCATCTCGCCGGAATAGTCGGTGGAGGCGACCCACAGGCGCAGGATGTCGGCGCCCAGCTTGTCCATCACCTCCTGAGGCGCCACCACGTTGCCCATCGACTTGGACATCTTGCGCCCCTGGGCGTCGACGGTGAAGCCGTGGGTGAGCAGGCCGCGGTACGGCGGATGGCCGTCGATGGCGCAGCCGGTCAGCAGCGACGAGTGGAACCAGCCGCGGTGCTGGTCGGAGCCCTCCAGGTAGAGGTCGGCACGCGGGCCGCTCTCGTGGCCGTGGGGGTGCGAGCCGCGCAGCACGTGACGGTGCGTGGTGCCGGAGTCGAACCACACGTCCAGCGTGTCGGTGACCTTCTCGTACTGGGCCGCCTCGTCGCCCAGCAGCTCGGCCGGATCGAGGCGGAACCAGGCGTCGATGCCCTCGCGCTCGACGCGCTTGGCGGCCTCCTCCATCAGTTCGACGGTACGCGGATGCAGCTCGCCACTGGCCTTGTGCAGGAAGAACGGGATCGGCACGCCCCAGTTGCGCTGGCGCGAGATGCACCAGTCGGGGCGGTTGGCGATCATGGCGTGCAGCCGCGCCTGACCCCAGGCCGGGGTGAACTGGGTCGCCTCGATACCCTCCAGCGCCCGCTCGCGCAGGGTGCGCCCGTCCGTGCCCTTGACGTCCATGCCCACGAACCACTGCGCCGTGGCGCGGTAGATCACCGGGGTCTTGTGGCGCCAGCAGTGCATGTAGCTGTGGGTGATCACCTTGTGCGCCAGCAGCGCACCGACCTCGCGCAGCTTGTCGACGATCAGCGGGTTGGCCTTCCAGATCATCTGGCCGCCGAAGAACGGGAGATCGTCGGCGTAGACCCCGTTGCCCTGCACCGGGCTCTTGATCTCGCTGAAGTCCATGCCGTGGGCGCGGCAGGTGACGAAGTCGTCGACGCCGTAGGCCGGGGCCGAGTGGACGATACCCGTGCTGCCCACCTCGGATTCGACGTAGTCGGCCAGGTAGACAGGCGAGAGACGGTCGTAGAACGGATGGCGGAACTCGATCAGGTCGAGCGCCTGCCCCTTGGCGGTGGCGATCACCTCGCCTTCGAGTTCGTAGCGCTCCAGGCACGACTCGACCAGTTCCTCGGCCAGCACCAGCAGGCGTTCGCCGGTATCGACCAGGGCGTAGCTGAACTCGGGATGCACGTTGAGCGCCTGGTTGGCCGGCACGGTCCAGGGCGTGGTGGTCCAGATCACGATGGCGGCGGGCTTGGTCAGCTCGGCCAGGCCGAAGGCCGCGGCCAGCCTGGCCTCGTCGGCGGCCGGGAAGGCCACGTCGATGGCGTCGGATTTCTTGTCCTGATACTCCACCTCGGCCTCGGCCAGCGCCGAGCCGCAGTCGAAGCACCAGTTGACCGGCTTGAGCCCCTTGAACACGTAGCCCGCCGCGACCATGTCGGCGAGCGCGCGGATCTCGCCCGCTTCGTTGGCATAGTCCATCGAGCGGTAGGGGTTGTCCCAGTCGCCGATCACGCCCAGGCGCACGAAGTCGACGAGCTGGGTCTGGATCTGCGCCGCGGCGTACTCGCGGCACAGCGCCCTGGCCTGCTCGGGCTCGAGGTGCTTGCCGTGGGTGGTCTCCACCTTGTGCTCGATGGGCAGGCCGTGGCAGTCCCAGCCGGGCACGTAGGGGGCATCGAAGCCGGCCAGGCTCTTCGACTTGACGATGATGTCCTTGAGGATCTTGTTGACGGCGTGACCGATGTGAATGCTGCCGTTGGCGTAGGGAGGGCCATCGTGCAGCACGAAGACCTCGCGGCCGCGGCGCTCTTCGCGCAGGCGCTGGTAGAGCTTCATGTCCTGCCACTGCGCCACCCGGCCGGGCTCGCGCCGAGGCAGGTTGCCGCGCATGGGGAAGTCGGTTTCGGGCAGGTTCAGTGTGTGCTTGTAGTCGCTCATATCCAGGGAGTCAGCCGTCGTGGTCGGCGGAAGGTCCCGCCGAGGATTCGAAATTCGCGGCTTCGCGCGCCAGCGGCGCCGATGCCAGTGGAAGAGAGTCGTCTGCCAGGCCAAGCTCCCTGGCCACGGGACACGGGTTGGCGAAGAACCGACGGGCGCGGGCCAGGTCGGCCATGATCTGCTGCTTGAGCGCGGTGAAGTCGTCGAACTTCACCTCGCCGCGCAACCGCGCACAGGGGTACACCGTGAGCCGCTGGCCATAGAGGTCGCCGTCGAAGTCGAACAGGTGCACCTCGAGCACCGGCCGGTCGCTGCCCAGCGTGGGCCGCCAGCCGATGTTGGCCACTCCCTCGCAGCGCAGCCCGGCGGGCAGCTCGGTCACCACCGCATAGACCCCGCGCAGCGCCAGCGGCAGGCGCGGCAGCGGCAGGTTGGCGGTGGGCACGCCGATGGTCCGTCCCAGCTTCTGGTCGGCGACCACGCGCCCGCCCAGCCTGTAGGGCCGCCCCAGCATCCTCGCCGCCTGGGCGAAGTTGCCGCTGGCCAGCAGGGTGCGCACGCGGGTGCTGGAGACCCGTTCGTCGTCGAGGGTGAAGGTCCGCGTGTGCTCGACGCTGTAACCCTCGCGCCCGCGCCTTTCGCCCTCCTCCGCCAGCAGGTTGAAGTCGCCGCTGCGATCGCAGCCGAAGCGAAAGTCGTCGCCCACCACCAGGTGGCGAACGCCCAGCCCTTCGACCAGCACGCGGTCGATGAATTCCACCGCGGTGAGGCTTCGCAACCGCTCGTTGAACGGCAGGCAGAGCACGTAGTCGACGCCGCTTTCGCCCAGCAGGCGCACCTTCTCACGCAGGCGGGTCAGCCGCGGCGGCGCCTGGTCGCCGGCGAAGAACTCCCGTGGCTGCGGCTCGAACACCACCACCGTGACCGGCAGGCGCAGCTTCGAGGCCTGCTCGCGGCACTGGTCGAGAATCGCCTGGTGGCCGCGGTGCACGCCATCGAAGTTGCCGATGGTGGCCACGCAGCCGCGATGCTCGTCGCGCAGATTGTGCAGTCCTCGAATGACTTCCATCCAGTCGTCGCCATGCCCCGTCGGGTTGAAATAAAGAAAGGCATCGATTATAGCGAACCTGGCCCCCCATGACAGCCGGCCGCCCTTGCGCGAGCCAGCAGGGCCCTATCCCTTCATGCGAAAATGCCGCGGCCGGACACCCCAGGCCGCCAGCCAGGCGAAGTAGACCGCCGCGCCGGCGACCACCAGCAGTGCCAGCCACTGCACCCGCACCCGCACGCCCCAGCCGAGCCACTGCTGCCAGTCCGGGGCCAGCCAGGCCAGCCCCACGCTCATCACCGCGCAGCCGCCGACCAGCTGCACGGCGTAGCGGCCCCAGCCGGGCTGGAACACCAGCACCCCCTGCTGGCGCAGCAGCCAACCCAGCAGCCCGGCATTGAGGAACGCCGACAGCGCCGTGGCCAGAGCCAGGCCGGCATGCGCCAGCGGCCAGATCAGCATCAGGTTGAAGACCATGTTGGCGACCATGGCGATGATGCCGACCTTCACCGGCGTCTTGGTGTTCTGGCGCGCGAAGAAGCCCGGCGCCAGCACCTTGATCAGCATGAAGGCGACCAGGCCGAAGGCGTAGGCGCGCAGGCTCATCGCCGCCATGGCGATGTCGTGTTCGGTCATGGCGCCGTAGTGGAACAGCGAGATCAGCAGCGGCTCGGCGAGGATCGCCAGCGCCAGCGCCGCCGGCAAGCCGAGCAGCAGCACGGCGCGCACCGCCCAGTCGAGCATCGCGGCGAAGTGCTCGCCCGATTGCTCGGCGTGGCGCTTGGAAAGCGCCGGCAGGATCACCGTGCCGATGGCGATACCGAACACGCCCAGCGGCAGCTCGACCAGGCGGTCGGAATAGTAGAGCCAGGAGACGCTGCCGGGCGCCAGTAGCGACGCCAGCACGGTGTCCAGCAGCAGGTTGATCTGCGACACCGAGACCCCGAACAGCGCCGGGGCCATCAGCACCAGGATGCGCCTCACCCCGCTGTGGGCGAAGTTGGGCCACGGCCTCGGCATCAGCCCCAGGCGCGCCAGGAACGGCACCTGGAAGGCGAGCTGGGCGCAGCCGGCGATCAGCACGCCCCAGGCCAGCGCCATGGCCGGCTCGCTCATCAAGGGCGTGAGCAGCACGGCGGCGCCGATCAGCGAGAGGTTGAGCAGTACCGGGGTGAAGGCCGGCACGGCGAAGCGGTTCCAGGTGTTGAGCACGCTGCCGGCGAAGGCGGTGAGCGAGACCAGCAGCAGGTAGGGGAAGGTCAGCCGCAGCATGTCGGCGGTGAGCGCCAGCTTGGCCGGGTCGCGGCCGAAGCCGGGGGCAAAGACCCACACCAGCCAGGGCGCGGCGAGCATGGCCAGCGCCGTGATCAGCGCCAGCACCGCGGTAAGGCTGCCGGCCACGGCATCGAGCAGCTCGCGCACCTCGCGCTTGCTGCCACGCGTGGCGTACTCGGAAAGCACCGGCACGAAGGCCTGGTTGAAGGCGCCCTCGGCAAACAGTCGGCGCATGAAGTTGGGGATCTTGAAGGCGACGAAGAAGGCATCGGCACCGCTGCCGGCGCCGAACAGGGTCGCCACTACCACGTCGCGCGTGAGCCCCATGACCCGCGACAGCAGTGTCATGGCACCGACCACCAGGCCGGAGCGCATCAGGCCGCCGGCCTTGGGCGCAACCGCCCGGTCGTCGTCGGCCACCTTGGGCGGGGTCGATGGCCCGGGTTCGGGCAACTGCTCGCGTTCCGTCACCTATCCCTTCCTCGCCAGGCTCGTTCACGACGGGGCACCCCGTCATCAAGCACAAAAAAACCGGCCGTGGCCGGTTTTTCGGGAGCGCGACTCGCTGGCATCGAATCGATGAGCGTTCGCGGTGCCTCCAGGCGTCCGGCGTTACGCCGCCAGCGCCTTGATTCGCTTGTTCAGGCGGCTCTTCAGGCGGGCAGCCTTCTTCTTGGAGAGCACGTCCTTGTCGGCGATGCGGTCGATGACCGGCTGCGCCTTCTGGAACTCGGTCATCGCCGCGGCGTGGTCGCCGCCGTTGATGGCCTTGATCACGCGCTTGACGTAGGTACGCACCATGGCGCGCTGGCTCGCCTTCAGAACACGGCGGCCTTCCGCCTGACGGGCACGCTTGCGGGCTTGCTTGCTGTTTGCCACTGACTGTCTCCTGGAAAACTTTAACGCCGCCCGATCGGGGGCGGCATCGATAACGATTTGTCCGGCCTGGAAAATTCGCTTTCCTGCCGGCCTGGCCACTGCGTCAACGCGAAGGTTGCCGACGGGCCGTGTCTGAGAGGATGGCGCATCCTACCACAGGTGCCGGGCGTCATGCTACAGGCCGCGCAAAGCGTCCCTCACAGCACGACGAGGTTGTCGCGGTGGATCAGCTCGGGCGCCTCCATGTAGCCCAGGATCGCCTCGATCTGATGGCTCGGCTGGCCGAGAATGCGGCGCGCCTCGTCGGCGCCGTAGTTCACCAGGCCCTTGGCGACCCGTTCGCCCTGCTCGTCGAGGCACAGCACCATGTCGCCGCGCACGAAGTCGCCCGACAGCGCCTTGACGCCCACTGGCAGCAGGCTCGAACCGCTGCCGCGCAGCACCTTGACCGCCCCGGCATCCAGGGTCAGGCTGCCGCGCACCTGCAGCTGGCCGGCCAGCCAGCGCTTGCGCGCCGCGATCGGCGCCTCCTCCGGGCACAGCAGGGTGCCCAGCCGCTCGCCCTGGATCAGCCGGTTCAGCACCTCGGGCTGGCGACCGCTGGCGATCACCGTGACGGCACCCGAGCGTGCCGCCAGGCGCGCCGCCTGGACCTTGGTGGTCATGCCGCCGCGCCCCAGCGCGCCACCACCGCCGGCCATCGCCGCCAGCGACGGATCGCCGGCCCGCCCCTCGTGGATCAACGTGGCCGCCGGGCTGTGGCGCGGATCGGCGTCGTACAGCCCCTCCTGGTCGGTGAGGATCACCAGCACCTCGGCCTCGAGCAGGTTGGCCACCAGCGCGCCCAGGGTGTCGTTGTCGCCGAAGCGGATCTCGTCGGTGACCACGGTGTCGTTCTCGTTGATCACCGGCACCACGCGCAGGTCGACCAGGGTGCGCAGTGCCGAGCGCGCATTGAGGTAGCGCTTGCGGTTGGAGAGGTCGTCATGGGTCAGCAGCACCTGGGCGGTGAGCAGGCCATGGCGGGCGAAGTGGTGCTCGTAGCACTGGGTCAGGCCGTTCTGGCCCACCGCGGCGGCGGCCTGAAGCTCGTGCACTGCCGAAGGCCGGGCCTGCCAGCCCAGGCGCACCATGCCGGCCGCCACGGCGCCCGACGACACCAGCACCACCTCGCAGCCCTGCCGATGCAGGGCCGCGATCTGGTCCACCCAGCCGCCGATCGCCGCCTCGTCGAGCCCGCGACCGTCGTTGGTCAGCAGCGCGCTGCCGATCTTCACCACCACCCGGCGAGCGCCACGCAGCGCATCGCGACCCGGAACCCGCTCGTTGCTCACCTGTTCACTCTCCAACAAGGCTGAACCTCAAACCCAGAGAAACTGAGCGCCTCACTCTACATATTCGACTTCGACGTCGTAGTCATCGTCATCGAAATCATCGTCGTCCTGATCGCTGCGCTTGCGCCGGCGGCCCAGCCGCGCCTCGGTGCGCGCCACTGCCTCGGCCTCCATGCGCTCACGCATCTCGCGCTCGCGCTCGGCGGCCTCCTCGTCCTCGTTCTCGAGCCGGCGCTGCTCGGTGAGCCAGCGATGCGCCGCCTGCACCAGGGCGTCGGTGCCCTCGCCGCTGATCGCCGCGATACGAAACACCGGCCCCTCCCAGGCCAGGCCCTCGACGATGGCCTGCACACGCGCCTCGCGCTCCTCTTCCGGCACCAGGTCGAGCTTGTTGAGCACCAGCCAGCGCGGGCGCTCGGCCAGGGTCGGCGAGAACTGCTCGAGCTCATGGGCGATGGCACGGGCGACCTCGACCGGATCGGACTCGTCGAACGGCGCCACGTCGACCACGTGGAACAGCAGCCGGGTGCGCGTCAGGTGCTTGAGGAAGCGCAGCCCCAGCCCGGCGCCATCCGAGGCGCCTTCGATCAGCCCCGGCACGTCGGCCATCACGAAGTGCTCGTGCAGACCCAGCTTCACCACGCCAAGATTGGGCACCAGCGTGGTGAAGGGGTAGTCGGCCACCTTGGGCTTGGCCGCGGAGACCGAGCGGATCAGGGTCGACTTGCCGGCGTTGGGCATGCCCAGCAGGCCGACATCGGCCATCACCTTCATCTCCAGGCGCAGGTTTCGCCGCTCGCCGTCGGTGCCCGGCGTGGTCTTGCGCGGCGCGCGGTTGGTCGACGACTTGAAGTGGATGTTGCCGAGCCCGCGGCGACCGCCCTGGGCCACCAGCACCTGCTGGCCGATCTCGGTGATGTCGGCGATCACCTCGAGGGTGTCCTCGTCGATCACAGTGGTGCCCACCGGCACCTTGACCACCAGGTCGCTGCCGGCCCGGCCGCTCATCTGCCGCCCCTGGCCGGGGCGGCCGCTCTCTGCCTGGTAGAAGCGCTGATACTTGAAGTCGATCAGCGTGTTGAGGGCGTCGTCGCCCACCAGGTAGACGCTGCCGCCATGCCCGCCGTCGCCGCCATCGGGCCCTCCCTTGGGCACATACTTCTCGCGGCGGAAGCTGAGGCAGCCGTTACCGCCCCTGCCGGCCTCCACGATGATCGAGGCTTCGTCGACGAACTGCATTGTCACTCTCCCGACGGTCTCTGCCGCCATGATACAAGAAGGCCCCGCCTGAGCGGGGCCTTCCATTTACCGGTTCGTGCGTTCTCAGGCAGAGACGACGCTGACGAACTTGCGGTTCTTCGGACCCTTGGTCTCGAACTTGATCACGCCGTCGCTCAGGGCGAACAGGGTGTGGTCGCGGCCGACACCGACGCCGGTACCGGCGTGAAAGCGGGTGCCGCGCTGGCGCACGATGATGTTGCCTGCGGTGACGGCCTGGCCGCCGTACAGCTTGACACCAAGGCGCTTGGATTCTGAATCGCGGCCGTTACGGGTAGAACCGGCTGCCTTCTTATGAGCCATTGCAAAGTCCTCGCTCGTTAAGGGGAAGCCGCTTAGGCGGAAATCCCGGTGATCTTGACTTCAGTGAACCACTGACGGTGGCCCTGACGCTTCATGTGGTGCTTGCGGCGACGGAACTTGATGATGCGGATCTTCTCGCCACGGCCGTGGGAGACGATCTCGGCCGCCACCTTGGCACCGTCGACCAGCGGCGCGCCGACGGTCACGTCATCGCCATCGGCAACCAGCAGTACCTGGTCGAACTCGACGGTCTCGCCGGTCGGAATCTCCAGCTTCTCGAGCTTGAGCGTCTGGCCTTCCTGAACGCGGTACTGCTTGCCACCGCTCTTGATTACTGCGTACATGTGCGTATCCCTCCAGAACTCATCGGGGTTGGCTCTTCATCGGCCTGCTTCGAGTGGCGCCCCTTTCGGCAGCCATCTGACAGGGAGCGTGATGAGTGGGCCGCGCATTATAACCGCGCCCGGCACGCCATTCAAGCCGCCGCTGTGCTCGTCGGCCACCCGCGGATGGGCCGCGTCTAGGCGCACCGCGGCACAGCTTGACGCCCCCATGGGGGGGCCATAGCATGACCGCAACCCAAGGCCCTCCGCCACTTTCCGGCATCTCGGCCCAACAGCTCGATGATACCCCCATGCCAGCCAACGCCTCGACCCGCCCGCCCGACAGCAACGCCCCCGCCTCGTCGCTCCATGCGGCGGTTGCCGACGATTTCGCCGCGGTCAACCGCACCATCATGGACCAGCTGGCCTCGCGGGTCCCGCTGGTGGAAACCATCGGCCAGTACATCATCGCCAGCGGCGGCAAGCGGCTGCGCCCTCTGCTGGTTCTGCTCGCCGCCCGTGCGCTGGGTTACCAGGGCGACAAGCACATCTCGCTGGCCACGCTGATCGAGTTCATGCACACCTCGACCCTGCTGCACGACGACGTGGTCGACGAATCCCACATGCGCCGCGGCCGCGCCACCGCCAACGACGCCTGGGGCAACGCCCCCTCGGTGCTGGTGGGCGACTACCTCTACTCACGCTCCTTTCAGATGATGGTGGAGATCGGCTCGCTCAAGATCATGGGGATACTCTCGGGCGCCACCTGCGTCATCGCCGAAGGCGAGGTGCAACAGCTGACCAACGTGGGCAACCCCGACATCGACGAGGCAGTCTACTTCGAGACCATCCAGGGCAAGACCGCCATGCTGTTCGAGGCCGCCACCCACAGCGGTGCGGTGCTGGCCGAAGCCGACCCGCGGCAGGAGGCGGCGCTGCAGTACTACGGCCGTTACCTGGGGCTGGCCTTCCAGCTCGTCGACGACCTGCTCGACTACCAGGGCGATGCCACCGCCATGGGCAAGAACGTGGGTGACGACCTGGCCGAAGGCAAGCCGACCCTGCCGCTGATCCAGGCCATGGCCGCCGGCACCGCCGACCAGGCCAAGACGATCCGCCAGGCGATCCGCCAGGGCGGTCTCGAGCGGCTGGACGAGGTGCTCGCCATCGTGCGCGATACCGGCGCGCTGGACTACACTCGCGCACGGGCGGAAGAGATGTCGGCCAAGGCGCTGGAGCAGCTCGATTTCCTGCCCCCCAGCCGCTACCGCGACAGCATGGCCGACCTGGCCAGACTGGCGGTGGAGCGCCAGAACTGAGCACCACCGCGGGGCTTGCAAGGCCGAAGGTTTTGCGTATAATGCCCATCCGTCGACCCCAGCAGGGCCGGCCTCGAGCGGCCTGTCGCGCCAGCTCGAGAGCAGCAACGGAGTATAGCTCAGCTTGGTAGAGCGCTGCCTTCGGGAGGCAGAGGTCGTAGGTTCGAATCCTGCTACTCCGACCAGAGTATTCAGTAAAAACCGCTACTTACGGATCATGCCGGGTAGCGGTTTTTGCGTAGTGAAGACAGCCGCGCGTTCGTCATCAACTTACGCCCCTCCGAGCTCAAGTTTTTCGTTCCCCTGCCGATAGCTCGCTTAAGAAAGCAGAGACGCACCTCTCCTGCCTGCGAAGTCAATCATTCGATCAGCCTTCCGCCACCTCTCGGAGGCGGCCATGTATCACCGCCCACGCGCGTGGTCTCCCATATGTCGAGAAAGCTACCTCTTGCTCTCCTCACTTCGCTGGTGCTGGCATACGGGCTTCCCCTTGCCGCACAAGCGAATACCCCCTCGCTGGCCCTGAATGGCTTCGGTACGCTTGGCGTGGTGCACTCCAGCGAGGACCAGGCAGATTTCGTTTCGAGCATGCTTATGCCCAGAGGGGCCGGCCGTACCAGTGACTGGAGTGCCGAGGTCGACAGCCGGCTGGGCCTGCAGCTTTCTGCCAACCTTACGCCTCGCCTCTCGAGCGTGGTGCAGGTCGTCACCGAGCAGCAGTACGATGGCCAATTCCGGCCGGCAATCGAGTGGGCCAACATCAATTTCGATGTGACTCCCGACCTGAGCCTGAGAGTCGGCCGCGTCATACTTCCGGTCTTCATGAATTCAGAGTATCGCAAGGTAGGCTACGCGACGCCCTGGATCCGCCCCCCACTGGAAGTCTATCGCACCATACCGGTTTCCAGCGCTGACGGCGTGGACGTCAGCTACCGCTCCCGTATCGCCAGCGTCACCAACACGCTTCGGGCCACCTATGGGCAAAGTGATGCCACCTTTCCCTACATCGATGCAACGATGGACCGAGCCACGGCCGAGGCACGCGCCCGGGAAGGGCTGACGATCAGCAATACCGTGGAGCAGGGCAGCATCAGCCTCTTTGCCGCCTACAGCCATTACCGCCTGAGCATTGAGGATTTCAACCCGCTGTTCGATGCCTTCAGACTGTTTGGCCCTGAAGGCGATGCCATTGCCGATCGCTACAATGTCGATGGCAAAACCTTTGAAGCCATCAGCCTGGGGGCTCGCTACGATCCCGGCAACTGGTTCGTGATGGGCGAATGGACCCAGACCGGCAGCCGCACCTTCCTGGCGGATAACCGCGGCTGGTACATATCCGGTGGCTACCGCCTGGGCGCCTTCACGCCCTATCTGACATATGCCAGTCAGCGCATTCTCAGCAAGACATCCACCCCGGGCCTATCACAGCCCGGCAGCGAACCACTGGATGCGATGCTCAACTCCATGCTCCAGGGGCAGCCACAGCAAGAAAGCGTGTCTATCGGCGTACGCTGGGATTTCAGCAGCAACATGGCGGTCAAGGCCCAGTTCGACCACATGAATCACGAGGGGGGATCGCGCGGCTACCTGGTCAACTCGCAGCCAGGCTACGAGCCTGGCGGTTCGGTCAATCTGTTCAGCCTAGCGCTCGACTTCGTGTTCTGAGGAGACAAGAATGCCTTCGCGACTCACGAAGATCGGCTGCATCCTGCTCGTCGGTCTGGCATCGAGCCTTGCCCTGGCCGATGCCGTGGTGGTGGTTTCCGCCCAAAGCCCAGTGAGCACCCTCACCCGCAGCGAGCTGGCCGACATCTACCTGGGCCGGACCAACCGCTTCCATGGCGGGCAACCCGCCATGCCAGTGGACCAGCGCGAAAACTCCCCGGCTTACGTCGCGTTCTATCGCAACTATCTGGGCCAGACGCCCGCCCAAATCAAGATGCACTGGTCGCGCCTGATCTTCACCGGCCGCGGCCAGCCACCACGCAGCCTGGCAGATCACCAAGCCATGGCCGACTTCGTGGCGGGGCAGGCCACTGCCATCGGCTATTTGGACGACGCCTACGTCGACGAGCGCCTGCGGGTGGTGGCCATTGATTGAATACGCCTCAGACGCCGGCACCGCTACGGGCCCACCCTTCACCAGGCGGCATTGGATGCATCGCCTCGTCGAGCCCGGCACTCTCTTCATGGGCCTCGCCCTGCTGGCGCTGGCAGCCATCTGGCTGGTCACGTGGAACCTGGCCGCAAGGGAGCAGTCAGCTGCCGACCGCCGGGCGGCGGTACTGGCCGCAGACATGGCGGGGACCTACGAGGCCCAGGTCGTCCGGGCGCTGCGCGAGATCGATACCACCCTCAAGCTGGTGCGCTACAGTCTCGACGAACGCCCGCCGCAGGTCGTCCTGGATGAACTGAGCCAGCAGGACATGCTCCCTCCCGCTTTGCTGTTCGAGGTCCGCCTGAGCGATGCCGAGGGCAACGTCATCGCCAGCACGCACGGGCCCTCGCACACGAATGACACGACCCCCGTTGCTGGGCAGGAGGGCCTGAGGGTCGAGCTTCACCATCAGGCCACGTCCGCGCAGGACAGCAGGCTGGCCTTCCACCGAAGCCTGTCTGAAAACGGACAGCAAGCGCCGGGCTGGGTATCCGTGCTCGTCAGTGCAGAGTACTTCGTCAGCGGCTACGAGCCGGATACGCTGGAAAAACAAGGTGTACTGGCCCTGGCAGGGGAAGAGGGAATTTTTCTGGTTCGCCGTACCGGCGAAACGGTGCATACGGGTGAACAGATCGACTATGCACATCTGCTGGAAGGCAACAGCGGCCTCGAACAGCCCGCCCGGGTAAGCATCAGCGAATGGGACGGCGTGCCGCGTTACCTGGTGGCCAGGCCCCTGTTCGAGTTTCCGATCGCCATCGTCGTCGGTCTCTCCCAGAACGAGCAGATGGCCGCCGCCGCTGAGCTTCGGCACACCTACTATTGGCGCGCGATGCTGGTCAGCTGCGTTGCGCTCGCCGTACTGACACTGCTCGGCCGGCTGAGCTGGAAGCTCCGCAGGGCCCAGACCAAGGTACTCGAAGAGCGCCTGGACCACGCCAGGCGTGCCGAATATCTTGCCTTCCACGACAACCTGACGGGGCTGCCGAACCGAGCCTACTTCAGCCGCCTGTTGACCAAAGGGATGCAGCACGCTCGCCGCTACGACAAGCCGTTGACGCTGCTCTTTCTCGATCTGGACCGATTCAAGGCGATCAACGACTCGCTTGGCCACGACACGGGGGATGAGCTGCTTCGGGAGGTCAGCCAGCGACTTGGCCGCGCGGTACGGGAAAGCGACACCGTCGCCCGGCTGGGTGGTGACGAGTTCGTCATTCTGCTCCCGGAGATCACGGAGCCGAACCAGATCAACCAGGTTGCCGACAAGATCCTTGCCTCCGTCAGTACCCCGTTCACACTGGTGGGCCAGGAGTTTCGTATCACGGTCAGCATCGGCATTGCTCGCTATCCCGCCGATGGCGAGGACGAGCAAACCCTGATAAAGCATGCTGACGTGGCGATGTATCACGCCAAGGAAGAGGGCAAGAACAATGCCCAGTACTACTCCGAGCAGTTGAAGACGGATTCCTTGGAGCGACTGGCTCTCGAGTCGAGCCTGCGCAAGGCGCTGGAGCGTCAAGAGCTCTTGCTTTACTACCAGTCGAAACTCGACATGGCGAGCGGCCGCGTCATCGGCATGGAAGCGCTGCTTCGCTGGCAACATCCGGAACTCGGGCCGATACTGCCCAAGCAGTTCATACCGCTGGCGGAAGAAAATGGCCTCATTGTGCCCATCGGCCGCTGGGTCATTTACACGGCATGCCGACAGAATGTCGCCTGGCAGAAGGCCGGCTTCCCGGCTTTGAGCATGGCGGTCAATCTCTCGGCCCGTCAGTTCCTCGACGATGGTCTGCTCAGAGACATCAAGGGTGCGCTTCAGGCCAGCGGCATGGCCCCCGAATTGCTCGAAGTAGAGATCACCGAGAGCATGATGATGCAGGACATGCCAAAAGCCGTCAGAGTCCTGCAGGAGCTGAGAGGAATCGGTGTGCGCATCGCGATCGATGACTTCGGCACCGGCTACTCCTCGCTCTCCAAGCTGCAGGCGTTTCCTCTCGACACGATCAAGATAGACGGCTCGTTCATCCATGACCTTCTCGACAACGCCGGCGACCGCAGCCTCACGGAGGCCATCATCGACCTCGGCAAGAACCTGGGCCTGACGGTCGTCGCCGAAGGCGTCGAGTCGGCAGCGCATGTAGAGTACCTGCGTCGTCATGCTTGCGATCAGATTCAGGGGTTTTACATGCACGAACCGCAGCCGGCCGAGGAAGCCGCGCTGTCGATGAAAAAGTGGTTTGGCAGCGAATCCACTTCCTAGTGTCCCCGCGCGCCACCTCTGCTTCTGCCGGCGATTCCCAACTTCAGCGTGAACGTGTCGCGAAAAGACGCTATGCTGCGCGGTCGGCCGCAGGGCGTACTGATCAGGCCCACGGCTCAAGCATATCCATAAGAGACTTGCCCCAGAACAAGTCCTACTCGTACGGAGGGCGCTCGTGAACAACAGCGAGCTCGAGGCTGTGCATGGCAAGGCCGGCAATGCCGCCGCCATGCCCACCCCCCAGTGGGCCGGCAGCGATCTGGACACGCTGCGTGCCAAATACTACCAGCTCCACATCGCCGTCGAGCAGAGCCCGGCCGCCACGGCGATCACCGATAGCGAGGGGCGCATCGAGTACGTCAATCGACGCTTCCTGGAGGTGACCGGCTATTCGCGCGAGGAGCTGATCGGCAAGACCCCGGCCATGATCCAGTCAGGCACCACGCCCGAAGCGGTCTATCGCGACCTGTGGCAGACCCTGCGCAACGGCCAGGTATGGCGCGGCGAGCTACAGAACCGCAAGAAGAACGGCGAACTCTACTGGGAATCCGAGATCATCACGCCGGTACGCAACGACGCCGGGGAGATCGTGCGCTTCGTGGCGGTGAAGGAGGACATCACCGAACGCAAGCGCCAGGAGGAGGAGCTGCGGCTGCTCGCCAGCGTGTTCCAGACCGGCCAGGCCACCCTGATCACCGACCCGGAAATGCGCATCGAACGGGTCAACCAGGCCTTTACCGATATCACCGGCTATCTTCCCGACGAGGTGATCGGCCACACGCCGCGGCTGTTCAAGTCGGGACGCCACGACAAGGCGTTCTACTCCCAGCTGTGGCAGGACGTGCTCGAGACCGGCCACTGGCAGGGCGAGATCTGGAATCGCAACAAGTACGGCGAGATCTATCCGCTGTGGCAGTCGATCACGGCCGTCCACGACGAGGCCGGTCGTATCCGCCACTTCATCGCGGTGTTCCACAACATCGCCGAACGCAAGCGCCTGGAGCAGGAGCTGGAACAGCAGGCCACCCGCGACCACCTGACCGGAGCGCACAATCGACGCGCCTTCGACGCCGCCATGCGCAAGGCGATTCGGCAGGCCGAGCGCAGTGACAACAGCTTCTCGCTGCTGCTGTTCGATATCGACCTGTTCAAGACGGTCAACGATCAGCATGGCCACGATACCGGCGACCTCATCCTCAAGCGCCTGGCCCGCCTGGTCGGCAGGACCCTGCGCAGCACCGACCTGCTGGCCCGCTGGGGCGGCGAGGAGTTCGCCATCCTGCTGCAGGACACGCCCGCCCACGGCGCATCGATCTTCGCCGAGCGCCTGCGCCAGCAGGTGGCCGAGACACGCCTGCACGGGCTGGCCATCACCATCAGCCTGGGAATCGCCGAGTACCGCCGGGGCGAAAGCCCCGAACAGATGCTGGCCCGTGCCGATGGCGCCCTGTACCGGGCCAAGCGGGCGGGACGCAACCGCGTCGGTCTCGCCGACACGCCCCCCTGAGCCGGCGGCCGAACGCGGCCGCGCGCAACCCTACAGCAGGGACTCGAGCCAGCCGATCCTGCCCAGCCTGGCCCCCAGGTGGCGCCAGAAGCCGCCTGGCTCGCGCGACAGGCGCACCCTCTCTTCCTGCTGCACGGTCTGCCAGTAGAGCCGACCCGATGCCGTGCGACCGACCCGATAGCTCAGCGTCGGCGACTCGCCGACCTCCGTCAGCTCGTGGAGCTCGGCGGCCAGGCCCGGACTGGCGGCGAGCACGCCCACTTCGGTGTTCCACCATACCGAACGAGGGTCGACATTGGGCGAACCGACGAACACGCGATCGTGATCGATGCTGAGTGCCTTGATGTGCAGGGCGGAGGCCGACGAGCCCACGCCGAAGCCGTCGTCGTCGGACTCGCTCTCGGCCCGCATTTCGTAGAGCGCGACGCCGCTGTCGAGCAGCGCGCGTCGGCGCGTCTGGTAGGCGCCGTGGACCAGCGGCACATCGGTCGCTTCGAGGGAGTTGGTGAATACCTCGACGTCGACACCCGCCTCGGCCCACCGCTTCAGGCGCTGCGTGCCCTGCGCGCCGGGCACGAAGTAGGCGGAGACGATCGACAGCCGCTCGCTCGGCTCCCCGGCGTGCTCGAGCAGCTCCCCGGCCATGGTGCGGGCAAGCGCCGGGCGCCCAGGCCAGGCCGGCTTGCCCGGCGGATCCCACAGGGCAACGCCCTCCCCCCAGTGCAGCCTGCCTACCAGCGGGCCCTGCTCGACATCGGCATAACGCTGGCGCAGCGCGGTGAAATAGGGCGAATCGGCATTGGCCGCGATCCACTCGTCGAGCGACGACCGCAGCTCGCGCCAGGCGGTGTCTTCGGCACGGTGGTAGCGGCCGATGGGCTGCGCCAGGCCATGGTTCCAGTAGAGGTGAAAGCTGCGCGACAGCGGCTCCACCAACGGCCCCAGCACCATCAGGTCGAGGTCGGTGAAGTTGCGTGGCGCGCTGGCGCTGTAGTATTCGTCGCCGAGGTTGCGCCCGCCGACGATGGCCAGGGCGCCGTCGGTGATCCACAGCTTGTTGTGCATGCGGCGATGCTGGCGGCCGGCCTGCGGCGCCGAGGCCAGTACGCGGCCGACCAGCGTGCCGCGGCCGACGCTCAGCGGGTTGTAGACACGCACCTGGATGTTGGGATGGCTATCGAGCGCCGCCAGCTCCTGCCCCTGGCCCACGGCACCCATGTCGTCGATCAGCAGGCGCACCTCGACTCCCCGGTCGGCGGCCGCCAAGAGACGCTGCAGCAGCAGCCGGGTCGTCAAGCCATCGCCGATCAGGTAGGTCTGGATATCGAGGCGCCGGTCGGCCTGCTCACTGAGCAGTACGCGCAGGCTGAAGGCGTCCTGGCCGCTGGAGAGCAGGGCGAAGCCGCTCTTGCCGGGATGGTCGGAGGCGCTCAGCTGCGCCCACCGCCCCAGCCAGGTGGCCTCGCTCTCGGCAGCCGACAGCAGCCCCCCGTGCTCGCGCGGAACCGGCCTCCCCGCGCACCCGATCAGCAGCAGGGCGACCAGGCCCAGCAGCAGCAGGCGCACGCCGCGGGTTCGGCGCGAACCGCCGCGCTCAGGTTTCGTCATCGTCGTCCGCCAGGCGTCGCGCCATGGCCTTGCGCGCCTTGTTGCGCCGATAGAGGCGCGCCAACGCCAGTGCCAGCGCAAAGGCGACCATCGCGGCCAGCGTCACCCCCTGCCAGGGGCGGGCGGCCTCTCCTCCCATCAGCGTTTCCAGCGTGATGATCAGGATGAAGCCCAGCGCCTGGCTGCCGATGGCCAGGGCGCGCAGGGTATCGAACGACTTGTGTGCCATGGTGGGCTCCCGCCGGGTGACAGTGCGATCCGTGCGCAGTAGGCTTGCTCTGCTGAGCAGCAGCCGGATGCAAGTGGATGATTCTACCCGGTCTTGCCGTTTGCGCCGACCCCAATTCTCGGAGCTGAGCCAATGGACGCCTTCGCCCTGGGCCCCGTACTGATATCCGTCCCGCGCCTGTATGCCATCGGCTGCGCCCTGCTGCTGCTCGCCGCCGCCTGGCTGCTGCTGGGGCTCCCCCCCGGTGCCCGAGCGCGCTGGTTCAACGGCCTGCTGCTGGCCTGGCTGGTGGGCGCCCGCCTCGGCCATGTGGCCATGAACCTCGACGCCTACGCCGCCGCCCCGCTGGACGTGCTCAAGCTGTGGCAGCCGGGCTATCACGGCCTGTGGGGGCTGCTCGCGGCGCTGACCTGGAGCGCCTGGGCGCTGCGCGACCGGCTGCTCTCGATGATCGGCGCCATGGGCCTGACCATCGGCGCCTCGGCGCTGTGGCTGGTGCTCGTCACCCTGGCGCCGCTGGGCGACGACATGCCGCTGCGCCAACTGCCCGACGTGACCCTGGAGAATCTCGACGGCGAGCCGGTCGAGCTGCAGGCGCTGCAGGGCGAACGGGTGCTGGTCAACCTGTGGGCCACCTGGTGCCCGCCCTGCCTGCGCGAGATGCCGCTGCTGGCCGAGGCCGACCAGCGCGAGGGCGTCACGGTGGTGGTGATCAATCAAGGCGAGGAGTTGCTGCAGGTGGTGCGCTACCTCGACGAGCAGGGTCTGACCTTCCGCTACCCGCTGCTCGACCCCGACCAGACGATGACGTCGGCCTTCGAGTCGCCGGGGCTGCCCACCACGGTGCTGTTCGATCGCGACGGCCGCGCGGTGGAGCGCCACGTGGGCGAACTGACGCGGGCCCAGCTCGACGACTGGCTGCGACACCCTTGAGCGGGCCTCGCGCCTACCATTTCCTGCCCTTCTCGACCAGCCTTAAGCCATGGCAGGCTTTGCGTTAGAATCGCCCGCCCTGCCGTCGGCGACGCTTTCGCCGGCGGCATGCACACCGTATTCCGCATCGACCGAGGCATCATGAGCGACTTTTCACCCGGCCAGCGCTGGATCAGCGACGGCGAGGCCGACCTGGGCCTGGGCACCATCCTGAGTTGCGATCACCGTAGCGTCACCGTGCTGTTCGGCGCCAGCCAGGAGACCCGCACCTACAGCAGCCGTCAGGCGCCCCTCACCCGGGTCGCCTTCGGCAGCGGCGACCGCATCCAGTCAAACGACGGCTGGAGCCTCACCGTCGACGACAGCAAGGAGGTCGACGGGCTGATCGTCTACATCGGCGAGGACGACCAGGGCGAACTGCGCGAACTGCCCGAGGCTCGCCTTGCCGACGCCATGCAGTTCGACCAGGCCCGCGACCGCCTGCTGACCGGCCAGGTCGACCGCAACGACTGGTTCGATCTGCGCTTCCGCACCCTGCACCATCATCATCGCATCGAGCAGAATCCCGCCCTGGGCCTGGCCGGGCCGCGCATCGACCTGATCCCGCACCAGCTCTACATCGCCGACGAGGTGGCCCGGCGGCATGCGCCCCGCGTGCTGCTCGCCGACGAGGTGGGACTGGGCAAGACCATCGAGGCCGGCCTGATCCTGCACCGCATGCTGCTCAGCGGGCGCGCCGAACGGGCCCTGATCCTGGTACCGCCGAGCCTGACACACCAGTGGCTGGTGGAGCTGCTGCGCCGCTTCGCCCTCGAGGTGACCCTGCTCGACGAACAGCAGAGCCTGGCCCAGGCCGAGGCCAACCCCTTCGACTCCGGCCAGCTGATCCTCGCCAGCCAGGAGTGGCTGTTCGCCAACCCCCACCGCCAGCAGCAGGCGCTGGCCTGCGACTGGGACCTGCTGATCGTCGACGAGGCCCACCACCTCGACTGGAACGCCGAGCAGGTCGGCCCCGGCTACGCCTGCGTCGAGCGGCTGGCGAATGTCGCTCCGGGGGTGCTGCTGCTGACCGCCACCCCCGAGCAGATGGGGCTCGAGAGCCACTTCGCCCGCCTGCGCCTGCTCGACCCGGACCGCTACCACAGTCTCGACGCCTTCCGCGAAGAGGAGCAGCACTACGTGGAAGTGGCCCAGGCCATCGAGGCCCTGGAGGCCCTGCCCGCGGGCGGCGCCGAGGCTCGCCGCAGCGTGGCGGCGATCGTCGGGGAGCCCGACAGCCTGGCCCTGCTGGACATTCTCGCCGGGGCCGAGAGCAGCCCCGAGCAGCGGGCCAGCGCCCGAGGGCAACTGCGCGACCAGCTCCTCGACCGCCATGGCACCGGCCGGGTGATGTTTCGCAACAGCCGCCGCCACGTCGGCGGCTTTCCCGCGCGCCGCCTGCACCTGGCGCCACTTGCGCCACCTTCGGCGTACCGCCGTGTGCTGCGCAAGCTCGAGCGTGACGAGGACCATCTCGACGAGCTGCTGATCGAGACCGGCCTCGACCACCCCGACGCGCTCATCTACCCCGACGCCACCTACCGGGCGCTCTCCGACGACCCGCTCAACGCCGAGCCCTGGTGGCAGATCGACCCGCGCGTGACCTGGCTGCTGGAGCGCCTCGCCGACGAAGGCGAGCAGGGCTTCGCCGGCGACAAGGTGCTGGTCATCGCCCACGCCCGCGAGACCGCCCAGGGCCTGGCCGAGGCGCTACGCGTGCTGGGCGGCATTCACGCCCCGCTGTTCCACGAGGGGCTCACGCTGGTCGAGCGCGACCGCGCGGCGGCGGCCTTCGCCGACGAGGAGGAAGGCAGCCAGGTGCTGGTGTGCTCGGAGATCGGCTCGGAAGGGCGCAACTTCCAGTTCTGCCGTCACCTGGTGATGTTCGACCTGCCGCAGCATCCCGACCAGCTCGAGCAGCGCATCGGCCGCCTCGATCGCATCGGCCAGCGCCATACCATCGAGATCCACGTGCCGCTGTTCACCGCCAGCCCCGGCGAGCGGCTGGTGCGCTGGTTCCGCGAGGGAATGGACGCCTTCGATGCGCCCCACGGGGTCGGCAACGAGCTGTTCGACGCCTTCGGCGATGCCCTGGCCGAGGCGCTGCTCGACGACGAGGCGCTCGAGGACGTCATCGCCGAGACCCGCGCCCTGTTCGAGAGTCGCCTGGCCCAGCGCGACGCCGGGCGCAACCGCCTGCTGGAGCTAAACGCCTGTCGCCCGGCCCGGGCCGAGACGGTGGCCGCGGCGATCCGCGAGCTCGACGACGACCCGGCGCTGCCACGCTACCTCGATCAGGCGCTGGATGTCTTCGGCGTCGACAGCCAGGAGCTCGGCGGCGGCCTGCTGCACCTGCAGCCGGGCCCCCAGATGCTCGACGGCCTGCCCGGCCTGGCCAAGGGCGAGGAGGGCTTTACCGCCACCCTGTCACGCGCCCGCGCCCTGGCCCGCGATGACGTGCAGCGCCTCTCCTGGGAACATCCGCTGCTGCGCGAGATGATGGCGCGCATCCTCGACGGCACCATGGGCAACACCGCGCTCGCCCTGCTCAAGCATCCGGCGATCCCGGCGGGTCGGCTGCTGGCGGAGCTGGTGTTCCGCACCTACTGCCCGGCTCCCCGTCGGCTGCACGTCAACCGCTTCCTGCCGCCTACCGCGGTGCGTGTGCTGCTCGACGAATCCGGCGCCGTGCTCAGCGACAAGGTCTCCTTCACCGGGCTGTCGAAGAACCTGCGCAAGGTCAAGAAGGCCGTGGCGCGGGACCTGATTCGCAGCCGTCACGATCAGTTGCGCGAGCTGCTCGGCCAGGGCGAGCGGGAGGCCGAACGCGAGCTGCCGAGCATCGTCGAGGCCGCCCAGGTGCGCATGCGCCAGGAGCTCGACGCCGAGCTGGCCCGCCTGGAGGCACTGGCGCGGCTCAACCCGGCGGTGCGCGAGGAGGAACTCGAGGCGCTGCGCCGCGAACGTCACCAGCTCGACGCCGCCATCGACGGCACCCGGCTGCGGCTGGATGCGGTGCGGGTGATAGTCACCGTCGGCGAATAAGAAAGGCTGAACTCAGCCCTTTCTCAAACGAGCTCAAAGGATATCCGCCAACGCCTGTTCGAGCGTCGGGAAGCGGAACTCGAAGCCGGCCTCGAGCAGGCGTACCGGACGCATGTCGACGCCGGTCAGCAGCAGGCGCGCCATCTCGCCGAAGGCGGTCTCCAGCACCACCGCCGGCACCGGCATGATGGCGGGCCGCCCGAGTTGCCTGGCCAGGAGGCGGGTGAACTCGGCGTTGGTCACGGGATGCGGCGCGCTGGCGTTGAACGGCCCCGCGAGATCGTCGCGCTCTAGCAGGAACAGGATCGCCCGGACCAGATCCTCGCGATGGATCCACGGCATGAACTGCCGGCCATCGCCGAAGCGTCCGCCCAACCCCAGCTTGAACGGCGGCAGCATTCGCTGCAGGGCGCCTCCACCCTGATCCAGCACCAGGCCGGTGCGCAGCAGCGCCACTCGCGTGCCGAAGTCGGTCGCCTCGAGCGCGGTGTCTTCCCAGCGCTTGTTCATGCGATGCGCGAACTCGTCGTGGGGCGGCGTCTCCTCGCTGACCTCACGGCTCCCCTGGTCGCCGTAGTAGCCCATGGCCGAGCCCGAGACCATCACGCTCGGCGCCTTGCCGTTGGCCTGCTCGAGCTGTTCGCAGAGGATCACCAGGTCACGGGTGACGTTGACCCGGGAGTCGATCAGCCGCGTCTTCTGCTCGTCGCTCCAGCGCTTGGCGGCTATCGGCTCCCCGGCCAGATTGACGATCGCCTGCGGCGGCGAATCCACGAAATCGAGCACCGATCGCCGCACGTCGGCGCCTTCGGGCAGCTTGCGCCTGGCGCTCGAGGGATCGCGCGACACCACCTGCAGGCGGTGCCCCGCCTCCTTCAGGCGCAGGCACAGCCGCTGGCCGACGAAACCACTGCCTCCGGTAACCAAGACTCGCATCCGACTCCCTCCCGCTCCGGCCGCAGGCGCCGCTCGGCCGCCCCGCCTTTCGTTATACAACCGTTGTACATCTCTGCTATGCTGGCCACAACCAGGCAGTTCCACGGCGCAGCTCGACTTCCCTCGCGCTGCCCCACCTCGCGTTTCCGGAGACCGCCATGTCCTACACTCTGATCCTGCTCGCCCATGGCTCCAGCGATCCCGCCTGGCGAGCCCCCTTCGAGCGCTTCCACGAGTCCCTGGCCGCCCGCATGCAGGCACCGCTCAAGCTGGCCTACATGGAGCTTAGCGAACCCTCGCTGGAAAGCAGCGTTGCCGAGCTCGCCTCGGCCGGCATCCGCCACGCCGAAATCCTCCCGCTGTTCTTCGCCGCCGGGCGCCATCTGCGCAAGGACGTTCCGGCCCAGGTCGAGGCGCTGAGGGCGTCCCATCCCGGCATCGAGCTGACACTGCTGCCCCCCGTGGGCGAGCATCCGGCCTTCGTCGATGCCCTGGCCGCCGTGATCGCCGAGCAGGCGGGGGAAGCGTTGCCGACTTGACCGCGGTCGGCATCAGTTGTACATCGCCCGATTAGTGTACAATATTCCCTGACGGCGGACCGCGGCAATCGCCGCAGCACGGTTGCCATGAGGCCAAGACAACACAAGAGGCAGGCGAGCATGACCGACAAGGGGGCACACCCGGCCGACACACCGCTCTACCCCATCCGCGAGGTGTCACGCATTACCGGCGTCAATTCGGTCACGCTGCGAGCCTGGGAGCGGCGCTACGGGCTGATCCGCCCCAAGCGCACGCCCAAGGGGCACCGCCTCTACGCCCGCGAGGACATCGAGCGGGTCGAGCGCATCCTGCAGTGGCTGAGCCGCGGCGTGCCGGTCAGCCAGGTCAAGGAGCTCATCGATCAACCGCAGTCCGCCCCCGCCGCCGAGCCGGCGTCCGGCGACTGGCCCAGCCAGCGACGTCAGCTGATGACAGCCATCGAGGCCCTCGACCAGGGCCGGATGGAGACGCTCTTCACCCAGGCGTTGGCGCTCTATCCCGTGGCCACCTGCCTGGTGGAGCTGTGGCAGCCGGTGTTGCGCGAGCTCGAGGAGCACTGGAGCGACCAGCTCGGCGCCGCCTTGCAGCGCCGCTGCCTGGAGGCGTTCCTGCGCACCCGTATCGGCATCCGGCTCTATCATGCCAATCGCCTGGCCAAGGGGCCCGTCCTGCTGCTCGCCCCGCTGCCCGACGACCCCGGCACGCTGTGGCTGCTGCTCGCGGCCCTCGCCGCGAGCGACGCCGGTTATCAGGTCCAGCTGCTGGACAGCGCCCTGCCCTTCGCCGAGCTGCCGCTGGCGGTGGAACGCCTGCGGGCCGCCGCGCTGGTGCTGGTCAGCGGCCGCGCCGAACGGGCCGACCTGATCCGTCGCCAGCTGCCCCGCCTGGCCGAGCAGCTCGACGCCCCGCTGGGCCTGTGCGGGCCGGTCGCGCGTATCCGCAGCGGCGACCTGGCCGACAGCCTGGTGGAGCTGCTCGGCGACGACCTGCCCCTGGCCATGGCCCGCATGCGCCCCTTGATCCACGAGCCCTGAGCCCATCGCGAGGCCGCCGACCATGACCCGCATCCTGATGTGGTTCCGCAGCGACCTGCGCGTTCACGACAATACCGCCCTGGCCGCCGCCGCCCGCCAAGGAGCGGTGGTGGCGGTGTTCCTGCGCAGCCTTCCCCAGTGGCAGCGCCACGGTCACGGCGCCAGCAAGCTCGACTTCTGGCACCGCGGCGTGGCGGCACTGGGCGAATCCCTGGCCGGGCTGGGCATTCCCCTGCTGCACCGCGACATCGACGATTTCGACCAGGCGCCGGCCACCCTGCTCGGGATCGCCCGCCAGCTCGGTGCCTGCGCGCTGCACTTCAACCGCGAGTACCCGCTCGACGAGCAGCGTCGCGACCGGGCCGTGATTGCGGCCTTCCAGCAGGCCGGCCTCGCCGCGACCGGCCACCATGACAGCGTGGCCTTCGCCCCGGGCGAACTGCTCACCGGCAAGGGCGACTTTTATGGCGTCTTCTCCCCCTTCGCCCGCGCCTGGCATCGTCGCCTGACGGCTGCCCAGCTGACACTGCGCGACGCGCCGCCGCCGCAACCCTCGCCGGGCATCGCCGCCGATCGCCTGCCTTCGCCGCCCCGCCTCGCGGACACCCCGGTCGCTGCGCACCGCTGGCCGGCCGGCGAAGCGGCCGCAGCCGATCGCCTGGAGCGCTTCCTGCGCTTTCGCGCACGCCACTATGCCGGCCAGCGCGACTTCCCCGCGCTCGCCGGCACCAGCGAGCTCTCGCCCTACCTGGCACTGGGCATGATCTCGCATCGCCAGTGCCTGCAGGCCGCGCTCAACGAGAACGGCGGCAGCCTGGCCGAGGGTGACGCCGGCATCGCCAGCTGGGTCAACGAGCTGGTGTGGCGCGAGTTCTACCACCACGTGGCGGCCGGCTTCCCGCGGGTGTGCCGCCATCGCGCCTTCCAGCAGCACACCGAGGCGCTGGCCTGGCGCGACGACGAGGCCGGCTTTCGCGCCTGGTGCGAGGGGCGCACCGGCTACCCCATCGTCGATGCCGCCATGCGCCAGCTGGCGCGCACCGGCTGGATGCACAATCGCCTGCGCATGATCGCCGCGATGTTCCTCAGCAAGCACCTGCTGATCGACTGGCGCCGTGGCGAGGCCTACTTCCTGCGCCGGCTGGTGGACGGGGAGTTCTGCGCCAACAACGGCGGCTGGCAGTGGGCCGCCTCCACCGGCACCGACGCTGCCCCCTATTTCCGCATCTTCAACCCGACCACCCAGTCCCGGCGTTTCGATGCGGAGGGCCGCTTCATCGCCGAGTACGTGCCCGAGCTAGCCGCCCTGCCGCCCCGCGACCGCCATGCGCCCAGTGACACCCAGCGGGCGGCGAGCGGCTACCCAGCGCCCATCGTCGAGCACAAGACAGCACGCCTCCGGGCGCTGGATGCCTTCAAGGCACTACCGCCCTCCGCCCCTAGCGCGCGCCCTGCCCCGAGGTGACCTCGCATGCCCGGGGACGACCGCCGGGGAGGCGTTCTGCATCGCCGTCGATAAGCTAGACAAAAAGTGTACAGGAGTTGACCGGCGACGCGGTCGGCCGCGACCGGCTTTCGCCCGTGGGGACGACGCCACCGGCGCGGCAGCCTCTGCGCCGGCACGGTCGGCTAGGTCGTCGGCTCGGCGCGCAGCGCCAGCCCCGACGCGTCCGAGGTCAGCGCCTGCCACTGTGCTTCGATCACCGCGGCCGGGCCCGGCCGCGCGTAGAGATAGCCCTGCACCAGCCGACACCCCGCCTGCTGCAGGAAGTCGAGCTGGCCGTGGGTCTCCACGCCCTCGGCGACCACATCCAGCCCCAGCCCCCTCGCCATGGCCAGCACGGCGCTGACGATGGCGGCATCGGCGGGATCGTCGGGCAGCGAGCGGATGAAGGCGCGGTCGAGCTTGAGCTTGTCCAGCGGCAGGTTCTTCAGGTAGCTGAGCGACGAATAGCCCATGCCGAAGTCGTCGATGGCGATGCGATGACCCTTGGCGCGCAGTGCCTGCAGCCGCGGCACGATGTCGCCGGCGCGCTCGTCGAGCAGCACCGACTCGGTCAGTTCCAGGCCCAGCTGCGAAGGCTCGATGCCGTGTCTCGCCAGCCCCGCCGAGAGCGCCGTCTCGAGCTCGCCCTGGAACATCTGGATCGCCGAGATGTTGATCCACACGGGCAGACGGGGCAGGCCCAAGTCGTGCCAGCGTGACATCTGCGCCAGCGCCTCGTCGATGACCCAGTTGCCGAGCGGACCCATCAGCCCGTGGCGCTCGGCCAGTGGAATGAAGTCGACCGGCGACACCATGCCGTGCTCCGGGTGGCGCCAGCGCAGCAGCGCCTCCATGCCCACCACGGCACCGTCCATGATGCGGTGCTGGGTCTGGTAGTGCAGTTCGAGCTGGTCGCCGTTGGCCAGGGCGTCGCGCAGGCTGTAGACCAGTGCCATGTGGGGCGCATTCTGCACATCCAGCGCCGGGCGGAAGCGCTGGCTGACGTTGCGCCCGTGACGCTTGGCCGCGTACAGCGCCGACTCCAGGCGCTGGAACAGCACGCCGGACTCGTTGCCGTCCTCGGGGGCCCGGCAGCTGCCGATCGAGAGCCCCAGGCGCAGGGTCTTGTTGCCCAGTTCGAAGGGCTCGCCCAGGTGCTGACGCAGGCCGGCGACCCAGTTGTCGTGATCGTCGAAGGTGGTGGTGCGGATGACCAGGAACTCGTCGCCCCCCAGCCGCCCCACCACGCCGCCCGCCACGTGGCGGGCCAGGCGCTGGCCGAAGCGCGCCAGCAAGCGATCGCCCTGCTCGACGCCCAGGCTGTCGTTGACCGACTTGAAGCCATCGATGTCGACGATCGCCATGTCGAGGCTCTCGCCGGCGCGCAGGTGGCGCAGCCGCGATGTCATCAGGTCGTGCAGGCGGCGGCGGTTGGGCAAGCCGGTGAGCGGGTCCTCGAAGCCGATACGCCGCAGGTCCTGTTCGCGCGCCTTGTGCACCGAGATGTCGGTAAAGGTACCGACGTAGTGGGTGATCTGCCCGCGCGAGTCCAGGACCGCCTTGACGCGCAGCCACTCGGGGAACTCGTCGCCCTGCTTGCGCCGGTTCCAGATCTCGCCCTCCCAACGCCCCTTGCTGTGGAGGGTCTGCCAGAAGCGCTTGAAGAACGCCGGGTCGTGACGCGCCGCGGCCAGGTTGGCGGCGTTGAGGCCTCGAACCTCCTCCTCGGTGAAGCCGGTGATGCGGGTGAAGGCCGGGTTGACGGCCAGGATGCGGTTCTCGGCATCGGTGATCTGCACCCCCTCCTCGGAGAGCATCAGCGCCTGCTGCATGAGATCGGCGTGCTGGCGGTCGTGCTTCACCTGCCGCCAGGTCGCGACCAGCCCCACCGCGACGATGACGACAGCGGCCATGCGCAACCCGGGGCTGGGCAGCCAGATGCAGGCCGGCAGCGCTGCCATGGCAGCCCAGGTCAGGGGGCGGTTCAATGCGAAGGATGGCCGCATGAGAGGTCCCGAGGTAACGGAGGTGAGAGTAAAGTTGCGCCCATGCTGTGCATCGACCCTACCTAGAGTATCGACACTTGGCGCCGACACTTTAATCGCTGGCGTCCGCCTCGTCATGCCCGGCGTGCAATCGCGGGCCTCGGCCAGTAGACTAGGCAGGGCCGCCCGGCGGGCTGGCCTCTGTGCCATGCTGCCTCCGCCTTGCCTGCGGAAGGGCCACCTACAACTGCGACTCGGAACGACTCAGTGACCAAGCAACACTCTTTCGAACGCGAAGAACTGCTCGCGTGTAGCCGCGGCGAACTATTCGGCCCCGGCAACGCACAGCTGCCGGCCCCCAACATGCTGATGCTCGACCGCATCACGCGCATCCATGAAGAGGGCGGCCAGTTCAACAAGGGCGAGCTGATCGCCGAGCTGGATATCCACCCCGACCTGTGGTTCTTCGACTGCCACTTCCCCGGCGACCCGGTCATGCCCGGCTGCCTGGGTCTCGACGCCATGTGGCAGCTGGTGGGCTTCTACCTGGGCTGGCTGGGCCATCCCGGCCGCGGCCGCGCCCTGGGCTGCGGCGAGGTGAAGTTCACCGGCCAGATCCTGCCCGAGGCCAGCACGGTCAAATATCACATCAACGTCAAGCGCATCATCACAAGGCGCCTGATTCTGGGCATCGCCGACGGCACCGTATCGGTCGATGGCCGCGATATCTACCAGGCCAACGACCTGCGGGTCGGCCTGTTCACCTCTACCGCGAATTTCTGAAACAGGAGGCTCCCATGCGACGAGTGGTAGTCACCGGCCTGGGCATCGTGTCCTGCTTGGGCAACGACGCACAAACGGTCGTCGAAGCGCTCCGGAACGGGCGCTCGGGCATTCGCTTCAAGGAGGAATACGCCGAGCGCGGCTTTCGCAGCCAGGTCGCCGGGGTCGTGGATATCGACCTCGATGCCCTGATTGACCGCAAGCTGCGCCGCTTCATGGGCGACGCCGCGGCCTATGCCTACGTCAGCATGGCCCAGGCCATCGAGGATGCGGGGCTCACCCCCGAACAGGTCTCCAGCGAGCGTACCGGCCTGATCGCCGGCTCCGGCGGCGCTTCCAGCGCCAACCAGGTCGAGGCCGCCGACGTCATGCGCGAGAAGGGGCTGCGCCGGGTCGGTCCCTACCGGGTCACCCGCACCATGGGCAGCACCGTCTCGGCGTGCCTGGCCACGCCGTTCAAGATCAAGGGCGTCAACTACTCCATCTCCTCCGCCTGCGCCACGTCCGCCCACTGCATCGGCAATGCCATGGAGCAGATCCAGATGGGCAAGCAGGATGTCGTCTTCGCCGGCGGCGGCGAGGAGGAGCACTGGACCCTGTCGTGCCTGTTCGATGCCATGGGGGCCCTGACGACGCAGTACAACGAGAGCCCCGAGAAGGCCTCGCGCCCCTATGACAAGGCCCGCGACGGCTTCGTCATCGCCGGTGGCGGCGGCATGCTGGTACTCGAGGAGCTCGAGCACGCCAAGGCCCGCGGGGCCAGGATCTACGCCGAACTGGTCGGCTACGGCGCCACCTCCGACGGCCATGACATGGTCGCTCCCTCGGGCGAAGGCGCCATGCGCTGCATGCGCCAGGCCATGGCCACGGTCGACGGCCAGATCGACTACATCAATACCCACGGCACCTCCACACCGGTAGGCGATGTCGCCGAGCTCAAGGCGATCCGCGAGGTGTTCGGCGACACCACGCCGCCGATGAGCTCCACCAAGTCGCTCACCGGCCACTCGCTGGGGGCTACCGGCGTGCAGGAGACGATCTACTCGCTGCTGATGATGGAGCACGGCTTCATCGCCGCCTCGGCCAACGTCGAGGAGCTCGACGACCAGGCCGCCGGCTTCGACATCGTCACCCGCATGCGCGATGGGGTCAGCCTCGACCGCATCCTTTCCAACAGCTTCGGCTTCGGCGGCACCAACGCCTGCCTGGTGCTGCAGCGCTATCGCGACTAGTCACGTCCGGGCCTGCTCGCCAATGCAGAAGGCGCCCGCTGGGGCGCCTTCTGCGTCTTGCGCTGACATCCGGCCCGCCGCTAGCCCGGGCTCGCCCCCACCGCGGGCTTGGCATCCGCCGGGCGCGGAACCTCCGAGATCTCGGCGAGGCGCGCCTCGATCCACGCCTCGACCTCCACCAGCACCTCCTCCGGCGTGCGTCCGCGTGTCTCGATCGGCTCCCCCACCACCACATTGAGCACCCCCGGGTTCTTCACCCAGTGGCGCCCCGGCCAGCGCTCACCGGCGTTGTGTGCCACCGGCAGCACCGGCACGCCGGCGCGGCAGGCGATGACGGCGCCGCTCTTGTTGTAGCGCCGACGCTGGCCCGGTTCCACCCGGGTGCCCTCGGGAAAGATCAGCACCGACAGCCCCTCCTGCAGCCGCGTCACGCCCTGGGTCAGCACCTGCCGCATGGCCCGGGCCGGCTTCGAGCGGTCGAGCGCAATGGGGTGCAGCAGGCGCAGCCCCCAGCCGAACACGGGAATGCGCAACAGCTCCTGCTTGAGCACGGTGCAGACCGGCGGCTTGAGGATCTGCAGGAAGATGGTTTCCCACTCGCACTGGTGGTTGGCGAGGATCACGCAGGGCCCCGGCGGCAGATGCTCCCGGCCGCGGACCCGGTAGGTCACCCCGCAGGTCCAGCGAAACCAGGCGGTAATGAAGTGATTGTAGAGATTGAGCAGGCGATAGCGTGACGGCAGCGCCAGCAGCGGGGCCACGGGCAGCAGCAGCGCGCCGAAGACGAAGATGGCGAGGAAGTACCCGACGTAGAACAGCAGGCTGCGCAGGACGTTCATGAGGACGGGCCGCTCGCTTCATCGACCGGCGGGGGACGCCGCGCCTGGCACCACTCGTCGAGCAGGCGTCCGACTTCCAGCCGCCACGGCTTCTGGTGCACGCCGAAGGCCTCCAGCACCCGCCGACAGTTGAGCACCCGCCGCAGCGGCTGGTCGTGGTGATGCTTGAGCGCCTTGACCTCGCCCAGCGTGACCCGCTCGCCCAGCCCCTCCAGGCGGGTCGAGAGCTGGGTGCGCACCATGGAGGTGAAGGTGTAGGCGCTGACCGGCTCCGTCCCCGCCAGGTGGTAGGCGCCCCAGGCGCTCGATCCGCACGCGAGCTGGTGCAGCATACCGACCAGGGCCATGGCCACGGCGTCCGCCGACGTCGGGCACAGGATCACGTCCTGGGCCGCGCGCACCTCCTCCCCGGCCACCAGGCTGTCGATCACGCCGCTGAGCCAGGCGTGCCCTCCCTCGAGGGCGAACAGCGGCCCCAGGCGCACGATCAGGTGGTGCGGGTGGCTCTGGCGAATGCGATCGCCGATGGCGATCAGTCGCCTGAGGCTCTCGTCACGCGGTGCCGGTATCACGTGCTCGTCGATGGGCGTCTCGAAACCGTCCTGGTAGAGCTGGTCGGAGACGCACCACACCAGCGGCGTGTCGGTCTCGCGACACGCCGCCAGGCAGGCGTCGACGCCCTCGCCGTGCGCGACCACCGCGGCGGGTTCGATCTCCATCGGCGCCGCCAGGGGCGGGATGATCACCGCCGCCGGCGCCAGCTCACGCAACATGGCCGCATCGACTTTCAGTCCGGGCTCGATGACGAGCTCGGTATCACTGCGACGGTGCACCAGCCTGGCCAATGCCAGATTGAGGCAGTGGCCGGCATCCAGAACCAACAGCTTCACGCCATACTCTCCGGCAGCCCTCTATCGGGCGAGGTCAGAACGGGATCTCGTCGTCGAAATCGTCGAAGCTGCCGGGGTCGGGGGCGCCGTAGCCGTTCTGCTTCTGGCCACCCTGCTGGGGCTGACCGCCCTGCTGGGGCTGGCTACCCGGCGCCGGACGCTGCTGCTGGGGCTGGCCGCTCGCGTAGCCGCCCTGCTGCTGGGGGGCGTTGCCGTAGCCGCCCTGCGGCTGGGCGCCATAACCGCCCTGCTGCTGGGGCATGCTCGCAGCGGGCTGGCCGCCGAAGTCGCCGCTGCGGGAATCGAGCATCTGCATGTCGTTGCAGACGATCTCGGTGGTGTAGCGATCCTGGCCGTCCTGGCCCTGCCACTTGCGCGTCTGCAGGCGCCCCTCCAAGTAGACTCGCGAGCCCTTCTTCAGGTACTGCTGGGCGATCTCGGCCAGGCGGTTGAACAGCACCACCGAGTGCCACTCGGTCCGCTCCTGACGCTGACCGCTCTGCTTGTCGGTCCAGGTGTCGGTGGTCGCGACGCGCAGGTTGGCGACCGGGCTGCCGGACGGCATGAAGCGAACCTCGGGATCCTGCCCCAGGTTGCCGATGAGAATGACCTTGTTGACGCCACGGGCCATGCTGGACTCCCTCTGTAATGAATAGGTGCATTGTAATGAGCCGGCCAGGCTGGCCGGCACCTGCCGAGCAGGTTAACCGCCGCCGTGGCGGTTCGAGCGGATCAGGCGCGCCAGCGCATCCTCGTCGAGGCGCCGCCGGTCCACCTTAAGATACGCGACTCGCTCCTCCGGCACGACCAGTACGTCTTCGACACCGGCCACCTCGGCGAAACTCGCCATCAACGTGTCTAGCGTGTCCTCGTGCTGGTCGTCGTCCAGGGCCACCACTTCGCTCGACAGGTGCGGTGGGGCCGGCATCCTCAGCATCAGCAGCCACCAGAGCCCGGCCAGCGCGGCGCTGCCGATGAAGACCGCGGACAGTCCCCAGTGCTGCGCCAGGAAGCCCCCCAGCATGCCGCCGAGGAAGGCGCCGAGGAACTGGCTGGTCGAATAGACGCCCATCGCCGTACCCTTGGCCCCCGCCGGCGCCAGCTTGCTGAGCATCGAGGGCAGCATCGCCTCGAGCAGGTTGAAGGCGACGAAGAACAGCAGCAGCCAGGCGAACAGCCCCCAGCCGCCGCCGAATCCGGCCAGGCCGGCCAGGCTGACGGCGATGGCCGCGATGGCGGTGAGGCTCATGCCCTTCATGCGCTGGCGCTTCTCGGCGATCACCACCAGCGGCACCATGCCGACGAAGGCCAGCGCCATGATGGCGAGGTAGGCCAGGCCATGGCGTTCCGCCGCGATGCCCGCCTCGACCAGGCGGAACGGCACGGCGACGAAGATCGCCATCAGCACCAGGTGCAGGGCGAAGATCGACAGATCAAGCCGCCACAGGTCGGCACGGGTGAGGGTCGCCGCCAGCTGCCGGCGATCGATGCCGACATCGCGATGGCGCAACCGCCGCGGGGCGGGCGGCACCAGCTTCCACAGCACCAGCAGCCCCAGTCCGGCGAGCAGGGCGGTGAACCAGAAGACCGAGGCGAGGCCGAACGCCGACGCCAGCCAGGGGCCGACCACCATGGCCACGGCGAACGCCACGCCGATGGAGAGGCCGATGGTGGCCATGGCGGCGGTACGCACCTGCTCGCGGGTCTGGTCGGCAAGCAGCGCCATGATCGCCGCGGCCACGGCACCGCTGCCCTGCAGGCAGCGCCCCAGGATCACGCCGCCGATGCTGTCGGCGGACGCCGCCACCACGCTGCCGAGCAGGAACAGCAGCAGGCCGCCGGCGATCACCGGCTTGCGCCCGAGGCGATCGGAGAGCAGGCCGAAGGGGATCTGCAGCACCGCCTGGGTCAGGCCGTAGACGCCCAATGCCAGGCCCACCAGCAGCGGCGTGGCGCCATCCAGCTCGTCGGCATACAGCGCCAGCACCGGCAGCACCATGAACAGCCCCAGCATGCGCGTGGCATAGAGGCCGGCCAGGCCGGTGATGGCTCGCCGTTCGGAGGCTAGCAGCAGTCCAGAGACCTTGCGCATAGGGAATGACACGCTTCCATGGGTAGGCGGGCCGCGGCCCTCTCGATGAGCCGACCATTCTAACGATTCCCGCCCGCGCAGGAAACGTTCGCGCCGGCGGCGCTTTGGCGCGTCGTCGGCCGCGCGCGTATAATCGAGGTTTTGCCGAGCGCCATGAGGTGTGAATGGACAGGATCGTGGTCAGGGGTGCCCGCACCCACAACCTCAAGCAGATCGACGTCGAACTGCCCCGCGACAGCCTGATCGTGGTGACCGGGCTTTCCGGCTCGGGCAAGTCGTCGCTGGCCTTCGACACCCTCTACGCCGAGGGCCAGCGGCGCTACGTGGAGTCGCTCTCCACCTACGCCCGCCAGTTCCTGTCGATGATGGAGAAGCCCGACGTCGACCACATCGAGGGGCTCTCGCCGGCCATCTCCATCGAACAGAAGTCCACCTCCCACAACCCGCGCTCCACGGTCGGCACCATCACCGAGATCTACGACTACCTGCGCCTGCTGTTCGCCCGCGCCGGCACGCCGCGCTGTCCCGAGCACGGCGAAGACCTCGAGGCCAGCACCATCTCGCAGATGGTCGACCAGGTGCTCGCCCTGCCCGAGGGCAGCAAGTTGATGCTGCTGGCCCCGGTGGTCAAGGGGCGCAAGGGCGAGCACCTGCAGCTGCTCGCCGAGCTGCGCGCCCAGGGCTTCGTGCGCGTGATGGTCAACGGCCAGGCGCTGGAGCTCGACGACATCGCCCCGCTGGACAAGAACAAGAAGCACGACATCAGCGTGGTGGTGGATCGCATCAAGGTACGTGACGGGCTGGCCCAGCGCCTGGCGGAGTCGTTCGAGACCGCCCTCAACCTGGCCGACGGCATCGCCGTGGTCCACTTCATGGACGGCGAGGCCGAGGACATCACCTTCTCCGCGCGCTTCGCCTGCCCGGTGTGCGGCTACGCCATCGCCGAGCTCGAGCCGCGGATGTTCTCGTTCAACAACCCCGCCGGTGCCTGCCCCACCTGCGACGGCCTCGGCGTCCAGCAGGTCTTCGATCCCGACAAGCTGATCAGCCACCCGGAGCTGTCGCTGGCCGAGGGGGTGATCAAGGGCTGGGACCGACGCAGCGTCTATTATTTCAGCCAGCTGCAGGCGGTGGCCGAGCACTACCGCTTCACGCTGGAGACGCCGTGGCAGGAGCTCGCCCGCCACGAGAAGGAGATCATTCTCTACGGCAGCGGCGACGACGAGATCGCCTTCAGCTACGTCAACGACCGCGGCCGCCGGGTGACCCGCGAGCACCCCTTCGAGGGGGTACTGCCCAATCTCCAGCGGCGCTACCGCGAGACCGAGTCGAGCATGGTGCGCGAGGAGCTGGCGCGCTACATCGCCGACCGCGCCTGCCCCTCCTGCCACGGCACCCGCCTGCGCAAGGAGGCCCGCCACGTCTTCGTCGACGAGCATACGCTGCCGCAGCTCGTGCAGCTGCCGATCGGCGAGGCGTGGGACTATTTCCAGCGCCTGACCCTGCCCGGGCGCAAGGGCGAGATCGCCCAGAAGGTGATCAACGAGATCCACGCGCGCCTGGAGTTCCTGGTCAACGTCGGTCTCGACTATCTCAACCTCGAGCGCAGCGCCGAGACGCTCTCCGGCGGCGAAGCCCAGCGCATCCGCCTGGCGAGCCAGATCGGTGCCGGGCTGGTGGGGGTGATGTACATCCTCGACGAACCCTCCATCGGCCTGCATCAGCGTGACAACGACCGCCTGCTGAAGACGCTGATCCACCTTCGCGACCTGGGCAACACCGTGATCGTGGTGGAACACGACGAGGACGCCATCCGCGCCGCCGACCACGTGCTCGACATCGGTCCCGGTGCCGGCGTCCACGGCGGCCGCATCGTCGCCCAGGGCACGCCGGAGCACGTCATGGCCAATCACGATTCGCTGACCGGGCAGTACCTCTCCGGCAGGCGCCGCATCGAGGTGCCCAGGTGGCGCATCCCGGGCAACCCCGAGAAGCGGCTCGTGCTTACCGGCGCACGCGGCAACAACCTGCACGACGTCAGCCTGACGCTGCCGCTGGGGCTGTTCATCTGCGTCACCGGCGTCTCCGGCTCGGGCAAGTCGACGCTGATCAACTCGACGCTGATGCCGATCGCCGCCCGCGAGCTGAATCACGCCACCACCCTGACCCCGGCGCCCTACGACACCATCGAGGGGCTCGACCAGCTCGACAAGGTGATCGATATCGACCAGAGCCCCATAGGTCGTACGCCGCGCTCAAACCCGGCCACCTACACCGGCATCTTCACGCCGATCCGCGAGCTCTTCGCCGGCACCCAGGAGGCCCGCTCGCGGGGCTACAAGCCGGGGCGCTTTAGCTTCAACGTCAAGGGCGGACGCTGCGAGGCGTGCCAGGGCGAGGGGATGATCAAGGTCGAGATGCACTTCCTGCCCGACATCTACGTGCCCTGCGACGTGTGCAAGGGCAAGCGCTACAACCGCGAGACGCTGGAGATCCAGTACAAGGGCAAGAGCATCGACGAAGTGCTCGAGATGACTGTCGAAGAGGCGCTTGAGTTCTTCAGCCCGGTGCCGGCCATCGCCCGCCGCCTGCAGACGCTGCTCGACGTCGGACTCTCCTACATCCGCCTCGGCCAGAGCGCCACCACCCTCTCCGGTGGCGAGGCCCAGCGCGTCAAGCTGGCCCGCGAACTGGCCAAGCGCGACACCGGCAAGACGCTCTACATACTCGACGAGCCCACCACCGGGCTGCACTTCGAGGACATCCGCCAACTGCTCGTCGTGCTGCATCGCCTGCGCGACCACGGCAACACCATCGTGGTGATCGAGCACAACCTCGACGTGATCAAGACCGCCGACTGGATCGTCGACCTCGGCCCCGAGGGCGGCTCCGGCGGTGGACGCATCATCGCCGAGGGCACGCCCGAGCGGGTTGCCGAGATGGAGGTTTCTCACACCGGACGCTTCCTCCGACCGCTGCTGGAGCGGGCCAAGAGCCAGAAGGCCGAGCCGGCAACCTCCAAATAACTATAGGACCAAATAGCCATTTGGTTGTCAGCGGCGCCGGGGCGGGGCCTCGGGCAAGCCGCAGCTGACAGGCCAGCCAAAAAAACCCGGCTTCGAGAAGCCGGGTTTTTCGTCTTGCTACAGCACTGCCGGGCCGGGCCCGCTGCCGGGGATCACTCCTCGGTGGCGGCTTCCTCGGCCTCCTCGACGACCGGGCGGTCGACGAGTTCGACGAAGGCCATGGGGGCGTTGTCGCCGGTGCGGAAGCCGCACTTGAGGATCCGGACGTAGCCACCCGGACGCTCGGCGTAACGCGGACCCAGCTCGTTGAAGAGCTTGCCGACCGCTTCCTTGGAACGGGTACGGCTGAAGGCCAGACGACGATTGGCGACGCTGTCCTGCTTGGCCAGGGTGATCAGCGGCTCGATGACGCGACGCAGCTCTTTGGCCTTGGGCAGGGTTGTCTTGATCACTTCGTGCTCGATCAGCGACACGCTCATGTTCTTGAACATGGCCTGGCGGTGCGAGCTGGTACGATTCAGGTGACGACCACTCTTACGATGACGCATGGTTGCAATTCCTTACCAAACTGGGACTCGAGTCGACGCTCACGCGGAGGCCTTGTCGTCCTTCAGGCTCGCCGGCGGCCAGTTCTCCAGCCGCATGCCGAGGGAAAGGCCGCGAGCAGCCAACACGTCCTTGATTTCGTTCAAAGACTTCTTGCCGAGGTTCGGCGTCTTCAGCAGCTCGACTTCGGTACGCTGAATCAGATCGCCGATGTAGTAGATGTTCTCGGCCTTCAGGCAGTTGGCACTGCGGACGGTCAACTCGAGATCGTCTACGGGACGCAGCAGGATCGGATCGACGTGATCCTCCTCCTCCACGACCTCCTGCTCCTTGTCGGCTTCCAGGTCGACGAACGCGGCCAGCTGCTCCTGCAGGATGGTCGCGCTGCGACGGATCGCCTCCTCGGGATCCAGGGTGCCGTCGGTCTCCAGGTCGATGATCAGCTTGTCGAGGTCGGTACGCTGCTCGACACGCGCGGCATCGACGGCATACGAAACGCGGCGCACGGGGCTGAAGGTGGCATCCAGCTGCAGGCGACCGATGGCACGCGACTCGTCGTCGGCGCCGACACGGGCGTCCGCCGGCTCATAGCCACGTCCACGAGCGACCTTGAGCTGCATCTTGAGCTCGGCACCCTCGTTGACGTGGGCAATGATGTGATCCGGGTTGACGATCTCGACATCATGATCGAGGACGATGTCGCCCGCGGTCACCACGGCCGGGCCCTGCTTGTTCAGCGAGAGCATCGCCTCGTCGCGACTGTGCATGCGGATGGCCACGTCCTTGAGGTTCAGGAGAATCTCGATGACGTCTTCCTGAACACCCTCGATTGCGCTGTACTCATGCTCGACACCCGTGATCTCGACTTCCACCACGGCACAGCCAGGCATGGACGAGAGCAGAATGCGACGCAGCGCATTGCCCAGGGTATGGCCAAAGCCACGCTCGAACGGCTCGAGCACGATCTTCGCGTGATGCGCGCTGATCTCTTCGACCTTGATATCGCGCGGACGGAGAAACTCTGTCACTGAACGCTGCATAACTACACCTTTGAGGCTGCCTAACGGTTACTCGGTACTCGTTGCCGGCCCGGTTGGGCCGGCACGACGCGATCAGCGACGCTTACTTCGAGTACAGCTCGACGATCAGGTTTTCGTTGATGTCGGCCGACAGGTCGCCGCGTTCCGGGATAGCCTTGAAGGTGCCTTCCATCTTCTTCGCGTCCACCTCGATCCAGGCGACGTCGCCACGGTTGGCAGCGATGGAAAGTGCACTCTGGATGCGCGCCTGGTTCTTCGCCTTCTCGCGAACGGAAACCACGTCGCCGGGCTTGACCTGATAGGAAGCCACATTGACGGTGCGGCCGTTGACCGCGATCGCCTTGTGGCTCACCAGCTGGCGCGCCTCGGAACGGGTGGAACCGAAGCCCATGCGGTAGACGACGTTGTCCAGTCGGGATTCGAGCAGCTGCAGCAGGACTTCGCCGGTGGCGCCGGAGCGACGGGCGGCCTCCTTGTAGTAGCTGCGGAACTGCTTCTCGAGCACGCCGTAGATACGACGCACTTTCTGCTTCTCGCGAAGCTGCAAGCCGTAGTCGGAAAGACGCTGACGGCGCTGGCCGTGCACACCCGGGATCTGCTCGGATTTGCACTTCTTCTCGAAGGGAGTCACACCGCTCTTGAGGAAGAGGTCGGTGCCCTCACGACGAGACAGTTTGCACTTCGGTCCAATATAACGAGCCATGAATCTGTCTCCTTAAACGCGGCGTTTCTTCGGCGGACGGCAGCCATTGTGGGGAATGGGCGTCGCGTCAGTGATGCTCTGCACGCGGAAGCCGGCGGCGCTCAGCGCGCGCACGGCGGATTCACGGCCAGGACCGGGGCCCTTGACCAGCACGTCGACGTTTTTCACACCATACTCGGCTGCAGCGGTCGCTGCACGTTCGCTTGCCACTTGAGCAGCGAACGGGGTGCTCTTGCGAGAACCACGAAAACCCGAACCACCGGCAGTTGCCCAGGAGAGAGCGTTGCCCTGGCGGTCTGTGATCGTCACGATCGTGTTGTTAAAAGAGGCGTGGATGTGCGCGACGGCGTCCACTACCTGCTTTTTAACCTTTTTACGGTTGCTACGCGGGTTAGCCATGTTGATGTCTATTCCTGTCTTTACGCCAGAACGTGCGTGTTACTTGCGGATCGGCTTACGCGGACCCTTGCGGGTACGTGCGTTAGTCTTGGTCCGCTGACCACGCAGCGGAAGACTACGACGATGACGCAGACCACGATAGCAACCCAGGTCCATGAGACGCTTGATGTTCAGCGTCACATCACGACGAAGGTCGCCTTCCACGGTGTACTTGCCAACCTCGGCACGCAGGGCATCGACCTCCTCAGAGGAGAGCTCCTGGATCTTGGTGGTCGGCGCGATGCCGGTCGCGGCACAGATTTCCTGCGCACGCGTACGGCCAATCCCGAAGATATAGGTCAGCGAGATCGCCGCATGCTTGTTGTCCGGGATATTGACGCCTGCAATACGGGCCATCAGCTTTCTCCGAAATTTGAGCGGCTTGCTCGATTAGTTGCTACAAAAGGCGCAACAGCATACCCCTTTACCCACCTTCGGGCAAGGGGTATGCCGGCACCGCTTTCTTCAGCCGCCAGGATCAACCCTGGCGCTGCTTGTGCCGCGGCTCGATGCAGATGACGCGGACCGCGCCATTGCGCCGAATGATCTTGCAGTTGCGGCACATCTTCTTGACGGAAGCTCGAACTTTCATCGTTCCTTCTCCAAAATCGGCACGCGGCGCGCCAGCTCACCGGCAGCGCAGCTCAGCGCATGATGCCGCCGCTGCCATAGCCTTTCAGGTTGGACTTCTTCATCACCGACTCGTACTGGTGCGACATGAGGTGCGACTGCACCTGGGCCATGAAGTCCATGATGACCACAACCACGATCAGCAGCGAGGTACCGCCGAAGAAGAACGGCACGTTCCAGGCCACGATCAGGAACTGGGGCATCAGGGAAACCGCAGTGATGTACAGGGCACCGAACAGGGTCAGACGGGTCATGACCTTGTCGACATAGCGAGCGGTCTGCTCGCCAGGACGAATACCCGGGAGGAAGGCCCCTGACTTCTTGAGGTTGTCAGCGACATCCTTGGGGTTGAAGACCAGCGCTGTGTAAAAGAAGCAGAAGAATACCACCGCCGCCGCGAAAAGCAAGATGTACAGCGGCTGCCCCGGGCCGAGGGCCTGGGATGCACGCTGCAGCCACTCCATGCCGTCGCCGGCCCCGACCCACTGGCCGATGGAGGCGGGGAACAGCAGGATGCTGGAGGCGAAGATCGGCGGGATGACCCCCGCCATGTTCACCTTCAGCGGCAGATAGCTGCTCTGCCCGGCATACATCTTGTTACCGACCTGGCGCCGCGGATAGTTCACCGTGATGCGACGCTGGCCGCGCTCGATGAACACCACGAAGGCCACGGTCGCCACGCCCAGCACGGAGAGGGCCAGCAGCGGCAGCACGTTCCACGCGCCCTCGTTGCGGGCCAGCTCGAACGCCTGCCCCACCGCACCCGGCAGGCCGGCGACGATACCGGCGAAAATCAGCAGCGAGATACCGTTGCCGATACCCTTCTCGGTGATCTGCTCACCCAGCCACATCAGGAACACCGCCCCCGACACGAAGGTCACGATGGCAGTGAAGTAGAAGCTGAAGTCAGCGGTATAGGCGATACCCTGGCCGGCCAGGCCCACCGACATGCCGGTAGCCTGCACCAGGGCCAGCACCACCGTGCCGTAGCGGGTGTACTGGCTGATCTTGCGGCGGCCGGCCTCGCCCTCCTTCTTCAACTGCTCGAGGTGGGGCGAGACCGCGGTCAGCAGCTGCATGATGATCGACGCCGAGATGTAGGGCATGATGCCCAGGGCGAAGATGCTCATGCGTTCCAGCGCACCACCCGAGAACATGTTGAACAGTCCCAGGATGGTGCCCTGCTGCTCCCTGAACAAGGCAGCAAGCTGGTCAGGATTGATACCGGGTACGGGAATATGGGCACCGATACGGTACACCACGATGGCGAGGAGCACGAAGCGCAGACGCGCCCACAGTTCACTCAGACCGCTGCCCATCGCCGGCATGTTTCCTGACTTGGCCATTTAGTCCTCTACCTTGCCACCGGCGGCCTCGATCGCGGCCCGGGCACCCTTGGTGACCTTGAGACCGCGAACGGTGACCGCCTTGTTGACGTCGCCGGAAAGGATGATCTTCGCGAACTGGGTGGCATCCTTCAGCACGTTGGCCTGCTTCAGGGTTTCCAGGGTGACTTCGTCGCCCTCGACCTTGGCCAGCTCGCTCAGGCGCACCTCTTCGGAGACCAGCGACTTCATGGAGGTGAAGCCGAACTTGGGCAGACGCCGCTGCAGCGGCATCTGGCCGCCCTCGAAGCCGGGCTTCACGCTGCCGCCGCTGCGCGACTTCTGACCCTTGTGGCCACGGCCGCCGGTCTTGCCCAGACCGGAGCCGATGCCACGGCCGACGCGCTTCTCGCCATGCTTGGAGCCCGGTGCCGGGCTCAGGCTGTTGAGTTTCATGGATTACTCTCCCTCTACCCGCACAAGGTAGTTGACCTTGTGGATCATGCCGCGCACGGCAGGGGTGTCTTCCAGTTCGACCGTATGACCGATGCGGCGCAGCCCCAGGCCCTTCATGGTGGCCTTGTGCTTGGGCAGCGTGCCGATGGTGCTACGGATCTGGGTAACCTTGAGTGTGGCTGCCATGGTATTTACCCCGTGATCGCTTCGACAGACAGACCGCGCTTGGCGGCGATGTCGTCCGGCGACTGCATGGAGGCGAGACCCTTGACGGTCGCGCGCACCACGTTGACCGGATTGGTGGAGCCGTAGCACTTGGCCAGGACGTCGTGGACGCCAGCCAGTTCGAGCACGGAGCGCATGGCGCCGCCGGCAATGATCCCGGTACCTTCGGAAGCCGGCTGCATGTACACCTTGGAGGCACCGTGACGGGCCTTGACCGGGTACTGCAGGGTGTGGCCCTTGAGGCTCACCTTGACCATGTTGCGGCGCGCCTGGTCCATGGCCTTCTGGATCGCAACCGGCACTTCACGTGCCTTGCCGCGACCGAAGCCGACACGACCATTGCCGTCGCCCACGACGGTCAGGGCGGTGAAACCGAAGATTCGGCCACCCTTGACCACCTTGGCGACGCGGTTGACCTGCACGAGCTTTTCCTGCAGGTCGCCGGTGTTCTGTTCGTTCTTCGCCATCGTAAAACCCTTTAGAATTCCAGGCCGCCTTCACGTGCGGCGTCGGCCAGGGCCTTCACGCGACCGTGGTACTTGTAACCGGCACGATCGAAGGCTACCTGGGTGATGCCAGCCTGCTTGGCGCGTTCGGCAATCAGCGCGCCGACCTTGGCGGCGGCGTCGGAGTTGCCGGTCGCCCCCTCGCGCAGGTCCTTGTCCAGCGTCGAAGCGCTGGCCAGCACCTTGCCACCATCCGGCGAGATGATCTGCGCATAGATGTGACGCGGGGTACGGTTGACGCACAGGCGATACACGCCCAGCTCGCGCATCTTGGCGCGAGCGCGGCGGGCACGACGGAGACGAGATTCTTTCTTCGCGTTCATAACCCTGCCTTACTTCTTCTTGGCTTCTTTACGACGCACCTGCTCGTCGGCGTACCGCACACCCTTGCCCTTGTAGGGCTCGGGCGGACGGAAGGCACGAACCTCGGCGGCGACCTGGCCCAGCTTCTGCTTGTCCGCGCTCTTCAGCACGATGACGGTGTTCTTCGGCGTTTCCGCGGAGACACCCTCAGGCAGGGAATACTCGACCGGGTGGGAGAAGCCCAGTGACAGATTCAGCGTCTGGCCACTTGCCTGGGCACGATAGCCGACGCCAACGATTTCGAGGGTCTTGGTGAAGCCCTCGGAGACGCCGGTGACCAGGTTCTGGACCAGAGCACGAGTGGTGCCGACCATGGCCCAGGACTTGGCGCTCTCGCTCGGGTTGAAGGTCAGCTGACCCTCTTCCTGGGCGATGGCCACGTCCGGGTGAACGGTCATGGACAGCGTGCCCTGGCCGCCCTTGACGGTCAGCTGGTCGCCGTCGAGCTTGACGTCGACGCCGGCGGGCACTTTAACCGGATATTTGGCTACGCGGGACATTCCAGACTCCTAGAATACGGTGCAGATGACTTCGCCACCGACGCCCGCCTGGCGAGCGGCACGGTCGGTCATCACGCCCTTGGAGGTGGTGACGATCGCCACACCCATGCCGTCCGCCACCTTGGGCAGTGCATCCTTGCCCTTGTACTGGCGCAGGGACGGCTTGGATACCCGCTGCAGGTGCTCGATGACCGGCTTGCCCTCGAAGTACTTGAGGGTCACGCTCAGCTCGGGCTTGGTGCCTTCAGCGACCGCGAAGTCGGTGATATAGCCCTCTTCCTTCAATACGCGGGCCACCTCGACCTTGAGCCTGGAGGACGGCATGGTGACCGTCTCCTTGGTGGCCATCTGCGCATTGCGGATACGGGTGAACATATCCGCCAGAGTGTCTTGCATGCTCATTTACATTGCGCTCCTGATGTTTCCGTGGCGGCTTACCAGCTGGACTTCTTCAGCCCAGGGACCTCGCCACGCATAGCGGCTTCACGCAGCTTGTTACGGCCGAGGCCGAACTTGTTGTAGTAGCCGTGCGGACGGCCGGTGATCCGGCAGCGGTTACGCTGACGCACCGGGCTGGAGTCGCGCGGCAACTGCTGCAGCTTCAGCGTCGCCTCGAAGCGCTCTTCGTCGGAACTGTTCACGTTCTGGATGATCGCCTTGAGCTCGGCGCGGCGGGCCGCGTACTTCTCGACCAGCTTGGTGCGCTTGAGCTCACGCTCAATCATGCTCTTCTTTGCCATGATCCCACCCTTATTTCTTGAACGGGAAGTTCAGCGCGCTCAGCAGCGCACGACCTTCCTCGTCGGTGTTGGCAGTAGTGGTGATGGTGACATCCAGCCCACGAATCCGATCGATCTTATCATATTCGATCTCGGGGAAGATGATCTGCTCACGCACACCCATGGAGTAGTTGCCGCGACCGTCGAAGGACTTCGGGTTGAGACCACGGAAGTCACGTACACGGGGAATCGCGATATTGACCAGACGATCGAGGAATTCCCACATGCGCTCGGCGCGCAGGGTCACCTTGATGCCGATCGGCCAACCTTCGCGCACCTTGAAGCCCGCGATGGACTTGCGCGCCTTGGTCACCAACGGCTTCTGACCGGAGAGTTTCTCCAGGTCGCCGATGGCATTCTCGATCAGCTTCTTGTCGCTGGTCGCGTCACCAATACCCATGTTGAGGGTCACCTTGGTGATCCGCGGCACCTGCATCACGTTGGCGTAGCTGAACTGCTCTTTGAGCTGAGCCACCACCTCGTTCTGATAACGTTCTTTCAAGTTCGCCATTTTGCTACCCGACTCGCGTTAGGCGTCGATCTGCGTCTGCGTCGACTTGTAGATACGTACCTTGGTACCGTCTTCCTTAACCTGGAAGCCGACGCGATCCGCCTTACCGGTCTCCGAGTTGAAGATCGCCACGTTGGACGCGTGAATCGGAGCCTCGCGCTCGACGATACCGCCCTGATTGCCCGCCATGGGGTTGGGCTTGGTGTGACGCTTGATCATGTTCACACCGGACACGACGAAGCGTTCGTCCTTGAGGACGCGCTTCACGGTGCCGCGCTTGCCCTTGTCCTTGCCGGCGATGACGATCACTTCATCGTCACGTTTGATCTTTTGCATATCCGCCTCGCTCCTTACAGCACTTCGGGCGCCAGGGAAATGATCTTCATGAACTTCTCGGTACGAAGCTCACGGGTCACCGGTCCGAAGATACGGGTACCGATCGGCTGTTCGTTGGTGTTGTTCAACAGAACCGCCGCATTTCCATCGAAGCGGATCAGCGAACCGTCGGAACGACGGACACCGCTGCGGGTGCGAACCACTACCGCCTTGAGGACCTGGCCTTTCTTGACCTTGCCACGCGGAATGGCTTCCTTCACCGTGACCTTGATGATGTCACCGACACGCGCGTAGCGACGGTGCGAGCCGCCAAGCACCTTGATGCACTGCACCCGGCGCGCTCCGCTGTTGTCGGCGACATCCAGCATTGTCTGAGTCTGAATCATCGGTTTTCTCCAAACCTAATCTGACTGCTCTCGCCGAGCTCAGCCCCTGGCCTGCTCGATCACCTCGACCAGCGTCCAGGCCTTCTTCTTGGACAGCGGACGGCACTCCTGAATGGATACCGTGTCACCGGCCTTGGCCTGGTTCGTCTCGTCGTGGGCGTGCAGCTTGGTAGAGCGCTTGACGTACTTGCCGTAGATCGGATGCCGCTCGCGGCGCTCGATCATGACGACGATGGACTTGTCCATCTTGTCGCTCACCACCTTGCCGGTGAGCGTACGGGCTTTCTTTTCTTCGGCCATCTCAGTCACCTGCCTTCTCGTTGAGCACAGTCTTCACCCGGGCGATGTCCCGACGAACCTGCTTGAGCAGATGAGTCTGGCTGAGCTGGCCGGTGGCCTTCTGCATGCGCAGGTTGAACTGCTCGCGGAGGAGTTCGAAGAGCTGCTCCTGGAGCTGCTCGACTGACTTTTCACGAATTTCCTGGGCTTTCATCACATCACCGTCCGTTTCACAAAGGTGGTGGACACGGGCATCTTCTGGGCGGCCAGGGAGAAGGCCTCACGGGCCAGCTCTTCGGACACGCCTTCGATTTCATACAGGACCCGACCCGGCTGGATCTGTGCGACCCAGTACTCGACGGAGCCCTTGCCCTTACCCATACGGACTTCGAGAGGCTTCTTGGAAATCGGCTTGTCGGGGAAGACGCGGATCCAGATCTTGCCGCCACGCTTGACGTGACGGGTGATCGCACGACGGCCGGCCTCGATCTGGCGTGCCGTGATGCGGCCGCGACCGGTTGCCTTCAGGCCGTATTCCCCGAAGCTGATCTTGCTTCCGCGATGCGCCAGGCCACGGTTGCGACCTTTCTGCATCTTGCGGAATTTCATGCGCTTGGGCTGTAACATCGACTCGCTCTCCCCTTACCTGGAACCTTTCTTCTTGGAGGGCGCGGCCTGCGGCTGTTGCTTGGCCTTGGCGCGGACCTCTTCGATGCCCCCGAGGATTTCACCCTTGAAGACCCACACCTTGACACCGATGATGCCGTAGGTGGTCTTGGCCTCGTAGGTGGCGTAGTCGATGTCCGCACGCAGGGTGTGCAGCGGCACGCGACCTTCCCGGTACCATTCGGTGCGGGCAATTTCCGCGCCGCCGAGGCGACCGGAGAGCTGCACCTTGATCCCGCCGGCGCCCAGACGCATGGCGTTCTGCACCGCGCGCTTCATGGCGCGACGGAACATGACGCGGCGCTCGAGCTGGCCGGCGATGTTCTGAGCAACGAGCTTGGCGTCGAGCTCCGGCTTGCGCACTTCCTCGATGTTGACGTGCACGGGCACGCCCATCATCGCGGTGACGTCGCGGCGCAGCTTGTCGACGTCCTCGCCCTTCTTGCCGATCACGATGCCCGGACGGGCAGTGTGAATGGTGATGCGGGCGTTGTTCGCCGGGCGCTCGATAGTGATCTTGCTCACCGAGGCGTTCTTGAGACGCTCCTCGAGGAAGCGACGCACTTCGAGATCGTTGTTCAGCTTGTCGGCATAAGCACCGCGCTCGGCATACCACACCGAGGAGTGGTCCTTGACGATACCCAGCCGAATACCTGTCGGATTGACTTTCTGACCCATCTGGTCGACTCCTACTTCTCGGCTACCTTGACGGTGATGTGGCAGGTGCGCTTCAGGATGCGATCCGCACGGCCCTTGGCGCGCGGACGGATGCGCTTGAGCGTCATGCCCTCATCGACGCAGATGGTCGAGACACGCAGCTCGTCGATATCCATGCCGTTGTTTTCTTCCGCATTCGCGATGGCGGACTGCAGCACCTTCTTGACCAGCTTGGCAGCCTTCTTCGGTGAGAAGGTCAGCAGGTCGAGCGCCTCGGCGACCGGTTTACCGCGCACCTGGTCAGCCACCAAACGGGCCTTCTGGGCGGATAAACGAGCGCCACGCAGCTTAGCTGTGACTTCCATCTCTCAATCCTCTCTGGCTTACCGTTTGGCTTTCTTGTCCGCCGCATGGCCGCGATAGGTGCGGGTGGCAGCGAATTCGCCCAGCTTGTGGCCAACCATTTCCTCGGAGACGTGCACCGGGACGTGTTGGCGACCGTTATGGACTGCAATGGTGAGCCCGACCATGTTCGGCAGGATCATGGAACGACGCGACCAGGTCTTGATCGGTTTGCGGTCGTTCTTCTCCACTGCAGCCTCAACCTTCTTCAGCAGATGAAGGTCAATGAAGGGACCTTTCTTCAGTGAACGTGGCACAGCCGTTACCCCTTAATGTCTGTTACTTGGCCTTGCGGCGACGAACGATCAGCGCGTCGGTGCGCTTGTTCTTGCGGGTCTTGTGGCCCTTGGTGGGCACACCCCACGGCGTCACCGGATGACGACCACCGCTGGTGCGGCCTTCGCCGCCGCCGTGCGGGTGATCCACCGGGTTCATGGCCACACCGCGAACGGTCGGACGCACGCCTCTCCAGCGCTTCGCACCGGCCTTGCCAAGTTGACGCAGGCTGTGCTCGGAGTTGCTCACTTCCCCCAGGGTCGCGCGGCAGTCGGCCAGCACCTTGCGCATCTCGCCGGAGCGCAGACGCAGGGTGGCATAGCTGCCCTCGCGGGCGACCAGCTGGGCGCTGGTACCGGCACTGCGAGCCAGCTGCGCGCCCTTGCCGGGCTTGAGCTCGATGCAGTGAACGGTGGAACCCAGCGGGATGTTGCGCAGCGGAAGGGTGTTGCCCTTCTTGATCGCCGCGTTCACGCCGGACTCGAGACGGTCGCCTGCACTCACGCCCTTGGGCGCGATGATGTAGCGACGCTCGCCGTCCAGGTACTTCAGCAGCGCAATGTGGGCGCTGCGGTTGGGATCGTACTCGAGGCGCTCGACGACGGCGGGAACGCCATCCTTGGTGCGCTTGAAGTCGATCAGCCGGTAGTGCTGACGGTGACCACCGCCCACGTGACGGGTGGTGATGCGACCGTGGTTGTTGCGCCCGCCGCTACGCGACTGCTTCTCGAGCAGCGGTGCGTAGGGCTTGCCCTTGTGCAGGTCTTCGCTGACGACCTTGACGAGGTGGCGACGACCGGCGGATGTGGGTTTTGTCTTGACGATTGCCATGATCCGTACTCCTGCCCTTATTCGGCGCCAGTGAAGTCTTCGAGCGTTTCACCAGCAGCCAGGGTCACGTAGGCCTTGCGGTAGCCCTGGCGGCGGCCCAGACCATGCGCGGTACGCTTGGTCTTGCCCTTCATGTTCAGCACCTGGACACGATCGACCTTCTTGCCAAACAGCACCTGCACGGCCTGCTTGATTTCGGGCTTGGTCGCGTCGCTGGCCACCTTGAACACATACTGGTTGCGCTCGGCGGCGAAAGCGGCCTTCTCGGTCACATGCGGACCGAGCAGAACCTTGAATACGCGCTCCTGGTTCATGCCAGCTTCTCCTCGAATTTACGCAGAGCAGAGACGGTGACCAGCACCTTGTCGAAGGCGATCAGGCTCACCGGATCGGCGGCAGCCACGTCGACCACATCCACGTTGGGGATGTTGCGGGCGGCCAGGTAGAGCTTCTCGTCGACCTCTTCGGTGACGATCAGCGCCTTCTCCAGGCCCAGCTCACCCAGCTTGGCGACCAGCTGCTTGGTCTTGGGCGCATCGACGGTGAACTCGTCGATGGCGACCAGCCGCTCCTGACGCACCAGCTCGGACAGGATGGAGCGCATCGCGGCGCGGTACATCTTGCGGTTGACTTTCTGCGAGTGGTCCTGCGGACGCGCGGCGAAGGTCACGCCACCGCTGCGCCACAGCGGCGAGCGGATGGTGCCGGCGCGAGCGCGACCGGTGCCCTTCTGGCGCCACGGCTTCTTGCCGCCGCCACGCACGTCGGAACGGGTCTTCTGGGCGCGGGTGCCCTGGCGCGCACCGGCCAGATAGGCGGTGACGACCTGGTGAACCAGCGCCTCGTTGAATTCTTTGCCAAAGGTGGCGTCGGCGACTTCGACAGTACCCGCGCCTGCAGCAAGATTCAGATTCATCGGTTCTATCCCCTTCAGCCAGCTTTGACGGCGCTGCGAACGATGACGTCGCTGCCGGTAGCACCGGGCACGGCGCCCTTGATCAGCAGCAGGTTGCGCTCGGCATCGACCCGCACGACTTCAAGGCTCTGCACGGTGCAGCGGACATTGCCCATCTGACCGGCCATCTTCTTGCCCTTGAACACGCGTCCCGGGGTCTGACACATACCGATGGAACCCGGCGCACGATGCGACAGGGAGTTGCCGTGAGTGGCATCCTGGGTACGGAAGTTCCAGCGCTTGACGGCGCCCTGGAAGCCCTTGCCCTTGGAGGTGCCGGTCACATCGACCTTCTGACCAGCTTCGAAGAGGGATACGGTGAGTTCGCCGCCCACCTCCGGAGCCTCGTCGCCCTCGGCGACACGGAACTCCATCAGCGAACGACCGGCCTCGACACCTGCCTTGGCGTACTGACCTGCCTGCGCCTTGGTGAGATGCTTGGCCTTGCGGGAGCCGGCTGTGACCTGAATCGCCGCGTAGCCGTCGTTTTCGACGGTCTTGACGCTGGTGACGCGATTCGGCTCAACCTCGATCACGGTAACGGGCACGGAGGCACCGTCTTCGGTAAAGACGCGGGTCATACCGGCCTTTCTACCGACCAAACCGATAGTCATTCTCAGTCTCCTTTAGTGTACGGGGCTATCACCCGCTATGGCTGCCCTTTCCAGAGCATTCCACTAGCACGTTGTATGACGCCATCACGGCGTGGCGGCTGCTGCTCGACGCATTCGGAAGAGCGCTGGGCCGCGGGTGTCTAGTGTGGTTAGTCGAGCTTGATCTGCACGTCCACGCCGGCGGCGAGGTCGAGCTTCATCAGCGCGTCGACGGTCTTCTCGGTCGGCTCGACGATGTCGAGCACACGCTTGTGAGTACGGATCTCGTACTGGTCGCGCGCGTCCTTGTTGACGTGCGGCGAGATCAGCACGGTGTAGCGCTCACGATTGGTCGGCAGCGGGATCGGCCCGCGCACCTGGGCGCCAGTCCGCTTGGCGGTATCGACGATCTCCGCAGCTGACTGGTCGATCAGGCGATGGTCGAATGCCTTCAACCGAATGCGAATCTTCTGGTTCTGCATTTGCCCTAAACTCCAATGGATGTGGACGGCATCCGCCGCCTACCCACGCATACAAAGGATGCGCATTATATGCACGCCGAAGGCAAGAGTCAAACACTCCGCCAAGGTGCGCAGAAAGGGGGCTCCTCGCGGAGCCCCCTTCGATCGGTCAAAAGCCCGAGGCTTACTTGACGATCTTGGCCACGACGCCGGCGCCGACGGTACGACCGCCTTCACGGATGGCGAAACGCAGGCCTTCGTCCATGGCGATCGGGGCGATCAGGGTGACGACCATCTTGACGTTGTCGCCCGGCATGACCATCTCGACGCCCTCCGGCAGTTCACAGGTACCGGTCACGTCGGTGGTACGGAAGTAGAACTGCGGACGGTAGCCCTTGAAGAACGGGGTGTGACGACCACCCTCTTCCTTGGACAGCACGTAGACTTCGGCTTCGAAGACGGTGTGCGGGGTGATGGTACCCGGCTTGGCCAGCACCTGACCACGCTCGACCTCGTCACGCTTGGTGCCGCGCAGCAGGGCGCCGACGTTCTCGCCCGCACGACCTTCGTCGAGCAGCTTGCGGAACATCTCGACACCGGTGACGGTGGTCTTGGTGGTGTCCTTGATACCGACGATCTCGACTTCTTCGCCAGCCTTGACGATGCCGCGCTCGATACGACCGGTGACCACGGTGCCGCGACCGGAGATGGAGAACACGTCCTCGATCGGCATCAGGAACGGCTGGTCGATGGCACGCTCCGGCTCCGGGATGTAGTCGTCCAGCGCCTTGATCAGGTTGGCCACGGCGGTGGTGCCCATGCCGTTCTCGTCCTCACCGTTCAGCGCCATCAGCGCGGAGCCGGTGATGATCGGGGTGTCGTCGCCCGGGAAGTCGTACTCGTTGAGCAGCTCGCGCACTTCCATCTCGACCAGCTCGAGCAGCTCCTCGTCGTCGACCATGTCGGCCTTGTTCAGGAACACGACGATGAACGGCACGCCGACCTGACGCGACAGCAGGATGTGCTCGCGGGTCTGCGGCATGGGGCCGTCGGCAGCGGAACAGACCAGGATGGCGCCGTCCATCTGCGCCGCGCCGGTGATCATGTTCTTGACGTAGTCGGCGTGCCCCGGGCAGTCGACGTGGGCGTAGTGACGCTTCTCGGACTGGTACTCGACGTGGGAGGTGGCGATGGTGATACCACGCTCACGCTCTTCCGGAGCGTTGTCGATGGAGTCGAACTGACGCCATTCACCGCCGAAGACCTCAGCAGAAACGCGAGTCAGGGCCGCAGTCAGAGTGGTCTTGCCGTGGTCGACGTGACCGATGGTGCCGACGTTGACGTGCGGTTTGGAACGTTCGAATTTTTCCTTAGCCACTTCGATAACCTCTTTACGTTTGCTAGCGGTTAGCCTTTCTGGTTGATGACGGCTTCAACGATGCTGGAGGGCGCCTCTTCGTAGCTCGCGAACTCCATAGTGTAGCTCGCACGCCCTTGGGTCTGGGAGCGCAGATCGGTCGCGTAACCGAACATCTCGCCCAGCGGCACCATTGCGCGGATGACCTTGCCGGAGGAAGAGTCATCCATGCCCTGCACCAGACCACGGCGACGGTTCAGGTCGCCCATGACGTCACCCATGAAATCCTCGGGCGTCACGACCTCGACCCTCATCACCGGCTCCAGCAGCACGGCCTTGGCCTTGCGGGCCCCTTCCTTGACAGCCATGGAAGAGGCGACCTTGAACGCGTTCTCGTTCGAGTCCACGTCATGGTAGGAACCATCGTACAGCGTGACCTTGACGTCGATCATCGGGTAGCCCGCGATGACGCCGTTCTGCAGCTGCTCATAGGCCCCTTTCTCGACGGCACCCACGTACTCCTTGGGTACCACACCGCCGACGATCTCGGAGGCGAACTTGAAGTGCATTTCTTCGTCGCCTTCCTTGTCCGCCTCGGTGAGCGGCTCGATACGCAGCCAGACATGACCGTACTGGCCACGACCGCCGGACTGACGCACGAACTTGCCTTCCTGCTCGACCTTGCCGCGAATGGTTTCGCGGTAGGCGACCTGCGGTTTGCCGATATTGGCCTCGACCTTGAACTCGCGACGCATGCGGTCAACGATGATGTCGAGGTGCAGCTCGCCCATGCCGGAGATGATGGTCTGGCCGGTCTCCTCGTCGGTCTTGACGCGGAACGACGGGTCCTCCTGGGCCAGCTTGCCCAGCGCCACGCCCATCTTCTCCTGGTCGGCCTTGGATTTGGGCTCCACGGCCACGGAGATCACCGGCTCGGGGAACTCCATGCGCTCGAGAATGATCTTGTTCTCGATGTCGCACAGGGTATCACCGGTGGTGACGTCCTTGAGGCCGATACAGGCGGCGATGTCGCCCGCCCGCACTTCCTTGATCTCTTCGCGCGAGTTGGCGTGCATCTGGACGATACGGCCGACACGCTCCTTCTTCTGCTTGACCGAGTTGAACACGCTGTCGCCGGAGTTGAGCACACCCGAGTAGACACGGATGAAGGTCAGGGTGCCGACGAAAGGATCGGTGGCGATCTTGAAGGCCAGCGCGGCAAAGGGGGCGTTGTCGTCCGCTTCACGCGTCTCGATGGTGCCGTCCTTGTCGTCCAGCTCACCCTCGATGGCCTTGACCTCGGTGGGCGACGGCATGTACTCGATGACCCCATCGAGCACCGCCTGCACGCCCTTGTTCTTGAACGCCGAGCCGCAGGTGACCAGGACGATCTCGTTGTCCAGGGTGCGGCGGCGCAGGCCGGCCTTGATCTCCTCGACGGACAGCTCGCCCTCCTCGAGGTACTTGTCCATCAGCTCTTCGGAGGCTTCGGCTGCGGCCTCGACCATCTGCTCGCGGTACTCCTCGGCGGTTTCCTGGAGCTCGGCCGGAATGTCGACCAGCTCGTAGTTCATGCCGAGGCTCTCCTCGTCCCACAGGATGGCCTTCATCTGGATCAGGTCGATGACGCCCTTGAACTCCTCCTCGGTGCCCCAGTTGATCTGGATCGGCACGGCATTGGCGTTGAGGCGCTTCTTGAGCTGATCGACGACCATGAAGAAGTCGGCGCCGGTGCGGTCCATCTTGTTGACGAACACCATGCGCGGCACTTCGTACTTGTTGGCCTGACGCCATACGGTCTCGGTCTGCGGCTGCACGCCGGAGGAGCCGCACAGCACCACCACGGCACCATCCAGCACCCGCAGCGAACGCTCGACCTCGATGGTGAAGTCGACGTGCCCGGGGGTGTCGATGATGTTGATGCGATGCTCGTCGAACTGCTTGTTCATGCCCTGCCAGAAGCAGGTGGTCGCCGCGGAGGTGATGGTGATGCCACGCTCCTGCTCCTGCTCCATCCAGTCCATGGTGGCGGCGCCGTCATGGACCTCGCCCACCTTGTGGGAGAGACCGGTGTAGAACAGGACACGCTCGGTCGTGGTGGTCTTGCCGGCATCGACGTGGGCGACGATGCCGATGTTGCGATAGCGGTTGAGTGGAGTCTTGCGAGCCACGGTGGAACTCCCCGTTGATTGGCGATGCGTTGAGAAGCGCTGCACTTAGAAGCGGTAGTGCGAGAACGCCTTGTTGGCTTCTGCCATGCGATGCACGTCTTCACGCTTCTTGACCGCAGAACCCTTGCCCTCGGCGGCATCGAGCATCTCGCCGGCGAGACGCTGCACCATGGTCTTCTCACCGCGCTTGCGCGCCGCGTCCACCAGCCAGCGCATGGCCAGTGCCTGGCGACGTGACGGACGAACCTCGACCGGCACCTGATAGGTCGCGCCGCCGACGCGGCGGGACTTCACCTCGACCATCGGCTGGATGGCTTCCAGCGCGCGATCGAAGATCTCCAGCGGCTCTTCCTTGCTACGCTCGGCAACCGTGTCCAGCGCACCGTAGACGATACGCTCAGCTGTGGACTTCTTGCCGCTGACCATCAGGTGGTTCATGAACTTGGCCAGGCGCTCGCTTCCGAACTTGGGATCCGGCAGGATCTCGCGCTTGGCTACTACTCTTCTTCTAGGCATGACAAGCCCTCTATCGAAGGGTCTTTCAGGCAAACCCGGAACTCCCGCCTCTGGCGACGTCCGGCCTTACTCTTATCAGACCGAAATGGATGTCGTTAACGTACCGAGGCCGATCAGGACTTCGGACGCTTGGTGCCGTACTTGGAACGGCCCTGCTTGCGGTTCTGCACGCCGGAGGTATCGAGGGCGCCGCGCACGGTGTGGTAACGCACACCCGGCAAGTCCTTGACACGACCACCGCGGATCAGCACGACGGAGTGTTCCTGCAGGTTGTGACCTTCACCGCCGATATAGGACGAAACCTCGAAACCGTTGGTCAGGCGCACGCGGCAGACCTTACGCAGGGCCGAGTTCGGCTTCTTCGGGGTGGTGGTGTAGACGCGGGTGCAGACACCGCGCTTCTGTGGGCAGGCCTGCAGCGCCGGCACGTCGCTCTTGGCGGCGGGGCGCTTGCGCGGCTTGCGCACGAGCTGATTGATCGTTGCCATGTTGTGTAGCTGACTCCAATGGTTGCCTTGCCTTTTCAGCGGACGCGGGCGCACCCACCCCACTATTAAAGGCTGCGAATTCTAAGGTCTAACGGGGTGGGGCGTCAAGCGATTGGGCTTCCCCGCGCCTGACGCCCCGCACCGCCTACAGCTCGTCGTCGTCCGAATCGAGCGCGGTGAGCTGGGCGCCCAGTTCCTGCTCGACGTCGAAGGCCGACGGGTGGAGCAGGCGCTCGGTGTCCTCGCGCTTGCGGCGACGCTCCTGGTGGTGAGCCAACCCGGTTCCCGCCGGGATCAGGCGACCGACCACCACGTTCTCCTTGAGGCCACGCAGGAAGTCGCGCTTGCCGGTCACCGCCGCCTCGGTCAGCACCCGCGTGGTCTCCTGGAAGGAGGCCGCGGAGATGAACGACTCGGTGGCCAGGCTGGCCTTGGTGATGCCCAGCAGCACACGCTGGTACTTGGCCGGGAACTTCTCGGCCTTCTCCAGGCGGGCATTCTCCTCGAGCACCTTGACCAGCTCGACCTGGTCACCCGGGATGAACTCGGAGTCGCCGGCATCGGTGATCTCCACCTTGCGCAGCATCTGACGCACGATCACCTCGATGTGCTTGTCGTTGATGCCCACGCCCTGCAGACGGTAGACCTCCTGGATCTCGGCGGTGATGTACTTGGCCAGCTCCGCCACACCCAGCAGCCGCAGGATGTCGTGCGGGTTGCTCGGGCCGTCGGAGATCACCTCGCCCTTCTCCACCGTCTCGCCTTCGAAGACGGCGATCTGGCGCCACTTCGGGATCAGCATCTCGAACGGATCGCTGCCGTCGTCGGGCGTGATCGCCAGGCGGCGCTTGCCCTTGGTTTCCTTGCCGAAGCTGATGGTACCGCTGACCTCGGCGAGGATGGCCGGCTCCTTCGGCTTGCGCGCCTCGAACAGGTCGGCCACCCGCGGCAGACCGCCGGTGATGTCCTTGTTGCCGGACGCCTCCACCGGGATACGCGCAACGATCTCGCCGATGCCGATCCGGGCGCCGTTGTCGACCGAGACGATCGCCTTGCCCGGCAGCAGGTACTGCACCGGGGTGTTGGAGCCGGCCACGCTGATCGGCTCGCCGCTCTCGTCGGTGAGCAGGATCATCGGGCGGCTGTCGCGGCCGGCCTGCGGGCGCGCCGCGGATTCGATCACCTCGATGGAGGAGAGGCCGGTCATCTCGTCCACGCTGCGGTGGATGGTGACGCCGTCGACCATGTCGACGTACTGCACCTTGCCTTCCTGCTCGGCGATGATCGGGTGGGTGTGCGGATCCCACTTGGCGACCATCTGGCCGGCCTCGACCGCGTCGCCATCCTTGATCGACAGCTCGGCGCCGTAGGGCAGCTTGTAGTACTCGCGCTCGCGACCGTGCTCGTCGGCCACCGCCAGGGCACTGGAGCGGGACACCACCACCAGCTTGCCGTCGTTGCGCTCGACGAACTTCATGTTGTGCAGCCGCACCCGGCCGCCGTGCTTGACCTGGACGCTGTCCACTGCGGAGGCGCGCGATGCGGCGCCGCCGATATGGAAGGTCCGCATGGTCAGCTGGGTGCCCGGCTCACCGATCGACTGGGCGGCGATGACGCCGACCGCCTCGCCGATGTTGACCTGGTGCCCGCGGGCCAGGTCGCGGCCGTAGCAGGAGGAGCAGACCCCATGGGTCGACTCGCAGGTGATGGCGCTGCGCACCACGATCTCGTCGACGCCCATGGTGTCGAGGCGCTCGCACCAGACCTCGTCGAGCAGGGTGTCCTTCTCGATCAGCACCTCGTCGGTGCTGGGGTCGATGACGTCCTGGGCCACCACCCGGCCGAGCACGCGCTGCGCCAGCGAGACGATGATGTCGCCGCCCTCGATGACCGGGTGCAGGGTCAGGCCCTGCTCGGTGCCGCAGTCGGTCTCGGTGATCACCATGTCCTGCGCCACGTCGACCAGGCGACGGGTCAGGTAGCCGGAGTTGGCGGTCTTGAGGGCGGTATCCGCCAGGCCCTTCCGCGCGCCGTGGGTCGAGATGAAGTACTGCAGTACGTTCAGACCCTCGCGGAAGTTGGCCACGATCGGCGTCTCGATGATCGAGCCGTCCGGCTTGGCCATCAGGCCACGCATGCCCGCCAGCTGGCGGATCTGCGCGGCGCTGCCGCGCGCCCCGGAGTCGGCCATGATGAACACGCTGTTGAACGAGTCCTGCTCGACCTCGTTGCCCTCGCGATCGACCACGGTCTCCTTGGAGATGCCCGCCATCATCGCCTTGGCCACCTTGTCGTTGGCCTTGGACCAGATGTCGATGACCTTGTTGTACTTCTCGCCGGCGGTGACGAGGCCGGAGGAGAACTGGTCCTCGATCTCCTTGACCTCGGCCTCGGCCGCCTCGACGATCTCCGTCTTGGCTTCGGGGATGACGAAGTCGTTGACGCCGATCGAGGCGCCCGACCAGGTCGCCATGCGAAAGCCGGTATACATCAGCTGGTCGGCGAAGATGACGGTCGGCTTGAGGCCGGCACGACGATACACCTCGTTGAGCAGCTTGGAGATCGCCTTCTTCTTCATCGGCTGGTCGACCAGCTCGAAGGGCACGCCGTCGGGCAGGATGCGGAACAGCATGGCGCGGCCCACGGTGGTGTCGTAGAGCGTGCGCGCAGTGCTGCGCTCGCCGGTCTCCTCGTCGACGAGGACCTCGGTCAGCCGCACCTTGACCCGGGCGTGCAGCGACACGCTCTGGGTGCCGAAGGCGCGCTCGACCTCGTTGAGGCCGGAGAACACCATGCCCTCGCCCTTGGCGTTGATCTTCTCGCGGGTCATGTAGTAGAGACCCAGCACCACGTCCTGGGACGGCACGATGATCGGATCCCCGTTGGCCGGCGACAGCACGTTGTTGGTGGCCATCATCAGCGCCCGCGCCTCGAGCTGGGCTTCCAGCGTCAGCGGCACGTGCACCGCCATCTGGTCGCCGTCGAAGTCGGCGTTGTAGGCGGCACACACCAGCGGGTGCAGCTGGATCGCCTTGCCCTCGATCAGCAGCGGCTCGAAGGCCTGGATGCCCAGGCGGTGCAGGGTCGGCGCACGGTTGAGCAGCACCGGGTGCTCGCGAATGACATCGGCGAGGATGTCCCATACCTCGGGCAGTTCGCGCTCGACCATCTTCTTGGCGGCCTTGATGGTCGAGGCCTGGCCGTTGGCCTGCAGCTTGGAGTAGATGAACGGCTTGAACAGCTCTAGCGCCATCTTCTTGGGCAGGCCGCACTGATGCAGGCGCAGGGTCGGGCCGACCGTGATGACCGAACGCCCCGAGTAGTCGACGCGCTTGCCCAGCAGGTTCTGGCGGAAACGCCCCTGCTTGCCCTTGATCATGTCGGCCAGCGACTTCAGCGGACGCTTGTTGGAGCCGGTGATGGCCCGGCCGCGACGACCATTGTCGAGCAGTGCATCGACCGCCTCCTGCAGCATGCGCTTCTCGTTGCGCACGATGATGTCCGGTGCGTTGAGGTCGAGCAGACGCTTCAGGCGGTTGTTGCGGTTGATCACCCGGCGATACAGGTCGTTGAGGTCGGAGGTGGCGAAGCGGCCACCGTCCAGCGGCACCAGCGGGCGCAGGTCGGGCGGCAGTACCGGCAGCACCTCCATGACCATCCACGCCGGGTCGTTGCCCGAGTTGAGGAAGGCCTCGAGCAGCTTGAGCCGCTTGGAGAGCTTCTTGATCTTGGTCTCGGAGTTGGTCTGCGGGATCTCCTCGCGCAGGCGATCGACCTCCTCGGAGAGGTCGATGTCCTTGAGCAGCGCCTGGATCGCCTCGGCGCCCATGCGCGCGTCGAAGTCGTCGCCGAACTCTTCGAGGGCCTCGAAGTACTGCTCGTCGTTGAGCAGCTGGCCGCGCTCCAGCGTGGTCATGCCCGGGTCGATGACCACGAAGCTCTCGAAGTAGAGCACCCGCTCGATGTCGCGCAGGGTCATGTCGAGGAACATGCCGATGCGCGACGGCAGCGACTTGAGGAACCAGATGTGCGCCACCGGGCTGGCCAGCTCGATGTGGCCCATGCGCTCGCGGCGCACCGCCGCCTTGGTCACCTCGACGCCGCACTTCTCGCAGATGATGCCGCGGTGCTTCATGCGCTTGTACTTGCCGCACAGGCACTCGTAGTCCTTCACCGGACCGAAGATCTTGGCGCAGAACAGCCCGTCCCGCTCCGGCTTGAAGGTGCGGTAGTTGATGGTCTCGGGCTTCTTGACCTCGCCGTAGGACCAGGAGCGAATCATGTCCGGAGAGGCGAGCGAGATCTTGATCGCGTCGAACTCTTCGGACTGTGACTGCGATTTGAGGACTTTCACCAAATCTTTCATGGAGTCGGCTCCTAGCTCTCTAACTCGATATCGATGCCCAGCGAGCGGATTTCCTTCACCAGTACGTTGAAGGACTCCGGCATGCCGGCATGCATGGTGTGGTCGCCGTCGACAATGCTCTTGTACATCTTGGTGCGACCTTCCACGTCGTCGGACTTCACCGTGAGCATCTCCTGGAGGGTATAGGCGGCGCCGTAGGCTTCCAGCGCCCACACCTCCATCTCGCCGAAACGCTGGCCGCCGAACTGCGCCTTGCCGCCCAGCGGCTGCTGGGTGACGAGCGAGTAGGAGCCAGTGGAACGGGCGTGCATCTTGTCGTCCACCAGGTGGTTGAGCTTCAGCATGTACATGTAGCCCACCGTCACCGGGCGGTCGAAGGCGTCACCGGTACGCCCGTCGTACAGGGTCATCTGGCCGGAGTCGGGCAGGTCGGCCAGGCGCAGCAGGTGCTTGATCTCGCCTTCGGCGGCACCGTCGAACACCGGCGAGGCCATCGGCACGCCGCCGCGCAGGTTCCTGGCCAGGGCGATGATCTCGTCGTCGGCCAGCGAGTCGAGGTCCTCTACCCGCGTTCCCGTGGTGGTGTTGTAGACCTGCCCCAGGAACTCGCGGATCTCGGCCACCTGCTGGGCACGGGCATCGCGCAGCAGGGCGTCGATCTTGACCCCGAGCCCCTGCGCGGCCAGCCCCAGGTGGGTCTCGAGGATCTGACCCACGTTCATGCGCGACGGCACCCCCAGCGGGTTGAGGACGATGTCCACCGACACGCCGTTGTCGTCGAAGGGCATGTCCTCGACCGGCATGATCGCCGAGATCACGCCCTTGTTGCCGTGGCGGCCGGCCATCTTGTCGCCCGGCTGGATGCGACGCTTGACCGCCATGTAGACCTTGACGATCTTGAGCACCCCGGGCGCCAGGTCGTCGCCCTGGGTCAGCTTGCGTTTCTTGTCCTCGAAGCGCTCCTCCATCTCCTTGCGACGATTCTCGAGCTGCTCGTCGGCCTGGGCCAGCAGCTCGTTGAGCGACTCGTCCTGCAGGCGCAGCTTGAACCACTGCTGGCGCGGCAGCTCCTCGAGGTAGCTTTCGGAGAGCAGGTCGCCCTTCTTCAGCTTGGGGCCGCCGTTGACCGGCTGGCCGGCCAGCGTGCGCTTGAGGCGCTCGAAGGTGGCGTCCTCGGCGATGCGGTAGGTCTCCTGCAGGTCCTTGCGCACCTCGTCGAGCTGCATCTGCTCGATGGCCAGGGCCCGGGAGTCCTTCTCGACGCCGTCGCGGGTGAACACCTGCACGTCGATGACCGTGCCCTTCATGCCGGTCGGGGCGCGCAGCGAGGTGTCCTTCACGTCGGAGGCCTTCTCGCCGAAGATCGCCCGCAGCAGCTTCTCCTCGGGGGTCAGCTGGGTCTCGCCCTTGGGCGTGACCTTGCCCACCAGGATGTCGCCCGGGCCGACCTCGGCGCCGATGTAGACCACGCCGGCCTCGTCGAGCTTGGCCAGCGCCGACTCGCCGACGTTGGGGATGTCGGAGGTGATCTCCTCCGGCCCCAGCTTGGTGTCGCGGGAGACGCAGGTCAGCTCCTGGATGTGGATGGTGGTGAAGCGATCCTCCTGCACCACGCGCTCGGAGAGCAGGATCGAGTCCTCGAAGTTGTAGCCGTTCCAGGGCATGAAGGCGATGCGCATGTTCTGGCCCAGGGCCAAGTCGCCCATGTCGACGGACGGACCGTCGGCCAGGATGTCGCCACGCGCGACCACGTCACCGGGGCGCACGATGGGGCGCTGGTTCATGCAGGTGTTCTGGTTGGAACGCACGTACTTGGTGAGGTTGTAGATGTCGACGCCAGCCTCGCCGCCGATGATCTCGTCCTCGTTGATGCGTACCACGATGCGCTTGGCATCGACCGAGTCGATCACCCCGCCGCGACGCGCCACGGCGCACACGCCGGAGTCGCGGGCCACGAAGCGCTCCATGCCGGTCCCCACCAGCGGCTTCTCGGCGCGCAGCGTCGGCACCGCCTGGCGCTGCATGTTGGAGCCCATCAGGGCACGGTTGGCGTCGTCGTGCTCGAGGAACGGAATCAGCGCCGCCGCCACGGAGACGACCTGGCGCGGCGACACGTCCATCAGCGTCACCTGCTCGGGACGCATGAAGGTGGTCTCGCCCTTGTGACGCACCTGGACCAGGTCGTCGACCAGCTTGCCCGACTCGTCGACGCTGGCCGAGGCCTGGGCGATGACGAAGTCACCCTCCTCGATGGCCGAGAGGTGTACCACCTCGTCGGTCACCTGGCGATCCACCACCTTGCGGTAGGGCGTCTCGAGGAAGCCGTAGCTGTTGGTGTGGCTGTAAGTGGCCAGCGAGTTGATCAGGCCGATGTTCGGGCCTTCGGGGGTCTCGATCGGACACAGGCGACCGTAGTGCGTGGCGTGAACGTCGCGCACCTCGAAGCCTGCCCGCTCGCGGGTCAGGCCGCCCGGGCCGAGCGCGGAGACGCGGCGCTTGTGGGTGACCTCGGAGAGCGGATTGTTCTGGTCCATGAACTGCGACAGCTGGCTCGAGCCGAAGAACTCCTTGACCGCCGCGGCGACGGGCTTGGCGTTGATCAGGTCCTGCGGCATCAGGCCTTCGCTCTCGGCCATGGAGAGGCGCTCCTTGACCGCACGCTCGACGCGCACCAGGCCTACGCGGAACTGGTTCTCGGCCATCTCGCCGACGCAGCGGATACGACGGTTGCCCAGGTGATCGATATCGTCGACTTCGCCGAAGCCGTTGCGGATGTAGATCAGCTCCTTGAGCACGTCGAGGATGTCGCGGTTGTCGAGCACGCCGGAACCGGTGTCACCCTCACGACGCAGGCGGCGGTTGAACTTCATGCGGCCGACGCCGGAGAGATCGTAGCGATCCTCGGTGAAGAACAGGTTGTGGAACAGCGTCTCGGCGGCCTCCTTGGTGGGCGGCTCGCCGGGGCGCATCATGCGGTAGATCTCGACCAGCGCCTCGAGCTGCGAACCGGTGGTGTCCAGGCGCAGGGTCTCGGAGATGAACGGGCCGCAGTCGAGGTCGTTGGTGTAGAGGGTCTCGAGCTTGGTGATGCCGGCCTGGCCGAGCTTCTCGAGCAGCTCGGGGGTGATCACGCTGTTGCACGGGCAGATCAGCTCACCGGTGCTGGAATCGACCTGATCCTTGGCCAGGGTCTTGCCGAACAGGTAGTCCATCGGCACCTCGAGGCGCTCGAGGCCGGCCTTCTCCAGCTGGCGGATGTGCTTCTGGGTGATGCGGCGCCCCTCCTCGACGATCAGGTTGCCGTCGGCATCCTTGATGTCGAAGGTGGCGGTCTCGCCGCGCAGGCGAGACGGCACCAGCTCCACGGAGAAGCCGTTCTTCTCGATGTGGAAGGTGCTGGTGTCGAAGAACTCGTCGAGGATCTCCTCGGCGCTCATGCCCAGCGCACGCAGCAGCACCGTCGCCGGCAGCTTGCGGCGACGGTCGATGCGCACGAAGACGTTATCCTTCGGGTCGAACTCGAAGTCGAGCCAGGAACCGCGGTAGGGAATCACGCGCGCGGAATAGAGCAGCTTGCCCGAGGAGTGGCTCTTGCCCTTGTCGTGATCGAAGAACACACCCGGCGAACGGTGAAGCTGGGAGACGATGACCCGCTCGGTGCCGTTGACCACGAAGGTGCCGTTCTCGGTCATCAGGGGGATCTCCCCCATGTAGACTTCCTGCTCCTTGATGTCCTTGATGGCCTTGTTCGAGGAGTCGCGATCATAGATGATCAAGCGAACCTTGACCCGCAGGGGCGCGGAGTAGGTGACGCCACGCAGCTGGCACTCCTTGACGTCGAACGCCGGGGTGCCGAAGCGGTAGCTGACGTACTCGAGCGCGGCATTGCCGGAGAAGCTCTCGATCGGGAACACCGACTTGAACGCCGCGTGCAGCCCCACCTCGAGGCGCTCCTCGGGTGAGCGGTCCTGCTGGAGGAAGTCGTAGTAGGAATCAAGCTGGATCGCCAGCAGGTAGGGCACATCCATCACTTGGGGCAGTTTGCCGAAATCCTTGCGGATGCGTTTTTTCTCAGTGTATGAGTAAGCCATCTGTATTCCCCAGCTTGTTCACCATGGGTGACCGATGCGTGGTCGGCGCCGCCCGGCGGACCTCCCCGCCAGGCGCTGACGGCAAGCTCCACAGGGGTAGCTCGCCGTCGGGATTCTGCTAGCGACGCTGCGTCAGCAAGGCGCTAGTGCAACAGAAAAAGGCCGGCGGCGGGAAGGCCCGCCACCAGCCGTGGAAGCTTACGCAGCGCGTGAAGCCATGGAAACCAAGGGGTTACTTGAGTTCCACAGTCGCGCCGGCTTCTTCCAGCTTCTTCTTGGCTTCTTCTGCCTCGTCCTTGGACATGGCTTCCTTGATGGTCGCCGGAGCGCCGTCGACGGCACCCTTGGCTTCCTTCAGGCCCAGGCCGGTGATCTCGCGAACGGCCTTGATCACGTTGACCTTCTTGTCGCCGGCGCTGGTCAGCACCAGGTCGAACTCGGTCTGCTCCTCGGCAGCACCGGCGTCACCGCCGGCAGCCGGACCGGCCACGACGGCGGCAGCGGCGGACACGCCGAACTTCTCTTCCATCGCTTCGATCAGCTCGACGACTTCCATCACGGACATGTCGGCGACGGCGTTGATGATGTCTTCTTTGGTCAGTGCCATTTCGGTATTCCTAACTTTGCGGGAGCCTCGGCGCACCGAGCGCTCTGTTCAGTGTTCGATTCAGGCTGCAGGAATGAGTTCGCCGTTCAGGCGGCCTGTTCCTGCTTCTGGTCGCGCAGCGCGGCCAGGGTGCGAACCAGCTTGCCGGCGGAAGCCTCCTTCATGACGGACATCAGCTTGGCGATGGCCTCGTCATAAGTCGGCAGGGTCGCCAGACGGTCGATGTCGCTTGCCGGGATCAGCTCGCCTTCGTAGGCCAGCGCCTTGACTTCGAAGTTCTTCTCGTCCTTGGCGAAATCCTTGAACAGGCGGGCGGCAGCGCCCGGATGCTCGGTGGAGAACGCCAGCAGAGTCGGACCAACGAAGCTCTCGTTCAGACACTCCCACTGAGTGCCGGAGAGGGCGCGGCGTGCCAGGGTGTTGCGAACAACACGCAGCTGCACACCATTCTCGCGCGCCTGCTTGCGCAGGCCGGTCATCTTCTCGACCGTGACGCCACGAGAATCGGCAACGACGACGGAGAGGGCGCCCTTGGCGGCTTCACTGACCTCGGCAACGATCGCCTTCTTGCCTTCGAGTGCTAGTGGCACAGTGATCACTCCTTCGTGCCGGAACCGCTTGGGTTCCGGGGGTTACCATCTCTTCCGCCAAACGTCGACGGAAGTCCTGGGTGATGGTGCTCACCAGCGTTCTGGCGGCCACACCATCTGCGCAGGCATCCCCTAGGGGAGATTAAGCCGCCCACTCGAAAGAGGGCGGCACCTGCGGTCTTTGACGGCGCCCCTCGCACCCTGCCAGGCAGGACCTCGGGGACCGCAAAGTTCTTGCACCTGCTTCCGCTCCGCGCCCTTAGACCAGCGCGGAGTGATCGAGGGTCAGGCCCGGGCCCATGGTAGTGGACAGGGTGACCTTCTTGAAATAGATACCCTTGGACGTGCTCGGCTTGAGACGCTTGAGGTCGGCGATCAGCGCTTCCAGGTTGCCCTGGATGGCGGCCGCGTCGAAGTCGACCTTGCCCAGGGTGGTGTGGATGATGCCGTTCTTGTCGGTACGGAAGCGCACCTGACCCGCCTTGGCATTCTTCACCGCCGTGGCCACATCGGGCGTCACGGTACCGACCTTGGGGTTCGGCATCAGGCCACGCGGACCCAGGATCTGGCCCAGCTGACCGACGACGCGCATGGCGTCCGGCGAGGCGATGACCACGTCGAAATCAAGCTGGCCCTTCTTGACCTGCTCGGCCAGGTCGTCCATGCCGACGATGTCGGCACCAGCTTCCTTGGCGGCATCGGCATTGGCACCCTGGGTGAACACGGCGACGCGCACGTCCTTGCCGGTTCCATTGGGCATCACGGTAGCGCCACGCACCACCTGGTCGGACTTACGCGGATCGACGCCCAGGTTGATGGCGACGTCCAGCGACTCCTTGAACTTGACGGTGGAGAGCTCGGCGAGCAGGGCCACGGCCTCTTCCAGGCTGTAAGCCTTGGAGGCATCCACCTTTTCGCGAATCATCTGTGCGCGCTTGGAAAGCTTGGCCATGATCAGAGACCCTCCACGTTCAGGCCCATGCTGCGGGCGCTACCGGCAATGGTACGCACCGCGGCGTCGAGATCGGCAGCCGTCAGATCCGGCTCCTTGGTCTTGGCGATCTCCTCGAGCTGCTCGCGGGTCACGGTACCGACCTTCTTCTTGTTCGGCTCACCGGAACCGGACTTGATGCCAGCCGCCTTCTTCAGCAGGACGGCCGCCGGCGGCGTCTTGGTGATGAAGGTGAAGCTGCGATCGGAATAGACGGTGATCACGACGGGCGTCGGCAGACCCGGCTCGATGTCCTGGGTCGCGGCGTTGAACGCCTTGCAGAACTCCATGATGTTGACACCGTGCTGGCCCAGCGCGGGACCCACGGGGGGGCTCGGGTTGGCCTTGCCGGCTGCAACCTGCAGCTTGATGTAAGCCTGTACTTTCTTGGCCATGTGTAGACTCCAGTTGGGTAGTAGCGCCTCGCGGCTCCCCGGGTTAAACGGCCACCGAAGTGGCCGCACAGCAAATCAGCGGTCGAGAAGCGTCACTCCTTCTCGACCTGGGAAAACTCCAGCTCGACCGGCGTCGCCCTGCCGAAGATCAGCACGCTGACCTGCAGGCGACTCTTGTCGTAGTTGACCTCTTCGACCACCCCATTGAAATCGGCGAAGGGGCCGTCGACGACACGCACGGACTGACCCGGCTCGAACATAGTCTTGGGCCGCGGCTTGTCGCTGCCGTCCTTCACGCGCCGCAGGATGGCATCGGCCTCGCGCTGGGTGATGGGCGCCGGCTTCTCCTTGGTACCGCCGATGAAGCCCATGACGCGGGGCGTCTCGTTGACCAGGTGCCAGGTCGCATCGTCCATCTCCATCTCGACCAGCACGTAGCCGGGATAGAACTTGCGCTCGCTCTTGCGACGCTTGCCGTCTCGCACCTCGACGACCTCTTCGGTCGGCACCAGGATCTCGCCGAAGCGATCCTCCATGCCATACATCTTCACGCGCTCCCTGAGGGAGCGCATGACATGCTTCTCGAAGCCCGAATAGGCGTGCACGACGTACCAACGCTTGGACATGAAAACTCCTAACCGATGACGCCGGACATCGCCCAGCTAAGTAGGGTGTCGATCAGCCACAGCATCAGCCCGACGACCAGCACGGCGACCAGCACGATGGCGGTCGTCTGGACGGTCTCGGGTCGGGTCGGCCACACGACGCGCTGAATCTCCTTCTTGGCATTCTTGGCCAGTTCAGCGAGATCCCGTCCCTTGGCGGTGGTCAGCGCCAGGGCCGCAGCGGCCACACAGAGGACGACGACACCAAGCACGCGATAGAGAAGCGCCTGGTCGGCGTAGTAGGTATTGCCCACCACCGCCATCACCAGCAACAAGACGACAACCGCCCACTTGAGCCCGTCGCGGCGCGACTCCTGCACCTCGGCGTTGTGTTTCATGAAAACGAGACTCCTCAGGGTGCGGCAATCGAGTGTTTTCGTATGAAGAATGCCAACCTGGGGAAGGTTGGCAGGCCAGGAGGGAATCGAACCCCCAACCTGCGGTTTTGGAGACCGCTGCTCTGCCAATTGAGCTACTGGCCTGTACCTGGTATGCAGCACCTCTTGCAGGCAAGCATGCACAACAGCGGGCGCCATGATAGCGGATGACTCGCCGACTGGCAACCCTTCACGGCACCATCTCGCCGCAAAGAGAAAGAAAGGCGAGCCTGGGCTCGCCTTCCGTATTGGAGCTCATGGACGGATTTGAACCGTCGACCTCACCCTTACCAAGGGTGTGCTCTACCCCTGAGCTACATGAGCGCAACCCTTTCGACACCCCCATCACGCATGACGGGAATACCTGGAGCGGGCAGCGGGAATCGAACCCGCATCATCAGCTTGGAAGGCTGAGGTTCTACCATTGAACTATGCCCGCCTACCCACTCCTTCCCACCCAGAACGACAGCCTGGATCGGCTTATCTGGTGGAGGGGGAAGGATTCGAACCTTCGAAGCTTTCGCGGCAGATTTACAGTCTGCTCCCTTTGGCCACTCGGGAACCCCTCCAGATGGCGGCTCATTCTACCGCCTGCCGAAGCCATGTCAAGGGCTTATTTTTCAGCCACTTGCCAGGACAGGCCATCGCAATGGCGCCCCCTTGGCCTCGGAACGCGCTGCATTGTGTCAAAGCAACATGGAGAATGCAAGGCCCGCCCGAATTTTTTCCAGGCTCGCCGGGGCCGGCACCCGCGGCGCGCCCGACATGCGCCCGGCTCGCTCGGCGGCGGTCAGCGGGAAGCAGGCTTCGAGACCGCCATAGACCATGTCGGGCCATACCGCATGGGGCGAATGCACGCCGCGCGCCACGACCCGGGCATCGCCTCCGGTCAGCAGCATCGGCAGGGCGACCCCCTCGCGGTCGCACACCTCGGCATAGATGCGGTTCACCGCACTGACCGCCGCCAGGTAAATGCCGTGATTCACCGCCTCGACGGTACGCCTCCCGGGCAGCAGAAGCTCCTCCGCCTCGCTGTCGGGATCGATGGCCACGTTGCGCGTGCCGAGCTTCAGGCTCTCCTTCATGAGACGCAGCCCGGGCAGGATGTAGCCTCCCAGGTGGCGGCCGCCCGGCAGCACGAAGTCGATGGTGATGGCGCTGCCGCAGTCCACGGCGCAGCAGCCACCCGCCAGCTGGTAGCCGGCCAGCACCCCCATCCAGCGGTCGACGCCCAGCCGATGGGGTTCCTCGTAACCATTGACGACACCCAGCGCCTCAGGCACCGGACGCGCTACATGCACCCCCCGCACTCGGCTCTGCAGCAGCGTCACCGTCTGCTCCAGCACCGCCTGTCGGGCCACGCTCGAGATACGCACCGCTTCGACCACGTCCAGGTCGGGAATGTCGGAGCCGGGCTTCCATTCCTCGCGGGTCCACACGGCACCGCGCGAGCGAATCTCGCTGCTGTCCGCATCCTTCAAGCGCCACTTGGAAAGCGTGTTGCCGATATCCAGGTCAAGGATCATGTACGCCCACGCACGCTGATCTCCCCTCCCCCCAGGCGCTCTCGTCGATCGCCATGGTGAATCCAGAGATTGCCCGATTCGTCCACGGATTCGGCGGTCGCCACGAGGTGTTGCTGCCCCCGCAGCACCTCGACCTCGCACCCCTGGTAGGCATGTCGTTGGTTCCACTCCGCCTGCCAGGCAGCGAAGCCGGACGCCTCGTAGCCTGCCAGCAGCGGCATCAGTTCGTCCAGCAGTTCCGCAGCCAGCCGGTTACGCGACAAGGACGGCATCTGGTCATAGACTGCCGCCACTCGCTGCTCGATACGGCTTCGAAACGTCTCGGGAAGGAAGAAATTGATCCCCATGCCGACCACGACCTCACAGGGCCCCGCCGTATCCCCGCTGATTTCGACCAGGATGCCGGCCAGCTTGCCCAGCTGCCCCTCGCCATCATCGAGCAGGACGTCGTTGGGCCACTTCAGCCTGGGGCTCACGCCATGGCGCTCCAGCACCTTGGCCAGCGCCACTCCGACTGCCAGGCTCAGCCCCTCCAGCGCGACGATCCCGGATTCGAAGCGCCAACCCACCGACAGCATCAGGGCGCGCCCCCAAGGGGTCGACCAGACTCGTCCACGCCGGCCGCGACCGGCGCTCTGCTGCTCGACCAGGCACACTTCGCCGTGCCCGGCGCCCTGTGCAAAGCGCTGGCGAATGAACTCGTTGCTGGAGGGGAGTGTTTCCTCGACGAACAGCCGGGCCAGATGCTGGCGCCCCTGCCGCGAGAGACCCGCCACGATCATGCCACCATCCAGCAGCTCCAGGGGCATGGAGAGGCGGTAACCCTGCCCCTTGACCGCCTCGAGGGGAATGTCCATTGCCTCGAGCTTCTTCAGCTGCTTCCACACTGCCGTACGGGAAACGCCCAGTCGTTCGCCCAGTTGCTCGCCGGAATGAAACTCTCCATCACTCAGCAGCCGAATGAGGTCGCCAATGGTCATGCCCTGTGCCCTAACCGGGAAAAGAGTCATTCTAGCGAACTGCCGCTGCCGCGGAAACGCATTGATCGGATAAAGAAAACCCCCGAGCGCTGCCGCACTCGGGGTTTTCGGGTGAGAGNGGGAGGCCCCTAAACGGCGAAACCCAGCCTCTTTCGAAGCTGGGTTTCTGAAAAAATGCCTGACGATGACCTACTCTCGCATGGGGAGACCCCACACTACCATCGGCGCTGAGCGGTTTCACTGCTGAGTTCGGCATGGGATCAGGTGGTTCCCACTCGCTATGGTCGTCAGGCGAAAACGGTTGGAATCATGCTGGCGTGATCGTCTCGACACGGTGCTCACCGTGCCTGCGTATCCGTCAATCTCGTGCGCAATGCGCAGACCCCTTGGGGTTATATGGTCA
>NZ_QHGY01000029.1 GCF_003254665.1 Billgrantia lactosivorans | reverse complement strand
CCGTAGCTCAGTTGGATAGAGTGTTGGCCTCCGAAGCCAAAGGTCGCAGGTTCAAATCCTGCCGGGCGCGCCACGAATTCGAAGCCCCACGACCGGTATGGTCGTGGGGCTTTTTGTTCGCCTCGACAAAGGGTTCGATACCTGGTGTGTCCCGGATGAGTTAATATGACGTATGACGAAACGCCGGGCGATAGGCTGCGCGCACGCTGGTGACATAGTATGGGGCTACAGGGGGCATGCTCAGGGTAACGCCATGACAACCGATATCTCGGCACTGAACGTACAGAAGGTCACGAAGCAGGGAAGTCTTCCGAGCCATGTCGCCGACAAGCTGGAAGCCTTGATCCTGGAAGGGAAGATCAAGGTGGGCGACAAGCTGCCGACCGAGGCGCGGCTGTGCGACTCGTTCGGCGTCAGCCGCACGGTGATTCGCGAGGCCGTGACCCACCTGAAGTCGCTGGGCCTGGTCGAGACGCGCAGGGGGGTGGGCACCACGGTGCTGCGTTCCACCGCCATCGAGGCCCGCCCGGCGGAGAGGATCAGCCCCACCACGATCGAGGACATCCTGCACGTGCTCGAACTCCGCCTGTCGCTGGAACCGGCGGCGGCGGCGCTGGCGGCCCGGCGATACGACGAACAGGATCGTCGCCATCTCGAAGCCAAGCACGCCGCTTTCATCAAGGCGCATGCCGAGAAGTCCCAGGCCCGGGTCGAAGACTACGAATTCCACTTCGCCATCTTCCAGGCGGCGAAGAACCCCTTCTTCGCCCAGCTCTACTCCCAGCTCAGCCAGAGCATGATACCCCGCGCCAAGCTGCTGGCCGGCGACATCGATCGGGCCGCCGCGGAGCGCTACATCGGCCGGGTCAAGGAGGAGCACGGCTACATCCTCGAGGCCATCCTGTCGCGCGACGAAGCGGCGGCGAGAGAGACCATGTACCAGCATCTCAACCGCTCGTGGAATCTCTACAGCGCCTATCTGGAGCAGTGAGAAGGGGGCGGTAGGCGGTGACCCTTGCGCTGGCGCCCAACCCACTTGCCCAAAAGCGACGCACACCGCATCCGCATGCGACACGGGAAGAGCGCCTGCCTGGCGGCCTTGTTGCGAATGACCGATTTTTAACGTATCCGAGAGCGACATCTTGGAATACAGTCAAGGTCGGGCTTGCCTGATCGCGACACCTCAAGACCCTGACACACCCCTTCGACGGGAAACATGCCGACAACCATAACGACGCGCGGCATCGGAGCATGACTATGGCCACGTACAAGGAAACGGCACCCCAGACGCTGGGCTTCCTGCTGCTGGAAAATTTCACCCTGTTCTCGCTGGCTTCGGCCATCGAGCCGCTGCGCATGGCCAACCAGCTGGCCGGGCGCGAGTTGTACCGCTGGTTCACGCTGAGCGTGGATGGCGGCCCGATCTCGGCCAGCGACGGGCTGCGGGTGACCCCGGACGGCGCCATCAGCATGCCGCTGGCGCTGGACATGGTGATCGTCTGCGGCGGCGTGGGGCCGGCCCGCGCCGTGCAGCGCGAGCACGTCACCTGGCTGCAGTCCCAGGCGCGCCTGTCGCGCCGGCTGGGCGGCATCTGCACCGGCAGCTGGGCGCTGGCCAAGGCGGGGCTGCTGGACGGCTACGAAACCAGCGTGCACTGGGAGTGCCTGGCGGCGATGCGCGAGTCCTTCCCCCGCACCGTACTGACCACGCGGCTGTTCTCCATCGACCGCGACCGGGCCACCGCCTCCGGCGGCACCGCGCCGCTGGACATGATGCTGACCCTGATCGGGCGCGAGCACGGTCGCGAACTCTCGGCAGGCATCTCCGAGATGTTCATCTGCGACCGGGTGCGCGGCGAGCACGACCACCAGCGGGTGCCCCTCAAGCACGTGCTGG
>NZ_QHGY01000028.1 GCF_003254665.1 Billgrantia lactosivorans | reverse complement strand
CCGTCGCGCCCGACGCCGAGCCACGCGACGAGGCCGACCTGCAGCGCGAGTTCCGCCACCTGGCGCAGCAGCTGCAGGGGCGCCTGGCGCAGGACCCTTCCGACCTGGAGAGCTGGGTGCTGCTGGGCCGCACCCTGGTCTTTCTGGGCGATCTGGAGGGGGCCGAGCGCGCCTTCCGCGAAGCCGAGGTGATCCGCGGCAATCCCGGCCAGCTTGACCAGGCCGACGACAGCCCCCCCGACGGGGCGTCGGCAAGGAGAGAGACATGAGCAGGACGTTGAGCCGCGAGGCCCTGCAGGCCGTGCGCCAGGTGCCGCTGTTCGCCGGCCTCGAGGACGAGACCCTGGCGCTGCTGACCGGCGGCGCCGTGGAGCGCAGCTATCGGCGCGGTGCACTGCTGTTCCGCAAGGGCGAACCGGCGGATCGCTTCTACGTGGTGCTCGACGGCTGGGTCAAGCTGTTCCGCGAAAGCCCCGACGGCAACGAGTGCATGGTGGGGCTGTTCACCCGCGGCGAGTCGTTCGCCGAGGCGGCGATGTTCGACCGCCTGGGATTTCCGGTCAACGCGGCGGTGGCCGAGGAGGCCCGGCTGCTGGTGTTCACCGCCGACCACTTCCTCACCACCCTGGAGCGTAACCACGGCCTGGCGCTCAACCTGCTGGCCAACCTCTCCGGCATGCTGCGCTATCTGGTGCGCCAGCTCGACCAGCTGGCCAACCAGCCCACCTACCAGCGCCTGGCGGCCTTCATCGTTGCGCTGTGCCCGGACGGCGCCGAACAGGCCACCGTCTACCTGCCTTGCGACAAGCTGCTCATCGCCGGCCGCCTGGGCATGAAACCGGAGAGCTTCTCGCGGGCCATGGCGCGGCTGCGCGAGGTCGGCGTCAGCTGCGAGCGAAACTGCGTGCACGTCGAGGACATCGCCGGGCTGCGGCGCTTCGCCAACGCCGCCGAGGAGCAGCCGCTCTCGCCGCGGCCGTGCTCGGCGAGGGACGCCACGCGGACGACCGTGCTCCGCCCCTGCCGCTGAACGCGGCCCCCGGGCCTTGCCCTCTCGACACGGCCCGCCCAGCGGGCCGTGGCATGCCGGGCCGCGATTTCTTTTCCTCTCCTCTGACTTAAGTCAACTCCTGGATGCATCAATTGACAGTGGTCAAGTGAGGCGCGAGGCAAAGTTGCTACTAATGGCGACAGGTGGGGGGTGGCTGAAGGACCTGGTCGCTGAGCGAAGAAAAAAAGGTCATGCCGGGCACCCGCCAGCCACACCCGAAGGGGAAACCAAGCGAGGCACGTTATGCACAAGAGAGCATTGACCAAGGGGATCTTCGCCCTCAGCTTCCCGTTGGCCGCCATGATCGGAACCGCCCAGGCCGCGGCACCGGAGCTGGCCGAGGAGGAGATGGAGCGCGCCAACAACATCTACTTCCAGCGCTGTGCCGGCTGTCACGGCACCACGCGCAACGGCGCCACCGGTCCGAACCTGCTGCCCGAGACTACCCAGGAGCTGGGGCAGCGCCGCCTGGAGAGCATCATCACGCTGGGCACCGAAGGGGGCATGAACAACTTCGACGGCATCCTCTCCGAAGACGACATCACGCTGATCTCGAAGTACATCCAGCACGACCCCGTCGATCCGCCCGAAATGTCGCTGGCGGACATGAAGGAGCGCTGGAAGGTCTTCGTCGAGCCGGAAGACCTGCCCACCGAACCCCAGCACGATCTGAACTGGGAAAACTTCATGGTCACCATCCTGCGTGACCGTGGCGCCATGGGCATCATCGACGCCGACACCAAGGAGCTGGTCACCGAGGTCGAGACCGGCTACGCGGTGCACGTGGCCAAGGAGAGTTCCGACGGCCGCTTCTGGTACGTCCAGGGCCGCGACGGCCGCCTCTCCAAGATCGACCTGTGGATGGACCCGCCGCAGGTCACCGCCGAGGTGTTCATCGGCTATGACGCCCGCGACGTGGCGGTCTCGCACTATGGCGAATGGAAGGACAAGTACGTCATCGGCGGCTCCTACTGGCCGCCGCACTTCGTGATTGCCGATGCCGAGTCCATGGAACCGCTCAAGGTCGTCTCCACGCGCAGCTACGACACGGAAGGCAACTTCCGCAACGAGGCCCGCGTCGCGGCGCTCTACAACACCCCGCACGCGCCGACGTTCCTGGTCAACGTCAAGGAGTCGGGCCAGGTCTGGCAGGTCGACTACAGCGACATCGACAACCTGCGCATCGACCAGATGGAGACCGCCGAGTACCTGCACGACGGCTTCTTCGACCCGACCGGCCGCTACTTCCAGATCGCCGCCAACATGAGCGACAAGATGGTGTTCATCGACACCGAGACGCGCAAGCTGGTCAGCATGCTGGAGACCGGGGTCAAGCCCCACCCGGGTCCGGGCGCCAACTGGGTCGATCCCGAGTGTGGCCCGGTCGCCGGCACCACCCACCTGGGCGAAGGCCTGTTGACCTTCTGGGGCAACGATCCCGAGGGCCATCCCGACCAGGCCTGGCAGATCTGCGACCAGATCGAGACCGACGGCCCGGGGCTATTCGTGC
>NZ_QHGY01000027.1 GCF_003254665.1 Billgrantia lactosivorans | reverse complement strand
CCCTGTCTTCATCACCGGTGAATCGGGAACCGGCAAGGAACTTGCCGCCAGGGGTATCCACGAGCTTTCTTCCCGTGCCCATGCCCCGTTCGTCGCCATCAATTGCGGCGCCCTTCCGCCCAACCTGATCCAGTCCGAGCTGTTCGGGTTCGAGAAGGGTGCGTTCACGGATGCGCATTGCCGACGCATGGGAAAAATCGAGGCCGCCGCCGGAGGCACGCTGTTTCTGGATGAGATCAGTGAGCTGCCTTACGATCTCCAGGCGACCTTCCTGCGTTTCATCGAGAGCCAGAGCTTCTTCCGCCTGGGTAGCCGCAAGGAAACCAAGGCAGACGTGCGCATCGTCGCGGCGACAAACAGGCATGTACCCACCCTCGTGGAAGAGGGACGTTTCCGGCTCGATCTCTTCTATCGCTTGAATGTGCTAGAGATCAGAATTCCGCCACTGCGCGACAGGAAGGAGGACATCAAGCCACTCGTCGAACTCTTCTTCGAGCGATTCAAGCAGTACAGGCCGGAAGGGCTGTTGGGGTTCAGTCCACAAGCCATGGCACTCCTGCAGAACCATGACTGGCCGGGCAACATACGCGAACTGATGAATACGGTTTGCCGCGCCATGCTCATGTCCAACCCTCCCTACATCGAGGCCGAGGACATACCCATCGGGATCCCAGGCAAGCCTCTTCAGCCACCTACTCTGGAGGAAATCCGCGATCAGGCGGAACGCGACACCATCCTCAGTGCCCTGAAGCGTAACCGGCACAACATTGCGCGCGCCTCGCGGGAGCTCGGGGTCTCTCGCGTCACGCTCTACCGCTTGCTGGACAAGTATGACATCCAGCGCATCAACGACCGACATCAATCATCACGGTTCCCCGGAACCAGGACATCAAGGGAAGAACAACATGACTAGAATGCATGCCCTTCTGGTACCCACCGCGCTGTGCCTGGCGCTGTCCCAGGTCGCCCTGGCCCAGGAAACCGACGCTCCGGGCGGCGTCACGTCACCGGTGGGCCAGGCGCCGGTCGAGGCACCTCCCGAGCAACCTGAAGTCCAGGCCATCGCCGACATCGGCGGCGTACTGACGCCACGCGGTCGGCTGGTGCTCGAACCCTCGCTGCAGTACTCCCACTCGGGCGTCAATCGCCTCACCTTCCGTGGCGTCGAGATCCTCAGCACCCTGCTGATCGGGGTGTTCAGCGCCGAGGAGGCCGAGCGGGATATATGGACCGCCTCTCTCACCGGTCGCCTGGGGGTCACCGACCGGCTGGAGATGGAGCTCAAGGTGCCCTATGTCTATCGCGACGATACCGTGCGAGCCACCGTGCCCACGGTAGGAAATGACAGCTTCGACATCGACCGCGACCTGTCCGGGAACGGGCTGGGCGATATCGAGGTCACCGCCCGCTACCAGCTCAACCGCGGCCACAACGGCTGGCCCTTCTTCGTCGGCAACCTGCGCTACAAGAGCGTCACCGGCGACGGTCCCTTCGATATCGCTCGTGACGCCGACGGCATCGAGCAGGAGCTCGCCACCGGCTCCGGTTTCCATGCCATCGAGCCCAGTGTCACCGCCCTCTTTCCCTCCGACCCGGCGGTGTTCTTCGCCAACCTCGGCTATCTCTACAACATGAGCGATGACGTCAATTCCCGGATCACCGATGAGATACGTATCGGCGAGGTCGATCCGGGCGATGCGGTACGGCTCAGCTTCGGCATGGCCTACGCCATTAACCCGCGGGCCTCCTTCACCCTGGGGTTCAAGAACGATTTCATCGCCAAGACCAAGACCGAATACTTCGACGACGATGCCAGAACGACGCAGAGCTCACGCTCGCTCAACGTCGGCTCGCTGCTGCTGGGCTGGTCCTACCAGTTGAATCAGGACGTCTCGGTCAACCTCGGCCTGGAGTTGGGCGTGACCGACGACGCCCCCAATACCGTGTTGACGCTGCGGGTACCGTTCGGCTCCAACGTATTCTGAACATGAGGGCAGGCCCGGTGTTCAGCACCGGGCCTGCACGAGTCGATAGGCATTCTGGCGTCTAGCGGGCCAGGGAATCGGTAATGGACTGTCGTTGCTGGGCCGCTTGCAGGGCGGGCAGGTTGTTCACCTGCACGCCAATGTCGAGACGCTGCTGGATGTCCCGCTGCGAGGCATTGCTGACCACACTGCCGAGGATGGCGTCCTTCGTCACCGAGTGGAACATCGAAGTGAACCCCTTGCTGTCGTTCACCACCAGGCCAGGAAGACCCTGCATCCCGGCCAGGTTGATGCCGTTAGGCGTCAGCTCCATGATGGTAGTGCCGCTGCCATGCCCGACCTGGCTGACGACCTGGCCATCGACGCCACCGTGCTGGGTAACGGTCTGGGAAACGATGTCCGTCCCTGCCCCGTTGATGACGAATACGGTATCCATACGTACGTTGTCCACCACGGTTTGCAGCGTGGCCCCGAAACTCATGTCGAGCCCGGCCAGTTGATAGCCGCCACGCAACGTGGCGAGCTCCGCCTCCGCGAGCGGTGCGAGGCGCGAAAAGTCGGCTGCCTGCAGCGTGGCACTGGCCATCCACAGCGACACCACGCACATGCCGCCGCATGTGAAGCCGATGAGGTGCCGCCGAGCTGCGATCCCCCGGCACTCGGTGGACCGTCGTGACATGATCCGATGCTTGCTCATCCGTTATCGCCCCAGTTCGTTGATTGCCGGCAGCGTCAGCAGCATCGACGCCACGTCGGCACGGTCGACGCCATTGCCGACGGGGGCCGATGGACGTATCTGCCAGTCACGCTCATGGTTGAAGTTGGCCTTGGCGATTTCCACCTCGGCGCGTGCACCCAGCACCAGGCCGCTCCAGATCGATTCGAAATGCGCCCTGGGAATCGCCACGGTGCCCACGGCGGGGTCCCCCAGCA
>NZ_QHGY01000026.1 GCF_003254665.1 Billgrantia lactosivorans | reverse complement strand
AATTCGATCCGCGACGACGTCGTCGAGCGGGTACTCAAGGCCGCCGAGAGCATGCAGCCGGGCGACCCGCTGGACCCGCAGAGCTTCATGGGCGCCATCGTCGACGAGACCCAGCACCGCCGTATCCTCGACTACATCCGCCAGGGGGTGGAGGAGGGCGCGCGGCTGCGCAGCGGCGGCCAGGCGTTGGACGGCCCGGGGCTGTTCATCCCGCCCACGGTGTTCGACGGCGTCACGCCGCAGATGACCATCGGCCGCGAGGAGATCTTCGGTCCGGTGCTGGCGGTGTTCGGCTTCGACACCGAAGAGGAGGCGGTGGCCATGGCCAACGACACGCCCTACGGCCTGGCGGCGGGGCTGTGGAGCCAGGATATCGACCGCATCCTGCGCGTGACGCGACGGCTGCAGTCGGGCCAGGTGTTCGTCAACAACTGGGCCGGCGGCGACCAGACCATGCCCTTCGGCGGGGTCAAGCAGTCGGGCAATGGTCGCGACAAGTCGCACCACAGCCTGGAGGAGTACTCCGAGCTCAAGAGCGTGTGGATGTCGCTTTCGCTATAGTCACATGCTAATTCCAAAAAGCGGGCCGGCCGTGCACTTGCGGTCGGCCCGGTTTGCTTCTCGCTCACGACAGAGGGGCCTTGGGCTGCTGCTGGGTGATGCAGTGGATATTGCCGCCGCCGAGAAGGATCTCCCGCGCCGGTACGCCGATCACGCGCCGGTCGGGAAATAGCCCCTGGAGAACGCCGCGTGCCTGCTCGTCGAGAGCCGGATCCAGCAGCGGCATCACCACCACCGAGTTGCCGATATAGAAGTTGACGTAGGAGCCGGCCATGCGGTCGCCGGGCCGGCGTGGGTGGGAACTGCTCAGCCGGTCGATGCCGCTGGCCTCGTCCTCCTCGATGAACAGCGGACCCGGCTGGGGAAGCTTGTGCACTCGCAGCTTGCTGCCCTTGGCATCGGTCGACGATTCCAGCACCTGCAGGGCTTCCCGGCAGATGGCGTGCTGGGGATCGGTCTCGTCATCGCACCAGCTCAGCACAACCTCGCCGGGGGCGACGAAGCAGCACAGGTTGTCGACATGGCCGTCGGTCTCGTCCAGGTGGCAGCCCCGCGGCAGCCAGACCACCTTCTCGATACTCAGGGTGTCGCGCAGCACCTGCTCCATTGCCTCGCGATTCATGCCGGGATTGCGGTTGGCATTGAGCAGGCACTCCTCCGTGGTCAGCAGCGTGCCCTCGCCATCCACATGGATCGCGCCGCCCTCCAATACGACCGGGGCGACGAAGCGAGGGATGCCGAGCATCTCGGCGATCTTGGTGCGAATGCGCTTGTCCTTGTCCCAGGGGAAGTAGAGGCCCCCGTCGAGCCCACCCCAGGCGTTGAATTGCCAGTCGACCATAGCCAGACGGCCGTCCGGGTGGGTCAGGAAGGTGGGGCCCACGTCGCGCATCCAGGCATCGTTGCTGGAGAGCTCCAGCACCCTCACTTGCGGTGGCAGCTGGTGGCGGGCGTTCTCGTACTGCTCGTCGTTGACGCCGACGTAGACCGTCTCGCTTTCGGCAATCGCCGTGGCGACGGCGACGAAGGCTTGCTGGGCCGGCTTGGCGCCGAAGCGCCAGGTATCGGGCCGCTGGGGCCACAGCATCCAGCAGGCGTCGTGAGGGGCGAACTCGGCGGGCATGGCATAGCCCTGAGCCTTGGGCGTTGACTCGGCGAGTGCGGTGGCGCTCATCGGTACGTTCATGGGGATCCTCACAATAGCCCGGCCAGCAGGAAGATGGCGGCCGAAATGCCGGCGGCGATCAGGACATAGGGAAGCTGGGTCAGGGCGTGAGCCATGGGCGTGCAGCCGGAGCCCTGGGCAGAGAGTACCGTGGAGTCGCCATAGAAGCAGGCGTGGCTACCGAAGGCGCTGGCTGAAATAAGGGCACCGATAACCAGCGGCATATGCGCGTCCATGCTGGCCGCCAGCGGTAACACGATGGGGAGGGCCACGGCGAACAGCCCCCAGAAGGAGGCGGTGGCGAAGGCCAGGAAGGCCATGGTCACGAACACCACTGCCGGCAGCATGCCCGGCGTCATCAGCGGCTGTACGGTGGCGATCACGTAATCCGTAAGCCCCAGCACATCGTTGACCTCCTTGAGGGCGAAGCCGGCCACCAGGGTGCCCAGCGGCATGATCATCGCCTTGAAGCCGTCCAGGGCGGTATCGAAGGTATCGTGGAAGCTCAGCAGCCGTTGCACGCCGATCAGCACCAGGGTCACGGCCAGGGCCACGATCACACCGCGCAGGATGTCGATATCGTAATACCAGGTGAAGAAGACCAGCGTGACGATAGGCAGCAGGAAGTTGAGCAGATGAGGCCGCTTGCGTCCGTCATCCGCTGCTTCCAGGGCGTTGTCGTCGACTCCCGTTGGAATCGGCTGGCCGGCGGCGGCGCGGGCTTCGGCGGTCTTCATGGGGCCGAGATCGGGGATCCAGCCCAGGGCCACCAGCGGCACTAGCGCTGCGGCCACCCAGGCGTAGAACATGAAGGGGATCGCTTCGATATAGAGGCGCATACCGTTGCCGGCGATGTCGTTCTCTTCCAGCAAGCCGGCGAAGAATACGGCCCAGGTGGAGAAGGGCACCAGGATGCAGATCGGCGCGGCGGTGGAGTCCACCACGTAGGCGAGCTTCTCACGCGAGATGTTGAAACGGTCGGTGATCTTCTTCATCGAGGCGCTGATGGTCAGCGCGTTGAGGTAGTCATCGACGAAGATGATGAGACCGAGTACCCAGGTGGTCAGCAGGCTTTGGCGGCGGCCGTGGATGCGCCGGGTGACGGCATCGCCGAAGCTCAATACGCCGCCGGTCTTGACCAGCAGGGCGATCAGGCTGCCGAACAGACCACAGACCAGAATGATCCAGGTGACGGTATCGTTGCCCAGCACTGTCAGGAGGATGTCCGAACCCTGCGACACCACCGTGGTGGGATCTATCATGAGCAGGCCCACCAGGGCACCCGTGAGCAGCGACTCGATGGTGCGTCGCGTGAGAATGGCCATGCCCAGCACCACGGCGGTGGGCAGCAGGCTGTAGATGCCATAGTCGTCGCCGTCGAACAGTGCGAAGCCGCCGAGGCTGGCAATCAGCACGACACCGAGAAACAGCAGGCCGCCCTTGGTGGCGCTGCCGAAGCTTTGGGGGTGGGCCGTCGGGCCCGAAGGAGAGTGTGTCATGGTCGTTCACCTTTGTTGTTGTCCATTGCACGATGGCTGGCCCCGCCGGGAAATGCCGAGTCAAACATGCGCATGCGGCGGCTGCCGGCGGGTTACCGATAACCGTCCTGGCGTAGCGATGCCGTGGTGGCGGTGAAGGCCTCGTCGAGGATCGCCACCACCCGATCCACCACGTCACGATCCCAGATCAGCGGCGGCGAGATGATGTTGAGGTGGCCCACCGGGCGAATGATCAGGCCGCGCTTCTGGGCTTCGGCGGCGACCCGGTCGCCGACCCGTGCCTCCACCGGCAGCAGTGCCTTGCTGGCCTTGTCGGCGACGTTCTCGATGGCCAGCATGAAGTGGCTGCCCCTCACGTCGCCGACGGTTTCATGATGCGAGAGTGTCTTGAGCTGCCGCTCCAGGTAGGGGCCCACCTCGCGTACGTTGGCGCAGATCCCCTCGCGCTCGATGATCTCGATGTTCTTGAGTGCCGCGGCGCAGCTCACCGGATGGCCGGAGTAGGTGAAGCCGGTGCTCAGCACGCCGCCCTTGCGCTGGGGCGTGCCCAGCACCTCGTAGATCTCGTCGGAGATCAGGGTGGCGCCCAGGGGCGCATAGCCCGACGACAGCCCCTTGGCGCAGTTGATGATGTCCGGACGGGTATCGAACACCGCCTCGGAGGCAAAGAAGTGGCCCAGGCGGCCGAAGCCGGTGACCACCTCGTCGGCGATATAGAGGATCTCGTGGGCGCGGCACACCGCCTGCATGCGGGCGTGGTAGCCTCGAGGCGCCATCAGCACGCCGCCGGCGCCCATGATTGGCTCGGCGATGAAGGCGGCGATGTTCTCGGCACCGATGCGCTCGATGGTCTGCTCGAGCTCGGCCACCAGATGGTCGCAGTACTCCGCCTCGCTCATGCCCTTGGGCCGGCGATAGAGGTTGGCCTCGCTCAGGTGGGTGACCAGGTGATCCAGGGTGTCGAAGCCCCAGTTGTTGCTCTCGATGCCGGTCAGGCTCGCGGCCAGGTAGGTGGTGCCGTGGTAGGCGTTGTTGCGCGACAGGATACGCTTCTTGTTCGGCTTGCCCAGGCGATTGAAGTAGTAGTGCACCAGGCGGACGGTGGCGTCGTTGGCCGCCGAACCGCCGCAGCTGTAGAAGACGTGGTTGAGGTTTGCCGGGGCCAGCTCGGCCAGCTTGGCGGCCAGTTCCGCCGCCGGGGCGTTGGAGAGATTGTTGAAGGTGGAGAAGTAGGCCATGCGGGTGGCCTGCTCGGCCATGGCCTGGCCGATCTCGGCGCGGCCGTGGCCCACGTTGACGCACCACAGGCCGGCGATGCCGTCGATGAAGCGGTGGCCGTGGATGTCCTCCACGTAGATGCCGTCGCTGTCGACGATCAGGTCGCAGCCCTTGTCGTGGAACAGGCTGAAGTCGGTGAAGGGGTGGATGAAGTGGTCCCTGTCCTTCTGCCACAGCGCCTGGGCGTCAAGTATCCGGGGCGGAGTACGGGTAGCGGTGGTCATGGTCGGCCTCGCGTGTCCGATGTCGTTGTTGGAGTGTGCTGCATTGAGGTCAGGGCCAGACTAGCGAGGGGGCGGAAGCGGGGAATATATCCTGATTGGGGTATATCGGTTCCGCGACGGGTCGGCCTAGGGTTGGGGTATAAAGACAAAGGGAGGCAACCTGCATGAGCGTTTCCATCGACGGCCAGCGGCTCTGGTCGAGCCTGATGGCCATGGCCGAGATCGGCCCCACGGAAAACGGCGGCAGCTGCCGCCTGGCATTGACCGAGGAGGACGCCGCCGGTCGGCGCCTGCTGATCGAATGGTGCGAGGCGCTCGGCTGCACGCTGCGCACCGATCGGGTCGGCAATCTCTTTCTGCGTCGTTCCGGCAAGCGCGACGACCTCGATCCGGTGGCCATCGGCAGTCATCTCGACACCCAGCCCAAGGGCGGACGCTTCGACGGCATTCTCGGGGTGCTGGCGGGGCTCGAGGTATTCCGCACCCTGCATGACCGGGGCATCGTCACCGAACGCCCGCTGGAGCTGGTGGTATGGACCAACGAGGAGGGCAGCCGCTTCGCCCCGGCCATGGTGGCCTCCGGCACCTATGCCGGCGAATTCAGTGTCGAGTCGACCCTGGCTCGCAAGGATCGCGACGGCGTCTCCTTCGGCGAGGCGCTGTCCGCCTGCGGCTTCGCCGGCGAGCTGCCGGTGGGAGAGCCGCGACTCGATGCCTTCTTCGAGCTGCACATCGAGCAGGGGCCGGTGCTGGAGGAGGGGCAAGAGGCTATTGGCGTTGTCACCGGCGTGCAGGGCATGCGCTGGTTCGACGTGACCCTGCGGGGCCAGTCGGCCCATGCCGGGCCCACGCCGATGCGCTATCGCCACGATGCCCTGGCCGCCGCGGCACGCCTGATCGATCGCCTGCAGGCGCTGGCCATGGCCGACGGCAGCGGCGCCACCAAGGTGACCTTCGGCTGCCTGGAGATCGACAGCCCCTCGCGCAACGTGATTCCCGGCGAGGTGCGCCTGAGCGTGGATCTGCGCCATGTCGACGAGGGTGAGCTGGACGACCTGGAGGCCCGCTATGACCGGGAGCTGGCCGCCGCGGCCGAGGCCTTCGGCGTGGAAGCGACCAGCGAGCGCATCTGGACGTCGCCGGTGGTCAACTTCGATGCCGGCTGTATCGAGGCCGTCGAGCGCGCTGCCCGCGCCCAGGGGGTGCCATACCGGCGGATGATGAGCGGTGCCGGTCACGATTCGGTCTATGTGTCGCGGGTGGCGCCGACCTCGATGATCTTCATTCCCTGCCGCGACGGCATCAGCCACAACGAGGCCGAGTACGCCACGCCGGAGCACTGCGCCCTGGGCGCCCAGGTGCTCTGCGATGCCCTGCTGGAACGCGCCAACCGTCAAGGAGGTGTGCAATGAGCTTGGAAGCCCCCAGAACCCGCGACGATTGGCACGCCCTGGCCGAGTCACTCGGCTTTGAGGCTCGCGCCTTTATCGACGACGCCTTCGTCGCTGCCGAAAGCGGCGACACCTTCGAGTCGCGCAACCCGGCCACCGGCGAGATTCTCGCCCAGGTGGCGAGCTGCGACGAACCCGACGCCGCGCGCGCCGTGGCGGCGGCGCGCCAGGCCTT
>NZ_QHGY01000025.1 GCF_003254665.1 Billgrantia lactosivorans | reverse complement strand
CGGTCCCGACGTCAGCGACGGCCAGGCCAGCGTCGACGAAGCCGGTCTGCCGAGCGGCAGTGCCGATGACGGCTCGCACATCACCAGCGGCACCTTCGACATTGGCACCGGCAACGACGGCCTGGCGAGCCTGAAGATTACCGACAAGGACGGCAATGCAGTAGACGTGACCACTGGCGGTACCGTGCAGGGCACCTACGGCAGCCTGGTCGTCTCGCTCGCCAACGGCAGCTACAGCTGGACCTACACCCTGGCCGGCGCCACCGACGAACACACCACCCAAGGTCCCCATATCGACGGCGTTCAGGAGAGCTTCGCCGTGGCGGTCACCGACAGCGACGGCGACACCGCCGGCAGCAGCCTCGCCATCGACATCGTCGACGACGTGCCCAGCGCGTTCACGCCGGATGCCGGTACGCTGGTAGATGGCGTGACGGGGGCGCTCAACTTCGCCGATGCCGTCGGGGCCGATGGCCTGGGTAACGTCGTATTCAAGGCCAGCCTGGAGGGGCAGTCTGCCGTGGATACGCAAGGCAACGCCGTTACTTTCGATGGGCAGCCGCTGAGCTATACCCTGAGTGCCGATGGCCAACAGCTCACAGCCGTTACCGAAAGTGGTGTGGAAGCCTTTGTGGTTACCCTCAGCCCAGGCGGTGACGGGTATTCCCTCAAGGTGAATGGCCAAGTACTCAATGGCACGCTGATCGAAGGCAATATCGCTGGAGGCATCAGTGGCGGCAACTCCGGCTACTATGCTTTGAACAGCCAGGATGGCACCGTCGACAATGACGTTCTGATTTCATCTACTCCAACCGACACGATCAATACCAGTTCGGGACGTCTCGGGGTCAGCGAAGGGCAGAGCATTACGAATGGTGAGTTCATTCGCTTCGATCTTCTGCAGGGCTTAGGTTTCAATAGCGTCTCCGGCGCTCCGGAGTGGGATGCTCATCTCCAAGCCACCCAGTTCACCCAGGATGTCTATCTGACAGGGGGCGCTAAGAGTGCCGCGTCATTCATCGTCAAGGCAGTGGCCGATGCCGAAGCCAGCGGTGGTCATCCGTCCGACGTAACGGATCAATACCTGACGCTGTCACCAGAAAATATCACCATTCTGGATGCCAATGGCGTCGACGTTACTTCCGAAGTTACGCTGACTCAGGTGGGCGATGGTATACGCATCGAAGGCGTGAAGGATGGCTGGAGCTACCGCATTGATACTGACGAGACTTTCGAAGCCATCGAGGTTACCGGCGACGATGGCGATAACTTCAAGCTCGGCGATCTGTCGTTCCAGACTGGGGGTACAGCGTCCGATTTCGACATTGAGGTGAGTATCGAAGGTCAGGATGCGGATGGGGATACCGTTGACAGCAATATTAAGTTGAGCTCGCCAGCGCCTGATTCACTCTATGTTGGCAGTAACAGCGAGAACAGCCACGACAGTACCAGTGGCAGTGATGTCCTGATTGGCGATACCGGCGGCAAATTCACCATCATCAAGCCTGGCCAAGACTACAATATCTCATTGATCCTAGATGCTTCGATGAGTATGAATGATGCATCTGGCACTCCCGGTCTCTCTCGCTTCCAGTTGGCCAAGCAGGCCTTGAAAGCTCTAGCCGACCAGCTTTCTAACCATGATGGCATTGTCAATGTTCAACTTGTCGCTTTCTCCAATAATGCTTGGGAAGTTTCGACTATAGAAGGGTTTGATGCTGCAGATCTTGATAGCATAAAATCTGATATCGATAATATTTCTCAACAAACTTGGACGAACTACCAAGATGCTTTCCTTGAGTCAAAAGGGTGGCTTGATGATGTAAGCTCTTCTGGTTTTGAAAATGTGACGTACTTCCTGACAGATGGGGTTCCAACAGCTTACAATAGCAATGGCTGGTCTAGTTACAGTACGACGGGTGGCTACAATACCAATCAAACGGCGATGCAAAAAGCCATGAATGCATTTGAAAATCTGGCTGGGGTCAGTACCGTCAATGCTATTGGCATAGGATCGGATATCAACGGAGATCTGTTGAGGTTCTTTGACAATACTTCTGTGGTGGATTCTGCTACACAATGGGTACATGGTGGCTCTGTCACAGGCCCTGTTGGTCAAGTAGATATCGTCAACACTGCGGAGGATCTCGAAGCTGCGTTGCAAGGTGGCTCTCATCGCGACGAACTGGCTGAGTTAGGTGATGATACCCTTGCAGGTGGGAGTGGTGATGACATCATCTTCGGGGATACCGTTTCTAGTGATCATCTTTCCTGGGTCAATGGTGAGACAGGCGAGGTGTTCAATGCCTATGAGCATGATGGGCTCGGTTATATTGGTTTGATCGAGTTCCTGCGCTGGGACAGTGAGATTGGCAATAACGGTGCGACTCCCAGTGAAAGTCAAGTCATGGGCTATGTTCGTGAGAATTGGTCACGGTTGATCGACACTAGCCGTGAGGATGGAGGCAATAACACTTTGGATGGCGGTGCGGGGAACGATATCCTGATCGGCGGTGCGGGTAATGATGCTCTTATCGGAGGTGCGGGTAACGACACCCTGATCGGCGGTGCTGGCAATGACACTCTCCATGGCGGCCTCGGTGCAGACACCTTCGCCTGGAAGCTGGGCGATGAGGTCGAAGCGGGTAATGCCGCTGTAGATCAGGTGATAGATTTTAAAGTCGGCGAAGGCGACACGCTGAATATTTCCGATCTGCTGCAGGATCGTGACAGCGAAACCGATATCGGTCATTACCTACATGCCAGCGATGACGGTGAGGGCGGTACGCTGATTCACATAAGTACATCCGGCGGGTTCGGCGGGGGCTACAACTCCGATGCCGAGGACCAGACTATCGTGCTGAAAGACGTGGCTTACCAGGAGAACCTGCTTCAGCAACTGCTGGACGAAGGCAAGATTGATATCGAGTAACGAAGATATCGCAAGGGGAGTGTTGGCGCCCTGCCTGGAGACACCGGGCAGGGCGTTTGTTACTCTACGTAAGGATCATTCAAGGGCCAAGCCATGTACATCAAGCGAGACGAATCCGGCCAGATCGAGCAGGTCAGCCGTGAGGCAACAGTAGAGTGCCGGGAGTTCGTGCCGCCGTGCTCGCCCGAGCTGCAGAGCTTCGTCGCGGAGGATGACGCCGAGAACCTGGCGCTGTCGAAGTCCGACCTCGCCTTCGTGCGGGTACTCGAGGACGTGATCAACGTGCTGATGGACAAGGGCGTGCTCAGCTTCACCGATCTGCCCGAGCCCGCCCAGCAGAAGCTGATGGAGCGTCAGTCGCTGCGCAAGCGCAGGAACAGCGTCGGCCTGATGTCGGAAGAGGATAACGACACCATCTGATGCCATGAACGAAAACGGCCAGCGCAATGCCGGCCGTTCTTGGAACTCGGGGTATTGGTCTCAACCGCCGTTAGTACTCTGTTCACGGATCCCCGGGCCCGTGACCCCATCCAGCCCCAGCTCGAAGAGAGTGTCAGCAGCCCCTTGGCTCTCGACGCCTTCCGCGATGGCCATGATGCCGAGGGAGTGGGCCAGCGTGGCCATGCCGCGCAGCAGGCTCTGCTGATCGCCGCGGCTCTCGATTTCCTGGCTCAAGGCGCCGTCGATCTTCATGAAGCTCAGGCCCAGGTCCTGCAGCCCTTCGATCTTGCCGAACTGGGTACCGACATGCTCCAGCCCGACCCGGCAGCCCAATCCCAGCAGGGCATGGCACAGGGTCCTGAGCGCCTGAGGCTGCTGCATGGCCGCGGACTGCGGCAGCTCGAACCACAGCTTGTCGGCAATGCGCTGATGGGCGCGTACGCGAGAGAGCAGTTCACCGACAAAGTGGCCGTCGCTGAGTGAGTCCGAGGAGAGGTTGATTGCCACCGCCTTGCCGCGGGACTCGACATCCGCCAGCGCCGCCGAAACGACGGCCAGGTCGAGAGTCGGCGCCATCGCCAGGCGCGAGATCCAGGGCAGGAAGACGCCTGCCGGTCGCCACTCTTCCTTCAGGCGCAGGCGCGACGGGACCTCGAAGTGAATCATTTCGCCTCTTGCGTCCAGCACGGGATAGTGCGCCAGCAAGACCCCCTGATCCAGGGCATCCGACAGCGCCTCGCGCCACTCGTCATGGCGTGTAAACAGCACGTTGGCAGCGGGTTGGTCGACCATGACCTGGCCGAACTCCCCCTGGCGCTCGGCACTGGCCAGGGCGCCGTCGAGACTGGCCAGCAGCTGGCCCCGGGCTTCCCCCTGACGATACTGGCACAGGGCGGAGGGCAGCGACACGACGGTACCCAGCTCTGCGCCCAGGCTGCGCAGTCGTTCCGCCAAGTCGTTGCCGAGCGCTTCGAGGTCGTGATGCCGTGGCAGGATCAGCGCGAAATCGCTGCCGTTCAGGCGCCCTACCGTGCCGTAACCGTACAGGTTGGCCAACTGGTCCAGGCGCCGGGCGACCCGAACCAGCAGTGCGTCGGTCCCGGCATGGCCGAGGTGCTGGTTGAGTTCGCCCAGGCGGGCGACGCGGACCATCGCCAGCGTCCCGCTGGCGTCCTCCTTCTCGCTGTTGAGGTGAGCCTGCAACTGGTCCAGGAAGGGCACGCGGGTGAGGGTATCCGTTACCGGGTCGTGCTGCATGCGGCGGCGCAGCTGGTCGAGCTTGTCGCTCTCTTCGCCGAGCATCTGGCGCACGGCGTAAGAGAGCTGGTTCATGGCTTGCACCACCTCGCGCAGCTCCCGCGTCCTTGGTTCGCTCGCCATCATGAAGCGGCGCTGGCCGATAGCCTGGGCCTGGCTGACCACGTTGCGCAGCGGGCGGCGGATGGTGTTCACGATCCAGCTTGCCAGCAGCAGGCTGACGGCACCGGCAAGGGCGAACCAGCCGGCCAGCTCCAGGGTGCTGCGCCATAGCGAGCGGTAGGCGAAGCTGTGCTGGCTCTCCAGCTCCAGGGTGCCGTATTGCTGCCAACCGTTCTGTACCACGGCCCGGCCGGCGGGCACGTCGAAGCGAACCAGTTCGACGAACCAGGCCGGTACGTCTTCAATGTGCTCGCCGGCTGTACGCTGTTCGATGATCTCGCCTTCGGCATCGCGCAGCTCGATGCGCTGGTAATGCCCGGTATCGAACTGAGCCGCCAGCAGCAGTTCCAGGATGACCGGATCCTTCTCCATCTGGCTCATCGACAAGGCGAGCGCATTGGCATTGTCGATGTTCTTGATCTCGATCTCCTGCTCGATGTAATGACGGCTGCTCGTCACGCCGATGAGCAGGCTACCCACGAAGGCCAGCAGCAGCAGGGTCGTGATGGCCAGCCAGAGCTGCTTGATCAATGACATGTCTTCGTTCCCCCCGGAAATGAACGCCCTGATACGTTTCGTTGTGTCGATCGTTTGTTGTCGTGTGGCCTTGTCATGAGAGGAATCCTTGCTGCTGCATGCGTTCGATCACGCTGCGCCAGCGTGACAGCCTGGCCACCGGATCGGCCCGCGACTGGCTGGACCCGCCGGCCCACAGGCCCTCGCTGTTAAAGCTGAATACGGGGTCGAGATCGGTGCGTTGGCTGGCAGGCGTAATGGAAGGGACGAGGTTGTCGAGCACCTGGGGCACCGCCGAAGGCGTCTCGTAATAGCCGAGCACCATGTGAGCCTGGTTGATCTGGCTGCGGCCGATACGCGCGCGGACGTAGATCATGCGCAGCTTGGAGCCGGGGACCCCGAGCTCCTTGAGCGTCACGTACTTGGCGATCGAGTAGTCCTCGCAGTCGCCCTGGCGCTTGCCCATGGTCTCCAGCGGCGTGGCCCAGTAGTCCTCGGTCCCCCAGATCTGGGTGTCCTCCAGCCAGCGCACCCGGCGGTTGAAGAAGTCGTTGACCTCGCGCAGCTGAGTGTCGAGATCGCCACCCTGCAGTCGGTCGATCAGCGTGAACCACTCCTCGAGGATGGCGAGGCCGGAGCGACCATACAGGCGCTGCATGCTGTCGCGTAGTCGCTCACGGTCGATGCGTGCTTCGAGAGCCGTTGGGGGTAGACCCAGCCCGGCGGCCAGCAAAAGCGCTCCCAGGCCGGCCAGGAATCGGCGGCGACCGGGCTTGAAGCCATGTGGGGGAGGGCGATGCGTCATCAGGCGCGCCGAAACATGTTAAGGAATGTAAGCCATTGGACCGAGTATAGAGGAGTGACAACGCCAGCACGATAGGTATGACACTTCTACTGCGCGCCAGGAGGCGTCTCTCATCAGGAAGGATGTACCGCTATGGCAGCGCGTTGTAAGACATTGCCGACAGCTTGCGTCAGACAAAAACGCTTTGTGCCCCATCCGTCTTGTCCCTTCGCTTCGCTTGCGTAACCTTGCGTATTTCTCGCTTGCGCTTTTATCGGGTGAACTTAAGGAACGTGCACATGGCCGACGCAACTGGATTGCAATTCACCCTCGCGCTCGCCGGGGTCGACAGCGCCGGGCTGGCGGTGATCGACTTCACCCTGGAGGAGGCGCTCTCCGCGCCCTTCAGCCTCACGGTGCGCTTCGCCAGCCGCGACGGCAGCCTGTCGGCCACGGAGATACTCGACCGCCCGGTGACCCTG
>NZ_QHGY01000024.1 GCF_003254665.1 Billgrantia lactosivorans | reverse complement strand
CACGCGGCATCAGGGGCGCGGCACCCAGGTTGTCGACCGCCGTCTCGACTACCCCGTCAGCGCCGCCAGCAAGGTGACCCATAATCTGGCCGTGCTGGGGATCGCCACCCAGACCCGATGCTTGGCGCAGGGCCTGCAAGAACCACCCGAGGCCATCGCCCAACGCTTCGGTCATGGCACCGGTGAACGCCTGCTGTGTGTCGATACCCTGCGCAGCATCGATGGCGCGCCGCTGATGCTGCTGCGCCACTGGTTCGACCCCGAGCGCCTGCCGGGCTGGGGGCGACGCTATCGCGGCGGTTCCACCCGGGCGCTGCTCCAGCAGCACTATGGCCTGCAGCTCTTTCGCCGTCGCGTGCGCATCGAGAGTGCCAGCGCCACGCGCGACGACTCGCATCGCCTGCAGTGCCCGCTCAACGCGCCGCTGCTGCAGCTGATGAGCGACAACGTCGATCGCGCAGGCGCCCTGGTCGAGGTCTCGATCAGTCGCGCCCGCGCCGACCGGCTCGCCTACCACATCGAATTCGACACTACCGACGAGGTGCCTTCATGACTCACTTGCATGACCCGAGCAGGCCGCGGGTGCGCCGCCAGCGGGTGCTGGCGCTGTCGTCCCGTGAGCAGATCGAGACACGCTGGGACACGCTCGGCATTCGCGCCGCCCACCGCTGCGTGCGCGGTCCCGAGACCGGCATGGCCATGCTGCGCGGGCGAATGGGCGGTACCGGGCGTGCCTTCAATCTCGGCGAGATGACCCTGACCCGGGCCAGCGTCGTACTCGACGACGAGGCGCCCACCGCGGGTGCCCTCGGCCACGGCTGGGTACGCGGGCGCGACCACCGCCACGCCGAGCTGATCGCCCTGGTCGACGCCTGCGCCCAGCACGAGGCCTGGGCCCGGCGCATCGACAGCGAACTGATCGCGCCGCTGGAAGAGGCCCTCGAGCTGAGTCGTGCCCTAGCGGCGCGCGAAGCGGCCGCGACCCGTGTTGATTTCTTCACTCTGGTGAGAGGGGAATGAACATGCCCTGGCCGACCCTGAATGACCCCGTCCACGACAGCCAGCGGCTGTTTCGCCAGCTGCTCGCGGCCCTGAGCGAGCCCGGCACGCTGCACACCCTGGAGGCGCCGACTCCGCCGGAAGGCGGGATCGGCACCGCGCTATGGGGCACGCTTCTGACGCTGTGCGATCTCGACGTCCGCGTCTGGCTCGCCGCCGAACTGGATACGCCGGCACTGCGCGAGGCGCTGCTATTTCACACCGGCTGTCGCCTGACCGATGAACCGACACAGGCCGACTATGCCCTGGTCACGCCGGCCACGATGCGCGACGCGCCCGATTTCGCCCAGGGCAGCGACGAGCATCCCGAGCGCAGTACCACGCTGCTGGTGGCGCTCGACACGCTCGTCACCGCTGACAGCGCAGGCGGTAGCTGGCGGCTCAGCGGGCCGGGAATACCGGGCCAGCGTGCCCTGAGCGTGGGCGAACGTGCGCGCCCCCTGATGCGGCAGCTCGCTGCCAGCCGCGAGCGCTTCCCGCGCGGCCTCGATGCCATCCTCGCCTGCGGTAAACGGCTCGTCGCGCTGCCGCGCACCACCCGCCTCGAGGAGATCGCCTGATGTATGTAGCCGTCAAGGGTGGCGAGCTCGCCATCGCCAACGCCCATCGTCTGCTGGCCGACCGACGCCGCGGCGACCGCGAGCAAGCCGAACTCGAGGTCGACCAGATCCAGGGCCAGCTGCGCCTGGCCGTCGACCGGGTCATGAGCGAGGCGTCGCTCTACGACTCCGAACTCGCTGCGCTTGCCATCAAGCAGGCCAGCGGCGACATGATCGAGGCGGTGTTCCTGCTGCGGGCCTACCGCACCACGCTGCCGCGCCTGGCGGTGAGCGAGCCGCTGGACACCGGCACCATGCGCATCGAACGTCGCATCAGCGCCACCTACAAGGACATCCCCGGTGGCCAGGTGCTGGGGCCGACCTACGACTACACCCATCGCCTGCTCGACTTCCTGCTGCTCGCCGAGGGCGAGACGCCAGCGGCGGAGCCCGGTGAGCAACCGCTGGCGCCGTGCCCGCAGATCCTTGAGCTGCTAGACGCCGAGGGGCTGATCGAGCGCGAGCGCGACGACGGCAGCGAGCCGGCCGACATCACCCGCGATCCGCCCGACTACCCGGTCGACCGCGCCGCGCGCCTGCAGATGCTGGCGCGCGGCGACGAGGGCTACCTGCTGGCGCTGGGCTACTCCACCCAGCGCGGCTACGGGCGCAATCACCCTTTCGCCGGTGAGATTCGCCTGGGCCAGGTGGAGGTGGAGATCTTCGTCGAGGAGTGGGGCGAGGCGGTGTGCGTCGGCGAGGTCGCGCTCAGCGAGTGCCAGATGATCAACCAGTTCGGCGGCTCCCGTGAGGCCGCGCCGCAGTTCACCCGCGGCTACGGACTGGCCTTCGGCCACAACGAGCGCAAGACCCTGGCCATGGCGCTGGTCGATCGCGCGCTGCGTGCCGAGGAGCTCGGCGAGGAGGTCCAGGGCCCCGCCCAGCAGGCCGAATTCGTGCTGGCGCATGCCGACAACGTCGAGGCCTCGGGTTTCGTCTCGCACCTCAAGCTGCCGCACTACGTCGACTTCCAGTCCGAGCTCGAACTGCTGCGCCGCCTGCGGCGGGAGTATGAAAACCGGATGCACGACAAGGAAGAGGATGCCCCCACGGAGGACTCGCTGTGAACGGTTACAATTTCGCCTATCTCGACGAACAGACCAAGCGCATGATTCGCCGCGCGCTGCTCAAGGCGGTGGCCATTCCCGGTTACCAGGTGCCCTTCGGCGGCCGCGAGATGCCCATGCCCTACGGCTGGGGAACTGGCGGCATGCAGCTCACCGCCAGCATTCTCGGTGCCGACGACGTGCTCAAGGTGATCGACCAGGGCGCCGACGACACCACCAACGCGGTCAGCATCCGCGCCTTCTTCGAGCGCGTCGCCGGGGTCGAGACGACCACGGTGACGACGGCGGCGAGCGTGATCCAGACCCGCCATCGCATCCCCGAGACGCCGCTCGAGCCGGGCCAGATCCTGGTCTTTCAGGTGCCGATCCCCGAGCCGCTGCGCTTCATCGAACCCAGCGAGCAGGAAACCCGCCTGATGCATGCCCTTGAGGAGTACGGGGTGATGCACGTCAAGCTCTACGAGGACATCGCCCGCCATGGCCACATCGCCACCACCTACGCCTACCCGGTGAAGGTCGCCGGCCGCTACGTCATGGATCCCTCGCCGATCCCCAAGTTCGACAACCCCAAGCTCGACATGAGCCCGGCGCTGCTGCTGTTCGGGGCCGGGCGCGAGAAGCGGCTCTATGCCATCCCGCCGTATACCCGGGTCGAGAGCCTGGACTTCGAGGACCACCCCTTCGAGGTCCAGCGCTGGGACGAACGCTGCGCGCTGTGCGCAAGCGCCGACAGCTTCCTCGATGAGGTGATCACCGACGACGCCGGCGGGCGTCTGTTCGTCTGCTCCGATACCGACTACTGCGAAAGCCGCCGCGAGGAGAGCGCATGAGCCGCCCCGAACTTCCTGGGCCCGAAATACGTTGCCCTGACCTGGCCCGCCCCGTGCTGCTCGACGTGCAGGACATCACGCGACTCTACGGCCCCGGCAAGGGCTGCGAGGCGATCGACTTCCGCCTGCACGCCGGCGAGGTGCTGGGCATCGTCGGCGAGTCCGGCTCCGGCAAGTCGACGCTGCTGCGCGTGCTCGCCGGGCTGGAGGCGCCGGACGCCGGTCGGGTGGTCTATCGTCGCCCGGGCGACGCCGACGAGACCGACCTCTACGCCATCGGCGAGGCGCGGCGCCGCGCGCTGCTGCGCCTGGAGTGGGGCCTGGTGCACCAGAACCCGCGCGACGGCCTGCGCATGGGCGTCTCGGCCGGGGCCAACGTTGGAGAGCGGCTGATGGCGCTGGGCCAGCGGCACTACGGCCAACTGCGCGCCGCCGGCCAGGAATGGATGGCCCAGGTGGAGCTCGAGCCGGCGCGCATCGACGACGTGCCGCGCACTTTTTCCGGCGGCATGCAGCAGCGCCTGCAGATCGCCCGCACCCTGGTCACCCGGCCGCGGCTGGTGTTCATGGACGAGCCCACCGGCGGGCTCGACGTCTCGGTGCAGGCGCGCCTGCTCGACATGCTGCGCACCCTGGTGCGCCAGCTCGGGCTGTCGGTGGTGCTGGTCACCCACGACCTGGCCGTGGCCCGCCTGCTCGCCCACCGCCTGCTGGTAATGCGCCGCGGCCGGGTGGTGGAAGCCGGCCTCACCGACCAGATCCTCGACGACCCGCAGCACGCCTATACCCAGCTGCTGGTGTCGTCGGTGCTGACCCCATGAGCGAGGAGAGGATCATGACCCCGTTTCTCACCGTCGAAGGCCTCGGCAAGGACTTCGTGCTGCACGGCCAGGGCGGTCTCGCGCTCACGGTCATGCGCGATCTTGCCTTCGGTCTCTACCGCGGCGAATGCCTGGTACTGGCCGGTCCCAGCGGCATCGGCAAGAGCACCCTGCTCAAGATCCTGCACGGCAACTACCTCGCCGGCAGTGGACACATTCGCCTGCAGTTCGACGATGGGCCCCTCGCCCTGACCGGGCTGCCGGCCCACGCCTGGCACGCCCTGCGCCGCGACGTGATCGGCTACGTCAGCCAGTTCCTGCGCGTGGTGCCGCGGGTTTCGGCGCGTGACGTGGTGATGGAGCCGCTGCTGGCGCGCGGCGCCGACGCATGCGAGGCGCGCATGCGGGCCGAGACGTTGCTGGCACGGCTCAACCTGCCCGAGCGGCTCTGGTCGCTGCCCCCGGGTACCTTCTCGGGGGGCGAGCAGCAGCGCGTCAACATCGCCCGCGGCTTCATCGGCGAGCATCCGCTGTTGCTGCTCGACGAGCCCACCGCCTCGCTGGACGCCGTCAACCGCGCGGTGGTGGTCGAGCTGATCCACGAGGCCAAGGCGCGCGGTGCCGCCATGCTCGGCATCTTCCACGACGCGGACGTGCGCGAGCGCGTGGCCGACCGCCTGCTGTCCCTCGAAGCGTTCATGGCGCCGTCCCTCTCTTCTTCCGAGCCAGCGTCGACTTCGCGAGGCCTTCCCCATGCGTGAACAGATTCTCAGCAATGCCCAGTTGGTGCTCGACGACGAGGTGGTCCGCGGCAGCCTGGTGATCCGCGACGGCCGGATCGCCGAGCTCGACAGCGCCCCGAGCCGCCACCCGGCGGCCACCGACTGCGAAGGCGACTACCTGCTGCCGGGGCTGGTCGAGCTGCATACCGACAACATGGAGAAGTACTTCCAGCCGCGCCCCAAGGTAGCCTGGCCGGCGCGCCAGGCGGCGCTGGCCCACGACGCCCAGATGGCGGCGAGTGGCATCACCACGGTGTTCGACGCCGTGGCCATCGGCGACGTCAATAAGGAGAGCATGCGCCACCAGGCCCTGAACGAGATGTGCCGGGCGATCGACGACATCGTCGACGCCGGCCTGGCGCGGGTCGACCATCGCCTGCACCTGCGCTGCGAGGTCAGCCAGGCCGAGACGCTCGCGCGCTTCCGCGAGCTCGCCGACCTGCCGCGGCTGGGCCTGGTGTCGTTGATGGACCATACCCCGGGGCAGCGGCAGTTCGTTTCCTTCGAGGCCTACAGCACCTACTACCAGGGCAAGTACGGCCTGAGCGACGCGGACCTGGAGACCTTCGTCGTGCAGCAGCGTGCCAGCAGCGCCCGTTACAGCGCCCAGCACCGGCGCGCCATCGCCGCCGAGTGCCAGGCCCGTGGACTGGCGCTGGCGAGCCACGACGACGCCACCCTGGAACACGTCGCCGAGAGCCGCGAGTACGGCACCCGGGTCGCCGAGTTTCCCACTACCCTGGAGGCGGCCGAGGCGTCGCACCGCGCCGGCATGGCCGTGATGATGGGCGCCCCCAACGTGGTGCGCGGCGGCTCGCACTCCGGCAACATCGCCGCCGCCGAGCTGGTCGCGCGCGGCGTGCTGGATGTGCTCTCCTCCGATTACTACCCGGCGGCGCTGCTCGACGCCGTGTTCCGCATCGCGCGGATGGAAGGCGGTTATGCCTTGCCGCAGGCGGTGGCCACCGCCTCGCGCGTACCGGCCGAGGCCGTGGGGCTGAGCGATCGGGGGAGGCTGGCCGCGGGGCTGCGCGCGGACCTGATCCGGGTGCGGCTGTGTGACGACCATCCGCTGGTCGAGCGGGTCTGGTCGGCCGGCCGGCAGGTGCACTGATGATGGCGCGGGGGAGGTGGGAACGGGGCCGGCTGGTCTACCTGATGGGGGCCAGTGGCGTGGGCAAGGACAGCTTGCTGGTGGCTGCGCGCCGCCGTCATCCCGAGTGGCCGGTGGCGCATCGCTATATCACCCGGCCGAGCGGCAACGGCGAGGACTGCGTTAGCCTGAGCCGCGAGGAGTTCGCCTGGCGCCGCCAGGCGGGCCTGTTCTGTCTCGACTGGCACGCCCACGGCCTGGAATACGCCCTGGGGCTGGAAGTGGAGGCCTGGCTGGAGCGAGGCCTGACGGTGCTGGCCAACGGTAGCCGCGGCGCGCTGGCCCTGGCCGAGGCACGTTTCGGCGAGCGCCTGCGGCCGCTGCTGGTCACGGCGCGCCCCGAGGTCCTGGTCGAGCGTCTGGCGGCCCGCGATCGCGAATCCCCCGCCGAGATCGAGGCGCGACTGGCCCGCCACCGCCGCTTGGCCCGGGCCTGCCCGGGCGTGCATCGGCTCGACAACAGCGGCGCGCTGGCGGTCACCGTGGCGGCTCTCGACGCCTGGCTGGCGGAGGAGTGCGTGTCGTGAAGCTGCGCTTCGTCGGGACCGGCGACAGCGCCCAGGTGCCGCGCTTTGGCTGCAGCTGCGCGGCCTGCGAGCGGGCCCGCGTGCTGAGCAGTCACCGGCGCGGCCCTTGCTGCGCCGAGGTGCGGGTGGACGGCCAGCGCTACCTGCTCGATGCCGGGCGCAGCGATCTGGCCGCAAGCTGCGAGCGCGAGCGTCCGGCGGCGATCCTGCTCACCCACTACCACGCCGACCATGTCCAGGGGCTGTTCCACCTGCGCTGGGGCATGGGCGAGCCGATTCCGGTCTACGGGCCCAAGGACGCCCATGGCTGCGCCGATCTCTACCGGCACCCGGGGGTGCTCGCCTTTCAGCCCGGGCTCAAGCCGTTCCGGGCGCTGCGCCTGGAAGGGGTCGAGGCGATCCCGGTGCCGCTCAGCCACAGCAAGCCGACGCTCGGCTACTGCCTCGACGACGGCGGCACGCGGCTGGCCTACCTTACCGATACCTGCGGGCTACCGGCCGAGACCGAGCGTTTCCTGCGCGGCTGGCGGCCCGATGCGGTGGTGCTCGATGCCACCCACCCGGCCGGCTACGCCGAGCCGCGCAATCACAACACGGTACCGATGGCGCTTGAGATCATCGAGCGGCTGGCGCCGCGCCAGGCCTGGCTGACGCATCTCAGCCATGCCGTGGATGCCGAGCTCATGAGCGTGCACCTGTCGCTGCCGCCCGGGGTGGCCCTGGCACAGGATGGTCTCGAGTGCGAGCTTGCGTGGCCCAGGCCCGGCTCGGTGGCAGAGAATATGCCGTGGCGGGTCGCCATGGCCACGAGGGACGGATAGCGGGGTTATGAGCACGCCCTTCGGCAGAGGGTCGGGAAAAGGTCCGTTACCCAGCCACCCAACTCCCTTACCTGCGGCCTCAGGCGGCTGAACTATGGTGGTGACAGAGCCTTCGTTCGGACAACAGGGAGAGAGTCCATGAAAGCGCTGTGTTGGCACGGCAAGAACGATATCCGCTATGAAACGGTTCCCGATCCTCGCATCGAGCACTCCCGCGACGCCATCGTCAACGTGAGCAGCTGCGCCATCTGCGGCTCCGACCTGCATCTCTACCACCATTTTATCCCCGGCATGGAGTCGGGGGACGTGGTGGGGCACGAGTTCATGGGCGAAGTGATGGAGGTCGGTTCCGAGACCCGCGACCTCAGGGTCGGTGACCGGGTGGTGGTGCCCTTCACCATCACCTGCGGCGAATGCGAGCAGTGCCGGCGCGGCAATTACTCCGTGTGCGAGCGCTCCAACCGCAACAAGGCGCTGGCCGACAAGGTCTTCGGCCACGGCGGGGCGGGGCTGTTCGGCTACTCCCATCTCACCGGCGGCTATGCCGGCGGCCAGGCGGAGTACGTGCGCGTGCCGTTCGCCGACCAGACCCACATCAAGGTACCCGACAGCCTGAGCGACGAGCAGGTACTGTTCCTCGGCGACATCTTCCCCACCGGCTGGCAGGCTGCCGTGGCCTGCGAGATCGAGCCCACCGACACCGTGGCCATCTGGGGCGCCGGGCCGGTCGGCCAGTTCTGCGTGCGTAGCGCCGTGCTGCTGGGCGCCGAGCAGGTCGTGGTGATCGACAACGTGCCCGAGCGGCTGGCCATGGCCGAGGCCG
>NZ_QHGY01000023.1 GCF_003254665.1 Billgrantia lactosivorans | reverse complement strand
AATAGCGTCGTCAGGTCCATGGTCGCTTTCCTGATGTCTTGTTGTGTCGCCTCGCCCGGGGCGGCTACTCCAGCCGTACCCAGGGACGAATGCGCCCTGCCCGCTCAGTCCTGCTCGGCTGCCAGCCGCTGATGCCATTGCTCCCGCTGCATACGGTACAGGCGCACCGGCCGCTTGTGGAACTCCAGCGCCTCGAAGCAGCCGAATCCCACCTTCTCCACCACCCGCATCGATGCCGCATGCGCCGACTCGACGATGGCGACGACCGAGTCGAATCGCCTGTCACCGAAGGCGTGCCCCAGCGCAGCAAGAGAGGCTTCGGTCGCCAGCCCCTTCCCCCAATATTGCCTGGCGAGCCGGTAGCCCAGGTTCAACTCCGTGGTGCCTTTGATCGTTTCAGGCGACACGCCGCAGAAGCCGACGAAGTGGTCGCCATGCCGGTCCACCAGGGCCAGCGGCCCCGTGCGGTGCTTGATGTAACAGTCGAAGCACCAGTCAAGGAAGATGCGGGTCGCCATCTCGTCGCAGACGCCGCGCAGCGAATGGCGCATCACTTCCGGGTCGGCAAGCATTGCGGCCAGCGCGGGCAGGTCGCCGGTGCAGAGCGGGCGCAACCTCAGGCGTGGCGTTTCCAGATCGAACATGAGCCTCCCTCAGGCCATCGGCACCTCGATGTCGAAGTGCAGCACGTCCTCGCGAACCCCGAGTTTCGAATAGAGTTCGATGGCGGGTGTATCGCCCAGATCCGCCTGCACGTAGATCACGTAGGCGCCCCGCTGCTGCGCCATCGCCTTGAGCCGTTCGATCAGCGCGGTGGCGATGCCCTCGCGACGGTGCGCCTCGGCCACCGCCAAGTCGTAAATATAGATCTCGCTGCGCTCCTGCTCGAACTTGTGCAGCTCGTAGGCAGCCAGCCCCGCGACTACCTCGCCGTTCTTGCGCGCCACCAGGGCCAGGAAGGTATCGCTGGCCAGCAGGCGCTCCAGGTAGGCTCGTGCGGGGCGGGCCGAGGCGTAGGTCGCCACCTCGTCGAACGCCTCGCCGAACACGGTCAGCAGGTCGTGGAGGGACGGGATATCGTGAGGCGACAGCGTCTCGATGTCGAATCCGGTCGATGGGTGCATCATTCACCTCGCGGCAAGCGGCGGCCCTGTGCCATGCGGCCTGGGCAGGTTGGCGGTGGCATCGTTCTGTTATGCGCCTTCCGATGGCCTATGCTCAAGCTCTTCTACACCGCAAGGATGCGCCTGTTCATGTCACGCTTTCGACTTGCTTCCATCACGGCCTGGCTCGAGCGGCTGAACTGCTCGCCTCATGCCCTGTGGCTGCTGTTCGGCGCCTCGATGCTGGAAACCCTGCTGGTGCCGATCCCCATCGAAGTCATCCTCATCCCCTGGATGCTGTGCCACCCCGAGCGCAAGTGGACGATCGCCGGCGTGGCGCTGGCCGGCAACCTGGCGGCCGCGTCGCTGGGCTACTTGCTGGGCGCATCCGTGATGGAGCAGTGGGGAGATCAGTTGATAGCACTGTTCGGCAGCCAGGAGGCGTTCGACGCCTTCCGCTCCCGACTGCAGGAGGACGGCTTCCTGGCCGTTGCCGCCATCGGCATCGTGCCGATACCTTTCCAGATCGCCATGCTGGCCGCCGGGACCAGCGGCTACCCCTACCCGCTCTTCCTGCTGGCGGCGATGCTGGCTCGCGGCGTGCGCTACTTCGGCCTGGCACTGCTCGTCGCCTTGGCCGGCGATGCGGCGCTCAGCCTGTGGCAACGCCATTCGCGTCCGGTGGGTATCGTGCTGCTGGCGCTGTTCGGCCTCTGGGTATGGTACGAGGTGGCTTGAGGTTCCAGCCAATGCGAACCTCGGACAAGACGGGGTGCTCAAGGCACCCCGTCTTTTCGAGCTTTGAAAGGTACTTAAAACTCAGACCACTCCGGCTCGGCCTGCCTCGATGGCTGCGTCAAACGTTTGGTGATTCTATCGACTTCCTTCGAGACTGCTATAGTGCTGCCTGGCAGGGCCAGGTCTGGAGTACTCTTGGCGGCTCGCGACGTCTCATCGGAGGCGAGCGTGAATAGGGAAACTGCCGATTCCAGCTGTTCGGCCTGGGCCTCGAGCGATGCCGCCGCCGCCGAGGCCTGCTCCACCAGTGCGGCGTTTTGCTGGGTCACCTCATCCATCTGCGACACGGCGGTATTGACCTGTTCGATCCCTGAGCTCTGCTCCTGGGAAGCGGCTGATATCTCATCCATGATGTCGCTGACACGGCGAACCGACGCCAGGATGTCCTGCATCGTATTGCCGGCACTCTCGACCAGCGTGGCGCCCTTGGTAACCTGCTCGCCCGAAGCTTCTATCAGGCGCTTGATCTCGCCGGCTGCGTCTGCACTGCGGCTCGCCAGGTTGCGCACCTCGCTGGCTACCACAGCAAAGCCCCTCCCCTGTTCACCTGCGCGTGCAGCCTCCACCGAGGCATTCAGTGCAAGAATGTTGGTCTGGAATGCTATCGAATCGATGACACCGATTATGTCCGCTACCTTGCGTGAACTCTCGGTGATGCCATGCATGGTATCGATCACTTCCTTGACCACTTCGCCCCCGCGACCGGCAGTAGACGAGGCATCCTTGGCCAGGCTGCTCCCCTGACGTGCATTCTCGGCATTCTGTCGCACTGTGGCAGTCAGCTGTTCCATGCTGGCGGCGGTTTCCTGCAGGGAAGCCGCCTGCTCTTCGGTGCGCGAGGATAGGTCGGCATTGCCGCTGGCGATCTCGCGTGCGCCCACATGGATGGAGCCGCTGCTGTCACGTACCGTGGAGACTGTCTGGTAAAGCCCGGCCTGCATGTGCTGCATGGCGGAGAAAAGCTTGCCGATTTCGTTACGCCCGCGGTCAGCGATCCTGTGTGACAGGTCCCCCTTGGCCATCAGCTCGAAGTGCTGCACCGCTTCATCAAGGGGACGAATGAGGACCCGCATCATGCCTATGCGCACTGCGACGATGCAGAGCACCACCAGCATCAGCACGACGATATCGATGTTGATATAGAGCGACATGGTTGAGTCGAAGCTCGCCAGGAGGTCATTGCCGCGGCCACTGGCATACTGGACAAACGCCTGGCTGGCATCGATGAACTCCTGATTGATGAGGTCGCCGTCTCTCTTGGCTACCCGATAGGCTTGCTCATCGCCACGTTGCAGGGCTGCCAGCTGAGGCTCCAGCCCACGTTGCATCAGCCGACTGAAGATGTCCTCGAGCTCATCGGCATAGGGCTGACCACGAGCTGACTTGGGAAGGGCAACGTAGTTCGCGAAGCGTTCCTGCGCTGTGGCCAGGGAACGCTCTGCAGCCTCCAGAGAACGGGTAGCCAGGGCTCTATCCCCTTCATTCAAGGCGTCGAGATGGTTGAGAAATCCTAGCTGGGTATCGGCAGCGTTCACCTGCGCCCGATTCAACTCATTCAATTGGGAGTTGAACGAGTTCAGTTCCTCCATCGAGGTTTCCCCCAGGGTACTGGCCTGATATCCCAGAAAGGCCACCGCGGCGATCAGCACGGTAAAAGTCACCAGCACACCGGTCAGACCGGCCTTTATCGATAGGTTCATAAGTAAGCGCTGCATTCTGTTCCTCACCTACGGTAGTCGTATCACTGCTTATCGTGGGGATATTTCCTTGCCAAAGGCTGATGGGATCAGCCGGCAATGCAGATATCGGCCAAGCGCAGCAGAAACTAACTCAAGTTAAGACCATCCGGCGGATGCCTTGACTCAAGTCAGGAAAAGGGGGAATAGTAGCAACAATTCTTGACAACTCGGTTGGCACAGCACTGTGACTTCTGGATAAGCAACTGTTTTTAAACGCTAATTATTTGAATTAAATAAAATTAATTAAAAAATTATTAAATTATCTATTTTGCATAACTAATATTCGATATTAATGTTGGAACAATTCGTCGTACTTTTCTTCAAGCCTTCCGTGTCACGGCTTCACTGTTCCGTGCATGCTGCCTCAGCTGCTCGAACTCCTCTACGCTGACGGCATTGCGCTCGGCATCGAGGATGTGTCCGCCGATGGCGGCGATGGACTGGGTGATGTGGATCAGCGTCTCGGGGTTGCGCGCCACGCTGCGCTTGCTGACGAAGTGGATCAGGATGGAGACGCCTGGCACGGTGGGCTGGTCATCGCCTTCGTGGAGGGGCGGCAGGGTACCGGGGGGCGACGAGTTGGCGATGGTGAGCTTGTAGCCGGCGAGCGGGTCGCGAATCTTGTAGACGCCCAGCTTGGCGTCGTAGTTGGCGTTGTACTCCCTGAGCAGGCGGGCGAGGCGGCGGTTGGTGTCCAACCCCGGCCAGTCGAGGATCACGAACAGGCACTGCTTGATCTCCTTGCCCGAGGCGACCTGGAAGCGATGCATCGGCTCGGGCGCATCCGGTTCCGGCCGGGCGCCCGCTTCCGCGCGCGCGGCTTCCTCGGCAGGGGGTGCGGGGGCCGCCTCTGCCACGCGGCGGGTTGCCAAGGGGGCCTGCTCGATTTCGCTGCGAGCGCCACGGCTCTTCACGAAAGCCACCAAGCACACCAACGAGAGCAGCAGTGCCACTCCCGCAACGATCAGAACCGCGACGACCGCATCCATCCTGCGTACCTCTACCTTCATTGGCCCACGGGCAGACTCCACCCGCGCGACATGCCCTACCGCTGCAACGGCTCGCTGCGCAGGCACGCCGTGGGCCTTGTTGTTTTGCTGCAGGCTACGCCGTTACGCTTCGCATCGCTATATGCGCAATCAACGTTAGCTGACGCCTGCGCCCCTCCGTCGCGCCCTATCCCGTGGCCCCGTCGTGCCTGACCGGCCGCGTCACTGACCTTCGCCGGGCCAGCGATCCATCCTACCCGTTCCGTCTTCCCGCTTGCGTTGAAGCATTTCGATGGCAGCCCGGGCGCGGAACCCCCATGCTAAGGGTAACGAAGACAACAGGGAGCCACGCCAGAACAAGTGACACTGGCCGCCAGCGAGCCGGGACTGTCATGCCATGGAATGATGTGAAGGCCAGTGTTGTAGGTGCCGTCAACTCAGGAGCGCTGCCCCGATGGTACGACTCGACAAGAAAGCCAAGCGACTCTATGTGCTGGATACCAACGTCCTGCTACATGACCCCGCTGCCCTTTACCAGTTCGAGGAACACGAGGTGGTCATCCCCATGACCGTGCTCGAGGAACTCGACAAGCTCAAGAACGGCCTGCGCGAGATCGCTCGCACCGCCCGCCAGGTCAGCCGTACCCTCTCCGACCTCACCAACCAGGTCACCTTCGACGAGATCCAGCAAGGCATCCCGATCCCTCGCGCCGGCGGCACCACGCTCGGCAAGCTGAGGTTCCTCTGTTACCCCGAGCTCAAGCCGCTCGAGCACCTCGAGGAGAGCCCCGACAACGTGCTGCTGGCCGAGACCTGCCGGCTGCGCGACGAGCGCCCCGATGCCTCGGTGGTGCTCGTGACCAAGGACATCAACCTGCGGGTCAAGGCCGCGGCCCTGCACGTGCCGGTGGAGGACTACCTGACCGACCGCGCCTTCAGCGACAGCGACGTCATGCTGGAGGGGGTGCGCATCTATCCCGATGCGGAGGGCGGCAGCGGCCCCTGGGGCCAGATGGACGTCGAAGTGGAAGTGGAGCGAGTCGACCGCCACACCTTCTACCGGCTGGAAGGCAAGATTCCCGCCGGCTGGCACCTCGGCATGCTGGTGTCGGACAGCGAGAACGGCGCCAGCTTCGAGGCCATCGTCCGCGAGCTGGGCCCCAGCCAGGCGCGGCTGCAGCTATTGACCAACTACCGCCACAAGGACGGCGTGTGGGGCGTGCACGCCCACGACAGCCGCCAGAACTTCGCCCTCAACCTGCTGATGGACGACGACATCGACCTCGTCACCATCGCCGGCAGCGCCGGCACCGGCAAGACCTACATGACGCTGGCCGCGGCCTTCCAGCAGACCCTGGATGCCAAGCGCTTCGAGCGTATCGTCTTCACCCGGGCGCCGATCTCGATGAGCGAGGACATCGGCTTTTTGCCCGGCACCGAGGAGGAGAAGATGTCGCCGTGGATGGGCGCCTTCCACGACAACATGGACAACCTGCTGCGCGACGAGCATGACGGCAGCACCAGCTGGAGCCAGGACGCCACGCGCAGCCTGATCGGCTCCCGGGTGCAGATCCGCGCCCCCGGCTTCATGCGCGGGCGCACCCTGAACGACACCTTCCTGATCATCGACGAGGCGCAGAACTTCACCCCCAAGCAGCTCAAGACCCTGCTCACCCGGGCCGGGCGCAACACCAAGATCGTCTGCCTGGGCAACGTCGGCCAGATCGACACGCCCTACCTCACCGCCAACACCTGCGGCATGGCGGCCGTGGTACAGCGCTTCAGCAACTGGCCGCACGCCGGCCACGTGACGCTGCGCAGCGTCGAGCGTTCGCGCCTGGCGCTGGCGGGGGAAGAACTGCTGTGAAACCGGCGGCGGGGCCTGGGCGAGCCCCAGGCCCCGCCGCCTAGCCCAGCCACAGTCCCAGCAGCAGCAGCGCCGTCACCCCCACCGCCAGCGGTACGGCGAAGTGGATGAAGCCCCGCTCGGCGTGGGCCAGGCCGTCGAGCCAGTCGATGACACGGTGCTCTACCTCCACCAGCCGCGCCCGCAGTCGCTGGCCGCGGGACTCGAGTGCGGCCTGGGCCCTCGCCAGCCCTGCCGCGGCCCACCCGGCCGCCGCCGCATAGCCCCACCACAGGTCGCCGGCGGGCCACCGCGGCGCCGCAGGTCGCCGGCCGCTGCCGGCCTGCGCCACCCACAGCAGCAAACCGGCAAGCGTCAGGCCCACGAGCGCCGGCCACACCAGCCCAAGCAGGTCCCCCGGGGCCGGCCAAGGGATGCCGGCCTCGCCGAAGGGCAGCCATAGCGGCACCGCTGCCGCCGCCAGCACCGCGCTCAGCCAGGCCAGCGGCATCGGCGCATACCACGCCATGCAGGGCTCGCCCCGCCCTCGCCACTGCCGCCACAGCGCGCGTGCCATCAGCAGCGTACTGCCCACCGCCGCCAGGCTGAGCCAGGTCAGCAGCCAGGCGTGTGCGCTCTCGTAGAGCACCTCTTTCATGAAGCTCTTGGCGATGAGCCCCGAGGCCAGCGCACCGCTCAGCGACAGCGCCGGCAGCGCCAGCAGCGGCCAGATCAGCCAGGCCGGCAGCCGCGGCGGATGCTCGCTGACGCCGACACCGAAGAACAGCGCCCCCTTGGTCATGCCGTGGTGCCCGGCGAACAGCGTGACCGGGGCCAGCAGCGCCGGCCACAGTGAGGGTTCGCTCAGCCCCACGCCGACCAGGCTGGCGAGCATGCCCAGCTGGCTGACGCTGGAGTAGGCGAGCACCGCCTTGGGGTGGCGCTGGCACACGCCCAGTACGGCCGCAACGAAGGCGCCGGCGAGCCCCGCCCCCGTGATCCAGCCTCCCAGCGGCGCGAGCCCAGCCTCGACGACGCCCAGCGGCAGGGTGCTCAGCCAGCCCAGCACGCCGGCCTTGACCATCACGCCGCTGAGCACGGCGCTGGCCGGCGTGGGCGCCACCGGATGCGCCAGTGGCAGCCAGACGTGCAGCCCGACCACCCCCGCCTTGACGCCGAACCCGAGCCACAGCAGCGTGGCCATCCACAGCCCCTGCTCGGCCTCGGCGATGGCCGTTCGCAGCCCGCTCAGGGTCAGCGCCTCGGCGCTGCCCGCCGACCACAGCAGGCCCATCAGAATCAGCCCCTCGCCGACGAGCGCGAGCACCAGGTAGGAGAAGCCGCCGAGCCTGGCCTCGCGACCGCCGGCGTGCACCACCAGGCCATAGGCGGCCAGGGTCATGGTGACGAAGCCCAGGTAGAAGCTGGGGATGTCCTCGGCCAGGATCAGCAGCAGGTTGCCGGCCAGCGTCAGCGGCCACAGCAGCGCGAAGGCCGTCAGCCGGCGCCGCGCCGTTCCCTCGCCGGCCCGGGCCCGGCGCCGTTCATCGGCCAGGTAGCCGCGCGCGTAGCCCCCGGCCAGCAGCCACAGCAACGCGGCGAACAGCAGCCAGGGCCGACGCATGGCATCGAGCTGCCACACGCCCCCCAGCATCCAGCTCTGCATCGACAGCGCCAGCTCGCCGGGCCACAGCGCCAGCAGCAGCGCCGGCAGCGGTGCCGACAGCCACACCGCATCGAGCAGCTCCAGCCGCGGCCGGCCGCGGCGCGGGCCAGACCGGGACAGGGCCAGGGCCAGCCGCAACCCGGCGTTGAGCATCACCAGCAAGGGCCAGAGCGGCGCCAGGGCAAGCAGCAGGCTCATGGCAGGTACTCCTTCGTCGCCATGAACGTCGCCAGGTCCAGCGGGCTGAAGGGAACGCCCGCCAGCAGCCCCACCAGGATGCTGAACAGCGCCGTCGCGGCGGTCGGCAGCAGCAGCCAGGCGCTGGTCTCGTAGCGCCCCAGGCGGCGTTCCTCCGGCCAGCGGCCCCGCCCCTGGCGAAACCACAGCCGGTGCAGGATGGGCAGGAAGTAGGCGGCGTTCAGCAGGCTGCTGGTGGCGATCACGCCGATCACCCAGGGCATGCCGGCCTGGACCGCGCCCATGCCCAGGTACCACTTGGTGATGAAGCCGGCGATCGGCGGCAGGCCGATCATGCCCAGCGCCCCCACGGTGAAGGCCATGCTGGTGAGGGGCATGCGCCGCCCCGCGCCGTCGAGATCCTCGATGCGATGGATGCCGAGCTCCTCGGCATAGTTGCCCGCGCAGTAGAACAGCGTGACCTTCATCAGCCCCTGGTGCATCAGGTGGACGAGCCCGGCGATGGTGCCGAAGGGCCCGAACAGGCTGATCCCGAGCACGATGTAGGAGACCTGGCTGACCGTGGAGTAGGCCAGCCGCGGCTTGAGTTCCTGCTGCGACAGAGCCTTCACCGAGCCGTACAGGATGGTCACGGTCGCAACGACGCTGAGCAGCGTCAGCAGGCCGAGCTCGTGGACCAGTGAGATGCCGTAGACGTCGTAGACCAGCCGCACGATGCCGAACGCCCCCGCCTTGACCACCGCCACGGCATGCAGTAACGCGCTGACCGGTGCCGGCGCCACCATGGCCCGCGGCAGCCAGCCATGCAGCGGCACCAGCGCCGCCTTGACCCCCAGGCCGAGCAACAGCACCAGAAACAGCACGCTCAGCATGGGGTGGGCCTCGGGCCCCAGGTCGGCGAGCCTCTCGCGCTGGCCGAAGGCGACATCGCCCACCAGGGCATGCAGTGCCACCACCCCCAGCAGCAGCACCAGGCCGCCGGTCAGTGTATAGCGCAGGTAGACCTTCCCCGCCGCCAGCGCCTTGTCGTGGCCGCGGTGCACTACCAGCGGATAGGTCGACAGCGTCAGCAGCTCGTAGAACAGCAGGAAGGTGAACAGGTTGCCGGCCAGGGCGATGCCGACCGTGCTGGCCACGCAGAGGCTGAAGAAGCCGAAGAAGCGCTTGCGGTTGGGCGAGTCCTCGAGGTAGCCGATGGCGTAGACCGTGGTGGCCAGCCACAGCAGCGACGAGAGGCCGGCGAACATCAGCCCCAGGGCATCGACCTGGAGCAGGAAGCTGACCCCCTCCACCACCGTGAAGCCGAAGGTGTAGTCGCGCCCCTGGTAGAACCCCAGCACCAGCAGCGCGACCAGCAGCAGCTTGAGCACGGCGGCCGCCAGGTTCACCACCGCCCGCGCCCGCCCGGCCCGCTCCGGCAGGAGGAGAATCAGCGGCGCCACCAGCAGCGAGGTGGCGAGGGTGAACACCGGCAGCCAGCCCTGGCTCATGGCTCGCCCCCCGCACCGCGCAGCAGCGTCACTGGCCAGGCGGCCGCCAGCCCCAGCAGCAGCGCCGCCAGGGCCAGCAGCAGGGCGATGGCGTCCATGCCCAGGGGTACCCGGCGGAACTCGTATTCGGGCGCATCCTCGATGAAGCAGTAGCGGAAGATGCGAAAGACGTAGGCGGCGCTGAGCAGCGTGCCGACGGCGAGCACCGCCACCCAGGGCCAGTGGCCGCCCGCCAGCGCGGCATGCAGCAAGAGCCACTTGGCGGTGAAGCCCATGCTGGGCGGCAGCCCGACCAGGCTGATCGCCGCCATGCCGAAGCTGAGCAGCGAGATCGGGAAGCGACGGCTGGCGCCGGCCAGGCCCTCCACCCGGGACTCACCGGTGGCCAGGATCAGGTTACCCGCGGCCAGGAACATGGCCGCCTTGGCCAGGCCATGGGCGGCCAGCTGCAGCCAGGTGCCCTGCCAGGCCAGGTCGGCCACGGCCGAGCCGGTACCCACCAGCAGCGGAAAGGCCAGCAGCAGGTAGCCCAGCTGCGAGACGGTGGACCAGGCCACCATCTCCTTCAGCTTGACCGAGCGCCAGGCCATCACGCCGCCCCAGATCACCGCGGCGCCGGCCAGGCCGCCCATCGCCCAGGCCGCCAGTGCCGCGGCGGGGACCAGCAGCAGCCACAGCTGCAGGGCGATGAAGAAGGAGGCCTTGATCACCAGGCCGGCATGCAGCGCACTGACCGGTATCCAGGCCGAGGCGTGCACCGGCGCCAGCCAGGCGTGGAGGGGAAAGGCCGCCGCCTTGAGCAGCAGCCCGCCACTCAGCAGCGCCACCGCCACCCACAGCGGCGCACCGGGCTCGGCCGCCTCGGCCAGCCCCGCCAGGTCCAGCCGCCCCCAGGCGCCCAGCAGCAGGGCAACGCCCAGCAGGAAGGCCAGCGACCCCACCAGCGCCAGCAGCAGGTAGCGCAGTCCGGCCACCAGGGCCTCGGCCTTGCCCGGCAGCAGCATCAGCCCTACTGCCGTCAGCCCCATCAGTTCGAGCCCGATGTAGAGCAGCAGCAGGTCGGCGGCGAGCCAGATCAGCATCAGGCTCGAGCTCAGCAGGCCCAGCAACGGCCAGAACCAGGCCTGACCTCGCGACGACGCCTCGACGTCCTCACGCAGATAGGCGGGTGCGTAGATCGCACTGGCCAGGGCAATCACCCCGGACAACAGCAGCAGCAGCAGCGTCAAGCCGTTGATTCGCCAGTGCAGCGTCAGGGGGCCGAACTCGGTCACCGCGCTACGGCCCGCCCCGCCGGCTACCTCGGCAAACAGCCAGCCCAGGGCCAGCAGCGGGAGCATCCCGGCCACGACGACGGGCCAGGTGCGCGCCGGCCGCACGACGGCACCAAGTGCGCCGAGCAGCAGCGGCAGGCCGAGCACGACCCACAGCGCGGCCTGGTGCTCCAGTGGGGCCGTCGCCGGGCTGAGCCCCAGGCGCTCGATCATGCCGGGTGTCCGTGCGTTCGCGCCCTCGCCCCGTGGCGCGCCTCCAGCGCCTCCAGCCGACGAACCAGCAGCGCACCGAGCGCCGTGCCCAGCAGGGCCACCACCAGCCCGGTGATCACCAGGCCGTGGGCGGCGGGCAGCGCCGCGGGCTCGGCCAGCGACATCAGGAGCAGGAAGATCCCCGTGCCGATCACATTGAACGCCAGCAGCCGACGCAGCAGGTGGCGATGCAGGGCGAAGGCCCACAGCCCCAGCCCGAGCAGGACGAAGCCGGCCGGACGCAGCGAACCGACACCCTCGCCCAACGCCGCCAGGGCCACGCCCAGCATGGCGAGCACGACCAGCGCCGGCAGCAGGCGCGCCAGGGCCAGCCGCCAGGTCAGCGGCAGCGGGTCATGCCAGCGGGCGAAGAAACCACGGGGGCGCCTGACGAGCGGCGTCATGCCCAGGGCATGGAACAGGAAGGCGCCGGTCAGCAGCGCGCCCAGCACCAGCTCGAGCAGCGCCAGCCACACCAGCCCCAGGCGGGCCCAGGCCAGGGCGACCACCAGGGCGAAGGTCACGAACCAGCTGCACGCCCGCACCAGGTGGCGGTCGAACAGCGACAGCGCGGCCAGCAGCAGCAGCGCGGCGGCCAGCAGCGTCTCCTCGAGTGGCGGCATGTCGACCGCACCCTAGTGATGGTTGCGGTTGACGACCTCTTCGATCATGGCCTCGAGTTCGTCGCCCGGGCCGTGCTCCAGCATGGTCTGCGCTTCGTGGTAGAGGCACAGGAAGCGCTTGCAGGAGGCACAGAACACCTTGTCGTCGGGGTTATGTACCTTCGAGACACGGTACAGGTGGCTACCGCAGCTCGGGCAGGCCACCGGCAAACGCAGCTCCTCGGAAATATCGGGCATCATCACGCTCTCCTTGTGCTGACTGGATGTGCTGACGGACCAGGCGTCTACCTGGACCTTGGGATCGATCCTGCCTGACTCAACCCCCGGGGACCAACCCGGGCTCAGGCAGTCCCTACCCCCAGCCTGTCAGACTCCGCGCCGGCCTGCCACGTTGATGGCAACCTCGCCCTGCCTCAACCCGCCAGCCACAGCCCCAGGTTGAGCAGCGCCAGGCTCGCCAGCAGCAGCATGACATTGAGCCCCAGCAGCGGCAGCAGCGGCGCCAGCGCGCCCCGCTCCACTTCCGGCGGCAGCCGCCACAGGCCGCGAACCAGCCAGGCCAGGGCCGGTAGCGCCAGCCACATCAGCCAGGCGCCGGCGGGCAGCGCCC
>NZ_QHGY01000022.1 GCF_003254665.1 Billgrantia lactosivorans | reverse complement strand
AGGCCTTCACCCGCATTCGCCTCGAGCACCTGAGAAGCGACGCCCTGACCTGCGCCGCCGAAAGCAACCTGCCCGAGCTGGCCCCGGGGGTCAAGTTCACCCTCACCGACCACGACCTCGACGAGCTCAACCGCGACTGGCAGGTGGTCAAGGTCACCCACCACGGCAGCCAGCCCCAGGCCCTGGAGGAGGACGGCATAGTGCTTCAAGAGAGCCAGGGTGATGCGGCGGGCCTTGGCCTGCGGGGTCGGGCAGGCTCGGAGGGCATGACCAAGTTCGACAACGAACTGATCCTCACCCCCGCCGACCGCGCCTGGCGCCCCAAGCCCAATCCCAAGCCCCGCGTCGACGGGCCGCAGATCGCCTTCGTCGTCGGCCCCGAGGGCGAGGAGATCTATTGCGACGAGCACGGCCGGGTCAAGGTGCAGTTCCCCTGGGATCGCTACGCCGAACCCAATGAGACCGCCAGCGCCTGGGTGCGCGTCTCCCAGGGCTGGGCCGGCGGTGGTTACGGCAGCATCGCCATCCCGCGGATCGGCCACGAGGTGGTGGTGTCGTTCCTCGAGGGCGACCCCGATCAGCCGCTGATCACCGGGCGCACCTACCACGCCGTCAACACGCCGCCCTACGCGCTGCCCGAGCACAAGACGCGCACCGTCATCCGCACCCAGAGCCACCAGGGCGAAGGCTTCAACGAACTTCGCTTCGAAGACCAGGCCGGCCAGGAGCAGATTTGGCTCCACGCCCAGAAGGACCTGGAGCTGCTGACCAACAATGACCGCACCGAAGAGATCGGCAACGACAGCTTCCTCACCGTGCACCACGACCGCATCGGCGAGATCCACGCCGGCGATCACCTGACGGTGCACGGCAGCCGCCACACCCAGGTCGACGGCGACGATCACCTGATCGTCGACGCCAGCCGTCACGAGAAATACGGCCGCGCCCAGCTGGTCGAAGCCGGCCAGGAGATCCACCACAAGGCGGGCATGAAGGTGGTGATCGAAGCCGGCGCCGAGATCACCCTCAAGGCCGGCGGCAGCTTCGTCAAGCTCGACCCCAGCGGCGTGACCATCGTCGGCACCCAGGTCAAGGTCAACTCCGGAGGCAGCCCCGGCTCAGGCTCCGGCCAGGCGGCCCAGGCACCGGCGCTGCCGCGAGAGGCGACCGGCGAATCGCACGAGGCCGTGGCACCTATTCAGCGCCGCGCCCAGCTCACATCGCTTTTAAAGGCGCCGGCCAGCTGTGAGATCTGCGAGGCAGGTAACGGCCAGGAGGGGGCATAAGTGGGCGAGCCGGGCCGTATCACACATGTGCTGGTGGATGGGGTGCGCTATCCCGATGCCCTCAGGCGGTTGTATTCGCGCGACGATCTCGTCGAGATTGTGCCGTTGTACCTGCTGACTCGTTTCAAGGACGTCGCGGCGGAAGGGCCGATTCTGGTGGCACCCAAAGGACGTCGTTTCGTCGACGAAATTCTTGCCGAGGGGGAGGGTGAGCTGACAAGAGCCATGTCACTGATCGCGAGTGCGGCGACCACCGAAGAACTGGTAGACCACCTGCTGGGTTTCGTGGAGATCGAGGTCGACGGGGCGCAGCGCCTGCTCAGATTCGCCGATCCGCTGGTGCTGAGACATTGGCTGGCGAGCTATGGCGAGAGTGCGCCGGCCGACGTGATGGGGCCGATCGACACCTGGCGAGTGGCGCAATGGGCGCCGGCCTGGAACAAGCATGAAGGCCCGGTTTGGAGAACGTTTGAGGTGGAGGCCGGCCAGGCACCTTCTGACGATCAGCTAGTGCGCTCACCCCATCACTTCGCCTCGCCGCAGCTCGACGCCCTGGACGCGGTGGCGCGTTGGCAGTTCAAGGAGCGCTTGGCGGAGTATTTCGAGCGCCATGCCGGTGAGGCCTGGTCAAGGCTGGCCGTAGAGAGAAGAGGCGATTGGCTGGAGTCGCGCCTGAATGAGAGCCTGGCCTGGGGGGCACAGACGGAGCGGCAACTCGCCATCTGGGTGGAACTGAGCCTGCACGGGGGGGCAGGCTTCATGACGGCTCCGACCGGTCCCTATGCTCGCTGGATGGCTCAAGATCCATCCCGTAGCAGGTTGCCCCAACAACAGCAGCTGTACGAGTTGGATGCCTGGTGTCGCTCGACCGAGGGGACCCAGGAGGCTAACAACGAGACAACAAGGAAGTCACACCATGTCTGATCGACAAGCCCAACAGGATGCGCGCGACGCCGAGTTCGGCGAGACTCCCTTCGGCGCCACCAGCATGTGCCCACTGTATCTCGAATGCGCCATCTTCCCGGTGCGCTATGCCATCGATGAGGCGTCGAGCGAGAGAGAGGAGGCCCAAGGGCCGCATCCCTTGGCCGAATCCTGGCAACGGCACGGCTACCCTGAGCTGCACACGCGCAGCTACACGCTGCGTCAACTCCGCGATGGCTGGCTCTACGTTTGGGATGAAATCGACCGAAACTTCCACGAGTATCGCATCGAGGGGCATCAGTTCACGCGGATTCCCTGGCCCGAAGACATCAACGAGACCCGACCCGATGAGCGCGAAGGCAACGGGGAGAGCAAACCCTACCTGCTGTACCCCTGCCGTAGCCGGATTTGGCTTGCCTACTCTCCCGCCCAGTGGACCTGGCGAATCTGCGAGCACATGCGCTCGAACGTGGATGCTCGCCGACGCTTCATGCGGCCGCTCAACATACGCTCGGCCATCGTAGACCCCGAGAACACCGCCCACGTAGGGCCACTGAACGAGCTGGGGCAGCACCTGGCCGACATCACCCCGCAGGGTGCGGTTAGCGACTTCGACTCGACCACGGTGATGACACGCACGCTCACCCAGGAGGAGCAGGAGGGAGAGGAAGAGACGGAAGATGTCTCCCTGGCGCATAAGCCCGAGATCGATCAGAACGCCGTGCTGGCCCAGGTACCCGACAAGGATCAGGCTCTCTTCGTCGCCCTGGACGATCCGCTGGGGATCGTCGACGACCTGACCATGAACCTGCTCGGGCGCGAAATGGAACTCGAGCATTTCACCGACGAGCATGGCCACAAGCTACAAACGGCACGGGTCGTACAGGAGCTGTGCCTGGTTGATATTGATGATCTGGTCGACGAGGAAGTTCGCCACGACCCAGAGCGCTACCGCGAGGCGATCGTCAAGACAGGAGAGCTGCTCGACGCCCTGGCCAGTATGGATCATGGATCGGACCACACTCTGGTCGCCAGGGAAATGCAGACCAGGCGGCTGCGCGAGGAGTTACGCGAGCTTGGCATGGCTAACCCGCCAGGCCGCAACAGTCCGCAGTACGAGGCATGGCATGCCAAGGAACATCCCCGCTTAGATGTGAAGCTCGATGAGGTCATCGACTGTCTCGCCGAGCATGGTCCGCGTCAGGAGCGCCTGCAGGCCCATATCGAGAATAGCCTGACCGACGTAATCGCCTGGCTGGAGCGGCTGCCCATATCGGCACAAGAGCTCTGCTTCGACACCTGTAGCCCCATACAGAGCCAAGCAATGCTTGAATTTGCCAGTTTGGTGATCGAAACATTGGGCATGAGCTCGGAGGGTCGGGTATGGCTGGACGGCACCTTCCGTGAGCGTGACTCGCTGATCGGCTTGGCGATGATGAACTTCGATCCGGCTTTTGCCGCGGCCATCGATACGATTTCCCAAAATTACATCCTGAGCGGTACCGCCGATGGCGAGCCTACGGAAAGCGGCATCTCAGCCTCCAGCACAGCAACTTTATTAAATGCAACCGTCGGTGTGCTCAAGCTGGAAAGCGTGCAAAACAGCAAAGCCTATCAGGAGCTGGCCCCTCACGTGAAGGAAGCCCTCGATACGCTTCGCGAGGTAGTTAATGGGCCATCGAGAAAGGCCTGGGAAACGATTGCCTACCAGTTTCTGCCTGCTTTGCGTGCGGGTGGACAAGTTTCCGTAGAACAGGCCGCAAAAGCGCTGTCTCATTCCATGTGGGTGGTTCTCGTGCATCCGGATCTGGCCACCTCGGAACTGGTGCTGGATCCCGAGTTCGAGGCCAAGCATAGGCAGTGGCGGGCGCAGGATCAATTGCTCGCCAGGCGAATTCGTGACGCCCGCAGGGTCAGCCAACGTCCTGGCTATAGCCCCCATGATCGCCGATCACAATTGCGAAACCTGGAGCAGCTCGAACAGCAGCGTCGGGAGCATGCGTATAACGAGCCAAAGCGTGTCACGGCCGCCATGAATGAGCCGGGCGGTCACAGCTTTCCAGGCAATCAGGCGCGCGCCGACAACCTCGGCAGCTTGGGCTACCGCGAACTGCGTGAACAGCATCGCCTCAAGCTACAAGGAGGTGCTCGTGCGGCCCGTCAGCACTTGAAGAGTGGCCTAGAGCGGCTGGGTGGCGGCTTGGCGCTATTGATTGCGGGCCTCAATCTTTACAACTTCATGGATGCAGTTCGCACCGCCCAAACGGAAGGGGTCAGCGAGGAGGAGCTGAGGAATCTTGGCATTACCGCAGGTTACGCCGCCGGTGCAGTAATGGCGATTTGGGTAATGCCGTTCTGGAATCGAGCAGCAAAAGAAGCTTTTAGACTTGATGGTAAGATGATTCGGCTTGCTGACGCTTCTATCAACGCGTGGAGCAAAGGTAATAGAGCCTCAGCGTCACGCTTAGCTGCTAAACTCGCTACCCGTGCGGCCGGTTTGGCGGCCATCGGGGCGATTTCCGCAGGACTGGAAACCTGGCAGATTTATCAGGACTATGGCAGGGCGACAAGTGGTATCGAGCGCTCGGCGCTTATGGTAAAGGGGCTTGCGACATTCTCCATGGGAGTGGCTGCAGGCGTTCAGCTTGCTGGAGCTATAGCGGGCAAATGGTTTGCCTTCGGCTGGATCATGGCGTCTTGGGCCACCATCACCCTGTTTACTGTGGGGGCAATCTACCTGCTGGCTTCCCATATCGCCGCCCGCTATAATCGCGAGGGTCCCCGCAGTTGGCTCTATAAGAGCACCTGGGGCAAGGCCGGCCCCGAGTGGCCGGATACTGACGAAGGGCGTAAGGACGAATGGCGAAACTTGATGGAGGTCTTGTTACAACCCTCCGTTAAACTGACGAACGTCGCTGACGTGGAGTTCGATTCATCATCAAGCTCCTACTGGGGAACCGGCAGCATCACAACCACTCATCAAGGCTTTTGGGTTCAATTGGCCTTACCCGCGGCGCTGGCTGGAGAAACCGTCAAGGTATCCGAACTTGCCGGGGGCGGCTTTTGGGCTCCGGCTAACAGCTTCGAAGCAAGCCTATTTCAACATGGGGTCAATCGAGAGGCTCTGCCCGCCGCCTCTCGTTATGAGGCATCGGACCTGCGCGTTTGGCAGGCCTGGATACCCGCCAGCGAGCAGGAAGAAGATGCATCTTTCACTCTGACGGTAGACTATTCCGAGTCGCTGCTCTCATCGCCCGAAGGCCGTTCAGACTTCACCTTCTACAAACCTCGCGCCGCAAGCGGCAAGAAGGAGATCGAGCCAAATAGCGAGGAAGGTCGGGGCATCAGAGTGCCAGCCCGCCTCGAACTCATGGTGCCTCTTACCCCTGAAGAGCAAGGATAAGGTCATGTGGTTTATCCAACCCAAGCAGGACTATGTAGCCCTGATGCCCTGGAAGCACGCCGATGAGCCGGCAGTCATGAGCTGGCAGATTCGAGCACGGGACTATAACACTTTCGTTGCCAACATTCTTTTCTCAATTTTGGCAGCTATTTTTTTTTCCATAAGTGTATTGTTCGGGTTCGCTTGGGATTTTGAATCTATGTCGGCGAGTCTCTTAATGACTGGTGTAGCTTTTTTAATAAGTCTGCTAATAACCATGAGCATGACTCATCAAACCACTATCATCGTCTACCGCTTTACGGAGACGAGCGCCGAAGTCTGTTCGTGGAAGCCACAAATCGACTCCGTCAAGCCGGTATTGAAGTGGCTGTCGATCATTCTTTTACCGATAGTGGGGGTTGTTATCCTGATGGACCCAGGGTTGGCCATTACCGCCATCGGCCCGCTCGGCATCGGCTTGATGGCCTGGATGATGGGGTCGTCGGATGAGTACCAAAGGATGCAACGAAACAGTCGGCATGATGAGATGGAGTGGAAAAAAACGGAGATCATAAGGGTATGGAGAAAGCGTAATATCATTTCATTGACCTATCAATGGAAGCCCTACAGCAAGAACTCTCGATACAGGCCGCTTACCCACCTTGTTTATTGCCATGGCGATGAGCTTGAAAAGAGGATTCAATTCTTCAGAAAGCACCTCCCCAATGCGAAATACGAAGAGGGAAAAATCGATATCTGAGGGGCTGTAGCTGTGGTGGGCTACAGCAGAACCTCAGGTTCGAATAGCATAGTTATGCCTTCAAGCGAGCCGTTTATTTTGGCGGGGCTGTAGCGAGGTGCCCGAGGGTCGTTCGAACGTCACCTAAGATCATCCGTCTGCGTGAGCCGCAGCGATCGAGTCAAACATCGGGCCTTCATAAGGCCCTGCCCCGCTGTTGCCTGTAACAGCGCCGCAGGGCGAAAAGCGTCAGATATCAGGACAAACGTCAAGCGTCTTTCCCGGCGGTAGCGTGGGGTTCATGCGTAGCTTTGGCATTAACACGGGTACCATGAAATGCAGGAAGGTCCATGACCACTACAGCCAAGGAACAGGAAGCGCCCGCCATGGCGCTGCGCGCCGGCGAGCATCTGACACGCGGCCCCAACGAGCTCTATGCCTTGAGCCCCCGGCCCATCCCCCTGGGGTCCACGGCGGGCAGCGGGGCGGATATCGGCCGGCTGGTCCATCGCCGCGACGAGGCGACGCTGGATCTGCTGCTTAACGTCAGCCGCAACGGCATGCTGGCATTGGGAGGGGCGGCAGTTTGGGTGATGCTCTTTTTTATTTTTGTCTGGGCCTCAGCTGTCTTTATGGTCTTTTATGGCGGCTTTACCTGGGGCGATGCGCTGGGTATCTGGGGGGGGGGCGCCTATGCGGGCCTGCTGTTCTTCGGGGCGCTGCTCGTTATCCCCGATCTCTTTATCCGCGGTTCCGCCCCGGTGCGCTTCCATCGTCAGCGCCGCGAAGTGGCCTTCGTGGTGGAACGCCCCGGGCGAAAGGTTTTCTTGCCGGCCCCCAGCGCGCACCTGATGTATGGCTTCTGGTTTGCGCTGTTTGCAAGTAGTGGCTTTTTAACATTGGTCAGTTTCGGTGGACTCGGAGGCGAGATGCATATGTTCGATCGCCAGGGTATTGCGCTGATGGCGACTGCTCACCTGGTAATATTGCCTGCTCTGGCCATCGGTTATGTCCTCTTCTACCGCTGGGTGCGGTGCCTGGCCGGCTGGCGCAAGGAGACCGTCTTCGTTCCCTGGGAAGACGTGGTGGCGGTGGCGACCCGCAACATGGCCGTCACCGTCGGTGGGCCGGCGGGGTTGGGCTGGGAACTGCACATCCTGCCGCCGGACCCCGAGCGGCCGGGCTACAGCCTGGCCGGGGCCGGTGTCTCGGCCGGCATGACCGGCCTGCAGATGGCGATGATGCAATGGGAGCTGATCCGTCGCTATATGGAAGAGGGCCCCGAGGCGGCACCCGAACGCGCCGACGACTACAGCGTGGCCTGGTACAAGGAAGAGATGGCCCGGCAACGGAAGCGCCATGAGCGGGAGGGCAAGCCGTTCTGGCGCTACCGCCTCAAGTGCTGGATGGAACTGGCCTACTTCGCCAGTTGGTACACCGAGTACCGCGTCAAGCATGTGCTGCCCAAGGCCAGCCCCAAGGGCTGGGTACAGGAGTGGTCCCAACCGCTTCCCGAATCCGAATGGGCCAGGCCCTCGGCGGCACTCACCGAACTGACCCGTCAGGTAGAGGCCGCCTACGAGCGTGGCGAGACCTTCCTCGATCTGGGGCCGGTTGAAGAACGCTTCGGGCAACCCAGTGCCGGCGAGGCGCCGAAGGCGGCCTATCCCAGTGCGCCCTGGCCTGCCTGATGTGCAAGGTGTGGTGGCCTGAGTGTTGCCCAGACAATGAAAAGCCCGGCCTGGCGGCCGGGCTGGAGCTTCGCTTCCTTACATCCTTCTCGGGCATCCTTCCACCCCGAGCATCCTTGGATATCGAGCCTTCCTGACTCGGTCGTCCCTGGCTGAGCCTCCTTGCCCAGTACGGCTTCATTCTGCCAACAGGACATGACTTGCGCGTTAACCTGTAGCAAGTCAGGCGTATTCACCTCGTTTACGCTTCACTTCCATTGGATGTTGCAACCGATGGAGGGCTTCTGCTTGGCATCCTTGCCTGCCCGGACAGTACCGCATGGGTGTGAGGCCTCCTGTCCGCTGGTATGGATTACTGGTTGAGGGCTCGATCCAGCAACAGCAGCGCGGATTGCCAGGAGGAGGCGTCGGCGGCGGCGTTGTAGCCAACCGGCAAGTTGAATTCCTTGCTCATTGCGTCGGCGCCGGGGTTGGTGAAGCCATGAAGTGCCTGGGGGTATGTGATGACATCGACCTCGGCACCTTGCGCCTCGAGCGCACGCGCCATGGCCGACAGGTCGTTACGCTCGACGAGCGAGTCTGCGCCGCCATTGTGAATCTGCACCGCCCCATCGAACTCCCCGCGGGCGGAGGCTGCCAGCGAGGGATCGCCGTGGAAGCTGATGGCGGCCTCGAGCGGCATACCGGAGAGCGCCATGTTCATCACCACGCTACCGCCGAAGCAGTAGCCGATGGCCGCCATGCCGGTATCCGCCACGGCAGGATGCTGGCGCAGCTGGGTCATGGCCGCTTCAAACCTGGCGCGCGCGGCTGGCCAATCCTGCATGACTTGCGAGGAGAACCCCCCCGCTTCATCGGGGTGCGTGGCAACCTGGCCACCGCCATACATGTCCACCGCCAATGCCACGAAACCCAACGCGGCGAGCTGGTCGGCACGTGCACGGGCATAATCGTCGAGCCCCCACCACTCGTGCACCACCAGCACTGCCGGCCGTGGTCGCTCGTCGTTGACGTTGCGCGCCAGGTAGCCCTGGTAGGTTTCGCCGCCGGTGGAATACTCGAAGCTCTCGCCTTCGACGCGTGGCCCCCATGCAGTGACGAATGCCGTCTCGGACTCCATTTCGAGCTCTGGCGGTAGGTTGACCTCCTGGGCCATAGCCGAGCCTGCCACCATTCCAGTTGTCAGGCACAGGAGCGAGAACAGTGTGCGCATATGAAGCTCTCCTTGCTCATTTTTCTTTGTCGGGTCTGGGGAGGCAGATGGGCCGTCTTCTCCTAACATAGCCGCCTGCGGGGATATCTGCCGCGGCAGCGAGTGGCAACGGTGGTGCGAGGGCTTCGGTTTGCTCTGCCCCGGCTGGCCTGACGCGGTGCCCGGCCTGCGTGGCCGGCGGTTGGGAAAGTCAGCGGGGCGCAACGAAAAACCCGGCCTTGCGGCCGGGCTGTATCTTCGCTTCCTTACTTCCGCCTCGAGCTCCTTTCCGCTCGAGCTTCCCTGGATACGAGTCATCCTGACTCGGTCGTCCCTGGCTGAGCCTCCGTGCTCAGTACGCCTCCACTGTGCCGACTTCGGCAGGCCGCCGACGTTAACCTGGGTCAAGAATCGTGTAAGACATTGTCGATTAATTTTGTAAGAAATTGCTTACACGGTGGCGAGGTTGTGGATCGCCGCTGCGCCTTTGGCCTGCCGGCTCAGCTCCCGAACGGCAGCACCGCGGCGTATACCGCGAAGTAGTGGCAGGTACTGCCACCCAGCACGAACAGGTGCCAGATGGCGTGGTTGAAGGGGATCACGCTGAGGGCGAAGAAGATCACGCCCAGGGTGTAGGTGATACCGCCGGCGGCGAGCAGGGCGATGCCGGCGGTGGGCAGGCTGGCGCTCAGCTCGTCGCTGGCGAACACGATCAGCCAGCCCATGACCAGATAGATCGCCACCCGCAATACGCTGAAGCGGTGGGGCCAGGCGAGCTTGCAGGCGATGCCGGCCAGCGCCAGGCTCCAGACGATGGCGAACAGCGTCCAGCCGGTGGTGCTGCGCATGTTGACCAGCAGGAAGGGCGTGTAGGTGCCGGCGATCAGCAGGTAGATGGCGCAGTGGTCCAGGTGCTGGAACATGCGCTTGAGCCGCGGGTGGCGAACTCCGTGGTAGAGGGTCGAGGCGGTATAGAGAAGCACCAGGGTCACGCCGTAGAGGCTGATGCCGACGATCTTCCACGGGTCCACGTGGGCCGCCATGCTGGCCAGTACCAGCAGCACGATCACGCCGGCCAGGCTCAGCGCCGCGCCGATGCCGTGGCTGATGCTGTTGAGCAGCTCCTCGACGAGGTGGTGGCGATGGCCGCCTGAGCTTCCGGTGGGTGGCATGGGCGTCTCCGTCAGGGCGCCCCGATGCCATCTCGGCTCAGGGCTTGCGTTCGATATCCACGTCGCTGGCCTGGGTGAAGTCGCCCAGCGCCATCATGTGGCCCAGCTTGCCGGCCTTGGTGGAGAGATAGTGCTCGTTATGAGGATTGAGACCCGTGGTCAGGGGTACGCGTTCCGCGATGGCGATGCCCTCCTTGGTCAAGGCATCGACCTTGCGCGGGTTGTTGGTCATCAGCCGCATACCGTTGACGCCCAGGTGCGCGAGCATCGGCACGCAGAGGTCGTAGCGGCGCAGGTCGGCGCCGAAGCCGAGGCGCTCGTTGGCTTCCACGGTGTCAGCCCCCTGATCCTGCAGGTGATAGGCGCGGATCTTGTTGAGCAGGCCGATGCCGCGGCCCTCCTGGCGCAGGTAGAGCAGCACGCCACGCCCTTCGTCGGCGATGCGCTTGAGCGCCTCCTGCAGCTGGTAGCCGCAGTCGCAGCGCATGGAGAACAGGGCGTCGCCGGTCAGGCACTCCGAATGCACCCGGCCGAGCACCGGCTCGCCGTCGGCCACGTCGCCCAGGGTCAGGGCGATATGATCCTTGCCGGTGGCCTCGTCCTCGAAGCCGTGCATGGTGAAGGTGGCCCAGGGGGTGGGCAGCCGGGAGGCGGCGATGAATCGAATGGTCACGGGGTACCTCGGTCAAGACCACGGCGATGCCGGAAGTGAATCCCGCATTCTATCAGGAACGCCGGCCCGGCTCACGATTGTGCGGCGCTGGCGAACTTGGCCCGGGTCAAGCCGAGCGAAAAATGATGCGCTACAATAGGCCGACATTTCCTGTGGATGATTGACTGCATGGATCTCAAGAACGATCGCTTTCTGCGCGCCCTGATGCGTCAGCCGGTGGACCGCACGCCGGTATGGATGATGCGCCAGGCCGGTCGCTACCTGCCGGAGTACCGCGCCACCCGCGCCGAAGCCGGTGACTTCATGGACCTGTGCCGCAACCACGAGCTGGCCTGCGAGGTGACGCTGCAGCCGCTGGAGCGCTACCCGCTGGATGCCGCCATCCTGTTCTCCGATATCCTCACCATCCCCGACGCCATGGGGCTGGGCCTCTACTTCGAGACGGGCGAGGGGCCCAAGTTCCGCAAGCCGGTGCGCAGCGCCGAGGACGTCGCGGCGCTCGCTCTGCCCGATGCCGAGCGCGACCTCGACTACGTCATGCGCGCGGTGTCGACCATTCGCCGCGAACTCAACGGCCGGGTGCCGCTGATCGGCTTCTCGGGCAGTCCCTGGACGCTGGCCACCTACATGGTGGAAGGCAGTTCGAGCAAGGACTTCCGCCACGTGAAGACCATGCTCTACGACACGCCCAGCGTGATGCACGACCTGCTCGATACCCTGGCCAGCGCGGTGACCGACTACCTCAACGCGCAGATCCGCGCCGGCGCCCAGGCGGTGCAGATCTTCGACACCTGGGGCGGGGTGCTCTCCACGCCGGCCTACCTGGAGTTCTCGCTGCGCTACATGGAGCAGATCGTCGCCGGGCTGATCCGTGAGCACGAGGGTAAGCGCGTGCCGGTGATCCTGTTCACCAAGAACGGCGGCCAGTGGCTCGAGGACATCACCCTGGCGGGGCCGGATGCCGTGGGCATCGACTGGACCACCGAGCTTTCCGATGCCCGCGCCCGGGTCGGTCACAAGGTGGCGCTGCAGGGCAACCTCGATCCCAACGTGCTGTTCGCCCGCCCGGCGGCCATTCGTGCCGAGGTGGCGCGTATCCTCGACAGCTACGGCCACGGGCCGGGCCACGTGTTCAACCTGGGCCACGGCATCAGCCAGTTCACCGACCCGGACAATGTCACTGCCTTCATGGAGGCGCTGCACGAGTTGAGCCCGCGCTACCACCGTGCCATCCAGTACCAGAATGCCTGAGGCCGGTTGGCTCCGGCGGCTGGCCTGGGGTTTGGAGAGAAAGCGGCACCGCCTGTGGGCGGTGCTGGCCGTGCTGGCGGCCGTGGCCATCGCGGTAGGCAGCCTGACCCCGGGCGACGAGATGCCCAGCCGCTTGCCGTGGGACAAGCTCAACCATTTCGTCGGCTATGCCGGGCTGGCGGGGCTGGCCGGCCTTTCCGGGCTGCCGCTGGGGCGCACCTTCATCGTCGTCACGCTCTACGGCATCTGCATCGAGTTCCTGCAGGTCCCGGTACCGGGGCGCAGCGGCGGCGACTGGGCCGACATCCTGGCCAATAGCCTGGGGGCGGCCGCGGCCGTGTTAACCCTGGCCGGTGCGCGTCGCTTCCTGCTGCGACCCTAGCCAGGCAGGACTGATAAGCCATACGGCGAGGCCCCGTCATCGAGGGATGGCGGGGCCTCGCTGCGTCTGGGCGGCTATTGGCTCATGTCTTGCTGGCTCACTGAACTTCGGCACGCTCGATGACCACGGGCTCGCGCGGCACGTCCTGGAACGGGCCGCGGCTGCCGGTGGGAACCCGCTTGATGGCATCGACCACGTCCATGCCTTCCACCACGCGACCGAACACCGCATAGCCCCAGGCCTGGCCGGAATGGGTGCCCTGATGGTCGAGGAAGCGGTTGTCGTTGACGTTGATGAAGAACTGCGAGGTGGCCGAGTGCGGATCGCCGGTACGTGCCATGGCCAGGGTGCCGCGCTCGTTGCGCAGGCCATTGTCGGCCTCGTTGGTGATCGGTGCGCGGGTCGGCTTCTGGGTGAATTCCTGGTCGAAGCCACCGCCCTGGATCATGAAGCCGTCGATCACGCGATGGAACAGGGTGCCATCGTAGTGACCTTCCTGCACGTAGGTGAGGAAGTTGTTGACGCTCTCGGGCGCCTGCTCCTGGAACAGCTCGATGGCGATGGGGCCGTGGTTGGTGTGCAGCACCACGTCGGCGGCGTCGGCATGGGCGGCGGCCAGCGGCAGGCTGGCCGCGGCGAGCAGGGAGAGCAGGGTTCGCTTCGGCACGGGAGGCTCCTGTAGGGCGAGGTGACAACGATGCGCCTAGCTTACGTTCAGTTGCACCCGCTGTCAGGCCCTCGCCGCGCGATTCGGGGCGCGACATCCGGCCACGCCCGATTGTTTGACCTGGATCACAACCCGCCCGTGAAAAGAAGTATCTGGTATGGTCTTTTTGCCGCTTTGGTCGGACCATTCGCTCATGCCGGCCGAGGCTGCCCCTTTCCCAGTGCTTGAACGCCTCGGTCACGAACCAGGCTCAATGCTCGGCAGGCGTCCATGGCGCCGTCGTCGGGAAGGCGGGAGGTGTCGGCCCATGGTGGCGGAACTCGGTAACTTTGCCCTTGTCCTGGCGCTGTGCCTGGCTCTGGCCCAGAGCGTGCTGCCGCTGCTCGGCGCCCGGCTCGGCGATGCCCGCCTGATGCGCAGCGCCCGCTCCCTGGCCGCCGGCCAGTTCGTGTTCCTCTCGCTCTCGCTCGCCGTGCTGGCCTGGGCCTTCGTCGCCGGCGACTTCACCGTGCGCTACGTCGCCGGCCATTCCAGCCTCGAGCAGCCGCTCATCTATCGGCTCACGGCGGTGTGGGGCGGCCACGAGGGTTCGCTGCTGCTGTGGGTCTTCCTGCTGGGCGCGTGGGGGGCCGCGGTGGCCGGTTTCAGCCAGTCGCTGCCCCGCGAGATGCTGGCCCGGGTGCTGGCCGTGCTGGGCATGGTCGGGGTGGGCTTCATCGCTTTCACGCTGTTCACTTCCAACCCGTTCGAGCGCATCGTGCCGGGCCCCGGGGAGGGCCGCGGCATGAACCCGCTGCTTCAGGACCCCGGCATGATCCTGCACCCGCCGCTGCTCTACATGGGCTACGTGGGCACCGCCGTGGTCTTCGCCTTCGCCATGGCCGCCCTTCTCGGTGGCCGCCTCGACCCTGCCTGGGCGCGCTGGTCGCGCCCCTGGACCACGCTGGCCTGGGTCTTCCTCACCTTGGGCATCGCGGTAGGCGCCTGGTGGGCCTACTACGAGCTGGGCTGGGGCGGCTGGTGGTTCTGGGACCCGGTGGAGAACGCCTCCTTCCTGCCCTGGCTCACCGCCACCGCATTGCTGCACTCCCTGGCGGTGACCGAGAAGCGCGGCGGCTTCAAGGTCTGGACCCTGCTGCTGGCCATCGTCACCTTCGCCCTGACCGTGCTCGGCGCCTTCATCGTGCGCTCGGGGGTGATCACCTCGGTGCACGCCTTCGCCACCGACCCGGAGCGCGGCGTGTTCCTGCTCGGGCTGCTCACCCTGACCCTGTTCGGCTCGCTGACCGTCTACGCCTGGCGGGCGCCGCGGGTGGGGCTCGGCGGCGGCTTCGCCTGGTGCTCGCGCGAATCGCTGCTGCTGGCCAACAACGTGCTGCTGACGGTGGCCTGCGTGGCGGTGTTCATCGGCACCCTCTACCCGCTGGCGCTGGACGCCCTCGGCCTGGGCAAGATCTCGGTGGGGCCGCCCTATTTCGATGCGGTGTTCGCCCCACTGATGCTGCCGCTGCTGCTGCTGGTCGGCCTCGGACCGGCGGTAGCCTGGAAGCAGGCGAATCCGGGGGAGGCCTTCCGCCAGCTGCGCTGGGTACTCTTGATCAGTGTGGTGGCCGGTGGGCTGTGGCCGCTCAGCCTGGGGGCCTGGCACCCGCTGACGGCCCTTTCGCTGATGCTGGCGTGTTGGATCGTGCTCACCGCGCTGCTCGACATCAGGAAGCGCCTGGGCTCGGCGCGGCAGCCGCTCGTCGCGCGGTTGCGCAAGGCCATGCGACCGAGCTTCCTCGGCATGCACCTGGCTCATGGGGGGCTGGCGCTGGTGGTGGTGGCGATCGCCATGGTCAACACCTACGAGGTCGAGCGCGACGTGCGCCTGGCCCCGGGACAGAGCGCCTCGGCGGCGGGCTACGATTTCACCCTGCAGCGCATGGAGCGCATTCGCGGGCCCAACTGGGAAGCCGACCAGGCGGTGGTCGAGGTCGCCCGCGAGGGCCGGCCGGTCGCGCGGCTCACGCCGCAGCGACGCTACTACGACACACATGCCGAGATGCCGATGAATCAGGCCTCGCTTGACCGCGCGCCGACCCGTGACGTCTACGTCTCGCTGGGTGAGCGACTCGACGGCGGCGCCTGGAGCTTCCGTCTCTACTACAAGCCCTACATGGCCTGGATGTGGTGCGGTGGCCTCCTGCTCGCCCTGGGTGGCCTGCTGGCCGCCGGCGACAAGCGTTATCGCCTGGCCGCAAGCCGTGCCGCCCGGCTCATGCCGGGGCCGGCGACCGGGCAACCTCGGGAGGTGGCGAGCCGATGAAACTGCGCTTGTTGATACCGCTGGTGGCCACGGCCGCCCTGCTCGGGCTGCTGTTCCTGGGCCTGGGACAGAATTCTCGCGATCTGCCCTCGCCGCTGGTGGGCAAGCCGGCCCCGCCGTTCGCGCTGGAGGCGCTGGAAGATGCCGAGGTCATCCTGACCGAGCAGGATTTCATCGGCGAGGTGGCGCTGGTCAACGTCTGGGCCACCTGGTGCAGCACCTGCCGCTCGGAGAAGCCGCTGCTGATGGAGCTGGCCCGCGGCGGCATTCCCATTCACGCCTTCAACTATCGCGACGAGCGCGATGCGGCGCTGCGTTACCTCAGCGTCAGCGACAACCCCTACCGCACCATCGCCTACGACCCCGTGGGCGATGCCGGCATCGACTGGGGCGTCTACGCCACGCCGGAAACCTACGTGCTCGATGCCGAGGGGGTGATCCGCTACAAGCGTATCGGGCCGCTGACACGCCAACTGCTGCTCGACGAGGTGCTGCCCCTGATCGAGCGACTGAGAGCGGAGACTCCACGCGCCGAGCGGCGCGCCCGCCAGGCCAAAAGGATCGCGCCATCATGATGTCCCGCCTGCTTATCCTGCCGCTCGCCTGGCTGCTGCCCACCGGGCTCGCCATGGCGCTGGCCATCGGTCAGCCGCTGGAGTTCTCCAGCGAGGCACAGCGGCGCCAGTACGACAGCCTGGTGCGCGAGCTGCGCTGCACGGTGTGCCAGAGCGAGACCATCCACGAATCCAACGCCGAGCTCGCTGCCGACATGCGTCGCCGGGTCTACGACATGACCCTGGCGGGGCATGACGCCGATGCGATCGTCGACTTCATGGTCCAGCGCTACGGCGACTACGTGCGCTATCGCCCGCCGCTGCAGGCCAATACCTTGCTGCTGTGGGCCAGCCCCGCGCTGCTGCTGCTGGGTGGCGGCGTGGTCTGGTGGCGCGTCGTGGCGGGCCGCCGAGGCGGGGTGGGGCGAGCCGAGTTCACCGCCGCAGAGCGCGCCATGCTCGACCGGCTGCGCCAGGGCGAAGACGCCGGGAGGCCACAATGAACGGACTGTTCCTGCTGTTGGCCATGAGCCTGTGCGCGATGGCGCTGGGCTTCGTGCTCGTCCCGCTGCTGCGCGCCCCGCGCGCCGAGGCGGCCCGGTCGCGGCGGGCGAGCAACCTGGCGGTACACCGCGACCGGGTGCGCGAACTCGAACAGGACCTGGCGGCGGGGACCCTGACCCGGGCCCAGCACGACAGCGCCCTGGCCGACCTCGAGCGCGAGCTGCTCGACAGTGGCGCCATCGATGCCGACGAGTGGACGGCCAGCGCAGGGCGCGCCTCGCGGCGCGCCCCGCTGGTGGCGGCTTGTGCCAGTGTGGCGCTGCTGCCGTTCCTGGCCACCGGCCTGTACCTGACGGTCGGTCACGCCGAGGAGGTCTTTGCGGCGGGCACGCCGCCGCCCGTCGCGCCCGACGCCGAGCCACGCGACGAGGCCGACCTGCAGCGCGAGTTCCGCCACCTGGCG
>NZ_QHGY01000021.1 GCF_003254665.1 Billgrantia lactosivorans | reverse complement strand
GACTTCGTGATCTTCCCGCCGCGCTGGATGGTGGCCGAGAACACCTTCCGCCCGCCCTACTTCCATCGCAACCTGATGAGCGAGTTCATGGGACTGATCCACGGCGAGTACGACGCCAAGGCCGAGGGCTTCCTGCCCGGCGGCGCCAGCCTGCACAACTGCATGTCGCCCCACGGCCCCGACGCCGAGACCTTCGAGAAGGCCACCAACGCCGAGCTGGCGCCGCAGCGACTGGATGCGACCCTGGCCTTCATGTTCGAGAGCCGCTACGTCTACCATCCGACGGAAGCGGCGCTCAACGCGGACATTCGCCAGCGTGACTACGTCGACGTGTGGTCGACCCTGCGCTCGCACTTCGACCCCGCGCAGCGCTGAGCGCCTGAGCGACGCAACGCCCGAACCGGACGGGGCCGACGCGCCCCGCCCCTGACGAAAAGGATCCCAAGACGATGAAACTCGCCACTCTGAGAAACGGCCGTGACGGCGAACTGCTGGTGGTCTCCCGCGACCTGACCCGCGCCGTCTCCGCCACCGACATCGCCGCCACCCTGCAGCAGGCGATCGAGAGCTGGGCGGCGCTGAGCCCCAAGCTGGAGGCGCGCTACGCCGAGCTCAACGACGGCCGTGCCGCCGGCGCCTTCGCCCTGGACCAGAACCAGCTGCACTCGCCGCTGCCGCGCAGCTACCACTGGGCCGACGGCTCCGCCTACCTCAACCACGTCAAGCTGGTGCGCCAGGCGCGCAACGCCGAGATGCCGGAAACCTTCTGGACCGACCCGCTGATGTACCAGGGCGGCGGCGACAAGTTCCTCGCCCCCACCGAGGACATCGAGGCGGTCAGCGAGGAGCACGGCATCGATTTCGAGGGCGAGATCGCGGTGATCACCGACGACGTGCCCATGGCGGTGACCCCGGAGCAGGCCGCCGGCCACATCAAGCTGATCATGCTGGTCAACGACGTCAGCCTGCGCGGCCTGATCCCCGGCGAGCTGGCCAAGGGCTTCGGCTTCTTCCAGGCCAAGCCGGCCTCGAGCTTCTCGCCGATCTGCGTCACCCCCGACGAGCTGGGCGACGCCTGGCAGGAGGGCAAGGTCCACCTGCCGCTGACGGTGCACCTCAACGGCGAGAAGTTCGGCGAGCCGGAGGCCGGCCCGGACATGATCTTCAGCTTCCCGCAGCTGGTCGCGCATGCGGCCAGGACCCGCTACCTGGGCGCCGGCGCCATCGTCGGCTCGGGCACCGTCTCCAACCCCGACCCCGACGGCGGCCCCGGCAAGCCGGTCGCCGACGGCGGCGTGGGCTACAGCTGCCTGGCCGAGGTGCGCATGGTCGAGCAGATCCTGCACGGCGCGGCCAGGACGCCGTTCCTGCGCTTCGGCGACCGGGTGCGCATCGAGATGTTCGACCGCCAGGGCAACAGCATCTTCGGCGCCATCGACCAGCAGGTGGTGCCCTACCAGCCAAAGTAAGCCAGCCCAAGTGAACGGCCAGGGAGAGTCAACCATGACCACGCTATACGGCTATTACCGCTCCTCGGCGGCCTACCGGGTGCGCATCGCGCTCAACCTCAAGGGACTGGCGTACGACCAGGTGGCGGTCAACCTGGTCAAGGGCGAGCAGCGCGGCGCGGACAACCTCGCCCGCAACCCCCAGGGGCTGGTGCCGGTGCTCGAGACCGAGGACGGCGCCCAGCTGACCCAGTCGCTGGCGATCTGCGAGTACCTCGACGAGCGCCACCCCGAGCCGCCGCTGCTGCCGGCGGATGCCGAGGGCCGCGCGCGGGTGCGCTCGCTGGCCCAGCTCGTCGCCTGCGAGATCCACCCGCTCAACAACCTCAAGGTGCTCAGGTACCTGGTCCACGAGCTGAAGCTGGACGACGCCGCCAAGCTGGCCTGGTATCGCCACTGGATCGCCGAAGGCTTCACCGCGCTGGAGGCGCGGCTGGCGAATGAGTCCGCCAGCGGTGCGTTCTGCCACGGCGACAGCCCGACCCTGGCCGACGTCTGCCTGGTGCCGCAGGTGTACAACGCCGAACGCTTCGAGTGCGACCTCGCCGCGTATCCGACGCTCCGGCGCATCGCCGAGCGCTGCCGTGCGCTGGACACCTTCGCCAGAGCCGCCCCGGGGGAGCAGCCCGACGCCGGCTGAGCACGCGCGGCCCATTTCGGCTACAATAAGCAGGCTAACGACCAGCGGGCACCGCTCCCGGCTCGATACCCGAGCCGAGGGGCGGCGCCCGCTGGCCGTTGATTCCAGGTTCTGGACTCTCGCTCTGGAGGCATCGATGTGCTGAGGCTGACGTCCCCCGCCATGGTGGTCACGCTGGCGGCTCTCACCGCCCTGGGCCCGCTGGCCACCGACATGTACCTGCCGGCGATGCCGGCCATGGCCGCGGCGCTCGACACCGGCCCCGACCAGATCCAGCTGACGCTGAGCCTGTACATGGCCGGCTTCGCCGTGGCGCAGCTGTTCTGCGGCCCGATCTCGGACCGCTTCGGGCGCCGCCCGGTGATGATCGCGGGCTTCGCCCTGTTCCTGCTGGCGAGCCTGCTGTGCGCCTTCGCGCCGAGCATCGAGTGGCTGCTGGCCGGGCGCTTCCTGCAGGCGCTGGGCGGTGCCGCCGGCCCGGTGCTGGGGCGCGCCGCGGTGCGCGACATCCACGGCCCCGTCGAGGCCGGGCGCGTGCTCTCCTACATGGCCAGCACCATGGCGCTCGCCCCGGCGCTGGCGCCCATCGTCGGCGCCGGGCTGCTGCTGTTCTTCGGCTGGGAGTCGATCTTCCTGCTGCTGACGCTGTATGCCGCGGCGATGCTGCTGGTGCTGGCCCTGCTCATGCCCGAACCGCTGGCGCGGGAGAATCGCCAGTCGGTGCATCCCGCCACCATCCTCGGCAACTACCGCATGCTGCTCGGCCAGCGCGCCTTCATGGGCTATACCCTGGTCAACGCCAGCGGCTTCGCCGGCCTGTTCGCGTTCCTCTCCGGCTCCTCCTTCGTGCTGATCGAGTTCATGGGCATGACGCCCTTCGGCTACGGAATCGGCTTCACGCTGATCGTCGCCGGCTTCTTCTCCGGCACGCTGGTCAGCGGCCGCTTCAGCCATCGCCTGGGCCGCGACCGCCTGCTGCTGCTGGCCACGGCGCTCTGCGCGCTGGCGGGCACGCTCATGGCGGGCCTGGCGGTAGCCGGCGTCTATACGCCCTGGGCGGTGATCGGGCCGCATATCCTGTTCCTGGTGGGCTTCGGCATCGTCATGCCGCAGAGCATGTCGGGGGCGCTGGCGCCGAACCCGCAGTGCGCCGGCTCGGCCTCCTCGCTGTTCGGCTTCCTGCAGATGACCATCGCCGCCTTCGGCGGCGCCCTGGTCGGGCGCTTCCACGACGGCACCTCGCTGACCATGGCCGCGGCCATCGGCCTGGGCGGCGCGCTCTCGCTGGCCGCCTACCTGGTGCTGGTGCGCCCGGCCGGCCGCGCGGCGATCGCCAGCCGGGCAGGGTCGTCGCAATGAGCGCCGGCGCACCGCCCCGCCTGGTCATCCTGCTGCTGGCCCTGGCCGGCTTCGCCAGCATGGCCTCGATGCGCGTCACCGACGCCATGCTGCCGGCACTGTCGCAGGCCTTCGCCCGGCCGGTGGCCGACGTGGCGCAGAACATCACCCTGTTCGCCATCGCCTACGGCGTGATGCAGCTCTGCTACGGCCCGCTGGGCGATCGCTTCGGCACCCTGCGGGTGATCGGCCTGGCCACCCTGGCCTCCGCACTGGGGGCGCTGGGTTCGGCACTGGCCGAGTCGCTGCCGATGCTGCTCGCGTCCCGCACCCTCAACGGTGCCACCGCCGCCGCCATCATCCCGCTCTCCATGGCCTGGGTCGGCGACAACGTGCCCTACGAGCAGCGCCAGGTCACGCTGGTGCACATGCTCTCGGGGGCGGTGCTGGGGCTGATCTCGGGCCAGGTGGCGGGCGGCTTCCTGGCCGACACGCTGGGCTGGCCGGCGGCGTTCACGCTGCTCACGCTGCTGTTCCTCGGCGCCGGCGGGCTGCTGCTAGTGGCCCTGCGCCGCCAGCCGGCCCTGTCGCCACCCAGGGCCGAGCAGGGCCGTATCGCCTTCTTTGCACGCATTCGCGAAGTGCTGCTGATCGCCCGCGCGCGGCGCATCCTGGCGCTGGTGTTCCTGGAAGGGATCGCCGCCTTCGGCGCCCTGGCCTTCGTCGCCAGTCATCTCTATACCCGGCTCGACGTCTCGCTGACCCAGGCGGGGCTGATGGTGGCGCTGTTCGGCGTGGGCGGGCTGATCTTCGCCGCCCTGGCGCGACCGCTGGTGGCCCGGCTGGGCGAGCCGGGCCTGGCGGCGGGCGGCGGCGTGCTGATGGGACTCGGCTTCGTCGGGCTGGCGCTGGCGACGCTGCCGGCGCTGGCCACCGCCAGCGCCTTCGCCGCCGGGCTCGGCTTCTACATGATGCACAGCACGCTGCAGATCAATGCCACGCAGATGGCACCCGCCATGCGCGGCACCGCCATGGCAGTGTTCGCCGGCTGTCTGTTCCTCGGCCAGTCGGTGGGCGTCAGCCTCGGCGGGCTGGTGCTGCGCCTGGCCGACAGCCTGTGGCTGCTGGCCGGCGCCGGGCTGTGGCTGCTCGCCCTGGGGCTCGTCTTCGCCTGGCTGCTGCGCCAGTGGCACGGCGAGCGGGAGGCGGCCACCGCGCTGTCATAGCCCGCCGCTGATCAGGTCGTCGCGGAAGCCGGCGACCCAGCGCATGGCCTCCTCCAGCTCGCCGGCGTGGAACAGGCGTGCTTCGGTATTGGGGAACAGCTTGCCGGCCAGCCTGGTAGTGGTCTCGATCCAGCGCTTGTCGGCGACCACCGCGGCACGCTTGAAGCGGTGGTACTCGCCCAGCTTGCTCATGGCATAGGCCAGGTCACGCAGCAGGGCGCCGGCCGTCATGTGATCGAAGTCGGTCATGTCGGCCAGTACGCCGATGTGCTCGTTGTGCTCGAGCTTCGACTCGATCGCCGGGATCAATACGTCATAGTCCGCGCCGTGCAGCGTGCCCGATATGCGGAACGCCGCCACGTACTCGGGGGCCGGCAGAACCTCTATCATCGCTCTCCTCCTCGGCTGTCCGGTAGCGTCCGTGGCATTACCCATACTGGCAGCATGGACCGGCACGGGTTCCGGTGCACGCGCGCCTCATCGCCAGAACGGCTTGCGCACTTCGCGCTCGACCGCGGCCCGATCGAGTCCGATGTCGGCCAGCAAATGATCGTCGAGGTGACGCAGATCGTAGCGGGTACGGTGGCGACGCCGCTGGTCCCTGAGCCGGCGAGGCAGTCGCAAAAGACGTTCGAGAATCATGGCGGCATCTCCTGTCGGATGGGTAATGACAGGCTATGGCCCCGCGGCACGACCAATACAGATTCAACGAAGCAATATTTTATCGGTACAGATAGGGTTATTCTGTCTCTGTATCGCTCGCCGATGCCTTCACTGTACCGAAGCGGGGAATGACCCGATGAAACTGTCATGAAGCGCTACGAACACGTCGCCCAGGCCCTGACCCGGCGCATCGAGCAGGGCCAGTATCGTATCGGCGATCGCCTGCCCTCCGTGCGCGCGCTCTGCCGCGAGCTGGGAGTCAGCGTGTCCACGGTGCAGGAGGCGTATCGACGCCTGGAGGAGTCGGGGCTGGCGGAAGCGCGCCCACGCTCGGGCTACTACGTGCTGCCCAGGCCGACCCCGAGCGTGCTGCCCAGGGTGTCGCGTCCCGCCCAGCGTCCGCTGGACGTGTCCCAGTGGGATCAGGTGCTGGAGCTGGTGTCGCCCTCCCCGGTGGACGACCGCCTGCTGATGCTGGGACGCGGCATTCCCGACCTGACCGCCGCCAGCCTGCGCCCGCTGCATCGCCAGCTGGCCACCCTGCACCGCCGGGTGGCGGCCTACGGGCTCAACTACGACAGTCTGCAGGGAAGCCTCGCACTGCGCCGCCAGGTCGCGCGGCTGGCCGACAAGTCGGGCTGCCTGTTGCACCCCGACGACGTGCTCGTCACCACCGGCTGCCAGGAGGCGCTGTCGCTGGCCCTGCGCACCCTGACCGAGCCCGGCGACGTGGTCGCCGTGGATTCGCCGAGCTTCTACGGCACCATGCAGATCCTCAAGGCCCAGCAACTCAAGGCGCTGGAGATACCCACCGACCCGCGCACCGGCATCAGCCTCGAGGCACTGGAGCTGGCGCTCGAGCAGTGGCCGATCAAGGCGATCCAGGTCACGCCCACCTGCAATAACCCGCTCGGCTACACCATGCCCGAGGCGCGCAAGCGCGCCCTGGTGTCGCTGGCCCAGCGCTTCGACGTGGCCATCGTCGAGGACGACATCTACGGCGACCTCTCCTTCGACACGCCCCGGCCGCGTACCCTCAAGAGCTTCGACGACGACGGCCGGGTGCTGCTGTGCAGCGCCTTCTCCAAGACCCTGGTGCCGGGGCTGCGGGTGGGCTGGATGGCGCCGGGGCGCTACCGCGACCAGGCGTTGCACATGAAGTACGTCTCCACCGGCGCCTCGGCCACGCTGCCGCAGCTGGCGGTGGCCGAGTTCGTCGAGCACGGCCACTACGAGCGCCACCTGCGCGAGATGGTGCGCCAGTACCGCCAGCATCGCGACATCATGATCGACTGGGTGCTGCGCCACTTCCCGCCCGGCACCGGGGTCAGCTATCCCCAGGGCGGCTTCCTGCTGTGGCTGGAGCTGCCGGGACATATCGATTGCGTGCGCCTCAAGGAGCGGCTGGTCGGGGAAGGGCTGCACATCACCCCGGGCTCGCTGTTCTCGGCCTCGGGCAAGTACCGCCATTGCCTGCGCCTGAACTACGCCATGGCGATGACGCCCGTCGTCGAGGCGGGCGTCAGGCGAGTCGGCGAGGCGGTGGCGGCACTGCTGGAGCGGGCCGCGCCGGCTTGACTCATGTCCGCGTGGCACCGGCCCTTTCCCTGACCGGTCAGGGAACATCGGCACGTGGGAGAAGATCAATACAGGAAGCCGTACCAGGCGACCCTTTTCGCTCGCCGGAGGAACGACCATGCGCATCAATGCCGACTTCTCGCGCCGCGCCAGCGTGGTGCCCGACCAGTATCAATGGGTGACCTCCCCCCAGGGCGGCGTCGAGCGTGTGATGCTCGACCGGCTGGGCGAGGAGAAAGCCCGCGCCACCAGTATCGTGCGCTACGCGCCCGGCTCCTTCTTTCCACGCCATGAACACCCGGGTGGCGAGGAGATTCTCGTGCTCTCCGGCACCTTTTCCGACGCGAGCGGCGACTATCCGTCCGGCTGGTACCTGCGCAATCCGCCGGGCTCGTCCCATGAACCCTTCAGTCGCGAGGGGGCGACCCTGTTCGTCAAGCTCTGGCAGATGCCGCCTGAGGAGGGGCGCTGCGTGCGCATCGACACCCGCGACCCGGCTGCCTGGCGGCGCCAGGAGGGCCGCGAGGTCTGTGCGCTGTTCGCGAGCGATGGCGAGCGGGTGCGCCTGCTGCGTCTGGGTCCGGGTGACAACCTGTTCTCCGTCCCGGTGGAGAGCGCCGAACTGCTGGTGCTGTCCGGGGATCTGACGGAAGACAGCGAGTCCTACCCGCGCGGCAGCTGGATGCGCCTGCCCGCCGGCGAGTATCCGGCGATCGCCGCTGGCGCCCAGGGCGCCACCCTCTACCTCAAGACCGGCCACTTGGCCGGCATGGCGGTGGAGGCCTAGGCAGATCATGGCCCGGGCCAGCTCGTGCATGAGCTGGCGCAGTGAATGAGGGGGTCACTGCCCCGGTTTCGAGCCGGCCTCCTCCACGCCGCGGCGCGCTTCCTCGATGGCGTCCATCACCCGCTCGACGTCGCCGACGCGGTGGGCCAGCGCCAGCGCCAGCTGAGCAAGGAACAACCGCTCCTGGGCCTCGGGCAGGGCATCCAGGGTCTCGGCCAGCGTTTCGTAGACCCGTTCCAGATCGGCGAAGGGCAGTGTGGTGTCGGTCATCTCAGGCGTCTCCCAGGGCGATGGCGAGGGCAGGGTCGAGGTCGGCGGCAGCGAGGCGCCGCCAGCGCGCCGCCACGTGGCGGTCGGGCCTCACCAGGTAGGCGCTGCCGGGCGCTGCACCGTAGGCGGCGAACAGCCCTCCGTCGCGATCCACCAGCACGCCCTCGCCGCCCGGCTCGCGTGCCACGCGCAGCAGCTCGAGGGCCTGGCCACGAGCCTGCAGCGCGGCGAGCCGTTCGGCCAGCGCCGGATCGATCTCGCCATGGCGGCTGAAGTGCAACAGGGTGAAGCCGCCGCCCAGGTGGTCGAGCAGGAAGTCGTCGTCGTCCAGGCGCCGGTTGAACAGCGGTGCGCCGGGGATCGGCCCGGTCTCGAAGCCGGCGTCGTCGGCCCGGGTCAGCGGGCTCTCGGCGTAGGTGTAGGGCGTGACCTGGCGCGGGTTGGCGAAGCCGCTGGCGTAGTCGTTGTCGAGCGCCAGCGCCAAGGCGGCGTCGCGCATCAGCCGGTAGCCGCGGCTCGGCGGGGTCATGAAGCGGGTGCTCTTGCCGGCATTGGCGAACACGTCCAGGGTGGCACCGCGCCGCTCGGGGCTGTAGCTGTCGAGCAGCCGCTCGGGTGCCCGCCCCAGGAGCACCCAGGCCAGCTTCCAGCCGGCATTGGCGGCGTCGGCCAGGCCGTTGTTGAGGCCGCGCACGCCGAAGATCGGCACCAGGTGGGCGCTGTCGCCGATGAACAGCACGCGGCCGTGGCGATAGTCGTCCAGCGCCAGGGTGTGCGCCTTGTAGAGGCTCCACCACTCGAGCTCCCAGGCATCGCCCTCGCCCAGCACCTCGCGCACGATCAACCCCACCCGCTCGCGGATGCTGGCCTCCTCCACGGCCGCATGCGGGTCTTCGTCAGGGCCGAGCTGGTAGTCGATGCGCCAGATGTCGTCGGGCTGCCTGTGCACCAGAATGGTGGTGTCCGGCAGGGCGTGGGAGTGGAAGAAGGCGCGTCGCTCGGTGGGAAAATCGGAGCGCAGGCGGATATCGGCGATCACGTAGCGGCCCTCGTAGGCATCACCGTGCAGGGCGAGGCCCAGTGCCTTGCGCGCCACGCTGCGGGCGCCGTCGGCGGCCAGCAGGTAGTCGCAGGCGAGGCGATAGTCGCCCTCGGGGGTACTCACCTCCAGGCTCACGCCGCTCGCATTCTGGCTCACGCCGGTCACCGCGCTCTGCCAGCGCAGCTCGACGAGCTCGCTCTCGGCGGCCTGGTCGATCAGGAATTTCTCGATGTACTGCTGCTGCAGGTTGATCATCGGCAGGAAGCGCTGCTGCTCGGAGTGAGGCATCTCGAAGCGCAGGATCTCGCGGTCGCGAAAGTAGGTGCGGCCGCGGGTCCAGCCCAGGCCCTTGGCCACGAAAGGGGCCTCGACCCCGAGCTGCTGCAGGATCTCGAGGCTGTGGCGGGAGATGCAGATCGCCCGCGAGCCGTCGTTGACGGTGGCCTTGTCGTCGAGCACTACGCTCTCGATGCCGTGGCGCGCCAGCTCCAGCGCCGCGGTCACGCCCACCGGGCCGGCGCCGACGATGGCCACGCGGTGGCGTACCGCCCGGCCATTGAGTTCGGCGGGACGAACGAAGGGGAAATGGGGATAATCGAAGTAGAGCGAGTCGGTCTCGCCCTTGCCGGCGGGTCGCATGGGCCATGCTCCTGTTGGAGTCGTTGTCGAGTCTGTCCCAGAGTACCCCGCCGACAATCGCCTGGCTGTCCCGCAGAAACCGGGACAAGCCGCTGAAGCCCCCGCGAGGAGCCCGCGCCATGAGCGACCCCAGCGCCGATGCCGCCCTCGACTGGCCCGGCCTGATGCCGGCCCTGGCCGCCTGCGTGGCGAGCCTGGGCGAGCAGCGCTTCGACGAGCAGCTGCTGGACCTTCTGCGCCGGGCGGTGGGCATCGAGCAGTGCATGATCTTCGCCTTCGACGACAGTGACGAGGTCGACTGCCTGCTGGCCGCCAACGAGCGGGCACCGCGGATCGCCGACCACCTCGCCGAGCTCTACACCGGCGGCCTGTTCCGCCAGGACCCCAACTACCAGCGCCTGCGGCAGCTGCTGAAGGATAACGGCGGCGAGAGCGCCGCTGCGGAAGTCACGCCGATGCAGGCCGAGGCCATGCCGGAGGCCTACCGCAGCCACCTGTTCGCTTTTCCCGACCTGATCGACAAGGTGTCGCTGACGGTTCCCGCTCCCTCGGGCGCGTTCTACCTCAACCTGTATCGCGGCAGCGGGGCCGGCCCCTTCACCAACGCCGACCTGGCGAACCTCAACGCCATGGCGCCGCTGTTGGCCAGCCTGATCCGCCGCCACTATCGCTATCATCACGGCGCCCGCCCGACGCTACAGCGCCCCAGCCGCGAGGAGGCCGCGGTGCTCGCCACGCTCTCCGAGCGCGAGCGCCAGCTGTGCCTCTATCTGCTGCGCGGTCACACCCTCAAGACCGCCGCCGCCGAACTCGACATCGCCCTCTCTACTGCCGAAACCTATCGCAAGCGCGCCTACGCCAAGCTCGGCGTACCCTCCAAGGCGCGGCTGGTGGCACTGTGTCGGTGACTATTCTGGCGCCTCAGGCGGTCTCGGCCAGCCGTTCGAAGGCCGCGGCGTTGGGGCAGAAGGCGCGGCACTCGTCGACACCCGCATCGCGGCGCATGGCGCCCCAGCAGTGGCCGGCCACCGGGCAGGCATTGCAGTTGCCGCGCAGGCTCGGGTAGCTGGCATGCTCGGCGACGCTGCCCGGCTCGAGGCCGAAACGCTGCAGCATGGCCGGCATCAGGGTCTCGGCGGGCACGAAGGCGCGAAAGCCGCCGCGATCGAGGTGGCGTGCCATCTCGCGCTCGAAGGCGGGCTCCAGCGGCGTGTCGATATCCTTGAGCATCTCGCTGTAGACGCCAGGCGATTCCGCCTCGATGTCGCGCACCAGCCGCCGCGTGGAGGCGCGGTAGCTGCCCTCGCAGAGACGGTTCCACCATGTGCTCTTGGCTGCCTGGGACATGACGATTCTCCCTTTGTGTGCGTTTGTCCCAGTATCGGTCCACGAACGCCCCAGGGCATTGACCGAGGTCAAAACAGTTTCATTTGAAACTTAATTCGTGCCTGGCAGAACGCCGCGAGCACGGCCGGGGCCGTGCTCGCAAGCGTTGGGAGACGCGTGAGGGAAAGGCCGCGGTTACGCTTCGGGATCGATCACCTCGTCGGCGGAGAGCCCCGCTTCGCCCTCGGCGGCCTCGAGCTGCTCGAAGAAGTAACCCTCGGCGGCTTCGCCGTCGACGCCCTTCTCCGCCGCCGCCGCCTTCCAGGCCCCGGGCAGCTCGGCGGCCATCTCCTGGAAGCGCTCGATCTCCCCGGCCGGCAGCTCGATGAAGGTGTTGCCCTGCTCCTCGGCAAAGGCGATGCCGCGCTCGTCGACCACGTCCATCATGTAGCCGAACAGGCGCGACAGGCGCTCGCCGGAGACCTCCTCGATCGCCGCCCGGTCCTCGTCGGAGAGCGAGGCCCAGGTGTCGGGATTCATCACCAGCGAGAAGCTGCCGCGGTAGAATCCGCCCGGCATCTGCACCGTGTAGGGCAGCACCTCGGCCAGGCGGAAGCTCTTGAGCCCCTCCAGGGTCAACATGGCGCCGTCGATCACGCCCTGGGTGGCCGCCTCGTAGGTGCTGGCCGGCGGCAGCGCCACGCCGGTCAGGGCCAGCGCCTGGGAGATGTCGGACATCACCCCGCCGCCGATGCGCACGCGCTTGCCGTCGAGGTCGCCGAGGCTGTCGATCGACTCGTCGAGGAACAGCGAGCCCGGACCGTGCACGCCCACGCCGATCACCTCGACGCCGCGATGCTCGCCGGCGTCGGCGAAGTGCTCGTTGTGGGTGCGCCAGTAGGCCACCGAGGCGGCCTCGGAGGAGAATTCCTCGAAGGTGGGCAGCTCAGGCAGCTTGGTCAGCTCGAAGCGCCCCGGCATCAGGCCGTGGAACAGCCAGGTGACGTCGGCCACGCCGTCGGCGATCAGCTCCATCTGGGCGTTGGGCGGCCCCATGTCGTGGACCACGTTGACGGTCACGCGCCCCTCGGTGGCCTCCTCGACCCACTTGCCCCAGGTCGGCCAGACGATGGTGTTGACGCCGTGGTTGGGGCCGGCCCAGGTGCTCACCGTGAGTTCGGTGGCCGCGGCCCCCTGGAAGGCCCCCAGGGAGAGTGCGGTCAGCGCGGTCAGTGTCGCCAGCTTGTGCATTTTCATTGTCGTTCCTCGTGAGTCCCGATGGTCAGGGTTGCGTGCTCTTGTCATTTGCTTTTGCGGTAGGCGGTCGATGGCCGGCGTTAGAGGGCAAGCTTCAGCCTTTTGCCTTTCGCCCGGGAGCAGCAGCTCATCAGCCGGTCCTGGCCGGCGCGCTCGGCGGCGGTGAGCACCTTGTCGCGGTGGTCGATCTCGCCCTCGAGCACGGCGACCTGGCAGGAGCCGCACAGGCCCTCCTCGCAGTCGCTGGGCACGTCGACGCCAGCGGCGCGCAGGGCCTGCAGCAGGGTGCGATTCGCGGCCACCTCGACGACGAGTTCGGAGTCGGCGAGCTCGACCTCGAAGCTGTGCTCGTGATCGGGATCGAGCAGTGCCCCCTCGGCGGTGAAGTGCTCCACGCGCAGGCTACCTTCCGGCCAGTGGCCGGTGCCGGCCTCGAGCGCCGCGAGCAGGCGCTCGGGGCCGCAGGCATAGAGCTGCGTATCCTCGCGCGGTTCGGTGAGCAGGGCGGCGAGGTCGAGCCGCTCGCCTTGATCCTTGCGGTAGAGCCGCAGCGTTTCACCGTGGTCGCGCGCGAGCCGCTCGACGAAGGCCATGCTGGCGCGCGAGCGACCGGCATAGTGCAGTTCAAAGGGCTTGCCCAGCCGCTTGAGGCGGTCGGCCATGGCGATGATCGGGGTGATGCCGATGCCGCCGGCGATGAGCACGTAGCGGCCGGCCGATTCGTCGAGGCGGAAGTGGTTCTTGGGCCCGCGCAGGCGCAGAGGCATGCCCGGTTTCAGGTGCTCGTGGATCCAGGCCGAGCCGCCGCGCCCTGCCTCCTCGCGAAGCACGGCGACCTGAAGCCAGTAGGGATCGTCCTCCTCGCCGCACAGCGAATACTTGCGCACGTAGTCGCCGACGATCAGGTCGACGTGGGCGCCGGGGCTCCACGCCGGCACGCGACGCCCATGCGGATCCTCCAGGGCGATCTGCAATACGCCTTCGGCCGCCGTCTGCACCTTGGCGACGACCATTTCCCGGGCGATGTCCTGACGCGACGGCGCCCCGACCGGGAAGTCGCGCTGGGCGCTGCGCACCGCCGGGTCGCGGCGCTCCGGATTCTGCGCCGGGTCCCAGCGCACCCACAGCGCCTCGGGGCCGCGGAAGGAGGTATTGGGCAGGAAGGTGAACGCCTGCTCCTCGAGCTCCAGGTGCGGCAGGCGCCGGGTGAACTCCTCGAGGAAGATGCGCATCTCCATGCGTCCCAGGTTCTTGCCCATGCACTGGTGGCTGCCATAGCCGAAGGTGAGGTGGTCGACGGCATTGTCGCGGTAGATGTCGAGTTCGTCGGGGTTCTCGAAGTGGGCCGGATCGTGATTGCCCGAAGCGGTGACCATCAGGATCCTGCCGCCCTCTGGGATGGTCACGCCGCCCACTTCCACCTCGCGGGTGGCGATGCGCCGCCAGGCCACCACCGAGCCGGAGTGGCGCAGGCACTCCTCGGCCGCGGCGGGGATCAGCGCCGGGTTGGCGCACAGATCGGCCCACACCGCGGGGCGCGAGAGCAGCTGGCGGAAGGCGTTGGCGGTGGCCAGCGCGGTGGTCTCGTGGGCGGCGACGATGATCGCCATCATCATCGAGTGCAGGTAGCTGTCGGTGACGATGTCCGGCTTGTGCCGGTTCTTCTCGATCATGTCGTACATCCAGCCGTGACCTGCCGGCCGCGCCTGCATCTTCCTCAGCACCTCGCCGGAGTACTGCCAGAACTTGCCGACCCCCTCGGCCACCTCGACCTGCTGCTCCGGCGAGGGGCGCCCCCAGGTATTCAGCGTATGGGCGACGGAGAAGCGCCGCAGCTGCGCCATGTCCTCCTCGGGCACGCCGAGGAAGTGCAGCGCCACCGTGAGCGGCACCTCCCAGAACATCTCGGCGACCAGGTCGGCGCGGCCGCGGTCGATGATGGCGTCGAGCTTCTCGCGCACCAGGCGGCGCACCATCGGCGCATGGGCCTCCAGCGCCTCGGGCGTGAAGGCGTCCAGCAGCTCGCGGCGCCGCGCCATGTGGGCCGGCTCGTCCTCGTTCACCAGGGTGCGGTGCATGCCGTAGTCGTAGCGCTCGAGCACCGCCAGGGCCTCGTCGCTCGCCGGGGTAATCTTCTCCAGCGCGATCGACGGCGAGAAGGTGAGGTTGTCGCGGAAGATCGCCTTGATGTCGTCGTAACGGCTCACGACCCAATAGCCGAGCTTGGGGCTGTAGAACACCGGCTCCTGCTCGCGGGACCAGCGCAGCGCCTCGGCGGGGTCGAGCTGGTAGGGGCTGTCGAAGGGATCGAAGGCCGCCGCACGGGGCGACACCGGGCAGCCGTTGGGCGCCATCGAGGGTTCACCGGCGCCGTGGAAGGGGCAATCACCCGCGCCGGTATCGGTCTCGGTCCGGCGAGTTGCAGATGTCATGGGGCCTCCCGCGGGGTTGTCGTCTGATTCGCCATGTTCTTTTACTTTTATCGCACACTTGGTATCGTTCAGCGAACACATGGCTGACCATAGGCAGTTCCGCCGGGGACGTCAATCCCGGACAGCTGCTACCCTACCCAGCCCCGTCGACGCGAAGGACCCATTCGATGGCCACTACCCTGCAAACCCTGGATCGCGGCCTGCGCGCGCTGGAACTCGTCGCCGAGCACGCCGATGGCATCAGCGTCGCCGAGCTCGCCGAGCAGCTTGAGGTACATCGCGCCATCGCCTACCGCATCGTCACCACCCTGGAGCAGCACGGACTGGTGGCGCGCTCCGCCGAGGGCGCGCTGCGCCTGGGCGCCGGCATCTCGCTGCTGGCCTCGCGCTTCGAGCCCCAGCTGCGCGCGGCGGCGCAGCCGCTGCTGCAGGCGCTGGCCAAGGCGACCCGGGCCACCGCCTTCGTCTCGGTAGCCCAGGGCGAGGAGTGCGTGGTGCTGCTGGTGGCGGAGCCCGACGAGGGCCTGCTGCGGGTCGGCTACCGCGTCGGCAGTCGCCACCCGCTGACGCTGGGGGCGGCGGGCATCGCCATCCTCGCCGGGCGTGCCCCGCGCGACGATGACAGCGAGGCGGTGCGCCGGGCTCGCGCCGACGGCTACAGCCTGACCCGCGGCCAGCTGCAGCGCGGCGCGGTGGGCGTGGCCAGCCCCGTGACCACGCCGCGGCTGCGCCCCGGGGTGGAAGCCTGCGTGGGGGTGGTGGCGATGGACGACCTCGACACCGAGCGGGCGATACGCGAAGTGAAGGCGCACGCACGCCGCCTGGCCGAACTGATCGGGCGCTGAGCGCGTATCGCGCCTCGTGAAGCGAGGAGCGGGGAGCGTTACACTACGGGCCATCCTTCGCTGCCACCTTCGAGGCCCTCGATGAGTCCCCACCTGCTCTCCGTCGATTCCCTGTCCCGCGACCGCGTCGACCACCTGATGCGCGTCGCTGCCCGCATGGAGCCCATCGCCCAGCGCCGCCAGGTGACCCGGGTACTCGAGGGGGCGGTGCTCGGCAACCTGTTCTTCGAGGCCAGCACCCGCACCCGGGTCAGCTTCCATGCGGCGTTCTGCCGCCTGGGCGGAAGCGTGTGCGACACCACCGGCTTCACCTTCTCCTCCATGGCCAAGGGCGAGTCGCTCTACGACACCAGCCGGGTGATGAGCGGCTACTGCGACGCCATCGTCATGCGCCACCCCGACCAGGGCTCGGTGGCGGAGTTCGCCGCCGCTACCCACGTGCCGGTGATCAACGGCGGCGATGGCCCCGGCGAGCACCCCAGCCAGGCGCTGCTCGACTTCTACACCATCGACAAGGAGTTCACCCGGCTGGGCAAGCCGCTCGCCGGCGCCCATGTCCTGCTCACCGGCGACCTCAAGTACGGCCGTACCGTGCACTCGCTGATCAAGTTGCTGTCGCTCTACGACCCCATGCGCATCACCCTGGTGGCGCCGCCGGGGCTGGAGATGCCCAGCCATCTGGTCGACCTGGTCGCCTCGCGCGGCCACCGCGTCGAGGAGCGCAGCAGCCTGGCCGACGACTATTCGGACGTGGACGTGGTCTACACCACGCGCATCCAGAAGGAGCGCTTCACCGCCGAGATGAGCGAGGGCTTCAGCCTGTCGCGCGATTTCACCGTCGACCGCGCCTTCCTGGACCAGCGCTGCGGCCGCGACACCATCGTCATGCACCCGCTGCCGCGCGACAGCCGCCCCGACGCCAACGACCTCGACGTCGACCTCAACGGCGACCCGCGCCTGGCGATCTTCCGCCAGACCGACAACGGCATCCCGGTGCGCATGGCGATCTTCGCCACCCTGTTGCAGGTGGAGGCGCTGATCGAGAAGGACCTGCGTCCGGTGCGCTGGTTCGTGCCCGCACGGGTCGGGGTGGACGACCCCAGCCTGTGACGATGCAACAAACGCTGGGCATCGCTATGCTGAGGGCGAACGCGGGCCAATGACGAACGGAGCGCTTGCGCAGCTGTCGCGGCGGCCGCCGGCCGCCGCTTGACGGGACGGCCCCAGGGAGCCCACCGTCTCGGATGACACACACTCGAATAACAATGGCGCTGCCGTCCCGAGCAGCCGGAGAAAGGAGAGGTGACGCATGACCCTTGAACGAGCGTACATACTGCTGGCGGTGTTCTACAGCGCCCTGGTGGCGATCGGCGCCATCGCCCTGCTGGTGGGCGGGGGCCCGCCCTGGGGGCTGCTGCTGCTGGGGCTGGGTGCCCTGGCCGCCGCCGGCCTGTGGGGCCACACCCTGGGCAAGCCGGTGATGAATCCGCGCATGTGGCGCCCGCTGGCGGGCATCCTGGCGGCCGGTTTCCTGGTACAGCTGTTCGCCGTGTTCGCGCTGCACCCTCCCGGCGCCGAGCTCACCTGGCTGCTGACCGGCGCCATCTTCTCCGTGCTCCCGGCCATCCTGCTGTTCCAGTACGGCGAGCGCGACCAGGAGGTGTGGGCCACCGCCGAGGAGCGCGAAGGCGGCAAGATGCTCGACGAGCTGCTGGCCCGGCAGCGCGAGCTGGTGCTGGAGAAGCAGGAGGCCGACCGCCAGGCCACGGTGCGCCTGACCAAGGCGGGCAACAGCTACCGTGCCAGCGTCACCCGCGGCCACGGCGGCGAGGTCGAGCGCTTCGAGGAGAGTTTCACCTGCCCCGCCACCCTGGCCTTCTTCGTGCTCAAGTACACCTGCATCTCGGTCAACGACATCGCCGCGCACTATGCCGAGGAGCGGGTACTGACGACCTGAGCCAGCCACCCCCTGCACAGGGCTCGCCTCCCTCAGGGCGCTCCCGGGCCGGCCGTCATCGACGCAACGGCAGGCCCTCCCGGCCGGCGAACCAGCTCTCCAGGATCAGCACCGCCGCGATGCCGTCGACGCCGTCGTCGCGGTAGCTCCTGGCGGGGTTGCGCAGCCGCCCCGATTCGCGGGCGATGGCCTTGGCCTCTCGCGTGGAGCCGCGCTCGTCGACCATCTCGCAGGGCTTGCCGTAGCGGCCATGGAGGCGCTTGCCGAACTTGCGCGCCCGCACGCTCATCTCGGATTCGCTGCCGTCCATGTTGAGCGGCAGCCCCACCACGAACAGGTCGGGCTGCCACTCTTCGACCAGCCGCGTGACCACGTTCCAGTCGGGAATGCCGTCGCGCGCCGGCAACGGCTCGAGTTGGCGGGCGCTGGCGAGCAGCTCATTGCCCACCGCCACGCCGATGCGGCGGGTGCCGAAGTCGAAGGCCAGGATCAGGCGCGCTCCCGCATCGGCCATTACGAATGCCCGGCCTCCCGCGACATCAGGTTGAGGTCCACACCGAGAATGCCGGCGGCGGCACCGAGGCGCTGCTCCGGTGGCACCTTGAACAGGATGTCGGCCTGCGCCTCGACGGTGAGCCAGGCGTTGTCCTTGAGCTCCTGCTCGAGCTGCCCCGCCTCCCAGCCGGCACAGCCCAGGCACACCAGGAACTCCTTCGGGCCGTTGCCGGCGGCCAGCGCCAGCAGGATGTCCATGGAGGTGGTCAGGGCGATGTCCTCGTCCACCTGGATACTGGAATCCCAGGGCTCACTGGAACCGCGATGCAGGATGAAACCGCGGTCCTTGTGGGTCGGGCCACCGTAGTAGACCGGCGCGTTGCGATGCGGGCTCTCCTCGCCGTCGAGCTCGAGCTGCTCGAACAGCGCCTCCAGGGTGATCTCCAGCGGCCGGTTGACGATCACGCCCATGGTGCCGTTCTCATCGTGATCGCAGAGATAGCTGAGGCTGCCGGCGAAGTTGGGATCTTCCAGATGCGGCATCGCCAGCAGAAAATGATGTCTCAAGCCTAGGTTTTGCACGGATTGCATGGGACTCCCGGGCGGCGTACGCATGACCCTAGCGCACGCCGAAATGGTTGCCTTCCCCGAACCGCCAGACGCGGGTGATGGAGAGGCTGTCCAGCTCCCCCATGCTGCTGTCGAAGGGCCGGTAGGGCCCGGCACCGTGCACGGTATCCAGTGCCGCCTGATCGAGTTCGGTATGTCCTGAGGATTGTACCACCTCCGCCTGGCGAAGCTGACCATCGCGTCCGATCACCACGCGAATGCGCAGCTGGCCATGCAGGTGGCTCGGCGCGGGGTGGACGCGGTTGCCGTAGTCCTCGACGCGGCGGGTCCAGTCGTCGATGTAGCGCGCCTCCGCCGCGCGGCGCGCCGCCGAGCGTGGCGGGTCGTCGGCCGGCCCGTCGGGGCTGGCGTCGAGCCCCTGCTGGCGAATGCTGCTGGTGGCCTGGGCCAGCAGGTCGCGTCCCGACGCCGCGGGCGACGCTGCCGCCTGAGCGCTTTCACTCGGTTCCGCCTGGGGACGGGCGTCGCCGGCCTGCTCGGTATCGGTCGGCGCCTCGTCGACGGGCTCTGGCTCGGCGTCGGGGCGCTCGGCCTCGCTTGGCGTGGCCGGCACCGCTGCGCGCTGCGGTGCCTCCAGCACCGGCAACTCGTCGAGCGGTGCGGCCCGGCTCTCGGCGGGCGCCTCCTCAGCCGGCTCACCGGCCGCCGCCTGCTCCGCCTCGGCGATCGCATCGGCCTCCACCGGCGCCTCGGCCGGGCGGGTCACCAGCACCACGTCCAGGCTCGAGCGCTCCGCCGGCGGCGGTGCGAACTGCCAGCTGGTCACCACCCCGATCAGCGCCAGGTGCAGCAGCAGCGCGGCCGACAGCGCCAGCCAGCGGCGATGCGGCCGCGTGACCGGGGCGTAGTGGATCGGGTCGCTGACCGAGACCACCATGGGCGGACTCACCTCCCCTCGTGTGACACGCTGTCTAGGCGCGGCGGCCCAGGCGCCGCTCGATGGCGTCCATCAGCAGGCCGGCGATGTCGGTGCCGCGCTGGTCGTCGATCTCGCGCACGCAGGTGGGGCTCGTGACGTTGATCTCGGTGATGTAATCGCCGATCACGTCAAGCCCGACGAACATCAGCCCCTTCTCGCGGATCATCGGCTGCACCTGCTCGATCAGCCAGTGGTCGCGGGCGGTCAGCTCGCGGCTGACACCGGTACCGCCGGCGGCCAGGTTGCCGCGGGTCTCGCCGGCCATGGGTACCCGGGCCAGGCCGTAGGGTACCGGCTCGCTGTCCACCAGCAGGATGCGCGTATCGCCGTCCTTGATCTCGGGGATGTAGCGCTGGGCCATGATCTGGCGCTGGCCGCGCTCGGTCAGCGTCTCGATGATGGCGCCCAGGTTCCGCCCCTCGGGACGCACGTGGAAGATCCCGCTGCCGCCCATGCCGTCCAGCGGCTTGAAGATCACGTCCTGGTGCTCGGCGTGGAAGGCACGCAGCACCGCCTCGCTGCACGACACCACCGTCGGCGTGCAGCATTGCGGGAACTGCTGGGCGAACAGCTTCTCGTTGCACTCCAGCAGCGCCCGTGTCGGGTTGACCACCAGCACGCCCGCGCGTTCCGCGAAACCCAGCAGGTGCACGGCATTGAGGAAATGCGCGTCGACCGGCGGGTCCTTGCGCATCAGGATCACGTCGAGTTCGGCCAGCGAGCGCTGCTCCGGGGCACCCAGCGCGTACCAGTCGTCGGGGTTGCGGAACGCGGTGAGGTCGCGCATGCGCGCGTAGGCGCGACCGTCACGCAGGAAGAGGTCCTCCTGCTCCATGTAGTGCAGCGACCAGCCGCGCTCCTGGGCCGCCCACAGCATGGCCAGGGTGGTGTCCTTCTTGTAGGCGAGGTGGGCGATGGAGTCCATCACCACGCCCACCCGCAGGGATCGTTCGCTCGTCTGTTGGCTCATCGGCAGCGTTCCATCGTGGCACGGGAAGTGAGCGCAGTATGACGCAGGGCCTTGAGCAACACCAAGGCGGCTTGACAGGGCGAGGCGAAGCCCTCTATTTTAGTTTCAATTGAAACTAAAATAGAGGCTGAAAAAGCCCACGCAGGCCCCTGGCGCTTCTCCGGCCACCCTACGAGACTCACCATGATCGAGATCCAGCAGATTCACCACGTCGCCTATCGCTGCCGCGATGCCAAGGAAACCGTCGAGTGGTACCAGGACAAGCTCAACATGGCGTTCCTGGTCGCCATCGCCGAGGACCGCGTGCCCTCCACCAAGGCCCCCGATCCCTACATGCACCTGTTCCTGGATGCCGGCAACGGCAATATCCTGGCCTTCTTCGAGCTGCCCAACTCGCCGGAGATGGGGCGCGACCCCAACACCCCGGAGTGGGTCCAGCACATCGCCTTCCGCGTCGCCGACGAGGCCGCGCTGCTGTCAGCGAAGGAAGAGCTGGAAGGCAAGGGGGTGGAGGTGATCGGCCCCACCGAGCACGGCATCATCCGCTCGATCTACTTCTTCGATCCCAACGGCCATCGCCTGGAGCTGACCTACGTGAAGGGCACGCCGGCGCAGATGCGCCAGCTCAAGGAGGTGGCACCGGCCATGATCGAGGAGTGGTCGAAGACCAAGCGCGCGCCCAAGCATGCCGCCTGGCTGCACGAGGAGGAGTTCCAGGCGCTCGACTGAGCGCCGCGTCGCCGAGCGCGAGCCGAGCTAGCCCGGCTCGCGCGACGCGCCGGGCACCAGGCGGATGCCGGTCTCCTCGATGATGACCAGGCGCTGCTTGTAGAGCCGGCCGATCGCCTGCTTGAAGGCGTTCTTGCTGACCCCCAGGCGCGCCTTTATCGCCGCGGCATCGCTCTTGTCACCCAGTGGCAGGTAGCCGCCGCTATCGCGCAGTGCCTTGAGCACCTGCTCGCCCACCACGTCGAGGCGCGCCGGCCCCGGCGGCAGCAGCGAGAGGTCGAGCCGGCCGTCGTCGCGCACCCGCTTCACGTAGCCCTTCACACGCTGGCCACGGCGTAGCGGCCGGGTGACATCGTCGCGGTAGAGCAGCCCCCAGAAGCGATGGTCGACCACCGCCTTGTAGCCGAGGTCGGTGGCGTCGGCGATGACCAGTGCCACCTCGTCGCCCGGTGCCAGCCCCGTCGCCTCGTCCTGGACGAAACGGTCGAGCTTCTGCGAGGCCACCGGTCGCCCCTGCTGGTCCTCGTAGAGGCGCACCAGCACCCGCTTGCCCGGTGTCGGCCGGAAGCGCTGCTCGCCGAAGGGCAGCAGCACGTCGCGCGCGTGGCCCCAGTCGAGAAAGGCACCGGTCTCGTTGACCGCGACCACCTCCAGGTAGGCCACCTCGCCCAGCTGCGCCTGGCGCGCGCGCGGGCGACGCTCGCGCTGGCCGGCCGAGGGGGGGCGCGTCGGATTCGGGCGACCCTGGCGACGATCGTTGGGGGGAGAGGCCATGAACAGCTCCGCAGGGGCAGGGGAATAGAAGAGCCATTATGGCAAAGACGGGATGAAAATGGCGGCCCGAAGGCCGCCAAGGGTTTAAGCGCATTTACGGACCTGGTACTACACCTCGCGCTTGCCATCGACCAACCGCGAGACTTGCCAGGGATTGCCGTCACGCAGCACCTCGGGCAGCAGGCCCTGCGGC
>NZ_QHGY01000020.1 GCF_003254665.1 Billgrantia lactosivorans | reverse complement strand
CAGGGTCACCGGGCGGTCGAGTATCTCCGTGGCCGACAGGCTGCCGTCGCGGCTGGCGAAGCGCAGCGTGAGGGTGAAGGGCGCGGAGAGCGCCTCCTCCAGGGTGAAGTCGACCACCGCCAGCCCGGCGCTGTCGACCCCGGCGAGCTCAAGGGTGAACTGGAGTCCGGTCTGGTTGGCCACGTCAGCTGCCCTCCCCGCTGGCGGAGCCGATCACCACGCCGCCGCAATCCACGGCGTGGCCGGTGAGGGCGGCGGGCTTGCCGTCGATCAGGATGCTGCCTGAACCTTCGGCGATGGCACGCGGGTGAGGAGGATGCTTGGGCTTGTCGTGCGGCGCCAGGGGGTCGCCCAGGCGCGCCGCCGGCTTGCCGTCGATCAGCACGGTCGGGCTGCCCGCGGTGACCGGCGTCGGCGGAAAGCCGTCGTGGTCGGTGCCAATATCACCCACGAGTACGAATTTGCGTCCCATCGATCGTTCTCCTGTGTATGCCTAGTCCCACTCGGCGGGCGCCTCGAAGCTGGCCACCTCGAAGGCGTTGACGTGCATGCGCTGGAAGCCGGCTTCCTCCAGGCTGCGCACGGCGGCCTGGCAGGCCAGGGGCAGCCGCACGTTCAGCGGCACGCCGCTCAGGCTGTGGCGTGCGGCTCGCAGCAGGCGCGCGCCGTGGCCGCTGCCCTGCCACTCCGGTTCGATGAAGAAGAAACGCAGCTGCCAGGCGGCCTCGTCGTCCGGCCGGCAGGCCAGCAGCATGCCGAGGCAGGGGCCCTCGCCGTGGCGCAGCTTGAGCAGCCGTCCTTGCCAGCGGGCGATGTCGCTGCCTTCGCGCTGCAGCCACTGGCCGTGCTGAACGGTAAACTCCAGTGCCCGGCGCAGCGTGGCCAGGCGGGCCTCGTCGCGCAGGACCCAGGGCGAGTGCCCCTGGGCATCGGCGCGCCGGGCAGCCTCGAGGAAACCATCAAGGTCCTCCATGCTGGATGCTTCCATCCCCTTCGGCGCCTCGACCGCACCGGCAGGCGCCACCTGCTGGCGTTCGCTGCCGAACAGGCGCTTAAAGGCTGCCAACATCGAAACCTCCTTCGGCGTACAGCGCCGTGGGCAGTTGGAAGCCGGCCACCAGCGGGCGGGTGAACGGATTGCGCGACCCGGCGGCGTGGAGACGGTAGCGCGCCGAGCCCCCATCGACCTGGAAGCGCAGCTCCAGGTCGCGCTCGCTGGCACTGGTGATCTCCGCCTCGTCGAGCAGGCGGAACCAGGCCCAGGCGCCGTCGCGGCTGAGGCTGCGCGGCGAACGATTGACCTGGCTCGGTACCAGGGTGATGCGACTCTCGTTGCCGCCGCGCAGGGCGTTGGGCCAGATCATCGAGACCCGCGAACTGGCGCTATGGGCGAAATCGATGATCTGACCGTCGATGTTGATCACGCTGCGCCGCTTGTCGGGGCTGAGGCTCACCGGCTCGAGGGCGAACTCCACGTCGAGCACGCCGTCGCGGCCGAAGTAGGCCTGACGGATCTGCTCGGCGCGCTGGATGGCGGTCAAGACGCTGTCGCGCAGCAGCGGGCTGCCCTCGGCGTCGACCAGGTACTCGGGGGCCTCCTCGATGAAGGGGCGCAGGTTGTCCTGGTAGAAGCGGTCGAGCGTGCCGCCGGCAGCGAAGAAGGTCTCGAAGTCGGCCAGGGCCACCTCACGCGAGGCGTCGGGCACCAGCGGGTAGCGGCCCGCGAGGCGCTCCTGGTAGGGCGCCACCACCTCGTCGAGCCACTGGTGCTCGAGATGGCGGATGGCACTGGCCATCAGCAGTTGCCAGCTCTGGTCGGCCAGGCTCTCGAGCATGCGATCCACCGGGGCCGGGGTGTGTTCGGCGATGCGCTTGAGATTGTGGATGGGATCGCCGCCGCGCAGCGCCAGGCGGTCACGGGCGCTGACGAAGGCCGCGCGGCCCGGGTCGCTGGCCCCCTGCACCTCACGCAGATAGTCGCGCAGCTCGCCGATGGCGACCTTGATCTCGTCGATGTCGGCGGGGTTGTCGTCGCGCGCATCGCTGAGGCCGTTGAGGTCACGGAAGTTGCGCTCGATCTCGCCGGCCAGGCGGTAGCGCGGCGAACGTTCCAGCGCCTGGCGCGCGATCTCGTCGTCTTCCGGCAGCTCGGGGTAGAGCCGGGTGTGGTGCGCCACCTCGTCGAGCAGGCGGTCCAGCGGCCGGCTGGCACCGAGCAGGGTGTCGGCCACCACCACCGCCTGATCGATGTCGGGCAGCGGCACCAGGTAAAGGTCGTCGAGCGCCTGGCGCCAGGTCAGGTGGTAGTCGCTGACGTAGCGCTCATGCAGGGCATCGCGCAGCTGGCGCTCGTCGGCGGCGCTGAAGGCGATGTCGTCGCGCTGGCCCAGCACCCAGAGGTCGATCAATGCCAGCTCGGTGGCCTGTTCGATCTCCTTGAGGAAATAGCCCTCGAAGCCGTCGCGGGTCAGCAGGGTCGGCAGGCGCAGGCGCTCCAGCTCATCGTCGCGGGCCATGAAGACGGCATTGAAGGAGGGACCGACCCCCTGGTGCAGGTCGAGCGCCGCCCCGCTGCGGCTGCCGCTGTTGGCCTTGAGGGTGACGTAGACGCGCTCGTCCATGGGTTGGCGCGCCAGTTCCTGCTGGGCATCCTGCAGGCTGCCACGCAGCGCCGCCATGGCCTGCTCGGCGCGACGATCGCCGGCCGCTACCTGCCCCTCCAGATCGGTATGCGCCATGGCGTAGGCGAGATGGTCGAGCAGGCGTTCCTGCACGCTGCCGCGCTGGGGGAAGTCGCGCTGCCAGCGCTGCGCCATGAACGCCTGGACCCGCTCGGGCTGACGCCCGCTGGCATCGGACATCATGCGCAGCACGCGCAGCAGGGCCAGCTTGTCGTTGCCGCCGGCCTCGGCGCGGTTCATGTCGTCCATGATGCCGATCATCAGCGAAGGCAGGAAATGGTAGCTCAGCATTGCCAGGTAGGCGTTCTCCACCACGCGGCCCACCGCGTGCCCCTGGTAGAGGCCCATGTCGGCCAGCCACGGCAGGTGCTCGCGATAGTCGCCGAACTCCAGGGTGGCGGCACGCAGCCGGTCGAGAGGCTCCAGCAGCGCATAGCCGGTGGGGTCGTCGCTGTGCAGCTCGTCGGGCTGGGCGGCCAGGAAGTCCCGGGCTTTTTCCTCCACCGCGGCCAGGGCCTGGGTGTTCTTCTGATAGAAGTGGCTCCAGCCGCCCACCAGCACCAGCCCGCCTAGCAGGCAGGCAAGGGCGCTGGCCCGGCGCACACGGCGCCGACGCCGGGCGGCGCGGGCGTTGTCGCCGGCCAGCCCCGCCTCGGGATAGATCACCTTGTCGAACAACTCCTCGGTGAAGTAGAGCGCGCTGCGTGCGGCGCGATGGGCCGGCTGGGTGGTATCGGCCATGCCGTAGCGGCGTGCGGCGGCATCGACGAAGGGGTCCTCCGGCACGCCCTGCTGGTAGACCGAGGTGAAGTAGGTGCCGCGCACCATGGCGGCGGTGGAGTAGCGGTCGCTGGAGAGCGCCTCGCGCAGGAAACCGAGCAGCACGTCGCGCAGGCCGGCGAGCTGGCGCACGAAGCGGAATACCGATTCGCGCTCCTCGCGGTCGCGGCACTCGGCCAGCAGCGTGGGCAAGCTGCGGTTGAGCCGCTCGAGCATGGCGTCGTAGGCGTCGGCGAACTCGTCGGCCCACTGGTCGACGCGCTCGACGCTCTCGGCGCTGAAGGTGAAGCCCAGCGGCGCCCGCCGCGCGGCACGGGAGTAGTGGCGGAAGAAGTCGTCGAAGCCGTGCAGCAGGTCCATCTTGCTGAAGGTGACGTAGACCGGCAGGCGAGCGCCGTGGCGCTCCATCAGCTCGCGCAACCGCGCGCGCAGCAGCGAGGCGTAGGCCTTGCGCACCGCCACCCGGGCATCGCTCAGGCGCGCCAGGTCGAGCACCAATACCACGCCATCGAGCGGCCGCTGGGCGCGGTTGCGCTCCAGCCAGGCGACGAAGTGGTCCCAAAGACGGCTCTGCACTTCCTGGGGCTCGCCGCCCTCCAGCGCCCCTTGAGTCAGCAGCTCGCCGTCGGGGTCGATCAGCACCGCCTTGTCGCCGATCCACCAGTCGAAGCCGTATTGGTTGCCCTTCTTGCCCTGGCCGGAGGCCTTCATCACCTGGGTCAGCGAGAAGTTCTGGCCGGAGCGGTTGATCAGGCTGGTCTTGCCGGCATTCTCCACGCCCATCACCAGGTACCAGGGCAGCTTGTAGCGTGCACCGGGGCCGCTGCCGAGGCTGTCGAGCAGCTCATGCAGGGTGGCATTCAGCGTCGCTTCCTGCTGCTCCACCTGGCTCAGCACCGGGTCGAGCTGGCGTCGTTCGTTCTGGCGACGCTCGTCGTCCACCTCGCGCAGCCGCCGGGCCAGGCGAATGCCCCATATCACGGCGACCAGGGCGACCAGCGCCAGGGTAGCGAGCAGCCGGTTGAGCCAGGGCGCCAGCGGATAGCTGTCGCGCACCTGCCACGTCGGCCCCAGCCACCAGATGGCGACGATCATGGCGCCCAGCAGCAGCCACCAGAGCACGACGCTGAGCTTGCTCGCCCGCTTGCCGAGGCCCTGGGCCTTGTTGCCGTGCGCCTTGGCCAGGTTGGCGTTGCTTTGCGCTCGTGAGACGCCGGGGACCCAGCGACTCAGACCGGACTTCACACTTTTCCACATGAGCCTTAGCCCTCGTCCCTGTTGATAACGTTGTCCGACACGCGGTGGTATCGGTCATGCCATAGTCGAATCGCGTTCATGCGCCTTTCCCCGTGGCCCGCTCGAGCCGCTCGAGCAGCGCCGGCTCCCAGTGTTCGAGCCCCAGCCCCGCCAGCGACTCGCGCACCGCGCGATAGTGCTGGCCGGCCAGCGCCGCCAGCCCCGCCTCGCGCAGCAGGTCGGCGCTGGCCAGTCGCCAGTAGGCGACCTCGCGCGGCGAACGGGCCTCGGCCAGGCCGCGATCGAGGCCCATCAGGGCCGCTTCGAGGCCTTCCACGGCCAATCTCTCGCTGGCTTCGGCAAGCCCCTCCTGCCAGGGGTCGCCGCCGGCTTCCTGGCTGCCACCCGCGGCACTGCCCGGCGTGGCCTGCAGCCATTGGCGAGTCTCGTCGTCAATGAAGGCGCTGCCGTCGTTGAAGGTCAGCGACTCGATGCCGGGCAGGCGCTCGACGAAACGGCTCGCCTCGTCGCGAATGGCGGCGGCACAGCGTGGGTGGCCGAGCCGCTCGGCGGCACCCGCACTGAGGCGATGCCCCTCCAGCCAGTAGGGACTCACCGCCAGGCTGTTCTCGATGCGTTGCCATAGCGCGCTGTCGGCGCCGCGGGCGAGCGCCTCGCGATACTCCACCACCCGATCGGCGGCGGGCGGCACCAGCTCGGAGCGCACGCCGTCGCGGGTGGCCGGCAGCGCCTGGATGACACTCCAGATCGCATGGCGCCGGAGCCGGTAGCCGAGCGGATCGCCGGGGCTCTGCTCGTTGAGGAAATCGGCCATCTTGAGCAGGGTCTGGCGATTGCCGCGCTCGTTGCCTGCCTCCAGGCGCATCTCGGGCAGCTTGGCCGTGGGCGATGCGGCACTGATCGGCGTAGCGCTCTCCGCCGCCGCACCGCGAGTCGCAGTTTCGGCGCTTGAGCCCGACTGGCTGGGGCGGGCCTGACGCAGCTGGTGTTGCAGGTCGACCAGGGCCTCGTCCGGCAGCTGGCGTGCCCGGGCGGCCTTCATCAACGCCTCGAGGGCGGCCTCGCAGGCCTGGTGCTCCTCGGCGGCATTGTCGAAATCGAGCGCTTCCGCCAGCGCCAGGGCGCGCTGGGTGAACTGCCGGAACAGCCGTGGCCGCAGCCGTTCGCCCTGGACGCCACCGTAGGGATAGGCGTCGTCCCACCACTGTTCGAGGCTGCCCGCCAGCAGGCGCAGCGAGAGGGCGAAGCGCACGCCGTTGCCGTCGCGCTGCAGGCAATGCAGCAGGTGGCCGAGTACCTTGAGGTCCTTGCCCGCGGTGCTCAGCAGTCGCACGGCGCGGGTCTCGGCGCCCTCCCAGTCGACTCCACCGTGCTGCAGCGAGCCGATCTTCATCATCTCCTCGTCGAGCCAGGCGTAGTCGGCGCTGTCGTCGAGGGGCCTGCCGACGCCCTCCGGGGGGAGGGCGGCCAGCAGCCCTTCCAACTGGGTCTCGTTGACGATGCGCATGCTCACCTCACCAGCGACAGGCGTCGCGCAGCGGCTCTACCGCCTGGCGCAGCCCGTCGATCTCGAAGCGCAGGTCGTCGAGCGCGGCCCGGTCGCTGGCGAACGTCAGCTCGGCGGCATCGAGCAGCTGCTGGAGCGTGGCGATGGCCGGCAGCCCCCGGCCGCCGCTGACCACATAGCCGCCGTCACGCGCCTGCCAGGCCTGCTCCAGCTCGCGACCATCGGTGCGCAGGCGCACCTGCACCCGCGCGGCGTCCAGCGCCTGCGGCAGGTGAAGCTGGAAGCGGGTAATCGACTTCTCGCAGGCGATGACCAGCTGCGGGCGGGGCGGTACGCTGCCCAGCGCCGGCACGCTGATCCGCACGCCGTCGGTGTCCTCGCGCACCAGCAGGCCCATGTCATCGTCGTCGCGCTCGGCTTCCTGGGCATTGACCGCGTGCCACAGCGCGGGCCGCGGGCCCTCGCTCGCCGTCGGCTCGTCGCGGGACATGAACAGGGCGTCATAGCAGCCCAGCCGCTCCAGACGCGAGGGCTCGGTGGCGCACTCACGGGCCTGTGCCACCAGCGTCTCGTCGGTGGTCGCGCCCCAGGCGTCGCCCAGGGCCAGGCTTGCAGCCAGCGCCAACCACGGCGCCCGGCGAAAGATCGGCTTCGAACTCATTTGGCATCCAGTTCCAGCTGGCGGCACTTGTGTGCCAGGGTGCGCTTGGGCAGGCCGAGGCTCTCGGCCGCCAGGGCGCGGTTGCCGTCGAACAGCAGCAGGCGTTGACGAATCAGCTCCGCCTCGTAGTCACGCAGGGCGCGGCGCAGGTCCTGTACGCTGGCCGCGGTCACGCCGCCCGGCGGCGTCGCCGAGTCGGCGTCACGGGCCTCCGCGTCGATCCGGCCGGGTAGTGCCGCGGGAAGCACGTCTTCTCCCGGGCGCGTCATGGCGCAGGCGTAGTCGATCAGGTTCTTCAGCTCGCGCACGTTGCCCGGATAGTCGCGCTCGCGCAGCTGGCGCAGCGCGGCCGGCGTGATGCCCATCTCGCTGCGCCCCTCGCGGGCGCAGAAGTCGGCGACGAAGGCCTCGGCCAGTTCGGCGATGTCCTCGCTGCGCTCACGCAGCGGCGGCAGGGTCAGCGGGAACTGGCCCAGGCGGTAGTAGAGGTCGGCGCGAAAGCGCTGGTCGCGGATGCGCTCGCGCAGCGGCTGGTGAGTCGCCGCCACCAGGCGCAGGTCGGCGCGGCGCTCTTCGCTCGCCCCCAGCGGCCGATAGCGGCCGTTCTCCAGCACCCGCAGCAGCTTGGCCTGCAGCGGCAGCGGCATGTCGCCGATCTCGTCGAGAAACAGAGTGCCGCCGTCGGCCTGGCTGATCAGTCCTTCGCGGGCCCGGTCGGCGCCGGAGAAGGCGCCCTTGGCGTGGCCGAACAGCTCCGACTCGAGCAGCGACTCGGGGATCGCCGCGCAGTTGATCGCCATGAAGGGGCCCTCGCTGCGCGCCGAGAGGCGATGGATGGCTCGAGCCACCCGGTCCTTGCCGGTGCCGGTCTCGCCCTGCAGCAGCACCGCCAGGCTGGTTTCCGCTGCGCGTACCACCTGGTGGCGCAAGGCCTGCATCGCCGTGGAGCCCCCCAGCAGGTCGTCGCCCAGCCGCTCGGCCAGCGCCTGGCGCCGCGCGCCGTCGCTGAGCTGGGCCAGAGACCGGCGCAGGTTCGCTTCGCGCTGGCGCTCGCCCTGGTGCCGGGCCAGCCCCGCCCACAGCCGGCACAGCAACGCCTCGAAGGCGGCGAATTCGGGGTCCGCCTCGAGCCGGGAGCAGGCTTCCGCCTCGCCGGCCATGGCCAACGCCCCCAGCCACTCGCGCTGCCCGTCGCGGGCGCGCAGCGGGCGCACCATCAGTTGCAGCGCGCCGGGGAGCCGGGCGACCTGGGCCTGGAAGCCGGCATGATCGAGCCGCGAGCGGGCCTCGGCGAGGCCGAGGCACAGCGGCTTGCCCTGGCGGATGGCGTGGGCATAAGGGTGGCGGAAGTCGTCGCATTCGAAGCGAGCGTCGCTGCCGTCGCCGCCCAGCCAGCGGCCGCTGCCATCGAGGTAGAGGCAGCTGACCCAGGCCAGACCGTGACCAGCCTGGAGAACGCCACCGGCGCAGTCGCGCAGCTCGGCGGGCGAGGCGCTCTCGACCAGCGCCAGTGCGTGGGACATCCCGCTGAGGGCGTGCCCCGTCGGTATGCCGTCTTCGCGCCAGTGCATGCCGATCGCCTTGGCCGTCATCGCCTACACCACCTCCGCGGTGAAGGCGCCCGCCGCGTCGACGCCCAGCGCCACCCGGGTCACCGGCTCTTGCCGCGCCAGGCGGTCGAGCAGCGCTCGCGACACCGGCGGCAACAGCTCACCGTCGATCACCGACTCGAGCATGCGTGCGCCATTCTCGCTGCGCGTGGCGCGGGCACAGATGGCGTCGCGCAGGGCCTCGTCGAGGACCACCTCGGCCTGGCGGTGGCGCCCGCGGATGCGCTCGGCGAGTGAATCGAGCTTGGCCGACACGATGTCGCGCAGGGTGTCGGCGCCCAGCGGGAAGTAGGGCACCACTTCCATGCGCGCCAGCAGTGCCGGCTTGAAGAAGGCGGCCAGCACCGGGTAGAGGGCATCGTCAAGCGCTGCGGGCTCGTCGGCGTGAGCGACGATGGCTTCATAGCCCAGGTTCGAGGTGAGGAAGAACACCACGTTCCTGCAGTCGATCAGCCGCCCCTCGCCATCGGCCAGCTCGCCCTTGTCGAAGGCCTGATAGAACAGGTTGAGCACGTCCGGGTGGGCCTTCTCGACCTCGTCGAGCAGCACCACCGAGTAGGGCCGCTGACGAATCGCCTCGGTCAACAGGCCACCCTCGCCGAAGCCCACGTAGCCCGGCGGCGAACCGATCAGCCGCGACACGGTGTGCTTCTCCTGGTACTCCGACATATTGATGGTGGTGAGGAACTGGCGCCCGCCGTAGAGCCGCTCGGCGATCTGTACCACGGTCTCGGTCTTGCCCACGCCGCTGGGGCCGACCAGCAGGAAGGCGCCCAGCGGGCGGCCGGGGCGGCGCAGGTCGGCGCGTGCGGTGAGCAGGTGGCGATGCACGCGCTCGATGGCCGTGTCCTGGCCCTGCACCAGCCGGCCGAGGTGCTCGGGCAGCTCGGTGAGCCGGGTCAGCTCGTCGCTGGTCATGCGCTCCACCGGCACCCCGGTCCAGTCGCCGATGACCTGGGCGATCTGCGCCTCCTCGACGCTGGCGTTGACCAGCGCGAACTCCTGCTGCAGCTCGGCCAGGCGCGCCTCGTGGGCGACCAGTTGGGCATGCAGATCGAGATCCGCGGCAGAGTCATCCGACTCAACCGCGTCAGCCGCCGCTTCGCCGTCGCTCTCCCCGCCGGTTTCATCGTCGATTGCAGTCTCGGTCTCGACTACCGGCTGCTCGGGGTTGGCCTCAACCTGGCCCGCGGCCAGCAGCTGGCGATGCAGGGCGACGATGGCGTCGACGCACTCGCGCTGGTCGGCCCAGGCCGCCTCGAGCCGTTCGACCTCTGCTTCCAGCCGCGCCAGGCGCGCGTCGAGCTCGGCCTCGCGGGTGACGTCGGGGCTGCGCCCCAGCAGGCGCTCGCGATCGAGCTGCTCGCGCTCGCGCCGGGCGGCGATGTGCTCGCTCTTGAGATGGCTGAGCCGGCGCGGCGGAGTATCCAGCGCCTGGGAGAGCCGCGCGCAGGCGGTGTCGAGCACGTCGATCGCCTTGTCGGGCAGCTGGCGGCCGGCCAGGTAGCGCGCCGAGAGTTCGGCGGCGGCGCGCAGGCCGCTGTCGCCGACCAGCACGCCGTGGGCGTTCTCGTAGGTGTCGCGCAGGCCGCGCAGGATCACCAGCGCCTGGTCGATGCTGGGCTCGGCCAGGGCCACCGGCTGGAAGCGCCGCGACAGCGCCGGGTCCTTCTCGAAGAACTTCTTGTACTCGCGCCAGGTGGTGGCGGCGATGGTGCGCAGCTCGCCGCGGGCCAGGGCCGGCTTGAGCAGGTTGGCGGCATCGCCGCCGCCCTCCTGGTTGCCGGCACCGATCAGGGTGTGGGCCTCGTCGATGAACAGCAGGATCGAGCGGGGCGCGCCCTTGACCTCCTCGATCACCGCCTTGAGGCGCTTCTCGAACTCGCCCTTCACCGCGGCGCCGGCCTGCAGCGCGCCGAGGTCGAGGCTCATCAGCTCGACGTCGGCCAGCGCCGCCGGCACGCGACCCTCGACGATGCGCGCGGCAAGCCCCTCGACCACGGCGCTCTTGCCCACCCCGGCATCGCCGATGACGATGGGGTTGTTCTTGCGCCGCCGCCCGAGGATGTCGAGCATCTGGTCGATCTCGGGGTCGCGGCACAGCACCGGGTCCAGCTCGCCGCGCCGGGCCTGCTCGGTGAGCGAGGTGGCGAAGCGCGCCAGGGCGCTGTCGCCCGGGGCGGCCAGCGCCGGGCGACGCCCACCGTCGACGGGCTCGTCGCGGGGGGCCTCGGCCGAGTCGGCGGCCAGCCGCTCGAAGCCGCGGCGCAGCCCCTCGCGGTTGATCTCGGCCAGCAGCGCAGCGCTGCGCGGCCCCAGGTAGCGCCCCACGTTGTGCAGCAGGGCGGTAAAGATCAGGCCGCTGCGCAGGCGGTCGTGGGCAAACTCGGTGGTGGCCAGCAGCCAGGCGTCCTGCAGCAGCTCGACCAGCAGCGGCGAGAAGCTCGGCGTGGTCACGGCGAGGTCGCGCGGCGGCCGGGTCTCCTCGGCCAGGCGTGCGCGCAGCGCCAGGTAATCGACGCCCTGCCCGTCGAGCAGGCAGCGCAGGTCGCACAGCGGCTGGTCGATCAGTGCCTGCAGCAGGTGGCCGACGGTGACCTCGGGGGCCTGCTGCTCGGCACACAGCACCGCGGCCTGCTCCAGACCCTGGCGCGACACGGCATTGAGGCGGCCGATGAGCGCGGGAAGCTCTACCCTGAGCATGGGATCTCCTAACGGTAAATCTGGTCGAGAAGGGCGCCGACCTCGGCCGCCTGCTGATCGAGCGCCCAGGCGAAGCCCAGGTAGGTGCCGGCCATGACCACGGCGAACAGCGCGAATACGGCCCATACCGGCACACCGCGCCCGCGGTGGCGCCGGCCCGGCATGACGTTGTCGAGCGGCCGGGTCAGGCTGTCGTCCGGGGTATCACCGAGCGCTGCCAGCTGGTCGCCGAGGGTGCGCACGATGTGCTCGTACTCCTCGCGGCCGTGGTCCATGACCTTGTAGCGCCCCTCGAAGCCGAGGCACAGGCAGAGGTAGATGAAGGCCAGCATGTCGCGGTAGCGCTGCGGCTCCTGCTGCAGACGCGAGAGGATCGAGAAGACCTTCTCGCCGCCCCAGGTCTCGTTGTGGAAGCGGGTCAGCAGCGAGTGCTCGGCCCAGCGGCTCTGCTGTCCCCAGGGAGTGCCCATCACCGCCTCGTCGATGAACGAGCAGAGCACGTAGCGGAAGGCCAGCAGCGTGGGCCGGTCGTAGCCCTGCTCGGTGAGTTCGACTTCGATCGCCGAGATCTCGTCGACGACCTGACGGTAGAGCCGGTCGAGGTCGCTCATGCCATCGAGCTGGCGCACCCGCACCACCATGCCCAGCAGCGAGCTGGCGGCATCGACCAGCGGATTGAGGTTGTACCCGCGCAGGCGGAACCAGAAGTCCTCATCGGCATCGAGCTGCTCGGCGTGGCTGTGGATCAACTGCTCGAGCCCGCGTTCATCGATACGGTCCTCGTGACGACCGGGGGCATAGCGCGCCACCGCGCCGGGGTTCGATTCATAGTGCGTGGCAAGTTCTTGCATGGCTTAGCTCCTGATCGCCCAGAACTGCATTTCAAGGCCGGGGAATTCGCCCGCCACATGGAAGGCGAAGCCGCTGGCACCGTCGAGCATGCTCCAGGCCTGGCTCTGCCGGTCGAGGCGGAAGTAGCTGTAGCCGGCGTGGTAGGGCAGTTCGCGCGGCGCCACCGGCAGCGGCTCCAGCGGCACGCCGGGAAGCTGCAGGCTGATGAGGTCGCGAATGCGCTCGACGCTGGCCACCTTGGTCTGCTGCAGGAACAGCTTGCGCAGCCGCTCGTGGGGCATGTCGGCGCGCACCGCGAGGATGAAGTCGGCGCTGTCGAGCAGGGCCGGGTCGGCCAGCGGCGCCACCAGCAGGCCGTAGCGCCGCGACTGTAGCTGGATCGCCAGCGCCCGCGGCTCGAGCACCGTGGAGAGCGCCTGGCGCAGGCTCTGCATGAGCTGGCGGAAGGCGCGCTCGGGGTGGTCGTGGTCGTAGGCCGGGTACTCCGGCGGCAGCCGCGACTCGTCGGTGAAGGTGACCAGCTCGCTGGCGGTCTCGAGCATGGCGGCGAACAGCCGCTCCGGGTGCAGGTGGCCCAGGCGTGCCAGGTGCTGGAAGCGCGGCTGGGCGCGGTTGAGCAGTTGCAGCAGCATGAAGTCGGCGACATCGGCGACGCCGGCCTGGTGCGGCGAGGCAAGGCGATGGGCGATGTTGCGCGCACGTTCGCGCATCAGCCCGGCCATCTCGCCGACGAAACGCTGCAGCACCGGGGCCGCCTGGACGTTGAGCAGGGTCGGGATGAACTGCTCGTCGAGCACCAGGCTGCCGTCGGGTCGCCGTTCGTGGATGCGCGCCACCGCCAGGCAGGTGTAGGCGCTGCGGTCGTCGCGCTCGAGCAGAAGCCGGGGAGCGACCCGAGCCACATCGAGCAAGGCGGTGTCACCGTCGCGGGAGTGCAGGTCGCGCACGCTGCGCTGGGCCAGGCGGTAGCGGGTCGGCAGGTCGTCGTCGGGCCAGCGCACCTCCCCCACCGCATCGGTGGCCAGCGGCAGGCACAGGTAGACGAGCTGGTTGGCGATGCCGGCGTCGTCGATCTCCAGCGGCTGCGGCTCGATGTCGTCGTCGGGCAGCTGGAACGCCGTGCCGTCGGGCATCACGCCGCTGGCGCGGCCGATGGCGATGCGCCCGAAGCTCAGGTATTCGGCGTTGAGTTCCAGCAGCTGAAAGCCGTACAGCGCATGGCTGATGCCGCGCAGGCGCACCTCGAGCAGGCCCTCGAGGCTGCGCTGCTGCTGCTGGAAGTGCTGCGGCTTGATGAACAGCCCTTCGCTCCAGACCACTCGGTTGCGGCTGCCCATCACTCTTCCTTCCTCAGCTCGGCCTCGGCGGCGCGCAGGTGCACCAGCAAGTGGTAGTCCTCGCTGTGCGAGTCGACCTTCACGATCTTCTTCCACTCGGTCTGGTCGGGGTCGTTGAAGAAGGCGATCAGGCCGATGTAGCGGGTCTCCTCGTCGATCTCGAACGGCTCGTAGAATTTCCACTGCCCGGGCAGCAGGGTGAAGTCGTCATGCGAGAGGTAGTTGGTGCCCAGGGCGTCCTCGAGGTCGTCGCGCAGCTGCGCATGATCGGCCGCCATCAGCATCGAATCGTCCTTGAGCTGGAGGATCTGGAAGCGCAGCGGCGTGCCGTCACCCTCGAGGTTGGGGTTGACGTCGGGCTCGGCGAGCATGGCGAGGTCGACCGTGGTCGGCCGATCCTCGGGGTAACCCACCGGGATGGCGGGGTCGCGCATCACCTGCCAGGCCTTGCCGGCGGCCTCGCGGGTCGAGGCGCAGCCGCCGAGTGCCAGCGCCAGCAGTGCCACCGCGGCCCAGCGCAGGGCCTGTTCGGCCACATGATTGGCGCTCGAATGTCTTGTGCTCATGTTTCCTGCGTCCCTTCCTGTTGTGCTCACTTGGCTTCGCGCTGCTGGCGCCGCACCGACTGGTCGTAGGCCTGCTCGAACACCTCCCAGAACAGCTTGGCGAAGCCCTGCTGGCGGCCGGAGTTGAGCTCCTGGTAGTAGTGGCGGTACATCTCCCAGGCCCAGCTGCCCTCGTCGTCGAGGCGATTGCCGGCGCCGCGGTAGGCATGGAAGCGCCTGAGCAGCGCATCGGGGGCAAAGGCATCGAGTATGGCTTGCAGCGCCTCGCCGATGGCCTCCTCCACCGCCGCCTGGTGCTGCCCCTGATGCGTGAGGCATTCGGCCACCGCGGCCGGCGCCGAGAGGTGTACCGGGCTGCGGCGCGCGGAAAACAGCGTCGCCACGGTGTCGCGGTAGGGCTGGCCCAGGCGTAGCGGGTTGTCCTCGATCGGCTGCAGGCGACGGTCGCGCAGCGGATAGCGGCTGTCGTCCTGGGCCCGATGCAGCGCCTGCAGCCCCTCGATCGCGGCGCGCAGGGTCTGGCCGGCCTCGGCGAGGAAGTTGAGCTGCTCCTCGCTGTCGGCGAAGCGCAGTTCGGCGCCCAAGGCACGCAGCAGCGGCTCGCCGCCGGCGCTCGCGGCGCTCGCCGGCGCGGCATCCTGCCAGCGCTCCTCGAGCTGCTCGCCGACGGAGCGTTCCAGATCGTTCAACAGCCCTTCGTCCATTTCCCGGTTCATCAGTGTGTCGTCCTCGTAGCGTCGTAGCGTCGACGGCGTCTCGCGCCGTGCCTGCGGTTGCTGTGGTAGGGCGTCGCCCCAGCCCTGCGCCTCCAGGGTCTCGATCAGCGTGTCGCCGTCGTCGCCGACCTCGCCGTGGCCGGACAGTGCCGTGAGTGGATCGCGCTGGCTGGCACCGGGCGTGGCTGCGCCCAGTGCCTCGAGGGGGTCGTCGCGGCGGGGCGATGGAAAGGCCGCCGCGGGCGTAGCGCGGTACGCCACGACCTCCTGCCCGGCCAAGGCCTCCTGCTCCTCGTCGATCAGCGCGGCGAGCGGCTGGGAGCCGGGGAGCCCGGCCTGACGGTCGCCCAGGTGCACGCGGACCCGGTACTCGCCTATCCCCAGCTCGTCGCCGTCGCGCAGGGCGACCCGGCGGTCACGCCCCAGCGGCAGGGTGGCGTGGTTGATGAAGGTATGGCCGCTGCGGTCGACCAGGCAGAACTGCCCGTCGAGCAGGCGGATCTCGGCATGCGCGGGACGGATGCGCCCGGCGTGGTCCTGCAGCAGCCAGTCGTCGCTGCCGGCACTGCCCAGGGTGCCCCCGCCGACGGGAAAGACGTGGCTGCTGGTGGAGCGCCCTTCCAGCCGCTCGCTGTTGAGTACCACCAGGGTGACGGCGCCGGCGGCGAGCTGGGATCGGGTGAGGTGGGACATCGCGTTACCCTGCCATCTGAATGCGCACCCGGCGTCGCCGCGAGGCGGTGCCGGATTGAGGACTGACGAACGTGGTCCAGCCGAGCTGGCAGCAGCCGTGGTCGCCGAGCCGCATGGGCTGTACCGCGCTCTCCAGCAGTTCGAGTTCCAGGTCGTAGGCCAGCGGCTCGCGCAGCACGAAGCTGACCAGCGTCCTGAGCGGCGCATGCTCGCGGCCGTCGGGCAGGAAGTCACGGAAGCGGGCGAGACCGAGCCCCTTCANGGCCGGCGCGACTGCGCTGGTCCTCGGGGATCTCGACCCAGCGGTGCACCCACTGTTCGACGCTCACGTCGTCGAGATCGAAGCAGTGGCCGACCACGCTCTCGACCACTTCCGGCGAACGCGAGCGCCCCGCCAGCAGCCCGGCGTAGGCCAGCATCTTGCCCCAGTTGATCGGCGTCTCGCCGCGCAGCTCCTCGTCGGCCAGCCCGACCAGGGCGAATACCGCAGCGGAGAAGCCGTCGCCGGCGCCGTCCTGGTAGCGCACGTAGTGGCGGTACTTGCGCCAGCTGCGATGCACCAGCGTCAGCAGGCGATGATTGAAGAAATCGAGGAAGTCGCGGGCCACTCCCTCGTGATGGGCCGCCTCGTGGGCCAGCGACTCCAGGTAGTAGCCGGGCAACGGCGACTGCGCCCCCTGCAGGCCGAAGAAGCTGACCTCCAGTGCGTAGGCGCCGCGGGGTCGGGGCTCGAGCGTCACCACGTCGCTGCCGGGGAACCCCAGCGACGCCGAGGCGCTGAAGCGCACCCGCTCACGGCCCGGGCGCACGTTGGCGGCCCGCTCGAGGTCGTCGTCGTGATGCCGATGCAGCAGCTCGACGAGCTGGTAGAAGTCATAGCGCCGGGCCCCTTCGATCAGGGCCGCCGGGGCTAGATCAGGGGTTGTTGGCCCGGCTGCAAGGTCCATGCGTAGCGTTCCTGGTTATGGCGATTGACGACGTGCAGTTCATGGAACGAGTTGATGCTGGCGTAGAGCGAGAAGAAGCGCGCCAGCACGCTGCCGAACAGGTACAGGCTGCCCTCGTCGCCGAAGGCCTCCTGGTCCAGGGTCATCACAGAGCGCAACCCCCGCACCGGCAGTCCGCGCTTGAGGCGATCGATGGAGCGGGTGTCGATGTCGATTATCCCGGCCAGGCGCTTCTGCGAGATTCGCTCGGCCTGGCGGTCGACCAGGGCGCGAAAATCGTAGGCGCGCAGCACCGAGCACAGCGCGTCACGCTCGAGCAGCGACAGGTAGTTGAGCGACAGGTTGGAGATCAGCGTCCACAGCAGGCTGCCGTCCAGGGTCGGGCGCAGCGTCGCCGTGGGTCGAGTGATGTTGCGATAGTCGGCGAACACCGGGCTGGTGTCGGTGGAGGCGCAGATGTCGCCCACCGCCAGGCGCTCGGGCAGGGTACGGTTGCTGCAGGTCAGCCGCAGCGAGATGGTTTCGCGCATGCCCAGGCAGGCCTGCTCGTCACCGCGCACGAAGGCGATGTCGTGGTCGAAACCGTCGCCGCGCAGGCTGTCGCGCACGCGCGCCCGGTAGTAGCGGGCCTCGCGACCGCGGTCGCGCTCGATCTGGTGCTGGAAGCTCTCGAACGGCACGTACTGGCGCGGCTCGCCGCGCAGCTTGCCGCTGTCGCTCTCCAGCCACCCCTGCACCGCGTCGACGCTGAACACCTCGTAATGTGCCGGTGCGCGGCTGCTGGGACGAATGCGGTATTCGCTGCGCTCGCCGTTGAGGTCGATGGGGTCGGCGTCATGGCTGAACAGGTTGATCGCCGGCGCGCAGTAGAGCGCCAGGTGCTCGTCGCGCACCCTGGCATCGGCCGGCAGGGTGCGCGAGAAGACGAAGCGCAGCACGATCCGCGAGGCTTGCCGCGCCGGCAGGTAGCGACCCAGCCCGACCAGGTCGACGAAGTGGAAGGCCTCGGGAAAGCACAGGTACTCCTGCAGGATGCGGTAGCCCTGGTGCACGTTGCGCGGGTAGGGCAGCAGCGCATGCCCGGGCTCGAAGCCTACCGGCACGAGCATGTCGCGGGGCATCGGCACGACCTCGCCGTCGACCACCAGCTCCAGGCGCGACAGGTAGTGGCCGAGCCACAGGTAGAGGCTGCGCGCGGTATAGCCGCCACCGCCGAGGTGGAGCCGCAGGTGATCGACGCCCAGGGCATCGAGCGGCTGGTCGCCATCCACGTCGAGGGCCAGCTCGACGATCGAGGACTCCCGCGAATGGTGCGCCTCGACGCCGCCGTGCAGCAGCGGATAGAGCGCCACGTCGTGGCAGGTGCGAAAGCGGCAGGCGGTACCGTCGATCGGGCGCGCCGCCAGCGTGGTGCCGGCGGCCACCTCCTGGGGCCCGCTCAGCGCCCCCCGCTTGGGCGTGAACTGCATGATCGTCATGCTCGGCACCGGGCGCAGGTAGTTGGGCCACAGCATGGCGATCAGCGAGTGGGTCAGCTCGGGGAACTCGTCCTCGACCTTCTCGCGCATGCGCCCGGTGAGGAAGGCGAAGCCCTCCAGCAGGCGCTCGACGTCCGGGTCCGTGCTGCGCTCGGAGAGGAAACGGCTGAGGCCGGGGTTGGCCTCGGCGAACTCCCGCCCCTGCAGCTTCAGGTAGTCGAGCTCGTCCCGGTAGTAACGATTGAGCATGCGCGCCTCACTCCCTGGGGCCTGGCCACCTCGGTGCTCAGTTCAGGCACTGGTAGCGTTTGTCGTTGAGCAGCAGATCGATGGTGGCCTGGCCCTGGTCGCGGCCCAGCTCCACCGTGGCGTGTACCTGGAAGCGCAGCTGCAGCGGGTCGCTGCCGCGCGGCAGCGACTCCACCTCCACCTGTCGCACGCGCGGTTCGAAGCGTTCGATGCACTGGCGAATGGCGCGCTGGATGTTGCGCTCCAGGTCGAGCACGCCGATGGTCGCGTCGTTGAAATCGAGCAGGCCCAGTTCCGGGGCGCACTCGCTGTGCCCCGGGTGGCTGTTGAGCAGGTCGACCAGGTGGCGCTTGATCGACTCGACGACCTCGGCAAGGCTGGCCTCGGCGACGACCTCCCCCGAGCGGCCGGGGGCCGCCAGGCGCTCGAACAGGCGATTCCCCAGCACACCGCCATATAGCGTCATGGCCGCGCCTCCCTCACTCCTTGTCCAGGCGACCCACCAGCGACAGCTCGAAGTTGGCGCCCATGTACTTGAAGTGCGGGCGCACCGCCAGCGACACCTGATACCAGCCCGGGTCGCCCTCGACGTCGGAGACCTGGATCGAGGCGGCCCGCAGCGGACGGCGGCTGCGCACCTCGGCCGGCGGGTTCTCCTGGTCGGCGACGTACTGGCGGATCCACACGTTGAGCTCGCGCTCGAGATCCTGGCGCTCCTTCCAGGAGCCGATCTGCTCGCGCTGCAGCACCTTGATGTAGTGGGCCAGGCGGTTGACGATGAACATGTAGGGCAGCTGGGTGCCGAGCTTGTAGTTGGTCTCGGCGCTCTTGCCCTCGGGCGTGTTGGGGAAGACCTTGGGCTTCTGCACCGAGTTGGCCGAGAAGAAGGCGGCGTTGTCGCTGCCCTTGCGCATGGTCAGCGAGATGAAGCCCTCCTCGGACATCTCGAACTCGCGGCGATCGGTGACCAGCACCTCGGTGGGGATCTTGGCCTGCAGCTGGCCCAGCGCCTCGTAGGTGTGCACCGGCAGGTTCTCCACCGCGCCACCGCTCTGCGGCCCGATGATGTTGGGACACCAGCGGTACTTGGCGAAGCTGTCGGTGAGGCGCTCGGCGAGCAGGTAGGCGGTGTTGCCCCACAGGTAGTGCTCGTGGTTCTCGCTCACCGTCTCGCGGTAGTGGAAGGTCTTGACCGGGTTCTCCACCGGGTCGTAGGGCATTCGCAGCAGGAAGCGCGGCGCCGTCAGGCCCAGGTAGCGGGCGTCCTCGGACTCGCGCAGGCTGCGCCAGCGGGCGTACTTGGGCCCCTCGAAGATCGCCTTGAAGTCCTTGATGTTGGGCAGCTCCTGGAAGCTGTCGATGCCGAAGAAACTCGGCGCCACCGAGGAGAGGAACGGCGCGTGGGCCATGGCGCCCACCGCGGCGGTGAACTGCAGCAGCTTGATGTCGGGGGTCGAGGGCGTGAAGTCGTAGTTGCCGATGATGGCCCCCACCGGCTCGCCGCCGAACTGGCCGTACTCGGCCGCGTAGACGTGCTGGTAGAGCCCGCTCTGGCTCAGCTCGGGGGCGAACTCGAAGTCCTCGAGCAGCTCCTCCTTGGTGGCGTGGAGCAGGTCGAGCTTGATGTTCTGGCGGAAGTCGGTGCGGTCGACCAGCAGCTTGAGGCCACGCCAGGCCGATTCGATCTGCTGGAACCCCTGGTCGTGGAGGATCGCGTCGACCTGGTTGCCGATCTTGCGGTCGAGCTCGACGATCATGCGGTCGACCACCGCCTTGTTGACCTGCGGGGTGTCGTCCTTGCTCTGCAACAGCTCGGCGATGAAGGCGGCCACGCCCTGCCTGGCGATGTCGTAGCCCTCCTCGCTCGGCGCCATCCGGGTCTGCGCCATCACCTGGTCGAGCAGCGACCCTTCGGCCTGGGCCTCGGCGGCCTGTCCCTGCGTCTGTGCCATTTCGCTCATTGTACGTGCCTCGAATCCTTTGCCTGCCGGGGGCATCCGCGCTAGGGCTCGCCGCGCCCGGCTGCGTTGTCGATGGATGCGTCAGTCGTGCGAGTCGTCCCGGGAATCCAGCAGCTCGAGTTCGGCGAGCAGTTGGGCGCGCGCCTCCTCGCTCTCCATCAGCTTCTGCAGGCGGTCGCGGAAGTTCGGCACGTTGCCCAGCGGGCCCTTGAGCGCCACCAGCGCCTCGCGCAGCTCGACCAGCTTGCGCAGCTCCGGCACCTGGCGCGCCACGCTGTCGGGTGTGAAATCCTCGAGCGACTTGAACTCGAGGTTGACCGCCAGCTCGCCGGGCTCCCCGCCCTCCTCGAGCCGATTGGGCACGCTGGCCGTCAACCCCAGGCCGGCTTCGCGCATCACCGACTGGAAGTTGTTCTTGTCCACCGAGACCTTTTCCCGCGCCTCGATCGGCGTCGCCTCGGCAGCGCCCTTGAAGTCGCCCACCACCAGCAGCTTGAGCGGCAGTTCGGTCTCCGCCTGCTGATCGCCGGTGGCCGGCACGTACTTGATGTTGATGCGCTCTTTCGGCGCAACGGTTCCTTCCTTCGCCATGCTGAAGCTCCCTGATGAGCCGCCTCGTTTCGGATCGCCTTGCAGAGTCGGCAACGCCCCACGAGCCGCCCGCATCGGCCCGCGGCGTGCAGGCTGATGCGACAGTGGTCAAGTGAGAATCGGTGCCCCCTTGCTCGTGAGGCGAGAGGGTAAACAGGCAGGACCCATGTGCCAAACGGCACTTTGGCACCCAGGACGGTTACAAGGGCATAACGCGATGTCGTACTGGCTTACACGATTCCGCTACCAGCAGCGAAGGGATGCGGGTCGAGGTCATGCTGCAGGCACAGGACGACACGTCGGCCCGCCAATGGCTTACGGGCCGTGTAGGAAATTAGCTACAACAATATAAGAGATATAAGGCAAATCGATGCGCCAATCACCTCGCTCCGACACCAGGTCGGAGGCGCTGACGAGGGCACAACACAGGTCGTCGGGGCTGAGGCAACCGGGCCGGGCAGGAGATGCCCGGCCCGCACGGGTCAGGCGAGGCGAGCGCGAACCGCCGCCTCGATGCCGGCGGCATCCAGGCCGCATTCCGCCAGCAGTTCGGCGGGCTTGCCGTGCTCGACGAAGGCGTCGGGCAGGCCCAGGTTGAGGAGGGCGACCGGCACGCCCTCGGCGGCGAGCAGTTCGTTCACGCCGCTGCCGGCGCCGCCGGCGACCACGTTCTCCTCGAGGGTGACCAGCAGGTCGTGCTCGGCGGCGGCCTTCAGCACCGCCTCGCGATCGAGCGGCTTGACCGAGCGCATGTTGAGGTGGGTGGCGTCGAGCGCTTCGGCCACGTCGCCCGCCGGGCCGTTGAGGCTGCCGAAGGCGAGCAGGGCCACGCGCCGCCCCGCCGCGGCGCCGCTCTCGCGGCGCCGCTCGGCCCTGCCGATCTCCAGCGGTTCGAGATGGCTGGGAATGGCAGCCCCGGGGCCGCTGCCGCGGGGGTAGCGCACCGCGGCCGGACCGGGATAGTGGTAGGCGGCGCTGAGCATGGCGCGGCACTCCGCCTCGTCGGCCGGGGCCAGGATCACCATTCCGGGCACGCAGCGCAGGTAGGAGAGGTCCATGCTGCCGTGGTGGGTGGGGCCGTCCTCGCCCACCAGGCCGGCGCGGTCGATGGCGAAGGTGACGTCGAGCGCCTGCACCGCCACGTCGTGGATCAGCTGGTCGTAGCCGCGCTGCAGGAAGGTGGAGTAGATCGCCACCACCGGCTTCATCGCCTCGCAGGCCATGCCGGCCGCCAGGGTCACCGCATGCTGCTCGGCGATGGCGACATCGTAGTAGCGCTCGGGATACTCCTTGGAGAAGCGGATCAGGTCGGAACCTTCACGCATCGCCGGGGTGATGCCGATCAGGCGCTCGTCGACGGCGGCCATGTCGCATAGCCACTCGCCGAAGACGTTGCAGTACTTGGGGCCTTTCTTGACCGCCGCGGCGGGCTTGGTGGTCGCCCCCTCGCCGTTCTTTTCCAGCTTGGTGATGGCGTGGTAGCCGATGGGGTCGGCCTCGGCGGGCAGGAAGCCGCGTCCCTTGCGGGTCTTCACGTGCAGGAACTGGGGGCCGTCGAGGTCGCGGATGTTGCGCAGGGTCTGGATCAGGCTGGGCAGGTCGTGGCCGTCGAGCGGGCCGATGTAGTTGAAACCCATCTCCTCGAACAGCGTGGCCGGGCTGACCATGCCCTTCATGTGCTCCTCGGTGCGGCGCGCCAGCTCCAGCGCACCCGGCAGGCGCGAGAGCACCCGCTTGCCCTCCTCGCGGAAGGCCAGGTAGGGCTTGCTGGAGAGGATGCCCGCCAGGTAGCTGGCGATGCCGCCGACGTTCTCGGAGATCGACATCTCGTTGTCGTTGAGCACCACCAGCAGATTGGCATCGACGTGGCCGGCGTGGGCCAACGCCTCGAAGGCCATGCCCGCGGTCAGCGCGCCGTCGCCGATCACCGCGCAGACCCGGCGCCGGTCGCCGCGGGTGGCGCTGGCCAGGGCCATGCCCAGCGCCGCCGAGATCGAGGTGCTGGAGTGGCCCACGCCGAAGGTGTCGTAAGGCGATTCGGCGCGACGCGGGAAGGCGGCCAGGCCACCGTACTGGCGGATGCTGGGCATCGCCTCGCGCCGCCCGGTGAGGATCTTGTGCGGGTAGGCCTGGTGGCCGACGTCCCACACCAGCCGGTCGTGGGGCGTCTCCAGCGCGTGGTGCAGCGCCACGCTGAGTTCCACCACGCCCAGCCCGGCGCCGAAATGGCCACCGCTGCGACCCACGCTGTAGAGCAGGTAGGCACGCAGCTCGTCGGCCACCTGCAGCAGTTGGCTGCCGGTCATGGCCCGCAGCGCCGCCGGGGTGTCCAGCGAATCGAGCAACGGGGTCACCGGGCGCTCGACAGGAATTACGTCGTAGAGCTTCATGTGCGATTCGGTCGTCCTGGCTAGTGCCATGTGGCTAGTGGTCGCGCTCGATCATGTAGCGGGCCAGCTGCGCGAGCGGCTCACCCGCCTCGCCCAGCGGCGCCAGCGCCGACAGCGCCTCCTCGGTCAGCTCGCTGGCCCGGCGCCGGGCGCCTTCCAGCCCCAGCAGGGCGGGATAGGTGGGCTTGTCGCGCGCCGCGTCGGCCCCCGACGCCTTGCCCAGCGTGCGGGTGTCGCCGGTGACGTCGAGGACGTCGTCGTGGATCTGGAAGGCCAGGCCGAGCGCCGCGGCGTAGCGGTCCAGCGCCGTCACGCGGGGGTCGTTCTCCGCCACCGCCGCCAGCGCCCCCATGCGCACCGCCGCGCGGATCAGCGCTCCGGTCTTGTGCGCGTGCATGGTGGCCAGGGCCTCGACGTCAGGGTGGCCGCCAACGGCGGCCAGGTCCAGCGCCTGCCCCCCCACCATGCCGTCGCGGCCGGCGGCCGTGGCCAGCGTATGGATCAGCGCCGGCAGGCGCGGGTGGGCGGCGCGCGCCAGCACCTCGAACGCCAGGCTCTGCAGCGCATCGCCGGCGAGAATCGCCGTGGCCTCGTCGTAGGCGCGGTGCACCGTGGGCTGGCCGCGGCGCAGGTCGTCGTCGTCCATCGCCGGCAGGTCGTCGTGCACCAGCGAGTAGGCATGGATCAGCTCGACGGCGGCGGCCGGCGCGTCGAGCGCCTCGTCGCCGGCCCCCAGGGCGCGTCCCGCCAGGTAGACCAGCAGCGGCCGCAGCCGCTTGCCGCCCACCAGCAGACCGTGGCGCATGGCCGCCTCCAGCCGCGGCGCCGAAGGCTGGCGGGCCTCGAACAGCTTCGCCAGGCAGGCATCGACACGCGCCCGATCGGCGGCCAGGCGCGCCGCGAGCGGTTCAGCGTTCACTGTCATCCTCCGCCGCCGGGGCATCGAAGGGAGCGAAGTCGACGCTGCCGTCGGGGCGCTCGATCAGGGTGCGCACCCGCAGCTCGGCCTGGTCCAGGCGGCGCTGGGCGTCACGGGTCAGGCGCACGCCCTGCTCGAACGCGGCGAGCGAGCCCTCCAGCGACAGCTCGCCGGACTCCAGGCGCTCCACCAGCTGTTCCAGTCTCTCCACGGTAGTCGCGAAATCGGCTTCGGCCTCCTCGCTCGCCGCCATTTCGCCCGCCGCCTGCTTGTCACGTTCGGCCATGACACCTCTAGCTCGTCGCCGCTGATTTCAGGACGCACAGTATACACGCCCTGCCCTATACGCACTGCCCCGAGGGGCGTCTACCGGCACGCGCAACGTGCAGGGCGCTCATCTTCGCGACGCAGCAATTTCATCTTCGCGGGTAGCGGTTGTGTTAACATGAGCGCCCTGTTTTCCAGCACGCGGCGCACCAAGAAAGGGGTTGATTCGACCATGGCCAAAACGTCCCTGGACAAGAGCAAGATCAAGATCCTGCTGCTCGAGGGCGTCCACCAGAGCGCGGTGGACAATTTCCTGAATGCCGGTTACACCAACATCGAGCATCTGCCCACCTCGCTCGACGAGGCCTCGCTGATCGACAAGATCCGCGACGTGCACTTCCTCGGCATCCGCTCGCGCACCCAGCTCAACGAGCGGATCTTCGCCGCCGCCGAGAAGCTCAACGCCGTGGGCTGCTTCTGCATCGGCACCAACCAGGTCGACCTCAATGCGGCGCTCGCGCGCGGCATCCCGGTGTTCAACGCGCCCTACTCCAACACCCGCTCGGTGGCCGAACTGGTGCTGGCCGAGGCGATCATGCTGCTGCGCGGCATCCCCGAGAAGAACGCCCGTGCCCACCAGGGCGGCTGGCTCAAGAGTGCCAAGGCCTCCCACGAGGCCCGCGGCAAGACCCTGGGCATCGTCGGCTACGGCAACATCGGCGCCCAGCTCTCGGTGCTGGCCGAGTCGCTCGGCTTCAACGTCATCTTCTACGACGTGGTGACCAAGCTCGGCATGGGCAACGCCAGCCAGGTGGCGAGCCTCGAGGAGCTGCTGGCCCGGGCCGACGTGGTCAGTCTGCACGTGCCCGAGCTGCCCTCCACCAAGTGGATGATCGCCAAGGAGCAGCTCGCGCTGATGAAGCCCAGCGGCATCCTGATCAACGCCTCGCGCGGCAGCGTGGTGGTGATCGAGGACCTGGCCGAGGCGCTCGCGGCCGGCCGGCTCTACGGCGCCGCCATCGACGTCTTCCCGGTGGAGCCCAAGGGCAACGACGAGGAGTTCGTCAGCCCCCTGCGCGGCCTGCCCAACGTGATCCTCACCCCGCACATCGGCGGCTCCACCCTCGAGGCCCAGGAGAACATCGGCATCGAGGTCTCCGAGAAGATGATCACCTACTCCGACAACGGCACCACCGTCACCTCGGTCAACTTCCCCGAGGTTGCGCTGCCGGCGCACCCGGACAAGCATCGCGTGCTGCACATCCACGACAACGTGCCGGGGGTGCTCTCCGAGATCAACCGGGTGCTGTCCGAGAACGACATCAACATCTCCGGCCAGTACCTGCAGACCAACGAGAAGGTCGGCTACGTGGTCATCGACGTGGACAAGGCCTACGGCCCCCAGGCGCTCGAGGCGCTGCGCAAGGTCGAGCACACCCTGCGCGTACGGGTGCTCTACTCCGAGACCAACTTCGAGGAGTAGGCAGGCCCGCGGCCGGCTCTGCTCGCCCCGCCGCGCTCACGAGCGCGGCGCTTTCGTTCGGGTCGTGCCGGCCCCGCGCAGGCGCGCTACAGGCTCTGGATGTCGATCACATAACCGATGATCGGGTAGCCGGCTTTGCGGGCGGCCTTCTCGGCCTCGAGCTGGGCCTCGAGCTTGGAGATGCTGGTGGAGCGGTGCTCGAAGACGGTGTCGACCTCCAGCTTGCGCGTTCTCACCGCGAGCCGGACCAGGTGGCCGGTCTTGTAGGATTCGGCGGATTGCTTGCCGCCGGCCGGCTGCGTGCGCGTCGCCCTGCCGGGGCCGCTGCTGCGGGACGACGCGGGGGCTGGCGAGGGCTCGTGGCCAGGTTTCATGAAGGCGTCGATCTCACGCCTCACGCTCTGCTCGAACTCACTCAGTTCGTCGCTCATTCATCCTCCATCGACAGAATTTCCCGCCCCGGGCGGAACATAGCAGAACTCCCCGCGGCCCCTGCTTAACCCAGGTTATGCCGCCTCGGCCAGCGCCCGCAGATAGCGGGCCGGGCCACCTTGCCGCCGCAGCAGCCTGAGCCCCGCCCACAGGCTCACCTGGTTCGCCGTCAGAACCATCCGGCCGGCCTCGCGGCTCATCGCCTCGAGCCGCTCGAAGGTATTGATGGCGGTGTCGGGCACCAGGATCGGACTGTCCGACTCGTGGCGCCTGGCGAAATCGCCCACGGCGGCGACGATATCGAGCCGGTGGGAGTCGGCCGCGAAGGGGCAGTCCAGCACCTGCAGGCCGTCCACGGCGACACCGCTGTCAGCCAGGAAGCGTACCAGCTGTTCGGTGACCTCCGCGGGATAGGGGCTGAGCAGGTCGACCCGCCGCTGGCCGAGGGCTGCCAGGGCATCGCGAAAGGCCAGGGCGGTGCTGGTGGCCGGCACGCCGAGCCATCGCGACAGCTCGCGGGACTGGGCCTGGGACCACTCCAGCCCGCCGATGAAGCTGCCGCTGGTGCAGGCCCATACCACGGCCTGGGCGCCGGAATCCCTGACCAGGGACTCGCCCACCGTCGCCAGCCGCTCGGTGGCGCCGAGGGACATCAGCGCCGTGTGCTCGTGGTGGCCGTCGCTGAGTATCTTGCCCACCTCGATAGCGGGCAGCAACTCGCCGATGCCGGGTCGCTCGTTCAGTTCGTACCACTCGTAATCGGGGGGGCCGTCCTCGGGCAGCAGGATCCCCAGGCTCTGGTCGTGATGCATCGCTACCTCTCGATCGGTCATGCCTGGCCTGGCGTGACGCGGGTGACGTGGCGCGCTTACCGGCGGCGCGATTCGACGCGGTCGTCGTTGTTGTGCTAATGATTGATATTCCACGCCTCCCCCGCCTCGTAACCAGGGAAGACCCGCATGCCGACTGCCGCCGCCTACCTGATCGTAGTGCTGGTGTGGGCCACCACGCCACTGGCCATCAAGTGGAGCGCCGAGGCGGGAGCGCCGGTGGGCAGCGTCATGCTGCGCATGCTGTTCGCTTTCCTGGCGGGCCTGGCGGTACTGCTGCTGTTGCGGCGGCGCCTGCGCGGCGACCTCCCCGCCCTGAAGAGCTACGCCGCGGCGGTACCCGGGGTGTTCGGCGCCATGGCGCTGAGCTACCACGCCTCGATGACGCTGCCGTCGGGCATGATGTCGGTGATCTTCGGCATGGCGCCGCTGGTCTCGGGACTGATCCTGCAGCTGCTGCCCGGCGCCCTGAAGCTGCGCCGCTGGCACTGGTTCGGCTGTACGCTCGGCGTGGCGGGCCTTGCCGTGGTGTTCATCGACAGCCTCGAGCTGGGCAACGACCAGTTGCCGGCGCTGCTGATGATGCTGCTCGCCGTGACCCTGTTCAGCGCCAGCGGCATCGCCGTGCAGCGCGTGGCCGCCGGTCTCGGCCCCCTGGAGCAGACGCTCGGCGCGCTGGGCCTGAGCCTGCCCTGCTTCCTGCTCCTGTGGCTGGCCAGCGGCGAGCCCCTGGCGGTGCCGCTTAGCGCTCGCGGGCTGTGGTCGGTCCTCTACCTGGCGCTGTTCGGCTCGCTGCTCGGCTTCCTCTGCTACTACCTGATCCTCTCGCGCCTGCCCGCCGCCACCGTGGCGCTGGTCACGTTGATTACCCCGATTCTGGCGCTGGGCCTCGGCATGACGCTCAACCAGGAGCAGCCCTCGCCATCGATGCTGCTGGGTGCGGCGCTGATCGTGGTGGCCCTCGGCGCCTACCTGTTCGGCGACCGGCTGGCGCGCCTGAAGGTGGAGCGGGAGCTGCAACGTCCCCGAGGCCGCTAGAAACAGGTGTGCATCACCTCGAGCACCTCGAGGCGCTCGTCGACGCGACAGATGCGCCGCCACTTGTCGAAGGTCAGGCAGGGGTGGGAGGTCCCGAAGGCGACGATGTCGCCGACCCGCGTCCGTCCGTTGGCGGCGCCGGCCTCGCCCTCGTCCGAGGGGAGGGCGACGAAGGCGTGCTGGTCCATCAGCTTGGCCAGCCGCCAGCCCGCCACCGGCAGGGGGCGTCCCCGTTCGTCGCCCTCGCGGTAGCGCCGCAGGGGCTCGGGCAGCTGGTCGTGGCCGATGTCGCGCTTGCCCATGCCGACGATGGCCAGCCCCGGCTCGGGGAGCGACACCACCTGGGCGAAGACCTCCAGGGCCGGCCTGAGCCCGCGCTCGATCCTGGGCTGGCGCTCCAGGATCGAGCGCTGGGCCTGGCCATAGATACCGTGGTCGTGCACCACGTAGCAGCCGGGGCGCAGCACCGGCACGAACTGAGGCCCCAGCCGCGCCTCGTGGAACACCTCGGCGATCAGGTCGTACCAGGCCGAGCCGGACGCGGTGATCAGCGGCTGCGGGGTCTCGATCAGCCCGTCGCGCGCCAGCCCCTGGGCCGCCTCGACCAGTTGCCAGGCATAGGCGCGAACGGCGCGCTCGGGGTCGCTGCCGTGCACCACCCCTTCGTAGCCCTCCAGGCCCGAGAGCACCAGCGCCTGTTCGCTGTCGATGCGCTCGGCCAGCGCCATCACCTCGTCTGTGTCGCGGCAGCCGCAGCGCCCGCCCGGCACGCCGAGCTCGATCAGCACCTTGAGGCGCAGGCCGCAGGCGGAGAAGTAGCGGGCCAGCTGCTCGACGTTGGCGACGCTGTCGACCACGCAGTAGAAGTCGGCACCGGCTTCGATCAGCCCCGCGACGATCGCCATGTTGGCCTCGCCGACGAGCTGGTTGGCCATCAGCAGACGATGCACGCCGTGGCGGAAGGCGGCACGGCACTGGGGCGCGGTGGCCAGGGTGATGCCCCAGGCCCCGGCGGCGAGCTGGCGGTGGAACAGCTCGGGGCACATGGTGGTCTTGCCGTGAGGCGCCAGGCGCGCGCCGTGGGCCTCGCAGAAGCGCTGCATCCAGGCCAGGTTGTGGGCCAGCGCGGGCTCGTGGATCACCGCGGCGGGCAGGCTGACGTCGGCCAGCAGCCGGCCACCCGTCTGTGGCGTGCCCTTGTGCAGGGCTTCGGGATCAGGGGTCGAATCGCTCATGCTTCGCTCTCGCTGGGTGGGCGCCAGGCGGCGGGCCACACCGTCTTTGGTCGCAGGGCTGACGAAAAGCGTGCACGACAGGCTAGGCTGGTGACGGGCACGTTACTACAGGATACGACAATGACCACGACCGTCGACGAGCGCCCGGTGATTCGTCTCGATCAGCGCGGCGTTGCCACCCTCACGCTGAACCGTCCGCGACAGTTCAACGCCTTATCGGAAGAAGTGCTCAAGGCACTCGGCGGCGAACTCGCCCGCCTGGCCAATGACGATTCGGTGCACTGCGTGGTCATCGCCGCCGAGGGGCGCGCCTTCTGCGCCGGGCACGATCTCAAGGAGATGCGCGCCAACCCCGACAAGGCCTACTACCAGGAGCTGTTCGCCCGCTGCGGCGAGGTGATGCAGCGCATCGTGCACCTGCCGGTACCGGTGATCGCGCGGGTCCAGGGACTGGCCACCGCCGCCGGCTGCCAGCTGGTGGCCAGCTGCGACCTGGCGGTGGCCGCCCGCTCGGCGCGCTTCGCGGTGTCGGGTATCAATGTCGGGCTGTTCTGCTCGACCCCCGCGGTGGCGCTGTCGCGCAGCATCGGCCGCAAGCGCGCCATGGAGATGCTCCTCACCGGCGAGTTCATCGACGCCGAGCAGGCGCTGGAGTGGGGCCTGGTCAACCGCGTGGCCGACGACGAGGCGCTGGACGCGGTGCTCGGCGAGCTCACCGCCAGCATCGGCGCCAAGAGCCGCGTGGCGTTGCGTACCGGCAAGGCGCTGTTCCAGCGCCAGTTGCAGATGCCGCTGAAAGAGGCCTACGCCTTCGCCGGCGAGACCATGGCCTGCAACATGCTGGCCGAGGATGTGGCCGAGGGCATCGATGCCTTTGTCGCCAAGCGGGAGCCCCGGTGGCGACATCGCTGAAGGCAGAGCAGCGACATCAGAACCGTTGGGCAAGAAGAGTGGAAGGCATTTCCGCAATCGAGACAAGTCGGCGGCGAGGCGGTATCCTGTTGCCGGCCTTCGCAGAAAGGTCCGCCAGATCAGTCGGAGAGGAAGTACGCAGGTGAGTGAAGTCAAACGCAGAACGGCGGGGCGCCCGCCCGGCCCCGGCAAGAGCGCCAGCGGCCACAGTCAATCGCTGGTGCGCGGGCTCAACCTGCTCGAGCGGCTGGCGGCCACCCCGGGCGGCCTGGCGCTATCGGAGCTGGCGGAAATGGTCGACCTCGCCCCTTCCACCACCCATCGCCTGCTGCAGGCCCTGCAGGGCCAGGGCTTCATTTCCCAGGATGGCGAACTCGGGGTATGGAAGATCGACGTCAAGACCTTCCGCATCGGCAACAGCTTCCTCGAGGCGCGCGACTTCGTCGCCACCAGCCGGCCGTTCCTGCGCCGGCTGACCGCCGAGACCGGCGAGACCGCCAACCTGGGCATCCGCGACGGCGCCACCGCGGTGTTCCTGGCCCAGAGCGAGTCGCCCCAGATGATGCGCATGATCACCCGGCTCGGCTCGCGCGCCCCCTTGCACGCCTCGGGCGTGGGCAAGGCGCTGATGGCCTGGCTGCCCGATGACGAGTTCGACCGGGTGCTGGCCGAGCGGGGGCTCGACCGGGTCACCGCCAACACCCTGCATACCGCCGACTCCCTGCGCGCCAACCTGGCGCAGGTTCGCCGGCAGGGCTATGCCTGCGACCGCGAGGAGCATGCCATCGGCCTGCACTGCGTGGCCGCCTGCCTGCACGACGAGCACGGCACACCGTTGGCGGCGATCTCGGTCTCCGGCCCGGTGGCGCGCATTCCTGAAGCACGCCTGCCGGAGCTGGGCGCGCTGGTGCACGAAACCGCCGCCGAGATCACCGCCCGCCTCGGCGGGCACGTGCCCAGCCCTGCCGAGGCAGAGGCCGCCGCAAGGGCGTGAGGCAACCCGAAGCCGCTACTGCCCGATCCGCTCCAGCTGCCGTTCGAGCTTGCGCATGACGTTGAGCAGGTCGCGGTACTCACCGGCGGTGAGGGTCGCCACCAGCGCCGCCTCCCAGGCCTGGGCCTCGGGGATCAGCTTGGTCAGCAGCGCCTGGCCGGCGGCGGTGAGGTGGAGGTCCTGCTGGCGCTGGTCCTCGGGCGCGGGCGTGCGGCGGATCAGGCCGCGCTCCTCCAGCGCCTGGATCGCCCGCGACACGCGTGCCTTGTCCATGTTGGTGTAGCTGCAGATCTTCTTCGCCGTCAGCTCGTCGCAGTGGCTGAGCCAGGCCAGCACCCGCCACTGCGCTATGTTGAGCTGGTAGCGCTCCTCGTAGAGCTCGGCCAGCGACTGGCTGATGCGATCGGCCAGGCTGTTGAGCCGGTAGGGCAGGAACTGGTTGAGGTCCAGCTCCGGCTTGGTCGATGGTTCGGCCAGGCCCTCGTCGCTCTCCCTGGCAAGGCCGGCCCGGCCCTCTTCCGTGTTCATCTCTCGAGACTCCTCACCCTACGCTGGGCAGCGTTCAATAGAGCAGTTGCGGCAGGAACAGCACGATACCCGGGAACACCAGCACCAGCAACGCGCGCGCCATGCCGGCCACCCAGAACGGCGTCACACCGCGGAAGATCGTCCCCGTGCTCACGTCCGGCAGCACCGCCCGCAGCACGAACACGTTCATCCCCACCGGCGGCGTGATCAAGCTGATCTCGATCACGATCACCACCAGGATGCCGAACCACACCAGGTCGAAGCCGAGCCCCGCCACCACCGGGAAGAACACCGGCACCGTCAGCAGCAGCATCGACATGCTCTCGAACACGCAGCCCAGCAGCACGTAGATGGCGAGTATCACCAGGATCACCATGAACGGCGAGATGTCGAGCCCGTTGACGAACGCCAGCAGGTCGCCGGGCAGTCCCGCGCGGTTGATGAAGTTGGCAAAGATCAGCGCGGTGAGCACCACGGCGAACAGCATGGCGGTGGTGCGCACGGTATCCATCAGCACGTTCATCAGCACCTGGGGGGTCAGCGCGCGGCGCCACAGCGCGATCAGGAAGGCGCCCATGGCGCCGATGCCGGCCGCCTCGGTGGGGGTGAACACGCCGAGGTAGATGCCGCCGATCACCAGCACGAACAGCGCCAGCGTGCTGCCGACGCTCTTCAGCGCCATGAGGCGCTCCGGCCAGGCCACCCGTTCACCCGCCGGGCCGGCGTCGGGGTCGCGCCACATCACCCACTTCACCGCCGCCAGGTACATGACGATGCCGAGCATGCCGGGGATGAAGCCGGCAGCGAACAGCTCGCGGATGCTGGTCTCGGTGAGGATGCCGTAGATCACCAGCATCACGCTGGGCGGGATCAAAATGCCCAGCGTGCCGCCGGCGGCGATGGAGGCCGAGGCCAGGGTGTCCTTGTAGCCGTACTTGCGCATCTGCGGCATCGCCACCCGCCCCATGGTCGCGGCGGTGGCCAGGCTCGAACCACAGATCGCGCTGAAGCCGCCGCAGGCGACGATGGTGGCCATGGCCTGGCCGCCCTTGCGGTGGCCGAGGAAGCCGTTGGAGGCACGGAACAGCGCATCCGACAGCCCGGCATGGGAGACCAGGTTGCCCATCAGGATGAACAGCGGGATCACCGACAGGCCGTAGTCCATGGCGGTGTCGACCACCCGCCGCGCGGCCATGGATTCGGCGGCGTTCCAGTTGCCGGTGAGGAAGTAGAAGCCCACGAAGCCGACGATGCCCATGGCGAAGGCCAGCGGCACCCGCAGGAACGCCAGCAGCAGCAGGGCGGCGAAGCCGTACAGCGCTTCGATCACGTGTCACCTCCCCGCCCTTGCGTCGGGCTGAGGGGGCCGCCGCGCTCCAGCACGCCCACGCCTTCGAGCAGGTAGCCCAGCGCGCGCAGCAGCGTCAGCACGGCCGACACGCCCAGCATGACCGCCATCAGGTAGATTAGGTAGCCCTTGGGAATGCGCAGGAACTCGGTCACGTCGCCCCACTGCATGGCGCGCTCGCCCAGCGCCCAGACGCGGCTTGCCATGATCCACAGCGCGCCGCTGACGATCAGGTTGACCAGCACCTGGCGGACCCAGATCAGCCGCGCGGGAAAGACGCTGTCGAGCAGGTCGACGCTGACGTGCTCCTCGCGCCAGCACACCACCGGCAGCGACAGGAACACCAGCGCCGCCAGCATCAGCTGGGTCAGCTCGACGGTACCCAGGATCGGCGAGTTGAAGAAGTAGCGCCCGGTCACGTCCGCCGTGGTCAGCAGCATCATGGCGAAGAGGGTGGCACCCGCCACCCCCTCCAGCGTCAGCTGCATGACACGGCCGACCCGCAGCCAGCGCGAGGTCGAGGTCGGCATGGTCAAGCCTCCAGGGGTCGTCGAAGTTATGGGTGCACGACGCGATCGGCGATCCCGTCGTCTTCGGCGGCCAGGGCGAGCTGCTCGCGGAAGTGGTCCAGCGCCGCTTCGGTATCGATTCCGCGCCCCTCGACGGCGTCACGCCACTCGGCGATCAGCTCCTCGGTCACCCCGCGCAGGCGCTCGATGTCCTCCTCCGAGGCCTCGGTGAAGGTGTTGCCCTGCTCCTCGGCAAACGCCACGCCGCGCTCGTCCATGGCGTCCATCATGTAGCCGAACAGGCGCGACAGGTCCTCGCCCGAGACGGCCTCGATCGCCTCGCGATCCTCGGGCGAGATGCGGTCCCAGAACATCGGGTTCATGACGATGGCGAAACTGCCGCGATAGAAGCCGCCATCCACGGTCAGGGTGTGGGGCAGCACCTCGGCCACGCGGAAGCTGCGCAGCCCCTCCAGGGTCAGCATGGCGCCGTCGATGACCCCCTGGGAGGCACTCTCGTAGACGCTGGTGGGCGGCATCGCCACGCCGGAGACCTCCATGGCGCTGGCCAGGCTGCTCATCACCCCGCCGCCCACGCGCAACCGCTTGCCGGCCAGCTGGTCGATGGAATCGATCTGCTCGGCGGTGAAGATCTGCCCCGGGCCGTGCACGCCCATGGCCATGACGTCGACCCCGCGATGCTCCTCCGCCTGGGCCAGGTGCTCCTGGTAGGTGCGCCAGTAGGCCGCCGAGGCGGCTTCGGAGGTGAACGCCTCGAAGGTGGGGAATTCCGGCAACTGGGTCAGCTCGAAGCGCCCCGACATGTGGCCGTGGAAGATCCAGCTGGCATCGGCGACCCCGTCGGCGACGATCTCCATCTGGGCCGCCGGCGGGCCCATGTCGTGGACCACCTCGACGGTCACGCGGCCTTCGGTGGCTTCCTCGATCCATGCCTTCCAGGTGGGCCAGACGAGGGTATTGATGCCGTGGTTGGGGCCACCCCAGGTACTGACGGTGATGGTTTCCTGGGCCAGCGCCGGCGTGCCGAGAGAAAGGCTGACCGCCGCCACGGCACCGATCATGAGGCGATGTGTGTTGTTCATTGCATGCTCCTGGTCGTCACGGGAGGCGTGCTCGCGCCACGTGTGTCCTGCGTTGTTGTACCGGCTGCGCGCTCGCCCGTCAGAGCGGAGGGGGGCGACAGCCTGAGGTTTCACGCTGTCACCATGCCGCCAGATAATCTCCCCTGCAACTAATTTGGCATTCCCGGATCTTAGACTTAGGTAGCAAAAGCGCGCAAAATACATGATCCCAGACAATTTTTTGCCTATCGCAACCGCCGAGATCCGCCAGCGGGCCCGTGCCTTGCTGGACTTATAGTTTCAGTTACAACTATGCTGCAGGCATTTCCCGCTACACCCCGGGCCGGACTCTGGCCAGCGCGTCGCCCCGCGCGACGCTCCTGACGACCCTTGGAGGAACCATGAGCAAGAAGTTCGCTTCCCACGCCGACACCGAAGAGAAGCAGGTCAGCTTCACCCAGCTGGCCGAGGGCCTGTACGCCTACACCGCCGAGGGCGACCCCAACACCGGCGTGGTGATCGGCGACGACAGCGTGATGGTGATCGACACCCAGGCCACGCCGATCATGGCCCAGGACGTGATCCGCCGCATCCGCGAGGTCACCGACCTGCCGATCAAGCACGTGGTGATGACCCACTACCACGCCGTGCGCGTGCTCGGCGCCTCGGCCTACGGCGCCGAGAACATCTACGCCAGCCAGAACACCTACGACCTGATCGTCGAGCGCGGCCAGCAGGACTACGAGTCCGAGGTCGGCCGCTTCCCACGCCTGTTCAAGGGGGTCGACTCGGTGCCCGGCCTGACCTGGCCCAACATCGTCTTCCAGCGGGAACTGACGGTGTTCATGGGCAAGCGCGAGGTGCGCCTGATTCACCTCGGCCGCGGCCACACCAAGGGCGACACCGTGGTCTGGCTGCCCGAGGAGAAGGTGATGTTCTCCGGCGACCTGGTCGAGTACGGCGCCACCCCCTACACCGGCGACGCCTACCACGAGGACTGGCCCGCCACCCTCGACCGCCTGCAGGCGATGGCCCCGCAGAAGCTGGTGCCGGGCCGCGGCGAGGCGCTCACCACACCCGAGCTGTGCCAGGAGGCGGTCCAGGGTACCCGCGCCTTCCTCGCCGACATGTACGGCAGCGTCAAGGCAGGCAAGGCCGCCGGCAAGTCGCTCTCCGAGTGCTACGCCGAGACCTACGCCAGGCTCAAGCCGAAGTACGGCCACTGGGTGATCTTCGACCACTGCCTGCCGTTCGACATCACCCGCTGCTATGACGAGGCCGGCGGCGAGTACCCCGACCCGCGCATCTGGACCGCCGAGCGCGATACCCAGATGTGGCACTCGCTGCAGGAAGTCGTCGAGAACCAGTAACGCGCCGCCAACAACAGCAGCCTGGCGAACGGCGCCGGGGACGGGCCCCGGCGGCTCGTCCCCGAAGGCAGCCGCGGTCGGAGGAAGCATGCCATCTACCTACAACAATCCCGTCTACCCATATCATCGCGCGCCGGAACTCGACCGTGACGATGTCCGTCACTGCCCGGTGGTGATCGTCGGCGCCGGCCCCACCGGGCTGGCCATGGCCATCGACCTGGCCCAGCAGGGCATCGAGAGCGTGGTGCTCGACGACAACAACACCGTCAGCGTCGGCTCGCGGGCGATCTGCTTCGCCAAGCGCACGCTGGAGATCCTCGACCGCCTCGGCTGTGCCCAGCCGATGGTCGACAAGGGCGTGACCTGGCAGCGCGGCCGCGTGTTCTTCCAGCAGCGCGAGGTCTACAACTTCGACCTGCTGCCGGAGGAGGGCCATCGCATGCCGGCCTTCATCAACCTGCAGCAGTACTACTTCGAGGAGTACCTGGTCGATCGCGTGAATGAACTCGGCGACCGTATCGACCTGCGCTGGAAGCACAAGGTCACCGAGGTCGACAGCCAGGCCGAGCGCAGCGAAGTACGGGTCAGCACCGAGCACGGCGACTACCGCCTCGCCTGCGACTACCTGCTGGTGGCCGACGGCGCCAACAGCAAGATCCGCGACATGCTGGGGCTGGAGAGCAAGGGCCAGGTCTTCCAGGACCGCTTCCTGATCGCCGACGTGATCATGAAGGCGGACTTCCCCACCGAGCGCTGGTTCTGGTTCGACCCGCCCTTCCACCCCAACCAGTCGGTGCTGCTGCACCGCCAGCCGGACAACGTCTGGCGCATCGACTTCCAGCTCGGCTGGGACGCCGACCCCGAGGAGGAGAAGAAGGAGGAGAACATCCGCCCGCGGGTGCAGGCGATGCTCGGCGCGGAGGTGGAGTTCGAGCTGGAGTGGGCCAGCGTCTACACCTTCCGCTGCCGCAAGATGGACAGCTACATCCACCGGCGCGTGTTCTTCATGGGCGACGCCGCCCACCAGGTCTCGCCCTTCGGCGCCCGCGGCGCCAACGGCGCGCTGCAGAGCACCGAGAACCTGGCCTGGAAGCTGGCCCGCGTGCTCAAGGGCCAGGCCCCCGCGGCGCTGCTCGCCACCTACGACGACGAACGCCAGCACGGCGCCGCCGAGAACATCCTCAACTCGACCCGCGCCACCGACTTCATCACGCCCAAGAGCCGCGTCAGCCGGCTGTTCCGCGACAGCGTGCTGGAGCTGGCCGAGCACTACCCCTTCGCCCGCCGCCTGGTCAACAGCGGCCGCCTGTCCATGCCGTGCCACTACGACGACTCGCCGCTCAACGGCCCCGAGACCGAGGGCCTGCCGCTCGAGCTGCGCCCCGGCAGCCCCGCCAAGGACGCCCCGATCGGCCTCGCCGGGCGGCGCGACTGGCTGCTGAACCAGCTCGGCGAGCGCTTCGTGCTGCTGCTCGACGGCCGCGTCGACAGCACCCGGGCCGAGACGCTCAGGACCGACCTCGAGCCGCTGCTCGCGCACCAGGCCGATCTCGACCTGCTGGTCGTCGGACCGGCGCCGCATGCCCTGAGCGAGCTGCCGCGCAGCCGCCAGATCGAGGACGTGGAGACCCTGGTCGGCGAACGCTACGGCCTGACCGGCGGTGTCGCCTACCTGATCCGCCCCGACCAGCACGTCAGCGCCCGCTGGCGCCAAGTCAGCGCCGCCGAGGTC
>NZ_QHGY01000002.1 GCF_003254665.1 Billgrantia lactosivorans | reverse complement strand
CTGGTCGCGGCGATGCGCACCAGCACTTCCCCGGCCTTGGGATCCTGGACATCGATTTCGGTGAGCTCGAGGGGCTTGCCCGCTTCGAGAGCGACGGCGGCACGCGACTTCATGCAGATCTCCTGATGGTGGGTAAACTATCCCTATCAGTCTAGGTGCGGCCAAGGCTATGATGATATAGAAACAACGACACAACATTATTCCAATAGAGCAATAATGGAGTGCCTATGGCTCGCTGGGATGGCATCGAGGCCTTCGTCGAAGTGGTCCGCCTTGGCACCTTTGCCGCTGCGGCACGCCAGCTTCACGTCTCCAACTCACACATCAGCCGACAGGTGGCTCAACTCGAGCAGGAGCTGGGGCTGCCGCTGCTCTACCGCACCACGCGTCAGATCCATCTCACCGACGCCGGCGAACGCTACTATGCCCGCTGCCGCGAACTGCTGGACGGCTTTCGCGAGGCCGAGACCGACCTGCAAAGTCTTCAGGAGCGCCCCCACGGCGTGCTCCAGCTCAGCTGCGCCACCACCTTCGGCGAGCGTTTCCTCGCCCCCCTGGTCAACGACTTCCTGGCCCTGCACCCACAGCTCGAGATGCGCCTGCACCTGACCAACCGCCAGGTGGACGTGATCGACGAGGGCTACGACGTGGTCATTCGCATGGGCACCCTGCAGGACTCCTCGCTGGTCGCACGGCGACTGTGCGAGCGCCACGAATACGTCGTGGCCTCCCCCGCCTACTTCCAGGGCATCTCGCACCCGCACTCGGTGGCGGAACTGGCGCACCACCGCTGCCTGATCGGCTCGCGCGATGTCTGGCGCTTCGACATCGAGGGCTTGCACCGCGAGGTCCGCGTCCAGGGCCCCTGGCAGGCCAATTCCGGGCTCGCGCTGCTCGATGCGGCGCTCAAGGGGCTGGGGCTGGCGCAGCTGCCCGACTACTATGTCATGCCCTATCTCGCCAGCGGCGAACTGGTCGAGGTGCTGTCCCGCTTCCAGTGCCGCGATGCGGGGGTCTGGGCGGTCATGCCTCGACACCGCCAGCACGCCGCCAAGGTGCGCCAGTTCGTCGACTACCTGGTCGAAAACCTGCCCGCCAGCCTGGCGCGGGCCTGCGCGATGACGAGAGAGTGAAAGAAAAAAGGCGCCCCGCAGGGCGCCAGGAAGAGGCTTGTCGACACCGTCACTTGAAGTTCTTGCGATACATCTTGATCGCCTCGCCGACGATACCGCTGCGGAAACTGAGCACGCAGAGCACGAAGATGGCGCCCAGGATCGGCCCGACCCAGTTGCCCAGCGGCGACTGGGCCAGCAGGTGCTGCAGGCTGACCACCAGCCCCGCTCCCACCACCGGGCCGAACAGCGTGCCCACGCCGCCGAGCAGGGTCATGAGGATCACCTCCCCGGACATGTGCCAGTGGGCATCGGTCAGCGAGGCGAGCTGGAACACCAGTGTCTTGGTCGACCCGGCCAGGCCGGCCAGGCCCGCCGAGAGGATGAACGCCACCAGCTTGTAGGCATCGACGTTGTAGCCAAGCGATACCGCGCGCGGCTCGTTCTCGCGGATCGCCTTGAGCACCTGGCCGAAGGGCGAGTGCACGGTGCGCTGGATCAGGGCGAAACCGAACAGGAAGATGGCGAAGACGAAGTAGTACATCACCAGGCTGTTGCGCAGGCTGATGATGCCGAACAGCTCGCCACGGGGCACGCCATGCAGGCCATCCTCGCCGCCGGTGAAGGGCGCCTGGATGTAGAAGAAGAACATCAGCTGCGCCAGGGCCAGGGTGACCATGGCGAAGTAGATGCCCTGCCGCCGGATCGACAGCGCGCCAAAGACGGCGCCCAGCGCCACGGCGGCGGCCGTGCCGCTGAGGATGCCCAGCTCGGGGGTGAGCGCCGGATAGCTCGACAGCAGGTAGCCGGTCACGTAGCCCCCGGTGGCGAGGAAGGCCGCATGGCCGAACGAGAGCAGGCCGGCATAGCCCAGCAGCAGATTGAAGGCGCAGGCGAACAGGGCGAAGCACAGCACCTTCATCAGGAAGACCGGGTAGGCGACGAAGGGTGCCACCAGACCGATCACGATCAGTGCCAGGTAGAAAGCGTTGCGGCGCAGGTTGGCGCGACGCTCGCGCTTCATGGAAGGCGTCATGGTTTGAGTCGTGGCCATGGCGTCATGCCTCCTTGCCGAAGAGTCCGGTGGGCCTGATCAGCAGCACCAGGATCATCACCAGGAAAATCACGGTATTGGCCGCCTCGGGGTAGTACACCTTGGTCAGCCCCTCGATCAGCCCCATGGCCAGGCCGGTGACGATGGCGCCCAGGATGGAGCCCATGCCCCCGATCACCACCACCGCGAAGACCACGATCAGCAGGTTGGAGCCCATGGTCGGCGAGACCGGATAGAGCGGTGCGGCCAGCACGCCGGCGAAGGCGGCCAGCGCCACGCCGAAGCCGTAGGTCAGGGTGACCAGCAGCGGCACGTTGACACCGAAGGCCTGCATCAGCGCAGGGTTCTCGGTGCCGGCACGCAGGTAGGCGCCGAGCCGCGTGCGCTCGATCATGTACCAGGTGAAGAGGCAAACGCCGATCGCCGCCAGCAGCACCCAGGCGCGATACTTGGGCAGGAACATGAAGCCCAGCTGGTAGCCGCCCGCGAGCGACTCGGGCGTGGGATAGCGGGCCCCGGAGACACCGAAGAAGTTGACCAGGGTACCCTCGAAGATCAGTGCCAGGCCGAAGGTCAGCAGCAGGCCGTAGAGGTGGTCGAGGTGACCGATGCGCCGCAGCAGCAGCCGCTCGATCAGCATCCCGGCCAGGCCCACGGCGAGTGGCGCCAGCAGCAGCGCGGCCCAGTAGTTGATGCCCAGGTAGCGCATGCCGAGCAGCGTGGCGAAAGCCCCCAGCATGTACATGGCCCCATGGGCGAAGTTGACGATCTTCAGCAGGCCGAAGATCACCGCCAGGCCCAGGCTCAGCAGGGCGTAGAAGGCGCCGTTGATCAGGCCCAGCAGGAGCTGGCCCGTGAACACCGCCAACGGCACGCCGAATATCATCGTCATGTCAGGTTCTCCTCGCCGTCAGAAGGCGGCGGCCATGGCCGCCGCCGACGTGCCATGCGTCAGTTCTGCACCAGGTCGCACTGGCTCTCCGACAGCGGGCGGTAGGCCTCTTCGGCGGGAATGGTGGTGAGGATCTCGTAGAGGTCCCATTCGTGGGTGGAATCCTCGGGCGACTTCACGCGCGCCAGGTACATGTCGTGCACCATGCGGCCGTCCTCGCGGATGCGGCCGTTACGCGCGAAGAAGTCGTGGATCGGCTGCTTCATCATGTACTCGCGCACCGTCTGGGTGTCGTCGCTGCCGGTGGCCTGGACGGCCTCCAGGTAGTGCATGGTGCTGGAGTAGATGCCGGCCTGGACCATGGTCGGCATGCTGCCCACGCGCTCGTAGTAGCGCTCGGCCCACTCGCGCGACTCGTCGTCCATGTTCCAGTACCAGCCGGTGGTCAACAGCAGCCCCTGGGTAGTGTCGAGCCCCATGGCGTGTACGTCGTTGAGGAACACCAGCAGGCCGGCGAGCTGCTGGCCGGCCTCGACCACGCCGAACTGGCTGGCGGTGTTGATCGCGTTGACGGTGTCGGAGCCGGCATTGGCCAGGCCGATGATCTTGGCCCCGGAGCCCTGGGCCTGGAGGATGTAGGAGGAGAAGTCGTCGGTGGGGAACGGGTGGCGCACCTTGTCGACGATGGTGCCACCGTTCTCGGTCACCACTTTCTCGACGTCCCCCTCCAGGGCATGGCCGAAGGCGTAGTCGGCGGTGAGCATGAACCAGGTGTCGCCGCCCTGCTCGACCACCGCGCGGGCGGTGCCGTTGGCCAGCGGGTAGGTATCGTAGACCCAGTGGACGTGGTTGGGCGTGCAGTGCTCGTTGGTGATGCTCGAGGCGGCCGAGCCGGAGACGATGCCGAAGCCGTCGTTCTCCTCCAGCACCTTGGTCACGGCGATGGTGACCGATGACGCCACCATGCCGGCCACCAGGTCGACATCGCGCTGGTCGATCCATTCGCGCACCGTGTTGGCGCCGACGTCGGCGCTGTTGCGGTCATCGGCGCTGAACACCTCGATCGGCGCCCCGTCGACGCTGCCGCCGAAGTCCTCGATGGCCATCTCCAGGGCCTCAAGGCCACCCGGACCGGCCAGGTCGCGATAGGTGCCGGACATGTCGGCGAGATAGCCGATGCGCACCGTGCCGTCGCTGATCTCCGCTTGGGCGGCGGTCGCCATGGCGGCGGTGGCGGCAATGGCGATGCTGCTGACGAGGGTCTTCTTGATAAAGGTCATTTTCGTCTCCATGGCCCAACTGGGCGGGTTGTTGTTGTCACGCGCACTGCGCGTTGGTCGCGATTCGCGGGTCACGAAATGGTGGTGGCGTCATTGCAGTCGTGGTTCTTGTTTCGCCTCATGGGCGCGGCTTGGGCTGGCCGACGGGCGATGCACGGCGAGCCCGGGTGCTCCGTCGGTCGGCTAGACCCCCAGCAGGGCATTGAGATGCTCACGCCGGGATGGCAGCTCGGCGGCACTGATCTCCTCGATGATCCGGCCGTGCTCCATGACGTAGTGGCGGTCCGCCAGCGGCGCGGCGAAGCGGAAGTTCTGCTCCACCAGCACGATGGTCATGCCTCGGTCGCGCAGCTTGACCAGCACCTCGCCCAGCTTCTGAACGATGACCGGGGCCAGGCCCTCGGTGATCTCGTCGAGCAGCAGCATGCGGGCACCGGTGCGCAGGATGCGGGCCATGGCCAGCATCTGCTGTTCGCCGCCGGAGAGGCGCGTGCCCTGGCTGCGGCGACGCTCGTAGAGGTTGGGAAACATCTCGTAGATCTCGTCGATCGACATCCCGCCGGAGCGCACCGTGGGCGGCAGCAGCAGGTTTTCCTCCACGTCGAGGCTGGCGAAGATGCCGCGCTCCTCGGGGCAGTAGCCGATCCCCAGCCGCGGGATGCGGTGCGCCCGCATGCCGATGGTCTCGGTGCCGTTGATCATGATCGAGCCGGTACGTCGCCCGACCATGCTCATGATCGCCTTGAGCGTGGTGCTGCGACCCGCCCCGTTGCGCCCCAGCAGGGTGACCAGCTCGCCGCGGCGCACCTCCAGGTCGACGCCGTGCAGGATGTGCGATTCGCCGTAGAAGGCGTGCAGGTTGCGGATGCGCAGCATCTCGGCACCGTCGTGCTCGCGGTACTCGCTGCGCGCCGGCTGTTCGACGACCTGGGTCATGCGCTGGCCTCCTCTGCTGCGGCCTCACTGCCCATGTAGGCCTCGCGCACCCGCGGGTCGGCGGATACCGTCTCGTAGTCGCCCTCCGCCAGCACGGCGCCACGAGCCAGCACGGTGATGCGATCGCACAAGCGGCTCACCACACTGAGGTTGTGCTCCACCATCAGCACCGTGCGGCCCTGGGCCACGCGACGGATCAGCTCGACGATGCGATCGACGTCCTCGGCGCCCATGCCCTGGGTCGGCTCGTCGAGCAACATCAGGGTCGGGTCCATCGCCAGGGTAGTCGCCACCTCGAGGGCACGCTTGCGGCCGTAGGGCATCTCCACCGTCAGCACGTCGGCATAGTCGCGCAGGCCGACCTCGTCGAGCAGCTCGACGGCACGCTCGTTGAGGTGCTCCAGGGACCGCTCAGACTTCCAGAAGTGAAAGGAGGTGCCGATCGGCCGCTGCAGCGCCACGCGCACGTTCTCCAGCGCGGTCATGTGGGCGAACACCGCGGAGATCTGGAACGAGCGCACCAGCCCGAGGCGTGCGATCTCGTTGGCCTTCATACCGGTGATCGGCCTGCCGCGGTAGAGGATCTCGCCGCGGGTCGGCGGCAGGAACTTGGTGAGCAGGTTGAAGACGGTCGTCTTGCCGGCGCCATTGGGCCCGATGAGGGCATGGACGTGCCCTTCCCGGACCTGCAGGTTGACGTCGTCCACCGCCGTGAAGCCACGGAACTGCTTGGTCAGCCCGCGAGTTTCGAGGATGAACTCCTGGGTCATGTGACGTCCTCTTTGGATCGCCTGCGGCGGTCCATTGCTGATTATTGTCGTTGTCGTGAAGGCTGCTTCTTGTGCTTGGCTCAGCCCGGACTTCTAACCTTTACGTTAACGTAAGCTAGAGGAGACGCACCCGCAGGGCAACCGTTCAAGAGTCTAACTCGACCAATGGCGTAGAGGCAGCCGAAATTCAATAGCTTGCAAACGAAAACGCGATGCCGTCCGGGCATCGCGTCGGGAGGGGATCGAGCGCGGCGCGAAGGCTGCCGCGCTGCGACTCATCAGCACTCGATGGCGTTCACGGCCAGCCCGCCACGGGAGGTCTCCTTGTACTTGTCCTGCATGTCGCGGCCGGTGTCGCGCATGGTGCGAATCGCCTTGTCGAGCGAGATGAAGTGCTCGCCGTCGCCACGCAATGCCATCTGGGCGGCGTTGATCGCCTTGACCGAGGCGATGGCGTTGCGCTCGATGCAGGGCACCTGAACCAGCCCGCCTACCGGGTCGCAGGTCAACCCGAGATTGTGCTCCAGGCCTATTTCGGCGGCATTCTCGACCTGGCCAACGCTGCCCCCCATGACCTCGGCCAGGCCCGCAGCGGCCATGGCGCAGGCCGAGCCCACCTCGCCCTGGCAGCCGACCTCGGCTCCCGAGATGGAGGCGTTCTTCTTGCACAGGATGCCCACCGCGCCGGCGGCCAGCAGGAAGTCGACCACGTCGCGCTCGCAGGCGCCGGACTGGAACTTCATGTAGTAGTGCAGCACGGCGGGGATGATCCCGGCGGCGCCGTTGGTCGGCGCGGTGACCATGCGCCCGCCGGCGGCGTTCTCCTCGTTCACCGCCAGGGCGAAGACGTTGACCCAGTCCATGGCGCCGAAGGTGGAGGCGATCAGGCTCTGGTCGTCCCGCGCCGCCAGCAGGCGACGGTGAAGCGCCGCGGCACGTCGCTTGACGTTGAGCCCACCGGGCAGCACACCCTCATGCTCGAGGCCGGCATCGACGCACGCCCGCATGGCCTGCCAGATGCGCCACAGACCGTCGCGCACCTCGGCTTCGCTGCGCCAGGCCTTCTCGTTCTCCAGCATCAGCTCGCTGATGCGCATGTCGTGCATGCGACACAGGGCCATCAGTTCGGCCGCCGAGTTGAAGTCGTAGGGCAGCGCGGTGTGGTCCTGGTCCAGCTCGCCGCGCTCGGCCTGCGCTTCGTCGATGACGAAGCCACCGCCGACCGAGTAATAGGTGTTGCGCCACAGTTCGCCGCCATGCCCATGGGCAATCAGCGTCATCGCATTGGGATGGTACGGCAGGCACTCCTCGTGCCATTGCATGTCGCGCGACCACAGGAAGGGGATCGCCAGGCGGCCATCGAGCATCAGGGTGCTGGCCTCGAGCAGCTCCTCGATGCACGGGGTGACGATGGCGGGGTCGATCTGGTCGGGGCGCTCGCCCATCAGGCCCATGATCACGGCGCGGTCGGTGCCGTGCCCCTTGCCGGTGGCGCTCAGCGAGCCGTACAGCCGCACCTCCATGCGCGCGACCCGCTCGAGCAGGTCCTCGTCGCGCAGTGCCTGGACGAAATCGAAGGCGGCCCGCATGGGCCCCACCGTGTGGGAGCTGGAGGGACCGATCCCGATCTTGAACAGGTCGAAGACACTGATTGCCATACACCACCTCGTGTGCTGCCAGCCGATCGCCTTGCGCCTCATGCATCAGTCTGGCTAAAACATGGTTGCCTTTACGGCAGGGATGACCTTATGTTGGTGGCGAATGCCGCGTTCGGCAAACGAGAATAACTGCTAGGGGCTATAGCAAAACTAAACCATGAGCCGCCTCCTGCATGCCCAGACCCACGCCTGGCTGAAGGTCTTCGCCGTCAGCGCCCGCCACCTCTCCTTCACTCGTGCGGCGGAGGAGCTGCATGTCACCACCGGCGCGGTTAGCCAGCAGATCAAGCAGCTCGAGGAGCGGCTGGGGTTCCGCCTGTTCCGCCGCCTGCCACGGCGCCTGGAGCTCACCGAGGAGGGCAAGCGGCTGGCTGCCGTGGTCGACGAGGCCTACCAGTCGGTCGGCCTCGAGGTGAAGCGCCTGCGCAGCGGCGTGATGAGCGGCGTGATTCGCCTGCGCAGCGTGCCGGCCTTCCTCAGCAAGTGGCTGATGCCGCGGTTGCCGCGGCTTCAGGCGCGCTTCCCCGACATCGAACTGCAGGTCATCGCCGAGGACAGCAGCCTGTCGCTGCGCGAGGGGGAGTTCGACCTGGCCATCGACCTCAACGACGGCTACTACCCGGGGCTGGCCATCACGCCGTTGATGGAGGAGGTGATCTTTCCCGTCTGCGCACCTGCGCTGATGCGCCGCCGCCCTTCCCTCGCCCGTCCCGAGGAGCTGGCCTGGTACCCGCTGCTGCATGACATCACCGCCTGGCGCGGCGGGCACCCCTACGCCGAGTGGGAACACTACCTGGCCGCCATCGAGGCGCCGCCGCTGAATGTGCGCCGCGGCTATACCTTCAACCGCCATCGGCTGACGATGGAAGCGGCGGTGGCGGGCATGGGGGTCGCCATCGCGCGGCAGGCCCTGCTGACCGACGAACTGCAGACCGGCCGCCTGATCGCGCCCTTTCCCCAGCGCATCCCGACCGGCAAGCGCTACGGCATCGTGCATACCAGTGGCGCCCTGGACGACCGCCGGGTCGCCGCGGTGCATGACTGGATCGTGGAGGAGGCCCGGCGCCACCAGGACCTGACCACGAGCGCCTGAGTGGTCGCAAGGGCCTGGCCGCTTGAGCCAATCACGACTAGAATGCCGTACTTTTCTTGCCGTGCCCTAGCCTTCATGCCACACAACAGACTCCCCCACCAGCCCTGGCCGATCAGCTTCACCGCTGCCTGCCTGCGCGCCACGCTCTATATCCTGCTCATCGCGGCCATGGTCCAGGGCACCTATCTGGAGGCACTCCACATCCAGGGGGGACGCTTCTCGGAGCGCGGCTTCACCGAGCTTGCCCAGAGCGCACTGCTGGCCCTCTCGTCACTCTTGCTGCTCTATACTCGGCAGGTGCTGAAAGTCATGCCCACCCTGACCCTGCTGATGTTCGCCTTCGTCTTCGCCTCCTTGATCCGGGAGCAGGATGCCCTGCTCGACCTGCATGTCCATGATGGTGCCTGGCAAGTGCTGGTAACGCTGGTGCTGCTGCCCTGCCTGGCCCTGGTGATATGGCGTCGCCAGCGCTTCGCGCAGGAGTTCATCGCCTACAGCAACAGCTTCTCGTTCGGCTTCTTCGCCTCCGGCTTCCTCGTCACCTACGTCTTCTCTCGCCTGTTTGGACGCAGCGAAATGTGGATGGCCATCCTCGGCGAGCATTATCAGCGCACCTTCAAGGACGCCGCCGAGGAGAGTACCGAACTGCTCGGCTACTGCCTGCTCCTGATTGCCGTCGTCGAACTGGTCCTGCTGGCCAGGCGCTGGCAGCGGTCTGCCCCCGCGTCGTGATCGACAACGCCGCTGGCGGAAACATGACCGCCCCAACGCAAGACGCCCGCAGCCATGGCTGCGGGCGTCTTGTCGGCTGTCCCGGAACGCGGGCAGACGCTACTCGTCGAGGAACGAGCGCAGCGGCTCCGAACGACTCGGATGGCGCAGCTTGCGCAGCGCCTTGGCCTCGATCTGGCGGATCCGCTCGCGGGTGACGTCGAACTGCTTGCCGACCTCCTCGAGGGTGTGATCGGTGTTCATGTCGATACCGAAGCGCATGCGCAGCACCTTGGCCTCGCGCGCGGTGAGTCCGCCGAGCACGTTGCGGGTGGCCTCGATCAGGCCCTCGCCGGTGGCCAGGTCGACCGGCAACTGCATGGTGCTGTCCTCGATGAAGTCACCCAGGTGCGAGTCGTCGTCGTCGCCGATGGGTGTCTCCATCGAGATCGGCTCCTTGGCGATCTTGAGCACCTTGCGTACCTTGTCCTCGGGCATCTCGAGGCGCTCGCCCAGCTCCTCCGGCGTCGGCTCGCGCCCCATCTCCTGCAGCATCTGGCGCGACACGCGGTTGAGCTTGTTGATGGTCTCGATCATGTGCACCGGGATACGGATGGTGCGCGCCTGGTCGGCGATCGAGCGGGTGATCGCCTGGCGAATCCACCAGGTGGCATAGGTCGAGAACTTGTAGCCGCGCCGGTACTCGAACTTGTCGACCGCCTTCATCAGGCCGATGTTGCCCTCCTGGATCAGGTCCAGGAACTGCAGCCCGCGGTTGGTGTACTTCTTGGCGATCGAGATCACCAGGCGCAGGTTGGCCTCGACCATCTCCTTCTTGGCGCGACGCGCCTTGGCCTCGCCAATGGAGAGCCGACGGTTGATCTCCTTGAGCTCCGACACCGGCAGCTGGACCATCTCCTCCTCGAAGGCGATACGGCGCTGGGCACGCTGGATGTCGGCACGCAGGGGCTCGAGGCGGTCGGCGTACTTGGCGTTCTCGCCGATGAACTCGTCGACCCACTCCTGGCGCGATTCGTTGCCGGGAAACGCCTTGATGAAGTTCTTGCGCGGCACCTTCGCCTTCTTGACGAACAGCTGCATCACCGTCTTTTCCTGAGCGCGGACCTGCTCGACGCTGATACGCACCTGGCCGACCAGGCGCTCGAAGTGCTTGGGTACCAGCTTGATCGGCGAGAACAGCTCGGCCAGGCGCTCCATCTCGGCCTGGGCCTGCGCACTGCCGCGGCCATGCCTGGCCAGCGCCTGGCGAACCAGTTCGTTCTGCTCGCGGATCTGCTCGAAGCGCGCCCTGGCTTCCTCGGGGTCGGGACCGCCGGTGCTCTCCTCCTCCGCCTCGCCGGCATCGTCGTCGTCGTCATCGCTGGCGTCATCGTCGTCGGCGTCGGTGCCGCTGACCTCCTCCTCGGGAAGCTCGGCCTCGGCCACGCCGGGAATGCCTTCGTCAGGGTCGATGAAACCCGAGAACAGGTCGGAAAGGCGGCCGGGGGCCTCTTCGTCCTGGGTGGCGTCATAGGCCTCGAGAATCGAGTCCACCGCACCAGGCAACCAGGCCAGGGCCGACATCACCTCGCGCGTGCCCTCCTCGATGCGCTTGGCGATCTCGATCTCGCCCTCGCGGGTCAACAGCTCCACGGTGCCCATCTCGCGCATGTACATGCGCACGGGGTCGGTGGTGCGGCCCACGTCGCTCTCCACCGCCGCCAGGGCAGCCACGGCTTCTTCGGCAGCCGACTCGTCGGCGGAGTGATCGGACATCATCAGGGTATCTTCATCGGGGGCTTCCTCGACGACGCTGATACCCATGTCATTGATCATGCCGATGATGTCTTCCACCTGATCGGGATCGGCAATATCCTCGGGGAGGTGGTCGTTGACCTCGGCGTAGGTCAGGTAACCCTGTTCCTTGCCACGCGCGATCAACTCCTTCAGACGTGACTGCTGCTGCGCATTTCCAGCCATAGAAACCCTATCTCGACGAAGAAGAATGAAGCACCTGAAGCGCTGGGGTGGAGAAAACTCATGAAGCCCAATAGTATAGCGGGAAACATCGCGAGCCCGCCAGTGCGGCCCATTTGCTCGATCACTCAGGTGTGTTAGTTTAAACGGTTATGCTGCCAGCACCGGTTACGCCCACACTCCCTGTGTGGGGGTGAACGGCGGAGAAAACAACCCCGCCGATCAGCGCTTCAGCTCAACCAGCAATTCCTGCAGACGCTGCCGCGCCTCCCGCGACAGGCGCTCGCCCCCGCGCTCTTTCGCCAGCAGGGCCTCGAACTCCTCCTGCGGCGACTGGCGCTGGCGATGCCGCACCAGGTAGTCGACCAGCCCCTCCAGCTCCTTGCCGCGGGCCTCGCGAGGTATCAGCATCTCGCGCCGGGCCAGCGCCGCCAGGCGCTGGCCCTGGGCACTGCCCTGGAAATGGGCCAGCACCACCTGGGGGCTGCGGTAGCGTCCGGCACGCAGCAGCCGCACCAGCTCGCGGCACAGCGCAGCATCCCCCGCCCCCTCGGGACACCAGTCGTCCTCGGCTGGCAGGCGCTCGACCAGTGTCGGCTCATGCACCAGCAGCTGCAGCACCCGCGCCAGCAACCCCAGCGAGGCCTCCCTGGCCGGCGACACCTCGCTCCCTGGCTCCTGCCCGACAGGCGCCACGGCGGGCGCGACACTCGCCTCGGCCGGTGCCTCCTCCTCCTGGGCCAGCAGCGCGTCGAAGCGCGACTGATCGACCCCCGTACGTCGCGCAAGTTCCCCCAGCAGCACCGTCTGAAGCATCCCGCGCGGCAGGCGACTCGCCGCCTTGAGCACCTGGCTGGCGAAGCGCTCGCGCTCCTCCACTCGTGCCAGGTCGCGCCCCCGTGCCGCCTGGTCGAACAGGAACTCCGACAGCGGGCTGGCGCAGGTGATGCGATCCTCGAAGGCCTCGCGTCCTTCACGCCGCACCAGCGTATCCGGGTCCTCGCCTTCCGGCAGGAACAGGAAGCGCGCCTCGCGGCCATCGATCATCTGTGGCAGCACGGTTTCCAGCGCTCGACTGGCCGCCTGACGCCCCGCCTTGTCGCCGTCGAAGCAGAACACCACCTCGTCGACCATGCGAAACAGCCGGGCCAGGTGCTCCTCGCTGGTGGAGGTACCGAGGGTGGCGACGGCATTGCGGATGCCGAACTGGGCCAGGGCCACCACGTCCATGTAGCCCTCGACGATGACCACCCGCGCCAACCGCGAGTTGGCCTGCCTGGCCTCGAACAGCCCGTAGAGTTCACGCCCCTTGTGAAACACCGGGGTCTCGGGGGAGTTCAGGTACTTGGGCTTGGCATCGCCGAGTACCCGGCCGCCAAAGGCGATGGTGCGCCCGCGTACGTCGCGGATCGGGAACATCACCCGGTCGCGGAAGCGGTCGTAGGTACGCCCGCTCTCCTCGCGCTGCACCAGCAGGCCATATTCGACCTGGACGGACTCCGCAATGTCCCTGGCGCTCAGGTGGCGCTTGAGGGCCTCCCAGTCGTCCGGGGCATAGCCGATGCCGAAGTCGCGCTGCACCTCCTCCGAGAGGCCGCGCCGAGCCAGGTAGTCCCGCGCCGACTGCCCTTCGGGCATCTTCAGCCGCTCGCGATAGAAGCTGGCGGCAAGCTCGAGCAGGTTGACCCCCTCCTGGCGCTTACGTTCCCGTGCCTGGGCACGCGGATCGTCGGCCCCTTCGCGCGGCACCTCGAGGCCCAGCCTCGAGGCCAACTGCTCCACCGCCTCGGGGAAGCGCAGCTTGTCGTACTCCATCAGGAAGCGCAGTGCGTTGCCGTGGGCGCCGCAGCCGAAGCAGTGATAGAACTGCTTGTCGGCGCTGACAGTGAAGGAGGGCGTCTTCTCCTGGTGGAAAGGGCACAGGCCGGAATAGTTGCGCCCTGCCTTCTTCAACTGCACCCGCTCGCCCACCACTTCGACCACGTCGACGCGTGCCAGCAGGTCATCGAGGAAACGCTGAGGGATCTGGCCGGCCATGCAGGTCTCGCCACCTCCCATCGGGGTAGAAGAAGTTCAGGGGTAGAACGGGTCGCGAAAGACAAGCGGCCACCTGACGGCAGCCGCTTGGTCATCCTTCCAGAAGCACCGCTGCCCAGGGCGTCGGAGCTTCCTTAGTACGGATCAATAGAGCCGTTCGAAACGCTTGCGCTCACGCTGGAGCTTCTTGGCGTGACGCTTCACCGCGGCGGCCGCCTTGCGCTTGCGCTCCGCAGTCGGCTTCTCGTAGTGCTCGCGACGACGCACTTCGGAGAGGATGCCGGCTTTTTCACAGGAACGCTTGAAACGGCGCAATGCGACGTCGAACGGCTCGTTATCACGTACTTTGACAGAAGGCATTAAGCACTCACCTACCTTAGAATCTTGAGTTCGGTTAGAACGCACACCCTGGCCGCCGCCTGAAGCAGGCGCCGGGCGCACGACCCAATTGTACAGCGCACGATAGTTTAGTCGGCGACACCAGGCATTGCAAATTCGAGTGGCCGAAAGCGGGATGGCCGCGCGCCGATTTGCTAGAATGCCGTCTTTCACGCTTCACGAGCCTGCCCCATGCGAGTCCTTGGCATCGAGACCTCCTGCGACGAGACCGGCGTCGCGATCTACGACACCGACCGCGGCCTGCTGGCCGACGCCCTCTACAGCCAGGTCGCCATGCATGCCGAGTTCGGCGGCGTGGTGCCGGAACTCGCTTCCCGCGATCACACCCGGCGTCTGCTGCCGCTGATCCAGCAGGTACTCGACGAGGCGGGGATGGCCCGCACCGAGCTGGAGGCGATCGCCTATACCGCCGGGCCGGGGCTGGTCGGGGCGCTGATGGTCGGGGCCAGTACCGCCCACGGCTTGGCCCGCGCGCTGGGCATCCCGGTGCTCGGGGTGCACCACATGGAGGGGCACCTGATGGCCCCCATGCTCGAGGCGTCGCCGCCCGCCTTTCCCTTCGTCGCGCTGTTGGTCTCCGGCGGCCATACCCAACTGGTGGAGGTCCAGGGCCTGGGCCGCTATCGCCTGCTCGGCGAATCGGTCGACGACGCCGCGGGCGAAGCGTTCGACAAGACCGCCAAGATGCTCGGGCTGGCCTACCCCGGCGGCCCCCAGGTGGCGCGGCTGGCCGAGACGGGAGACCCGGGGCGTTTCCGCTTTCCCCGCCCGATGACCGACCGCCCCGGCCTCGACTTCAGTTTCTCCGGGCTCAAGACCCATACCCTGACCACGCTGCGCCAGCTGGAACGGGACGGCGAGCTGGACGAGCAGGCGCGCGCCGACGTGGCACGCGCCTTCGAGGAAGCCGTGGTCGAGACCCTGGTGATCAAGTGTCGGCGAGCGCTGGACGACACCGGGCTCAAGCGCCTGGTGATGGCCGGCGGCGTCAGCGCCAACACGCGCCTGCGCGAGCGCCTGGCCCACGAGGCGGGCAAGCGCAATGCCAGGGTCTACTACCCGCGTGGCCGCTTCTGCACCGACAACGGCGCCATGATCGCGCTGGCCGGCGCGCTGCGCCTGCTCGCTGGCGAGCGTGATGAGGTCGGCAGCATGAAAGCGGTACCGCGCTGGCCGATGGAGACCCTCGCGGCACCGGCCGGCGGCTGACGGCGCGCCGCTAGAGCCCTGGCTCGTCACCGTGGCGCAGGCGCCGGATATTGAGCAGATGACGCACCAGCACCAGTGCGGTGAAGGCGATCACGACCAGCACGTAGTCCGGCGCCAGCCACAGGCTGGCCAGCGGGGCGATACCGGCGCTGGCCAGCGACGCCACGGCTGCGGTGCGCACGCGCCAGGCCAGCAGGGTCCACAGCGCCGCGCAGCACAGCGCCACCCAGGGTGTCAGCACCAGCAGCACGCCGAAGGCGCTGGCCACCGCCTTGCCGCCGCGAAAGCGATGCCAGGGCGGATAGCTGTGCCCCAGCAGCACGGCCAGCCCGACCACGCCCTGGGCCCAGGGGGACAGGCCCAGGGCCATGGCCAGCCACAGCACGGGCATGCCCTTCACGGCGTCGAGCAGCAGGGTAGCCGCCGCCAGCCGGCGGCCATGCAGGCGCAGCACGTTGGAGAAGCCGGGATTGCCCGAGCCCTCCTGGCGAGGATCGCCGACCCCCGCCAGGCGGCAGACCCATAGCGCCCCCAAGCAGGAGCCGCTGACATAGCCCAGCAGCGCCAGCGCCAACAGCAGCAGTAGCCCTTCGACCGTCACCCGGTCCCGCCTCCTTCACACGCGCCCTTCGCTGCATGATGCCAGCCCCGGCGACACGGGGACAGCAAACTGTCCTTCCCCCACCTCGCTCAGTACAATCGGGCCTTCTTTTTCTCGTTGGGAGCCGTGCATGGACCGCATACTGATCGAGTCTCTCGAGATAGAGACGGTGATTGGCGTATACGACTGGGAGCGCACCATTCGCCAGCGGCTGACGCTCGACCTGGAGCTGGCCACCGACATTCGCCCGGCGGCGGCCGACGACGACCTCGCCAGGACCCTCGACTACGCCGCCATCAGCCAGCGTGTCGCCAGCTTTGCCGCCGAGCACGACTTCGCCCTGGTCGAGACCTTCGCCGAGCGCCTCGCTCAGCTGCTGATGCACGAATTCGGCGTGCCGTGGCTGCGGCTGACGCTGCGCAAGCCGGGTGCCGTACCCGCCGCGGCAGCCGTGGGCGTGCGCATCGAGCGGGGCACGCGCCAGGAGAGTGCTCGATGACCCAGGTCAGCGTCAGCATCGGCAGCAACATCGACCGCGAGTTCCACGTCCGGCGCTGCCTGGACGCCCTCCACGACACCTTCGCCGGCCTCGCCATTTCGCGCGTCTACGAGAGCGAGCCGGTGGGCTTCGAGGATGGCCACAATTTCTACAACCTGGTGGCGGCGTTCGACAGCGACTGGACGCCGGGGGAGCTGCAGGCGTGGTGCAAGCGCATCGAGCGCGATCATGGCCGACGCGAGGGCACTCCCAAGTTCAGCCCGCGTACGCTGGACATCGACCTGCTGACGGTCGGCGACCTTGTCGGCGAGCATGACGGCGTCCTGCTGCCGCGCGGCGAGATCCTGCATCACGCCTTCGTGCTGCTGCCGCTGGCCGAGCTGCTGCCGCATACGCCGCACCCCGAGGACGGACGCACCTACGCCGAGCTGTGGTCGAGCTTCAGGAACGACCAGCAGCGCCTGTGGCCGATCGAGTTCGACTGGCCTCGCCGGCCGTCGCGATAGGCCGCGCCGAGCCAGCCGCGGCGGTTACCCACCGGCCAGCTCGCGCGCGAGGAGGGCCCGCCGCCGCCGGGCCAGCTCCTGGCCCAGCGCACCGCCACGAAACCCCTCGCCGAACAGGTGTTTCGCGTCCAGCTGCGACACCGCCCGCCAGGCCCGATCGAGCGTCTCGGCGAGAGCCGGGGCATCCAGTGCCAGCAGCGCGATCAGCGGCGGCACGCGTTCACCGCGCCGCCAGGCATCGATGCCGTCCAGCCACTCCTTGACGTCATCCGCGCCGGGCGACGCCTGCTGGCGCAGCCGGCGGGTGAGCGCGGCCTGGCGCCCCAGGTCGCGATAGCGGCGCGGCAGCCGCAGGCGCTCGGCCAGCGCCTCCTGCCGAGTATCGTCGAGGTGTTCCACCAGCCGCGCCCAGCGCCAGCGGGGACGCTCCTCGTCGGCGACCCGATCGGGCAACCTGGCCAGCCGCGCCAATGCCCGCTCGAACGCCGCCCGATCCTCGACGAGCTCCGGCATCAGCACCGCCAGCGCATGGCATTCGTGCAGGGTACGGAAGTAGACCGCCGGGTCCGCCTCGCCCAGCGCCTTCTCGGTCTCGGTCCAGACCCGCTCGGCCACCAGATGGGCGAGTTCGCCGCTCGCGGCGAGCTGGCGCATCAGCGCCCGGGTCTCGTCGGCGATGGCGAAGCCGAGCCGGGCGTAGCGCGCCAGGAAGCGCGCGGTGCGCAGTACCCGCAGCGGGTCCTCGACGAAGGCCGGCGAGACATGCCGCAGCAGCCCGGCCCTCAGGTCGGCCAGGCCGCCGTAGGGGTCGACCAGCTCGCCCTCGGGCGTCTCGGCCATGGCGTTGATGGTCAGGTCGCGGCGGGCCAGGTCCTCCTCCAGCGTCACGTCGGGGCTGGCGTGAACCTCGAAGCCGGTATAGCCGTGGCCGGACTTGCGCTCGGTGCGCGCCAGGGCGTACTCCTCGTGGGTCTCGGGATGCAGGAAGACCGGAAAGTCGCGCCCCACCGGGCGGAAACCGCGGCGCTGCATCTCCGCGGGGGTCGCCCCCACCACCACCCAGTCGGTGTCGGCGGTGGGCCACCCCAGACGCGCGTCGCGCACGGCGCCCCCCACGCGATAGACCTCGAGGCCCTCGAGGCCGCGCTGGCGTGACGGGCTCATGGGCGGCCGCGCTCCACCCGCTCGGGCAGGCGGTGCTCCCATTCGCTGAAGCCGCCGTCGAGGCTGTAGACCTCGGCGAAGCCCTGGCCCGCCAGCCAGGCCGCAGCCTGCTGGCTGGAGTGTCCGTGGTAGCAGACCACCACCAGCGGCTGCTCGCGGGGCGCCGATTCGAGCAGCGCCGGCACGCCGTCGTTGTCGAGGTGGCGGCTTCCGGGAATGTGGCCGCCGGCGAAGCTCATGGGATCGCGAATGTCGACCAGGGTGAGTGGGTAGTCGGCATCGATCCAGGTGGTCAGGGTATCGATGGTCAGGTGTCGGAACGAGGGGGTCGCCATGGGGGCCTCCCGGGTGGCAGATCGTGGTCAGCGGCGCTGGCGGCTGGGCACGCCGATGCGCTCGCCGGTCGAGAGGTTCAGTGCGGTGAGGCTGCCGCCCCAGACGCAGCCGGTATCCAGGGCCTCGGCATGCACCCGGGCGCCTTCGGCCCGCCCTTCCAGCGCCGCCCAGTGGCCGAACAGCAGGCGTACGTCATCATGGCGGGGATAGCGGAACCAGGGGGCGAATCCCGCAGGAGCGCTGTCGAGCCCCGCCTTGGCGCTGAAGTCGAGGCAGCCGCCGGCATCGATGAAGCGCATTCGCGTCAGCACGTTGACGATCACGCGAAGGCGATCGAGGCCATCGAGGGAGGCCTCCCAGCAGGCCGGCTCGTTGCCGTACATCCGCTCGAGGAAGTCGCCGCTTCGCTCGCTGCCGAGTCGCTCCTCGACCTCGCGGGCCAGGCCTGCCGCTTCCTCCTCGGACCAGCGGGGCAGGAGACCGGCATGGGTCATCAACGTATTTCCATGCCCCGCAAAATCCTGGCGCACCAGCAACGGGCGCGACTGCAACCAGTCGAGCAGCGCCTCGCGGTCGGGAGCGGCGAGGATCGCGTCGAGGGTGTCCTTGCGGTTGAGCCTGGCGCCGCCCCGGGCCACCGCCAGCAGATGCAGGTCATGGTTGCCAAGCACGGTCAGGGCGGCATCGCCGAGCGCGCGCACCTCGCGCAGGCAGGCGAGCGACTCGGGGCCGCGGTTGACCAGGTCCCCCGCCAGCCACAGCCGGTCGCGGCCAGGGTCGAAGTCGATCCGTTCCAGCAGCTCGACGAACTCGGCATGGCAGCCCTGCAGGTCTCCGATGGCATAGACGGTCATGACACTTTCCCTTGCGGCACGGTTTGGGTGCCCGGGCGGCCCGGGCCGTGGACGTCAGTGTACCTGGTTGGGCCCGGCCAGGCGGAAGGGGGCGATGGCGACCTCGAAGGGGCGCTGGCTGGCGGTATCGACACAGGTATAGGCCCCCTCCATCACGCCGACCGGGCCGTCGAGAATGGCGCGGCTAGTGTAGCGGAAGGTCTGCCCGGGGCCGATCAACGGCTGCTGCCCCACCACCCCCTTGCCGCGCACCTCCTGCACCTTGCCGCTGCCCTGGGTGATTCGCCAGTGCCGCGCCAGCAGCTGGACGCTGCGCCTGGAGTGGTTGTGGATCGTCACGGTGTAGCTGAACACGTAGCGCGACTCGTCGCGGGAGGATTCGTCGTCGCGAAAGGCCGGCTCCACGTCGACCAGCACTTGCCGTTCCAGCGGCGAGTCCGGTGCCTGGGTCATGATGTCGTCTCCGTAGCGGCCAGGTGGTTGGCGATGCGCACGAACTCCTCGACGGCAAGGGTCTGCGGCCGCCGGGCGGGATCGATGCCGAGTTCCGCCAACGCCTCGCCCTCGACCAGCCCCTTGAGGTTGTTGCGCAGCGTCTTGCGCCGCTGGGCGAAGGCCTGGCGCACCACAGCGAACAGCAGTGCCTCGTCGACGGCGGGCCACGGCAGCTCGGCAAAGGGGGTCAGCCGGACGATGGCCGAATCGACCTTGGGCCGCGGCACGAACGCCTCCGGCGGCACCGTGAACAGGTCGTCGACGCGGCAGCGATACTGCGCCATCACCGAGAGCCGGCCCCAGTCGGCGCCCCCCGGCTCGGCCGCCAGGCGATCGACCACCTCCTTCTGCAGCATGAAGTGCATGTCGGCGATGGCGTCGCCGGCCTCGAGCAGGTGGCCGATCAACGGGGTCGAGATGTTGTAGGGCAGGTTGCCGACCACCCGCAGCGGCTCGCCGTCGCCACGCAGGGCGCGGAAGTCGAACTTCAGCGCATCGCCCTCGTGGACGACGAAGCCGGGGTGGTTGAAGAACTGCACGCGCAGGCCCGGAACCAGGTCGCGGTCCAGCTCGATCACCTCGAGGTGGCCTCCCGCCGCCTCGAGCAGCGGCTCGGTCAGGGCGCCCTGGCCGGGGCCGATCTCGACCAGCCGGTCGCCGGGGCGCGGCGCGATGGCGCGCACGATGCGCGAGATGATGCCGGGGTCACGCAGGAAATTCTGGCCGAAGCGCTTGCGAGCGCGATGAACCGGCGGGCGCGAAGCCATGCAAGAGTCCTTGTCTGTCGTTCGTCAGGAAACGGGCGCTGCCTTGCCGCGGCGGGCCATCTCGGCGGCCAGCGCCACGGCGACCCTCAGGCTGCCCGCATCGGCCAGGCCGCGGCCGGCCAGGTCCAGCGCCGTACCGTGATCCACCGAGGTGCGTACGAGCGGCAGTCCCAGCGTGACGTTGGCGGCCCGGCCGAAGCCGGCGTACTTGAGCACCGGCAGGCCCTGGTCATGATACATCGCCAGCACGGCATCGACGCCGGCGAGATGTCGCGGCGTGAACAGGGTATCGGCCGGCAGCGGTCCGTCAAGGGCGAAGCCTTCGCCCCGCAGTCGCTCGAGGCAGGGCCCGATCACCTCGAGTTCCTCGCTCCCCAGGTGCCCCCCCTCGCCGGCGTGCGGATTGAGGCCGCACACGGCGATGCGCGGTGCCGTGACGCCGAACCAGCGCCTCAGGTCCGCGTGGAGGATGCGCAGGATGCGCTCGAGGGCCGGCCCGGTGATGGCATCCGCCACCTCGCGCAGCGGCAGATGGGTGGTGGCCAGCGCCACTCGCAGCGCCGCGCTGCCTCGCCACCCGGCCCGGCCGGCATGCAGCGCACTGTCGGTTGCCAGCAGCATCACCACCTCGTCGACGCCGCAGGCGTCGCGCAGGTACTCGGTGTGGCCGCGAAACCCGGCATGACCAGCGTCGAGGATCACCCCCTTGTGCAGCGGGGCGGTGACCATGGCATCGGCCTGCCCGGCGTGGCAGGCGGCGATTGCCACGTCGAGGGTCTCGAGCACGTAGTCGGCATTGGCCTCGGCGAGCCGGCCCGGCCGGCTCGGCTCGCGCAGCGCCACCGGCCATACCGGCAACACACCGGGGCGGGATTCCGGCACCGGGTCGCCCGGCTGCAGTTCGCGCAGCTTGACCTCCCGGCCCAGCAGCCCGGCGCGCTCGGCCAGCAGCGCCGGGTCGCCCACCGCCACCACCCGCCCGGAGGGGGGGGCTTCCAGCGCCAGTTGCAGGGTCAGCTCGGGGCCGATGCCGGCGGGTTCGCCGCTGGTCACGGCCAGCACGGGAGCGGAGCACCGCATGGCGTTCAACCGTCGCTGGCGAGCCGGTTGTCGACGAAGGCCTCGGCGCGAATTTCCTGGAGCCAGGCGTCGAGCGCCTCGTTGGCCTTGCGCTGGAACACCATCTGGCGCGCCTGCTCGGGGCTCACGTTGCCACCCTGCTGTTCGATGAAGCGTTCGACCTCGCGGTTGCTGACATTGACCCGGCCGCCCACCTGGCGCTGGTGCAGCTCGCGCAGCAGCATCTCGCGACGAATTTCCTCGCGTACGGACGACATGCTCAGGCCGTCGGCCTCCAGCGCATCGGCGAACTGTTCGAGCGTCATGTCGTTGCTCTCGGCGATCTCGCGGATCTGCCGGTTGAGGGCGGTATCGTCGACGCTGAGACCGGCATCCGCGGCCATCTGCAGCTGGATCTCCTCGAGGATGACCTGCTCGAGCACGCGCTCGCGCAGCATCGCTTCGGGGGGCGTCCCCTGGCCCTGGGCGGCAAGCTGGCTACGCGCCTGCTCCATGCGCTCGTCCAGCTGGCTCTGCATGATGGCCTGCTCGTTCACCACGGCCACGATGCGATCCAGGGATTGCCGCTGTGCCGGCTGGAAATCCTGGGCCAGGGCGGCCAGCGGCACGACGCCAAGGCACAGGACCAGGCCCAGGGTGGCGATCGGCGTTATCCGCATGTCTCTCTTTCCTCTCTTCTCTTTCACTGGTTTGGCACCCCGAATCGATTAGAAAGCCGTGGTGCGGTAGCCCGGAATGGCTCGTTCGAAGTAGTCGCCGGCATCGCCGCCGACTCCGCCCAGTCCCTTGAACACGAAGCGCAGGAAGATACCACGCTCATTGGTATCATCTTCCACTCTGGCAGTGTCGTTATCCTCGACCCATTCGCGCCAAACGAGCTGCAGACCATAGCAGCAGTCGTTCCACTGCACACCCGCTACCTGATCGAGCATACGCTCATTGGTGGCGTCATAGAGCGCACGACCTATCAGATCCACCCGTGGCGAAAACCGCCAGGCGAATGAAAGATCGTATTCCTCTCGGTTGTAATCACGAAACTCGTCGTCGTCCGGCTCTACCGAAGGATCGAACCCTTGGAGTTCCCAGCGGTAGCCGAGGTTCAATACGTGGCCGGCGAGACTGCGATAGCTCAAGTCAAGGGAGGTGCGCTCGGTACGCTGCCGCTGGTCATCGTAGATCCACTGCCAGCGACTGCTCCAGACCTCATTGATCTGCCAGTCGAGCCGGGTCACCACGGAAGATCGGTCGCGTGTGGCGTTGTACCACGGCTCGAAGCTGCCGCCACGCTCTGGAGCGAGAGGTAAAGTATCCGCGTTGCCGTCCATGTCGATATGACGATCATCGAAGTAGAATGCCTGACCTACGCCGAACGCCAGCCGCTCCCGCCCGCGCGCATCCTCGAGCAAACGCGAGTCGACGCCCAGCGAGATCCGGTTGAGATCCCCCACACGGTCAGCACCCGAGAAGCGGTAGGGTGACCAGAGCTGGTTCCAGGAGAAGGCGCGCTCGCTGGTGTCGAAGTCGGGAAACTCGCTCTGGTCGCGGGCCGGCACGTAGGCATAGTTGAATCGCGGTTCGAGGGTCTGGCGGTATTCCCGCCCGCCGAGTTCGAGTTCGCGCTCGAAGACCAGGCCGCCATCCAGCGAGGCAACCGGGACCGCCCGCTGCAGCGAGGTGTCGCGCTCGGTCTGGCGCTCGCCGTAGTCGAGGTCGTAGGCGGTATAGAGCCACTCCACCTGCGGCTGCAGATGGCCCCAGGACTGGTCGAATCGCCAGCCGGTGGCGGGCGAGAGGTGCAAGCGACTGCCGATGGCGGACTCCCGCAGCGGGACCCGGTTGCGATCCACGTCGCGCCAGAAATAGGTGACGTTGGAACGCCACTGCTGGTACCCCCCCCCCGGCTGCGACCAGCGCGCATTCGCGGCCAGGCTGGGAAGGCGGTAGAAGGGCTTGTCGCGATCGCGCAGCGGGTCGTCCAGCTTCTGGTAGCCCTGGGCCCGCGCATCCAGGTTCCAGACATCGCCGCGATAAGCGAGCTGGGCCAGGCGCGGCATGTTGTTGGGGTCATCGCCGAAGACGCTGCCGAAGTCGTCGAAGTAGCGCCCGTCGCTGGCCGCCCCATAGCGCAGGTTGTAGCTCGTTCGCGTGTCGAAACGCCCGCTGTGGAGGTAATCGACGTACCAGCGATCCTCGCCCTCGAAGCGCCGCGACGAGTCGCCCGAATCGCCGGAACCGCCATCGTCGCTGGAGAGGTAGGCCCCCTCGATCTGGCCGGCGTCGCTGGGGAAGAGGTAGCGATACTCGCCCGCGAGCAGCAGGCCGCGATCGCTGATCCAGCGCGGCGTGATGGTGGCGTCGTGGTTGGGCGCGATGTTCCAGTAGAACGGCTGGGCGTAGTCCAGCGAATCGCCGGAGAGGCCGAGCTCAGGCCAGAGAAAGCCGGTGTGGCGGCGGTCGTCGATGGGAAACCGCACCCACGGCCAGTAGAACACCGGCACACGCCCGACCTTCAGGCGCGCGTGACGCGCGGTGCCGAAGCCGCTCTCGCGATCGAGCACCAGGTCGCCGGTGACCAGTTGCCACAGGTTGCTGCCGGGATCGCAGGTGGTGAAGCTCGCCGAGGTGAGTCGGAAGCGGCCATCCTCCAGCCGCTCCAGCTGCAGCGCATCGCCGCGGAGATGCTGGTCGTGCACCACGAAGTGGGCCGTGTCGATGCTGGCGGCGTCGCTGTTCAGCGAAACCTCGCCGGCCTCGCCACGCACCAGCAGGTTGAGGTCACGCAGCGCGAGCGGCCCCTCGGCGTGGGCTCGATCACGGGCGGCCGGCACGCTCACCCGCGGCGACTCGAGCTGGCTGTCGCCACGCCGCAGGATCACCTCCCCACCGAGGATGGTCTCGCCCTCATCGCCGTAGTAGGCGGTATCGGACTCGGAGCGTACCTGGCCGGGTTCGTCGCCGGCCGGCAACCGGTAGGCCGGCGACACGTAGACGCCTCGGCACAGCGCCTCGGCCGGCCGATCGTCGGACCACGGGCGCCAGTCGAGCTGCCAGGCCGGCAGCGGCTCGAGCGCCATCGTCTGCGGCGCCCCCATCAGGCCGGATGTGATCAGGCCGGCCAACGCCGCTCCTGCATGTCGCTTGCCCATGGTCCCTCGATGTCCTTGGCGAAGAGAATCGGTATTATACAGACCGCACCCAGCCTGTCGTATGCGACTGACCGCTCAGCATGCGGCGGCGCCCCACGAGCGTCAACCGGCAGCGCCCGGCACACAAGGAGCCAGCATGACCACGGTCGACACCGCGACGCGATTCGACGCCCTGCGCCAGTGGGCGGCAGGCCAGCACGGCCTGCCTGCCGCGGCGCTCGACCTGCGCCTGGCCGCGGGCGACGCCAGCTTCCGCCGCTACTTCCGCCTGCGCCTGCCCGACGGCCGCTCGCGCATGCTGATGGACGCCCCGCCGGCCCAGGAGGACAGCCGCCCCTTCGTCGAGATCGCCCGGCGCTGGCGAGCCGGCGGCCTGCCGGTCCCGGCGCTGCATGCGGTGGACCTCGAGGCCGGCTTCCTCGAGCTCGACGACCTGGGCGACACGCCGCTGCAGCACCGCTTCGCCGGCAGCGATCACGCCGACACCCTGGCCTGGCACGAGCGGGCCATCGCGCTGATCCACGCGCTGCAGAATCGCGCCGGCCCGGAGGCACTGCCGGCCTACGATGCGCCCCTGCTCGGCCGCGAGCTGGACCTCTTCCCCGAATGGTGTCTCGAAGGCTGGCTCGGCCTCTCCCCGCCGCCCGGCTGGACCGATCTGCGCCAGGCACTTATCGACTCCGCCCTGGCCCAGCCGGTGGTCACGGTGCATCGCGACTTCGACGCCATGAACCTGATGGTGCAGGACGAACGGCTCTACCTGATCGACTTCCAGGACGCCGTGGCCGGCCCCATCAGCTACGACCTGATCTCGCTGCTGCGCGGCCGCTACTGCCGTTTCCCGGCGCCGCGCTTCGCCGCCTGGGTCGAGGCCTTCCGCCGGCAGGCGATCGCCGACGGCCGCCTGCGCGGAGCCGTCACTCACGAGACCTTCCAGCGCCAGGCGCAGGCCATGGCCGCGCAGCGCGCGCTCAAGGTGCTCGGCATCTTCTGTCGCCTGACCCTGCGCGATGGCCGCGCCGGCTACCTCGAGCGCCTGCCGCACTTCCTCGGCCATCTCGAGGAGAGCCTCGTCGCGCTGCCCGAGCATGCGCGCTTCCAGCGCTGGCTCGCCGAGACATTCCGGCCCTCGCTGGAGAGGCGCCTGGCTGGCGGCAGCGCCCCGGAGGCGACATGAAGGCGATGATCCTCGCCGCCGGCCTGGGCAAGCGCATGCGCCCGCTGACCGACCACTGCCCCAAGCCGCTGCTGCCGGTGGCCGGCAAGCCGCTGATCGTGCACCACCTGGAGCGGCTGGCGGCGGCCGGCATCCGCGAGGTGGTGATCAACGTCAGCTATCGCGCCGAGCAGATCATCGAGGCGCTGGGCGACGGTGGCCGCTACGGGCTGCGCATCGCCTGGAGCCGCGAGGCGACCCCGCTGGAGACCGGCGGCGGTATCCGCCAGGCGCTGCCGCTGCTGGGCAGCGCCCCCTTCCTGCTGGTCAACGGCGACGTCTGGTGCGACCTCGACCCCGCCGCCCTGCCGCCGCTCGGCGACGACCTGGCCCATCTGGTGCTGGTCGACAACCCCCGCCATCACCCCGGCGGCGACTTCCATCTCGACCCCGCCGGCCGGGTGCGATCCGGCGGCGAGCCGCGCCTGACCTTTGCCGGCCTCAGCCTGATCGCCCCGGCCCTGGTGGCCGCACGCGCCCCGGGAGAATTTCCCCTGGCACCGCTGCTGCGCGAGGCGATGGACGCCGGCCGCGTCGGCGGCAGCCATCATCGCGGGCGCTGGGTCGACGTGGGCACGCCCGAGCGTCTGGTCGAACTGGATCGGGAACTGCGCCAAGGCTGAGTCACGCCCCGCACAGTGGTAAGCTGCCCGCATCAACGCTTCGATAAGGAAATCCTGCTCATGAAAGCCAGCGTCAAGTGGACCGACGGACGTCAATTCGTTGCCGAATCGGGCAGCGGCCACAGCGTGGTGATCGACGGCCCGCCCGATCATGGCGGCCGCAATACCGGGCCGCGCCCGATGGAGATGCTGCTGATGGGTATGGGCGCCTGCACCTCCTTCGACGTGCTGGAAATCCTCGAGAAGTCGCGCGCAGGCGTCACCGACTGCGTGGCCGCCGTCGAGGCCGAGCGTGCCGACACGGTTCCCGCCGTGTTCACGCGGATCCATGTCCACTTCACCGTCAGCGGGCACAATCTCAAGGAGAGCCAGGTCAAGCGCGCGGTGGAGCTCTCCGCCGAGAAGTACTGCAGCGCCTCGATCATGCTGGCCAAGGGCGGCGTCGAGGTCACCCACTCCTACAGCATCGTCGACGACTGACCGGCGGCATTGCCCCCTGGACCGCACAAGGCCCGCGCGTGCGGGCCTTGTGCGTCTCGTCGCAGCGGCTACACAGGCGGCGCATCCACGTGGCGCCACAGGTAGAGCGCCAGGTGCGAGCGGTAGGGAGCGAAGCGCGCCGCGGTGCGCAGCGTCTTGCGCCGCGGGCTGGTGAGGCGTTCAAGAGTCTTGCGCGCGGCCACGTCGCCCTCGGGCCAGACGTCGGGCTCGCCGAAGTAGAAGATCGAGATCATGTCGGCCGTCCACTGACCCACGCCCCACAACGCGGTCAGCCGCCGGGAGCGCTCGGCATGGTCCAGACGGCGCAACTCCTCGGCCTCGAGCCGCCCGGCCCTGGCTTCCTCGGCGATCAGGCACAGCGCCCTGGCCTTGGCCCCCGACAGGCCACAGCCGCGCAGCATGTCCTGGTTCGGCTCGCTGAGGAACGCCATCAGCGGCGCGTCGCCGGCGGCATCGACGACTCGCGCCCAGATCGAGCGCGCCGCCTTCACCGACAGCTGCTGCCCCGCGATCGAGCGGCACAGGCGCTCGGCCAGCGGCCGGCTGTCGTCGGCGGTCAACGCAACCGGCCCACCACGCTCGATGGCATCGGCAAGCTGCGGGCTCAGCTCGCGGGCGACCTCGACGCAGCGTCGATGGATCTCTTCCGTCATGACATGGCGCTCAGAGTCGATAGACGCTCTTGGTCATCACCTTGGACATCAGGCTCATGCCGAACTTGACCGGCGCCGGAAAGCGCGCGCCACCGGCTTCCAGCGCCAGATGGGCGTGGTGCGCCTCGTCGATGGCCATCTGGCGCAGCACCGCCCGGGAGCGACGATCGCCCGCGGGCAGCTTGGCCAGGTGTTCCTCCAGGTGCTTGCCCACCTGCTCCTCGGTGGCGGCGACGAAGCCCAGGCTGATCCGGTCGCCAATCGCCCCGGCCACCGCCCCCAGGCCGAAGGAGGCGGCATAGAAGACCGGGTTGAGCACGCTGGCATGGCTGTCGAGCTCCTGCAGCCGCTCGTCGCACCAGGCCAGGTGGTCGATCTCCTCCTGGGCCGAATGCTCCATCTGGGTGCGCACCTCGGGAAGCTTGGCGGTGCAGCCCTGGCCCTGGTAGAGCGCCTGGGCGCACACCTCGCCAGTGTGGTTGACCCGCATCAGCCCCGCGGCATGGCGCCGCTCCTCGGCCGTCATGTCGTCGTCCCGGATCTCCGCCGTTGCCGGCGAGGGGCGCGACGCCACCGCGGCATGGGGCACCAGGGTGCGCAGCACCGTATCGAACTGATGGATCAGGTTGTCGGCATGGGAGTAGTTGCGGTTCATCTCGCTCGTTCCTGTACGACGCTTGCGCTACGCGGCCTTGCTGTCCGCGGCGGGAGGGCAGCCTCACTCGGACGCCCGGCAGGGTGCGGCAAGCACGGCAGCGCCACCCTGCCGGGTGGCGCCATGATCAGGTGCACCTGATGCGTCGCACGCCTCGACGCGCGCGGCTTGCTCCGCATAGCGCCGGCTAGCCAGCCGGCCAAGTAAAGCGTCGACCGCCCATCAGGTGCATATGAACATGATAGACGGTCTGCCCGCCTTGGTCATTGCAGTTCATCACCACGCGGTAGCCGGCGTCGGCGAAGCCGCGCTCCGCGGCCAGTCGGGCGGCGACCCGCGGCAGCTTGCCGACGAGCGCCTGGTCCGGCTCCTCGATGTCGTTGAGCGTGGCGATGTGTCGCTTGGGAATGACCAGGATATGGGTCGGCGCCTGGGGGTTGATGTCGTTGAAGGCCAGCACCTCGTCATCCTCGAAGACGATGTCGGCCGGGATCTCGCGCTTGACGATCTTGCAGAAGAGACAGTCTTGCATCGGCTCGAGCTCCTGTCGGTTGCCGGGAGGGGGCTCCCGCGGTGGGGCCACCCTCAGCGAAAGCGCCGCTGGGCCAGCAGGTGGCGCACCAGCGGCGCCAGGATCAGTTCGATGGCCAGCGACATGCGCGCACCGGGCACCACCAGGGTGTGCGGACGGCTCATGAAGGAATCCTGGATCATCGCCAGCAGCCAGGGGAAATCCACCGTCGAGGGGTCGCGGAAGCGAATCACCACGAACGACTCGGCGTCGTTGGGGATGTCCTGGACCTCGAAGGGGTTGGAGGTGTCCACCGTCGGCACGCGCTGGAAATTGATATGGGTGCGCGAGAACTGCGGCTGGATGTAGCGCACGTAGTCGTCCATGCGGCCCAGGATGGTGTCGATCACCGCCTCCTGCGAATAGCCGCGCATCTTGATGTCGCGGTCGATCTTCTGGATCCACTCGAGGTTCATGGTCGGCGCCACCCCCACCAGCAGGTCGACGTGGCGGGCGATGTCGTGCTCCGCCGTGACCAGGCCGCCGTGCAGCCCCTCGTAGAACAGCAGGTCGGTACCGCAGGGCAGCGGCTGCCATTCGGTGAAGGTGCCGACCTGGTAGCCGGCCTCGATCATCTGCTTGTCTTCGGCGTGGATGTAGTGCCGGAAGGTGCCGGTGCCGTGCTCGCCGTACTCCTGGAACAGCGCCTCGAGGCGGTCGAGCAGGTTGGCCTCCACGGCGAAGTGCGAGAGCTGGTTCTTGCGCTCGGGCTCCTCGCGGAAGATGCGCGCCAGCTCCTCGCGGGTGTAGCGATGGAAGGCGTCGCCGTCGACGAAGGCGGCATGCACGTCCTCGCGGGCGAACATGCGCTCGAAGGTTCGCTTCACCGTGGTGGTGCCGGCACCTGACGAACCGGTCACGGCGATGATCGGATATTCGCGAGACATCAGGCCTTCTCCGCTCCGCCGAGGGCCTGGCTGACGGCATCGGGGATGACGACGCTGTGCCCCTGGGCCGGATCCACCAGCACCAGGTTGAGGCGAGCGGTGGCCACCGGCCGGCCGCCCTCGGCATGGCATACGCGATGAAAGACCGCGATCGCCCTGCCCCTAGGCGCCGGGATGGCGGTCTCCACCACCAGCGCGTCGGGCCAGCGCGCCTCGGACTGGTACTGCACGGCAAGATCGGCCACCACGCTGGGAAACCCGCCCATGTCCCATTCGCTCAGCCCAAGTGAGCCGAACGCCTGGATGCGCGCCTCGTGGAGCAGCGACACCAGGGTATCGTGGCCCAGGTGGCGACCGTAGTTCATGTCGGTGATGCGCACCGACAGCGGCTGTCGGTGCACGATGGCCGACTGGGGAAACTCCAGCTTGATGCGTTCCATGCGCTCTCCCTGACGCTGGTTGTCGGGCCGCGGCACCCGGATGGCGGAATCAGCCGGCCTGCCGCTCCCGGGCGACCGCCCGGTAGGCGATGTCGCGACGGAACTGGGCGCCTTCCCAGCGGATCGCCGCCACGCCCTGATAGGCCAGCTCGCGCGCCTCGGAGACGCCGTGCCCCAGCGCGGTAACGCACAGCACGCGCCCGCCGCTGGTCACGATTCGCCCCGGCTCCCCCTCCGCGGTTCCGGCATGGAACACCTTGCAGCCGGTCGCGGCGGCGGCGTCGAGACCCTCGATGGCGTCGCCCTTGCGGTAGCTGCCGGGGTAGCCGCCCGCGGCCATGACCACCCCCACGGCGGCGCGCGGATCCCATTCGCAGGTGTGGCCGGCCAGTTCGCCTCGTGCGCCCGCCAGGCACAGCTCGGCCAGGTCGGACTGCAGGCGCAGCATGATCGGCTGGGTCTCGGGGTCGCCAAAGCGGCAGTTGTACTCGATGACCCTGGGGTTGCCCTCGGCGTCGATCATCAGGCCGGCATAGAGGAAGCCGGTGTAGGGATGCCCCTCGGCCGCCATGCCGTGCACCGTGGGCATGATGATGCGCTCCATGACACGCTCGTGAACGCTCTCGGTCACTACCGGCGCCGGGGAGTAGGCGCCCATGCCGCCGGTGTTGGGGCCGGCGTCGCCGTCCAGGGCGCGCTTGTGGTCCTGGCTGGTGGCCATCGGCAGCACCGTGGCGCCGTCGACCATGACGATGAAGCTGGCCTCCTCGCCGGCGAGGAACTCCTCGATCACCACGCGGGCGCCGGCGTCGCCGAAGGCGTTGGCCTCGAGCATGTCGCGTACCGCCGCCTCGGCCTCGGCCAGGGTCATGGCCACGATCACCCCCTTGCCCGCCGCCAGGCCGTCGGCCTTGATCACGATCGGCGCCCCCTGCTCGGCGAGGTAGGCCAGTGCCGGCTCGACCTCGGTGAAGGTGCGATAGGCGGCCGTGGGGATGGCGTGGCGCGCCAGGAAGTCCTTGGTGAAGGACTTCGAGCCCTCGAGCTGGGCCGCGCCCCGGGTGGGGCCGAAGATCGCCAGTCCGGCATCGCGGAAGCGGTCGACCACGCCCTCGACCAGCGGCGCCTCGGGGCCGACGATGGTCAAGGCGATGTCTTCGTCGCGGGCGAACGTTACCAGGCGCTCCAGCTCGGTTGCCTCGATGGCAACGTTGGTCAGGCCCGGCTCGTGTGCCGTGCCGGCATTGCCGGGTGCCACGAAAACCCGCTCGACGCGGGGCGACTGGCCGACCTTCCAGGCCAGGGCGTGTTCGCGGCCACCGCCGCCGATGATCAGAACCTTCATCCGCTTGCTATTCCTGTCTCGTGCTGCACGGGCCCGCTGGGAGCGGCCCGATGTTCGGCTGGGAGGGCGTCGCGGCATTATGGCAGAAAGCTGCCCGCCACGCCGCCCCGTGCAGGCGGCTTGCCCGTCGCCCTCACTTGTCGCCGTCGTCGCGCTTGCCTTTCTGCTCCTTCGGCTCGGACTTATCCGGCTGCCCCTGGCCGATCGCCTGCTGCCAGAAGCGCATGTTCTCCTCGGCCATCTCGCGCATCAGCTCCATGGGCGAATGGCGCATGGCCTGCTGCCACTGGTCCTGCATGCGCTTCTGCTGCTCGAGCATCAGCTGCGTGCCCTGCTCGAGGTAGCGTGCCAGCGGCAGCGGCTGCGCCATGTCGTAGACACGGATGAACTGGGCCAGCAGGTCGTTGGAGAACACCTCGGCCTCGCCGTCGGCCTGCTCCTGCTCGATGATGATCGAAAGCAGGATGGTGCGGGTCAGGTCCTCCCCGCTCTTGGCATCCTCGACCCGGAACGGCTCCTCGTCGAGGACCAGGCGTCGCAGATCCTCCAGCGTCACATAGCGGCTCTGTTGGGTATCATAGAGCCTACGGTTGGCATACTTGCGAATCACGCGCACGATGGCACTCCTTGTTTGGAAGGCAGGCTGCCCTTGGCTGCTATTGTGCACCGCGCCACCGCCCTTGCAAATCGAAGCGACCAACGAGGCCCGATGAACCTGATCCTGCTCACCCCCGAGGAGATCCTCCACGAGCGTCTTGCGTGCCTGCGCGACCCGCGCCGCCTGCGCCACCTGAGGGAGGTCCATCGCGCCCGGGTCGGCGACAGCCTGACCCTAGGGGTGACAGGGGGCGGCATCGGCCGTGGCGAGCTCACGTTGCTGTCGGACGACGAGGCCCGCTTCGCGCTCGCCGGGCTCGACACCCCCCCTCCGCCGGCGCTGCCGCTGCACCTGGTGCTCGCCCTGCCGCGCCCGCGCATGCTGGCCCGCAGCCTAGAGCACGTCACCGCCATGGGCGTGAAGCAGATCACCCTGCTCCACACCCGGCGGGTGGAGAAGAGTTACTGGCAATCTCCCGAGCTCGACCCGGCGAAGCTCCACCAGCACCTGGTGCTGGGTCTCGAGCAGGCGCGCGACACGGTGCTGCCCGAGGTGCACCTGGCCAAGGGCTTTCGCCCCTTCGTCGAGGACCGGCTGCCGGCGCTGCTCGAAGGCCGGCGCGGGCTCGTGGCCCACCCCGGCATGCCCCAGGCCTGCCCGACGGGCCTCAGCGAGCCCGCCGTGCTGTTCATCGGCCCGGAAGGCGGCTTCATCCCGTTCGAGGTGGAGCGCCTGCTCGCGGCCGGCTGCCAAGGCATCCACCTGGGTCCGCGCATCCTGCGGGTGGAAACGGCGGTGGTCGCCTTGCTGGCACGCCTGTTCTAGGCGCTAGTCGTCGGGTTCTTCGGCCTGATCGCTGGCATCGTCCTCGTCGGGGTCATGCTCCACCAGGGTCGCGTCCTCGCCGCAGTCCGGGTCGGTCAGGAAGGTTTCGCGCACGTCCAGAAGCCCCAGGTGCCCGATGGTGCGACGCCCGAGCAGAAGCGGATAGTTCATGTCGCCGCGATCGCGCAGGCTGAACTGCTCTTCAAAGACAGTGTCGCCCATGCAGATCTTCATCAGCACCACGGGGCGCCGATCGACTCCGCCTGCGCCTCGCAGCCTGAGGCTGCGGTACAGCGGCAGCTCCAGCCACTCGGTGAAGGTCTCGCCATCGGCCTCGTCTTCCAGCTTGAGCCGGAAGCGCACCCACTTCTCGCCCTCCTTGTCGAAGCGCTCGATGTCGCGGGCGTCGAGCGAGGAGGTCAGCGCCCCGCTGTCCAGCTTGGCCTTCACCTCGACGCCCCAGGGCTCGAGAGTGCTCTTCTCGACCCAGCCGAACACCGCCGGCCGCTCACCGGCCGAAGCCGCCAGCGGAGCGGCGACAAGCAGCGCTGCCGTCAGGGCCACCCAAGACAGGGGGGCTCGGCACGCCCGCGAGGAAACCGCCTGCCACTGCATGATCATGGACTCACCTCCGTTCTTCGTCGACGCTCAGGACCCTGTGCGACCTGCCGGCACAGGCGTTACGTTTACTACACTGTTCGTGTCACCACGGATCAGGAGGGCGATACGATGACTCAGCCACGTCTGGCAAGGACGACCCTGGCCACCTCGGCCGGCCTGCTCATGGCCGGCCTCGCCATCGACGCACAGGCCCAGTTCGACCCCCAGGGCCTCTACTCGACCCACGACATTCTCGAGGCCGAGGTACACTTCGAGAGCGCTCCCGACAGTGAGCCCAGCGAAGTGGTCGACATCCTTCTCGGCGACGACAGGAAGGTTCAGGCCATCGTGGTCGATACCCACGACTCGGTGGGCCTTGACGGAGATGCCGTGGTCATCACCAACCAGCACTATCGCCTGGTCAACTTCGACGAAAACGGCGAGACCCAGCACGACATCATCGTCGAGACGGACATCGAGGCCGTGGACGCCATGCCTCGCTACGACCGGGAGTGGATGCAGTCCGCCCGAGAACGTGCCCGCGAGGCCTGGGACAGCACCGGCGAAGGGGCTGAGAGCGCCTGGCATCGAACCCGGGAGGGGCTGGATCGCATCGGCGAGAATGCCGAGGACGCCTGGGAGCGCACCCAGGAGGGTGCCGAGCGTGCCGGACGTAGTATCAGCGAGACCCTCGACGAATGGACCAGCGACAGCGACAACTGATCTTTCCGTTGCCGGGCTCTCTGCGGGCCCGGTCGCGGCCAGGAACTCATTGCAGCCGCTCCAGCAGGCTCACCGTGGCAAAGCCGTCCGGGGTGACGCCGATGCTGCGCTGATACTGGCGCAGGCCGCGCCGCGTGTTCGGCCCCATGACGCCATCCGGGTCGCCGACATCGAAGCCGCGCGCGTTCAGGGCCTGCTGCAGGTCGCGCACCTGGCTGCGCGACAGCGGCTGCACGTCGCGCGGCCACTCCGCCCGCACGCCCTCGCGACCGGCGATCCTGTCGGCCAGGGTGCCCACCGCCAGGGCATAGCTGGTGGCGTTGTTGTAGCGCAGGATGGCGCGATAGTTGGGCCCCACCAGGAAAGCCGGTCCCCGGGCGCCCGCCGGGGCGATCACCGAAGCCTCGTCGAAGTCGGGCAGGCTGCCGCCATCGACCGCCCTCACGCCCTGCTCCGCCCACTCGCGGCTCGAGCGCCGAGTGGAGAGCTCGGTCTGGGCGTAGTCGAAGCCATCGGGCAGGCGCACCTCCGTCCCCCAGGGCTGGCCGGGCTGCCAGCCGGCCCGCGCCAGGTAGTTGGCGGTGGAGGCCATGACATCGGGGATGCTGCCCCAGATGTCGCGCCGCCCATCGCCGTCGCCATCCACCGCGTAGGTCTCGAAGCTGGAGGGAATGAACTGGGTGTGGCCCATGGCGCCGGCCCAGGAGCCGATCATGCGCTCCGGGGTAATGTCGCCGGCGTCGAGGATGCGCAGCGCGGCCAGCAGTTCACCGCGGGCGAAGTCGCGCCGGCGCCCGTCGAAAGCCAGGGTCGCCAGCGCCTCCACCGTGGAGAAGTCGCCGAAGTTGCCACCGTAGTTGCTCTCGATGCCCCAGATCGCCACCACGACCTCGGCCGGAACCTCGTAGCGCTGCTCCATTCGCCGGGCGGTCTCGCGATGCTCGTCGAGCCGGTCTCGCCCTTCGCTGACCCGAGTCGAGGAGACGGCACTGTCCAGGTATTGCCAGATGGGACGCACGAATTCGGGCTGCGAGCGGTCGAGCTCGATCACGCGGGGGCGATAGCGAACGTCATCCAGCGCACGCGCCAGGGTCGCGTCCCCGACCCCCTCGCCGCGGGCCTGACGGCGAAAGTCGCGCAGCCAGGCCTGGAAGTCCTGGGGGGGACGCTCGGCCTCGCTGGGGGCCAGCTCGGGTGTCGCTGCCTCGCTCGAGGTGGCCTCGGGCTGGCGGTCGTCGGCCGCCACGTCGGCGACCGGGGCGGACTGGCAGCCGGCCAGGAACAATAGCAGTGCAGCAGGGAACAGTGGACGCATCATGAGGGCGTATTCCTTTACTTCGATGGCCATCGATCATCGCCCAGAAGCGGCCGACAGGCCAGCCCTGCAGGGCCAGGGAATCGTCGTATTGTGTAACGCTCCCGTTCCGTCCCGCCAGGCTCACCTGGGATCGTTCTCGCGAGGCTGGTGCACGGCGTTGGCATCCGTTTCCATGCCGCTCTTGAGCTCATGGGTGAGCGGATCGTAGTTGGGGCGCAGCTCGTCCTTGACCGTGCCATGCCACAGCCTGGAGCCGACGAAGTAGCCGGCACGCCCGATCACGTGGGCCGCGACCGGCGCCGTCATCATGATGAACAGGATCACCCCCAGCGCCCTCGCCACCACCGCCACCTCGCCGAAGTGCAGCGCCACCGCCAGCATGATCAGCGACGCCCCGAGCGTGGCCGCCTTGGTGGTGGCATGCATGCGCGTCAGCAGGTCGGGCAGGCGCACCAGGCCGAGCGCGGCGAGGAACATGAAGATGGCCCCGACCAGCAGCAGGCCGCCCTTGAGGATCTCAATCATCGCGCGGCCCTCCGCGTTCCAGGAATCGGGCGAAGCCGATGGCCGCCATGAACGCCATCAGCGCCATGACGATGGCCACGTCCAGCAGGCTCGGCACGTCGGTGGCGATCGCCACCACCCCGATGATGCCGACGATCACCGAGGAGAAGAGCTCCAGCGCCACCACCCGATCCGGCAGGCTGGGGCCGCGGTAGAGGCGCACGAAGGCCAGGCACAGCGCCAGGCTCATGATTACCAGGCTCGACAGGATCACGGTCGACACGGTTCGCCTCCTCGGCTAGTGGAACAGTTCCAGCGCGCGGCGCTCCAGCTCCGCCAGGTTGCGGCGCAGCTCGGCCTCGTCGTCGAGGAACATGGCGTGGATGTAGAGGACCCGGCGGTCGTCGGAGACGTCCAGGCTCAGGGTCCCCGGGGTCAGCGAGATCAGGTTGGCGACCAGCGCGATCTCGAACTCGCTGCGCGCCTTGAGCGGCATGGCGATCACGCCGGGCCTCATGTACCAGGGTGGCGTGACGACGTCGAAGGCGACCTTGAGGTTGGCCAGCAGCAGCTCCTTGAAGAAGAAGCCCACGAAGCGGATCAGCCGCGGCAGGCGCTGGGCGTATCCCGTCAGCGCCGGCACCTGGGGCTGGATCAGCGCCAGCACCAGGTAGCCGAAGGCCAGGCCGGCGAGCAGGTTGCGCCCGCTGAAGTCGCCGGTCAGCACGACCCAGGCGACGCCCAGCAGCAGGTTCCAGGTGGCCCCGATCATGGCGCCTCCTCCCCCAGCGGGCCGAGCACCGCCTCGATGTAGCGCTCGGGCGCGAGCAGCTCTCCCGCCGAGGCCTCGGCCAGGGCATACAGGGGCCCGGCATTCAGCCCGATGAACAGCGTGCACAGCGCCAGGCCCACCGCCGGCAACGACATCAGCCACAGCTCGCGCTGACCGACCGCCGGCCGGGCCTCGGTCTCGTCGCCCTCGGGCGCCGTCTTCCAGAACACTTCGGACCAGATCTTGATCATCGAGTAGAGCGTGAGCAGCCCCACCAGCAGGGCGATGGCGGTGACGCCGTAGGCTTCGGCCTCGATGCCGGCGCGGATCACGATGAACTTGGCGAAGAAGCCCGACAGCGGCGGCATGCCGGCCAGCGACAGCGCCGGGATCAGGAACAGCACGGCGAGCCACGGGTGGCTGCGATAGAGCCCGCCCAGGCGCTTGAGGCGGTAGCTGCCCTGCAGGCGATGGACGATGCCGCTGACCAGGAACAGGTTGGTCTTCACCAGGATGTGGTGGACGATGTAGAACACGCCGCCGACGATGGCGAGCGGCGTGAACAGCGCCAGGCCCAGGATCATGTAGCCGATCTGGCTGACGATGTGGAACGACAGGATGCGACGGAACTCGAACTGGGCCGCCGCTCCCAGCACCCCCGAGAGCATGGTGAGCCCCGCCCCCCACAGCAGGATCTCATGGGTGTAGCCCGGGCTGTGGTGGAAGATCAGCGTGAACACCCGGAACAGCGCGTAGACGCCGACCTTGGTCAGCAACCCGGCGAACAGCGCCGACACCGCCACCGGCGGCGTGTGGTAGGAGGCCGGCAGCCAGAAGAACAGCGGGAAGGCAGCGGCCTTGATGCCGAAGGCGACCATGAACATCATCGCCAGCACGTCGGCCATCCCGGTGTCCTCCAGGCTCGCCAGGCGCCGGGCGATATCGGCCATGTTGAGCGTGCCGACCATGCCGTAGAGCAGCCCCACGGCCACCAGGAAGATCACCGACGACAGCAGGTTGAGGGTGACGTACTTGATCGCTCCCTCCATCTGCGCCTTCTCGCTGCCGAGTATCAGCAGCGCGAAGGAGGCCACCAGCATCACCTCGAACCAGACGTAGAGATTGAAGATGTCGCCGGTGAGGAAGGCGCCCGCCACCCCGGCCAGCAGCAGGTGCATCAGCGGAAAGTAGCCGTAGGCCTCGTGGCCGCGGCCGGTGGTGGCCAGCGAGTAGAGCGCCACGGCGAAGCCGATGATGCCGGTCAGCACCACCATGATCGCGCCGAGCAGATCGGCCACCAGGCTGATGCCGAAGGGGGCCGGCCAGTCGCCCACCTGCAGCACCAGGATGCCCGTGCGGCTGACCGATGCCAGCAGCCACACGCTGGCGACCAGCAGCAGCGCGGTGCCGGCCACGGCGATCACCCGCTGCATCAGCCGCGAGCGCCAGAACAGCAGCGACACGGCTCCCGACAGCAGCGGGATCAGGATGGGCAGCGCGATCTGGAGGTTCACGTGTCGGTATCCCTCATCCGGTCGAGGTCGTCGGCGCGCACGATCTCCCAGGCGCGGCGCACCAGCACCACGGCGAACGACAGCACGCCGAAGGCGATCACGATGGCGGTGAGCACCAGCGCCTGGGGCAGCGGATCGGCCACCGCCCCCTGCGGCGCGGCCAGGCCCTGCGGCACCAGCGGCGGCCCGCCGCGGGTCAGGCCCGCGGAGACGAAGATCAGCAGGTTGGCGGCATTGGAGAGCAGCATCAGGCCGATCACCAGCTTGACGATGGAGCGGCGCAGCATCATGTAGATGGCCGCGGCAAACAGGATGCCGATGGCAACGGCTAGCAGGGGTTCCATGGCGCCTCCTCGTTGTCAGGCATCGTCTTCCCTGTCGGTGTCCACCAGGGCGGTGATCGCGGTCAGCACGGAGCCGAGCACCACGAGATAGACCCCGACGTCGAACAGCAGCGGCGTCGAGGCCTTGAAGTCGAGCAGCGGGATCGTCCACCACTGGGCGGTGAAGAACGGCTCTCCCTGCCACAGGGCCGGCAGGGTCGAGAGCACGCCGAGGGTGAGCCCGAAGCCGATCAGGTCGCGCGGCGAGACCTTGAGCATGGCATGCATGGCCCGCCCGCCGTAGGCGAAGAGATAGAGCGCGAAGGCACCGGACGCCACCAGCCCGGCAATGAAACCGCCACCCGGCTCGTCGTGGCCGCGCAGCAGCAGGAACAGCGAGAACAGCAGCTGCAACGGCAGCAGCAGGCGGGCCGCCACGCTGAGGATCAGGGTACCGGATCTAACCATCGTCATGCTCCCGCGGCAAGCTGCGCCCAACCTCGTGATCGCCGGCGTGGAAGCGCAGCATGGCCAGCACGCCGATGGCCGCCAGCGCCAGCACGAACATCTCGCCCAGGGTATCCAGGGCGCGGAAGTCGACGAGGATGACGTTGACGATGTTGTGGCCGTGGCCCTGCGGCTGGCTGTTGGCGATCAGGTAGTCGGAGATGCGCGGCAGCCGCTCGCCGGCCAGCACTGAGAGCATCAGCAGCGTGATCATCAGCCCGCTCAGCCCCGCCACGACGACGTCGCGGGCGCGCTCGGTGGGCGTCGACAGGGTGGCGAAGCGCGGCAGCCGGAACAGTACCAGCACCAGCAGGATCACCGTCAGGGTCTCGACCAGCAGTTGGGTGATGGCCAGGTCCGGGGCGCTGAACAGGACGAACACCAGGGCGATGGAGAAGCCCATGATGCCCACCGCGGCGACCGCCGCCAGGCGCGAGCGCATCACGCAGGCGGCCACCGCCCCGGCCACCATCAGGCCGGCAACCACGGCCTCGTGCAGGTAGGCCTCGACGGGCACGTCGAGGCTCGGCGCATGGCGGAAGAACAGCGCGTGGCCGACCAGCCCGAGCAGCGTCAGCAGCGTCACGACCAGGTAGTTGCGGATATGGCCGTTCTGCAGCATGCGGGTCTGCCACTCGGCGCCTGCCACCATGCCCGCCATCAGCGCCTCGTAGCCGGCTTCGGGCCCTCGCGCCATGAGCGGCCTGAGGCGGGCCAGACGGGCTCGCAGGCGATCCCAGCGGTGCCACACCGCCAGCCCCAGCACCAGGCTGGCCAACGACAGCAGCAGCGGCAGGTTGATGCCGTGCCAGAGCGACAGGTGCACCTCGTGATCGACGGCACCGAGCCCCGCCACCGTCGCCATCACCAGGTCGTCGAGCCGCCCCGGCGCCAGGCCGAGCAGCAGCGACAGCGCGGCCAGCAGGGCCGGCCCCGCGAGCATGCCCGGCGGGGCCTCGTGGGGCGTGCGCGGGGTACGCCGGAGGGTGCCGAAGAACGGCCGCAGGGCGACGATGGCCGCCACCGCCAGGGTCAGGAAGGACGCCACGAACGCCAGCACGACGACCGGCAGGCGATAGTGTTCGGCGCCCAGCGCCGATTCGAGCATCAGCTCCTTGCCGACGAACCCCAGCAGCGGCGGCATTCCCGCGAGCGACAGCGCGGCAACGGCGGCAACCATGGCGGTGCGCGGCATCACGCGGCGCAGCCCGCCCATGTGGGTGACGTCCTTGGTGCCGGTCTCGTGGTCGAGGATACCGGCGACCATGAACAGCGCGCCCTTGTACAGCGAGTGCGCCAGCAGGAAGGCGACGAAGGCCACCAGCGCCCCCGGGGTGCCGAGCCCCAGCAGCATGGTCAGGGTGCCCAGCGCCATGACCGTCGAGTAGGCCAGCAGCTTCTTGATGTTGGTGTGGTGGATCGCCAGGAAGGCGCCGGTGAGCATGGTGAAGGCCCCCACCAGCGACAGGCTGAGGGTCCAGGCGTCGGTGCCGCCGAGGGCCGGGTGCAGCCGGGCCAGCAGGTAGACACCCGCCTTGACCATGGTCGCCGAATGCAGGTACGCCGAGACCGGCGTCGGCGCGGCCATGGCGCTGGGCAGCCAGAAGTGAAACGGAAACTGGGCCGACTTGGTGAAGGCGCCCACCAGCAGGCACGCCAGCAGCGGCAGGTAGAGGGCGTGGTCGCGCAGCGCATCGCCCCGGGCCGTCAGCTCGGCCAGCGACCAGCTGCCCCCGGCCATGGCCAGCATGACGAAGCCGGCGAGCAGCGCCAGCCCGCCGCCGGCCGTGACGTAGAGGCCCTGCTGCGCCGCCCGGCGCGCCGACAGGTCGCCATGGTTGAAGCCGATCAGCAGGAAGGAGGTGATGCTGGTGAGCTCCCAGAACACGAACAGTGTCACCAGGTTGTCGGCCAGCACCAGGCCGAGCATCGACATCATGAAGGCGGTGAGCACGACCAGAAAGCGCGGCAGGTCGCGATGGCCGCGCAGGTAATCGCCGGTGTAGACCAGCACCAGGCTGCCGATCACCGTGATCAGCATGGCGAACAGCCAGGCCAGGCCATCCAGGTAGAAACTCAGGGTGATGTCGAGCCCCGGTACCCAGGCCCACTCGAGCAGCAGCACCTCGCCCGCTGCGATGGCCGGCCAGCGCGCCAGCAGCCACACCGCCAGGGCGGCCGGGAGCAGCGCCATCACCAGCGGCGTTCGTTCACCGAACCAGCGGTGCAGCAGGGGGGCCATCCCCGCCATCACGAAGCCACCCAGCACGGCCAGCTGCATACGGCGCCCTCCCCCGGTCAATGAACGGAGCCACGCCCAGGCATCGCTCCCATCAGCTCGTCGCATCCACTTTATAGAGACAAGGTATTGAATGGCAAGGAAGGGTAGACGCACCGCTTTGCGTTGGCGTGGCGGGAGGCGGCATGATAGGAGGCGATCGCCCCAGGGACGGGAAACAAACGCTTGATGCTTGCGTCCTCCTGTCCGGCAGGCAAACTATGCCCCTCTCTCCTCACGGACCGCGCAGGATGAGCAAACGATGACACTGTTGTGGATACCCCTGCTACCGCTGCTGGGCATGCTGGTGCCCATGCTCAGCGCGCACCGCGGCCGGCGCTTCTGCACGCTGGCCACTGCCGTGCCACCGGCCCTTGCCCTCATCCTGGCGCTGGCCCACTGGCCACAGCTGGCGGCGAACGAAGCGCTGCGTTTTTCCCTGGAGTGGCTGCCCGCCCTGGGCCTCGACCTGGCCTTCCGGCTGGACGGGCTGTCGCTGCTGTTCAACCTGCTGATCCTCGGCATCGGCCTGCTGATCCTGCTCTATGCGCACTACTACCTTTCGCCCGAGGAGCCCTTCGGCCGCTTCTACGCCTACCTGATCCTGTTCATGGCCTCCATGGTCGGCATCGTCATGGCGGACAACCTGATCCTGCTGTGGCTCTACTGGGAACTGACCAGCATCTCCTCGTTCCTGCTGATCGGCTACTGGTCCCACCAGAGCGAGGCGCGCAAGGGCGCACGCATGGCGCTGACCGTGACCGGCGCCGGCGGCCTCGCCCTGCTCGCCGGCCTGCTGCTGCTGGGCGACATGGCCGGCGGCTTCTCCATGGACCGGGTGCTCGCCAGCGGCGATGCCATCGTCGCCGACCCGCGCTACCCGATCATGCTCGTGCTGGTGCTGCTGGGGGCGTTCACCAAGTCGGCCCAGTTCCCGTTCCAGTTCTGGCTGCCCCACGCCATGGCCGCGCCGACGCCGGTCTCGGCCTACCTGCACTCCGCCACCATGGTCAAGGCGGGTATCTTCCTGATGGCGCGGCTGCACCCGGCCATCGCCGACAGCGCGCTGTGGTCGGTGACGGTCTCCCTGGTAGGGGCCGCCACGCTGCTCTACGGTGCCTGGTTCGCGCTGCTCAAGACCGACCTCAAGGGCATCCTGGCCTTCTCCACCGTCAGCCACCTGGGCCTGATCACCATGCTGCTGGGGATCGGCAGCCCCATGGCCGTGCTCGCCGCGCTGTTCCATATCCTCAACCACGCCGCCTTCAAGGCGGCGCTGTTCATGAGTGCCGGCATCGTCGACCACGAGACCGGCAGCCGTGAGCTCGGCCAGTTGGGCGGGCTGCGCCGCGCCATGCCGGTCACCGCCCTGCTGACCACCCTGGCCGCGGCCGCCATGGCCGGCGTGCCGCTGCTCAACGGCTTCCTCTCCAAGGAGATGTTCTTCACCGAGACCCTGGCCACCCCGGTGCTCGGCGGGCTCAGTTGGCTGCTGCCGGTGCTGGCCACGCTGGGCGGCATTCTCTCGGTCGCCTACTCCCTGCGCCTGGTCCATGCGGTCTTCTTCAAGCGCCCCCGGGCGTCGACGCCGAAGGCGCCCCACGAGCCGCCGCGCCTGATGCGTGCCCCCGTGGAGTTGCTGGTGGTGATCTGCGTGGCGGTGGGGCTGGTCCCGGTACTCGCCGAGGGCATTCTCGTCCCGGCCGTACGCGCCGCGCTGGGCGAGCCGCTCGAGTTCCACCTGGCGATCTGGCACGGGGTCAACCTGCCGCTGATCATGAGCCTGATCGCGCTGGCCGCGGGGGCCGCCGCCTACTGGCGCCATGCCGACCTGCAGCGCTTCGCCCGCAGCTTCCGCCCGGTCGACGCCCGCCTGGTGTTCGAGGCCGCCCTGCAGCGTCTGGCAGATGCCGCCGAAGCCGGCCTGGCCTGGTTCGATGGCGCCTCGCTGCAGCGCTACATGACCTGGCTGCTGCTCGCCACCCTGATCGCCGGCGCGCTGGGGCTCGCGGAAATGACCGGCCTGACCGGGGACAACGGCAACCAGCCCCTCGACGGCATCCTGCTGCTGGGCGCCGGCCTGCTGCTGTTCGGTGGCATCGGCACGGCGGTCACGCATCGCTACCGCCTGGTCTCGCTGCTGCTGCTGTCGGTGGTGGGGCTGGTGGTGTCGCTGACCTTCGCGCGCTTCTCCGCCCCCGACCTGGCGCTGACCCAGCTCTCGGTGGAGGTGGTGACCATGATCCTGCTGATGCTGGCGCTGTTCTTCCTGCCACAGAAGACGCCGCCGGAGTCTTCCAACCGCCGCAGCCTGCGCGACATCGTGCTCGCCGGTTCGCTCGGCCTGGTAGTGGCGAGCCTCAACTACGCCGTGCTGACCCGCGACAACGCCTCCATCTCCGGCTTCTTTGTCGACAACAGCGTTCCCGGCGGCGGCGGCCACAACGTGGTCAACGTCATTCTGGTCGACTTCCGCGGCTTCGATACCCTGGGCGAGATCACCGTGCTGGCCCTGGCGGGGCTGGCCATCTTCAAGCTACTCAATCGCCTGCGCCTGTTCATGCCGCACAGCGACGGCGAGGGGCGCGTGTGGTCGCCGGACCGCTACCCGGCGATCCTCACCTCCATCTCCATGGCGCTGCTGCCGCTGGCCCTGCTGGTCTCGGCCTTCATCTTCCTGCGCGGCCACAACCTGCCCGGCGGCGGCTTCATCGCCGGGCTGATCACCGCCGTGGCGCTGATCCTGCTCTACATGGCGCGCGGGGTGGAGTGGGCGCAGCAGCGGCTCGACTTCCCCTACCAGCCGGTGGCCGTCGCCGGGGTCGGCATCGCCACCCTGACCGGGCTGGGCAGCTGGCTGTTCGGCTACCCCTTCCTGACGTCCGCCTTCGGCTACTTCAGCCTGCCGCTGGTGGGCAAGTTCGAGCTGGCCACGGCGCTGCTCTTCGACCTCGGCGTCTACCTCGCCGTGGTGGGCGCCACCCTGATGATCCTGGCCAACCTGGGCAAGGTCACCACGCCGCACCGTCCGGCCAAGGAGCCCGTCGCGAGCTTCACCGACGCCCCCCCGCGCCCCAGCAAGGAGAACACCTGATGGAAAGCCTCTACGCCATCACCACCGGCGTGCTGACCGCCTGCGGCCTCTACCTGACCCTGCGCGGTCGCACCTTCCCGGTCGTCGTCGGCCTGACCCTGCTCTCCTACGCGGTGAACCTGTTCCTGTTCTCCATGGGCGGGCTGACCACCGACGGCGCGGCCATCGTCGACGGCGGCGGGCCTTACGCCGACCCGCTGCCGCAGGCGCTGGTGCTCACCGCCATCGTCATCGGTTTCGCCATGACCGCCTTCGTCGTGATCCTGGCGATGCGGGCCCGCAGCGAGGTCGGCAACGACCACGTCGACGGGCGCAGCCATGACGAGGAGGAGCGCAGCTGATGGCGCACCTCATCGTCCTGCCCATCGTGCTGCCGCTGGTGGTCGGCATCCTGCTGCTCTATCGTCGCCAGGGCGGCACCCGGCTGAAGCGCCTGGTCGGCGTCGGCAGCACCGCCCTGCTGGTCGTCGTCGGCATCGCCCTGGTCGGCCGGGCCGGCAGCGGCGAGGTAACCTACTATGCGCTGGGCGACTGGCAGCCCCCCTTCGGCATTGTGCTGGTCCTCGATCGCCTGTCGGCGCTGATGGTACTGCTCACCGCCGTGCTGGCGCTGGGCGCCGTGGTCTTCGCCTGCGACGGCGACGACGAGCGCGGCAGCAATTTCCACGGCCTGTTCCAGTGGCAGCTGATGGGCATCAACGGCGCCTTCCTGACCGGCGACCTGTTCAACCTCTTCGTCTTCTTCGAGGTGCTGCTGCTGGCCTCCTACGCCCTGCTGCTGCACGGCGGCGGCAAGGCACGCATCCAGGCCGGGGTGCACTACGTGGTGCTCAACCTGGCCGGCTCCGCGCTGTTCCTGATCGCCGTGGGTGTGCTCTACGGTGCCACCGGCACCCTCAACATGGCCGACATGGCGGCGCGCCTCGCCGAGCTGCCCGCCGAGCGGGCCGGGCTGGTCACCGCCGGCGGGCTGATGCTGCTGGTGGTGTTCGGGCTCAAGGCCGCCATGCTGCCGCTCTACTTCTGGCTGCCGCGCGCCTACGCCGCGGCGCCGGCGCCGGTGGCGGCACTGTTCGCCATCATGACCAAGGTGGGGGTCTATGCCATCCTGCGCGTCTACTCGCTGATCTTCGGCGAGGCGGCGGGACCGCTGGCCGACCTGGAGCAGGTCTGGGTCTGGTGGCTGTCGCTGGCGACCCTGGTCGCGGCCGGCGTCGGCGTGCTGGCGGCGCGCGACCTGCGCCTGCTGGTGGCCTACCTGGTGCTGGTCTCGGTAGGCACGCTGCTCGCCGGCATCGGCATGGGCTCGCCGCGGGCGGTTTCCGCCCTGCTCTACTACCTGATCCACACCACCCTGATCACCGGCGGGCTGTTCCTGCTGGCCGAGCTGATCGGCCAGCAGCGCGGCAAGGCGGGCACCCGCCTGGTTCGGGGCCGCCCGCTGCAGCAGGGCGGCTGGCTTGCCGGGCTGTTCTTCCTCGGCGCCGTCTCGGTGGCCGGCCTGCCGCCTCTCTCGGGCGCCATCGGCAAGGCGCTGCTGCTGGCCGCCGCCGAGGGCGGGCAGCGCCCCTGGCTGTGGCCGACGCTGCTGCTTACCGGGCTGTGTTCGCTGGTGGCGCTGTCGCGCGCCGGCTCCACCCTGTTCTGGCGCAGCCAGGGCGAGCCGGCCGGTGATGCGCTGTCCTGGCGCCGGTGGTTCGGCGTGGCCTGGCTGCTGGCCGCCTCGCCGCTGCTGGTGGTGCTGGCCGGCCCGGTGAGCGACTACACCCGGGCCACCGCCGACCAGCTGGCCGAGCCCCAGCTCATGATCGACGCCCTGCTGCCCACCGCCGGAGACTCCCCATGATCAAGCCTCGCCCCTGGCTGCCGACACCACTGCTGTCGCTGCTGCTGCTCGTGGTCTGGCTGCTGCTGGTGCGCAGCCTCGCCTTCGGCCAGATCTTGCTGGGGACCTTCCTGGCGGTGGCGATTCCGCTGGCGACCCATCGCTTCTGGGACGCCCAGCCGCATATTGCCAAGCCCTGGCTGCTGCTGCGCTTCGTGCTGCGGGTGCTGGGCGACATCCTGATCGCCAACATCGAGGTGGCCTGGCTGATCGTCAACCCGCGCCGCCGCCTGCACCCGCACTTCGTGGAATACCCGCTGATGCTGAAGGATCGCTTCACCATCACGCTGCTGGCCAACACCATCAGCCTGACGCCGGGCACGGTGTCGGCCAACCTGCGCATGGACGGCAAGACGCTGCTGATCCACGCCCTGAACGCCAGGGACGAGGACGCCTTGATCGCCCACATCCGCGAGCGCTACGAGCGGCCGTTGAAGGAGATCTACGAATGCTAGACATCGCGCTGACGATCAGCCTGACGCTGGTGGTCCTGGCCCTGCTGCTGAACGTCTATCGGCTCGCGGTGGGACCGGACATGCCCGACCGCATCCTGGCACTGGACACCATGTACATCAACTCCATCGCGCTGATCGTGCTGATGGGGCTGTGGCTCAACACCAAGACCTACTTCGAGTCGGCGCTGTTGATCGCCATGCTCGGTTTCATCAGCACCGTGGCGGTGTGCAAGTACCTGCTGCGCGGCGACATCATCGAATAGGAGGCCCCATGACCCTGTACGTGATCCTCGAGGGCGTGATCGCCTTCTTCCTCGTCGCCGGCGGCGTCTTCGCCTTCATCGGCTCGCTGGGCATGGCCCACCTGCGCGACTTCTACATGCGCCTGCATGGCCCCACCAAGGCCACCACGCTGGGGATCGGCTGCATGCTGATCGCCTCGATGCTCTATTTCTGGGTCACCCAGGGCAAGCCCGATATCCAGGAGATGCTGATCACGCTGTTCCTGTTCATCACCGCCCCGGTAAGCGCCCACCTGCTGGCCAAGACCGGGCTGCACATGCAGCTCAAGCACATCGACGAGACCGGCGGACGCCCGCCCGAGCTGCGCCCCGAGGAGATCGGCGAGAAGCCCGTGCCCCACCCCGACCGCGGCCACGGCTGAGCCACGGCGCGGCGGGCTACAACCAGCCGCCCAGCTCGTTCTCGGCGATGGCCAGCAGCGCGGCGATATGGTCGTCGCGGTCGTTGAGGCAGGGCACGTAGGTGAAGCGCTCGCCGCCGGCGGCGAGGAAGCTGTCGCGAATCTCCTCGTTGATCTCCTCCAGCGTCTCCACGCAGTCGGAGGCGAACGCCGGGGAGACCACCGCGATGTGCTTCGTGCCCTGGCGCGCCAGCTCGGCGACATGGTCGACGGTCTGCGGCCCGACCCACTCCTCGGGGCCGAACTGCGACTGGAAGGCGGTCTGGATCGCCCCCTCGGGCCAACCGAGGCGTTCACGCAGCAGTCGTGTGGTCTTCTGGCACTGGCAGTGATAGGGGTCGCCCTCGAGCAGGAAGCGCTTGGGCACGCCGTGATACGAGGCCACCAGCACTTCGGGCGGCGTGTCGGCGGCGGCGTACGCCTCGCGCACCGAACTGACCAGCGCCTCGAGGTAGGCCGGATGCTCGAAGTAGGCCGGTACGGTGCGAATGGCCGGCTGCCACTTCAGCTTCATCAGCGCGCGGAAGGCCTGGTCGTTGGCGGTAGCCGTGGTCGGCGAGGCGTACTGGGGGTAGAGCGGGAAGAACAGGATGCGCTCGCAGCCCTCGGCCTGCAGCCGATGCAGCACGCTCTGCGTCGAGGGGTTGCCGTAACGCATGCAGAAGTCGACCCGCACCCGGTCGCCATGGCGCGCCTCGAGGGCCTGCGCCAGCTTGCGGGTCTGCTCGCGAGTGATGGTGAGCAGCGGGCTTTCGTCCTGCTGCGTGTTCCAGATGCTGCGGTAGGCCTCGCCCGACTTGAACGGACGCCGACTGAGGATGACCAGCTGCAGCAGCGGCTGCCATTTCCAGCTCGGGTAGTCGACCACGCGCTTGTCGGACAGGAACTCGTTGAGGTAGCGACGCATCGACCAGTAGTCGGTAGCGTCAGGCGTGCCCAGGTTGGCCAGCACGACGCCCACCTTGGAAGCGGGAACCGAAGGGTGATCAGACGGAGCATGAGCGGGGCGTTCGCGGCCCGACGGCTCCTGCTCGACTTGCGCTGAAGGCATGCACTGCGCTCCTTGCTGAACGACGGAGCGCCTAGTGTATCAGGGCGAAGCCGTGGGCGGGATGAAGCTATACTATCAAGATAATTTGTATAACTTCAGAGCAAGGCAGACAGCGCGGATTCAAAAGACCAGCGGCGTACGTGACGTCAGCGGATCGTGATAATGCGCCTCGCGGCCTATCACCTCGTCCTCGGGTATGTGCTGAACCAGAAAGGCCTGGTGTATGCCCGCGCGCTGCAGCTCGAGGTAGACGTCCTCAAGCGCTCGAAACACGATCGGCTTGCCTCGCCGCGTCAGCATGTGCCGCCGGCCTTCGACGTCTTCGAGCTCCACCTGGTAGCAGCGGCTGCCGGTGTGGGTAATGACACGGATTTCGAAATTGTCGCTGTGCGCGGCAAATTCCTTGAGTTCTTCGAATTGCATGGCTCCCTCCATGTTTCGTCCTATCTCCGTTCTGAGAATATACGATACGGGCACAGCTTGGCTGTGCCCGATATCAATTGCATGACGAAATTCTGACTTCCGTATGACCATGTACCTGGGCAAGGGTTCCGAACACCGTTCGGACGCTACCGGTAGTCGGAGGGATCGATCGCCTTGGCCAGGGAGTTGCGGTCGACCCACTTGCCCGCCTTGGTCTCCTTGTAGCGGAACACCACGCGGTCGCCCACGGCCACGGCCAGTTCGGCGTCCTCGGTCTGGTAGCTGTAGGCCTCGCCGTCGACGACCAGATGGAAGCGGTAGAGGTCGGGCATGCCCAGCCACTCCTTGAAGGGTCCCTCACGCTCCAGCGACTGGAGTTCGCCGCGCGCTTCCAGTTTGGGGGTGCGCTGGCGCTTGCCGCGCCGAAATCCGCCTGCCATGGTCACTCCTCGAAATCGACTGTCGGGGGCTCGGCATTATACGGGGCCGGACGCGAGGCTCAAGCGCGCCCCGGGTCACTCACCGAATGCCTCGCCGTAGCTGTCCGGCGCCAGGTCCTCGAAGCGGGTGTACTTGCCGATGAAGGCCATGTGCACCGTGCCGATGGGGCCGTTACGCTGCTTGCCGATGATCAGCTCGGCCAGGCCCTGGTTGTCGGGGTTGTCGGGGTTGTAGACCTCGTCGCGGTAGACGAAGGCGATCACGTCGGCATCCTGCTCGATGGCCCCCGATTCGCGCAGGTCAGACATCACCGGGCGCTTGTTGGGGCGCTGCTCCAGCGAGCGGTTGAGCTGGGAGAGCGCGATCACCGGGCAGCCGAACTCCTTGGCCAGGCCCTTGAGCGAGCGCGAGATCTCGGAGATCTCGCCGGTGCGGTTCTCGGAGAAGCCGGGTATCTGCATCAGCTGCAGGTAGTCGATCATCACCAGCGCCAGGTTGCCGTGCTCGCGCACCAGGCGGCGCATCCGCGAGCGCATCTCGTTGGGCGACAGTGCCGCGGTGTCGTCGATGAACAGCTGCTTGTCCTTGAGCAGGTTCACCGCCGAGGTCAGCCGCGGCCAGTCCTCGTCCTCCAGCTGGCCGGTACGCACCCGGGTCTGGTCGATACGCCCCAGCGACGACAGCATGCGCAGCATCAGCGAATCCGCCGGCATCTCCATGGAGAACACCATGACCGGCTTGTCGCTCGAGATCACCGCATGCTCCACCACGTTCATGGCGAAGGTGGTCTTGCCCATGGAGGGGCGCCCCGCGATGATCACCAGGTCCGAGGGCTGCAGCCCCGAGGTCATCTCGTCGAGATCGCGGAAGCCGGTCGAGAGTCCGGTCATCTCGCCCTTCATGTTGAACAGCTCGTCGATGCGGTCGACCGCCTTGGCCAGCAGCTCGCTCATGCCGATGGGACCGCCCGACTTGGGGCGCTCCTCGCTGATCTGGAACACCAGCCGCTCGGCCTCGTCGAGCAGCTCGTCGGCCGGCCGTCCCTGCGGGCTGAACGCCCCGTCGGCGATCTGGTTGGCGGCGCGGATCAGCTTGCGCAGCGTGGCACGTTCGCGAACGATGTCGGCGTAGGCGCGGATGTTGCTCGCCGAGGGCGTATTGCGCGCCAGCTCGGCCAGGTAGGCGAGCCCGCCGACGGTGTCGAGCTGGTCGCGCCCCTCCAGCGCCTCGGAGAGCGTGACCACGTCGAGCGGCCTGGCCGCCTCGGCAAGACCGATCATGGAATTGAAGATCAGGCGATGCTCGTAGCGATAGAAGTCGTCCGCCACCAGCCGGTCGGCCACGTTGTCCCAGGCCTGATTGTCGAGCATCAGGCCACCCAGCACCGACTGCTCGGCTTCGAGCGAGTGCGGTGGCACCTTGAGCGCGGCGGTTTCCTGATCGAGCTCGAGCGTGTCGTTCATGGCGCGGCAACCTTCATCGGGACGGGCCGTGCCATTCTACCCGATGGCCGGGGACGGCCCCACCTTTCGAAACGACAAAAACCGCGACCGGCAGCGGTCGCGGAAGGAGTCGAAACAGCACGCGAGCACGGCCCGGCTCAGCGGGCCGCGATGGGACCTAGAACCAGACCTCGGTCTGCACGCCGAAGCTCCACTGGCCGCCGGTGAAGCCCTCGCTGCCGAAGGCGTCATCTCCGTTGTAGTCGTTGAGCTCCTCGTCCCAATCGCTCCAGGAAGCGAACAGGCGAATCTCCGGGCGTTGCCAGAAGCCGCCCACCTGGGGCTTGAAGGTCGGCGCGATGGTGAACTTGGTGTAGTCGCCCTCGGCGGCGCCGTTGCCGTTGTGGCCGCGGGAGTCGAGGTCCATCCACTGGTAGCTGGCCTCGTACTGCATTTCGAAATTCTCGGTCAGCTCGTTGGCCAGGCGCACGTTGAGGGTCGCCCAGTCGTACTGGTCGCCCTCCACGTAGCGGTCCTCGCTGGTCTCGGCGAGAATCGCCGGCGCCACGCGCCACTTCGGCGCCACGTAGGTGGTGCCGTAGATGCCGAGGCGAGTGGCATTGGCGTCGTCGGTGAGATCGCCGTCGCTGCCGAGCCCCTTGACCTGGGCGCCGAGGCCCTGGCCGTGCAGCAGCGCCACCTTGTAGTTACCCTCGCCCAGGCCGAAGAAGCTGTCGCCGTGGTAGGCCACCATGGTGTGGAAACCGCTGTCGGCGGCGGTCTGCCCCTCGCCGATGTCGCGCTCGTCGTTGTCGGCGGCCGACAGGCCGTTGACCATCCACTGCCAGTTGCCGAAGTAGTTGTTGGAGGTGAGGATCAGGCTGTCGGTGCTGCCCTCGTCACCCGGATACTCGGGCCGTACCGGGAAGTCGCTGAAGCTGCGCCCGTAGAGAGAGAAGTTGGAGCGCCAGTTGTCGGCCAGCTGCATGTCGTAGATACCGGCGCCGGTACCGGAGAGGAAGATGAAGTCGCTGTCGAGCCAGTGGATGTCGAAGTTGTCGCGGTCGAAGCGCTTGCCGGCCCAGATCGAGGCGTCCTCGAAGGCCCCGGTGAAGCTCGGCAGGTCGCTGAATTCGGCGTAGACCTGGCGCACGTTGAGATTGGATTCGTCGGCGGTCCAGTCGTTGCTGGTGCTCACCCCGTCGGCCAGCATGGTGGTGTACTTGGCCTTGGCGCCATTGTCGAAGCGCATGCGGTAGTTGAGGATCGTCTCGGCGTAGGTGTCGGGCTCGTTGCCCAGCCGGCCCACGGCGCCGCCCAGCCCCCCGACCGGCGTCACGTAGGGCCCGCCCTCGATGCTCTTGCGATCCTCGCCCAGCAGCAGCCCCGAGCGTGCATAGACATTGAACGAGAAGCCCTCCTCGCCGCTGGCCTGGCGCTCGACCTTGGCCAGGCGCTCCTCCACCTCGTCCTCGGAAAGACGTCCCTCGGCCTGGGCCTCGGCCAGTTCGGCGCGCTGCTCCGCGTCGCTCGCTCGCTGTTCGGCAGCGGCGATGCGATTCTCGAGCTCCAGCAGACGCTGCTCCAGGTCGGCGGTATCGGCGACGGCGTGCCCCATCATGCCGAAACTGGCCACGGCCACGGCAGCGACGAGCGGGGTTCGTAGCAAGGCGGTCTTCATCGCAGTGGTTCCTTTTATGTTTGTAGGTTGTTTGTTTGCACAAGAAAGACGGGGCGAAACACGGCACTGTATCGTTTCAGATCAGCATCGCGATGATGCCTTTCGGCCCTGCTGCCCTGGCCTGAAGCGCAGCGCACCCAGGTCAGGCAAAACTTAATCGTTTAAGAGTCGCGACGCAAAGACAAACCGTAATATTACTACCAATGTCTAAGGCCGTTCCCTGGCCCAGACACAAGCAAGGGGCGCGGGAGTAACCCCCCGCGCCCCCTGGCGTCGCGCAAGCGTCAGCCGCGTGGCTTACTCGGCGACCACGACCACGCGAACGGTGGCGTCGACGTCGGCGTGCAGGTGCAGGTCGATGTCGTACTCGCCGGTCTGGCGGATCGGGCCTTCGGGCATGCGAACTTCGCTCTTGGCGACCTCGATGCCGGCCTGCCCCAGCGCCTCGGCCAGGTCGCGCGGGCCGATGGAGCCGAACAGCTTGCCTTCGTCACCGGCCTTGGCCACCAGCGACAGCTCGATCTCGGCGAGCTGGGCGGCGCGGGATTCGGCGATCGCCTTGCGCTCGGCGGCCTGGGCCTCGAGCTCGGCGCGCTGCGCCTCGAAGGCTTCCACGTTGTCCTTGGTGGCCGGCACGGCCAGGCCGTAGGGCACCAGGTAGTTACGTCCATAGCCGGGCTTGACGGACACCTTGTCACCCAGGCCGCCCAGCTTGCCAATGTTGTCGAGCAGAATGACTTCCATCTCGTTAACCTCTTGTCAGTCGCTGCGAGGGGCCAGACGGCCGCGGAAATCCACGAACACGTCGACGAAGGCCACCAGCAGCACTATCAGAATCATGGGCCAGGTGGTGATCAGCAATACGTAGAAGGCGATCAGCCACAGCCCGTTCATACCCTTCATCCCGATGAAGCCGTGCACCAGCGCAATGCCGGCCACCAGCAGCGGTATCCAGACCAGCATGGAGAGCGACGGCAGGTCCAGCACCATGCCCACCACGCCGAGCAGCACCAGCAGACCGAGTTCGCGCGGCGCCAGGCGCAGCGCATGGAACTCCTGGCGAAAGCCGCCGGGGTTGTACAGCCCCGCCTGCCAGGCCCGTGCCAGCGCCAGGCAGCCGATGGCGGCAATCAGCACGACCAGGCCGGTGATGCCCCCGATCAGCAGGGTCGCCAGCTCCTCGGTGTCGACGCCCTGCCGCGCCAGTTCGCTCAGCATGCCGTCGATATCGGCCGACCCCTGGCGCAGCTGCTCCAGCAGCGCCTCGGTACCGCCCGGCGGCACGAAGATGCCCAACTGGACCATCGCCGCCGTGGCCAGGGTGCCGACGATCAGCGCCTCGCTCCAGCGCATGCGGGAGCGCAGCACCACCGCCATCAGCGTGACCAGCAGCACGCTGGCCAGCGGAATGGCGTCGCCCTGGGTCCACCACCAGCCGGTGGGGATGGCGGCCGCCACCAGCACCGGCAGTGCCGGCGACAGGCCGCGCCGCAGCGTGACCAGGGCAACGATGGCGCCGCCCAGCCAGAACAGCCAGGGCACGATCGCTGCCAGTGCCGCCCCGCCTGCGGCGTACGGCGTGCCGCGCATCAGCCATCGGGCAATCGGCAACATCGAGTCGCGGCTTACTGGTGGCTGTCGGTATAGGGCAGCAGGGCCAGGTAGCGCGCACGCTTGATGGCGGTAGCCAGCTGACGCTGGTAACGGGCCTTGGTACCGGTGATGCGGCTGGGGACGATCTTGCCGGTCTCGGTGATGTAGGCCTTGAGCGTGTCCAGATCCTTGTAGTCGATCTGCTTCACGCCTTCAGCGGTGAAACGGCAGAACTTGCGACGGCGGAAAAAGCGTGCCATGAAAAGACTCCTCGGTACGTGCGATCAGTTGGCTTCGGCAGTTTCTTCGGTGCGCGGCCGCTCTTCGCGACGCGCCCGCTTGTCGTCTGCCGGCTTCATCATCGGCGAAGCTTCGGTGATGGCTTCCTTGCAGCGCACCACCAGGCTGCGAATGATGGCGTCGTTGAAGCGGAAGATGTTCTCGATCTCGTCGAGGGTCTCGCCGCTGCACTCGACGTTCATCAGCACGTAGTGAGCCTTGTGGATCTTGTTGATCGGGTAGGCCAGGTGACGACGGCCCCAGTCCTCCAGGCGATGCACGGTGCCACCGCTCTCGGTGACGATGCTGGAGTAACGCTCGACCATGGACGGCACTTGTTCGCTCTGGTCCGGGTGGACCATGAACACGATCTCGTAATGACGCATGGGGTCTCCTTTCGGGTTGGCAGCTTCCGCGTGAAACCTGTTCCTTCGGAACCGGCACTCAAGGGAAGCAAGGAGGTGATAGTCGAAATAGCAACGCCCGCTCACGCAGGAACGGGCGCCTGCATTCTAGTGATCCGCGGCGCCACTTGCAAGATCGCCGGGGCACGTGACCCCCTCCCGGCGCTGGCGCACCGCCTCGAACAGGCAGATGCCGGTGGCCACCGAGACATTGAGGCTCGTGACGCTGCCGGCCATCGGCAGCTTGACCAGGCCGTCGCAGGCCTCGCGGGTCAGGCGGCGCATGCCCTTGCCCTCGGCGCCCATCACCAGCGCCGTGGCGCCGCCGAAGTCGGCATCGAAGAGCAGCGTCTCGGCCTCGCCGGCGGTGCCGGTGATCCACACGCCGCACGCCTTGAGCCGGGCCAGGGCCCGAGCCAGGTTGGTCACCTGGTAGACCGGAACGCTCTCGGCGGCGCCGCAGGCCACCTTGCGCACCGTGGCGTTGAGCGGGGCGGACTTGTCCTTGGGCACGATCACGCCGTGCACGCCGGCGGCATCGGCGCTGCGCAGGCAGGCGCCGAAGTTGTGCACGTCGGTCACGCCATCGAGCACCAGCAGCAGCGGCGGAGCCTCGTGAGGCCAGGCCTCGAGCTTGAACCACAGCGCCGCCTCGTTCTCGAAGGCGAGCGGCGCGGCGAAGGCGACAATGCCCTGGTGAGCGGCCCCCTGGGCCAGGCGGTCCAGCTCCTCGCGCGGCTGCGCCTCGACACGCGCGCCGCCCTGTCGCGCGGCGTCGACCAGCTCGGCCAGGCGCTGCTGCGCCTCGCCCTCCTGGACCCACAGCGCCCTGGGCACTTCACCACGGGACAGCAAGGCCCGCACCGCATGCACGCCGAACACCGCATCGAGACCGCCCGGCGCTCCCGGTGGGCTGGAGGCGTGACGGGCCGCTCGCTTCCTTCCGCCATCGCGCTTCGGCCCTTTGCGTGCTTGCACCATCAGCCGCGCGCCCTCGGCTTGCGCGGGCCTCGGCGGCGCTTGGCGCCCCTGCCCTTGCCACCCTTGTCCTCGGCCGGGCCCTTGCCGGCATCGGGCTTGGGTGTGAAGGTCGCCTCGCCCGCCCCGCGCCGCTTGCGCGGCTCGCGCCTGGGCCGTGGCTTGTCGTCCTCCAGGGCAAAGTCGATCTTGCGATCGTTCAGGTCCACGCGCGCCACCTGCACCGTGACGCCGTCGCCCAGGCGGTAGCTCATGCCGGTACGCTCGCCCTTGAGACGATGCTTCTCGGGCTCGTAGTGGTAGTAGTCGGAGGGCAACGAGGTGACGTGCACCAGGCCTTCGACGTAGACCTCATCGAGGCGCACGAAGATACCGAACTGGGTCACCGAGGCGATGGTGCCCTCATAGACTTCGCCGAGCTTGTCGGACATGAACTCGCACTTGAGCCAGTCCTCGACATCGCGGGTAGCGTCGTCGGCGCGGCGCTCGGTCATCGAGCAGTGCTCGCCGAGCTCGAGCATCTGCTCGAAGGTGTAGGGGCACCACTTGCTCGGCGGATCGACCTTGGCCCCTTCGGCACGCAGCACGGTGTTGGTCTGGCGTGGCCCGCGAATCACGGAACGGATGGCGCGATGCACCAGCAGGTCGGGGTAGCGGCGAATCGGCGAGGTGAAGTGGGCGTAGGCCGGATAAGCCAGGCCGAAGTGCCCCTCGTTCTGCGGCGAATAGACCGCCTGGCTCATCGAGCGCAACATCACGGTCTGGATCACGTCGGCATCCGGGCGACCCCGAATCGCCTCGGCCAATGCCTGGTAGTCCTGCGGCGTGGGTTCGTCGCCACCGCCCACCGAGAGTCCCAGCTCGTTGAGGAACAGGCGCAACTTGTCGAGCCGCTCCGGCGAGGGCCGCTCGTGGATGCGATACAGCGCTGGCAGGTCGTGCTTGTCGAGGAAGCGGGCGGTGGCGACGTTGGCCGCCAGCATGCACTCCTCGATAATCTTGTGCGCATCGTTGCGCTTGCGCGGCACGATCTTCTCGATCTTGCGCTCCTCGTTGAAGACGATCGCCGTCTCGGTGGTCTCGAAGTCGATGGCGCCGCGCTCCTCGCGGGCCTGGCGCAGCACCCGGTAGAGCTCGTGCAACCCCTTGAGCGGCTTCACCAGGTCGCGGTACTCCTCGCGCAAGGCATCCGCCTCGGCATTGTCTTCGTCGAGGATCGCCGCCACCTTGTTGTAGGTCAGTCGCGCATGCGACTGGAACACCGCTTCGTAGAAGTGGTAACGGCTGATTGCCCCGCTCTTGGAGATATTCATCTCGCAGACCAGGGCCAGCCGGTCGACGTGAGGGTTGAGCGAGCACAGGCCATTGGAGAGCAGCTCGGGCAGCATCGGCACCACCTGCCCGGGGAAGTAGACCGAGTTGCCGCGGCGGATCGCCTCCTCGTCGAGGGGCGTGCCCGGGCGCACGTAGTGCGAGACGTCGGCGATGGCGACGAGCAGCTTCCAGCTGCCGGACTTTGTCTTCCAGGCGCATACGGCGTCGTCGAAGTCCTTGGCCGTCTCGTCGTCGATGGTGACCAGCGGGATATGGCGCAGATCGATACGGTGCTGCTTGTCCTGCTCAGCCACCTCGGCCGACATCTCGGCGATCTGGTCATGCACCTCGGGGGGGAACTCGGCCGGGATCTCGTAGCTGCGGATGGCGATGTCGATCTCCATGCCCGGATCCATGCGCTCACCGAGCACCTCGACCACCTCGCCCACCGGCTGCACCCGGGTATCGGGCTGCTGCACGATCCTGGCCGAGACCACCTGGCCGTCGCGGGCCCCGCCGCAGGCGCTATGCGGGATGATGACCTCCTGGGTGATGCGCGGGTTCTCGGGGATCAGCACGCCGAACTCGGAGGTGTTCTCGCGGAAGACACCGACGATGGTCTGGGTGTTGCGCGCCAGCACCTCGGCGATGGTGGCCTCGTCGCGGCCGCGGCGGTCGCGCCCGCTGATGCGCACCAGCACGTAGTCGCCATGGAAGACCCGGCGCATCTGCCGCGGCGGCAGCACCAGGTCGGGCTTCTTGCCGTCGTCGCGCAGGATGAAGCCGAAGCCGTCGCGATGGCCCAGCACCTTGCCCTTGATCAGATCGAGCTTGTCGATCAGGGCATAGGCCCCGGCACGGTTGCGCAGCACCTGGCCGTCGCGCTCCATGGCCGCCAGGCGGCGGCGCACCGCCTCCTGGAGCTCCTCGTCCTCGAGGCCCAGCATGCGGCTCATCTTCTCGTGGGTGATCGGCTTGCCGTACTCTTCCAGGCGCGCCAGCAGATACTCGCGGCTGGGCGCCGGCTTGTCGTACTTGTGGGCCTCGCGGCTGGCATGGGGGTCGTCGCTGAGCGTCCAATGGGTCATGCGTGGGGCATCCTTGGCAACGGGAGCAGCGTTCCGGGGAGGGCGCGGGAGAGAGGCCGCGTGCGTAGGGTGTTACTAATGGAGTCGTTTGTCATGCCCGCAGTATAGCGCCGGTGCCTGTCCGGCCCAACCATGTCGGCACGATCCCGAGGCAGGATTTCCCCGCGAGCCGCCGCCCGGCTGCTCCCGGCGCCTTCCATGGCCGCTCCACGACCAGGCGAAATTTCCTCCGCCGCTCTTGCATTGGGCCATGAATTGGGTAAGATACGCGTCGCCTGCCCAGATGGCGGAATTGGTAGACGCGCTAGCTTCAGGTGCTAGTGTCCTTACGGACGTGGAGGTTCAAGTCCTCTTCTGGGCACCATCGTTTCCTGCGGATCGATGGTCGGGCCAGGCGCCCCGCTCTTTGCCAGCTCGAATCGCTCGTGTTCGCCCAGGTGGCGGAATTGGTAGACGCGCTAGCTTCAGGTGCTAGTGTCCTTACGGACGTGGAGGTTCAAGTCCTCTCCTGGGCACCATCCCCGGGATCGCGAACACGACGGCAGAGACGACCACAGCATGATGCGCCCAGGTGGCGGAATTGGTAGACGCGCTAGCTTCAGGTGCTAGTGTCCTTACGGACGTGGAGGTTCAAGTCCTCTCCTGGGCACCACTGCTCTTACGAGCACACCGCGTCATGCAGGCTGGCACATCGCCAGAGCGAATTGATGAATGAAAAGAACCGCGACCAATCGCGGTTTTTTTGTGCCCGAATCAAGCCTGGCCATTACCGTCGCGAGCGAAGAAGGGCAGCTTCTCGCCGGAGCGCAGCAGGACAGTTGGCTTGATCAGTAACGGGCGGGCAGGCGCGCCACCTCTTCCAAGGCCCACCCCTCGGCCACCACCTCCCCTTCCAGCGTTTCGGCGACCCGCTCGGGCAGGCGCGGGAAGAAGTCCAGCCCGGTGCGCGCCTCGACCTCGTCGATGCTCACCAGGAAGTCGTCCAGCGGCTCGTCGCCGCGCACCTCCTGGGGCATGATGAAGGCCAGCGCCCTGGGCGTCTCGGCCGGCACCACGACGATCTTGTAGAACGCCTCCGGCACCTCGACCAGCCCCACTCGGCGAGTCACGTTGGCGAGGAAGTCCTCGGCAAAGATCGGGCCGGTGATCACCTGCACCACGCCGAAGCGCGCTACGAAGTGGTCGATCACCACCTCCTCCAGGCGCTGCCAGAGCCGGCGGTTGAGATCGGGACGCTGAGGCGAGACGTTGCTCATCAGGAACGACTGCCGCTGGGCCTCGCGTCCATGCACCGTGGCGATGGCGTAGTTGGGCGCCAGGTGGCCGCGATCGTAACCGCTGCGGGCATAGCTACCGGCCGCAACCGGCCACAGGGTGCGCCAATCCCGGCGAAACTCGGGCCGGGGGCCGACGCGCGGGTCCTCCACCTCGTGCAGCAGGTAGCTGACCCACAGCGGGTTGACGCGAACGTCGGACCAGCCGACCAGAAAGCCGTCGTTGCGCAGCACGCGGTGTACGCTGAGGGGGGTCGGGCGCTCCCAGGTCGGCACCCCCATCCAGCTCAGCTGGTCGCGGTAGCCTTGCTCCTGGGTGTACCACAGGCCGCTGCCGACCACCACGAAGACGAGCGTGATGCCGAACTGCCGCACGCGGGAGCGCCAGCGCGGCGGCGAGGCACGGCGCCTCGGCCTGGTGCGGGCTGTGGCCATTCAATCGGTTCCCGGCAGAAGCGCGCCGGCCGCTCGAGGCGACCGGCGGCAGGATGAAGCGAACAGGCGGAGCGGAGCTTACCAGCCCAGCGAGAACATGGTCTCGAGGTCGTGGCGGGAATGCACCTGCATGGCATTGAGGGTCTCGGTGTCGCGGATGCCCTCGACCGCGTTGAGCCGCTCGGTGACCAGCTCGGCCAGGCTCTCGAAGTCGCGCGTGCGGGCGATGGCCACCAGGTCGTAGCGACCGCAGGTGGAATAGACCTCGCTGATCCCCTCGACGTCGGCGAGCCGCTCGGCTACCGCCTTGACCTGGCCCTTGTCGGTATTGATCAGGATCACGGCATTCTGCATCGGGCACCCTCCCCGTTGGACAATCGGGCGGCTTGGCATGGCCGCGCTGGCGCGAGTATAGCAGGCCAGCCACGGTGGCTGAACAAGGCGCCCGGCTGGCGCTACAGGCAGGGCGGCAGAAACACGATCGGGTAGCCGACGAACAGCGTACCGCCCGCCGAGAACAGGAAGACCCCGGCCGACAGGTAGGCAAAATAGCACTCGCGCCGCAACGTCGCCTTGCGCCCTGCCGCCACGCTGGCCCAGCTCAGCCACAGCAGCAGCGCGGTGGTCGCGAGCGTGGCCAACCCGACACCGACATTGATGCCGGTCAGCATGTCGCGCTCGGACTCGGGGGGCGCCACCGAGCAGGCCACCGAAAGACCGGCGTAGATCGCCACGAACCAGAGCCCCCAGATGACCAGGCCGCTGACCACGTGAATGGGATGGGTCAGGCGCAACAGGCGTTTCATGAGGTCCCTCCCAGCAGGGTCGGCAGCAGCCAGACGGATACCAGCAGGGTCCAGTAGACGACCAGGTTGTAGTACCACAGGCGCAGCACCACCACCGGCTCCATGGGGGCCTCGGCCCCCACGTAACCATATCCCACCCGCAGCCCCTGCAGCAGGCACAGCAGCCCGCCCAGCAGCGCATGGATCAGCACATAGACCAGCGCCACCAGCAGCGTGGCGTCGTGGGCGGTTTCGGTCGGGGCCAGCGGTGCCTGCCAGATCGCCAGGCCGAGCAGGGCCGACTGCAGCCCGCCGAGCCCGGCGACCAGGTAGAGCCCGCCAGCCAGGCCCGTATCGTTGCGCCGATCCAGACGGCGCACCAGCCCGGCCAGCCAGGCGGTGCCCAGCGTGAGGGCGATGCCGGCCGCCGCCAGCAGCGGCAGGGAGAGCGGCGACGTTTCCGGCATCCGCCACTCGGGCGCCACGGTCCACAGGTAGAACCAGCCGAACAGTAGCGAGAGATAGAGCGAGCCGTTGGCCAGGTGCGAGACCGACATGGCCCACACCCCGGGACCGTTCAGGGTGCGCGAGTGCAGCGGCGGCTGGCCGGGCGCCACCGTGGGGTCGGGCGCGGCCCTGGGGTGAGCGCCGTTCTCCCACGACCAGCGCAGCAGCAAGACGGCGGCCACCAGCGTGGCCACGCCCGCCAGCGGATAGAGCCTGGCCAGCAGGCAGAGGCAGACCACCGCCAGGGCCAGGGCGGCGAAGAAGGGCCACCAGGAGTTGGTGGGCAGGTGCACCACTTCACGCGGCTTGCCGGTCAGGGCGTCGCTGCCCCAGGTCTCGCGCCGGCCGTGATCGATGGTGTTGAGGCCGTGGCGCCCCTCGTCGATGGTGCGCGGCAACGCCGGGTCGTCCCACAGCGGGTGGCGTGTCTCGAGCCGCGGCAGGCTGACGAAGTTGTAAGGCGTCGGCGGCTTGGGCATGGCCCACTCCAGGCCATCGGCGTTCCAGGGATTCTGCGGCGCCTTCCTGCCGAAGCGAAAATGCAGCGCCACGTCGAGGATCAGCAGCGCCACGCCGGCGGACATCATGAAACCGCCGACCGACGAGATCAGGTTGTAGAGGTCCCAGCCCATGGCCGAGTCGTAGGTGAACACCCGCCGCCGCATGCCCAGCAGCCCGGTCCAGTGCATCACCAGGAAGGTGGTGTTGAAGCCGAGGAAGATCAGCCAGAAGCTCCACCTGCCCAGCCGCTCGGAGGGCATCCGCCCGGAAATCAGCGGCAGCCAGTAGTAGAGCCCGGCGATCAGCGGAAACAGCATGCCGCCCACCAGCACGTAGTGCATGTGGGCAACCACGAAGTGCGTGTCGTGGACCTGCCAGTTGAACGGCACCAGGGCCAGCATCACCCCGGTCAGCCCGCCCAGCACGAAGATCACCAGGAAGCCGGCGACCCATAGCATCGGCAACGCCATCACCGGTCGCCCCAGCCACAGCGTGGAGAGCCAGACGAAGATCTGGATGCCGGTGGGAATCGCCACCAGCATGCTCGACGCCGAGAAGAACGCCAGCGCCAGCTGCGGGATTCCCAGGGTGAACATGTGGTGCACCCACAGGCCGAAGCTGACGAAGCCCATGATGACGATGGCCGCCACCACCCAGCCGTAGCCGACGATGGGGCGGCGGGCGAAGACCGGGATCAGGGTCGAGACGATGCCCGCCCCCGGCAGGAAGATGATGTAGACCTCCGGATGGCCGAACAGCCAGAACAGGTGGGCCCACAGCACCGGGTCGCCGCCACCGGCCACCTCGAAGAACGGCATGCCGGTGGCGCGTTCCAGCTCGAGCAGGATGCTGCCGAGGATCAGCGGCGGGAAGCCGACCACGATCATCAGCGCCATGGCCAGGATGTACCAGGCGAACAGCGGCATCTTGTGCAGCGCCATGCCCTCGGTGCGCGTGCGCAGGATCGACACCACCAGCTCCACCCCGGCGGAGAGCGCCGAGATCTCGACGAAGGTGATCCCGAGCAGCCAGAAGTCCGAGCCGCGCCCGGGCGAATAATCGCCACTGCTGAGCGGGGTGTACATGAACCAGCCGCTGGACGGGGCCATCTCGAACAGCAGGCTCGAGACCAGGATGATGCCACCGAACAGGTAGCAGAAGTAGCCGAAGGCGGAGAGCCGCGGGCAGACCAGGTCGCGGGCACCGATCATCTTGGGGATCATGTAGATCGCCACCCCTTCGAGAATGGGGATGGCGAACAGGAACATCATCACCGTGCCGTGCATGGTGAAGACCTGGTTGTAGATCTCGTTCGACATGAAGTCGTTGTCGGGGAAGGCGAGCTGGGTACGGATCAGCATCGCCAGCAGCCCGCCGATCAGGAAGAAGACCGCCCCGGTGACCATGAAGCGCAGGCCGACGCTGGTGTGGTTGACCACGGTCAGGGCGCCGAGGCCGCGTGGGTTGGCCCAGACCTCGGCCATGCCGCGATGGAGGTGGCGAATATCGGGAGTCAGCGTAGCGTCCTTGTCATCGCTCATGGTTGCAGCGTCTCCAGCCAGGCACCGATCGCCTGCAGCGTCTCGGTATCGATATGGTCATGGGGCGGCATCCGGTTGCCGGGCTTGAGCGTCTGGTGATGCTCGAGCCAGTAGGCGATGGCGCCCTCTTCCATGGGCAGCACGCCGGCGCCCAGCGTGGGTCGGGAGCCGATGTCGCTGAGATCGGGGCCGCGCACGCCGTGCTCCAGGTCATCGACCACCAGTTCCTCGGGAAATCCCCCCACCGTGTGGCAGGACGCGCAGTGCTCGCCGAAGGCTTCGAGGGCCCCGTCGTCGCCGTCGCCCGGGCCGGTCGAGGCACGCCGCTCCTCGAGCCAGGCGTCGTAGTCGTCGCGCTCGAGTGCCTCGACATGGAGCAGCATGTGGGTGTGCTGCGCCCCGCAGTACTCGCCGCACTGCGCGCCGAATACCCCGGGGGAGTCGGCCGTGAGGCGAATGGTGCTATGACGCCCGGGCACCATGTCCCGCTTGCCGCCGAGGCGCGGAATCCAGAAGGCGTGGATGACGTCGGCACTGGTGATGCGGAAGTCGACGGGCTCGCCGGCCGGCATCACCAGCCGATTGGCGGTGACCACGTCGCGCTCCCCCTCCTCGCCGGGATAGCGTACCTCCCACCACCACTGGTGGCCAACCACCTCGATGCGCTCGGCATCGTCGTCCGGTAGCGGCAGCATGCCGCGGCCGCTCGGCGCGGCGAACACCAGCAGCACGAGGATGCTCGCCACCGGCAGCGCGATGCCGCCACCCAGCACCCAGCGCAGCATGATGCGGCGCTCCTCGTGCGGCGTGCGCGGCGGCGGCTGGCGGCGGCGAAAGGTGTAGAACCACAGCGCAAACACGCCGAGCGCAACGACCACGGCCACCGCCAGCATGGCCCACCAGATCCAGAACTGGGAGCGCGCGGCCTCGCCCGCGACGTCGAGGGTCGACATCTCGCCACTGCAGCCGGCCAGCAGGCCTGGCAGCCACAGGCTCCACCGAGGGGGCCGGCCCGGGCGGTTGACCCGATGCCGGCCAGGGCGTTGAATGCCAGGGAGAGCCCTGAACCGATCGCAAAGGACGCGAACATGGCCGACCAACCGATCCGCACCATCCCTAGCCGCATTGCCATCTTCGGCCACCCGCTGCACCCGACCCTGGTGCACTTTCCCGTCGCCTGCCTGCTGCTGCTGGTCGGCAGCGATGCCGCCTATCTCTATACCGGCGATGCGTTCTGGGCGCAGGCAGGCCTGTGGTTGGCCGGTACCGGCGCACTGAGTGGCTGGATCGCCAGCACCGTGGGCCTGATCGACCTTGTCACGATCTATCGGATCCGACGCAAGCTTCTCGGCTGGTGTCACGCCATCGTGGCGGTGATGATGCTGTCGCTGGCCTCGCTCAACTGGCTGTGGCGTTACCTGGACGCCGCCGAGCTGCTGCCCTGGGCCATCGCCCTGTCCCTGCTCACCGCTGCCCTGGTCGGCCTCACCGGCGCCCTTGGCGGCACGCTGGTCTACGAGAAGGCGGTGGGCGTCGAGATCGACGACAAGTGAGGCAGACTGGATGGGATCCGGCATCGTGACTCTCCTTGTCATGCCTCAGTCGAATGGCTTGCTCAGCACCAGCACCAGCACGCTGAGCATCAGCGCCGCGGAGGTGGCAGCCAGCAGCCCGCTGGCAGGTGCCAGGAATCGAAACTGCTCCCGCTCCAGTCGCACGATCAGGGCGCCGCACAGCACATGGCACAGCACCATGCCGCTCACCGCCATCAACTTCAGCACCAGCCATCCGCCGGTCAACCGCCCGACGAGGAACAGCAGCGTGCCGCTCATGATCGCCAGCAAGGCGAAGGGGGTGGCGACATGGGTGAACAAGAAGCGCAGCAGAGCCGGAGCAGGCACGTCGAAGGTGGCCTCTCCTCCGCGCGCCCTGGCGCTTGCCAGCAGCAGGGCGGGCAGATAGAGCAGCGCCGCACACCAGCACAGCAGCGTGGCGATGTGCAGGATCTTGATCCACGGCATAACAGCATCCTTGCAGCAGCAGTGTGAACCCACCCTAGCCAATGTAGGGCAGCGGAGCCAGGTTTACCGCCGTTGGCGACCCCATCTCGACACCGCGCCATCGACAGGCGCGTTGGCCTGCTGAAACCGCACGACACGTAACGGCAACACAGCGACACATTCGGCAATTGCGACCCCGGGAGGAAAAGTGTTCCCTGCTTGTCGCAGAAGAACTTCTGCCCCCCCGTCGGGTCTGATTACGCGAGCGGTGCACGGTGCCGATCCTGGCGTCAATCTGGCCTGATGCGGGTATCATTGGACCGTGTCGAAGCAGGAGAACCATCCATGGTCAGTAAGTGCCGACCCTCGGCCGAACCGAGCCGGCGTGAGTTCCTACGCAGCAGCCTGATAGGCGTGATGGCCCTGCCACTGGGAATCGGCATTCTGTCACGCCAGGCCTTCGCCCAGAGCCTGCCGAGACTCGACCCCGACAACCGGCAGGCCCAGGCCTTGAACTACGTCGAAGTGGCCGAGCAGGCCAGCGACCATCCCGCCTACGAGGAGGGAGAAACCTGCCGCAACTGCATGTTCTTCGAACGCCGCAGCGAAGGCTGTCAGCTGTTTCCCCAGAACAGCGTCGAGCCCGGCGGCTGGTGCCAGTCCTGGGTCACCGCGGAGTGAGCCTCACTCAGCCCCCGCCGGCGTGTTACTCCTTGCCATCCTCGTCGGGTAGCGGCCACTGGTAGCGCCGCACGACCGAGCCGTCCTCGGCGAGCGACTCCAGCCGCACGGGAAAGCCCCAGAGCTGATGGAGATGCCGGATCACCGGATAGACGCTCCGCCCCATGGGACGTCGGCTGTCCTGCACGTGGTGCAGGGTCAGCGCCCGGTTGCCGCGGATGTTGGCCTCGTAGACCTGGATGTTGGGCTCACGCAGCGACAGCGCATACTGCTGCGCCAGCGCCTCGCGGATCCGGCGATAGCCACGCTCGTCGTGGATGGCCGTGACCTCGAGCATCTCCTCCTGATCGTCGTCGACGATGCTGAACAGCTTGAGGTCGCGCATCACCTTGGGTGACAGGAACTGCTGGATGAAGGACTCGTCCTTGAAGTTGCGCATGGCGAAGTGCACCGCCTCGAGCCAGTCGCTGCCCGCGGTGTCGGGGAACCACTCGCGGTCCTCGTCGGTGGGGTTCTCGCACATGCGCTTGATGTCGCTGAACATGGCGAAGCCCAGCGCGTAGGGATTGATGCCGCTGTAGAAGGGGCTGTCGAAGCCGGGCTGGCTGACCACCGCGGTATGCGACTGCAGGAACTCCAGCATCAGCCCCTCGTCGACCAGCCCCTCGTCGTAGAGCCGGTTCATCAGCGTGTAGTGCCAGAACGAGGCCCACCCCTCGTTCATCACCTGGGTCTGGCGCTGGGGATAGAAGTACTGCGCCAGCTTGCGCACGATGCGCACGATCTCGCGCTGCCAGGGGGCCAGCAGCGGCGCGTTCTTCTCGAGGAAGTAGAGCAGGTTCTCCTGCGGCTCGGGGGGATAGCGTCCCCCCGCATGCAGCCCCAGCGGATCGTCCTCGCTGTCGGCGCTGCCGGCCAGGAGATCCGACTGCGGGCGCCCCGGGATGGTACGCCACAGGGTGTTGACCTGGGCCTGAAGATACTCCTCGCGCTCCGCCTGGCGCCGCACCTCCTCCTCGGCGGAGATCGGCGAGGGGCGTTTGTAACGGTCGACACCGTAGTTCTGCAGCGCATGGCAGGCGTCGAGCAGTTGCTCGACGGCAGTGACGCCGTGGCGCTCCTCGCATTCGGCCACGTAGCGGCGGGCGAACACCAGGTAGTCGACGATCGAGCTGGCGTCGGTCCAGGTGCGAAACAGGTAGTTGCCCTTGAAGAACGAGTTGTGGCCGTAGCAGGCGTGGGCCATCACCAGCACCTGCATCATCAGCGTGTTTTCCTCCATCAGGTAGGCGATGCAGGGGTCGGAGTTGATCACCAGCTCGTAGGCCAGCCCCATCTGGCCGCGCCGATAGGCCTGCTCCACCGCCAGGAACTGCTTGCCGAACGACCAGTGGTGGTAGCCCACCGGCATCCCCACGCTGGCGTAGGCGTCCATCATCTGCTCGGTGGTGATGATCTCGATCTGGTTGGGATAGGTGTCCAGCCGGTACTCATCGGCCAGCCTCGCCAGCTCATGCTCGTACGCCTCGAGGATCTCGAAATTCCAGTCGGAACCGGTGGCGATCGGCTTGCGTCGGGTCATGATGCCTCCTCGTCGCGTCAATGGGCGGCACGGCGCTTGAACAGCTCGCGGAACACCGGATAGATATCGCCCGCCTCGACAATCTGGCGCATGGCGAAGCGGTCGGGGAACTCGGCGGCCACTGTCTCGTACTCCTCCCACAGCGCCTGGTGGGCATGGGGGGTGATCTCCACGTAGGTGTAGTACTGCAGGCGCGGCATCAGCGACTTCATCAGCCGTTCGCGGCAATTCACCGAGTCGTCGTCCCAGTTGTCGCCGTCCGAGGCCTGGGCCACGTAGAGGTTCCACTGGGTCGGCGGATAGCGCCGGGTGATGATCTCGTCGACCAGGGTCAGGGCACTGGAGACGATGGTGCCGCCGGTCTCGCGCGAGTAGAAGAACTCCTCTTCGTCGACCTCCTTGGCCGCGGTGTGGTGGCGCACGAAGACCAGCTCGACCTTCTCGTAGTTGCGCTCGAGGAACAGGTACAACAGCAGGAAGAAACGCTTGGCGATGTCCTTGTGGGCCTGGGTCATGGAGCCCGAGACGTCCATGACGCAGAACATCACCGCCTTGCTCGAGGGTTGCGGCTGGTTGATCAGGTTGTTGTAGCGCAGGTCATAGGTGTCGATGAAGGGCACCGCCTCGAGCCGCTTCTCGAGGCGCTCGATCTCGGCCTTGAGTTCGGCGATGCGAGATGGGTTGCGCAGCACCGGGTCCTTGCGCTCCTCCTCGTCCAGCGCCTCCTGTGCAGCGCGCAGCGCGCGGCGCAGGGGCGCGCGCATGGCGATGCGCCGGGCATAGGCCTCGCGCATGGAGCGTACGATGTTGATCCGCGCCGGCACGCCATCGCGGGTCACCCCGGCGCGTACCGGCTTCACTTCGTCCAGGTCCTTGAGCGCCTTGCGCTCGAGGTGCGGCAGCTCCAGGCCGTCGAAGACGAAGTCGAGGAACTCCTCACGGGTGAGGCTGAAGGCGAACTCGTCCATGCCCTCGCCCTGGTTCGAGGCCCCGCCCTCGCCGGCGCCATCCCCGCCGCCGCCGCCGCTGGGGCGGCGCAGGCGATCGCCCTCGACGAACTCCTTGTTGCCGGGGCTGACGATGGTGCGCTTGCCGCCCGGGCCGTGCTGGAACACCGGCTCGGAGATGTCGCGCGTCGGGATCGAGACCTTCTCGCCGCGCTCCATGTCGGTGATCGAGCGGCGGTTGACGGCTTCCTCGACCGAACGCTTGATGTGCGTCCGGTAGCGATCGAGGAAGCGCTGACGGTTCACGGCGCTCTTGTTCTTGGCGTTGGCGCGTCGATCGATGAAATAGGTCATGTTGACCTCCTGGCTCGCGCCACTTATTGCGATTTACGCACCCGCAGATACCACTCCGAGAGCAGCCGCACCTGCTTCTCGGTATAGCCACGCTCCTTCATGCGCGCCACGAAGTCCTCGTGCTTCTTCTGGTCCGCGGTCGAGGCCTTGGCGTTGAACGAGATCACCGGCAGCAGTTCCTCGGTGTTGGCGAACATCTTGTGCTCGATCACCCCGCGCAGCTTCTCGTAGGACTGCCAGCTCGGGTTCATGCCGTTGTTCTGGGCGCGCGCGCGCAGCACGAAGTTGACCACTTCGTGGCGGAAGTCCTTGGGGTTGGAGATGCCGGCCGGCTTCTCGATCTTCTCCAGTTCCTCGTTGAGCGCCTGGCGGTTGAACAGCTCGCCGGTCTCGGGGTCGCGGTACTCCTGGTCCTGGATCCAGAAGTCGGCATAGGTGACGTAGCGGTCGAAGATGTTCTGGCCGTACTCGGAGTAGGACTCGAGATAGGCGGTCTGGATCTCCTTGCCGATGAAGTCGACGTAGCGCGGCGCCAGGAACTCCTTGATGTAGCGCAGGTAGCGCTCGAAAGTCTCCTTCGGCAGGTGCTCCTGCTCGAGGCGCTGCTCCAGCACGTAGAGCAGATGGACCGGGTTGGCGGCGATCTCGTGGTTGTCGAAGTTGAACACCTTCGACAGGATCTTGAAGGCGAAGCGGGTGGAGAGCCCGTCCATGCCCTCGTCGACCCCCGCCGCGTCGCGGTACTCCTGGATCGACTTGGCCTTGGGGTCGGTGTCCTTGAGGTTCTCGCCGTCGTAGACGCGCATCTTTGAGTAGATGCTGGAGTTCTCCGGCTCCTTGAGGCGCGAGAGCACCGAGAACTGCGCCAGCATGCGCAGGGTATCCGGGGCGCAGGGCGCCTCGGCCAGCGAGGAGTGCTCGAGCAGCTTCTTGTAGATGTTGATCTCCTCGGTCACGCGCAGGCAGTAGGGCACCTTGACAATGTAGACGCGATCGAGGAACGCCTCGTTGTTGCGGTTGTTGCGGAATGCCTGCCACTCGCTCTCGTTGGAGTGGGCCAGCACGATGCCCTCGAAGGGGATCGCCCCCATGCCCTCGGTGGGGTTGTAGTTGCCCTCCTGGGTCGCGGTCAGCAGCGGGTGCAGCACCTTGATCGGCGCCTTGAACATCTCGATGAACTCCATCAGGCCCTGGTTGGCCTTGCACAGCCCGCCGGAGAAGCTGTAGGCGTCCGGGTCGTCCTGGGAATAGAGTTCGAGCTGGCGGATGTCGACCTTGCCCACCAGCGAGGAGATGTCCTGGTTGTTCTCGTCGCCCGGCTCGGTCTTGGAGATGGCGATCTGGTTGAGCCGGGAGGGGTACAGGCGTACCACCTTGAACTGCGAGATGTCGCCGCCGTACTCCTTGAGTCGCTTGGCCGCCCAGGGCGACATCACGCTCTTCACGTAGCGGCGCGGGATACCGTACTCCTTCTCGAGCAGCTCACCGTCCTCCTCGGGCGAAAAGAGCCCCAGCGGCGACTCGTAGACCGGCGAGCCCTTGATGGCATAGAACGGGATCCGTTCCATCAGCAGCTTGAGCCGTTCGGCCAGCGACGACTTGCCGCCCCCCACCGGGCCCAGCAGGTAGAGGATCTGCTTGCGCTCCTCGAGCCCCTGGGCGGCATGCCGAAAGTAGGCCACGATCTGCTCGATCGCCTCCTCCATGCCGTAGAACTCGGAGAAGGCCGGATAGCGACGAATCACCTTGTTGGAAAAGATACGGGAGAGCCGCGGATCCTTGGCGGTGTCGATCACCTCGGGTTCGCCGATGGCCTTCAGCATCCGCTCGGCGGCGCTGGCGTAGGCCATGGGGTCCTCACGACACAGCTCCAGGTACTCCTGCAGGCTCATTTCCTCCTGCTGGACACGAGAGAAGCGGTTCTGCACATGATCGAAGATGCTCATCGAAGCCTCCTGTTTGCCTACCCCGTTGGCCACCCGGTCGGAGTAGCCGCCGTGGGTTACTCATCAGCCTAGACACTTCGGGCCAGAGTGGGTGGCAAAGAATCAACGCAAGGTAAGGATAATCATGAGAACGCCGGAGGCGACAAGGGTTCGATCGCTGCGCGGCCGGGGATTAAACGTTGTTAGGACGCAGCGCGACGTCGCCGCGCTGCGCCCTAGCGAGGGCAGGGCTGTCGGCAGCGCTGGGGCCAGCGCGGCCGCAGTCTCGCCAGCCCCCCAGCACCGGTGAACAACGGCACTCCGACCGGCAGGGCATGCGACCAGCGGGACGACTGAAGGGAAAGCGGCCAGCAGCAGATCCCTTCAGCGTAGCTGCCCGGGGGATTTCACGGTCAACGCTGGCGCTAGAGCCCGGCCGCCACCCTTGTGCCCTGGTCGATGGCCCGCTTGGCGTCGAGCTCGGCGGCTTCGTCGGCGCCGCCGATCAGGTGCACCGCCACGCCGGCCTCCTGAAGGGGCTCGAGCAGGTCGCGCACCGGGTCCTGGCCGGCGCAGATCACCACGCTGTCGACCGCGAGCAGGCGCGGCTCCTCGTGGTGGCGAATGTGCAGCCCCTCGTCGTCGATGCCGACGTACTCGCAGCCGGCCAGCGCCTCGACGCCGCGATGGCGCAGCGACGCCCGGTGCACCCAGCCGGTGGACTTGCCGAGCCCCTTGCCGGGCTTGGAGTGCTTGCGCTGCAGCAGGAAGACCTGGCGCGGCGTGTCGGGACGCTCGGGCGGCCGCAGGCCACCGCGCTCGGAGACGGCGAGGTCCACGCCCCATTCGGCGCACCACGCCTCGCGGTCGAGCGAGGGATGGCCCACGTGGGTGAGCAGCTCGGCCACGTCGAAGCCGATACCGCCGGCGCCGATGATGGCGACGCGCCGGCCGACCCGCTCGGGGTGCCGGATCGCCATGGGATAGCTCAGCACCTTGGGGTGCTCGATACCCGGCAGCTCGAGGCGGCGCGGACGCACGCCGGAGGCCAGGATCACCGCGTCGAAGCCGCGCAGGGTCTGCACGTCGGGCTCGCTGCCGAGCCTCACCGCCACGCCGTGCTTGTCGAGCATCACCTTGAAGTAGCGCAGGGTCTCGTCGAACTCCTCCTTGCCCGGGATCTTGCGTGCCAGGTTGAACTGGCCGCCGAGCTCGCCGGTGCGCTCGAACAGCACCACGTGGTGGCCGCGCCGGGCGGCGGTGAGCGCCGCCGCCATGCCCGCCGGGCCGCCACCGATCACGGCGACCTGGCGCGGCGTCTCGGCCGGTTCGATGACCAGCTCGGTCTCGTGGCACGCCTGGGGGTTGACCAGGCAGGAGGTGAGCTTGCCCTGGAAGGTGTGATCGAGGCACGCCTGGTTGCAGGCGATGCAGGTATTGATCTCGTCGTCGCGCCCTTCCGCCGCCTTGGCCACCCAGGCCGGATCGGCGAGGAAGGGGCGTGCCATGGAGACCATGTCGGCATGCCCTTCGGCAAGCACCCGCTCCGCCACCTCGGGCATGTTGATGCGGTTGGTGGTGATCAGCGGGATGCTGAGTTCGGCCTTCATGCGCCGGGTCACCTCGGTGAAGGCCGCTCGCGGCACGCTGGTGACGATGGTGGGTACGCGCGCCTCGTGCCAGCCGATGCCGGTGTTGATCAGGCTCGCCCCGGCGGCCTCGATGGCGCGCCCCAGGGTCACGACCTCCTGCCAGGTGCTGCCCTCCTCCACCAGGTCGATCATCGACAGGCGGAAGATGATCAGGAAGTCGTCGCCCACCGCCGCGCGAATGCGCGAGACGATCTCGACCGCAAGGCGCATGCGGTGCTCCAGCGGCCCGCCCCAGCGGTCGTCGCGCTGGTTGGTGCGCAGGCACAGGAACTGATTGATCAGGTAACCCTCGGAGCCCATCACCTCGACGCCGTCGTAGCCGGCCTCGCGAGCCAGGGAGGCGCAGCGCACGAAGTCGTCGATCTGGCGCTCCACCTCGGCATCGCTGAGCTCGCGCGGCACGAACGGGTTGATCGGCGCCTGGATCGGCGACGGTGCCACCAGTTCGGGAGAGTAGGCATAGCGCCCCGCATGCAGGATCTGCAGACAGATGCGACCACCCTCGGCATGCACCGCCTCGACCACACCGCGATGATCGGCGACCTGCTCGGCCCGCTCCAATGTGGCGGCGCCCTGGAACACGGCCCCCTCCTTGTTGGGCGCGATGCCGCCGGTGACGATCAGCCCGACGCCCTGGCGGGCACGCTCGGCATAGAAGGCGGCCAGGCGCTCGAAGCCGCCCGGCGCCTCCTCGAGGTTGGTATGCATGGAGCCCATCAGCACGCGATTGGGCAGCGTCAGGTGACCCACCTCGAGCGGACGGAAAAGATGAGGATAGCGCACGCCGAACTCCTCCTTGGTCGAGTCCCGGGAATTTCAAACAACTGTATGATAGCCAGGCGGCAGGCGCAAAGGGAAAGCGCGCCTTTCGCCCAAAGACGAAGTGCGCTTTGCTCTCGCTACGGGAGACGCCGCGACGCATGCATGCCGGGCAAAGGCAAGACGGAGGGAGTATAGACGATACGAAAAGGCCCCGAGCCTGAAGCTCGGGGCCTGAAATCGAATGGCGGACCGGACGGGACTCGAACCCGCGACCTCCGGCGTGACAGGCCGGCATTCTAACCGACTGAACTACCGGTCCGCGTGGTGGGTGATACCGGACTCGAACCAGTGACCCCCAGCATGTGAGGCTGGTGCTCTAACCAACTGAGCTAATCACCCACGGATATCGCATCGGAAGACAAATGCGAAGTGATCTTGCAAACGTCGGCAAGACCTTGTGCCAGGCCATCGTGGCGGACCGGACGGGACTCGAACCCGCGACCTCCGGCGTGACAGGCCGGCATTCTAACCGACTGAACTACCGGTCCACAACAAATGGCACAGCGACGGAAACGATGGCGGACCGGACGGGACTCGAACCCGCGACCTCCGGCGTGACAGGCCGGCATTCTAACCGACTGAACTACCGGTCCACAACAAATGGCACAGCGACGGAAACGATGGCGGACCGGACGGGACTCGAACCCGCGACCTCCGGCGTGACAGGCCGGCATTCTAACCGACTGAACTACCGGTCCGCTGCTGCTTCCTACGTGATCAAGGATCGCTGACGCGATGGTGGGTGGTACAGGGTTCGAACCTGTGACCCCCAGCTTGTAAGGCTGGTGCTCTCCCAGCTGAGCTAACCACCCCTGGTCACGTGGCGCTGAATTCTACAGGGATCGGCTTGGTTGTCAATGCCCTTGGCCGCTTATCGCCCTCGGCGGATGCCCGCCGCGCCGCGCCTGACGGCACGAGGGCGTCGCACCCCGCGTCATCTGTGAGGTTGCTCGTTCGCCGCTCGCTGCGCCCGCATGAAGGCCGCGATCACGACCGCCCCCTCCTCGATCAGTTCCGCCTGGGTACGCCCCGAGCGCTGACGCGGTTTCCAGTCGTGATCGCCATCCTCCAGCCAGTGTATCCGCCCCCGCACCGCCAGCTCATACTGGGCCACCTCGTCGCGGGTACCGAAGGGGTCGCGACTGCCCTGCACCACCAGGGTGGGGCAGGCGATCCGCGGCCAGTGCGCGAGGCGCAGGTCGTCGGGCCGGCGCGGCGGGTGGAAGGGGTAGCCGCACAGCACCAGGCCGGCGGCCTGTTCGCGGGCCGCCAGCAGGCTGGCCACACGCCCGCCGAGGGACTTGCCGCCGAGCCACGGCGTACCTTCTTGGGGATGAGTCAGAATGTCGCACCACTGGGACAATTCTTCTACCAGGCGGTCGACGGGCGGCGGCGGGATTCGCCTGCCTTCGCGCTGCATCCGCTGCATGTAGGCGAACTCGATGGCCAGCGTCTGCACGCCCTGCCCCGCGAGCGCATCACGCAGTTCACTCATATAGGGCGAATGCTGGCCAGCCCCCGCGCCATGGGCGATCAGCAGGCGTCCCGCGCTTCCATCCCCCTGCGCTTCCAACGGCCCGAGCCCGTCGACGAGCCAGCGCCCGGGTCGCCCGGTGAACACCTGTTCGCGCAATGGGATTAAGCCAATGGCTGCCGCCTCTAATCGAGCAAAGTTGGACACAAGTCAATTTCCCATACGAGTTTCGCTCGTATCCTTGTTTCAGTCTGTCAGGCGGCTGCGCTAGAATCCGCCCTGCTTTCTAACCTGCATCACCCTCAACCGGGAATCTTGCCGTGGCCAGCCCACCGCGAGTTCTCGATTCGCGTTCGACGGGAACCTGACATGAGCACAGCACTAGAGCATCCGACCTACAACTACAAGGTAGTTCGGCAGTTCGCGATCATGACAGTGGTGTGGGGCATCGTGGGCATGCTCCTCGGTGTCATCCTTGCCGCACAACTGGTCTGGCCGCAACTCAACCTCGACCTGCCTTGGACGAGCTTCGGCCGCCTGCGCCCGCTGCATACCAACGCAGTCATCTTCGCCTTCGGCGGCTCGGCGCTGATGGCCACCTCCTACTACGTGGTGCAGCGCACCTGCCAGACGCGGCTGTTCTGCGACCGGCTGGCCGCCTTCACCTTCTGGGGCTGGCAGGCGGTGATCCTGTCGGCGGTGATCACCCTGCCGCTGGGCTTCACCACCGTCAAGGAGTACGCCGAGCTCGAGTGGCCGATCAACATCCTGATCGCGGTGGTCTGGGTCAGCTATGCCATCGTCTTCCTGATGACCATCAAGCGGCGCAAGACCTCCCACATCTACGTGGCCAACTGGTTCTTCGCCGCCTTCATCCTGACCGTGGCGGTGCTGCACATCGTCAACAACGCGGCGATCCCGGTGTCGTGGATGTACTCCACCTCGATCTACGCCGGCGCCATCGACGCCATGGTGCAGTGGTGGTACGGCCACAACGCGGTGGGCTTCTTCCTGACCGCCGGCTTCCTCGGCATGATGTACTACTTCGTGCCCAAGCAGGCCGAGCGTCCGGTCTACTCCTACCGCCTGTCGATCGTCCACTTCTGGGCCCTGATCATGATCTACATGTGGGCCGGCCCGCACCACCTGCACTACACCGCCCTGCCCAACTGGGCGCAGTCGCTGGGCATGGTGATGTCGATCATCCTGCTGGCCCCCTCCTGGGGCGGCATGATCAACGGCATGATGACCCTCTCCGGCGCCTGGCATAAGCTGCGCACCGACCCGACCCTGCGCTTCCTGGTCGTGGCCCTGTCGTTCTACGGCATGTCCACCTTCGAGGGTCCGATGATGGCGGTGAAGACGGTCAACGCGCTGTCTCACTACACCGACTGGACCATCGGCCACGTGCACGCCGGCGCCCTGGGCTGGGTGGCGATGATCACCATCGGCTCCATGTACCACCTGATTCCGCGCCTGTTCGGTCGCACCGAGATGTACTCGGTCGGGCTGATCGCCGTGCACTTCTGGCTGGCCACCATCGGCACCGTGCTCTACATCGCCTCGATGTGGGTCAACGGCATCCTGCAGGGCCTGATGTGGCGCGCCATCAACCCGGACGGCACGCTGATGTACACCTTCATCGAGGCCGTCGAGGCCAGCGGACCAGGCTATGTCGTGCGCCTCATCGGCGGCTTGTTCTGGGTCGTTGGCATGCTGATCATGGCATACAACGTCTTCATGACCGTCAAGCGCAGCGAAGCCGTCAGCCAGCAGCCGATTCCGCAGTCTGCCTGAGTAACCGGGGAAACCGACACCAATGAAACACGAGATCGTCGAAAAGAACGTTGGCCTACTCGCCGTGCTGATCCTGGTGGTGATCAGTTTCGGCGGCCTGGCCGAGATCGTTCCGCTGTTCTTCCAGAAGCAGACCACGGAGCCGGTCGACGGCCTGCGCCCCCTCTCCGCTCTCGAGCTGGAGGGGCGTGACATCTACCGCCGCGAGGGCTGCGTGGGCTGTCACTCGCAGATGGTGCGGCCGTTCCGCGCCGAGACCGAGCGCTACGGCCACTACAGCGTGGCCGGCGAGTCGGTCTACGAGCACAATTTCCTGTGGGGCTCCAAGCGTACCGGCCCGGACCTGGCCCGTGTCGGCGGCCGCTACAGCGACGACTGGCATCGTGCCCACATGTACAACCCGCGCGACGTGGTGCCCGAGTCGATCATGCCGGCGTATCCCTGGCTGTTCGAGAACACCCTCGACGGCAAGGACACCCCGCGCAAGATGGAAGTCCTGCGCAGCCTCGGCGTGCCCTACACCGACGAGGACATCGCGAACGCCACCCGCGAGGTGCGCGGCGAACAGGAGATCACGGCCCTGGTCGCCTACCTGCAGCAACTGGGGACCGTGCTCGAGGGCACGCGCTGATCATGGATACCGGTACCTTTCGCGGCATCATCACCGGGCTCTTGATCCTCGCCTTCCTCGGCATCGTCTGGTGGGCCTTTTCCCGGCGTCGCAAGCCGGACTTCGACGAGGCGGCCCAGCTGCCCTTCGCCGATGAAGACGAACAATCGAACCGAGACCGCAGCGCCTCGCAGCAGGGCTCGCACCGCGAGCAGGCAGGCGAAGCCGATTCCCGTAAAGACAGGGGAGACGAAAACGCATGAGCAATCTATGGGATGACTCCCTTTCCGGGTTCTGGAGCGCCTGGATCATCTTGATAACGCTGGGCTCCATCGCCTTCGCCTTCTGGATCCTGTACGCCAACCGCAAGACCGACAAGGTGCCCGATGCCGAAGGCAACGTGGAAACCACCGGCCACGCCGCCGACGAGATCGAGGAGTACGACAACCCGCTGCCGCGCTGGTGGTTCCAGCTGTATGTCGCCACCGTGGTGTTCTCGCTCGGCTACCTGCTGCTCTACCCGGGGCTCGGCAACTTCGCCGGCCTGCTCGGCTGGACCCAGGAGAACCAGTGGGAGGAGGAGATCGCCCGGGCGGAGGAGCGCTTCACGCCGATCTTCTCCCAGTACGAGGAGGTGCCGATTCCCGAACTGGCCGAGGACGCCGAGGCGATGCAGGTGGCCGAGCGGATCTTCCTCAACAACTGCGCGGTGTGCCACGGGGCCAACGCCCAGGGCGGTTACGGCTTCCCCGACCTGACCGACGACGACTGGCTGTACGGCGGCGAGCCGGAGCAAATCCTGACCACCCTGGTGCGCGGGCGCAACGGCCTGATGCCCTCGTGGCAACAGCTCGGCGAGCAGAATATCGAGAACGTGGCCAACCACGTGCTGTCGCTCTCCGGCCTCGAGCACGACGCCGAGCGCGCCGAGCAGGGTTCGGCGGTGTTCAGCTCGGTGTGCGCGGCGTGCCATGGCCCGGACGGTACCGGCAACCAGGCCCTGGGGGCACCGGACCTGACCAACGACACCTGGCTCTACCAGGCGCCTGGACAGAGCGTCAAGGACTCGGTGATCCAGACCCTGCGCAACGGCCGCAACGGTCACATGCCGGCCCAGGAGGCCTACATCGGTGAAGAGCGCGTCCATCTGGTCGCCGCCTACATCTACAGCCTGCGTCTGCGCGACTGACGGCTCCTCCCGGGGCGGGCAGTGCGACCCACCGTCGCACTGCCCCGCCGCGCCACGGACGCCGGATACAATGAAGCCCTCTTCATTGCCTTCCCCATGCGGGCCAGCACGGCCCGCCGCGAGTCCGACATGAGCGACAAGATTCCCACTCGAGACGTGACCCCGGAAGCCGTGGGCCACCCTACGCCCCAGACGGCGGTCCGGCAGGAGATGTACGCCAAGCGGCGGCATATCTACGTGCGCGAGATCAAGGGGCTGTTCCAGCGGGTACGCCGGGGGACGAACTGGCTGCTGATGCTGGCCTTCTTCGGCCTGCCCTGGCTGACCTGGGGCGACCGCCCGCTGATCTGGTTCGACCTGCCCGGGCGCGAGTTCCACATCTTCGCCGCCACCTTCTATCCCCAGGAGTTCATGCTGCTCTCCTGGCTGTTGATCATCTGCGCCTTCGGCCTGTTCTTCATCACCGTGTTCGCCGGACGCGTCTGGTGCGGCTATACCTGTCCGCAGAGCGTGTGGACCTTTCTCTACATCTGGGTGGAGCATCGCCTGGAGGGCTCGCGCAACCGCCGCATCAAGCTCGACCGCGAACCGCTTAGCCTCGACAAGGCCTGGCGCAAGGCGGCCAAGCACGTCATCTGGCTGGCCATCGCGCTGGCCACCGGGGTCACCTTCGTCGGCTACTTCACGCCGATCCGCGACCTCGTCGTCGAGCTGCCCACCCTCGAGGCCCACGGCTGGTCCTACTTCTGGGTCGGCTTCTTCCTCGTCTTCACCTATCTCAACGCCGGCTGGCTGCGCGAACAGGTGTGCATCTACATGTGCCCCTACGCGCGCTTCCAGTCGGTGATGTTCGACGCCGACACCCTGATCGTCTCCTACGATGCCGCCCGCGGCGAGCCCAGGGGGTCGCGCAAGAAGCACCTGAGCCACGCCGAGGCGCGCGAGGCCGGCCATGGCGACTGCGTCGACTGCGACCTGTGCGTGCAGGTCTGCCCCACCGGCATCGACATCCGCGACGGGCTGCAGTACGAGTGCATCACCTGCGCCGCCTGCATCGATGCCTGCGACAGCGTGATGGATCGCATGAACTATCCGCGCGGCCTGATTCGCTACACCACCGAGAACGCCCTGGAGGGTAAACGGTCACACATCCTGCGCCCCCGCCTGCTCGGCTACTTCGCCGCCCTGGTGGTGATGATCGGCCTGTTCGCCTGGGCCCTGGGCGATCGCATGCCGCTCGACTTCGAGGTCGAGCGCGAGCGTGGCCAGCTCTACCAGATGACGCGTGACGGACGCATCAGCAATGTCTATACCTTGACGGTGCGCAACCTCGACGACCGGGACCACGACTACCGACTCGACGCTCGCGGCCTGCCCGGCCTCGAGCTCGACACCGACACACTGCGGGTGCCGGCCGGCAGCTCGCGGCTGTTCGCCGTGCAGGTCACCGCCGAGCCCGCCGAGCTGGAGCTGCCCAGCCACCCGATCGAGCTGCTGCTGCAGTCGCAGCATGACGAACGCATTGCGCTCGAGCGAGAAGCCCGCTTCATCGGCAACATCCGGAGATGACCGACATGACCTCCCCCTCCCCCTGGTACAAGCAGTTCTGGCCGTGGTTCATGATCGGCCTGCTGTTCTCGGCGATCGCCGTCAGCTCGACCTTTGCCGTGCTCTCGGTGCGCTCCTTCGACGGCATGGTCCAGGAGGATTACTACGAGCACGGCCGCGCCATCAACATGGTGCTGGCCAAGCAGCAGCGTGCCAACGAGCTGAACCTGGGCGCCGACCTGCGCATCGACCCGCTGACCAGCGACATCATCGTCCAGCTCGACGGCGACGACCGCCCCGAGCGGCTCCACCTGCGGCTGATCTTCCCCACCCAGGACAACCGCGACCAGGACCTGACGCTGGAGCACGTGCGCGACGGCCGCTACCTGGGCCAGGCCCCCGACAACCTGCGCCATCGCTGGTACCTGCAACTGCAACCCAGCGCCGAATCGCCCGAGTGGCGCCTGGTCGGCGAGGCACGCTTTCCCAGCGAGGAGAGCTTCAGCCTCACGCCGGGCGTCGAGCGGCACGGCTGACACGAGCGTAGTGACGACCCTTGACGCATAACGACATGAGCGTGACCGCCGACCCGGCGCTGCCAGACCTGAGCTGCTACCACTGCGGCAGCCAGGTGCCCGCCCAGGCCCCCTGGTCGATCACCCTCGACGAGACCCGCCACCCGCTGTGCTGTCCCGGCTGCGAGGCGGTGGCCCACGCCATCGTCGACGGCGGGCTCGCCAGCTACTACCGCTTCCGTACCGAGCTGCCCGAGCGCCCCGACGAGCGCCAGGCGGTCAAGGCCGAGACCTGGGCGGTGTTCGACGACCCGGGCCTGCAGCGCCAGTTCGTGCATGCCGACGGCGACGACGGAGAGGTCCACGCGACGCTGGCGGTCGACGGCATCACCTGCGCCGCCTGCGCCTGGCTCATCGAGCATCGCCTCAACGCCCTGGAGGGTGTCTCCTCCAGTGCCGTCAACCTCAGCCATCACCGCGTGCGGGTGGCCTGGGATCCGGCACGCCTCAAGCTGTCGCGCCTCCTCGCCGAGATGGCCGCCATCGGCTACAGCGCCCAACCCTACGAACCCGACGCGGCCCAGCAGCGGCTGCAGTTCGAGGAGCGCATGAACATCCGCCGGCTGATCGTGGCCGCGGTGGGCATGGCGCAGGTGATGATGTTCTCGATCCCCATCTACGTGGCCGGCCCCGGCGAGATCAGCGAGGACTTCTACGCGCTCTTCCACTGGCTGTCGTTCGCCCTGGCCACGCCGGTGGTGTTCTTCTCGGCCATGCCCTTCTTCCGCAATGCCGCACGCGACCTGCGCGCCCGCGTGCTGGGCATGGACGTGCCGGTCTCGATCGCCGTCGGGGGCGCCTACCTGGCCAGCGGCTACGCCGTGCTCTCGGGCACCGGCGAGGTCTACTTCGATTCGGTGACGATGTTCACCTTCTTCCTGCTCTTCGGCCGCTATGTGGAGTCCCGCGCGCGGCGACGCAGCGGGCATACCGGCAATGCCCTGGCCGGCGCCCTGCCGCTCTCCGCGGTGCGCCTGGAGGAGAACGGCGAGGAACGCATCCTGCCCGCCAGCGAGCTCGCCGCCGGCGACCGCGTGGTGGTCAAGCCCGGCCACGGTGTCCCCGCCGACGGCGTGATCGAGGAGGGCGAATCGAGCCTCGACGAGTCGATGCTCACCGGCGAGTACCTGCCGGTGACCCGGCGCATCGGCGACAGCGTCACCGGTGGCAGCCAGAACATCGAGAGCCCGCTGGTGATGCGGGTCACCCACCCCGGCAAGCAGGCGCGGGTGGCGAGCATCGTCGACCTCACCGACCGCGCCTTCGCCAGCCGTCCGCGCCTGGCCCAGATGGCCGCGCGCATGTCGCACCTGTTCGTGCTGCGCCTGCTGCTGGTGACCGCCTGCGTGACCACCGCCTGGTGGTTCATCGACCCCAGCCGCATGCTGTGGGTGATGCTCTCGGTGCTGGTGGTGACCTGTCCCTGCGCCCTGGCGCTGGCCACGCCCACGGCGCTCACCGCCGGCCACGGCCAGCTGCGTCGGCGCGGCGTGCTGATCACCCGCGCCGACGCCATCGAGTCGCTGTCCCAGGTCGACCGGGTGATCTTCGACAAGACCGGGACCCTGACCGGCGGCGAGATGCAGCTGGTCGACACCCGCCCCCTCGGCGGGTTCCCGGCGACGCGGGCCCGGGTCATCGGCGCGGCGCTGGAGGCCCACTCGGAGCATCCCATCGCCCGCGCCTTCCGCCCCTGGCGCGAGGCCACGCCGGTAGCCAGCGAGCGTTCCAGCCGTACCGGCCAGGGCGTCGAGGGCGTGATCGACGGCCAGCGCTGGCGCCTGGGACGCGCCGACTTCGCCGCCCCCGGGCATGCCCTGACCGCCCCGGGCGACGGCCAGTGGCTGCTGCTCGCCGAGGAGGGCGAGCCGCGCGCCTGGTTCGCCCTGCGCGATCGCCTGCGCGAGGATGCCGCGGCAACCGTGGCGGAGCTGCAGGCCCGCGGCATGCGGGTGGAACTGCTTTCGGGCGACAGCGTCGATGCCGTGCGCCGCATGGCCGAGCAGCTCGGCATCGATACCTGGCACGCCGGGGTCAGCCCGGAGGACAAGCTCGAGCGCATCCGCGAGCGGCAGGCGGCGGGCGAGAAGGTGGCCATGATCGGCGACGGCATCAACGACGTGCCGGTGCTCGCCGGGGCCGACGTGTCGATCGCCATGAACGGCGCCACCGACCTGGCCCGCACCAGCGCCGATGCCGTGTTGCTCAGCCCGCGCCTGATGCGTATCGTCGAGGCCATCGAGATCGCCCGGGCCACCCGGCGCATCATGCGCCAGAACATGATCTGGTCGGTGTGCTACAACTTCTCGGCGCTGCCGCTGGCCGCCATCGGCATCGTGCCGCCCTGGGTCGCGGCGCTGGGCATGTCGGGCAGTTCGCTGGTGGTGGTGGGCAACGCCCTGCGGCTCAACCGCTTCCGCCTGCGCCCCGGCCCCGCCTCGGGCCCCGACACGCGACTGGTGAGTGCATGACCATCCTCTACCTGCTCATTCCGCTCTCGCTGATCCTGCTCGGACTGGCCGTGTGGGCCTTCTTCTGGGCGGTCAAGAACGACCAGTTCGAGGACCTCGAGGGCCCCGCCCATCGCATCCTGTTCGACGAGGACGAGAACGACCTGCCCCCGGCCGAGCGGGAGCGGCGGCGTCAGGCCCAGCGCAAGCCGGCCGCAGAGGGTGACGACGACCCGGCGGAGCGCTGATGGACCCCACCGGACTCGGCCTGCCGCCGCTGCTGGCGGCCTTCGTCTTCGGCCTGCTCGGCGGTGCCCACTGCATCGGCATGTGCGGCGGCATCATGAGCGCGCTGACCTTCGCCGTGCCTCCCAGCATGCGCAGCCCCGCCCGGCTCTCGGGGCTGCTGCTCGGCTACAACCTGGGCCGTATCCTCAGCTACACGATCGCCGGCGCCGCGGCCGCCGCGCTCGGCACCGTGGTGGCCCTGACGCCGGCCGCCCGCCTGGGGCTGCAGCTGTTCGCCGCGGTGATGCTGATCCTGATGGCGCTCTACATCGCCAACTGGTGGAAGGGGCTGCTGCGGGTGGAAGCGCTGGGCAGGCACCTGTGGCGCCACCTGGAGCCGGTCGGCAAGCGGCTGATGCCGGTGGTCAAGATTCCCCAGGCCATCGGTCTCGGTGCGGTGTGGGGCTGGCTGCCCTGCGGGCTGGTCTACTCGATGCTGGCCTGGAGCCTGGCCATGGCGGAACCGCTGCGCGGCGCGGCGCTGATGGCGGCCTTCGGCCTCGGCACCCTGCCCTCGCTGCTGGTCACCGGCCTTGCCGCACGCCAGCTCGGCACGCTGATTCGCCACCCGGCGACCCGCACCCTGGCCGCCCTGGCGATCATCGCCTTTGCCCTGTGGCAACTGACCACACTGTTGCCGCACGGCGCCTCGGGCCACTGAACGACCGGACGATGCACGACCTTCACTTCGTTTGACGCAGCTCAATCCACCTCGGGCAGCGTACCGCTACATTGTCTCCATGTTAGCCTTTCGGAGTGCCATCATGTCCGTTCCCGCGATGTCCGTGCATCGAGCGATGGCCGATCCTTTCGCCTGGGACGAGGCCCTGTTGCGGCGCTACGATAGCCATGGGCCACGTTATGCGTCGTACCCCACCGCCCGGTCGTTGCGTGACGACTTCGGCACCCCGGCCTACCAGGACGCCCTCGCGCGCAGCAATGCCGACGGCAGGCCGCTGTCGCTCTACGTGCACATCCCGTTCTGCCGCAAGAGCTGCCACTATTGCGCCTGCCACAAGATCGCGACCAAGGCCACCCGGGTGGCGGAGCCCTACCTCTCGAGGCTGGATCGCGAAATGGTGCTGATCAAGCGGCACCTGGATACGCGACGGGAAGTGGCCCAGCTGCACTGGGGCGGCGGCACGCCGACCTTCCTCAGCCTCGACCAGATGAGCGACCTGATCGACCGCCTCGACGCCCGCTTCGGGCTTTCCAGCGCCCGCGACCGCGACTACGCCATCGAGATCGACCCGCGCGAGGCCGACGTCTTCACCCTGCGCCACCTGCAGGCGCTGGGCTTCAACCGCCTGAGCCTCGGCGTCCAGGACCTCGACCCCCGGGTGCAGCGAGCGGTGAACCGGATCCAGCCGCGCATCCTCACCGAGGCGCTGCTCGACGAGGCCGACCGCCTCGGCTTTCGCTCGCTCAACATCGACCTGATCTACGGCCTGCCGCTGCAGACCCGCGACAGCTTCGCCGCCACCCTGGAGCAGGTGATCGCCATGGCGCCGGCGCGCCTGTCGATCTTCAACTACGCCCACCTGCCCGAGCGCTTCGCGGCCCAGCGCCGCATTCGTGCCGACGACCTGCCCGGGCCCGAGGAGAAACTGGCGATCCTGCGCACCACCATCGCCATGCTGACCGAGGCCGGCTACGTGCATATCGGCATGGACCACTTCGCCCGCGCCAGCGACAGCCTGGCGCTCGCCCAGCGCGAGGGCACCCTGCAGCGCAACTTCCAGGGCTACTCGAGCCATGCCCAGTGCGACCTGGTGGGGCTCGGCGTCTCGGCCATCTCCTGCCTCGACGACGTCTACGCCCAGAACCACACCAGCCTCGCCGCCTACGAGGCCGCTCTCGACAGCAGCCAGCTGCCCACCGCGCGAGGCCTTCGGCTGACCTTCGACGACCGGGTCAGGCGGCATGCCATCGAGCGCCTGATGTGCGACATGACGCTCGACTTGGACGAGCTCAGCGAGACCTTCGGCATCGAGGCCCCCCGCTACCTGGCCGATGCCCTGTCACGGCTGGAAGCGCTCCAGCGCGATGGCCTGGTCAGCGTGGAGGGGCACCGGGTCGTTGCCACCCCGATCGGCCGGCTGTTGATCCGGCACATTGCCATGGCCTTCGACGCCCGGCTGCCGCCGCAGCCCGGCCCGCAGTTCTCGCGCATCGTCTGAGCGGTCGGCATCGCTCGAGCCGACCTAATCGAATTGCGGCCAAAGGTCGCAAGGGGCATTTCACCTGCTTCATTAATGTTCCATAATGCCTCCATGACGATGATCAAGGAGGTGGAGCATGCCGGTCAACGCGGCCAATGCGCTCGGCAAGCGGCGTTCGCTGCTGCATGAAACCCGTTGCCAGAACTGCAGCCTGAGTTCGTTGTGCCTGCCTCTCGCGCTGGAACTCGAGGACATGGAGCAGTTCGACGCCATCATCCGGCGTCGCTCGCCGCTGAAGAAGGGCGAGTCGCTGTTCCGCCAGGGCAGCGCCTTCAGCAGCGTCTTCGCGGTGCGCTCCGGTAGCCTCAAGCAGATCACCACCGAGGGTTCGGGCGAGGACCAGGTCACCAATTTCTACCTGCCCAGCGAGCTGGTCGGCCTCGACGGCATCGACGAGCAGACCTATCCGGGCAGCGTGGTCGCGCTCGAGACTACCACCGTGTGCGAGATCCCCTTCGACCGGCTCGACCACCTCTCCGAGCAGTTGCCGGAGCTGCGCGGTCAGCTCTACCGCAGCATGAGCAAGGAGCTGCGCGACGACCGCAAGATGATGCGCCTGCTGTCGCGCAAGACCGCCGACCAGCGCCTGGCCAGTTTCTTCTCGAGCCTGTCGGACCGCTTCCGCCGACGTGGCTACTCGCCCTACAGCTTCCGCCTCTCCATGTCGCGGGCCGACATCGGCAACTACCTGGGGCTGGCGGTGGAAACGGTCAGCCGCATCCTCGGCCGCTTCCAGCAGCAGGGGCTGGTCGAGGTCTCGGGTCGCGAGGTGAACATCCTCAACCTGGAAGCCCTGGTGGCCCAGGCCCAGGACGAACACTGAGCCCATAACCGCCCCCGAACGAAGAGACCCGCCCGGCATTGCCGGGCGGGTCTCTCTGTGGGCAGGACGAACCGGCCGGTCAGCTGTTGCGCGAAAGATCCAGTGCGTCGATTCGGCGCTCGCGCATCCTGGCCTGTCTGGCCTCGAGCCCCGCGAAGTCGAACAGCTCGCGATCGGCCAGCTGCGACGGCGCCACGTTGGTCACCGCCTTGAACATCGACTCGATGCGCCCGGGATGCTTGCGCTCCCATTCGGCCAGCATCTCCTTCACCACCTGGCGCTGCAGGTTGGGCTGCGAGCCGCACAGGTTGCAGGGAATGATGGGAAACGCCATCAGCCGCGCGAACTCGGCAATGTCTGCCTCGCGGCAGTAGGCCAGGGGGCGGATGACAATGTTCTTGCCGTCATCGGAGAGCAGCTTGGGCGGCATGGCCTTGAGGCTGCCGCCGAAGAACATGTTGAGGAACAGCGTCTCGAGGATGTCTTCGCGGTGGTGCCCCAGCGCCACCTTGGTCGCGCCGATCTCCTCGGCGAAACCGTAGAGCGAGCCGCGCCGTAGCCGCGAGCAGAGGGCGCAGGTGGTCTTGCCTTGCGGCGTCTTCTCCTTCACCACCGAGTAGGTGTCGCGCTCGAGGATGTAGTACTCGACGCCGGTGGACTCGAGATACTCGGGCAGGACGTGCTCGGGGAAACCGGGCTGCTTCTGATCGAGGTTGACCGCCACCAGCGAGAAGTTCACCGGCGCATTGCGCTGCAGGTTGCGCAGGATCTCGAGCAGGGTGTAGCTGTCCTTGCCCCCCGACAGGCAGACCATCACCCGATCGCCCTCGTGGATCATGCCGTAGTCGATGATGGCATTGCCCACCTGACGCCGCAGGCGTTTCTGCAACTTGTTGAACTCGCGCCGAGCCTTGGCGTCGAGCGCCTCCAGCGGCGAGGTCGCGTTCGCCTCGCCCGAGGCCTGGGAAGCACCGGGGTCGACGGCATGGGGTTCGAAAATCGTGGCATCTTGCATGGTCACGGGCAGCCAGGACAGGGTGAATGACGGGGGCCATCCTACCACTGCCGTTGCCCGGAGGCGACGCCGCCGGGGCGAACTGCCGCGTCACGCCTCGCGGCGGTGCGGCATTCCGGCCCGCTCCAGGCGCAGGTACATCAGCGCCGTGGTCACGGCATCGCCCAGCGCGGTATTGCGCCCCATGACCGGCACGCCGAGCGCCTCCGCCACCGCCTCGAAGCGCTGCGTGCGCGGTTCGGGCTCCATCACGCTGCGCCGCAACTGGCGGTGATACAGCTGGGCCACGTCGATGCCGCTGTTGGGCAGGTCGAAGCCGAAGCGGGGCCGGATCTGGCGATTGAGGATGGCCAGGTCGAAGTCGAGCCGCCAGCCCAGCAGCGGGCGGTTGCCGATGAAGTCGAGCAGCGTCACCAGTGCCTCGTCCAGGCTGACGCCATCATCGAGATCGACACCACGCAGGCCATGCACGCGGATGGAGGCGCCGGTCAGCGAGGCGGGACGCCTGAGACGCAGGTCCAGCGATTCGCTGGTCAGCACCCTGTCGCCGCGCACCTTGACCGCGCCGATGGACACCGGCTCGGCGCTGCGCGTATCGACCCCGGTGGTCTCGCAATCAATGGCCACCAGCTCTTCCCCGGTATAGGGACGGAACAGCCAGCCATACTCGCCGTCCGCATGGCGACGACGATCATTGGCCCGCCGCAGCGCTCGAAACATGCCGTTTCTCCTTTGCTCCTTGTCGGCCTTTCGCCGCGTCGTGTCGCCTCACGAGTACTCGAGGTGATAGCGCTGCGACAGGCTCTGCTTGAAGTCCTTGACGATATGCAGCGCTTCCCGCAGCAGGTCGCGCTCCAGCGACGACAGCTGCTGGACCACGACCCGGTCCGGGCTCTGGCCGTCGCCATCTCCCCCCAGGCGCTCGAGCTGCTGCTTCAGGCGCAGTTCGGTGAACAGCGACAGCGCCTCGGCCAGGTTCTCGGCGACCCGCTCCTCGAGCCTGCCATCCGCCGCCAGGGCCTCGAGACGCTCCAGCGTCGAGGTGGGCTTGATGCGCCGCTCCAGCGCCATGGTGCGCACCCCGTGCACGATGGGGAAGATGCCGCCCTTCTTGATGTCGATGCCGTGCTGGGGCTTCTTCAGCGAGCCGAACAGGGTCAGCGGCGTGGAGAAGCGCAGCGCCGTGCGAGCGAAGTAGGAGAGCAGGATCTCGTCACGCGAGCACTGCTCGAAGAGCGCTTCACGCACCCGTTCGAGCAGCGCCGCATTGCCCGCCACGGCGTGGGAATCGAGCATGATGGCGAGCTTCATCAGGCTGTCGCCGTCGCGCTTCTCGGCCCAGCGGGCGATCCGCTCGCGCCACTGGGAGACGCTCCCTACCCACTCGGGGTTGCTGACCATGATGTTGCCGGGACAGGGCGGGTAGCCCAGCTCGATCAGTGTCTCGGTGAACCGCTGCATCCGTTCGCCCACGTCGGGCCAGTCGAGCCCGTCGGCGAGGATCAGGCCGTTGTCCTGGTCGGTCTTGAGGATCTGCTCGCCGCGTCCTTCGCTGCCCATGACCATCAGGCAGCTCTCCTGGTGATAGCGCGCGTCGACCAGAAAGCCCCACGCCTTGGCCATGATCCGCCCGTTGAGTGCCGCCAGCAGGCCCATGGCAAAGCGCAGCTTGACGCCCTGGGCCATCAGCGCCTTGACCAGCTCGGGGGTTCGGCGGCTGGCACGGAACAGGGCCTCGAGGCTGTCCGCCTGCTCGACCTGCAGGCTGACCACATAGCTGCGGCTGGAGAAGTAGCTGAGCACGTCGGTAAGCTCCACCACGCCGCTCGGCGGGCCGCGCTCCTGGCCACGCTCCAGCACCACGACCCGCTCCACCTTGTGGCGGGTCATCATCACCAGCACCTCGAACAGGTACTGGTCGGGGCTCACCGTGACCAGCTCGAAGTGGGCGATGTCACGTAGCGGGCTCTGCTTCTCACGGCCCTGGAGCACCAGCGCTTCGAGCAGGTCGGTCTTGGTGACCATGCCGGTTCCCTGCTCGCCCTCCACCAGCAGGCTGTCGGCGTGGCTCTCGTGCAGCCTCGCCACCGCCTCGGCGATGGTGGTCTCGGCCCCCATGCACAGCGGCGGCCGCATGCATTCGCTGACCTTGGCCAGCATGAAGCCGGCCATGGTCACACCCCCCTCGGCGCGCTGCTCGGTCAGCAGGCGTGTCTTGTGCGCCAGGGTCTGGCGGAAGAATTCGGCAAAGGCGGGATAGTCGTCACACAGCTGCAGGAACAGCACCTTCGGCATCAGGTAGCAGAGGCACTCCTGCTCGGCGCGAAACCGGTAGCGACTCTTGCCGTTGAGAATACTGATGGCGCCGAACAGGTCCCCGGCCGTGTAATGGCCGATTCGCTCGCGTGCCCCCGGCTGGGTGGTGTCCAGTTCGGCCACCTCGCCCTTGTGGATCAGGAAGACATACTCCCCGGGCTGGCCGGCTTCCAGGATGACCTCGTCGCGGTCGAAGTAGGCCAGGTCGATGCCGTTGCGGACACGCTCCCGCCCCTCTTCATCGAGAAAGGAGAACGGGGGTTGGGAGAGATCGACATCGACCATGGTGTAGCCCTCGTTGTGCGGCCGTCATCACCGTCAGCACCCGAACGAGTCCGAAAGGAGGCCTGGCGAGCAGGTCGCATTACCAAGGGAAAAACCCGAGCCCGGGCCACGCACGTCCCTGTCGCCTGAAACAATAAAGAAACTTTCCCGCTCCGTTCGATGCCGCCCGCATCGAACAGGATTACCCAGGCAGAATAACAGTCTCGACTTTCAAGACATAACCTAGACCAACGTCAAAGAGAACGGCCTTCGAAAACCGGCAAAGAACACTAGACAATGGTCGTACGAGCAAGGGGCATAGACAAAAGTCCTATGCTAGACAATCGTCCTATCGCCACAAGGAGGCCTTCGGCAATACTCGATCACGCCACATTCAACTTACTGATATGAAAGGAAATACAAGAGGATAAGTTCATTATAGTATGCTCATGATACCAAAGTCTGGGATTTTAATTTCTTGATTTATTGACCACTATTGCCCGTGAGTCATTCGGGGAAAACGCGCCTTGTTAACGCGGCTCGACGATAGGCAACCAGACACGGTGGGAAGTGCGGTTCGTCCGCAGGGATCTTGGGATCATCAGGTACTGGCCGGCCTCATCGTCCTTATCGCCCGACTCGCATAGGGCGCCCCCCCTGATGAAGCTTGGCAACTCTCTTGGCGACTTCCCAACCTTTACAACAAGTGGAGAGCATCACCATGGCAGATGATAAAACCAATGCTGCTGAATACTGGAAGGCGAACGTACGCCTGATAACCGGGTGCCTGATCGTCTGGGCCTTCGTCTCCTACGGCTGCGCCATCCTGTTTCGCCCCCTTCTTTCCGGCATCCCGGTCGGCGGCACCGACCTCGGGTTCTGGTTCGCCCAACAGGGGTCCATCCTGACCTTCATCGGCCTGATCTTCTTCTATGCCTGGAAGATGAACAAGCTCGACCAGAAGTTCGGCCTCGGGGAGTAAGCCAGCATGAGTCAGTTTGCCATCAACCTTCTCTTCGTGGGCGGCTCCTTCGCCCTCTATATCGGCATCGCCATCTGGGCGCGAGCCGGTTCGACCAAGGACTTCTACGTCGCCGGCGGCGGCGTGCATCCGGTCACCAACGGCATGGCCACGGCGGCCGACTGGATGTCCGCGGCCTCCTTCATCTCCATGGCGGGTCTGCTGGCCTCCGGCGGCTATGCCAACTCGACCTTCCTGATGGGCTGGACCGGCGGCTACGTGATCCTGGCCATGCTGCTTGCGCCCTACCTGCGCAAGTTCGGCAAGTTCACCGTACCCGACTTCATCGGTGATCGCTTCTACAGCAAGACGGCCCGCATCGTTGCCGTCATCTGTCTGATCGTGGCGTCGGTAACCTACGTCATCGGCCAGATGACCGGTGCCGGCGTGGCCTTCTCGCGCTTCCTCGAGGTGCCCAGCAGCTTGGGTATCTGGATCGCCGCGGCCATCGTCTTCCTGTATGCGGTATTCGGCGGCATGAAGGGCATCACCTATACCCAGGTAGCCCAGTACATCGTGCTGATCATCGCCTATACCATCCCGGCGGTCTTCATCGCCCTGCAGCTGACCGGCAACCCGATCCCCATGTTCGGCATGTTCAGCACGCATAGCGAATCGGGCGTGCCGCTGCTGGCCAAGCTCAACGATGTGATCAATGCGCTGGGCTTCCAGGACTACACCGCCGATGTCGACAACAAGCTCAACATGGTGCTGTTCACCCTGTCACTGATGATCGGCACCGCCGGCCTGCCCCACGTCATCATCCGCTTCTTCACCGTGCCGAAGGTGGCCGACGCCCGCTGGTCCGCCGGCTGGGCGCTGGTGTTCATCGCCCTGCTCTACCTGACCGCTCCCGCCGTGGGCTCCATGGCACGTCTCAATCTCGCCACGACCGTCTTCCCCGAAATGGCCGGTCAGGTGGAAGACTACGATGCGGCAGCCGAGGAAGCACTGGTCTATGAAGAGCGTCCGGACTGGATCCGTACCTGGGAAGAGACCGGGCTGCTCACCTTCGAGGACCTGAACGACGACGGGCGCATCCAGATGTACAACGATGCCAACCCCGAGTTCGAGTCAGAAGCCGAGGAGCGTGGCTGGGAAGGCAACGAGCTGACCGTCAACAACGACATCCTGGTGCTGGCGAACCCGGAAATCGCCAACCTCCCGGGCTGGGTCGTGGGTTTGATCGCGGCTGGCGGTATCGCGGCGGCACTCTCTACTGCAGCGGGCCTGCTGCTGGCGATCTCCTCGGCCATCAGTCATGACCTGATCAAGAATACGATCAATCCCAACATCACCGAGAAGGGGGAAATGCTGGCGGCGCGTATCTCCATGGCCGGCGCCATCCTGCTGGCGACCTATCTGGGCCTCAATCCGCCCGGGTTCGCCGCCCAGACCGTGGCACTCGCCTTCGGTATCGCCGCCGCCTCGCTGTTCCCGGCGCTGATGATGGGCATCTTCTCCACTCGCATCAACAGCAAGGGTGCCATTGCCGGCATGCTGGCAGGCCTGATCGCCACCCTGCTGTACATCTTCACCTACCTGGGCTGGTTCTTCGTTCCCGGCACCAACATGCTGCCGAATACCCCGGAGCACTGGATCATTGGCATCTCGCCGCTCTCCTTCGGCGCCGTGGGTGCGATGATCAACTTCGCCGTGGCCTATGCGGTCTCCACCGCCACCGAGGAGCCGCCGCAGGAAATCCAGGACCTGGTACATAGCGTGCGCTACCCGAAAGGCGCTGGTGCTGCGGTCGATCACTAAGCCATAATGGCCTCCCGGTCCGCTGTGGGCCGGGAAGACAACCTGATCGGGCTTCCCTGCGGGAAGCCCGATTGCTTTGAGAAGGTAGCGTTATGATTTGGCACTTGATTGCGGCGGTCTTCGCCGGCCTGGGTGCTGCCGGCATCGGCCTGTTGTTGCGCCTGGCAAGCGGCAAGCGGCTCCCGAAATGGATCATTCCGGCGTGTGCCGGCCTGGGCATGCTGGGCTACCAGATCCACTACGAGTACTCCTGGTACGACCACAAGCGCAGCCAGCTGCCCGCCACGACCCGGGTGGTGGACACCCAGCAGGACAGCATGGTCTGGCGCCCCTGGACCTATCTCTACCCGATGACGGTGGGCTTCAGCGTCGTCGACCAGAGCAGCATGGTGCCCCGCCAGGCCGATGACAACGAGCTGGTCGAGTTCATCCTCTACCGCTTCGACAAGGAGTACGTGGACCAGATGCATCACGAGCCGTACCTGATGAACTGCTCCTCGGCCGAACTGGTGCCTCTCACCAGCGGCAGCCGCCAGCCGCGCATCGATGCCCTGCGGGAGCTGGACCGGGAGTCCAGCCTCTACCAGGCGGTCTGCTCGCCCGAGTGAGACTCTGCGCCCCGCACGCGACGCCACCCCCAGACCCGAGTGCCCTCGGGCCGATATCCCTTTAGAATGGACGGCACTTGCCGGGGGGAGGAATCATGTTTGCCGGTTGGCTGCTGATCGCCGTTTCGCTGCTCTACATCGCCATCCTGTTCGGCATCGCCTGGCTGGGAGATCGCAATGCGCGCCGACGCGGCGCCAGCCGGCAGCGTCCGGTCATCTATATCCTGGCGCTGGCCATCTACTGCACCTCCTGGAGCTTCTACGGCGCGGTCGGTCAGGCCGCCACCGCCGGCTGGTCGTTCGCCAGCATCTACGTCGGGCCGATCCTGACCTTCCTGCTGTTCTGGCCGGTGCTGGCCAAGATGATCCGCGTGGCCAAGCGGCAGAACGTCACATCGATCGCCGATTTCATCGCCTCGCGCTACGGCAAGACCCAGTCCCTGGCGGCCTTCGCCAGCCTGGTCGCGCTGATCGGCACGCTGCCCTACATCGCCCTGCAGTTGAAGGCCGTGTCGACCTCGTTCGCCGTGCTGACGGATGCCGCGGACATTACCCATACCCCGCTGTTCGCCGATACGGCCTTCTTCGTGGCCATCGTGATGGCGGCCTTCGCCATCCTGTTCGGGACCCGCCACACCGACGCCACCGAGCACCACGAGGGCCTGATCCACGCCGTCGCCTTCGAGTCGATGGTCAAGCTGCTGGCTTTTCTGCTGCTCGGTGCCTACGTCACCTGGGGCATGTTCGATGGCCTCGGCGAGCTGATGACACTGGCCAATACCCAGATGGAGCTTCAGCGCCAGCTCGCCGCCCAGGACTTCGGTCGCGGTTTCTGGGCCCAGACGCTGCTGGCGATGCTGGCGATCTTCTGCCTGCCGCGCCAGTTCCACGTCGCCGTGGTCGAGAACACCCACCCCAACGACGCCGCCAAGGCGCGCTGGCTGTTCCCGCTCTACCTGGTGGCCTTCGCCTTCTTCATCCTGCCCATCGCCGCCGCGGGGCTGGCGCTGTTCCCCGACGGCTCGGTGGAGCCCGATACCTTCGTGCTGGCGCTGCCGATGGCCGCCGGCCAGCAGTGGCTGACCCTGCTCACCTATATCGGCGGCTTCTCCGCCGCCACCGGCATGGTCATCGTGGCCACGGTGGCGGTCTCGATCATGATCTCCAACGAGATAGTGATCCCGCTGCTGTTCCGCCTGCGCTGGCTCGATGCGCGGCCGCGCGACTACGGCCGCCTGGTGCTCCAGGCCCGCCGCATCACCATCGGCGTGATCCTGGCGCTGGCCTACGGTTTCTACCGCTTGATCGGCGAGTTCACCTCGCTGGCCTCGATCGGCATGCTCTCCTTCGCCGCCGCGGCCCAGTTCGCCCCCGCCCTGCTCGGCGGGCTCTACTGGAAGCGCGGCAACCGCCTCGGGGTGGTGGTGGGCATGAACGCCGGTTTCGCCATCTGGGCCTACAGCCTGCTGATGCCGGGGATGATCCAGGCCGGCGTGCTGCCGAGCGACTGGCTTGACGGCGGCCCCTTCGGCCACCCCTGGCTGACGCCGACGGCGCTGTTCGGGCTCAACTTCGGCGACTCCTTCACCCACGGCGTGATGCTCTCGCTGGGTGTCAACCTGTTCTGCTACATCTTCGTTTCGCAGATCACTTCACAGCGGGTGGTCGAGCGCATCCAGGCCTCGCTGTTCGTCGACAGCGTCGAGACCCGCCAGACCTCGGTCAACCGCCCCTGGACCGGCGCCACCACCGTCGGCGATCTCAAGGTCCTGTGCGAGCGTTTCCTCGCCGCCGGCCAGGTGACCCGCGCCTTCGACGACTACGCCCGGCGCACCGGCAAGCCGCTGGAGGACGGCAACCGCGCCTCCATCGACGTGATCCAGTTCACCGAGCGCTTCCTGGCCTCGGTGCTCGGCGCCTCCTCGGCGCGCATCGTGGTCAACTCGGCGCTGCAGGGACGCGGCATCGGCATCTCAGACGTGATCTCGATCGTCGACGAGGCCTCCCAGGTGCTCGAGTTCAACCGCGCCCTGCTGCAGGCCACCATCGAGAACATCAACCAGGGCATCAGCGTGGTCGACCAGAACCTGCGCCTGGTGGTGTGGAACCAGCGCTACCTGGAGCTGTTCCGCTTCCCCGATCACCTGATCCGGGTCGGCGCGCCGATCGACAAGATCTTCCGCTACAACGCCCACAACGGTGAATACGGCCCCGGCGATCCGGAAGAGCACGTCCAGCTGCTGATCGACAACATCCGCGAGGGCCAGCCCCACCGCTACGTGCGCTACCGCCAGGATGGCAGCGTGCTGGAGGTCCAGGGCAATCCCATGCCCGGCGGCGGCTTCGTCTACACCTATCAGGACATCACCCAGCAGAAGCGTATCGAGGAAGCGCTGATCCGCTCCGAGAACAATATCCGCATCTACACCGACAACGTGCCGGCGCTGATCGCCTACTTCGACAAGGAGTGCCGCTACCTCTTCACCAACCGCGCCTATGAACAGGCCTTCGGTATCGACCGCAACGAGGTGATCGGCAAGCACGTCGAGGCGGTGATCAGCGAGGCGATGGCCCGCGAGCGCGAGCCTTGGATCCGCCGCGCCCTGGCCGGCGAACGGGTCAGCTTCGAGGTCTCGATGCGCATCGCCGACGACCTGCGCTACATGCTGGTGACCTATACCCCGCACTTCGGCGACAGCGGGGCCATTCTCGGCTTCTTTGCGCTCTACCAGGACATCACCGAGCGGCGCCTGGCGGAGATCGCCCTGAAGGAGACCAACGAGACCCTGGAGGAGCGCGTGCGCGAGCGCACCCAGGCGCTGTCCGAGGCCAACACCGCCCTGCGCCAGGAGAACCGCGTGCGCGCCGAGGCCGAACAGGCCCTGCGCCAGGCCAAGCAGGTAGCGGAGGATGCCAATGCCTCCAAGACCCGCTTCCTAGCCGCCGCCAGCCACGACCTGCTGCAGCCGCTCAACGCCGCGCGCCTGTTCACCTCGGCGTTGTCCGAGGAGATGGAGGCCGAGGACATGAGGCGTACCATCGGCCATATCGACAACTCGTTGCAGGCCGCCGAGGAGCTGCTCGGCACCCTGCTCGACATCTCCAAGCTCGATGCCGGCGCCCTGACGCCGCGGCGCAGCCACTTCGCCCTGGCCGATATCTTCCAGCCCCTGCGCGCCGAGTTCGAGGTGATGGCCGAGGATCGCGGCCTCGACCTGGTGGTGGTCCCGACCCGCCAGTGGGTCGACAGCGACCCGCAGATGCTGCGCCGGATCATCCAGAACTTTCTTTCCAATGCCCTGCGCTACACCCAGGAGGGGCGCGTGCTGCTGGGCTGCCGGCGCCGCGGTACGCGCCTGACCATCGAGGTATGGGACTCGGGGCCGGGCATTCCCGAATCCAAGCAGGCCGAGATCTTCCAGGAGTTCCGCCGCCTTGATCAGGCCACCCGTCACAAGGAGAGCGAGAAGGGCCTGGGGCTCGGGCTCTCCATCGCCGACCGCATGAGCCGCGTGCTCGACCACCCGATCAAGGTCCTCTCCCGCGAGGGAGTCGGCACGATGTTCTCGGTCAACGTGCCGGTGGTAGCCGCACGCAGCGAGGCCGAACGCGCCGAGCAGGCCGCCTCGCCGCGCCGCGTGGGCAACAAGCTGGTGGGCACCCGCATCCTGTGCATCGACAACGAGACGCTGATCCTCGAGGGCATGCGGGCGATGCTCTCGGGCTGGGGCTGCGAGGTGTATACCGCCACCACCATCGGCGGCGCCAAGTCGGTGCTACGCAATCTCGACGGCGAGCCGGATGCCATCCTGGCCGACTATCACCTCGATAACGAGGTGACCGGCCTGATGGCGCTGGAGGCACTCAGCGAGCGGCTGCAAAGCGCCGTGCCGGGCATCGTGATCACCGCCGACCGCACCGAGGAGGTGGCCGAGGAGATCCGCCGCAGCGGCTACCACCTGCTGCAGAAGCCGGTGCGCCCCGCCGCCCTGCGCGCCCTGCTGACCCGCACGCTGCAGGCCAGCCGGGCGCCCAGTGCCTAACGCAACGGGCAACGGGCAAAACACGAGGGGCCCACGACATGGTCGTGGGCCCCTCGCTCGTCGCTCGTCGCTAGGATTCGACCTTGGGCGGCTCCACCTCGAGCTTCTGGGCGGCGATGACCGCCTGGGTCCGCGAATGCACGCCGAGCTTGCGCAGGATGGCGGTGACGTGGGCCTTGATGGTGGCTTCGGAAACGTTCAGCTCGTAGGCGATCTGCTTGTTGAGCAGCCCTTCGGTGAGCATGTTGAGCACCCGGAACTGCTGCGGCGTCAGCGAGGCGATGGCCTCGGCGAAGCGGGTCTCCTCCTCGTTGGCATCGCCCATCGCATCGGCCAGCTCCTGGGGCAGCCACACCTCGCCGTCGAGGATCTCGCCGACCGCCTCGGCGATCAGCTGCAGCGAAGAGGACTTGGGGATGAAGCCTGAAGCGCCGTAATCGATGGCACGTCGCACCACGTGAGGCTCGTCGCTGCCGGACACCACCGCCACCGGGATGTCCGGGGTCTGGCCGCGCAGCTGGATGAGGCCGGAGAAGCCATGGGCGCCCGGCATGTGCAGGTCGAGCAGGATCAGGTCGGCATCCGGATGACGCGTGACGACCTCGCAGGTGGCTTCCATGGTGTCGGCTTCGACGATCTCGGCCTGGGGCGCCAGCTGGCGCAGCGCCTGCGTCAGCGCTGCACGGAACAGCGGATGGTCATCGGCGACGATGAATTTCTGGGCAAAGGCCATGGATTCTCCTCCGGTTCCTCGAGCTCGGGGCCTGGGCCGCCACGTCGGGCTCATCGATTGTTCCCCGCATGTTACCCCATGCCAGGGCGCTTCCCAAGCATGCGGCCAACGTTGTCGACAACGATCCGACGAGGATGTGACGCTGCGCAAGGCGCAAGCGAACCGGGACAACTTTCTTTTCACACGGAAACAGCAACCTCCTTGATGGCCGTTTAAGGCGGCTTCTATCTTCAAGGACGATGGCAGACGCCAGCAGTGCCGGATTCCCGGTAAATGGAAGTACATGCATGGGCGACCATGCGGAAAGGATTCAAGGAGATTGACATGGCACAGCGCAACCAGAACCCCGGTAACTTTGCCAACGACCCGCAGAAGGCCTCCGCGGCCGGCCAGAAGGGCGGGCAGCGCAGCAGCGGCAACTTCGCCAACGACCCGCAGAAGGCCTCCGAGGCCGGCCAGAAGGGCGGGCAGCGCAGCAGCGGCAATTTTGCCAACGACCCGCAGAAGGCCTCCCAGGCCGGCCAGAAGGGTGGTCAGCACAGCGGCGGCAACTTCGCCAACGACCGCCAGAAAGCCTCCGAGGCCGGACGCAAGGGTGGCAAGAGCCAGGGGCACTAAGCGCCCTTCCCCATAGAGGGCTGCCGGTCATGCCGGCAGCCCTCTCCTTACCACACGTTTCCACTCGATCATGCGCGGCAGGCGTGGCCGGACAGGCAGGCGATGCCGTGCGATGACGATGGTTCTCGTCACGAGAAGCGGGAGGCGTCATGTTCCATCACTCATCCAACCTGCAGTACCCGGTCAAGGTCGACAAGCCCAACCCGGAATTCGCCATGCTGCTGCAGCAGGCGATCGGCGGCGTCGAGGGCGAGATCCGCGTGGCCATGCAGTACTTCTTCCAGGCCATGGGCGCCCGCGGCGACGAGCGCATCCGCGACCTGCTGATCTCTACCGCCACCGAGGAACTGGGCCATATCGAGATGCTGGCCCATGCGGTCGCGCTCAACCTGGAAGGCGCCCCGGTCTCCTACCAGGAGGCGTCGGCCAAGGATCCGGTCGTCGGGGCCATCCTCGGCGGCACCAACCCCCGACACCTGCTCTCCTCGGGCCTTGCCGCCCTGCCGGTGAATGCCAATGGCGTGCCGTTCGACATGAGCCACATCTATGCCACCGGCAACGTGGGGGCCGACATGCTGGCCAACGTCACGGCGGAGGCAAGCGGCCGCGTGCTGGCATCGCGTCTCTACAACTGGACCGACGATCACGGCATGAAGGATTTCCTCTCCTTCCTCATCGCCCGCGACACCATGCACCAGCAGCAGTGGCTGGCGGTCATCGAGGAGATGGGCGGCATGGAGGCCCAGCTGCCGGTACCCAACGCTACCCCACAGGATCACGAGGCCACGCAGCACTCCTACTACTATCTCAACACCCTGCTCGACAAGGAGGCGCCGAAGGGCCGTTGGGGTGAAGGTCCCTCGTTCGACGGCCGCAGCCAGTTCTCGGTCAGGAACCAGCCGGCACCGGAGGGACAGGAACCCAGGCTGGGGCCGGCCAAGCCCCACTCGGGCGCGCAGCAAGAGCAGATCAACCCGTCGAAGTGAACGGATTCCCCTTCGATCGCAACCGCAAGGAGTCAGCATATGGGCACTCAACCGCAAACCCCGAAGCACCTGGAAGATTGGCTACGCGATGCCCACGCCATGGAAAAGCAGGCGGAGAAGATGCTGGAAGCCCAGGCCAGCCGGCTCGAGCACTATCCGCAGCTCAAGGCACGCATCGAGGAGCACCTGAGCGAGACCCGCGGCCAGGCCGAGCGGATCGAACAGTGCCTCTCGCTGCTGGGCGCCGACCTCTCGGCCATGAAGGACCTCGGCGGCAAGCTGGCGGCGTTCGGCCAGGCCATGGGCGGCATGATGGCCGGTGACGAGGTGGTCAAGGGCAGCATGGCCAGCTACGCCTTCGAGCACTTCGAGATCGCCAGCTACAAGGCCCTGATCCAGGCGGCGGAGAAGATGGGCAAACCCGAGATCGCTCGCATCTGCGAGGAGATCCTCCGGGAGGAGGAGGCCATGGCCGAGTGGCTCGGGCAGCACCTCGACGCCACCACGCGCCACTACCTGGAGCGCTCGGAGGATGGCGAGCTGCGCGCCAAGACCTGAGCTGACTCCCGTTTCATCGCGAACGCCTTCCGTAGGCCCCTCGCTTCCCCGGCATCCGCCGGGGTTTTTTTCGCTGCCAGGCGCGCCCGGGGCAGGCCCCTCGTATGCAAAAGCAAACGCCGCCCACTACGGAGCGGCGCCGACTGGGCCTTGGCTACATGTGATCGCGGGGAATCACCTTCTCCCAGTTCTTGGAGAAGACGCGGTAGTCGTCCTCGTAGGCATCGAGCTGGGCGTGGACGTAGAAATTGCTCTCGTCGCAGCTCAGGATGCTGCGCGTGTAGACCTCCACGTTCCAGTCGTCGCGCCTGAAGGAGCGCTCGGTATAGGTCTCGCCGCGCGCCGAGGTGAAGTCGTCGTTGACGGTGCTGTACCACTCGCGGGTGCTGCGGCGAATCTCGGTGCCGATGTCCTCGATGCGGAAGTGCCCCTGGTCGTTGATCACTTCCAGGGTCGACTCCTTGCTCGCCAGGTCGCGATGCAGCAGCCAGTTGTGCTCGCTGGCGGCGAAGGTATGGACCTCGAGGGGTGGCGCCTCCTCGGGCGGCGAGAATTCCGGCAGGCGGTCGTCCTCCGGGCCTGACGTGCGTTCCGGCAGCAGCAGGGCGCAGCTGCCGGGGTACAGGTCGACCTGGGCCGGCTCCGGCGGCAGCCAGGCCAGCGGCCAGTAGGACGTCGAGATCGACAGGCGCAATCGATGCCCGGCCGGGAAATGCTGGGCGATGCCGTTCATCGAAATGCATACGCGGTAGCGCCTGTGCGGCACCAGCGGTTCGGGGTCGGCATCGCTGTCGCGATGCGACAGGTTGAGCAGGCCGTAGGTGACCCGGGTCGACTTGCCGTCCGGCGCCACGTCGGAGAGGCGCACGGCGAGCATCGCCTGCGGCTTGTCGCTGGCGAGCTCGAGCTCCACTTCCGGCGTGCCGAAGATATCGAGCGGCTCGGTCAACGGCGGGCTGCTGAAGATCAGCGAGCCACCGTCCTCCTCGCGCTGGTCGCCCGGCAGGTCCGGCGTGGCGGCGTAGGAGCACCACTTGCCGGCCGCGAGGCCAACGCTGAGCGGCGACTGCAGCGACAGCGAAGCCTCGTGCTCGTCGCGCTGATGCGCCCCGCCGGGCCCCTCGCCCATGGCAATGGTATAGGGGGCCAGGCCGTAGCGCCGTCTCCTGATATTGTCCGAGGGCCAGCTCGCTTCGCCGATCCAGCGGCCGGGGCGTTCGGCATAGGAGGTATCCGGCGGTATGCTGTCCTGCTCCCAGGCGCGCAGCATGGGCTCCTCCATGATGCCGGTGTCGCGCCCCTTGAGCCAGTGGTCCCACCAGCGCAGCGCTTCCTGAAGGAAGCCGATGGCTGGCCCGGGAATGCCCTGGTGCGGGTACTTGTGCCCCCAGGGCCCGATCAGCCCCTTGCGCGGTACCTCAAGGTGCTGCATCAGGCGCAGCACCGTGTTGGTGAAGCCATCGGCCCAGCCGCCGATGGCATACACGGGGCACTGGATCGCCGCGTAGTCCTCGTTGACCGAACTCGCCGACCAGTAGCCGCTGCGCCGCTGGTGCTGGACCCACTGCTCGAGCCATAGCCCGCTGTTCTGCATGCGGTCGAACCACATGTCGCGCCAGCGGTTGCCGACGATCTCGGGATCCGGCGGCAGGGTATTGAAGGCGAGCATCACGGTAGCCTCGGAGAGATTGTCGCCGAGCAGGCAGCCACCCATGTAGTGCATGTTGTCGGCATAGAGGTCGTCGCTCGAGCAGATGCTGATGATCGCCTTCAGCGCCGGCGGCTGCTTGGCAGCGACCTGCAGGCTGTTGAAGCCCCCCCAGGAGATCCCCATCATGCCGACATTGCCGTCGCACCAGGGCTGCTCGGCAAGCCAGGCAATGGCGTCGACGCCATCCTCCTGCTCCTGCTGGGTGTACTCGTCGGTGAGCACGCCGTCCGAATCGCCGCTGCCGCGCATGTCGACCCGGACACAGACGTAACCGTGGCCGGCCAGGTAGGCATGGTTGGTGGCATCCCGCCCGCGGGTGATGTCGCGCTTGCGGTACGGAATGTATTCCAGGATCGCCGGCAGCGGCGTGCGCTCGGCCTCCTCCGGCAGCCAGATCCTGGCGGCCAGCTGGGCCCCGTCGCGCATCGGAATGAAGACGTTCTCGATCTCGCGGACCTGGTACGGAAACGATTCTACGACACTCACGATTCCTCCTTTCGGGCTCATGCGATGGGTGCTATCTCGAAGTGAAGCCCTTCCAGGCACGCCTTGTAGCGCTGGTCGACTTCTTCGTGACTCTCCCCCGCCACATAGAGGGTTCCCAGGCGATAGCTGAAGCTGTCCTGGTGCATGAGATCGCTTAGCCGATCGCCCGGCTGCACGTCGAGGCGCACCATGGTGCCGGGAAAGCGCTCGGCAAGTGCCGCGATCTCCTCCTCGCTCGGTACCCGTCGCACGATGCCATCCTCGTGCTTGTAGGGGATGAAGCACTTGGCGGCGACGGCGTGATCGCCCTGCCGGTTGGCCAGGGAGGGACGCTCGCCGAGGGCGATGTCGACGGCGACCTCATGGTTCGACATGCCGTCGACCATGATGAAGATCTCGCTGTGGGACTGGGATATCCGCGTGTTGACCTCGATCAGCCACAGCTGTTCCCTTGCTTCATCCCACAGGAACTCGGCGTTGAAGCAGCCGTTGTCATAGCCGATATGCTCGAGAAATTTCTTGGAAACGTCGATCATCTGCCGATGGATCGGTTCCGGCAGATGGCTGGGGTACTCGATACGATCATAGGGTGCGTCACTCATTTCCGTGCTGGGCTGGGAAATGATGCCATGGACGTTGAATTCCCCCCTGTAGACGGTTCCTTCCGGCGCGCCCTGCACGCCTGCCACGAGTTTCTCGACGATGCACGAGTTGCCGTCCATGCGCTGGATCTCCGACGGCAACTCGGCGTGGTTCAGCGCCTCGTTGAACGGATCGCCCAGCTTGCGAATGCCCTGGCGAATCTCCTCGATCGCCGCGTGGAACTGCTCGTCGTTCTCGATCTTGAAGCCCAGGTGCGACGAGAAGGCCTTGACCGGCTTGATCCAGAAGGGGTAGTCGAGCGTGACCTGGGAGAGCGGGTCGTCGGAGAAGGGATCCACCGCGCAGAAATCGGGCACCACCTCGGGCACGACCTTCTGCTGCTCGAGGCGGCTCCAGTACTTGTGCTCGCACTTGAGCACGCTCTCCACCGTGGGCGAGGGGATGCCGTACTCGCGACACAGGATGGGCACCAGCACGCTGGTGGGAAAGTCCCACTGCGCCACGATGGCATCGATGGAGCCGTCGAAGGCCTCGAGCTTGCGGCGCGCCTCGTCGAGCAGGGCATTGAAGGAGAAGTGAGGGGACTCGACGGCCCTTCTGACCGACAGCAGGTTGTGGACACTGATCTTATCGGCGTGGCGCAGTGTTTCCAGCTCCTGGCGCTGATGGTCTTCCAGCGCCACGACAAAGATGTTTCGCTTCATCCGTCTATCTCCATGACAGTTTCGTTGGAGAGCCAGGTCGGTTGGCCCCCCTATCCTTTCCTACACTCCTCAAGATAAGTAGGCCCCGCCCAAGGTTCCATGGGGAAGACGATTCTTTACCGTTCCGAACCCCGGGAAACAGAACGGTACTCGAAGATCAATGACATGGGTGCCAGGCGGCCTGACAACGGCGACATGCGTTGCCATGCGCGATGAATTTGGTGCCCGCGCCAAGCGCGGCTAGTCTGAAAGGCGAGGCCTTTTGGAGCCGACGGCCAAGGATGGAGCCGATGGAACGACTCGAGGAGTACCGCCGCAAGCGCGACTTCACGCGAACCCGGGAGCCCGCCGGCGACGCCAGCGGCCCGGCCACGTCGGGCCACCTCTACGTGATGCACAAGCATGCGGCGAGCCATGACCACTTCGACCTGCGCCTGGAGCAGGATGGCGTGCTCAAAAGCTGGGCCCTGCCCAAGGGGCCGAGCCTGGAACCCGGCGAGAAGCGCCTGGCGGTCGAGGTGGAGGACCACCCGCTGGAGTACGGCGAGTTCGAGGGCGTCATCCCGGCGAAGGCCTACGGCGGCGGCACCGTCATGCTGTGGGATCGCGGTTCCTGGCGGATCCGCGGCAAGGCCAAGGCCGATCGCCTCGACATCGAGCTCGACGGCGAGCGGCTCAAGGGCCACTGGACCCTGACCCGCATGAGCGGCAAGCGCCAGGACAAGCACGGGCGCAACTGGCTGATGATCAAGCGCCACGACGATAGCCGGCGCATGGACCCCTCGCTCTCCGTCGAGGATGACGCGAGCATCGTCAGCGGACGCAGCATGCGCGAGATCGCCGAGGCGCGCGATGCCACCTGGTCGAGCGGCGGCGACGACCGCGGCGCCCCCTCCCCGCCCGACCCCGGCGCCCTGGCGGGTGCGCGCAAGGCCAGGCTGCCGCAGGAGGTGAAACCCCAGCTCGCCACCCTGGCCCGCGAGGTACCGAGCCGGGGCGACTGGATCCACGAGATCAAGCTGGACGGCTACCGCCTGCTGGCCCGCATCGAGCAGGGCGAGGTGCGCCTGATCACGCGCAACGGCAAGGACTGGACCCATCGCTTCCCCGAGATCGCCCGCGCCCTGGCGCCGCTGCCGGTGGCTTCGGTGCTGCTCGACGGCGAGGTGGTGGCCATGGGCCAGGACGGCATCAGCCGCTTCGGCGAGCTGCAGGAAGCCCTCTCCCGCGGCCGCACCGCCGCCCTCGTCTACCAGCTCTTCGACCTGCCCTATCTCGAGGGCCACGACCTGTCCAACGTGGCACTGCGCGAGCGCAAGCGCACCCTCCGGGCACTGCTCGACGTCGCGGACGTGCCGGCGGCGACCATCCGCTATTCCGACCATATCGAGTCCCAGGGAGCGGCGTTCCATGCACGCGCCTGCCAGATGGGCCTCGAAGGCATCATCTGCAAGCGTGCCGACAGCCGCTACCAGCAGAAGCGCAGCCGCGACTGGCTCAAGGTCAAGTGCGTCAGCCACGAGGAGTTCGTGGTCGGCGGCTACACCGATCCCGGCGGCTCGCGCAGCGGCTTCGGCTCGCTGCTGATGGGGGCCTACGGCAAGCAGGGGCTGGTATACGCCGGCCGCGTCGGCACCGGCTTCACCAGCCGCCAGCTCGAGCAGCTTGGCGCCACTCTGGAGAGCATCGAGGTGCAGCGCTCGCCCTTCCACGGCAGCGTGCCGGACGGCCGCTCGGTGCACTGGGTGCGCCCCGACCTGGTCATCGAGGTGGAGTTCACCGAGCGCACCCGAGACGGACGCCTGCGCCATCCCGCCTTTCGCGGCCTGCGCGAGGACCGCAATCCCGAGGAGATCCGCATGACCCCGACCAAGGAGCTGGCAGCCGAAGGCACGCCGGAAGCGCACGACAGCCCGAGCAAGCCGGCGACCCGCAAGCGCAAGGACGAGACCTCGCTGCGCGGCGTCCGCCTGACCCATCCCGACCGCGTGCTGTTCCCCGAACAGGGCCTGACCAAGCTCGACCTGGCGCGTTTCTACGAGCAGATCCATGAGTGGGTCCTGCCCCACCTGGCACGCCGCCCGCTGTCGCTGGTGCGCTGCCCCCAGGGGCGCGACGACGAGTGCTTCTTCCAGAAGCACCCGCGCCGCGCCATTCCCCCCAGCGTGCCGCGCATCAACGTGCCGGAAAAGAAAGGCAGCGCCGAGTATGTCTACGTCGAGAGCGCCGCCGACCTGGTGGGCCTGGTGCAGGCCGGTGCGCTCGAGATCCACCCTTGGGGCAGTCGCATCGATCACCTCGAGCAGCCCGACTGCCTGGTGTTCGACCTCGACCCCGACGAGGGCATCGCCTGGAAGGAGATCCTGCGCGTTGCCGGCACCCTGCGCGAACGCCTCGAGGCGCTGGGCCTCACGCCGTTTTTGCGCACCACCGGCGGCAAGGGGCTGCACCTGGTCGTGCCGCTCGAGCCCAGCGTCGAGTGGGAGCAGGCCAAGGCCTTCGCCAAGGGAGTGGCCGAAGCGCATGCCAAGGACGATCCGAAGCGCCTGACGACCAACATGTCCAAGGCCAAGCGCGAGGGGCGTATCTTCATCGACTACCTGCGCAACGGCCGCGGCGCCACCGCAGTGGCCTCCTACACCGTGCGCGCCCGCGAGGGCGCCCCGGTGGCCGTGCCGCTCCGCTGGGACGAACTCAATCCCGCGCTGCGCTCCGATCGCTACAACGTGGGCAACCTGCGGCGGCGGCTCTCGGCGCTGGGGGAGGATCCCTGGGAGGATTTTGCCGAGGCGGCGCGACCGCTGGAGGCCGAGCTGCTCAAGCGCGTCGGTGTGACGTGAACGGCAGCAAAGCGGAGGGAACGTCATGAGCGAAGCCCCGTGGTGGCTCGAGTCCGGCCCCGAGACCTGCCAGTTCTGCCTGCGCACCTTCCACTACGAGGCAGGCTACCACTGCATCTACTGCGATCGGCCGATCTGCCCCGTATGCGTGGCGGAGCGCTTCGAGAGCCGTGAGACGGTCTGTCCCGAATGTCGAGAGGAGGAGGACTGATGGGCGCACGGGCGATGTGGAAGGGCGTGATCCGCTTCGGCGAGGTGGAGGTCCCGGTCAAGCTCTACTCGGCGGTGCAGGATCGCAGCGTACACTTCCGCCTGCTCCACGAGAAGGACCGCTCCCCGGTCAAGCAGGCCATGGTCAACCCCGACACCGACGAGATCGTGCCCCACGCCGAGACCCGCCGCGCCTATCGCACCGACGAGGGCAGCCTGGTGGTGTTCGACAAGCAGGAGCTCGAGGCGCTGGAGCCGGACTCGGGACGCGACATCGAAGTGATCCGCTTTCTGCCGCCACAGGTGATCGATCATCGCTGGTACGACCGCCCCTACTACCTGGGCCCGGATGGCAGCGAGTCGCTCTACTTCACCCTGGCCGAGGCCCTGGCAAACAGCGGCAAGGAGGGCCTGGCGCGCTGGGTCATGCGCAACAAGAGCTATGTCGGCGCACTGCGCCTGCATCGCGGCGTGCCCATGCTGATATCGTTGCGCCACGAGGAGCAGGTGGTACCGGTAGACGCCCTGGAACCACCCAAGGGCAAGGCGCTTGACGCCAGGGAACTCGACATGGCGCGCCAGCTGATCGGCATGCTGGAGGCGAAGTTCGACCCCGAGGAATATCACGACGACTATCGCGAGCGAGTGCTGGAACTGATCGAGGCCAAGCGGCGCGGCAAGCGCGTCAAGGTCACGCCCATTCGTCGCCGCGAGGCTTCCGATGACCTTTCCAAGGCGCTCGAGGCCAGCCTGAAGAAGGAGCGCAAGCGTGCCTAGCCCAGGATCGAAAGCCAAGCCCAAACAAAAGCCGAAGGAAAGGGGCAAGACGAAGGGGAAGGACGAATCGGCCCAGGGCGAGGAGAAGCGGCGCTTCCACGCCAGCGGCCCGCGCCCGCTGTGGTCGGGCACCATCACCTTCGGCCTGGTCAGCCTGCCGGTCAACCTCTACCCGGCCAACCGTCCCAAGCCGGTGTCGCTGCGCATGGTCGATCGCGACGGCACGCCGCTGGCGCGGCGCTACTTGTGCGAGAAGGAGGAGCGTGTGCTCGACTACGACGAGCTGATCCGCGGCTACGAGGTCGAGAAGAATGAGTTCGTGGTGGTGGAGGATCGCGAACTCGAGTCGCTGGCGCCGGAGAAGTCCCAGGAGATAGACCTCAAGCGCTTCGTCGGCCTCGACGAGATCGACCCGATGTACTTCGAGCGCGCCTACTTCATGACCCCCGACAAGGGCGTGACCAAGGCCTACCGCCTGCTGGCCGAGAGCATGGAAGCCACCGGACGAGCCGGTATCGCCACCTTCGTCATGCGCGGCAAGGAGTATTTGGTGGCGATCATCGCCGAGAAGGGCATCCTGCGCGCCGAGACGCTTCGCTTTGCCGAGGAGCTGCGTACTCCCGACGACATCGCCCTGCCCGAGTCTCCCAAGGCCGACAAGAGCAGGGTGAAGGCGATGCAGCAGGCCATCGACGCGCTGGTCGAGGAGGACCTCGAACGCAAGGCGCTGCAGGACCGGCAGAGCCAGCGCCTCATCGCCCGCGCCAAGGAGAAACTGAGCCGAGGCGAGGATGTGATCGCCCTGGGTGAGGAGGACGAGCCCGAGGTCGAGCCGGAACAGGGCGGTGAAGTGATCGATCTGATGCAGGTGCTCAAGCAGAGCCTGGCCGAAGGCCGCCCGCCCGGCCAGGAGGCGCGCAGCGACGCCGGCAAGAGCCAGCCGGATAAGCGCGGCAAGCCGACGGCCAAGCGCAGCGAAACAAAGCAGCGCCCATCAGGCCAGCACGGCACGGACACCAAGGCCGCCGATCAGGCCGCACCACGCGGCAAGCGCCGCAGCGCTGAGCTGGCCGAGCTGGAAGAGCTCTCCCGCGACGAGCTCTACGCACGCGCCCAGCAACTCGACCTGCCCGGCCGCAGCCGCATGAGCAAGGCCGAGCTGGCCAAGGCCATCGCCGGCGCCCGCTGAGACGAAAAAACCGGCCCGAAGGCCGGCGAGATTCGATCTTTCGGCTGGCCGTACCTGCCAACCAATGAGGTGCTGGACAAATCAGCGGTTGGCGCGATTCTCGATCAGGTCATCCACCACGCTCGGATCGGCCAGGGTGCTGGTATCGCCCAGGCCATCGGTCTCGTTGGCGGCGATCTTGCGCAGGATGCGGCGCATGATCTTGCCCGAGCGGGTCTTGGGCAGGCCCGGTGCCCACTGGATGACGTCCGGCGAGGCGATCGGCCCGATGTCCTTGCGCACCCACTGGGTCAGCTCCTTCTTGAGTTCGTCGCTGGGCTCGACGCCATCGGTCAGGGTCACGTAGATGTAGATCCCCTGCCCCTTGATGTCATGCGGGAAGCCCACCACGGCGGCCTCGGCCACGGCCTCGTGGGCGACCAGCGAGGACTCGATCTCGGCGGTGCCCATGCGGTGGCCGGAGACGTTGAGCACGTCGTCGACACGCCCGGTGATCCAGTAGTAGCCGTCCTCGTCGCGGCGGCAGCCGTCGCCGGTGAAGTAGTAGCCCTTGTAGGTCGAGAAGTAGGTCTGCACGAAGCGCTCGTGATCGCCCCAGATCGAACGCGCCTGACCGGGCCAGGAGTCGCTGATCACCAGGTTGCCGTCCACGGCGCCCTCGAGCTCGTTGCCCTCGCTGTCGAGCAGCGCGGGGCGGACGCCGAAGAACGGCAGCGTGGCCGAGCCCGGCTTGAGGTCGATGGCACCCGGCAGCGGCGCGATCATGATGCCGCCGGTCTCGGTCTGCCACCAGGTGTCGACGATCGGGCACTTGGAGTTGCCGATCACGCGGTAGTACCACTCCCACGCCTCGGGGTTGATCGGCTCCCCGACCGAGCCCATCACGCGCAGCGTGTCGCGCTGGCTCGAATCCATCACGCCGTCGCCGTGCGCCATCAGCGCGCGAATCGCGGTCGGCGCGGTGTAGAGGATGTTGACCTTGTGCTTGTCGACGATCTCGCCCATGCGGCCGTGCGTCGGGTAGCTCGGCACGCCCTCGAACATCAGCGTGGTGGCGCCGTTGGCCAGCGGCCCGTAGACGATGTAGCTGTGGCCGGTGACCCAGCCCACGTCGGCGGTGCACCAGTAGACCTCGCCATCCTGGTAGTCGAAGATGTACTGGTGGGTCAGGCTGGCGTAGACCAGGTAGCCCCCGGTGGTGTGCTTGAGCCCCTTGGGCGCCCCGGTGGAGCCGGAGGTGTAGAGGATGAACAGCGGGTCCTCGGCGTTCATCTCCTCGGCCGGGCAGTCGGTCGCCTGCTTGTCGACCAGCTCGTGGTACCAGAGGTCGCGCCCCTGCTGCCACTCGATCTCGCCACCGGTGCGCTTGACCACCAGCACGTTCTCGCAGACGTCGGTGCCCTTGCGGGTCAGGGCGGCATCGACGTTGTCCTTGAGCGGCACCTGCTTGCCGCCGCGCACCGACTCGTCGGCGGTGATCACCAACCGGGAGTCGGCGCCGATGATGCGCTGGGCCAGGGCGTCGGGCGAGAAACCGCCGAACACCACCGAATGCACGGCGCCGATGCGGGCGCAGGCCAGCATGGCCACGGCCGCCTCGGGGATCATCGGCATGTAGAGGGTGACCACGTCGCCCTTGCCGATGCCGAGTTCCTTGAGCGCGTTGGCCAGCTGGCAGGTCCTGGCGTGCAGCTCACGGTAGCTGACCTGCTTGGAATCCTTGGGATCGTCGCCTTCCCAGATGATCGCGGTCTGGTCGCCGCGCGTCTCCAGGTGCCTGTCGAGGCAGCTCACGCTGGCGTTCAGGGTGCCGTCCTCGTACCAGCGGATGTCGACGTTGTGCGGGTCGTAGGAGGTGTGCTTGATCTTCGTCGGCGCCTTGAACCATTCGATGCGCTTGGCCTGCTCGGCCCAGAACCCCTCGGGGTCGTCGACGGACTGCTTGTACAGGGCCTGATATTTCTCGCGATCGATCCAGGCGTTGGCGGCGATGTCGTCGCGTACCGGATAGACTTTCTGATCGGTCATTGGCTAGCCTCTTCCAGGAGATGCACCCTCTCGGTGGATGTTACCGGCTGCCTTGTTGTCGTGTGCGCCGGCATCAGATTCGCCTTCCAGCATATACCCTCGGCGCGGGCCTTCCTCTTAGACATTGGTATCAGGATTTTTTCTTTTCTAATCAGTAATTTGTAGCATCTTTTTCATGCGCTACAAAGGACTGATAGACCAACGTCTGAGCGCACGACAGGCAGCGGTAGCGGCGCCCCCGGCGCGCCAGCGAGTGGCGTCGCGCGGTGAAGAAGTGCGCCTGGCAGCCACAGTGGTAACGGTAGGGCGTGGGGCTCGCCCGGCGCGTGTCGAAGCAGTGCGTCACCCTGGCCTCGATGCCGAACAGGCGCTCCATCACGGTGCGCCACTCGCGCCCGTGGGGCTTTGCCTGGCGCCCATCGCTGAGGTGGCGGACCAGCCAGTGAGCCATCTCGTGCGGCACCACCTCGGTCAGGAAGGCGTGGCGGTTATCGCGATAGAGCACCGGGTTGAAGCGTAGCCCGCCGCGCCCGTAGTGGGCCTGGCCGGCGCACTTGCCTTTCAGGTCGCACCACACCTTGGGCCGGGGCAGCTCGGGGTGATAGGCGCGGCACAGCTGCCAGGCCGCCTCCACCCGCGCCAGCAGGGCTTGGCGAAGCGCTGTATCGTCGAGGCTCGTCAGCCACTCGGGGCAGGGATCAGGGAGCGCGGGTCGTTTCATGGGTGCTAAAATGACGTCCCGCCACGGCGCTGTCCAGCCCAGTGCGGCCACGAACCGCCTTCACGATGCCATGCGAGAGGCCCGATGTCCGATACGCCCCTGCCCCAGCCCCTGCTCGAGGACGAAGAACTCGAGCGCCTCGACGAGTACCTCGACTCCGAGCGCGTCGATGCCGACGCCCTGGACCTGATCTCGGCCCATGGTTTTCTCGTCGCCCTGGCCGTGGCGCCACGCGAGATCGAGGCCGCTGCCTGGGTGGCCGAACTGTTCCACGGCGAGCCGAGCTTTACCGACGACGCCGAGCGCAGCGAGATCCTCGGCCTGCTGGAAAAGCTGCGTGGCAACGCCATCGACACCCTGGAGCAGGGCGGCCTGCCCGAGCTGCCCTTCGAGCTCACCCTGGACGGCACGCCCCCGGAGGAGACGCCCGTCGGCGACTGGTGCGCCGGTTTCATGGAGGGCGTGTTCCTCGACGAAGCGGCCTGGTTCGAGCAGGACGAGGAGAGCGTCGCCACCCTGCTGCTGCCGTTCATGGCGCTCTCGGGGCTGTTCGACGACGAGCCGGACATGGCCGAGATGGTGGCCGACACCGCGCGCCTGGAGTCGCTGGCCGCCCAGCTGCCCGACCTGGTGCTGGATCTCTACCTGCACTATCGCGTACCGCCCGAGACGCCCAAGCCCATGCCGCGCCGCAAGAAGCCGGCCGGCCGAGGCCCCGGCAAGGGCAGGCGGTAAACGCTTCAGGCTTCGGGCTTCGGGCTTCGGGCTTCGGGCTTCGGGCTTCGGGCAGCAGTTTAGCTCGTGGCTCGTGGCTAGCGCAGCCGCGTCAGCCAGGCATCGAAGCTGCCGAACAGCCACTCCTTGAAGCGCTGCCAGCGGGGACGCTGCAGCCACTCCCGATAGGTGATCTCGCGGCTGGCGGCGAAGTTGCGCTCGAACAGGGCCGCCACTTCGCCGGCGAAGCGGGCGTCGTCCACCTCCTGGTTGGCCTCCAGGTTCCAGTGCAGGCTCCAGTGATCGAAGTTGCACGAGCCCAGGCTCGTCCACTGGTCGACCAGCGAGAACTTGGCGTGGATGAAGGTGGGCTGGAATTCGAAGATGCGCACGCCGGCGCGCAGCAGGCGCCGGTAGAAGCGCTGGCCGGCGTAGCGCACCCAGGGATGGTCGTGGCCTCGGCCGGGCAGCAGCAGGCGCACGTCGACACCACGACGCGCGGCGCGCGCCAGGCGCATGCGCAGGCTGAAGGTAGGAACGAAGTAGGGCGTGCACAGCCAGATGCGGCGCTGGGCCGACGACACCCGCGCATAGAGGGAGTGGCGAATGGCCTGGTAGCGATAGCCCTGGCCCCATACCACCCGGCCGCGCATGCCGCGGTAGTCCTCGTGGAGATGCAGCTCCAGCTGCAGGTGGCGCACCAGCGCCGCCTCGCCGATGCCGCGCGTCATCGGCGAATCCCAGACCCGCGAGAACAGCCGTACCCAGTCGGCGACGACGGGCCCCTCGATGCGCACCGCCACCTCGTACCAGGCTTCGAGGAACTCATCGACGGCGCCGAAACCGCCGGTGAAGGCGACGCAACCGTCGATCACCACCAGCTTGCGGTGGTCGCGGGTCAGGTTGCGGGCCAGCGAGTGCAGGCCCAGCGGGTTGAACAGCCGCAGTGCCACACCGGCCTGTTCCAGGCGCCGCCGATCCTCGCCGCCCAGCCCCATCGAGCCATAGGCATCCAGCATCAGCGCAACCGTCACGCCGCGCTCCGCGGCCCGGCACAGGGCATCGATCAGCGCCGTGGCGAGATGGCCCGACTCCATCAGGTAGAGTTCGATGAGGATCGAGCGGCGCGCCTGCTCCATGGCCGTGAACATCGCCGGCAGGAAGCGCGACGACTCCGCCAGCAGCTCGAACCGATTGCCATCCCGCCACACGCCATGCATGGCACGCCTCCCCGTCTCCTCGCCTGCGGTGATTGACGCATGTTTGTGCGTCGAGGGAAAGCACCTGACCCCAACGTGGCGGCATGGCTATACTGGCCCCTCGGATCGACGTCGAGGCAACCGGATGGCCCTAGCCCACACTCTGCTCGCTGCACTGCATGCCCCGCTGAAGGGCTTGATCCAGGCCTGGGTCGAGACCCGCCTCATCGAGCCCGACCCCGGCGACCTGCCCCTCGACCCCGCGCGACCCACGCTCTACGTGCTGCCCCATCCGGCACTCTCCGATGCCCTGCTGCTCGATGTCCTGACCCGGCGCCACGGGCTACCGCCGGCACGCGGCAGGCTCCGACTGGAGGGGCTCGACCTGCCGGCCAGCGTCGCGTTGCCTGCCCGACAGCGCCGCCTGTGGCGAGGCAGCCGCGCGCTGGAGGCCCCCTTCCGCCAGGCCCTTGATTACCTGGCCGAGCATCCCGGGGCCGACATCCAGCTCGTCCCGGTGAGCGTGTTCTGGGGGCGTGCGCCGGGTAAGCGCTTCGGCTTCTGGCGGCTGCTGGCGGCCGATAGCTGGCAGTTGACCGGCAGGCTGCGCCGGGCGCTGTCGGTACTGATCAACGGCAAGAACGTGGAGGTGCACTTCGGCGCGCCGCTCAGGCTGCGCGACCTGCTCGACGCGCGCGGCCCCGCCGTCGCCAACCGCAAGAGCGCCCGGCTGCTGCGCGTCCACTTCCGGCGCATGCGCACCCGCGTGCTCGGGCCCGATCTCTCACATCGCCGCACCCTGATCGAGGGCGTGGCGGCCAGCCCCGAGGTACGCCGGGTCATCGACGAGCTGGCGGCAGCCGAGAAGCGCTCGCCCGAGCGGCTCCAGCGGCGCGCGCTGCGCTATGGCCGCGAGATCGCCTCCAACATGACCTACCCCGTGCTGCGCTTCATGGACGGCCTGCTGCGCCGGCTGTGGAACCGGCTCTACGACGGCGTCGAGGTCCGCGGCCTGGAGCGGGTCAAGGCGCTGGCCGGCGACCATGCGCTGGTCTATGTGCCCTGCCACCGCAGCCATATCGACTACCTGCTGCTCTCCTACGTGCTCTACCGCGACGGCCTGATGCCGCCGCACATCGCCGCCGGGCGCAACCTCGACATGCCGCTGATCGGCCCGCTGCTGCGCCGTGGCGGGGCCTTCTTCCTGCGCCGCAGCTTTCGCGACAAGCCGCTCTACGCCGCGGTCTTCAATGAATACCTGCACCGCCTGCTGGAACGCGGCCATCCGCTGGAGTACTTCATCGAGGGCGGCCGCTCGCGCAGCGGCCGCATGCTCTCGCCGCGCCCCGGCATGCTGGCGATGACGCTGCGCTCGTACCGCCGCAGCGCGGCCGGCACCAGCCCGCCCCGGCTCGCCTTCGTGCCCGTCTATGTCGGTTACGAGCGCATCATCGAGAATGCCAGCTACCAGCGTGAGCTACGCGGCGGCAAGAAGCGCAAGGAGTCGCCGCTGGCGCTGCTGCGCGTGCTCGGCAAGCTGCGCCAGCCGTTCGGCAAGGTCGCGGTCAACGTCGGCGAGCCGCTCAGGCTCGGCGCCTGGCTCGACGATGCCTCGCCGGGCTGGCGGGACGACCTCGCCCAGGCCAGGCCGGCCTGGCTGAACCAGGCCGTGCCGCGGCTCGGCGACGAACTGGCCCGGCGCATCAACGCCGCGGCGGCGCTCAACCCGGTCAACCTGGTGGCGCTGGTACTGCTGGCGACGCCACATCACGCCATCGAGGCCAGCCTGATGTCGCGCCAGCTCGCCCTGCTGGCCGCCCTGCAGCGCCAATGTCCCGGCGGGGCGCACGTCAGCCTGCCCCAGGGAGAACCCGACGCGTGGATCGATCAGGTGGTGGCGCTGGGGATGATCGAGCGTCGCCCCCAGGCGCTGGGCGACATACTGACGGCGACGGCGGAACAGGCGAGCCTGCTGGTGTGGTACCGCAACAACGTGCTGCATCTCTTCGCCCTGGCCGGCCTGACCGCCTTCGCCTTCCGTCACGCCCCGCGCCACGACCTCGAGAGCCTGCAGGCACAGCTCGGCCCTCCCTGGCCGATCCTGGCCCGCGAGCTGTTCCTCGAGCCCGCGGCGCTGGCACGTGACCTGCCGACGATGCTGGAGGCGTTGTGCCAGCAGGGCCTGTTGCAGCCCCAGCCGGACGGCTGGCAACGCCCCGGCGCGCTGGAAGCCGGCGAGCAGCTGCGCCTGCTGGCAAGGCTGATGCAGCCCTCGCTGGAGCGCGGCTACCTGCTGCTGGCGATCCTGCTCGACCAGCCGCCCGGTACCCTGGGTCGCGAGGCCCTGGCCGAACGCAGCCGACAGCTGACCGAGCGACTGGCGCTGCTCACCGGGCGCGATGCCCCCGAGTTCTTCGACCGCAAGCTGTTCGCCAGCCTGATCGAGAGCCTGGAGGCGGAAGGCTGGATCTGGGAGCGGGAGGAGCGGCTGTGGTTCGACGAACGGCTGCGCAGCGCCGCCCAGCGCACCGGCCAGCTGTACGACCCGGCACTGCGCCATCGCCTGCAGCTGATCAGCCAGGGCGAGTAGCGGTTTCGGCGGCGGCGACAACGAACGGGCGACTCAGCCCTTGAGAGAGCGGTGCACGTAGAGATCGTAGCGGCTGGTCTTGCCTTCGATGACGTGCTGCGGCGCCGGGCCCGCAATGGGCGGCGCCCTGCGCGGCCGCTTGACCGCCACGCGATGCGTGGCCACGTCCAGCGCCGCCTCGAGCAGGCGCGGCGCGTCATCATCGTCGCCGGCGAGCTCGCGGAACAGGCGCATCTCCTTCTTCACCAGCGCCGACTTCTCGCGGTGGGGAAACATGGGGTCGAGGTGGATGACCTGGGGCGCCAGCGTGCTGGCGGCGACCAGCGAGGCGAGCTCGCGGGCGGCGTCGCCCCGCACCAGCTGCATGCGCGCGACGATCGCCGCCACCTCCGGGTCGCGGGCCGCACGCGCCAGGCCGTCCTCCAGCAGGGCGTGGATCGCCGCCACGCGCTCGATCAGCAGCACCTCGGCACCGAGGCTCGCCAGCACGAAGGCGTCGCGCCCCAGCCCGGCGGTGGCATCGATCACGCTCGGGGTAATGCCTGACGCAAGGCCGCAGGCGCGTGCGATGAGCTGACCGCGGCCGCCGCCGAAGCGGCGCCGATGGGCGGCCCGCCCCTCGGCGAAATCGACCCTGAGCGGCTTGCCGTAGCGCGCCGGATCACCGGCCAGCACCAGGGCGCCCTCCTCTTGCCGCAGGACGAGCGCCGCGCCATCCACGTTGCTCATCCGCCCTTCTGCCACGCCACCTGATCGCGCAGATAGATCGGCTGCGCTTCGTGAGGGGCGGTTCGCTCGCCGGCGGCGTATTGACGTGCCGCCAGCAGCACCATCTCTTCCGCGGCCGGCTCGGCCTCGCTATCGCACCGGCCCACCACGGCCTGTACCTCGGCCGGCATCGCCTCCCACAGCGTCCAGCCGGAGCCGATGCCGTACCAGCCGTCCGCTCCCGCTGGCGGCAGCTGCAGTCGCTGCGGTGACATCACTGCCTCCGCGAGCAGCGCTTCGACGTTGCCGTCCCGGCAGCGCCAGGCGCCGGCGTAGATCTCGCCCATGCGCGCGTCCAGCGCGGTGGCAACGTACTCGACGCCATGATGTCGATGTGCCGCCAGCGCCAGCGCTTCGAGGGTGGAGACGCCCAGCAAGGGACGCTCAAGCCCGTAGGCCAGCCCCTGGGCCGCGCCGGCGGCAATGCGCAGCCCGGTGAAGGAGCCGGGACCGCGCCCGTAGGCCACGGCGTCCAACTGAATGGTGGAAACCCCCGCTTCGGCCAGCACCTCGTCGACCATCGGCAGCAGGCGGCGGGTATGTTCGCGGGGGGTCAGGGCAAAGCGGGACACGAGCCTCGGCGCGCCGCCGCCATGCTGGATCAGCAGGGCGGCGGAGCAGGCGCTGGAGGAGGCGTCGAGGGCCAGCAGAGTCGGCATAGGTGGATTCGCGTCAGAACATGGGCGAACCATTATACGCCGCCGCGCCGCACGCGACGATGGCCCAGGACGACGATGGCCCGCCGAAGGGGGCCATGACAGAAGCGACCTGAGGAGGGGTCAGCCGTCCAGCGCCTCGACCACCTTGCGGGTGATCTCGTCGACGCTGCCGACCCCCTCGACACGATGGTAGGCCGGGGCCGTGTCAGGCTCCTCCCGGGCCCACTGCTGGTAGTAGTCGACCAGCGGCGCGGTCTGCTCGTGGTAGACCGCCAGGCGGTTGCGCACGGTGGCTTCGCGGTCGTCGTCACGCTGAATCAGCGGCTCGCCGGTGATGTCGTCCTTGCCTTCCTGCTTGGGCGGGTTGTACTCGACGTGGTAGACCCGGCCGGAGCCCGGATGCACGCGACGCCCGGCCAGGCGCTTGACGATCTCCTCGTCCGCCACGGCGATCTCGAGCACGTGGTCGATCTTGACCCCCGCCTCCTTCATCGCATCCGCCTGGGGAATGGTGCGCGGGAAGCCGTCGAACAGGAAGCCGTTCTCGCAATCGGGCTGGGCGATGCGCTCCTTGACCAGCGAGATGATGAGATCGTCGGACACCAGGCCACCGCTGGTCATGATCTCCTTGACCTTCAGCCCCAGTTCGCTGCCCTCCTTGACCGCCGCACGCAGCATGTCGCCGGTGGAAATCTGCGGAATCTTGTAGCGCTCGCAGATGAACTGGGCCTGGGTACCCTTGCCGGCACCCGGCGCGCCCAACAGGATCAAACGCATCTAGCTGCTCCTCGAGAGAGTGGGAATTCTTGTGGGTAAACGGAATGTCATGAACGATAACCGCGCCAGCGGCGGCAGACAACCACGGGCTACCGCAAAGCCTCGCCTGACGCCTCAAAGCGACTGCATTTTCAGCCAATTAAGGCCGGGTTGCACTTTGGTATCCCGCCGAAGGTGGATACCCAAACATCGACGGCGCCCCGCAGGGCGCCGTCGATGACGTGGCGGGCGATGGTTACATCAGCAACCGTCGGATATCGCTCAGTGCCGCGGCCAGGAAGGCGGTAAAGCGCGCGGCATCGGCGCCGTTCACGGCCCGGTGGTCGTAGGAGAGCGACAGCGGCATCATCAGCCGCGGCTCGAAGTCGGCGCCGTTCCACACCGGCTTCATCTGCGCCTTGGAGACGCCGAGGATGGCCACCTCCGGGGCGTTGACGATGGGCGTGAAGGCGGTGCCGCCGATGGAACCCAGGCTCGAGATGGTGAAGCAGCCACCGGTCATCTCCTCGCGCTTGAGCTTCTTCGACTGCGCCTTGCCGGCCAGCTCGACGCTCTCCTTGGCCAACTCGATCAGCGACTTCTTGTCGGCGTCGCGGATCACCGGCACCATCAGCCCGTCCGGGGTATCGACGGCGACGCCGATGTGGACGTACTTCTTCCACACCAGGGTCTCGCCGTCGCTCTTGAGGCTGACGTTGAACTGCGGGTACTTGCGCAGGGCGAAGGCGCACGCCTTGATCAGGAACGGCAGCGGCGTGAGCTTGGCGCCCTGGGCCTCGGCCTCGGCCTTCATCGACTTGCGGAAGGCCTCCAGCTCGGTGATGTCGGCCTCGTCGAACTGGGTCACGTGGGGCACGTTGAGCCAGCTGCGGTGCAGGTTGGTCGCGCCCATCTTGAGCAGGCGCCCCATCGGCTTCTCTTCCACCTCGCCGAACTGACTGAAGTCCTGGTCCGGCACCGGCGGGATGCCGGCACCGCCGGTCGCCGCCGGCGCGGCGGCCGGCGCCTTGGCCTGGCCCGCCATCACCTGCTTGACGTAGGCGTGGACGTCCTCCTTGAGCACGCGCTCCTTGGGGCCACTCGGCTTGACCCGCCCCAGGTCGACGCCCAGCTCGCGGGCCAGCATGCGCACCGCGGGGCCGGCGTGGACCAGCTTGCCGTCGCGCGGCTTGTGGGCCGCCATCTGCGCCTCGGGGCTCGGCGTGCCGGATGGCGTCGGCTTGGCCTGGGTCGACGAGGCCGGCTGCTCGCTCGCCTCGCTCGGCGCCTGGCTGGCCTTGGGCGTCGCCGCCCGCGGCTTGGCGCCCGCCACCTCGATATAGCCGATCAGGTCGCCCTCGGAGACGGTGTCGCCCTCCTTGACGGTGAGCTCGATCAGCTTGCCCTTGTAGGGGCTCGGCACGTCCATCGAGGCCTTGTCGGACTCCAGCGTGATCAGCGGGTCCTCCTCGTTCACCTCGTCGCCGGCGCTGACGGCGATCTCGATGATCGGCACGTCGCTAGAGCCGGAGAGATCCGGCACGCGGATCTCCTTGCGCTCGGGCTCGCCGCTCGTCGCCTCTTCCTCGGCCGGGGCCTCGGCCTGTTCGGCGGGCTCCGCGGTGGACTCGACGGCTTCCGGCTCGGTCTCTTCGCCGCCTTCGCCGGCGATTTCCATGGTGCCGATCACGTCGCCCTCGGAGACGGTATCGCCCTCCTTGACGGTGAGGGACACCAGCTTGCCGGTGTAGGGGCTGGGCACGTCCATGGAGGCCTTGTCCGACTCCAGGGTGATGAGGGTGTCTTCCTCGCCCACCTCATCGCCCTCGGCAACGGCCACTTCGATGATCTCGACGTTCTCCGAGCCACCCAGGTCGGGCACCCTGACCTCGACGGTGCGCTTGCCGCCGCCGGAGGCCTTCTTCGCCGCCGGCTTCTCTTCGGCGGCCCGTTGCGCGGCGGGGGCCTCGTCGCGCTTGGGCTCGGCCCTTTCGGCCTTCTCCTCATCGCCGCCGCCGCCACCGCTACCCTCCACCTCGAGCTCGACGATGTCGTCGCCCTCGGAGACGGTGTCGCCCTCCTTCACCAGCACGCGAACGACCTTGCCGCCCTTGGGCGACGGCACGTCCATGCTGGCCTTGTCGGACTCCAGCGTGATCAGGGTGTCCTCGGGCTGGATCACGTCCCCCTCGGACACCGCGATTTCGATGATCTCGACGTCTTCGCTGCCGCCGATGTCTGGAACTTTTATGATTTCGCTACTCAAGGTCGCGCTCCTTCCAAATCGTGCCTGGAACAGGCGGGCTCGTGCCCGCCTGGCCACCGGATCAGCTCGTCAGCGGGTTGGGCTTGTTGGGATCGATGCCGTACTTCTTGATCGCCTCGGCGACGACCTTGCGATCCAGCTCGCCGCGGTCGGCCAGCGCCTTGAGCGACGCCACGGTGACGAAGTAGCGATCGACCTCGAAGAAATGGCGCAGCTTCTCGCGGGTATCGGAGCGGCCGTAGCCGTCGGTGCCCAGGACATGGTAGTCGGTCGGCACCCAGGCGCGGACCTGGTCGGCGAACAGCCGCATGTAGTCGGTCGAGGCGATGGCCGGCCCCTTGCGCCCTTCCAGGCAGCGGGTGACGTGGGGCTTGACCGGCTCCTCGGCGGCGTTGACGAAGGCCTCGCGCTCGAGCAGCAGCGCCTCGCGACGCAGCTCGTTGAAGCTGGTCACGCTCCACACGTCGGCGCCGACGCCCCACTCCTCGGCGAGCATCTTCGCGGCCGCCTCCACCTCGCGCAGGATGGTGCCGGAGCCGAGCAGCTGCACGTGGCCCTTGTCGCCCTGGTGCTCGCGCAGCAGGTACATGCCCTTGATGATGTCCTCGGCGGGAACGTCCTCGAGCTCGGGGTGCTCGTAGTTCTCGTTCATCACCGTCAGGTAGTAGAAGCAGTTCTCCTTGTCGGCGAACATGCGCTTCAGGCCATCCTGGACGATCACCGCGACCTCGTGGGCGTAGGTCGGGTCGTAGCTGCGGCAGTTGGGGATGGTCGCCGCCTGCAGGTGGCTGTGGCCGTCCTGGTGCTGCAGGCCCTCGCCGTTGAGCGTGGTGCGCCCGGCGGTGCCGCCGACCAGGAAGCCCCGCGCCTGCAGGTCGCCGGCGGCCCAGGCCAGGTCGCCGATGCGCTGGAAGCCGAACATCGAGTAGTAGATGTAGAACGGCAGCAGCGGCAGGTTGTGGTTGCTGTACGAGGTGGCCGCGGCGATCCACGCCGACATCGCGCCGGCCTCGGTGATGCCCTCCTCGAGGATCTGGCCCTTCTTGTCCTCGCGGTAGAACATGATCTGGCCCTTGTCGACGGGCTCGTACTTCTGGCCTTCGGAGGTGTAGATGCCGAGCTGGCGGAACATGCCCTCCATGCCGAAGGTGCGCGCCTCGTCGGGCACGATCGGCACCACCTGCTGGCCGATCTTCTTGTCCTTCACCAGGCCGTTGAGGATGCGCACGAAGGCCATGGTGGTGGAGATCTCGCGCCCCTTGGAACCGGCCAGCTGGGTGGCGAAGGTCTTGTCCTCGAGGCTGGGGATCGTCAGCGCCTCGAAGTCGCTGCGGCGCTGCGGCAGGTAGCCGCCCAGGCGCTCGCGCTGCAGGTGCATGTACTTGAGCTCGGGCGAGTCGTCGTCCGGCTTGTAGTACGGCACCTCCTTGAGCTGCTCGTCGGTCAGCGGAATGCCGAAGCGGTCGCGGAACTTGCGCAGCGCCTCGTATTCCATGGTCTTGACCTGGTGGGCTTCCATGGAGGCCTCGCCCTCGCCGCTGCCCATGCCGTAGCCCTTGACGGTGTGCGCCAGGATCACGGTGGGACGGCCGTTGGCGTTGTTCACCGCCTCGTGGTAGGCCGCGTAGACCTTGAACGGATCGTGGCCGCCGCGGTTGAGTCGCCAGATGTCCTCGTCGGACATGTCCTTGACCATCTCGGCGGTTTCCGGGTACTTGCCGAAGAAGTGCTCGCGGGTGTAGCCGCCGTCGATGGCCTTGTAGTTCTGGTACTCGCCGTCGACCGCCTCGTCCATGCGCTTCTGCAGGATGCCCTTCTTGTCCTTCTCGAACAGCGGGTCCCACAGCCGGCCCCAGACCACCTTGAGCACGTTCCAGCCGGCACCGCGGAAGACCCCTTCGAGCTCGTCGATGATGCGGCCGTTGCCGCGCACCGGGCCGTCCAGGCGCTGCAGGTTGCAGTTGACGACGAAGATCAGGTTGTCGAGCTTCTCGCGGCTGGCCAGGTGAATGGCGCCCAGCGATTCCGGCTCGTCGCACTCGCCGTCGCCCATGAAGCACCAGATCTTGCGATCGTGCATGCTCCTGAGCTCGCGCGAATCGAGGTACTTCATCACGTGGGCCTGGTAGATCGCCTGGATCGGGCCGAGGCCCATGGAAACGGTGGGGAACTGCCAGAAGTCCGGCATCAGCCAGGGATGCGGATAGGAGGAGAGGCCGTCACCGTCGACTTCCTGGCGATACTTGTCCATCTGCGCCTCGGTGAGGCGTCCTTCCAGGTAGGCGCGCGCGTACACGCCCGGCGCCACGTGGCCCTGGATGTAGACCAGGTCGCCCTCGAAGTCGCCGTTGGGCGCGCGGAAGAAGTGGTTGAAGCCGACGTCGTAGAGCGTGGCGGCGGACATGAAGCTCGCGATATGGCCACCCAGGCCCGGATTGGCGCGGTTGTTGCGGATGACCTGAGCGATGGCGTTGTAGCGGATCAGCGAGCGGATGCGTCGCTCCATGAACAGGTCGCCCGGCATCGGCGCTTCACGATGCACCGGGATGGTGTTGCGATGCGGCGTCGTCACCGAGAAGGGTGCCTGCATGCCGTCGCGGCGCAGCCGGTCGGCCAGGCGTGACAGCAGGAACCGGGCGCGTTCCTCGCCCTCACGATCCAGGACCGACTCCAGGGAATCCAGCCATTCCGTGGTTTCGACCGGATCGAAATCTTCTCTTGCCTCCAGACTCATAGACGTCTCTCCGAGTGACAATGTGATGTCAGGTCGCCCCATGCGGGTGAGCACGGGACAGGTCGATGCAACTGACGATCAGGGGAATGTCAGGCCGCGACGCGGCTGTTGTAGTCATTTTACAGAAGCGCATACAACGAATGGCGTAGAACATACCGTAAAGTGGCCTCCCTGCCAATCTCGGAGGAATGGAATTCTTTTCCACAGGCACAATATTGCATTGCAACACAAGATGTTACGACAACTATTCCCGCCTCACTCACGGCCGCGCCCGAAATGTAATAAAACTACCGTATGATTACCGACCCTCCTTCGACCTGGCTTCCCCCCCCCTGGCTCCCAACGCCTTGAGACACTGGCGAAAGTAGGCCCAGTCGAAGGCGGGGCCGGGGTCGCTCTTGCGCAGCGGCGCGATTCGCGCGTGGCTGGTGATGCGCGCGGGCTTCACCTCAGGGTAGCTCACCATCAGCGCCTGCATGACCTCGGCCAGGGTCCGATACTGGGCATCGCGATAGGCGTGGACCTCGTCCCCTTCCAGCTCGATGCCCACGGTGAAGTCATTCAGCGCGCGACGCGCTCGCCCCTCGTCGATCCAGCACGAGCGACCGGCGTGCCAGGCGCGCCGCTCGAAGGGCACGAACTGCACGCACTCGCCGTCGCGGCGAATGAGCAGATGGGCCGACACCCGCAGCTGGACGATGGCGCTGAAGAAGGGGTGGGCCGTGGCATCCAGCGCATTGGTGAACAGCCGCTCGATGTGCTCGCCGCCGAATTCGCCGGGCGGCAGGCTGATCGAATGCAGCACGACCGCCGAGATCTCTTCCTCGGGCCGCGCATCCTGGTTGGGTGACGGTACGTGCCGGGCACCGGCCAGCCAGCCTTGCTCGATTCTCATCTCGTTCCCCTGACGTCCTGGAGCTGGATTCCCTATAATGACCCTCCCGACGCTCCATGAACATGAAAAGGCCTGCCATGCACTATCAGGACGCCCTTGCCGAAGCGATCCGCGAAGCCGCCGCCCACCTGCTGGCCGAAGACGTCGGCCCCGGCGACATCACCGCGCAACTGATCCCCGAGTCGAAGTGGGCCACCGCGCAGGTGATGACGCGCGAGCCGGCGGTCCTGTGCGGCGTGGCCTGGGTCGAGGAGATCTACCGCCGCCTCGATCCGAGCATTCGTCTGCGCTGGAGCGCCGCCGACGGCGACCGCCTGGAGGCCGACCAGTGCTTCCTCGAGATCGAGGGCCCGGCACGCCGCCTGCTGACCGGTGAGCGCGCCGCGCTCAACCTGCTGCAGACGCTCTCCGCCACCGCCACCCGCACGCGCCACTACGTCGACCTGCTCGCCGGCACCGGCGTGCGCCTGCTCGACACCCGCAAGACCCTGCCCGGCCTGCGCCTGGCGCAGAAGTACGCGGTGACCTGCGGCGGCGGGCACAACCACCGCATCGGCCTCTACGACGCCTTTCTGATCAAGGAGAACCACATCGCCGCCTGCGGCAGCATCGCCGCCGCGGTCAAGGAAGCGCGCGGCATCGCCCGGGACCTGCCGGTGGAGGTGGAGGTGGAGAACTTCGAGGAACTCGACCAGGCGCTGGCCGCCGGCGCCGACATCGTCATGCTGGACAACTTCAGCCTCGAGGACATGCGCGAGGCGGTGCAGCGCAATGCCGGCCGCGCCACCCTGGAGGCCTCGGGCAATGTCGACGAATCGACCCTGCGCCGGATCGCCGAGGCCGGCGTCGATTGCATCTCCAGCGGCGCCCTGACCAAGGACGTCAAGGCGATCGACCTGTCGATGCGCATCACCCAGCTGCGCGACGCCTGAGCCGGGCCGTCGCGGGTAGCGTTACGTCTCTATCGCCGACAGGCGCCTCTCCAGGCGCCTTCGCTCGAGCTTCACTCCCTCCCGCGTGATCCATTCCACGCCGAGGTCGTGCCAGCCGCGGCGCGACAGGCTCTCGGCCAGCATGCGGCTGGCATCGAGGGTGACGCGCCCATGGCCATGCTCCAGCAGCAGCCGCTCGGCGTGCACCAGCAGGGTCGAGCCGATGCCCCGCCGCGCCAGCGAAGGCCAGACATAGAGGGTCTGGACATGGCCCTTGGGAAGGTCCAGTTCCAGGAACCCCACGCAGCGCCCGTCGCAGGCGGCGATCAGCGTCGTGTAGAGCGCCTGGCGCGCGGCCCACACGCTGCCCTCACGCGGCATCGTCGCCGCCCATGCCTCGCGCTCCTCCACGCTGTAGTGAGCGGCCGCGCCCTGCATCACGGCGTGATGGAAGACCTCGGCCTGATCCGCCCCGTCGCGCGCCCGGGCCTGACGGTAGAGAATCCGTGGCGCGCCGGACGTGGGAGATGGCGTATCGTTCGTCGTCATTGGTTCCATCCTGCCTGCCCATGCCTCGCGTGACCCGACTCGGCATGCAGGGTACACAAGCTCGCCGCCGGGGCCAATGGCGGGCATAATGCAACGCCATGACCAGCCCATCGTCACCCGCCGCCGGCTACCCGATGCAGCCCGTCGGCCGCATCGAGAGCGACTTTCCCGACAAGTTCGGCGTGCCGCGCCAGCCCGGGCTGGCCTCGGCTGCCCACGCTGAGCTGATGCTTCTTCCTCCCTACGACGACCCCCTGACGGTGCGCGGTCTCGACGCCTTCAGCCACCTGTGGCTGACCTTCGTCTTCCACCACAGCCCCGAGCGCTGGACGCCGCTGGTGCGCCCTCCGCGACTCGGCGGCAACGCCAGGGTCGGGGTGTTCGCCAGCCGCAGCACGCACCGCCCCAACCGCCTGGGGCTGTCGTTGGTGGAGCTCCTCGAGATCGATACCCGCCGGGGGGTGCGCCTGGTGCTGGGCGGCTGCGACCTGGTCAGCGGCACCCCGGTGCTCGACATCAAGCCCTACCTGCCCTGGGTCGAGGCGCGGCCCGAGGCACGCGCCGGCTACGCCCCCGAGGCGCCACCGCAGTTGGAGGTGCGCTTCAGCGCCGAGGCCGAGGCGGCGCTGGCCGCACGCGACGACGCCGCCTCGCTGCGCGAACTGATCCGCCAGGTGCTGGCCCAGGATCCGCGCCCGGCCTATCGCCAGGGGGCGGAAGAAAGACTCTATGGCGTGCGCCTGCGCGATGTCGACGTGCGCTTCCAAGTAGAAAGCCCAGCACTAGCGGGCAGGCCGAGAATGCACGTGATCCAAATCGTCAGCGAGAATTAGCATTTCACGGTCATTTACATGCCGCGATCGCTCATGCTCTTGGAATGATAATTGTCGATAACCTTTCGGTATTGACTCGGTGAGGCCCCGATATGGCGGCGAAAGAAGCGGGTGAAGTGCCCCTGTTCAGAGAAACCCAAGGATTCCGACAAGTTACCCAGGGTGCCAGAGCGATTGTCTGAGAGGCAGCGGAACGCCATCTGCATCTTGCCGATATTGGCAAACATCTGCGGTGTCATGCCGGTGTTCTGCTTGAACAGGGTAAAGAAATGCGCCCGGGAAAGACCGCACTGGCGGGCGATGCCTTCCATGTCCAGCTCCCCCTGGGGATGGTCGAGAATGAACTGACTCGCCTGGCGGATTCGGCCATCGTAGAAATCACTGGCAACACCCACTCGTAGCCTGGCAAGGTGGCGCAGTTCGGAATGTTTCTCGGTGATCCCGATAAGCAAATTAAACAGCAGCTCTTCCAGAGTATTCTGGGGCACCAGCCCGAAGGAGAACATGGCATCGATCAGCAAGTCGGCATGATGCCGCATGTGGGGGGTGAGTTCGATGCAGGGGCTGGAGAAGAAGTCGGGCCGGCCGCTGAGCGCCAAGCCGCGCTGCAAGGCCGCCAGCCAGCTCGGTTCGATGTAGAGAGCCAGGATCAGAGTATCAGCGGCACCGCTCTGGTGAGCGTAGAAATGCGGCTCCCAGGCATTGATGAGCACCGCCGTCCTGTCGGTCAGCGGCAAGCGGTGATCACGCACGGAAAAGTAGGTATCCTCCCCGTAGACCTTGAGCAGTACATGGCATTCGGAATGCGCGTGGGGCACCAGCGACTCATCCATGTCCAGCAGGGCAACGCGACCAAACTCGCCATGCAAGATGCGGTGGGCACTCGACATGACGTCCTCGTCAGTGGAAGGTTATATGCATCCTGGTAACCAGTCAGCCTACCATCTCTTCCTCGTGCAACGGCTGTAGCCAGACCAAAGTCGCATGGCAAGCCCCTCAGCGGCCATTACGCCTTGCCCAGTCGAGATCCCATGGACGGTCCACATCCTGCACGACGCCCGGGTCCTGAACCGCGATCTCGATGCAGTCAGCCCGATGTCGCCGCACCACGCTGCGAGCTCCCTCGTCGTCGGTCAGCGGCTCGAGCGAGCCCCAGAAACACCGGCCGAACAGTACCGGGTGCCCACCCTGCCCGCGGTAGAAGGGCCGCACGATCGCCCGTTCACTGGCCCTTGAGCACAATAGCGCCAAGGTATCCCCGCTCAACCAAGGCATATCGCCCAGCATCACCGCCACCGCAAGGGCTTGGCTCTCGCTGCTCAGTGCGCGGATACCGGCGGCGAGGCTGGCCCCCATGCCCTGTTCTGCCGTCTCGGCGACAACAGTGCCGACATCCTTGGCAATGCCCAGATGGACGGGATCGTCCTCGATGCCCACCACTACTCGAATCTCGCCGAAATGTGGCCGGAGACTCGCCAGCGTGGCGGCCAGCAGCGGCCCACGCCGTGGCAGGTGCGCCAAGCGCTTGTCGTTGCCGAAGCGGCGCGCCCGACCGGCTGCCAGCACCAGGGCAACGACGGCGTCAGAGCGCATCGCGCGCTTTCCCGTGGTAGACCCGCACGATATCGGCCATCACGGCCAGGGCGATCTCGGCCGGGGTCTTGCTGCCGAGATCGAGGCCGATCGGCATGTGAATGCGATCGATGTCGGCCTGGGACAGTCCTCCGGAACGCAGCAGCCGCGTGGCGCGGGCATCCGAGGTCCGGCGCGAGCCCATCACGCCGATATAGAAAGCCTCGGTACGCACTGCCTCGATCATGGCCAGATCATCGATGCGCGGATCATGGGTCAAGGCCACCACCGCGGTTGCCGCATGGCAGCCTCCGGCGCCGATGTAGGCCGACGGCAACTGCGGCACCACCGTAACTCCCTCTGCCACGAAGTCTTCACGCATTTCGGGGCGGGGGTCGCAGACGATCACCTCGTGGCCCAACGCCTGGGCGAAGCGAGCACAGGCCTCGGCCACCGGCGAGAGGCCGGCCAGCAGCAGGCGCAGCACGGGTCCGATACGGATGTCGACGGACGCTGGCCGGCGCACCACGCCGGGCCCCTCGGCAACGTCATCATCGCGAGCCTGAAAGGCGCCGGCCTCGACATCGACACGCCGCACCAGTCGGCGCTGTCCGTGCAAAGCCTGGTGCAGCACCTCGAGGTGCGCCAGCCAGGCGGCGTCGGGGGCCCGGTGCTCGATCAGTATCTCGAGCACGCCGCCACAGGGCAGGGCGAGGCGTCGACTCTGCTCACGACTTTCACCGTAGCGACGCAGGGTCACCACCCGGCAAAAATCGCCGGCGATGAGCTCCTCGAGGAAGGCCTCCTCGACACAGCCACCGGACAGCGAGCCGACATACCGACCGTCGCGACGCGCCACCAGCATGGCACCGGGACCACGTGGCGCCGAGCCATAGGTCGACAGCACGGTGCACAGCCAGATCGGGTGGCCCTCGCGGACCCAGGCCAGTGCCTGGGTGATCACCTGATGATCGAGGTCACGCATCGCTCCGCCCTCTCATGGCCACCGATGATGCAGCCGCGTTCAATCGGCCACCTGGGTCGTCTCGGTGTCGGGATCCAGCGTCTTCTCGCCCAGCAGCAGGGAGATCGCGATACCGCAGACCAGTGCCCAGAAGGGGGAGCTGATCCCCAGCAGGCTGATGTTGCTCATCGCCACCACCAGCGCCACGAAGGCACCGACCTGATGGCCGCGATGCCGGGAGAAGGCATGCTGGAAGGCTGCCAGCAGCACGCCGATCATCGCCAGGCCGGCCACGCTGCCGATAAGGGCGCTAGGCAACGCCAGGATGAAGGGCACCGCCGCACCGGCAAAGAGCCCGAAGGCACAGAACAGTACGCCGTTCACCAGGGTGGCACCGTAGCGAGTGCTCTTGTCGTCGCCGGCCTGTTCGGAGGAGCAGATGGCGGTCATCGGCCCGGCGATGTTGGCGTTGTGGCCGCCGAAGAGGCCGGCGAGCATGCCACCGATGCCGCTGATGATGGTCATGGCGTTGACGGGAGGGCGGTACTCCTCGGCCAGCAGCACCCCCGTGGCCTGGGCATTCTCGGCCCCGATCACCAGTGCCGCCAGCGGTACGGAGATGGCCAGGAAGGCACCCAGGGTGAAGCTCGGCGCGGTGAACTGCGGCGCGACGAAGGCGATGTCCACGTCGGCAGGTTGCACGGCCCCCATCGCCAGGGCGACGCCGAGGCCGACTACCGCCGCCACCAGCACCGGGGGCACCGCCTTGATGAAGCGCGAGCTGAGGAAGAAGGCCACCACCGCCGTGCCGGCGATCCAGGGGGCCGCACCCACCGCGTTCACCGCGCCGATGCCGAAGCGGATCAAGGCGCCGGCAATCATCGCCATGACGATCGGCATCGGCAGCCAGCGCATGATGCGCCCGACCACCCCGCTGATGCCCAGCGCCAGCACGATCGCCCCGCTCATGATGAAGGCGCCGACCGCCTCGTTGAAGGGAATCGCCGCCAGGGCGGTGATCAAGATCGCCGCCCCGGGAATCGAGTAGGCGCCGGTGATCGGCTGACGATAGCGCAACGCCATGATCAGACTGATCAGGCCACCGAGAAAGTAGATGGCGAACAGCCAGGCCACGGTCTGGCCATTGCTCAGGTTGCCGGCCTCGGCGGCACTGATCACGATCAGCGCCGGCCCCGAGCAACCGAACAGTGCGGCGACGACGCCCGCACTGATCGACTTGGCCGTGAAGACCCGGGGCAGGTCCTTGAGCAGCGGACGCTTGGCGTCCACGACTGCACCTGGCATCGGGCCGGCCCCGTTGTTGTCGTGTGCTTGCATGGTATTTCTCCAGGTGATTGTTGTTATGTCTTGGGGTAGGGTCATTTACCGGTGAAGACGGCCTGGCGCTTGGCATGGAAGGCCTCGACACCCTCGCGGAAGTCGCTGGAGGTGCGCAGCCGGCTGTAGCAGTGGCCTTCCATCTCGATGGCCACCGACAGCGGTGCATCCTCATTGTCGTTGATCAGGCGCTTGGCGGTGCGCTGGGCGAGCGGCGAAAAGCCGCGCAGTTCATCCACCAGCGCCTGGGTAGCGCTCTCCAGCTGGGCATCGGGCACGCACTCGGTGGCGATACCCCACGCCAGTGCCTGGGCGCCGCCGATGCGCTTGGCGCGCATCACCATGTGCTTGGTCCGGGCGATGCCGATGATCTTCTGCAGGCGGGCAGAGCCTCCCGAGCCCGGGATCTGCCCCAGTTTCTGCTCCGGCAGGGCATAGAGGGTCGTCTCGGAGGCGATGCGGAAATCGCAGGCCAGCGACAGCTCGAAGCCGACACCGAAGGTGTAGCCGCGATTGGCGGCGATCACCGGCTTCGAGCAGCGCGCCGGGGCGGCCACGTTGTCGGCGAGCATCGAGACGTGTTCCGGCGAGGCCTCGAGGAACCCCCTGATGTCGCCACCACTGGAGAAGTGCTCGCCCTCGGCGCGCAGCACGATGACGCGCACGCCGTCATGGGCATCCAGCGCCTCGAACACGCGGCGCAGCTCGTCGCGCTGGGGCATCGAGATCACGTTGAGCGGTGGACGGCCGAGGATGATGTCGGCGCGCTCGGCCTCGGCGTCGACCTGGACCCTGAAGCCGTCGAAGTCGCTGGCCAGGATGGTATTCACGTCGGTGGTAGTCATGTCTTGGTTCCTTGTCGGTTTGCTGGTCAGTGGGGTTGTGAGCTGGGGGTATCCTGTTCGCGCAGCACGCGGCGCAGGATCTTGCCCACGGGTGACTTGGGAATCTCGTCGACGAAGACGTAGCGCCGCGGGCGCTTGAAGCGGGCCAGGCCGGAATCGACGCAGTGCCGGTCGAGTTCGCTTTCATCGATGGCCTGTCGGGCCTTGACGAAGGCGGTGACCACTTCCCCCCACTGCTCGTCGGCCAGCCCCACCACCACGACCTCTTCCACCTGGGGATGCACCGAGAGCACATTCTCGATCTCCACCGGGCTGACGTTCTCGCCACCGGTGATGATCAGGTCGTCGACCCGGCCGGTGACGAACAGATCTCCTTCGGCGTCGAAGTAGCCGGTATCGCTGGTGAAGTACCAGCCCTCCTTGAGCGCCTTGCGGTCGGCATCGGGGCGGTGCCAGTAGCCCTGGAATGCCTCGTCGCCGGCCATGTCGGCGATGATCTCGCCCTCTTCCCCCACGCCCAGGATCTCGTCCGGCGACTCGGCGCCCACCCTGACCACCCGGATGCGCTGGTTGAGCGCAGGCCGGCCCGACGAGCCCGGCTTGTCACTGGCCCGCTGGTCGATGGTGAAGGTATAGATCTCGGAACTGCCGTAGTGGTTGACGAACAGGCTGGGCTGGAAGGCCTCCTGAACCCGGGCCATCAGCCCCGCACTCATCGGCGCGCCGGCGAAGCCCAGCTTGTCGACGCTGGCCACCCGTGACGGTGAGAACGCGGGGTGCTCGATGAGCATGTGGTAGAGGGTCGGCACCAGGTAGAGGTTGGTCACGCCCTCACGCTCGATGGCGTCGAGCGTCGCCGCAGGATCGAACTTCGGCACGCAGACGAAGTGGCCGTCGATCAGCGCCATCGACAGCAGCGAGCGCACGCCCATGGTGTGATAGAGCGGCATCACGCCGAGGGTGCACTCGTCGTGGCGATAGAGGTTCTGGGCCACATGGGCCAGCGCGGCGGTGCGCTCGGCGCGATGCAGGCGTGGCACGCCCTTGGGCTTGCCGCTGGTGCCCGAGGTGTAGAGCATCAGCGAGACATCCTCGGCGCCGGCACGTAGCACCAGTTCACCGTCCACACCGAGCAGGGCGTCGAAGTCATGGGCACCGATGTCCTCGACCCCGCCGGCAGTGATGCGTGGCAGCCGCTGCGCCTCGGGACAGCCGTTCACCGCTTCGGCCGCCGAAGCGTCATAGGCGAGCGCCTTGACCTCGGCATCCTCGATGCAGTAACTCAGATCCCGGGCCGTGGATCGCCAGTTGAGGGGAGTGACCACGATCCCGGCGAATTGGCAGGCCCAGTGCAGGGTCGCCATCTGCCAGCGGTTCTGCATCACCACCAGCAGACGGTCCCCCTTGGCCAGGCCCATCGCCTCGAGGCTCCTGGCCACGCTCTGGATATCGCCGAGCCACTCGGCATAGGTCTTGCGAAACTCGCCATCGGAAATGGCGATCGCCCGCGGGCGACGCTCCACCGAGGCAAGAAAACTGCGACCAAGATCAAACATCGTTGTTCTCCAATTGACTGTCGGGCGCGGCCGCCCCGCGGCGCGTCCGGGCCACGTCGAGTACCGCCTGGACCATGCCGGTATAGCCGGTACAACGGCACAGATGACCCGACAGCATGTCGCGCACCTGGGCTTCGCTGGGGTCGGCCACACGGTCCAGGAACTCCTCGCAGGACATCAGAATGCCTGCGGTGCAGAAGCCGCACTGCAGGGCGTGATGACGCCGGAACGCCTGTTGCAGATCGGAAAGACCCTCCGCTCCTGCCAGCGACTCGACGGTGTCGAGCCGTCGACCCTCGGCCTGTACCGCGAGCATCAGGCAGCTGCGGCTGGCGCGACCGTCGACGCGCACCGTGCAGGCCCCGCACACGCCGTGCTCGCATCCCACGTGCGTGCCGGTGGCCCCCAGCTCGTGGCGCAGGAAGTCGCACAGCTGGGTACGGGGCTCGGCATAGCCGCTGCGCTCGCGGCCATTGAGGGTCAGGGTCACGCGAATGCGCTGTTCAGCCCTGGCGTGCATGGGCGATCTCCTCGTTACTTGGCCCGCCGGCGATCAACTCCCGGCCGAGCTCACGGATCAACTGGCGGCGATAGGCCGCCGTGGCATGGGCGTCGTCCTCGGCGCCCAGGGACCAGGCGAGGGCGTTGAGGGCCTCGCTCGGGTCATCCTGGCGGGCGAGCTCGCGACTCACTGGGCGGTCGGCGACGCCACCCACGCCGAGGGTGACGCGGTCGCTGTCGATCACCGCCGCCAGCGCGACAATGGCGAAGTCGCCATGGCGCATGGCCACTTCGCGGAAGCGGTACTCCGCGCCCGGTCTCGCCAGGGGAAAGCGCACCTCGGTGATCAGCTCGTCCTGACGGCGATCGGTGGTCAAGACCCCCAGGAAGAAGTCCCCCGCCATGACCCGGCGCGACTTGCCGCGGCGGTTCTCGAGCACCACCTGTCCTCCCAGGGTGGCCAGGCACAGCGGCAGCTCGGCGCTGGGATCGGCGTGCGCGATCGAGCCGCCTACCGTGCCGCGGTTACGCGTCTGCCAATGGCCGATCCAGGGCATCGCCTGTGCCAGCAACGGGACCGCCTCGGCGAGGCCGGGGTACTCGAGCAGCTCGGCCTGGGTCACCCCGGCACCCACCGCCAGATGATCGTCACGACGCTCGATATGGTGCAGGTCCTCGATGCCCGCGATATCGATCAACCGCTTGGGCTGGGCCAGGCGCATGTTGAGCACCGCCATCAGCGACTGCCCCCCGGCGATCAGCCGAGCGTCGTCTCCCGCCTCATGCAGCAGCTCGCAGGCCTCGCGACGGCTCGACGGGCGCAGATAGTCGAAAGCAGCAGGTTTCATGAGCGACCTCCCCGGCCGGCGAGCAGGACCTTGAAGCGTTGCCACAGCGACAGACGTGGTGCGGCGCCGCCCATGCGCTGGGCCAGGCGCGCGAAGATCTGGCCGATGATCATCCGCGAGGCGCTCTGCAGCATGCGCCCGCCCACCGAGGCGACCTTGCCGCCCACGGCGGCGTCGTAGTCGTAGTCGAGTCGTGTCTGGCCGCCCTCGATCTCGGTCAGCCGAATTTGCGCGCTGCCCTCCGCCGAGCCCATGGCGCTGGTGCCGGCCCCGGAGAGACGCAGGCCGTGCGGAGGGTCGAGGTCGGAGAGCGCCACCCGCGCATCGAAGCGCGCGCGGATCATCCCCACACCGACGGTGACGTCGGCGCGGTAGGCGTTGTCGCCGGTGAGTTCCAGGGCATGGCAGCCAGGGATGATCGCTTGCAGGGTCTCGGGATCGAGCAGGGTGTCGAAGACCGCCTGGGGGCTGCCCGGCAGCGTCACCGAGTCGCTGGCGGTGAGCCGAGAGCCGCCACCGGCTGCGGGTGCCGCCTGATCCTCGCCCACGCCCTGGGGCCGCGGAGGCTCCTCGATGCCGATCAGCGTGCGCACCTTGGACGGCGTCAGCGGCAGCTCGATGTCCGCGATGCCCAGCGCGTCGGCCACGGCATTGGCGATGCACACCGGGGTGCTCATGTTGTTGCCCTCGCCGACCCCCTTGGCACCCAGCGGGGTGAACGGCGACGGCGTCTCCCTGTGCAGGATCAGCGGCTCGGGGACCTCGACGCTGGTCGGGACCAGGTAGTCGGCGAAGGTGCCGGACTGGAAGCTGCCATCGTCGGCGTAGGCAAACGCCTCCATCAGCGCCGCGCCGAGTCCCTGGGCGAAGGCCCCGCGCACCTGGCCGTCGACCAGGTCGGGGTTGAGCAGGCGGCCGGCGTCGTGCAGGGTGACATAGCGGTCGAGCCTCACCTTGCCGGTGACGCGGTCGACCTCCACGCCGCAGTAGTCGAAGATGAAGCCGTAGCAGAGCGAGCTGTTGATACGATCGTCATCGTCCGGCGCCTCGAGCTGGGGCGGCGACCAGAAGGCCGTCTCGCGCAGCCCGCCCGGCTCGCCGTCGGGCAGTGTGCCCGGCGCCCAGTGCGTGGCACCGGCCAGGCGGCCAAAGGGCATCGTCAACTCGCTGTCGACCACCCTCACCTGCCCCTCGGCGAAGCGGATGCGGGCGGCTTCCACCTGCCACTGGGCGGCGGCGATGCCGGCCAGGCGATCGCGCACCTTCTCCGCCGCCAGGTAGACCGCCCCGGCCACGGCACCGGAGAAGCGGCTGGAATAGTTGCCCGAGGCGATCGACCAGGCATCCTTGCCGGTATCGAGCTCGACATTGACGCTGATCGACTCCAGCGGCACCCCGAGCACCTCGGCGATCACTTGGGCGACCACGGTGCGGTGCCCCTGCCCTTGCGGCGTCGACGAGACATGGGCGCTGACGTCGCCCAGCGGACCGACGCTGATCGTCGCCGTGCTCACCGCCCCGTTCTTGGGACCGGCCTTGCGCCGCTCCTCGGGCGTCATGGCGGTGGTGATGTAGCCCATGTTGGAGATCGAGGGTTCCACCGCCACGGTGTAGCCGATGCCATACAGCCGCCCCTCGCGGCGGGCTGTCTCACGACGCGCCAGCAGTTCGTCCAGTCCCCCTTCGCGAATGCCCTGCTCCACGGCAGCGGGGTAGTCGCCGGAGTCGAGCAGCGCACCGGCGGCGGCCCGGTAGGGAAAGCTTCCGGCCGGCACCAGGTTGCGACGTATGACGTCGAGAGGCTCGAGGTCGAGCTCGATGGCGATCCGCTGCATCAAGCGCTCGAGGGCGAAGTACACCTGGGGACCGCCGAAACCACGGTTGAGCCCGGTGGGCGTCTTGTTGGTCAGTGCGACGCGGTTGCGCACGACAAGATGGCGGATCGCATAGGCACCGGTCAGGTTGCCGTGCATGCGGTAGAAGGTGGCCGGTTCCGGTGCCCGCAGGTAGGCGCCGCAGTCATCGACCTGATCCCAGCGCAGGGCCATGACACGCCCGTCGCGGGTCACCGCGGCCTCGATCTCGGTCACCCGATTGGTGGCCGAGGAAGCTCCCTGCAGGTGCTCGAGGCGGTCCTCCACCCACTTGACCGGAGCACCGGCCTTGCGCGCGGCCAGGCCCATCATCACCACATAGGGAAACACCCCCTGCTTGATGCCGAAGCTGCCACCGGAGTCCGGCGGGGTACGCAGGCGCAAGCGGTTGCCGGGGACCTTCAAGGCGCGAGTCATTACCGAGTGCAGCGCATAGGGCCCCTGGAAGTTGGAGAGCACGTCGTAGCTGTCGCTGGAGGCGTCGTAGTCGGCAATGACCACGTAGCACTCCATCGGCGTACAAGAACTGCGCGGCACGCGCACCTTGAGCGCGACCCGATGCTCGGCCTCGGCGAAGGCCTGCTCGGGGTCGCCGTAGCGGAAGTGGCGTTCGCTGACCACGTTGCTGCCGACGCCCTCGTGGAGTACCGGGGCGTCGGCTGCGATGGCCGCCTCGGTATCCACCGCGACGGGCAGCGTCTGGTAGTCGACGCGAATGGCATCGAGAGCGTCCTCGGCGAGGTAGCGGCTCTCGGCCATCACCACGGCAACCGGCTCACCGACATAGCGCACCTTGTCGACGGCCAGGCACCAGTGCTCCATGGGCTGGCGCACGCCGACCGGAAAGGGCCGCGCCCAGCGCTGGATATCCTCGCCGGTGAGGACGGCGTGCACGCCGGGCATGGCCAGCGCCGGCGAGGCGTCCAGGTCGACCAGCCGGGCATGGGCATGGGGTGAACGCAGCACGGCGGCATGCAGGGTGCCCGGCGCCACCGCCAGGTCGTCGGCATAGCGGCCATGCCCTCGCAGCAAGGCGTCATCCTCGACGCGCGGCTGCCGGCGGCCGATCTGGCCCGACTGCCCCTCCCGCATGGCTGGCTCGAAAGCGTTCATTCACTCCTCCGCGATGGCCGTGTCGGAATCGGTTGCCATCTGGAGAGGAGTCTATGGAGTTGCTCGCCGACCGGCATTGCCCGGCGGGATGGAGTTTGACCCTGGCATCGGCTGATTTACCCGAGAGTCTTAATTGCGACCAAAGGATAAGGAACCGTCGCCAGAGCAGATTCACGCCTTTCGAACGCAGGAAGGCGGCCCAAGGGCCGCCTTCTGGAAGAAAATGAAGCTCGTCATAACGCTCAGTCGAAAACGATACCGATGCGTCGGCCCACCTCCTCGTAGGCCTCGATCACGCCGCCCAGGCCCTGGCGGAAGCGATCCTTGTCCATCTTGTCGCGGGTCTTGGCGTCCCACAGCCGACAGCCGTCCGGGGAGAATTCGTCCCCCAGCACGATGCGGCCCTTGAACAGGCCGAATTCCAGCTTGTAGTCCACCAGCAGAAGGCCGCCATCGGCGAACAGCTGCTTGAGCACCTCGTTGACGCGGAAGGTCAGCGCCTTCATCTCGGCAAGCTGCTCGGGCGTGGCCCAGCCGAAGGTCTCGGCCAGCGACTCATTGATCATCGGGTCGTGCAGGGCGTCGTTCTTGAGGAACAGTTCGAAGGTCGGCGGGGTGAGTTCACGCCCCTCCTCCACGCCGAGGCGCTTGACCAGGCCACCCGCGGCGAGGTTGCGCACCACGCACTCCACCGGAATCATGTCGAGCTTCTTGACCAGGCTTTCGGTCTCCGAGAGGCGTTTCTCGAAGTGGGTGGGAATGCCCGCCGCGGCCAGCTGCTCCATGATGAAGGCGTTGAAGCGGTTGTTGACCCTGCCCTTGCGCGCCAGCGACTCCATGCGCTCGCCGTCGAAAGCGCTGGTGTCGTCACGGAAGTGCAGCACGAGCAGATCGGGGTCGTCGGTGGCGTACACCGACTTGGCCTTGCCGGCATAGAGTTCTTGGCGCTTTTCCATGGGGGTCTCCAGAGAGGGTGAAGGCATGACCAGAAGAATGGCAATTCAGGTGATCGCCTGCCACTTGAGCCCGCTGTCCTGGGCGGCGATGGTCAGGCGTGAGGCATCGCCGTCGAGCAGCGGCGCCAGCGCCTCGAGGGCGAGCTCGGGACGGTTGTTATGTTCGGAGAGGTGCGAACAGACGATGCGCTGCAGCCGGTCGAGGCCCAGGCGCTGGAGCAGCGCTGCCGCCTGACTGTTGGCCAGGTGCCCCCAGTTGCCGCCGACGCGACGCTTGAGCCGCGGCGGGTAGGGCCCGACCTCGAGCAGGTGGCGGTCGTGGTTGCACTCGAGGATCAGCGCGTCGCAACCACGGAACGCCTCGACGACATGGTCGGTCGGGTGCCCCAGGTCGGTCAATACGCCGAGATGTCGGCCGTGCGACTCGAAGCGGAACTGGACCGGCTCGCGAGCGTCGTGGGGTACCGTGAACGGGTCGATCACAAGGCTTTTCACCGCAAAGCGCGACTGCGGCGTGATCCAATGGCGGCAAGGCACCTCGCCCAGGCGACCGGAGAGCCAGGTACCCGGCGTGATATAGACCGGCACCGCGTGGCGCCGTGCCAGGGGGCCCACGCCGCGCAGGTGATCGCCATGTTCATGGGTCACCAGCACGGCGTCGAGCTGGCGCGGATGCAGGCCGAGACGCGCCAGGCGTCGTTCGGTCTCGCGCAGGCCGAAGCCGCAGTCGACCAGGACCGTGGTCTCGCCGTCGCTGACCAGGGTGGCGTTACCCTTGCTGCCGCTGCCGAGCGAGGCGAAGCGAAGCTTGCCCGTCTCCGGCAGCGGCACGCTGGCCTGCCCCTGCAGCATCAGCGCAGCAGGCCCGATACCCGCTCGAGCAGCTCGCGGGCGTCCTCTTCGGTGAAGCGCCGCTCGCTCTCGTTGACCGCACGCAGCGTGGTGCTCTCGGGGCCGTCGGACTCGAGCACCAGGCGAATCTCCTGGGGCATCTGGCGCACGTCGGGACTCAGGATGATCTGCAGCATGCCCCGGCCTCGCTCGGAGACGGTCATGTAGCTGACCAGGAAATCGTGCCGCTCGGGATTCTGCTCAAGCAGCTCGCGCCGGTTCTCCACGCTGAAGTCGGCCTCGAGCTGATGATTCAGCTCGGCCCAGACGCGGTCGATCTCGAGCGGAATGCGCACGACCCATTCGCCGCTGTCGACCTGCTCCAGGCGCAGGCGATCCTCGCGGGAGATCTGCTGCCCCGCCAGCGATGCGGCGCTGGCGCTCTCGCTGCGCGCGCTGAAGTGCTGCTCCAGTGCATCGAGGCAGGCCGCCACCGGCTGCCCGTTCTGGTCGCAGCGAATCTCGCTGTCACCGGCACGCAGCCCCTGGCGCACGCTCAGGCGCCCCTGGGCCGTCTCCATCACGCCGCGGGAGTCGTCGCTGGACTGGACCTGCAAGCCGCGCGCGCGGGCGAAGTCCTGCAGCTGCGGCCAGACCATACCCGGGTCGGCGCCGACCACCAGCCAGCGGTCGCTGCCCACCTCACGACGCTCGACGAACTCGCGCTCCACCGCGCCTCCCGAGGCCAGGCGCTCCGGGCTCGGCGCTTCGAAGCCGTCGTCGCCCCGGTTCAGCGAGCCGCTGGCTTCCGGTACCGGCATGGCATCACGATAGCGCTGCTCGTTGCGCCCCTGCGGCAGCACCAGGGGCGCACTGCGCTCGGCCTCCACATAGTCGATGTTGCGATCGTCGTAGAAGCCTTCGCGGGCGCAGCCAGCGGTGGCCAGGGCAGCAACCGCCACCAGCGGCATCCATTTCAGCGCAGAATTCATGCATTCACCTTGCAGTCAGAGTATCGGGGCGGTGGAAGCGTTACGCACCGCCTCAATCGTCGATTACGCCGGCCAGTTGCAGCGCCTCGTCCACCGTCGCGTGGTACTTGCCGGAGAGCCAGGTGAGCGGCAGGCGAATGCCCTGCTCGATCATGCCCATGCGGTGCAGCGCCCACTTGACCGGAATCGGATTGGACTCGATGCCGAGGTTGGTATGCAGCGGCATCAGCCGGGTGTTGATCTGGTGAGCGCGATCGGCGTCACCGGCGACCGCGGCGACGCACAGCTCGTGCATGGCCTTGGGCGCCACGTTGGCGGTGACCGAGATGTCGCCGTGGCCGCCCATCAGCATGAACTCGCAGGCCGTGCCGTCGTCACCGGAGTAGAGCATGAAGCCGCTGCCCTTGAGCCGGGCGATGAGGTCCTCGGCGCGCTCCAGGTTGCCGGTGGCATCCTTGAGCCCGACGATGTTGTCGACCTCGGCCAGGCGCAGCACGGTTTCGTTGTAGAGGTCGGAACAGGTGCGGCCGGGCACGTTGTAAAGGATCACCGGCAGGCGGCTACCCTCGGCCACCGCCTTGAAGTGGCGGTAGAGCCCCTCCTGAGTCGGCTTGTTGTAGTAGGGGCATACCGACAGGCAGTAGTCGGCCCCCACTTCGCTGGCGTAGCGCGCCAGCTCGACGGCTTCGGAGGTGGCGTTGGCGCCCGTGCCGGCGATGACCGGTATCCGGCCGTTGACCTCTTCCACCACGGCACGAATCACGTCGAAGTGCTCGGCGAAGGACATGGTGGTGGGCTCACCGGTGGTACCGGCCGCGACGATGCCGTCGGTACCGTTCTCCAGGTGGAAGTTCACCAAACGGCGCAACGCCTCCCAGTCGATATCGCCATTGGCCTTCATCGGCGTCGCCAGGGCGACGATACTGCCAGTGATCATCCTCTTTTCCTCTACGCAAAAGCCGCTCATGCCGCGCTCGGAGGTCGCTTCGCAGGACCGCGAGCAAAGGGTAAATGGTACTCAGGCGGCACAGGCCTGTACAGCACGGCCGACGCGCACTTTGACAGCACCCGCCGAGCTGCGTGTAATGATACGCCTTCCACCTCGTCAAGGAGCTTCCCAATGACACTCGCCATCGGTCAAGCCGTGCCCAATTTCAGCGCCACCGCCACCGGCGACCTCGCTGTCACGCTCTCCGAGCTCAAGGGCCGCCAGGTGGTGATCTACTTCTACCCCAAGGCCAGCACCCCCGGCTGCACCACCGAGGGCGGCGACTTCCGTGACCGCAAGGCGGATTTCGACGCGGCCAACACGGTGATCCTCGGCGTCTCCCGCGACGGCCTGCGTGCCCAGGAGAACTTCAAGGCCAAGCAGGCGTTCAATTTCGAGCTGATCTCCGACAAGGACGAGGCGATCTGCAAGCTGTTCGACGTCATCAAGTTGAAGAAGTTGTACGGCAAGGAGCACCTCGGCATCGAGCGCAGCACCTTCCTGATCGACGCCAATGGCAAGCTTGCCCGTGAGTGGCGCGGGGTCAAGGTCAAGGGACACGCCCAGGAAGTGCTCGAAGCCGCCCGGGCGCTGCACGCCTCCGACTGAGCCTCGACCGAGGCTCGCGCATCGCCCGGCTGGCTGCCGGGCGGTCCGTCACTCCTCGGCCTGGTGCTCAAGCTCGGCGGGCTGAAGCGAGTCGTGGTACTGCCTGATGCCCCTCGGCCAGGCATAGACCAGCGCCTTGAGCAGGGTCGCCAGGGGAATCGCGAAGAAGATGCCCCAGAAGCCCCACACCCCGCCGAAGAACAGCACCGCCAGGATGATCGAGACCGGATGCAGGTTGACCGCCTCGGAAAACAGGATCGGCACCAGCACGTTGCCGTCCAGCGCCTGGATCACGCCATAGGCGACGAGGACATAGACGAACTGGTCGCTCATGCCGAAATGGAAGCCCGCCACGGCGGCCACCGGCAGGGTCGCCACCGCCGCACCGATGTAGGGTACCAGCACCGAGAACCCCACCAGCACCGCCAACAGCGCCGAGTAGGGCAGGCCGAAGAAGGCGAAGGTGAAGAACGACACGGTGCCGACGATGATGATCTCTATGACCTTGCCGCGCACGTAGTTGGCGATCTGGGCGTCCATCTCCTGCCAGATCCGCGTCATCAGCGTGCGCTGCTGGGGCAGCAGGGACAGGGTGAAATCGACCAGTTGCTGGCGATCCTTGAGCAGGAAGAAGACCAGGATCGGTACCAGTACCAGATAGATGATCAGCGCCAGCATGTTGCCCAGCGACGCCAGCGAGAGGGTCAGCGCACGCTGGCCGACCTGGGTCAGTTCGCGTCCGGCCACGGCGATCCACTCCTGAACCTGGTCCGGCGTGACGAAGTTGGGATAGCGCGCCTGCAGGTCGTCCAGCCAGCGCTGGCCGCTGGCAACGATGCGCGGCGTCTCCTGGACCAGGCCCACCAGCTGGTTCCATATCAAGGGCATCAGGATGAAGGCCAGCGCCAGCAGCACGCCGATGAAGGCCAGGAACACCAGCGTCACGGCCAGCAGGTGAGGTACGCCGTGCCGGGTCAGGGCCGTGACCCCGCCCTGCAGCAGGAAGGCGATCACCAGGGCGGTGAAGAAAGGCGCCAGCATGCGCCCGAACAGGATCACCGCGGCGAAACCCAGCACCAGCAGCACCAGCAGGATCACCGCCTCCTCATCGGAAAAGTAGTGCTCGACCCAGCCCTTGAAGACCTGGCGCAGGGTCATGGAGTCGGCTCCTCGCCCTTGCGCAGCCAGTAGTGGTAGACCTCGCCCCGCTCTTCCCTGGCGATCAGCTCGTGGATGCTGTGATCGGCAAAGGTCTCGAAGTCGTGCCAGGAGCCGGCGTCGGTCGCCTGGATCTCGAGCACGTGGCCGGGTTGCAAACGAGCCAGCGCCTGCTTCGCCTTGAGCAGTGGCAGCGGGCACGGCAGGCCGCGGGCATCGAGCACATCATCTGGTTGCACTGCCATGTCGTCTCCCGGGAAAATAACGAACGCGCCTGTGCATGAAGAAGCAATTTCTTGCAGCACAGCGCAAAACCACTGAGATTTAAAGGCACTTTGCGGGCCGAATCAATGTCGGAAAGAGAACCGACCGCCGCTTCGAACGAGACTGGCACATGCTGCGCAAGACCCGAACCTGCCTGACCACCGGTGCCATCGCCCTGACCCTGGCCCTGGGCTCCCCGCCCCCGGCCGGCGCCACGGAAGACTACGGCCTGCCTAGCCTGACCGGCAACAGTCAGGCCATGACCGGCGAGGAATTCCGCCTGGGCCGCGCCTGGTTGCGCCAGTTCCGTGCCCGCGTATCCACCTGGCAGGACCCGATCGCGCAGGAGTATGTCGAATCGCTGGTATCGCGCCTGTTGCCGCACAGCGGACTCTCGGATACCGACACCGTGGTGACGCTGGTGGAGAATCGTGCCCTCAACGCCTTTGCCGTGCCCGGCGGCGTCATCGGTGTCAATGCCGGCCTGTTCGCCTTCGCCAGCGAGGAGGACGCCGTCGCCTCGGTGCTGGCCCATGAACTGGGGCACCTCTCCCAGCGCCACTATTCCCGTGGCCAGGCGCGCGCCGAGCAGACCCAGCTGCCGGCCATGGCGGCGATGCTGGCCGGCATGCTGATCGCCGCCAGCGGCGGCGGCGATGCCGGCATCGCCGCCGCCATGGGCTCCCAGGCTGCCTTCGTCCAGGATCAGCTGGCCTACTCGCGGCGCTTCGAGCAGGAGGCCGACCGCCTCGGCCTGCAGACCATGGCCCAGGCCGGTTTCGACCCCGATGCCATGGTCAGGATGTTTCGCGCCATGCAGCGCCAGGTGAGCCTGCAGGGTGGCAACCCCCCGGAGTTCCTGCTCACCCACCCGTTGACCGAGTCGCGCATCAGCGATGCCGAGTCGCGCGCAACGCAGCTCGAGCCCATGCGCCCGCGCGAGGGCGACCCGACCTATCATCTGGTCCGCGCCCGGGCACTGCTGGCGGTGAACCAACGCGACCCGCAGCAGGCCGCGACGCGCCTGGCGCAGGATGACACCCCGGCAGTGGCCAGGCGCTATCTCGATGCCCTGATCGCCGCCCACCAGGGCCAGACCGACACCGCCCTGAATCAGCTCGACGGCCTGGCGCGAGAGCTGCCCGACCTGGCCCTGCTGCCGGTCAGCGCCGCCGAGGTCGCCTTCGAGGCCGGCCGCTACGATGAAGCCATCGAGCGCAGCCGGCGCCTGCTGCGGCTGATGCCGGGCCACGTGCCGGCCACCCGCATCCTGGGCGAAGCCCTGCTGCAGCGCGACCCCGGCGAGGCCTATCGAATCCTGAACGAGCTCGCCAGCCGACGCTCCGAGGACCCGCAGATCTTCACCCTGCTCGCCGAAGCCGCCGGGCGCAGCGGCCGCGAGGCCTGGGGCCACCTGGCCCGTGCCGAGCAGATGCAGCTCACCGGGGAGATCGATCGCGCCATCCGCCAGCTCGACGTGGCCCGCCGAGTGGCGGAACAGAGCGGGGAGACCAACGCCCTGGCACGCATCGAGCAGCGCCGGGAGGATTTCGTCGGCTATCGCGAGACGATGGAGAAGTTCTAGCCTCGATACGGAGAGAAGCGGCATGGGAGCGATTTAGCCGGGACGCTGACGCAAACGAGCCGGGCAGCGTCAATCGACAGGGATGTCGATTGAGGACGTGCGCGTCTGCGACTGGCAAGAGGGACCTTGTTCCAGTCCGACGCGTCGCCCGGCTCGTGGAGCGTCAGGGTTTCATCACGGCGCAAGCGAGCATGCCTGCTTCGAATCCCTTTTCGATGACTACTTCTGAAAGTTGAGCATGCGCTCCAGCGGCTTGAGTGCCTTCAGGCGCAGCTCGGCGTCGACGACGATCTCGCCGCTGCCCTCGCGCAGGGCGCCGGCCAGGTTGTCCAGCGCGTTCATCGCCATCCACGGACAGTGGGCGCAGCTGCGACAGGTGGCGCCGTTGCCGGCGGTGGGTGCCTCGAACAGGGTCTTCTCGGGCACCATCTGCTGCATCTTGAAGAAGATGCCACGGTCGGTAGCAACGATCAGCTTGTCGTTCGGCAGCTCCTTGGCCGCCTTGATCAGCTGCGAGGTCGAGCCGGCCACGTCGGCCAACGCCACCACCGACGCCGGCGATTCCGGATGCACCAGCACGGCGGCGTCGGGGTAAAGCCCTTTGAGATCCTCGATCCCCTTGGCCTTGAACTCCTCGTGCACGATGCAGGCGCCGTCCCACAGCAGCATGTCGGCGCCGGTCTGCTGCTGGATGTAGCCGCCAAGGTGCTTGTCCGGGGCCCACAGGATCTTCTCGCCGCGTGCCTGCAGGTGCTCGATGACGTCCACCGCGATGGAAGAGGTCACCACCCAGTCGGCGCGCGCCTTCACCGCCGCCGAGGTGTTGGCGTAGACCACCACGGTACGGTCGGGATGCTGGTCGCAGAAGGCGCTGAATTCGTCTGCCGGGCAGCCGACGTCGAGCGAACAGGTCGCTTCCAGCGTCGGCATCAGCACGCGCTTCTCGGGCGACAGGATCTTGGCCGTCTCGCCCATGAAGCGCACGCCGGCCACCACCAGGGTATCGGCATCATGACGCGCGCCGAAGCGGGCCATTTCCAGCGAGTCGGCGACACAGCCACCGGTCTCCTCGGCCAGCTGCTGGATGGCGTCGTCAGTATAGTAATGGGCCACAAGCACCGCATTGTGCCGCTCGAGCAGACGCTTGATCTCGTCGATGCGAGCCTCGTCCTCGGCCGGAATACGGGTCGGGCAATAGGCGCGGGCGAGATGCTCGCGCACCTCGACGCGGGAAGTCATGATCGTCATCGTGTCTACCACCGTGACTGGCAGGGGCTCCCCCTGCGTGTACCGGGTGCATCGCCGACCGCACGCTCCGTACGGGCGATACGCCTGGGGCCGAAACGACGTCTCTCGCCAACTCGGCCCATCCCGTTATCTTACACCACATCGCGGCGTCCGTGGCTATACCGCAGCGCCGCCCCGGCCTGCCCGGACGCGACCCGAGGGTGTGTGCGGGCCGGGCCCCATAGCAGAACGCCCCCGCCTCTCAGGAGGCGGGGGCGTCGAATCTGGTGGGTCGTGTAGGATTCGAACCTACGACCAATTGGTTAAAAGCCAACTGCTCTACCAACTGAGCTAACGACCCTTCCGAACGGGTGCAGATATTACTGATCGCACCCTTGGCTGGCAAGGACTTTTTGACTTTCGTCCTGCCTGCCTTCGCTATCTGCCCTTGGAATTCCTGGGCTTGCGCATCGCCTGAACCGGGCGACGCTTGTGCTTGTCCCGGCTCCAGCGGTTCTTCTCGTCCGGCGTCAGCTCGGGAACCTTGCGCGGCGCCAGGCCGGCGGACTGCGCCAGGTCGTCGATCTCGTCCTGGGAGAGTTCCACCCATTCCCCTGCCTTGGCACGCTTGTCGAGGAAGATGTTGCCGTAACGCACCCGCTTGAGCCGGCTCACCGTCAGCCCCTGGGACTCCCACAGGCGACGCACCTCGCGATTGCGTCCCTCCATGATCACCACGTGGAACCAGGTGTTGATGCCCTCGCCACCGAACTCCTGCACGTCGGTGAAGCGCGCCGGGCCGTCCTCGAGCATCACGCCCTCGACCATGGCCACGATGTGCTCCTTGCGCACCTCCCCCATCACCCGCACGGCATACTCCCGCTCGATCTGGGTGGAGGGGTGCATCAGGCGGTTGGCCAGTTCGCCGTCGGTGGTGAACAGCAACAGTCCGCTGGTGTTGATGTCGAGGCGGCCGATGGCGATCCAGCGCTCGCCCTTGAGGCGCGGCAGGCGCTCGAACACGGTACGCCGCCCCTCCGGGTCCTTGCGCGTGCACAGCTCGCCTTCCGGCTTGTTGTACATGATCACCCGACGCGGCGTCTCCTCGGCGCCACGCAGGGTCACGGGGCGGTCGTCGAAGGCGACCCGGTCGCGCATCTCGATGCGGTCGCCCAGGGTGGCAACCTTGCCGTTGACCTTGACGCGACCGGCCTCGATGGCCGCTTCCATCTCGCGGCGCGAGCCCAGCCCGGCCCGGGCCAGGACCTTCTGCAGTTTTTCGGTGTTGCTCGTCATGTGTCGTCAGACTTCTCGTCGTCGGTGGATTCCGCCCCCGCACCGCCGTCATCGTCGACGCTGGTGCGGGCACGTTCGGCCAGGCGCGCTTCGAGATCGGCGAAGCTCAGCCCTGGCCTGTCGGACGCCTTCCCGGCGTGTGCTACGTCGGCCGTCCCGGCCGTCGTGTCGGCATGCGGCGCATGCCCCTGTTCCGGCGCCTCATCGCACTCCGACGCCTCATCGAATTCCGGCGCCGCCTCGCCGTCGTCGTCCTCCGCGTCGTCCTGCGTCAGCAGGGTGCTGGGCGGCGGCGGGGCCTCGTCCTCGAAGATCGGCTCCGCCATGCCCTTGAGCTCGTGCATGGGCGGCAGCTCGTCCAGGGTCTTGAGGCCGAAATCATCCAGGAACTGGCGGGTGGTGGCATAGACCGCGGGGCGCCCCGGCACGTCGCGATGGCCGACCACGCGGATCCAGCCGCGTTCGGCCAGGGTGCGCATGATCGAGCTGCTCACCGCCACCCCGCGCACCTCCTCGATATCGCCGCGGGTCACCGGCTGACGATAGGCGATCAGCGCCAGGGTCTCCAGCAGCGCCCGCGAGTAGCGCTGCGGTCGCTCGTCCCACAGCCGCGAGACCCAGGGCGACAGGCGCGGACGAATGCGCAGCTGGTAGCCCGAGGCGGTCTCGATCAGCTCCATGGCGCCGCGATCGTGACGCGCCGCCACACGTTCCAGGGCCTCGCGCAGGCTGCGACGCCGGGGCCGCTCGTGGTCGTCGAACAGCGCCTCGAGCCGCTCCAGCGACAGCGGCTCGGCCGCCGCCAGCAGCGCCGCCTCGAGGATCTCGTCGAGGATGTCGGGCAGCTCCATGGCGGTCATTCGGTGTCCTCCCCCCGGGCCAGGCCCTGCTCCCCGGCCAGCGGCGCTTCGACGAAGGGTTCCTCGGCGAAGGGACTTTCGACATCGACACCGTCGTCGTCGCCATAGGCCTCCTCCCCCTCCTCGCGTGGTGCCCGGGCGCGCACGTGGATCGGCGACAGCGGCGCGTTCTGCACGATCTCGATCATCGCCTCCTTAGCCAGCTCGAGGATGGCCATGAAGGTAACGATGACGCCGGCGCGTCCCTCCTCGAGGGTGAACAGCGCCTCGAACGGCGTGTAGTGCTCATGGTCGAGCCGCGCCATGATCGCCAGCATGCGTTCGCGGGTGGAGAGTACCTCGCGCCCCACCTGGTGCGCCTGGTTGAGTTCGGCGCGACGCAGGATGCCGGCCAGCGCACCGAGCAGCTCGTCGAGCTCGACGTCGGGGTGGATCACCCGCGCCTGCAGCGGCGGCAGCGCCGCCCGCGCCGGGAACCAGTCGCGCCCCACCCGCGGCAGCTCGGCCAGCGCCTCGGCGGCACTCTTGAGCTGCTCGTACTCCTGCAGGCGGCGGATCAGCTCGGCGCGCGGGTCGTCCTCGTCGTCCTCACCGCCCTCCCGGGGCGGGCGCGGCAGCAGGGTGCGCGACTTGATCTCGGCCAGCATCGCCGCCATCAGCAGGTACTCGCCGGCGAGCTCGATCTCCATCGCCTTCATCAGCTCGACGTACTCGATGTACTGGCGGGTGATGGCGGCCACGTCGATGGCCAGGATGTCGAGGTTCTGGCGGCGGATCAGGTAGAGCAGCAGGTCGAGCGGGCCCTCGAAGGCCTCGAGGAAGATGCGCAGCGCTTCCGGCGGGATGTAGAGATCCTCGGGCAGCTCGGTGATCGGCTCGTCGAACAGCCGCGCCAGCACCGCTGACTGGCTCTCGGCGTCGCTCGCGACCGGCGGCTCGGCAACTGCCGTGGGGGGCGTCTCGCTCACGCGGGGCTGGCCTCTCGGGAATGCTCGATCAACGGGCCAGTCTAGCAAGTTGGCGCAGTGAGAAACAGCGTTTCCGCCAACGCGGCGCTCCCCTCTACTCCGCGGTTTCCGCCCTGCGGTAGCGCCCGGCATAGTCGAACAGCTTCTCGCGCACCTGCCAGTGACGCCCCACCTTGCGCCCCACCACGAAGTCGGGATGGCGCAGGCGCCGGTGCTCGTCGACGACCTCCTGCGCGCTGCTCGGCCGCCAGCGGCTGCCCGGCGCGCGCAGGTGGACGCGCAGGAACACCGCAGCGAAGGCGGCACGCTGGGCCGGGGTCTCCAGCGCAAACCACTCGGACAACGTGGTGCCGTCCTCGTCGTGATAGGTGACCTTGAGCCGCGGCAGCCCGCGGCCGTTGACGGTGGCCTCGAGCTGCATGCCGGCCACCCGCAGCACGCGGGCATCCCGAAGGCGCAGCGCCTCCTTGAGCTTGTCGTCGGCATCCACCAGCAGGGTCTGGCAGCCGTGACAGCGCCGCGCGGCGATATCGTTCTCGGCGCCGCAGTCGCCACACACCTTGAAGCGGAAGCGAAAGTCGCACTGCCGACGCCTGCCCGATTCGTCTTCGACCAAGCCCTGACAGCGGCGGCCGAAGTGCTCGATGACGAGCTCCCCCTCCTTGCGACCCCAGAACAGGTTGGCATGCCCGCAGGCGGGACACTCGACCTGCACCGGCTCGGTGTCCGAGGCCGGCCGCGGGCTACCCACCTCAGGCGCGTAGAGATCCCAGGGGTTGCCGGCGTAGTCGAGGACCAGGCAATCGCGCTTGCCCGGCGCGGGGCGCAAGCCGCGGCCGACGATCTGCTGGTAGAGGCTGACCGACTCGGTGGGGCGCAGGATCGCGATCAGGTCGACGTGGGGTGCGTCGAAGCCGGTGGTGAGCACCGCCACGTTGACCAGGTACTTGAGTTCGCGGGACTTGAAGGCGGCGATGAGGCGCTCGCGCTCGCGCGATGGCGTCGCACCAGTGATCAGCGCCGCCTCGGCCGGCGGCAGGTAGCCGAGGATCTCCTCGGCGTGGGCCACCGTGGCAGCGAACACCATCACGCCCCGGCGCTCGCTGGCGCGCTCGACGATCTCGGCGACGATGCCCGGCGTGGCACGGTTGCCCGCCACCACCCGGTTGAGCTCCTCCTCGCGAAACAGGCCGCCCGCGGCAGGGGCGAGCCGCGAGAAGTCGTAGCGTTCGACGGCGGCGTCCACGCGCCTTGGCTCGGCCAGGTAGCCCTGCCTGACCATCAGCCGCAGCGGCTGCTCGAACACGCAGTCGCGAAAGAAGCAGTCCTCTTCGCCGCGCACCATGCCGTGGTGATGTCGATGGTAGATGAAGCCCTGGCCCAGGCGGTATGGCGTGGCGGTCAGCCCCAGCACCTTGAGCCGGGGATTGGCCCGCTTGAGCGCGTCGATGACGCGGCGGTAGCTGGCGTCCTTGTCCGGCGTGACACGGTGGCATTCGTCGATCACCAGCAGGGTGAAATTGCCGTCGTCGAAGCGCGCCAGGTGGCGCACTACCGACTGCACCGAACCGAACACCACCTGGCGCGCGCTCTCCTTGCGCCCCAGCCCGGCGCTGAAGATGTCGGCCTCGAGGCCGTAGGCCAGGTACTTGGCGTGGTTCTGCTCCACCAGCTCGCGCACGTGGGCCAGCACCAGCACCCGCCCGCGTGCCAGGCGTGCCAGCTCGGCGATCACCAGCGACTTGCCGCTGCCGGTGGGCAGCACCACCACCGCCGGCTCGTCGCCGGCGCGGAAGTGTTCCACCACGCGTGCCACGGCCTGCTGCTGGTAAGGGCGCAGCGTCGCAGCGGTCGGCTTGGTTTCGGGTGCGGTTCTCATGGGCAGGCAGCCAGCGATCGTCGGCCGGCCATGTTACCCGTCCCGGCGCCCAGCGTCAGGTGAGGCGCGGCTCGCACCCGGCCATCCGGGGCGCTCGGGTCGGGACAGGATCGCGGCCATGTCGAGGCCGGCGCAGAAACTCTCGCCCTCCCCCACGAGTACTACGGCGCGCAGCCCTGCCAGCTCGCACGGGCGTCGCTCGGCTGCGTGCAGGGCGTCGTTCATCGCCCAGTCGAGGCCGTGGTGCTCGGCGGTCGCGCCCGGGCGACCACGGCCACCTGGTCCTGAAACGTAAGTGTCACTCGCTCATGAAAAACTTGCGTCGTCATCGCGGCCGCCTCGTCACCTTATCCAGCGCAGTCTGGCGCGAAGACTACAGTTGTCAAACATTCGTTTCTTTTTGCTTCGATGGTTTCTTCCGCGCTTCGTCTATAGTGAAGGTTCAGTGCCGTGTCGGACGAGGCCACCTCAGGGCAACGGGGAAGCAGTGTGGTTTTCGTCATACCGGTGGATGGAATCACTGGTTCATCAGACCTAAATATCGCAGAACTTGATGAAGGTCATGCAAACCGGGGGCATTGTCCGAGCATCATGAAAAGCCGCAGGCGATGCGGGGAAGCGGCTGACGCTCGGCCTTCGAAAAAGAGGACACTGCCATGCCAGAAAAACCAACAAGGATCACCAGGCTGGCCCTGGTGCTGGATGAGCTGTTGACACTCGCCGAGGCGCACGAACGCGCCGAGGTGGCGCGCTACCGACGACTCGCCTTCAGCTTCCTGCCCTACGACACTGCCGTGAGCCGGCTGATGGCCTCGCTCGGTATCCAGTGCGAAATGCGAGTCGAGGAGCTGCAACGCGTCTCGCGCCAGTTGAACCTCTCGGAATCCTCTTCCCCCCAGGCACAACTGAACGCCAACCCGGGCCCACCTTTCTTCGTCAACTCCCCGGTGATGGCCTTCGACGTACTGACCCAGGCGGTGACCGACGCGGGCTACTCGCTGCATTTCCACGAGCACCTGCGCGATGCCAGCACCGTGCCGGCGCTCTACCCCGCCTTGACGGCGGTCATCAAGCAGAAGCGGGCCGAATACGCCGTGCTCGAGGGCTTCCTCGCTTCACGCAGCGGACTGACCCAGATGGAGCAGCGCGCCTGAGGGCGACGTCTTCGCCGACCAGCAGCGTCACGCAGCGGCAGGGATGAGCCAAGACAGCATGAAACGAAGAGGCGGCCCGCACGGGCCGCCTCTTTCATTTCCCCCGCGCCGCGTCAGCCTAGCCACACGCGGGCGTTGCGGAACAGCCGCATCCAGGAACCGTCCTGGCGCCACTCCGCGGGGCGCCAGGAATTGGTCACCGCGCGCACCACTCGCTCCGGGTGGGGCATCATGATGGTGACGCGTCCGTCGGGGGTGGTCAGGCCGGTGATGCCGGAGGGCGAGCCGTTGGGGTTGGCCGGGTAGTGGGTGGTCACCTGGCCATAATTGTCGACGTAGCGCAGGGCGACCTGGGCGCTGCCCTGCATGCCGCGCAGGTGGGCGCTGTCGCGGAACTCGGCGCGACCCTCGCCGTGGGCCACGGCGATCGGCAGCCGCGACCCCGCCATGCCGGAAAGCAGGATCGAGGGGCTCTGTTCCACCTGGACCATGGCGACGCGGGCCTCGAACTGCTCGGACTCGTTGCGCACGAAGCGCGGCCAGTTCTCGGCGCCGGGAATCAACTCCTTGAGCTGGGCGAACATCTGGCAGCCGTTGCAAACGCCGAGGCCGAAGCTGTCGTCGCGCGCGAAGAAGGCCGCAAACTGCTCCCGGGCACGGGGATTGAACAGCACCGACTTCGCCCAGCCGCCGCCGGCGCCGAGCACATCGCCGTAGGAGAAGCCGCCGCAGGCCACCAGCCCCTTGAAGCCGCCGAGATCGACGCGCCCCTCGAGGATGTCGCTCATGTGCACGTCCACCGCCTCGAAGCCGGCGTGGTCGAAGGCCCAGGCCATTTCCAGATGGCCGTTGACCCCCTGTTCCCGCAGGATGGCGACCGCCGGCCGCGCCGCATGGACGAACGGCGCGGCGATGTCCTCGTCGACCTCGAAGGTGGGACTGGCCGAGAGCCCTGGGTCGCGGCCATCGAGCAGCCCGTCGAACTCGCTCTTGGCGCAGTCGGGGTTGTCACGCAGCGCCTGCATGCGGTAGCTGGTCTCGGCCCAGGTGCGCTGGGTCAGCATCCGGGTGGTCTCCAGCAGCGGCTCCTCGAACAGGGTCACCCGCACCTGGTCGTCGTAGCGCGGCCGGGCGATCACGCCGCAGGTCTCGATGCCGGCCGCGGCGAACTGGGCCAGCACCTCCTCGGTATGCTGTCGATTGACCTGGATCACCGCGCCGAGCTCTTCGGCGAACAGGACATCGACCGCCTGGGCCGGTTCGTCGATCAGCCAGTCGAGCTTGATCTCGAGACCGGCACGCGCGGCGAATGCCATCTCCAGCAGCGTGACCAGCAGGCCGCCGTCGCTGCGGTCGTGGTAGGCGAGCAGCTTGCCGTCGGCATTGAGGCCCTGGATCACGGCGAAGAAGGCCCTGAGGTCCTCGGGGTCGTCGAGGTCGGGGCACTCGTTGCCGAGCTGGCCGTAAACCTGCGCCAAGGCCGAGCCGCCCAGGCGGTTCTTGCCGCCGCCCAGGTCGATCAGGATCAGGTCGGACTCGTCCTGGTCGAGATTGATCTGCGGCGTGAGTGTCTTCAGCGCATCGGTCACCGGGGCGAAGCCGGTGATCACCAGCGACAGCGGCGCGGTAACGCTCTTCTCGTCGTCCCCTTCCTGCCAGGCGGTGCGCATGGACATGGAGTCCTTGCCCACCGGGATGGCGATGCCGAGCCGGGGGCAGAGCTCCATGCCCACCGCATGGACGGCGTCGTACAGCGCCTGGTTCTCGCCGACGTGGTCGGCGGCGCTCATCCAGTTGGCCGAGAGCTTGATGTCGCCAAGCTTGGCGATGGGCGCGGCCGCCAGGTTGGTGATGGTCTCGGCCACCGCCAGCCGGGCGCTCGCCGCCGGGTCGATCAATGCCACCGGCGGGCGCTCGCCCATGGCCATCGCCTCGCCGGCGTGGGTGTCGAAGCTCGCCGTGGTGACGGCGACGTCCGCCACCGGCACCTGCCACGGGCCGACCATCTGGTCGCGGGCCACCATGCCGGTGATGGAGCGGTCGCCGATGGTGATCAGAAAGCTCTTGGAGGCCACCGTGGGCAGGCGCAGCACCCTCTCCATCGCCTCGCGCAGGTCGAGGTTGTCGAGCATCACGCCGGGCAGCTCCAGCGACTCGCGCTGGAATTCACGCTGCATCCTGGGCGGCTTGCCGAACAGCACGCTCATCGGCAGGTCGACCGGCTTCGCGTCGAAGTGGCCGTCGCGCACCTCCAGATGATGCGCCTCGGTGGCCTCGCCCACCACCGCGTAGGGGCAGCGCTCCCGGGCGCACAGCGCATCGAAGGTATCGAGATCCTCCGGCGCCACCGCCAGCACGTAGCGCTCCTGGGCCTCGTTGCACCAGATCTCCAGCGGGCTCATGCCGGGTTCGGCATTGGGCACCGCGCGCAGCTCGAAGCGACCGCCACGGCCGCCGTCCTTGACCAGTTCGGGCAGGGCGTTGGAGAGCCCGCCGGCGCCCACGTCGTGGAAGAAGCGGATGGGATTGGCCTCGCCCAGCGCCCAGCAGCGGTCGATGACCTCCTGGGCGCGACGCTCCATTTCGGGGTTCTCGCGCTGCACCGAGGCGAAGTCGAGGTCGGCGCTGGAGGCACCAGAGGCCATCGACGAGGCCGCCCCGCCGCCCAGGCCGATCAGCATGGCCGGCCCGCCCATCACGATCAGCTTGCCGCCGACGGGGATCTCGCCCTTCTGCACATGGCCGGCGCGGATGTTGCCGTAGCCACCGGCGATCATGATCGGCTTGTGGTAGCCGCGCCGCTCGATGCCACCCGCCCCCAGGGAGTCCTGCTCGTAGGTGCGGAAGTAGCCGGCGAGGTTGGGACGGCCGAACTCGTTATTGAACGAGGCCCCGCCGATGGGCCCCTCGAGCATGATCGCAAGCGCCGACTGCATGCGCTCGGGCTTGCCGTAGTCGAACGCCTCCCAGGGCTGCACGAACTCGGGGATGCGCAGATTGGAGACGGCAAAGCCGGTGAGGCCGGCCTTGGGCTTGCCGCCGATGCCGGTGGCCCCCTCGTCGCGAATCTCGCCTCCGGCGCCGGTGGCCGCCCCGGGGTAAGGCGCGATCGCCGTGGGGTGGTTGTGGGTCTCCACCTTCATCAGGATGTGGATCGGCTCGCGCTGCGCGGCGTAGACGGCGCGCGCCGCGGCCCTGCCGGTCAGCGGCGCGGCGAAGAAGCGCCCCGCCGAGGCCCCCTCGATCACCGCGGCATTGTCGCTGTAGGCCGAGAGAATGTTCCCGGGCGACGCCTGGTAGGTGTTCTTGATCATCTTGAACAGCGAGTGCGTCTGCGGCTCGCCGTCGATCACCCAGTCGGCGTTGAAGATCTTGTGCCGGCAGTGCTCGGAGTTGGCCTGGGCGAACATCATCAGTTCGACGTCGGTGGGGTTGCGCGCAAGCTCCCGGAAGGCCTCGACCAGGTAATCGATCTCGTCCTCGGCCAGGGCCAGGCCCAGGGCGAGGTTGGCTTCCTCCAGCGCCGCCCGGCCGCCTTCCAGCACATCCACCTGCCCCAGCGGGGCCGGGGCGTGGTGGGCGAACAGCCGGGCGGCATCGGAGGCGTCGGTCAGCACGCTTTCGGTCATGCGGTCGTGGAGGGTCTCGCGAATCGCCATGAAGGCGGCCTCGGACATCGGCGCCTTGAGCGTCACGCGATAGGCGATGCCCCGCTCGATCCGGCGCACCTGGCCCAGCCCGCAGTTGCGGGCGATGTCGGTGGCCTTGGACGACCACGGCGACTGGGTACCGATGCGCGGCACCACCAGGAACAGCTGCCCTTCGCCCTCCCCTCCTCCTCGGGCGTCGTCGCTCCCGCTCCTGCTGCCGTAGTCGAGCAGCTGGCCGAGGAGGTCTTGCGCCTCGTCTGAGAATTCCGCGTCGTGATCCACGAAATGCACGTAGGCGGCGTGCAGGGACTCGACCTCGGGAACCCGTGCGCGCAGGGCAGCCAGCAGCTTGTCGTGACGGAAAGCGGAAAGGGCAGGCGCGCCTCGAAGTTCGAGCATGTCTTGAAGCCTCTGAAGCAAGCGGAGGAAGGGGGGCGCACGGCGGCGCAGAAAGGCGACATGATACTGGAAAGCGATGGGCAGACGAAATGCAACGGATGACAGCCGTGCCCCGGGCCGTTATCGTGAAGCCCCCATCGCCGATCATCACCTGAATGCCCGAGCTCGATAGTCGTGCCCTGCTGAGCCGCCTGCGCCTGGCCGCCCTGCTGCTGCTGGGTGTCGTGCTGTGCCTGGCGCCCTACCGCCACTTCACGCCGGCCAGCGGCCTGCTGGAAGCCGTCAAGCAACGCGACTTCATCAGCATCCACACGCGCAACACGCCGACCACCTACTACGAGGGGCGCCACGGCCCGACCGGCTTCGAGTACGAGCTGATGCGTCGGTTCGCCGACTTTCTCGATGTCAGCCTGGCGCTGGATTCGCGCCACCACATCCAGAGCGCGCTGGACGCGGTGCGTGAGGAAGGCGACCTGGCCGCGGCCTCCCTGCCGCTGGACCTGACCCAGCGAGACCTTATCTATAGTCGCCCCATCCTCGACCTGCAACCGCTGGTGGTGTATCGCCGCGGGTTGCCGCCGATCGATGCGCCCGAGGATCTCGCCGGACTCGAGGTCGGCACCATCCGCGGCTCGGGAACCGACCTGGTTCTACGCGAGCTGCAGGCCGATCATCCCGCGCTGGGCTGGCGCGAATCGCCCGAGGTGGAAGTGGCCGAGCTGCTCAGCCGGGTGGAGAGCGGCAGCCTCGATGCGGCCGTGGTCTTCGAGCACCAGTTCCGCATCAACCGGATCTTCTTTCCCGGCGTCGAGCGCGGCTTCCGGCTGGGCAAGCCGCTCAGCCTGGCCTGGGCCTTTCCGGCCGAGGGCGGCTTGAGACTCCAGCAGCAGGCCAACCGCTTCCTCGCCGACCTGCAGCAGGAAGGACAGCTGGACGAACTGGTCGCCCGCCACTTCGGACACGACGACTACCTGGAGTATGTCGGTGCACGTACCTTCATTGCCCACCTCAACGAACGCTTGCCCGACTACGCCGAACTGTTTCGCGAGGCGGCACGCGAGACCGGCTTCGATTGGAAGCTGCTGGCGGCACTGGGCTATCAGGAGTCGCACTGGGACCCCGAGGCCACCTCGCCCACCGGGGTACGCGGCCTGATGATGCTGACCCTGCCCACCGCCGGCGAGATGGGCGTAAGCGATCGGCTCGACCCGGCCCAGAGCGTCAACGGCGGGGCGCGCTACCTGCGCCAGATCGAGGAACGCCTGCCCGAATCGATCCAGGGCGACGACCGGCTCTACATGGCCATGGCCGCCTACAACGTCGGCCTCGGCCACCTGTACGACGCGCGCACCATCGCCGAGGAGCGCGGCGGCGACCCGGACAGCTGGCGTGACGTGCGCGAGGCCCTGCCGCTGCTGCAGCAGCGCGAATGGCACAGCCAGACCCGCCATGGCTATGCTCGCGGCGGCGAGCCGGTGATCTACGTGCGCAACGTGCGGCGCTACCATGAGATCCTGACCTATGTCGATCGCAGCCAGCAGCAGTACCTGCAGCTCGACGCCTCACCGAACGGCGAGGAGGAGGATGCCCCGCTGTTCGACATCATCTCGCCGCTTCTCTAGCAGCGCGCGCCCAGGCATCGCCATGCCGCCCTGCTCGCCTGCCAGGCCATCGCGGCCTCGCCCCCGCTGCCGGACTTAGCCCCCGTCGAGAAGGCCAGACGAGGCTTCGCCGCGCTCGCGCCGGGCCTCGAAGAAGGCCTTGAGCAGCCGCGCCGCCCGCGCGGCGAGAATCCCCCCTTCCACCTCGACTCGATGGTGGTGCCAGGGCTGGGCGAACAGGTTGGCCTTCGACTCCACCATGCCGGTCCGCGGCTCGGCGGCGCCATAGACCAGCCGGGCAATGCGCGCATGAATGATCGCCCCGGTACACATCAGGCAGGGTTCCAGGGTGACGTAGAGGGTGCAGCCATCGAGGCGGTAGTTGCCCAGCCGGCCGGCGGCATCGCGCAGCGCGCGGATCTCGGCGTGGCCGCTGGGGTCGTGCTGGGAGATCGGCGCATTGTAGCCGACGCCGACGACCTCGCCCGCAGCATCCACGACAACCGCCCCCACCGGCACTTCGCCGGCGGCCAGCCCCTCGCGGGCTTGGTCGAGCGCCCGGTGCATGTAGAATTCGTCACTGCGCATCGGCACGGACTCCGTTATGCTGTGGCCTGAAACAACCGTATGATACGCCCGAGGGAGCCCCCCATGACCGATGCCCTGAACGAGCTCGTCGCCCTGCTTGGCCTGGAAGAGATCGAGGAGAACCTGTTCCGCGGCCGCAGCCAGGACCTCGGCCTGCCGCAGCTGTTCGGCGGGCAGGTGCTCGGCCAGGCGCTGTCGGCCGCCACCCACACGGTGGATGCCAGCCGCCAGGCGCACTCCCTGCATGGCTATTTCCTGCGCCCCGGCGACCCCCATCGCCCGGTAGTCTATCAGGTCGACGCCGTGCGCGACGGCGGCAGCTTTACCACCCGGCGCGTCACGGCCATCCAGAAGGGGCGCCCCATCTTCTTCTGCAGCGCCTCCTTCCACGGCCGCGAAGCGGGAATGACCCACCAGATGGTGCCCACCCTGACAAGCCCCGAAGACTTGGCCCAGGATCCGAGCGCCCGCCTGGAGCGCTTTCCCGGCCACCCCATCGAATTCCTGCACCTCGGCGACGAGGCCGAGCCGGGCCAGCCCTCGCGCAAGCGGCTGTGGTTCCGCCTCACCGGCGAGCTGCCCGACGATCCCGCCCTGCACCGCTACCTGCTGGCCTACAGCTCCGACTTCAACCTGCTCACCACCGCCCTGGTGCCGCATGGCATCACCTTCCGCGACCCCAGGCTGCAGATCGCCAGCCTCGACCATGCGCTGTGGTTCCACCACGATGTCCGTGTCAACGACTGGCTGCTCTACGACATGGACAGCCCCTGGGCAGGCGGCGCCCGCGGCTTCGCCCGCGGCAGTATCTACGACCGGGATGGCAGGCTGGTCGCCTCCACCGCCCAGGAGGGGCTGACGAGGCTACGCGAGTAATGACCCCGAAGAAGCGGGATCTGGAAGAGAGGACGGACGCTCCTTCATTTCGGAAGCGCCCGCTGGAGGCTTGTCAGAAGCTGTCCCATTCCGGTTCCAGGTGGCGACCGGCCGGGTTCTGCCGGGGGCTGCTAGACGACGCCGGCGACTGGGTCAGGGCTGGCGCATCGCCTGTGGAGGAAGTGCTCTGAACGCTCGGCATATGTGCCGGAGATGTATCGTTCTGCCCGATCTTGAAGAATGCCACTGCCTCGCTTAGCTCCCGGGCCTGTTGCTCAAGCGCAGCCGAGGCATTGGCGGTCTGCTCGACTAGGGCGGCATTGTCCTGGGTTACCCGATCCATCTGGTTCACGGCCACGCTGACCTGCTCGACGGCAGAATTCTGCTCATGGGAACCTCTCGCCACCTCATCCATCAGCGCCGACACCCGCTTCACGCCTGCTCCAATCGCCTCCATCGCCGCGCCCGCCTCATCGACCAGCAGGCTACCCTCCCTGACGATCTCCGCGTTCAGATCGACGCGTGACTGGATTTCCTGAGCCGCATCGGCACAGCGCTGAGCAAGGTTACGTACCTCCTGTGCCACCACGGCAAAGCCGCGCCCCTGCTCACCGGCACGAGCCGCCTCCACGGAGGCATTGAGTGCCAGAATATTGGTCTGAAACGCTATGCCATTGATGACTTCGATGATGCCACTGATTTTCTCCGAGCTCGCATTGAGCTCTTTCATCTTTCCCGCCACCAGCTCGGCCTTCTCGCCGCCCATCTCGGCACTCTTGTTCACCTCGCTAGTCAGCTGGTTCCCCTGCTCCGCATGTTCCGTGTTCTGCTTCACCGTGGCGGCGACCTCCTCCATGCTGGTTGCCGTTTCCTGAAGGCTCGAGGCCTGCTCCTCTGTTCGCTGGGAGAGGTCGATATTGCCCGAGGCAATCTGTCTGGAGCCGGTGGCGATACTGTCCGCTGACTGTTGAATGGAAACGATGAGCTTGCACTGCTGGTCCTGCATGGATGCAAGCGCACGCAGGGCAAGCCCCACCTCATCCTTCGTCCCTGTCTCGATGTGTTGGTCCAGTTTTCCCTTTGCCATGAGAGCGAAGTAATCCATCATCCGCCGGAGCGGCTGGCCGATAGAACGAATTAGCCACCAGCTCATCCCTGTAGAGGCGAGCAAGGCAAAAAGAAAAGCACCAATGATCAGATTACGCTCAATGACATAGAGATCCAGGGCACTATGGTACTCTTCAAGGGCAAGCTGCTCCTGCAGGTCGATGAGTTCATGGGCCACATCGTTAGCCTCCTGAAACAGCGGCAGCACCTGCTCCTGATAGGCCCGATGGCCGGCCTGGTAGTCGCCTTCGGCGTAATGGCTCATCGCCAATTGAAGGCCAGAGGTAACGAACTCTCCCCGGTTCCTTTGGAACGCATCGGCAAGCTGACCTCCCTCTTCCGACTGCTCGGTAGCCCTGAAGCGCTGCCAGATTGTTCCTATTTCCTCGATGTTATGCTCGACAAGAGACTGCAAGTCGCTAAACGATCGTGCCCCGCTGCTTTCTAGTTCCAGGTTTGGATCGCTCAGCACGAACTGGCTCATGGCTATGATATTCGCGCGCATGAGTTCGTCGATTCGAGTTAGCTGCCGCGTAGCCATGAGCCGGTCATCGTATATGGTCTGTATGGCACGGTTACTGTTATTCATGCCATTCAGACCAAATCCGCTGACGACAACAAGAATCGCAAGAAACAAGATACTGAACAGGATCAGCTTTGCTTTGATGGTTATATTCATTGACGCCTCCGCATCGATGCATTAGCACATATCGCCGGCAACTTTCTCTTTAAGTGAGCCATCCCCCCAGCAGGAAGCGTTTCGCTCATAACATCAACGTCACACTAGTGGCAGCAAGATCGCTCTCAGGAAAACCCTGATAAAATATTTTCCGTAAGAAATATCAGCGAGCCTCTATACCTATAGCGGCCGATAGCGAACCGACTTTAGAATAAATTGGTTAATTATAATTTGAATTCAGCAGGATAAAGAAGCATATTCCATGCTTATTGCATTCGAATACCGGGTACGTCGTGGCACGCTGATGCTTTCGCCCGCGGCAGCATCTACGACCGCAGCGGCCGGCGGGTCGCCTCCACCGCCCAGAAGGGACTGACCCGTCTGCGCGATACCCCCTGACACGATTCGTACGCCCCCACGAGGTCACTACCCAACGAACGTCGTAGTCACGGAGCGTCAGGATGACCTAAAGAATTGTAGAAATCGGCCGAAGTTAGTAAGTGCTTACGAGCGTATCAGTACACTTCCTTTCTTCGAGGTTTCGCAATGCACGCATCGGTTCCCACGGCCTCATTCTCCTTGAGGCTCCAGGCTCGCCTTCTGCTCCTGGTTCTACTACCCCTGTTGCTGACCACCCTCAGCCTGGTGGTCATCGATGCCTATACCCGCATCCAGGACAGCCGGGCCAATCTGGAGCAACAGCGTCAACTGCTCATCGATACCCGCAAGGCAGGGGTACGTGACGTGGTCGAGAGCGCCCACACCGCCATCGAACCCATCCTGCAAGCCAGCGACCTCAGCGACGCCGAGCGAAGTGAACGTGCCGCCGAGATTCTGCGTGCCATCAAATTCGAAGGCGGCAACTACGTCTTCGCCTATGGCTACGACGGGCTCAACGTGGTGACCGCGCCGATGCCCGAGCGCGAAGGCACTAACATGTGGGACCTGCAGGCCCCGGATGGCTCGTACATCCTTCAGGACCTGATTGCAGCGGCGCAGCGAGGCGGTGACTTCTATGAGTACCCCTGGGAGCATCCGAGCACAGGGACCGTCGAGCCCAAGTACTCCTACGCGGCGAACGTGCCGGAGCTGGGCTGGATGATCGGCGCTGGCGTCTATGCCACTGAAATCGATGCCGCCATGGCCAGCGCCCGGTCTCAGGCAGCCAGCGAACTGCGCCAGTCCATTCTGGCCTCGTCATTGCTGGGTCTGGGCCTGTTCGTCGGCGTGGCGGTCGTATCGATCTGGCTGGTGCGCCGTACCGTGCGCCCGATCCGCCGCACCGCCGAGGCCATGCGCGACATCGCCAAGGGGCAGGGCGACCTGACCCGCCGGCTGAAGGTCGAGAGCCGCGACGAGATCGGCGAACTGGCGAGCCAGTTCAACGCCTTCGTCTCGCGCATGCAGGACACCCTGCGCGACGTGCGCCGCAGCACCGCCAGCGTGAACCAGGCCGCCGAGGAGATCGCCCAGGGCAGCGACGAGCTCGCCACCCGCACCGAGCAGGCTGCCGCCAACCTGCAGGAGACCTCCGCCTCGATGGAGGAGATCACCGCCACGGTGAACCACAGCACCGAGTCCGCCGAACAGGCCAACCAACTGGTGGTGGCCACCTCCCAGGTCGCCCGCGACGGGGAGAGCGCCATGCAGCGGGTCGAACGCACCATGGCCGATATCGACGCCTCGTCGAGCCGCATCGCCGAGATCGTCGGCCTGATCGACGGCATCGCCTTCCAGACCAACATCCTGGCGCTCAACGCCTCGGTGGAAGCGGCACGCGCCGGCGAGCACGGCCGCGGCTTCGCCGTGGTCGCCCAGGAAGTCCGTACCCTGGCCAGCCGCTCCGGCGAAGCCGCCAAGGAGATCCGTGACCTGATCAACACCTCCGTGGCCCACGCCCGCGACGGCAGCGAGATCGTCCAGCGTGCCGGCGCCACCATGCAGGAGATCGTCTCCAGCGTGGCGCGGGTCAGCGACGTGATCGCCGAGATCAGCGCCGGCGCACGTGAGCAGAACGCTGGCATCGGCCAGATCAACACCGCCGTGGCCGAGATGGACACCATGACCCAACAGAATGCCGCCATGGTGCAGCAGACCTCCACCGCCGCCACCGAGATGCGCCGCCACGCGCAGCACCTCGGCGACCTGATCGGAACCTTCGTCCTTGGAGAGGATGGGGCCTCACAACCGAAGACGCAGCAACGGGGCGCTCCTGCGGCCCGGCCCGCCGCGCTGCCGCGCCCCGCCGCGGACCCCAGGCCGCGCAAGGCACAAGCGTCGCCCGCCGCCGAGGAGGAGTGGGAAACGTTCTGAAACAACCAGCGGCCAGCCAGGGGCCGGCCGCTCCTCGCTTGCCTTGGGTACCGCGATCAGGTGCGTATGCCGGGCACGTCATGGCGAAGCCGCGGCACGGGCTGTGGCGGAGGCACCTCGGTGGTGACCTCGAGCTCGCTCTCCTCGCCCTCCTGCCAGTAGCGCAGGTGGGCGTCCTCGTCCACGGCGGTATCACGCACCAGCTCGAGGTAACGTAGCGGCGTGACGGGTACCTCGCCGTTGACCTCGATCAGCAGCGCGCCGGGGCGCAGGCCGGCCTCGGCCGCCGGCCCGCGCACGTCGCTGACCAGCACGCCGGGACGATCCGGCAGGTCCAGCGCCTCGCGCAGGTCGTCGGTAGCCGGCGTGACGGTGATGCCCAGCGCCACCACCACTTGTTCGTCCAGCCCTTCGTAGTCGATGTTGCGGGCGGCCTCGAGCACCTGCGGCGAGACGTGGATGCTCGCTCCCACATGGATGGCCAGGGCAATGGCATCGCTGGGCCGGCTGTCGACGAGCAGCGTCCCCTTACCCCCTGGCAGGCTCAGCTCCAGCATGCCGAAGAAGGTGTTGTCGATGATGGCATCGACATAGACCCGCTCCAGGGTAACGTCGATCTCGCCCAGCACGTCGCCGAGCAGGTCATGGGTCATGGGCCGCGGCGGGCGTTCGCCGGCCAGCCCGCGCAGGATGGCTCCCGCCTCGCTGGGGCCGATGAAGATCGGGATCACCTCACGCACACCCGGCTCTCGCAGCAGCACCACCGGCGGGCCGCCGAAGCCGGCCAGCCCCACCGTGGCGACTTCCACCTCGACCATCTCGTCGACCTCGGCGGCGAGTTCACGTGTGTCCGCCAGCGGCGAGCCCGCCAGCAGCACGGCACCGCACAGCAGCGACAGCAGATAGCGCCAGCGAATGGGCAACGGCATCGGCCCCTCCCGCACACATGCAGTCAGTCTTCAGCATGGCACCCCGACCGCCTTCTCGCCATGCCATGCCTCGCCCGACCGATGCCATGCGGGCTTGCCGGAAGCCGTGCGGCGTTCCACGCTAGGAACATGCTTTCCAGGGAAGGGAAATGCCATGGAGGAAGTCGCCGGCGAGTTTCTGGCCACCAATACACGGCTCGTCGAACTGGCCGTGGCGCTGCTGCTGGGCGCGCTGATCGGTATCGAGCGCGGCTGGGTCGCCCGCGAGCGGGAATGGGGCGAGCGGGTCGCCGGGGTACGTACCCACGCGCTGGTGGGACTGTTCGGCGGCGTGGCGGCCCTGCTGTCGGAAGTACTCACGCGCTGGGCCTTTCCGCTGATCCTCGTGGCCGTGGCGTGCATCGCCCTGGTGGGCTATCGGGCGCGCCTGGAGCAGAGCCAGGACTACAGCATCACCGGGCTGATCGGGCTGCTGATGACCTTCTGCTTCGGCGCCCTGGCGGTGGCGGTGGACATTGGGCTGGCCACGGCCTGCGCGGTGGTCACGGCGCTGATCCTCGACAACAAGCGTGAGATCCACGGCCTGCTCAATAAGCTTCAGGCCAACGAACTCGACGCCGGGCTCAAGCTGCTGCTGATCAGCGTGGTGATGCTGCCGCTGCTGCCCAACGAGGACATGGGCCCCGGCGGCGTGCTCAATCCTCGGGAGATCTGGTGGCTGGTGGTGCTGATCGCCTCGATCTCGTTCGTCGGCTACTTCGCCGTGCGCCTCGGCGGCACCGAGAAGGGCATCCTGTTCACCGGGCTGTTCGCCGGGCTCACCTCCTCCACCGCCCTGACCCTGCAGTACGCCCGCCAATCGAAGCGCGAGCCGGAACTCGCGCCGATGCTGGCCGCGGGCATCCTGCTGGCTTGCGGCACCATGCTGCCGCGCCTGCTGCTCTATGCCGCCCTGCTCGGCCCCGCGCTGCTGCCGCGCCTGTTGGCACCGGTCGCTGCCATGGGCGTGACGCTCTTTCTGCCGGCACTGTGGCTATGGCGCCGCCATCGCCGCGACCTCAAGGCCGACCGGCCGATGACCCAGAACCCGCTGGAGCTGCGTGCCGCGCTGCTGCTCGGCGCCCTGCTGACGGTGGTCATGGTGCTGGGCGAGTGGCTGCGCACCTGGCTCGGCGATGCCGGCGTCTACCTGCTCGCCGCCGTTTCCGGCATGGCGGACGTGCATGCCGTTGCCCTGTCGCTGAGCCGCATGGCGGCGAGCACCATCGAACTCTCCACCGCCGTGCAGGGCATCGTGCTGGCAGCCTCGGTCAACAATCTGTTCAAGGTGGTGCTGTCGGTCAGCGCCGGCAATGCTCGCCTGGCCCGCTGCATTGCCGGCCCGACATTGGCTTCCGCGGTGGTGGGACTTGGCGTCGCCTGGCTGACCCCGGGCTAGGGCAGCCTCAGCGCCTCGCGGAACCCACCCCAGATCATGCGCTTGCCATCGAACGGATGGTTCGCAGGATCCATCATGCCGGCCATGCGCGGGTCCTCCATCACCTTGGCATTGATGCGGTCGCGCTCCTCGCGCGAGGCGTAGAGGATCCAGGCGAAGATCACCGTCTCCCCCGGTTCGAGCTTGACGCTCAGCGGGAAGGAGGTGTGCTCTCCCGGCGGGACGTCATCAGCCACGCACTCCACGTACTCCAGCGCGCCGTGATCGCGCCAGATCTCGCCAGCTTGCCGGGCCATGTCCAGGTAAGCGTCGAGGTTCCCTTCGGGAACCGGCACGACGAAACCATCAACGTAGCTCATGGGAATCTCTCCTGAGTAATGAACTTGGGATAGCCAAGAGGCCTCATCCCTCTTTCGAACCAGCCAACGGCAAATCGACATCGGCGGCGCTGGCCTGCACCTCGCCCAGGCGGCGTTCGAGGAATCGTCGCTCGGCGTCGTGCGTGACCAGTGCCAGCGCCTCGCGGTAGTGCACCGCCGCCTCGGCGTGGCGGTCCAGCCGGCGCAGCAGGTCGGCGCGCGTCGCCGGCAGCAAGTGGTAGTGGGGCAGGGAAATCTTCTCGAGCAGCTCGAGGCCCGTTTCCAGCCCATCGGCCATGGCGATCGCCACGGCCCGGTTGAGCGCCACCACGGGGGTGGGCTGAACGGCGTAGAGCAGGCTGTAGAGCGCGGCGATACGCCGCCAGTCGGTCTCCGCCGCTGTCGCGGCCCGGGCATGCAGCGCGGCAATGGCGGCCTGCACGGCGTAGGGGCCGAACGAGCCGCCACGCAGCGCCACCTCGACATGGGCGCTGCCCTCGGCGATCTCGTCGACGTTCCAGCGCGTGCGATCCTGCTCCTCCAGCAGCACGATGTCGCCGACCTCGTCGGTACGGCTGTCGCGCCGGGAGTGGTGCAGCAGCATCAGCGCCAGCAGACCACGCGCCTCGCGTTCCGCCGGCAGCAGCCGCACCAGCATCCGCCCCAGGCGAATCGCCTCGGCACAGAGGTCGCTGCGCACCCAGTCGTCGCCGAAGCTGGCCGCATAGCCTTCGTTGAAGATCAGGTAGATCACCGCCAGCACCGACTCCAGGCGCTCCCCCAGCGCCGCGTCGTCGGGCACCTCGAAGGGAATGCCGGCATCGCGGATCTTGGCCTTGGCCCTCACCAGCCGCTGGGCCAGGGTCGGCACCGGCACCATGAAGGCGCGGGCGATCTCCTCGGTACGCAGCCCGCCCAGGGTATGCAGCGTCAGTGCCACCTGGGCGGGTCGCGCCAGGGCCGGGTGACAGCAGGCGAAGATCAGGCGCAGGCTGTCGCGCGGCTCGGCCTCGAGGTCCTGATCGAGCAGCAGTTCCAGGTGCTGGCGCAGCTCGTCGCCCTTGCGCTCGCGCATCTGCTGATGCCGCAACTGGTCGACGACCTTGTGGCGTGCAGTGGCGATCAGCCACGAGGTCGGGTTCGGCGGCCAGCCCTGGGCCGGCCACTGCACCATCGCCGCCTCGAAGGCCGCCTGCACGGCATCCTCGGCCAGCTCGAAGTGGCCGAAACGGCGAATCAGGCTGGCCAGCACGCGGCCATACTCGCGGCGATAGAGTTCGTCCAGGGTCACTGAGGCCTCACAGTCGATAGGCGGGGTCCACCGGTCGCACCTCGACCGAACCGCCGACCCGCAGCGGCGGGATGCGTCGGGCCAGCCCCAGGGCCTCGTCCAGGTCGCGGCATTCCACTACGTGAAAGCCACCCAGTTGCTCGCGACTCTCGGCGAAGGGCCCGTCCAGCGTCACCACCTTGCCGTTCTGCTCGCGCAGGGTGGTGGCCGAATCCACCGACTGCAGCCGGGCGCCGCCGCGGTAGTGGCCGCTGGTGACCATCTCCTGGATCAGGGCGTTGTAGTCGTTCATGACCGAATCGCGCTCGGCATCGGGCAGGCCGTTCCACAGCGCTTCGTCGATACAGCACATCAGCATGTATTGCATGTCAGTTTCTCCTGGGTCGTTGACAAGACTAGCTCACTGGCCGTCATTGTTGAGTCGTGCGGGCGCCCTGGAAATCGACACGCCCCTCCTAGATCAACCCGGCCGCCACCAGCTCCTCGGCCACCGCGTGAATCGCCGCTTCACTAACTCGTGAATAGGAGTTGCTTATGCGCATGCCCTTGGTGTACTGAATGAAAATTTAAGGCAGGTATAAACATGCAAATCACCCGTAGCCGGGACTTCACCGCCGAGCGCGCCTGGGGCGCCAAGGACATCGCCAGCATGAACGGTATCACCACCCGCCTGCACTGGACCGACCGGCCCTACCGCTGGCACGTCAATGACGGCGAAGAGGTCTTCGTGGTGCTCGATGGCCAGGTGGAGATGCGCTACCGCAGCGCAGGCGTCGAGCATTCCCGACTGCTGGAGGTGGGCGACATCTTCTTCGCCTCGGTAGGCACCGAACATGTCGCCTGCCCGCTGGGAGAAGCCCGGGTACTGGTGGTCGAGAAGGAAGGCAGCATCTAGGCCCCGTCCCATACCAGCACGAAGCGCTCCCTGGGCCAGCGCACCTTGGCCTGCCCGGCCAGGCGATCTTGCGCCGTATCGCGATAGCCCAGCGCCAGCAGCACCACGCTACGCAGGCCCTGCTGCTCGAGGCCCAGCAGGGCGTCCAGGGCGGGCGGGTCGAACCCTTCCATCGGTGAGGCGTCGATCCGTTCCGCTGCCGCGGCGGTCAAGGCCGTGCCCAGGGCGATATAGGCCTGTCGCGCTGCCCATTGGTGACGTGCCTCGGGGGTGGCAAAGCCGGCAACGGCGGCATGGAGTGACTGCCGATACCCTTCCAGTTCCTCCGGGTCGATACCGCGGGCCGCGGCGGTCAACGCCACCAGCTCATCCACGTGCCGGCCGTCCACTTCGGCCCAGGCGGCGAAGATCAGCAGGTGGGAGCATTCGCTGACCTGGGGCTGGTCGCACGCAGCATGCCGAATCCGCTCGCGCAGCGTCGGGTCTTCCACCACCAGCACACTGTAGGGCTGAAGGCCGTAGGACGACGGCGCCAAACTCGCTGCCTCGAGGATGGTATCGAGCGTGGCCTGTGGCACTTCTTCTCCATTCATGCGCTTGGCCGCGTAGCGCCAGTGCAGGGCTTCCATGAGGGACATGAGATTCTCCTGTGGTCAGGCTTCCGCCGTGGCAGGCGGAGTCGTGTCACGGCGCGCAGCGCCGCGGTGGAAAAGAGCCGCACCGAGGATCACCAGCCCCCCCGCCAGGCCCAGGTAGGGCGGTACCGCCTCGCCCAGCAACGAGACGGCGATCAGCGTGCCGACCAGGGCCGCCACCATGCCGATCTGGCTGAGATAGACGGGGCCGGCAATTTTCTGCAGCACGAAGTAGAAGACGTAGAGCACGGTGAAGACGGCAACCTCGGCGAGCAGCAGGCTGAGCACCCCTGTCGAGCCGACCAACCGGCCGAACTGCTGCGCCTCGAACGCCAGCACGAAGGGGGCTAGCGCCAGGGCGCCCCCCAGCAGCATCAATGCAGCGAGGTAGATCGGCTCCGCCTCGTCGGGCCAGCGCAGGGTGCGATAGATGTTGCCCAGCGCGATGATCAGCGGAATCGTCAGCACCAGAGCCACCCAGCCCTGGGCCCCCTGCATGCCACCCGCCTTGGCCCACGCCAGCAACACCCCGCCCGCCAGACCCAGCAGCACGCCGGAAAGCCGCAGCGCTCTGATGCGCTCCATGCCGAGCCCCACCGCCAGCACCCAGGTGACGAGGATCGGGAAGGCAAAGCTGAGCGAGACGAATCCCGCCCCCACGTGGCGCACCGCCAGAAACCCCAGCGCATTGGGCAGCGCGAAAAGGGCGCCCGAGACCAAGGCATACTCGACGATGCGGCGGTCGAGCTTCATCGGCTGGCGCTGCAGGGCGGCGAGCGCCAGGAGCAGCACGCCGGCAACGAAAACGGCCACCATGAGAAAGCTCAGGCGCGGAGCACCGGCACCGTCGGCGAGCTTGGCCACGGCCAGCGACAGGGCCAGCAGGCTGCCGACCAGCAGCAGGCAACCCAGGGCGTACCAGCCGGTGCGGTTGCGTGACTTGGTTGAGTTGGTCATGATCGGCTCCTGTTCAGTGCGGGAAAAGATTCTCGACACAAAGTATCTTGATGGAAAGATAAATGCGCCTATGAACCGTGTCAAGCACGCCATTGCTCAATGGCAACAGGAGATGCCCGAGCTCGACCTCCTGCCGATGGAAGTAGTGGGCTATCTGAAGACCACCCAACAGCTCGCCCAGGAGCGCCTCCAGGCCTTTTTCAAGGAGTACGGCCTCCAGGCGGGCGAGTTCGACGTGCTGGCGACGCTACGCCGCTCGGGCGCCCCTTACCGTCTGGGGCCGACGCAGCTGTTCGAGACGCTGATGGTCTCGTCGGGGGGCATGACCAGCCGGCTCGATCGACTGGAGAAGGCGGGCCTGATCGTACGCTCGCCGAATCCCGAGGATCGACGTGGCACGCTGGTGTCGCTGACCGAGGAGGGCCTGGCGCTGATGAACCGAATGGTTCCCCGCCACGTGGAAAACGAAGCCGGGATGCTCGGCGCCCTCAGCCGCGAGGAGCAGCGAACGCTGAGCAGGCTGCTCGGCAAGCTGCTGGAGGGATTGTCCGAAGGAGACTGACCAGCCCCTGTCGCTAGGCGAGGGTGAACAGGTCTCCCTGCAAATGGCGCCGCTCGTGCTCCACCAGCCAACGCTTGCGCGGCAGCCCGCCGCCATAGCCGGTCAGGGTGCCATTGGCCCCGATCACTCGGTGGCAGGGCACCACGATGGCCACCGGATTGGAGCCGTTGGCCAGGCCCACGGCGCGACTGGCACCAGGCCGCCCTATTCTGGCCGCCAGCTCGCCGTAGCTGATCGTGGTGCCGGCCGGAATCCGTCGCAGTGCCTGCCATACCGCGCGCTGGAACTCGGTGCCGCCAGTGGCCACCGGCAGCCCATCGAGATGGGACGGATCGCCGTCGAAGTAGGCCTCCAGCGCCTGGCGGATGGCTTCGGGCGCCGCCCCTTCGACGAGCTCGTAATGCCGATAGTGGCGCCCCAGCAGACGATGCAGCCGTTCATCGTGGCTGTCGAATTCCAGCGCGCGCAGTGCCCCTTGGTCGTCGCCGACCAGCCTCAGCTCGCCCACGGGGGACGGCAGTCGATCAAGCCAGAGCCGCATCGCGTTTCTCCCGTTGCGGTTTTGCTGCCGTCGTGGTGGCCGCATCGGCATGCCACAGGTGCATCACGGCATAGGCACGCCAGGGCCGCCAGGCCTCGGCGCGCGCCAGCAGTTCGCGCGGCGTGGGGCGCCGGCCCTGCTCTGCCAGCGCCCGCTGCAGCGCCACGTCTCTCGGCAGGAAGGCGTCACTCTCCTGCAGGCCGCGCATGGCGATGTAGTGCGCCGTCCACTCGCCGATACCTGGCAGGGCGCACAGGTGTGCCACGGTCTCGTCGAGATCCTGGCGCCGTTCGAACAACCGTGGCTGCTCGCGGTAGGCAGTCGCCAGCGCTACCAGGGCGGTGGCGCGTGCGCCGGGCATGCCGAGCGCCTTGATCTCATCGAAAGTGAACCGCTCGGGCGCAGGGAATAGCCGCTCCAGGCCGGTGTCCTCCTGGCCTGACACGCGCTCACCCAGCCGTTCGACCAGCCTGGCGGCCAGCCGCGTGGCCGCATCGACGCTGACCTGCTGACCGAGGATGGCGCGCACGGCGACCTCGAACGGATCCCATCCTCCCGGCACGCGAAGCCCCGGGCGCTGCGCAACCAGCGGCGCCAGCGTGGCGTCGCGACTGAGCTTACGGCCTATTGCCACAGGATCGGCCTCGAGATCGAAGAGCCGCCGCAGTCGTTCGCCCATCTCCGGGAGGGCCTCACGCGAAGAGAGCCGGACCGACGCCCGCAGCGCATTCTCTTCAGGCGCGTGGCGCACCGTGACGCGACCTAGCGCTCCGCCCAGACGGAAGATTCGGTGATACCCCTCGCTGTCGATGCGCTCGAGCCCCGGGATCGTCCGCCGGGCCAGGAAGGCCAGCACCGCGTGCCAGTCATAGGGTGGCCGGTAAGACAAGCGCAACATCGACTCGGTCATTCGAGTCGCATCATTGGCGCGGTTGGTTTCGGTCGAGAGGTCCATGGCTCCATTCTAGCCTGGGCGCAGCCATCGTCTGCCGGTTTTCGGACCTGAATGGCAGAAAAAGTGGCTCTCCAAAACATCCTCGAAATGGCTCTTAGCAAGGAACCATCCTCGCTTCACACTGGGATGCCCCCTACCGCCAACGCGAGGTGCCCGCCATGCCCGTACGCCCTGCCACCCTCGACGACCTGGAGCCGCTCAGCGCGCTGCTCGATGGCTACCGTCAATTTTATCGCCAGGAGCCAAATCTCGAAGGCGCCCGGCGCTTCCTGCAGGCACGCCTGTCGCGCGGCGACTCGCATCTCCTGGTGCATGAAGGGCCGCAAGGAGAATTGCAGGGCTTCGTTCAGCTCTATCCGCTGCTCTCCACCGTCCGCCTGGCACCGCTGTGGCTGCTCAACGATCTGTTCGTCTCGCCCGAGGCGCGCCGCAGCGGTGTCGGCCGCGCCCTGATGCAAGCCGCCAGGGAACTGGCCGAAAGCCATGGCGTTGCTCACCTCAAGCTCGCCACCGAAATCACCAATCGCACCGCCCAGGCACTCTACGAATCGCTCGGCTGGCAGCGCGACACCACCTTCTACCACTACGGACTACTGTTCGCCACGCAAGCGAACCAAGGCTGACCCGGAGGCACCATGTACGCTCCCCCTTCAATGCAGCTCGGGCGCAATCAGGCCTGGGAATTGATCGAGCGCCACGGCTTCGCCGTCCTGGTCGGCGCCGACCTGCAGGCCACCCACCTGCCCCTGTTGCTGGAACGCAGCGAAGGCGAGCAGGGCACGCTCTACGGCCACTTCGCCCGAGCCAACCCGCACTGGCGAACGCTCGATGGCAATCGGGCGCTGGCGATCTTCAGCGGCCCCCATGCCTATGTCTCACCGGCCTGGTACGCCAGTCAGCCAGCCGTGCCCACCTGGAACTACCTGGCCGTACACGCCACGGGTACCCTCGAATTGCTGGGGACAGAGGCCACGCGTGAACTGCTCGATCGCAGCCTGGCTCACTTTGAGCCCGCCTTGCTCGATTCGCTGTCCCGTGAGCCAGGCTACCTGGAGAAGATGCAGACCGGCGTGGTCGGCTTTCGCCTGCCCATCGAGACGCTGGTGGGCAAGGCCAAGCTAGGCCGTCAGCGCTCTGAGGCTGACCAGGCCGGCGTCGAGGCAGCCCTGGCCGAGAGCCGCGACCCGCAGGCACGCCAGTTGTGGCGTTACATGCAACAACTGGCCAATGAGGAGGGCATGTCATGACCCTGGCCGACGTGAGCCACAACATGAGCCACAACGACTTTGGCCAACCGGTCGGCGCCGCCATGTCCGACTGGCAGCCGACACGCCGGCCGGATCGAATACCGCTGCTGGGCCGCAGGGTTCGCCTCGAACCGCTCGCGGCCGAACGCCATGCCGATTCGCTGCACGCCGCCTTCATGATGCCGGGCGAGGGCTTGCACGATGGCCCGGCGGCACGCTGGACCTACTCCGGCGGCATGCCGTTCACCGATGCCGGGCAGTGCCGTATCTGGCTGGCCGAACGGGCGCGCAGCGAGGATCCCCTCTTCTACGCCATCGTCGAGGTGGACTCCGATCGTGCCCTGGGACTGGCCAGCTACCTCAATATCGTGCCGGAGCACGGCAGCATCGAGGTCGGCCACATCCACTTCACCCCAGCGCTACGGCGCACGCCGGCGGCCACCGAAGCCATGCTGCTGCTGATGCGCCACGCCTTCGCGCTGGGCTACCGGCGCTACGAGTGGAAGTGCAATGCGCTCAATGCCGCCTCGCGGCGTGCCGCCGAGCGGCTGGGCTTTCGCTTCGAGGGAGTGTTCCGTCAGCACCGGGTGGAGAAAGGACACAGTCGCGACACCGCCTGGTTTTCCCTGCTGGACGGCGAGTGGCCTTCCGTCGAGTCATGCCTGGAGCGCTGGCTTGCGCCGGAAAACTTCGATGGAGAGGGCAGACAGATAAGCTCACTGTCGGCGCTGACGCAGACGTACCGCTGAACGACTAGGCGTCTGCCAATTCACACCACGCCTGAGCCAGCCAGTGGCCTGCCCTTTCGATCTCGGCCTCGACGGTACCGGCATAGCCCAGTACCAGGCCGGGCCGGCCGGGGGCGTTGAGATAGTAACTCGACAATGGGGACAGCAAGATCCCCTGCGCCGCGGCGTTCTCGACCAGGATGCGTTCGTGCTCGGGCTCGTCGAGCCAGGCGACCAGGTGCATCCCGGCCTGCCCGTCGGATAGCCGCAGGCCCCGCGCCGGCGCCAACGCCTTGCGCAGCAGCGCCTGACGCCGGCGGTAACAGTCGCGCATGCGCCGCACATGGCGCGAGAAATGCCCGCGGGCGATGAATTCCGCCACGGCGGCCTGCACGGCGTACTGCCCTTCGCGATGAAGCCGGGCATTGGCACGGCGGAAGGGCCCCACCAGCGCCTCGGGCAGCACCAGGTAGCCCAGCCGCAGGCCGGGATACATGACCTTGCTGAAGGTGCCGACGTAGATCACCCGCGAGTCGTTCACCAGGCCCTGGAGGGCGGCGATGGGCCGCTCCGCGTAGCGGAACTCGCTGTCGTAGTCGTCTTCCACGATCCAGGCGCCATGCCGTTCGGCGACCTCGAGCAGTGCCAGGCGCCGGGCCAGGCTCATGGTGGCCCCGCTGGGATACTGATGCGAAGGCGTGACGTAGATCAGCCGCGGTTGCCGGGGACCGGACATGCCATCGATGCACATGCCCTCGCCATCCACCGGCACCGGCGTCATGGCGAGACCGGCCGCCATGAAGCAGGCCTGGGCGCCGTGATAGCCCGGCTCTTCGAGCCATACCCCGTCGCCGCTGTCGCTCAGCAGCCGCACGATCAGCTCGAAGCCCTGCTGGGCGCCCTGCACGATGAGGATCTGTTCGGGGCGGCAGCGCACCGAGCGGGCGAGCGACAGGTAGTCGGCCAGCGCCTCGCGCAGTGCCGGCACGCCCCCCTGGGCCTGGTAGTCGAGCCAGTCCAACGGCATGCGCCGCTGGTGATGCCGCAGCAGCCGCTGCCACTCGGCATGCGGGAAGCGATCCAGCGCGGGCACGCCGGGAACGAAGGCGGAGTAGCGCCCCTCTCGCGAGTGGCAGAAGGCGAGCAGTGCCGTGCCGCGTGAGGAGAGCCACGGGGGACCAGCGCGCGGGGGAGAGGCTGGAGCGACACCGTCCGTCGCGGGCGCCTGCACGTGATGGAACGGCAGGTCGGCAACGAAGGTGCCCGCGCCATGGCGGGTGGCAAGAAACCCCTCGGCCAGCAGCTGATCGAAGGCGGCCAGCAGCGTGTTGCGCCCCAGACCCAGCTCGCGGGCCAGCTGCCGGGTGGAAGGCAGCCGCTGGCCGCTGGTCAGCCGACCCGCCTGGATCCACTCGCGCAGGGTGTGATAGAGACGGCTGGACAAGGGTTGGCTCGACGGCTCCCCCAGCGCCAGGCCCAGCGCATCGGCCAGCCAGTCGGCGCGTTCCAGGCGGGTCCTTGCTCGTGGCGCCGCGCCCTCAGCGACCCGGTTCATCCGCCACGACCCGATTGCGCCCGGCTCGCTTGCCTTCGTATAGATTCTGGTCGGCACGATGGAGAATCGCCTCCACCGTCTCCTCGGTGCCGTGGAATGCCGATACGCCACAGGTGATGGTGACGCCGAAGCGGTGCCCCTCCTCCGAGGTGAAGGCCTGCTCCTGCACCAGCTGGCGCACCTTTTCCGCCACGCCGACCGCCTCCTCGAGGCTGGTTTCCGGCAGCAGCAGGGCAAACTCCTCTCCGCCGAGCCGCGCCGGGATGTCGTTCGTCCGCAGCTTTTCGCGCAGCAGCTTGCCCACGTTCAGCAGCACCTGGTCGCCGGCGGGATGGCCATGCGTATCGTTGATGCGCTTGAAGTGATCGAAGTCGAACAGCACCACCGAAGCATGTCTGCCGTAGCGGCGGTAACGGGCCAGCTCCTGGAGCAGTCGCTGCATGAAATAGCGACGATTGTAGAGTGTCGTGAGTTCGTCGGTGCGCGACAACTGGCGCAGGCGCAGCTCGAGTTTCTTCTGCTCGGTGATATCGCGCACGGTGCCGATCAGGATCTGCTCGTCGCCCTCGGGAACGTAGTCTGCCAGCTCGTGAACCCAGCGAATCTCGCCATCGGGGCGGATGATGCGGTGCTCCACGTCATGGGTGCCGGTTTCCTGCGCGCGCCACATGCTGGCCTCGACGCTTTCCAGGTCCTCGGGATGGACCATGGCCTTGAAGCCACGGATGCTGGGGGTGAAGGTGCCGGGATCGACGCCGAAGATGTCGTAGGTCGTCTCGGACCAGAACAGCTCGTTCTCCTTGAGGCTGGCCTTCCAGTAGCCCAGCCGGGCGATCTGCTGGATCCGGTTCAGGGTGCGCTGGAGACGCCTGATCTCCTCGCGCGCCTGTTCGAGTTCGTTTCGGATCGCGCCGCAGGGGTCGGCTGGCAAGCGGCCAGCATGCGCTCCCCCGGATAGCCGCTCATGATCGATCCTGCCCTGCGAGCCCTTCATGGCATCTTTGCGACACTTTCGAGACAAGTTGGATGCAGCATACCGCTACTCACGCGTCTCTACCAACGCCCTCACGACGCTAACCGCCCTCCTTTGCACCTGGATGGAGCAAGCCTTGCAAAATACCGCACCAGCCCCGCGTGACCATCGCGCATCATGGCGTGATGGTTCCAGACCACCAGGGGACGTGCCATGCAGGCCAGCAGGCCCAGGCGGGGCGGTACCGTGCGGACCTGCCAGAGATAGCGAACCCGAGTGCCCGCCTTCTCTCCGTGCAGCTGCCAGCGGCCGAAACCGGCCACGTCGCCACTGGCTTCGCCCTCGATCAGGCTGGGTTCGCATACTCGCGTAATGCGAATGTCGAAGCGCAGGTAGTACCCCAGCCGACTCTTCCACACAAAGTGCTGGATACGTCCGATGCCCTGCTCGTTGCCGGCCTCGAGTTGGCGAGCTTCCACCAGCCCGGGCCACCAGTCGGGCCAGTGCAGCGGGTCGGCCAGGGCATCGAACACGGCCTCGACCGGGGCATCGAAGTCCCAGGTGGTGTCGAACGCGAATTTCGCCATGGCTGCGCAGCCGGGGTCTAGGGGGCGAAGTGATCGGGCGGGAAGGTCGGGTCGAGTTCGACATCCTCCAGATGCACGCTCTCGAGGCGCTCGCCCCGGCGGTCGTAGCTGATCACGCGACGCGGGAACAGCGTCTCGTCAGCCAGCCACAGATCGTAGCGCGCCACCTCGTGCACGGCCCGGCCGGGCTCGGCCTCCACCACCACGTGCTGCACCGGGTGCCCCTCGAGTTCCGTCGGCCCGAGCAGGCGTGCACTGCCGTGCTGCTGCAATCGCTGGACGTTGCGCAGCAGCGTGCCCACATCCGACTGGTCCACGCGATGGCCGCGCGAGCTGCGTACCATGCGGTTGGTGGGGCGCAGCGAGAGCCCCGGGCGCCTGCCGGGTGAACCGAAGGGCCAGAGTTGCACCTTGCCCGTATCGGGGCGGTAGATCAGCACCGCCCCGCGGTAGGGCGTCTCCATGTCCATGCGCACATAGCCGGGCCGCCGGTAGCTGTAGCGAATGATCTCCTCGCCGCCGCTGCCCTGGCTGCGCAGCGTCAGGCGATATCCCGCGAGTGCCTCGATGCGCGCCAGCGCCGCGGCGATCGGATCCTCCTCGATGGGGGCGCTCAACGCCACCAGCATGAGCATCAGCATACGGTTCTCCTCGGCCTCATGCCCTTGAGATTAGCAGGGCCCAGGCATCTGCGAGGCGGCACACGGATTGGCCGCGCATGCTATCGTTGTGGCACGCCAACCATGGAGAGGCCAGATGAAATACCTCGGAGCCCATGTCAGTGCCGCCGGCGGACCCGACCAGGCCGTCGTGCGCGCCGTCGAGATCGGTGCCGACGCCTTCGCCCTGTTCACCAAGAACCAGCGTCAGTGGCGCGCCAAACCCCTCGACGAGGCCACCGTCGAGGCCTTTCGCGCCGCCTGCGAGGAGCACGGCTTCGGTCCCGGGCAGATCCTCCCCCACGACAGCTACCTGATCAACCTGGGGCACCCGGACAAGGCGGGGCTCGAGAAGTCGCGGGCCGCCTTCCTCGACGAGATGCAGCGCTGCGAGCAGCTCGGTCTCACCCTGCTCAACTTCCACCCCGGCAGTCATCTCAAGAAGATCAGCGAGAGCGAGTGCCTGACCCGCATCGCCGACTCGATCAACCACGCCCTGGCCGAGACCCGCGGCGTCGTCGCGGTGATCGAGAACACCGCGGGCCAGGGCACCAACCTGGGCTGGCGCTTCGAGCACCTGGCCGAGATCATCGAACAGGTCGACGACAAGTCGCGGGTCGGCGTGTGCATCGACACCTGCCACGCCTTCGCCGCCGGCTACGACCTGCGCACGCCCGAGGCCTGCACGGCTACCCTCGACGAGTTCGGCAAGGTGGTGGGCTTCGAGTACCTGCGCGGCATGCACCTCAACGACGCCAAGAGCGAATACGCCAGCCGCGTCGACCGCCACCACAGCCTGGGCCAGGGCAACATCGGCCTCGATGCCTTCACCACCATCATGCGCGACCCGCGCATCGACGAGATCCCGCTGGTGCTGGAAACCATCGAGCCCGAGATCTGGGCCGAGGAAATCGCCTGGCTACGCGCTCAGGCGGCAGGAGACTGATAAACACCACGAGGGCTACCCTGTTCCGCTCACGTCACAACGATCTGGCGAAGCGTTAAAACTTAGTCCACTCCTTCGGGTCAAAGCATTTGTCGGCCGGCGAGAAAGCTGCCACCCTCAAGTGACAGGCACGCCTCTCGTAGGGACAGTGAGGTCCCGAGGGTCGCCCCATTCACCCACAGGAGGACATGCGCATGGGTATCATCGAAATGCTGACCGTGAGCGTGGCCGCCGTGGCGCTATTGGCTCTGGCCTACGCTGCGAGCGAGAAGCAGAGGCACCCCATCCGCAAGGAAGTGCGTATCGAGGAGCATGAACGCGATTCTTACCGGAATCGCTCGCGGCACGACTGAACGTCACCGCATCGATATCGCAGCCCCCGGCACCTCTGGTGTCGGGGGTTTTTCATGCCCCGGCCCGCGCCGCAGCAGCTGCTGCACCTGCCACTTCGCCTCGGTGGGAAGCGTCTCGAGGAAGTGAGTCTCGCCGTTCTGCAGCACCGCCTCGGGCACACCGTCGCGATAGAGCAGGCGATTGCCCGAGACCGCCGGCAGCCGCGTGCCGGGCGTGAGAATTCCCATCAGGTTGAGCGGGTCGGCGGCAGCCACCACCACGCGGGTGCCGTCCGGCTCCCGGCGGCGCATGGCCTTGAGCGCGCCCACCGCCTCGGCCAGGGCGAACTGCTCGCCGGCAAACTGCTGCACGAAGCGCCCGCCGCGGATCTCGCCGCGCGCCTCCAGGCGGCGGTAGACATACAGCAGCTCGCGCCAGGGCGGCAGCGCCGGCTCGCGCTCGATCACCCGGCGGAACACCACGCCGTAGCGCTCCAGCAGCACCCAGGCGATATGCTCCAGGCTCGCCATGTCCGTGGCGATGCGGCGCTTTTCCGGTGCAGCATCGCGCTCCGGCGCGGGCAACCACGACCAGCGCCCGGCAGCGTCCACCCCCGGCGCATGCCGCCTGCGCCGGCGCCCGCCCGCGGCGATGGGCGGACGCTTGCTGGCCGGGGCGATCAGCGCCCGCAGGCCGGTAAAGCTGTCGGAGGTGACCAGGCCCCAGGAGGCCAGCTCGCCCAGCGCCTCCTCCACCTGGGTGCGCAGCATGTGGGCGGGGCCGATCAGGTCGGCGAAGAACATCGCCCCGCCGCCCTGCAGCGCTTCCAGCACCCGGCGCGCGCCGCCGGAGAGCGGAAGTTCCTCCAGCTCGGGGGCCGGCGCCGCCTCGCGCCAGTCGTTCAACGCCTGGCGATCGATCAGCGCGATCGGCGTGTTGCGCAGCGGACCGGGACGCTGGCGTTCGTCGCCCTCGGCGATTCTGGGTGGCAGCAGGCGCAGCCAGATGAAGCGTCCGCTGGCGAGCAGCTGGTCGAGCATGTGCGGCGAGAAATCGGCCACCCGCGCCGGCAGCACGTCGCTCTCCCAGGCACCCGCCGCCACGGGAAAGCCCTCCAGCCGCTCCACCGCCGCGGCCAGCGCCTCTGGCCCTTCCGGCCTTTCGGTCAGACCGTGCCAGTCGAGCAGGAAACGCAGGTAGTGCTGGATGCTCACCGGCTCGATCTCGGCGCGACGGCGGTCGATGGCGTAGCGATGCAGGCGCGCCAGCAGGCGCCGCTCGCACCAGGCCACCTGGCTACCGCCGAGGAAGGCCCCTTGCAGCACGAAGCCCTCGACCTCGAGGCGCGCCAGCGCCGCCATGACGCGCTCCAGCGAGACGCCGAGCGGCGTAGAGAGACTTGCCGCCGTGACCGGCCCCAGCGTCTCGAGCCGCGAACGCAGCAGTTCTGTCAGTGCCTCGTCGGGGGTTTCCGGCGCCTCGCCCGCCGCCTCGATGGGCGGCTCGAGGCCTGCCCCGGGGTGGAGTGCCAGCAGCTCGCCGAGGCGCTCCGCAGCCGTCCACAGCGGCTCGCCGTCGGGTGGCACGACGACCGCGGCACGCCTGTCCTGGGCGAGTCCATCGAACCAGGGCCGCCACTCCTCTGCGGCTTCGCGCCCGGCGATGAAGCCGCTCACGACCAGCGCATCGTGCAGCTCGTCGGCATCGCGGGGGGCGGGCCAGGCCTCCTCGCGCACCCGGGCGACCACCTCCGGGGCGTAGCGCGCCGAGGCAGCAGCCTCGGCCACGTCGAGCGCGCCGCCGGTGCGCACGCTGAGGGTGCGCCGCTCCTCCTGGGCACCGTCGTCGAGGAAGGCGTAGGGGCGCGCGTTGACCACCTCCTCGGATAGCGGCGAAGGTACCGCCAGGTCGCGCCCGCTGACGGCGATCTCGCCGGCTTCGAGGCGCACCAAGAGGCTCTCGAGGCCGTCGATGTCCATGGCCTCGGTCAGGCAGTCGTGCAGGGTCTGGTCGACCAGTGGATGATCAGGCAGCTCACGCGCCCCGGCCAGGTTCTCGGCGCAGGCGAGCTGGTCGGGAAAGACCACCGAGAGCAGGTCCTCGGAGTCCTGGCGCTGCAGCTGCGGCGGACGCCGTCGGCCATTGCGGGTACGCGGCACGGCGAGCCCCACCGAGGCGTTCCAGCGCCAGCGCAAGCCGAACATCGGCGCATCGAGCAGCGCCTGGATCAGCACCTCGCGCGCTGTTTTGCTGTTGAGATAGTCCCACACCTCGTCGAGCGGGAAGCTATGCGTCGGGCCCAGCGACAGCACGATGCTGTCCTCCAGCGCCGCCGCCTGCAGTTCGAAGTTGAACTTGCGGCAAAAGCGCTTGCGTAGCGCCAGCCCCCAGGCGCGGTTGAGCCTGGAGCCGAACGGCGAGTGCAGCACCAGGTGCATGTCACCGGCCTCGTCGAAGAAGCGTTCCAGCACCAGGTGGCGCTGGCTGGGAATCACGCCCAGCGCCGCCCGCGCCACGGCGAGGTAGCGCATCAACTGCTCGGCGGCAGCCGGCGCCAGGCCGTATTCGGCTTCCAGCCACGCTTGGGCCTCGGCCTCGTCGCTTTCGGCCAGCTGCCGGTCGATCCCCTCGCGCAGCCGCGACACCGCCTGCGAGAGCTCTTCCGTACGCGCCGGCGCCTCGCCGAACCAGAACGGGATGCTCGGCGGTGCGCCGCGGGCATCCTCGACGAAGAGCTTGCCGGTGGCGAGCTTGAGGATGCGATAGGCCTGGTTGCCGAGCTGGAAGATATCGCCCGGCATGCTCTCGAAGGCAAAATCCTCGTTGACGGTGCCGACGCGAATCTCCTCGGGCTGCAGGATCACGTCGTAGTCGAAGTGGTCAGGAATCGCCCCGCCGTTGGTCAGGGCGACGAGACGCGCATTGCGACGCGGGCGCAGGCGGCCGTTGACGCGGTCGCGATGCAGGTAGGCGCCACGCCGCCCGCGACGGGTGGTATAGCCGTCGGCAAGCATCTGCACCACCGCGTCGAAGCGCTCCTCGCTCAGCGCCCGGTAGGGCCAGGCTTGACGGATGCGCTCGAACAGTTCCGCCTCGTCGGTCTCCCCCGCCCCGGCGACCTCGGCGACGATCTGCTGGGCCAGCACGTCGAGCGGCCCCTCGGGAATGTGCAGCCGGTCGAGCTCGCCGGCCTGCACCGCGGCCATCAGCGCGCTGCACTCCACCAGATCGTCGCGCGTCAGCGGGAACAGCCGCCCCTTGGGCACGCGCCCCACCCCATGGCCGGAGCGGCCCACCCGCTGCAGGAAGGCCGACATGGAACGCGGCGAGCCGAGCTGGCAGACCAGGTCGACGTCGCCGATGTCGATGCCGAGCTCCAGCGAGGCGGTAGCCACCAGCGCGCGCAGCTCGCCCTGTTTCAGGCGCTGCTCGGCGTTCAGCCGATGCTCGCGGGCCAGGCTGCCATGGTGCGAGTTCACCCACGCCTCGCCGAGTCGGTCGGCCAAATGCCTCGCCACCCGCTCGCACACCCGCCGGGTGTTGGCGAAGATCAGCGTGGTGCGATGTTCTCTCACCAATTCTGCCAGACGGTCGTAGACCTCTTCCCACACCTCGTTGGCCATCACCGCAGTGAGCGGCGAGCCGGCCACCTCGATGGCCAGGTCACGCTCGCGCACGTGGCCGGTGTCGACGATGGTGCACTCACTGCCGCCGGTAAGGAACGCCGCCACCGCCTCCACCGGTTTCTGTGTGGCCGAGAGCCCGATGCGCTGCGGCGGGCGCGCGGCGAGCCCGGCCAGCCGCTCCAGCGACAGTGCCAGGTGCGAGCCGCGCTTGGTGCCGGCCACCGCATGGATCTCGTCGACGATCACCGTGCGCACGCTGGAGAGCATTCGCCGCCCCGAGTCTGACGTCAGCAGCACGTAGAGCGACTCCGGCGTAGTGACCACGATATGCGGCGGACGCTTGCGCATGCGCTCGCGCTCCGACGAGGTGGTATCGCCGGTGCGCACCCAGGCGCGTATCTCCGGCGCTTCCCGGCCTTCGGCCGAAAGCCCCTCGGCGATGCCGCGAATCGGCGCCTGCAGGTTGCGCTGGATGTCGTTGGAGAGCGCGCGCAGCGGCGAGACGTAGAGCACCACGGTTTCGTCGGGCAGCTCACTGTCGAGCCCACGGCGCACCAGGCCATCGATGGCGGCGAGGAACGCCGCCAGCGTCTTGCCCGAGCCGGTGGGGGCGGCGATCAGCACATGGCCGCCATCGCCGATGGCTGGCCAGGCGCGCGCCTGGACCTCGGTGGGAACACCGAGGTCGCGTGCGAACCAGTCGCTGACGGCGGGATGAAAGGCATCGAGCGGCATGGGCGCTCCGGGAAATCGCTTTTCTACAACGTAATCGAGTGCGGGGAGATACGCGATGTTCCCGGAGCAGTCGCCGGTTACCTGCAGCAGGCGCCGATGTTATCGAGCTCGGTATGCCATTCAGCGATCCCATGGCCGACGGCCCCACGATCCAGAAGGCAGCGCTACGCGCCCTGGAGGGCGGGCAAACGATGGCCCGGACGCTCGAGCTGGTGCACGCCTTCCGCCAACGGGATTCGCAAACGCCACTGGTGCTGATGGGCTATTACAACCCCATCCACCGCTACGGCGTAGCGCGATTCCTGGCCGATGCGGCCCGTGCCGGTGTCGATGGCTTGATCGTGGTCGACCTGCCGCCCGAGCATGACGACGAGCTGTGCCTGCCCGCCAGGGAGCACGGTATTGCCTACATCCTCCTCGCCACCCCGACCACCGACGCCAAGCGGCTACCCCGGGTGCTGGATAATGCCTCGGGCTTCCTCTATTGCGTCTCGGTGAATGGCATCACGGGTGGTAGCGCCCCGCCGCTACAGAATGTCGAGCGCATGGTGGGTCGGCTGCGCGAGCATAGCCACCTGCCGATTGCCGTCGGTTTCGGCATTCGCACTGCCGCACAGGCGCAAGCGATTGGCCGATTCAGTGACGCCGTGGTGGTCGGCTCGGCCCTGGTGGAAGGCATCGAAAGCGCTGAGAGTCGACATGGTGCCGTCGAGGCGGTTCATGGCCTGGTGCGTGACCTGGCCGCAGGCAACCGCCGGGCTGCCAACGCGTAATGCTGGCTTGGGAACCTAGACGCCCTGCCGCGGCTCCGCAGCCAGCTTGGCCGCCATGCCGGCCAGCACGCCGCCCATGACGTAGCGTTGCACGGCCAGCCAGGTCGGGCGCTGCTGGAACCAGGTGGCAATGCCCGCCGCCGACAGGGCGACCGCCAGGTTGACGGTGAAGCTCACCCCGATCTGGGTGAAGCCCAGCACCAGGCTCTGGAGAAAGACGGGGCCATGCTCGGGCGAGACGAACTGCGGGAAGATCGCCAGGTAGAACACGGCAATCTTGGGGTTGAGCAGGTTGGTCAAAAAGCCCATCAGGAACAGCTTGCGAGGCCGATCCGCAGGGAGCGAGCGCGCCTCGAAGGGCGAACGCGCGCCTGGCCTGACCGCCTGCCAGGCCAGGAAGAGCAGGTACAGCGCGCCAGCCCACTTGAGGACCTCGTAGGCCAGCGGTATGGCGAGAAATAGCGCGGTCAAGCCAACGGCCGCCGCCAGCATGTGCACCAGAAAGCCGGCCAGCACGCCAAAGAGAGAGATCACGCCCGCGGCTCGCCCCTGGCAGATCGAGCGCGAGATCAGGTAGATCATGTTCGGACCCGGCGTCAACACCACGATCAGGGCGGCCAAGGCGAAAAACAAAAGATCGGACAGCGGCAGCACGGCTTTCTCCTCGTCATCTCTTGTCATCAGCGCATGTCAGGATGCGCCGCACCTCGGCAACCGACAAGAAAAATCAATGATGGGCAAGCCCCCTCTTTGCAGCATCGCTCTGCTCGCTGGCCATCCCGGCAAAGGCACCTCGCAGCCACGCCGCGACCTGCTCGCCATCGCCTATGAGGGCCTATTCGCTAAGTTCGATTAGGTTGTTGGTTTATTTCCCTGCAATCATTTTTCTTGGATAGACGACGAACGCCAACTTGTTGCCATCGCAGTCACGAACATAAGCCGCATAAAAGCCTTCGCCATATTGAGGCCGGTAGCCCGGAGCACCTTCGTCACTGCCTCCGTTGCTGATGGCAATTTCATACAGCCTGTCGACCTGCTCCGGTTCGGCGAACTGGAAAGCCGTCATGGTGCCATTTCCCACCCCGGCTTCCTGACCATCGAAGGGATAGCCGACGAAAAACCTGGGGAAGTCGAGGTCGCTCTCTTTGCCGTAGGAAACGCAGGTATCGTCCTTCCAGCAGACATCCCAGCCCATTTCAGCGAAAAGAGGATCGTAGAACTTCAGCGCTCTCTCCAGGTTCCTGGTTCCGACCATGGTGTAGGCAATCATTTTCAAGCTCCTTTCCGTCAATGACTTCGCTACTCCACTGCCGCCTGTTTCCTGCGCCACTGCCCCAACGCCCAGCCCAGGGCCGGCAATACGAGCATCGCGGACGCCCAGGCGCAGGCGGCAAAACCGAAGTGAGTGAAGAGCGGCCGGTAGAGCAGCGCGCCGGCAAACACGCACATATACGTGATGGCGCTGTACAGTCCCATGATGGCACCCCGCTGCGCCGGATCGATCTCGGCAAGCTGGCGCATCAGCAGGTTCAAGCCGAGATGATTGGCCACGCCCCAGGCAAGACAGAGCCCCAGCAGTACCGGCGGAAGTGCGGCAGCCGCTATCAAGCCCAGGTAGACGAGCATCAGGCCGGCAAAGGTCACACAAGCGGCGGCAGTGGCGCCGTAGCGGTCGACCAGCCGACCCAACGGTGCGGCGGCGCCAAAGCCCAGTCCATAGACGGCGATGGCCAACCCCGCGAAGGATGCGGGGAGTTGCAGCACCTCACCCAGGTACGGGCCAAGATAGGTGTACAAGCCGTAGAACGCCGTCATGTAGGCCGCGACGTTCAGCAATACCGAGTGAATGCCGGGAATACGCAGGGCCTTCAGGGTGGAGCTCGGCGCCTCACCGACCGTTCTCACCCCCCAATCGTGGCAGCGAGAAACCCCCAGCGCCAATCCGACGGCAGCCAGTGCCAATAGAGAGAAGACGGCACGCCAGTGCAGCAGGTCGGCCAATAGCGCCGCCAGGCCGACGCCGACCACCAGACTCAGCGTCCATCCCGTCAGCACGAAGCTCAAGGCCTGGCTCTCGCGCCCCTTTTCGGCCACCTGAGCGGTGAGGGTATAGATCGCCGGCAACGCCATACCCGCCGCCAGGCCGGCCAGCGCCTGGGCGGCAACCAACATCCAGAGCGTTGGCGCCAGCGCGGCAAGCCCCAGCGACACGAACAGCATCAGCAGCGCCCGCACCAAGGCACGCTCGGCACCGATACGATCACTCTGCGACGCCAGCAGCAGCGCACTGCATGCCGTGGCCAGGCCATAGAGGGCCGCGGCCGTTACCACGTCGGCGGCGCTGCGGCCAGGAAAGGCTTCCGCCACCGCGGCGGCAATGGGGCTCAGCGCCAGCGAGTTGGCGCCGATCACGGCGATGGCGGCGGTCAGGAGAAGAATGTGACGAGAGATCACGGCTAGCTCCAGATGAAATTAGACACTAGCATTGAAGAAAGGAATCTCATTCGGAGCAATTGCAGAAATGCCGAACCATGAAAATACAGAAACCGTTCGGGACAAGGCCCAGGAGGCCCGCCCGCTGGATGCCTTCGACCGAAGAATATTAGGCGAGCTGGCGGTGGATGCCGGGCTCAGCTACGCCGAGCTGGGTCATCGCGCCGGCCTCTCGGCGCCGGCGGTGCATGAGCGGGTGAAACGGCTGCGCGCCACGGGGCGCATCCGCGGCACGGTGGCGGTGCTGGATGGCCCCACCACCGGCAAGCCCTTCCTGGCCTTTGTGCATGTCGATTCCACGGGATGGGGCAAGACCCAGGAACTGCTGGCGCTTTCGGAGCTGCCCGAAGTCGAGGAAATCCACTCCGTGGCCGGCGACACCTGCATGCTGCTCAAGGTGCGCTGCGCCAGCAGCCGAGCACTGGAGGGCCTGCTCGCCCGGCTCTATGCCCTGCCGAGCGTCAAGGCCACGCGCAGCTACGTGGTGCTGTCGACTTTTCTCGAGCGTACCCCGCAGGCCGGGATCACCTCGGCACTGGAGGAGGCTCCGCTCGTGGCGCCACCCGGGGACGTCTCGGGCTGAACCGACTCCCGCTCGAGCAGCGTGCGCTTTCGCTCTACGCCCCAGCGATATCCGGAAAGCGCGCCATCGCTGCGCACGACCCGATGGCAGGGAATGGCAAGCGCAACAGGGTTGGAGGCGCAGGCCCTGGCCACGGCACGCACCGACCTGGGAGAACCGATACGCTGCGCCAACTCTGCATAGCTGATCGTGTTGCCCACGGGAATCTCGGTCAGCGCCTGCCACACCCGCTGCTGGAAGGCAGTGCCACGAATGTCCAGCGGCAGCGCAAGCCCGAGGCCCGGCGCTTCGACGAAACCCACCACTTGGGCCACCCAGGCATCGAAATCCTTCCCTCCGGGAATGAGAGTGGCATTGGCGAAACGATCCTGGAACTCCTGCAGCAGTTGCTCCGGATCGCTGCCCAGGGAAATGGCGCAGATGCCCTTCTCGCTGCTCGCCACTAGTAGGGTGCCCAATGAGCACTCCCCAAGGGCGAAGCGGATCTCCATGTCTTTCCCTCCTGAACGGTAGCGCCTGGGCGTCATGCCGAGCATGCGATCGGTACCGGCATAGAAGCGCCCGCTGGAGTTGAAGCCCGCCTCGTACATCGCCTCGGTGACCGTTTCGCACCTAGCGAGTTCTTCGCGCACGCGCTCCGCCCGCCGGGCGACGGCGTAGGCCCTGGGCGTGAGTCCAGTGACCGACTTGAACACACGGTGGAAATGGAAGCGGCTCAACCCCGCGGCCTGTGCCAGTTCGTCGAGAGAAGGCAGATCCTCGGCGGCTTCGATGAGCCGACATGCGCGGGCGACGCTCTCGGCATGATGCTGGGCCAACGAGACATTCTGAGGGCGGCAGCGCTGGCAAGGCCGGTAGCCGGCTCGCTCCGCCGCCGTCGCATCGGCATGGAATTCGGCGTTCTCGCGGCGTGGCCGGCGCGACGGGCAAGTGGGACGGCAATAGATGCCGGTGGTACGCACCGCATAGACGAAAGCGCCATCCGCCGCCGTATCGCGGGCCAGCACCGCCGTCCATTTCGCCTCATCGGAATCGAAGGGAGCAAGTGCGTCGCTGGTTGTCTCGATCATGGCGGACCTCCACGGTGGGCTCAGCGTTTTCCTTGAGTTCAGGATGAGCCCGGTAGCCGCCTGGCACACTCCGTCTCTTGCTTTCAAAACAGGCCCGACGCTTCAAAGCATTTCGCAACATTCGCAGCATAGCATCGTCAGCGCACCAGGATTTTTGGCGGCAATAAGCGGAGTGAGGACTAACTGGGGCAACGGCAGAGTCGAGCTGGGGTTGCAAAGGATCCCTAACCACCAACGGAGATTACAGCCATGAAACGACTCGCCGGAAAGATCGCCATCGTCACCGGGGCCAGCTCGGGAATCGGTCATGCCACCGCTCGTCTGTTCGCCAGCGAAGGCGCCAGCCTGATAGTGAGCGCCCGTCGCCAGAACGAACTCGACGCCCTGGTCGAGGCCATCACGCGCGACGGCGGCACTGCCGTTGCCATCACCGGGGACGTATGCGACGAGCGCTTATCGCAACGCCTGGTCACTACCGCTCTTGAGCGCTTCGGAGGGCTCGATATCGCCTGCAACAATGCCGGCATCGTCGGGCCGATGGGCCCGCTACAGGACATGACATCGAGCGACTGGCACGACGTCATGCATACCAACCTGTACGGCGCCTTCCTGGGGGCCAAGTATCAGGTCCCGGCGCTGCTGCAACGCGGCGGTGGCAGCCTGCTCTTCACTTCGAGCTTCGTCGGGCATACCGTCGGCATGCCCGGCATGGCGGCCTACGGCGCCAGCAAGGCCGGCATCCTGGGCCTGATGAAATGCCTGGCTGCAGAGCTGGGGCCCAACGGCATTCGGGTCAACGCCCTGCTGCCGGGCGGCACCGAGACGCCCGCCAGTATCACCAATGCCCCCGACGCCGGCCCGGAAGTCCTGGCCTTCGTCGAGAACCTGCACGCCCTCAAGCGCATGGCCACGCCGGAAGAGATCGCCCGAGCGGCGCTCTACCTGGCTTCCGATGAGGCCAGCTTCGTCACCGGCACGGCGATGCTGGCCGATGGCGGTGTCTCCATCACCCGCACCTGATGATCAGGAAGCGGTGCGGCTGCCGACACCGCTTCCTGAACAGCGGACACCTCAGTGGCCTGCTACCCTTCACACATTGCCTAGCGCCCCGGTGAGCACTTACTCACCGGGTAGCGCTTGGTCGACATTGCCGGCCAAACTCGATCTGAATCGTTGGCAGGAGGCGGTATGGAATTTCTCGTCAACCTGGACGTGGACGATCTGGAGCGTGGCATTCTCTTCTATGTGCAGGCGTTCGACCTCGAACTCGGCCGCCGCTTCGGCGACGACGGCGTCGAGCTGATCGGTGGCCCGGCACCGATCTATTTGTTGACCAAAACCACCGGATCGCCGGCTTACCCCGCGGGGGAACCCGTGCCCGGCGCGCAGCGCCACTACACCCGCCACTGGACGCCGGTGCACCTGGACGTGGTTGTGGAGGACATCGACGCCGCGGTGGAACGGGCCATCGCAGCCGGCGCCATCCAGGAGCAACCCATCGCCTCCGAGACCTGGGGCAGGCTTGCACTGATGGCCGACCCCTTCGGCCATGGTTTTTGTTTCGTGCAATTCCTGAATCGCGGCTACGACGAGATCGCGACCTGAAGCCTGCGTAGGTAGTATTGAGAAAATATAACAACGACAGAATGGAACGCCTCATGATCGCCGTCATCTTCGAAGTCATTCCCAAGTCCGGCCGCCGCGACCACTACCTCGATATCGCCGCCAGCCTGCGTCCGCTGCTCGATGAGATCGACGGATTCATTTCCATCGAACGCTTCGAGAGCCTCACCCAGCCGGGCAAGATCCTCTCGCTCTCCTTCTGGCGTGACGAGCAGGCCGTCGCCCAGTGGCGCCAGCTCGAGCGCCACCGCGCAGCCCAGACCCAGGGCCGTGATGTGGTCTTCGACGACTATCGCCTGCGCGTGGCCACGGTGATGCGCGACTACGGCATGCACGAACGCGAACAGGCCCCGGCCGACAGCCGCGAGCGTCATGACAGGGCCTGACGGCTAGAAAGGAGCGCAGCTACCGGTAAGCCCTTACTTACCGGGTAGCTGCGCTCATTCTTGAGCTAGGACCAGCAGGCCGCCCGCCTCCAACATCTGGCAGAAAGCAAATGATCGGTGCGTGTCGAAATCGCCTACGTTGAAGCGACGAAGGGAGGTGACACCGACAACAACCCCCTGGAGACCCACCATGCAGCTTTCCACCTACCTGATCTTCAACGACAACTGTCGCGAAGCCTTCGAGTTCTACCAGCGCTGCTTCGACGCCAAGCTCGAGGCTATGGCGACCTATGCCGAAATGCCTGCCAGCGAAGGCATGGAGATACCCGAAGAGGCCGGCAATCTTGTCATGCATGCCCGACTGCGTATTGGCGACCAGTTGCTGATGGCGTCGGACAACTCCCCCTGCAGCCCTGCGCCCTACGAAGGCATCAAGGGGGCGAGCATTGCGATCGGCGTCGACTCGATAGAAGAGGCCGAACGCCTCTTCAATGGAGCGTTCCTACCAGTTAGTCATCGATAATGCCTTGAATCAGTCACTTCTTAGGACGTAACTATTTTTAATAAAACGTATAGCCTGGCGTGTGTATCCTTATGAACACGTCTTCGGAGCATAGGACAACCTCAAATACCAAGTGCAACGCTTTTGAAGGGCCTCGGATTTCTTGTGACCTTCCCCCCAGAAACCGGTCCACCGCCAACGAGAGATTTCCGCTACGTTTACCTTGATAGCAGGAGATCTCGCGATGAAGCGTAACCGACATACCGAAGAGCAGATCATCAGCATCCTCAAGGCCAACGAGCATGGCGTCTCGGTCGCCGAGCTTGCCCGGCAGAATGTCGTGACCGAGCAGATCCTCTACCGCTGGAAGGCCAAGTACAGCGGCATGGACGTCTCGGAGGCCAAACGCCTGCGTGAGTTGGAGGCTGAGAACGCCCGGCTCAAGAAGCTGCTGCCGGAAAGCGCTCTCGACAATGCCGCCCTCAAGGAGATCGTCTCGGGAAAGTGGTGACGCCCGAAGCAAAGCGGCGTGCGGTGAAGCACCTGGTGGCTGGCGGCTGGCTCATCCAGCGAGGTGCCTGCCGATTGCTGGACCTGACAAGAACGGTGGCTCGGTACCGGGCCATGCCGCGTGACGATGAGCCGCTTCGGGCACGCCTGCAAACCTTGGCGACCTGCTATCCCCGTTATGGCTACTTGCTGCTGCATGCCTTGTTGCGCCAGGAGGGCCTGGTGATCAATCGCAAGCGGACCTACCGACTGTACTGCGAGCAGGGTCTTCAGGCCCGAACCCGGCGGCGCAAACGGCTGCTCCGGCCGAGGACACCGATGCCACTGCCGGACAGGCCCAACCAGCGCTGGTCGATGGACTTCGTCTCGGACCAGTTGACCTCGGGACGCCGCTTTCGTGTGCTGAACATCGTGGACGACTTCAGCCGCGAGTGTGTCGGCCAGTTGGTGGACACGTCTATCTCGGGACGTCGGCTGGCCCGGTCCCTGGACGAGATCGCGCAGCAGCGCTCACTGCCAGTCTCGATTGCTTGCGATAACGGGCCGGAGCTGACAGTAAGGCCAATGTTCTTTTGGGCGCGTAGTGGAAGGTGACGCTGGCCTTCATCCAGCCGGGCAAGCCGACGCAGAATGCGTTCAGCGAGAGCTTCAACGGCAAGTTCCGAGACGGCTGTCTCAATCAGGACTGGTTCTTGAGCCTGGCGGATGCACGACACGAAATCACACAATGAAGAACCCACCCCAACCATGTCAGACCGCACAGCTCGCTGGGCTACTTGCCACCGGTAGCGTATGCCGAGCAATGCGCATGAAGCAGAGGTGCCTCACATTGATAGCGGACCTAAACCAGGGGGAAGGTCGATGTCACCATCAAGCTGATACCGCCCTGCAACTGACACCGGCTTGGAGCAACCTCTGTAAAGCCGATCGGAGCTTGTCTCAGCGCACGTGGCCGGGGTTCACATTGAGAAACTTCATGGTGTTGGTACCGCCATGGGCGTTCATGTGGTCGCCGCGCGTCAGGATGACATGATCGTCGGGTCCGGCGATGCCGTGGCGGACCAGTCGCGCCAGAGCATGGTCGTTGAGGTCGTTCGCTTGCATGTCACTGGTGTCGAAGGGCAACGATACCACGCCGCGATACAGTGCCATGCGCCGCTGGTCAACCGGGTTGTGGGCGAGGCCGACGATCGGCAACCCTGAGCTGATTAGCGAAGCGATCAGCGGCGTATAGCCCGAGGCGGTCATGCAGGCGATGGCGCTGACGCCCGCGAGGTGATTGGCGCAGACAGACCCGATCCATGGCCTCAATGGTCTCCACTGGGAAGTCGCCGGCGGCGGTCTCGGCCGAGAGCATTACCGCGTCGGTGCCGTCGAGCACGGCGTTGGCCACGTCGAACACCTCGGCGCGGGTGGGCAAGGGCGAGTCATAATCGACTCCATCATCTGCGTGGCGGTGATCACCGCACGGTTCAGCGTACGGGCCTGCTTGATGATGCGCTTCTGGGTGCCGCTCAGCTGGGCGTCGCCGATCTCCACGGCGGTCTCGAGGTCCGCCTTGTCCTTGTTGGTCAGCGCCGGCGCCGACAGCCCGCCGCCCTGCTTGTTGATGCCCTTGTTGTTGGAGAGCTTGCCGCCCACGGCCACGCTGGTGTGGATCTCCTTGCCCACCACGCGGACGACGTCGAGCACCAGGCGGCCATCGTCGAGCAGCAGGCGGTCGCCGCCCTTGACATCCTCGATCAGCTGTTTGTAGTAGCCGATGCGCTCGGCCGCGCCAGGCGCTGGCGATGATCGTCCACCGATCCGTGGGAGAAGTTGAGGCGCACCACGTCGAGACCGGCTTTGATCATCGCCTCCAGGACGCCCTCGCGGTCGCTGGCCGGCCCCAAGGTGGCGACGATCTTGGTGCGGCGGATAGGCTCATGAATGGGGGCGTGCGGGGGAAGCGTCATGGTGTCCTCGGCAAGATCAGAATGGCTCGGAAATCGTTGACGTTGGTACGAGTCGGCCCGGTCATGATGAGCCGATCCAGGCCCTGGAAGAAAGTATAGGCATCGTTGCGTGACAGAAAATCGGAGGGGTCGAGGCCTTGCTCCCGGGCGCGGGCCCAGTCCTCGGGGAGAAACAGCGCCCCGGCGTTGTCCTCGGAACCGTCGATGCCGTCGGTGTCGATGGCCAGGGCATGGATGCCAGGGGCACCGCGGACGGCGTCGAAAAGGCCCAGCAGGTATTCGACGTTGCGCCCGCCCCGCCCGTCGCCGGTCATCGTGACGCTGGTCTCGCCGCCGGAGAGGATCAGCAACGGCTGTTCCAGCCCCTCCTGAGCGGCCAGCGCCAGGTGCCCCTGGGCGCGGCCCAGCTCGCGGGCCTCCCCCTCCAGGTCGTCGCCCAGCACGCACACCGCGACGCCGGCCGACTCGGCGCCACGCTGCGCCGCCGCGAGGGCGTCGCAGCCACGGGCCAGCACCCGCGAGCGGTCGCGGGCGAAGCCCGCATCACCCATCGCCGGTGCCCGGCCGGCGGCCTGAAGGTGGTGCCGCACGGCGTCGGATATGGCGATCCCGTGCCGCTCGAGGATCCCCAGGGCATCCGCCGGCGAGGTGGCATCCGGCAGGGTCGGCCCCGAGGCGACCAGGGTAGGATCGTCGCCTGGTACGTCGGAGATCAGCCAGGTCAATACCCGGGCCGGGTGGGCAGCGGCGGCCAGGCGGCCGCCCTTGATCACCGAAAGGTGGCGGCGCACGGTATTGATCTCGCGGATTGGCGCCCCGCAGCGCAGTAGCTCGCGATTGATGGCCTGCTTCTCGGCCAGCGCGATTCCCTGAGCTGGCAAGCTAATCAGTGCCGAACCTCCGCCGGAGATTAGCGCGATCAGCAGATCCTCCTCGCCCAGAGGCTCGACGGCCTCGAGCATCCGCCGGGCGGCCTGCTCGCTGAGGCCGTCGGGCATGGGGTGGGACGCCTCCAGCACCTCGATGCGCTTGCAGGTAGTATCCTGCTCCTGTGAACCATGACCGTAGCGAGTCACCACCAGTCCCTGTAGCGGCGCCTCGGGCTGGTGGGCCAGCCAGGCGCGCTCCAGGGCTACGGCCATTGCGGCGGCCGCCTTACCTGCCCCCACCACAAGAGTGCGACCGGGGGGCGGCGCGGGCAGCTCACCGGGCAGCAGACTATCGGGGTGCACTGCGCGTACGGCCAGGTCGGCGAGGCCTCGCAACCAACTTGAAGGATATTTCAGCGGCACCGGCAGGGCGGGGTCGGGAGACGACGGGGATGGTATGGCGACCATGAGGCACTCCTCTACGACGAACGGATGGGGTTATAAGAATTCGGCTCGTAAAGAACCCGGTGGCGGAACTCCGCTAGCAAGGCCGCCATGCGGCGGCCGGAAGCCAGTCGAATTTGGAGGATCGTCGCGATATTCTCGTTCGAGGTGATGCGAGCCCGGATGCAAATAATCATCAAGCACAACCTGAAGGAGCCGCTGTGGCGGTGAGAACGATGGCGCGGCGGATATCGGTGTTGCCAATGCATTTCATCTCGCGGCTCTCGCGGATCTTAAGCCTCGCTAGCCTCACCGAATACGAACTCTGTTGCGTCACCGGACTTGGCGACCTTAGCGTGACTCAATGGCTATCATCGCCAAAGGCAAATCGGACAGTACAGACAGAGCCGGAACGCCTCTATACGGAATCGGTCATGCGTTCACGCACGGATGCACTTCTTTTTAGACAGGTTTGCACAACGTATTCGGGGTCTTGCCCCCACCAATAGCGGGAAAAAATCTCTACTTCAGGTAGTCCACCAAAGCCACTCGCTTTGACACGATCCGCAAGCCAGGGCAAATCTATGATCCCGTCTCCCATCATTCCTCGATCTTCCAGCAGATCCTGGGTCTTATAAAGCCAGTCGTTGATGTGAAAGCCGTGTAGCTGTTTCGATGTGACTCTCTTAAGAGAGTCCTCAAGATTAGGGTCCCACCAAACGTGGTACACATCGACAACCACGCCTAACCAACCCTCTTTCGTGGGCTCAAGCTGTTCACAAATATCCAACGCCTGGGACAGCAGCGAGATGCAGCTTCGATCCGCTGTATACATCGGATGTAGAGGCTCGATCGATAACTTGACTCCCGCCTGTCTCGCCTCGGGCAGAATTTCGGCGATTGCATCGATGACGTGTTGTCGCGCCGAGGGCAGGTCGCGGCTGCCTTCAGGGAGCCCACCGCAAACTAGAACCAGAGACTTGGCGCCAATAGCGTGCGCTTCCTCGATCGCAAGGCGGTTGTCGTCGATATGACGCCTGAACGACTCTCCATCCTGCGCAGGGAACCCACCTCCGCGACAAAGACCAAGCGCAGGCAATCCAGCCTCGCGCAGGAGGCGTCCCGCTTTGGCCGGTCCATAGGCCTGGATCTCGTGACGCCACGGTGAAATGGCAGCCACTCCGAGGCGACTATAGCCGTCGACAGCCTGTGCGAAATCCCACTGAAGGCGGGTCGTCGCCGTGTTCAGGCAGAGACCGACACTTGCGTGGTTCATTGCCAAACTCCATGAAGCTCGAGCAGTATCCGCATTCGTTCACGCGCCATTTCCGGATGGCTAAGGAGTCCGCAATCGTTGGCGAGTGCAAAGACGCGCGAAAGATGGAGGATGGAGCGCGCCCCTTGGTGGCCGCCCACCATGGTGAAATGCTCCTGATGCCCATTGAGCCAGGCGAGAAAGACGACACCCGTTTTGTAATACTGAGTCGGGGCGCGAAAGATCTCCCGCGCCAGCGCCACTGTCGGATCGAGAGTGGCGCGGAAGGTTTGCGTGTCCTGATCGCCCAGCGCCCGTAACGCGGCAGAAGCAGCCGGTGCGATGGGGTCGAAGATACCCAACAGGGCATCGCTGTGGCTTGCGCCATCGCCGGCGATCAGCTCTGGGTAGTTGAAATCGTCCCCGGTGAACATGCTGACACCCGCTGGTAAGCGGCGACGCATTTCGATCTCCAGCGTCTTGTCGAGCAGCGATATCTTGATGCCTTCGACCTTATCAGCGTGTTCGTGAATCACATCCAAACAGCGCGACATAGCCCGTTCAAGGTCGTGCTCGCCCCAATACCCCGTGAGAGCAGGATCGAACATTGGCCCCAACCAGTGGAGGATGACCGGCTGGCGTGCTGCACTTAGCACTTCGCGATAGACGAAGGAATAATCTTCGTAGGACTTGGCTGAGGCGCTTAGCGCGCGGCTCGCCATAAGAATGACCCGCCCACCGCGCGTCTCGACGAACTCCAACTGTGACTGATAAGCCTCGACGACACGCGAAAGCGGCATCTCCTCGGCTGGCAAATGATCCGTGCCCACGCCGCTATAGACTTCCGCTCCCGGCAGCCCTCGGGCTCTGTGCAGAGTCTCCGCGATGAGTTCCTGAGCGTCGCCCCAGCTGAGTCCCATCCCGCGCTGAGCTGTGTCCATGGCTTCTGCCACGCCTAGCCCTAGGCTCCATAGATATTCGCGATAGCGCTGGGTGGCATCCATATCGATGGCACTATGTGCAAACGGGACAACATCAATATGCGGGTCGCACACCACATGCGCGGCCGAGAGCGCCTTGCGCGGCAGCACCATCCCCAGCGTTGCCGTTTTGAACTGCGCCGGAGCGTTGAGCACAATGCTTTGCATCGCACCATTCGCGACCGGGACTTTGAGATCGTGTTTCATCCGCTACTCCTGCATTCGAGCATTAGTGTCTTGACGCCTGAGTGGACGACGTCGCGCTGGTTCTTGAACACCGTGATCACAAGCTCCACGATGCCGCGATCACCGCGCTTCGTGCGACGTACAGGTTTGAACCGAGCCTCGGCATGCACGCGATCATTAATGAGCACCGGTGCCTTGAAAGACCAGTCCCACCCCAGCGCGGCCACGATTCTGGGTTTCACGGCAGAATTCATCATCAACCCATCGACCAGCCCCAATACCAAAAGACCGTGAGCGATCCTTCCGGGAAAGCCCGCTTGCTGGGCCGTCACATCATCCAAGTGAATGCTGAAGCGGTCCCCGGAAAGCCCGGCGAACCCGACCACATGGCTCTCAGTGACCATGATTCCATCGGTAACGAAGTAATCCCCTTCGATGAGGTCGTCGAAGAAGAGGTCACCGCTTTTCAGCAACCGATTGTTTCGCTTTTCTTCATGGGTTTGCTGCACTGACATGTCCTCGAATTACTGGTGGCCTTCATCGCTGCTCCGCGATCGAAAGCGTTCTAGACCTTCGACGTGCTCGCACATCGCGAAGCAGAGCGTGTTCATTTCGTTTTCGTAGCGCAGTCCTGAAGCTAGGTCCGTGCAAAGCGCCGCGCGTACAGAAGCCTTGACCGATTGAAGTGCAATGGACCTGTGTTTGGACATCTCAATACAAAGGCCTCGGGCGGTGCTCTCGGCCTCCCCCGCGTGCACTACGTGCTCGCAGAGACCGACTCGGTAGGCCTCGTAGCAGTCAATCGTCTTGCCTGTAAGCAGCAAGTTCATCGCCTGGCCGTAGCCGCAAAGCCGTGGCAGCAATTGCGAGGCACCCCCACCCCCGACCCAGCCGTGAGACACTTCAGGAAATCCGAATCGGGCGGTCTCGTCGGCGACACGTATGTCCGCCGCGAGCGCCAACTCGGCACCGCCGCCGAGTACCCAGCCTTTCAACGCGGCCACGACAGGCTTGCGGATGTCGCGAATGGCCGCGGCGTATTCACAGCGGTTGCGAAACGCCCACGCATTCGCATAGCCGGCGAGCGATTGTAGGTCAGTACCGGCGCAGAACGCGCGAGGACCAGCGCTGGTCAGAAGGACAGCTTTGACGTTGTCGTCGTCATTGGCGCACCGAGCCAGCCGAGAAAGTTCCGAAGCCATGGCTGGCGTAATGGCGTTCAACTTATCGGGACGGTCGAGCCGAATCTCAGCAACTCCGTCCTGCACACCATAATGGATGAGATCCATCACGAATCTCCCTAATAAGTTTTACCATGAGGATATCGTTCAGCCGCCTCGGCTGAGCTGGCATCGAAAAATTCGGCAATCGCTTCGATCTGATTGTCGAGCATGAGGTAGCCAGGCATGACCCCAAGTCCTCTCGCCTCGCAGGCCTTGAGAAAAGCGGTGATTCGCGGCTTGAGCAGTATGTCGGCGACGTGCGCACCTGCATCGATACGTGCGGGATCAGTCGGTAAAGCTTGATCAACGTTGCCGCCAGCCGGGCTTGCGTTGATAATGATGTCGAAACCGGCGGGATCGTTGTCTACCGATTCGGCATCGAACCCCGGCCAGCCGCTGCGAAGATTAGCGACAAGGTGATCGGCTCGATGGCGATCCAAATCATGGACTCCGATTGATTCAGCGCCGTGCTCGGCCATCGCATCGGCGATGGCATGACCTGCGCCTCCCGCCCCGATGATCATCACGCGTTTTCCTCGAACCCGGCCACCGCTGGCTGCCAATCCTCGCGCGAATCCCTCCCCATCAAAGTTGTCGCCGTAAAGCCCGCCCAGAGTAAATCGGATCGCATTAACCGCGCCGATACGCTTCGCCCTTGGGGTACAGTGATCCAGGAGCCTCAACGCCTGCTGTTTATGGGGCACAGTGATGACGAGACCCTGGAAGTTTCGCACTGCGCGCAGGCTCTTCACGACAGCAGCAAGATCCTCAGGCGTGACATGAAGCGGGATAAGTACTGCGTTGTCGCCTTTTTTTTGGTATTGCTGATTGAAGCGTTCTGGAGAACCCACTTGTTCTATCGGGTCACCCACGATGGCGCATATTCGCGTCGCGCCATTGAGGAAGTGGGGCTCGCGCCCCACTTTGGATACATTGGAGAATTCCATGTCTTTCCTTACTTAGTAAGACGGGAATACCGGTAGCGACTCATCATTCCAGCGAGCGCACGGACTCGATCAGATCGGCGCCGACTTCCGACTCGAACTCATCGATAGTGGGTCTGACGGCCTCGCGGAACTCACGCATGGCATCCTCATCCAGTTCTACGACCTCAACACCCGAGTCGACAATCTGTTCGAGGCTATCGGACCACGCTTCCTGGATATAATCGATCTGGTAGTTCTCAGCTTCACGCCCGGCTTCTAGAATGGCATCCTGTGTCTGCCCATCGAAGGAATCAAACCGATCCTTGTTCATGATGATTGCCATGACTGCAATCGAGTGCCGATCCAACGTGTAGTAATCGATAACCTCGTTCCAGCCCCAGGCCATCACGCTAGCGGGATCGTTCTCCCCGGCGTCGACGGTGCCCAACTGAAGCGCGCTGTAAAGCTCAGAAGAAGGCATCGGCGTAGGCCGCATACCAAGGCGTTCAAACATGTCGACATAGATTGGGCTTTCCATAGAACGAATCGTCAAACCCTCCAGATCTTCAACCGAATGAACGGGACGTTCGTTATTGAAGATACTTCTGAAGCCTGCGATGACGAAGGACAGAACCTCGACGCCATCATCACGCGCTTCGTCTTTGAGACGATCGCCGATATCCCCTTGAATCACTTTCTTGTAGTGCTCGACGTCGCTAAACATGTAGGGAAAATCAAAAATTTTGGATGAGGGCATCCATCCCTGAATATAAGTCGTCGCGGTGTTAGCAATGTCGACGCCGCCGCTTTTGGTCATCTCGGCGAGCTCGCGCTCGTTCGAACCGAGGGCGCCAGAGTAATATCCCTTAACCGTCACATCACTATTCGTCCTTTCTTCTATCGAATCGCCTAAGACCTTGACGTACTCGCCCATGTAGCCACCTGTCTCTGGCTGACTACTGGCGAAGCGCAACTCTGTCGCACCGTAGACTTGGCTCGACAGGCACAAGATGCCTACCAGGATGGTGGGCTTTGTAATGTTAATGTTTCGCATTTTTTTGTCCTCTAGAGTTGATGGCCTATCTTGTGGCGCCATTGTCGTCACTATTGCGCGATTGTTGGCAACCACTCTACTAGTGAAGGAACAAAGGCTACCAATACCAGCGCCGCAGCCATCGCGGCGAGGAATGGCAGAAGGTCCTTCACAAATTTGTCGATGCTCAACCCGCTAATTGCCGAGCCCACAAAAATGCAGGAACCGACCGGCGGTGTTGCTAGACCGATTGACAACCCCATCACCATGACTACGGTGAAGTGGACATCCGAGATTCCAAATGAGGAAGCAATCGGCTGAAAAATGGGAGAAAAGATCAGAATGGCCGGCAGAGGATCCAAGAAGGTGCCGATAATTAAATAGCTGATAAGCATCAATGCCATGACACCATATATATTATCCGTGACCGTCGTTATAGCGCCGGCAACGATTTCTGGAACGCCAGCAATAGCGAAAAACCAAGCCAGAACCATCGAAGCTCCTAAGCAAAACATGATTGCCGAGAGCCTCGTCACGACCGTTACCAGGCTTTGGTACAACTTATGAAGCGGCGGTATGCCTTTGATCAGTAAGGCGCCAACAATGATCGCGTAGACGACCGCTAGGTTCGCGGCTTCGGTGGGAGTAACGAAGCCACCCAAAATCCCCCCGATGATGACGACAGGTATACCCAATCCTGGCATTCCAAGCCATAAGGCGCGGCTTCGTTCACGCCAGCTCATCGCGGCGGATTTCGGAAAGCCTTTTTTATAACCGTATATGAGAGAAACAATGAGCAGGCTCAAACCAGCCACGATGCCAGGGATGACACCACCTAAAAAAACATTGGAAACTGACGTCCCGGTCGCAAGTGCAGCGACGATCATGATCCCTGAGGGAGGAATGATGACGCCAATTACGGATGAGATTACCGTTACGGCTGTGGCATAGGATTTGGTATATCCCTGCTTGACCATTGCCGGTATCATCATACTCCCCACTGCTGAAGTATCAGCGCTAGCCGCTCCAGATATACCCGCAAAAAGCATACTTACTACAATATTGACATGACTTAGGCCGCCACGTATTTGTCCAACAATGGCGTTGGCAACTTTCATTAACCGATCAAACAGTGGCGTCAGCCCCATCAGCTCACCGGCAAGCATGAAAAAAGGAATACATAGCAAAATATAGTTATCGGTCCCACCATAAAACTTCTGCGGAACGATCATGTTGGGCAGCCCCGGCTCGAACACAAATAGGACGAAAAAAGCGGTACCCAGCATGGCGTAAGCAATTGGCACGCCGATACTTATTAGTACGAAAAAACTACTCAGCAGCGCTATCGCCGACATTATTCGGTCCCTCCTGACGAAGTAGCTCTCGCTTTTTGAGCGGCTTGCGGATTTAATGAATACAAGTCTTTGAAATCTTCACTTACGACTCGCAACCGATTTACCAACGTAAAGGTAACCGATAGAGGTAGTGCTCCGTAAACTATATAGAGAGGGATCTGAAGCGTTGTGGAATAGGCATTGAGACCGAGGTATGTAAATTGCAGCCCTTGGATTAGCATAAGCGCCAGCACTGTCAAGATAACGGCTTCACGAATAAAAAAGATTAACCTCTGCAGGGCGATAGGCATTGTCAGAACCAACATGTCGATGCGAAAGTGAGCGCGCTTCCTCTCGACGACGGCTATACCGGAAAGTGATAGCCAGATGAATGCGAACCTAGCGACCTCACCGGTCCAGGGAACCGGAGTCGAGAACACATAACGACTCATGACGCCTAGGGCGACGACCAGAAAACCAACAATCAACATCGATATCGCTAACACTTCGCTGAAGATATCGATTGCTCTAAACAAATTGCGACTAGGGTTTTGCAAGGTTATGCCTCCGCTCCGGACAATAGAGGTAAATTGTTGTTTTGCTCTTGTGAACCGATTATGAAATTAGCATACTTACTGACCGGTCAGTATGCCATTAGACTTAAGTTGCACGCCGCAAAAGACCACCATAGGTAAAGCCGCCGGTCGCTCGCCGGCTCACCCTCTAGAGACAAAGATCGTGCGTCAGGGATTGAAAATGGTGACGCGCACGTTATGATAAGGCTTACCGATCGATCAGTAACTTACCAGATCAGGGCTTGACCCAGTGACGCTTGTCACGGCTTTTTTAAAGGTGATAATTATGCAAGTGATTGATTTAGAAGAGTTTTCCCAGATAGTGCGTGACGGTCAGACTGTGCTCATAGGTGGGTCAGGATCAGGCCATGCCGTTCCCGATGCCTTGATGAAAGCTATCCAGGAACGTTACCTCGCAGAAGCCCACCCTCGCGGCATTACATCAATTCACCCGGTCGGTCTTGGGGATCAGCGAGAGCTCGGGGCGAACCACTTTGCTCATGAAGGCTTGCTTAAGCGCATCGTATGCGGCACGTTGTCAGATGCTCCCAGCGTCGCCGCGCTTGCCGCCCAAGATCTGGTCGAAGCTTACACCCTCCCCCAGGGCGTGCTGTCACAGCTCACGCGCGAGATTGCTGGAGGCCGGCCTGGTCTCATTACCCACGTCGGGCTTCACACTTTCGTTGACCCCCGCCTCGAGGGTGGGCGTCAAAGCTGCAGGGATTCGGAGAGCCTTGTCGAGGTACTCGAACTAGACGGTCGGGAATGGCTTTACTACCGTGCCTTTCATATCGACGTGGCCCTACTTCGCGGGACAACGGCGGATGAAAATGGCAACATTTCCATGGAAGATGAGGCTATCTGGGGCGAGATGCTCTCCATGGCCCAAGCAACAAAAAAATGCGGCGGTAAGGTCATTGTTCAAGTCAAACAGATAGCCAAGGCAGGCACGCTAGCGGCCAAAACGGTCAAGATACCCGGCATTTTGGTCGATTACGTCGTTGTTGTTCCAGACCAAATGCAGACCTTTCAGACAATGTATAACCCGTCCTACGCGGGTGCACTCAAAGTTTCGACTTCTGGGTTTCCGCGACTAGCACTTGATGCCCGCAAGATCGTCGCTCGCCGCTGTGCCATGGAAATAGTGCCCGGCTTGATCTGCAATATTGGTTCGGGTATATGCACCGGCGTCGGACTTGTCGCAGCAGAAGAGGGCGTGATCGATCAATTCACACTGACCAATGAGCAGGGGCTGATTGGTGGCGCACCAGCTTTCGGCCTGGATGCTGGCGCCGCATGGAACTACGATGCTATCGTTGATCAACCCTATCAATTCGACTTTTATGATGGTGGAGGACTGGACTTGGCCTTTCTTTCATTCGTCGAAATCGATCCTGCAGGCAACGTTAACATCAGCCGATTCAAGAACCGCATCATCGGCATTGGAGGTTTCATAAATATTAGCCAGAATGCCAAGTCGATGGTTTTTGCAGGTACTTTCACAGCTGGTGGTCTTGATATCTCGACCATTGACGGTGAGCTTCGTATCGAAAACGAGGGCCGCTTCCGGCGCTTCGTCGAAACGGTCGAGCAACTTACCTACAATGCCGAGTACGGTCTTTCGCGAGAGCAAGAGGTGACTTATATCACAGAGCGTGCTGTATTTCGTGCAACACCTTCGGGGCTAGAGCTAGTGGAGTACGCTCCAGGAATTGATATTGAGCGCGATATTTTGGCGCTCATGGATTTTCAGCCGCTTATTTCTAAAGAACTTAAAGAGATGGATCGTCGAATATTCATCGACAAACCCATGGGACTCGATCAGAGCTTGCTGGATAAATATACAGGTGCTAAGCAATAATGTCATCCGTTAGCTTCCAACCTCAAAAGCCAGCATCTAGAAATACTCGAGATGCTATTAAGTGTATTGTAAGTGATATGCTTATTAGAAATGGCTATCGTGGTACGACCATGTCGAAGATTGCTAAAGAAACTGGCACGACGACGACTAACATTTTTTACCACTTCCAGAGCAAGGACGGCGTCATCGATGAAGTCGTCAGGGATTATGTTGAGCATACACTAGAAGTTCACGGCGCAATATGGCGCGACAGCTCGATGACTTTGCAAGACAAAATTTATAAGGTCATCGAGTTCAATCGATCACGTTATCTCAAATTCAACCCATCCGGGGAAAGTGGTAATCCTTGGAGTCTAATTGCGCGCCTAAGGCTCGAGACAGATGTCATTAGCACCGACTCCCAGCGCCAGCTCAGCTACTTCAGCGAAGCACTATATAACCTCGTGACCGAAGCGATTAAAATAGCTTTGGCCAATGGAGAGCTGATAGAAAAAGTAGTGTCGAAGGAAGCCGCGATGGTTATCGCAATGGTCATTAACAGTTCGGCGCAGTTCTCAACTGAAAAGGGCTCCTTTAGAGAGCTGGAGAACCTTGTAGCCGTGGTGTCAAAAATGTTCTTCGATGCCTACGGAAAAAACGTAGGCAAAGAATAATAAAATTTGCTTCAGCATTATTAAAATGTGTCGAGCAAATGCTTTATTTCTTTTTCCAGTGCCGGCGCACTTCGGGTTCATTCGACCGATTAGTAAATGTTTATTTGTCGGTTCCTGAGCGACTGATCTGTTTAGCAAATAGCCCTAGCTGTTTAGCCTGCCTCGAACGCCTGGAGGTCGGCAAGGCGCACAGTCAGTGGGTCGCCCGAGCCCGAGAAGTTGGTGAAGAGCCGCTCCCGCTCAGGACTACCACCGCATCAATCGCTGATCTGGTACCACGAGATCTAGCGGCGAAGGGTGAACTCGGCCTTGGGAGAGTGCCGGCTCAGCGGGGCCGCTAGGGCACGATATGCTGAGTCGGCCTGTGGTTCAGGAAGGACTGACTTCGGCTGGAGTCTCCTCCTCCCTGCTCGCCGGAGCTGAATCTCGCAGAAGTTTTCTGGAGATGGATGAAGCGACGGTGCGCTAACCGAGCCTTCAAGGCTGCGTGGAGTTGGAGCAGTGGCATCGTCAAACGGCAAGAGCGATGAAGAGGCGGCGTGATCATGTCAGGAGATTGCTGCGAATTATGCAGTTGGTAGTCAGTAAAACTTTCCCATTTGCTGAGTATAACCTTAAGAATGCAAAGATTCGGGTCAAAACATATGCCCAGCCTCACTTCGCCTTGCCATTTGATTGTCGGTTCCGCGAATTCAGATGTGATGAAAAAAATCCATGACAGCGGAAAGGTCCTCTTCTCGATAGACGTTACGAATCAGCCTTGTTCCTACAAGGTGGTCTAGGAGAAGTTCTGATGTTACGCATTCTTTTGCCTCATCCCGAGTGGGAGCTTCGTCAGCTTTACGGCGACACGCCGTTTGAATTGCTCTCTAAGATTGGGAAGCTAAAATTGAATGAGGGCGAGCGTCATTGGGAGCGTAAGCGTCTCTATGAAGAAATCGAGGACTGCGATATCGTCCATAGCTTCGGCGTAACGGTGGCTGATGAGGATTTCTTCGCCCATGCTTCTCATCTGCGGGCCTTCGTCCGGTGGGCGGTTGATTACCGCAATGTCGATGTTTCCGCAGCCACCAAAGCCGGTGTGCTTGTCACCAATGGTCCCCCCGTCTTTACCGCCGGCGTGTCAGAGCTGATCATCGGGCTTATGCTCGACCTATCACGGCAGATCACCGCCGGGGCGAAGCTATATCATGCGGGCGAGACGCCGACACCGGGCCTTTATCCGGAGCTTCGCGGAGCGACGATCGGCCTAATCGGCTTTGGCGAAATCGCCCGATATCTCACCGATTTGGCCATGGTCTTCGGAATGACTATCCTCGCGGCGGATCCCTATGTGACGATCCGTGACGAGCGGGTTGAACAAGTAACGTTCTCGCAATTGTTGTCCCGGTCCGATTTTGTGATTTGTCTAGCCAAGGCGACCGAGGAGACCGAGGAGATGATAAATGCCGAGGTTTTCGCGGCGATGAAGCAAGGCGCGTATTTTATCAATCCCGCACGGGGCAACCTGATCGATGACGCAGCCTTGCTTGCTGCCCTCGACAATGGTCATCTTGGAGGGGCCGGGGTCGATGTTGGGCGCTCGTATCGGCAAATGCCTACCGCTGTTGTCGCGCGCCACCCAAAGGTCATCGCAACCCCGCATATCGGCGGGTTGACGCCTGGCTCGGTCGAGGTGCAATGTGCTGCTTCGGCCAAGCAGATCGCGGCAATTTGTGACGGCAAGCGCCCGGAGCGCTGCGTGAATCCCGAGGCTGCCTCATGGCTAGCGTAGAACTCCTGAAAACCGACTGAAGGGCGTGTGATTGTGCCATTCGCTGTCAAGGTGATTCGCCGCACGGCTGCATTGACGAACGGGTAGAGAAGGACAACCCAGTGCGTAGAGCTTTGCGATGGATCCGCTAAGATTGGCACCCAGCAAGGACGGCGGCGAATGCCGATTTTGGGCTTTGGGTATGTGCCGCCAACTCCCCACGCCTGCCTTATGTTCTGCCTAAAAAGTCCTGATTGCTCCACTCCCTCTTGTCATGGCAGGGGAGGCGTGAATGGCAGTACGTTACGAACTTTCCGACGAGCGCTGGCACATAATCGAGGATATCGTTTCCCGCCGCTGATCATGGGGCGCCCGCGACGAGATGACCGCCAGATGCTCAATGGAATATTCTTAGTCCTCTGCTACGGGACCAAGTGGCGGGGTCTCCCCATCGCTATGGGCCAAGACCGTCTATTGTCGCTTTCGTCAGTGGCGCAATGACGGCACCTTCGACTAGGTACTGGGTAGGCGGCTAGCCATCACCCTTTGCGAGTGTTCAGGCGCCCGGTTTCCAGTGTTGAGACAGGAGTTCCTGTATCTGACTGCCTTTCTGCGTCGGCAGCCGAGCCAGCCCAACTTTCAGGTAGTCATGCGGTTCATGGCCGTTCAACTTGGCAGATTATGCCATGCACGGCATAAAGCAGACTGGATCAGGCTCATGATGTTGGCAGCGCACTGGCCGCTGTGCAGCGAGCCGGCAAACAGCCATACACCGAGCGGTGCCCAGGCCAGCGTGGCCATCTACAGCCTGATCGAGACCACCAAAGCAAATGGCCTCTCGCCCTACAAATACCTGCAATTCGTGTTCGAGACGCTGCCAACACGCGGCGACGTTGATAATCTCAGCACCTTGCTGCCGTGGCGGTGGAAAGGCAATCTACCGGCCTGAGCCAAGCCGGCACAGATGGGGTTAGTGGATCGCTTACCGTAGTACTCGCCGATCAGGCCGCGGATCTGGTTGGCCTTGGCCGTCCGCTGGCGGACCAACTCTTCACGAAACCGATGTGCCGCCGGGACATCCTGCTGGTAGACAGTCTTGACCGCAACGAAGCTCATGTTAGGCCGCCTCATGACTCCACAGATGGTTTCGGCATCGACACGGTAGTTCTTGTTGCTCTTTACGTATTGCTTAACGAATTGGGCCGCATCCAGCTTGATAGCCACGCGCCTGCAGCGCATGTGCCCAGTGGTGAAACGCAGCGCAGTTCCATACCGATCACGGCCCCGACAGGCACACGTTTGGAGAGAGCATCCAGTCACCTATGACGGGGGTACTTGCCGCCTACTGGACCTGATCATGGCGATCCACAGCGTGAACATGAAAAACGGACTTTGCGATATCGACGCCGACCCGGCCTATCTTCATAGGGAGTTCTCCTCATCCTAAGGCTGGTAAGTGATGCTCTTACCAATCAGTGTGGCGCAGCGACACCGGTGTAGAGTGGGGAGGACTTAATCCCATTGGTTTCGGTACTGGCTCAGCTGGATCCATCAATTGCTCAGGGTCCCGCGCGACATCGCCATGATTGCCCTAGCGCCTGGGGGGTATGGCGAACTAACGGTGTTGGCTGGCATTAGCCATGGATCATCTACGGTAAGCGCCCGGCCATCACCCTTTGCGAGTGATCAGTCGACCGATTTTCAGTGCTGAGGCAGGAATTCGTGGATCTGGCAGGCTTTCTGCGTCGGCAGCCGAGTCAGCACGTCTTTCAGGTAGGCATGCGGTTCATGGCCATTCAGCTTGGCAGTCTGGATCAGGCTCATGATGTTGGCAGCGCGCTAACCGCTGCGCAGTGACCCGGCAAATAGCCAGTTCGAGCGGCCCAGTGCCCAGGGGCGAATCAGGTTCTCCGCCCGGTTGTTGTCGATCGGCAGTCTGCCGTCCTCCAGGTATCGCGTCAGTGCTACCCAGCGCTTCAGGCTGTAATCCACGCCTTGGCCGTCGCCGAGCCATTGGGCAGCTTCTCGCGATGAGCCAGCATCCAGCGGTGTAGCGCGTCGGCGATAGGCTTTGCTCGGGTGTCGCGTCGCCGTTGGCGTTATTCCGCACTCAGCGACTGGGCCTCGCGCTCCACTTGGTAGAGCTGGGCGATGAGCTCGATGGCCTGCTCGGCGACCTGGCTCTTGCCGGCCACGTGCAGGTCGACGAACTTGCGTCGGGCGTGGGCCATGCAACCGATTTCGGTGACGCCGTTGGTAAAGCTCTGCTTGTAGCCGCTTTAATCATCGTAGATCAGTTTGCCTTGCCAGCCGCCGAGGAAGTCGCGGACATGCTGGCCACCGCGCCCGGGCGCGAAGGCGTAGATCACTGCCTTCAGCTCGGCGTAGGGCGTGGTGGCATAGGTTCAGAGGTAGGCCTTATGAGTCTTCTTTTTGCCCGGAGCCAGCATCGGCACTGGCGTTTCATCGGCATGCAGTATCGGTTCGGTGAGCAGGATGTCGCGCAGGGCATCGATCAGCGGCTGCAGTCGCACCCCGCAGATGCCGACCCACTCCGCCAGAGTGGAGCGCGGTATCTCCACGCCCGCGCGGGCAAAGATCTGTGCCTGCCGGTAGAGCGGCTGATGGTCGGCTTACCAACACCGACTGCTCGTAGGGACAGCCCTGGAAGCGCCGATCCCATCGCACCTCCACCCGATACCCTGCAACCGAGGGCCTCCAGTAGTTGGTGCTCTGCTGTGACAGGTCAAGGTAGGCCTTGATGCCTATGCTGCTGGGATCTGCAGATAGATTAAACTCTACTTCGGGAGCGCACAGCAGGCTGCCTTCCTGCGCCAGCAGGCGAATGTTTTCTAGGCCGACAGGAGCATCCATGGTCAGTCCGGGCACGTGGTTGGCTGGCAGGATCAAGTTGAATCAATAGCGCCCCTCACTGCGCGTGTATGGGTAGCCTTCAAAGCCGGCGGCAGGCTCCAACGTGCCGCCAAGCTCGGTGGGAAGAATCACCTGAGCGTCCTGCGCTGTGGGCAGTTGAAAGGGCTCAAAGTTCTGGTCAGCTAAGGTGTTTTGGCGCTCGCTGCCAACGGTCAGACCGAAACCACACAAGACGACCAGCCAGACCAGTGCGACCTGGGAGGCGCCAATGAAGCGCGGTGTGCGAATCTCGGCGCACAGCCTTGTTACGGTTTGCCTGGACGCCTTCGCCACGCGGGTGCGAATGTTCGCTAAACGGGTGCGAGTGGTTGTGCGAGACTCTTTTGCGGTGTTGTGTGCACCCTGCATGCTGGAACTTTCCTTGGCTGACTTGCCGCGCTGTCAGGATACAAGGTCGGCTTTGTTGCCACAAGCCAACGCGGCACCCTGGAGCCTTTAACCGCTGCTGGTTGGGGCAGTGGCAGACTCTGAGTGCAACACACTCATTTGCTTGTTGGTGGGCTTTCATGGTGCTTATCCATCAGTTCTCAGCACTTCTATCGGACATTTAAAGTCGAAGCATATTCTAGGCCGCATATGCCTCCATGTTGCCGATCGCAAAAATAAATAGCGATGCCGGTTTCCTGGACGACCTTTGCATGCTGAGGCATTTCACGCCCCTGATCATAGGCCATGCTTTTTCGGCCACCCTCTGGGTGGGCCGAACGCATTCGAGGACAATAAACGGAGTGTTCCCTCTCGACCGGAGCCGCAAAGTCACAGTGAGACGTCACTTTGGGGAAAGGGACATGCTCCTGCACAAGCTCATCACATGGCTGAAGCGAGGCGATCGAAGTATTCCCAACCATCAGGATTATCTCGCATTGAGAGAGTGCGACCCGCGAATGCTGCGCGACATCGGGCTATACCGCGAGCATGGTAGCCTACTGACTCTTCATCCGGAGCCAGATGAAACGATGCATTGACCTGCACTTGGAAACCGCATGTCACACAGCGCCTTCCTGAATCGTCATGACAGTGACGGCCACTAGGCCTTCATCTCTCTACCTTACATCAGCGATTCAGGAGTCATGCATGAACCAGAGCACGCTTTTCATCAAGCACAAGGCACTCCCCGGCAAGCGCGAAGAGGTACGGCGCCTGTGGGAGTCTCACCTGATGCCGAGCATCCAAGAGCGCCAGGTCCACGACGCCTACTTCTACTGCTACGATGATGGCGATCCCGACACGATCCGCGTCTTCCAGCGCTACGCCGACGGTGCGGATGCACAGGCATTCATGCAGGGGCCGGCATACGAAGCCTATGTCGCCGCGGTAACGCCCCTGCTGGGTCATCCGCCCGAGATTCATGCTGCCACCGTGGCCTGGGCCAAGGACAAGGCGGCTCCGATTTCCGAGACAGCCTGATGCCTTCCGCCGATTTGCTTCACTTCGAGGAGGCCCGCCCCATGCTGCTGGGGCTGGCCTATCGCATCCTCGGCTCGCGCGCCGACGCCGAGGATGCGGTGCAGGACACCTTTCTCAAGTGGCAGGCAGCGGACCGTGAGGCTATCGATACGCCCCACGCCTGGCTGACCACGGCCTGCACGCGACGCTGCCTCGATCTGCTGGGCAACGCCCACCGGGCTCGGGTCGAGTATGTCGGCGCCTGGCTACCCGAGCCCATCCCGACCATCGTCGTCTCCGATGCGGAACGCAGCATGCAGCTGGCCGACTCGCTCTCCACCGCCTTCCTGCTGCTGCTCGAGCGCCTGTCGCCCAAGGAGCGAGCGGCCTACCTGCTGCACGAGATCTTCGACACGCCCTACACCGAGATCGCCGCCATGCTCGAGATCAAGGAGCCGGCTTGTCGCAAGCTGGTGTCCCGGGCACGAAGCAACCTCCAGACCGCCGAGGAACGGCACACCCCACCGCGGGAACGCCAGCAGGCGCTGCTGGAGGCCTTCCGGCTCGCCATCACCGAAGGCGCCACGGCACGGCTCGCGAACCTGCTCTCGGCCGAGGTTCGCCTGAGTGCCGACGGCGGCGGCAAGGTGCCCACCCTGCTCGAGCCGCTGCACGGCAAGTCGACTGTACTCGGCTTTTTGGCCAGCCGATTGCGCCAGTACTGGGCCGACTATGAATGGCGTGAAGCCGACATCAACGGGGGCTACGGCTGCGTGATGCGCAAGGAGGGAAGTGTCGTCGCTGCGGTGACCTTCGCCTACGACCGCTCAGGGTATGCCACGGATATCTTCATCGTGCGCAATCCCGACAAGCTCACCGGACTGGTGCCATGAAGCGCCAGGCTACTGGGCATGGCATACGCTTTCGCGGGCAGTCGCTTCATTCAACCCCAGGATCCACTCACGCACTGCGGCGATGGCCGGCTCCCCGAGCCTTTCGGGGGGATAGACGAGATGAAACGGCAGCACCGTGATCTCGGGGCCAAACGGCTGGACCAGGCGCCCTTGGCGCAGCTCCTCGGCGATCAGGTGACGGCTCATCAGGGCCACGCCCTGGCCATCCAGCGCCGCCGTTATGCCGTGGGATTCATCGGAGAACAGCAAGCCGGCGCTGACATCGAGCCCCGGCACCAGGACCCGACGCTGCCAGGCCGCCCAGTCCACCGGTGCGGTCGCCTTGGGCGATGAGAAATGCAGCAGCGTATGGCGCACCAGCTCGGCGGGAGTGTGAAGTTCCAGCGCGGGGCTGCAGACGGGAATGAAGACGTTATCGAACAGCTTCTCGGCGACGAGCCCGGGCCAGGGGCCCTCGCCATAGCGAATCGCCATGTCGGCGACGATGCCGTCCAGGGCGACCCAGTCATGGGATACCTGGATGCTCAGGTCTATCTGCGGATGGGCATCGCGCAGCAGGCAGACCCAGGGCAGCAGCCAGCGTGCGGCGACGGCCGGCGTGGTCGAGAGCGTGACTGCCTGGCGCGACGGCGGCCGGCGTAGCTTGGTTACCGTCTCGGCGATGGCATCGAAGGATTCGCTCAGCACGCCAAGCAGTGCCTGCCCCTGCGCCGTCAGTATCAGCTGCCGCGGCCGACGCACGAACAGGGCCACCCCCAGGCTCTCCTCGAGCTGGCGAATCTGGTGGCTGATCGCCGTCGGCGTGACCGAGAGCTCCTCGGCGGCGCGCTTGGCACTGAGGTGGCGCGCCGCCGCCTCGAAGGCGCGCAGGGCGGAAAGCGAAGGCAGTCGTCGCGGCATCATGGCTGAGTTTTATTTTCCACTATTGAAAAAGAATCGTCGTTTGTCGCCCTGCCTGGCTTCAGGCTTATATGAAACGAGCCACAGGCATGACTGAGAACAACTCATTCAATAGATACTAAACCCAGTGACGGAGAAAACCCATGACGCGTTTACTTCACCTCGATGCGAGCCCGCGGCCCGGCCGTGCCGGCACTCACGACCACGGCTCGCATACCCGCCGGCTGACCCAGCATTTCGTTTCGCACTGGCGCACTCTGGAGCCGGATGTCGAAATCGTCTATCGCGATATCGGCGCCAACCCGCCACAGCTGACCAGCGTCGAGTGGATCGAAGCCGCCTTCACGCCCATCGAGCGACTGACCGAACCGATGCGGGCAGTGCTTGCCGAGAGCGATGCCCTGGTCAACGAGGTCGAGCGAGCCGACATCCTGGTGCTCGGCGTACCCATGTACAACTTCGGCCCGCCGGCCGCGTTCAAGGCCTGGATCGACAATATCGTCCGCATAGGCCGCACCGTCGATTTCGATTTGGACTACGGCGCCCACCCATTCATGCCGTTGGGGCAATATGTGCCGCTGCTCGCCGATCGGAAACGGCATGCGGTGCTGCTCTCCTCTCGCGGCGGTTACGATTTCGATCCAGGGCGCAGCATGGCGGCCTTCAACCACCTGGAACCGAGCGTTCGTACCGCCCTGCAGTTCATCGGCATCGGTGACTTTCACGACATCGCCATTGAGCACCAGGAGGAAGGCGGCAAGGCGCTGGCGGCCTCGACCGAAAGCGCCCTGGCGCGTATCGACCGGCTGGTGGAGCGCCTGCTCAGCGAAGCTACGGCCAGGCGCCAGTTGCAGCCAGCCTAATGGCCCCTTCAATGGCCAAACACCGGGGCGCATGACGCCCCGGCCTCGTCCCTGTAGCCTCTGTCAGTCGGCGCGTCGTCATACGGACACGGCCGCTACCCGATACGTCGCAGGAACACCGACATGCAAATCAAATCCGTACCCAGCGCCGAGGCACCTCTCAATCTTCTGCTGGAGGCCGATCCCTCGCTAGACGCCATCAAGCACTACCTCGAACGCTCGATCTGCCATGTCGCGACAGTCGAGGGGGAGATCGTGGGCACCTATGTCACCCAGCCCGTTGGCGATGGAGTTCATGAGCTGATGAACATTGCCGTCGCCCCGGCGCATCAGCGCAAGGGCATCGGCGCACGGCTACTGGATCACGCCATCGCAACGGTTCGGGAGGCGGGGGTACGGCGCCTTGAACTTGGCACCGGCACCTTCGGTTATCAGCTCACCTTCTACCAGCGTGCAGGGGTCAGGGTCGTCGCCGTGGAGCGTGACTACTTCCTGACTCACTACGATGAGCCGATCTACGAGAACGGCATCCAGCACAAGGACAGGCTTTGGCTGGCTCTCGACTACTGACAACAGTCACGCACTAAACGAAGCACCCTCAGCCCCATGATCCAGTCGCATGCGGCTGGCCAAGCGACTGCTTGGCGGATGGGGCAGCGCTTCGCTGTCAGCATGAGGCATTCCCCACGCTCAGTCCTGATGCAGCCTGAGGCGGCGAGACAGGCAAAAGCCCACCAGCGCCCCTCCAAGGGTCGCGGCCATAACCGCCTTGCGGCGACCGTCCGACGATCGGAAGCCACCGTCGATACGCCGCTTGCCGCTCGGAGGGGCATGGAGGTTGCCTGAGGAGTTCGCCATGGGCCGGGCCCGCTTCAGGGCAAGGTCGACCAGGTTGGCATTGAGCCGGCTGTAGCCCGGCATTCCATGGGCAAGGCGAGCCAGTATGGCGGGCAACCCCACGTAAGCAGCCGGCTGAGGGTGTCGAGCAAGTTTGACAATCGTCCGAGCGGTACGCCGAGGGTCGTAGACAGGAGGCACAGGCTGGACGGCTCGGCCCGTGTAATTGCCTCCGTCGCGAAACCCCGGGGTATCCATCACGGCAGGATAGACATTACAGACATGGATATCCTGCCAATGATGCAACTCACCCTGCAGGCTTTCGGCAAAGGCGCGCAGGCCAAACTTAGCCGCACTATATGAAGTGGCGTAAGGCTGGGGCGCCCAGCCGCCCAGGGAAATATTGTTGATCAGGATGCCGCGCCCGCGCTGCTTGAAGTGAGGCAGCACGGCGTAGGCGCCATTGATCTGACCGACAAGGTCCGTCTGGATGACGCGTGCGTGGTCCTCCAGGGGGATCTCCTCGAAGGCCCCAAGCGCACCGACACCCGCATTGTTGACCCATACATCGATCCTGCCCGCCGCCGCTATCGCGCGCTGGGCCAGTTGCTGCATATCTTCAGGCTGGGTAACGTCGGCGACGATAAAACGAGCCTGGCCACCGAGCCGATGACACTCCTCGGCGACGTCATGCAACGCTTGCTTGTCCCGGGCAGCCAGGAACAGGACCGCGCCCTGGCGCGCAAATTCATGGGCCGTGGCACGCCCGATGCCGCTGGAAGCGCCGGTAATGACGACTACGGTTTCGGTCATCGCAGGTGGGTTCATGATTGCCTCCATTCCGGTGGTCTCACGGCCTCCTGGCCGCTCTTACCTTGAAAGGTAGGTCAATATCCTGGCGATAAGCTCAGCGAAGCGGGCGGTTGCGGCTTATGTTGCTGCCAATGGCGCTACTCCGATGTCTGGGCAACCGCCGCCTTGTCGGTCACCGGGTCGGCCTTGGCGCCGGCCACTTCGCGGCGCTCCGAGTAGCGGTCCACCAGCGTCTCGGCGTGGGGCCGCAGCAGCAGGGTGAAGCGCACCAGCTCCTCCATGACATCGGCGATGCGGTCGTAGAGCGGCGAGGGTCGCATGCGCCCGGCTTCGTCGAACTCCTGGTACGCCTTGGGCACGCTCGACTGGTTGGGGATGGTGAACATGCGCATCCAGCGCCCCAGCAGGCGCAGGGTATTCACCGCGTTGAACGACTGCGAACCGCCGCTGACCTGCATCACCGCCAACGTGCGCCCCTGGGTGGGCCGCACCGCGCCCATGCTCAGCGGCAGGTGGTCGATCTGGGTCTTCATTACGCCGGTAATCTGGCCATGACGTTCGGGGCTGCACCACACCTGTCCTTCCGACCATATGGCCAGCTCGCGCAGCTCGCGCACCGCCGGGTGGTCGTCGCCCGGCACCTGGTCCGGCAGCGGCAGATCGGAAGGGTCGAAGATGCGCGTCTCGGCGCCGAAGTAGCGCAGCAGCCGCGCGGCCTCCTCCACCGCCAGGCGTGAATAGGAGCGTTCGCGCAGCGAGCCGTAGAGCAGCAGGATGCGTGGCGGATGGCCCAGCGGATCGGGCAGACCCTGGCCGGGCTGCCGCAGAGCGAAGCGCGCGTCGAGGGCTGGAAGATAATCGGGGTCGTTGAGCGTGCGAAGCCTCATGTCGCCTCCTTCATGGCGTGGGTTTGCAGGACGAGCAGCGCCACCAGGGCGGCGAGCCCCAGGGCCGAGGAGAACAGCAGCGCCTGGGTACCGAAGCGCTCGATCAACAGGGCGAAGGCCAGCGGCGCCAGCGCCTGGCCGAAGCGTGCCGGTACCATCAGCACGCCCTGGCGCAGGCCATAGCCGTGGGGACCGAAAATGGCCAGTGGCAGCGTGCCCTTGGCAATAGTGAGAATGCCGTTGCCGGCACCGTGCAGCAGCACGAACAGCGTGGCGAGCGGCGTCCCCAGCGTCATGACGCCGAGCGCGCCGACGGGATGCGCGATAACCGCCAGCTTGGCCGAGAGCAGCGGATGAAAGCGCTGCAGCAGCGAGAACTCGAGCAGTCGCGCCGCCACCTGGGCCGGCCCCACCAGCGCCGCGGCGGCAATGGCGGCGGCGGGCGAGAGCCCCGCGATCTGCAGCAGCCACGGCAGGTGTGCCGCCATGGCGGTACTGACGAACCAGGTCACGGCGAAGACGAAGGCCAGCAGCGCCATGGGCAGCCAGGTCGTGTTCGCCTCTTCGTCCGTTGCCGTCTCGCTACGCGGCGCGGGCGGCTGAATGCCGAACGGGATCAACAGCCGGTTGAGCGGCAGGCCCAGCAGCAGATGCACCGCCGCCCAGGTGAAGCAGGCGTTCTGCCAGCCGAATTCGGCGTTGAGCCAGCCGGTGATCGGCCAGCACACGGTGCTGGCAAAGCCCGCCAGTAGCGTGATGCCTGTAATGGGGCCACGCGCTTCTCGGCCATAGAGCCCGGCCAGGGTCGAGAAAGCCGATTCGTACAGCCCCATGCCCATGCCGACGCCGATCACCAGCCATCCCGCCCATAGCAGCTTGGCTCCATCCGCCAGACCCAGCAGCACCAGACCCAAGGCAAACACCAGGCTCGAGGCTGACAGCACGTCGCGCCCACCGAAGCGGTCGATGCGCCGCCCCACCGACGGCCCCAGCACGGCCGATACCACCAACGCCGAGGAGAAGGCCGCGAATACCGTACCCGTGGCAAGGCCGAGGTCTCGCGCCATGGGCACGGCGAGGATCGCCGGAAGATAGTAGGTCGAGCCCCAGGCCAGGGTCTGGGAAACGCCCAGGGCGACGACCACACCGCTGCGCGAGCTCATCGACTACCTCGATCATCGAGGTATTGAGGCCTGAAAAACCGCGCCGCGCTCATGCTTCCCGCTCCTCCCGTTTCACTGCCCCAGCGGCCATGCGACGGCTCTCGACGATGCAGTCCGTGGCCTCGAGCCAGGCGTCCACCGCCACCTGAAAGGCCTCCCGCCCCTTCTCCGTCAGCGTGTACACCTTGCGCGAGCGCCCCTGCACCACCTCGTTCGTCGCGGAGAGGTAGCCCCCCGCCTCGAACTCGTTGAGCACCGGATAGACCGTGCCCTCCGAGGGGCTGCAGCAGCCGTTGGTGCTCTTCTCCACTGCCTGCACCACCTCATAGCCGTGCATCGGTTTGCGGTGCAGCACGCTGAGCACGAAGAACTTCGACAGCGACATCTTGATCGTGCCGCGCCAGTAGGAAGGGTCGCTGTAGTCGGGTATCCGGCGGCCGGTGGCCGCTTCGGGTTTCGCTTGGCTCATGACAAAAAACGTATACCTCGATGATCGAGGCGTCAAGCGCGACCGTACCCTCGCCGTCTGACATGCTCGCGGTAGCCGCCCGGTGTCAGGCCGGTCACGGCCTTGAAGTCGTGGATGAAGTGGGCCTGGTCGAAGTAGCCGGCGGTGAAGGCGGTATCGGTCAACGGCAAGGCCGCCCCACCCTGCTTGATCAGTTCGCGACAGTGGGCGACGCGAAGCAGACGGGCGTAGCGCTTGGGCGAAAGCCCAACGTGTTGCTGGAACAGCCGCTCCAGGCGGCGCTGGCCCACCGGCAGCGCCGCCACCAGCGCGGCGATACTGGCCTGGCCCCGGTGGCGTTGCAACCAGGCAAGCGATGCGGACAGGGCCGGCCCCTCAGGCGTCGCGTGACGCTGCAGCCGCTTGAGCAGGTAACCCTCCAACAGCGCGATACGCCCCATCCGTTCGGGTGTTTCCTGCAGCCGCTGATGCAGCGCTTCGAGCTCGAGCCGGCGCAGGGCTCCACCCGGCGTCAGCTCCCCGCCGGCCAGGGCCGATAGGGACTCGCCAAGGAAGGGAAATGCCATGCCCGGCAGGAAGCGAACGCCCAGCAGGTCGAGCGCGCCACCTACCGCCAGCCTGGCCGTGCGCCGCTTGGGGCCGTCGATCCAGCAAGCGCCGTGTACCCGCTCGCCGTCGCGCTCGAGCGCAGCGCCGAAGTTGAACAGCAACCCCGCGGCGCCATCCGGATGCAGGTGCTCCACGCTTGCCGGCCCGCCGACGTTGGCTCCACGGGCCCGCCAGTAGCACTGCACGTAGGGGCGCAGCGCCGCGCCGGGCGCGAAGCACTCGAACGACAGGCCGGAAGTCATCGCCGGCGCAACAGGCCGGAAATCTCCAATCCCGCTGCGGTCAGCCAGGGCAGGCTGAAGGACTGCATCCACGTTCACCCCCTCTCAGTGGAAGGCAAGGCCGTCCGGGGCGGCCCCTTCGGAGCATGCCGAGCGAGCAGGTAGATAAGCAAAAAGTCCAACCTTGCTCATCGTCCAGTTGTAGAGTAGGGGGACCATTTTCCCATTACCTCATCTTTCATCCTAGTGGAGCACTCAATGGACAGAACGCGAATCGTGGTCGTCGGCGGCGGCGCCGGTGGGCTGGAGCTGGTCACGCGCCTCGGCCGGCGCCTGGGGCGGCGCGGCAGGGCGGAGATTACCCTGATCGACCGCAACTCGACCCATATCTGGAAGCCGCTGCTGCACGAGGTCGCCACCGGGGCGCTCGACTCCAGCATCGACGAGATTTCCTACCAGAGCCACGCCCAGTCGAACGGCTATCGCTTCCAGCGCGGCACTCTCGAGGGGCTCGACCGCGACGCCCGCCAGCTGCGTCTGGCCCCGGTGCTCGACGACTACGGCGAGGAAGTGCTGCCTGCCCGCACCCTGGATTACGATCTGCTGGTATTGGCGCTCGGCAGCGTGAGTAACGACTTCGGCACCCCCGGCGTCGCCGAACACTGCCACTTCCTCGACAGCCCGGCCCAGGCGGAAGCCTTCCGCCACGACATGCTCAATACCTTCCTGCGCTACAGCGACCCCGAGCGGCGGCATCACCCGCGCCTGACCGTGGGTATCGTCGGCGCCGGCGCCACCGGCGTGGAGCTGGCCGCGGAGCTCTACGACGCCTCGCGCATGCTGCACAGCTACGGTTTCACCGAGATGGACAGCCGCCACCTCGAGGTCCACCTGATCGAGGCCGCGCCGGACGTGTTGCCGGCCCTGCCCGAACGCATTCGCGGCGCCGTGCGCACCGAACTGGAACGCCTCGGCGTGCAGGTACACACCGACACGCGGGTGGTATGCGTTGAGCAGAACGCCATCGTCACCGCCGACGAGGCGCGTATCGAAACGGACCTCAACGTCTGGGCCGCCGGCATCAAGGCGCCCGACATGCTGCGCGGCCTGGGCCTGACGCTGGAGCGCAACCAGTGCATCAAGGTCGAGCCGACGCTGCAGAGCGTCGACGACCCCAACATCTTCGTCTTCGGCGACTGTGCCAGCTGCCCGCAGCCGGACGGCTCCGTGGTACCGCCGCGGGCCCAGGCCGCCCACCAGCAGGCCCAGCGGCTCTACAAGAACCTGCTCGCCCGGCTCGATAACGGCCCGCTCAAGCCATTCCGCTATCGCGATCGCGGCTCGCTCATCTCGCTGGCCCACTTCGAGGCGATCGGCAGCCTGATGCGCGGCGCCTCGGCGCGCAGTCTGTTCATCGAGGGGCGCCTGGCCAAGTTCTTCTATGCCTCGCTCTACCGCATGCACCAGCGCGCCATCCATGGCACGGCCAAGACCGCGCTGATCCTGCTCTCGGACGGACTCAACCGCTTCATCCGTCCGCGCATGAAGCTGCACTGAGGTCGAAAAACTACAATCGAGGCGATAACCGCCGCGCTAGGGTGGGGCTTCCACCCCTTACGGAGCCCCACCCATGCGCATGAACTACTACGCCGCCAGCCCCGCCGGCCTCAAGGCCATGCTCGGCCTGCAGCGCCACCTCCACCAGGCAGCCGAAGCGGGTGAACTTGGCGACGGCCTGCTGGCGCTGGTCTACACCCGCGTGTCGCAGATCAACGGCTGCGCCTATTGCATCGACATGCACACCAAGGACGCCCGCCAGGCCGGCGAAACCGAGCAGCGACTGTACGGCCTGAGCGCCTGGCGCGAAACACCCTTCTACTCACCGCGCGAACGTGCCGCCCTGGCCTGGGCCGATGCCAATACCCTGATCGCCGGCCACGGCATCGACGAGGCCCTGTACGCGGCCACCCGCGAGCACTTCTCGGAGCAGGGGCTGACCGACCTCACCCTGGCGATCTGCACCATCAACGCCTGGAATCGACTATCGATAAGCTTCGCCGCCGACACCGGCAGTTACCAGCCCGCATAGGGTTGCATCTGCCTCCTTGGTGAGCCGCGTGATCAGCTCGCCGTCGATTCGCCTCAGGCGCATGAATGCCAAGCTTGCTTGACAAAACACAGAATGCCAAACAGGCTTGGCATATGCACAACCACATCCGTTCGCTGCGCAAGACGCGGGGGCTGACCCAGGCAGATCTGGCCGAGGCCATGGGGGTCTCGCGCAATACCATCAACTCCATCGAAGTCGGCCGCTACGTTCCCTCGCTGCCACTCGCCCTGCGCCTGGCGCGTTTTTTCGGCAAGCCCGTCGAGGAGGTATTTGATGACCGAGCACCGTGAAGCCCCAGCGGACAACAAGCCCATGCTCGTACCGCTGTGTGGAGCGGCCCTGGGCGTGGCGATGTTCCTGACCTCCTGGCTGGCAGCGGATGCTCCCGGCATCGGCACGGTCATGCTCGCCATCATGCTCGGCTATGCCGCGCTGATGCGCTTCGGCCAGCGCTTCGAATCGATTCAGATGCTTAGTCACGATCCGCCGCTGGACGAACGCCACGCCCTGATCCAGCTCTACGCCCTGCGCGCGGCCTATTTCGCCGTGCTCGGCGTCGCGCTGATCGGCTTCTTCTGGGAGGTCGCGCGGGGGGCCCCCGGAGCCTTCACGCTGATCGGCTTCGTCGGTGGCACCACCCATCTGCTCGCCACCGTGATACTGCGCCGTCGCCTGTGAGCGGGACAGACCGACTTCAGCCCTCCAGGCTCACCGCCGGTCCGGTCACGACGATGCCGCCCGAGAGGGGAATGTCCACCTGCAGGCGGCTGGGCCGCCCCATCGCTTCGCCTTGCAGGATCGTCAACTGGGCGGGCGCCTGGAGCAGGCCCGCATCACGCAGGTAGCCGCCCAGCGCCGCGGCCGCCGCCCCGGTGGCGGGGTCTTCCACCACGCCGCCCACCGGGAACGGGTCGCGGGCATGGAAGCGCGCTTCGCTCTCACGCCACACCAGCTGCAGCGTGGTCAGGCCCTCGCGCAGCATCAGCGCCTTGAGCCGCTCGAAATCGTATTCGAGCCGCGCGAGGCGCTGCTCTGTCCTGCACGCCAGCACCAGGTGCCAGGCCCCGGCGTAGGCCCGCGCAGGCGGAATCTTGAGGTCGAGCTCCTCGGCCTGCCAGCCGAGCAGTTCACGCACCTGCTCGACCAGCGCCGGCTCGGCGGGGCGGAATTCCGGCGTGACCGATACCAGCGAGGCCTGCCACTCCCCTTCCACCTGATTGACGGTGACCATCACCTCGCCCACCGCCGTCTCCAGCAGGTAAGTACCCGCCCCGCTCAGCCGCCCCATCTGCACGCCGCTGGCCACCGTGGCATGGCCGCAAAAGCTGACTTCCGCTTCGGGGCTGTAATAACGCACAAGGCGCCGCTCGCCCTCGGCCGGGGCGATGAAGGCGGTTTCGGAATAGCCCACCTCGGCGGCGATCCGCTGCATCTCCGCCGGGTCGGGCAGCGCCTCGCCAAGCCACACCCCGGCGGGGTTGCCGCCGCCGGGATCGTCGGTAAACGCCGCCAGGCGAAAGAGAGTGCCGCTCATGGGAAGCTCCTGGTGTGAAGGGGTTCTTTCCATCTTGGGGCAAAACGGGGGGAACACAATGGCGCGCCGCAACTCGTTCAGGCCGTGTCCTGTACTCTTGGCTACGCTCCAGGAAGGGAGCTGTATTAGTGAAATAAAGGAGACTTAGCATGGCGGATCAACGTCGACCAACCGATGAGAACGGGGACACGTCCGAGGAGAGGGAATCCGGAGGGAGATCGGCCAGGCTGACATGGGGGTTGCGCGCCCTCGGGTTGCTCCTGGCACTGCTGGTCTGGCTCGCCATGGGCCAGGCCGAAGGGCTAGCGCCGGATGCGCGCTGGGTCGCGACGATCGCCACCCTGATGGCGGTCTGGTGGATGACCGAGGCGATCCCGCTCTCGGCCACCGCCCTGCTGCCGATCGTGCTGATCCCGATGCTGACGGAGCGCACCGTCGGCCAGGCCACGGCGCCCTACGCCAGTTCCATCGTGTTTCTGTTCCTCGGCGGCTTCCTGATCGCCATCGCCATGGAGAAGTGGAACCTCCACCGCCGCATCGCGCTTCTGACGCTGGCCCGGGTCGGGGTCGCGCCGCAGCGGATCGTGCTCGGCATGATGCTCGCCACGGGCTTCCTGTCGATGTGGGTCTCGAACACCGCCACGACGCTGATGATGCTGCCGATCGGGCTCTCCGTGCTGGCCCTGGTGGCGGAGCGCAGCGGTGAATCCACCGAGATGGCCGCCGCCGGCCACGACCATCACCGCGCCGGCCACGTCGACTTCATCCAGGACGAGAACATCAAGCGCTTTGGCACCTGCCTGCTGCTGGCGATCGCCTGGTCGGCCAGCATGGGCGGCCTCGGCACCCTGCTCGGCAGTCCGCCGAACGCCATCGTCGCCGGCTACGCCGCCGACGAACTGGGCCGCACAATCGGCTTTCTCGACTGGATGATGCTCGGCGTACCGCTGGCCTTCACCTTCATCCTGGTGGGCTGGGTATTGATGACCCGGGTGCTCTACCGCTTCAAGGTCGCGGAGATCCCCGGCGGCAAGGAGATGATCGAGGGTGAGATCCACAAGCTCGGCGCGCTCAGCCAGGGCGAGAAGATGGTGATGCTCGTCTTCGGCTCGGCGGCGTTCCTGTGGGTCGTGCCCGGCGTTCTCGGCAACATCCCCGGGGTGGGCCAATGGCTGGGGCCGCTGGGCAATCTCGATGACACCGCCATCGCCATCGCCGCCGGCATTGCCCTGTTCCTTCTGCCCGCGAGAGGCCGCAGCGAGATGGTACTGAACTGGCAGGATGCCGAGGACGGGCTGCCCTGGGGGGTGCTGCTGCTGTTTGGCGGCGGCCTGAGCCTCGCCGGCGCCGTCGCGGGCACCGGCCTGGACAGCTGGTTCGGTCAGCAGATCACCGGGCTGGCAGTGCTGCCGATCCTGCTGCTGGTGGCCGCCGTGGCCACCATCGTGCTCTTCCTCACGGAAGTGACCAGCAACACGGCCACGGCCGCGACCTTCATCCCCGTGCTGGGCGGCGTGGCGGTGGGCATCGGCGCCGACTCGATGACGCTGCTGATCCCGGCCGCCTTCGCCGCAACCTGTGCCTTCATGCTGCCGGTCGGCACGCCACCCAACGCCATCGTGTTCGGCACCGGGGCGGTCACCATCGCCCAGATGGCGCGGGGCGGGGTCGTTCTCAACCTGATCGGCATCGTATTGATCACCACCTTCTGCTATCTGCTCGGCGGCTTTGCGCTGGGGCTGCAGTTCTGATCATGGTAACAGGAGTACAGCGGAAGCCGCTTCCAGCGTAGAGCCGTACCCGGGGAGGCACCGCAACGTTAAGGAATCCACTAAAAACAATCGGGGTGGCACATGAAAGTCAAGCGCATCATGGCCAACACGGCGACATCGGAGCTCGACAAGGCGGTGGCCTTCTATGGAGGCATCCTGGGTCTCGACCTGCTCATGGATCACGGCTGGTTTCGAACCTACGGTTCGGATGAAACGATGAGGGTCCAGGTGAGCTTCGGCAGCGAAGGCGGCTCGGGGACGCCCGTGCCCGACCTCTCCATCGAAGTCGACGATATCGAAGCAGCGCTGGCACGCTGCGAGAAGGCAGGCGTCCCCATCGAATACGGCCCGGCCCGCGAGCCCTGGGGCGTGCGGCGCTTCTACGTCCGCGACCCGTTCGGGAAGCTCGTCAATATCCTCGAGCACGAATGACCGGGACGGCTAAAGAAAAGCAACTTCGACATGCTGCTCGCGGCAGCGTGCCGGGGCTAGGCGTGGCGCTGCCGCCCACTCATATCTGCCGGGTGAGCTTCGCCAAGGGGGAACTGGTACACGTGCTGCCGGAATGGCGCTTCCCTTACGGCACGATCCAGGCGGTCCTCTCCCATCGCAAGGGGCTCGTGCCCTCCGTGCGAGCGCTGATCGACTTCCTCGCCCAGGCCATCCCCTGCAAGCTTTCGGTGGAGGCCTGACAGCGCCCGCTCGCCGCGTACGACGTCTGAATACTGGAGATTCGCCGCTTAGCGCTCGGTTTGCAGCAGGCCGGCCGCGAGCTGCCGGAACGCCTCGACGGCTTTCGGCAGCACGGCGCGCGGCTCGTCGGCCGCGGCAATCCACAGCGCGGCGTTGAGCGCCGCGCCGTTGATCAGGCGGGCAGCGGCTTCGGCATCGACCGGCTTGACCGTTCCCTCGTCGATGAGCGCCTGAATGGTCTGGGTCGTGCGCAACAGGCACGCATTCTGGTTGGGCCATTGCGATGGATCGCCGAGCACGGCCGGCCCGTCCAGCAGCATGATGCGCTGGACTTCCGGCTCCAGCGCCATTTCGATATAGGTCACACCCTCCGCCAGCAGCCCTTCCCACGGACTTGGCGCCCGCTCCTGGGCCGCGATGAGACGTGCCACCATCTCCGCATCGATCTGATCGACCACGGCCTGCAGCAGTCCCTTCTTGCCCCCGAAATTGTGATACAGCGCCCCTCGCGTCAGCCCCGCATCGGCGGTGATGTCGTCCATCGAGGCCGCCGCATAGCCCTTGGTCGCGAAGGCCTCCCGAGCGGCTCGAACGAGCTTGGCCCGGGTCTCCTCCATCATCTGCGCACGTTTCGTCGCCACACCCTCTCCTGACATCGCTTCCAATAAATTTTTCACATACGAACCGTATGCGTATTGACATACGTCGTGTATGTGCCAGCATAGTCACATACGGCCCGTATATCAATTTTACCCACCGGAGCAGCACGATGGCTAAACGCGATGCAGTCTTTCCTGCCGGACGGCAGGCACTCTACGAGATCAACCGCTATTCGGCGGCTATCCGCTCGGGCGACTTCCTGTTCGTCTCGGGCCAGGTCGGCAGCCGTGAGGACGGCTCCCCCGAGCCGGATTTCGAAAATCAGGTGCAGCTTGCCTTCGACAACCTCTCGGCCGTTCTCGAGGCCGCCGGTTGCACCTTCGACGACATCGTCGACGTGACCACCTTCCACACCGATCCCGCCGCCCAGTGGGAAGCGATCGACCGGGTTCGCACCAAGGAAATCGGCCAACCGCCCTACCCCAACTGGACCGCCGTCGGTGTCAACTGGCTGGCGGGCTTCGACTTTGAAATCAAGGTGATCGCACGGATTCCCGCGCCAGCGGCGTAACGCCACGCCTCCCACCAGGAACGCACCGCTGCCGGAACGGCGGCGGTGCGCTTTCATCGATTGCAGGCCTCGGCACGCTAACCAATACTGCAGCGAGTGGCATCACTCACGCCAGGCAGCACCTGATCGATCAGGGTAAACCCCGCTCGCCGAACGGGACTGTGAGCGATCGGAAAACCCTATGGAGGCTCCCATGGATGAAGACCTCGAACGGATGACCCGAGAGGAACTGATCGCAGAAGCCAAACGACTCCGCCAAGGCATCCGCGAACACCGGGACTGCAGCGGGCACGACCTGTGCTGGCATCACCCGGCCCTGTGGGCATTACTGCCCGACAAGACCGACCCGGTCCCCGTGGTACCGGAATGGCCGGAATTCATGAAAGGCTGCATCAAGTACCGCCAATCGCTGGATGCGCAGCTACCTGATGCACCGCGCACGAATGACTCGTACGGGGAGTGAGACTTCCACCAAGTAGGCCGGAGACCATGCTTCCCCCACGTATCGACACCGAGCGACTCGCCCTGCGGGAACCGCGCCCCACGGATGGTTCGCTCCGTTGCACGACGCCTGCTTTCTCCCTTTGTTGTAAGCCATTTGCTACACGTGTGTAAGCCATGTCCTCAATCAGGACGGCTCAGGTCATTTTTGGACGAGATCACATAGCACATCCGAAACAATGGGTTTACGTTTAGTAAAAAAGTACGCAGGGAGGGAACGGGATGAAGCGCATCGTCATCTGCGCGGACGGCACTTGGCAGTGCCCCGAGAGTGACGAACCCACGCACGTGCTGCGCCTGGCCCGCGGCATCGCACCCTGTTGCGATGCCGGCAGCAAGCAGGTCGTCTACTACGACTGGGGCGTAGGCACCGAGGGAGACAGCATTCGTGGCGGTGCCACCGGCGCCGGTATCGACAAGAACATCACCGATTGCTATCGCTTCATCGTTCACAATTACGAGCCCGGCGATCAGCTCTTCCTGTTCGGCTTCAGCCGCGGCGCCTATACCGTGCGCTCCCTCGCCGGGCTGATCCGCAACTGCGGCATCCTGCTGCGGCTCTACGCCGACCGAATCCCGGAAGCCTACGTACTCTACCGTCAACGCTCACGAAGCTCGGCCCCGAATGGCGAAAGAGCCGCCGACTTCCGCCGCGCCTACGCCGTGGCGGATAGAACCGAGATCGAATTCATCGGCGTGTGGGATACCGTCGGCGCGCTCGGCATTCCCGCCCCGTTCCTCGGCACCTTGGGCACCGAGCGCTACCTGTTTCACGACACCGAACCCAGCAGCATCATCCGCCACGCCCGACATGCCGTTTCCATCGACGAGAACCGCCAGGACTTCGAACCCACGCTGTGGTCGGCCAAGCCCGGCATCGACCTCAAGCAGGTATGGTTCGCCGGCGTGCATACCGACATCGGCGGTGGTTACCCGCAGCATGAGCTAGGCGACTATGCAGGCGTGTGGATGGCCACCGAGGCACGGCAATTCGGCCTCACCTTCGAGCCGCACTTTCTTGGCTCGATGCACCCGAACCACAGTGGCAGGCAGCACGACGAGTACAAGGGCTTCTACAAGATCATGCGTCGCTCGCAGCTTCGCACCCCCGAACCCTGCCTGCACCAAAGCGTACGCCTGCGCTGGGAAGACCCGAGCGTGACCTACGAGAGCCCGGCGCTGAGCCAACTACTCGACTCGGTGGGTGGCGATTGGGATCGGGTGGAGTTGGTAGGGTGAGGGAGATAGTCGATGGAATAAGTGGCGGTTTTTGCCCCAAAGCCGACATGCCGGAAAAGGCAGCATGCTCGTTCATTCTTGTTGAACAAGATATACATTGCAGGAGGCATCGTGATAGTCATCTATGGAATCAAAGAACACCTTAATCCGATTAAGGCTCTGCTCTCTGAGGTCATTCACGGATGTATGCAGTCCGTACTGGGTATGCCGGAAGACAAACGGGCTCATCGTTTTATCCCTATGAAAACCGAGGATTTTTATTATCCTTGTGGCAGGACACCCGCCTACACGGCCATTGAGATCAATATGATGCAAGGTCGAACTCCCGAGACCCAAAAAGCTCTAATCAAGGAACTCTTCAACAAGATTGAGTCCGTGGTTGGCATATCGCCGGTAGATATTGAGGTCACGATCAAGGAACAACCGCCCCACTGTTGGGGCTTTCGTGGCATGACCGGAGATGAGGCGCGTGACCTGAAGTACTCAGTCAATGTGTAACAAGGAAATCAAATTCGTTCCGGTCCGACGGGCCTCCACCGGACGCCCTTGTCAGGGCGCCGTTTATTGCTGTCGTTACACTGCGGCCCCAACCCCCGGGGCCGCCGATAAAGCAGACCGCCCCGCTACAGCGCCTCCTCCAGCAACATCGCCAGCCTCTTGTGATGCAGCGCATCAGCGGTCGCGTCATAGCTCGGGGCGTCCTTGGCGGTGAAGCCGTGGGCGGCGCCCTTGTAGAGTTCGGTGGTGTAGTGCACGCCGGCCTTGGCCAGCGCTTCGTCCAGGCAGGCGATCTGCTCGGGGGGCAGTAGCTCGTCCTTGTCGGCGTGGCCGAGATAGACGCGCGCCTCGATGGTGCCGACCACGTGCACGAGGCTGTTCGGGTCATCGGCCTTGGCCAGGTTGGCCGAATGGAAGCCGGCCGCGGCGGCGACACGCTCGGGGTGCTCGGCCGCCATGCGCAGCGCGAAGGCGCCGGTCATGCAGTAGCCCACTACGCCTAGCTTGCCGTCGGCGAACTCGGCTTCGCTGTCGATGCATTTCAGCAGCGCGGCGAAGTCGCGGGATAGTGCCTCGGGTGTGAGTCGGCCGGCATACCCGAACAGTGTCGGTCTCACGTCCGGGTCGCGGAAGGACTTGCCTTCCGGCACGACGGGACCGCGCGCATCGCGATAGTAGATGTTGGGCATCAACACGGCATAGCCGTTGTCTGCGATCTGCTGGGCCTTCTCGTGATAGCAGGGGCGCAGGCCGCCGATATCGGTGAACAGCACCACGGCCGGAAGAGGACCATCGGCGTTCCCGGGCGTGAAGACATGAGCATCGATGGTGCCGTCGGCAGCGGGGATGTCGATATCACGAGACATGAGTGGCTCCGGTTTCGATGGCAAATGAGTGTCGTCAGGGACGAATCTAACCGGAGACAGGGCCCGTTGACGAGGCCGTTCCTCTCTTACGGCGGTGGGGTGCACCCTTGCCCCAGACCTGCTCCTCGCAGGCCTTTCACCCCCTTGTCGATTTCTTGCCACCTCGCTCGACTACCGGATACCCAACCTACCAGGAGGATAGATTCATGCGAAAAGTGATTGTGGGCGCCATGGTGTCCCTGGACGGCGTCATGCAGGCGCCCGGCGGGCCGCAGGAGGACCCGACCGGTGGCTTCCGCTACGGCGGCTGGGTCGCGCCGCTGGTGGACGAGGTGTTCGGTGAAGAGATCGACAGGCTGTTCGGCCAGCCGTTCGACCTGCTGCTCGGGCGCAAGACGTACGAGATCTTCGCCGCACACTGGCCCTACGCCGAGGGGGGGCCGGACGACTCCATCGCTAGGACCTTCAATTCGATCAAGAAGTACGTGGCGACCCGAAAGGGCCTGGAACTGACCTGGGAAGGCTCGGTGGCGCTGCGCGACGCGGCGTCGGATGTCGCCAGGCTGAAGCAGGAGGACGGGCCGGCGCTCGTCACCCAGGGCAGCGCCGACCTGATCCAGACGCTGCTGGAGAGCGACCTCGTCGACGAGATCAACCTGTTCCTCTGCCCCGTGGTGCTGGGGAAAGGCAAGAAGCTGTTTGCCGAAGGCGCAGCGCCGGCGGCTTTCAAGCTCGTGGCCCATCGAGTATCGCCCAACGGCATCGTGATCGCGAAGTATGTGCGCGACGGCGCGGTGCAAACCGGCGACTTTGCCATGGAAACGCCCACCGCGGCGGAAGTGGCTCGGCGCGAGAAGATGCGGCGGGAAGGCTAGGTTAGCTCAGGGCCTCCACCCACCCTGCCGGATCGCTACACAGCCGGCCACATCGGGGTTGTAGAGGTAGAGCCAGGCGGGGCCGAAGGTGGTGGGGTGAATGGCGCGGCGGTAGAGCCCGGCGTGCGGCTGGCGCGGGCGACAGTCCTCGAGCCTGTCCAGTTCGGTGAGCAGGTTGGCATCGATGCGAAATACCTCCACCTCGACCCCACGTGAGGGTTCGGGCTTGGCGCCGGGGAATGGGCCGAGATCGTAGAGGGTGGCGCTGGTCAGCCGGTCGCTGCCCAGGAAGTCGGCCCCTTCCAGCCAGCGGTGGTTGCGCAGCCCTCGCTTCAGCGTGCCGTAGACGGCCACCAGCGGCGTGCGGGCAATGGAGTGCGCAGGTGCGAACATCTCAGGCTGCCTCCTCGACGCGTCGGTACAGAGGTAAGTCTAACTCAGCACCTCGTGTCGACGCGTAGGCAAAGCGCCATTTCCCCAACGCCAAAATGTCGTACGCTTACCGTGGGCCAGCGAGAGGGAGCGAGCCATGAAGCTGTGTGCCGTGCAGTACGCCCCGCTGACGGGCGATATGGAGGGCAACGTGGAGCGCCACGCCGAGTTCATCGAACTGGCGGCGTCGCATGGCGCCGAGCTGATCATCTTTCCCGAACTCTCGCTGACCGGCTACGAGCCGACGCTGGCGAAGGGTCTGGCCACCCACGAGGAAGACCCGCGGCTGGACGTGTTCCAGCACCTGAGCGATACCCACGGCATGGTCATCGGCGCCGGGCTGCCACTGGTCACTTCGGGCAAGCCGCAGATCGGCATGGTGGTGTTCCAGCCCCACGCGGGGCGGCACGCCTATGCCAAGCAGCGCCTGCACGACGACGAGCGGCCCTACTTCTCGCCCGGCGACCGGCCGATGCTGATCGAGACCCGTGAACATCGCCTGGCGCTGGCGATCTGCTTCGAGTCGCTGCAGCCCGATCATGCCGCCACGGCGGCCAGCCTCGGCGCGGACGTCTATCTCTGCAGCGTGGCCAAGCATGCCCCGGGCCTTGACGAGGCCTATGCCTACTACGCGACCTTCGCCCGTGAGCACGCCATGACGATTCTGATGGCCAACTGCGTGGGTCCCTGCGATGGCGCTGTCGGCGGCGGCCGTTCGGCGGCATGGAACGATCGCGGCAGGTACGTTGCGGCGCTAGACGGCTTGCAGGAAGCGATGCTCATGCTCGACACTGCCACGCTGGGCACGCAAGTGCTGGTCCCCGCTTCGCCGGCGGCGTAGCCGGGGCTCGACCCAGTCCCGGCAGGCCCAACCGAAACTCCCCCCTTCTCCCAGTGAACGGAAACTCTACATGCTGACGCTACTGCTGCTGTTGGTCGGTCTTGCGCTCTTGATCGTCGGAGCGGAGGGCCTCGTTCGGGGCGCCTCGCGCCTGGCCCTGCAGGTGGGCATTTCCCCCTTGATCATCGGGCTTACCGTGGTGGCCTTCGGCACCAGCGCCCCGGAACTGGTCGTCAGTATCAAGGCGGCCCTGGATGACCAGGCGGGCATCGCCATCGGCAACGTGGTGGGCAGCAACATCTTCAACGTGCTGTTCATCCTGGGCATCTCGGCGCTGATCGTACCGCTGGCAGTGGCCCAACAGCTGATCCGCCTGGATATTCCGCTGATGATCGGTATCTCGCTGCTCATGCTGCTGCTGGCGCTGGATGGCAGCATCGGCCGGGTGGACGGCGGGCTGCTGTTCCTGGGGCTGATCGTCTACACCGGTTTCCTGCTGTGGCAGGGACGGCGCCAGTCGGAGCCCGCCGAGACTGAGGCCAGCGAGTCGGCGCGCAGTCACTGGGGGGTCGATGTGCTGTTCGTCGCGGGCGGGCTCGCCATGCTGGTGGCCGGCTCGCGCCTGTTCGTCGATGCGGCGGTGGTGCTGGCCACCTGGCTCGGCGTCAGCGAACAGGTGATCGGCCTGACCGTGGTCGCCGCCGGCACGTCGCTGCCCGAAGTGGTCACGTCGATCGTCGCGGCCCTGCGCGGTCAGCGCGACATCGCCGTGGGCAACGTGGTCGGCAGCAACATCTTCAACCTGCTCGGCGTGCTCGGCCTGGCCGGGCTGATCGCCCCCGCCGGTATTGCCGTGTCGGACGCCATGCTCAGCCTTGACATTCCGGTCATGCTCGCCGTGGCCGTCGCCTGCCTGCCGATCTGCTTCACCGCCAGCGCCATCAATCGCTGGGAGGGGGCCGTGCTGCTGGGGTACTACGTGGCCTACACCGCCTACCTGATCCTGGCCGCCACCCAGCATGACGCCCTGGTCGGCTTCAGCACACTGATGCTCTACTTCGTGCTGCCGATCACCGCCCTGACGCTGGTCGTGCTGGCGGTGCCCGAACTGCGGCGTACAACGAACAGGGCAGGAGAAGACCGCCGGCCTTGACTCGCCAGACGCTCGAGCAGTATCAGGTCCTGGTCTACCTGGCATTCATCGCCATGGGCCTGGCCCTGGGTACCGCCTGGCCAAATCGGGTCGACGCGTTTGAGTCGCTGCTGTGGCCGCTATTGGGGGCATTGCTCTACGTCACCTTCACCCAGGTGCCGCTGACACAGCTGCGCGGCGCATGGGGCGATACACGCTTCATGGCGGCCGCGGTGGTGGGCAACTTCGTCCTGTTGCCTCTCGTCACCTGGGGGCTGGCACACCTGTTCGCCCACGAGCCGGCTATCCGCTTGGGCATGCTGCTGGTCCTGCTGGTGCCCTGCACCGACTGGTTCATCACCTTCTCACATCTGGGAGGAGGCAATGCGCGCCATGTAATCGCCTTTGCCCCGATCAGCCTCTTGCTGCAAATCGCGCTGCTGCCCTTCTACCTCTGGCTGTTCCTGGACGAGAACCTGCGCCTCGCCATGGTGCAGCGCGAACTGCTGCTGGCCTTTGCCGGGCTGATCGTGCTGCCATTACTGCTGGCCTTCGTGACCGAAGCCTGGGCTCAGGGACAGCCCAGGCGTGAAGCCGGCATCGAGCGCCTGGGGTGGCTGCCGGTGCCGCTGCTGGGCCTGGTGGTGTTCAACATCGCCGCTACCCAGGTCGGTGCCGTTGCCGATTCGTTACCCCTTCTCGGCGGGCTGCTGCTGGCCTTTGCCGGCTTCATGGTTGCTGCGGCACTGTTGGCTCGTGTGCTGACCAGCGTATTCAGGCTGCCCACAGCGCAGGGGCGCGTGCTGGCCTTCAGCCTGGGCACGCGCAACTCCTTCGTCGTGCTGCCCTTGGCCCTTGCGCTCCCCGCCTCCTACGAGCCAGCCGTGGTGGCCATCGTGTTCCAGTCGCTGGTGGAGCTCATCGGCATGGCGCTGTTCCTGTGGTGGGTGCCGCGAGAACTCTTCCCCTCGGCTCGCTGATCCGCGCCGGCAGGGGGGGCATGGGTCTCCATGGCCGCGCGCACGAGTCGTTCCGGACAACTATACTCGTTACGCTGCGTGCCGCTTCGTTACGCTATGGAACCGCCCCATAACGATACCAAAGGTTCTCGCCATGTCTCCCTTTCGCTCCGTCGGCTGGTTCCTCCTTGCCCTGCCTGTGGCTGCCCTCGCTGTCGTCAACCCCGCACCGCAGGCCGGCGAGGCCGCGCGCAAGGCCGAGGTGCTGGAGCAGGTGGTGGCGCCAGACGTGGAGGTTACCGAGCCCGTGGAGCCACTCAGCGAGCAGGAGGTAGAGGTCCTCGACCCGGAGGGCAACGACCCACTGGAAGAGCCGATCACCTGCCTAGCGCGCACCATCTACTGGGAAGCGAAGGGGGTCCCGGGCCTCGATATGGAATCGGTAGCCAATGTGGTCATCAATCGCCTGGCCAGCGAGGAGTTCCCCAATAGCGTGTGCGAGGTGGTGAAGCAGGGCTCCGAGCAGAGCCCGTGCCAGTTCTCCTGGTGGTGTGACGGCCGGCCCGACGAGGTGGTGGAGGGCGACGCCTACGAGGTGGCCAAGGATGTCGCGCGCCAGGCGCTCAACCAGGAGCTGCCCGACCACACCAACGGGGCACTCTACTTTCACGACCGCACCGTTCACCCCCCTTGGGCGGATGAGTATCTGCTGACCGCCGAGACCGAGGCCTTCATCTTCTATCGGCCCAACGGCACCCCGCCATAATGACTTTTCTCACCGATTTAAGCGAAACGGCACGATTTTGGCCCGTTTCGGTTTGACGCGACTCGCCGCTAGCAACCACCATAGTGTTACAAGATGAAAACTCGCACCGGATAACGACAATGAAATAGCCCATCAGGGCTGTAATGCTTTTGGAGGTACGCACCCATGTTAGTCTCACTGATTCCCCCCACCGCCGCCGTTTCCGATACCCAGCATGAAGCGGATATCGAGGCGCTGCTCGACGGGCTGATGAGCGATGAAGGGCTGAACCGCAAGGAACGAGACGAGTTGCTCGACCTGCTGATTCTGGAGCGCGCGGAGATCAAGCGGCAGCTCAACCGTATCCGCGCCGAGAAGGCCTGATCGAGCGAGCGGCCCGGCACAGCGACTTCACGAGCCACGCAGCACCGACCTGGCCTTTTTCAGTAGCTGCGAAAGGCCGCCGTCACATGCCCTACCAGGGTTTCGCAGGCCTGGCTGGCGCCGGGCCGCTTCACCAGCGTGAGCTGATATTCCCCCAGCGTCGGCAGAAGCCCGGGATCAATGCGCAGCAGCGGCGGGCGCACCAGGCTCTGCGGGAAGGGGGAGACCGCCAGGTCGGCAACCATGGCGGCTTCCTGGCCGGCACAGTGCTCGCAGGAATAGGCGATGCGAAAGCTGATGCCGGCCCGATTCAGCGCCTCCAGCGCCATGCCGCGCCAGGCGCAGCCCTGGTGCGCCAGTGCCACCGGTAGCGGCGAGCGCCGTGCAGCCACGCCGCCTTCCCTGCCCACCCATACCAGCGGCTCGCTGTGGACGATCTCGCCGCGCGCTTCCTGGCCGGGATTGCCCGCCGTGACCAGTACCAGGTCGAGTTCGCCGGCATCCAGCCTGGTGAGCATCTCCCGGCTGCTGCCGACCACCACGTCGACCTGAACCGCCGGATGCGAGCGGGCGAACTGCGCCAGTACACCGGGCAGGATACGCGTACCCACGTCGTCGGTGGTGCCGAAGCCCAGCCGGCCCGATATGCTGGGCGCCAGGAACTGCGTGACCGCCTCTTCGTTGAGCTTGAGCAGGCGCCGCCCGTAGCCGAGCAGCACCTCGCCCTCCGGGGTCAACCGCACCTGGCGGGCTTCGCGTATGAACAGCGCCTGACCGAGCGTCTCCTCCAGCCGCTTGATCTGCATGCTGAGCGCCGAAGGGGTGCGGAATACCTGCCGGGCGGCCCGGGTAAAGCTGCCGCATTCGGCGATCGCCACGAAGGTACGCAGCACGTCGGTATCGAGCAGCGGAGTCGAAGCCTGCCAGTTGTCGGCAGGGGGAGCGGCGGCTTGCGTCATGTCTATATCCTTCAATTTTCCTTAAAGGACAATGTAGACCTTTTTGCTGGAGTGATCCATCAGGCCGAGCCAAGCTGTCCTTCAAGAGGTCGCGACCCTCCTTTCAACCGACAGAGACGACGGCATCCGCGCTTGGCGGCTGCCCGCCGGGAGGTGCGACATGAGCCAGTACGAACCGCTACGTCAGCCACGCACGGACACCGCCACCAAACGCCCCGCCACACCCCCCCAGCCGGACTTCTTCATGCCGGCCATGCCCCCGCTGGGGTTGATCCATAGGCTTGAGACCAAGTGGTGGGAATACCAGCGCCGGCGGCGGTTCCGCCAGCGCTTCCTGCATCTGCTGGCCTACGACGACCATATGCTCGAGGACATGGGCCACAGCCGAGACGACATTCTGTGGGCCTCGCGCCTGCCTCTGAAGGAGGATGCCGGGCAGGCGCTGGAGCAGCGGCGGGCGAAGCGCAAGGTGAAACAGCAGCGCTGACCGCTCAGGTGCCGAGCTGCTCGCCTTCGGAAGTCGCCTCGGTGAGTGCCTCGGCGCGCCGCAGCAGGAGACGTTCCTGCTGCGGCGCCGAAGCCAGGCCGAAGCGCTCGCGCAGCACACCGGGCAGTTCGCTGGCGGCGATCCGGTGCAGCTCCGGTGGCTCGCCCGGGCGGAAGATCTTCAGCTCGAGGTCGGTCAGCGCAAGCCGTACCTCCGCGCCGTTGTGCTGAGCCACGATTCGCCGCACGAAGGGCGATGCGGGATGATGAGATGCCAGATAGTTGTATTCGGCGGAGTCGGCGCGATAGGTGGGTTCGTCACTGAACTGGTAGATGTTGAACCACTCACCGAGGCGCTTATGACGCAACAGCCAGTATCCCAGCGGCGAGCGCTCCAGGCGATACTCCCAGGGGCCATGGTTCGCCTCGCTGTTCACTTCGAGCCGGATCGGCTCACGCGGGCCGACGTTGCCAACGCCGACATCGACCAGCCAGTCGCGGCCTTCCGCTTTCACCACCAGCATGGTATGACCGAGAGGGGTGACGACACTGGCATCCTCGCCCATCAGCATTCTCGCGTTGCGCCCCGCGACCTCGAAGCCGAGCCGATCCAGTACCGTGGCGAACAGCGTGTTGTGCTCATGGCAGTAACCGCCGCGCCGGCGCCGGACCAGCTTGTCCTGCAGGCTCCCCAGGTCGATGCGGATCTCGCCGCCGGTGACGACATCAAGGTTCTCGAACGGCACCGCGGCGAGGTGCGCCTGCTGGAGCGCCCTCAAGGTTTCCAGGTCGGGGGACAGCGGTCCCCGATAATCGATGCGGGCCAGGTAGGCCTCGAGATCGAGCGCCGGGGTCTCCCACCGGGCCGATTCGTGGAGCGATTGGGTGGTCGATACAGCCTGCATGTCGTTCTCCTTTTTCTTCGAAGGGCAACCTTTTGTCATGCAGGCTAACGCCTCAACCTTGCTTGAGGTAAAGCCAAGAAAGCCCAATCGCTCCCATAGCCACAGGCCATCTGAGCAGGAGGTTGACTGTTCATGGCTACGGCGCCTATTTGATGACAAGCTGCCGAGTGCCTCAATACAAGAACGGAAGGAGTCGTGCCATGACCTCACCGCTTCCCCCCATCGTCTCCGAAGAGGAGTGGCGCAGCGCCCTGGAGGAACAGATCGCTCGTGAAAAAGCCCATACGCGTGAGCGCGACAGGCTCAACGCCGTGCGGCGCCGCTTGCCGATGACCGAGGTGCGCACCGATTACCTCTTCGACGGGCCACGAGGAAAGGCCACCCTGCTCGATCTGTTCGAGGGGCGCCGCCAGTTGATCGTCTATCATTTCATGTTCGGGCCCGACTGGGAGGCCGGCTGCGACGGCTGTTCCTGGGTGGTGGATGCCATGATCCACCCTGCCCACCTGAACGCCCGCGATACCACCCTGGTGCTGGTATCCCGGGCACCGCTGGAAAAGCTTATACGCTACCAGGCGCGCATGGGCTGGCAGCATCCGACGTGGTATTCGTCGCTGAATAGCCGTTTCAATCAGGACATGGGCGTGACGACCTGCCACTGCGACGCCCCCGGCACCGACCGCGGCGAGCGCCATGGTATCAGCGTCTTTCTGCGCGACGGCGAGCGGGCGTTTCGTACCTACTTCAGCGGCAAGCGCGGCGTGGAGTACCTGGGCAGCCTGTGGTCCTACCTGGACCTGACACCCTACGGCCGCCAGGAAACCTGGGAGGACTCACCCCCCGGCTGGCCGCAAACGCCGCCCTACGTGTGGAACCGGCGGCACGACGAGTACGAGACGTGACCACGCATGCGGCGAGCCAGAAAACAACGACAACAGAGGGAAACCATGACCATGAAGACCATCGGCCTGCTCGGCGGCATGAGCTGGGAATCCACCGTCAGCTATTACCGGGCGCTCAACGAAGGGGTGAAAACCGCCCTGGGCGGACTGCACTCGGCCAAGCTGTGTCTCTACAGCGTCGACTTCGCCGAGATCGAAAGGCTGCAGCACGCCGGCGACTGGGACGCCACTGCCGAGATCCTGTGCCGGGCCGCCCGCCGCGTGGAGGCCGGCGGCGCGGATTTCCTGCTGATCGGCACCAACACCATGCACAAGGTCGCACCGCAGGTGGCTGAAGCGGTCTCGATCCCGCTGCTGCATATCGCCGACGCCACGGCACAGCGCCTGGCCACCGACGGCATTCGTCGCGTCGGCCTGCTCGGCACCCGCTTCACCATGGAGCAGGACTTCTACAAGGGGCGTATCGCCGAAGGCTTCGGCATCGAGGTGCTGGTACCCGATGAGGCTCAGCGCGATCTGGTGCACGAGGTGATCTACACCGAACTGTGCCTGGGGCAGGTGAAGGAGACGTCGCGCCAGCGCTACCTGGAGATCATCGCCTCGCTACGCGAGCGAGGCGCCGAAGCGGTGATTCTCGGCTGTACTGAAATCGCCCTGCTGGTGCAGCAGCGCCATACCGAGGTGCCGCTCTACGACACCACGGCCATACATGCCGAAGAGGCAGTGAAGTGGGCGTTGGAGGATCAAGCGTAGGTATTGATCTGGGTCCCCACCATCCCCTCGTTGGCCAGCTGCGGTGCCACCGACGCCGACGCCATCAGGGCGGCGACCTGGTCCTTCTGCATGTCCAGGGCGTCCTTGTAGACCTCGAGCTGCACCTGCTGCGCGGCCTGTGCCTGCTGCATGACCATCGACTGGCCAACGATGTTATTGACGGCTGAATCCATGGTTGCTCGCTCCCGTTTGTTGATTCTTCTGTCAAGCCACGCTAACAGCTAGCGGAAGCGATGGCAAAAACGCGGCCCGCCGAAGCGGGCCGCACTCATCCAGGCAGTGTTCCTGTTGAAGCGGTCTTCAGGTTCCGGCAGCAGCCAGAGGCCGCGTCCTCACGCCCATCAGGATCATCAGCGCGGCCAGCAGCAGCACCGCACCACTGGCGGCAAACACGTTCAACGCTCCGCCCAGGTCGAAGATGATACCGCCGGCCGCCGCCCCGGTAGCGATCGCCAGGTTGATGGCGGCTACCAACAAGCCACTGGCGCTCTCGGCCTCGTCGGGCACCGTGCGGGTGAGCCAGGTCGACCACGCCACCGGGATGGCGCCGAAGGCCAGCCCCCACATTGCCACCAGCACGGCGTCCGTAGCTGGCGTACTTTGCAGCACCACCAGTGCCACCCCGAGCGAGCCCATCAGCAGCGGCATCGCGATCATGGTCAGGCGCAGGCTGCGCTCGACCAACCAACCGCCCAGGTAGTTACCCAGGAAATTGGCCACGCCGAAGCCGAGCAGGATGGTGGCCACGCCGGTCACGCCGACGCCGGTCACGGTCTCGAGAAATGGCCGGATGTAGGTGAAGAAGGCGAAGTGGCCGGTGAAGACCAGGGCCGCGGCCAGCATGCCCAGGCCGACCCGCGGCCGCATCAGCACGTCGAACAGGGTGCGCAGGCGTGCCTGCCCACTCGGCGCCATGCGCGGCAGGGTCATGAACTGCACCGCCAGCGCCAGCACGCCGAGCAGCGCGGCCAGCAGGAACACGTCGCGCCAGCCGAGCAGGTCGCCGAAGTAGCTGCCCAGCGGCGCCGCGGCGATGGTTGCCGCGGAGACCCCGCTGAACATGATCGACAGCCCCCGCGGCACCATCTCCTCGGGCACCAGGCGCATCACGGTAGCGATCGACATGGTCCAGAACCCGCCCAGCGCCAGTCCCAGCAGCACGCGCCCGAGGAGCAACACCGATAGGCTGGGGGCAAACGCCACCACCAGGTTCGAGGCCACCAGCAGCAGCGAGAAGCCCAGCAGCACATGGCGCCGGTCGATGCGGCGGGTGGCGGTGGAGATCAACAGGCTGGTCAAGAGTGCCACCGCCGCGGTAGCGGTCACCGCCTGCCCCGCCATGCCCTCGGTCACGCCAAGGTCGGCCGCCATGGGTGTGAGCAGGCTGGCGGGCAGGAACTCCGCGGTGACCAGCCCGAACACGCCGAGGGCCATCGAGATGACCGCCCCCCAAGCGGGCCGTGTCCGCTGTACCAACTCGTTCATGTTCGTTCTCCTATCCTAGAGAAGCGTTCGTCAGGAACGAGAAGACTAGAGCGATCAGCCCGGACGATCTATGCTAGAAACTCTCGAATGCTTGATCATTCATCCGAAGCTGATGAATACCAACCGAAACAGGAACCCAAGATGCCAACGCCGGAACTGCCCAGCGATCTGGTCAGCGAGCTGCTGCTCGGCATGCGCCTGCGCGGCATCGCCTATCGCCGCATTCAGCTCTCACCCCCGCTGGGAGTGGAGTTCGGCCAGGTGGAGGGCTGGGCCCAGTTCCACTTCGTCGCACGCGGCCCCGTCTACCTGCGCAGCCCCAGCGGCAGCGTGCATACCCTCTCGACGGGGGACGCACTGCTGCTGCCGCGGGGCGGTCCCCACGCCCTGCTCTCCTCCCCCGACCAGCCGGCCCGGGACGTCACCACCTTCGAAAGCGCCAGGCTGTGCGAGGCGGTCAGCGCGATCCGCGCCTGCCCCCAAGGCTGCATCCTCGACGGCGCCCTGACCTTCAGCGGCTGCATGGAATTCGACCTGGGCAGCATGCACGCACTGGTCTCGCTGATGCCCGAGGTGATGTACGTCGGCACCCTGCTCGAGCGCCAGCCCGAGATCCTGCCCATGCTCGAGGCAATGGAGCGCGAGGCGAGAAGTGAACGGGCGGGCTATGCCGCTATCCTGGCGCGGCTCGCCGACGTGATGGCCGCCTTCATCGTGCGCGGCTGGGTGGAGTGCGGCTGTGGCGATGCCAGCGGCTGGGTCGAGGCGCTGCGCGACCCGCGCCTGGGGCGCGTCATCGCCGCGCTGCATCGCGAGCCGGGGCGCCACTGGACGGTGGCGGAGCTTGCCGCCGAGATGGGCAGCTCGCGCTCGGTGTTCGCCGAGCGCTTCCTGGCGGTAACGGGCATGACACCGCATCGCTACGTGACCGAGCTGCGCATGCGCCTGGCGGCCCAGTGGATCGGCCGGGAGCGGCAACCCATCGAAACCGTGGCCTACCGCCTGGGCTACGGCAGCGCGGCCGCCTTCAGCCGCGCCTTCAAGCGTGTCCACGGCCATCCGCCCGGTGCCTTGCGCCATCAGCGCGAGGCCGGCGCCGATGTGACCTCGGTTGCCCCGAGGGCTACCACAGCCAAGGGCGAATACGCACGCCCGGTCGTCGAGCCGGGCTGACGGTGCCGGAGTCCCTTCAGCCGAGAATGTCGACGCCCCGGTGCCCTTCCTCGACGCCTTCCACCAGAATGACATCGCCTACGGCGTTGGCGGTGCGCAGCGGCATGATGGCCTGGTAGGCCTCGGAGCGATACCAGGCTCGGGCCTGCTCCAGGCTGGGGAAGCCAAGCATGATGGTGTCGCCCTTCCAGCTGCCCTCCAGCACATCGGTGGCGCCGCCGTGGATCAGGTAGCGGCCACCGTAGGGCGCGAGGGTGGCATCGATCTTCTCCAGGTACTCGACGATCTCGGGGCCCAGGGTGACATCCTGCAGGTGGGCGATGGCGTAGGCGGTCATGGCAACGCTCCTGTGGTGGGTTTGCCTGGACAGCTTCGCCCGCCTCACAGAACCTGGCGATTACCTGCATGGTAATGGCCAGGCATATCGCTTGGCGCTAATCTGGTGCCATGACCATGGACTCCCCCACCCCCGGGCAGCTGTTGAAGGCGTGGCGCCAGCGGCGGCGGCTGAGCCAGCTCGCGCTCGCCACCGAGGCCGACGTCTCCCAGCGCCACCTGAGCTTCGTCGAGTCCGGCCGCGCCACGCCGAGCCGGGAAATGTTGCTGCGCCTGACGGAACAGTTGGGCATTCCCCTGCGCGAACGCAACCGGCTGCTGCTCGCCGCCGGCTTCGCTCCGGCTTACGGGGAACGCCCTATCGACGCGCCCGAATTCGAGACGGTTCGCAGCGTGATCGAGCGGTTGCTCGCAAGCCACGCCCCCTACCCGGCGCTGGCCGTCGACCGCCACTGGCACCTGCTGATGGCCAATCGGCCGCTCGAGGCGCTGCTCGATGGCATCGACGCCGAACTGCTGAAGCCCCCGGTCAACGTGCTGCGGCTCACCCTGCATCCCCAGGGGCTTGCATCGCGCATCGGCAATTTCCGCGAATGGCGCGCCCACATTCTCGAGCGACTAGCGCGCCAGGCCGAGACGACCGCCGACCCGGCGCTCATCGAACTCGCCGAGGAGCTGAAGGGTTATCCGGTGCCGGCCGGCGCTCGCCCCCATCTGGCCAGCGCACCGTCGCGCCACGGCGGCATCGTCGTGCCGCTGGAGCTGGTCATGCCGGATGGCCGCGTGCTGTCGCTGTTGAGTACCACCACGGTGTTCGGCACCCCGCTCGACATCACGCTGGAGGAACTCGCCATCGAGTCGTTCTTCCCCGCGGACGCCGCCACCCAGGACGCGCTACAGCAGCTGGCGGCGGCCTCCTCCGGCTAGAAGGAAAGACAGATCTTGCCGAAGTGCTTCCCCGCCTCCTCGTGGCGGAAGGCGTCGGCGATCTCCTCGAGTTCGAAGGTGCTGTCGATGATCGGGCGTACGCCGCTGGCCTCGATGCCACGCACCATCTCCTGCTGGTGGATACGGCTGCCGACGATCAGCCCCTGCAGGCGCGCCTGCTTGGCCATCAGCTTGGCGGTGGGTACCTCGCCCCCACGCCCCGTCAGCACGCCGATCAGCGAGATATGGCCGCCGATGCGCACGGCGTCGATGGACTGCGGCAGCGTACCCGGCCCACCGACCTCGATCACATGGTCGACGCCCTGGCCGTCGGTCAGCGACTTCACCTTCTTGCCCCACTCCGGCTCGGCCTTGTAGTTGAGGGTGTGGTCGGCGCCAAGCTGCTTGAGCCGTTCGATCTTCTCGTCGGAAGACGAGGTGGAGATCACCCGCGCCCCCATCGCCTTGGCGAACTGCAGGGCGAAGATGGAAACGCCGCCGGTACCCAGGGTGAGGATGGTATCGCCGGCCTTGAGATGGCCGTCCACCACCAGCGCGCGCCAGGCGGTGAGGCCCGCGGTGGTCAGGGTCGCAGCCTCTTCGTGGCTGTAGCCTTGTGGCGCGTGGGTGAACCAGGTGGCCGGGCGAATGACCTGCTCGCGGGCGTAGCCGTCGACACCGTCGCCAGGCGTGGTCTTGAAATCGCCGACCCGCGCCGGGCCGTCGAGCCAGTAGGGGAAGAAGGTGGAGACCACCGCATCGCCCACGGCGAACGCCTCGACGCCCTCGCCTACCGCCTCGACCACGCCTGCACCGTCGGACATGGGAATGCGACCATCCTCGGTCGGCATCTTGCCGGATACCACACCGTAGTCATGGAAATTGAGCGAACTGGCATGCACGCGCACGCGGATCTCGCCCGGCCCCGGCTCACCGGGTGCCTCCCGCTCGACGACTTTCAACTGGTCCAGCCCGCCAGGGCTCTTCAGGGTTACCACTTTCATCTCGGTACTCCTCTATCTTTCATTGCCTTTCGCTTTCAACGAGAGTGCCAAGAGACTAGTCCATCATGCCGGAGGGAGGACAAGGGTCCCCCACTTTACCTGCCCTCGAGGCGAGACTCGACGTCTTGCACGGCCTCGGCCACGAAGGCCATGAAGGCACGGATGCGCGCCACCCGGCGCAGGTCGGGATGGGTCAGCAGCCACAGGTCGGTGGCGAGCTCGGGGATCGGCTCGCCGATCCGCGTGAGCGCCGGTTCGGCATCGGCGAGATAGCAGGGCAGCACGGCACGGCCCAGCCCGTCGCGGGCGGCGGCCAGCATGCCGAACATGGTGTCGACGCGATAGCGGCAGCACGCATTCGCTCCTTGCTCGGCCATCCAGGCATCGAGCGCGGCATAGCCCAGATGGCGATCCGGCCCGACCCAGGCATCGGCGGCGCTATCGGAACGGGCGTAAATGGCCTGGGCGATGGTGCCGATCCGCCGCCCCACCAGGTGCTCGGGTGGCGCTTGAGAAGGCCGCACCGCCACGTCGGCGTCGCGCTGGGAGAGGTTGAACAGCTGGTTGGAGACCGCCACCTCGAGCACGATCTCGGGATGCGTACGCTGGAAGTCGGCAAAGATCGGCGACAGCAGCCCCATCAGCAGCGTGTCGGTGGTGGTCACGCGGATGGTGCCGGAGAGACGCAGGTCACGCCCCGCCACGCGCCGCTCCGCCCCCAGCACCTCGGTCTCCACGCGAGCGGCGGTCGCCGCCAGGTCCTCCCCCGCCGGGGTCGGTGCGTAGCCCGTGCGCGAGCGCTCGAACAGCGCCACGCCCAGGCGCCGCTCGATGGCGTTCAGGCGGCGGAACACCGTGGCGTGGCTGGCTCCCAGCCGCCGCCCGGCGCCGGAGAGCGAGCCCGCCTCGGCGATGGCCTGCACCACGCGCAGGTCGTCCCAATGCAGCGACTGCTCATTCACGATGCGCCCTCATCGGCATGACGTGGACCCTGCGACTCAGAATTCGGTGATCACGGTCACGCCAACACCCTGGAACTCGTCCATGCTCGTCAGCGCCTTGATCGACTGTTCCAGGTCGATCCGTTGGCCAACCAGCCTCTCGGGCGAGAGCTTGCCGGTCTGGATCATGTCGAGCATGGCGCCGTAGCGATGGGCCTGCATGCCGTGGCTGCCGAGGATCTCGAGCTCGTTGGCGATCACCTTGCTCATCGGAATGGCCGGCGTGCTGTGATCGGCCAGCATGAGCCCGACCTGAACGTGCTTGCCGCGCTTGCGCAAATTGCTGATCGAGTTGAAACAGGTAGTGGGGTGCCCCAGCGCATCCAGCGACACGTGGGCACCGCCCCGCGTCACCTCGATGACGGCCTCCGCAACGCTCGCCACCTCGGTCGCGTTCACGGTGGCCACCGCGCCCAGCTCGCGGGCCAACTGGAGCTTCTCGGCCGAGATATCGACGGCCACCACGTTGGCGCCCACGGCATTGGCGATCATGATCGCGGAGAGGCCGACACCGCCGCAGCCGTGCACCGCCACCCACTGCCCGGCGGACGCCTTGCCCTGGTCGACCACGGCGCGAAACGAGGTCACGAAGCGGCAGCCCAGGCTGGCCGCCGTGGCGAAATCCAGCGTCTCCGGCAAGGCCACCAGGTTGATGTCCGCCTGGTGGATACCGACATACTGGGCGAAGGAGCCCCAGTGGGTGAAGCCAGGCTGGAACTGACTGTCGCAGACCTGGTGATTCCCCGAGTAGCACTCGGGACAACTGCCGCAGCCGCCGACGAACGGCACCGTGACGCGATCGCCGGCACGCCATTGCGTCACGTCCTTGCCCACCGCCTCGACGATGCCCGCCAGTTCGTGCCCCGGCACGTGAGGCAGCCGGATGTCGGGGTCGTGGCCCATCCAGCCGTGCCAGTCGCTACGGCAAACGCCCGTCGCCATCACCTTGACCACCACGCCGTGCGCTTCCGGCGTCGGGTCGGGAACGTGCTGGATTTGCGGTGGAGCGGAAAAGGCCTCGTAGACCACGGCTTTCATGCAAGGTCCTCTCTGGCAGGCTGTTCAAATATGCAAAATCGATTGTCAGTCTTTGGGAATATCGGATCGCCAGCGTACAGCATAGCCTGAAGGCAAGCATCACGTAGGCCAGCGAAGCGGAGACCCAAGATGCATGCCCTGATCGTGTTCTGCCACCCCGAACCCCACTCGTTCAATGGCGCCCTGAAGGAGGTCGCCGTCGAGACCCTGCAGCGGCAAGGCTACCGTGTCGAGGTCTCGGACCTCTACGCCGAAGGCTTCGATCCGCTGGAGGGGCCTGGCCACTACGTCGAACGGGCCGAGCCCGAGACATTCTTCCCCCTCACCGAGCAGCGCAGCGCTTTTGAAGGCGGCACTCTGCCCGCCGACGTGAAGCGTGAGATCGAACGCCTGGAGCGCGCCGACCTGGTGATCCTGCAGTTTCCGCTGTGGTGGCACGCCCAGCCGGCCATGCTCAAGGGCTGGTTCGATCGGGTATTCATCTACGGTGGGCTCTACAGCGGTCGCATGCGCTACGACCGCGGCCGTTTCCCCGACAAGCGGGTGATGCTCTCGGTGACCACCGGCGCCCCGGCGCCGACCTTCAGCCGACATGGCCGCAGCGGCCATATCGTGGCGCTGCTGTGGCCGATCCACTACTCGCTCTACTACCTCGGGGTACAGGTGCTGCCGCCCCAGGTCACCTACGGGGTGCAGGGCGGCGGGCTCAGCTACCAGGACGAGGCGGCGTTCCGTGAACGCCTGGAAGCGGAGAAGGCCGCCTGGGCACGGCGGCTGGAAGGGCTCGACGGCGAGGCGCCGATCCCCTTCGCCGGCTGGGACGACTGGGACGAGCAGGGCGTGCTGAAAGCGGGACATCCCGAGACCTGGCGACTGTGAATGCCTGGGTGAGCGTCACGCGCGGGGCAGGATGACGCTCACCTCGGTGCCCTTCCCCGGCGCGCTGACGATCTTCCACGCCACCCCTTGCCGTTCGCAGATCTCGCGCACGATCGACAGCCCCAGCCCCGAGCCATCGCCCCTGGCGAGGCTGGCCCGGGTGCGGTAGAAGCGCTGGGTCACCAGCGGCAACTCCTCCTCGGGGATACCGACGCCGTTGTCGATCACCGCCAACCGCACCCCCTCCGGCAACGCTTCGGCGTCGAGACGCACCCAGCCCCCGGCGGGGGTGGCGCGCAGGGCATTGTCGATCAGATTGGACAACAGCCGGTCGATCAGCCCCAGATCGGCCTCGACCCGGGGCAGTGAGGGCTCGCAGGCTACCGTCAGTGCGATGCCGGCCTCGCGGGCCTGATGCTGGAACTTGCCGACGATATCGTGGGCCAGCTCGGCCAGCGAGAACGGCTCGCACTGCAGTGGCCGGTCGTCGGCATCCAGCCGCGCCAGGGTCGAGAGCTGCTGCGCGAGACGGGTCAAGCGGTCGGCATTGTCGAGAATTGCCATCAGCATGCGCCGGCGGCCCTCGTCGGCGGTCTCCGCGGCCAGCAGCTGTTCGGCATAGCCGCGCAGCGAAGTCAGCGGCGTGCGGAAGTCATGCGAGAGGTTGGCAACCAGCTCGCGGCGCTGGCGATCGGTCTCGCGCATGGCCTGGAGCTGTGCCTCGATGGTCCCGGCCATGTCGTTGAAGGCCCTGGCCAGGCGGCCCAGCTCGTCGTCGCGGGGCGTGGCGATGCGCTGCCCGTAGTCGCCGTTGGCGAATCGCTGTACCGCCGTGGTCAGGCGCGAGAAGCGTCGGGTCAGCAGCGCGAACCACACCAGGCCGAAGACCCCGGACACCAGTAGCGCCATCAACCCGGCCGCGACCAGGGTGCGAGTGATGGAGCTGGTGCGCAGCATGGAGAACATCGATGCCTGGCCGGCATTGGCGAGATCGACGTAAAGAAAGCCCTGGCGGCGCGCTTGACCATGCTGGATGGGCGCGACGGAGAAGATGCCCGGTTCGCTACCGCAGGGCGCCGTCGCCAGCACGGGCAGCATCGGCTCTTCACTCAGCAGGGTTTCCAGCGCCCCAACCTCGATCCGCCGCCCCAGCCCGCAGGCCGGCTCGGCGTAGTCGGCGATCACCCTGCCCTGCTCGTCGAGCACATACAGCGACAAGGAGGGGTTGATCGACAGAATATGGCGAGCCATGTCGCGCGCGGCGTCGCTCCCGGCACCTTGCCGCAAGGCCGGCTGCATGACCTGGGCGAGATTCTTGGCGAGATCGATCTCCATCCGCTGCTGCAGTTCCCGGGTGAGCTGGTTGAACTGGCTGATGGCGATCCAGGCGGTGGCCACCGACAGCAGCAACAGGCTGCTCAGGTAGACCAGCGCGATGCGCGCATAGAGGCTACGACCCAGCCGCCCGCAGCGGCGCAGCAGCCCCCTCATGGGCGCTCGGCGCCCGGCGCGGACGACGGCGAGCCCTGGCCCTCCGGTGTCTCGGCGAAGCGATAGCCCACCCCCCAGACGGTCTGGATGAAGCGCGGCCTGGCCGGGTCGACCTCGATCTTGTTGCGCAGACGATTGATATGGGTATTCACGGTGTGATCGTAGCCATCGAATTCCTCGCCCCAGACATGGTCGAGCAGCTCGCCGCGGCTGAAGCTGCGCCCGGGATGGCGCGCGAAGAGCGAAAGCAGCGCGAACTCCTTGCCGGTGAGCTGAAGCGGCTTGCCATCGAGCTGGACCCGGTGCCGGTCGGCATCGATGACCAGCGGGCCGCAGACCAGCGGCGGCGTGCTGGCGAGGCCGTCGTCGCTGGGCGCCTGGCGCTGGCCACGGCGCAGCAGGGCCTGGATCCGGGCCATCAGGATCGGCATGGCGAAGGGCTTGGTGACGTAATCGTCGGCACCGATCTCCAGCCCCACCACCACGTCGCGGATCGCCGCCTTGGCGGTCACCATCAGCACCGGCGTCAGGCTGTCGCGACGACGTAGCTGGCGGCACACTTCCAGGCCATCCACGCCGGGCAGCATCAGGTCCAGGGTCACCAGGTCATAGCGTACTCCCGCCGCCTCGGCACCAAGCAGTGCCAGCGCCGCCTCGCCGTCGCGAACCCAGTCACAGGCATACCCCGCCGCCGCCAGCGATTCGGTGAGCAGCCTGCCGATCTCGGCATTGTCCTCGACACAGAGGATTCGATAGCTCATCGCCAGACTCCCGCCCGTTGCCTGCGCCCACTCTAGAACGGCACTGGCTCTGCTACATCACGAAATCATCACGGAAAAAGATACCACGGCGTGATGGTTCCGTGATGAACCCATGGCAGTGCCTGACTAGTGTGACCCTTGCCGCTCCGGCATACCGCCGACGGCCAATCCGAACAACCAATCCGAACAAGAGGTGCAAGCCGATGAACCCGTTGAACCGTCCCAAGACCGCGCTGTTTGCCACCCTGCTCGCCACCGCGCTGCTGCTGCCGACCGTCGCCCTGGCCGACGAGCCCATGGAAAGCGACAGCATGGAGCACGAGGCCATGACCGGCGATGACATGGGCAGCGATGCCATGGAAGAGAAGGACGCGATGATGGAAGAAGACGCCATGGAAGAGAAAGGCGCAATGATGGAGGAAGACGATCACATGATGGAGGAGGAAGACGACGACATGATGTCGGACGACGATGCCATGTGAAGCTCGACTCGCGGTATCGGCCGGTGCTCGTCCATTCCTTCCCGCCACCGGCCGATTTTTCTCGATCTTCGCTCGCAGGAGGGTGCCGCGATGCGTATCTTCGACTCATTCACCGGTACGAACAGGGACCAGGCTGCCACGGTCATCCAGCGACATGGCGCCTTCACACGGCTCTGGCATTGGGTCAATGCCGCCTGTCTGTTGGTGTTGTTGATGAGTGGCCTGCAGATCTTCAACGCCCATCCCGCCCTGTATTGGGGCAAGGATTCCAGTTTCGCCAACCCGGCACTGTCGATTCGCGCCGCGACGGGTGACGACGGCGAGTGGCGCGGCATCACCCAGGTCGGCCCCTACCGTTTCGATACTACCGGGGTGCTGGGCGTTTCCGGCCCGGATGAGGCCCGAGAACGACGCGCTTTCCCGGCCTGGGCCACCCTGCCCGGCCCGCGCTGGCTGTCTGCGGGTCGTGGGTGGCATTTTCTCGCCGCCTGGGTCTTCGTTCCCATGCTGCTCGCCTACCTGGCGTATCTGGTCCTCAGCGGTCAGCTAAGGCGACGTTTGCTGCCGCGTCGGCAGGAATGGCGAACCCTCGGCCAGTCCTTCTACGACCACCTGCGGCTGCGCTTTCCGCGCGGCGAGCAAGCGCGCCATTACAACTTGCTGCAGAAGCTCGCCTACCTGCTGGTGCTGTTCGTCGTCATGCCATTGGTCGTGCTGACCGGGCTGACCATGTCACCGACCATGGATGCCGCCTGGCCCTGGCTGCTGGATCTCTTCGGCGGCCGCCAGAGCGCTCGAACGATCCACTTCCTGTGCGCCCTGGCCCTGGTGATTTTTTTCCTGATCCACATCGTGCTGGTGCTGGTCTCCGGCGTCGCCAACAACTTGCGCTCGATGATCACCGGGCGCTATCGCCTGCCCCCGGGCCTGCCCGCGAGCGAGGAGGTGCTTTCCGATGAACAGCAAAAATAGACCCACCGATCCTCGCCGTCGACGCTTTCTGACCCGCTCGCTGCTGGCCGCATCCGCCGTCCTGCTGACGGGCTGCGACCGGCTGTCGCGTAGCGACACCATGGGCCGGCTGTTCGATGCCAGCAGTGCCTTGACCCAGAAAGCCCAGCGCCTGCTGGCCTCGCGCGAATCCCTCGCCCGTGAATACTCGCCCGAGGACATTGCGCCGACCTTTCGCGCCAACGGCACGACCGACCCGCAGGACGCAACCTACCGACGCCTGGCGGCCGACGGCTTCCGCGACTGGCGCCTGACGGTCGATGGGCTGGTCGAGCGTCCGCAACGCTTTTCGCTCGATGAGCTGAGGAGCATGCCCTCGCGTACCCAGATCACCCGCCACGACTGCGTCGAGGGCTGGAGCTGCATCGGCCAATGGACCGGCGTGGTCCTCGGTGACCTGCTGGCCCAGGTCGGGGTGCGTGACGAGGCGCGCTTCGTGGTCTTCCACTGTGCCGACCGCTACCGCGGCGGGGATGCCTATTACGAAAGCCTGGACATGATCGAGGCCTATCACCCCCAGACGCTGATGGCCTACGGCCTGAACGGTGGCAATCTGCCCGTTGCCAACGGCGCCCCAATAAGACTGCGAGCGGAGCGCCAGCTCGGCTACAAGATGGCCAAGTACGTGATGCGCATCGAACTGGTGGAGAGTTTCGCTCACCTCGGCCGCGGTCGGGGCGGTTATTGGGAGGACCGCGGCTATGAATGGTGGGCAGGGATATGAGCCATTTGCGAAGCTTAGGGGAAATGCTGATTTATGTCGCGAGCGATGAGAGGTTGGCTGGCACCGGAAGCGGCCGCCACCGCGATGCCCTTGACCGCGGTCAGCGTCTCGGCCGTAACGGTGCCATCGAACGCTGCGACGGCCCCCCGGCTCGGTTTGCGCCCGCCGACTCGAAGACGGGAATGGCACGGTCTGCCTCGCGAGTCACTCTAGGCTATGTCCGAAATCTGGGAAACGCACTAAGCGGACTCTTGCCCTTGGCTTCAGGTCCGCTGGAAGCGAGTCACCCGGTAGGGGGCAAGATCCAGCGCCGGAGCCTCCCCCTTCACCAGGGCGCCGACGAGTTCCGCCGTGATCGCCGCCTGGGTCAGCCCCAGGTGCTGGTGGCCGAAGGCGAAGTGAATCGACGGATGGTCGGGGTGGGTGTCGATGACCGGCAGCGAATCGGGCAGCGTCGGGCGGAAGCCCATCCACTCCGTGGATGCCTCGAGGCCCGTCGCATCCGCCAGCAGGCGGCAGGCGTGTCGGCGCAGCGACGCATAGCGGCGCTTGTCGGGGGGCAGCGCGAGCCCGCCGAGCTCGGTGAAGCCGACCACGCGCAGGCCGCAACTCATCGGCGTCATCACGCAGCGGCGCTCGGCCGAGCCCACCGGCTGGCGCAACGCCTGGCCCCGCTCGGGCAGGGTCAGGTGGTAGCCACGCTCGGTCTCCAGCGGCACCTCGAGCCCCAGGCCCGCGGCCAGGTGATGGCTCCAGGCGCCGGCCGCCACCACGGCCTGGTCGAAGGCCAGGTTGCCCTGCGACGTCTGCAGCGCCACGCCCTGGGGGGTAGCCGCCAGGCCTTCGACCCGGGCTCGGCGAAACTCGCCGCCGCCGGCCTCGAAGGCCTGCGCCAGACGACGCACCAGAACGAGCGGGTCGCGCACCTGATGGCCACCGGGGAAGAAGAGCCCGTGGCTGAGCCGGTCCGACAGCCCTGGCTCGCGTGCGCGGATCTGCTCCGCCTCCAGCCACTCCACCTCGTGCCCCCAGCGCCGCATATGCTCCATGTGGCGCCTGGCCTCGGCGCGCCCCCGTTCGGACTCCCACACCAGCAGGTAGCCCGATGCCACCAGTTCCTCCTCGGCACCGATGGCGGCCAGGCAGCGCCGCCAGGCGGCCACCGCGGCCCCGTTGAGCGCCGCCAGCGCCTGGCGCCCCCTGGTCACCTGGGCGGGACGGGCCGCGGCGATGAAGCGCGCCAGCCAGGGCAGCAGCCGCGGCAGGTAGCGTAGCGGCATGGCCACGGCGCCGTGGGGGTCCAGCCACAGGCGCGGCGCCTGGCGCAGCATGGCGGGCGTCGACAGCGGGTCGATCAGCTCGGCGGCGATGAAGCCGGCGTTGCCGGAAGAGGTGCCTTCCCCCGGCCCCTGGGGATCGAGCACCGTCACCGACAGGCCGTGCTGCTGAAGGGCCAACGCGGTGGCCATGCCGACCACGCCGGCTCCCACCACGGCGACACGGCTGCCGCCGGCCTGGTCGTGGGTCGTCTGCATCGCCGGCACGCCCGCTACCGCGCCAGCCGCTCTAGCAGTGGCGCGACCGCCACCTCGCGCGGTTCGCCGTCGAAATCGTCCTGGATCAGCTCCGCCGCGCGCCGCTCGAGATAGCGGCCCGAGCCCTGGGCCTCGGCAATGCGCTCGAGCTCGGCCAGCGACTCGATCAGCTGCGGCGTCAGGCGGTCGAGCACCGGGCGCACCTCCTCGGCGAGATCGGGCGGGTCGGCAAAGGTCGAGCGTCCCTCTTGCAGCCATTGATGGTGCAGGCGCCGCTGAATCTGCTTGCTGGCTTCGAACTGCTTCTCGAAGAAGTCGCGGGCGAACGCCTCGTCGACACCGGCCGCTTCGGCCTCCTCCGCCACCTGGTCGAGAATCTGCGCCTCTCGCTCGGGCGCCTCGATGGGCGCACCGCTGTTCCACTTGGCCTGGGCCACCAGCGGCGCCACGTCGAGCCGTTCGTCGATCATGACCAGCATGCGGTCGATGGTCGCCTTGTCTTCGTCGGGGGGCTCCGGCGGCTGGGTCTGGCAGCCTGCCAGCAGCAGCAACAGGGCAAAGGCAATGACGAGGAAGCGTCCGGGATAAAGGAGAGGCACCTTACGCACCGACATGACGATACTCTCTTGGCTGTTGGGTAGTGGGCAGGGAGTGGTCGAGTTCCGAGCTAGAGTGTGGCAGGAAAAACCCGAGCTAGACCAGCCGCGTTTGCCTGGCCGCTCCGACTGGGTTCAACGCTCCCGCTGGGAGGCCTGCCACTCCTCGGCGGCCTCCTCGACGCCGGGCTCGTCGCCGCGGTTGCGCGCCCCCTGGCGATATGCCTCCTCCTCGCGCACGTCGTCGATCACCGCCATCAGCTCGTCCACGTCCACGGCGCCGGTCTCATGCTCGAAGCGGCCCGTCAACTGGCTCTCGGGATGCAGCTCACCGGCTTCATACAGCGCCCAGATCTCCTTGCCGTAGTCGGTGCCGAGCAGCTCCGGGGCGAAGCGGCCGAAATAGCGGCGCATGTTGTCGACGTCGCGCTCGAACATCCACTCGGCGCTGTTGTTGCCGGCGGCATCCACCGCCTGGGGCAGGTCGATGATCACCGGGCCGTCGGCGGCAAGCAGCACGTTGAACTCGGACAGGTCACCGTGGATCAGGCCCGCGCACAGCATCTTGACCACGTCGCGGAGGATCTTGTCATAGTGCTCACGGGCCTGCTCGGGGCTCAGGATCACGTCGTCCAGGCGCGGGGCTGTCAGGCCCTCGGCATCGCTGATCATCTCCATCAGCAGCACGCCGTCGATGAAGCCGTAGGGCTGCGGCACCCGCACGTCCGCTGCCGCCAGCCGGTAGAGGGCGTCGACCTCGGCGTTGAGCCAGGCCTGCTCCTGCTCCTTCTGGCCGTAGCGGGTCTTCTTGGCCATGGCCCGCGAGCGGCGGCTGTTACGTTCACGGCGCCCCTCCTGGTACTGCACCGCCTGCTTGAAGCTGCGCTGCTTGGCCTCCTTGAAGACCTTGGCGCAGCGGCGCTCGCCGTGGGAGATCACCACGAAAACCTGCGCCTCCTTGCCGCTCATCAGTTGGCTCTCGACTGCGTCGATCAAGCCGTCGTCGATCAGCGGCTGCAATCGTTTAGGTACCTTCACCTATCCTCCTACTGTTCTAAAGCGGCCATCAGCGGCTGACACGCCGGGCGCGGAACGAGCGCCCCTTGAGCTTGCCCGTGGCGAGCTGGTCGAGCGCCGACTTGGCGACCTCGCGCCGCACGGCCACGTAGGCGCTGCGTTCCAGCAGCTTGATCTTGCCCACCTGGGGCCCGTCGATGCCACCCTCGCCGGTCAGGGCGCCGAGGATGTCACCGGGGCGCACCTTCTGCTTCCGGCCGCCGTCGAGCTGCAGCGTGGTCATGTCCGGCAGGAAGGGCTCCCGCGCCAGCACGTCGCGCGGCGGCAGCGGCGCTTCCTCCAGCGGCTCGCCGAGGAACTCGACCAGCCGCTGGAGCCGGTAGGCTTCGCGCTCGGTGACCAGGGTACAGGCGATGCCGGAACCGCCGGCACGGCCGGTTCGCCCGACGCGATGCACGTGCACTTCGAGGTCGCGGGCAATCTGGTAGTTGAATACCGCATCCAGCGCTTCGATATCCAGCCCGCGCGCCGCCACGTCGGTGGCCACCAGGATGGAGACGCTGTGGTTGGCGAACAGCACCAGGATGCGCTCGCGGTCGCGCTGCTCCAGGTCGCCGTGCAGCGCCAGGGCACTGAACCCCGCGTCACACAGGGCGTCGGCCACCTCCTGGGTCTCGCGCCGGGTGTTGCAGAACACCACGCTGCTACGCGGCCGGTGCTGCAGCAGCAGCCCGCGCAGGGCCGCGAGGCGCTGCGGCTCGTCCGTCACCCGGTAGACACGCTGACGGATGGTGCTTTCGTCATGGCTTTCGGCCACCGCCACCTCGGCCGGGTTACGCATCAGCCCCTCGGCGATGCGTCGAATATCGTCGCTGTAGGTGGCGCTGAACAGCAGGGTCTGACGGCTGGCCGGCGTCGCGGCGACGATCGCCTCCATCGCAAGCTGGAAGCCCATGTCCAGCATGCGGTCGGCCTCGTCCAGCACCAGGGTCTCGAGACGCGCGAGGTCGAGCGAGCCCTTGCGCAGGTGCTCCTCCACCCGGCCCGGTGTGCCCACCACCACATGCGCGCCATGGGCCAGCGAGGCGAGCTGCGGACCCAGTGCCGCCCCGCCGCACAGGGTGAGCACCTTGACGTTGGGCAGCGTGCGCGCCAGCCGCCGGATCTCGCCGGCCACCTGGTCCGCCAGCTCGCGCGTGGGGCAGAGCACCAGCGCCTGCACGCCAAAGCGCGAGACGTCGAGCCGGTCGAGCAGCCCCAGGCCGAACGCCGCGGTCTTGCCCGAACCGGTCCTGGCCTGGGCGATCACGTCGCGCCCGGCCAGCACCAGGGGCAGGCTGGCGGCCTGTATCGGGGTCATGGCGCGATAGCCGAGCGAATCGAGGTTGGCCAACAGCGCTGGCGCCAGCGGCAGCGAGGCAAAGGCCCCGTGGTGAGAATCGGACACGGAATGGACCTGCGAGAAGAAGTGAACGGTGCCGGGCGGCAAGCAAACGAAGACGGGGTGCGACAAGCACGAGTCGAGGGAAAGCGGGCAGGATAGCAGAAGTGGCAGGCGATGTCGCGCCATCCCCAGCGCGGGGTCGGCGAGCGGTTACTGGGGCGGCAGCGAGTCGACCCGACACGGCGCATGGTGCCGTGTCGGGCCGTCATGACGTGCCAGGAGGCCTGGCCAGGTCCGGCTAGGTGGAGGTCGGTCCCGGTTCGGCCGCCGCCTGCCGCGGCTCGTCCATGCGCGCCTCCCAGCCGCCGGCCAGCGCCCGGTAGAGCCCCACCAGGGCGGAGGCGGCACGCACGCTGCTCTGGGCCAGGCCGTCCTCGGCCTCGAGCCGCGAGCGCTCGGCGTCGATCACCTCGAGGAAGTCGACCACGCCGACCTCGAAGCGCACCCGCGCCTGGCGCGCCGCCTCGGCGCTGGCGGTGGCGGCGGCCTCGAGATGCTCGCGTTCGCGCAGCGACTGGGCGTAGCGCGCCAGTGCCGTCTCGGCCTCCTCCAGCGCCTGCAGCACGGTCTGCTCGTAGCGCGCCAGGTTGGCCTCGGCGTCGGCATCGGCGGCGGCCATGCGCGCCCTGACCCGGCCGCTGTCGAGGAACGACCAGTCGACGCCCAGCGCCAGCAGCCGTGTTTCGCTGTCGCGGCCGAACAGGTCGCCGATGCCGGCGGCCTGGGTACCGAACAAGCCGTTCAGGGTGAAGCGCGGGTAGAGGTCGGCGGTGGCCACGCCGATGCTGGCGGTGGCGGCATGCAGGCGACGCTCGGCCGCGGCGATGTCGGGTCGGCGGCGCAAGAGCTCCCCGGGCAGCCCGACCGCCACGCGCTCGTGAAGCGCCGGCAGCGGTGCCGGGGCCTCCAGCCGGGCGATCAGGGCGCCGGGCTCGCGTCCGGTCAGCACCGCCAGGCGGTGGGTGATGGCGGCGATCTCGCCCTCCAGCGCCGGAATGCGCGCCAGCGTGCTCTCGAGCTGCGCCCGGGCGCGCACGCTGTCGAACTCGGTGCCGCGCCCCGCCTCCAGCCGCGCGTCGACCAGCGCCAGCGACTCGCGCTGGTTGTCGGCGTTGGCCCGCGCCACCCGCAGTTGCTCCTGCAGGCCGCGCAGGCGCACGTACTGGTCGACCAGCTCGCCGACCACCACCACCTGCATGGCGCGCACGTCGGCGGCCGAGGCTTGCGCTTCGGCCTCCCGGGCTTCCACGGCACGGCGTACGCGACCGAAGAAGTCGAGCTCCCACAGCGCGGCGACGCCGGCGTCATAACTCTCGAAGTCACGCTGCGAGCGCGTCATCTCGGGCATCTGGTCGGCGCTGGCGCGCTGATGGGCGGCGCCCGCCTCGGCGGTGACGCTCGGCGCCAGGTCGCGGCGCGACTGGCGCAGCAGCGCCAGGCTGCGATCGTGGCGCGCCAGGGCGATGCGCAGGTCGTGATTGGCGGCGAAGGCCTCCTCGACCAGCTCGCTCAACAGCGCATCGTCGAAGCTGCGCCAGAAGTCGCGCTCGGCGGCCTCCGTGGTCACCAGCCCCGGCTCGGCGCGCACCAGGGCGCCGGCCTCGGGCAGCGCCGGCGCGCGGTAGTCGGGCCCCACCGCGCAGGCGGCCAGCGCCAGGACAAGCGGCAACGGCAGCAGGGGTCGCATGGTTCTCTTGCGTGCGGCCAGTTCAGGCATGGTAAGCCCCCTCCACGGGCTGGGCGTCGCGAGGTTCGGCCTGCCCGCGCGTAACCAGCTTGCGCAGGGCGACGTAGAACACCGGGGTCAGGAACAGGCCGAACAGGGTCACGCCGAGCATGCCGGCGAAGACCGCCGTGCCCAGCGCCTGGCGCACCTCGGCGCCGGCCCCGCCCGCCAGCATCAGCGGCACCACCGCCGCGGTGAAGGTGATCGAGGTCATGATGATCGGCCGCAGGCGCAGGCGGCAGGCTTCCAGTGCAGACTCGACGATGCCGCGCCCCTGCATCTCCAGCTCGCGAGCGAATTCGACGATCAGGATGGCGTTCTTGCACGCCAGGCCGATCAGTACCACCAGCCCCACCTGCACGAAGATGTTGTTGTCGCCGCCGGTGAGCTTGACGCCGATCAGCGCCGAGAGCATGCACATCGGCACGATCAGGATCACCGCCAGCGGCAGCGTCCAGCTCTCGTAGAGCGCGGCCAGCGCCAGGAACACCAGCAGGATGGCGAGCGGGAACACCACCAGCGCCGCGCCGCCCTGGTTGACCTGCTGGAAGCTGAGGTCGGTCCATTCGAAGGACATGCCGGCGGGCAGCACCGCCGGGGCGAGCTGCTCGACCACTTCGATGGCCTGGCTCGACGACAGCACCCGCGGATCGGCCTCGCCCATCAGGTCGGCCGCCGGGTAGCCGTTGTAGCGGATCACCGGGTCGGGGCCGAAGGTCCGGTCGACCCGGATCATGCTGCCGATCGGCACCATCTCGCCGTAGGCGTTGCGAGTGCGCAGGCGGTTGATGTTCTCCACGTCCAGGCGGTAGTCGCCGTCGGCCTGGGCCATCACCTGCCAGGTGCGACCGAAGCGGTTGAAGTCGTTGACGTAGACCGAGCCGAGGTAGACCTGCAACGTCTCGAACAGGTCGGTCAACGCCACGCCCTGGCTCTTGGCCTTGACCCGATCGACGTGCAGGTCGAGCTGCGGCACGTTGGACTGATAGGAGGTGATCGGGAAGCCCATGCCCGGCGCCTCCATCAGCGCGCCGCTGAAGCCGTCCACGGCCTGCTGCAGCTCGCCGTAGCCCAGCCCGGCGCGGTCCTGGATGAACAGCGAGAAGCCCGAGCCGGAGCCGATGCCGAGGATCGCCGGCGGGGTGAAGGCGAAGCTGAACGCCTCCTGCATGGCACCGAACTTGCCGTTGAGCTCGCCGACGATCTCCTCGGCGCTGCGCGAGCGCGACTCGAACGGGTCGAGGCCGAAGAACACCGTGCCGGTGTTGGGCGTGTTGGTGAACTGCAGCGGGTTGAGCCCGGGGAAGGCCACCGCCGAACTCACCCCTTCGGTTTCCAGCGCCAGGTCGGTCATGCGCTGGATCACCGCCTCGGTACGGTCGAGCGAGGCCCCCTCGGGCAGCTTGGCGCCGCCGATCAGGTACATCTTGTCCTGGGTGGGAATGAAGCCCCCCGGCACCAGTTGGAACATCACCCCCGTGCCCGCCAGCAGCAGCGCATAGACGGCGAATACCGCACCGCGGCGGCGCAGGCTGCGCGCCACGCCGCGCTGGTAGCCCCGGGAGCTGGCGTTGAAGAAGCGGTTGAAGGGACGGAACAGCCAGCCGAACAGGAAATCGATCAGTCGCGACAGGCGATCCTTGGGCGCATCGTGGGGCTTGAGCAGCATCGCCGCCAGCGCCGGCGACAGCGTCAGGGAGTTGATCGCCGAGATCACCGTGGAGATGGCGATGGTCACCGCGAACTGGCGATAGAACTGGCCGGTGACGCCCTCGAGGAAGGCCATCGGCACGAATACCGCGCACAGCACCACCGAGATGGCGACGATCGGCCCGCTCACCTCGCGCATGGCCTGGTGTGCCGCCGCCAGCGGCGCGAGCCCCTCCTCGATGTTGCGCTCGACGTTCTCCACCACCACGATGGCGTCGTCGACCACGATGCCGATCGCCAGTACCAGGCCGAACAGGGTCAGGGTGTTGATCGAGAAGCCGAGCAGGTAGAGCACGGCGAAGGTGCCGACGATCGACACCGGCACCGCCAGCAGCGGGATCACCGAGGCGCGCCAGGTCTGCAGGAACAGCGTCACCACCAGCACCACCAGCAGCACCGCCTCGAGCAGGGTCTTGATCACCGACGTGATCGAGTCGCGCACGAACACCGTGGGGTCGTAGACAATCTCGTACTCCACCCCCTCCGGGAAACGCTGGGAGAGTTCCTCCATCTTGTCGCGCACCGCGTCTGAGAGCGCGATGGCGTTGGAACCGGGCGCCTGGAAGATACCGATGGCCACCGCCTGCTGGTTGTCGAGCAGCGCCCGCAGCGAATACTCGGCGGCACCGAGTTCGATGCGGGCCACGTCGGAGAGGTAGGTGATCTGCCCGTCGCTGCCGGCCTTGACCACGATCTCGCCGAACTCCTCCTCGGTGGTCAGGCGCCCCTGGGCGTTGATCGAGATGAGGAAGTCCGAGGTGGTCGGGGTCGGCGGCGCGCCGAGCTGGCCCGCCGAGACCTGCACGTTCTGCTCACGGATCGCGGCGATGATGTCGCCGGCGGTAAGCCCGCGGGCGGCGGCACGGTCGGGGTCGATCCACACCCGCATGGCGTAGTCGCCGGCGCCAAACAGCATCGCCTGGCCCACGCCGGGCAGCCGCGCCAGCTCGTCGCGCACGTGCAGCGCCGCGTAGTTGCGCAGGTAGGTGCTGTCGTAGCGCCCGTCGGGCGAGATCAGCTGCGGCACCATGGTCAGGTCGGGCGACTGCTTGTCGGTGGTCACGCCCTGGCGACGCACCGCCTCGGGCAGCCGCGCCAGCGCCTGGCTGACCCGGTTCTGCACCTGCACCTGGGCCTCGTCGGGGTCGGTGCCGGGGCGAAAGGTCAGCGTCATCGCCAGCACGCCGTCGGAACCGGCCACCGACTTCATGTACATCATGTCCTCGACCCCGGTGATGGCCTCCTCCAGCGGCGTGGCCACCGTCTCGGCGATCTCCCGGGGGTTGGCACCGGGATAGACCGCGCGCACCTGGACGGTCGGCGGCACCACGTCGGGATATTCGCTGACCGGCAGCAGCGGGATGGTGATCGCGCCGGCAATGAAGATCAGGATCGACAGCACCGCGGCGAAGATCGGCCGATCGACGAAGAACTTGGCGAAATTCATGACAGGGACTCCCGTCCGGGGCGGGTACGGGCCCGCCCCAGGAATAACGTTCAGGGGTTGTGGTGATGGCTGGAGTCGCGGGGCTCAGCGCATCGCGGCGTACTCGCCGGAGGCCGTGTCGGCCCCGCGCATGTCGACGCTCTCCGCCGCCACCGGCATGCCCGGGAAGAAGATCCGCTGGGCGCCGCTCACCACCACCTGGTCGGTCGGCTCGAGGCCCTCGGTCACCACCCGCAGCCCGTCGACCATGCGGCCGAGCTGCACGTCGCGACGCATGGCCCGCCCCTCGTCGTCGACCACGTAGACGTACTTGCGGTCCTGGTCGGTGAGCACCGCCTTGTCGTCGATCAGCAGGGTGTCCTCGGCGCTGCCCGCCAGCAGCTGGACGCGGGCGTACATGCCGGGGGCGAAGCGGCCCTCGCTGTTGTCGAGCACCGCTCGGGTCAGGATGGTGCCGGCCTCGGCATCGAGACGGTTGTCGACGAAGTCGACCTCGCCGCGATAGGGGTAGCCCTGGTCGTTGGCCAGCCCCACCCGTACCGGGATGCCGCCATCGCGAAAGCTGGCCTGGCTGCCGTTGCGCGCCATGGCGTCGTAGTGCAGGTAGGCCAGCTCGTCGCTGTGGAAGTGCACGTGGACGCGGTCCAGGGCGACGATGCGGGTCAGCGGCGTGGCATCCGAGACCAGGTTGCCCGGCGTGACCAGCGCCCGGCCGGCGCGCCCGCCGATGGGCGCACGCACCTCGGTAAACTCCATGTTGAGCCGGGCGGTCTCGGCGATGGCCTGGGCGGCGAGGATGTCGGCCTCGGCGGTGGCCGCCGCCGCGCGTCGCTGGTCCAGCTCCTCGCGGGAGATCGAGCGGCTCTGGGCCAGCGCCTCGGCCCGGGCGGCTTCGCTGCGCGCCAGCTCGGCGCGCGCCTGGGCCCGCCGCAGCTCGGCCTCGGCCCGTTCCAGCTCGGCGCGGTAGGGGCGCGGGTCGATGGTGAACAGCACGTCCCCCTTCTCCACCTCCTGGCCCTCGGCGTAGTGAATGCTGTCGATGTAACCCGACACGCGCGGGCGCAGGTCGACCGTTTCCACCGCCTCGATGCGGCCGGTGAAGTCATCCCACAGCTGCACGTCCTCGACCAGCACCTGGGCCACGCTGACCTGGGGCGGCGGCGGCCCCTGCTCGGCATTCTCCTGGGTGTCGGCCAGGCTATCGCATCCCGTCATCACGACGAGCCCGGCGACCATGGCGGTAACCATGAGCATTCGCCGACCTTCGCGTTTCGCGAACATCTTGTGGACGTTCATTGTCTCTTTTCTCCCGATACAAACAGCAGTTGGCAGTGTCGTTATTCGTTCCGGCCAGCAACTCTCGTCTTTCGGCTCATTTTTCTTAATCCTTTTCCCCTAATCACTTATTAATGTCGTTCGCCGGCGTGATAAATCGACAACTGCAAACTTTGCCGAACGCCACCATATAGTGTTACCGGTCACTTGATTAGTCGGGTCAAAAGGGAAATACTGTCCCATTGGCGGGACAGTCTCCGTGCAGCCGCTCTCGTCTTCTTCTGCTCTGCAATGTTTCCCTCCCCCTGGCATTGCATGCACGGCACAGGACAAAAAGACCATGCTGCAAGATCTCAACGACGCCCTGATCTTCGCCAAGGTCGTGGAGCAGGGCAGCTTCATCTCCGCCGCAAAGCAACTTCGTCTCTCCAAGACCACCGTCAGTCGCAAGGTGCAGGATCTCGAGCGGCGCCTCGGGGCGCGGTTGCTGAACCGCACTACCCGCAAGCTGAGCCTCACCGAAGCCGGCTCGATCTACTTCGATTACTGCAATCGCATCGCCCGCGACCTGGGCGAGGCGGAAAAGGCGGTGCACCACCTCGAGGAGAGCCCCCGAGGCTGGCTGCGCGTCACGGCCCCCTTCACCATGTGCACCGAGTTCACCTCGGTGCTGATACGGGATTTCCGCCAGCTGCACCCCCAGGTGCGTATCGAGCTGGTGCTCTCCAACGAACGCCTCGACCTGGTGGCCAACCAGATCGACGTCGCCCTGCGCGTCGGCCCGCTGCCGGACTCCAGCCTGGTGGCACGCCCATTGGCCCGCTTTCGCTCGTTCGTCTACGCCAGCGAGACGTACCTCGCTCGGCATGGCGAGCCACGGACCCCATCCGACCTGGCGTCCCACCCGGTGCTGGCCAAGGCCATGGACCAGCGCGGCCAGCGCCATGTCTGGCAACTGCGCAACAGCGCGAGCCAGGAAAGCGTCGAGGTCGAGGTCGACCCGATCGCCATCGCCAACGATCCCTTCGCCCTGCGTGGCATGCTCGAGGACGGCCAGGGCATCATGCTCGCCAACGAGTTCGTTGTCTGCCTCGCGGCGGAAGCCACGCGACCGCGGCGCATCCTCGAAGGCTGGGAAGGCCCCGAGGTGGAGCTCAACGCGGTCTTCCCCGGCGGGCAGCTCATCTCGCCCAAGGTGCGCACCTTCGTCGACTTCGTCGTCGAGAGCATGCGGATCGAGAGCCTGTCGGCGCCCGAACCGTGGCAGCCAGCGGCGCAAGCCGTCGAGCCTCGCGGCGAAGCCGAACAGGCCCTGGCCTAGGTCACGACTCCACGCCGAGCGCCCGGTCGCGGCGCTCGGCGTCCTCGTCGAGGTCCAGCCCCAGGAAGCCGCCCGACTGGCGCCGCCACAGCGAGGCGTAGAGGCCGTCGCGCGCCAGCAGCTCGCGGTGGGTGCCGCTCTCGACGATCTCCCCCTCGTCGATGACCACTAGCCGGTCGAGCATGGCGATGGTGGAGAGCCGGTGGGCGATGGCGATCACCGACTTGCCCTCCATCAGGGTATAGAGCTGCTCCTGGATCGCCGCCTCGACTTCGGAGTCGAGCGCCGAGGTGGCTTCGTCGAGTACCAGGATCGGTGCGTTCTTGAGCAGTACCCGGGCGATCGCGATGCGCTGGCGCTGACCGCCGGAGAGCTTGACCCCACGCTCGCCGACGTGCGCATCCAGGCCACGGCGACCCTCGAGATCCACCAGCTCGTCGATGAAGGTGTCGGCGTGGGCGCGGCGCACCGCATCGAAGATCTCCTCCTCGCTGGCGTCGGGGCTGCCGTAGCGGATATTGTCACGCACCGAGCGATGCAGCAGCGAGGTGTCCTGGGTGACCATGCCGATCTTGCGGCGCAACGACTCCTGGGTGACCCGGGAGATGTCCTGGCCGTCGATCAGGATGCGCCCGCCCTCGAGGTCGTAGAAGCGCAGCAGCAGGTTGGCCAGGGTCGACTTGCCCGCTCCCGAACGGCCGATCAGCCCGACCTTCTCGCCCGGGGCGACGCTCAGCGTGAGGCCATCGAAGACCCGTTTGGTCTCGCCGTCGGGGCGAGCGTAGCCGAAACGCAACGCCTCGAAGCGGATCTCGCCGTGAGGCACCTCGAGCTCGCCGGCACCGGGCGCGTCCTTGACCGCCGGTTCGCGGGCGATGGTGTTGATGCCGTCCTGCACCGTGCCGACGTTCTCGAACAGCCCCGCCACTTCCCACAGGATCCAGTTGGACATGAAGCGTATGCGCATCACCAGGGCGATGGCCACGGCGATGATGCCGAGTGACACGGCCTCCAGGTACCAGGCGCCGATGGCCACCGCCGCCACCCCGGCCAGCAGCAGCGAGTTGAGCAGCGTCAGGCTCACGGTGAGCCCCGTGGCCAGGCGCATCTGCCGATGCACGGTGGTCATGAACTGCTCCATGGCCTCGCGGGCGTAGGCCTGCTCGCGCCGGGTGTCGGCGAACAGCTTGATGGTCTGGATGTTGCTGTAGCTGTCGACGATGCGCCCGGTCATGACCGCGCGGGCGTCGGCCTGCTCCATGGAGACCCGCCGCAGCCGCGGCACGAAGTAGCGCAGGATCGCCACGTAGCCGGCCAGCCACACCACCAGCGGCAGCATCAGCCAGGGCTCGGCCTGGCCCATCAGCAGCATGGCGCCGGCGAAATAGACCACCACGTAGACCATCAGGTCGAGCAGCTTGGTGACCGTCTCGCGAATCGCCAGGGCCGTCTGCATCACCTTCTGCGAGACGCGCCCGGCGAACTCGTCCTGATAGAAGGCCAGGCTCTGGCTGAGCATGTGCCGGTGCGCCAGCCAGCGGCCGATCATGGGGTAGTTGCCGAAGATGCCCTGATGCATCACCAGCGACTGCAACAGGGTCAGCAGCGGCAGGCCGACCGCCACCAGGGCCGCCATGCCGGCCAGGCGCCAGCCGTACTCGGCGAAGAAACCCTCGCGCTCGGCGTTCGAGAGCCAGTCCACCAGGTCGCCCATGTAGCTGAAGAACACCACCTCGGCGGCAGAGACCAGCGCCGTGCACAGCGCCAGCGCCGCCAGCAACGGCAGCAGCGGGCGCGAGAAGTGCAGGATGAAAGCGGCGAGCCCCCGCGGCGGTGTCCCGGTCTGCCCCAAGGGGTAGGGATCCACCAGTGTTTCGAAATAACGGAACATGACAACTCCATCGTCAAGGAAACTTAGGAAGCAGCGATTCTGGAACTCCCGGTCATGTTCCAGAGTTGCTGACAGGGAGCAGGCTAAAACCTAAACTTAAATTGAGGTCAAGGAGGGGTACGAAAAAATACAGGAGCGGCGAGCTGAACACCATACGAGCCTTGCCGAGCAATGCAAAATCAAACTTGGTGATTTCAGCCATCAAGCTCTTTTATATATAACTCCATTCTACAAGGAAAGGTGGCATGACTTGTCAGACGCCTGGCAAAACGCTAAAACCGTCTCCCCAGCCAAAACCCGGGAGAGGCAAGATGCCGGCTCATCTTCAGCGCGACCTCAGCGTCGGCGAAGTCGCCAAGCGCAGCGGCCTGGCAGTTTCCGCCATTCACTTCTACGAGGCCAAGGGGCTGATCAAGAGTCGCCGCAACGCCGGCAACCAGCGCCGCTTCTCCCGCGACGTGCTGCGCCGCGTGGCGATCATCAAGGTCGCCCAGCGGACCGGCATCCCCCTGGCCGAAATCCGTACCGCCTTCGCGGACCTGCCGGACTTCCGAGCGCCCACCGCCGCCGACTGGAAGCGGCTGTCGACGAATTGGCGCCACGCCCTGGACGAGCGGATCCGCCGCCTCACCCAGTTGCGCGACCAGCTCGACCACTGCATCGGCTGCGGCTGCCTGTCGATGGAGGATTGCCCGCTGCGCAACCCCCAGGACGAACTGGCCGCCGAGGGGTCGGGGCCGCGCCTGCTCGACCCCGACTGAAGCGCCGCGGCGGCGTCGGGCCTGATGCTGCACACCGTTTAACCGTTCGTTAACCGCTCGGCTACGTTTCCTTCAGGAGCTGCTATCTTGGTGGCAGCCCACGGAGAGAGCTGCCATGCCCGAACCCCTCGTCCTCTATACCCACCCCATGTCGCGTGGGCGCATCGCCCGCTGGATGCTGGAAGAGACAGGTGCGCGCTATGACACCGAGGTCGTCGAGTTCGGTCCGCCCATGAAGTCGCCCCAGTACCTGGCCATCAACCCGATGGGCAAGGTGCCGGTGGTCCGCCACGGCGAGACGATCGTGACCGAGTGCGCCGCCATCTGCGCCTACCTGGCCGATGCCTTTCCCCAGGCCGGCCTTGCCCCGCCGCTGGCCGAGCGCGGTGCCTACTATCGCTGGCTGTTCTTCGCCGCCGGCCCTCTGGAGGCAGCCATCACCGATCGCGACCTGGGCATGGAACCCAACATCACGCAGCAGGGCAGAGTGGGCTACGGCAGCATCGAGGCGGTGCTGGAGACGCTCGAGGTCGCCGTCAGCGCACACGAGTTCATTGCCGGTCCGCGCTTCAGCGCTGCCGACGTCTACCTCGGCTCGCACATTGGCTGGGGGCTGCAGTACGGCAGCCTGGAGTCCTGTCCCGCCTTCGCCGACTACTGGGCACGCGTCAGCAATCGCGAGGCCTATCGCCGCGCCACCGCGCTCGACGACCAGGCGATGCGCTAGGCCGCAGCGGCGGCGGCGACGCGGGTCAATGGGCTTCGTAGGGCCGGGCCCAGAGGTCGTCCGGCTGATGCCGGCCGAGAATCTTTTCCGCTTCTGGCTTCGATTCGTCCGGCACGAGCACCTTGACCTGGTGCGCCTCCTTGTCGAGATAGAGCTTTTCGCGCGGGAACCCTTCGGAGATCAGCTCATCGTAGGCGTTGGTGGCCTTCATCAGGTCGTGATAGGTCGCCGTTACGGTCAGGGTCATGGCACCCTCCTTGTTTCGTGGCAACGTCTCTCGTGGCAACTGAGTTGAAGGAAGCCGTGAAGGCTTGGCCTCGTGCATCTCCAGTATAGTAGCTGTCATTGCATGGGCCGGGTTTGTCGTCGCCGCCAGGTCGCCGGGGGCAAGCTGGTTTCACGCCGGAATGCCCGACTGAAGGCCGCTTCCGATTCATAGCCGACCTCGAGGGCAATCGATGCCACCGAGGCGCGGGTCTGGCGCAACAACCCAGCGGCGACCTGCATGCGCCATTTGGCAAGGTAGTGCATCGGGGCGTGTCCGGTAAATCGAGCGAAACGCTCGTGCAGTGCCGAACGCGACAACCCGGTATGAGCAGCCAGCTTGTCGATCGTCCAGGCATCGCCCGGTCGCTGGTGCAGCAGTGCCAGAGCGCGGCCGACGTGTCGATCCTGCAGGCCGGCCAGCCAGGTCGACTGACCTTCCGGCATCGTTTCCAGATATCGGCGCACCAGCTCGACGAACATGGCCTCGCTGAGTCGCTCGAGCAGCGCTTCGCCTCCCGGTCGCTTGTGGATCGATTCGGCCAGGGCGAAGCGAATGAAGTGGGCGATCCAATCGTCGTCCTCCTGCCTCGCAGGCACATGCAGCAGGTGCGGCAAGCTGTCCAGCAGGGGGTTGAAGGGATTGGCATCGCAGCCGAAGAAGCCACACACCAGGGTAGCGCTATGCCGTTCCTGCTCGGGATCCAGGCGCGACATCCGCATCGAGCTGCCGCGCTGGCTGGCGAAATAGGGTAATTGCTCGGGGCGCGGAGGAGCGTAAGGACTGAGATCCACCTGGCCGCGCATGCCGGGCTCGCTCGACATCACATGCGGATCACCACGCGGAAAGATCACCACGTCCCCCTGGTGCAAGGCCACCGGAGGCTCGTCGACGACCGATGCCCAGCAACTTCCCTGAGTCAGCACATGATAGGCCATCACGTGCTCGACGCCCGGCATGATCAGGTCGGCGATTTCCATTGCCGAGGGGGATTCGCTGACCCATCGCGCATCGCCTTCGACGTGATAGAACACCGCACCGCGCAATCGTACGCAGCGTAGAACGACCGACAGCGTGTCCTGGCTCATGGCTGCCCCGCCCAGCGCCGATCAGATGTCAGCGCGCGCCCTGTCTGAAGCAGTATCGTGGACGCTGTCGTCAATCGCCATGTCGGAATCGGATTCCGGGGCAATTCGTCTGGAGTTCCGGTCAGTCACTCGGTTTGACAAGCTTCGATACTGAGTTACGCCACAACAACATTCACGACAACTGCAGACGCAAGCAAGGAGAAGCACCATGCAACCCCTGACCTACCGTAGCCTGGACGGCGATCTGGCCTCGCTATCCTCCGAGCAGGTCGAAGCGTTTTCCCAGCACATCCGTGGCGGCGTGCTAACCGCTGAGGATAGCGAATACGAGCCGGCTCGCCGCGTCTGGAATGGCATGGTCGATCGCCACCCCGCCCTCATTGCCCGCTGCCTGGGTACCCAGGATGTGCGCCATGCGGTCGATTTTGCCTACCAGCACCGCATGCTGCTCAGCGTGCGCGGTGGCGGCCACCACATTGCCGGCAACGCCATCGCCGATGGCGCCCTGACGATCGACCTCTCTCCGATGCGCCATGTACGGGTCGACCCCGGCCAGCGTACCGCACGTGTTGGTGCGGGGGCCTTGCTGGGTGATGTCGACCATGAAACCCAGGCCTTCGGCCTGGCCACGCCTCTCGGGATCAATTCCACCACCGGCGTGGCCGGCCTGTGCCTGGGCGGCGGTTTCGGTTGGTTGACGCGCCAACATGGCCTGACCGCAGACAATCTGCTCTCCGCCGATATCGTGACCGCCGATGGCGAATTGCGCGTCGTCTCGGCCACTCAGGAGCCAGAGCTGTTCTGGGCCATTCGCGGTGGCGGTGGCAACTTCGGCGTAGTCACTTCCTTCGAGTTCCAGCTGCACCCCGTGGGGCCCGAGGTCTATGCCGGCCTGGTCGTGTACCCTTTCGCCCAGGCCAAGCAAGTGCTTCAGGCCTGGCGCGACTTTGCCGCCACCGCTCCCCGCGACTTCAGCATATGGACGGTACTGCGTCAGGCGCCTCCCCTGCCCTTCCTGCCCGAGTCGGTGCACGGCAAGGAAGTCGTGGTGTTCGCCCTGCTGCACCACGGCGATATCGCCACGGGCGAGCGGCTGGCCACGGAGGTGCTCGGCTTCGGCGACCCGCTCGGCAGCATGCTTGGTCCCCAGCCCTACGCCGGGTTCCAGACCGCATTCGACCCGCTGCTGGCACCGGGCGCCAGGAACTACTGGAAGTCCCACAACTTCGTCGAGGTCAGCGACGGCCTGATCGACGCCGTGATCCAGGGAGCGGCAACGCTACCCGGTCCCGAGTGCGAGACCTTCATCGCCCAATTGGGGGGTGCCATGGGCGATGTGGACGAAACCGCTACCGCCTATGCCGGGCGCAACGCCAATTTCGTGATGAACGTGCATGGTCGCTGGCAGGACCCGGGGCAGGATGACGTCGTTCGCGATTGGGCGCGGCAAGTGTTTCGCGACACCGCACCGTTTGCCACCGGTGGCGGCTACGTCAATTTCTTCACCGAGGATGAGGACGACCGTATCGACAGCGCCTATGCGCAGAACTACCTCCGGCTACAGCAGCTCAAGCAGCAGTACGATCCCGATAACCTGTTCCGCGTGAACCAGAATATCGTCCCGATGATGCTGGCCCGTTCCGCCTGACCCGCCTGGCCCGCCAGTGCGGGCCAGGCCTCCTCCTCCCCTTCGACTTCGGCTCGCCTGCTCAGGAGGCAGCGGTTTCGGCCAGCTGCCAGTCGTTGTCGGTCAGCGGCTCGGCCCCCTTGGGCGTGACCCGCACGGTATCGCTGAGCCCGACGCCCCACACTCCCGGCACGCGCAGGCAGAGCGGCAGGTGGAAGACCATATCGGCCTCGAACTCGCGCTGCTGCCCGCGGGCGATGTAGCCGCTGCCCTCGACCCAGCTGGGCGGGAACTGGGCGCCCACGGCGTAGCCGAACACGCCGGAGAAGAACACCCGCCCGGCATGGGGCTCGAGCACGGCCTCGGCGGCCCGGGCGGCATCGTCGAAGACATTGCCGGGGCGCATCGTCGCGACCAGGGCCTCGTACAGGTCGCGACACACGTCGCGCAGCACCAGCATCGGCGGCGTGGCGCGCCCCGCCACGACCGTCTTCATCATCGGCGCGGTGTAGCGTCGATAGGCGGCGCCGAACTCCAGGAAGACCGGCTCGTCCGGGGCGATGCGATGGCGCTGATGGTTCATGTGGATCACGCTGATGCGCCGGCCGGTGGTGACGATGGGCTGCATGCTCATGAATTCGCTGCCGGCCGCCAGCATGGCCCGCGCGCCCTCCGCCGCCACGTCGCTGTCCGCCATGCCGGCGGCAATCACCCGCGTGGCCGCCTTGAGCCCCAGCGAGGTGATCCGGGCGCTCTCGCGCAGGCAGGCGAGCTCCGCCTCGCTCTTGACGAGACGGATGCGATCGAGCAGCTCGCCGCCATCGTCGCGGAAGCGCTCGCTGCCCAGGCGCGCCTGGAGCTCGCGCAGCACGCCGTGGCGCAGCCCCGCGCCGAACAGGTCCAGGCCGATGGCGCGATAGGGGGCGAGCGTCTCGGCCAGTGGGTCGATCACCTCGCCGATGCCCTCCCAGCGATAGCCGAGCAGCTCGTCGACGCGCGCGGTGACCACCGCCGGCCCGGTCTCGATGGAGGGCACCTGCAGCACCAGCCGCTCGGCCGAGCAGACGAGGCAGGTGTGCACCGACACCTCGAAGGTGTTGTAGCCGGTCAGGTAGTAGATGTCGGCGGGGTCCGTCAGCATCAGGGCATCCAGCCCGGCCTCCTGCATGGCGCCGCGCACGCGGGCCAGGCGGGCGTCGAACTCGCCGGCGGGAAAGGCCAGCTCGCTGGCCTCGAGCCGTGCCGCCAGGGCGTGGCGGTACTGGTGGTGATCCATGGCGCGGCTCCGCAACGTGGGGTCTCACAGCAGTGTAGTCATGACCCACCTCCTGTCAGCCGTCGCCGAGGCGAAATAGGGCTGTTCCAGGGCAGGCCGGTTTCGTAGAATCCAGCCTCGTATCCGATGCAACAGGACAACGTTATGGGCAGGGCCTTTCAGAACCGCAAGGAATCCATGGCCAAGACGGCCGCCGCCAAGACCAAGGTGTACAGCAAGTACGGTCGCGAGATCTACGTCTGCGCCAAGCAGGGCGGCACCGACCCCAACGGCAACCTGACGCTGCGCGGCCTGATCGAGCGTGCCAAGAAGGACCAGGTGCCCAGCCACGTGATCGAGAAGGCGCTGGACAAGGCCAGCGGCGTGGGCGGCGAGGACTACTCCCCGGCCCGCTACGAGGGTTTCGGTCCGGGCAACTGCATGATCATCGTCGACTGCCTGACCGACAACCCCAACCGCACCTTCGGCGACGTGCGCGCCTGCTTCAACAAGGCCAAGAGCAAGCTCGGCACCCCGGGCAGCGTCAGCCACATGTTCGACCACTGCGCCATCCTCGCCTTCGCCGGCAGCGACGAGGAAGCCGCACTGGAGGCCTTGATGGAGGCCGATGTCGACGTCACCGACATCGAGAAGGAGGAGGGTCGCATCACCGTCTTCGCCCCGCACACCGAGTATGCCAAGGCCAAGCAGGCGCTGATCGATGCCTTCGGCGAGATCGAGTTCGAGGTCGACGAGATCCAGTTCGTGCCCCAGACCACGACCCCGATCGAGGGCGATGACGTCGCCATGTTCGAGAAACTGGTCGATGCGCTCAACGACCTGGACGACGTGCAGAACGTGTTCCACAACGCCGAAGTCGACGCCTAGCATACACCACCGCGCCACGCCCGATCGGGCGCGGCGCGGGTTCGTCACATTGGGCTTACCAACCGGACCTGTCAGGCACCACGTGGCGGCGTGGAACCGCCATCGCCGGGTTTCGAGCCGGAGACGCCCGGTGTCGGCGAGCCAGTTGTCCCCGCCCCCGTGCCGCTCGTCGTGCCGCCGGTGCCGGTACCGCCCTTCCCTGCCGCCGAGTCCCGTGCGGAATTCGCGCCGGCGCCGGGCGTGGTCGAGCCGGCCTTGGCATAGCGCTGCTCGCTCGAGGGGTTCTCCACGTAACTCGACGAGTTCGACGACTGCGCCGCACGCGCCTCCTCCTTCAGCCTCTCCGCAGTGTCATGGACCTTCTCCTCGGCCCGTTCGAGCTGCTCCCGCCCCGCTTCCTCGGCACGCTGCAGGGCCCGGTCGCGCATTTCGCCCAGGTGGCGTTGCTCGGCGCGCGTCGGCGACAACAGGCTGCCGAGCACGGCCCCCATAGCGACCCCGAGGGCGCCGGCCACCAGGGGGTGGTCCTGGACGAAGTGGCTGGTCTGGGCGCCGGCATCGCGGGCGCGATGGCTGACCCCCTGCAGGGAGGCGCTCTGGCGTTCCCGCAGCCGTGAGGTACGATCGCGCACCTGTCCGCTCATGTGCTGGGCGCGGTCCCGCACCTGATCGCTGACGTGATGGGCGCGGTCTCGTACCTGGCTGCCCATGTGCTGTGCACGCTCCTTCATGCTGCCGGCCATCTGCTGCGCCTTCTGCGTCATGCCGCTGCCATGGCCATGCTCCGAGGATCCGTGCTGCGGCGTGGCGCCCAGCGCGGCGGGATCATGCCCCAGGGTCGTGGTACCGGCACCGCTGACGGTGCCGCTCCCCCAATCGCCCCCGTCGGGCATGCGCGTGGCGGGCAGCGTCGCCCCGGGGTAGCCGCCCGCATAGGCCTCCGGGTCATCGTAGCCTGGGTCAGGGTTGCGCTGGGCCAGCAGCAGCCAGCCCAGGCCGATGCCGGTCACCATGACGGGTAGCGGGTTCTCGCGGATCGTCCTGCCCAGCGAGGAGAAAGCGCTTTCTGCACCGCCGTGGCGGAGGTAGTCGTAGGTCGTATTCATAAGCCTTTGGGGAGAGAATTTCTCTTCGATCTCGTGAAGGGTCTCATCCAGCCGCGCGCGCGTCTGATGAATCTCGTGTTCGATCTCGTCCGAGGTGCGCCGGTCATGGTGGCTCATCTCAACTCCTCCTTGACCGCCTCTTCATGCTCCTGGGTCAATGCCTTGTCGCGCCTCAGGCTAGCCATGGTGCGCGTCGGCATCAGGTTTTCCTGCTTTAGCCTGTTGCGCCCCGCCTGCAGCATGATGAAGCCGATCAGGGTCACGACCCCGCCGACGATGAGCGCCGACAGCCAGGGGGTGGTTTCGGGAGGAAGCACGGTATTGAGCCCGAAGACTGCTGCGGCGAGCAGCACCAGGAAACCGCACAGGAGCACCGCCCCGGCCACGGCGATCGACGCCAGGGCGCTCATCGCCTGGCTGGTCTTCTCACCCATTTCGGCCTTGGCGAGTTCGGTCTCCTTGCGCACCAGTGCGGACACTTCACGTGCCAGATTGGAGAAGAGAGAACCTATCGAGGACTCTCCCGTACGCATTCTGTTTTCCGCTTCCATGAGGGTGTCGCCTCCTTTGCAACTCTCGGCAAGGCATCGCTCGACGAAAACCGACGCCTTCGTCCTGGATGCCGCGACTCAATGGCGGGTGGCATCGCTGCTCCGGCTGGAGCTGCGCATGAAGCGCGACAGCATGAAGCCAGCGGCGATCGCCCCACCCATGAACAGCGCCGGGTGCTGGCGGGTGTAGTGACGGGTCTGCTCGACCAAGGTTTCCAGGTCGCGCTCGCGCAGGGTGCGGGAAAAGCTGTCGGAACGCCTGGCCAGTTCGTTGACGCAGCCGGAAAAGTAGGGCTGCTCCTGACGCTCGAACTCATCGGCCATCTTGTGCAGCACCGTGGAGACCCTTTCGGCCTGCTCGGCGGCGGCCGCCTTCTGCCGATCCAGCAGGCTCTCGGCCTGCATTCTTGCCGCCTCGCGCAGCTCGTCGCGGGTCTCCTCCGCCTGGTGGCGGATCTCCTCGGGGTCGATGCCGTGCCGGTTACTCTCGTGGCCAGCGCTTGCTTCCGAACTCGCGCGGCTTTGGGTATCGCTCATTCGCCACCTCCATGTATCGCTTGTGTCATCACTGCCCGAAAAGGGGCACCATGCAACCAGTCCAATCGAGACTCGAAACTTGGCTGACACTCGCAAAATAGTACGCGTGGGAGGCCTGTCAATTCGCGCCGGTTCGTTGCCACGATCAGGCACGCTTCCAGAGTAAATTAGCGTCAAGAAGGGTTACTTTTTGCTCTAAAACGTCTCGCTACAAGAGGTGAGAATCACGAGCGCCTGCAGCGCTGAAATTGGCAGCGCTAGCCGGAGCGGGTAAACGCCCGATACGCCTCCCATACGTCGGCCACGCCGGCTTCGAGGAAACGCTCGCCATGCTCGCGGGTGGCGAGCGACGGGTCGGATCCCATGCGGCCATCGGGGAAGCGACGACGAAACTCGTCGGCGTCGCACTGGGCACTGCCGCGGGGGGCGATACGCGGCGACATGGCGACCTGTTTCTGCGCCTCGGGCCTGGCAAACCAGGAGAGGGCGACCTCCGAGGCGGTGGCGTGCGTTCCCTCGGCATCGCCGTAGAGCGATTCGGCCAGCTCGCGCACCCGGGGGCCGGCGAACCAGTTGTTGGTGGTCAGGTGCAGCTCGCCGGCGGGCGGCGGCGCATCGCCCAGGCTGCGCTCGGCGTAAATCTCGGCGAAGGCCGCACTCAGCGACGCGATGTTGCCGCCGTGGCCGTTGAGGAAGAACACATGCGTGAAGCCGTGTCGCGAGAGCGAGAGCACCGTGTCCCGCAGCACCGCCATCAGCGTGCTGGGACGCAGGCTGATGGTGCCGGGAAACGCCAGGTGGTGCTGCGCCATGCCCAGGTTCTGGGTCGGCGCCACCAGCACCCCATGACGCTCGCCGATTTCCCAGGCGATCGTCTCGGGGCAGATGGCGTCGGTCCCTACCAGGCCGTTGGGGCCGTGCTGCTCGGTGGAACCGATCGGCACGATGATGCCGGTATCGCGCTGCAGGTAGGCCTCGACCTCCTGCCAGGTAACGTGCTGCAGCCGCATGTCGCCTCCTCGTGTTCAGCCCTGTCCGCCGCTCCGATCGCAGGCCAGCTCGCCCGCCTTGGCCCAGTTCTCGTGGTCGGTTTCCGCGAAGAAGATCTGTACCGCCTCTTCCCGGACGCCATAGGTCGTGACGAACGCATCCGTGATACGACGTGCCAGTTCGCGCTTCATCTCCACCGAGCGCGGGGACTGCTGAATCGTGACGATGGGCATGGTGTTCTCCTGGGGTGATCAGAGACCATAGTCAGGCCAAAGCGGCATGACGGCAACCTCATGCTGCACGCCTGCGCTACTCCTCAGGAGCTTGATCGCTGTACTCCATGCGCGACCACAGGCTGCCCTGCAGCAGATCGCAGCCCTGCTCGCGCAGGAAGTCGGCCTGCTGGCGCGACCCGATCTCGCTCGCCGCCACGCGCACCCCCAGCTCGTGGGCCATGCCGATGACCGAGCGAATGACCGCCTGGCGACGCGGGTTGTCGAGGCAGTCGTCGATGAACAGCGCATCGAGCTTCAGGGTGTCGATGGGAAACTGGCCCAGGTGCCCGAGGATGGAGGGCCCCTTGCCGAAGCCAGCGATGGAGAGCTGCACTCCCGCCGCCTTGAGCCGCTCGAGCACCGTGCAGGCGTGCTCGGGATCCTGCATCAGCCCGCCCTCGGTCAGTTCGATCTCGAGCAGCCCCGGGGGCAGGCCGCTGTCGGCGAGCACCTCGCGGACACGCTCGGCCAGCATGTCACCCGCCACGACTTCGCCCGGCATGCCGACCACCACGCGCAGCCCGGAGCCGGCCTCGTACCAGGAGCAAGCATGACGGCAGGCCCTGGCCAGCACCCAGGCGCAGATGTCGTGCAGTTGGTCGTTGTCTCGGGCGGCCGGCCACCAGCGGCCCGCCTCGAGCACGCCGAAGCGCGACGAGCACCAGCGCGGCTGGGCCGACACCGCCACCACCTGGCCACTGCGGGCACAGATCACGGGGCGGTAGCGCAGCGCCATCTCGCCCCGGGGCAAGGCATCGCGCAACTCGCAGCGCAGCGTCACGCGGTCGGGGCCATCCTCGAGCATGTCGGGAGAGAAGACGCAGTGGCGCATGCTGCCCCTGGCCTGGGCCTTGCGCCGGGCCAGGTTGGCGTGTCGCATCAGCTCGGTGACAGTGCCGCCATGGTCGGGGTACAGCGCCACGCCGATACAGCAACTGGCAAAGAGGGTGCGCCCGGAGAGCTCGATAGGCTGGCGGGTGCGCTCCAGCAGCCGTTCGACGACAGGCGCGACCGTCTCCATGCCGGCCACGTCGGGCAGCACGGCCATCATCTCGTCACTGTCGAGCCGGCTGACGCTGCCCCGGACATCGACGACCTCGCTGACCCGCTGGGCAACCCGGCGCAGGCAGGCATCGCCCACGGGCCTGCCCAGCGAGTGGTTGACCTCCTTCAGGCGATCGATGTCGATGTGCAGCACGGCGACCTTCGTGCCCTGCTCGGCGGCACGTGCCAGCTGGTAGGCCAGTCGCTGCTCGGCGTGGCGGCGTGTGGCGAGGCCCGTGACGTCATCATGGGAGGACTGGATGGCCGGCTCCTGGGAGCGGCCCTGAATGGCAAACTGGCGCATGAGACTCCCTTCCCCACCCACGGGATGCGACGAACTGTTCGAGACGTTTATCGTGGTCCCTTGAAATCGACTGCACTCACGCCAGGGGCTTTGTAGTTATCCATATTCATCTTCAAATATCATGCAAACCGGACCTCGTCAAAGCCGATTTTGAAGATCGAGAAGACGTACTTTAGGCATGTTTCATTTGCACTTCAGGTCATCGGGTTCGAGAACGGCGTTTTCCTTATTACACCTCCCAGATATTCGTAACATACTGAAACGGCAGGCTTCTGAACCACGGTCTAGCTTGTTGACTGTAGGCAAGCAAATCGCTGGAAGCACTTCGTATCGTTGAGAAGGAGACCGACCATGCCTGCCAAATCGGAAGCCCAGCAGATGGCGGCCGGTGCCGCCCTTGCCGCCAAGCGCGGCGAGAAGAAGGTCAGCGAACTCGAGGGTGCATCGAAGCAGATGTACGAATCCATGGACGAAAAGGAGCTGGAGAAAATGGCCTCGACCAGCCGCAAGGACAAGCCCGCTCACAATCGCAAGTCGTGATGCCGTTTCAGGATTGACCGCTGCCTGCCCCTAGCGTCTAGGCTTCAGGCATGGCGGGCCATTCGAGCCATGCCAATGCGCCGGGGGACAAGCCATGCAGGAGCGAGACGTCGACATCGCCGTGATCGGGGCCGGCACGGCCGGCCTGAGTGCCTTGCAGGTGGCCAGGCAGTACCGTGACCGGGTCGTCCTCATCGAGGGCGGCGAACTCGGTACCACCTGCGCTCGGGTGGGCTGCATGCCTTCCAAGCTGCTGATCGCCGCCGCCGAGTCGGCCCATACGGTCCGCGAGGCCGCCGGCTTCGGCATCGAGGCCACAGGCGTGGCGATCAACGGCCGCGATGTCATGGCCCGGGTCAGGCGCCACCGCGACGCCTTCGTCGCCAGCGTGCTCGACTCCATGCAGCGCATCGAGCCCGACAACCGCCTCTCGGGCCATGCCCGCTTCGAGGATCCCCATACCCTGCGCGTCGGCGACGACCTGCGCCTGCATGCTCGAGCCATCGTCATCGCGACCGGCTCACGCCCCCACTGGCCGAAGACCTTCGCCCCCGCCGGCGATCGCCTGGTCGACAGCGAGGCCGTGTTCGAGTGGGAAGCGCTACCCGATTCGGTGGCCGTGTTCGGTCCCGGCATCGTCGGCCTGGAACTCGGCCAGGCGCTCGCTCGCCTGGGCGTGCGGCTGCGCCTGTTCGGCAACAGCGGTTCGCTCGGGCCGTTCCGCGACCCGGCGTTGCGCGACTACGCCGAGCGCACCTTCAGCGACGAGTTCTACCTCGACCCGGCGGCCAAGGTCGAGGGCATCGAGCGCGACGGCGACCAGGTCGTCGTCACCTTCCTCGAGCGCGGCAGCGGGCGTCGCCTGACCGAGCGCTTCGACTATCTGCTGGCCGCCACCGGGCGGCGCCCCAATATCGACCGACTCGACCTGCACAACGCCGGCCTGGCCCTGGACGACAAGGGCGTGCCGCGCTACAACCGCTTCACCATGCAGTGCCGCCGCGCCGACGACGAGAACGCCGCGAGCCATGTGTTCATCGCCGGCGACGCCAATCAGGAGCTGCCGCTGCTGCACGAGGCGAACCAGCAGGGGCGGATCGCCGGGCACAACGCCGCCCGCTATCCCGAGCGCCGCGCCGGCCGACGCAACACGCCGCTGTCGATCGTCTTCACCGACCCGCAGATGGCCACGGTGGGGCTGAGCCGCGACGAAGCGGCCCGGCGCTTCGGCTGCGAGGCTGTCGCCGAAGGCGGAGCCAGCTTCGAGGACCAGGGGCGGGCGGTGGTGATGGGCCGGAACCGGGGCCTGATGCGGCTCTACGCCGAGCACGGTTCCGGCCAGTTTCTCGGCGCCGAGCTGTTCGGCCCGCGGGTGGAGCATATCGCGCACCTGCTGGCCTGGGCGCTGGAGCAGAAGATGGGCGTGGAGCGCATGCTGGAGATGCCCTACTACCACCCGGTGCTGGAGGAGGGACTGCGCAGCGCCCTGCGCGACCTCAGCAGGGCGCTGCTGCAGGGGCCGGCCATGACCGAGCGCTGCCTCGAGTATGGCCCCGGGGGCTAGGCCGGCTCACGGCGAGGCGTGCAGCCAGCGCGCCCGGCCCACTTCCTTGGCCCGATAGAGGGCCTGGTCGGCTCGCCCGTAGATCAGGTTGGCATTGGTGTCGCGCCCCTTGGCCACCAGATAGAGCCCGGCGGAGACGGAGACGCTGGCGTGGGGTCCAGCGGGAGCCGGCTCGCCCATGGCTTCCACGGCGGCCAGCAACCGGTCGGTCATTTCGGCGGCCTGCTGCGGGGTTTCCGTGTGGAACACCACACCGAACTCCTCGCCACCGAGGCGAAACACCACATCCTCACCGCGGGAAAAGACGCGCGAGGTGGTATCGGCGAGACGCTTGAGCAGTTCGTCGCCCTGGGGATGCCCGTAGGCGTCGTTGTAAGCCTTGAAGCGATCGACATCGAACAGCAGGAAAGCCAGCTGTCGTGGGTCGTCGTCGCGCCGCGCCAGTTCGCGTTCGAGTACCTCGATGAAGGTGCGGCGGTTGTGGAGGCCCGTCAACGGGTCGTGGCTGGCCAGCTCGTTGAGCTGCACGCTGACGGCCCGCAGCATGGCGATAGACTGCTTGCGATGATGCACGTAGAGCGCCATGACCGCGGCCTGGAACACCATCACCAGGGTAATGGTCAAGGCACCGTCGAGCAGCATGCCGCTGTCGCGCAGGTGGGGACCGAAGCCCGAGGAGAGCAGGATGTTGAGCCCCGCCGTCATCAGCAGGGTCCCGGCGAGCCCGCGACGAATGTCGTCGAGCAGCAGGAAGGCCAGGGCGGGATAGACCAACGGCAGGGTCATCGTCAGCGGGTTCTGCGCCCGGGTGAACGATAGCCCCAGCAGGCCCAGGAAGAGGAACGCATGGGTCACCTGTGCCGCCAGCGTGACCGACATGCCACGGCGCAGGCCGATGATCACCCCCAGGGCTATCACCAGCCCCAGGGCATCGATGAACAGGCGAGCCGGGGTGGGCTCCAGTATGCCGATCAGCATCAGCAGCAGGAACAGGCCCCAGGCCAGGACACCGGCACTCTGCAACAGGTTGAGCAGGATGATGCGCAAGAAGTCGGGGCAGCTCTCGACGGTGCGACCGCCGGATGTCATGAGGTCGCGCCAGAACCGGCGGAGGGTGCCTTTCGGTGGATCAACCTCGTCCGGGAGAAGCTGGTTCTCCACCAGGACCCGCTCTGGCCTGTTCATTCACACCTCACCCGATAAACGATGCCCTGATGGCCCAGGCGACCTCAGAAGAGAGCAGGCACAGGGTATCGCACCGTTGCGTTTAAAGGTGAATTCCACTAAAGAGGCGCACTGCGTGCCATGCCAGCGGTCACGCGCCCGAGGGCGGGAATGAGCCTGGCCAGGGGCTCACTCCTCGAACTCCTCCAGCGCCTGCTCGCAGCCCATGCCGACCTGCTCGCCGCCGCCCGGGTCGACCCAGGGCAGGATCGCCAGGGGCGGCGCAACCACGGCGCCCAGCAGCGACAGCGCGCCACGCGCCATCAGCTCCTCGGTGATGACGTTCACTTCCGGTTCGCGCAGCGCTCCCTTCAGCTCCACCGGCGAATTGCCGGTGAACAGGGTGGGCTCCAGGTTGTGTCCCTGGAACGCCAGGTCCATCCGCTCGCTGGCCAGGTTGATGGCACCGGCGCCCTCGAAGTGGGCGATCTCGGTGGCCATGAAGAACTGGTCCAGGTCGGCCAGGCCGTCGGCGGCGGCGAAACGCAGGTAGGTGCACTCCAGCTGGACCTGATCCTCCCCGGCGAGCGCCGCCACCAGCGCGTTGGCCACGTTGAGCGGCAGCAGTTCGGCGGCAATGATGTCCAGCCAGCCCTGGGACATGGCCAGCTCCAGCTCGCCATCGAGCCCGGCCATGACTTCGTGCATGGAACGTCCGTGATAGCGGAAGTCGCCGCGACCGCCTATCACCCCCAAGGTGTCGCGAGCCACCTCGGGCAGGCCGGCCTCGTCGAGCAGGGCGCTGAGGTTGACCTGCTCGAGGGCCAGCCGCAGGTCGCCCTCCAGTGCCGCGCGCCGTGCGTCCATCATCCAGGAAGCGCTGAGCTGGCCATCGCCGATCCCGACCCGCAGCGGGTCGACCCGCATCACCCCCTGCTCCAGCTCCAGGGCGAGCGACAGCTCCTCGAACGGGACATGCTCGGCCTGCACGTTGCCGGCCTCATAGTCGAGCACGATGTCGGTGTTGCGCAGCGCCTCGAGGTTCCACTCGCGGTCGGGAAACAGCCGCCCGGCGCGACGCTCCTCCGCGTCCCACTGCTCCTGCTCGGCCGAGGCCGTCTCGTCCGCGCCGGTCTCCGGCGACATGCCCAGCATGGGCAGCAGGTCGTCCGCCTCCAGCTGTCGCGAGGCCAGCGTCGCCCGCAGCCTGGGCCTGTCGCCGAAGTGCAGGTGCACCTCGCCGCTCACGTCGCTGTCGCCGAAGCTTCCGTCGAGCTCGTCGATGTCGAGCCGGTCGTCCCGGTAGTTCAGGTAACCGCTGACCCGATAGGGGGGCAGTTCGGGCAGGTTGATGCCGGTCAGCTCGGTCAGCTCCGCGGGGCTCGGCCCTTCGAGGCGGGCGCTGCCCTCCAGCGATTCCAAGGCGAAGGGCTGCACCGCGCTGCCGTCGATCCACAGCCGGGTATCGCCGCTGGCCAGCTCGCCGGCGACGGGATAGGGCCTGTCGGGCCGGGCCAGATCGAGCAGCGGCCCCACCTGCAGGTCGAAGGCGAAGGGCTCCTGCTCGTAGCTGCCCTCGCCGACCAGATGCACTCGCTGTCCCTCCTCCCGCGCATGGGAGTCGGCGGTGAACGAGAGCGCCAGGCCCCAGTGGGGAGCGCGGTAGTCCAGCGCGGTATTCTCGAACAGCAGCCCGCCGTCGACCACGCGGGTATTCAGGTCGCCATCCAGCGTCCCCAACTGGCCGAGCCCGAACGGGGCGAGCGCCGCGGTCAGGTCGATGCGGTCGAGCTGCGCCTGCAGGTCGGCCATCAGGCGCTGCTCCTCCACCTCGAGCCAGCCCTGGGCATTCAGCGCCCGCGGCTGTTCCTCGTCGAGCTGCTGCAGCGCCTGCAGCCGCGCGATGGAGAGCCGCCCCGCTTCGAGGGTCGCCTCGACGGCCAGGTCGTGCAGGGTCTGCCCGGCGTAGCGCAGGCGCCCGAGCGCCAGGTCGAGGTCGGCCTCGTAGGCCGCCAGGCCTTCCAGCGCCCGGGCGACGCCGCGATCCCACGCCGGCGGCGCACCGGCCTGCTGCGGTGCGTCCCCGGCCGCCTCGCGCTCCTCGAACAGCCCCCAGCGGTCGAGGTCGAGGGCATCGGCCTCCAGTTCGGCGCCCAGCCAGGGCGTCGTGCGCCCCAGGTCCAGCGCCAGGCGTCCCTCCAGGCGGCTGTCGCCGATACGCCCCTGGAGCCCCTCGATGGCGCCACGTCGCGCCTCCGGCGCCAAGCGCAGCCGCCCCTGGAAGCCGACCGGATCGCCCTGGGCGCGGCCTTCGCCGTCGAGGTCCAGGCGCAGCTCGTCGGGGCTCTCGCCGGAAGGGTCGTCGGGGGTTTCGAAGGCGATCTCGAGGTCGACGTCCCGTCCCGCATCGCGATAGCCCAGCCGGCCGCGTTCGACGACGAACGCCTCGGGCCAGAGCGCGAGTTCCTGCTCCTCGGTGGGCTCCTCGTCGATCAGGTCGTCGATGTTGGTAGTGCCGTCCTCACGGCGCTGCAGCAGCATTTCGGGCCCATCGATGGCGACCCGCTCGAGTTCGATCTCGCGTTGCAGCAGGGCCCCCACGTCCAGCGTCACCGTCAGCTCGTGGACGCGAGCCATGGGGTCGTCGGCCCACGGCGCGTTGGCCACGCGCACGTCGTCGAGCCGGAGGGTCAGCGGCAGCCCCCAGTCGATGGCGTGATGGCCGATTCTCACCTCACGCTCCAGTTGTGCGCTGGCCTGCTCCTCCAGCCAACCACGAAACCAGCCGGACTCCAGGAACAGCGCCAGCGCCGCCGATAGCAGCAGCGCCGCTCCCATCGCCATGACGATTCGTCGCGCGACCTTGTTCACCATTCCATCCCTGGGCAGTGGGTTGACCCGTGCCCTAACCATGGACAGAGATGCGATCCCGGTCCAATCCGCCCCCGTAAGCACTCGCTCACCGCGGGCTGACCGACAGCGAGAGGATGGCGGCGCGCAGCGCTCCCTTAGCAAGCCTTCACATTCGCTAACCTGCCCCAGGCCGCTAAAGCTTCTATGCTGGAAGCATGGACGTCTCGACCGTTACCCACGGTAAACAAGGAGAGACAGCGGGATGTTCCCAGCCGGAACGGGAGGTTCGTATGAAAATCTACAAGCCGGAATGGCACTGCACCTTCACCGTGAACGAAGCCGCCGGGGCCTCGGCCGGCTGGCGCACCAGGCTCGCCTGGCGGGTTCGACGCTGGGCCGACAGGCTCGACGGCAAGGGCCGCACGGTGACGATCGAGTGCAATGTCGAGCCCGCCGTGACCGCCGAGGAGATCGATACCTGCCTGGTCAAGGGCTTCGAGGTCACCCACTCGCTGCTCAACCAGCTGGCACAGCAGGCGGCGTGCGAAGATGTGATGCGCGACGCCAAGGCCGAACTCTTCGAGCAGGGGCCGCCGCGCTGACGACGACCGCCAGGCAGGATGCACGCACGTCAAGGAGCCGACATGCAGTCACGTTATTTCACCCTTCGCGACTACCCGAATGGGGCGCCGCCCAGAGAGCTGTTTGAGCTTCGTCAGCAGGCGCTGCCCGCCTTGGAAGAGGGCGAGGTACGCATTCGCAACCGCTGGCTCTCGGTAGACCCCTACATGCGGGGCCGCATGAGCGGCGTCAAGACCTATGTCGCCCCGTTCGAGCTGAACGCCCCCATGGAGGGCGCCGCCATCGGCGAGGTGGTCGAGTCTCGGCATGCCCGCTTCAAGTCAGGCGACAAGGTGCGCCATATGGCGGGGTGGCGCGATGTCGCCCAGCTCAAGGGCGACGTGATCGAGCCCCTGCCCGACATGGATGTCCCCGACCAGGCCTACCTGGGCGTGCTCGGCATGCCGGGGATGACCGCCTGGACGGGACTCCACCGCATCGCCAACCTGCGCGAAGGCGACAACGTGCTGGTCAGCGCCGCCGGCGGCGCCGTGGGGTCGCTCGCCGTGCAGCTGGCCAAGGCCAAGGGCGGCACCGTGGTCGGCATCGCCGGCGCGGAGGACAAGCTCGCATGGCTGGAACAGCACGATGTTGCAGCGGTGAGCTACCGGGGCAAGGGGGCTCGGCAGCTCGCCGCCGACCTCGAGGAGGCCTGCCCCGAGGGCTACGACGTCTACTTCGAGAACGTCGGCGGCGAGTGCCTGGAGGCGGCGCTGGACAACTTGAAGGTCGGCGCCTGCATTTCCCTCTGCGGGCTGATCTCGCGCTACAACAGCGAGGCACCCGACCGCGGCCCGGGCAACCTGGCCAACCTGCTGGTCCAGCGCGCCCGCATGCAGGGCTTCGTGGTCTCCGACCATTGGACCGAATACCCCCATTTCCTGGAGGAGGTCGGCCCACGTGTCGCCCGCGGCGAGATCGACTACGAGGAAACCGTCGAGGAGGGGCTTGAGCGCACCCCCGATGCCTTCCTCAAGCTTTTCGAAGGGGCCAATCGAGGCAAGATGCTGGTGCGCCTGTGACAAGCTTCTGAAGGTTACCGAAGCCCTCTGAAAGGTTACCCTGCCCCGCTTGGCTTTTGCCCCCTCGCTGCGTAAACCGCTCAGGTTTTTGCCTGCTGTGCCGATAGGAGACTTGAACGCCGCTCCGGGCTACCCCTCGCGGCGACTCACCGAAACGCATCAGCGTAGCGAAGCAGCACAGTCCGTGAAGGTCCAGTACAAGTTTGATATGCTGCGCGAGTAGTCCTGTCGAAGAAGCGGAGCCGAACATCACGATCGATCATTCCTAACTCAAGCCAGTGCAGGAGGTACTCATGCGAGTCTACAAACCTGAGTGGCGGTGCTCGTTCAGCGTCAACGAAGGCATGGAAGAGACTGGAGGCTGGCGCGAGCGCCTTGCCTGGTTCATTCGCAGCCTCGCCGACAAGCTGGACGGAAGTGGCAGAACGATCAAGATCGACTACGACGTGACTCCCCACCTGAGCCGCGAAGAGGTGGACACCTGCCTAGGCAAGGGTTTCGCCGTGACCCAGAGCCTGCTGACCCAACTCGCCCATCAGGCGGCCTGCGAGGATGTCATGCGCGAGGCCAAGGCCGAACTTTTCGAGAAGCATCCGCAGCGCTGACGAAGCCCCGCTCATCGCCCCCTTGATCATCACCCCACTCGGTCGTGCCGATGGGGTGATTTGCATTGGAAGCGGCCTTCACGGTTTCGGTTACAAATTTCATGCTGCGTTGCAGCAAGAAGCGTCTACGCTAGTGGTGTAGTCCTACCGGAGGGCCACCCCATGACACCGAACCACGTTTCCCCATCCTACGATGACGACGTGCTGCGCTTCTGGGCACTCCAGGCCAATCAACTACAGGCCGCTCACGAGGCACTGCGGCACTATCTCGAACTGCGGCACTATCTCGAGAGTCAGGTCACTGCCTGCGCCGCAGCGGTCCGACACGAGCCGGACTGATCTTGCCAACCTGTCTTCGCCCCCTTCGGGTCGATCGTTCGAACGTCAGGACCGCCACACGACGGCGAGCGCCATGGCGTTCCAACTGCTCAAGCTGCTCGATCCCAAGCTGACCCTGCTCCTCCTCGCCTTCCTGCCGCAGTTCGTCGAGGCCGACGCGCCTCCACTGGGACAAATGCTCGAGCTGAGCCTCGCCTTCATGCTGATGACATTTGCGGTGTTTATCGTCTACGGCGTCGGCGCGTCTGCGGCGGGATTCCTCGCCCTGGCGGCACGCCTGGCAGTCACGCAGCGCTAGCCCGTTACGCTTCGCCTGGCTACGCTCAAACCTGGCCCTTGGCGCCGCTCGGGGGCTCACGCCAACAAGGAAGAAGAGCGAGACACCCAATGAACAAGACACTCCCCTCCCTGGCCTGCCTGGGCCTGCTGGCCGCCGGTGCGGCACTGGCCCAGGCGCCCGCCCCGGCTTGGGACAACGCCCTGGTGGAAGCCGCCGGCCAGGTCACGCTCGGCCCGCGACCGCTGTTCCTGGTCAACGACATGAGCACCGAAACCGAGCACGAACGCGAGCTCAAGGCCGACCTGCTCGAATGCGCGGCGCGACACACCGACTGGCAGGCCTCGGACCTCGTCATCGCCCATCGTGGCGCGCCGCTGCAGTTTCCCGAGCACACCCTCGAATCGTACCTGGCCGGGGCCCAGGGCGGCGCGGGCATCATGGAGTGCGACGTGACCTTCACCAGCGACAACGAGCTGGTATGCCGCCACTCCCAGTGCGACCTGCATACCACCACCAACATCGTCGAGACCGAGCTCGCAGCAAAGTGCAGCGTGCCTCCCGAGGCCGACCCCGACAGCGGCGAGCTGACCAATGCCGCCGAAATCCGCTGCTGCACCAGCGACATCACCCTGGCCGAGTTCCGCACGCTGCGCGGCACCATGGAGGGCGCCGATCAGGAAGCGCGCAGCCTCGAGGCGTACCTGGACGGCAACCCGGCGTGGCGCAGCGACCTCTACGCCACGCGCGGCACCCTGATGAGCCATGCCGAGAGCATCGCCCTGTTCAAGGAGCTCGGCGTGAAGATGACGCCGGAACTCAAGGCGCCCGAAGTGGAGATGCCGTTCAACGGCATGAGCCAGGAGGCGTATGCGCAGAAGATGATCGACGAATACAAGGCCGCCGACGTCTCCCCGGGGGACGTCTACGCTCAGTCCTTCAATCTTGCCGACGTGCGCTACTGGATCGAGAACGAACCCGAGTTCGGCGAGCAGGCGGTCTATCTGGACGGGCGCTACGACGACGAAGGCTTCGACCATACCGCCCCCGACACCTGGTCGCCGAGCATGGAAGAGCTGGCGGAGAGTGGCGTGCGTATCCTGGCACCGCCGACCTGGATGCTGCTTGCCGCCAACCCGGACTTCGGCGAAGCCGACCATCGCCTGGTGCCTTCCACCTACGCCGAGCGCGCCAGCGAGGCGGGGCTCGAACTGATCACCTGGACCCTCGAGCGCTCCGGCCCCCTGGCCGACGGCGGCGAGTGGTATCACCAGACCACGGAGGACGTGATCCGCCGCGACGGCGACAAGCTGATCACCCTGGATGCGCTGGTTCAGGATGTCGGCGTGATCGGCGTCTTCAGCGACTGGCCGGCCACCGTGAGCCTCTACGCCAACTGCCTGGCACGGCGCGGCTGAACGCCATGGCCGGCAGGCAGGTCGCACGGCGATCAGCCTGTCGGTCGACCCTTCGGCCAGTTGCGTTGCCAGTCTGCCGGGGTGGCGGTCCTGGTGAAGTGCAACGACCGCACCCGCCACTCCCCGTCTTCCTGCTGCCATAGTTCGCTGAAGTTGAGACTGAAGCGCGCCCGGTCGCCATCGACGATGCGCCCATGGCCGTAGACCGATACGGCCTCGCCCAGAGGCACCAGCTTGAGGATCAGGTCCTCTGCCTGGCTATGGCGAGCAAACCATCGGTCGGCCGCGACGGCTTCGGCGATCCCGCCGAGCTGGTCCAGCTTGCCCCGCAGGCCCGTTTCATCGATCAGCACGAAATCGTCGCGTTGCAGGTGATCCAGCCGCCCGACGTTCCCGTCGATGTAGGCGGCATACCATTGCCGCCGTGTCTCCAGCAGCTTTTCGTGCACCGTGCCCTCCATGTGCCCTCCATGTGCCCTGCTCTTGGACGGGTACCGCCCGCCGTGGATTCAGCTGGCTTAGGAAGATATCCATACTAGACCAGCGTCACGGAAGTACCATCAGACATCGGCGCCAAAGTCTGTAAGCCATGGCCTACGTCGAGGCCGCGGCGCGCAGTGCCGACCGGGCTAGAGCGCCCCACGGATGCGATCGGCATGTTCCGCCAGCACCTCGGGTTGCGCCCTGGGCAATCCTTCGAGGCGGATATCCTGCATCGCATCGATCGGTACCAGATGCAGATGCACATGGGGGACCTCGAGGCCGACGATCATCATCCCCACCCGCGCGCAGGGGAAGCTGCGCTTGAGGGCCTTCGCCAGTTTCTGCGACACCGCCATGAGGTGTGCGCTCAGCGCGGCCGGCATGTCGTCCCAGTGGTCGATCTCCTCCCGGGGGATCACCAGCAAGTGACCTGGCTTCATGGGGTTGAGGGTCATGATGGCCACGCACTGCTCGTCGGACCAGACGAACTCGCCGGGCAGCTCGCCATGGATGATACGACTGAAGACACTGGCCATTTCGCTTCTCCCTGTCAGTTGGAGGCAAGAGGGTTACGCAGGCAGTCTCGCCTGAGCGACGCCGCCGGTCCAGCCTCCTTCCGCATCAGGCACCTGTCGGCAAATTCGAAGCCACCTGCCTTTCCAGTCCACCGGGAGGGGCACCGTCGCACTATCTGTCGCAGAAATGCGACATTCAAATCATTGATTTTATTGTATTTATAGGAAAACGCTCGTTTAGCGTCTCCTATTGCCAACATTTTCTCCCCTGGGGAGGCCCCCTTTTCCCCCGGGCTGCCTCCCGCATGGCACGAAAGCATTACTAAAACACTGTTTTTTAAACGAATCGAGAAAAGATGGCACTGTTCTCGCTTACTTAATGGCAGTGGCAAGATTGACGAGAGGCAACGCAACATGGGTCACCGCTCGTCACCTAGGCGCTTGCAGCGTCACGGAGCGACGCGATGCGGACTGGACCCCGGCAAGCAGGTTGCATCTGCTTCCACCGGCCTAAGGCACGCTCTTGCGATGAGTTAGCACTATCCTTTAGTTCCCTGCGTACTTGGGCCGCTCTGCGGCCCTTTTTTTAGCCGCACTGCACAGCAAGACGCACGGATGCCGCGAGCGCCAGCTGGCCAGAGTCACAACCTTGTCTCGGGCATTGCCCGAACGGCCCAGGAACGAGACGATCGCCATGCATACGAAGCCCAAGTCTCCACTGAGCAGTTGGACCACCCTTGCGACTGGTGCAGTGGCAGTTGCCCTGCTACTCGACGCCGCCCTTTCCCTCAACGGCTTTGTGTCCGAGCAGGCCGCGCTCTTCCCCAACGCAGCCGCTTCCCTTGCCGACATGGCCGCGAGCCTGCTGCCTTCCGGCATCGCGCTGGCCGGCTTCGCCAGCGGCATCGTCCTCGCGCTGGCCGGCTTCATGCTGCCGATGCACCGTTTCTATCGCTCACGCGAAGCCCGGCTCGTGCAGGAGCGCGAGCGTCTCGCAGCCCAGAATGCCAAGCTGGCCCAGCAGGCCGCCAGCGACGGTCTGCTGGGCATCGCCAACCGCCGTGAGTTCGAGCGGGTGCTGAAGCTGGAGTGGCGCCGTGCCGCACGCGAGCGCCAACCCCTCAGCCTGCTGATGATCGACATCGACTGCTTCAAGCGTTTCAACGACTCCTACGGTCACCAGGCCGGCGACACCTGCCTGCGTGGAGTGGCCGACGTGCTTCGCGCCGCCGCCGCGCGCCCGGGCGACATGGTGGCCCGCTATGGCGGCGAAGAAATGGCGGTGCTGATGCCGCACACCAGCCTGGAGGGCGCCGTGCGCATGGCCGAACGTATCCATGCCATGCTGGCGGAACGCGCCCTTCCCTTTGCGGCCTCCCCCGTGGCGGAGCGCGTGACCGTCAGCATCGGCGTCTCCTCGATGCTGCCGGTGCGCAATGCCAACCGCTCGGCGCTGGTGAAACAGGCCGATGAAGGCCTGTATGCAGCAAAGGAGAGCGGACGCAATCGCACGGCAACCGTACCGAACCTGCGGCTCATCTCCCAGGAAGAAGAGCCACGGGCCTGGACCCACCGCGCCCAGGGCATCTGAGGGGCCGCCATCCGCGGCACCGCCCCAGGTCGCCCCCCCAGGTCGCCCGTCCCGGCGAGACCCTGCAGCGAGATCAGCGCCCAACGCCGCCCAACGCGCCGGCTTCTTCTACGAACGAGAAGCGACTTTGGTTGCCCAACACGGCCATGGCAGGTACTATCCCAAACGCTCACCGGCACCTCATCGATGAAAGCGATACCCGCCACACGATAACCTGAGGTAATACCATGGGAGCTAGACTCAAGAAGCTGCTCGCTTGTTGCCTGGCAGGATTGTTCGCGGTATCCGCCGCCAATGCCCTGGCCCACGAGGCCGAAGTCCAGGAAGGCATCGCCTCCTTCTACAGCGACAGTCTGCAGGGCGCCATCACCGCCAGTGGTGCTCCCTTCGACCAGCAGGCCATGACGGCCGCCCACCCCAGCCTGCCCCTGGGCACCAAGGTGCTCGTTACCCGGGCGGACACGGGCCAGGAAGTGGAAGTGCTGATCAACGACCGCGGTCCCTATGTCCAGGGGCGCATCATCGATCTCTCCAAGCGAGCCGCCAGCGAACTCGGCATGCTGAGGCGTGGCACGGCTCCGGTCATGGTCACCGTGCGATAACGCGCTCTTGCCGCCCCGCCTCACGACGGCAGCGCGGCATGGTACGTGCCCCTGCGCCCCCCCTTCAGTTCCCTCGTCCTTTGCCGATAATGCGTTCAAGCGCTCGGCGAGGGGCATCGCGACGCTTGTGGTTTCCGAAAGACGCAGGGGGGAACGTGATGATGAATATGCTGAGTATTCCGGGGGATATTCCCGGCGAAGCGGTAGCGCCACGCCTCAACGAAGTGCTATGCAAGCGCTTGGTCATGGCCAAGATACAGCTCGACCGCCTGGAGGGCGACGGGGCGTGCAAGGATCTGAGCGCCCTGAGCGCAGCCCGCGTGGAGTTCGCCCTTGCTTCGCGGGCACTGGCCGATGCGCTGATAGCCCAGGAAGCGGCCGACGAGCTTGATATCGACTGATCTGTCGTGAGGAAGGCAAGGCAGGCGGAGATTCGATATGCAGCCTGCGCCTCACTCGGGGGCAATCGCCTGCCCGGCCTCCTGCCGCTCCCTTCTCCATGCTGCCGGGGGTGACCCGAAGGCGCGCTTGAACGCCTTGGTGAAGGAGGCCTCAGACTCGTATCCGCTCTCCTCGGCCACCTTGCCGATGGTGTCCCGCGATTCCCTCAGGCGGCGCGCCGCCAACTGCATGCGTAACCCGGCCAGGTAACGCATGGGTGGCGCACCGACCAGCTCGGTGAAGCGTTCGGCGAAAGCCGAGCGCGACAGACCCACCTCTCGTGCCAGTACCTCGGTGGTCCAGTGACGGGACGGTTGGTCGTGCAGCAGACCCAACGCTCGGCTGACGAAGGGATTGCGAAGCCCGCCCAGCCAGTTGCGCTGTTCCGCCGGCAGGCTTGCGAAGTAGCACTGGACGGCCTCGATGAAGAGCAGCTCCGCCAGGCGTGACAGCAGCGCCGGAGAACGCACTTCGCCCGTCGCCAGCTCGCTGGCCGCCAAGCGGAAGGAGCTCTCGATCCACGGCCCCGCAACGCCCTGCGCCACATCCAGCGTCATCACGCTGGGCAGCATGCCGATGAGCGGATCGGTCGTCGTATCGCTGAGCAGGAAGCCGCACCAGACTCGCGTCGCCTCCCCTTCCCCGCCATGCACGATCCGGGCGACACCGCTCTCGACCGTGGCCTGCATGAGGCCTTCGGCACTCACGGGAGGACAATCCAGGCTGCTGCCCAGCACGTGCGGATCGTTACGCGGCAGCACCACCAGGTGCCCTGCCGTGACCGCCACCGGCACCCCGTCGCCCACGCGCAGCAGCAATTGGCCAGCGCTGACGTAATGGTAGGCAATGATCCCCTTGGGCAGCGGCGAGAACGGGTGGCAGTCTTCCGGGGCGACCCTCGCGGCGACGCACCACGGGGCAGTGAATTCCGCATCGAGGAAGATGCCCCCTGTCAGGCGGATCGTGCGCAGCACGTCAAGAGAAGCCTCCATCGGCCATTGCTCCGGTGATGGCGGCGGTTCGGACAAGAAGTCCGGCGCCTCGCCCATTATCCTCCGCCGCGCCTGCCAGTAGTTTAGCAGCATGGCGCCGGGCAAACGGCCGGCGCCATTCCCCCGACGAAACGCTGGAATGTGGAGCAACAACGACAATGCTGACCGACCGCCAAGGCAATACCCTGTCCGGTGCCAACGCAGAAGCCCTGAACCTCTACTCTCGTGCTGTCGAGGCCTTCAACCTCTACCGCGGCGACCCCGTGACACCGCTGGACCAGGCCATCGAGGCGGCCCCCGATTTCGCCATGGCGCGGATCTTCCGGGCCTATCTGTTCACGCTGGCCACCGAGCCCGAGGCCGCCGCAGCGGCCAGGGCCGACGTGACGGCCGTCGCGTCATGCCGCCTGAACGACCGGGAAGCCTCCCTCGTCGCCGCCCTCGCCCCCCTGCTGGCCGGCGAGTGGAGTGCCGGCGCGATCGCCCTGGACCGGCACAACATGCGCTACCCGCGGGATCTGCTGGCGCTGCAGGCCGGCCACCTTGTCGACTTCTACCGGGCCAACGCCCGTAACCTGCGCGATCGCATCGCCCGAGTGCTGCCCCACTGGTCGCCCGAGATTCCAGGCTACTCCATCGTGCTGGGCCTGTATGCCTTCGGGCTGGAGGAGACCGGCGCCTATGCCCAGGCCGAGGTGACCGGCCGTGACGCCCTGGCCAGGCAGCCGCTGGACTGCTGGGCGCACCATGCCGTCGCCCATGTCATGGAGATGCAGGGCCGCGCCGAGGATGGCATCGGCTGGATGCTCGCCCGTGAGCCTCACTGGGCGGGCGACGACAACTTCTTCCAGGTTCACAACTGGTGGCACCTGGCCCTGTGCCATCTCGACCTGGGCCAGACCGAGCAGGCGCTGGCACTCTACGACGGCCCCATCCGCCAAGGTACCAGCACCATGGCGCTGGATATGGTGGATGCCTCGGCCTTGCTCTGGCGTTTGCAACTGACCGGCCAGGAGGTCGGCTCGCGCTGGCAGGAACTGGCCGCCTGCTGGGACCTGCACGCCGACGGACGCCTCTATCCGTTCAACGACTGGCACGCGGTCATGGCCTATCTCGGAGCGGGCCGCCACGATCAGGTGGAGCGTCTGCTGACTGCCCTCAAGGCCGATGAGACACGCCGGGAGGCAAGCGTCTGGGCCAGGCAGATCGGCCTGCCGCTGGTGGAGGGATTCACGGCTTTCTGGCGCGGCGACTACGGCACGGCCTTGGAGCGCCTGTACCCGGCGCGCTTCATCGCCAACGGCTTCGGCGGCAGCCACGCCCAGCGTGACATCATCGACTGGACCCTGACCGAAGCCGCCCTGCGCGGCGGTTATCGCGACGTGGCCCAGGGGCTGGCGCAGGAGCGCCTCGCCATCAAGCCATTCAGCCCCCTGAACCGCGCCTTCCTGAGCCGGGCGACTGCCCTGGGTGACAAAGCGCGGCAGGTCGCCTGATCGATCGCCGGGCGCCTCGAGGGGGCGCCCGGCATCTCGCCCCGCGCCTCGACGCCTACGCCTTCTTGACGAACTCCGACTTCAGCTTCATCGGCCCGAAGCCGTCGATCTTGCAGTCGATGTCGTGGTCGCCCTCCACCAGGCGAATGCCCTTCACCTTGGTGCCCACCTTGACCACCGAGGAGGTGCCCTTGACCTTGAGGTCCTTGACCACGGTGACGCTGTCGCCATCCTGCAACTCGTTGCCGTTGGCATCGCGCACCACCTTCTCGCCGCCGGCCTCGCCGGCTTCCGCCAGGCCCGACCACTCATGGCCGCACTCGGGGCAGGCGTACATGTCGGCCATTTCGTAGGTGTACTCGGATTGGCAGGCGGGGCAGTTCGGCAAGGCGCTCATGGGCTTCTCTTGGGCGGATTTCGAAGGCGCGAAGCATGCCAGAGCGCCCCGAGTGTGTCCAACCAGGCACCTAGCCCTTCAAGCCCTTGGCATAGAACGCCATGCTCTCACTGCAGCGGAAGCCGAGACCCTGGTAGAACTCCGCCGCGGGAATCTCCCGCCCCGTGGCGAGATAGACCGCCCTGACGTCACGCGTGGCCAACTCCTGTTCCAGGGCACGGTAGAGCGCCGAGCCGATACCCTGGCCCTGCCGATGCGAGGCGACACACATCTCCCTCAGGTAGAACAGATGGCACTCCAGGTAGGGCTCGAGGTTACCCAGCACGAAACCCATGGCCTCGCCCAGGTCGTTCAGCGTCAGCATACCCATGAAGCCGGGAGATTCATGAAAATGCGCCAGTCGTGCCAGCGCACCATCGACACCCCAGGGTTCACTCCAGGGCTCCGCGGAGAACACCTGCGCGAACAGTGCCGCACAGGCTTCCAGATCCCGAGGCTCCAACCGCCTTGGCGCTATGACCGTCACCTAGCGCTTGTCCTGCGTCTGCGTCTCGAAGTCGCTGGCGTCGTGGCGCTCGTGCAGCTGCATCTCCTGGGGGCCGAAGGTGCGGTTGACCATGCGCCCGCGCTGCACCGCCGGGCGAGCGTCGATCTCCCTGGCCCAGCGCTGCACGTTCTCGTACTCCTGCACCTGCAGGAATTCGCCGGCATCGTAGACGCGATCCAGCGCCAGTTGCCCGTACCAGGCCCAGTTGGCGATATCGGCGATGGTATAGTCGTCGCCACCCAGGTAGCGGCTCTCGGCCAGGCGCCGGTCCAGCACGTCGAGCTGTCGCTTGGCCTCCATGGCGAAGCGGTCGATGGCGTACTCGATCTTGGTCGGCGCGTAGGCGTAGAAGTGGCCGAAGCCGCCGCCCAGGTAGGGTGCGCTGCCCATCTGCCAGAACAGCCAGTTCAGCGTCTCGGTTCGCCCGGCATGATCGCGGGGCAGCAACTCGCCGAACTTCTCGGCCAGGTAGAGCAGGATCGAACCCGACTCGAACACCCGGGTGGGCGGCGTGGTGCTGTGGTCCATCAGCGCCGGGATCTTGGAGTTCGGATTGACCTCGACGAAGCCACTGCCGAACTGTTCGCCCTCACCGATCCGGATCAGCCAGGCATCGTATTCGGCGCCCGTGTGGCCCAGCGCCAGCAGTTCCTCGAGCATGATGCCGGCCTTGACCCCATTGGGCGTGGCCAGCGAGTAGAGCTGCTGAGGATGCTTGCCGACCGGCAGCGCCTTGTCGTGGGTGGGGCCGGCGATGGGCCGGTTGATATTGGCGAACTGGCCACCGCTTTCCTTCTCCCATTTCCACACCTTCGGCGGCACGTACTCGTTTTCCTGGCTCATGACGACTCCTGTCGGGGGGAGGTATGGCACGGCACTCCACCAGAAGATGGAATGCCCCCATACCAGTCCGACAAAAGATAGCCTGTTAAGGTTCGAGCTTCGAGTCGGACTCGCGCCAATTGGGCGCCACCAGGCCATGGCGGCGCATGCGCCGATAGATGGTGGGTCGTGAAACGCCGAGCCGCCGCGCGGCGAGGCTGACGTTCCAGCCGCTGGCACGCAGCAGTTCATGCAGCGCCTCGCCCTCGTCCGCCGCCCCCTTCTGCGTCACCGCGATCGTCTGCGCTGCGGCGACGAGGTGCCCCTGGCACTCTTCCGGCAGGTCGTGAAGCGTGATCTCGCCACCCTCGACCGTGGCCAGGGCGAAGTCCAGTGCGTTCTTGAGCTGACGGATGTTGCCCGGCCAGGCGTGGGCCAGCAGTGCGCTCATGGCATCGGCACGCAGGCGCACCTCCCGTTCGCGCTCGGCAAGCAGTGCCTGGTAGACGCTGCGAATCACATAGTGCTTGTCGGCCCGCTCGCGCAGCGCCGGCAGCCGCAGTTGGGCGCCGTTCAGCCGATAATAGAGATCTTCACGGAAACCGCCCCGGGCAATCAGTTCGCTCATGTCGCGGTGGGTGGCAGTGATCACGCGGATATCGACGCGCAGCGCCTTCTCGGCCCCCAGCGGCATCACCTCTCGCTCGGCCAGCACGCGCAGCAGCCGGGTCTGCAGCGTCAGCGGCATGTCGCCGATCTCGTCCAGGAACAGGGTACCGCCGTCGGCCTGCTGGATCAGCCCGCGCATGCCCTTGCTGCGCCCACCGGTGAAGGCGCCGGGCAGGTAGCCGAACAGTTCGCTCTCGATCAGCGACTCGGGAATCGCCGCGCAGTTCACCGCCACGAAAGGTCCCTTGGCGCGCGTACCGCTATCGTGCAGCGCCCGGGCCAGCACCTCCTTGCCGGTACCGGTCTCGCCGGTGATCAATACGCTGACCTCCTCGTTGCGCAGCCGCCGCGCCAGCTTGAGCACGCGGTGCATGGCGGGGTCGTCCGAGGCGAGCCGGTCCAGCGCCGGCACAGGCGTAAGCGTAGAGGAAGGCGGCAAGCCATGCGGGGATTGGCGCCGGCCCCGCGGCTCGACCAGGGTGATGAAGCAGGTGGTGTCGTTGGCGCGCGCCCGAAAGGCGCGAATGCCATCGTCGCTGGCCGCCGTTATGCCCAGCAGCTCACCGAGCTCGCCGTCGAACAGCTGGGTGATCGAAGGCTGCCAGCCCGGCGACCACGGCGGCCAGCGCCGCAGGTGGGCGTCGATCAGTGCGCGGCCGGCGCCATTGGCGGCGATCACGCTGCCGTCCTCCTCGATGGCGATCAGCCCGCGGCCATTGAGATGAACGAACTCGCGCGCGGTATCGAAGCGCAGCATCAGGCAGTGGCGGTAGCGGTGCAGGAAATAGGCATCCTCGATCATGCGGGCGTAGAGCGAGACCAGCGGCAGGCCGAAGTTCTGGCTTTCCTGGGCGCGCGGCGACTGCAGCGCGGAGATGTCCAGCACCGCGATGACCTGCCCCTGCGGGTCGGTGATCGGCGCCGCCGTGCAGGTCAGGCTGATATGGGTGGCGTCGAAGTGCTCGCTCTGGTGGCAGGTAATCGCCTGGGCGTCGTGCACGCAGGTGCCGACCGCACAGGTACCCGCGTAGCGCTCGTCCCAGTCGGCGCCGAGATAGAGGCCCGCCCGGCGCAGGTCCGGCTCCCTGTCGCGCTGGCCGCGAAAATCGACGGTGATGCCCTGCCGATCGGTGAGCAGCAGTACATAGCCCAGCGGGGCGATCTGGGTGAAGAGCTGGTCGACACCCGCCCGGGCGACGTGCAGCAGCTCATCCACCGGCTCACGGTGCTCCTTGAGCGCCTGCTGGGTCAGCACCCGCACGGGACGGGGGCGGCCGGGGTCGAGCCGGTACTCGCCGACGCAGCGCTCCCAGGAGCGCCGAATCACTTCCCGGCAGCCGCCCAGGTCGGCCGGCTGGCCTTCGCTGAGCCGGATCAGGGTCTCGATGTGCTGGCGTTGCTCGTTACGCAGTAGCATCGCTGCCTCCGGTGCCATCCTGCCACGCTCCTGTGGCAGAGGCCCTTGTTGTTGTGTGGCAGTGTTGTGTAGCAGAGCTGACTTCAAGCCTATGCCGTACCGAGCAGGAGTCAATCGGCTCTGCCTGCGCCCTTGGTCGGGGTTTACAGGTGTAACGCCAGGCCAACCCTGCTACGTGACAGCTGTCATGCGCGTTACAGGTCGGCAGAACAGCGCATTGCGCTACCGCCGTTAATGTCCCGCTAGAAAACCCAATATTTTCAATTGACTGAAAGAGTTCCTTGCGCAATCTCCGCGGCTGGCACGGTTTCTGCCAGAACACAGGGCGTCCCCCAACAACAAGCGGAGAACAACGATGACGACACCCACGCCAACTCAACGTGTTCAGCAGTGGCTGCACGACTTCGAGAACGCACTGGAGCAACGCGATATCCAGCGGGTCATGGCCCTGTTCGATGACGAGTGCTACTGGCGCGACCTGGTCGCCTTCACCTGGAACCTCAAGACGCTGGAAGGCAAGGACGAGATCCAGTCGATGCTCAACGCCACCCTGGGCGAAGCGCGCCCCGCAAACTGGCAGCTCGATGGTGAGGCCACCGAGGCCAACGGCGTAACCGAAGCCTGGTTCACCTTCGAGACCGGTGTGGCCCAGGGCAAGGGCCTCTTGCGTCTCAAGGACGACAAGTGCTGGACCCTGCTGACCACCATGCAGGAACTCAAGGACTACCCCGAACCGCGCGGCGCCAGGCGGCCCATGGGAGCCGAACACGGTGCCAGCAAGACCCGAGAGACCTGGCTCGAGTCGCGCCAGCGGGAAGCACAGGAACTCGGCTACACGCGCCAGCCCTACTGCGTGATCATCGGCGGTGGCCAGGGCGGCATCGGGCTCGCCGCGCGGCTGCGTCAGCTCGACGTGCCCACCATTGTGCTCGACAAGCACCCTCGTCCCGGCGACGCCTGGCGCAACCGCTACAAGTCGCTGTGCCTGCACGACCCGGTATGGTACGACCACCTGCCCTACATCCCCTTCCCCGAGAACTGGCCGGTATTCGCGCCCAAGGACAAGATCGGCGACTGGCTGGAGATGTACACCAAGGTGATGGAACTCAACTACTGGAGCGCCACCGAATGCGAAGGCGCCAGCTTCGACGAGGCCAGCGGCGAGTGGACGGTGCGCGTCAACCGCGACGGCGAGCAGGTCACGCTCAGGCCCAAGCAGCTGATCCTGGCCACCGGCATGTCGGGCGTGCCCAACGTGCCGCACTTCCCCGGCGCCGAGACCTTCGAGGGCGAGCAGCAGCACTCCAGCCAGCACCCCGGGCCGGACGCCTATCGCGGCAAGAAAGTGGTCGTGGTGGGTTCCAACAACTCGGCCCACGACATCTGTGCCGCGCTGTGGGAGAACGATGCCGACGTGACCATGCTCCAGCGCTCCTCGACCCATGTGGTGAAATCCGACTCGCTGATGGAGCACGCCCTCGGCCCGCTCTACTCGGAGGAGGCGGTGAAGAACGGCATCACCCACGACAAGGCCGACCTGATCTTCGCCTCGATCCCCTACAAGCTGCTACCCGACTTCCAAAGGCCCGCCTTCGACCGGATCCGCGAACGCGATGCCGAGTTCTACAAGAAGCTGGAGGATGCCGGTTTCCTGCTCGACTTCGGCGACGACGACTCCGGGCTGTTCCTCAAGTACCTGCGGCGCGGCTCCGGTTACTACATCGATGTCGGTGCCTGCGACCTGGTGGCCAACGGTGACATCAAGCTGCGCAGCGGCGTGGGTATCGAGCGCATCAACTCGCGCTCGGTGACGCTCACCGACGGCTCCGAGCTGCCCGCCGACCTGATCGTCTACGCCACCGGCTACGGCTCCATGAACGGCTGGGCGGCACGCATCATCTCCCAGGAGGTGGCCGACAAGGTCGGCAAGTGCTGGGGCCTCGGCTCCGACACGACCAAGGACCCCGGCCCCTGGGAGGGCGAGCTGCGCAACATGTGGAAGCCCACCCAGCAGCAGGCGCTGTGGTTCCACGGCGGCAACCTGCACCAGTCACGCCACTACTCCCACTACCTGGCACTGCAGCTCAAGGCGCGCAAGGAAGGCATCCCGACACCGGTTTACGGCCAGCAGGAAGTGCACCACCTCGCCTGATTTCCGCCTGACACAGCGGGCCGGCGCACGCCGGCCTGCCTCACGAGACAACGAGGCCATTCCATGAACGACGACAAGCACACCATGCAGGCGGCCGTCTGGTATCGCGCCCGCGATTTGCGCGTGGAGAGGGTGGCAACACCTCGAATCGAGGACCCGCATCAGGTCAAGGTGAAGGTCGCCGCCTGCGGCATCTGCGGCAGCGACCTGCACGAGTACAGCGCCGGCCCGATCTTCATTCCGGTGGACGAACCACACCCGCTCAGCCAGCAGTGCGCGCCCATCATCATGGGCCACGAGTTCGCTGGTGAAGTGGTCGAGGTGGGCGAGCGCGTTACCCGGGTCAAGCCAGGGGATCGCGTCGCCATCGAGCCGATCCTGTCGCCCCATCGAGACGGCAGCTACCTGATGGAGCGCTACAACCTCACGCCCTTGCTGGGCTTCCACGGGCTCTCGGGGGGCGGCGGTGGCTTCTCGGAGTACACCGTGGTTGGCGAGCACATGGTTCACCGCATGCCCGATGCGCTCTCCTACGAACAGGGTGCGCTGGTGGAACCCGCCGCCGTGGGCCTGCACGCCGTGCGCCAGAGCTCGCTGAAAGCCGGCGACAGCGCCGTGGTGCTCGGCGCAGGCCCCATCGGCCTGATGGTGATCGAATCCCTCAAGGCCGCCGGCGCCGCCGAGATCTACGCCGTCGAGCTCTCCGAAGTGCGGCGGCAGAAAGCCAGCGACCTGGGCACGTCTATCCCGCCGTCATGGCGTTGATGGAACAGGGCTACTACCGCGCGGAGGATCTGATTACCGCGCGCATCGCCCTTGCGGACGTTGTCGAGAAAGGCTTCGAAACGCTACTCAACGACAAGTCGCAGGTGAAGATCATCGTGGAGCCGTAGCTCCCAGTCGAAAGCGGCGCAGCCATGATGGTTGCGCCGCTGTTTACAGCTCATCTAGTGGCGCTCACCTATTGTCGCTCGAGGCAATCAAGGTGCCTCCCGCTCCCAGGAAAAGCCCGCCGGTGGTGCGATGAAAGGCGCGCATCCTGCCGGGGCTATCGAACCAGCGGCCCAGGCCCGAGCCCAGGGTGGCGTAGAGTGTCATCAGGGTGGTGTCGATGACCAGCCAGGTCAGCGCCAGGATGACGAACTGGATCAACTGCGGCTCGCCGATGGCGATGAAGTTGGGGAACAGGGCGGCGAAGAACAGCAGGTCCTTGGGGTTGCCGATTCCCACCAGGAAACCCTGACGGAACAGGGCAGGTGCGGATTGCCGATTGGCCGGCCCCGCTGCGGGCGCCTCTTCCATCGGCGAACGGGGCACGGTCAGCCAAGCCTGCAAACCCAGATAAACAAGATAAGCACCGCCGACCAGCTTGAGCACGAAGAAGGCCGTTTCCGAGGTGGCCAGAACAGCGCCGAGGCCCAAGGCGGAGAGCGCCATCAGAACCAAAGACGCCATGCCACCGCCCAGCACGGTCGCAAAGGCCCTGTGTCGCCCGAAGCGCAAGCCATGGCTGGTGCACAACAGCGCCACCGGCCCGGGAAAGATGATCAGGGCCGTAATCACGCCCACGTAGGTTATCCAGGTCCACCACTCCACGGTCCATCTCCTTGTAGCTCACCATGTCGCCTGCTGCAGGCGGCCGAAAGCAAAGCTCGAGCTTACCGCAAAGGTTATTGCTGCGCCTGAGTCGACAGAAGCTCCCGGGACGTTCTCTGCAGGTAGGCGAGGTGGAGAAAGGGCACCAGCAGCGGGCTGGCAAAGACGCCCAAGGCAATGATGATCCCCCACTCCGGCAGCTCCCAGCCGAAGGCGACCAGGCAGAACAGCACCAGGGAAACGTTTACCAACCCGGCACCCATGCAGGCGGCTCGCCACCACCAGAGGAACCGCGCTCGCTGTGCCAGGTACGTGATTGCGGCACACCATAGCCCAACGATACCCAGGAACCCGACGAACACAAAGAGCATGATCGCCAATTCTTCCAGCCCCCAGGAAAATCCCACCGTCATTAACAGGCCCAAGCCGAAAACCAGGCAGAACATGCTGACCGGTAGTGCCAGCAAGACCATCTCGGCGCAAAGTAGGATACGGTGGAATAGTTCCCGATTCACGGCCCTTCCTGCCATGAGTTCACTCGATCCATATCATAGGTAATGCCTCAGCGCCTCGGAGCCCCTAACCCTTGGCAATCAGGAAGGTGCCGGCAGCGGCCATCAGGGTGCCTGCAGAACGGTTGGCGCCTTTCATGGCCCGCTTGGTCTGCAGGAAACGTCGTGCGCTCGAGGCGCCGGAGGCTACCAGCATCAGCCCCGCCATCAGACTGACGAAGGTGAGCCCGACCACCAGCACCATATCGTGGGAAGCCAGGGCAGTGAGGTCGATAAAGGTGGGAAGGAAGGCGATGTAGAAGAGGATCACCTTGGGGTTGGAGGCGGAGATCAGAAAGCCTTGCAGGAAATTCTTCACGGCATCCCCCCGCTGCTGCTCGGGCGCCAGCGGCTCGGCCTCGACCGGGGCGGTCCACATCTTCCAGCCCAGATAGAGCAGGTAAGCGGCACCAAGGTAGCGAATTACCGTGAAGGCCTCGCTCCAGTTCTCGGCGATGGCCGCCAGGCCGTAGAATGCCAACAGCAGGTAGAGCAGGTCGCTGAGGGTCATGCCCAGCGCCAGCGGCACGCAGACCCGCGCGCCGGAGGCCATGCCTCGTGCTAGAAGGGCAAACACCCCAGGCCCGGGGGTGACGGCGAAGACAAAAATGGCCACGACATAGAGCAACGCGCTTTCCAAGGGCATGGGTTTCCTGCCTGAGTCGAGGAGGGACGAATGCCATCATGCAACAGCGGCGACCGGCATGCCATCGTCACTCGTTTGACACCTGTCTCCGCTAGCGTCGGCCAGAACCCTCTTCGGCAGGAGCCCCTGGATGACGCGACCCAAGCGCGAACCGCTCAGTGAGGCGGAGCTCGAGTTCCTGGTCCAGCTGGCCAACGGCAACGCCCTGGCCCGTCAGCGCCGCCGCGAGCGCGAACGCCAGCGCGCTATCCGTCTACGCCGGTACGATACACGGCGGTGAAGCATCTAGGCCGGCAGTGCCTCGACAAGCGGAGCATGCCACCACTGCCTTCTGCTACGTTGAACGAAGCCCTCTTGGGGCGAAGAGACTCGCAATGCCCACTCTGGATGATCGCCATGCCTGACGGTCGTGAAGATCTCGAGCCCGAACATCGCCCCGAGGCAGTGAAGGAACGCCTTTCCCGTCCAGCACAAGCGAACTCCATTCCCGATGCGATACTGGGCGGTATCGATGGTTGCGTAACGACCTTCGCCGTCGTTTCAGGTGCATTCGGCGCCGGCTTTTCCCCTACGGTCGCCCTGGTACTCGGTTTCGCCAATCTCCTTGCCGACGGCTTCAGCATGGCCGTCAGTAACTACGAGGCTTCACAAGCGCAGCAGGAGCATATCGACAGCGTCACTCGTCGCGAATATCGCCATATTCAGCTCATCCCCGAAGGAGAGCGAGAAGAGATACGTCAGATTTTCCGTGCAAAAGGCTTCGAAGGGGAATTACTGGAAAGCGTAGTGGACACCCTGACCGACGATCGCGATATCTGGGTGGATACCATGCTCAAGGAGGAGCATTCCCTGCAGCCCGTCGGCTTGAATCCCCTGCGCGCCGCGCTGACCACCTTCTTCGCTTTCATCATCGTAGGCGCCATGCCCCTGTTACCCTATGCGTTGCCGGGCCTAGATGCTGCCACACAGTTCCTGGCAAGCCTGCTTATCGCCGGTGCGATGTTCTTCGGTATCGGCATGCTCAAGAGCCTTGTCTACCACCGTCCAATGCTGCGTTCCGGGTTTCGCACCCTGTTGATGGGCGGCGCTGCCGCCGGCCTCGCCTTCCTCAGCGGGCATCTGGCCCATGCGCTGTTCGGCCTGGGTTAGCTACCGCTCCATCTCCCCGAGCAGCTCCAACTCCGCATCGTGCATGGAGACGAGCAGCGGCTCGCCGCGTTCGTTGATACGGAACTGCCCGTAGCGGGCGGGTTCGTAGCGCTCGGCATGGCCCTCCTGGAAGAAGAAGGCGTCGGTGGCAAACCGGACCTGGCCGTTGCGCATCCGGTAGCGCAGGCGCCTCTCGTCGGTGGCGAGGGAATCGTTGCTCGCGCCCAGGCGCTGGAAATGCGCCACCCGGTCTTCGTCCAGGCGGACGACGACATGCCCATCGGCGGCATGCAGCTCGTCGCCCTGCCGGTGCCCTTCATGCAGCGCCTGCTGGATCTGGTTGCCGATCTCGAAGTTCAGCGCCATGTAGTCGCCCTGCATCAGCGAGCGCGGGTCCACCGGCGCCAGCTCCAGGAAAACTGCTTCGCCTTCGGCCAGGTGGCGCTCCTTGGCCCAGATGCTCCAGTTGACCAGCGCCAGGATCAGTACGGTGGCGATGACCACCACGACCCTGTCGAGCTTGGCTGTCGCGATCATTGGCTCAGCCCCTCCCCCGCATCGGCCCTGCCATCGTCCTTTCCTTCGATTGGCCACCCGCGGCGCAGCGCCCAGCGAACCGCCAGCAGCAGTCCACCCAGGGCAAACAGGGTCAAGGCCTTGCTCAGCAGGGTCGCCTCGAGCCAGTAGTAATAATTCGAGATGGAGAGCAGCAACAGCAGCACGCCGCTCCCCAACACCAGTCGGTGGCCAATGGCAAAGCCCAACATCACCACCACGGCGCCCTGGATCAAGCCATGGGCCTGGAGTGTGAGCAGCATCAGCCCGGCCACGGCGCCATAGGCGGCCAAGCGTTGGCCCGTCCCGACGCCGCCGACGTGGTGCAGAAGGACGTGCCGAAGCAACAACACCAGCGCGAGCATGCCCAGAGCCTCCCCCGCCCAGGGTTCCAGCCACGCCAGGCCGGTAACGTCACCGCCACGCCAGTTGAGCAGCGGCTGGCCGGAGTTGGCCAGGGCCTGGATGGCCAGCAAACCCAGCAGCAGGCCATAGCCCAGCGCCTGCAGCGTGCGCAGCCGTGACGGCCAGCGAAACTCGTTGAGCCAGAGCGCGGTCAGCGCCAGCAGCACCAGACCGCCGGCCAAGGAAGGAACAGCAATACCCTCGGCCAAGGCCAGGTAGAGCGCCAGGCTGGCGGCAAAGGCGGAAAAACTACGGTGGGTCAGGCTCGGCATCGCCAGCGCAAGGGCAACCTGCAATACCAGCAACGACCACCACAGACCGGCGTTCGCGCCTTCCAGCAGCGAGGCGACGGCCCAGGCCACCAGCAGTTGCCCCGCCAGGCTCGCGGCCAGCGCCAGGTGTTCGAGGAAATCACCCCTGGCCTTCTGCAGCGCCATGAAGGCGCCGGCGATCATGACCAGTCCCAGGGTGGCGGCGGCAGCGCTGCTGTCGAGCACGAACACCGCCCCCATGGCGAGGAAGCCGAGCAGGAACAGGGCGGCCAGCCAACCCGAGAACGCCTGCAGCGCGCGCACGAACCAGGGCGCCTCGAGGGCTGGCGAGCCTTCGCCTTCCGTCACCGTAATACCGGCTCGGCCAAGTCGCTCTTTGAGGGGCGTGATGGAACGACTCATGAAGATGTCTCCGTGTGCGTGGCCCGAGTCGTATCGATATCACGATCCCAGGGCGCCACATCGCCGCCGAGCCGTTCGGCCAAAAAGTCTATCATCGCCCGCAGCAGCAATGGCTGATAGTGGCGCGACAGGTAGACGGCATGAATCCCCAGCAGATCAGGCTCCCAGGCCGGCAATACGGGCACCAGGCGGTTCTGACGCAAGTCGTCGGCGACGAAATAGGTCGGCAGCAGTGCGATGCCGGCGCCGGCCAGCGCAGCCACTCGCACCACGCCGGCCTCATTGCTGGACAGCCTCCCCGCCACCGGCACGGTCATGCTACGGCCTTCCCGGCGCAGGGTAATCTTGCTGCGGCTCACATAGGCGTGTCCCACATTGGCGTGTTCAGCCAGTTGCTCGGGTGTTGTCGGCACACCGTACCGCTTCGCATAGTCGGGTGACGCACACAATACCGAGCGGCAGGAACACAACCTTCTCGCCACAAGCGCCTCGTCAAGCTGATTGGTAATGCGTACCGCCAGGTCCACTCGCTCCTCCACCAGGTTGACGGCCCGCTCCAGCACCAGCAACTCGACCTGCGCCTGCGGGTGACCTTCGAGAAACTCCGCCACCGCCTCCGCTAGCCAGGCCTGGGCGAACGATTGGCTGGTAGCGATGCGCAGCCGGCCTTTTGGCTCGATACCGCGCGCACCGGCCGCAAGCTGCACTTCATCAGCGAGGTCCAGCATCTGGCGGCAGCGGGTAAGTGCCTCGTGGCCGGCGTCGGTCAGCGCTATGCGGCGCGTCGTGCGGTGAAGCAGCCGCACGCCCAGCCAGCGCTCCAGGCTCTCGAGATAGCGGCTGGCCATTGCCCGCGACATATCCAGTGCCTCGGCGGCCGCGGTCACGCTGCCGCGCTCGGTCACCGCAACGAACACCTGCATGGCAGTGAAACGATCCATCTATTTGCTCGATCTGGTTGACAAACTGTCGTCAAGAATAGCGTATATCCCGCCATTACGAACCAATATCCTGTGCCGACCCAACCACTCGTTTTACTCACCTTGCAGGATAATGCGATGAAAAACTCCCTCTCTCTGAGCCGCTGGTTCATCCTCGCCATTACATCGCTGGGCTTCGTGTCCGCCAACGCCGCCGCACAGGCCGACGAGGCCGCCACGGCACCGCTGACGCTGCAGGTCTATAACGCCGATGCCGGCAGCTTCCATGTCAATGCCGTACTGGTGTCCGGCGAGAGCGACGCCGTGCTGCTGGATACCGGCTTTACCCGTGCCGATGCACTGCGCATCGCGGCCATGGTGTTGGACAGCGGGAAAAACCTGCACACCATCTACATCAGCCAGGCCGACCCGGATTACTACTTCGGCATCGACGTCCTCAAGCAGTTTTTCCCCAACGCGGAGGTGGTAGCCACCGAGCCGACGGTGAAGAAGATCGAGGCCACCCTGCCGACCAAGTTGCAGGTCTGGGGCCCGCGGATGGGTGCCAACGCACCGCAGCAGGTGCCACTACCCGAGGTGCTGCCCGGCAACACGATCATGCTCGAGGACCAGGTACTGGAAATCCGCGGCCTGGACGACAGCCTGCCGCACCGGAGCTATGTGTGGATTCCGTCGATCGAAGCGGTGGCCGGTGGCGTGAACGTATACGCCGGTCTGCATGCATGGACCGCCGATGCCCAAACAGCGGCGGAGCGCGCAGCCTGGGTAGGGAAACTGGACGACATCACCGCGCTGAATCCGGCCATCGTGGTACCGGGCTACTCGCTTCCCGGACTGCCGCAGGATGCTTCGCAGCTGGCTTACACCAAGGACTACCTGCAGCGCTTCGACACGGAATTGGCCCAAGCGGAGGACAGTGCAGCGCTCATCGAGGCGATGCAGGACGCCTATCCGCAAGCGGGCCTGGACATCGCGCTCGAGATCGGTGCCCAGGTCAACACGGGTGAGATGGAGTGGTAATTCCCATGAGCGAACAGACAACCTCTTCCCGCCCCGGCACCTCCGGGGCGGTAACCCTGCACTACATTCTCGACCCGCTGTGCGGCTGGTGCTACGCCGTTGCACCGCTGGTCCAGGTGGCTCATCAAGTGCTGCCGATGCAGCTACACGCCGGCGGCATGATGGCCGGCCCCAACCGTCGTCCCGTGACGCCACAGCTGCGCCAGATGGTGGAACCGCACGACCGGCGGATTGCCCAGCTCAGCGGCCAGCCATTTGGAGACGCCTATCGCAACGGCCTGCTCTGCGACCCAAGCGCCGTCTTCGACTCCGAGCCGCCGATTACCGCCATTCTGGCGGCCGATGAGCTCGCCGGCCGTGGGCTGGATCTGTTGGCACGCATTCAGACAGCCCACTACGTCGAGGGCCGGCGCATCGCCGACCCAGCGGTGCTACGCATCTTGGCACGTGATATCGGACTCGACGGGCCGGCCTTCGACGCGGCCTATGCCGCACAGCAGGGCGAGCCGACCCAGGCGCATATCCGCGCCAGCCGGGAACTGCTGGCCCGCGTGAATGGGGCGGGGTTTCCGACCCTGGTACTCGAGCAAGTAGGTCGCCATGAGATCGTGGACATCATGAGTTATCTCGGCCAGCCGTCGGCTTGGCGGAGCCATCTCACCGAGGTGTCACGCCACGGTTCATGACGACATCTCCACATGCAGCCGCTTGAGCCAGACCACCGCCGCGGCCCCCAGCGCCAATACCACCACGGCCAGCAGCAGGAAGCCACCCGCCTCGGCCTGCCACAGCAGGTGGCGGGCCAGGAACAGGGTGACAACGGCGATCACCGACAGGCAGCCGCCCGCCAGCATGAACAGATCCGGCCGCCAGTGGCGGTAGACGGCATAGAGCGCCGCCAGCCAGAGCGGATAGACCAGAATGGCAGGCGAGACATCGACCCGCTCATCGAAGATCAAGACGATCACCAGCAGGGTCAGGGGAATGCCGCTGCCCAGCGCCAGCAGGCGCGTGGCCCATCCGGCCGCCAGCCAGCGCCAGCGCCGCGCGCCCAGCTCCCACAGCGCCAGCGCCACCGTGTTGAGGGCGAACAGCCCCCACAGGGCGGCAGTCTCGCTGGCGAACAGCGCGCCAAAAGCCCCGCCCCAAGTGCGGAAGTAGAGCGCCAGCGCAATATTGAGCAGCCCCAGCCACAGCACCCAGAGCGCATCGAAGCGCGCCACCAGTACCCAGGGCAGCATCATCACGGCCCAGGCGAAGAACAGCTGCCACGGATCGGCACCGGTCTGGTAGACCTGGCCGAACAGAGCCAGCAGCACGCCGAGCAGCAGCGAGGCCGCCGTCAGCGCTACCCGTGCCACGGTGCTCTCCTTCGCACCCTCATCCACTCCGCCGCGCCCGGCGGCCCACCAGTACACGCCGATGGCCGCCAACAGCGCCGCCTGCACCAGCCCGAAGCGCAGCCAGCGCCCCATCTCGGTCCAGTTATAGGCAATCAGGAACAGCAGCGAACTGACGAGCGCCAGCGTGCCCAGCCACAACAGCAGCCGATCCAGGAACACCGCCCAGGCCCGCCCCGAGGGATACAGCCCCGAAAGCGCCACCGCTCGGGCCACCTGTTCACGCGGAATCGCACCGCGCTCGATCAATGCCACCAGCTCACGGCGAATTGAGGCCATGTCGTGTCCTTGAGTGACTTTCCGTCACCTGGCTTATAGCAGAGTACAGCGCATCGCCAGAGCCATCTGCTAGAGCGCCGCTATGGCCCGCCATGCCTCGGCGATGTCCTGCTGGCCGAAGACTTGTACCCCATGCTGGCGAAGCAGCGCCGCGGTGACGCCGGCACCGGCCCGTTTCTCACCCGAGAAGCTTCCGTCGTATATCTGCGTGCTACCGCAGGAGGGGCTGTACTCGGTAAGGACTGCCACCTTGATGGCATGCTCCCGGCACAGCTGGAGTGCCAGCGAGGCTCCCTGCCGAAACACCTCGGTGAGATCGGCACCGTCGCGATCGACGACCTGCGCCGAGCCGGCGAGTACCCCACCCCCGTCGCCGGCGATGATTTCGGCGGGCGCCCGGGGCGTGGGCAGGCCGGCATCGACCTCGGGACATACCGAAATCACCCGACCCTCGTCCTGCCACCGCGCGAGGATCTCCGAGGCCAGGCTCTTGGCACCGCCGTCGTAGCGCACCCGCCTGCCCAGCAGGCAGGCGCTGACCAGCACCTTTTCCATAGCCCCTCACTCCCAACCGCAAGACTCAGTGTTCAAGAAGACTATTCTCGACCCAGATAGCGCGGCTTGGCGATACCTTCGAGTTCAACGAAAGGAATGGACAGCTCGGGCTGGCCAAGGGCATAGGGGGCGATCTCGTAGACGTTGTATCTCACCACCCAGGCGCTTTCGAGCGGCGCGACGTTGCGGCTCGGGTAGAGCGGCCAGCCGGCGGCGAACTCGTCGTCCAGTTCCTGCTCTCTCAGCCAACGCTCATGGGCCCGAACCAGGGTCTGCTGGAAGGCCGGAGCCTGGCCGTCGAGCAGCATGTCGTCGAGCGAGACCACCTGCCCAAGACGCTCGTCGATGACCATGAACTCGGTCAGCGGCATGCCATGGGCCTGCCCGGCGTGGTAGACATAGCCATCGAGTTCGATGATCAACAGCTCGTCGTGCCGGGCCAAGGCCTGCGCCTCGAGCCCAACACGGCTGGCGGAGTGTGTGGCGTACTGGCGTGCTTCCCTGGCCTGGGCGAAGAAGGCATCGGCAAAGGCTTCCCAGGAGTCGCTCGACCACTCGGTCTCGCCATCGGTGATCCCCTGCCCCATGAGGAGCAACCGCGTGCGCAGATGATCACTCAATACCGGCGAACCGGGGAAGTGCAGCGCACTCACCTCCACCACAGCACACGGCTCCACCGGGCAGTCGGGCTCCACGAAACTCGTCTCGAAGGGCTCGTAATCGATCTCCTTGGCCTGCATCGGCGCCACCTCGGCCCGACAGCCGGCCAGTGCCAGCATTCCCCCAACCAGCACGGCTCCCCTAGGACATTTCATCTTCGCTTCCTTCCGGCAGGCCCCATGGGCAACGGGGTTAACGCACATTATCGCCTACTTTAGCGGATGCCATATCGAATAGCCTGCCGCGGGCGGGCCTATTCCCCGCATTACGACAGATCGGCAAGAAGCACTTCCCCCTTCCACCTCTTCCCCTTCATCGCAGAACGGCGCCGAGCGTCTCGAAGATCTGCAGGCAGCAGCACATACTGATGGACACGAATCGTCAGGCTCGGGACGACTCCGGCTCGTAGCCTCTCTCAGCTAACGGTAATGCGATGGATGCGCTGATCTCGGCCGCGGGCCGTGCGCTCTCGGCGGGCGATCCCCTCGGGGCCTTGAACCGGGTCGCCCTGCGTGACGATGCGCCGGCGCTGGCGCTGCGGGGGATCGCGATGGCCCAGCTTGGCGATTTCGCACGGGCCAGGCTGCTGTTGCAACGTGCGGCACGCGCCTTCGGTACCAGGGAAGAGATGGCTCGTGCGCGGTGCATCGTGGCCGAGGCCGAGATCGCCCTGGCGTCGCGCGTTCTCGCCTGGCCCACGAAGCGGCTCGACTCGGCGCGGGCCACGCTCGAATCGCACGGCGACCTGACGAACGCCGCCCACGCGCGGTCCCTCGAGGCTCGCCGCCTGCTCCTGCTCGGCCGCCTGGGCCAGGCGGAGCATGCCCTGGCCCAGCTTGAGCCCTCCGCCCTTCCTCCGGCCCTGGGCGCCGTTCATGCGCTGATCGTGGCGGGCATCGCCCTGCGCCGGCTGCACACCGAAGCAGCACGCGCCGCGCTGAAGCGAGCCGAACGGAGCGCTCGCCTCGCCGGCGTCCCCGCGCTGATGGCGGAAGTCGAAAGCGCCTGCCTTGCCCTGGATGCCCCTGCCGCACGCCTGGTGGAGCATGGCCGGGAGCGCCCTCTGCTGTTGCCTGAGGTCGAAGCGCTGCTGGCATCCAAGTCACTCGTCATCGATGCCTGCCGCCATGCCGTGCGCGATGGTGATGACGTGGTCTCGCTCACCACGCGCCCGGTGCTGTTCGCCCTGGCCCGCTTGCTGGGCGAAGCCTGGCCGGCCGACGTATCGCGGGATGCGCTCATCGCCCGGGTGTTTCGCACCCGCTTCGCCGATGAATCTCACCGGATCCGGCTGCGGGTCGAACTCGGCCGGCTGCGCACCGCCCTCGCCCCCTTGGCCGGAGTGCGCGCGACGCCTCGGGGCTACATGCTGGAGCCAGGGGCCGCATCGGAGGTCGTAGTGCTGGCTCGCCCCATCGAAGGCAAGCATGGCGAGGTGCTGGCCCTGCTCAGCGACGGCGAGCCGTGGTCGAGCTCGGCCCTGGCCATGGCCCTTGGCGTCAGCCAACGCAGCATGCAGCGAGCGCTCGAATTTCTCGCCGATGCGGGCAAGGTGCAGCCCTTCGGACGCGGCAGGGCACGGCGCTGGATCGCCCCTTCGGTGCCGGGTTTCACGACAACCTTGTTACTCCCAGGCCCGCTGCCTGGCGCATAGGCTGAAGAGGTCCCTACCAACGAGGTCAACGACATGAACCGTTCAGCAGCGGAAGTACTCAAGGAGTTCGGCCCCTTTCCCGGCGTCGAGCACGTGCACGGCGTCAGCTACGACGGCCGCCATGTGTGGCTTGCCACCGGCGACACGCTCAGCGCCTTCGACCCCGACACCGGCGAGCCGCAGCGCTCGATCGAGACCGCCGCCGATGCCGGCACGGCCTTCGACGGCCAGCATCTGTTCCAGGTCGCCGAGGACCGCATCCTCAAGATCGAGCCCGCCAGCGGCCACATCCTCGCCACCATTCCCGCCCCGCCGGGGGGCAACTCGGGGCTGGCCTGGGCCGAGGGTTCGCTCTGGCTGGGCCAGTATCGGGACCGCAAGATCCACCAGATCGATCCCGACAGCGGGGCGATTCTGCGCACCATCGAATCCAATCGCTTCGTCACCGGCGTCACCTGGGTCGATGGTGAGCTCTGGCATGGCACCTGGGAGGAGGAAGGCAGCGACCTGAGGCGAATCGACCCTGATTCGGGAGAAGTGCTGCAGCAGCTCGACATGCCCCAGGGAATGGGCGTTTCCGGGCTCGAATCGGATGGCGCCGGGCGTTTCTTCTGCGGCGGTGGCGCGAGCGGCAAGCTCCGGGTCGTGCGCCGACCCAGGTAAAGGTAGTGCGGCGTGACGGCTCCGGTGGCGAGCCGTCACGCCTCGTGGATAACACTCCTAAAGAGAGCGAGACCTGATTGGGAGTAAACCAGCGTAGCTCCGATGGGCCCGGCAAAAATTGCCGGGCCCTGTCGTATCGGACATTGTCGGTTGCGTCACGAGGAGGGCGGGCGAGCCTCCTGCCGACTCCCCTTGGCGATGTCGTACTGGCTGAGCACCACCACCTCGCGCGGCCACCAATTGGGATGTTCGTCGCGAACGAAGGCCATCATCCGCTCAAGAACGCTCTTTTCGGCGACCCAGCCGGAAAAAGGATCGGAGGTCATGAGATAGCAGGTGACCGTCTGGGCCGTCTCGGTCTGCCCCGTCACGTAGCAGCACAGCTTGTGATGCTCGATGACGCTGTCCTCCTCCTTGGCGTACTCCAGGAACTTCTCGCGGATGACATCGATGTCGGCACTCACGTGCAGCTTCATCTCGAAGTAGCGATACATCTTGGCGCTCTTGACGGAGAGGTTCTCGAAGGGCCGGGAGACGAAGTAGGTCACCGGCACGATCAGGCGCCGCTCATCCCAACTCCTCAACCGAATGAAGGTGTAAAAGATACCTTCCACATAGCACCACTGGCCCTCGAACATCACCAGGTCGCCGATACGGATGGGCCTTGCCAGGGACACCTGGAACGACGAGAGAATGTTACCGAGCACTGCCTGCCCCGCGATGCCCACCAGTACCGCCAGCACGCTGGCCGAGGCCAGCAGAGACATGCCCAGGGTCTCGAACAGCTGGATCTGGCTCAGCACATAGACCGAGACCGCGGTCACCGTGACCAGGATGATGACCCGACGCAGCGCATACAGCGAGGTGAGCAACTGGCGATCGTCCTTGGGCTTGGTGTCGTCGATCTCCCCCACGATGCGCCGCGTCACCTTGAGCAAAATGGTATCCACCAGGCGTAGCGCGATCGTACCCGCACCCCAGGCAATCAGGAGGATCAGCAGCACATGAATGAAGGTGGTCGCCACGGCCGTGAAGGAGACCACGTAATTGAGCAGTCCCCGGGCGACAAACGCCATGACCAGCAGCGCCATGGGCCCCTGGATGCGGCTGGCGAAGATGCTGGGCACCCCCTTGGGAAACCTGCGCGCCAGCAAGCCGACCAGGCCATAGACACCCCATCCCACCATGCCGATGACCAGCAGGAACACCGGGATAGCAAGCCACTCCCAGAGCTGAAGCTTCCAGAGCGGGGTCTTGAAGCGCTCCGGAATGTGCCGCTCCAGCAGTGATGGGCCGTAGGCCTCATAGAGTTGGGGTATGTACGAGACACTGTCCTGGGTGATCAGCCACACCGGGTCCTGATCTCCGTCCTCCACCCGGTAGCGAGCCAGGCGAATATCGTAGGCCTGGTTGTCGATCGTGAGAGAAGCCAGCTCGAGGCTTCGGCGCGGCTCGCCCGTCTGGGGATGCTGGCCAGATGGATCCTCGATGGCAGCATCCTCCCGTCCGGACAGGTCGGAAACATCGATCCACTCGCCTCGCCTGAGAACCTGATCCAACTGCCTGGCCAGTTGGGGTCCGCGCTCCTGCTGCTCCGCCTCGTCCAGCTCGGAAAGGTTGAGAATATGTGCCGCCGCGGCAAATTTTCGCTCTTCCGTGAGCTTCTGAAAGCTGCGAATCGCTTCACGCGGCGTCTGCCGCTTGACTTCATCGGGAGCCTCGTCGAGCCCCGCGTTCAGCGAATCGACGGAATACCATTCCTGCTGCTCTTCGCTATCGCTATCGCTCCCGTTGTCGCTATCCTCTGCCGGGGCCTGCGCCAGGCACAGGCCGGAAAAGAGTAGCGCTACCATGAGCATCAGCGGCATCAGCCACGAGCCGTTTACTTTCATGCCTGTCTTCCCTATTGCAGCGGACCTGCTGCCGGCTCCCTTCGACAGCTCCGTTCAGGTCTTACGGACCTGGCCCATAACGCCCCCGGATCACGGGCTGCTCGCAGTACAGCGCACAGGTTACCGCTTCGTCCAGTCCGGGGTCTGACGCTGCCGCCGTGCCCCCTGCCCCGAGGCAGCCCCGCCTGGCCGACGGCGGCAGAAAATAAAAAATATAACCTTTGACCCACACAACCAAAGCATGACACCGTGGGTGTCAGTTGGTAGGCAAGCAGCATGGTTTCAGTAGCGTTCGGATTCGTTCGGCAGCCCTGTGATTTCTCCTTGTTTTACCCGCTACTCATCTGGGTAACACCAGGAACATGGCAAGGCGCAATAGCGCGAAAGGAATTCGATTATGACGACTGGAACAGTCAAGTGGTTCAATGACTCCAAGGGCTTCGGCTTCATTACCCCGGCCGATGGCAGCGACGATGTCTTTGCCCACTTTTCCGAGATCCAATCGGAAGGCTTCAAGTCCCTGCAGGAAGGTCAAAACGTCACGTTTGACGTGACCCAGGGCAAGAAGGGCCTCCAGGCCTCGAACATCAAGCTCGCCTGACCTTAACGGTCGCGAGTTCTCGAACCTCCCCGGTTCGACAGCAAGGCCCGCCTAGGCGGGCCTTGTTGCGTCGTGGGTTGGGCGCGCGAAATCGGGAATGCGGAAGCGGCGGCGATAGGCGCTCGGGGCGAGGCCGGTGGTGCGCTTGAACAGGCGCCGGAAGAAGGCCGAGTCCTCGTAGCCGACCCGCCAGCTGATCTCCTCGACCGAGGCCTCGGTGCGCTCGAGCCGGCGCTTGGCGTCCTCGATGCGCAGGCGCTGGACGTAGGCGATCGGCGTCAGGCCGGTAGCACTGGCGAAGCGCCGCTTGAAGGTGCGCTCGGCCAGCGACGAGCGCTCGATCATCGCCTCCACCGGGCGGGCGAGCGCGAAATGTTCACCCAACCACTGCTGCGCGCGCTGGATCTCGCCATCGCCATGATCCGTCTTGGCGGCAAACACCAGGTAGGGCGTGAGACCATCCTGGTGCCACTGCAACGCAAAGGCCCGAGCGACCTCCTGCGCCATGGTGGCCCCGGCGTAGCGCGCGATGAGATAGAGCGCCAGGTCGTGCCAGCTCATCGAAGCCCCCGAACTCACCAGCTCCTCGTGCTGGCCGGCAATCACCAGCACGCGCTCGGGATGGGTCGACACGGCGGGATAGTCGCTCATGAACGCCTCCGCATAGCCGAAATGCACCGTCGCCTCCTGGCCGTCGAACAGCCCGGTCTCGGCCAGCAGGAACACGCCCGAGCATGCCGAGCAGAGCACCGCGCCCCTTGCGTGCATGTCGCCGAGCCACCCGGCCAGACGGGGGTAGCGCCCCTTCTCCCAGCCCTGGGGCGGGAGCAACACCGAGGGCACGATCACGATGTCGCTCGTCTCGATGCTGTCGATGGCGCGCTGCACCTCGATCGGCACGCCGCTGGCGAGCCGCATCGGACCCATCGCCTCTCCCACGATCTCGACATGAAACGGGGCCACCGCGCCGGGCGGCACCATGCCCATCAGCGAAATGGCATTCAGCACGTCGTAGAGCCCGGTGAGGGTGGATACCACGGCATCAGGCAGCGCCACGAGGCTGACGTGACGAGGGCTCGCTTCGGCAGGGCTGGTCATGGCGCGTGGCGCCTCGCGGGAAGGGAATAGTCAGTGTGGCACAAACAGACCGATTCCGGGCGATTTAGGCTCTTCAGCGGGCCGGGCCACCCGGTGATGATGAGCGGGACGCTACCCCCTCAACAACAAGACAGGAACTGCACTTGATGAACGCCCCTGCCATCGATCCAACCAAACTCGAAGCCTTGGTCAACCTGGCCGTCAGCGACATCTCCGCCGCCTACGGCGGGGTGATGATCAGCCTGGGCAGCAAGCTCGGCCTTTACCAGGCCATGGCGGGCGCCGGCCCGCTCAGCGCCGAGGAGCTCGCCAGCCGCACCGGCTGCGCCGAACGCTACGTGCGCGAGTGGCTGAACGCCCAGGCCGCCGGCGGCTACGTGGGCTACCACGCCACCAGCGACCGCTACGAACTCTCCCCCGAGCAGGCCATGGTACTGGCCGACGAGGAGAGCCCCGTCTTCATCCCCCACGCCTGGCAGGTGCCGGCCTCCATGTGGTTCGACGAAGAGCGCACCCTGGAGGCGTTTCGTACCGGCAAGGGCGTGGCCTGGGGCGACCACGACAGCCGCCTGCAGTGCGGCGTGGCGGCCTTCTACCGCAACGGCTATCGCGCCAGCCTGGTACCGGAGTGGCTGCCCGCCCTGGAGGGCGTGGTCGGCCGGCTCGACGCCGGTATCGCCGTGGCCGACGTGGGCTGCGGCCACGGCCACTCGACCGTGCTGATGGCCAAGGCTTTCCCCAACTCCCGCTTCCACGGCATCGATGCCCACCCGGCCTCGATCGAGGCGGCTCGGCGCAACGCCGACGAGGCAGGCGTGGCCGACCGCGTCAGCTTCGAGATCGCCCGGGCGGTGGATTACGCCGATCGTCAGTATGGCCTCATCTGCTTCTTCGACTGCCTGCACGACATGGGCGACCCCGTTGCCGCCGCCCGCTACGCCGAGCAGGTGCTGGCCCCTGGGGGCACGGTGATGCTGGTCGAGCCCTACGCCCAGGACAGGGTTGAGAACAACCTCTCCGTCGTCTCGCGCATGTACTACGCCGCCTCCACCACCATCTGCTGCGCCCACGCCATCTCGGAAGGCGGCCAGCTCGTGCTCGGCGCCCAGGCCGGCGAAGCCCGCCTGGCCGATGTGTTCCGCCAGGCCGGCTTCACCCACTTCCGCCGTGCCGCCGAAACGCCGTTCAACCTCATACTCGAAGCGCGGCGGTGACGTGACGGGCCCGCCCAGGCGGGCCCGGCAACCCACAAGGCACCAGCGGCTTCGGGGACTGGTCATCAGGCCAGCGCCTCGAAGCGCTGGATCTCTTCCGCAGGCAAACGACGGGTCTCACGAGCGACGTTGGCCTGCATGCTGACCCGGGCCACTTCGCGCAGGGCCTCATCGACGGCCTTGTGCTGGTGGGTACGGAACCACTCCAGCACCTCGGCCAGGTGCCAGAGTGCGGCGCGCCCTTCGTGCAGCGGCAGCGGAAAGGTCGCCAGGTGAGACTGCAGCAGCTTGCGCATATTCTGGCGGCTGAACGCAAATAACTCCGCGATATCCGTCACCCCTACCAAGTCGGGGCCGGCTTCGATCAGACGCGCCTCTGGTACGGCACGCTTCACATCCGCCATGGCGCTGATGATCGCCTCATGGGCCGAGACCGCTTCACGTGAAAACTCCAGAGCCAGGCGACCTTTCTGCCCCAGCCCGACCAGCGCATCGTCACAGCCCGTCTCAAAGAGGCGGGTTTCCAGCGTCTCCATGTCGAGCGCATCAGGGACGGCGAATTTGAGAGTGAAGTCGTAATGGGTCATGGTTTGTCGTCCTCCCTGGGAGGTGTATCACGATAGGTTGTCAGGTGACAACCTTATGCCGACCTGACAAAACGATGACAGCCACGACTGGCGTAAGAAATCGCCGAAATATCTGTAAGCCATATCTCAACCCCTCGCTCAGTCATGACCCGCCGCTCCAGGCGAATAATAATGAGTTTCAACATGGAGAAAGACCGAGGGATTGGGATGCACTCACCGAAGACTGACAAATACCTGTTTGCCACCCTGCTGCTGGCCGGCGGTTCGCCGGCCAGCGGCGAACCGCCGGCGCACTACCTGGAGCGCGCGGGTGCTGTGCTGATGGAAGCCCGGGGCGATACGCAGCACTACGAGAAGGCGCTGGCGATCTACGACGAGGGGCTGGCGCGCCACCCCGACCACACCGAACTGCGCACCAACCGCGTCAGCCTGCTTGCCAGTCTGGGCCGTTATGAAGCAGCCAAGCGCGACCTGGATGCGCTCGACGAAGAGGGATTGCACAAGGAGGGACTGCTGCTGCGCTGCATGCTGCACGAGCGCCTGGAGGGAGCCACGGACGATGCCGTGGCGTGCTATGCCAAGGTGGAGGCCGCCTACGTCATGGCCGGCGAGCCAGCTGACACGCCGAACGCCAACCACATCCTCGCGGCGCGCCTGGCCGGCTCGCCCGAAGCCGAGGCGCTGCTGCTGGAATGGCAGGATAGTGAGGAAGCCGGGCAGAACCCGATGTCGGGAGAGATGCTGGAGATGGAGCGTGAAGCGTTGATCCGGGTGTTTTTGCCGTAAGCTGCACGGTACAGGGTCACACCAAGCCAACGAGGCATTGAATGGCGAAGATCGAAAGCCCGTGCGTCTCGATATGCCAACTGAACGGGGATCTCTGCATCGGCTGCGGCCGCACGATGGAAGAGATACGCCACTGGAAAGCGATGAAACGGCCGGAGAAGATGAAAACGGTGAAGCGCGCCGATGAGCGCTTGAAGAAACTCACGCGCGATTGAGGCAGGTGAAGGTGGCACGGAAGAAAGTGGAACGGAAGAGAGTGAAGCGAAGAGCGTTACGGAGAGAGTGATCAGGATGGACGACTTGATCGAACGGGCGGCGCTGTTCAGCCGCGCCGCCCACCAGGCCGTGGGGCAGCGGCGCAAGTACACCGACGAGCCCTACTGGCGGCACCCGGCGGCCGTGGCAGAGAGGGTGTCGGCCGTGGAGTCGGCGACAGCGGAGATGATCGCCGCCGCCCACCTGCACGACGTGCTCGAGGATACCGCCGTGACGGCGCTGGACATCGAGGCGTGCTTCGGCGAGCGGGTGGCCGTTCTGGTCCTGGAGCTGACGGATCAATTCGTCGACCCGGAAATCGGCAACCGCGCTCACCGCAAGGCGCTGGAGCGCGACAGGCTGGCGCAGATCTCCCCCGAGGCGCAGACCATCAAGTACGCCGACCTGATCGACAACACCGGCAGCATCGTCGCGCGGGCCCCCGGCTTCGCCCGGGTCTACCTGGCCGAGAAACGCCAATTGCTGGAAGTGATGACAAGGGGTGACCAGGCGCTGAAGCGCCAGGCATGGAACGTATTAGTTGAAGGCGAGGCAAGGATTCGCGGCGCTGCGCGATAGCTAGCGGCAGCCGCCCGAGCCCATCGTTACCGCACAAGAGTAATCGAAAAAAATTACCGATCGGTAATTTTTCTGTAAATCGAACCTTGATTCCCACGAAAATTACCGATCGGTAATTTCCTTATTGCGAATCAGACAATCCCTGCCTAGAATTACCGAACGGTAATTACAAGCGGATTTGCCATGCCGACTTACGAGTTCACTGCTTCGCCTTCCTTTACCGTTCCTATTCGTCACAGCGAAGACCTCGGCAAGCTGGTGCGCCAGCGGCGCGCCGAACAGGGGCTGTTGCAGATCGACCTGGCCGGCCTCGCCGGCACCGGCAATCGCTTCATCGTCGACCTGGAGCGCGGCAAGCCGACACTGCAATTGCAGAAGGTGCTGGATGTACTCGACCTGATGGGGCTCGAGGTGGTGGTGCGGCGCAAGGGTGGCAACCGCCATGGCGAGTGACGATACCCTGGAGCTTTACCACGGCGACAGGCATGTCGGCCGGCTGCATGACGCACAACCGCTGCGCTTCGAGTATGCCTCCGCTTGGTTGGAGCACCCTGAAGCGGTGAGCCTTTCTCCTTCCCTACCCCTCTCGCAGCAGGTGCAAGTAGGCGATGCGGTGCTGGCCTATTTCGAAAACCTGCTGCCGGAAGGCGACCTGCGCCGTCACCTCGAGCTTCGCCACCACACCACGACCGTTTTCGGCCTGCTGAAGGCCATCGGCGGAGACACGGCCAGCGTCTTCACTCTGCTGCCGCCAGGAGAAACACCCGCTCCGCCGCACTATCGGCCCATCAGTTGGGAAGCGCTGGCGGAACACCTACGGCACAGAGAACGAGGGCCTCTGCTCTCGCAGCAGAGCGAAGAGGCGCGGATCTCGCTGGCCGGCGCCCAGGACAAGTTGCTGCTAATGGTGCAGGCAGACGGAAGCCCCGCCATCCCGGAAGGGTCGGCCCCTTCCAGCCATATCCTCAAGCCGGATATCCAGGGCTTGAGAGGTGTATGGGCCAGCGCCATCAACGAAACCTTCTGCATGCAGCTGGCCGCCGAACTCGGGCTCGACGTCGCCGAAGCCAGCTACCAGCCCGATACCCACGCCTGCCTCGTGCGCCGGTACGACCGGGCGCCCGACGAACAGGGCCGGCTGCGTCGCCTGCACCAGCTCGACTTCTGCCAGCTTGCCGGTACCCCCTCGCTGATCAAGTACGAAAGCGACGGCGGCCCCGGCCTGGCGCGCTGTCGTGAACTCATGCAGCAGGTGGGAGCACCGGCAAAGGACCTGCAGCGCCTGATCGCCTGGTGCTTCTTCAACCTGCTGATCGGCAACAACGACAGCCATGCCAAGAACCTTGCCATCCTCTACACCGAGGAAGGCCCCCGGCTGGCGCCGTTCTATGATCTGATGAGCACCACGCTCTATAGCGGCCTCGCACGCCGCTTCGCGTTTCGCATCAATGGTGAGGATCACCCCGGCAGCATCGAACGCTCACACCTGGAAGCGCTGGCACGCTCGATGCGCTTCCAGCCGCGCTACTTCGTCAAGCAAGGTCTCGAACTCGCCGAACGCATGCCGGCAGCCATCGACGCTACCCTCACCACCCTGAGCGCCGAGGCCCAGCAAGGCACTGAGCAAACGCTGCTGGAGAGGCTGCAGCAGCGCCTGTTGAGCAACTGCCGCAAGCTGCCGGAGCGGTGGGTCGTTGGGAGGTGACCCCACCAACGCAAGCACCTGCCACACCTTCCTTGATCAGACATAGCCAGGCCATGGCGAGCATCCGCTTCGGTATGGCGGGTGGCTAGCGCGCCTTCAGCAACGCATCGACCAGCTCGGCCAGGCTCGCCTCACAGCGTGCCTGCGGCGCCCGTGCCTCGTCCCCCGGGCGATACTTGCCTGAGCGAATCAGGCAGGCCTGCAGGCCAAGCTCCATGGCGGCGACCACGTCGCACTCCACATCATCGCCCACCATCAGCGCCTCGTCGGGCGTCATGCCGATCTCGTCGAGCACGGCATGAAAGAAGTCGCTCGCGGGTTTTCCCAGCACCTTTGCCTCGATGCCGGCGGCGTATTCCAGGGCGCGCACGAAGGGCCCCGCGTCCAGGTGCAGTGTGCCCGCCTGGCGAAAGTAGCGGTTGGCGCCCACGGCAAGCAGCGGCGCCCCCTCCAGCAGCAGCCGGAAGGCCTCGTCGAGGTGGGCATAGTCCAGGCGCTGCTCGGCATCGCCCAGCACCACCGCATTGGGCTCATCGCAGGGCAGGCCGGCAAACTCGGGCTCGAGCCGCTCATGGATCAGCAGGTAGGGACGAAGGCCACTGCGCTCGAGATAGCGACGGATGGCCCCCGGTGCGGTGAACACCTGCTCGGGCGCCGGGGCGAAGCCCAGTCGCTGCAGCTCGTCGCACACCGCGGCCGAGGTCTTGCGCGAGGTATTGGTCAGGAAGCGCAGCGCCAGGCCGCTGGACTGCAGCCGCGCCACCGCCTCCACGGCGCCGGGCAGGGCCTCGCCGTCCTCGCTCAGCACGCCACTGATGTCGAGCAAGACCGCCTTCAGCATCGGCGTCTCTCCTCGTCGCGTCTCAGCAGAATTGACTACATTGAGGCTAGGCTTCTGTCCGTAAACTGCCTACGCTCGCTGCCTTTTCAGACACAGCCTAGTCCGCGCAGCGCTGTCCATCCATGCCTGGCGGCCCCGTTCCGGTCAGTCTCGCGGGAGCGGAAGGGACTCGGTAGCCAGCGGCTCGCTGCCTGGCGGGTGTCCAGCGCAGGCCCAGAAGCCGAATTCGAAAATAATCCCATTCACCACGCTATTTACGGGCAAAGATTCCGCCTTATAATCAAAATATAGATCGATAATCTTAATTTTCAGCAGGTAGCAGATTTTCTGGGAAGTGCTGTTAAACTCCGCCCATGACAGGCTCTGCCCCGCGGCGGAGCCTTCCATTTTCCATCGGCAGGGAGACCTTCATGGCCCGCAAAATCATCGTTCTTGGTGCCGGCATGGTCGGCGTTTCCGTGGCCTGGCATCTGGTGCGTCGCGGCCATGACGTCACGCTGGTGGACCGCCGCGAGCCGGGGCTCGAGACCTCCTTCGGCAATGCCGGCATCATCCAGCGCGAGGCGGTGCGCCCCTACGCCTTCCCCCGCGATATCGCCACCCTGCTGCGGGTGGTGCCCAACCGCCAGGTGGACATCCGCTACCGCCCCACCGGCATGCTGAGCGCGGCGGGCCCGCTGCTGGACTACTGGCTGAACTCGAGCGGCAAGCGCTACGAGCGCATCGTGAACGAGTGGGCATCGCTGATCATGCGCTGCCAGGATGCCCACGCCCCGATGATCGAGGCCGCCGGCGCCGAGGCGCTGGTGCGCAAGGGCGGCTGGCTGGAGCTGTACCGCACCCAAAAGGAGTTGGAGGAGCGCCAGAAAGAAGCCCAGGAAAACCACGAGCGCTTCGGGGTGGAGTACGAGGTGCTGGACGCCGAGGCGCTCTACGCCAAGGAGCCGCATCTGGGCAAGGGGCTGATCGGGGCGATCCACTGGACGCAGCCCTGGATGGTCTCGGACCCGGGCGGCCTGGTGCAGGCCTATGCCCGCAACTTTACCGAACAGGGCGGCCAGGTGATGAAGGCCAGCGTCGAGGACGTGCGCCAGGTCGAGGGCGGCTGGCGAGTCGATACCAGCGAAGGCCCCCTGGAGGCAGAGGAAGTGGTGGTGGCCCTGGGCCCCTGGGCCGGAGAACTGCTGAGAAGGCTGGGCATGAAAGTGCCGCTGTTCGTGAAGCGCGGCTACCACATGCACTACTCCGCCGAAGGCGAAGCCAAGCTCAACCACTGGGTGATGGACGCCGAGAAGGGCTTCCTGCTCGAACCCATGCGCGCCGGCATTCGCCTGACCACCGGTGCCGAGCTGGCCGACCTGGAATCGCCGCCCCAGTACAAGCAGCTGGCCGCCGCCGAAAAGGTGGCACGCAAGCTGTTCCCGCTGGGCAAGCGCCGCGACAGCCAGCCCTGGAAAGGCGCCCGCCCCTGCCTGCCCGACATGAAGCCAGTGATCGGGCCCGCCCCCGGCAAGGCGGGGCTATGGCTCGCCTTCGGCCACGGCCATCAGGGCTTTACCCTCGGCCCGGCCACCGGCGAACTGCTCGCCCAGATGATGGATGGCGAAGCGCCCGCGGTGGATATGGCACCGTTCCGGGTTGATCGCTTCTGAAGCTGAGGTCACTATTCCACTACGAACGCGGGCGCCCTAGGGCGCCCGCTTTTTGTGGAGATTCACGTAACGGTTGTCTCGATGCAGGGATACCTACTCCCTAATCCCATCGCAGCGGCTGCTTACCATATCGACGACCACGAGGAGAAATGACATTTTCATCCAACAAGCTCACCGTATACTCGCCTTCATTTCCGCTTTTTTGCAGCAATTCATTAATGGCATTGTATGTCAAGATCTGCGGGAAGATTGGCGCTCGCTTAAGCTCGCCATTGCTTGACAGTGACGAGTAAGACCTTAAGGCATGGGATGAATGAGACCAAAGCTGAAAAACCTGATACAGTCAACAGTTATGTCGTCGGGGAGCACAGCAACAGGATGATCACTTTTGCGGACCTTTTCTGTGGGGGAGGGCTAGGCGGCCGAGGCGCTGTTACAGCTGGGGCCAAGCCCATTTTGGCAGTGGATGCCTGGGATATTGCTGCTGCCACGTACAAGAGCAACTTTCCCTGTGCTGAAGTGCTATGCGCTCCTATAGAGGAGCTCGACCCGCGAGCACTAGCCAAAAAACACCGGCCGGATGTGCTATTGACTTCTCCTGAGTGCACATCGCATTCCATTGCACGTGGAGCCAAGCCAGGTTGCGAACAGAGTAAGGAAACGGCCATTGGAATCATTCCATGGATTGAAGCAATGGAACCTCGCTGGCTAATTGTCGAAAACGTCAATCGCATGAAAAAATGGGGACGTCACAATGAGCTCGTGGAGACCATAGAGTCATATGGCTATAAAGTAAATGACCTTTTCCTAAATGCGGCAGACTTTGGAGTAGCTCAATCCAGAAAGCGAATGTTCCTGGTTTGCGACCGGCAGGGATCGAAAATCACCCGGGAAGATTTGATCTCATCGCATAAAAAAAATACTATGACCGCTCGCTCAGTTATTGATTGGTCTGGAAAGTACAATAGCCGTCCTCTTTACTCTGAAAGCAGAGCTAAGGCGACTATTGAGCGCGCAGAAAGAGCAATTTACGCCCTCGGCCGCGGAAAAGATTTTATTATTGTGTACTACGGTTCGGACTATGGTGGCGGCTGGCAATCAATAGACACTCCTTTACGCACAGTAACCACTCTTGATCGCTTCGGACTGGTGACGTGGACGAATGATGTACCATATCTACGCATGCTGCAACCACCAGAATTGCTAAAGGCAATGGGAGCTGGGACACAGCACCGACTGCCTTACGGAAACCGACGAGACAAAATAAAGCTATGTGGCAATGGGGTTTGTTCCTCTGTCATGGAGGCAATATTCAAAATGATAATCAGGGTAGAGAGCAAAGAAGTGAGGGCGGCTTCCTAAATGAAACTATCTGACATGGATCTTATCGTGGACCATATATACGGTGGCTCACGGAAGGGAAATGCATCAGACGATCCTCTACCGCAGCTGATTGGAGTGGATAATGGAGCTGGGTTTCGTCACCTGGGAAAACGCCCAGGCATAAATACGTTAAAATTACTGGCCCTGAAAGCTAATTTCAACGATCCTGATTGGCCGGACCATCTGGATACTGAAAGCGGTCTCTTCACTTACTATGGAGACAATAAGACCGTCCGGGGGATTCATGATACACCCAGACAAGGGAATCAGATGCTCCGAAATTTATTCGATGCCCGTCACTCTTCTACCTCTTTCGGTCATTTCCCTGTTATTTTGCTCTTTGGGGGAACAGGGCAATATCGCGATGTACGCTTTCTTGGGCTAGCTGTGCCAGGTGCCCAAAACTTAGGGCCGGACGACGATTTGGTTGCTATTTGGCGGGCAAAAGGGCCTGATAATGTTAGGTTCCAAAATTACAAGTCTGTCTTCACCATACTCAACGTGCCTGTAGTAACTAGAGAGTGGCTGAATGATGTCAAGGCCGGAAATGCGGCGTCTTCCCATCATGCACCCAAGCCCTGGCTTGAGTGGTTGTCAGGACGAAAATATTCACCGCTGTATGCACCTCACAGCATCGATATACGCAGCAAAGAACAGCAACTTCCCCAAGCCGAAGAGGATCGAAAAATTCTATCTCTAGTCCACAACAAATACAGAGAGAATCCATTTGGATTCGAAGCGGCAGCAGTAGAAATCGCCCGACTGTTCATGCCTGACATTGGTACGTGTGAGATCACCCGACCATGGCGTGACGGTGGCCGGGATGCTGTCGGCGCATACCGAATAGGAACTGGCCGAAGCGCTATCGAAGTCGAATTTGCGCTGGAAGCTAAATGTTACACTCCCTGGGGAAAGGGAGTTGGAGTTAAAGAACTTTCCAGACTTTTGTCACGATTGCGACACAGACAGTTCGGGATTCTTGTCACCACTTCACACCTTGCCCCTCAGGCTTATACTGAGCTAAAGGAAGACAAACACCCGGTTGTTGTTATTTCCGGCGGCGATATTGCTAGCACTCTAAAGAAGCAAGTCGGGCCATTTGAGCTTATCGACAAGTGGCTTAATAGTCTTTAAACTAAAAATCGCCTCCTTGCTTTTTCAGGACCGCAACAACGCAACCGACAGCACTTTCCAGAGACTCTTTTATTTCATGCTCCCAAATTCGCACAACCTTCCACCCTTCAGATCTTAGAACCTCATTGTTTCGCTGGTCCCGTGCGACGTTACCATTGATTTTATCAAGCCAAAATTGAGCCCGGGTTTTCGGCTGTACAAAATGATCAGGGCATTTGTGCCAGAAGCAACCGTCGATAAAAACTACAGTCCTCAGTGAAATGAAAACCAAGTCTGGCTTGCCCGGCAATCGGTTCCTTATCCGATATCTATAGCCAAGCCCCCACAGGGCCTTCCGAAGAGCTACTTCCGGCTTGGTATTCTTACCTTTAATCTGCGACATGCAGTAAGAACGTTGCTCGGGGGTCAATACATCTCCGACCATAATTTATTCCGGAGAAAATTCCTGGTCAATCTTTTCCCAAATGGAATCAAATTCATAATCCGGGGTACCGATCCTCCCGTAATAGTTGGAGAATAACTGAAGAACCTCTTCCCGATATGGATTGTCCAGTGAGCAAACAACCTCATAATGATCTGAATTAACCTTAGGAAGGTTCAGCAGCTGCTGAAAATCTACAATACAGTTCGGGAGAAAAAAAGTTCCTGGCAGGAACCTGAAACGATTACCTTTATTGTTCTTCACAAGATTTTTAACTGCCCCACTCGCATTAGATAATTCTTGCTTATTCCTCTTCGTCTGCTGGCTCTGTTCAAGAGCATTAAATTCCCTGGCCTTTTCCTTCCAGGTTTTGTATAACTCATGTTCAGTTAATGGAACAACCCTCGCTAGCAGAACATTTTCTGCTTTATCTTGCTCAAAATCGCAGGCCGGCGTGAGGACCATCCATAACGCGTCATCTTCTTTTCTGCGGTATATATCTGCTGGGCTACAGTTATCTGGATCAGCTGGGAACAAATACATTTCAAGTGGATCAATCATGCTGGTGTCGTTTCCAAGCAGCTCCTTAACGCTTCTCTGGGAAAGATTCTTAGCAAGATTTCGGGCTGTCAGGAGCGCAATATCTGATGTTACAGTATCATCCGCCACCTGTTTAAGAAGCTCTTCGAGATTATCCCAAATATAAGCCCTGCTTTGCTCTTCAATATATTGTGCTAAGTGCGGCAAACCAGTTTTCAGTATTGCATTAACTTCAGACCTTACCTCTTCTGGAGGGGCACCCTTATCAACCACTTTTACAATATGGCTCTTCAGGTGGCTGACTTTTGCTGGGAATCCGGTGTAGAAAATTACAGGGACAAAACGGGATGATTTCAGAGTAGCCAGTAGTTGCTCACCACGTTGGTCAGAGTGATCAAGATGGTCGGACGGATCAGGATCATTACTGTCCTCATGCACATCAAGAAAAATCAGATCAAACCTATTGCTCCCAATTAGTGCCATGCCTTCATCGAAGGTCGTTGCAGCGGTAAACTCAAAGGTATTTTCTCCCATTCGGCTCGACAGTATTCCTTTAAGCCCCTCGTGCATCTCAGGATCGTCATCAACTGAAAGCACTTTCCATTCAGAACGCACCATTATCTAAACCCTTTTCTTCAATATGATTCTAAAAACTGCCCCGCCGGATTTTCCTGTATCCAGAAGCTCTACACTGCCATTATAGTAATCATGAACAATCTCCCCAACCAAACAGAGCCCTAGACCATGTCCTTCTGTTTTTCTGGAAAAATAAGGTTCAAATATTTGATCTTTGTACTTAGGATCAACTCCAGGTCCTGTATCAGAAAAAATAATTTCAAGCGAACCAGAAGATTTCCTATCCACCATCACCCGAATGTTACGCTCCGCTTCCGATACCGATTTTAGCCAGTATAAACTATTGGTAATAAGGTTGGTAAATATTTCGGAAAGCTCTGTTGTATCAATACTAACGAGAGTTTCTGACTCCGGAAGATCAACATTAACTGAAGCGTCTTTTATCTCTTTATCATACAACTGGAAAATATCTCTAATCAGTTCTTCAATATAATATTTCTTTGGCCTTCCACGTTTTCGACCTCCAAAAGGTTCTGCCCGTCTGAAAACATCTCTCAGAATCGAAGACTGCCCCACGATTTTTCCATAGCTTTTCTCGAAGTCCTTAAATCGGGGGAAATCAGGGTAGTCTTCCAGAAGGTCTTCCGCCATCTCCCTGCCCAAACCTGCTTCTGTCTGAATTTTTGCCAGTGGCTGACGTCCTTCGTGAAGAATTTTGTCGACTATGCCACCCAAAGTAGCCAGCGCATGGTATTGAGACAAAACTCCTTGCAATTTCTTGATCTGATTCTTCCAATCAACCTGGGCTTTATTAATTAGATCCAAAGTTTCTTTTTTTCCTGCATCCCCACGATTTAAAGCATCAGCAATTTTGTTGAAGTCGGGTGGGTCAAACAATCCCTTTTGCTCGTCTGAATCTCTATTTTCGGGTTTTTTTCGCTTTGCTGCATATCTCAGATTTTCCGTTTCGTTTAGCACAAACTTCATAATACTCTGGAGGTCGGCATATGCCGCATTATTATCAAGCCCTTCTCTGTTGCTACGATCATGTAAACCAGGGTTCATGTCGGCAGTAATAGTGATATACCCGGTAATCTGGTTGTTTGAAAGCCGTTTTGTCGGAGCCTGAACACGCCGTATGTCCAATCTGAGCCAATCATTGTCAGGTTCGCCATACGGTAGTACCCTGAAGCCATCCCGGTAGATATTAATCCCGGCTATTGCATCTAGGTCTTTTCTGATACTCCTGATACCGCCCCCAACTTTCTGGTTCACATTTTCCAGTTCGTCGCGATCCCAAATGCGCAACTCAAAAGTGAAGGGGCCACACTCCACCCCTTTTTGATTAGGCGAAGCTTTCTTGAGCTCCGGCTTTTGCTTGGCCGGATACAACACCCATTCGTTGTCAGAAAAAACTTTGTAGAAATATCCAACAAAATCATATGGATGGCTTTCCTCTTCAATCTGGACTATAAACGAATACTCGCCATCGGCCTTTACTTCACCTTTGACGACATAATGCGGGTACTTTATTATATTTGGAGGTGTAATCCTGGAATTAAACTCACTACGCTCATCCGGAAGATTAAGAAAGATGTTAAAGTCACTCCTTGAGTAGAAGGGAGACAGCAGTCTAGACAGCCCGCGCTGCAAATTCTCCAGGTCATGCTTCTCCCATGTGTGCTTCAGTCTGTTCATTCTTAATACTGTTCCATGGCAAGGAACTTGGTATTTCTTTTCCGAAAATTCTTTCAGCCGCCAATTAGGAACTATTTCGGTAGCCGTTTGATTGTCCGCCAGAAAAAGTATTTCGTCGAGAAATCGTTCGTCATCATCAAACTGCGTCCAGTCGAAAACTGCATACGATTCAGTATCAACTTGGTCGCTGGTCCGTGTAAACAGTTCCAGTTCCTGCGCGATCCTTGCCGTAGCAAACCGGCCAATGCCTTTTTCCCCAAGCACTCGCCTGCGTCCGCTCTTACTCTCCTTGTTATGCTTCTTGGTTGATGTGGCGATGATCATCCAGGAATTACGGATAGTGTCCATGTCCATTCCATGACCATCATCTATCACTTCAATAGCCCCTCCGCCCTCTTTCAGGTCACCGGAAAAAGAGATCAGGACGTTTTCAGCATCAGCGTCGTATGCATTCTTGACAAGTTCTATTAGCGCAACCGTCTCGCTGCTAATCAGTTCTTCGCCCAAAGTCTTGAGTATCCGGGCTTTTGGTCGTAGAGAAAATGACTCATCAACATTATAAGTGTTCTTTTGTGTTTCCCTTTCTGGATCATTCATCGCGTCTCACCTGATAATAAACATTTTAAGCCTATTGAAATTGCTTAGGGCCGCGTCATTCCACTCAAAAAAATTCATTAGCCGCTGACAATGGCAGCCATGCAAGCATGGGAGTTGCGAATTTAGGAAAATAGGTAGATTATATAAAGAACAACAACCTATACCGGAAATATTTTATAGCAATTCCGCCAAACTCTTATTCCAAAGTAGCCTTACGAGGCTTTTTATCTGGATCATCAGCAGATAAACCACTCACAATAGGATTATGCCATGAGTACCATTTGGCGTTACGCAACGGAACAAGTACTGACCACTTGTCTTGAGCGCTTCCAGAAGCGTGCCGCTGCAATGTGGTTAGGAAGAGAAAAAGAAGCAATCTTCGCCTTAACCAGGGTGCTCGATTGCGCCGCAGTCTCCCACCACTGGAGAGAAACAGGCAAGTATTTACCGGTAAATACTGAGCCGGAGCTTAATCATACAATGTTCATGATGGGATGTGCATCTGCTCTCCGTCCTTTCCTTTCAATCACTAAAGGTCAAAGCGGTGGCGTACCATATGGGCCGAGCCATCCAGATACAACCCGTTTCGCATACTCTTATTTGGATGTTTGCGGCAGACTTACATTTTTGCGACGAATGGCATCTCTTGAACGCTATGGGCTGGCCACTACCGAGCAACTCAATCCTGAACACTTCCGAATAACTGTGTCCGCGGGCGCCCCTGAACAAGCTTTAAAGTTCTCAAGAAAGCTGCTTGCGCTGGAACCAGAATCACCACCCAATACACGAAAACTCAAGCACTGGAAAAAATTGCATGCACGGATGAGAAGATATGTGCAATCAACGGACGGCTGGTTTATTCGCTATGACAATGACTGGCAAATTGTTGAAGCCTACCGCGAAAAAGCAAGGCTTCTCGGTCAAGGATACTTGGAAGCCGAGGCCTTCCCTGATGACGTAATCATCGGCGACCGCACTTTTGGTGCCTGGAAGGAGGCGTGCAACCAAGCAGTGGGAAGAATTTTGGCTCATATGGATTTTGCGGCTTTCCTTCATAGGAAAAATCCTACCATCACCCTAGATAACGTGCTTACGATTTTCGCCAAGCGCGATGATGTTGAAGCCATATGGCGAGAAGCCGGGTTACCGAGCATCCAAGTTCCTCCAACAATGCATGCGCTGACTCTGGAGTATGATGATCTGTATGACTGGGAGCGGGCATTTGAGGTTCCCACAGTATTCTACATCGGCCTAGGGAAGCATTTCGTATTGCTCCCTTGCTTTGGAGCACTAACAAATCCATACTTCGCCCTGTTTCGCCACCTCCGCGAATTTTATAGATCGGACTGGGATCGTGCAGTCGATCAGCGTGAGGCCATTTTCCGCGCCGATCTTGCTACAGTTTTCCCACCTGCGAGATTTACCATTCCTGAACATGGCTTACAACTTCGTCGACCAAACGGATCCGTAATTACAGATATCGATGCCCTGATCCTAGATAATAAAACGGGTGACTTGGCTCTGATCCAACTTAAATGGCATGACATATTCGGCTTTTCTTTACGCGAAAGGGAGAGCAGACGCAGAAATATAGCAAAAGCCAATGAATGGGTGGAAAGGGTCAGTGAATGGGTTAGTGGTCGGTCCTCAAAAGAGTTACTTTCAGCACTGGGGATAAAAGCTAGGACTTCTGCTCGACCACCACTTTTGTACGTGATTGCCAGATATGGAGCTCGTTTTACCGGCAATCATACCCATGATGCTCGGGCGTACTGGATGGGATGGCCAGAGGTCAAATCTGCTTCTCAATTTTTTACGACCGATGATGACTCACCTCTGCTACAAATTCCAAGCTGGGTGGAAATGTGCCAGAAAAAATTTGAAAAATACGAAATGAAAAATTGGAGTTTTAAATTTCCGAACCTTCAAATCCAGCTTGAACTTCCAATAAATCCGGATACTGGTGATTGATGCCTTATCCCCTAGAGGTTTCGCCACGCTACCGCCCGGGGATGACATCGTTTCCCTGCGACAGCCCTGTCTGCGTTGTACCTACCTGTTCTATCGGCAGTCGTCTCGGCGACCTTAACCCGAGTAAACAAAACCCTGTAACGGATTGCAAAGAAAAAAGGCCTACCCTTTGTAGACCCTTGATCTCGGTCAGCGTAGCCGTGGCAGGCGTTTCGCCTAGGCGTGCCTCACTCCCACTCGATCGTCGCGGGCGGCTTGCTGCTGACGTCGTAGGTCACGCGGGAGACGCCGCGGATCTCGTTGATAATGCGGTTGGAGACCTTTTCAAGCAAGTCGTATGGGAGATGTGCCCAGCGAGCGGTCATGAAGTCGATGGTTTCCACGGCGCGCAGGGCGATGACCCATTCGTAGCGGCGGCCGTCGCCGACCACGCCGACGGACTTCACCGGCAGGAACACGGCAAAGGCCTGGCTGGTCTTGTGGTACCAGTCGGCGTTGTGCAGTTCCTCGATGAAGATGGCGTCGGCTTCGCGCAGGATGTCGGCGTACTCCTTCTTCACTTCGCCGAGGATTCGCACGCCCAGGCCCGGCCCCGGGAAGGGGTGGCGGTACACCATGTCGTAGGGCAGGCCGAGTTCCAGGCCGAGCTTGCGCACTTCGTCCTTGAACAGTTCGCGCAGCGGTTCGACCAGCTGCAGCTTCATGGTCTCCGGCAGGCCGCCGACGTTGTGGTGCGACTTGATCACGTGGGCCTTGCCGGTCTTGCTGGCGGCGGATTCGATCACGTCGGGGTAGATGGTGCCCTGGGCCAGGAAGTCGACGCCTTCGATCTTGCTGGCCTCGTCATCGAACACGTCGATGAAGGTGTTGCCGATGATCTTGCGCTTGGCTTCCGGGTCGTTCTCCCCTTCCAGCTTGGAAAGGAACAGCTCCTCGGCGTCCACGCGGATCACCTTCACGCCCATGTGCTGGGCGAAGGTTTCCATTACCTGGTCGCCTTCGTTCTTGCGCAGCAGGCCGTTGTCGACGAACACGCAGGTGAGCTGGTCGCCGATGGCGCGGTGCAAGAGCGCGGCCACCACCGAGGAGTCCACGCCGCCGGAGAGGCCGAGCAGCACGTGGCGGTCGCCGACCTGGTCGCGCACGCGGGCGATCTGGTCTTCGATGATGCGCGCCGGGGTCCACAGCTTCTCGGCGCCACAGATGCCGACCACGAAGTGCTCGAGGATGCGCATGCCTTGCAGGGTGTGGGTCACCTCGGGGTGGAACTGCACGGCGTAGAAGCGCTTCTCCGGCCAGGTCATGGCGGCCACGGGGCAGCTCGGGGTCGAGGCGGTCACGGTGAAGGGCTCCGGCGCGCGGGCCACCTTGTCGCCGTGGCTCATCCACACGTCGAGCAGCGCCTTGCCGTCGTGGTCGACGTGGTCCTTGATGTCGCGGAACAGCTCGTCGCTGCCGTCGACCTTGACCTGGGCGTAGCCGAACTCCTGCTTGTTGGAGCCTTCCACCTCGCCGCCGAGCTGCACCGCCATGGTCTGCATGCCGTAGCAGATGCCCAGCACCGGCAGGCCCATCTCGAACACGCACTCGGGCGCGCGGGGCGAGCCGGCCGCCACGGTGGATTCCGGGCCGCCGGAGAGGATGATGCCGTTGGGCTGGTACTCGCGGATCTCCTCCTCGGTGATGTCGAAGGCGCGCACTTCGGAGTACACGCCGATCTCGCGCACGCGGCGGGCGATCAGTTGGGTGTACTGGGAGCCGAAGTCGAGGATGAGGATCTTGTGGGCGTGAATGTCGGTCATCGGGTCGTCTCTACTGGCAACGTATGGCGGCGGGCCAAGGGCAAGGCGTCTGAAAAACGAGCGGCGGAGTTAGCCCCCGCCGCGTTTGTCTCTTACGAGCTGGCGGTTAGCCCGCCCGATAGTTGGGCGCTTCTTTGGTGATCTGCACGTCGTGAACGTGCGATTCGGCGAAGCCGGCGCCGGTGATCTGCACGAACTCCGGCTTGGTGCGCATCTCCTGGATGCTGGTGCAGCCGGTGTAGCCCATGGAGGCGCGCAGGCCGCCCATCAGCTGGTGGACGATGGCGCTCATCACGCCCTTGTAGGGCACGCGGCCTTCGATGCCTTCCGGTACCAGCTTCTCGGCGCCGGCGTCCTTGTCCTGGAAGTAGCGGTCGGCGCTGCCCTGGCTCTGGGCCATGGCGCCCATCGAGCCCATGCCGCGGTAGGCCTTGTAGGTACGGCCCTGGAACAGCTCGACCTCGCCCGGGGCCTCCTCGGTGCCGGCCAGCAGGCCACCCACCATCACCGAACTGGCGCCGGCGGCGATGGCCTTGGCCAGGTCGCCGGAGAAGCGCACGCCGCCGTCGGCGATCAGCGGAATGTCGAACTCCTCGAGCGCCTCGGCGACGTTGGAAACGGCGGTGATCTGCGGTACGCCGACCCCTGCCACCACGCGGGTGGTGCAGATGGAACCGGGGCCGATGCCGACCTTCACGCCGTCGGCGCCGGCCTCGGCCAGGGCGCGGGCGGCGGCGGCGGTGGCGATGTTGCCGCCGATCACCTGGATCTGCGGGAAGTGCTCCTTGACCCAGGCGACGCGGTCGATCACGCCCTTGGAGTGGCCGTGGGCGGTGTCGACGATGATCACGTCCACCCCGGCCTCGGCCAGCGCGGCCACGCGGTCGGGCGTCTCGGGGCCGGTGCCCACCGCGGCGCCGACCAGCAGGCGGCCGTCGGCGTCCTTGGCGGCGTTGGGGAAGGTGCGTGCCTTCTCGATGTCCTTGAAGGTGACCAGGCCGCGCAGGTGGAAGGCGTCGTTGACCACCAGCATCTTCTCGACCCGATGCTCCTGCATCTTGCTCTTGATCACGTCCAGCTCGGTGCCCTCGGGCACGGTGACCAGCCGCTCGCGCGGGGTCATGATGTCGGTCACGCGGTCGCCGTGGTTGGGCTGGAAGCGCATGTCGCGCTCGGTCACGATCCCCACCAGGGTCTCGCCCTCCACCACCGGGAAGCCGGAGAAGCCGTACTCCTGGGCCATCGCCAGCAGGTCCTCGAGCTTGGCCTTGGGCCCCACGGTCACCGGGTCCTTGACGATCACGCTCTCGTGCTTCTTGACCTTGCGCACCTCGGCGGCCTGGGCCGAGATGGCCATGTTCTTGTGGATGATGCCGATGCCGCCTTCCTGGGCCATGGCGATGGCCAGGCGGGCTTCGGTGACGGTGTCCATGGCGGCGGAGACGAGGGGGATGTTGAGGTAGAGGTCGCGGGTCAGGCGGGTTCGCAGGCTGACGTCCTTGGGCAGGACTTCCGAGTAGCCGGGTACGAGTAATACGTCGTCGAACGTAAGAGCTTCTTGGGCCATACGTAGCATAGTCGGCAACACCCAGTGCTGGTGGGGGAGTGGGGAAAGTAATCGACCATTATAGCGCTCCGGCAAAGGCCCGGGCAATGCGAAGGCCGGCTCGCCGGCGGGTCAGCGGCGTTCGAATTCGCGCCGCCAGCGCTGCATGAAGGCGGCGCGGCGCTGCGGGTCGACGAAGGCCAGCAGCGAGGCATTGAGCGGGATGGGATAGAGCCGATCGCCGACCTGATCGCGCAGCCGCTGCGCGGTATAGGGGCCGATCACGTCGGGGCGCACGCTGAACAGCGGCGTCTCGCCGGCGATCACGCGCTGGCCTTCGCGGCTGAGCAGGAAATCGAGGAATTGCCGGGCCGCGGCGGGGTGCGGCGCATCGCGGTGAATGAACGCCATGCGCATCATCACCAGCGCGTAGTCCTGGGGCACCTGGACGATCACCTCGGGATGCTCCTGGGCCCACACCATGGCGTAGGAGCCCAGCAGGTTGTAGCCCAGCCAGTAGCGGCCTTCGCTGATGCCTTCGAGCATGTCGCGCGTGTTGCCTTCGAGCACGGCCTCGGCGTTGCCCATGGCGGCGACCAGGTCCCAGAACCGGGTGCTATAGCGGGCATCCTGCTGGAAAAGCGAATAGCCGATGCCGCTCTCGGCGGGCGAATAGGTTGTCACGCGCCCGCGCAGGCGCTCGCGCTCCTCGGTCAGCAGGGCATGCAGGTCGGCATGGGTGGCCGGCGGCGTCATGTGGCGAGCCAGGTCGAGGCGGTAGGCGATGACGATCGGCTCGAAGGTGAAGCCGAACACCTCCTCGCGCCACTTGGCCCATTCCGGCCAGGCCCGTGCCTCGGCCGACTCCAGGCGGCTGGCGTAGCCTTCGTTGGTGCGTGCCATCTGCCACGGCATGGCCGAGCTGATCACCACGTCGGGCGGGTCGTCGGCCACGATACGCGAATCGACCTCCAGCGTGGAGCTGTCGCGGTAGTCGAGTTCGATGCCCGGGTGGGCCTGCTCGAACGCCCTCAACAGCGGTGCCGCCACGTCATGATCCAGCGCCGCCTCGATCACCAGCACTTCGGACCAGGCCGGCAGCGCCAGGCTCAGCCACCAGCCGCCCAGCAGCAGGCGCCAGCTCACGCGACGCTCGCCCCAGGCAGGCGGCGGAAGCGCAGCGTGATGCGCAGGCCGTGCGGGGTGCGGTTCTCCACCCGCCACTCGGCTCCGTGGCGGCGGGCGATGGAGTCGACGATCGCCAGCCCCAGGCCGGAGCCCTCGGTGTCCTGGCGCCCGCCCCGCTCGAAGGGCTGGTGCAGCCGCGCCAGCCGCGAGGGCTCGACACCGGGGCCGTCGTCTTCGATGTAGAGTTCCACGCTCTCCTCCTCGTCGTTCAGGCCCAGGGTGATTTCGCTGCCCGGCGGGGTGTAGCGCAGCGCGTTGTCGATCAGGTTGCCGAGCAGCTCGCGCAGCGCCCAGGGCTCCCCCGGCACGAGCACGGGCCGGGCGGGCAACGGGGCGAGGCCCAGGTCGTGCGCGCCGGCCAGGTCGCGGTCGGCCCACTCCAGCAGCGTCTCGCGCAGCAGGGCGCCCAGGTCGACGGGGGCAAGGCGGCTGGCGTCGGCGACATGGCGCAGCCGGGCCAGGCTCAGCAGCTGGTTGGCCAACCGGCTGGTTCTCGCCGCCCCGTCGTGCACCTCGCCCAGGGCGCGGCGCCAGGCGTTGGGGTCCTCGCTCTTGAGGGCCAGCTCGCTGGCGCTCTGCAGGCCGGCCAGCGGGGTCTTGAGCTGGTGGCTGGCGTCCGCCGTGTAGCGAAGCAGGGCATCGCGGCTGTTGCGCTGGCGGGCAAAGAGGTTGTCGAGGGTTTCGGCCAGCTCCTGCAGCTCCCTGGGCACCCGCGCGTCCAGCGGGCGCATGTCGTCGGCGGCGCGGCGACGCAACTGGTGGCGCAGCCGCCGCATCGGTGCCAGCGCCACGCGCATGGCCAGGAACATCAGCAGGCCCGCCACCAGCACCATGGCCAGGAAACGGGTCACGGCATGCTCGAAGAGCTCGCCGCTCAGCGAGCGACGGCCGGCCAGGGTGTGCCCGACCCAGATCTGCACCGGGTCCTGGGTCTCCCACCCCGCCGAATCGAATTCGCGGCCATGCAGCCGCCACGGCTGCCCGCGATGGTCGGCGTCGTGCCAGGAGGGCCGCTCCGCGGCGGCGTCGCGCCAGCGCTTCTCGATGGCCAGGTCCAGGTTGGCCGAGAGAGGCTCGCCCCGGGCATCGAGCACGGCGTAGAAGACCCGCTCCTGATGGCGGGTGGCAATGATCTGCAGCGCCGCCAGGGGAATCTCGACCAGCGGCTGGCCGTCCTGCCACTGCACCGCCTCGGCGATCGTCAGCGCGGCGGCTTCCAGCTGGCTGTCGTAGGCGCGCTCGGCGGCACGGGTCGCGCTCAGGTAGGCCTCGACCAGCAACAGCAGGCCGAGGCTGGCCACGGTGGCCAGCAGCCACAGGGCCAGGCGCGTCTTGAGCGTGCCATCGACGACGATCACGCCTCCGCTTCCTCCAGCCGGTAGCCCAGCCCGCGGAAAGTGCGGATGCGCAGCCCGCTGCCCTGCAGCCGCTTGCGCAGCCGGCTGATGTAGACCTCCAGCGCGTTCGGCCCCACCTCGCCGAAGCCGAACAGCCGGCGTTCGAGCATCTCGCGCGGTGCGATGTTGCCGGCATGCAGCAGGAGCCCTTCGATCAGCGCCAGCTCACGGCGCGGCAGCTCCAGGGCCGTGTCGTTGAGGTAGGCCAGGCCGGCGACGGAGTCGAAGCACAGCGCCCCGAGCCGCAACCGGTTGTCGATTCGCTGCTGGCTGCGCCTGAGCAGGGCCCGCACCCGCGCCTCGAGCTCGACGAGCGAGAACGGCTTGGCCAGGTAGTCGTCGGCGCCGAGGTCGAGCCCGCGCACGCGGTCGTCGATGCCGTCGCGCGCGGTGAGGATCAGCACCGGGGTGGTGTCGCCGCGCTCGCGCAGTTCGCCGAGCAGCGCCAGCCCGTCGCCATCCGGCAGCCCCAGGTCGAGCAGCACCAGGTCGAAGCGATCGTGGCGCAGCGCGGCGCTGGCGTCGGCATGGCGCGTGAAGGCCTCGACGGTGTTGCCCAGCGGCGTCAGGGCCTGCTCCAGCGAGCGGGCGATTAGAGGATCATCCTCGACGACGAGCAGACGCATACGACCAAAGTCTCATGAAGCGACAGCGAGGTGACAGGTTGATGAAAGGTTGAGCGCCTAGCATGGCCGTTCTGTCATCCACGGCGATGGCGGGCGGGGACATTCCTCTCCGCGTTTTCACAACAAGAGAACAGGAGTTCGCCATGAAGATCAACACAGCGTTTCGCTGCGGTTCCGGCCTGGCCCTGCTGGGTGGCCTGCTGATGGCCGGCAGCGTCCAGGCCCAGTCCGAAGCCACCGAGTGCATCGCCCCGGCCAAGCCGGGCGGCGGTTACGACCTGACCTGCCGCCTCGCCGCCAACGGCCTGCAGGAGAGCGGCATGATCGAGCGGCCGATGGCCGTCAGCTACATGCCCGGTGGCATCGGCGCCGTGGCCTACAACCACGTCAACGGCGTGCGCGAAGACGACCCCAACCTGATCGTCGCCGCCAGTACCGGCGCCGCGGTCAACCTGGCGCTCGGCAAGTTCGGCGAGTACGACGCGACCGAAGTGCGCTGGCTGGGGGCGATCGGCGTGGATTACGGCGCCATCGTGGTTAGCGAGGACGCCCCTTGGCAGGACCTCGACGAGCTGATGGACGACCTGCGCGAGAATCCGCAGGAGATCGCCATCGGTGCGGGCGGCAGCATCGGCAGCCAGGACTGGATGAAGGCCGCCCTGGCCGCCAAGGCCGCCGAGGTGAAGCCCCAGGACTTGCGTTACGTGTCCTTCGAGGGGGGTGGCGAGGCCATGGCGGCTCTGCTGGGCGACCATATCCAGGTCTTCACCGGCGATCTCTCCGAGCTTCGCTCGCAGCTCGAGAGCGGCAAGGTCCGGGTTCTGGCCGCGCTGGCCGAGGAGCGGGTGGAAGGGCCCTATGCCGACATTCCCACCGCCGTCGAGCAGGGCTACGACGTGAAGTGGCCCATCTGGCGCGGTTACTACATGGGCCCCGAGGTGGACGATGCGGCGTACGAGAGCTGGGTCGAGCGCCTGCGGGACATGGAGGAAAGCGACGAGTTCGCCCAGCTGCGCGAGGACCAGGGGCTATTCCCGATGGCGCTCTACGGCGAGGAGTTCGACGCCTACGTGCAGGAGCAGGTCGCCGAGTTCAAGGCGCTGTCCGACGAGGTGGGACTGAGCCAATGACATTCCACAAGGGTCAGGTCGCCGACCGCATCATGGGGATGGTCCTGATCGGCCTGGCGGCGTTCGTCGCCGTCCAGGCCCTGAGGCTCAATGTCCCCTTCAGCTACGATCCCGTCGGGCCCAGGGCCTTCCCGCTGGGCCTGGCGCTGCTGCTCTCCATGCTCGCCCTGGTGCTGGTGGTACGCCCGGGCGAAAGCGGGGAATGGCCCCACCGGGCGATGGCGCTGCGCCTGCTTGCGGTACTCGCCATCCTCCTGGTCTACGCGCTGTTCTTCACCCGCCTGGGCTTCGTGGTCACCACGCTGCTGGCCGTCGTCGCGCTGGCGCGCCTGTTCGCGGCCGCCTGGGCCAAGGCCCTGGTCACCGGGGTGACGATGGCGCTGGGTAGCTATTTCCTCTTCACACGCGGCCTGGGCATCTCGCTGCCCGTCGGTGAGTGGCTGGGCGCGCTGCTGTAACGGAGGCACCATGTTCGATTTCCTCGTGCAGGGGTTCGGCGTCGCGCTGACGCCCCTCAACCTTGGCCTCGCCTTCCTGGGGGCCGTACTCGGCACGCTGTTCGGTGCCCTGCCGGGCATCGGGCCGATCAACGGCATCGCCATCCTGATGCCACTGGCCTATACCCTGGGGCTGCCGGCGGAGTCGGCGCTGATCCTTCTTGCCGGGATCTATACCGGCGCCGAATACGGCGGGCGCATGTCGAGCATCCTGCTCAACGTGCCCGGCGACGCCGGTGCCGTGATGAGTACCCTCGATGGCCACCCGCTGGCCAAGAAGGGCCTGGCCGGCCCGGCCCTGGGCATTTCGGCGGTGAGCTCGTTCGTCGGTGCGACCATCGCCATCATCGGGCTGACCCTGTTCGCCCCACTGCTGGCCGAGGTCGCGGTGATGTTCGGTCCCGCCGAGTTCTTCGCCCTGATGGTCTTCGCCTTCGCCTCGATGGCGGTGATGATGGGCAAGGACCCGGTCAAGACCGCGATCGGCGCCGTGCTGGGCGTGTTGATCGGCACCGTGGGCGTGGACTCCAGCACCGGGGTGCTGCGCTATACCTTCGGCCTCGCCGAACTCTACGACGGCATCGATTTCGTGGTCATGATCATCGGCCTGTTCGCGATCAGCGAGATCCTGCTGATGCTGGAGCACGCCAGCCGCAAGAATGGCGAAGACGGCGTGCCTCGGCTCGGCCGGGTCTTCGTCACGCTCAAGGAGGTCCTCAGCTGCAAGGGGGCGATGGGCCGCTCGGGCCTGATCGGCTTCATCATCGGGGTGCTGCCAGGTACCGGCGCGTCGGTGGCGGGTGCGGTCTCCTATACCACCGAGAAACGCCTCTCCGACAAGCACGGCACCTTCGGCCAGGGCGACATGCGCGGCCTGGCCGCACCGGAGGCGGCCAACAACGCCGCCGCGGCGGGCTCCTTCGTGCCGATGCTGACCCTGGGGATCCCCGGCTCGGGGACCACGGCGGTGCTGCTGGGAGCGCTGATGCTCTACAACATCGCGCCCGGGCCGACGATGTTCGTGGATCACCCCGAGGTCACCGGCGGCCTGATCGCCTCGCTCTACATCGGCAACCTCATGCTGCTGGCACTCAACCTGCCGCTGGCCGGCGTGTTCGCCAGGGTCTTGACGATACCTCGCTGGGTACTGGTGCCGGGAATCGCCATTCTCTCTTTCGTGGGGGTCTACCAGCTGCATTCCGATCTCACCGCCATCTACCTGATGCTGATCATCGGCGTGTTCGGCTACCTGCTGCGCAAGCTGGGTTTCTCGCTGGCGCCGGTGATCCTCGGCTACGTGCTGGGCGGGCTGATGGAGCAGAACCTGCGCCGTGCGCTGTCGATCAGCGGGGGCGAGATCGAGGTCCTGTGGCGCTCGGGCATCTCGCTGGGCTTGTGGATCGCCGCCGCGGCGCTGCTGATAGTTCCCTGGCTGCTGCCCAAGCTGTTCAAGGCGCGCCTGGGACGCGCGTGAACCTCGCCGGGGCCTGGCCCCGGCGATACTCCCTCTCGCTTGCTGTCCTGGCCGGGGGCGGCCCTGGGCCGGGCCCTCCCATCTTGGCCGGCCCCCAACTACGCTTCGAAACAGTCCGAAACCAACTTTGACTTACAGCACCAGGTGCATGATCTAGCTTGTTGAAGTGCATGACGGGTTCACGCATAGAAACGGCAGGTTCACTCACGGAAGGAGTGGCGAGATGAATTGGGATCAGATCGAAGGCAAGTGGAAGGAAGTCAGAGGCAAGGCGCGCAGCAGCTGGGGTGAACTGACCGATGACGAACTGGACCAGATCGGTGGCAAGAAGGACCAGCTGGTGGGCAAGCTCCAGCAGCGCTATGGCCTGGAACGCGAGGAAGCGGAACGCCAGGCCGACGATTGGGCACGTAGCCTGTAATTAGTAATGCAGCGCCCGAGAAGTGAGGGCCCGATGCAGTGTGGGCCCGATGCAGTGCGGGCCAATGAAGTGAAGGCCCGATGAAGCGAGAGACAAGCAAGATCCGGAACCAAGGAGAGGAGAACGATCATGCAAAAGCGCCTATTGACCATCGCAATTGCCGCGGTAACCGGAAGCCTGGCCTTTGGCACCCAGGCGGTAGCGCAGGAAGACGACGCCAAGGCGGCCCAGGGCCTCTACTCCACCGATGACATCATCGGCGCCGAGGTCTACCACGTCGACGACAGCGACGAGGAAGTGGGCAGCGTCGAGAACCTGCTGCTGGACGACGAAGGCAAGGTCAGCGCCGTGGTGGTGAACGCGGGCGGCCTGTGGGGGATCGGCGGCGACGAGGTAGTGGTCGACGTCGAGCATTTCAGCATGGAAACCGAGCGCGACGACGATGAGGTCACCCACCGCATCATGGTCGACGCCAGCGAGGACGAGCTCGAGGACTTCCCCGAATATGACGGGGAGTGGTTCGACGAGGAGCGTAACCGCCGCCTCGATGAGGGCGGTGCCAGCGAAGGTGCCTGGACCACCGGGGCCGCCTCCGACCGCGACGAGGGCGATAGCGACATCGAAGACGATTTCGAATAAGCGTCAGACGTGAAGTGTCCCTCCCCATGACGCTCTTGCGCCGGGCCCCGCCCGGCGCTTTTTTTCGTCATCCCGCCGCGTGCTGGCACGATGCCGCCATGCTAGCCTTGGGGCTCCCGTCGAGGCCCAGGAAGCGCCGTTTCATGTCCCAGCCCACCGATAGCGCCCTCTCCGTCAGCGAAGTGAACCGCCGCGCCCGCCAGCTGCTCGAATCGGGCATCGGCGAGGTGTGGGTGGAAGGCGAGCTCTCCGGGGTGTCGCGGCCGGCCTCGGGGCATGTCTACTTCACCCTCAAGGACAGCTCGGCGCAGCTGCGCGGCGCGCTGTTCCGCAACCGCGCCCGCTTCGTCGCCGCGCCCATGCGTGACGGCGACCGGGTAAGGGTGCGCGGGCGGGTGTCGCTGTTCGAGCCGCGCGGCGACTACCAGTTGATCGCCGAGGCGGTGCAGCCGGCCGGCGAGGGCGAGCTGCTGCTCGCGCTGGAGCGGCTCAAGCAGCGGCTCTCGGCCGAAGGGGTGTTCGCCAATGCGCGCCCCCTGCCCTGCCCGCCCCGCCACCTGCTGGTGCTCACCTCGCCCACCGGGGCGGCGATTCGCGATGTGCTGGCGGTGCTCAAGGCGCGCTGGCCGCTGGCCCGGGTCACGCTGATCGCCGTGCCCGTGCAGGGTCGCGAGGCGGCGCCGGCGCTGATCGCCGCGCTGGGGCTGCTCAACCGCCAGCAGGCGCTGGACCCGAGCCGCGACGTGGTCCTGATCACCCGCGGCGGCGGCAGCCTGGAAGACCTGTGGGCCTTCAACGACGAACACCTGGCGCGGGCGATCTTCCATTCCCGGCTGCCGGTGATGTCGGCGGTGGGCCACGAGGTCGACGTGACCCTCTCGGACCTGGCCGCCGACCGGCGCGCGCCCACGCCCTCCGCCGCCGCCGAGATGCTGGTACCGGATGGGCGCGACCTGCGGCTGCGCCTGGCCGACCTCGAGCGCCGGCTCTCCCGCTGCACCCTGGCGCGACTCGAGCGCGAGGGGCAGCGGCTCGACCACCTGCGCGCGCGGCTGCGCCACCCCGGCGAGGTGCTGGCCCAGAAGCGCCGGACACTGGGCGAGCTCGAGAGCCGCCTGGGCCGCGCCGTGCGCCTGCGCCTCGTCGCGGAGCGCCAGCAGTTGGGCCACCTGCAGCGGCGGCTGAGTGCCTGCCACCCGCGCCGCCGGGTCGAGCAGGCCGGCGAGCGGCTGGCGAGCGCCCGGGCCCGGCTCGGGCAGGCCATGCAGCGCGACCTGGCGCACCGCCGCGAGCACCTGGCCGGCCTGGCGCGGCAGTTGCAGGCGGTGAGCCCGCTGGCGGTGCTGGGGCGGGGCTACGCCATCCTGCAGGACGACGAAGGCCAGGTGATTCGGCGTGCGGCCGACACCCAGCCCGGCCAGGCGTTGACTGCCCGCCTCGGCGGAGGTCGGTTGAAGGTGGAGGTCAAGCGCCGGCTGAAATGAAGAGAGCGCCCGTGAAGGGCGCTCTCGAGTATGGCCGGGCCGGCATCACTCCGGCTTGAAGGTGCTCGGCTCCAGCTCGTGGCGGCTCAGCAGCTTGTAGAAGTCGGTGCGGTTGCGCCCTGCGATGCGTGCCGCCTGGGTCACGTTGCCCTCGGTGATCTTGAGCACCTTGACCAGGTAGCTGCGCTCGAAGCTGGCGCGGGCGTCGTTGAAGGTCGGCAGCGCGCAGTCCTCCGCCGCCAGCGCCTGGGCCACCAGGGCCTCGGGGATCATCGGTGAACGGGTCAGCGCCACGCACTGCTCCACCACGTTGACCAGCTGGCGCACGTTGCCGGGCCAGGCGCTGGTGGCCAGCAGGTTGAGCGCTTCCGGCGAGAACCCCTTGACGAACGGCTTGTGCCGCGCCGCCGCCTGGGCGACCAGGTGGCGCGCCAGCAGCGGCACGTCCTCGGCGCGGTCCTTCAGCGCCGGCAGCTTCAGGTTGACCACGTTGAGGCGGTAGAAGAAGTCCTCGCGGAACTCGCCCTGGTGCATCGCCTGGCTGAGGTCGCGGTGGGTGGCGGAAAGGATGCGCACGTTGACCGGGATCGACTGGGTCGAGCCCAGCGGGCGGATCTGGCGCTCCTGCAGCGCGCGCAGCAGCTTGACCTGCAGCGGCAGCGGCATGTCGCCGATCTCGTCGAGGAACAGGGTGCCGCCCTCGGCGGCCTGGAACAGGCCCTTGTGATCGCTTACCGCCCCGGTGAAGGCGCCCTTGGCGTGGCCGAACAGCTCGCTCTCCAGCAGCTGCTCGGGCAGCGCGCCGCAGTTGATCGCGACGAAGGGGTTGTTGGCGCGCGGGCTGGCGTCGTGGATGGCGCGCGCCAGCAGCTCCTTGCCCGAGCCGGAGGGGCCGGTGATCAGCACGCTGACGTCCGACGAGGCGACCATGCGCGCCTGCTCCAGCACGCGCTCCATCTCGGGGCTGCGGGTGATGATGCTGGCGCGCCAGGCCTCGCTGTCGTCGCCGTTACTGGAAGGCAGGTGGGTCAATGCCTCGTCGATGGCGCTGAACAGCTCGTCGCGATCCACCGGCTTGGTGAGGAAGCTGAACACCCCCTGCTGGGTGGCGTTCACGGCGTCGGGGATGGAGCCGTGGGCGGTCAGGATGATCACCGGCAGCCCCGGCACCTCGCGCTGGATCGCCTGGAACAGGGCGAGGCCGTCCATCTCGTCCATGCGCAGGTCGGAGAGCACGATGTCGGGGCGCTCGGCCGCGAGCTTGCGCAGTGCCTCGGCGCCGCTCTCGGCCGTGGTCACCCGGTAGCCGCGGCTTTCCAGCCGCATGCCGAGAAGACGCAACAGGCTGACGTCGTCGTCGACCAGCAGAACGTGGGCACTGCCTGACTTCGCACCCGACGTGCGCGCCGCCGGCCTGCGAGCCTCATTCTTGCGTGTATCGGTCAATCGAGCCGCTTCCATCACGTCTATCTCCCGTGTTGCCTGGTCGCCCCTCAGGGCGATTGTTGTCGCAGGTTCATGTTCTGCTCGATGGCGGTCAACGCCTCGAGCTTCTTGGAGAGTTCGGCATTCTCGGTCTGCAGGGAAGCCACCTCGGCACGGGCTTCCGTGGTCTTGCTGGCCAGCGAGCGCCGTCCTTCCAGCTCGTTGCGCCAGTAGCGCAGCAGCGGCTGCAGGTCGGCCGGGGCGGCGTGGGTGTGCTCCTGGTAGAGCTCCGCCGCCTGCCGCCACTCCCGCTCGTTGCCCCAGGCCAGGGCCACGGCCCGTGCCAGCTCGCGCTCGGCCTCGCTCCGCTCGTAGGCCGCATCCAGCTCATTCAGCGCCTCCCGGCGCCACTCTCCGTCGCCACGCTGTGACGCCAGGCCGTACGCCACCCAGCTGGGCAGCAGGCAGGCCTCGTTCTCGAACGTCGGCTCCGCGGCACGGCAGGCGGCCGCCGAGGGCGCCTCCGCTTCCGTGCCGGTCCCGCCCTGCTCGGGCAGGTACTGGCAACCGGCCATCAACAGGGCCAGCCCGCCGGCACCGAGAATCTTGCTTGCACAGCAGTTCTTGTTCACCTGCATCGCTCATCGCTCCTTGCGTTGATGCCCACTGCAACGGGCTCTATATTATTGTTTTCCTTGGTCAAGGGAAGCACCTGGCGCGGCAGCGTCAGGCGGAAGCACACGTCGAATTCCCGATCCTCGATCAGCGCCAGGCTGCCGTTCTGGATGCGCGCGCAGTCGGCCGCCACCGAGAGCCCGATTCCCGATCCCTTGAGCGGCCCCTTGCGCCGTGAACGCCCCTGGTAGAAGGGTTCGAACAGGCGCGGCCGGTCATGATCGGCAATGGGTTCGCCGCTGTTGGCCACGTCGAGGATCAGATGCTCGCGGCCGCCATGGGCGCGAATCATCAGCTCGCCGCCATCCTCGCCATAGGCAATGGCGTTGGACACCAGGTTGTCGAGAATGCGCCCCACCGCGGTACGGTCGACCACCCATTCCAGCGGGCCATCGAAGGCGATGACGTGCATACCCTTGTTCTCCAGCGCCAGCCGGTGCTTGGACAGCGTGGTCTTGACCAGCGTGGCCAGGTCCACCTGCTCGAGGCTGATGCGCTGGTTGTGCTGCAGCAGGTTGTAGTCGAGCAGCTGCTCGATCAGGCGCTGCAGCTCGCGGCCGCTGGCATCGATCAGCGTCAGGATCTCGCGCTGGCGGGGGCTCAGCTCGCCGGCGACTCCGTCGGCCAGCAGCGCCGAACCCTCGCGCACGCTGGCCAGCGGCGTCTTCAGCTCATGCGACATGTGGCGCAGGAACTGCTGCTTCTGTGCCTCCAGGTCACTGAGCCGGGTCGACAGCCAGTCGAGGCGGTCGCCGAGCTGCACCAGTTCGGCGGGCCCCTGGATGGTATCGCGGTCGTTGGTCTCCACGCCGCTGCCGATGCTGAGGATGCGGCGTTCGAGCTGGCGCACCGGCCGGATGATCAGCCAGCTGAACAGCAGCATGAGCAGCAGGCTGGCGGAGACCAGGGCCGTGGTCTGCAGCCATAGCCGCGACTGCACGGCTTCCGCTCGCGCACTGATCATCTCGATGCTGGCGTCGATCTGGCGATTGGTGGACTGGCGCATCGCCTCGGTGTGCTCGGCGAACGGCACGAACAGCGACAGCCAGACCTCGAGTGCCTCGGGCTCCAGCTCTGGCAGCTCGGCGAGCAGCAGCAGCTGCTCCTCGAGTGCCTTCACATCGGCGTCATCGGTCAGGAAACGGCGCTGCTGGGCCAGCAGCTCCTCGAATTCGGCGTGGCGCTCGGCATAGAGTTCGAGCAGGCTCTCCTGCTCCAGCACCGCGTACTGGCGCGCGCTGCGCTCCATCTCGACGGCCAGGTTGCTCAGCACCCGGGCGCGCCGGCTCTCCTCCACCGCCTGGCGAGCGCTGACATCCGCCAGGCGAGAGAGTTCGGACAAGGCCTGGCCGGCCTGGTACATGAGGATTCCCAACGGCAGCATTACCACCAGGAATGCCAGCAGCACGAGCTGCAGCAATGAGCGTGGACGCCAGCGGCGCGAGACCCGTTTGGTCATGACCAATGTTCTATTCAGGAGAAGATGAGGGACCACTATATACGTTCCTGAAGGATAACAGAGTTCCACGCTCGGCTACTGCCCCGCCACACCGCCCCGCCGGAAAAAAAAGAGGCCGGCGAACGCCGGCCCAATACGCAGGGAACTGAAGGGGTTGAAAATATAGGCATCGTTCGCCTGGTCGAGCCATGTCCCATACTTTCAGTGGACCCGAGGGTCCCGAAGCCCCGTACCGGCCCAGTGCCACCAGGAGCTGCCGATACGGGCGGGCGGCGAACCACCCGGCTTCGTCCTATGGCGCCACCGCGGGAGGAAACTCACCAGCGCTGGCCCGAAATTCGATCCCCCGAAGGGGATGAGGCATCCTTGCCGGGGCATCCTTGCCCTTCTGGTACCGTTCCTTGCCTGTCGGCGGTACCCGTCTCATCGCAACCTAAGTTACACATCGCGGAGCGAACGCTGATCGTCTTGAAGCCCGGGTCGCACAGGGCATGGGGGGGTGGTGTTACCCGAGCCTCCCGACGGTCCGAAGTGATTCGAGCCGTTTGAATCACTTCTTCGTTGCTCACCATGTATATTGCCATTTGCGTGCCAGGAATCTCGATATGGCTTTAAAATCAACAAAATAAAAAGGATAAAGAGTTGGCATGCCGACATCCGGGCGGGAAAGCGGGACAAAAATCGAGGGATCGGGCCGTTTTTCGTCACCGAAAGGAGACACCGTTTCGAGGAACTCCTCCGTGGTCATGAAAAAACAGGGAGTTGCAGTGTTCCCGTTCGGCGACAACGCGCCTGGCGGCGTTGCCCCGAAGCGACAGCCGCCGCCCGGCTAGCCATCTCCGGGCGGCGGCGAAGCCCCGAACAGCCTGTGACAGGCGCCTAGCGGGGCTCAGGCGAGCGTCTTGACGAGGATCTTCGACTTGCGCGCGTGGTTGTAGGTGTCGCGCCGCAGCGTGGGCAGCGAGTCGATATCCGACGGGCGGAAGCCGTGCTCGACGAACCAGTGGGCGGTATGCGTGGTCAGCACGAACAGCGCCCCGAGCCCGAGCCGGCGCGCGCGCCGCTCGACGCCCGACAGCAGCAGCGCGCCGCGGGCGCCGCCGCGGTAGTCGACGTGGATGGCCAGGCAGGCGAGCTCGCCCATCTCGGCTTCGGCGAAGCAGTGCAGCGCCGCGCAGCCGATGATCATGCCGTCGCGCTCGATCACCAGGTAGTCGTCGATCTCGTGCTCGAGGCGCTCGCGCGAGCGCGGCACCAGCATGCCGCGCCGCTCCAGCGGCTCCAGCAGTTCCAGCAGGCCGGCGATGTCGCCGAGCTCGGCCGGGCGCAGCTGCTCGTAGCGGTGCCGGGTGATCATCGTACCCACGCCGTCGCGGGTGAACAGCTCGCCCAGCAGGGCGTCGTGATCCTGCCACGAGAGCAGATGGGTGCGTGCCACGCCGTGGCGCGCCGCGGCACAGGCGGCGGCGATGTGGCGCGCCTGCTCGCAGCCCGGCTCGATCTGGCCCAGCAGCGGTTCGGCTTCGGCGGGGGTCAGCTGGCGCTGCAGGGCGCCGTTCTCGTCGTAGAGCCCGGCCGCCTCGCCCAGCAGGATCAGCTTGTCGGCGGCCAGCGCCATGGCCGCGTGCTGGGCCACCTCGGCGGCATCCAGGTCGAACACTTCGCCGGTGCTGGAGAAGCCCAGCGGCGGCAGCAGCACCAGCGAGCCGCGATCGAGCAGCCCCTGCACCGCCGAGACCCGCACCCGACGCACCTCGCCGCTGTGGTCGTAGTCGACGCCCTCGCGCACGCCCAGCGGCTTGGCCATCACCAGGTTGCCGGACACGGCCGTCAGCTCGACCCCATGCAGCGGCGTGTTGGGCAGGCCCAGCGAGAGCCGCGCCTCGAGCCACAGGCGCTGCTCGGCGGCGACCCGCTCGACGCAGGCCATGATCGCCTCGTCGGCCACCCAGCGTCCGTCGTGCCGCCGCGGCTCGATGCCCGCCTCGCTGAGTGCCTGCTCCACCTGGGGGCGGATACCGAACACCACCACCAGCCGCACGCCGAGGGTGTGCAACAGCGCCAGGTCCTGGATCAGCTGCTCGCCTCGCCCGCGCGCCATGGCCTCGCCCTCGATCAGGATCACGAAGGTTCGGCCCCGATGTGCGTTGATGTACGGGGAGGAATTGCGGAACCAGTCGACGAAGGGGAAACGAGTGTCCAAGGCCGCTCTCCGGCAGCAGATGAAAGGGAGGATGTATCGGTTTCGACTATATCAGAGCGACGAAAACGGCGGCACCTTCAAGGTGCCGCCGTGTACCGGTCATAACCCCAGCCAGATTTACGTCGCGAGCGATGACAGGCTGGTCGCCGCCGGAGCGCAAAAACCGGAGTGTAGCCTGCTACACGAGGATTTTGACGGTCCGACGCTTCGGCACCGCCGGCGGCCAGAATGTCGAGCGCAGCAGTCAATCAGCCGAAAATGCCCTTGAACATGAAGAAGAACAGTATAGCCAGCCCGGCCCCGGCCGGCAGCGTGATCAGCCACGACATGGCAATGGTGCCGATCACGCGCAGGTTGAGCGCCGCCATGCCACGCGCCAGGCCCACGCCAAGCACCGCGCCCACCAGGGTGTGGGTGGTGGAGATCGGCAGCCCCGTGCCCGAGGCGAGCACCACGGTCAGCGCCGCGGCCAGGGTCGCTGCGAAGCCGCGGCTGGGGGTCAGCTCGGTGATGCCGGTACCCACCGTGGCGATGACCTTGTGGCCGTAGGTGACCAGGCCCACCACGATGCCGCCGCCGCCCAGTACCAGTACCCACCAGGGCACCAGCGCCGACGTCTCGATGGCGCCGCCGTGCTCGACGACACTGATCACCGCCGCCAGCGGCCCCACCGCGTTGGCCACGTCGTTGGAACCGTGGGCGAAGGCCATGGCGCAGGCGGTGAAGATCATCAGCACGCCGAACACCCGCTCCACCCCGGTGAAGCCGAAGTGGTCGCTCTGGCGGCTGCCGGCCTGCACGCGCCGCTCCATCCAGCCGCCCAGCGCCATCATGCCGAAGCCGAACAGCAGCGACAGCAGCAGGTTAGGGCCGAAGCCGAGGTTCAGCCCCATGTGCTTGAGGCCCTTGGTCAGGGTCACCATGCAGATGGCGAAGCCGACCAGCAGCACGTAGAACGGCACATAGCGCTTGGCCGCGGCGAAGGGATCCTTGGCCTCGAAGATCAGGTGCTGCACCGACTTGAACAGGGTGAAGGCGATGGTGCCGGCCAGCAGCGGCGAGACCACCCAGCTGGCGGCGATCTGACCCACCTTGGGCCAGCCCACGGCATCGATGCCGAGCCCCGCCAGGGCGAAGCCGACGATGGCGCCGACGATGGAGTGGGTGGTCGATACCGGCCAGCCCTTCATCGAGGCGATGAGCAGCCAGGTGGCCGCCGCCAGCAGCGATGCCAGCATGCCGTAGACCAGCAGCTGGGGGTCGTGCTCCAGCGCGGCGGGGTCGATGATGCCCTTGCGGATGGTCTGGGTGACCTCGCCGCCGGCGAGCCAGGCGCCGAGGAACTCGAACACCACCGCAATCATGATCGCCTGCTTGATGGTGATCGCCCGGGAGCCGACCGAGGTGCCCATGGCGTTGGCGACGTCGTTGGCACCGACGCCCCAGGCCATGAAGAAACCGAAGAGGCAGGCCAGGATGATGAAGGTATTCGCGTGCTCTGCAATGATCGACATAGGGGGATGGGTCCTATGTGGCTGTCAGGTTGAGAGAGCGCCCCCCGGCGACGCCGGGCGCGGCGTCCTACCGGGCAGTGAGAATCTGGAGGCGGCTGCCGACGCGCTCGGCGCGATCGGAGAGTTCGCCGACCCAGTCGATGATCTTGTAGAGAAAGACCACGTCCACCGGCTTGAGCGTGTCTTCCAGGTCGAAGAGCCGGCGCCGGATGTCGATCTGCTGCTGGTCGGCCTGCTGTTCGAGGATGTGCAGCTCGCGGATCAGGTTCTGCATCACGTCGGAGACATGACGGCCGAAGCCGGACTCCAGCAGGTCCTGGAGTTCTTCCAGCGCCTGGCGTGCCTGGGCGACGCAGGCCACCGCGGTGTGCATGTAGTCGCGCATGGGCTGGGCCAGCTCATCGGGCACCCGCATGCGCCTGCCGAGCATGATCCCGGTGATGTCGCGCACCTTGTTGGCGATCTTGTCCTGCACGCTGATCAGGTCGAGCAGGTCGCTGCGCGAGACGGGCAGGAAGAGGGTGTTGGGCAGGTTGAGGCGCAGCTCGGTCTTGAGGCTGTCGGCCTCGTGCTCCAGCTGCGTGATGGTCTCGCGGACCCTGGCGGCCTCGTCCCAGTCACCGGCCAGCGACGCCTCGAAGAACGGCAATAGCTGATCGGCACACTCGTTGGACTTGGCGATATGCGCCAGCAGTGGCTGGAACGGCGAGCGGCCGAACATCGCCGAGAACGGATTGGATTTGACCATGGCGTAGTAATGCGCTTGTGGAATGGCGGCGCCAGTATAAAGAATGGCACCCTGTCACGTCATCGAAATATTTGATCCCACGATAGTTCCTGACGCGCACTCACACCAGTCAAATAGCAGGAAGAGGCATGAGCGAAGAGATCGAGATGAAGCTGGCACTGGGCGAGACGGGGCCGGAACGCCTGCTGCAGCACCCCTTGCTGCGCGGCGGGGTGGATGGCGCGCAGCGCCTGGCCAACACCTATTTCGATACCCCCGAGGGCGACCTCGAGTCCGCTCGCCTGGCGCTGCGCCTGCGCCGCCGCGACGACAGCTGGATACAGACCCTCAAGGCCAGCGGCGACGGCAGCGGTGGCTACAGCCGGCGCCGCGAGTGGGAGTGGCCGGTGGCGGGCGGCAGCCTCGACCGCGCCGGGCTTGCCGCCCTGCCCCCCATGGCCACGCTGGGTGCGCAGGTACTGGCACGGCTCGAGCCGCGCTTCGCCACCGACTTCGAGCGCCGCCTGTGGCGCCTGGAACTGGCCGAGGCCACCATCGAAGTGGCGCTCGACCAGGGCGAGATACGCGCCGCCGGACGCCGCGTGACGATCAACGAACTGGAGCTGGAGCTCAAGGACGGCGACCCCCAGGCGCTGTGGAGCCTGGCGCTGGCCTTCGCCGAGACGGTTCCCCTGCGCCCCGCCGACGCCAGCAAGGCCGCCCGCGGCAGCGCCCTGCTCGGCGGCCGCTGGACGCTACCCGAAGGAGCCGACGAAGGCGAGCGCCTGCACCGCGCCCTGCTGGCCCTGGATGCCTTGGCCGATACCGGCGACGATGCGTGGAGGGTGACGGCCCGGCAGGCACTGCTGTCACTTGCCGCCAGCGGCGGCGACGATGCCGGCCAGCTCGCCGCCATGCTGGCACAGCGCGACTGGTTCGACGTCGAGTTCGGTCGAACCGCACTGCGCCTGGCACACCGCCTGGCGGCGTGAGTCATTCTCAGCACCTGGCGCCTAGCCGACCATGAGCCACTTGCAGCAGGACGCAAACGCATGACTGAACCGCTCCGACCCGCCGCCGAAGGTGTGCGTACCCGCCTGTTCCAGGTCATCTTCGAGTCCGATACCCCGCTGGCCAAGGGCTTCGACCTGGCCTTGATCCTGATGATCCTGGCCAGCGTCATTGTGGTCATGCTCGATACCGTCGACCCTCTCAGCGCGGCCTATGGCGAATGGTTCTACTGGGTGGAGTGGGGCTTCACTCTCGCCTTCACCGCCGAGCTGCTGGTCCGCCTGTGGATCCTCGACAAGCCGCTGCGCTACCTGCGCAGCTTCTACGGCGTGATCGACGTTATCGCCATCCTGCCTACCTGGTTGATACTGCTGCTACCCGGCGCTCAGACCCTGGTGATCGTGCGCGTGCTGCGCGTGCTGCGCATCTTCCGCGTGCTGCGCCTGATGCAGTTCGTCGGCGAGGGTCGTCTGCTGGTGGAAGCGCTGTTACGCAGTTGGCACCAGATCTTCCTGTTCCTGTTCACGGTATTCCTGCTGGTGACCCTGTTCGCCTCTCTGGTCTACATGATCGAGCCCCCCGAGGCCGGCTTCACCAGCATCCCCAAGGCCATCTACTGGGCCATCGTCACCCTGACCACGGTGGGCTACGGTGACATCGTGCCCGTGACGCCCCTCGGCCAGGCGATCTCGAACCTGGTCATGCTGATCGGCTACTCGATCATCGCCGTGCCCACCGGGGTGTTCTCGGCCGAAGTGATCCGCTCGATTCGCGCTGACCGCTACTCCGATCAGGCCTGCCCCGGCTGCGGCCATGATCGCCACGAAAAACGTGCGCTCTACTGCCTCAAGTGCGGTACCTGGCTGGACGAGGAAACGCAAGACCCGCACCTCGCCGAACCGCCGAGCGACACGCGCAAGGAGTAGCGACTACGAAGCACTCAATCCTGGAACGGCGCCAGGTCGCCGCGCCCCTCGCGCACGATGATCGGCGGCAGCTCGCGCAGGTCGATCACGCTGGTGGGCTCCAGGTGGCAGGCGCCACCGTCGATGATCAGGTCCAGGTGGGCATCGTAGCGCTCGCGGATCTCCTCCGCGTCGGTCATCGGCAGCGCCTCGCCCACCGGGATCAGCGTCACGCTCATCAGCGGCTCGCCCAGGGCCTCGAGCAGGGCACGGGTGATGCGGTGATCGGGCACGCGCACGCCGATGGAGCGCCGCTTGGGGTGCAGCAGCAGGCGCGGCACCTCGGAGGTGGCGTTGAGAATGAAGGTGTAGGCCCCCGGCGTGTTGGCCTTGAGCAGGCGGAACACGCTGTTGTCGACCTTGGCGTAGGTACCGATGTCGGAGAGGTCGGAGCACACCAGGGTGAAGTTGTGCTTGTCGTCCAGCGAACGCAGCCACTTGATCTTCTCGATCGCCTTCTTGTCCCCCAGGTGGCACCCCAGGGCGTAGCCGGAATCGGTGGGGTAGGCGACCACCCCGCCCTGGCGGACGATCTGCACCGCCTGGTCGATCAGGCGCTTCTGCGGGTTTTCCGGGTGGATCTGGAAGAATTGCCCCATGAGTGGCCTCCCTGTCGTCATCGATTTTGTGCTGCCCACTATAGCGCGCCGGAGGCGGGCGCGTCGCAGCCCGCCGCGACGAAGCCGGCCAGGCGCGGGTGCGTCCATACCGGCGGCACCGCGGTGCGCGGCGGCGGGCTCATGCTGCCCGGGGCCAGGTGGCCGCCGGGGAAGTGGAAATCGCTGCCGAGCGAGGCATGCAGCTCCCGCTCGCCGAGCTGGCGGGCCAGGTCGCGGGTAACGTCGGCGTTCTGGAAGCCGCTGACCAGCTCGGCGGCCTGGCCGCCGGCCGCGGCGAAGTCGTCCAGCAGCTGCCCCCGCTTGCGCCGGGTCAGCCCGTAACGCAGGGGGTGCGCCAGTACCGCCACGCCGCCCGCCTCGATCACCCAGCCCACCACCTCGGCCAGTGCCGGCCAGTGCGCCTTGACGTCGCCCGCCTTGCCACTGCCGAGATGCTTGCGAAACGCCGTGCCCACGTCGGGCACCAGCCCCGCCGCCACCAGCGCTCGGGCGAAGTCGGGCCGCCCCAGGGGGCGATGGGGGCCGGCCTGCTCGCGGGCCCTGGCCAGGGCGTCGTCGAGCCCGACCCGCTCCAGGCGTGCGGCGATCTCCTCGGCGCGCGCCGCGCGTGCCACGGCCTGGGCCTCGAGGCCGGCGCCCAGCGCCCCGCGGACCCCCTGCGGCAGCAGCCCCACCACGTGGATGCCGATTCCCTGCCAGCGGGTCGACAGCTCCACCGCCGGCAGCAGGCTCACGCCCAGGCGGCTGGCCGCCTCGCCCGCCTCGGCCACGCCGGCCACGGTGTCGTGGTCGGTCAGCGCCATCAGCCTCACGCCGCGCGCGGCACACAGGGCGGCGACCTCGGCGGGCGCCAGGGCGCCGTCCGAGGCGGTGGAGTGCATGTGCAGGTCGACGCCCAGGGGGGCGGGATCGCCGGCGAAACGCGCGGGCAGGGTGGGCTGTGGCATGACGCAGGCAGGCAACTTTGTCAAAATGATGGCCCATGGTGCGCGCCCGGCGACGGCCGGTCAACGCACGCTTGGAGTCCGCGGTGAAACCGCGCTTGCCCGAGGAACGCTGCGATGCTGTACGCAATTATCAGTGAAGACGTGAAGAACAGCCTGGAGCGGCGTCTGGCCGCCCGCCCCGACCACCTGGCGCGGCTGGAGAAACTGCGCGACGAGGGCCGCCTGGTGCTGGCCGGCCCGCACCCGGCAGTGGATGCCGAGAACCCCGGCGATGCGGGCTTCAGCGGCAGCCTGGTGGTCGCCGAGTTCGACAGCCTCGAGACCGCCCAGGCCTGGGCGGACGCCGACCCCTACATGATCGCCGGCGTCTACGCCAAGGCGACCGTGAAGCCGTTCAAGAAAGTGCTGCCCTGAGCCCCCCGACGAGCGCGCTTATCCACAGGGGTTTTGCTCACAGCTTCTGTGGATAACGCTGTTGAAACGCCGCGGATGGCTTGCCCGATGCGCCATGCCACGCCGCGGTGACGCCATCGATCAGTTTTTGAGCAGCGCATCCGGCTCTGGAGAAGTTCGTGTCCCTACCCCCCCTTCCGCCGCTGGCCGGCCTCGAGTCCGCGCGCCTCGAGTGGCAGCGCGACGAGACCGGCGAGAGCGCCCCGCGGTCGACGCGCTTCGATGACGTCTACTTCTCGCGCCACGACGGCCGGGCCGAAACCGAACACGTGTTTCTCGCCGGCAACGACCTGCCGCGGCGCTTCGCCGCCTGGACGTGCGCCCGCCCCTTCACGATCGCCGAGACCGGCTTCGGTACCGGGCTCAACATGCTCTGCGCCTGGGCCTGCTTCGACGCCCATGCCCCGCCCGGCGCGCGGCTGCACCTGGTCTCCACCGAACGCTACCCGCTCAGCCGCGACGATCTCGCCCGGGCGCTGACCGCGTGGCCGGACCTGGCCCCCCGCGCCGAGCGGCTGGTGCGCCAGTGGCCCGAGCCGGTGGCCGGCGTGCACCGGCTGTGGCTCGACGCACGGGTCACGCTGGACCTGCACTATGGCGACGCCGCCGAGCGCCTGGCGCTGCTCGAAGGCCAGGTGGACGCCTGGTTCCTGGACGGCTTCGCCCCGGCCAGGAACCCGGAGATGTGGCGTCCCGAGCTGTTCGCCGCCATGGCCGCCCGCTCGCGGCCCGGGGCGAGCTTCGCCACCTTCACCTGCGCCGGCGCGGTCAAGCGCGGGCTGGCCGCGGCCGGCTTCGCCTGGCGCAAGGTGCCGGGCTACGGCCGCAAGCGCGAGATGCTCGCCGGCGAGATCGCCTCGCCGCCCGCCGACAGCCGTCGCCAGCGCACGCCCTGGTTCCGCCCGCCGCCGCCGCGCCCGGCCGGCCACGTGGCGGTAATCGGCGCGGGCATCGCCGGCGCCAGTGTCGCCGCCGCCCTGGCCCGGCGCGGGGTGACGGTGACCCTGGTCGATCGCTTCGACCGCGCCGAGCTGGGCCCCCTGCACCTGCAGGGGGCGCTCTACGTCAAGCTCGCGGTGGAGGCCAACCTGCAGAGCCGCACCTACCTGGCCGGCCTGCTGCATAGCCGGCGCTGGCTGGCCGAGCTCGACCCCGAGCAGACGCTGTGGCGGCCCACCGGCGTGCTGCAGCTGGCCCTGAGCGACAAGGAGCAGGCCCGCCAGGCACGCTTCCTGGACCACCACCCGCTGCCGGAAAGCGTGGTGCGCGGGCTCGACGCCGAGGCGGCCAGCGCCGCCGCGGGGACCCGTGTCGCGGGGCCGGGGCTGGATTATCCCAATGCCGCCTGGGTCAGGCCGCTGGCGCTGTGCGTGCGCCTGGCGCGGACCCCGGGGGTGCGCTTCCGCCGCGGCGAGGTGACGGCGCTGGATGGCGGTGAGGCGGGCTGGACCCTGGCCCTGGCTGACGGGGCATCCATCGCGGCCGACCAGGTGGTGATCGCCACCGCCAGCGAGGCCGCCCGCTTCGCCCAGACGGCGGCGCTGCCGCTGCAGCCGGTGCGCGGCCAGATCAGCCAGCTGGCGCTGCCCGAGGGCGCCCCGACGCTGGGGCGCGTGGTGTGTGCCGGCGGCTACGTGCCCCCGCCGGCGGATGGCGTGCTCAACTTCGGCGCCACCTTCAACCCGGGCGACACCGACCTGGCGGAGCGCGAGGCCGACCACGCCGCCAACCTGGCGGAGCTGGAGCGGGGTTTGCCGCATTTCGTGGCGGCGCTGCGCGAGGCCGGCGCCGAGCTCGCGCCCGGGCGGCTCACGGGCCGGGTGGGCGTGCGTGCGGCGAGCCCCGACAAGTCGCCCTACGCCGGCCCGGTGCCCGACGCCGAGGCCTGGCGCGAGGATTACGCCGTGCTGGCCAAGGATGCCACCCGTGTGCCGGACCTGGCGGGGCGCCACCACCCCGGCCTGTGGATCAGCGCTGCCCACGGTTCCCGCGGCCTGGCCAGCGCGCCGCTGTGCGCCGAGCTGATCGCCTCGCGCATCTGCGACGAACCGCTGCCGCTGGAGTGGCCGCTGGTGGATCACCTGCACCCGGGCCGGCGGGTCATCCGCGATCTCGTACGCGGCGGCTAGGAGTTGCCGGACAGGCGCTCCGGCTGGCGATGGCGGGCGAAGCGCGGCCCCGGCCGGCCCAGGTGGTAGCCCTGGCCGAAATCGATGCCCAGCCCCTTGACGGCTTCGAGCACCTCCTCGTCCTCGATGAACTCGGCGATGGTGCTCACGCCGAGGCTCTGGGCCAGGGTGACGATGCTCTTGACGAAGGCCATGTACTTCTCGTCGCTGAGCATGTTGCGGATGAACTCGCCCTCGATCTTGATCACGTCGATGGGGAACTGCTTGAGGTAGCGGAACGAGGAGTAGCCCGAGCCGAAATCGTCGATGGCGAAGTTGAAGCCCTCGAGCTTGAGGTCGAGGACGAACTTCTCCAGCAGCTTGAGGTTGCTCACCGTCTCGCGCTCGGTCAGCTCGAAGACGATGCGTTCCGGCAGGATGTCGTAGTCGATGGCCAGCTGGTGAATGTGGCCGATGAATTCGCCGATGATCAGCGACTTGGGCGACAGGTTGATGAACAGCATGCCTTTGTAGCCCTGCTCGCGGATCTGGGCAAAGGCCTTCTCGATCAGCTGGTAGTCCATCTTGTGGATCACCCCGATGCTTTCGGCGATGTCGATGAATTCGCCGGCCGGCACCAGGCGGTCGTCGAGCTGGATGCGCATCAGCAGTTCGTGGATGTGCACCTCGCCACTGCGCACGTCGGCGATGGGCTGGAAATAGGGCACGATGCGCTGCTCTTCCAGCGCGCTGAGCACCATCTGGTTCTTCTCGCCGACCTCGCGGAAGACTTCCGCCACCTCTTCCTGCTCCGGCAGCGCCACGCAGTTCTTACCCTTGCGCTTGGCCTTGTACATCATGTTGTCGGCCATCAGGAAGAGATCGTGGGGGTTGCCGGCATGGTTGGGGTAGCTGGCGATGCCGATCGAGGTCGTCGCCCGCACCGTGCTGCCGTCGGGCGCCGTGAGCACCTGGCGCGAAAGGTTGTCGGCGATGCGCAGCGCCACCGAGTAGGCCTGCTGTTCCTCGGTCTCGGGCAGAATCACGGTGAACTCGTCGCCGCCGTAGCGAGCCAGGAAGTCGCCGGGACGGATGGAATGGCTGAGGGTGTCGGCCACGGCATGCAGGAACTGGTCGCCGAAGGCGTGGCCGTGACGGTCGTTGACCGTCTTGAAGTTGTCGAGGTCGAGCATCAGCAGGCTGAAGTGGTCCTGGTGGCGCGTGGCACGGCCCACTTCGTAGGTCAGCATGTCCTTGAAGATGCGCTGGTTGTGCAGGTTGGTGAGCGGATCGCGGGTGGCATAGAACTCGAGATCCTTGGTGTACTTGTAGATCGCCTTGACCGAGCCCACCAGGTTGAGCAGCGTCGACAGGATGCCGTCGATGACGATGTGGCGGATCGGGTCCTGGGCCAGGTTCGACTGCACGCCGATACCGACGATGCCGCCGATCTTGGGCGCCTCGAGCAGCAGCGACTTGGTCTGCAGGCGGATGTCCTCGGGCGTGAGGTTCACCGTCTCCTCGCCCTCGCTCATCACGGTGTGGTGGTGGACCTTGAGGATGTTGCCCGCGGGGGTGTCCTCGTGCCGGCGTTCCAGCAACTGGGTCAGCAGCGTCTCGAAGGTCGCCCGGGTCTCGGGGGCCACCTCGCGGTACCAGAACACCTCCAGCTCGTAGCCTTCGTCCTCCACCTGGAAGATCGTCACCAGGGTGTGCGCCTGGATGATGGTGTTGATGTCGGCCAGCAGTTCCTTGATGAACTCGCGCCAGTCGCGCACCACCTCGGAGGTAATGATGAACTTGCTCAGCAGGCGGATCTCGAACTCGAGGATGTCCTTGTCCACCGCCACGTTGCGCAGCCGCGAGACCAGGGCGTTGACCTGCTGCAGGGCGACATCGATCTCATGGAAGCGCACCCGGGTGTCGCTGACGTCGAGGTTGCGGAAGTCCTCGACGGAATTGACCGCGCTCAGGCGGTGGCGGAACTGATCGAGGGTGACCTGGATCCGCTCGGCGAACAGCTTCGACATGCCCAGTGCCAGCAGCAGGATCAGCATCGCCGCGACGATGAACATGGCCACGTAGTTGAGGCGCATCTCGCGGCTGATCGGCGCCATGTCGTGGCGGATGTCGATCACCCCCAGCACGTCCCCCGAGGCCGCGTTCTGGTGGCAGGAGAGGCACTCCGAGCTGGCCACCAGCGGCATCACCCGGCGCACCGTGCCGGCCTCTCGCCATACCCGTTCGTCGCCCGATGCCAGGGCGGAGCGGATGGCGATGTCCATGGGTGGCTGGTCGATCTCGCCATAGCGCTCCGAGACCCGCTCGCCGCGATAGAACTCGAAACGGTAGCCGGAGCCAGCGTGGAGGCGTTTGGTCTCCTCGATGAAGGACTCCATCACCGCGCGGCTCCAGCCCTGGCGCATTACCTGCAGCATGGCATTGAAGCTCTGCCGCGCCAGGGTTTCCGAGGTCTGCTCCGCCTGGCGTGTCAGGATGTTCTCGTAGAGCAGCGAGGAGACCAGGGTGACGCCGAGGAACACGGTCAGCGAGGCGGAGAGGATCGCCACCAGCACGAACCCCTGAAGCGATTTCCACCAAGCGAAACGGGAGCGAAGGTAGGAGAGCATTGCGATACTCAGCGAGCGGGACAGGGAGCGCCAGAGCCCGACCCGGTAGGGTCGCCGCCGGCAGAGTGGGAAAAATCTCATTCTTGCCGGTTGAGCTTTCTCAGCACCTGACCTGTGTCAATTTCCCGTTACATTCCCGCTTCGGCACACTTGCACTTTGGTAGTGCAGTGCAGCATCACCGCCGATTTCCGCCCCGGCCAAGCCGAGCCAGCGTCTATCCTTCTTCCTCGTCGTCGGCCAGGTCGCGGCCGAAGGCACGCCACTGGGCCAGCGTCAGCACCTCGGTGCTCTCGGTCTGCAGGTCGTGGGCGATGATCAGCTCGCCGCGCTCGAGCTGGCGCCTGAGCTCGCCGACCCAGCCACGCATGCCCTCGCCGGTGTCGGTGGTATCGTAGCCCTGGCGGGTGACGAAGGCCTCGAGCAGGGCCTCCAGGGTCTCGGGCGGCAGCATGCGGTAGGGTACCTCGACGAAGCGCCCGCTCATGTTTCGCCCTCCTCATCGCCACCTTCACCGCGCTCCCAGGCGGCCAGCCGCTCGAGGAAGGCGGCCTCGTCGAGTACCTCCACGCCCAGCTCCCGGGCCTTGGCCAGCTTGCTGCCGGCGGCCTCGCCGGCGACCACCGCGGCGGTCTTCTTCGACACGCTGCCGGCCACCTTGGCCCCCAGCGCCTGCAGGCGCTCCTTGCCCTCGTCGCGGGTCATGCTCTCCAGCGTGCCGGTGAGCACCCAGGTCTGGCCGGCCAGCGGCTGGGGACGCTCGGCGACGCTCTCCTCGGGCCAGGTCACGCCCAGCTCGCGCAGCGCCTCGATGGTCTCGCGGTTGTGCTGCTGGCGGAAGAAGGTGTGCACGTGGGCGGCGACCACCGGGCCGACGTCCTCCACCGCCTCGAGGTCGGCCAGCTCGGCGGCCATCAGCGCATCCAGGGTGCCGAAGTGGCGCGCCAGGTTGGCCGCCGTGGCCTCGCCCACCTCGCGGATGCCCAGGGCGAAGATGAAGCGCGGCAGGCTGGTCTGCCTGGCCTTCTCCAGCGCGGCCACCAGCTTCTCGGAGGATTTCTGCGCCATGCGCGGAAGCGTGGCCAGGCGCTCGGCATCGAGGCGGAACAGGTCGGCCGGCGTCTTGACCCAGTCGAGCTCGACGAGCTGGTCGATGAGCTTCTCGCCCAGCCCGTCGATGTCCATCGCCCGGCGCGAGGCGAAGTGCTTGAGCGCCTCCTTGCGCTGGGCGGCGCAGTAGAGCCCGCCGGAGCAGCGTGCCACCGCCTCGCCCTCGAGCCGCTCGATCTCCGAGCCGCACACCGGGCAGCGGCTGGGGAAGACGATCTCGCGGGCGTCGGCCGGGCGCCGCTCCTCGAGCACCCGCACCACCTGGGGAATGACGTCGCCGGCCCGGCGTATCGCCACGGTGTCGCCGATCATCACGCCGAGCCGTGCGATCTCGTCGGCGTTGTGCAGGCTGGCGTTGGACACCGTGACGCCGGCCACCGAGACCGGCTCGAGCCGCGCCACCGGGGTGATCGCCCCGGTGCGGCCGACCTGGAACTCGACGTCGTTGAGCCGTGTGGTCTCCTCCTGGGCGGGGAACTTGAAGGCGATGGCCCAGCGCGGTGCGCGGGCGACGAAGCCCAGCTCGCGCTGCCGGCGCAGGTCGTCGACCTTGATCACCACGCCGTCGATGTCGTAGCCGAGGCCATCGCGGCGTTCGCCCAGGCGGCGGCAGTAGTCGATGACGCCCTGGCTGCCGGTGACCACCTGGAGTTCGGCGCTGCAGCGGAAGCCGAAGGCCTTGAGGTGTGCCATCAGCTCGCTGTGGCTGGCATCGCCCGGGTCGGGGTCGATGCGCGCCACCTGGTAGGCACTGAATTCGAGCGGGCGGGTGGCGGTGATGCTGGGGTCGAGCTGGCGCAGGCTGCCCGCCGCGGCGTTGCGCGGATTGGCGAAGACCTTGCCGCCCTCTTCCCGCGCCCGCTCGTTGAGCCGCTCGAAGCCGGCGTGGCTCATGATCACCTCGCCGCGCACCTCGAGCAGCTCGGGAGCGTCGCCACGCAGCTTGAGCGGGATCGAGCGCAGCGTGCGCAGGTTGGAGGTGATGCCCTCGCCGGTGCGCCCGTCGCCGCGGGTGGCACCGCTGATCAGCACGCCGCGCTCGTAGACCAGCGACACGGCGGCGCCGTCGAGCTTGGGCTCGCAGCAGAAGCGGATCGTGTCGCCATCGACCTCCAGGCGGTCGGCCACGCGCTTGACGAAGGCCGCCACCTCCTCCTCGTTCAGCGCGTTGTCCAGCGACAGCATGGGCACCGCATGCTCGACCTCGGGAAAGCCGGTGTCGGGCGGCGCCCCCACCCGCTGGGTCGGCGAGTCGGGAGTCACCAGCTCGGGGTGGGCCTGCTCCAGCTGCTGCAGGCGGCGCAGCTTGCGGTCGTAGTCGGCGTCGGTGAGCTGCGGCTCGTCGAGCACGTAGTAGCGGTAGTTGGCGTCGTCGAGCTCGGCACGCAGCTTGGCGACTTCATCGAGGGTGTTCTGATCGGGCTGGCTCATGCGTCTGTCATGTCTCGAAGAGGTTTTTCCGCCGCCTCAACACGACAACCCCGTGATCGCTCACGGGGTTGTCGACGGGTGCGGCATGGCACGCGGTCAGGCGTCAGTTCACCTGGTAGCGATTGAGGCGATTGCGGCGCTCGAACTCCTGCACGCGCTGGCGGGCGAACTCCACCGTCTGCGCGGTCATCACGCTGCGGTTCTCGTCCTTCAGCTCACCGCCGAGGTTGCGCACGATGACCATGGCGGTCTCGACCATCGCCTCGAAGGCGGCGGCGGTGTCCAGCGCCCCGGGCAGCGGCATCAGCAGGGTGATGCCCGGCGTGCGGAACTCGTCCATCGCCTCGATCGGGAAGGTGCCCGGCTTGAGCACGTTGACCATCGAGAACTGCAGCTCGCTGTCGGGGTCCTCGGTCTCGAAGCGGTGGAAGATGCCCATGTCGCTGCTGTAGCGCAGGCCGCAGGCCAGCATCAGGTTGAGCAGCGCCTCGCCGGAGAAGCCCTCCGCATCGCGCGACAGCACGCTGATGACGATGATCTCGTCGGCCTGGCTCAGGGTATCGCGGGCGCGTTCGGCATTGACGTTGTGACGCAGCGCCCGCGCCAGCGTCGGGTGGGCGCGCACCACGTCGTCGTCGCCGAGGGCTTCGGCCGGCTCGCCCTCGGAGGCCTCAGGCCCGGCATAGGCCGAGCGCGGCGGCTCTGCCGCACCGCGCACGCGGGGAGGCGCGAACAGCGGATCGTCGTCATCGGCCTGCTCGATGGCCTCGGCTTCCAGGCGCCGGCGCTCGGCCTCCCTGGCGGCCTGGGCCTCGGCGGCCTCGCGGCGCTGCTGGGCGTCGCGGGCGGCCTTCTCGGCCCGCGCCTGCTCGCGGCGTGCCTTCTCCTCGCGCTTCTGCTCGCGGCGCCTGGCCATGCGCTGGTGGAGGGAGAGGCCGAATCGCTGGACCGACTCGCCCATGCGGCGCGAGCCGTTCTTGAGCGAATCGCCCATGCCTTCGAGGTCGACCAGCCGATAGCGCTCGTCCTCGTCGTGGTGGGGGTCGTGGTCAGAGGGATCGGCGGCGAGCGGCTCTGACTCGTCGAGCGTGGCCTCGTCGTCCAGGGCGGAGAGGGTCGGCTCATGACGCCCCTGCTGCGCGTCCCGCGCCTGCGCGGCGGGCGCCGGTTGCTCGGCTGCGCTTGCGGTCACACCCTCGTCGAGGGCGACCTCCGGCTCGACGCGCGCGGCCGGCTCCGGCTTGGCGGCCGGCGCCTCGGCTCGGGCGGCCACGCTGGGCGCCTTCTCTTTATGCTCGTCGTGGCTGCCAGCGGTGCTGGCGCCCGCTGCCGCGGGTTCGGGCGCGGAGGCTTCTTCCGGCATGGCAGAAGCCGCCGGGCGCGTTGCCGCGGCGGCGTCCGAACTCGACGGCGGCCCGGGCGGGGCAGCGGTGCTCTTCAGACCGGCCAGCACGCGCGAAGGCCCGGGATGCTCCTGGCGTTCGAGCTTGGGCTTCGTCTGCACCTGGGTATAGCTGGCGGGCCTGACGACACGGGCGCCGCCGTTGGGCAGTTCCCAGTTCTCATCGCCGTCGGCCGCTGCCTGGCCATTGCCTTGGTTGTTGTTATCCCCTACCTGGTCCAGGCGGGGCACACGGCGCTGGCGCTTGAGGCGACGTACCCCATCGATCACGATGAGCGTCACCAGGGCCAGCCCCAGAATGATCAGCCATTCTCTAAGTTCCATGGGTCGTCTTGCCTATCACTAGGGCGCCATGCCGGATGGATGTTCGACAACAGCATAGCGCGATTGCCGGAAAAAGGGCCACTTTTTTTGTTTGTCAAGCCCCGGCATTATCGCTCGAGAGTCTCATCGACCCTGCGCCTTTCCCTGTCAATTCGCTTTTTTAATCTGCGGTATGACCGTGATGTGCTCTCTGATATCGCGTTTGACGCTCGCTTGCAAGCCCTTTTCAAGCCTCGGCCAGCGCCGCCGCCTCTTCTACCCCGACGGCCACCAGTCGCGAGACGCCGGGTTCCTGCATGGTCACCCCCATGAGTCTTTCGGCGGCCTCCATGGCGATCTTGTTATGGGTGATATAGATGAACTGGACAGACTCGGACATGTCCTTCACCAGTTTGGCATAGCGTCCGACATTGGCATCATCGAGTGGTGCATCGACTTCGTCGAGCATGCAGAAAGGCGCCGGATTGAGTTGGAAGATGGCGAAGACGAGCGACAGGGCGGTCAATGCCTTTTCCCCACCGGAGAGGAGATGAATGGTGCTGTTCTTCTTTCCGGGAGGTCGCGCCATGATGGCGACCCCGGTGTCGAGCAAATCCTCGCCGGTCAGCGTCAACCACGCGGTTCCACCGCCGAAGACCCGGGGAAAAAGTGACTGCAGGCCCTGGTTGACTCGCTCGAAGGTGTCGCGGAAACGGGTGCGGGTCTCCTGGTCGATGCGTCGTATCGCCCGCTCCAGCGTCTCCAGCGCCTCGTTCAGCTCGGCCTGCTGGGCCTCGAGGTAGTCGCGCCGCTCGGCCTGCTGGTCGTACTCCTCGATGGCCGCCAGGTTGATCGCCCCCAGCCGGCGGATGCGCTCGCCGACCTCCTCCAGGCGGGTCTGCCAGGCCGACTCGGTGGCATTGGGGTCGAGGTGCTCCTCCAGTGCCGCGGCCTGGTGGCCCAGCTCGGCGAGCTGCTCGTCCTGGGTCTCGGCCTTGAGTGCCAGGGCCTGCACCTGCATGCGCGCCTCCTGCAGGCGTTCGCGGATTCCCTCGAGATTGCGCTCGTGGCCCTGCCGCGCCAGCTCGTCCTCGCGCAGCCGCTCCACCAGCTCGGCCGCTCGCGCCTTGGCCTCGTTGAGCGAGCGCTCGTCGCCCTCGCGGCGGTGCAGCAGCTCGTCGAGCTTCTCGCGCTGCTCCTCGTCGGGCTCACGCAGCTGCTCGAGGGTCTCGGCCAGCTCCTCGCAGCGCGCCTGCAGGCGCTCGCGGGCATCGGCGCCGCGTCCCTGCTGCTCGGCCAGGCCGGCACGCTCGGTGCTGAGCCGCTGCCGCTCCAGCGCCAGCTGCTGCACTCGCTCGTTCAACGGCCGCTGCCGGGCGCGCAGGGCGGCCAGGCGCTCGCGGGCATCGCTGCGCGCCCGCTCCAGGCGCTCGCGCTGCTCGGCGCCCTCCTCCAGCCGCGCCATGGCCTGCTGCCATTTCTCGCGCGCCGCCTCAATGGCCAGCCGCGCCTCCTCGCGGGCCTCGTCCAGCCCCGCCAGCTCCTCGGCGAGCTCACCGGCGCGCCCCTGCAGGTGCTCCAGGCGGCTGGCGAGACCGCTGTCCTGCACGGCGAGCTGCTGCTGCTCGCCGGCCAGGCGACGCTCCTCCTGGCGGATGGTGTCGAGCTCGCGCTCGGCCTGCTCGGCGCGTTCGCGTTCGGCCTCGATCGCCTGGTCGCGCGCCGCCAGGCGGGTCTCGATGGCGTCGAGCTCGGCCGCCGCCTCCTCGAAGCGACGCCGGCTGACCAGCAGCGCATCGGGACCGGCTCCCTGGCCGCGATGACGCACCCAGTCGCGCCCCAGCCACAGGCCCTGCGGGGTGATCAGGCTCTCGCCCGTGGCCAGGCCGCCGCGCTGGGCCCAGGCCTGCGCATCGTCTTCCACGCAGCGGATCGCGGCCAGCCAGGCCGCGGCAGCACCGGCGCCACGCACCCGGGCGGCCAGGCTGTGCGCGGCGAAGTCCACCTCGAGGTGGGGCGACAGCGCCCCCAGTTCGGCGGGCGGCTGCGCGCTTGCCGGGCGAAAGGCGTCGGGGGCCGCCAGGCGCGCCTTGAGCCAGGGCGCCAGTACCCAGGAGACGCTGGCCTCCCAGCCGGGGTCGACCTCGAGCGCCTCCCCCAGGCGCGGCAACGCGCCGAGATCATGGCTCGCCAGATGCTCGGTCAGGGCCTCGTCGGGGTCGGTCAGGGCGGCCTGGATCAGCGCCTCGAGCGAGGCCAGCTCGCCCTGCAGGCTGCTGCGCCGGCCACGCTCCTCCTCGCGTTCGCGCTCCAGCGCGGCGGCGGCCTCGCGAGCGGTGTCGCGGTCGACCTGGAGCCGCTCCCGGCGTGCCTCGACTTCCTCCTGGGCCAGCCCGAACTCGGCCAGGCGCTCCTGGAGTTCGTCGCGCCGGGCGAGCAGCTCGGCCAGGTCGGGGAGTTCCTGCTGCTGCTGGCGGCGCCGCTGGGCATCGGCCTCGAGCCGCGTCAGGCGCTCCTCGAGTTCGCGCAGGCGGTCCTGGCCGCGCTCCGCATCGCGGCTGGCCTCGCGCCAGCCTTCGCTGAAGGCTTCGAAGGCCCGCTCGGCCTCCTCGGCATCGGGCTCGGCCTCCTCCAGCATCGCCTCCAGCTCGGCGAGCTGCTCGGCGAGCGCCTCCTGTTCCGGCACCAGGGTCTCGAGGCGCTCCTCGAGCCCGGCCAGCCGCTCGCGGTCGTGCTCGCCCAGGCGGTCGAGCTCGAGCAGCTCCTGGCGGGCACTCTCCAGGTCGCGGGCGACCTGCCCCTCGCGGCTGCGGGCGTGCTCCAGGCTCTGCTCGAGGCGGGCGATGGCGCCGCTGGTCTCGAAGAAGCGCGCCTGGCGCGCCTCGAGGGTTTCGGCCAGCGCATCGTGGTCGGCGCGCGCCTCCTCGAGGCGGGTCTCGCACTGGCGCAGGCCGAGGATCTCGCGCTCGACGGCGGTCTCCAGGTCGCGTACCCGGTGCTCCTCCTCGCGCTGGCGGGCGCGCAGGGCTCGGCCGCGCAGCAGCGCCAGCTCGCCCTTGAGGCGGTGCTCCTCCTCCTTGAGGGTCTGGTAGCGCCGCGCCGCCTCGGCCTGGCGACGCAGGCGCTCGAGCTGCTTGTCGAGCTCCTCGCGGATGTCCTCGAGGCGCTCGAGGTTCTCGCGGGTGCGGCGCATGCGGTTCTCGGTCTCGCGGCGACGCTCCTTGTACTTGGAGATGCCGGCGGCCTCCTCGAGGGTCGCGCGCAGCTCCTCGGGGCGCGCCTCGATCAGTCGCGAGATCATGCCCTGGCCGATGATGGCGTAGGAGCGCGGCCCGAGGCCGGTACCGAGGAAGAGGTCGGCGATGTCGCGGCGGCGGCACTTCTGGCCGTTGAAGAAGTAGCTCGACTGGCCGTCGCGGCTGACCAGGCGCTTGACCGCGATCTCGGCGTACTGGGCGTAGGGGCCGCCCATGGTGCCGTCGCTGTTGTCGAAGCGCAGCTCGATGGCGGCCTGCCCCACCGGCTTGCGCGCGGTGGAGCCGTTGAAGATGACGTCGGTCATCGATTCGCCGCGCAGGGTCTTGGCCGAGGATTCGCCCATCACCCAGCGCACGGCGTCGATGATGTTCGACTTGCCGCAGCCGTTGGGGCCGACGATGGCGGTCATGTTGCCGTCGAAGGGCACCGTGACCGGATCGACGAAGGACTTGAAGCCGCTGAGGCGAATCGAGGTGAGTCGCATCCCGGCTACTCGATCACGCGGTCGATCACGACCTCCGCGGGGTCGCCCTCGACGTCGCCCACCGGCACGCCTTCGAGGTCGCCGTACATGTCGCCGGGCTCGGGGGTGGCGCCGCCGCTCTTGGTCACGCGCACCAGCAGGCGCACCTCGCTGGCCTGCGACAGGCTCGCCGCCTCGGACATGGCGTGGCGGTCGTCGAGCACCAGGGTCGTCGGCAGCTCGCCGAGGGTCACCCGGGCCACCGCCAGCGGCGGCTTCTCGCCCTCCATGTCGCGGGCGATGACGAACACGCGGGTGTCGTCGTCGAGCATGCCCTCGAGGCTCTCGTCGAGGCTGACGCGCACCTGCACGCCGGGCCCCTGGGGAGCCGCGCCCTGCTCGTCGGCAGCCACGCCGAGGCGCTGCTGGGCGACCTGGATGCCCTCGCGCAGGGCCCGCGCCGAGTCGGAATCGGACATGCCGGCGATCGCCCGCCGCCAGTGGTTGATGGCCTGCTCGTAGTCGCCCCTGTCGAAGGCGTGCACGCCGAGCATGCCGAAGATGGTCGGCTCCCGCGAGTCGAGCTCGAGGGTCTCGTCGACCAGTTCCTGCACGTCGTCGGTGAGGGTCCGGTCGTTCATGAAGAACAGCAGCTGCGCCTTCTGCGCCAGCAGCGAGGGGTCGCGGCCCTCGAGTTCGATCAGCCGGTCGAGCGCCTCGATGGCGGCCTCGCCCTGGCCCGAGTCGCGATAGAGCGGAAACAGCGAGGCCCAGACGTCGGCATTGTCCGGCTGGCGCTCGGCCTCCTGCTGCAGGCGCTCGAGCAGGGTCGGCAGCGAATCGCTCTCCTGGAAGGCGGCGAACAGGCGCAGGTCGCCCTCGGCGCCCTCGTGCAGGTACCAGAGCATGGCGGAAAGCACCAGCGCCAGCGCCACCACGGGCACCGCGAAGCGTCCGGCGGTGGGCGAATGCAGCGGCTTGCGGGCCAGGTTCTCGGTGTCCTCGAGCAGACTGCGGTCGAGTTCGAGGCGGTCCTCGTCGAACTGCGCGCGATCGATGTCGCCGCGCTCGAGCGCCGCTTCCAGCGACGCCAGGCGGCGCCGGTAGATCGCCACGTTCTGCTCGCCCGCGCGGTCATTGGCCTCGAAGCTGGCCTGGGCGTCGTGGACCAGGCGCGAGCGCCGCAGCGGTGCCACCAGCAGCCACAGCGCCGGCAGCAGCAGCAAGGCAAAGGCTAGCCACAGCTCGATCATTGGCCTTCCCCCCGATTGATCAATGTCTCCAGGCGTCGACGCTCCTCGTCGCTGAGGGCGCGCACCGAGGCGTTGCGCCGCGTGCGCACCAGCAGCATCACGAGGATGCCGCCGGCCACCACCAGCGCGGCAGGCAGGCCCCACAGCAGGTAGGTACGCCCCTCGAAACGCGGGTTATAGAGGATGTAGTCGCCGAAGCGCTGCACCATGTGGTCCCGGATCTCCATGTCGGAGCGTCCCTCCTGCAGCAGCAGGTAGACGCGGTCACGCATGTCGCCCGACACCGGCGCGTCGGAGTCGTTGATCGCCTGGTTCTGACAGGTGGGGCAGCGCATCGAGGCCGTCAGGCTCTCGTAGCGTTTCTCGAGCACCGGGTCGTCGAATTCACGCACCTCGATGGCGGCGCCCTGGGCCAGGCCGGCCGTGAGCAGCGCCAGGGCGACGAGCAGACAGCGGATTACTGCCATTTTTCCACCTCCGGCAGGATGTGTTCACGCAGGTCGGACGGCGAGATGTATCCGGTGTGGTGATAGCGGATGATGCCGTCGCGGTCGACCAGGAAGGATTCCGGGGCCCCGTAGACGCCCAGCTCGAAGGCGAGCTCGCCTTCGGGATCGAAGATGTTGACCTCGAACGGATCGCCGAACTCCTCGAGGAAGCCCTGCGCCTTGTCGCGGGTGTCCTTCCAGTTGACGCCGACCAGGCGCACGCCGCGATCGGCCAGGTCGAGCAGCTGCGGCATCTCGCGCTTGCACTCGGGACACCACTCGCCCCAGACGTTGACCAGGGTGACCTCGCCGGGCATCAGCGACTCGTCGACGCGCTGCTCGGGGTCCTCCAGGGTGGTGAGCTCGAAGGCCGGAAAGGCCCGCGACTCCTCGACCAGCTTCGATTCGCGGTGGAACGGGTTGAGCCCCAGTCCCAGGTAGAGGAACAGCAGCAGCAGCAGGAAGCCGAGCAGCGGCAGCAGCAGCAGCAGGCGCCGGGTCATGCGGTGGCCTCCCGCGCCGCGCCTTCACGGGCGCTCTCCTCGGGGTCGCGCGATGTCGCCAGGCGCCGGTAGCGCCGGTCGATCACCGCCAGTATGCCACCGCTCGCCATCAGCAGCGCGCCGAGCCACAGCCAGCGCACGAAGGGCTTGTACTGTACCCGCATCGCCCAGCTGTTGTCGCCGAGATCCTCGCCCATGGCGACGTAGAGGTCGCGGAACAGCCCCGGGCGCAGCGCCACCTGGCTCATGGGCATGCCGCGGGCGATGTACATGCGCTTCTCGGGATTCATCATGAAGCTGCGCCGGCTGTCGCCACGCCGCACCTCGATCTCGGCACCGTCGGCGATGAAGTTGGGCCCGCGGCGGGTGGTCAGCTCGGTCATGGTGAAGGTGTAGCCGGCGACCTCGACGCTGTCGCCGGGGGACATGCGCACGTTGCGCTCAATCTCGAAGTTGGAGACCACCGCCACGCCGATGATGGTGACCGCTATGCCCAGGTGACCGAGCTGCATGCCCCAGTAGGCCAGCGACTGCTTCTTCAGCCCCGCGACGAAGGAGTCGGCGTGGCGGGTCTTGTCGTAGAGGTCGCGCAGCATCGGCAGCACGATCCACATCGCCGCCACCAGGCCGAGAGCGACCCAGGCGTTCCACCGCCCGCCGATGACGAACGGCATCAGCGCCGCGATGACCAGCGCCGCGACGCCGGCAAGCCACAGCCGCTTGGCCAGCAGGCGCGGGTCGGTCTGCTTCCAGCGCGCCAAGGGCCCCATGCCCATGAATACGCACATGATGACGGTGAGCGGCACGAACAGGGCGTTGAAATACGGCGGGCCCACGCTGATCTTGCCCAGGTCGAGGGCGTCGAGCAGCAGCGGGTAGACGGTGCCCATCAGCACGGTGACGGTCATGATCACCAGCAGGATGTTGTTGATCAGCAGCAGGGCATCGCGCGACAGCCAGTTGAAGCCGGTACGCTGGCTGACCCGCGGCGCCCGCAGGGCGAAGACCAGCAGCGACAGCCCCACGGTGATGCCCAGCAGGATCAGGATGAAGAAGCCGCGGGAGGGGTCGTTGGCGAAGGCGTGCACCGAGGTCAGCACCCCGGAGCGCACCAGGAAGGTGCCCAGCAGTGACAACGAGAAGGTGAAGATCGCCAGCAGCACGGTCCAGCTCTTGAACGCACCGCGTTTCTCGGTGACCGCCAGCGAGTGCATCAGCGCGGTGCCGGTCAGCCAGGGCAGCAGCGAGGCGTTCTCGACCGGGTCCCAGAACCACCAGCCGCCCCAACCCAGCTCGTAGTAGGCCCACCAGCTGCCCAGCGCGATGCCCACGGTGAGAAAGGCCCAGGCCAGGTTGGTCCAGGGCCGCGCCCAGCGGGTCCAGGCCGCGTCGAGGCGGCCGCCGAGCAGGGCGGCGATGGCGAAGGCGAAGACCACCGAGAAACCCACGTAGCCCATGTAGAGCATGGGCGGGTGCAGGATCAGGCCGACGTCCTGCAGCAGCGGGTTGAGGTCGGCGCCATCGCTCGGGACATTGGGCAGCAGGCGTTCGAAGGGGTTGGAGGTGACCAGCACGAAGGCCAGGAAGCCGACGGCGACCAGGCCCAGCACACCGACCACCCGCGCCACCATGTCGCGCGGCAGCTCGCGGGAGAAGCGCGCGGCCAGGTAGCTCCAGCCGGCCAGCATCAGGCTCCACAGCAGCACCGAGCCCTCATGGTTGCCCCACACGGCGCTGAACTTGTAGTACCACGGCAGCATCGAGTTGGAGTTGTTGGCCACGTTGGCGACGCTGAAGTCGTCGAGCAGGTAGCTCGCCGTGAGGCACAGATAGGCGATGAACACGAACAGGAACTGACCGGCCACCATGGGACGGGCATAGGCCATCCACAGCGGCCGGCGCAGCGCGGCGCCGGCCAGCGGCATCACGCCCTGTACCGCCGCCATCAGCATGGCGATGACCAGGGCGAAATGACCGATTTCAGGGATCATACGAATGAACATGACGTCTCCGGGATCAATTCTGGCTCGCGCCCTCGCGCTCCTCGACTCGCTCGGCCACTTCGGCGGCCTTGGCCTGGTAGTCGGCGGGGGAGTAGCCGGCCGCTTCGAGCGCCTCGGATACCTCGGGGGGCATGTAGTTCTCGTCGTGGCGCGCCAGCACCTGATCGGCCTTGATGTAGCCGTCGTGCTGCAGTTGGCCGACCACCACCACGCCCTGCCCTTCACGGAACAGGTCGGGCAGGATGCCACTGTAATGCACGCGCACATCCTCGACATAGTCGGTCACGGTGAACTCGACGTCGAGGCTGTCCGGGTTGCGCGCCACGCTGCCCTCCTTGACCATGCCGCCGGCACGGATCTGGCGTTCGTAGGGCGCGTCGCCGGCGACGATCTGGATCGGGCTGAAGAACAGGTTGATGTTGGATCGCAGCGCGTAAAGTGTCAGCCCCACGGCAATCGCCGCCAGGGACACCAGGCCCAGGACCATGTAGAGCTTCTGTTTGCGTTTAGGCCTCATTGGTGCTTCCACCCCTGCTAGTTTGAATCGGTTGCGCGCGGCCGGAGCGTCCGGCCTGGTGGGCTTCGCGGCGCACGCGGCGGCGCAGTTGGCGCAGCACCTGGCGGCGCTCGAAGCGGGCATGGAGCACGGCGCCCAGCAACAGCACGGCGGTCAGGCCCCAGGCCGACCAGACGTAGGGAGCGTGCCCGCCCATGGCGAGAAATTCCGGTAGGGTCGCGAAGGCCATCAGGTCGTCTCCTCGGCCAGCTCGCGCACCCAGCGCTTGCTGGCTTCGCGGCGCAGGATCTCGCTGCGCGTGCGCATCAGGGTCAGGGCGATGAAGAAGCTGTAGAAGCCCAGCACCATGATCAGCAGCGGCAACCACATCTCCATCGGCATGGCGGCACGCCCGGTGACGGTGAAGGTGGCGGGCTGGTGCAGCGTGTACCACCAGTCCACCGAGTACTTGATGATCGGGATGTTGATCACGCCGACCATGGCCAGCACCGAGGCGGCGCGGGAGGCGCTGTCGCGACTGGCGAAGGCGCCGCGCAGGGCGATCACGCCGAGGTAGAGGAACAGCAGGATCAGCATCGAGGTGAGGCGCGCGTCCCACATCCACCAGGTGCCCCAGGTGGGCACGCCCCACACCGCCCCGGAGAACAGCGCGACGAAGGTCATGGCCGCACCCAGCGGCGCCATCACGGTGGCCGCCATGTCGGCGATCTTGATCTTCCACACCATGTAGACCAGGCCCGTCACCGCCAGGGAGACGAAGATCGACTGGGCCAGGAAGGCGGCCGGCACATGCACGTAGATGATGCGGAAGCTGTTGCCCTGCTGATAGTCGGCCGGCGCGAAGGCCAGGCCCCAGACGCTGCCGGTGACGATCAGGATCAGCGCCGCCGCCCAGAACCAGGGCTGCAGCCGGGCGCTGATGGCGTAGAACCACTTGGGGGAACGCAGCTTGTTAATGAAGGCCCACATGCCTCGTCAACCTCTCAACCGTTGATACTGATGCGCAGCGATGCCGCGATCGCCAGTGGCGCGAAGATCAGGGCCAGCGCCAGCAGGGCGCCGAGAATCGCCAGGTGCGCCAGCACGCCATCGCCGAGGATGGCCGCCTGGACGGCCCCGGCACCGAAGATCAGCACCGGGATGTACAGGGGCAGGACCAGCAGCGACAGCAGCACGCCGCCGCGGGAGAGCCCCACCGTCAGCGCCGCTCCGATGGCACCAATCAGGCTGAGACTGGCACTGCCCAGTGCCAGTGAAATGGCCAGCACCAGGTAGCTGCCCGCCGGCAGCGCCAGCATGATCCCCAGCACGGGGGCCATCAGCGCCAGGGGCAGGCCGGTCAGCAGCCAGTGCACGGCCACCTTGGCCAGCGCCAGCAGCGCCAGCGGCTGGGGTGTCAGCAACAGTTGCTCCAGCGAGCCGTCGTCGTAATCGGCCCGGAACAGGCTGTCCAGCGACAGCAGGGCCGCCAGCAGCGCCGCCACCCACAGCAGGCCAGGCGCGATGGCCGCCAGCAGCGCCGGATCGGGGGAGATGCCGATCGGAAACAGGGTGATGACGAGGGCGAAGAACACCAGCGGGTTGAGCACTTCGCTGCGCCGGCGCAGCAGCATCACCAGGTCCCGCTTCAGCGTGGCCCACACTGCGACAGCGAGACCGCCGCGAGGTTCCTCGTGCACCGCAGCGACCCCCTCTCTCAGCGAGCCCTCAGATGCCGGCATCGGCCCCTCCCCCGCCCAGGCGAATGCGGCGCAGTTCGGCACATGGCGTGAGCTCATGGTGCGTCGTGACCAGCACGCAGCCGCCGCGACGGGCATGCTCGACCAGACGCCGCTCCAGTGCCGCGACGCCGTCGCGGTCGATCGCCGTGAAGGGCTCGTCGAGCACCCACAGCGGGCGCGGGGCAAGGACCAGCCTGGCCAGCGCCACGCGGCGCTGCTGGCCGGCGGAGAGCTGGCCGGCCGGCACGTCCTCGAAGCCGGCCAGGCCGACCTCCTCCAGCGCCCGGAAGCGGGCCGACTCGCCCCCCGCCTGACCGGCCAGCGCCTGGTACCAGGCGAGGTTCTCCAGCGGCGTGAGTGCCGCCTTGACCCCCGGCGCATGCCCCAGGTAGAGCAGGCTCGCGAGGAAGGCGTCACGCGCCTTGCGCATCGGCCGCTCGTCCCAGAACAGCTCGCCCTCGTAGTCCGCCAGCTGGCCGGAGAGAATCTTCAGCAGAGTGGTCTTGCCACTGCCGTTGGGGCCCTCCACACGTACGATCTCGCCCGCGCGAATGTCCAGATCCAGGCCCCGGAACAGCCAGCGGTCGTCACGTTCGCAGGCCAGGCTTTGCGCTTGCAGACGCAGGCTCAACGGCACTCTCCAGGAAAGGGTAAATTCGACGGAAATGCTACACGGAAAGGCCTTTAGCCGCTAGCGATCCGGGTGCGTCACGGCGCCACCCTTGCCGCAGGTCAAGGCAGCGATACATCAGCAAAACTTGCCACCCGGCGACCGCTTGGTATGATGCAGGATACCTGTACATTTCAACAGGGTCGCAAAGAGGGGGAACGCCAATGCCAACGCCTTCCATGCAGTACCTGTACCGACGCCCCAACCTGCCCATCGCCACCTCCTGGGCCAGCGTCGAGGCCACCGACCTCACCGAGGTGCCGCTGCTCGGCGACGTCTCGGCGGGCCTGCCGATCGAGGCCTGTCCCAGCGGCGGCAGCGTCCACGCCCCCGCCTGCATGGTCCGGCGCAACACCTACGCCCTGCGGGTGCGCGGCGACTCGATGATCGACTGCAACATCTTCGACGGCGACGTGATCATCATCGAGCGCCAGGAGAGCGCCGAGAACGGCGAGACCGCCGTGGTGCTGATCAACCAGCAGGAGGTCACGCTGAAGAAGCTCTATATCGAGAAGAGTGGCGTGCGCCTGCAGCCGGCCAACGAGAACATGGCCCCCATCTACCTCAAGAACAGCGACATCCAGGTGCTCGGCATGGTGATGGGCGTGGTGCGCCAGCAGGACCGGCGCGAGCTGACCCACTGATGCGCTATCCGGTGCCCGACCTGCCGCCCGGCAGCCGGCAGGAGAGCGTCATCGAAGTGGAGAAGAGCCGCTTCATCGCCTGGCTCTGCCACGCGCCGGACGTGGCGGCCTTCGAGGCCCTGCTGGCCGAGGCCCGCCGGGTGCATCCCACCGCCAGCCACCACTGCAGCGCCTATGTCGCCGGTCCGCCCGGCGAACAGCACGCCATCGGCTTCTCCGACGACGGCGAACCCGGCGGCACCGCGGGCCGCCCGATGTTCCAGGTCCTGGAAGGCGCCGGGCTGGGCCAGGTCGGCTGCGTGGTGACGCGCTACTTCGGCGGCACCAAGCTCGGCACCGGCGGCCTCGCCCGCGCCTACGCCCAGGCCGTGGCCCGGGGGCTCGACGCGCTGCCGCGGCGGGAAGTGGTCGAGCGCACCGCGCTCAGGCTCAAGGTCGATTTCGCCGGCGAGGCCGAGGCGCGCGCCTGGCTCGAGGGCCACGACGTGCCCGTCGTGGCGGCCGAGTATGGCAGCGACGGCGTGCTGCTAACCGTCGGCTGGCCCAGCGATGTCGAGGTCGACCTCAGCCCGCTGGAGGCAAGGCTGCGCGGGCGCCTCAGCCTGGTCGGGGAGTGACGCTCCAGGCGGCGATGACGTGGCCGTATTTGCACGGCAAAGAGTGATTAGGGTAAACCTGCAAAGCTTCGATCCGCCACCGGAACTCACTTCAGCTTGCCCGGGAGAGTCCATGACGCCGCATGACAAGGCGACGCTATCTGCCCTATTCTGGACCTTCACCCGTGTCGGCCTGTTCGGCTTCGGCGGGGGCCCCTCGATGATCCCGCTGGTACAGCAGGAGGTAGTCAAGCGCCACGCCTGGCTGAGCGACGAGCAGTTCGCCGATATCCTGGCCATCGCCAATACCCTGCCTGGCCCCATCGCCACCAAGATGCCCGGCTATATCGGCTACCGGGTAGCCGGCGCAAGCGGCTGCGTGCTGGCGGTGGTCGCCGTGATCCTGCCCATGATCGTGGCGATGATCGCACTGCTGACCGTATTCAGCCGCTACCGCGACGTGGGCTGGATCCAGGGCATGGGCCAGGCGGTGGTTCCCGTCGTGATGGTAATGATGGCCCAATTGACACTGGACTTCTGGCACAAGTCACGGCTGGCCCTGGGCTGGATCGCCAGCCTGGCCATGGCCCTGGCCGCCGGTGTGCTCATCTATGCGGCCGGGCTGCACCCAGGCCTGATCATCGGCGCCCTGCTGCTGGCCGCCCTACTGCGCCCCGCGCGACGCCACAAGGGGGCCACGCCGTGATCTACTGGAAGCTCTTCCTCGCCTTCTTCGTGCCCAACATCGTCGGCTACGGCGGCGGGCCGGCGATCATTCCGCTGATTGAGGCGGAAGTGGTGGGCCGCTACGGCTGGATGAACGCACGCGAGTTCGCCGAGACCCTGGCGCTGGGCAACGCCCTGCCGAGCCCCATCGCGACCAAGATGGCCGGCTACGTAGGCTACGACGTGGCCGGAGTTGGCGGTGCCCTGGTGGCAGTGCTGGCGACGGTGGCACCATCCCTGTTGCTGATGCTGGGTGCCCTGGGGCTACTTCAGCGTCACAGCGACTCGCCCCGGGTCAAGCGCATGAGCCAGTGGGTACGCCCGGTAATCACGGTGATGATGGCCTGGCTGACCTGGAGCTTCTTCAGCGAGGGGCTGACCAGCGCCGGCCTGCTTCATACGCTACTGATCGGCACGGGCGCCGCCGTCGCCCTGCTCCGCTTCCGCACCCATCCAGCCATCGTGATTCTCGCCGCGCTAGTCTATGGGGGCATCTTTCTCGGCTGAGCCGCTCAGCCGGATGCCGACCGGCAACACCTGCCCAAACCGCCAAGGAGCCTCCCCATGCAACTTGATGCCCACTACTATCCCAGCCCCTCGCGGCGCATGGCCACATATGGCGGCCGCGGCATGGTCGCCACCTCGCAGCCACTCGGGGCGCAGGCCGGCATGCAGATCCTGCAGCAGGGCGGCAATGCCGTGGACGCGGCGATCGCCACCGCCGCGGCGCTGACGGTAGTGGAGCCGACCTCGAACGGCCTGGGCAGCGATGCCTTCGCGATCGTCTGGATCGACGGTGCGCTGCATGGCCTGAACGCCAGCGGCCCGGCGCCCCGGGCCGCCACCCTCGAGGCGGTCAAGGCGCTGGGCCACGAGCGCATGCCCGAACACGGGGTGCTGCCGGTCACCGTGCCGGGAGCGCCGGCCGCCTGGGCGGCACTCTCCGAGCGCTTCGGCAAGCTGCCTTTCGCCGACCTGCTGGCCCCGGCCATCGCCCTGGCGGAGACGGGCTTCCCCGTCTCGCCGACCGTCAATCGGATGTGGGAGGAGGCCTTGGACGCCTACCGCCGCAGCGACGACCCCGCCCTGCGCCCCTGGTTCGACGTCTTCGCCCCTCACGGACGCGCCCCGCGTGCCGGCGAGCGCTGGGCGGCCCCCGACCACGCCCGCACGCTGTGCGCCATTGCCGAGTCCCGAGCCAGGGCCTTCTACGAGGGCGAGCTGGCCGAGCGTCTCGACGCCTTCTTCCGCGAGCATGGCGGCCTGCTGCGCCGCGAGGACCTCGCCGACTTCCAGCCCGAGTGGGTCGAGCCGATCGGCACCCGCTACCGCGGCCACGACGTCTGGGAGATCCCGCCCAACGGCAGCGGGCTGATCGCGCTGCAGGCACTCGGCATGCTCGAACGCCTGGGCGAGGAGGGCCGCGACCCGGTGGAAACCCTGCACCGGCGCATCGAGGCCACCAAGCTCGGCTACGTCGACGGCCTGCGCTACATCACCGAGCGCGATGCCATGGGGCCGAGTGTGGAACAGCTGCTGGCGGACGATTACCTGCGCACCCGCGCCGGGCTGATCGGCGAGCGCGCGCTCGACCCGCAGCACGGCAACCCGATCAAGGGGGGCACCGTCTATCTCGCCACCGCCGACGGCGAGGGCAACATGGTGTCGTTCATCCAGAGCAACTTCAAAGGCTTCGGTTCGGGCATCGTGGTGCCGGGCACCGGCATCAGCCTGCAGAACCGCGGCTGGTCGTTCTCGCTCGACCCTGCCCATGCCAATGCCCTGGCCCCGGGCAAGCGCACCTACCACACCATCATCCCGGGTTTCCTTACCCGCGACGGCGAGGCGGTGGGCCCGTTCGGCGTGATGGGCGGCTTCATGCAGCCGCAGGGCCACGTTCAGGTGATCACCGCCATGCTCGACGAGCACCTCAACCCCCAGGCGGCACTCGACATGCCGCGCTGGAAGTGGACCCAGGGCAGGACCGTCGAGGTCGAGCCGCACTTCCCCGATCACCTCGCCCAGGCCCTGGCACGCCGCGGCCATCACATCGTCAAGCGTAGCGACTCGCTGAGTTTCGGCCGTGGCCAGGTGATACTGCGCGACCGCGACAACGGTATGCTGTGCGGCGGTACCGAACCGCGCACCGACGGCGCCGTACTGGCCTGGTAGCTTCCAGACCTGTCATGTAGCCGTGATCTGTACGGGCTGTGAGAGACGCATCACACTGACCAACAGGGCCAGCAGCGCCAACCCAGCCGATAGCCACAGGGCCAGGGTGACGTTGCCGAACGGCAGCGCCATCACCAATGCCACAAGGGCGGAGCCCAGACACTGGCCGAAAGTGCGCAGCGACGCCAGCACCCCGGAAGCGCTGGCGCTCAGCGACAAGGGGGCGCTGCCCATGATTTCCCGATTGTTGGGCGCCTGGAAGAAGCCGTAACCCAGGCCGCAGAGCAGTGAGGGAATCACCAGATAGACCGCCGGGCCGGCGGCACTCAGCCAGCCCAGACCGACCATGCCGAACAGGAACAAGCCCAGTCCACCCGCCGCGAGCAGAGCCGGATCCTGCTTGTCGGCCAAGCGACCGGCCACCGGCCCCGAGACCAGCAGCGCCAGCGGCCAGGGAGTGAAGAGCAGGGCTGCCTGCAGCGGCGACACACCCATCTCGCCCTGATAGAGGAAGGGCAGCGCAACAAAAGCCGCGCCCTGGGCGGTGAAGGCCAGCACCGTCACCGTGGACGCCGAGGCAAAGCGTGGCGCCTCGAACAGCGACAGCGGCACCAGCGGGGTGGAAGTGCGACGCTGGCGCCAGACGAAGACAGCCAAGCACAGCAAGCTGAGGACACCAAGTCCGCCGGCCGTCAGGTAGTGCCCACCATGGCCAAGACGTTCCATGGTCAGCACAAAGCCGCCCATCATCAGTACGGAGAGCAACGCCCCCGGCCAGTCGAAGCCGCCGCGTCGCCATGGCTCGGCTGGCAGCACTCGCCAAGCCAGCCCGATAGCCACAAGCCCCACGGGAACATTGAGCGCAAAGACCCAAGGCCAGTCAGCCAGTGACAGTACCACGCCCCCGAGCGTGGGCCCGGAGGCCAGGCCAAAGGCGACGACCATGGCATTCAATCCGATCGCCCGACCCAGCAGCCGCGGCGGAAAGATATTGCGGTAGAGCGATGGCCCCAGGCTGAGGATCGCCGCCCCGCCCAACCCCTGCACGACCCGCCAGGCCAGCAGCAACTCAAGACCCGGAGCGAGCGCTGCGCCCAGCGCACCCAGACTGTAGAGCACGAGACCACTGGTGAAGACGCGCCACTGCCCCACCAGGCGGCTAAGCGCCGCGAAAGAGAGCAACGAGGCGGCACACACCAGCTGGTAGGAAGTGGCAACCCACACGGCACGGGATTCTTCCACTCCCAGGCTTGTGGACAGGGTCGGCAGGGCGATATTGACGATCCCCAGGTCCAGCACGGCCAGCAATGTGGCCAATACAACCACCAGCGTCGCCAGGCGCCGTTGCTGGCCGCCCAGCCCCGTATCGCCGGGGCGCTCCTCGAACAGCCGCTTCAGCATGTGAACCCCCTACCGCACGGATACCACCACACTCCCAACGTCCCGCTCGCCATTCCCGCCGTTCACCCCTCGCAAATTTTTCTGCTGCCTCGACCTCGGCCCACCTTCCCTGACGACCAGCGCTCGTGTTATGCGCACATGGTATACCAAAAGTTACGCCTTGACTATTAGGGGTGATAACACATCTCGGCGCCACGCCGACGGTGTTCGGACAGCATCGTTGACACCTCTCCGGGGCGTTACTGCATGGTTTCCGAGGTGTATGACGAGATACTGCCAACACATAACATGATCTTGATCACAAAACCTCTTGACAGGGTAGATTCGTGGAAATAGGCTCTTTCATGTGGCTTTTGGTATACCATGAGCCATTCAGCGGAATCCGGCTTATGACCGGCACCTTGACAGCCAACAACAAGAGCGCGGCCTGACAGGCCAGGCGGCGCACAAGCGACAAACAGGAGTCCTCCCCCATGGCACAGTTGATGAATCGCGACGAATTCCGTACCGCCCTGGAAGAAGCCATCAAGGGCAAGAGCGCCAACAAGGCACCGTTCAGCGTGGCCTGGGCCAGTGGCAAGCTGTCGCGCGAGCACCTCGCCCGCTGGGCCGAGAACCACTACCACTACGTGGGCCCCTTCGCCGACTACCTGGCCTATATCTATGCCAACACGCCGGAGAGCTACACCGAAGCCAAGGACTTCCTGCTGCAGAACATGTACGAGGAAGAGCTGGGCGGCGATCGCCATACCGACCTGCTGATTCGCTTCGCCGAGGCCTGCGGCACCACCCGCGAGCGCGTCGAGAACCCGGACAACATGTCGCCCACCACCCGAGGCCTGCAGAGCTGGTGCTACGCCGTGGCCATGCGCGAGCACCCGGTGGTTGCCGTGGCGGCCCTGGTCGTCGGCCTGGAGTCCCAGGTGCCCTCGATCTACCGTCGACAGACCCCGACCCTGCGCGAGAAGTACGGCTTCACCGACGAGGAAGTCGAATTCTTCGATCTGCACATCGTCTCCGACGAGATCCACGGCGAGCGCGGCTACCAGATCGTGCTGGAGCATGCCGACACGGTCGAGCTGCAGCAGCGCTGCCTGAAGATCTGCGAGATCGGCGCCCAGATGCGCCTGCTCTATACCACAGCGCTGTACTACGACTATGTCGCCGACGAGCTGCCCCTCACCGAACTCGACATGGCGGCCTGATCGAGCCCCCTCCCCGGTCTCGCGTCACGTCATCTGCTGGCCCGCCGCCAGCAGATGGCCGCCACGCGGCCGGGAGCGTCAAGACAGCCCGTGACGACAGCCAGCGACGACAAAGAGGTAAGCGTCTTGGATAACGCAACCCAGTTTCTCAACTATATCGACGGCCAGTGGGTCGCCAGCGCCTCGGGGGAAACCTTCGAGAACCGCAACCCCGCCGACCAGGACGACCTGCTCGGCCGGTTCCAGGCATCCACCGCCGAAGACGCACGCCAGGCCATCACTGTGGCCGACCGCTCCTTCGCCGCCTGGCGCGCGACTCCGATCTCGCAGCGCGCCAAGATCCTCAACCGGGCCGCCGACTACCTGATGCAAAACATCGAGCAGTTCGCCGAGGAGCTGACTCGCGAGGAAGGCAAGCTGTTGGCCAACAGCCGTGACGAAATCGCGCGTTCCGCCCAGACCCTGCGCTTCTACGCGGTCGAGGGGCAGACCATCACCGGCGAAACCTTCCCCCAGGACGACGCCAAGATGATGGTCTACACCCAGCGCGAGCCACTCGGGGTGGCCACCATCATCACGCCGTGGAACTTCCCCATCTCGATCCCGGCACGCAAGATCGCCCCGGCCCTGATCACCGGCAACAGCGTCGTGTTCAAGCCCTCGTCGGATGCACCGCTGATCGGTTACCGCCTGGCCGAGGCCTTGCACCATGCCGGCGTTCCGGCAGGCGTGTTCAACTTCATCACCGGCGCTGCCTCGGCAATCGGCGAAGAGATCACGGCCAATCCGGCGGTGAAGGCGATTTCCTTCACCGGCTCCACCGCCGCCGGTGAGCGCATTCACCGCACCGCGGCCATGGCCACCCGAACCCAGATGGAACTCGGTGGCAAGAACCCCTTGATCGTACTCGACGACGCCGACATCGATACCGCGGTCGACCTCACCGTGAAGGGCGGCTTCTCGCTGACCGGCCAGGCCTGCACCGGCACCAGCCGGGTGCTGATCGCCCGCGGCCGCAAGCAGGAATACCTGGCGCGTCTGGTGGAGAGGGTCAAGACGCTGAAGATCGGCAACGGCATGACCGAGGGCACCCAGATCGGCCCGCTGGCCACTCGTCAGCAGCTCGACAGCGTGCTCGGCTACATCGAGGCCGGCAAGCAGGAGGCCACGCTCGTTCACGGCGGTGAACACCTCACCGAGGGCGACTACGCCAAGGGCTTCTACGTGGCGCCGGCGATCTTCAGCGACGTGACCCAGGAGATGCGCATCGCCCGCGAGGAGATCTTTGGCCCCGTGGTCGCGGTGATCGAGGTCGACGGCTACGAGGATGCCATCGCCAAGGCCAACGATACGCCCTACGGCCTGTCGGCCGCCCTGGTGACCAACGACATCGCCCATATCCAGCGCTTCCCGCTCGATATCCAGGCCGGCACGGTGAAGGTCAACCGCACCACTACCGGCAACCTGGTCAACGCCCCCTTCGGCGGCCTGAAGCAGTCGAGCACCTCCACGTTCCGCGAGTCGGGGCGCGCCGGGCTGGATTTCTTCACTCAGAGCAAGACCGTCTACATCGGCCGCTGAGCGCGGCATCTACAACGACAACCTGACGACAAGGTGAGACCCCATGAAACAGGTATTCCGACTGGAACTGGAAGAAGCCAAGCTGATGGTGGACGCCGCCAAGCAGCGCTCCGAGGAAATCGGGGTGCTGGAAACCATCTGCGTGGTGGATGACGGCGGCTATCCGCTGGCCATGGAACGCATGAACGGCGCGCGTGTCACCGGCCCGCAGATCGCCTGGAACAAGGCCTTCACCGCCGCCGGGCACAAGCGTTCGACCCACCTGTTCAACACCGCCCCCAACGGCCCCGCCCTGCCGGGCAATGAAGCATTCGGCATCCAGTGGAGCTTCGAGGGCAAGTTCGCCGTGTTTGTCGGCGGCTTTCCCATCGTCGTGGATGGCGAGGTGATCGGCGGTGTCGGCCTGAGCGGCGGCAACGGCGAGCAGGATACCCAGGCCGGCTTGGCCGCCCTGCAGGCGCTCCAGGACCACCTGCGCGAGTCCGGCCACGAGGTCGTGGTCGAAGCCGATATCAAGAAATAAGCATGAGACGTCGGCAAGCGGCACCCACCCCTTGCCGACTCCCCTGACGACCGGCCGAGCGCCGATACCCGCCGATGACGACAAGGCCCAGGCCCTGGGCGGGTGAGCTCGAGGAGGCTGCCATGAGCTACCGTATCACTCTCTCCGAAACCTCGGATTCTTTCGAAGCCCTGCCGGGAGAACCGCTGCTCGAGGCCGCCGAGCGTGCGGGCTTTCCGCTCGTGCATGACTGCCGCTTCGGCGGCTGCGGCGCCTGCCGGGTCAAGCTGCTCGAAGGCGAAGTCGAATATGAGGAGTTTCCCTTCGGGCTGACCGAAGAGGAGGCCGGGGAGGGCTATGCCCTGGCCTGTCAGGCGTGCGCCCAGGGCGACTTGATCATCAGCGCCAAGCTGCTGCCGGCGGGCTTCATCCCGGCCGACTTCCATGTCGCCACCATCGAGCGGCTGGACAAGCTGAGCCACGATGTGACCCACCTGGTGCTGAGCATCCCGACGGCCAGCGAGGTGGAGTTCCATCCCGGCCAGTATCTCAACGTGATGCTGGACGACGGCAGCCCGCGCAGCTTCTCCATGGCCTCGCCCCACCGCGGCGAACTGTTCGATTTCCATATCCGCCGCGTGCCGGGTGGCTACTTCACCGGCAGGCTCGAGTCTCATTACAAGCCCGGCGACACCCTCGACGTGGAACTGCCCCTCGGCACCTTCCGCCACGACGCCGAGAGCCCTCGCGACCTGTTGCTGGTCGGCGGCGGCACCGGCCTGGCGCCGCTCAAGAGCATCATCGAATCGCTGCTGGACGAGCCCGACCGCCCGAGCCTGACCCTCTACTGGGGCGTGCGCCGCGCGGAAGATCTCTACCTCGACGAGCAGCTCAATGAGTGGGCCAGGACGCTGCCCGACTTCCGCTACGTGCCGGTGCTCTCGGAGCCCGACCCCGAGTGGGGCGGTCGCCGCGGATTCGTGCACGAGGCGGTATGCCAGGACTTCGATGACCTCAGCGCCTTCGATGCCTACCTGTGCGGCCCGCCGCCAATGATCGCCGCCGCCAAGACGAGCTTTTCCCAACGCGGCCTCGACGTCGAGCGCATCTATGCCGACAGCTTCAACTTCACCCATGAGCTCGAAGGCAGCGTGGCCTGAGGCATCACCGGATCCAGCGAGGTAATCGACATGCCGGATATCACATTTATCACCAATGGCGGCAAGGTCATCAGCGCCCCGGAAGATTCCAACCTGCTGCGCATCTCGTTGCGCGAGAAGGGCGGGATCCCGTTCAAGTGCGGCGGCGGGCTTTGCGGCACCTGCAAGTGCCTCGTCGAGGAGGGCCGCGAGAACACCGACGCGGTGAAGAAGAAGGAAGAGAAGCTGCTCTCGGCCGAAGAGCTCGAGCAGGGCTACCGCCTGGCCTGCCAGACCTTCCTCAAGGGCGACGTCAAGGTCTCCTGGGAAGAGGCGCCCAAAGGCGGCACCAGCGCACGGCAGGTCCAGTCCAAGGCGGAGGCATGAGCAGCACCATGACTAACAGCGAGAAGACGACACGGGTCGGCCTCATCGGCTATGGCACCGCCGGCAAGGACGTCGCCGAGGCCATCCTCGGCGGCCAGGCGGGCAACAGCCGCCTGGTCGCCGTGCTGGTGCGCGACGTGGCCAAGTATGCCGACGTTGCTCCGGAAGGCTGTCACTTCACCGACAGCGAGGAGGCCTTCTTCACCTGCACTCCCGACGTGGTGGTCGAGACGGCGGGCCACGCGGCCGTGGTCCGCTATGCCGAGTCCTCACTCGCCCATGGCTGCGACTTCATGGTGGTCTCGGTCGGCGCCTTCTGCGACCCGGCACTGTTCGACCGGGTCATGGCCAGCGCCGAGCGGCATGGCCAGCGGGTGCTGGTACCCTCGGCGGCGATCGCCGGTCTCGACCGTATCTCCGCTGCCGCCCAGGGTCCACTGGAGCGCGTCACGCTGACGACCCGCAAGCCGGTCAAGGCGTGGCGTGGCACCTTCGCCGAGGAGGTGGTGGATCTCGATACGGTGACGCAGCCGACGCTGATCTTCGAGGGCAATGCCCGTGAGTCATCCCGGGTCTTTCCCGAGAGCGTCAATGTCTCGGCGGCGCTGAGCCTGGCAGGCGTGGGCTTCGAAGCCACCAAGGTGCGGGTACTGGTCGATCCCACCATCGACAAGAACATGCATGAGGTGTCCGCCAAGGGCCTGTTCGGCGAGGTGCGTATCGAAGTCCGGAACACGCCCTCACCCAACAACCCCAAGACCGGCTATATTGTCGCCATGAGCGTTATCCGGGCGTTGAAGAGTCTTTCGGCTCCCCTGGTGATCGGCTGACCTCAGGGCGCCGAAGGCCCGGCGGCGCCCTGTTGCACCACCCCTTCGGCGCAAATCTCAATCACCCGCCGCCATGGAACCACTCAGGTAGGCCTTCTTCGATTTCTCGAGGTGGATGCGGGTGAAACTCTCGGCCAGGTCGGCCTCACCGCTGCGCACCGCGTTCAGGATGTCCTTGTGCTCGCGCAGTGCCTCTTTGGTACGTCCTGGAAGACTGCTGCTGAGATTGGAAAAGGCACGCACGTAGTCCTTCAGGTCGACCAGCATTTCGTGCAACTTGGGATTGCCGGCGGCACGACCGATCAGCTCGTTGTACTTCACATTGAGCTCCACGGCATCCTCACCATTGCCGTCACTCAATGCCGCATCCATCTCCGCCATCAACTGGTCGATTTCCGTCTCGGTCGCACCGTCCACTTTCTCGGCGGCCAGGCGCACGGCGAGTGACTCCAGCGACGCCAGGATCATGAACACCTCGAGGATCTCGGCCTGGGGGATTTCGTTGACCACCACCCCTCGACGCGGCACCGTGCGCACGAAACGCTGGGTCTCGAGCCGGAACAGCGCCTCGCGAATCGGGGTCCGGCTGATATTGAGTTTCTCGGCCAGCACCCGTTCGACCAAGCGATCGCCCGCCTTGTATTCGCCACGCAGGATGGCGTCCTTGAGATAGGTGTACACCTTATCGCGGATCGGAGAGAGGTCTTCCTGGGTCCAGATGTCGGCCATGCGGGCTACCATTGACGGTTTCTCGGCGGATGGGAGGAACCTCGACAGCTTAACATAACAGCAAGGCCCTGGAGCATGTGGTACACGAAGGGCCATAAACGAAACAGCCCTCGGACAGCATGGCCGAGGGCGTGTGCCACGGTAGGAACCGGATCAGTTCACCGGCGTCTTTTCCAAGCGGGCGTCGATCGAGCCGAAAGTCACCAGCTGCTTCAATTCGGCGCGTGCCGCCTCGACGCTGCCGAAGCGCTCGAAGAACTTCAGCGGCACGCTGTTGGTCACGCCATCTTCGGCGGTCTCGACGATACTTACTCGCCCCTGATCACCGTCGACCTCGGCAATGGTGAAATTCGCCTTCTTCTTGCCATAGAAGAAGTACTCGTAGGTCTCGACGGGGGCGATGCCCTGCCCCGGCCTGGCATCGTATTCGCCCAGCTTGCTTGTCAGGATGATGTACATGTCGGTGCTCTCTGTTGTTGTGGTCGGGTCGTGTTGAACTGGATCGCTGACCGCTTTGCGCGCAGCAGGGCTCAGCTCGCAAGCTCCCGCTCGCCATGCGCCGCGTGCATCGGCGCGGGCGCCTCTTCCAACAGGGGACGCAGCGCTGCGGAAAGCTCCTCCAACGCCTCCTCGACAATGGCCTCGCCGATGGCGTAGCTGGCCCGAGTGGCATCGCCGATACAGCCGTTACGTGTCATTTCCTCATAGCGGTAGAAACCTTGCATGGCCTGGCCAGGACGCATTCCTTCCCAACGACCGCCATGGACGATATCACCCTTCTCGAGACGCTCTGGGCGCACCAGGTGAGGGGCGAGATAGTAAGCTTCGGAAACCTCGCGCTCGCAGCTATGCCCGAAAAGGGTCGAGGAGATGTGCGCCTTCATCGCCTGCTTCGCGGAAGCCGTGGTCTTGGCGTAGTAGCAGTCCACGTCCAGCTCCTGGGAAAAGCTCGCACAGGCCTGGCCCAGGGTTCCCTGATTGCCGCCGTGGCTATTGAGAAACAGCACCTTGTCGATCCCATGATGCTTGAGCGAGACGACCATGTCGCGCAGCACGGCCAGCAGCGTTTCGGGGCGCAGGCTGATCGTGCCGGGAAAATTCATATGGTGAGGGGAAACACCCATATTGACGGTGGGTGTGACCAGGACCCAAGGGTGAAGCCTGGCGGCCAGGCGCTTGGCCATTTCAGTGGCCAGCACCGCATCGCAACTCTCGTTCATGTGGGGTCCGTGCTGCTCGTGGGCGCCGACCGGCACGATGGCCAGCTTGACACTCTTCAACGCATCTTCGATCTCCGGCCAGGTCATCTCGGTCAGAAGGTAGCTTTCCATCCCGCTCTCCTTCGGGCACCTGCGCGCCGGGCATTGTTACGGCAGGCGGTGGTTATCGGGTAAAGTAACTGGTATTTGGTATACCATACACCAAACACTAGACCAAGACCCCGGCGGGTGTAAAGCCCGTTTTGCCGCGAACCATGCTTGCCCGGCCCTCAAACCTGTTCACAGCTGAGCATGGCCACTTCGCTTGAAAGCGTGATGTGCTCCTCCAGCACTTCGCGGGCACGGCGAGCATTGCGAGCCAGGGCCAGGTCCACCAGCTCCTGATGCTGTGCATCGAGCCGGTGGCGCAACTCATCATGGCGCGGCGCCAGCCGGCGATAGCGGTCGAACTGATCGTGAAGCTGGGTGATGAATCGCAACAGCCAGGCCGAGCCACAGGGCGCTACCAGGGCATTGTGAAAGCGCGAGTGCAACAGCTCCCACTCGACGACCGGCGCCTGGGTCGCGGCCCTGGTCAGCCGGTGATTGGCCGCCAGCAGTTGCGATTCCCACTCCTCGTCGCCATGCTGGACGGCCAACTCCAGCGCCCTGCCCTCCAGTTGCCGGCGCATCTCCGTGATGTCGACGAGTTCTTCCGGGCTCAGTTCGAGCACCCGGAAACCGCGCTGATTCTCCTGCCTCAACAGGCCATACGCCGCAAGGCGGTTGAGCGCCTCGCGCAGCGGGCTCAATCCCACCTGGTAGGTATCCCGCAACAGCGAAATGGAAAGACGCTCACCCGCGCCGTATCGGCCATTGAGCAGATCCTGACGCAGCATTTCGTAGATTCGGCTCGCCGCGGTAGCGCCTCCCTGCTTGATGGTGTCGTTCATGGCGTTGCTCCATTCGTTTTTTGGAATTTGGTATACCGCTCTTGACGGGCGGCTTTCCGCTTTATAATCTAGGTCAAATAATCGATTATTTCGATAAAAAATACAACCCAAGCTCAACCTAAATGCTTGTTTCTCTATGAAATCGCCTGTGACACCGACCAGGACACCTGCAGACATGATGGCATCGCAACAGGGAAAGCTATTTTCTTCCTTCCTCCGGATCGGGCTTCTCGGCTTTGGAGGCGGCCCATCCATGATTCCTTTGGTACACCAGGAAGTGGTCAAGCGGCGCGGCTGGATGCAGGACGAAGAGTTCGCCGACGTGCTGGCCATCGCCAACACCCTGCCCGGCCCCATTGCCACCAAGATGCCTGGCTATATCGGTTTTCGCGTCGGCGGCACGCTCGGCTGCATCAATGCCGTGCTGGCCGTGATCCTGCCAATGGTCGTAGCGATGATCTTGATGCTGGGCGCCTTCAGCCGCTATCGCGAGGTGAGCTGGATCCACGGCATGGGCCAGGGCGTGGTGCCGGTGGTCATGGTGATGATGGGACAGCTCGCGTGGGACTTCCTGCAGAAGTCGCGCCTGGCGCTGGGCTGGTCGGTGAGCCTGGTGATGGCTGGTGTGGCCGGGGTGCTGATCTACTGGCTCGGCCTTCACCCCGGACTGGTGATCGGCGCACTGCTGATCGCCGCCTTGCTGCCGTCGCTGGCGAGAAGCAAGGCCACCAAGGAGGCGACGCGATGATCTACTTCGAACTTTTCCTCGCCTTTTTCATTCCCAACATCATCGGCTATGGCGGCGGGCCGGCAATCATTCCGCTGATAGAAGCGGAAGTGGTGGGCCGCTACGGCTGGATGAGCGGCCAGGAATTCGCTGAGGTATTGGGGCTGGGCAATGCCCTGCCCAGCCCCATCGCCACCAAGATGGCTGGCTATGTCGGCTACGAGGTGGCGGGCGTTGGCGGCGCTGCAGCCGCTCTCTTCGCCACCGTCGTGCCCACCATGCTGCTTATGCTGGGCGCCCTGGGGCTGCTTTATCGCTATCGCGACTCGCCACAGGTGAAGCGCATGAGCCAGTGGGTACGTCCGGTCATCGCCATGATGATGGCTGGCCTGGTCGTCAGCTTCTTTTCGACAAGCCTGGCCACGGCCGGTCTGCCGCATACGCTACTGATCGCTGCAGCGGCGGCCATCGCCCTGCTTTGCTTCAGAGTCCACCCCGCCTTCGTGGTCGCCGGCTCGCTGATATACGGCGGCTTGGTGCTCGGCTAGCTTCGCCGACCGCTCCCTCTGCCACCTCTCGACGACAGGAGACGACATGCAGACTTATCGAACCTGACCCCCTCACATGCACGGAAAACGTCAGCACCGCTTTCGTGGCATGTGGCAAATCGATCCGTGGCTATACAGCATCCCACAACTACAAGCACTCGATGGGCCGCCCGACATTCTCGGCTCCGCCATCGCCAAGCCTGACGACACGACAAGGTGCAACATGGAACAACTCGAACAGGTACAACTCACCGCATCGCACTGGGTCTTCCTTCTGGTGATCCTGGCGATCTTCGTTTCCATCGGCTTCCGCAAGGGCGTCATCATCCCGTCCATTGCCGGCATCTTCATGCTGGGCCTGCTGGCCGAAGCTCCCCATGATGGCGGAACCAACCAACTTATCTTTGCCGTACAAGTGGTTTTTCGCGCCCTGCTCAATGCCGGCAACGAGCTCTTCGACATCATGCTGGTCATTGCTCTGATGGTGGCCATGCTGAAATCGTTGCAGCACCAAGGCGCCGACAGGCTCATGGTGGCACCGATGAAGAAGTTGATGATCGGGCCCTGGACTGCGTTCTTCGCCCTCGGTATCACCATGTACATTGCCGCGGCGTTTTTCTGGCCCACGCCGGCCGTGGCGCTGGTCGGCACCGTGCTGATCCCCGTCGCCATGCAGGTGGGCCTGCCGGCCATCGGCGCCGCCATGGCGGTCAACCTGTTCGGCCATGGCATGGCGCTCTCCGCCGACCCGGTGATCCAGGGCGCTAGCCGACTGACTGCCGGAGCCGCGGGTATCGAGACGACGACGCTGATTCCCTATACCTTGCTGTTCTCCTTTGTGGTGGGTGTCGTGGCAGTCACACTCGCTTGCCTGCACCTGCGCCGCGACATGCGCTCGGGGGCGCTGGAGACCCCGCGAGGAGATACAGTCTTCGCTCCTCGCTCGGCAGGCGCCGCCGCCGTGCACGCCGATACGGTCGAAGAGACGCCGGAACCTGCAGCCGGCCCTTATGCGCGCCTCTTTGCCGTCGCCGTGCCGCTGATACTGCTCGGCATTGCGGCACTGATGATCTTCCGCGCTCTGTTCACGCCCGACCAGGCAATTCGCGGTGGCGATGCCACGGCCCTCCTGGGCGGCACGGCGACCCTGCTGCTGGTGCTCTCCTCCTTCGCTGGCCACGGTCACCACGCCCTGGACGGCATCAGCAGCTATACCCGCGAAGGCTTCTTTTTTGCCATCAAGATCTTCGCTCCGATCATCCCGATTGCCGGGTTCTTCTTCCTCGGCCACCCCGAGCATTCCGAACACGTCATCGGCGCCAGCGCAACAGGCTACTTGTTCGATATCGGTCACAACATCGGCCACTACATCGACGGCAACGTCTTCCTGCTGGCCTTCGGCATGGCCTTCATCGGCCTGCTTTCCGGCATGGACGGGTCGGGCTTCTCGGGTCTGCCTCTGGTAGGTTCGCTGTCCGGTGCGCTGGGTACCGGTGCCGGCGTCGACGTCAACGTGCTGGCTGCCCTGGGGCAGGTGGCAGCCATCTTCGCGGGCGGCGGCACGCTGGCGGCCTGGGCCTTCGGCGTGGCAGCCGATGCCGGCATCGCCGGCGTCCATCCCGCGTCTCTGGTACGGCGCAATTTCGTTCCGGTGATGTCCGGCATCGCCGTGGCAGCGCTACTGGCCGTGCTGCTCATGTAGCCAAGGGCAGCCCGGCAGGAGCGGAACTCAGTACTGCCTCCGCCTCCGAGTCGCCGTTCCGGCATCCAGCTGCGAACCCAGTGGCATACCATATGCCATAGCAATGACTGTGATGCCTGGCAAGACGGGTACGGCCGACAACTCGCCAACGCCCAGGTCCTTCCATTGACAGGTGGATTACCACCTCGCTGGTGGAGCCGAGCGATCTGGGTGAGTCCCTCACCTCCCACAGGCCGACGCAGGCCAACGACCGAAATCATGCAAACCGCCTGGAGCCTGCTCGAGTCACGCCGAAGCGGCGCTCAGGTATCCATCACAAGACACATCCACGAGACAGCGAAAGGATCAGAAAGTGACGACACAGAACAACGCCAAACAGATTGCCCTTCTCTCCGTCGGTGCCATGACACTGGCTGCTGCCGTATCCACCCATGCCTACGAGTTTGAAGTCGGGGAAACGACCGCCTCGATCTTCGGTTATGTCAAGCTGGACGTCATCTACGATATCGACAACGAACTCGGCGATACGGTTGACCGCTCCGCCCCGCGATTGGATGGGGACGAGGGCTCCGACGGTCATTTCAACATGCATGCTCGCGAGAGCCGTATCGGCTTCAGCACCTCCAGCCCGGTGGCCGGTAGCGAGCTGAAAACCACGATCGAAGGTGATTTCTATGGCGACGGCTCCGCCTTTCGCCTGCGTCACGCCTATGGCGAGTGGAACGATTTACTGGCTGGCCAGACCTGGACAAACTTCGCGGGGTTCGTCTCCAGCACTCCGCTGATCTCCTTTACCGGTCCGACAGGCCGACCCGCCGTGGAGCGCCAGCCTCAGCTCCGCTATACCTCAGGCAAGCTCTCCATGGCGCTGGAAAATCCCGCCGATGAAGGCGGTCAGGTTTCGGCCCCGGGCGCCAAGAGTCAGCTACCCGACGTCACGTTGCGCTATACCGACACGGAGGGAACCTTTCATTACTCCTTTTCAGGGGTCGCCCGCTACCTCGAGTTCGATAGCAGTGGCATCGAGACGCCGGCAGCCAGCGACGCCGCGTTGGGTTGGGGACTGGGGGTCGAGGTCGCCATGGAAATGGGTAATTTGACGCTGCGCGGCGCCTTGACCCATGGCGATGGCATCGGCGGCTACAACCAGGGCAACCCCCAGATCGCCCCAGCCTTCGCCACGTCCGAGGGTGAGCTGGAGACCATCGAGTCGACCGGCGGCACCCTGGGGGCCAGTCTTGCGGTGGGCCCGGGCGACTTCAACGCCGCCTACAGCCTGATCAACGCCGACCTCGACAGCAATCCCGCTTTCACCACCAACGACGATACCTACGAGGCGGCCTGGATCAACTATATCTGGTCGCCCGCACAGAGCGATCGTATCAGCTACGGCATCGAAGCCAACTGGAACAAGCGCGAGACGGTAGAGGGGCCCAAGGGCGATGCCTCGCGCATTCAGGGAATGGTGATGTACAGCTTCTAAGTTCCTGCAAGACGCGTTATCCAAGTGGTTAAGTGAACCTCCTGGCATGCCAACACTGTTTTCGTTGGCCTTCCCCCGACCCCTCAGGTCGGGGTTTCATCTTGCAGTCATGCCGATGACGACAGCACCGTCCATTGGCCGGAGGGCCTTGGACCCTGCTGTGCATCGCCATGGACAAGGTACTGAACGAGCTGTACAAGCGCTACTGGGATACCTAGCGTTCAGAGATCAGCCTGCCCCAGGCATGACCGGCTGGAGATATCCAGCCGGCCAGCATCGTTCGCTACACCACCAGCGGTGTAACGAAGAAGGCGATTACGAAAGCCGTGACCAGGCGCATCGCGATACCCAGCACGGCGGCCCCCATGGCCTCCCGCTCGGAGAGGTCTGAGCTTTCCGCCCACACTACCGGCACCTGGCCGAATACAGCGGAAAGCGGCAGGCCCGAGGAGGCCAATACGAAAGAGCCGACCACCAGCGAAGGATCGAGTTCGGCGGCGATGCTCTGTAGCTGCCCCATGGCCAGGGTCGGGCTCACCAGCACCGATAACACGCCAGTTTCCGGGTGGATGTTGAACATCAGCATGACCTTGCCGAGTCCCGCCTCGATCGGCGCCCAGATGCCGGCGTAGTCGAGCACGCCGATCACGGCGAAGACCAGAGCCACGGCTGGAATCAGGATCAACAGCAGCAGCTCTACGCCCTCTCGCGCGGCGCTGAACAGCGTAGGTACGAAGTCGCGATCCGGGGTGAATGTGGGCAGATGACCGATCTCGACTCGCTTGACATCACGATAGAGCACCTTCGACAGGATCAATGGCGAAATCACCAGCGGCAGGAACACCGCCAGCAGCACCACGGCAAACACGTTGACGCCGGCGAAGGTCAGCGCCATCAGTCCCAGCATGAATGTGGAGAACGACTGCTGCGACTGCACCATGGTGGCCACGGCGAGCTTCTGCTCGTCCTTGGTGGCGCCCGCCTTCTTGAGGATCGGCCCGGAGATCTTACCCGCCGCGTTTATGTCGCCGAAGATGTTGTAGACGCTAGGAATGATCACTGCCGGATTGACGCCCAAAAGCTTCATGGCGGGCACGAAGATGCGTACCAGGGCATCGGTGAAGCCCAGCCGCTCCAGCAGCCGACCGATGATCACGCTGACGATAATCGCCGTGCCGACCACGCCGGTAAGGAAGACGTCGACCACCACGGGCCGCACGGAATCGAGAATGGCGTTGAACAGTCCCGAGAGACTGGTGGGCGAGAGCAGCAATGTCAGCAAGCAGATGCACAGCAGTACGATGCCGACCACTTCAATGCGCTTCCAGGCCCGCTTGCTCGCGGGCAGCGCGGCCTTCGCTTCAGGGGTAGTAACTGAGGTCTTCATGTCGGTGCCTCTATTGTTTTTGAATGGGCCTTGTTTCGAATGGCCATGTTTCGAATGGACCTGTTTCGAGCGGCCACGTTATCGATCGGGTGCTTGTGGATAACGTGTGTTTAACATGTCATATACCTGTGCCCGCCTAGGTCTCGCTCAACGCATGCTTGCCCAGCAGGTAGCTCGCCGACATCTCGCGCGCATAGGCCTGCATGGCAGCGTTGCCGACCTTGTGCACCGGCGTGGAGGTGACCCGGTCGCGGAACAGCACCACTTCCACGCCTTCGAGCAGCTCGGCGAGAGCATGGGCCAGCGGCAGTCCGTTCTCCAGTATCTCCATCACGTGGCAGTTGCCAACCAGGAAGTTGAGCCCCAGCTCACGTGCCGTCTCGATCAGTTCGTGGCCGGCATAGACGCGGCTGATCGAGGCCAGCACGGTATCCACATCGGGGTACTCGGCCACGGCCTGGCGTAAGTTCTCCGGCGAGAAACCGGTATGTGGAAAGATGTGCAGTACGTTCTCGACCCGGCTGTTGCGCTCGCCGAGGTGAATGAAGCCCTGGGTCTCCACGCTGGTTTCGCGGATTTCCTCGATGCCGCGCACCAGGCGCTCCTCGGCCAGCAGGGTGCGGTCCTGGTCCAGCGCCATGAAGCCGTCCAGACGATCGAGAATGTCGCCCAGGGTGGCGATACCCGGCAGCGCCCGGCCCACGAACATGATATTGCCATGCACGCCGCCGTAGGAAATGCTGCCCTTCAGCACCTTATGGCCATGCAGGTAAGGAATACCGGGGTGCAGGCCGTGAAAGGCTTCGTGGCACTCCAGCCCCGCCACGTCGTAGAGATCGAGATAGTTCTTCAGCGTCACCCCGCCGCAGCTGGCGGCATCGGCGATAGGGTGATGCGCCACGACGGCATCCACGCCGGTGGCGCCCGCTAGTTCGATTACCAGCTCTGTCATGGTCATGCACACGGCGATTTTCTTAACCTTCTTGTTGGGGTTACCGTAGATCAACCCCGGAATCTCCAGCACCTCCTTTCCGTAGATTCCAGATGATTTCAGGATCACGAAGGGGTGATCCCCCCGCTTCACCTCCTCCATGGACGACACCGTCCTGCCGCCTGTTATCACGCTCATCGCATTGACGATATCCGCTACCTTGGCCATCGGCTCTCTCCTCTTTCGGTCGTCATCTCGACCACAAAAAAACCGCCAGCACAGCAAGAGGCCTTTGCCTCCAACTGCGCTGACGGTTTCGAGCACTCGTCCTGTCAGGGCGAGTTCACATCACCAGTCAACGGTCATTTCTGTACGGACTTGCGCCTATGCCCTGACATCGGGGGTCAGAGATAGTCGCGCACGTCTCGTTTCAACAACACCACGGTAGCGGAAAGCTCGGCCTGCGCGTCGTAGTCCTTGAAGATGGAAACGATCTCGAAACCGTACTTCTCTACCAGCAGCTGCTTGAATTCGTTCTTGAAACCCTTGATCAAGTAGTGGTCGGCCAGCTCGCTCACGTTACTGTTCAATGCACTTAGATAAGCCAGCGAGGGAACCCGCTTGTGCAGCGCGACGATGAGAATCTTGTCGCCCAGCACGTCGACTTTCTGCCGCACCACGCCGATACCGAAGAGGCGATGATTGACCTCATTGTAGTCCTTGATCAGCTCCTGCTTGAACTGCCCCAGGGAATGGGTCCCCGTAGAATGACTGTCCAAGACTCTCATGCTCGACCTCATATCGGCTCGGCCGGCTCTTGCCAGCTGGTATACCAAACTGTTACTCCAGTGAGACTAGCCAACCGACAAAAACCTGTCAACCAGGAATAATCGATTATTGGCGCATTAGCGATGACGGGTAGTAGCAGGCTAATAGGTCGAAGGATGCTCAAGCGGGTTCACCTCTTCGATAAAGCATGCGCCGTCGTGACACCGGTTGGCAGAGGCAGACTCTCTCTCGGTTGCTGTCAACTGCAATAGAGACGATTCGCTGACATATGGTTGACGGCCCCTCAATTATGGTACATGGTATACCATATTGCTCTAACACGAATGCAACTAAAACATCGTGCGAACCCGATTCAGAAGAGAGCCAGGTGAACGCTATGCCCATGATCACAATTCACAAGAACGGTGAAATCCATGAAGGCGAAGTCCAGCCCAACACCAACCTGGTGGTGCGTGCCGGAATCCGCCAGTTTCCGTACCCGCACCTCAGCTATGGCTGCGGCATGGGCAAATGCGCCAAGTGCATGTGCAAGGTAATCAAAGGCGGCGAGTCGCTGCCCGCCCCCAACTGGAAGGAGAAAAAGATGCTCGGCACGCATCTTGAGCAGGGCTATCGACTGGCCTGCCAGCTGTGGGTGAATGAGGACCTTGAGCTGGCCCAGAACAGCCCTGCTGATCCGAAGGGTAAAGACCGCTCAGAAACTGCTTCCGCCTACTGATCGAACTGCCCAGATGGGAGTGGCTGGAGAACAGAGCGCCCACTCGAATGGGCGCTCTACTCGGCGGTTTATCTCAGCCGAGGTACTTGATCATCACGCCGGCGGCCACCGCCGAACCGATCACGCCGGCCACGTTGGGCCCCATGGCGTGCATCAGCAGGAAGTTGTGCGGGTTGGCCTCGAGCCCCACCTTGTTGGAGACCCGTGCCGCCATGGGCACCGCCGAGACACCGGCCGAGCCGATCAGCGGGTTGATCGGCATGCGGCTGACGAGGTTCATCAGCTTGGCCATCAGCACGCCGGATGCGGTGCCGATGGCGAAGGCCACGATGCCCAGCCCCAGGATGCCCAGGGTCTCGACCGCCAGGAAACTCTCGGCCATCAGCTTCGAGCCCACCGAGAGCCCCAGGAAGATGGTGACGATGTTGATCAGCGCGTTCTGCGCGGTATCGGAGAGGCGCTCGACCACGCCACACTCGCGCATCAGGTTGCCGAAGCAAAACATCCCCAGCAGCGGCGCGGCGTCGGGCAGGAACAGCGCCACCAGCAGCAACAGCGAGACCGGGAAGACGATCTTCTCGAGCTTGGACACCGGGCGCAGCTGGGTCATGGCGATCTCGCGCTCGCGCCGGGTGGTGAGCAGGCGCATGATCGGCGGCTGAATCAGCGGCACCAGCGCCATGTAGGCGTAGGCGGCCACGGCGATGGCCCCCAGCAGCTCCGGCGCCAGCACGCTCGAGACGTAGATCGAGGTGGGCCCGTCGGCACCGCCGATGATGCCGATGGCGGCGGCCTGGTTGAGCGAGAAGTCCATCCAGCCGAGCGCCGAGAGGCCCACCGCGCCGAGCAGGGTGGCGAAGATGCCGAACTGTGCCGCCGCGCCCAGGAACAGCGTGCGCGGATTGGCCAGCAGCGGGCCGAAGTCGGTCATCGCCCCCACGCCCATGAAGATCACCAGCGGCGCGATGCCCGAGGCGATCGCCACGCTGTAGAACTGATAGAGCATGCCGTGGCCGTAGCCGGCGTCCAGCGCCAGGTCGTTGGCCGCCCGATACGCCTGCGGCGTGAGGTCGCCGTGCAGCGCTTCGCCGATGGCGTGGCGCCAGGCCTCCAGCGAGGCGCCCGGCGCCGGGTCCACGCCGACAATCGCGGCCAGCTCCTCGAGCACACCGGGGCGCGCCATGTGGGCGGCCTGCTCCGCCGCCGACAGCGCCAGCCCCGCCTCGGGGATGTTGGCGAGAATGCCACCGAAGCCGATCGGCACCAGCAGCAGCGGCTCGAACTTCTTGTAGATCGCCAGGTAGAGCAGCAGCAGGCCCACCGCGATCATGACCGCCTCGCCCCAGGTCAGGTTGTAGAGGCCGGAACCCTCCCACAGGGTCAGTAGCTTGTCCATGTGATACCGACCCCTAGAGTACGATCAGGGTGTCGCCGACCGCGACGCTGTCGCCCTCGTCGACCTTGACCTCGGATACGGTTCCGCCCTTGGCGGCGCGCACTTCGGTCTCCATCTTCATGGCCTCGAGGATGATCACCACGTCGCCTTCCTTGACCGTGTCGCCGGGACGCACGTTGACCTTGAAGATGTTGCCCGCCAGCGGTGCCTCGATGGTCTCGCCGCTCGTGGCGGCTTCAGGCGCCGGGGCGGAGGGGGGCTGGGGCTGTTCCTGAACCGCCCCGATCTCGCCGCCCTCGGCGACCTCGACCACGTACTGCTTGCCGTTGACCTTGACGGTATAGGTCTCGGGGCCGCCAGGCGCGGCGGCCGGGACCGGCACCTTGGCCTCGGCCCCGCCCTGCGGGGCAGCGCCCGGCCGCTTGGCGCCGGGTGACTCCTGGCCGGGGGCCTGGGGAGCGGGCTCGAAGGCCTCGGGGTTGTCGCGGTTCTTGAGGAATTTCAGCCCGATCTGCGGGAACAGCGCGTAGGTCAGCACATCGTCGACCTCGCGCTCGCCCTCGGCAAGGCGGATGCCCTCGGCCTTGGCCTTGTGCTTGAGTTCCTCGGCCAGTCGCGCCATCTCGGGCTCGAGCAGGTCGGCGGGGCGGCAGGTGATCGGCTCGCCGCCCTCGAGCACGCGGCTCTGCAGCGCCTTGTCGAAGGGCGCCGGGGCGGCGCCGTATTCACCCTTGAGCAGCGCCTGGACCTCCTTGGAGATCGACTTGTAGCGCTCCCCCATCATCACGTTCATCACCGCCTGGGTGCCGACGATCTGGGAGGTGGGCGTCACCAGCGGGATGAAGCCCAGGTCCTCGCGCACGCGCGGGATCTCGGCGAGCACCTCGTCGAGCTTGTCGCCGGCGCCCTGCTCCTTGAGCTGGCCCTCCATGTTGGTGAGCATGCCGCCCGGCACCTGGGCCACCAGGATGCGCGAGTCGATGCCCCTCAGCGAGCCCTCGAAGGCGGCGTACTTCTTGCGCACCTCGCGGAAGTAGCCGGCGATGTCCTCGAGCAGCTCGAGGTCGAGGTTGGTGTCTCGCTCGGTGCCCTTGAGGATCGCCACCACCGATTCGGTGGGGCTGTGGCCATAGGTCATCGACATCGAGGAGATGGCGGTGTCGACGTTGTCGATGCCGGCTTNNNTCGACGTTGTCGATGCCGGCTTCCACCGCCTTGACGATGGTGGCGGTGGAGAGTCCGGTGGTGGCGTGGCAGTGAAGCTGGATCGGGATCGACAATCGTTTCTTCAGCCGCGAGACCAGTTCGAAGGCGTCGTAGGGCGCGAGCAGGCCGGCCATGTCCTTGATCGCCAGCGAGTCGGCGCCCATGGCGGCGATGGTCTCGGCGAGCTCCACCCAGCTATCGAGGGTGTGCACCGGGCTCACGGTGTAGGAGATGGTGCCCTGGGCGTGGCCCTCGACGTCGCGCACGGCCTTGATCGCCCGCTCCAGGTTGCGTGGATCGTTCATGGCGTCGAACACGCGGAACACGTCGACGCCGTTGCGCCTGGCGCGCTCGACGAAACGGTCGACCACGTCGTCCGCATAGTGGCGGTAGCCGAGCAGGTTCTGGCCGCGCAGCAGCATCTGCTGGGGCGTGTTGGGCATGGCCTCCTTCAACGCCCGTATCCGCTCCCACGGGTCTTCGCCGAGGTAGCGGATACAGGCGTCGAAGGTGGCCCCGCCCCAGGACTCGAGCGACCAGAAGCCGACCCGATCGAGCTTCTCGGCGATCGGCAGCATGTCGTCGAGGCGCATGCGGGTGGCAAACAGCGACTGGTGAGCGTCGCGCAGCACGACGTCGGTGATGCCCAGCGGGCGCTTGGTCTCACTCATCAGGATGACCCCGTAGATGACGTGTTGTGTAGTAGTATTGGCACTTCGCCCCGCGGCGATCAGCGGCGGTGGCGACGGCGATAGCGATGAAGGGCGGCGCTGATGACGGCCATCAGCTCGGCGTCATCCGCCTGGCCCGGGGATGTCGCGGCCGGCACCGGGGCCGGAGGCACGGGAGAAGGCGCCAGACGACGGACGATCAGCGACATCAGGGTCGTGACCAGCACGAGGATTGTAAGAAAAACAAAAACGAACCCCATGCCGACGCCCATCAGGGCCAGGCCGTCGAGTAGCAACTGCTTGTCCTGCATGCTCGCGCTCCCTCTTTCTTCACGACTTGCTCACGAACTGCCGCAAACATGTCGCCAATCTGTAAAAAGTTGGCCCTATAAACTGCCACACTCTGGATATATTGCAAGCGCCCTATGGTGGAAGCCAAAGTTGTTGTTTTACTACAAGGCAGGATCGGCCTTGCCCCCATGGAAGGGGTGATCGACGCCCATACCCGCGACCTGCTGACCCGCCGCCCCGGCTTCGACTGGACGGTGACGGAATTCGTCCGCGTGGTCGATGCCCGGCTGCCGCCGCGGGTCTTCCGCCGCCACTGCCCCGAGCTCGACGAGGGGGTGACGACACCCTCCGGCGTTCCGGTGGCGCTGCAGCTGCTCGGCAGCGACCCGGCCGCCCTCGCGGCCAACGCCGAGCAGGCGCGCAAGCTCGGCGCCAGCACCATCGATCTCAATTTCGGCTGCCCGGCCAAGCTGGTCAACCGTCACGATGGCGGCGCCTCCCTGCTGCGCGACCCGCGCCGCGTGCAGGCGGCCGTGGCGGCCGTCCATGCGGCCGTGGGCGGCGAGATCCCGGTCACGGCCAAGATCCGCCTGGGCTTCTCCCACCGACGCCTGGCGCTCGACTGCGCCAAGGCCGCGGAGGACGGCGGCGCCTCTCAGCTCGTCGTGCACGCCCGTACCCGTGACGAGGGCTACCGCCCGCCGGCCCACTGGGAGTGGATCGGCCGCATTCGCCGTCATCTGGGCATTCCCGTCGTCGCCAACGGCGACATCTGGAGCCTGGAGGATTACTGGAAGGCGCGCACCTTGTCGGGCTGCCGTGACGTCATGCTCGGGCGTGGCGCCCTCGCCGACCCCTGGCTGGCCCCGCGCATTCGCCACTGGCTGTCGACCGGGGAGCAGCTGCCCGCCACGCCGTGGCAGGCACGGGCCGAGATATTGGCCGAATTTGCTGCATTGCAGCGTATCACACTTCCCGAGCGCGTTGTCGCGTCCCTGGTGAAGCAGTGGCTGAACCACATGCGTCAGCGCGACGTCGAGGCCGCCCGGCGCTTCCAGGCGGTGAAGCGCATCACCGAACTGGAGGCGTTGCTGAAGGGGCTCGGCGGCGCTGCGGTGGCGCGCGACCGCGGCCGCCTCGAACTCGCCTGATCGTCGCCGGGCTGCGGGCATAAAAAAGGGTGCCCATCGATTCACGAGGGCACCCAAACGATCGCGCGACCGGCATCATCCCGCGCCGGCTCGGCTAGTCGACATGTATGCCCCGATGGCAGGACGCCGGGGCCAAAGCAGAAGACCCGCCCTCGCATGAGGACGGGTCGCAATCTGGCGCGCCCGGGAGGATTCGAACCTCCGACCACCTGATTCGTAGTCAGGTACTCTATCCAGCTGAGCTACGGGCGCTGACGGCAAGCTTGTCGATCTTGCAGCGATGCCCTGTTCGAACCGCGTGACGAGAAACTATGCACCCTGACCCGAATGCTGTGCCTGCTTCGTCAACCGTGGCGCGCCCGGGAGGATTCGAACCTCCGACCACCTGATTCGTAGTCAGGTACTCTATCCAGCTGAGCTACGGGCGCATCTTAACGCTTAGAACTGCATCACGTTTCGAACAACGGCAACATGTCGCATGGCGGAGAGGGAGGGATTCGAACCCTCGATGGGGCTATAAACCCCATACTCCCTTAGCAGGGGAGCGCCTTCAGCCACTCGGCCACCTCTCCCTCAACGACACGGCGCATATCCTATCGTTTCCCCTCCCCTTTGTCCAGCGTATTCAAAGATTTGTTTCGCTACGCCAGACGACCGGTTGTGGAACGAACTCACGAGGAGGAGCTGCTTCCCCCCTCATCGTCGGACTTCTCACGCTGTATGCGCTGGTAGATCTCTTCTCGATGTACGGCGACATCCTTGGGCGCGTTGACGCCTATACGGACCTGGTTGCCCTTGACGCCAAGGACGGTCACGGTGATGTCATCACCGATCATCAGCGTTTCTCCGACTCGGCGGGTCAGGATGAGCATGACTGATCTCCTTCTCAGACGACTAGCAACGGGATGCGCGTCGATCCCCGACGCTTAGTTGCTGCTTGCATTATGTAACAGAATATCCGCTGTGCACCACCACCAACCCCACCATGACACCATGACAGCGTTGAAGGGAAGCCAGGCTGCTCATCGCAGCAGACTCCCCCAGCGTAGAACAGGCACCGCCTGCAAGTCGTCCGTACCTTGTTAATTTTCTTGTTGCTTGCCTTATTCGCTCTCGATATCGGCCTTGTCCAGGCCGAAAGCGGTATGCAGGGCACGCACGGCGAGTTCCATCTGCTTCTCGTCGATCACCACCGAGATCTTGATCTCGGAGGTGGAGACCATGCGGATGTTGATGTTCTCATCGGCGAGGACGCGGAACATCTTGGAGGCCACGCCCGCATGCGAGCGCATGCCGACACCGACCAGCGAGACCTTGGCGATGTTGTCGTCGCCGTTGACCTCGCCGCCGCCCAGGTCGGGAATCACCTGCTCCTCGAGGATCTTCAGGGTCTTCTTGTAGTCGCCCTTGGCCACGGTGAAGGTGAAGTCGGTGTAGTCGCCGGCCGGCGCCACGTTCTGCACGATCATGTCGACTTCGATGTTGGCGTCGGCGATCGGGCCGAGGATGCGCGAGGCCACGCCGGGCACATCGGGCGTGTTGAGCAGGGTCAGCTTGGCCTCGTTGGCGGTGAAGGCGATGCCGGAGATCAGCGGTTCTTCCATGGAGTCCTCGTCTTGGTCGGATTCAGCAACGATCAGGGTGCCGGGGCCGTCCTGGAAACTGGACAGCACGCGCAGCGGGACATTGTACTTGCCGGCGAACTCCACCGAGCGGATCTGCAGCACCTTGGAGCCGAGGCTGGCCAGCTCGAGCATCTCCTCGACGGTGATGGTGTCGAGGCGCTGTGCCTTGGAACAGACCCGCGGGTCGGTGGTATAGACGCCGTCGACGTCGGTGTAGATCTGGCATTCGTCGGCACCCAGCGCCGCGGCCAGCGCCACCCCGGTGGTATCGGAGCCGCCACGGCCCAGCGTGGTGATGTTGCCCTCCTCGTCGACGCCCTGGAAGCCGGCCACCACGACCACCTTGCCTTCGTCCAGGTCCTCGCGCATCTCGTCGGTCTCGATGCGCTGGATGCGCGCCTTGGTGTGGGCGCTGTCGGTGAGGATGCCGACCTGGGAGCCGGTGTAGGAGGTCGCGGGCACGCCGAGCTTGTGCAGGGCCAGCGCCAGCAGCGAAATGGTCACCTGCTCGCCGGTGGAGACCAGCATGTCCATCTCGCGCGGCGTGGGCTCGTCGTTGATCTCGTTGGCCATGCCGATCAGGCGGTTGGTCTCGCCGCTCATGGCGGAGACCACCACCACGACCTGGTGGCCGTCATCGCGGAAGCCCTTGACCTTCTCGGCCACGGCCTTGATGCGCTCCACCGAGCCCACCGAGGTGCCGCCGAACTTCTGTACGTAAAGTGCCATCTACGCTTTTCCCTCGCTTGTCGGGCGCTACGCGCCCGGATGAGTGAAAGTCCTCAGAGTCGAAGGGCCGGGACATCACGTCGCCGGCCCTGGAGACATCATGCGAGACGCTGCTCGACCCAGGCGGGAACGCTCTCCAGCGCCCCCGACAGCGCCGTCACGTCGCTGCCGCCGGCCTGGGCCATGTCGGCACGCCCGCCGCCCTTGCCGCCGACCTGGGCGGCCACGTGATTGACCAGCTCACCGGCCCTGACCCTGCCGGTCAGGTCGTCGGTGACGCCGGCGATCAGGCTCACCTTGCCGGCCGCCTCATCGGCCACGCCGAGCACCACGATGCCCGAGCCCAGCTTGTTCTTGAGCTGGTCGAGGACGCCGCGCAGTTCCTTCGCCGAGACGCCCTCGAGTCGGGTCGCCAGCACCTTGATGCCGCCGATCTCGCGGGCCTGGCTCAGCATGTCGCTGCCGGCGGCGCTGGCCAGCTTGGCCTTGAGCCGCTCGAGCTCCTTCTCCAGGCTGCGGTTGCGCTCGACCAGCGACTCGACGCGCTCCTCGACCTGCTCCGGCTTGGCCTTGAGGCGCTCGCCGATGCGCACCAGGCGCGCCTCCTGCTCGTGGAAGTGGGCCAGCGCCCCCTCCCCCGTGATTGCCTCGATGCGACGCACGCCCGACGCGATACCCTGCTCGCTGACGATGTGGAAGCAGCCGATATCGCCGCTGCGGGCGACGTGGGTGCCGCCGCACAGCTCGATCGAGAAGTCGTCGGCACCGATGGTCAGTACGCGCACGCTGTCGGCGTACTTGGCCTCGAACAGCGCCGCCGCCCCCTTGGCCTTGGCCTGGTCGAGGGTCATCTGCTCGATGCGGGTCGGTGCGTTGGCCAGCACCTGCTCGTTGACCAGGCGCTCCACCTCGGCGAGCTGCTCCGCCGTCATCGGCTCGAAGTGGCTGAAGTCGAAACGCAGGCGCTCGGCGGTGACCAGCGAGCCCTTCTGCTGCACGTGGTCGCCCAGCACCAGGCGCAGCGCCTTGTGCATCAGGTGGGTGGCGGAGTGGTTGCGCACGGTGGCGGCACGCAGGCCGGCATCGACCTCGGGGCGCACCTCGGCGCCCACGGCGAGGCGGCCCTCGAGCAGCACGCCGTGGTGCAGGTGGTGGCCGCCCTGCTTCTGGGTGTCGGTGACCTGGAAGCGGCCGCCGTCGAGATGCAGGTAGCCGGTGTCGCCCACCTGGCCGCCGGATTCGCCGTAGAACGGCGTGCGATCGAGCACCACGATGCCGCGCTGGTCGGGTTCGAGCGCCGCCAGGGCGTTGCCCTCGTTATCGACGATGGCGGTGACGGTGGCGCGGTCCTCGAGCCGGTCGTAGCCGGTGAAAGCGGTCTCGCCCTCGAGCTCCAGTGCCGCGCCCTGGCTGGCACCGAACTGACTGGCGGCACGGGCGCGCTCGCGCTGGGCCTCGAGCTCGCGCTCGAAGCCGGCTTCGTCCAGGCTGACGCCGCGCTCGCGGCAGACGTCGGCGGTCAGGTCGTAGGGGAAGCCGTAGGTGTCGTAGAGCTTGAACACCGTATCGCCCGGCAGCACGTCGCCCTGGAGGCCGGCAAGCGCTTCCTCGAGCAGGCCCATGCCGTGCTCCAGCGTGCGGGCGAACTGCTCCTCCTCCTTGAGCAGGATACGTTCGACCTGGCCGCGGGCTTCGCGCAGCTCGGGGTAGGCCTCGCCCATCTCGGCGTCCAGGGCCGCCACCAACTTGTGGAAGAACGGCTCCTTGGCGCCCAGCTTGTGGCCGTGACGAATGGCGCGACGGATGATCCGGCGCAGCACGTAGCCGCGCCCTTCGTTGGAGGGCAGCACGCCGTCGGCGACCAGGAAGGCGCAGGAGCGGATATGGTCGGCAATCACCCGCAACGAGGGCGTCGTGGTGTCGCCGTGGCCGGTGGCGTCGGCCGCCGCCTTCAACAGGTTCTGGAACAGGTCGATCTCGTAGTTGGAGTGGACGCCCTGCAGCACCGCCGCCACCCGCTCGAGGCCCATGCCGGTATCGATGGAGGGCTTGGGTAGCGGGTTCAGGTTGCCGGCCGCATCGCGGTCGAACTGCATGAACACCAGGTTCCAGATCTCGATGTAGCGATCGCCGTCCTCCTCGGGGGTTCCGGGAGGGCCGCCCCACACCTCGGGGCCATGATCGTAGAAGATCTCCGAGCAGGGCCCGCAGGGGCCGGTGTCGCCCATCTGCCAGAAGTTGTCCTTGGCGCCGATCCGCGCAATACGCTCGTGAGGCACGCCGATTTCGTCGGCCCAGATGTTGTAAGCCTCGTCGTCCTCGGTGAACACGGTGACCCACAGCTTTTCGGCGGGCAGACCCAGGCGCTGGGTGAGGAACTCCCAGGCGAAGCGGATGGCGTCGCGCTTGAAGTAGTCGCCGAAGCTGAAGTTGCCCAGCATCTCGAAGAAGGTGTGGTGGCGCGCGGTGTAGCCGACGTTGTCCAGGTCGTTGTGCTTGCCGCCGGCACGCACGCAGCGCTGGGACGAGGTGGCGCGCACGTAGGGCCGCGGGTCACGACCGAGGAAGACGTCCTTGAACGGCACCATGCCGGCATTGGTGAACAGCAGCGTCGGGTCGTTGCCCGGCACCAGGGAGCTCGACGGCACGATGGTGTGGCCGTGCTCCTCGAAGTAACTCAGAAAGGCCTGTCTGATGTCTGCGCTTTTCATGGCATATCCGTGGCGATGAGCGTGGTCACCCGACGGGCAGGCGCGTCCAGTACCGTGTCAACATGGCCGAATCGCACGCCTTGACGTGTCAGGAGCGCCACCAGGGCGTTCGCAAAGGGAGGCATTATAACGTAGTTGTCAAGCGACTGAAGGGTGGGCGCGCCCGCCCGCGCTCAGTCGGAGCGGGCGAGCCGCTCCAGGGCGTGACGGATCTGCTCGAAATCGAAGCCGCGAGAGGCCAGGAAGCGCTCGCGCCGGGCGCGCTCACGCGGGGTATCGCCAGGGCCGGAGAAGCGGCGCTCGAGCACTTCGCGAGCGAGCTCGAACCAGTCGACCTCGCCCTCCCGCTCGGCCCCGGCCAGCGCCGCCGCGATCAGGCCGCGTGCGATGCCGCGCCGCTCGAGCTCGGCGCGTACCTTGAGCGGCCCCTGGCCGCGCGCCACCCGCGAGCGCAGGAAGCTCTCGACGAAGCGGGTGTCGGACTGCAGGCCCTCGGCGGCCAGCGCATCGAGGCAGGCCTCGATCGCCTCGGGGGAATGGGCCCGTGCCGCCAGCCGTTGCCCCAGTTCGGCGCGCGCATACTCGCGCCGGGCCAGCAGGCGGATGGCGTCGTCCCGCGGCGACGGGGCAGGTGCGGCTTCGGCCCGGGCTGGCATGGCTTAGAGCAGGTCGTCCTCGCGCTCGGCGTCGGCGGCCACCGGCTCCTCGGCCTCCTCCTTGGGCGCCACCGTGGCCAACAGCTGGCCGCGGATCTGGCTCTCGATCTCCTCCATCACCGCCGGGTTATCCTCGAGGAACTGGGCGGCATTGGCCTTGCCCTGGCCGATCTTGTTGCCCTGATAGCTGTACCAGGCCCCGGCCTTGTCGATCAGGTTGCACTGCACGCCCAGGTCGACCACTTCGCCGGCGTGGTAGATGCCCTTGCCGTAGAGGATCTGGAACTCGGCCTGACGGAACGGCGGTGCCACCTTGTTCTTGACCACCTTGACCCGGGTCTCGTTGCCGACCACCTCGTCGCCCTGCTTCACCGAGCCGGTGCGACGGATGTCGAGGCGCACGCTGGCGTAGAACTTGAGCGCGTTGCCGCCGGTGGTGGTCTCGGGGCTGCCGAACATCACGCCGATCTTCATGCGGATCTGGTTGATGAACACCACCATGCAGTTGGCGTTCTTGATGTGCCCGGTGATCTTGCGCAGCGCCTGGGACATCAGGCGCGCCTGCAGGCCGACGTGGGAGTCGCCCATCTCGCCCTCGATCTCGGCGCGCGGGGTCAGCGCCGCCACCGAGTCGATGATGATCACGTCGACGCCGCCGGAGCGCACCAGCATGTCGCAGATCTCCAGCGCCTGCTCGCCGGTGTCGGGCTGGGACACCAGCAGGTCGTCGAGGTTGACGCCGAGCTTCTCGGCGTAGCTCGGGTCGAGCGCGTGCTCGGCGTCGATGAAGGCGCAGGTCTTGCCCTGGCGCTGGGCCTGGGCGATCACCGACAGGGTCAGGGTGGTCTTGCCCGACGACTCCGGCCCGAAGATCTCCACCACGCGACCGTAGGGCAGGCCGCCGATGCCGAGCGCGATGTCGAGCCCCAGCGAGCCGGTGGAGACCGACGGCATCACCACCCGCGGCGCATCGCCCAGGCGCATCACGGTGCCCTTGCCGAACTGGCGCTCGATCTGGGAAAGGGCGGCATTCAATGCCTTGGAACGGTTTTCATCCTGTGCCATGAGGCTCTCCTCGCAGAACTCGCAGACGCTTGCAGGTGCAGTTGGTAGGCGGCCACCGTGGGGAGCTCGCCCGGACACTGTATGGTTGGCCAGTAGTATGACGAAAAAAACGCCGCGCGCCTAGCACTACGAATGCGGCTCGGCTTCGAGATAGCGGATCAGCCCGACGATGGCCTCGCGTACCGCCCGTTCACGCACCGCGCGGCGGTCGCCGGGAAAGTGGAAGCGCTCGGCCCGCTGGCGCGCCTCGCTGCCCCAGGCCAGCCAGACGGTGCCCACCGGCTTCTCCGGTGTGCCGCCGTCGGGTCCGGCCACGCCGCTGATCGCCACGCCGAGCTTGGCCCCGCTGTCGCGGCAGGCGCCCGCCACCATGGCCTCCACCACCGCCTGGCTGACGGCGCCATGCTGGGCGATCGTTGCCTCGGGGACGCCGAGCAGGCGCGCCTTGGCCGCGTTGGAGTAGGTCACGTAGCCGGTCTCGAAATAGTCCGAGCTGCCGGCCACCGAGGTAATCGCGCTGGATACCCCGCCGCCGGTGCACGATTCGGCGGCGGTGACGCTGACGCCGTGCTCGTGACAGCGCCGCCCGAGCCGTTCGGCAAGGGTCGCGAGGTCGAGGTTGGCCAGGCTGGAAGCGCTATGAGGCATTGGTATCGCTCCTGATCGAGAGGGGGACTGCCTGCAACCATAGCGCATCCTTCCCGCCACGACAGGCCATCGGTTCGCCCCCCGTGCTCAGCGTTCCGTGCGGCGTGTCGACGCCGGCGGCGCGTGGTAACCTTGCCCTTTCGATGCCCACGCAACCGACGAGCCAGCCGAGAAAGCATGAACGACGCGGTCAAGACGGACGTGCCGAGCCATACGCCGATGATGGCCCAGTACCTCAGGATCAAGCGCGAGCACCCCGACGTGCTGCTGTTCTACCGAATGGGCGATTTCTACGAGCTGTTCTTCGACGACGCCCGGCGCGCCGCGGCCCTGCTCGACATCACCCTGACCCAGCGCGGGCAGTCCGCGGGCAAGCCGATCCCCATGGCCGGCGTGCCCTACCACAGCGCCGAGGGCTACCTGGCGAGGCTGGTGAAGGCCGGCGAGTCGGTGGCGATCTGCGAGCAGATCGGCGACCCGGCAACCAGCAAGGGGCCGGTGGAGCGCCGCGTGGTGCGTATCGTCACGCCCGGCACGCTGCACGACGAGGCGCTGCTCGACGCCCGTCGCGACAACCTGCTGGTGGCCGTGCACCCCGCCGGCGAGTGCTGGGGCATCGCCTGGCTGGAGCTCTCCAGCGGGCGCTTCAGCGTGCTCGAGGTGGAGGGCGACGGCGACATGCTGGCCGAGCTTCAGCGCCTCGATCCCGCCGAGCTGCTGATCGCCGAGAGCGTGTCGCTGCCGCCCGCGCTGGAAGGGCGCCAGGGGCTGCGCCGCCAGAGCGACTGGCTGTTCGACCTCGAGTCCGCCACCCGCCTGCTGTGCGACCAGTTCCAGGTGCAGGACCTGCGCGGCTTCGGCTGCGCCCACCTGGAGGCCGCCCTCACCGCCGCCGGGGTGCTGGTGGAGTACGCCCGCGACACCCAGCGTTCGCGCCTGCCCCACGTCACCGCGCTGGGCGTGGAGAGCCGCGACGAAGCCGTGGTGATCGATGCCGCCAGCCGGCGCAACCTGGAAATCGACGTCAACCTCGGCGGCGGGGGCGACAACACCCTGGCCAGCGTGCTCGACACCACCGCCACCGCCATGGGCTCGCGGCTGCTCAAGCGCTGGCTCAACCGCCCGCTGCGCGACCGTGGCCAGGTGCAGGGGCGCCAGGCGGCGGTTGCGTTGCTGCTCGAACGCGAGGGCTTCGTGGCCCTGCGCGAACTGCTCAAGGCGATCGGCGACGTCGAGCGCATCCTCGCCCGGGTGGCGCTCTACAGCGCAAGGCCCCGCGACCTCGCCCGCCTGCGCGATGCCCTGCTGGCGTTGCCGGAGCTCGAGCGCGAGCTGCAGGGCTACAGCGAAGGCACCGCGCTCGACGACCTGGCCCACCATATCCGCCCCTATCCGGAGCTGGCCGATACGCTGTCCCGGGGACTGGTCGACAACCCGCCGGTGGTGCTCCGCGACGGCGGCGTGATTCGCGAGGGCTTCGACGCCGAACTCGACGACTACCGCGGGCTCGCCGAGCACGCCGGCGACTACCTGCTGCAGCTCGAGGCCCGCGAGCGCGAGCGCACCGGCCTGGCCGGCCTCAAGGTGGGCTACAACCGCGTGCACGGCTACTACATCGAGATTCCCCGCGCCCAGGCCCGCGAGGCGCCGGTCGACTACATCCGGCGCCAGACCCTGAAGAACGCCGAGCGCTTCATCATTCCCGAGCTCAAGGAGTTCGAGGACAAGGCGCTGTCCGCCAAGTCGCGTGCGCTGGCCCGCGAGAAGCTGCTCTACGATGGCCTGCTCGACTCGCTCAATGCCGAGCTTGGCGCCCTGCAGGGCACCGCCCGTGCGCTGGCCGCGCTGGACGTGCTGGCGGCCTTCGCCGAACGTGCCCAGGCGCTCGGCTTCTCGCGCCCGCGGCTCGCCGAGGCGCCGGGCATCGAGATCCGCGGCGGGCGCCACCCGGTGGTGGAGCACGTCAGCGACGCCCCCTTCGTGCCCAACGACCTGGTGCTCGACGACAGCCGCCGCATGCTGGTCATCACCGGCCCCAACATGGGCGGCAAATCGACCTACATGCGCCAGGCGGCGCTGATCGTGCTGCTCGCCCATACCGGCAGCTTCGTGCCGGCGGACGAGGCCTGCATCGGTCCGGTGGACCGCATCTTCACGCGCATCGGCTCGTCGGACGACCTGGCCGGGGGCCGCTCGACCTTCATGGTGGAGATGACCGAGACCGCCAGCATCCTGCACAACGCCACCGACCACAGCCTGGTGCTGATGGACGAGATCGGTCGCGGCACCAGCACCTTCGATGGCCTGTCGCTGGCCTGGGCCAGCGCCGAGCACCTGACCGGCACGCGCGCCTTCACCCTGTTCGCCACCCACTACTTCGAGATGACGGCCTTGGCCGACCAGGCCGAGGGGGTGGCCAACGTGCACCTCACCGCCGCCGAGCACCGCGACGGCATCGTCTTCATGCACCGCGTGGAGGAGGGGCCGGCCAGCCAGAGCTACGGCCTGCAGGTGGCCCAACTGGCCGGCGTGCCGCAATCGGTCATCGCGCGGGCCCGCGACAAGCTGGCCCAGCTCGAGCAGCAGGAGGTCGACCAGAGCCATCGCGGCGTGCCCCGCCGGGGTGGCGGGCCGGCCCCCATGCAGAGCGACCTCTTTGCCACCGCGCCCCACCCGCTGCTCGACGAACTGGCCGGCCTCGACCCCGACGAATTGACGCCGCGTCGTGCGCTGGAGTTGATCTATGGCTGGCGCGAACGGCTCTAGGCGCCGCGCCGCTTGCTCAGGCCTTTGGGCATGTCTAGAATGTAGCGTTCAACGAAATACATTCTTATAAGAAGTTGTTTTTTTATAACTATCAGGATTAAGACTGATACCGAATATCACCAACCGGGAAGGGCACGACCCGGCTGCGAGGAGGGAGACAGGCAATGACTTTTGTCGTCACCGAAAACTGCATCAAGTGCAAGTACACCGACTGCGTCGAGGTCTGCCCGGTGGACTGTTTCTATGAGGGTCCCAACTTCCTGGTGATCCATCCCGACGAGTGCATCGACTGCGCCCTGTGCGAGCCGGAATGCCCCGCCGAGGCGATCTTCTCGGAGGACGAGCTGCCGGAGGGCCAGGAGGAATTCATCGCCATCAATGCGGAGCTCTCCGAGGTGTGGCCCAACATCGCGGAGAAGAAGGACCCGCCGGCCGACGCCGAGGAGTGGGACGGCAAGCCCGGCAAGCTGCAGTACCTGGAGCGCTGAGCCCGCTACCCGCCCCCACCCTCCTCTCTCGCGCCGAAAGCCTGCCAGCCTGCCTTCGGCGCGTGGCCCACGCCGCGCCCAAGGCAAAAAAAAGGCGACCCAAAGGTCGCCCGGCTCCCAGCATTTCCCTGGGCGGTTCCCTCCGCCCTCTCTCCTGTGGCAACGTCCGTGCCCGGAGGCGACTTCCTGTCACACCGGGCGTGCCACGAAAACAGCATCCCGTTGCATCCTGCCGGAGAGCCTCCCGCTCTGCCTTGTCCCATTCGCATTCTGGCATTTCCGCCAAGGGACGCAAGCGAGCCCCTGGCAACCCAACGCCTCCTCGCCGGTTGACTGCAAGCCAGGCAAAATCAATAAAATCATAGAGATAAAAAAGGCCGACCCCGAGAGGATCGGCCTTCCGACTCCTATGTTGGCTTAGATCGTCGCCTTTTTGTGGTCAATTTCCTACAAGAATGTCAGCGATATCGTCGGCCAGGTGGACAGGTACGCCCTTATTGCCCCTTGATCGCCGAGCGACCCGGATAGACGACGCGCTCGCCGAGCTGCTGCTCGATCACCAGTAGCCGGTTGTACTTGGCGACCCGGTCGGAGCGGCACAGCGAGCCGGTCTTGATCTGGCCAGCCGAGGTGCCCACCGCCAGGTCGGCGATGGTGGTGTCCTCGGTCTCGCCGCTGCGGTGGGAGATCACCGCGGTGAAGCCGGCGTCCTGGGCCATCCTGATGGCGTCCAGCGTTTCGGAAAGCGAGCCGATCTGGTTGAACTTGATCAGGATGGAGTTGCCGATCTGCTCGTCGATGCCGCGCTTGAGAATGCGCGTGTTGGTCACGAACAGGTCGTCGCCGACCAGTTGCACCTTGTCGCCGAGCTTGTCGGTCAGCGCCTTCCAGCCGTCCCAGTCGGACTCGTCCATGCCGTCCTCGATGGAGACGATGGGGTACCGATCGCACAGCTCGGCCAGGTAGTCGACGAAGCCCGCGGCATCGAAGGACTTGCCCTCGCCGGCGAGGCGGTACTGGCCGTCCTGGTAGAACTCGGAAGAGGCACAGTCGAGCGCCAGGGTGACGTCGCGGCCGAGCTCGTAGCCGGCATCGGCGACGGCCTGCTTGATCACCGCCAGCGCCTCGGCGTTGGACTCCAGGTTCGGCGCAAAGCCGCCCTCGTCGCCCACGGCGGTGGAGAGGCCCTTGGCGGAGAGCACCTTCTTCAGGGCGTGGAAGATCTCGGCGCCGACCCGCAGCGCCTCGCGGAAATTGGGCGCCCCCACCGGCTGGATCATGAACTCCTGGATGTCGACGTTGTTGTCGGCGTGCTCGCCACCGTTGAGGATGTTCATCATCGGTACCGGCATGCGGTACTGGCCCGGCTGGCCGTAGAGCTCGGCGATATGGGCGTAGAGCGGCATGCCCTTGGCGTTGGCCGCGGCCTTGGCCGCGGCCAGCGACACGGCGAGAATGGCGTTGGCGCCGAGGCTGGCCTTGTTGTCGGTGCCGTCGAGCTCGAGCATGGCGTTGTCGAGGCCACGCTGGTCGCGGGCATCCATGCCGACCAGGCGCTCGCGGATGGCGCCGTTGACGGCCTCCACCGCCTTCAACACGCCCTTGCCCAGGTAGCGCGACTTGTCGCCGTCGCGCAGTTCCAGGGCCTCGCGCGAGCCGGTGGAAGCGCCGCTCGGCGCGCAGGCCACGCCCACGGCGCCGCTCGCGAGGCGAACTTCGGCCTGCACGGTGGGGTTGCCGCGGGAGTCGAGTACCTCGAGGGCGTGGATGTCGACAATCTTGGTCATCGGTGTCGTCCTTTGGTTCTGTCAGCGTTGATTGAGTCGATCGGGGCTAATGTCTCTCTCGGCTTATAGCGCCACTGCCTGGGTAACCGCCGTTATTCGATGTTCAGTGCCGGGAAGCCCTTGACCAGCTCGTCGAGCGCCTTGAGCTGGGCCAGGAAGGGCTCGAGCTGGTCCAGCGGCAGCGCGCAGGGGCCGTCGCACAGGGCGCTGTCGGGGTCCGGGTGGGCTTCCAGGAAGAGCCCCGCCAGCCCCACGGCGACGCCGGCGCGTGCCAGCTCGGCGACCTGCTGGCGGCGCCCGCCGGCGCTGTCGGCGCGTCCGCCGGGGCGTTGCAGGGAGTGGGTGACGTCGAAGAAGACCGGGCAGCCGGTCTGCTTCATGTCGCCGAAGCCGAGCATGTCGACCACCAGGTTATTGTATCCGAAGCTCGAGCCGCGCTCGCACAGCAGCACGCGGTCGTTGCCGGCCTCCTCGCACTTGCGAATGATGTGGCGCATCTCGTGGGGGGCCAGGAACTGCGGCTTCTTGATGTTGATCACCGCGCCGGTCCGGGCCATGGCCACCACCAGGTCGGTCTGGCGCGCCAGGAATGCCGGCAGCTGGATGATGTCCGCCACCTCGGCCACCGGCTCGGCCTGCCAGGGCTCATGCACGTCGGTGATCACCGGCACGCCGAAGCGCTGCTTGATCTCGGCGAGAATCTCGAGCCCCTTCTCCAGGCCGGGGCCGCGGAACGAATGGATCGAGCTGCGGTTGGCCTTGTCGAAGCTGGCCTTGTACACGTAGGGCATGCCGAGCCGTCCGGTGACGTCGACATAGGTCTCGGCGACCTCGAGGGCCAGCTCGCGGGACTCCAGCACGTTCATGCCGCCGAGCAGCATCAGAGGCAAAGAATTGCCGGCGGTGAGGCCGGCAATGGAAACGTGACGTTCGGGTGCGGACGGGGCCTTCTCGGACATGGTCTCACTCCTGATGCGAGGTCAGTGCGCGAGTGCGCGCCGCCTTGTGCTCCAGCGCCGCATTGACGAAGCCGGTGAACAGCGGGTGGCCGTCGCGCGGGGTGGAGGTGAACTCGGGGTGGAACTGGCAGGCCACGAACCAGGGGTGATCGGGCAGCTCGACCATCTCCACCAGGGAGTTGTCGACGCTCTTGCCGGAGACCACCAGGCCGGCCTTCTGCAGCGCCTCGACGAACTGGTTGTTGACCTCGAAGCGGTGGCGGTGGCGCTCGACGATCTCCTCGCTGCCGTAGGCCTCGCGCGCCTTGGTGCCGGGCTCGAGACGGCAGACCTGGCCGCCGAGGCGCATGGTGCCGCCCAGGTCGGAGGCCTCGCTGCGCAGCTCGATCTTGCCCTCGGCGTTGATCCACTCGGTGATCAGGCCCACCACCGGGTGCTGGGTGTCGTGGGTGAATTCGGTGGAGTTGGCGTCCTCCCAGCCGGCTTTGTTCCGGGCGAACTCGATCACCGCGACCTGCATGCCGAGGCAGATGCCGAGGTAGGGGATGCCGTTCTCGCGGGCGTAGCGGGCGGTCTCGATCTTGCCCTCCACGCCGCGCTCGCCGAAGCCGCCCGGCACCAGGATGGCGTCCTTGCCGGCCAGCCGCTCGGTGCCGTGGCGCTCGATGTCCTCGGAATCGATGTAGTCGACGTTGACCTTGACCCGGGTCTGGATGCCGGCGTGGATCAGCGCCTCGTTGAGCGACTTGTAGGCGTCGAGCAGCTCCATGTACTTGCCGACCATGGCGATGTTGATCGACTTGAGCGGGTTGAGCTTGGCGTCGAGCACGCGGACCCATTCGGCGAGATCGGCCGGATCGGCCTCGAGGCGCAGCTTGTCGCAGACGATCTCGTCGAGGCCGTGCTCGTGGAGCATCAGCGGAATCCGGTAGATGGTGTCGGCATCCTGCAGCGGGATGACCGCGCGCTCCTCGACGTTGGTGAACAGCGCGATCTTGCGCCGCTCGGTCTCCTCGAGCTCGACCTCGCTGCGACAGATCAGGATGTCGGGCTGGATACCGATCGAGCGCAGCTCCTTGACGCTGTGCTGGGTCGGCTTGGTCTTGGTCTCGCCGGCGGTCTTGATGTAGGGCACCAGGGTCAGGTGCATGAAGATCGCCCGGCTCGCCCCCAGCTCGCTACGGATCTGGCGGATCGATTCGAGGAACGGCAGCGACTCGATGTCGCCCACGGTGCCACCGATCTCCACCAGCGCCACGTCGAAGCCCTCGCCGCCGGCATAGACCCGGCGCTTGATCTCGTCGGTGATGTGCGGAATCACCTGCACCGTGCCGCCCAGGTAGTCGCCGCGGCGCTCGCGGCGCAGCACGTGCTCGTAGACGCGCCCGGTGGTGAAGTTGTTGCCCTGGGTCATCTTGGTGCGGATGAAGCGCTCGTAGTGGCCCAGGTCGAGATCGGTCTCGGCGCCATCTTCGGTGACGAACACCTCGCCGTGCTGGAACGGGCTCATGGTGCCCGGATCCACGTTGATGTAGGGATCGAGCTTGAGCATGGTGACCTTGAGGCCGCGCGCCTCGAGAATCGCCGCCAGCGAGGCCGACGCGATGCCCTTGCCGAGAGAGGACACAACGCCGCCGGTCACGAAGATATATCGTGTCATGAAGAACCTGTCGAAACGTGATCATGAGGCGCGGCAGAAAGCCGCGCCAGGATGGGACGACAGCGTAGCAGATTACGACCAATGGCTCAATTTCGCCGCCGCCGGGCGCGGCTCATGGCCACCAGCGCGCGGTCTCGCCACCCAGCGGGTCGCGCGGCGGCCGCGAGACCTTGGCGATGCGTGCCACCGCCGCGTCGTGCTCGGCGGGGTCTGCCCGCAGCAGGTCGAGCTCGCGCTGGTCCTCGGGGTAGGCGGCGAGCAGCAGGAAATCGGCGCTGGCCTCGAGGTGGCAGTGGCCGGTGCCCGCCGGCAGCACCAGGGCGTCGCCGGTGCGCAGCTCGACGTCGTCGCCTTGCTCGCCGCCCAGGCGCAGGCTGCCCCAGCCCGAGAGCACGCCGAAGGCTTCGTGGGCGATGGAGTGGTAGTGATGGTAGTCATAGACCCCGCCGCGCCAGCTCGGCCGCCAGCCGTTGGCACCGAACAGGCGCTCGAAGCGCTCGCCGATGGCCTCGCGGTCGAGCACCGGGTTCACCCCCCGCGAGCGGAAGAGCAGCGTCGCCAGCGGCGAGTTGGGGATGCGTCCGTCGTCGGCGAAGATCAGCCGCTCGGGGGCCACCGGTTCGCCTCGCGCCTCGGCGAGCCCCAGGTCATGTCGCGTGTCGTCCATGCTCGCTCCTCCTCGCGATAGCGCGTCTCCAGAACCTGCCCCAGAGTCTAGGAAAGGACGCCGCAGAACGACAACGCCCCGGCCTGGGCCGGGGCGTTTGCCTGCCGAGCCGACGCCACTGGGCGTCGGAAAAGGGCTCACACGCCGAGGTAGTCGAGGATGCCCTCGCCGGCCTCGCGCCCCTCGTACACGGCGGTGACCACCAGGTCCGAGCCGCGCACCATGTCGCCGCCGGCAAAGATCTTCTCGTTGGTGGTCTGGAAGCGATAGGCGCCCTGCTCCGGCGCCAGCACGCGACCGCGCTCGTCGAGTTCGATGCCGAAGCGGTCGAACCAGGGCGCCGGGCTCGGCTGGAAGCCGAAGGCGATGACCACGGCGTCGGCGGGCAGGATCTCCTCGGAGCCCGGCACCACCTCGGGACGCTGGCGGCCGTTCTCGTCGGGCTCGCCCATGCGCGTGCGCACGACCTTGACGCCCTCGACCCGGCCCTCGCCGACCACCGCCACCGGCTGACGGTTGAACAGGAACTCGACGCCCTCCTCGCGGGCGTTGGCCACCTCGCGCTTGGAGCCCGGCATGTTCTCCTCGTCGCGGCGGTAGGCGCAGGTCACCGTGGCCGCGCCCTGGCGGATCGCCGTGCGGTTGCAGTCCATGGCCGTGTCGCCGCCGCCCAGCACCACCACCTTCTGCCCCTCGAGGGAGACGAAGTCGGCCGGGTCCTTCTCGAAGCCGAGGCAGTGGTTGACGTTGGCGATCAGGTAGTCGAGCGCCTTGTGCACGCCGGGCAGATCCTCGCCGGGAAAGCCGCCGGTCATGTACTTGTAGGTGCCCATGCCGAGGAACACCGCGTCGTACTCGGCGAGCAGCGTGTCGAAGTCGACGTCCTTGCCCACCTCGACGCCCAGGCGGAACTCGATGCCCATCTCCTCGAACACCGCGCGGCGCCGCTCCATCACCGTCTTGTCGAGCTTGAACTCGGGGATGCCGAAGGTCAGCAGGCCGCCGATCTCGGGGTACTTGTCGTACACCACCGGCCGCACGCCGTTGCGTACCAGGATGTCGGCGCAGCCGAGCCCCGCCGGGCCGGCGCCGACGATGGCGACCTTCTTGTCGGTCCAGGTGACCTGGGACATGTCGGGACGCCAGCCCATGGCGAAGGCGGTATCGGTGATGTACTTCTCCACCGAGCCGATGGTCACCGCACCGAAGCCGTCGTTGAGCGTGCAGGCGCCCTCGCACAGACGGTCCTGCGGGCACACCCGCCCGCACACCTCGGGCAGCGAGTTGGTCTTGTGCGACAGCTCGGCGGCTTCGAGGATGTTGCCCTCGGCGACCAGCTGCAGCCAGTTGGGGATGTAGTTGTGCACCGGGCACTTCCACTCGCAGTAGGGGTTGCCGCAGTGCAGGCAGCGGTGCGACTGGCTGGCCGCCTCCTGCGGCTTGAACGGCTCGTAGATCTCGCCGAACTCGCGCGAGCGGGTCCGGGCATCCTTCTTCTGCGGATCCTGACGCCCCACGTCGATGAACTGGAAGTCGTTTCTGGTCAAACGGTTGGCCATACTCGTGTCTCCTGGAATTCCGGCTTACTCGGGACGTCTGCGCGATTCGTCGAGCAGGCTGTTCAGGCTCGCCGCCTTGGGCTTGACCAGCCAGAAATGGCGGGCGAAGTCGCTGAAGTCGTCGAGTATCTCGCGCCCGCGGGCGGAGCCGGTCTCGGCCACGAACTCCTCGATGATCTCCCGCAGGTGACGCCGATAGGCCTCCATGGCCTCGGTATTGACCCGGTGGATCTCCACCAGCTCATGGTTGTAGCGGTCGACGAAGGAGCGGTCCTCGTCGAGCACGTAGGCGAAGCCGCCGGTCATGCCGGCGCCGAAGTTGACGCCGGTCTCGCCGAGCACGCAGACCAGGCCGCCGGTCATGTATTCACAGCAGTGGTCGCCGGCCCCTTCGATCACCGCATGGGCGCCGGAGTTGCGCACGGCGAAGCGCTCGCCGGCGGTTCCGGCGGCGAACAGCTTGCCGCCGGTGGCGCCGTACAGGCAGGTGTTGCCGATGATCGCCGTCTTGTGGCTCTCGAAGCGGCTGCCGCGCGGCGGCACCAGCACCACCTTGCCGCCGTTCATGCCCTTGCCGACATAGTCGTTGGCATCGCCCTCGAGATAGAGGTTGAGACCGCGGGCGTTCCACACGCCGAAGCTCTGCCCGGCCACGCCGGTGAAGCGCAGCGTGATGGGGGCGTCCTCGAGGCCGGCCTCGCCGTGGTGCTTGGCCACCGCGCCCGAGGAGAGCGCCGGCACCGAGCGGTCGCAGTTGGTGATGGCGAAGGTGAACTCGCCGCCGCTCTTGTCGGCGATGGCCTGCTCGATGGCGGCCAGAACTTCCTGGTTCTTGGCGCCGGGGTCATGCGGCACGTTGCGGCTGACCTGGCAGAACTGCGGCGCGTCGGCCGGCACGAAGTCGTTGGCCAGCAGCGGCGTGAGGTCGAGCTTGCGCTGGGAGGCGGTATCGCCCTCCAGCACCTCGAGCAGGTCGGTGCGACCGATCAGGTCGGTCAGCTGGCGCACGCCCAGCATCGCCAGCAGCTCGCGCACCTCCTCGGCGATGAAGCGGAAGTAGTTCTTGACCATGTCGACGGTGCCGCGGAAGTGCTCGTCGCGCAGATACTGGTGCTGGGTGGCCACCCCGGTGGCGCAGTTGTTGAGGTGGCAGATGCGCAGGTACTTGCAGCCCAGGGCCACCATCGGCGCGGTGCCGAAGCCGAAGCTCTCGGCGCCGAGGATCGCCGCCTTGACCACGTCGAGACCGGTCTTCAGGCCACCGTCGGTCTGCAGGCGGATCTTGTCGCGCAGGCCGTTGATGCGCAGCGCCTGGTGCACCTCGGGCAGACCCAGCTCCCAGGGGCTGCCGGCGTGCTTGATCGAGGTCAGCGGGCTGGCCGCGGTGCCGCCGTCGTAGCCGGAGACGGTGATCAGGTCGGCATAGGCCTTGGCCACGCCGGTGGCGATGGTGCCGATGCCCGGCTCGGAGACCAGCTTCACCGACACCTGCGCTTCGGGGTTGACCTGCTTGAGGTCGAAGATCAGCTGCGCCAGGTCCTCGATGGAGTAGATGTCGTGATGCGGCGGCGGCGAGATCAGCGTCACGCCGGGCACCGAGTAGCGCAGCCGCGCGATCAGCTCGTTGACCTTGCCGCCGGGCAGCTGGCCGCCCTCGCCGGGCTTGGCGCCCTGGGCCACCTTGATCTGCAGCACCTCAGCGTTGACCAGGTAGGCCGGGGTGACGCCGAAGCGGCCCGAGGCGATCTGCTTGATCTTGGAGGAGCGGATGGTGCCGTAGCGCGCCGGGTCCTCGCCGCCCTCGCCGGAGTTGGAGCGGCCGCCGGCCTCGTTCATGGCCTGGGCCAGCGCCTCGTGCGCCTCCGGCGACAGCGCGCCGAGCGACATGCCGGCGCTGTCGAAGCGCGGGAGCAGCGTGTCGACCGGCTCCACCTCGTCGAGCGGCAGCGGCGTCTCGGCGGCCTTGAGCCCCAGCAGGTCGCGGATGGTCGCCGCCGGACGCTCGTTGACCAGCTGGGCGAATTTTTTCCACTTGCGGTAGTCGCCCTCCTGCACGGCCTCCTGCAACGCCTTGATCACGTCGGGGTTGTAGGCGTGGTACTCGTGGTCGTGGACGTACTTGAGCAGGCCGCCCTGGGCGATGCCCTTGCGCGGCGTCCAGGCGTCGCGCGCCAGCAGTTCCTGCTGCAGCTGCAGCTCGCTGAAGCCGGTGCCCTCGATGCGCGAGGCCATGCCGGTGAAGCACAGCTCGACCACCTCGGAGGAGAGCCCCACCGCCTCGAACAGCTGCGAGCCGCGGTAGGAGGCGAGCGTCGAGATGCCCATCTTGGAGAGGATCTTGTAGAGCCCCTTCTGCATGCCCTTGCGGTAGTTCTCGCGGGCGTCGGCCGGGTTGCCGGTGAGCTCGCCGGTGCGGTGCATGTCGGCCATCACCTGGTAGGCCAGCCACGGGAACACCGCGGTGGCGCCGACCCCGAACAGCACCGCCATCTGATGGGCGTCGCGGGCATAGCCGGTCTCGACCACGATGTTGGCCCGCGGGCGCAGCGCCAGCTTGCCGAGGTGATGGTGCACCGCGCCCACGGCGAGCGCGGCATGGATCGGCAGCTGACCCTGCTCGAGGCTGGCGTCCGACAGCACCAGGATCACCTTGCCCTCGTGCACCGCGGCCTCGGCCTGGCGGCACAGTTCGAGCAGCGCAGCCTTGAGCCCCATCTGCTCCGGGTCGTAGCCCAGGCTCAGGCGGTGATGGGAGAAGGCTGGGTCGTCCTGCTCGAGCAGCGCGGTGAACTTGCGCGGCGACAGCACCGGCGTGGTCAGGATGATGCGGTGGGCGTGCTCGGGGGTGGCCCTGAAGACGTTGAGCTCGGCACCGATGCAGGTCTCCAGCGACATCACGATCGACTCGCGCAGCGGGTCGATGGGCGGATTGGTGACCTGGGCGAACTTCTGGCGGAAGAAGTCGGTCAGCAGGCGCTGCTTGCGCGACAGCACGGCCATGGGCGTATCGTCGCCCATGGAGCCCACCGCCTCCTGGCCGCTCTCGGCCAGCGGGCGCAGCACCTGGTCGCGCTCCTCGAAGCTGACCTGGAACATCTTCTGCCAGGTCTTGACCTGCTCGGCGTCCATGTTCTGGAAGCTGGCCAGCTCGGTCAGCGCCGACTCCAGGTAGTGCGCCTCCTCCTTCAGCCAGCGCTTGTAGGGGTAGGCCGACTGCAGGCGCTCGTCGATGTCCCGGGTGTGCAGCACCTCGCCGGTCTGGGTGTCCACGGCGAGGATCTGGCCCGGGCCGACGCGACCCTTGGCCACCACGTCCTCGGGCTGGTAGCCGTAGGTGCCGATCTCCGAGGCCAGGGTGATGTAGCCGTTCTTGGTGATCACCCAGCGCGCCGGGCGCAGGCCGTTGCGGTCGAGCATGCAGATCGCCTGGCGGCCATCGGTCATGACCACGCCGGCCGGGCCGTCCCACGGCTCCATGTGCATGGAGTTGTACTCGTAGAAGGCACGCAGCTCGCCGCTCATGGTCTCGACGTTCTGCCACGCCGGGGGCACCATCATGCGCACCGCCCGATGCAGCTCCATGCCGCCCATCAGCAGCACTTCGAGCATGTTGTCCATGCTCGAGGAGTCGGAGCCCACGGTGTTGACGATCTCGTCGAGCTCGGCGATGTCGGGCAGCCGCTCGTTGACGAAGTTCTCCTTGCGCGAGTTCGCCCAGCTGCGGTTGGCCTCGACGGTGTTGATCTCGCCGTTGTGGGCCAGCAGGCGGAACGGCTGGGCCAGCGGCCAGCGCGGCTCGGTATTGGTGGAGAAGCGCTGATGGAAGACGCAGATGGCGGTCTCGAGACGCTCGTCGCCGAGGTCGCCGTAGAAGGTCGGCAGGTCGACCGGCATCATCAGGCCCTTGTAGGAGATCACCCGGGACGACAGCGAGCAGACGTAGAAGTCCTCTTCGTCACGCAGCATCTGCTCGGCGCGGCGGCGCGCCATGAACAGGTCGACGTCGAAGCGCGCGGCATCGCCGAGCTTGCCCGGTTCGACGAACAGGTGACGGATGCGCGGCAGGCAGGCACGCGCGATGGGGCCGCAGCAGGAGGCGTCCACCGGCACCTCGCGCCAGCCGCGAATCACCAGGCCGCAGGCCCGCAGCTCGCCCTCGAGGATGCCGCGCGCCCGCGCTTCCTTGGCGTCGTCGTCGGGCAGGAACACCGCGCCCACGGCAAACTGCTCGCCGAGGTCGACGCCGAGCGCCTCGGCGGCGACCTCGCGCATGAAGCCCTCCGGCATCTTGAGCAGCAGGCCGCAGCCGTCGCCGGTCTTGCCATCGGCGGCAATGCCGCCACGATGGGTCATGCAGGTGAGCGATTCGATGGCAGTACGCAGCAGGTCGTGGCTGGCCTGTCCCTCCATGTGCGCGATCAGGCCGAATCCACAGTTGTCGCGGAACTCGCCTGGATGATGAAGGCCTTGGTTCATGGGCGTGCCTCAAGAAAGTCTATTGACCAGACGGCAGTGCTTATGTATTCTATTGGGTTTTCTTTTTATTTTTCCTGCCAGCAGTAGCCTGGTGCCGTCACGAGAAAAAGGACGCCCAGCATAGACACTTTCCCCCGCATCGCGCAATCTCCCGGCCGCAGCACCTCCCCAAAACCTCCACGAAATCCGCAACTTGCTGGACAAGGCAAAGCAAAAAAAACCATCATCTCAAGGACTTGCGCGACACATAAACGGTTTTCAAACGACGCCGCCTCAATATGCGACTTTAGTCTAATTTTGCCCGTTTCCCCCATACCGATCCGGCATGAGGCATGCGAATTTGATGCCGCCAGCTTGGCCAGGCACCCCGCCGCACTCGCAGCGTGCGCATGAAAAAGCCGCATGAATCGCTTCGTGCGGCCTTGTCGTGGGGTTTCGACCGGTCCGAGGGACCCGGCTGGCAGGTCAGCGCCGGGGGAAGGTGGCCAGCAGCGTCTCGAGCAGTGGCTGAGGGGTCTCGTCGTGGACCACCGCCCGGCCCAGCGCCTCGAGCAGGACGAGGCGCAGGCGCGCGTCGACGTTCTTCTTGTCCAGGCGCATGCGGGCGAGGAAGTCCTCCACTCCCATGTCGGCGGGGGCCGCCAGCGGGAGGCCGGCGGCGGCGATGATGGCGGCGGTGCGCTCGACGTCGGCGCGTGACAGCCAGCCGAGGCGCTGCGACAGCTCGGCGGCCATCAGCATGCCGGCCCCCACCGCCTCGCCGTGCAGCCACTTGCCGTAGCCCTGGTGCGCCTCGATGGCGTGGCCGAAGGTATGGCCGAGGTTGAGCAGCGCGCGCACCCCCTGCTCGGTCTCGTCCTCGGCGACGATCTCGGCCTTGAGCCGGCAACTGCGTTCGATGGCCCAGGCCAGCGCCTGGGGCTCCAGCGCCCGCAGGGCCGCCATCTCTGCCTCGAGCCAGACCAGGAACTCGATGTCGCGGATCAGCCCGTACTTGATCACCTCGGCCAGCCCCGCCGAGAACTCCTTGGCCGGCAGGGTGGCCAGGGTATCGGTGTCGATCAGCACCGCCCGCGGCTGCCAGAAGGCACCGATCATGTTCTTGCCCAGCGGGTGGTTGACGCCGGTCTTGCCGCCCACCGAGGAGTCCACCTGGGAAAGCAGCGTGGTGGGCACCTGGATGAAGGCGACGCCGCGCTGGTAGCAGGCGGCGGCGAAGCCGACCATGTCGCCGATCACGCCGCCGCCCAGGGCGATCAGCGTGCAGCGGCGATTGAAGCCGGCCTCGAGCAGGGCGTCCCAGATGCGGCCGACGCTGGCCAGGGTCTTGGTCGCCTCGCCGTCGGGCAGGATCAGCTCGCGAACCTCGGCGTCACTCGGCAGGCCCGCGCGCAGCCGCGCCAGGTAGTGAGGCGCCACCGTCTCGTTGGTGACGATCATGACCTGGCGTCCGGCCAGGTAGGGCGCCAGCCAGGCGGGGTCGCCCAGCAGCCGCGCGCCGATATGGATGGGATAGCTGCGCTCGCCCAGCGCCACCTGCAGGCTTCGCCGGGTCGGGGAAGGTTCGCTCATGGACATGGTTCAGGCCTTGGCTTGTAGGGGATCGACCAGACGCTGCACGCGGCGCACGATCTCGTTGACCACGGCGCGGGGGCTGCGCCGGTCGGTCCGCACCACAATATCCGCCGTGGCACGATAGAGGGGGTCGCGCAGCTCGAACATCTCGCGCAGCACCTGCTCGCGATCGGGGCGCTGCAGCAACGGGCGGTTGCGGTCCTTGGCGACGCGCTTGAGCTGCTGCTCGACGGTGGTGTACAGGTAGACCACGGTGCCCCGCTCGCGCAGGCGCCGGCGGTTCTCCTCGCGCAGTACCGCGCCGCCGCCGGTGGCGAGGACCACGCCCTCGAGGGCGGTCAGCTCCTCGATCATCTGCACTTCGCGCAGGCGAAAGCCCGCCTCGCCCTCGACGTCGAAGATCCAGGGAATGTCGGCACCGCAGCGGGCCTGGATCTCGTGGTCGCTGTCGAGGAAGTCGCGGGAAAGCTCGGCCGCCAGAAGGCGGCCGATGGTGCTCTTGCCGGCCCCCATGGGGCCGACCAGTATCAGATTGGGCAAGTCCTGCATCAGCGAATCGCCAGGCCGTCCTCGAGTATCCGTGGAGTGATGAACACCAGCAGCTCCACTTTCTGGTTGCTCGACTCATTGTACCGGAAAAGCCTACCCAGCACAGGCAGGTCGCCGAAGAACGGCGTCTTGGCCAGGCGGCTGAGCTGCTCGGTGGTAAGGATGCCGCCCAGCACCACCGTCTCGCCGTTGTCGACCAGCACCTGGGTCTCGATGCGGTTGGTGTCGATCGGCGGCGCCTGGCCCGCCGCGGCCTCGCGGAAGCTGTCGTTCTTGATCACCAGGTCCATGATGATGCGGTTGTCGGGAGTGATCTGCGGTGTGACCTCGAGCGACAGCTCGGCCTCCTTGAACTCGGTCTGCGGCACGTTGCCCTCGCCGATGGACTGGTAGGCACGCTCTTCGCCCTGGATGATGGTCGCCTTGCGCTGGTTGGCGGTGATCACCCGCGGCTGCGAGATGGTCTGGCTCTTGTTCTCGCTCTCCAGCGCGCGCAGCTCCAGGTCGAGCAGGATGTCGCCCGAGAGGTAACCGAAGCTGAAGCTGGTCATGGGGTTGGCGCTGCCCAGGTCGACCGCCAGCCCGCCGCGCTCGAAGCGACTTCCGGTGGGGTCGTCGAACTCGCCGGTGAACTGGCCGCGGCTGTCGCGCTGACCCGTGAGGCCGTCGCCGAAGCCGGCGATCGGCGTGCCGCTCGAGGCGCCGCCCAGGTTGAAGCGACTGCCGCCGCCGGAGGCCCCCCAGTTGACCCCCAGCTCCTGGGTCACGCCGTCGCGGGCGATGACGATACGCGCCTCGATCTGCACCTGGCGCACCGCCACGTCGAGCTGGTCGAGGGTGGCGAGGATCTCCTGGATCTGGTCGGCGGTGTCCTGGATCAGCAGCATGTTGGTGCGCGCGTCCACCGCCACCCGGCCACGCTCCGAGAGCAGCCCGAAGCCCTCGCCGCCTCGCAGCAGCTGGGCCAGGTCCTCGGCCCGGGCGTACTTGACCTGGACGTACTCCGACTCCAGCGGCGCCAGCGTCTCGGCCTGGGCCCGCGCCTCGAGCTCCTGGCGCTCGATGTTGGCCAGCTCGCCGGCCGGCGCCACCACGATCACGTTGCCTTCCTGGCGGCTGGCCAGCCCGTGGCTCTTGAGCACCAGGTCCAGCGCCTGGTCCCAGGGCACATCCTCCAGGTTGAGGGTCACCTCGCCGGTGACGCTGTCGCTGGCGACCAGGTTGAGGCCGGTGAAGTCGGCGATGATCGCCAGCACCGAGCGCACCTCGATGTCCTGGAAATTGAGCGTGATGCGCTCGCCGGTATAGGGGAACTGCTGGCGTACGCGCTGCTCGCGCTCCTGCTGCGTGACCGGCTGGGCCTCGATGGTGAGCTGCCGCCCGCTCTGGGTGGAGAGCATGGCGTACTCGCCGCTGCCTTCGATGTCCAGGGTGACCCCGTCGCGGCCGGCGCGCGGCGTGATGCGCCGCAGCGGGGTGCCGAAGTCGCTGACGTCGAGGACCTGGTTGTGCGCCTCGGGCAGCTCGACGCCGCTGAGTTCGGCGACGATACGATGGCGGCCCGACTCCCGCACGCGGGCATCGACCCCGGCACGGTCGAAGGTGACGATCAGGCGGCCGGCACCCTCCTCGCCGCGGCGGAAGTCGATATCGCTGATGGACGGCACGCTGCGGGACGCCGCCTCGGATGCCGGCTCGGACGGCGCCGTGGAAGCGGGCTCGGCACGCGCCGCCGGGGCGCCGTCGGCGGACGCACTGCCGCCGATGGCCAGCCGCAGCCGGTCGCCCTGCTGCACCGTGTCGTAGGGCAGCGGGCCTTCCATGTTGAACACCAGGCGCGTGCGCGAACCGGCTTCCAGCGCCGTGACCTGCTCGACGCCGCCGATCCCCAGGTCGATACGGCGCTGTTCCAGCGCGTTGGTCGTGTCCGCCAGGTCGATGGTCAGTCGCGCGGGCTCGTCCAGCCGATAGCCGCGGACCTCGGGCACCCCGCCACTGAAGCTCAGGTCGACCAGCAGCTCACCGCGCTCGCCCTGGCGGAAGTCGAGGTCGGTCAGCGCGGTTGCCGCCAGGACAGGCATCGCCGTCAGCGCCAGGCAGAGTGCTCCCAGTGTGCGAATCACGTCTTTCATCGTTACCTACTCCTGCCTGTTACCCGCGCCCTGCCACGAGCTACCGCGATGTTCTCAGCGCCGCGTCTCTTCCAGCGCCATGTGAGTCGTGCGTTCCGTCCAGCCGCCTCCGCCGGTGGGCACCAGCTCCACCAGTTGCACCGTCGAACCGGTGATGCTGACGATCCGGCCATGGTTGCGGCCCAGGTAGTTGCCGGGGCGCAACCGGTGCACCTCGCCCTCCGGCGCCCTGACCAGGGCGTGTGTCTGGCCGCCCATGGTCAGGATGCCCACCAGCCTCAGCGCGTCGAGATCATACGCCTCGAGCGGTTCGCGCTCACGCTCGAGATCGGGCGCCAGGTCGCTGTCGCCAGCCGGCGCCCCCTCCGGCTCCGGCAGCTGGGGGCGGAACGGGCTGCGGCGATCGCTGGCCTGATAGGGCACCGGCGCATAGCTGGGGATCTCCGGCATCTCGAGCACTCGCGGCGCCCCCGGGTTGGCACGGATGTCGTTCAGCCGACGGTCGAGCTCGCCCAGCCGGGGATCGGCACAGCCCGCCAGCAGCAGGCCGGCCGCCAGCGCCATGGCCTGACGCATCATGGCGGCGCCTCCTCGTCGGCCCGGGATCGATAGCTGTAGGTGCGCGCCAGCATCGACAGGCGCAGGCGATCGCTGCCCTCCACCGGCGCCAGCACGAAATCGTGCAGTGTCACGATACGCGACAGCGACGCGACGCTGGCGAGGAAGCCGGCGATGTCATGGTATTCGCCCTCCACCTGCAGGTCGAACGGGCGCTCGACGTAGAAGTCGCGCTCGACGGTGCTGCGCAGACGAATGAAGTCGATGCTCAGGTGGTGATCGAGGGCGCTCTCGCTGATGCTGTCGATCAGCGAGGGAATCTCGGCACCGGAGGGCAGCATCGCCATCAGCTCGTCCATGCGTGCCTCGAGGCTGGCCATCTGCTCGAGCATGTCGGGCAGCCGCGCGGCCTGGGCGGCGCGGTTGCGATAGTCGAGCAGCAGCCGCTCCTCCTCCGCCTCGGCGAGACGCAGCTCGGCCGCCTTGGGACCGGCCAGGTACCAGTGCGCGGCGGCAAAGGTCAGGCCCAGCACCAGCAGGCAGCAGAGCCACTGCAACAGCAGCGGCCAGGAACCCGACTCCTTCAGGTCCAGCCCGCGCCAGTCGAGCTCGCGGAGGCGGCGCATCTCGGCCCGCAGGTTCATGGCTCGTCCTCCTCTCGCGCCTGGGGAGGCGACACGCCTTGGGTGAGCTGCGTCACGCCGAGGCTGAAGCGGCGCCGCTCACCGCCGTCGGCCTCCACCTCCGACAGCACCGGCTCGGAGAAGGCGGGCGAACCGTCCAGCGCCCGCATCTGCTCCGAGACACGGTGATTGCTCTCGGCGCGACCGGTCAGGCGCAGCTGGTCGCCCTGGCGGCTCATCTGGGTGTAGTGCACGCCGTCGACCAGGCTCAGGGTGAGGTCACGAAAGACCCGGACCGTCTGCGAACGCCCCTGCTGCAGGTCGCTGAAGACCTGGACCTGGCCGATCATGCGCTCGCGGATGGCCTCGTACTCGCCGATCGAACGGATGTCGCCGTCGAGCTGCTGCATGCGCTCCTCAACATGGGCATTGCGCTCGCGCTGAGCCGCCAGCGCGGCATCGTAGTGGTAGGTCAACCCCAGGCCGCCCGCCGCTCCGAGCAGCGCCATGACCGCCAGGGCCAGGTAGAAGCGCCGGCTGCGGCGCGCCCGCCGCTGCTCGCGCCAGGCCAGCAGGTTGATTTCGATGGTCATGCCGGCGACCTCATTGCCAGCCCGCAGGCGGTCACCATGGCCGGCGCATCGCTGGCCAGGGTCTGGACGTCGATGCGCGCGTTGATCCTCATGCGCAGGAAGGGGTTGGCAATGACCACCTGCATCGCGCTCTCGCGGGCGAGCCGCTCTGCCAGGCCGGGAATGACGCTGGAGCCGCCGGCCAGCACCATGCGCCTGACTTCCTGCTTGCGCCCCGCGGTGTAGTAGAGCTGCAGCGAACGTCCGACCTGCTGGACCAGGGTATCGATGAAGGGCTCGAGCACGCTGGTCCGATAATCTTCCGGCAGGCCGCCACGCTTCTTGGCCAGGCCGGCCTCCTCCAGCGTCAGCCCGTAGCGGGCACGGATCTCCTCGGTGAGCTGGCGCCCGCCGAACACGGTGTCGCGGCTGTAGACGATGCGCCCGCCGCGCAGCACGTGAAAGGCGTTCATGGTGGCGCCGATGTCGACCAGCGCCACGCAATCGTCGTCGCCGGCGGCCGGCGGCAGCTGCTGGCGCAGTTCGCCGAAGGCGCGCTCCATGGCGAACGTCTCGACATCCACCGCCGCCGGCGACAGGCCGGATTGCTGCAGGGCATCGGTGAGCTGGTTGACGTCCTGCTGGCGGCAGGCGACCAGCAGGACGTCCTGCTGGTCGCCGTAGCGGGCGTTGAGCCCCAGGCGCTGGAAGTCGAAGGCCACCTCGCTGAACGGAAACGGAATGTGCTTGTCTGACTCGAGTTGAATCCGCGCTTCGATCTCGTCATCGTTGAGCGATGCGGGTAGGGTCAGGGTCTTGGTGATGGCCGCGCTGGCCGGTACCGCGGCCGCGGCCAGCCGCGAGGAGGGCCGCGCGCTCTCGACCGCGCGCCGCAGCGCATCGGCCACCTCGCCCATGTCGCGGATGCGTCGCTCGACCACGGCGCCTTCGCGCAGGGGCCTGACGGCATAGCTTTCGATCTGGTAGTGGGAGCCGATTCGCTTGAGCTCGATCAGCTTGACCGTTGCCGAGGTGATATCGACACCGATGAACCCCTTGCCGGAGGGTCTGAGTCGCATCAATCGTTGCCCTTGCGTAAGCCGTCGCGATAATTGCTGGTTACCATCTTGCTCTTGTATGCCTGCTGCGCCTGAGCGAGGGGACTGATAAAGACCATACTCGCATGACCAGGAATGAGGTTACATGATATTTCGCCAGCGCACACAAAGATGGACGGCGTGCTGCCTCAACGCTGGTGGCGAGCGGCTCGGGTTCTCTATAATGGCCACCACGCCAGTGAAGGCTCTCTTTCATCGCCATTCCCTTCCTGCTCTCACCACGGATAACGCCCTTTCATGAAGTGGATCAAGACTCTGGTTTTCTCGGCCTTCTGGCTGCTGGTGTCGCTTTCCGCCGCGGCCCTGCTCAGCGTCGCCGGCGCGGCACTGTACTTCTCCCCTGGCCTGCCCGACGTACGCCAGCTGCAGGACTTCGAGCTGCACACCCCGCTGCGCATCTTTACCCGTGACGGCAAGCTGATCGGCGAGTACGGCGATGAGCGGCGCATGCCGGTCACATTCGACGAGATCCCCGAGGACTTCCTGCTGGCCCTGCTGGCCGCCGAGGACGCCTCCTTCTTCGATCATCGCGGCGTCGACCCCAAGGGTCTGGCGCGCGCCGCCGTGGAACTCGTCTCCAGCGGCGGCGACATCCAGTCGGGGGGCTCCACCATCACCATGCAGGTGGCGCGCAACTACCTGCTGACCCTCGACCGCACCTTCACGCGCAAGATCCGCGAGATCCTCCTGGCCCTGCAGATGGAGAAGATCCTGTCCAAGGAGGAGATCCTCGAGCTCTACGTCAACAAGATCTTCCTCGGCCATCGCGCCTACGGCATCGCCGCCGCCGCGGAGGTCTACTACAACAAGCCGCTCGACGAACTCACCCTGGCGCAGAAGGCGATGATCGCCGGCCTGCCCAAGGCGCCCTCGTCGTTCAACCCGCTGGCCAATCCGGAGCGCTCGCTGATCCGCCGCAACTGGATCCTCTACCGCATGCGCGAACTCGGTCACATCGACCAGGAGACCTACGAGGCGGCCGTGCAGGAACCCACCACCGCCCGCCGCTACGTGGCGCAGGTCGAGGTGGATGCGGACTACGTGGCGGAGATGGCACGCCAGTACGCCCTCGAGCGCTTCGGCGAGGACGCCTACACCGGCGGCTACCGCATCCACACCACCCTGGACAGCGAGCTGCAGCCCTTCGCCCGCCAGGCCCTGGCGCGCGGCCTGATCGACTATGACACTCGCCACGGCTGGCGCGGGCCGGAGGAGCGCGACATCCCGGCCAGCCTCGCCGAAGCGCAGGAGCGTACCGAACGCCGCGGCCTGGAGGAGGAGCTCGACGAATCCCCCGAGATCATGCAGACCGCGCGCCAGGCCGCGGAGCGCAGCCAGACCCGCGTCGAAGGCATCGAGGGCGACGTCAGCAACTGGCTGCGGGTGCTCGAACGCACGCCGGGCTTCGGCCCCCTGCAGCCCGCCATCGTGGTCGAGAGCGAGGGGCGCGAGATGCGCGTGCTGAGCGGTGAGGGCGAGCTCGTCACCCTCGACTGGGAGGGGCTCTCCTGGGCGCGCGAGTACCGCAGCCCGCGGGCGCGCGGCGCCGAGCCGACCTCGGCCGCCGAGATCGCCGACACCGGCGACCTGGTGCGGATCCTGCAGCGCGAAGACGGTAGCTGGCGGCTCTCCCAGCGCCCCGACGCCGAAGGTTCGCTCGTCGTGATGAACCCCACCGACGGCGCCATCCTCGCCCTGCAGGGCGGCTTCAGCTTCAATGCCAGCAAGTTCAACCGCGCCGTGCAGGCGCAGCGCCAGTCGGGCTCGATCTTCAAGCCCTTCGTGTTCCTCGCCGCGCTGGACACCGGCCTGATGACCGCCTCCTCGGTGGTCAACGACGCGCCGGTGGTGATGCAGGACGGCAGCAACGAGATCTGGCGGCCGGTCAACTCCAGCGGCGACTTCCTCGGTCCGATCCGGCTGCGGGTCGCCCTGGCCATGTCGCGCAACCTGGTGACGATCCGCATCCTGCAGACCCTGGGCCTCGACAACACCATCGACTACCTGGAGGGCTTCGGCTTCAGCCCGAACCGGCTGCCCCACGGCCTGTCGCTGGCGCTGGGCAGCGCCGACCTGACGCCGCTGGAGATGACCAACGCCTACGCGGTACTGGCCAACGGCGGCTTCCAGGTTGCCCCCTGGTTCATCGAGCGCATCACTCGCGGCAGCGACGAGCAGGTCATCAGCGAGGCCCGGCCGGCGGTCGCCTGCCGCGACTGCCGCGAGGGCCAGACCGAAGTGGAGATCGACGGCAAGCGCTACGAGGTGGCGCCGAGGGTCGCCGACCCCACCGCCGTCTACATCCTGCGCGACATGCTGCGCGACGTGATCGAGAGCGGCACCGGACGCGCCGCCCTGTCGCTCGATCGCGACGACGTGGTGGGCAAGACCGGCACCACCAACGGCTTCCGCGACGCCTGGTTCGCCGGCTACAACGACGACCTGGTCGCCACCGTATGGATCGGCAAGGACAACAACGAATCGATCGCCGAGTACGGCGGCAACGCCGCCCTGCCGATCTGGATCGACTTCATGGGCAACGCCCTGGAGGGTCGCCCCGAAGCCAGCCCGGAAGAGCCCGAGCAACTGGTCAGGATGCGCATCGACGAGCAGACCGGGCGACGCCTGGCCGACGGCCAGCCCGGCGGGATCACCGAGATCTTCCACCCCGACTACCTGCCCGACATGGAGCCGCGCCGGGTCGAGCAGGAGATCGAACAGCGCAGCGGCTCGCAGGGCACCGGCAGCTACGAGGCGATCTTCTAAGCGAAAGGTACGCCAGGGGGCGGCAGGGACGCCGCCTGCCGTCTTGCCAACCGCCAGACAGCCGCCCATCGAGGCGGCCCGTTACCGGGACAACAGGACAGGTTCGTTGCCATGCCACGACTGACCCCATGGAGCCTCATAGGCCTGATGCTCTTGCCGGGCGCCGCCCTCGCCGCCAGCGTGTTCTATGCACCTCCCCCACCCGAGGAGGACAGCCCCACCTTCAGCGGCGAAGCCGAGCTCGGCTACACCCACCTCTCCGGCAATACCGACAGCCAGACCCTGATCGGCAAGAGCCGGCTGACCTGGCTGACGGGGCGCCTGACCCACACCCTGCGCGGCGAGGTCCGCAACGTGGCCCGCGACGGCGAGACCAGCGCCGAGCAGTACCTGCTCTCGGGGCGGGAGCGCTACGATTTCGACGGGCCGCACTACCTGTTCGGCTTCGCCCGCTGGGAGAAGGACCGTTTCAGCGGCTACGACCAGCAGGTCACCACCATCGGCGGCTACGGACGCGACGTCATCGATACCGACCGGCACCGCCTCTCGCTCGAAGGCGGCCCCGGGTTTCGCCATGATCGGGTCGAGGGCGAAGAGAACGACAGCCTCGGCGTGGCCTACAGCGCCCTCGACTATCAGTGGACGCTCTCCGATTACTCGAACGTGCGCCAGGAGTTGTCGGTGGAGGCGACCGACGAGAACACCACCTCGCGCTCGGTATCCTCGCTCACCGCCCGGCTCAACTCGCGCCTGTCGCTGCGCCTCTCCCACGAGATCAAGCACAACTCCAACCCGCCCGAGATCGCCGACGCCCGCACCGACCACACCAGCAACGTGACCCTGCTGTACACCTGGTGAGGCCGCGACATGCCACGTCTGAACGCAGCGCGCCGGCCCTTGGGCCGGCGCGCTTGCATGTGGCGTGGAATTCCCGGCCTCAGCCGCCGTAGACGTCGTCCACCGTCTTCAGGGGGTAGTGGGCCGGGTAGGGGCGGCGCGCCACGCCGGAGTCCACCGCCGCCTGGGCCACGGCCGCGGGGATGCGCTCCAGCAGGCGCACGTCGACCGGAGTGGGAATGATGTACTCGGGGCCGAACGTCATGTGGTCACGCTCGTAGGCGTCGAGCACCGCCTGGGGCACCGGCTCCCGCGCCAGGTCCTTGAGCGCATGGACGGCGGCGATCTTCATCTCCTCGTTGATGCGCGTGGCGCGCACGTCCAGCGCCCCGCGGAAGATGAAGGGAAAGCCCAGCACGTTGTTGACCTGGTTGGGGTAATCGGAGCGCCCGGTGGCCATGATGACGTCGGGCCGCGCCTCCCGCGCCACGTCGGGATGGATTTCCGGGTCGGGGTTGGTGCAGGCGAAGACGATGGGGTTCGGCGCCATCTTGCGCATGTGCTCGGCGGTCATCAGGTTGGGCCCGGAGAGCCCGATGAAGACGTCGGCGCCATCGATGGCGTCGTCCAGCGTGCGCTTGTCGGTTTCCACCGCGAACATCGCCTTGTAGGGGTTGAGCCCCTCGCGGCCGGCGTGAATCACGCCGCGCCGGTCCAGCATCACCAGGTTCTCCGAGCGGGCGCCACAGGCCACCAGCAGCTTCATGCAGGCGATGGCCGCCGCCCCGGCCCCCAGGCAGACGATCCTGGCCTCCTCGAGGCGCTTGCCGGCGATCTCCAGAGCGTTGAGCATGCCGGCCGCCGTGACGATGGCGGTGCCGTGCTGGTCGTCATGAAAGACGGGGATGCTGCACTGCTCGATCAGCGCCTGCTCGATCTCGAAGCACTCGGGCGCCTTGATGTCCTCGAGGTTGATGCCGCCCCAGGTATCGGCAATGCGGGCCACGGTGTCGATGAACGCCTGCGGGCTCTCGGCGTTCACTTCGATGTCCACCGAGTTGATGCCGGCGAAACACTTGAACAGCACGCCCTTGCCCTCCATGACCGGCTTGCTCGCCAGCGGGCCGAGGTTGCCCAGGCCGAGGATGGCGCTGCCGTCGGAAATCACCGCCACCAGGTTGCCCTTGGCGGTGTAGCGGTAGGCGTTCTCCGGGTCGCGCGCGATCTCGCGCACTGGCTCGGCGACACCAGGACTGTAGGCAAGGGAGAGATCACGAGCGGTAGCGGTGGGCTTGGTCAGCTCCACGGAGAGCTTTCCGGGGATGGGCTTGGCGTGATAATCCAGCGCTGCCTGCTTCTTGGCGTCTGTCATGCTGAGAATCCGGTATCCATACTTGGGGAAGGGCCACCTACAATATAGAAAAACCTTCCATTACTCAACAGCCGCCCCGTTCGGCGCTTTTGAACGCTCGTTCGACGCCTTTCGCCACCATTTGCTGCAACTTATGCCAGGCGCCACCTCCATAACCCTTTCCTTATCGCAGCCGCCCGCCGCCATCTTCCGACACAAACAGAAAACCCGCCATGTCGGCGGGTTTTCCAGCGTTGCGTGACCGCAGCGGGAGCGAATCAGCCACGCTTGATGGCGGCACCGAAGCGCTTGTTGAAGCGCTCGACACGACCGCCGGTGGTCGCCTGCTTCTGCTTGCCGGTGTAGAAGGGGTGGCACTGGGAGCAGACGTCCAGCGACAGGTCATGGCCGGCGGTGGTGCCGACCTCGAAGGTGGCACCGCAGGAGCAAGTCGCGGTGACCATCTTGTAATCCGGGTGAATACCTTGTTTCATCTTGAGCCTCATGGAGCGGTATGCCGCCACCTGATCCATTGCCAGGCACCGCATACGGGGTTGTCTGTCGTCGCTATTCGTCAAGTCGTTCAACCAACCGGTAGCCGCCAGGCCTGCCTCGAGAGCCAGGCGCCACGACGGCCGGACATTCTAGCAGAGTCGATGCCGGAGGCCAATTGCCCGATCCCTTCCCACCGCCGCCGCGCGTGCTGCGCGTGGCGGTGCCCACGCCGCTGAGACGCCTGTTCGACTATCGCCCGGGCCGCGAGGCCCCGCCCGGAGGGTGGCGCGCCGGGCTGCGAGTGCGCGTGCCGTTCGGCCGCCGCCAGGTCGTCGGCGTGGTAATGGAGTGCGGCGAGCGCAGCGACTTCCCGCTGGAGCAGCTGAAAGCGGTGGAGGCCTGGCTGGACGCCGAGCCGCTGCCCGAGGACTGGCTGTGGCTGTGCCGTTTCACCGCGCGCTACTACCAGCACTCGCTCGGCGACACGCTGCACCAGGCGATGCCCGTGCTGCTGCGCCAGGGCCGCCCCCTGGCCGGGCGCATGCGCGAGCGCTGGCAGGCCCTGCCGCCTCCCGGCGAGGACGACGCACGCCTGCGCAGGGCGCCGCGCCAGGCCGAACTGCTGGCCATGTTGCGCCAGCACCCGCACGGCTTGCCTACGCAAGCGATAGTGGCCCAGGGCTTCTCCCGCGAGCAGCTGCTCGCGCTGGTGGCGAAGGGGCAGGTCGCTCGGCACGAGACGCCGCTGACCGCCGCCGAGCCAGCCACCGCCGGGCTGCTCGCCGAACCGGCGCTGCCGCTCAATCGCGAGCAGGCCCAGGCGCTGGCGGCCATTCATGAGCGTCTCGACGCCTTTCACCCCTGCCTGCTGCACGGGGTCACCGGCAGCGGCAAGACCGAGGTCTACCTGCAATTGATCGAGGCCGTGGTCGCCCGCGGCCGCCAGGCGCTGCTGCTGGTGCCCGAGATCGGCCTGACGCCGCAGACCCTGGCCCGCTTCCGCAGCCGTTTCCGGGTCCCCGTGGTGGCGCTGCACTCGGGACTCACCGACAACGAGCGACTCGACGCCTGGGAGGCGGTGGCCAGCGGCCGGGCGCCGATCGTGATCGGCACCCGCTCGGCGATCTTCACGCCGCTGGCGCGACCCGGCGCGATCATCGTCGACGAGGAGCACGACGGCTCGTTCAAGCAGCAGGAGGGGCTGCGCTACCATGCCCGCGATCTCGCCGTGGCTCGCGCCAAGCATCACGCCATTCCCCTCGTGCTGGGCAGCGCCACGCCATCGCTGGAGAGCCTCTACCACGCCGAGCGCGGCAACTACCGCCACCTGCGCCTGACCCAGCGCGCCAGCCGCCATGCCCCGGCCCGGCTGGAGCTCATCGACCTGCGCGGCCGGCCGCGCCAGGGCGGGCTGATCCCGCCGGCGATCGAGGCGATCCGCGAGACCCTCGCGGCCGGGCATCAGGTGCTGGTGTTCATCAACCGCCGCGGCTTCGCCCCCACCCTGGCCTGCCACGCCTGCGGCTGGCTGGCCGACTGCGACCACTGCGACGCCCGCATGACCCTGCACCGCCAGCCGGCGGTGCTAGCCTGCCACCACTGCGACAAGCACCGCCCGGTGCCGGACGCCTGCCCCGAGTGCGGCAGCGCCGACCTGCGCCCGCTGGGCAGCGGCACCGAACGCACCGAGGAGACCCTGGCGGCGCTCTTCCCCAAGCTGCCGGTGCATCGCATCGACCGCGACAGCACACGCCGCCGCGACGCCTTCGAGCAGGTGCTCGGCGAGATCAGGCGCGGTGCGCCCTGCCTGCTGGTGGGCACCCAGATGCTGGCCAAGGGGCACCACCTGCCCCACGTCACCCTGGTGGTGGTGGTCAACGCCGACGCCGGGCTCTACGCCAGCGACTTTCGCGCCCTGGAGCACAGCGCCCAGCTGCTGGTGCAGGTGGCGGGCCGCGCCGGGCGTGCCTCACACCCGGGACGCGTACTGGTGCAGACCCTGCACACCGACGACCCGCACCTGCGGCTGCTCGCCGGGCGCGGCTACGATGCCCTGGCCGAGCAGCTGCTTGCCGAGCGCCGCGCCGCCGCCCTGCCCCCCTTCCGCTTCCTCGCCCTGCTGCGCCTCGAGAGCCCCCGCGAGGAGACGGCCACCGCCCTGGGCCGCGAAGCGGCGGCCATGCTGCGCCAGTGGAACGCCGGCCACGCCCCCGACGTGAGCTGCCTGGGGCCGGTACCGGCGCCCATGGAGCGGCGCCAGAACCGCTACCATGTCCAGCTGATGCTCAGCGCCGGGCGGCGCAGCCAGCTGCACGCCGCCTGTGCCCGCCTCACCGCCTGGCTGGAGGCGTGCCCCGAGGCGCGCCGGGTGCGCTGGTCGCTGGACGTCGACCCGCAGACCCTGAGCTGAACGCGGCCTTTAAAGCGTCGGCACAATTGCCGATAATGGCCGACCAGCCCAACTTTCGTGGCCGCGCCTTTTCGTTCGCGAGTGCCTCAGGCTTCGTCGTCACCTCGTGCGCCCGCCGCTACAGGACATAACCGCTTCATGAAAGAGACGATCATCTCCCTGCTCGAGAACGCCCTCGACACGCTCAAGCAGCAGGGCACGCTGCCCGCCGACACCGCGCCGACCATCAAGGTCGACCCGACCAAGGACAAGGCCCACGGCGACTACGCCAGCAACCTGGCGCTGATGCTGGCCAAGCCGGCCGGCCGCAAGCCCCGGGAACTGGCCGAGGCGCTGATCGCGGCGCTGCCCGCGAGCGATGCCGTGGAGAAGGTGGAGATCGCCGGCCCCGGCTTCATCAATTTCTTCACCGCCACCGACGCCGCCGCCCAGATCGTGCGCCAGGTGCTCGACGCCGGCGATGCCTTCGGCCGCAGCCTGACCGGGCGCGGACAGAAGGTCCAGGTCGAGTTCGTCTCCGCCAACCCCACCGGGCCGCTGCACGTGGGCCACGGCCGCGGCGCGGCCATCGGCGACTGCATCGCGCGGCTGCTCGAGGCCACCGGCCACGACGTCACCCGCGAGTTCTACTACAACGACGCCGGCGCCCAGATCGCCAACCTGGCGCTGTCGGTGCAGGCCCGCGCCAAGGGCCTCACGCCCGACGACGACGGCTGGCCCGAGGACGGCTACCGCGGCGACTACATCGTCGAGGTGGCCAACGACTACCTGGCCGGCGAGACGGTGCATGCCGACGATCGCCACGTCGTCGCCAAGGCCGACCCCGAGGATCTCAACGCCATCCGCGAGTTCGCCGTGGCCTGGCTGCGCCGCGAGCAGGACCTGGACCTCAAGGCCTTCGGCGTCTCCTTCGACGTCTATTTCCTCGAGTCCTCGCTCTACCGCGAGGGCAAGGTCGAGGAGGTGGTCCAGCGCCTGATCGAGAAGGGCCACACCTACGAGCAGGACGGCGCGCTGTGGCTGCGCACCACCGATTTCGGCGACGACAAGGATCGGGTGATGCGCAAGTCCGACGGCAGCTACACCTATTTCCTGCCCGACGTGGCCTACCACCTGAACAAGTGGCAGCGCGGCTTCGAGAGCGTGATCAACGAGCAGGGCGCCGATCACCACTCCACCGTGACCCGGGTACGCGCCGGCCTGCAGGCGCTGGAGGCAGGCATTCCCCAGGGTTGGCCCGACTACGTGCTGCACCAGATGGTGATGGTGACCCGCTCCGGCGTGGAGGTGAAGCTCTCCAAGCGCGCCGGCAGCTACGTCACCGTGCGCGACCTGATCGACGAGGTCGGCCGCGACGCCACGCGCTTCTTCCTCGCCGCGCGCCGCGCCGACTCGCAGCTCACCTTCGACATCGACCTGGCCCGCTCGCAGTCCAACGACAACCCGGTCTACTACGTGCAGTACGCCCACGCCCGGGTCTGCAGCATGCTGCGCAAGGCCCAGGCGCAGGGACTCGGCTTCGACCACGACCTGGCGATGGTCAGCCTGGCGAGGCTCGAGGAGGACCAGGAGAAGGCGGTGATGAACCGGCTGGCGCGCTTCCCCGAGGTGGTCGATCACGCCGCGGCGTCGCGCGAACCGCAACAGGTGGCCCAGTACCTGCTCGACCTCGCCGCCGAGTTCCACTCCTGCTACAACGCGGTGAAGGTCATGGTCGACGACGACGAGCGGCGCAACGCCCGCCTGGCGCTGGGCCTGGCCACGCGCCAGGTGCTGCGCAACGGCCTCGACCTGCTGGGCGTCAGCGCCCCGGAGGAGATGTAGACCATGGCCGCCCGTCGCACGCCCAAGAAACGTGGCGCCACCACCAGCCGCAAGCGCGCTCCCGCCCGGCGCCAGGGCTTCCGCCTGCCCGGCTGGCTGTGGGGGCTGGGCGGCATCGTCGCGGGCTTCCTGCTGGCCCAGCACCAGCACGGTACCGCACCGTGGCAGGCGGGCAGCGACTCGCCGCTGGCCAAGCTGCTCCCGCGCCCCCCCACGGAGGTGAGCGAACCCGCGCCGACCGTCGAACCGCGTGAGCCGCCCATGCCCACCTTCGAGTTCTACACCCTGCTCCCCGAGGAAGTCGTGGCGCCCCAGGAGGTCGCCTCGACCGCCTCGCCGCCCGAGCCGACGGTCGAGGTGCCGCCGCCCATCGACGCCAACGCCGCCAGCGAGTCGACGCCGGCCGAGGACCCCATCGCCCAGGTGATCGCCGCCAATCAGCGCGACGAGGTGAACGCCACCCCCGCCAGCGAAGCGGAGGCGACGGCGGGCACACGCTACATGCTGCAGGCGGCCTCGTTTCGCCAGCCGGAGGATGCCGAGCAGCTGCGCGAGCGCCTGCGCAACCTGAGCCTGGTGGCCCAGGTCAGCCAGGTGCAGTCCGCCGACGGCGAGACCTGGCACCGGGTGATGGTGGGGCCCTACGACGACACCCGGGAACTCAACCGCGCCGAGGACCTGATGACCACCCAGGGGATCACGCCGCTGCGCCACCGCGCCACCAACTGAGCGGCGAACGCGCGGACCGACAGCCCACCGGCGCAGCGCCAGACGGGCTGTCGGCGCTTGAATTCGCCTGCCGCCGCCCGCACCTTGCATGGACGTTCCTGTCCGGCCCCCGCGACCCGGGGCGCCGAAAGTCACCGGGAGCCACGGCTCCCCGTTACGGAGTTCTCTCCATGACCACGATCGTTTCCGTTCGCCGCGGTGAGCAGGTTGCCCTGGCCGGCGACGGCCAGGTATCGCTGGGCAATACCGTGATGAAGGGCAACGCCAGCAAGGTGCGCCGCCTCTATCGCGGCCAGGTGCTGGCGGGCTTCGCCGGCGGCACCGCCGACGCCTTCACCCTGTTCGAGCGCTTCGAGGCGCAGCTGGAGAAGTACCAGGGCAACCTGGTCAAGGCGGCCGTGGAGCTGGCCAAGGACTGGCGCACCGACCGCGCCCTGCGCCGGCTCGAGGCGCTGCTCGCCGTGGCGGACAAGAACGCCTCGCTGATCATCACCGGCAACGGCGACGTGGTGGAGCCCGAGCGCGGCATCATCGCCATCGGCTCGGGCGGCAACTTCGCCCTGGCGGCGGCCCGGGCGCTGCTCGAGAACACCGATCTCTCGGCCAGGGAGATCACCGAGAAGTCGCTCGATATCGCCGCCGACATCTGCGTGTTCACCAACCACCACGTCACCCTCGAAACGCTCTGAAGGCCGCCACCATGTCCCACATGACCCCCCGCGAGATCGTCCATGCCCTGGATCAGTACATCGTCGGCCAGCAGGATGCCAAGCGCGCCGTCGCCATCGCCCTGCGCAACCGCTGGCGGCGCATGCAGCTCGACGACGACCTGCGCCCCGAGGTGACGCCCAAGAATATCCTCATGATCGGCCCCACCGGGGTGGGCAAGACCGAGATCGCCCGGCGCCTGGCCAAGCTCGCCCGCGCCCCCTTCATCAAGGTCGAGGCGACCAAGTTCACCGAGGTGGGCTACGTCGGCCGCGACGTCGAGTCGATCATCCGCGACCTCACCGAGGCCGCCATCAAGCTGGTGCGCGAGCAGGCCAAGGACGAGGTCCGCCACCGCGCCGAGGACGCCGCCGAGGACCGCATCCTCGACGCCCTGCTGCCGCCACCCCGCGGCCAGGAGGACAGCCCCCGCAGCGACAGCTCGACGCGCCAGATCTTCCGCAAGAAGCTGCGCGAGGGCGACCTCGACGACAAGGAGATCGACATCGAGATCACCCCCCAGGGGCCGGGCATCGACATCATGACCCCGCCGGGCATGGAGGAGATGACCAGCCAGCTGCAGAGCCTGTTCTCCAACATGGGCCGCCACAAGACCGAGACCCGCCGGGTCAAGGTCAAGGACGCCTTCGCCCTGCTGCGCGACGAGGAGGCCGCCAAGCTGGTCAACGAGGAGGAGATCAAGCACCGCGCCATCGACGCCGTGGAGCAGAACGGCATCGTCTTCCTCGACGAGATCGACAAGGTGGCCAAGGGCAGCGGCCAGTCGAGCGGCGGCGAGGTCTCCCGCGAGGGGGTGCAGCGCGACCTGCTGCCGCTGATCGAGGGCTCCACGGTGTCCACCAAGTACGGCATGGTCAAGACCGACCACATCCTGTTCATCGCCTCCGGCGCCTTCCACCTGTCGCGCCCCTCCGACCTGATCCCCGAACTGCAGGGGCGACTGCCGATCCGTGTCGAGCTCGAGGCGCTGACGCCGGAGGACTTCAAGCGCATCCTCACCGAGCCCTCCGCCGCCCTGACCAAGCAGTACAAGGCGCTGCTGGCCACCGAGGGGCTCGAAGTCGAGTTCACCGAGGACGGCATCGAGCGCATCGCCGAGATTGCCTGGAAGGTCAACGAGGGCACCGAGAACATCGGTGCGCGGCGCCTGCACACGGTGATGGAGCGGCTGCTGGAAGACGCCTCGTTCAAGGGCGCCGACTTCGGCAGCCCCTTGTCGATCGACGCCGCCTACGTCGACTCACAGCTCGGCGAGCTGGCCATGGACGAGGACCTGTCGCGGTATATTCTGTAAGCCATGTGCTACGGGCTTCGGGCCACGAGCCGCTCGAAGCTCGAAGCTCGAAGCTCGAAGCTCGAAGCTCGAAGCTCGAAGCTCGAAGCTCGAAGCTCGAAGCTCGAAGCTCGAAGCTCGAAGTCAGGAGTCTGTCATGACCGCCCCCATCCCCAGCAAGATCCACTACCACAAGAAGGCCCGCGAGCTGGAGCTCACCTACGCCGGTGGCGAGAGCCACCGCCTGCCGGTCGAGTACCTGCGGGTCTACTCGCCCTCCGCCGAGGTGCGCGGCCATCATCCCAGCCAGGCCGTGCTGCAGGTGGGCAAGAAGCACGTCGGCCTCAAGAACATCGAGCCGGTGGGCCGCTACGCCGTCAAGCTCGCCTTCGACGACGGCCACGACAGCGGCCTCTACAGCTGGGACTACCTTCACGAGCTGATCGAGCACCGCGAGGCATACTGGGCCGACTATATCGCGCGCCTGGAGAAGGCCGGCGCCAGCCGGGAACCGCTGGGCATCGAGATCAAGCAGCTATAGCCGTCGCACGCCGAAGTTCTCGCGACGAGCGCTCAAGTCCGACAGGCGGCCAGCAGGTCAAAGACAAGCGCGCCGGGGGAAGGCTACAATGTGGCGCACCAAGAGGCCCTGCCCTCACCTTTCCGCAGCGATTCGGGAGCCCTTCACGCATGAGCCCTCACTCCACCCCCGGGGACCAGCGCACCACGCATTTCGGCTACCAGGAAGTGCCGGTCGAGGAAAAGGCCTCTCGCGTGGCCGACGTCTTCCACTCCGTGGCGGCGCGCTACGACGTCATGAACGACCTGATGTCGTTCGGCATCCACCGGCTGTGGAAACGCCTCACCATCGAGCGCAGCGGCGTGCGCCCCGGCCATAGCGTACTCGACATCGCCGGCGGCACCGGCGACCTGACGCTCAAGTTCTCACGCATGGTCGGCCCCCGCGGTCGCGTGGTCCTGGCCGACATCAACGCCTCGATGCTGCGGGTCGGCCGCGACAAGCTGCTCGACAACGGTGTCGGCGGCAACGTCGAGTACGTGCAGGCCAACGCCGAGTGCCTGCCGTTCCCGGCCAACAGCTTCGACTGCATCACCATCGCCTTCGGCCTGCGCAACGTCACCGACAAGGACGCCGCGCTGCGCTCCATGGCCCGCGTGCTCAAGCCAGGCGGCCGGCTGCTGGTGCTGGAGTTCTCCAAGCCCAACAACCCCGTGCTGACCCGCGCCTACGACGAGTACTCCTTCCGCCTGCTGCCCAGGATGGGCCAGATGGTGGCGGGCGATGCCGACAGCTACCGCTACCTGGCCGAATCGATCCGCATGCATCCCGACCAGGAGACGCTCAAGGCGATGATGGAGGCGGCGGGGCTGGAGCGGGTCGAGTACACCAACCTGACCGGGGGCATCGTCGCCCTGCATCGCGGCATCAAGCTCTGAGGTCCCGATGACGCTGACCCCGCCCCTGCTGCTGGCAGGCATCGAGCGCACCCTCAACGCCCTGCTCGCCCGCGACCTGGCCGCCCCTTCGCGCCTGGCGCGGCTGGCCGGCAGCCGCTTGCTGCTGCGCCTGGAACCCCCCACCCTGACGCTGCTGCTGAGCTTCCATGCCCACGGGGTCGACCTGATGCGCCAGGACGAACCCGACGAAAACGCCGCCGACGCCGTGGTCGAGCTCGACACCGAGGCCCTCGTCGAGCTGCTCGGCGGCGAGCCGATGGAGCGGCTGATGTTTCGCGGCCGCCTGGCGGTTCGCGGTCGGGTCCACCTGCTCGAGGAGGTCCGCGAGCTGTTCTTCGACCTCGACATCGACTGGGAGGCGGAGCTCGCCCGCTGGCTCGGCGAGGTGCCCGCCCACAGCCTGGCCGAAGGGCTCAGGCGCATGGTCCGCTGGGGACTGCGCGCCCAGCAGGAGCTGCGCGCCGACATCGCCGAGTACGTGTTCGAGGAGGCGCGCCTGCTGCCCGGACGGCACCAGTTCGAGGCCCTGCGCGACCACCTCACCGAACTGGAAGTGGCCGCCGACCGCCTCGACGCCCGCCTGGCCCGGCTGCGCCGTCGACTGGAACACGAGGCCACGCCATGATGGGGCTCCGCCTGCTGCGCATCATCTGGGTGATCACCCGCTACCGCCTCGATACCCTGCTGCCGCTAAAGCGCCTGCCGTGGTGGCTGCGCCTGGCGTTCCTGCTCTCGCCGCTGCGCCTGGTGCCGGTTGGCCGGCGCACGGGCGGCGCGCGCCTGCGCCTGGCGCTCGAGTCGCTGGGCCCGATCTTCGTCAAGTTCGGCCAGCTGCTCTCGACCCGCCGCGACCTGCTGCCCGAGGAGATCGCCGACGAGCTGCGCCGCCTGCAGGACCAGGTCCCCCCCTTCCCCGGCGAAGACGCCAGGGCGCTGGTCGAGACCGAGCTGCGCATGCCCCTCGACCTCGCCTTTGCCCACTTCGAGGCCGAGCCGCTCGCCTCGGCCTCGATCGCCCAGGTGCACGCCGCCCGCCTGCACAGCGGCGAGGACGTGGTGGTCAAGATCATCCGCCCCGCCATCGACCGCGTGATGCGCCAGGACATGGCCCTGATGTACCGCGTGGCCGGTCTGCTGAGCCTGATTCCCGAGGCACGCCGCCTGCGCCCGGTGGAAGTGGTACGCGACTACGAGGCCACCCTGTTCGACGAGCTCGACCTGCACAAGGAGGCGGCCAACACCTCGCAGCTCAAGCGCAACTTCAAGGATTCGCCGCTGCTCCACGTACCCACCGTCCACTGGTCGCATACCCGCCGCCGGGTCATGGTGCAGGAGCGCATCCACGGCATCCCGGTGGCCGACATCGCCGCGCTGCGCGCCCAGGGCACCGATCTCAAGCGGCTCGCCGAGCGCGGCGTGGAGATCTTCTTCACCCAGGTGTTCCGCGACAACTTCTTCCATGCCGACATGCACCCGGGCAACATCTTCGTTTCCCGCGAGCACCCCCACGATCCCCAGTACATCGCCATCGACTGCGGCATCGTCGGCAGCCTCACCCGCGAGGACCAGGACTACCTGGCGCGCAACCTGCTCGCCTTCTTCCACCAGGATTACTACGAGGTCGCCGCGCTGCACATCGAGTCGGGCTGGGTCGGCGAGGACACCCGCGCCAACGAATTCGCCGCCGCCATCCGCACGGTGTGCGAGCCGATCCTGGAGAAGCCGCTCAAGGACATCTCCTTCGGCCAGGTGCTGCTCGGGCTGTTCCAGACCGCACGCCGCTTCAACATGGAGGTACAGCCGCAACTGGTGCTGCTGCAGAAGACCCTGCTCAACATCGAGGGCCTGGGGCGCCAGCTCTATCCCGACCTCGACCTGTGGAGCACCGCCAAGCCCTACCTGGAGCGCTGGATGCACGAGCGCGCCGGGGCGGTAGGGCTGTGGGAATCGCTCAAGCGCCAGGCGCCGGAGCTGTCGCGCCAGCTGCCCGAGCTGCCCTCGGTGGCCCACCAGGCGCTCAGCCGCATCGAGCACGAGCATCGCCAGCGTCGCCGCCAGGCCCAGGCCCTGGGTGACATCCAGCACCAGCTGCGCGAGAAGCGGCGCAGCTGGCGCCGGCTGCGCCTGGGCCTGCTGCTCGCCGGCCTGGCGCTGGCCTGGCAGCCGCTGGCCGAATGGAGCGCCAACCAACCCTGGCCGCTGCTGCTGATGGCCGGGCTGGGCCTGGCGCTGCTGGCCTGGCAATGATCTTGACCTATCGCAATCGGAGCCGCCCGCATGCGTGATATTCTCGATGAACTCTTCGACGTTGTGAGCCAACGACGCAGCGCCGATCCCGACGAATCCTACGTAGCCGCCTTGCACGACAAGGGGCTGAACAAGATACTCGAGAAGGTCGGCGAGGAAGCCACGGAGACCCTGCTGGCGGCCAAGGACGCCGAGACCGGTGGCGACGCCGAACGCAAGGCACTTGTCGCCGAAACCGCCGACCTGTGGTTTCATAGCCTGGTGATGCTGTCGCATCTCGGTCTCGACCACCGGGACGTGCTTGACGAGCTGGCCCGTCGTTTCGGAATTTCCGGGCACGAAGAGAAGGCCGCAAGGTCAAAGTGAACATTGTCTTCCGGATTCGCCGGAAACCCGACTCAGAGGTAACCCTTCATGTTAGGTGGCATCAGTATCTGGCAACTGCTGATCGTACTCGGCATCATCATCCTGATCTTCGGCACCAAGAAGCTGCGCAACGTCGGCTCCGACCTGGGCGGCGCGGTCAAGGGCTTCAAGCAGGCCGTCAACGAGGAAGACAAGGCGGGCAAGGACGACCAGCCGCAGGCCAAGGTGACCCACGAAGAGCAGCCCAACACGTATGACGTTCGCGCCGAGGAAAAGAAGGCGGCGGACAGCGTCGAGGAACGGGAAGAGCGCAAGTAAGCCTCCATGTTCGATATCGGCTTCCTCGAACTCCTGGTCCTCGGGATCGTGGGTCTGCTCGTGCTCGGCCCGGAGCGCCTGCCCAAGGCGGCGCGCACCGTGGGGCTGTGGGTCGGCAAGATCAAGCGCACCGTGTCGAGCATGCAGCGAGAGATCAACTCGCAGCTCGAGGCGGAGGAGCTGCGCCAGAAGCTCAAGGAGCAGCAGGCCAAGCTCGACGAGAGCCTGAGCAAGGCCAAGCGCGACGTGGAGAGCATCGCCGACCCCGCTCCGACGCCAGGCCAGGGCGATGCCAAGCGACCCACCTCGGCCGAGGGCGGCGGCGAGGCGCCACCGCCGGCCTCCGCTCGCCTCGACGACGCCCTGGCCGACGCCCGGACTGCCGGCAGCGAGCCCACCCCCTCCGACGATGACAAGGACGCCGCTTCCCGATGAGCGACTCCGACGACAAGCAGGAACTTGGCCAGGCCCCGCTGATCGAGCACCTGATCGAGCTGCGTTCGCGCCTGCTGCGGGCCGTGGTGGCGATCTTCGTGATCTTCCTGGGGCTCTACCCCTTCGCCAACGAGATCTATACCTTCGTGGCGCAGCCGCTGATGGGCATGCTGCCGGAAGGCTCGCAGATGATCGCCACCGAGGTGGCCTCGCCGTTCCTGGCCCCGTTCAAGCTGACCCTGGTGGTGGCGGTGTTCGTCGCCATCCCCTACGTGCTGCACCAGGCCTGGGCCTTCGTCGCCCCCGGGCTGTACGACAACGAGAAGGCCCTGGCGCTGCCGCTGCTGGCGTCCAGCGTGGGGCTGTTCTATGCCGGCGCCGCCTTCGCCTACTACGTCGTCTTCCCGCTGCTGTTCCAGTTCTTCACCCAGACAGGGCCGGAGAACGTGGCGGTGATGACCGACATCAACCAGTACCTCAACTTCGTCCTCAAGCTGTTCTTCGCCTTCGGCGTGGCCTTCGAGATCCCCATCGCCACCTTCCTGCTGATCCTCTCCGGCGCCACCACGGTGGAGAGCCTGACGAAGAAGCGGCCCTACATCATCCTCGGCTGCTTCGTGGTCGGCATGCTGCTGACGCCGCCCGACGTGATCTCCCAGAGCCTGCTGGCCATCCCGATGTACCTGCTCTACGAGGTAGGGATTCTGTTCGGCCGCCTGGTGCGCCGGCGTCGGCAAGACGCAGCGATGTCGGCCGAGGAGCAGGACGACGCCTGAACCGGTCGGCGAGCCATAGCGCAAGCGCCCCCGCTTCCGGCGAAGCGGGGGCGCCTTGCATCGCCGCGATGGGTCACAGATCCATCAGCTCGTCGATGCGCTCGACCAGCTTGAAGATCCCGGTGGCGGCCTCGCCAATGCGGGTGGCGAGCATGTAGGCCGGCGTGGTCACCACGCGGTTCTCGAAATCGACCACGATGTCCTCGACGCCGCAGCTGCGGTGCAGGCCGCCCATCGAGCTGATCGCGCCGGAGACGCCCGGATCGTGACCGATGGTCACGGCGATGCCCGGCCCCAGCAGCTTGGGCACCAGCGCCGGCGCGATGCACATCAGGCCGATGGGCTTGCGCGCCTCGTGGAACGGTGCCAGCGCCTCGACCAGCTCGGGCAGTGGCTCCATGTCGCTGCCGGCCTCGGCGAAGTTGGACAGGTTCTTGGCCGCGCCGAAGCCGCCGGGCAGGATCACCGCGTCGAATTCGTCGGCCTCGAGCTCCTCCAGCGGCGCGATGTTGCCCCGCGCCAGGCGGGCCGACTCGGTCAGCACGTTGCGCGGTTCGCCCTCGGCCACCTCGCCGCTGCGGTGGTCGACCACATGGTGCTGCAGGATGTCCGGCGCGAAGCAGCGATGGCCGATGCCCAACTGATCGAGCCGCAGCAGCGTCAGGGTGGTCTCGTAGATCTCCGAGCCATCCTGCACGCCGCAGCCCGACAGGATGACCGCCACTTGTTTGCTCATGCCCTTCTCCTTGTTGTGAAGGCGCCTCGAACGAAAGGCTCTGCCTCGAATCCCGAAGCCCACACTTTAGAGAGTCGCGACGGGTGCGACAAGGCGCGACTTTCCGCACGGGGCGGCACTGATATACTCGACCCAACGCAATCGAGCGCCGTTGCGCAGTCACCCTTGCCGGGGCCCTGGGAACACGTCATGGCGATTGACGCGACGGGGCCCCACAGCCGGAGTAGAACATCTTGAGTTTCATGACCACGCGCCAGTTCCCCGCCACGCGCATGCGACGCATGCGCCGCGACGACTTCTCGCGCCGCCTGATGCGCGAGTCGACCCTGACCGCCGCCGACCTGATCTGGCCGGTGTTCGTGCTCGATGGCGAGCAACGACGCGAGGCCGTGCCCTCGATGCCGGGGGTGGAGCGGCTGTCGCTGGACCTGCTGATCGAGGAGGCGCGCGAGGCCCGCGACCTCGGCATTCCCGCCCTGGCCCTGTTCCCGGTGGTGGAACAGGCGCTGAAGAGCGAGCTCGCCGAGGAGGCCTACAACGCCAACGGCCTGGTCCAGCGCAGCGTGCGCGCGCTGAAGGCCGCCGTGCCGGAGCTCGGCATCATCACCGACGTGGCCCTCGACCCCTACACCATCCACGGCCAGGACGGCATCATCGACGACGCCGGCTACGTGCTCAACGACCGCACCGTGGAGACCCTGCTCAAGCAGGCGCTGTCCCATGCCGAGGCCGGCGCCGACGTGGTCGCGCCCTCGGACATGATGGACGGCCGCATCGGCGAGATCCGCCAGGTGCTCGAGCAGGAACACCTGCACAACGTTCGCATCATGGCCTACAGCGCCAAGTACGCCTCGCGCTACTACGGCCCGTTCCGCGACGCGGTGGGCTCGGCCGCCAACCTCGGCAAGGCCGACAAGCGCACCTACCAGATGGACCCGGCCAACAGCGACGAGGCGCTGCACGAGGTGGCGCTGGACCTGGCCGAGGGGGCCGACATGGTGATGGTCAAGCCCGGCATGCCCTATCTGGACGTCGTCAGGCGCGTCAAGGACGAGCTGCGGGTGCCCACCTACGCCTATCAGGTGAGTGGCGAATACGCCATGCACATGGCCGCCTTCGACAACGGCTGGCTCGACGCCGACGCCGTCATCCTCGAATCGCTGACGTGCTTCAAGCGCGCCGGCGCCGATGGCGTGCTGACCTATTTCGCCAAGCGCGCCGCGCGCCTGCTCGCCGGCTAGCCTCGCTTGAAGGCCGCCAGGTCGTGGGGGTCGAAGCCGTCGACCCGGGAAGCCAGCCCGCGCTCCTCGCGCAGCTGGCGGATCCGGGCGCGCTCGCCGAGCAGTTCGGCATCGTCGTCCAGGGTGCGGCCGTTGAACTCGGCCAGTTGGGCCATGCCCTGGTGATAGGCGGTCATCAGGTGAAGGGCGACCGCGTTGCCCTGGTCCATCTCACGACGCAGGGTGGCGAGGTAGCCGCTGAGCCGCGAGAGGTGATGCTTGAGCTGCCAGACGTAGCGCATCTCGCGCATCCACGGGCGCTCGCGCAGCACGGCAAAGGTCAGGCTGGTGGCCAGCAGCCCGAGGAACACCCCGAGCGCATTGAGCCACAGGCTGGAGCCGAAGGTGGCCACCAACAGCTGCGAAAACACCAGGCCGAAGACGATCAGCTGGCCGGCCATGGCCACGCTGATGATCCTGGCCTTGCGACGGTAGGTCTCGGGGTCGTGGTGTTCGAAGGCGAACGGCATGCAGGGCTCCTGTGGCGGCACGATGGCGGGATTATCCCGACATCGCGCGCCGAGGTACAGTCGCCCCCTCGCTCAGCGTAGCCGCTCGGCCGACTCCAGCAGCAGCGCCTCGGTGGCTTCCCAGCCCAGGCAGGGGTCGGTCACCGACACGCCATGGCGCAGCGCACCCGGCGCCAGGGGCTGCTTGCCCTCCTCGAGGTGGCTCTCGAGCATCAACCCCATGAGGGACGTCTCGCCCGCCGCCCGCTGCGCCACCACGTCGCGCAGCACCTCGGCCTGGCGGCGGTGATCCCGGCACGCATTGGCGTGGCTGCAGTCGACCATCAGCCTGGCCGGCAGGCCGGCGCCCTCGAGTACCTCGCGCGCGGCACGGACCGAGGCGCTGTCGTGGTTGGGCCCGCGGTGGCCTCCGCGCAGCACCACGTGGACGTGGGGGTTGCCGGCGGTCTCGCGCAACACGGGGCGCCCCTGGTCGTCGAGGCCGAAATGCTGGTGCGGCTGGGCGGCCGCGCGAAGGGCATCCACCGCCACGCCCACGTCGCCGCTGGTGGCGTTCTTGAAGCCCACCGCCGCGTCCAGGCCGCTGGCCAGTTCGCGATGCAGCTGCGACTCGGTGGTGCGGGCGCCGATGGCGACCCAGGCCAGCAGGTCATCGAGGTAGCCGGCCAGCATCGGCTGCAGCAGCTCGGTGGCCACCGGCAGGCCCAGCGCGGCGATTTCGTGCATCAGGTGACGGGAGAGATGCAGGCCGCGGGCCATGTCGCCGCTGCCGTCCAGGTCGGGATCGTAGGCGAGCCCCTTCCAGCCCACCGTGGTGCGCGGCTTCTCGACGTAGACGCGCATCACCGGCAGCAGGCGATCCTCCACCTTCGGCACCAGCTCGACCAGGCGCCGGGCATACTCCAGCGCCGCCAGGGGGTCATGGATCGAACAGGGACCGACGACCACCAGCAGGCGATCGTCGCGGCCGGCAACGACATTTCGGATGGCGCGGCGCTGGGTCGCGAGGCGTTGCGCCACTCGGGGCGATACGGGCAGGCGCTGGCGCAGTTCGCCGGGCGTCGGCAGGGTCATCCCGACCCGGCTGGCGACGGTGATGGCAGGGTCGCCTTGGCGCGCGTCCAGGCATTCGGCTAGCGATGCGGGGGCATTCATGGTCTCAACTCCGTGGGATCGGCAAACATCGTGTCGTCATGCCACCGGTCATCTCACGGTCGGAGGTGGCGCACTGGACCGACCGCGCGGCGCTAAATCGCCAGCCATAGTCCCAGCCATGATAGGCGTGACGGGCGTGGGCGGCGAAGGTGGCGCGGTACGCGGTCATGGTGCATCTCTCCTGTGGTTGCATTCTAGCGGGCCGAAAACGCGAAACCCCCGGTCGGGTTGCCGACCGGGGGTTTCTGGGGAGGCAACCCGGTTAGGGTGTGCCTGGGTGGCTGTCCTCGCTCAGGACCCGGCCACGGGCACACCGGCACTAAACCAGTACCAGTACTGACCGCCGAAGCCGACACCAGGCGCCGCCGCGCACGGGGCGCGGTTGCAGGCGATGGCTGTCGAGTGTCGGTTCGGTGTCATGGGGGGTCTCCCGTAGTAGTGGTCTCATCGTGCCCGATCCGGGCAGGCTTGGCAAGCGGGGCCGTCAGCCGGTGATCACCTGGTACCAGCCGATCGTCGCCGGCAAGGCCGCCATGCTGACCAGCACCACCAGGCCCAGCACGATCGACAGCAGGCCGCTGTCATCCTTGAAGTCATGGTCGTTCGCCATGTCGACTCCTCTCGAGTTGTCAGGGGGAAGTACCATTCTAGCGAAGGTGGCGGCCGCCATCGACCGGTAGCGTGATGCCGGTGACGTAGCGGTTGTCGAGCAGGTAGCGCAGGCTCTGGTAGATCACCCCGGGGCCGGGCACCATCCCCATCGCCGACTTGGCCCGCGCCTTCTCGGCGTAGGCCTCGTCATCGCCCTCGCCCAGCATGATCAGCGCGGGGGCGATGGCGTTGACCTGGATCTCGGGAGCGTACATCGCCGCGAAGGAGAGCGTCAGGTTGGCCAGCCCCGCCTTGGTCGCGGCATAGGCCGCATGCCGCCTGGAGCCCTTCTGCACCACGTAGTCGGTCATGTGCACGATGTCGCGCTGGGGCTCGCTGCAGGCGTCGAGCAGCTCTCGCCCGTGCAGGTTGATCAGGTAGGGGGCGAGCATGTGCACGCGGAAGAGCCGCTCGAAGTTGGCTCCGGCAGCCTCCCCCTGGGCATCGGGCGCCCAGTCGCTGGCGTTGTGCACGATGGCCCGCAGCGCCGGGGTCACAGCCTTGAGCCGACTGATGAAGTCGAGGATGCCCGTCTCGCTGGCGAAATCCGCCTGCAGGGTGACGATGCCCCGGCGGCGCATGGCCTCGAGCTCGTCTCGTTCGCGGCGGTAGCTGACGATCACCGGGTGGCCGTCGTCCACCAGTCGCTCGGCGCAGTGGCGACCCAGGCGCTGGGCGCCGCCGGTGATCAGGATCGGCGCGGCACTCACCGTACGCCCCCTCGCCGCAGCACGCCGGCGGTGGGCACCAGCGGCCGGCGCGGCGCATAGGCGAAGACGTCGGAGAACACTCGCGACGGCTCGAGCCCCAGCGAGGCCAGCACGTCGACGCAAGCGTAGACCATGCCCGGCGAACCGGACAGGTAGACGTCGTGGCCGCTGACGTCCTCGAGCCCCGTCGCCAGGGCCTGGTCGATGCGTCCCAGGTGGCCCAGGGTGCGCTCGCCCGTCACGGCAGGCTCCGGCCTCACCTCGGTGACCACATGGAAGCGCAGGTTGTCGTGCTGCTCGGCCCAGCTGCGCGGCAGGCTCTCGAGGTAGAGGTCGCGCCGCTCGCGAGCCGCCCACCACAGCTCGATGGGGCGCTCTGGCGCCTCGTGCAGCGAGGCCTCGACGATCGCCTTCATCTGGGCGAAGCCGGTGCCGGCAGCGACCAGCAGCAGCGGCCGCCGGCTGGTGGTATCGAGTACGCAGTCGCCGCCGGGAAGGCGCACCGTCAGGTGATGCGCCACCACGATCATCTCGCGCAGCCGGGCGGAGTTCTCGCGCTCCGGCCAGTGCTGGATGTGCAACTCCAGGGTGCCGTCGCCGGCATGCGCGCTGGCAATGGAGAACGGCACCCAGGTCTCGTCGTCCAGCTTGAGTTCGAGATACTGGCCGGGCGCGTGGGCCATGGCCTCGGCGCGCCCTTCCAGGCGCACACGGAACACGTCGGGGGTCAGGTCCTCCACCGCCGTCACCTGACAGCTCAGGGTCCTCGGGGTCATGCAAGCCTCGTGTCGTCAGGGTGTGGGGGCAGGTCGATGCCCAGCTCGTTCCAGCGTTCGCTGACGCGGGCCTTGACGGCCTCGTCCATGACGATGGGCGTGCCCCATTCTCGCTCGGTCTCGCCGGGCCACTTGCTGGTGGCGTCGAGCCCCATCTTCGAGCCCAGCCCCGCCACCGGCGAGGCGAAGTCGAGGTAGTCGATGGGGGTGTTCTCGACCATCACGGTGTCCCGGGCCGGGTCCATGCGGGTGGTGATGGCCCAGATCACGTCCTTCCAGTCGCGCGCGTCGACGTCGTCGTCGAGCACCACCACGAACTTGGTGTACATGAACTGGCGCAGGAAGCTCCATACCCCCATCATCACGCGCTTGGCGTGCCCCGGGTACTGTTTCTTCATGGTCACCACCGCCATGCGGTAGGAGCAGCCCTCCGGCGGCAGGTAGAAATCGACGATCTCGGGAAACTGCCTGCGCAGGATCGGCACGAACACTTCGTTGAGCGCGAGGCCGAGGATCGCCGGCTCGTCGGGCGGCCGACCGGTGTAGGTCGAGTGGTAGATGGCGTCGCGGCGCAGGGTCATGCGCGTCACCGTGAACACCGGGAACTCGTCGACCTCGTTGTAGTAGCCGGTATGGTCGCCGTAGGGGCCTTCCGGCGCCGTGTCGCCGGGATGGATGAAGCCCTCGAGGATGATCTCGGCCGAGGCCGGTACCTCGAGGTCGGCGTGGCCGCACTTCACCAGCTCGGTGCGCGAGCCGCGCAAGAGCCCGGCGAAGGCGTACTCGGAGAGCGAATCCGGTACCGGGGTCACCGCGCCGAGGATGGTGGCCGGGTCGGCGCCCAGCGCCACCGCCACCGGGAAGGGCTCGCCCGGGTGGGCCTGCTGGAACTCCTGGAAATCCAGCGCGCCGCCGCGGTGCGACAGCCAGCGCATGATCAGGCGGTTCTTCGACAGCTTCTGCTGGCGGTAGATGCCCAGGTTCTGGCGCTTCTTGTGCGGCCCGCGGGTCACCACCAGCGGCCAGGTGACCAGCGGTGCCGCATCGCCGGGCCAGCAGTGCTGGATCGGCAGCCGGTCGAGGTCGACCGCGTCGCCCTCGAGCACCACCTCCTGCACCGGCGCGCTGCGCACCGTCCTCGGCCCCATGCTCATCACCTGCTTGAAGATCGGCAGCTTGTCCCAGGCGTCACGGAAGCCCTTGGGCGGCTCGGGCTCCTTGAGGAAGGCCAGCAGCTCGCCCACCTCGCGCAGCGCCGCGACCGAATCCTGGCCCATGCCCATGGCGACCCGCCTGGGCGTGCCGAACAGGTTGCCCAGCAGCGGCATGTCATGGCCCTTGACGTTCTCGAACAGCAGCGCCGGCCCCCCGGCGCGCAGGGTGCGGTCGCAGATCTCGGTGATCTCGAGGTAGGGGTCCACCTCGGCAGACACCCGTATCAGCTCGCCCTGGGCCTCCAGAGCGGCGATGAAGTCGCGCAGGTCCTTGTACTTCATTCCAATTCTCGTTTCCGGAACGACGAAAGGGGCAGCTTAGCACGCCGCCCCTTTGCGCACCGCCGATCCAGCCTAGCGGCGTTTCATGGCTTCGAAGAACTCAAGGTTGGTCTTGGTATCTTTCAGGCGGTCGATGAGGAACTCGGTGGCCGCGGTATCCTCCATCGGGTTGAGCAGCTTGCGCAGGATCCACATGCGCTGCATCTCGTCCTCGGAGGCGATCAGGTCCTCGCGGCGGGTGCCGGAGCGGCGAATGTTGATTGCGGGGTAGACGCGGCGCTCGGCCAGCTTGCGGTCGAGGTGGGCCTCCATGTTGCCGGTACCCTTGAACTCCTCGAAGATCACCTCGTCCATCTTCGAGCCGGTGTCGACCAGCGCGGTGGCGATGATGGTCAGGCTGCCGCCCTCCTCGATGTTGCGCGCGGCACCGAAGAAGCGCTTGGGCTTCTCCAGGGCGTGAGCGTCGACGCCGCCGGTGAGCACCTTGCCGGAGCTCGGCACCACGGTGTTGTAGGCGCGCGCCAGGCGGGTGATGGAGTCGAGCAGGATGACCACGTCCTTCTTGTGCTCGACCAGGCGCTTGGCCTTCTCGATGACCATCTCGGCGACCTGCACGTGGCGTGCCGGCGGCTCGTCGAAGGTCGAGGCGACCACCTCGCCGCGCACGGTGCGCGACATCTCGGTCACTTCCTCCGGGCGCTCGTCGATCAGCAGCACGATCAGGTGGCACTCGGGGTTGTTGCGCGTGATCGAGGTGGCGATGTTCTGCAGCATCAGCGTCTTGCCCGCCTTCGGCGGCGACACGATCAGGCCGCGCTGGCCCTTGCCGATGGGGGCGGTGAGGTCGATGATGCGCGCCGTGAGATCCTCGGTGGAACCGTTGCCGATCTCCATGCGCAGCCGCTCCTGGGGGAACAGCGGCGTGAGGTTCTCGAACAGGATCTTGTGCTTGGCGTTTTCCGGCTTGTCGAAGTTGATCTGGCTGACCTTGAGCAGCGCGAAGTAGCGCTCCCCTTCCTTCGGCGGACGAATCTTGCCGGAGATCGAATCCCCCTTGCGCAGGTTGAAGCGACGGATCTGCGACGGCGAGACGTAGATGTCGTCGGGGCCGGCCAGGTAGGAGCTGTCGGCGCTGCGCAGGAAGCCGAAGCCGTCCTGGAGGATTTCCAGGACGCCATCGCCATAGATGTCCTCGCCGCTCTTGGCGTGCTTCTTGAGGATGGCGAAGATGATGTCCTGCTTGCGCGAGCGGGCCAGGTTGTCGATGCCCATCTCGCGGGCGATCTCCAGAAGGTCTGGCACGGATTTTTGCTTGAGTTCGGTAAGATTCATCGGTGCGTTCGGAAGTTGCTCATGTCAGCGTGGCGGCACGGCGGCCGTGGGAATGGTGCGGAGAAAGAACGGTACGCCGCTTGGGTGCGTTCAGAGCCCGGCAAGCTGTCGCTCATGAGCGATGCCCGTCGCGATACGACCACTCTGCGCAAGGGTCGCCGGCACGGTATCGTGTTCGAGGGAGCAGCGCTTCTTGTCGCCTGGAATCTTCGCCTGGTGCATTTCGCGTGCCACCAAGGCAAACGGCACATGACAGAGCGACAAGAAGGGGGCTGACTGACGACTTGATGTTGACCGCGACGCGGACGTCGTGTCTCGGTCGGAAAGCATTCGGAACAGGCGAACGACCCGATGTTAGTCAAGGCCGGCGAGGAACGCAACCCCGCAGATCAACCTGGGGCGATTGACAGGCCGGAGGAGTCGCCGCAACCTTTAGCCATTGACCGTCAGGATGCCTCGATGAACTCACCCACGGAACGGCCCAACCTCGTCAGCGATGCCCCCGACGTGCCCCCGGCGCAGCGCCTGGCCGCGATCGACCTGGGCTCCAACAGCTTTCACCTGCTGGTCGCGCATCATCAGGCTGGCCGGCTTCAGGTCGTGGCCCGACTGGGCGAGAAGGTGCAGCTGGCCGCCGGCCTGGATGCCACCAACCGCCTCGACGAGGCCGCGATGGAACGCGCCATGGCGTGCCTCTCGCGTTTCGCCCCGCTGCTGGATGGTGTGGTTGCCGATCGTCTGCGCGTGGTGGGTACCAGCGCGCTGCGCACGGCGCGCAATCGGCAGTCCTTCGTTGAGCGTGCCGAGGCGCTGCTGGGCTGCCGCGTCGAGGTGATCCCGGGGCACGAGGAAGCGCGCCTGATCTACCTGGGCGCGGCCCACGCCATGGCCGAGAGCGGTCGTCGCCTGGTCGTGGACATCGGCGGGGGCTCCACCGAGTTCATCGTCGGCGAACGTTTGAAGCCGCTGATGCTGGAGAGCCTCGACATCGGCTGCGTGACCCACACCCGGCGCCACTTCGCCGATGGTCACTTGAGCGCGGCGCGCATGGACCAGGCCGAAGCGGACGTACGGGCCCAGCTCGCCCCCCTCCGGGCGAGCTACAGCGAGCTGGGCTGGGACGAGGCCCTGGGTTCCAGCGGCACGATCAAGGCGGCCGCCTCGGTGCTTGCCACCAGCGGCGGCACGCCCGGCGAGATCTGCCGGGCCGGCCTGGCAGAGCTGCGCCAGCGCCTGATCGACTGCGGCCATCTCGAGCGGGTCGCCCTGGAAGGGCTCAAGCCCGATCGCGCGCGCATCTTCCCGGCCGGTGTGGCGATTCTCGCGGCGATCTTCGAGGCGTTCGAGCTGACCACGATGCGCTATGCCGATGGCGCGCTGCGCGAAGGGGTGCTGCACGACATGCTGGCGCGCGAGGCGTCGCGGCCCTGAGCCTTCACTCTTTCCCGACCTCCGCCCGCCAGCCTTCGGCTACCGCCAGCCAGCGCATCGCATCGGGCTGAAGCACCGCCACGGGCGTCTCGCCGTGCCATGCCACCAGCAGCCGCTCCCGCTCCCACGGCGGCACCTCCCTCTCCTGCAGCAGGCGCTTGAGATCGCGACTTCCGCGCCGTGCCAGACGCAGGCTCTCGCCGCCCTGGCGCGGCATGAGGCGCAGCGAAGCCTGGCCGCCCTCCTCGGGCACGAGCTTGACGTCGACGGTCCGCCAAGGGGTCGCCAGGAGGGAGACGCCGTCCCATTCGACCAGCCACGTCGGCGCCAGCGGCGGCCGGCTCGGCAAGAAGTGAAGGTGTCCGCGCCAGATCCTCGCCTCGGCGCCGGCCCAGCTGACCCTCACCCGGGCGTCATGACGGGCATCGAACTGGGCCAGCAGCGCCTCGAGACGCGCCGCGGGCGGCGTGAGCAACTCCAGACGGTGGCAGGCATGTCGCAACAACGCGCGGCGGCGGGCGGGCGACAGCTCCGCGAGCCCCGCCAGCGGCAGCCGGGCGGGGTCGCCGCCAAGGGTCGCCAGATCCTCGGCGGCGCGTTCGGCGATCAACGCCTCGGCCTCGGCAGCGTGGCAAGCGCTGCTCGCCAGCGTCTCGCCCGCCTGAGGCCAGCGTTGCGCCAGCAGCGTCAGCACGCGGCGGCGCAGGAAGTTGCGGTCCAGGGTCTCGTCGGCGTTGGAGGGATCGTCGACCCAGTGCAGCCCGCGCCGCCCGGCCTCGGCCTCGAGCTCGGCCCGCGAGCGGGCGAGCAGGGGGCGCACCAGGCGCCTGCCCTGCCACTCGCGTTCGGACGGCATGCCCGCCAGGCCGCGCACGCCGCTGCCACGCAGGGCGGCGAGCAGGAAGGTCTCGGCCTGGTCGTCGCGGTGCTGGGCCAGCCACAGCGTTTCGCCCGGCGCCACGCGGCGGGCGAAGGCGGCATAGCGCGCCTGGCGCGCGGCGCCCTCGAGCCCCAGCCCGGCGTCGCGCTCGACCGCCACGCGCTCGACGAACAGCGGTACGCCGAGCCGCGAGGCGAGCCGGCGGCAGTGGGTCTCGAAGTCGTCGGCAGCGGCCTGCAGGCCGTGGTGGACGTGCAGCGTACGCAGCGGCCGGGGATGTCGACGGCACGCCGCGGCCGCCAGGGTGAGCAGCAGGCTCGAATCCATCCCGCCGGAGAGCGCCACCCAGACGACACGCCCCGGCGGGGTTTCCGCCAGGGCGTCGTCGATCAGGGCCTGCAGCGAGACTCTCTTATGCCGGTGCGCCATAGCTCATCAGGCGCTCATAGCGCCGTTCGAGGAGCGCCTCGGTCTCCATCGCCTCGAGGCGGTCGAGACTCGCCAGCAGCGCCTCCTTGACCCGTTCCGCCGTGGTCTGGGGATGGCGGTGGGCGCCGCCTAGCGGCTCCTCGATCAGGGTGTCGACGAAACCGAGCTCCTGCAGCCGCTCGGCGGTAATGCCCATGGCCTGGGCGGCGTCGGCGGCCTTCTCGGCGCTCTTCCACAGGATCGAGGCGCAGCCCTCGGGGGAGATCACCGAGTAGGTGGAGTACTGCAGCATGGCCAGCTCGTCGCACACGCCGATGGCCAGCGCCCCGCCGGAGCCGCCCTCGCCCACCACGGTGGAGACGATCGGCGTCTTGAGCCGCGACATCACCGCCAGGTTGTAGGCGATGGCCTCGCTCTGGCCGCGTTCCTCGGCGTCGATGCCGGGATAGGCCCCCGGGGTGTCGATGAAGGTGAGCACCGGCATCCGGAAGCGCTCGGCCATCTCCATCAGGCGACACGCCTTGCGGTAGCCCTCGGGCCGAGGCATGCCGAAGTTGCGCCGCACCTTCTCCTTCACGTCGCGGCCCTTCTGGTGGCCGATGACCATCACCGGACGGTCATCGAGGCGGGCGATGCCGCCGACGATGGCCGGGTCGTCGGCGAAGCGGCGGTCGCCGTGCAATTCGTCGAAGTCGGTGAAGATGTGTTCGAGGTAGTCGAGGGTATAGGGGCGCTGGGGGTGGCGCGAGAGCTGCGACACCTGCCAGGGGCTCAGGTCCTTGAAGATCGAGTCGGTGAGCTTGCGGCTCTTCTCCTCAAGGCGACTGATCTCGTCGCTGAGGTTGAGCTGGCTGTCGGTGCCGACCAGGCGCAGTTCTTCGATCTTGGCCTGGAGTTCGGCGATGGGCTGTTCGAAATCGAGGTAGTTGGGATTCATAGTGGCTGGGCCGCCTTGTCTTTGCTGTCGCCGAGGCATGATGAACGCTGTTCGCCCCGGAAGCCATGAAATCGAGTGTCGGGCATTATCGCACCCTCAACGCCCTACGCAAGGCAGGACATAAGGTGTTCTTGCCAGCCCCGCTGCCTTTCTCGGCGCCAACACCCATCGTCGATACCTAGCGGTACTTCAGCCGCACGCCGTCCTGCCCCTCCACCTCGCGCAGCGCGATCAGCAGCTCGTCGCAGGGTGACACCCGCCACTGGCCGTCCAGCTCCAGCCAGCCGGCGGCCGCGTCGTTGCGGTAGCGCAGGCGTACCGGCAAACCGCCTTCGTCGCGGTGCGGCGCCAGGCTGTCGCGCAGCGTGTCGATCAGGCGCCCATTGACCCGGCTGCCGTCCAGCGACAGCTCCACCGCCTCGCCGTAGCGCGCGCGGGCGGCCACCATCGGCGTGACCTCCTTGCCGCGCAGGCGCAGGCCGCCGGAGAAGTCGTCGCTGGAGACCTCGCCCTCGACGATCAACACCTGGTCCGCCTCGATCTGCCCGCGCAGCTGGTCGAACAGCTCGCCGAACAGCGACGCCTCGATGCGCCCGGTGCGGTCGTCCAGGGTGATGAAGGCCATGGTGTCGCCACGCTTGGACTTCATGGTGCGCATGGCCACCACCAGGCCCGCCACCCGCTGCGGCTCACGCGATGGCTTGAGGTCGCTGATGCGGGTCGAGACGAAGCGCGCCAGCTCCTTCTCGTACTCGTCGATGGGGTGGCCGGTGAGGTAGAGCCCGAGGGTCTCCTTCTCGCCGGCCAGGCGCTCCTTGTCGGTCCATTCGCGGGCGCGGCGATAGGCCTCGTAGGGGTCGCTCTCGACCTCGTCGTCGGCGAAGGCCTCGCCGAACATGTCCATCATGCCGAGGCTCTGGTTGGCCTGGGTCTGGGCCGCGGCGCGGATGGCGTCGTCGAGCGCGGCGGCGAGCACCGCCCGGTTCGGCCCCAGGTTGTCCAGGGCCCCCGAGCGGATCAGCGCCTCCAGGGTGCGCTTGTTCATGCGCCTGGGGTCGACCCGGCGACAGAAGTCGAACAGGTCGGCGAATGGGCCGTCGGCCTCGCGCGCCTCGACGATGGCACCGATGGGACCCTCGCCCACGCCGCGTATCGCCCCCAGGCCGTAGACCACGCGTCCCTCGCTATCCACGGTGAACTTGTAGGCGCCGATGTTGACGTCCGGCGGCGTCACGGTCAGGCCGATGCGCCGCGACTCCTCGATCAGCGGCACCACCTTGTCGAGATTGTCCATCTCGGTGGACATCACCGCGGCCATGAACGGCCCCGGATAGTGCGTCTTGAGCCAGGCGGTCTGGTAGGAGACCAGGCCGTAGGCCGCCGAATGCGACTTGTTGAAGCCGTAGCCGGCGAACTTTTCCACCAGGTCGAAGATGTTGCCGGCCAGCTCCTTGTCGATGCCGTTGGCCGCGCAGCCCTCCATGAAGCCGGCGCGCTGCTTGGCCATCTCCTCGGGCTTCTTCTTGCCCATGGCGCGGCGCAGCATGTCGGCCTGACCCAGGCTGTAGCCCGCCAGCACCTGGGCGATCTGCATCACCTGCTCCTGGTAGAGGATGATGCCGTAGGTGGGTTCGAGCACCGGCTTGAGCCACTCGTGCTGGTAGTCGGGGTGCGGGTAGGAGATCTCGGCGCGGCCGTGCTTGCGGTTGATGAAGTCGTCGACCATGCCCGACTGCAGCGGCCCCGGGCGGAACAGGGCGACGAGGGCGATCATGTCCTCCAGCGAATCGGGCAGCAGGCGCTTGATCAGCTCCTTCATGCCGCGCGATTCGAGCTGGAACACCGCCGTGGTCTCGGCGCGCTTGAGCATCTCGAAGGTGGGGCCGTCGTCGAGCGGGATGCTGTCGATCTCGAGCGGCCCCTCGCCCCTGGCGGCACGTACCTTGTCGACCATCTCCAGCGCCCAGTCGATGATCGTCAGGGTGCGCAGGCCGAGGAAGTCGAACTTGACCAGCCCGGCCTCCTCGATGTCGTTCTTGTCGAACTGCACGACCAGGCCGTTGCCCTCCTCGTCGCACAGCAGCGGCGAGAAGTCGGTGAGCTTGGTCGGCGCGATCACCACGCCGCCGGCGTGCTTGCCGGTACCGCGGGTGATGCCCTCGAGCTTGACCGCCATCTCCCAGATCTCGGCGGCCTCCTCGTCGTTGTCGATGAACTCCTTGAGCGCCGGCTCCGCCTCGATGGCCTTGGCGAGGGTCATGCCCACCTCGAAGGGGATCAGCTTGGAGAGCTTGTCGCCCAGCGAATAGGGCTTGCCCTGGGCGCGGGCCACGTCGCGCACCACCGCCTTGGCGGCCATGGTGCCGAAAGTGACGATCTGGGACACCGCGTTGCGGCCGTAGCGGTCGGCCACGTACTCGATCACCCGGTCGCGCTTCTCCATGCAGAAGTCGACGTCGAAGTCGGGCATCGAGACCCGCTCGGGGTTCAAGAAGCGCTCGAACAGCAGGTCGTACTCCAGCGGGTCGAGGTCGGTGATCTTCTGCGCGTAAGCCACCAGCGAGCCGGCGCCGGAGCCACGCCCCGGCCCCACCGGGACGTCGTTGTCCTTGGCCCACTGGATGAAGTCCATCACGATCAGGAAGTAGCCGGGAAAGCCCATCTGGATGATGATGTCGAGCTCGAAGTCGAGACGCTCGCGGTAGCGCTTGTCGATCTCGGCGAACTCGGCAGCGTCGCGCGGGTACCTGTCGGCGGGATAGAGGAAGTCGAGGCGCTCGGTGAGGCCGTCGTGGGAGACCTTGCGGAAGTACTCGTCCTGGGTCATGCCCTCGGGGATCTCGAACTCCGGCAGGAAGATCTCGCCCAGGCGCACGTCGACGTTGCAGCGCGCGGCGATCATCACGCTGTTCTCTAGCGCCTCGGGAAGGTCGGCGAACAGCTCGGCCATCTCCGCCGGGCTCTTGAGGTACTGCTCCTCGGTGTACTTGCGCTCGCGCCGCGGGTCGTCCAGCGCCTTGCCCTCGCCGATGGCGACCCGGGTCTCGTGGGCCCAGTAGTCCTCGCGCGCGAGGAAGCGCACGTCGTTGGTGGCCACCACCGGCGTGCCCGTGGCCACGGCGAGGTCCACCGAGAGGTGCACGCACTCCTCCTCCAGCGGCCGCCCGGTGCGGGTCAGCTCCAGGTAGAAGCGATCGGGGAAGGCCGCCTGCCACTCCTCGAGCAGCGCGCGGGCCTCGTCGCGGTGGTCGGCCAGCAGGTGGCGGCCGACGTCCCCTTCGCGGCCGCCGGAGAGCGCGATCAGCCCCTCGCTCTGCGCCAGCACCCAGGCCTTCTCCAGCACCGCGCGCCCCTGACGCTGCCCCTCCATCCAACCCCGCGAGATCAGCTCGGTGAGGTTGCGGTAGCCGGTGTCGTTCATCGCCAGCAGGGTCAGCCGGTAGGGGTGCGTCTCGTCGTGGGGGTTGGCCAGCCACAGGTCGGTGCCGATCACCGGCTTGAGCCCGCTGCCCTGGGCGCCGCGATAGAACTTGACCAGCCCGAACAGGTTGGCCTCGTCGGTCACGGCGAGCGCCGGCATGCCCTGCTCGGCGGTGGCCTTGAGCAGCGGCTTGAGCCGCACCAGGCCGTCGACCAGGGAGTATTCGGTATGGACGCGCAGGTGTACGAAGGGCGTGGTCATAAGAGGCTCGGGGCTTGGCGGTAAATGATCTAGAGCAGCTCGAGCTGCCCCTTGAGCGGGGCGAAGGAGCGGCGATGCTCGGGCAGGGGCCCGAGGCGCTCCAGGGCATCCAGGTGCTCGGGCGTGGCGTAGCCCTTGTGACGGGCGAAGCCGTACCCGGGAAAGAGGGCGTCGAGCGCCACCATCTGGGCGTCGCGGGCCACCTTGGCGAGTATCGAGGCCGCGGCGATGGCCGGATGGCGGGCGTCGCCCTTGACGATCGCCTGGCCGGGAACATGATGCCCGGGCAGCCGGTTGCCGTCCACCAGCAGGTACTCCGGGACCAGCGGCAGGGCGTCGATCGCGCGGCGCATGGCCAGGTGAGTGGCGTGGTAGATATTGAACTCGTCGACCTCGGCATGCGTGGCCTCGGCCACGGCGAAGGCCAGTGCCTTGTCGCGAATCTCCATGTCCAGTTCGGCACGCCGCTGGGGGGTGAGCTTCTTGGAGTCGGTCAGCCCCGCGATGGGTCGCATGGGGTCGAGGATCACCGCCGCCGCCACTACCGCGCCGATCAGCGGCCCGCGGCCCACCTCGTCGACGCCGGCCAGCAGGTGGCCCTGGTAGTCGACCACCAGCGGCGGGAACGGACAGTCGCTCATCTCTCTTCCCTCCCTACTCTGCCTCTCGGTACGGTTCGTCCGGCCGTCGCATCCTCGCTCGTCTCCCCGGCCTCACTGGAGCGCGGGGCCGGCAGCGGCCGCCCCGCCACCAGCGCCTCGATGGCCTCGGCCGCCCGGGCGCTGGCGTTGCGCTGCAGCCCGGCGTGCATCTCGGCGAAGCGCGCCTCGAGGGCGCCGCGGCGCTCGGCGTCGTCGAGCATCGGCCCGATATGCGCGACGATCGCCTCGGGCGTGGCGGCGTCCTGGATCAGCTCCGGCACCAGCGTCTCCCGGGCGATCAGGTTGGGCAGCGAGATCCACTCGGTCTTGACCAGGCGCCGGGCCAGCCAGTGGGTCATCGGCGCCATGCGGTAGGCCACCAGCATGGCCCGGTGGCACAGCATCGCCTCCAGGGCCGCGGTGCCCGAGGCCAGCAGCACGGCGTCGCTGGCCACCATGGCCTGGCGCGCCCGGCCGTCGAGCAGGGTGATTCGCTCGGCCAGCAGCGGCCTGTCCGCCAGCAGGCTCTCGAGTTCCTCGCGGCGCAGCGGGGTCGCCGCCGGGATCACCACCTGCAGCGCGGGCCGTTCGCGGCACAGCCGCTCGGCGGCATCGAGGAAGGTCGCGCCGAGGAAGCGGATCTCGTTGGCCCGCGAGCCCGGCAGCACCGCCAGTACCGGGTCGTCCTGGGCCAGGCCGAGCTCGGTGCGCGCCCCGCCGCGGTCGCTGACCAGCGGCAGCTCGTCGGCCAGCGGATGGCCGACGAAGGCCACCGGCAGGCGATGCCGCTCGTAGAAGGCGGCCTCGAAGGGCAGGAAGGTGAGCATGGCATCGACCGATCTCGCGATGCCCTTCACCCGGCCCTGGCGCCACGCCCAGACCGTGGGGCTGACGTAGTGCACCGTGGTCAGGCCGGCCTCGCGCAGCTGTCGCTCGAGGCCGAGATTGAAGTCGGGGGCATCGATGCCGATCATCACGTCCGGCCGCCAGGCCAGGGCGTCGGCGCGCAGGGTTCGCCGCACCCGGATCAGCTCGGGCAGGTGCCTGAGCACCTCCACCAGGCCCATGACCGAGAGCGTCTCGAGCGGGAAGCGGCTGTCGATGCCCTCGGCGAGCATGCCGGGGCCACCGATGCCACGGAACTGCACCTGGGGGTGGCGCGCCTTCAGGGCGCGCATCAGGCTGGCCCCGAGCAGGTCGCCGGACATCTCGCCGGCAACGATGTAGACACGCGCGAGCTGGCTCATATCAGACCCGTTGCGAGGCTGCGTCAGCGTATGATGCCGCGCGTCGAGACCTCGATGGAAGCGGCGAAGGATTCGGTCTCGGGCAGCGCGAAGCGGGTACGGATCTCCTCCAGCGCCTGGGGCACGGTCAGCCCCTGGCGATAGACCAGGCGATAGCATTCGCCCAGCGCCTTGATCGCCTCGGCCGAGAAGCCGCGACGCTTGAGCCCCACCTGGTTGAGCCCGTGCACCCGAGCCGGGTTGCCGTTGATCATGACGAAGGCCGGGGTGTCCTTGGTGATGATCGAGCCACCGCCGGCCATGGCGTGATCGCCGAAGTGGCAGAACTGGTGGATGGCCGACAGCCCGCCGAGGATGGCGAAGTCGCCCAGGGTCACGTGGCCGGCCAGGGTCGCCTGGTTGGCCAGCACGCAGTCGTCGCCGATGACGCAGTCGTGGCCGACGTGCACGTAGGCCATGAACAGGTTGCGCGAACCGATCGTCGTCTCGCCGCGATCCTGGGCGGTACCGCGATGCAGCGTCACGCATTCGCGAATGACGTTGTCGTCGCCCATCACCAGGCGCGTCGGCTCGCCGGCGTACTTCTTGTCCTGGCAGTCCTCGCCCACGGATGCGAACTGGAAGATGCGGGTGCGCGCGCCCAGCACGGTGGGGCCCTTGATCACCACGTGCGGCCCGATGCGGCTGCCGGGGCCGATCTCGACGCCGGGCCCGATCACGCTGAAGGGCCCGACCTCCACATCCTCGGCCAGACGTGCCCCGGGATCGACGATGGCAGTGGAATGTATCAAGAAACCTTCCTCTCCGCACAGATGACATCGGCCTCGCAGACCAGCTCGCCGTCTACCGTAGCACGACAGGCGAACTTCCAGATGCCGCGCTTTTCACGCTCGACCTTCGCTTCCAGCGCCAGCCGGTCCCCCGGCATCACCGGGCGCTTGAAACGCACGTTGTCGCTCCCCACGAGATAATAGACATAGCCGTCGGCCGGCAGCTTGTTGACGGTCTTGAAACCCAGGATGCCGCAGACCTGTGCCAGCGCCTCGAGCACCAGCACGCCGGGCATGATCGGATGGTGCGGAAAATGGCCGTTGAAGAACGGCTCGTTGATGCTGACGTTCTTGTAGCCAACGATGGATTCGCCAAGGCTCAGCTCGGTTACCCGGTCCACCAGCAGGAAGGGGTATCGGTGCGGCAGGTATTCACGAATCTCGTTGATGTCCATTACCATCGTAGCGACCTCTGAAATGAAGTAGGGAAGCCATCACGAGCGTTGGCGCGACTCGCCCGGCTTCCCGATAGAACGCCTGCATCAGGCAGGCGGGATTATAGCGCCGCCCCGCCCTGCCTCAACCCCCCCGGCTGCGCTTCTCGAGCCGCGCCAGGCGTCGGGCGAAATCGTCGAGCTGCTTGAAGCGCACCGCATTCTTGCGCCACTGGGCGTTGGTCATGGCGCCGGTGCCCGAGGAGTAGACGCCCGGCTCGTGGATCGAGTTGGTCACCAGGCTCATGCCGGTGACCTGCACGCCGTCGCAGATGGTGAGGTGGCCGGCAAGCCCCACGCCGCCGCCCAGCATGCAGTTGCTGCCCACGCGGGTGGAGCCGGCGATCCCCACGCAGCCGGCCAGGGCGGTATGGTCGCCGATGCGAACGTTGTGGGCGATCTGCACCTGGCTGTCGATCTTCACGTCGTTGCCGATCACGGTGTCGTCGAGCGCGCCGCGGTCGATGCTGGAACAGCTGCCGACCTCGACGTCGTCGCCCAGCACCACGCCGCCGAGCTGGGCGATCTTGTGCCAGCGACTGCCGTCGTGGGCGAAGCCGAAGCCATCGCCGCCGATCACGCAACCGCTGTGCAGGATGACCCGCGCGCCGACGATCACCCCGTGACATACGGTGGCATTGGGGTGCAGGCGCGATCCCGCGCCGATGCGCGCGCCGGCGCCGATGAAGCAGCCGGCGCCGACCACCACTTCGTCCCCCAGCTCGACGCCGGCCTCGACGACGGCATGGGGGCCGATCTCGACCCGCTCGCCAAGCGCCGCATCGTCGGCCACCACGGCCGTGGGGTGGATGCCCCCCCGCGGGGGCGCCAGGATCGGGTCGAACAGCTGCGACAGCTGAGCATAGCCGAGGTACGGGTTGTGCAGCTCCAGCCGCGCCACCGGGCAGGCCGCGGCGTGGTCGGGCTGCAGCAGCACGGCCCCGGCCCGGGTAGCGGACAGGTCCTTGAGATAGGAGCGATTGGCCACGAAGGCCACCTGATCGGGGCCGGCTTCCTTGAGGGTGGCCAGGCCCCGGATCCGGTGGTCGCCGTCACCCACCAGGTGGGCGCCGAGCCGCTCGGCCAGTTCGGCCAGGGTGAATTCGCGAGTAGCAGGGTGCGTCATGGAAACCCGTATCGACAGCGTGCGGCAGCAGCCTGCCGTCATGTTCAGTTGAGGGTGTTCAAGATCTCGACCACTTCATCCGTCAAGTTGGGCAGGTCTCGGTCGGAGTGCAGCACGCCCTGTGGCTCCACCAGCACCTCGACGCCATGGCGCTCGATCACCTGCCCCACCGCCTCTTCCAGCTTGGGCTCGGCCTGCTCCAGGAAGGCCTGCTCGGCGCTCCTCTGCTCCTCCATGATCTGCTGGCGCAGCTGCTCGAAGCGGCTGCCCTTCTGCTGGAACTCCTGGATCAGCGTCTGGCGCTCGGCATCGGGCAGGCTGTCGCCCTCCTGCTGCAGGCGCTGCTGCAGCTGCGACAGCTCCTGCCCCAGCGACTGCGCCTCCTGCTGATGGCCGGACAGCCGGCTCTCGAGGTCCTGCATGGAGCGCTGGGCGGCGTCGGACGAGAGCAGCGCCTGGCGCCAATCCAGCATGGCGACCTCGGCCGAATGGGCCGGCAGGGCCAGCAGCGAGAACAGCCCCAGGCACAGGATGGCGGTCAACTTGCGCATGCTACATTCCTCTTGGCGTGCAGGCTCAGAACGTCTGGCCCAGCGAGAATTGGAAGAACTGGGTATCGTCGCCACTCTCGTCGTTCAACGGCTCGGCGATGCTGAAGGTCAGCGGGCCGACCGGGGTCAGCCAGGAGAGCCCCACGCCGATGCTGTAGCGCAGCTCGCCGAGGTCGACGCCCGACGAGCAGCGCGAGGGGCCATCCCCTTCGACCACCGGATAGCAGCTGGTGAGGAAGGTGTTGCCGGCGTCGACGAAGAAGCCGGTCTGCAGCGAGCGCTGATCCTCGATGAAGGGCAGCGGGAAGAGCAGCTCGGCGCTGCCCTCGACCAGCACGTTGCCGCCCAGGGTACGGTCGCGCCCGTCCTCGCGCGGCGTGGTGCGCTCGCCCAGGGTGTTGGCGGTGAAGCCGCGCACCGAGCCCAGGCCGCCGGCGAAGAAGTTCTCGTAGAACGGATAGGGGTCGCTGCCGATGCTGTCGGCGTAGCCCAGCGTGCCGCCGAACTTGAGCGCCCAGGTCTCTTCCTCGTTGAGCGCGAAGAGCTGCTGGGCGCGGGCACGCAGCTTGTAGTAGTCGGCATCGCTGCCCGGTGCGGCGGTCTCCAGCGAGAGGCGCTGGTAGTCGCCGGAGGTAGGCATGATGCCGCGGTTGAGGTTGTTGCGCGTCCAGCTCGCGGTGAGCTTGAGGCTCTGGGCGTTATCGCCCTCGTCGTCGACGTAGCGCACGATCTCCGAGGCGGTATCGCGATAGGTCTTGACCGTGAGGTCCTCGAGGCTGGCGCCGAAGTTGAGCCGCGACAGCTCGCTGACCGGGTAGCCGAAGTTGATCCCACCGCCGTAGGAGTCGGTGGAGTAGGTCGAGATGTCCGAATCTTCGTAGTCGGTCTCGCGGTAGAACAGGTTGTAGCCGCGCGAGATGCCGTCCAGCGTCCAGTAGGGGTCGGTGAAACCGAAGTTGAGGCTGGTGAAGGTGTCGCTGCGCTGGGCGCCGATGTTGACCCGGTTGCCGGTGCCGAGGAAGTTGTTCTGGGCCAGCGCCGCGCCGTAGATCACCCCGGCGCTCTGGGAGAAGCCGATGCTCGCCGAGATCGAACCCGAGGGCTGCTCTTCGACGGTGTAGGTGACGTCGAGCTTGTCGGACTCGCCGGCCACCGGCTGGGTCTCCACCTCGACCTGGCGAAAGAAGCCCAGGCGCTCCAGGCGGGTGCGCGACTGGCTGATCGACTCGGTGGAGGCCGGCGCGCCCTCCATCTGGATCATCTCGCGGCGCAGCACCTCGTCCTCGGTGGTGGTGTTGCCGATGAAGTTGATGCGCCTTACATAGGCGCGGCGCCCCGGATCGACGCTGAAGGTGAGGTCGACGGTCTCGCCGTCGGCGCGCGGCTCGGGCACGCCCTCGACGCGGGCGAAGGCGAAGCCCTCGGCGCCCAGCCGCGAACGCAGCGCCTCGGTCGAGGCGGTAACGTCGCTGCGCGAGAAGATGTCGCCGCTCTCGACCTGCAGCAGGTCGCGCGCCTCGCGCTCGGAGATCTCCAGATCGCCGGAGAAGCCGATGTCGCCCAGGCGGTACTGGCTGCCCTCGTCGACGTTGACGGTGACGAAGATCTGCGACTTGTCGGGGCTGATCGAGACCTGGGTCGAGGTGATGTCGAAGTTGACGTAGCCGCGGTCCAGATAGAAGGAGCGCAGCCGCTCGAGGTCGCCTGACAGCGCCTCGCGGGAGTACTCGTCGCGGGAGAACCAGCCGAAGAAGCGCCCGGGGCGGTCGTTGAGCTCGAACACGTCGCGCAGCTCTTCGTCGTCGAACTGGCGGTTGCCGACGATGTTGATCTGGCGAATCTTGGCCACCGCGCCTTCGTTGATGTCGATGTCGACCTGGACCCGGCCCTCGTCGATCTCGCGCACGCTGGTCTCGATGCGGGCGCTGTAGCGGCCCTGGGCCTGGTAGACGCCCTCGAGTTCGCGCTGGATATCCTCCAGAGTGGAGAGCTGCAGGACCTGGCCCTCCGCCAGACCGCCTTCGCGCAACCCGCGGCGCAGGTCCTCCTCGGAGAGCTGCTTGTTGCCGCTGATGTTGAGACGCGAGATGGTCGGGCGTTCGACCACCTGTATGACCAGCACGTTGCCGTCGCGGGCGAGCTGAATGTCGTCGAAAAGGCCGGTGGCGAACAGGCTGCGGGCCGCCTCGGCCAGCTCGCGGTCATCGACCTCATCGCGTGCGCTGATGGGGAAGGCGTTGAAGACCGAAGCGGCCGAAACCCGCTGCAGTCCTTCCACGCGAATGTCGGAAACTTCGAAAGATTCGGCCAGCACCGTACTGGAACCGGCCAGCAGCAGTGCCGCCAGTCCGAGGGTCTTGATATTCATGCAGTCGCTTCGCTCGCGTTGATCCGCCTGCCTGTCCAGACAGGCACCATATACATATGTGCGGGTGACTGACAAGGCAGAGCGCAGCTCTGCCTCCGTGTGCCCCTGAGGGGGCGCTTGCTACCAGAGACGCATCAGATCGAAATACAGGGCCATCAGCATCAGCGTGCCGACCAGCGCCAGGCCGATCCGCAGGCCGACCGCCTGGGCCCGTTCCGACACCGGCCGGCCGCGCACCACCTCGACGAAATAGTAGAGCAGGTGGCCACCGTCCAGCACCGGAATCGGCAGCAGGTTGAGCACCGCCAGGCTGATCGAGAGGTAGGCCAGGAAGCTGACGAAGCTCTCCAGCCCCGTACGCGCCGTGTCCCCCGCCATCTGGGCGATGGTGATGGGGCCCGACAGGTTGGTCGGCGAGATCAGCCCCACCAGCATCTTGCGGATGGCATCCAGGGTCAGCAGCGTCATCTCGCCGGTACGGCCCATGGCCTGGCCCACCGCCGCCACCGGGCCGTAGCGGATCTCGCGGCGGAACTCCTCGGGCCACTCCACCGGCTCGACGCCGGCCCCGACATAGCCGATCGCGGCCCCCGTCTCGAGTTCGCGCTGGCCGGGCTCGAGGGACAGGGCGAGGCGCTCGTCGCCGCGGGCGACCTCGAGCTCCAGCGTCTCGCCGGGGCTGGCGCGAACCACGCTGACGAAGTCCATCCACTCCTCGACCGGGTTGCCGTTCACGGCCAGGATCGCGTCGCCCGTCTGGAGCCCCGCCTCGGCGGCGGGTTCGCCGTCGATCACCTGGCCCAGCACCGCCGGGATGCGCGGCTGCCAGGGCGTGATGCCAAGCGTCGCCAGCGGCTGGGGCGGCTCCTGGCGCACCAGGTAGTCCTCCACCGGCAGGCGATACTCGCGGGCATCGGACGCGGCGTCCTCGCGGGCCAGGAGGGAGAGCTCGCCGCTGAAGCCGATGTCGGCGATCAGGCGCAGGTTGATCTCGTCCCAGGAGCGCACCTCGCCGCCCTGGACCGCGACGATTTCCTGGCCGGACTGCAGGCCGCTGCGGGACGCCGGCGAGTCGGGCGCCACCTCGCCCACCACCGGGGCCACCGTGGTGGTGCCGGCCACGAACAGCGCCCAGTAGGCGACGATGGCGAGCAGGAAGTTGGCCATGGGCCCTGCCGCGACGATGGCGATGCGCTGCCACACCGACTTGCGGTTGAACGCCTCGTGAAGCTGCTCGCCAGGCACCGGGGCCTCGCGCTCGTCGAGCATCTTGACGTAGCCGCCGAGCGGAATCGCCGCCACGGCGAACTCGGTCCCGTGCCGATCGACACGCGACCAGATCGGCTTGCCGAAGCCCACCGAGAAGCGCAGCACCCTGACACCGCAGCGGCGCGCCACCCAGTAATGGCCGAACTCGTGGAAGGTGATCAACAGGCCCAGCACCACGATCACGGCCAGCACGTTCTGGATCAGACCCAAGTCAGTCTCCTTGAAAAATCCCCGCTCGACCGGCGAGCCGGCTCAGCGCCGAGCCAGCCTCTCGCGCGCCGCCTGGCGCGCCCGGGCATCGGCGTACAGAATGGTTTGCAGGTCGCCGCCGGCCTCGACCGGAACCACCTCGAGGATCTCGGCCACCAGCTCGCCGATCCCGGGGAAGCTCAGGCGTCCCGCCAGGAACGCCTCCACCGCCACCTCGTTGGCGCCGTTGAGCACGGCCGGCGCCGTTCCCCCCGCCTGCATCGCCGCGCGGGCCAGCCCCAGGCAAGGGAAGGCCGCCTCGTCGGGTGCCTCGAAGTCGAGCCGGGCGATCCGGAACAGGTCCAGCGCCTCGACGCCGGCGTCGATGCGCTCGGGCCAGGCCAGGCCGTAGGCGATCGGCGTGCGCATGTCGGGGTTGCCCAGCTGCGCCAGCACCGAGCCGTCGCTGTAGGCGGCCATGGAGTGGATCACGCTCTGCGGATGCACCACCACCTGCACCTGCTCGGGCCGGGCATCGAACAGCCAGCACGCCTCGATCAGCTCCAGCCCCTTGTTCATCAGCGTCGCGCTGTCCACCGAGATCTTGCGCCCCATCGACCAGTTGGGATGGGCGCAGGCCTGCGCCGGCGTCACCGTGGCCAGGCGCTGCGGCGACCAGCCGCGGAACGGCCCGCCCGAGGCGGTCAACAGCAGCTGCGTCACGCCATGGCGGAAGAGCCCGCCGCGATGCTCGGGTGGTAGACACTGGTAGATGGCATTATGTTCGGAATCGATCGGCAGCAGCGTGGCGCCATGGCGAGCGACGGCCTCCATGAACAGCGCGCCGGACATCACCAGCGCCTCCTTGTTGGCCAGCAGCACGCGCTTGCCGGCGCGCACCGCGGCCAGCGTCGGCAGCAGCCCCGCGGCGCCGACGATGGCCGCCATCACCACGTCCGCCTCGGCGTCGCCGGCCACCTCGACGAGCGCCTCCTCGCCGGCGCGCACCTCGGTCGCCAGGCCCGCCTGAGACAGCTGCTCGCGCAGCCAGGCGGCGTCGTGCTCGTCGCCGAGCACCACCACCCCGGGGCGATGGCGCAGGCACTGGGCCAGCAGCGCCTCGCGCGAGCGATGGGCGGTCAGCGCATGCACCCGGTAGCGCTCGGGATGACGCGCGATCACGTCGAGCGTGCTGGTGCCGATGGAGCCGGTGGCCCCCAGCACCGTAACGCGCTGCTGGCGAAGCGACGCGGCCATGTCACAGCATCCCGGGGGCGAGCAGCGCGAACAGCGGCACCGCCGCCGTCAGGCTGTCGATACGGTCGAGCACGCCGCCGTGCCCGGGGAGCAGGTTGCTGGAGTCCTTGATGCCGCGAAAGCGCTTGAGCATGCTCTCCAGCAGGTCGCCGAGCACCGAAACCAGGGTCACCAGCGCGGTCACCGCCATCAGCCCCAGGCCGGCGGTCGCGCCCAGCCCCTGCCACGCGGCGAACAGCAGCGCCAGCAGCAGCGTCACGCCCACGCCGCCGGCCACGCCCTCCCAGGACTTGCCGGGGCTCACCGCCGGCGCCAGCTTGCGCCGGCCCCAGGCACGCCCGCAGAAGTAGGCGCCAATATCGGCCCCCCACACCAGCAGCAGCACGTAGAGCAGCCAGATGCCGCCGGCGTCGCGCAGCACGTTGAAGCCGACCCAGGCCGGCAGCAGCACCCACAGCCCCATGGCCAGGCGCACGGCCGTCGAGCCCCACTGCTCACGCTGCGCCGGGTAGCGCACGACCCAGTAGAGGTTGATCGCCCAGCCGGCCACGGCGAGCCACAGGGGCCACAGCGCCAGGGCCGCACCGAGCCACCACAGCAGTACCATCAGCAGCGCCAGGCCGGCCACCAGCGCCAGGCGACGGCGCGTCGCGGCCACCCCGGCCAGGTTGGTCCACTCCCAGGCCGCCAGCAGCACCACGACCCCGGTGAAGGCGGCGAAGGCACCACCGGCGAGGCCGAACAGGCCGGCCAGCATCAGCGGCGTCAGCCACGCCGCGGTGATGATCCGCTGTCTAAGCACCCTTTGCCTCGATCTGTTCGTCGGTCATGCCGAAGCGCCGCTGCCGCCGGCAGAAATCGTCGATCGCCATGTCGAAGGCATGGCCGTCGAAGTCCGGCCACAGCAGCGGCGTGAAGTAGAGTTCGGCGTAGGCCATCTGCCACAGCAGGAAGTTGGAGATACGCTGCTCGCCGCTGGTGCGGATGCACAGATCGATGGGGGCCTCGTCGCCCAGGCACAGCGCCTGCTGGAAGGCGTGCTCGTCGATGGCGGCGGGATCGAGCTCGTGCTTCGCGACGCGCTCGGCCAGCTGCCGCGCGGCGGCGACGATGTCCCAGCGACCGCCGTAGTTGGCGGCGACGACGAGATGCAGGCCGGTGTTGTCGCGGGTGAGCTCCTCGGCCCGCACGATGTACTTCTGGATCGAGGAGGAGAAGGCGCTGCGATCGCCGATCACCGAGAGCCGTATGCCGTTGTCGTGCAGCTTCCTCACCTCGCGCTTGAGCGCGATCAGGAACAGCTCCATCAGGGCGCGAACCTCGGCCTCGGGGCGCCGCCAGTTCTCGCTCGAGAAGGCGAACAGGGTGAGGGTCTGGATGCCGCGCTCGGCGGCGCGCCGGATCACCGCACGCACGGCCTCGACGCCGGCACGGTGGCCGCGGATGCCGGACAGCCCGCGTGCGCGCGCCCAGCGGTTGTTGCCGTCCATGATGATCGCCACGTGTCGCGGCAGGTCGTCGCCGGGGGGCTTCGGTGGCATCTGCGATGCGGAAGTCTGCGCTGACGTCATGATGTCTCGCAATGGGGATGGAAGGACCGGGCGGCGGCGCAGCAGGCCGGCGCCCGGCGCTGCTCAGACCTGCATCAGGTCGTGTTCCTTCACTTCGAGCTGCTTGTCGATCTCGGCGATGTACTTGTCGGTCAGCTTCTGGATGACATCCTCGGCGCGGTGCTGCTCGTCCTCGGAGATCTCCTTCTCCTTGAGCAGCGCCTTGATGTCGTTGTTGGCATCGCGCCGCACGTTGCGCACCGCCACGCGGGCGTTCTCGGCCTCGTGGCGGGCCTGCTTGATGTAGCCCTTGCGGGTCTCCTCGGTGAGCATCGGCATCGGCACGCGGATCACGTTGCCGGCGCTCGAGGGGTTGAGGCCCAGGTCCGAGGTCATGATCGCCTTCTCGATCTTGGGCACCAGGTTCTGCTCCCAGGGCACCACCGAGAGGGTGCGGGCGTCCTCGACGTTGACCGAGGCAACCTGGTTGAGCGGCACCTGGCTGCCGTAGTACTCCACGGTGACCGAATCGAGGATGCTGGAGTGGGCACGCCCGGTACGAATCTTGTTGAAATTGGCATGAAGCGCCTCGACGCTCTTCTTCATGCGGCTTTCGGCATCTTTCTGGATGTCATTGATCACGGTATCAACCTCTGTCTATCAGCGTGCCTTCCTTGCCGCCCACCACCAGGTTCAGCAGGGCGCCCGGCTTGTTCATGTTGAAGACGCGAACCGGCATGTCATGGTCCCGCACCAGGCAGATAGCGGTCAAATCCATGATGCCGAGCTTCTGATCGAGCGCATTATCGTAGCTCAGATGATCGTACTTGACCGCATCGGCGTGCTTCACCGGGTCCTTGTCGTAGACGCCGTCCACCTTGGTCGCCTTGACCACCACGTCGGCATCGATCTCGATGCCGCGCAGGCAGGCCGCCGAATCGGTGGTGAAGAAGGGGTTGCCGGTGCCGGCCGAGAACAATACCACGTCTCCCGAGGTCAGGTAGCGGATGGCCGTGCGACGGTCATAATGCTCCACCACCCCGCTCATGGGGATCGCCGACATCACCCGCGAGCGGATGTTGGAGCGCTCCAGGGCATCGCGCATGGCCAGGGCGTTCATCACCGTGGCCAGCATGCCCATGTGATCGCCGGTGACCCGATCCATGCCGGCCGCGTTGAGCGCCGCGCCGCGGAACAGGTTGCCGCCGCCGATGACGATGCCGACCTGCACGCCGATGCCCACCAGCTGGCCGATCTCCAGCGCCATGCGGTCGAGCACCTGGGGGTCGATGCCGAAGTCGTGCTCGCCCATCAGCGCCTCGCCGGAGAGCTTGAGCAGGATGCGCTTGTACTTGGACTTGTCACTGCGGGACTTGTCGGAGCGGGGCTGGGCGGGACTCTCGACCTGATCGGGTATGGCCATGGCAACTCTCCTGGGCGCAAGGGGGGGATGAAGCAACGCTCTGCGGCGGCCGACGCGGCGGCCGGATACGAGAAGGCGTGCGCTCGCGCGCACGCCATTCTCGAGCTGGAACCTCTGACCTTAGCGGCGGCCAGCCTGTTCCATGACTTCCTTGGCGAAGTCGACCTCTTCCTTCTCGATACCCTCGCCCACCTCGAAGCGGGTGAAGCCGATCACCTCGCCGCCCGCGGCCTTGACGTACTCGGCGACGGACTGGTTCGGGTCCTTGACGAAGGGCTGCTCGGTCAGGCTGTTCTCGGCCAGGTACTTCTTCAGGCGGCCCTCGACCATCTTCTCGGCGATCTGCTCGGGCTTGCCGGCCATGTCGGGCTGGGCCAGGATGATCGCCTTCTCCTTGTCGAGCTGCTCCTGCGGCATGTCCTCGGGGCGCGCCACGGCCGGGTTGATCGCGGCCACGTGCATGGCGACGTCCTTGGCGACCTCGGCGTTGCCGCCCTTGAGCACGGTGAGCACGCCGATACGGCCGCCGTGGACGTACTCGCCCACCAGCGCGCCTTCGGGGGCCTCGACCACGGCGCAGCGGCGCACGCCGATGTTCTCGCCGATCTTCTGCACCAGCTGCTCGCGGGCGCTCTCGAGGGCACCTTCCATCACCGCGGCGACGTCCTCGCTCCTGGCGGCGAAGAAGGCGTCGGCGACCTGGTCGGCGAAGGCCTTGAAGTTGTCGTCGCGGGCGACGAAGTCGGTCTCGGAGTTGATCTCGACCACCACACCGTAGCTGCCGTCCTCGGCGACGCGGGTCGCCACGGCACCCTCGGCGGCGGTACGGCCGGCCTTCTTGGCGGCCTTCAGGCCCGAGCTCTTGCGCAGGTTCTCGATGGCGACCTCGATGTCACCACCGGCTTCGGTGAGCGCCTTCTTGCACTCCATCATGCCGAGCCCGGTACGCTCGCGCAGTTCCTTGACCTGGGAAGCGCTGATCGCTGCCATGGTATTCACCTCTCGATAAGTGGAACCCGGGTAGGTTCGACCTGGGAATAAGGGCGCCGGACCCTTGGGCCCGGTGCAATCCCGCCCGCCGCAGCGAGGCGGTAGTGGGCGGCCGCCAGGGCTGGCCGCCCACCCGGACCGGCGCTGCCGGCCCGGGTGGCTCGCCGTTACTCGGCAGCGGCAGCCGCGTCGCCGCTTTCACCCTCGGTGACCTCGACGAACTCGTCGGGACGGCCTTCCTTCGCCCGCGCGCAGGCGTCGGCGATCGCCTTGACGTAGATCTGGATGGCGCGGATGGAGTCATCGTTGCCCGGGATCACGTAGTCGACGCCGTCCGGGTCGGAGTTGGTGTCCACCACGCCGATGACCGGGATGCCGAGCTTGTTCGCCTCGTTGATGGCGATGCGCTCGTGGTCCACGTCGATCACGAACAGGGCGTCGGGCAGGCCGCCCATCTCCTTGATGCCGCCGATGGAGCGCTCGAGCTTGTCCTGCTCGCGGGTCGCCATCAGGACTTCCTTCTTGGTCAGCTTCTCGAAGGTGCCGTCCTCGCGCATGGTCTCGAGGTCGCGCAGGCGCTTGATCGACTGGCGGATGGTCTTGTAGTTGGTCAGCATGCCACCGAGCCAGCGGTGGTTGACGAAAGGCATGCCGACGCGGTTGGCCTCTTCCTTGATGATCTTGCTCGCGCTGCGCTTGGTGCCCACGAACAGGATCTTGTTGTTGGCCGCGGCCATCTTCTCGACCACGTCGATCACCTCGTTGAGGGCCGGCAGGGTGTGCTCGAGGTTGATGATGTGGATCTTGTTGCGCGCGCCGAAGATGAACTTGCCCATCTTCGGGTTCCAGTAGCGGGTCTGGTGACCGAAGTGGGCGCCCGCCTTGAGCAGGTCGCGCATGTTGACATGTGCCATGGATGACTCCTGAAAAATCGGGTTAGGCCTCCACGCACCCCATGGATCCGACCGCCGGGACGAACCGCGGCAGCACCCGGGACCATGTGCCGGTGCGTGTGTGTTTTCAAGGCTGTTGACATTACCGGCTCGAACCGTGACGCGTCGCGGCTCGGCGCCGACGCCTTCGCCGCCACGTCGGCCGGCCGGGGCTGGGCCTTGGCGGGCGACGATTGCAGGAAAGCGCGCGGCTTTATACCATAGTTCGCCAACGAGATGAAGTCGCCCGCCGTCCTTGGCCCACGTTGCCGGCGCCGCAACCCCTCTGAACCGAGATTCCATGAACATACCCATCAAGACGCCCGACGAGATCGAGAAGATGCGCGAGGCCGGCCGCCAGGCCGCCAGCGTGCTGGAAATGATAGCACCGCACGTGAAGGCCGGCGTGACCACCGGCGAGCTGGACCGCCTGTGCCACGACTACATCGTCGACGAGCTGGGCTCCACGCCGGCGCCGCTCAACTATCACGGGTACCCCAAGTCGATCTGCACCTCGCTCAACCATGTGGTGTGCCACGGCATCCCCGACCCGACCAAGAAGCTCAAGAAGGGCGACATCATGAACATCGATGTCACCGTGAAGACCGCCGACGGCTACCACGGCGACTCGAGCGCCATGTACGTGATCGGCGAGAACATCCAGGGCGAACGGCTGTGCCGGGTGACCCAGGAGTGCCTCTACAGGAGCATCGCCCTGGTGCGCCCCGGGGTGCGCCTCTCGACGCTGGCCCGCGCCATCCAGGACCACGCCGAGGCCAACGGCTACTCGGTGGTGCGCGACTTCTGCGGCCACGGCATCGGCGCCGGCTTCCACGAGGACCCGCAGGTGCTGCATTATGACGGCTATGCGCCCGAGGCCGATGCCACCCTGGCCGCCGGCATGTGCCTGACCATCGAGCCGATGATCAACGTCGGCGGGCACCAGACCAAGGTGCTGCGCGACGGCTGGACCGCGGTGACCCGCGACAAGAGTCTCTCCGCGCAGTGGGAGCACACGCTGCTGGTCACCGCGACCGGCGTCGAGGTGCTCACGGCGCGCCACGAGGAAGACTTCTCCTTCCTCGACCACTGAGTCGAGCCAACATGCTCCTGCACCACTACCGCTTCGAGCCCGACGAGACGCTGTTCGACGCCGAGACCTTCCGCCGCGAGCTGGCCGGCACCCGCTCGCCCATCGCCCCGTTCAAGGCGGCGCTGCGCGACATCCAGGGCCGGCTCGACGAGCGCTTCCACGCCGGCGCCGACATCCGCGACCTGGTGCATGGCCGCGCCTGGTGCCTCGACCAGCTGCTTGGCGTGGCCTGGTCGCTGCACGCCTGGCCCGACGACGGCGTGGCGCTGCTGGCGGTGGGCGGCTACGGACGCGGCGAGCTGCATCCGCACTCCGACGTCGACCTGATGCTGTTGCTGGAGGCGGACGACGACACCCCCTACCGGGAGCCACTGACCGCCTTCATCACCCTGCTGTGGGACATCGGCCTGGAGATCGGCCACAGCGTTCGCTCGCTCTCGGACTGCGAGCGCGAGGCCGAGGGCGACATCACCGTCATCACCAACCTGATGGAGTCGCGCACCCTGGCCGGCCCCGAATCGCTGCGCACGGCGATGAAGGCGCGCATCGCTCCCGAGCGGATGTGGCCGTCGGACCGCTTCTTCGAGGCCAAGTGGCAGGAGCAGATCGCCCGCCACCACCGCTTCAACAACTCCGAGTACCATCTCGAACCCAACATCAAGAGCTCGCCGGGCGGGCTGCGCGACATCCAGATGATCGGCTGGGTGGCCAAGCGCCACTTCGGCAGCCAGCGCTACGAGGACCTGGTGGCGAACGGCTTCATGAACGACGCCGAGCTGCGCATCCTGAGCCAGGGCCAGGCCTTCCTGTGGCAGGTGCGCTACGCGCTGCACATGCTCACCGGGCGCGCCGAGGATCGCCTGCTGTTCGACCACCAGCGCACCATCGCCGAGCTGTTCGGCTTCCGCGACACCCCGGAGCGGCTCGCCGTCGAGCAGTTCATGAAGCGCTACTATCGCCACGTCACGGCGCTGGCGGGGCTCAACGACATGCTGCTGCAGCACTTCGACGAGGCGATCCTGCGCGGCGGCGAGCGCCTGGAGAGCGCTCCCCTCAACGAGCGCTTCGAGACCGAGGGCGGCTACATCAAGGCGCGCCAGCGCTCGGTCTTCCGCGAGCACCCCTCGGCGCTGCTCGAGCTGTTCCTGCTGATGGCCGAGCACCCCGAGATCGAGGGCGTGCGCGCCGATACCATTCGCCTGATTCGCGACCACCGCCACCTGATCGACGACCTCTACCGCGACGACGCCCACCATCAGCACCTGTTCATGTCGCTGCTGCGCTCCAGCGGCAACGTGGCGCGCCAGCTCAGGCGCATGAACCGCTACGGCGTGCTCGGCAAGTACCTGCCCGAGTTCGGCCAGGCGGTGGGCCTGATGCAGCATGACCTGTTCCACATCTATACCGTGGACGCCCACACCCTGCGCCTGCTCAAGTTCATCCACCAGTTCCGCAAGCCCGAGGCGCGCGGCGACTTCCCGGTGGCGGCGGCGCTGGTCCATCAGTTGCCCAAGCTGGAGCTGCTGTGGCTCGCCGGGCTCTACCACGACATCGGCAAGGGCCGCGGCGGCGACCACTCGCTCCTCGGTGCCCGCGACGTGGAGCGCTTCGCCGAGCGCCACGGCCTGTCGAGTCGCGACACCCGGCTGGTCAGCTGGCTGGTGGAGAACCACCTGGTGATGTCGATGGTGGCGCAGAAGCGCGACATCACGGATCCCGACGTGATCCGCGAGTTCGCCGCCCAGGTCGGCGACGAGACCCGCCTGGACTACCTCTACGTGCTGACCGTGGCCGACATCAACGCCACCAACCCGACGCTGTGGAACGGCTGGCGCGCCTCGCTGCTGCGCCAGCTCCACGCCGAGACCAAGCGCGCCCTGCGCCGCGGCCTGGACAATCCCCTCGACCGCGAGGAGTGGGTGCGCGAGACCCGCGGCGAGGCGCGCTCGCTGCTGGCCACGGTGGGTGCCGACGTGGCCCGGGTCGACCGCCTGTGGGAGTCGCTCGGCGAGGAGTACTTCCTGCAGTACGCGCCCAGCGAGATCGCCTGGCAGACCATGGGCATCCTGGCCCACGGGGAGTCGCCCCTGCCGCTGATCCTGATCAGCGCCCCGACCGACGACATGACCGACGGCGGCACCAAGGTGTTCATCCACACCCGCTCGGTGGACGACCTGTTCGCCGCGACCGCCGCCGCCATGGAGCAGCTCGGGCTGTCGATCCACGACGCGCGCATCGCCACCTCGAGCAACGACTGGACGCTCAACACCTTCATCGTGCTCGACGACCAGGGCCGCGCCATCCGCGACCCGAACCGCATCGAGGAGATCCGCGCACATCTCGTCGAGGAGCTCGACGACCCCGATGACTATCCGCAGATCGTCACCCGCCACACCCCGCGACAGCTGCGCCACTTCAAGGTGCCGACCGAGGTACTGATCGAGCAGGACCCGGCCAACGAGCGCACCCTGCTCGAGCTGACCGCACCCGACCGCCCCGGCCTGCTGGCCCGGGTCGGGCGTATCTTCATGGAGCAGGACATCTCGCTCTCGGCGGCCAAGATCGCCACCCTGGGCGAGCGCGTCGAGGACGTCTTCTTCATCACCGACAAGGCCGGCGCGCCGCTGACCGACCCCGAGCGCCAGCAGCGCCTGCGCGCGCGGCTGATCGAGGTGCTCGACGTGGCGGGCTGAGCCCGCCGCGTATGGGTTTGAGGCGAGCCGGGGGCTTCCCTATAATCGTCGGTCTGCCCGCAGCCACGACAACGACGCCGCTCCACGGCGCCTGGACACCGATGAACCCCGACCTCGACGCCCTCAAGCCCTACCCCTTCGAGAAGCTCGCCGCGCTCAAGGCCGGCGTGACGCCCCCCACGGGGCTGGCGCACATTCCGCTGACCATCGGCGAACCGCAGCACGCGCCCTTCGCCGCCGCCCTGGGATCGCTGCAGGCCCACCAGCAGGCATTCGCCCGCTACCCGGCCACCGCCGGCATGCCCGAGCTGCGTGCCGCCATCGCCGCCTGGGCCACCCGTCGCTTCGGGCTCGCCGGCCTCGACGCCGAGCGCCAGGTGCTGCCGGTCAACGGCACCCGCGAGGCGATCTTCGCCTTTATCCAGGCGGCACTGGATCGCACCCGCCCGGCCCGGGTGGCGGTGCCCAACCCCTTCTACCAGATCTACGAGGGCGCCACCCTGCTCGCCGGCGGCCAGCCGCTCTACCTCGACTGCCGCGCCGAGAACGGTTTTCGCCCCGATTTCGATGCCGTGCCGGCCGACACCTGGCGCGAGGTGCAGATCGTCTTCCTCTGCTCGCCGGGCAACCCCACCGGCGCGGTGACGCCGCGGGCCGAGTTCGAAAGACTCATTGCGCTGGCCGACGAGTTCGATTTCCTCATCGCCTCCGACGAGTGCTACTCCGAGCTCTACCTCGACGAAGCCGCTCCGCCGCCGGGGCTGCTCGAGGCGTGCGCCGCCCTCGGCCGCCACGACTATCGCCGCTGCCTGGTGTTCCACTCGCTCTCCAAGCGCTCCAACCTGCCGGGGCTGCGCTCCGGCTTTGTCGCCGGTGACGCCGAACTGATCGCGCCGTTCAAGCGCTACCGCACCTACCATGGCTGTGCCATGGCGCTGCCCATCCAGCATGCCTCGATCACGGCGTGGAGCGACGAGGCTCACGTGCGCGCCAACCGCGAGGCCTACCGCGAGACGTTCGCCGCGGTGACCGAGATGCTCGCCCCGGTACTTGAATTCCCGACACCCGAGGCCAGTTTCTACCTATGGCCGGCGGTGCCGGGCGGTGACGACGAGGCCTTCGCCCGGGCACTGTTCGCCGCGGAGCATGTCAGCGTGCTCCCCGGCTCCTACATGGGGCGCCAGGGCAGTGACGGCACCAATCCCGGTGCAGGCCGCATCCGCCTGGCGCTGGTGGCCGACCTCGAGGCCACCGTGGAAGCCGCCCGGCGCATTCGCCGTTTCATCGAAAGGAGTGCATGATGGCGACGCTCTTCGTGATCAAGAACTGCGACACCTGCCGCAAGGCACGCCAGGCCCTGGACGCGAAGGGCCTGCCCTATCAGGTACACGACCTGCGCGAGGACGGCCTATCCGCCGCACTGCTCGAGCATATCCTCGCACGGGTCCCGGTGATGGAGGCCATCAACCGGCGCAGCACCACCTGGCGCAACCTCCCCGAAGAGGACAAGCAGGACCTCGACGCCAACAAGGTGCGTGCCTTGCTCATGGCCCACCCCACCCTGCTCAAGCGGCCATTGCTCGATACCGGTGACGAGATACGCATCGGCTACCGCGACGGCGACTACGACGATCTCAAGGGCTGAGGCCCATCCCCTTCAAGACGTGAGGACACCCCCATGCTGAGTTTTGCCTTCGGAATCGGCACCCAGAACACCCAGGGCGACTGGCTGGAGATCTACTACCCGGCACCGCTGCTCAAGCCGGAACCCAGCCTGGTGGAGGCCGTGGGCAAGGTGCTCGACGTCCCCGCCGGCAACAGCGCCGTCAGCTTCCTGCCCGAACACTGCGCCGATCTCGCCGCGGCACTCAAGGCGGCGGGCCACGTGGCCCAGGCCGAGCTGGCCGAGGCGCTGGCCGCGAGCCAGCGCCCGCTGGTCGCCACCTTCCTCGACAGCGACCTGCCGCCGCAGAGCGCCCCCGAGGTCTACCTCAAGCTGCACCTGCTGTCGCACCGCCAGGTCAAGCCGCACGGCGTCGACCTGACCGGCATGTTCGGCCTGCTGCGCAACGTGGCCTGGACCAGCGAAGGGCCGATCGACATCGAGGAACTGCCCGCCCGCCGCCTCAGGGCGCGCCTCGAGGGGCGCCCGCTGTCGGTGGACTGCGTCGACAAGTTCCCCAAGATGACCGACTATGTGGTCCCGAGCGGCGTGCGCATCGCCGACACCGCGCGGGTGCGCCTGGGCGCCTATCTCGGCGAAGGCACCACCGTGATGCACGAGGGCTTTGTCAATTTCAACGCCGGCGCCGAGGGCCCCGGCATGATCGAAGGCCGCATCTCCGCCGGCGTGATGGTGGGCAGGGGCTCCGACCTGGGCGGCGGCTGCTCCACCATGGGCACCCTCTCCGGCGGCGGCAACATCGTCATCAAGGTGGGCGAAGGCTGCCTGATCGGCGCCAACGCCGGCATCGGCATTCCGCTGGGCGACCGCTGCACCGTGGAGGCCGGGCTCTACATCACCGCCGGCGCCAAGGTCACCCTGCTCGACGACCAGGGCCAGGAAGTCAAGACCGTGGCGGCGCGCGAGCTGGCCGGGCAGAGCGACCTGCTGCTGCGCCGCAACTCGCAGAACGGGCGCATCGAGTGCCTGACCAACAAGAGCGCCATCGCGCTCAACGAAGCGCTCCACGCCCACAACTGAGGCGCGTCGGCGGCGCCACACGGCGCCGCCCGCCCCTCCCGGAACCTGCATGCCCTCAACGACTCCCGAACTCTCCCCCACCCTGGCGCTGGCCATGGAGCTGATCCGCCGCCCCTCGGTCACCCCCGATGACCTGGGCTGCCAGGCGCTGATGATCGAGCGCCTGGAGCGGCTCGGCTTCCACGTCGAGCGCCTGCCCTTCGGCGACGTGGAGAACGTCTGGGCAACCCATGGCCATCACGGCCCGGTGCTGGCCTTCGCCGGGCATACCGACGTGGTGCCGAGCGGCCCCCACACCCATTGGGACACGCCACCCTTCGAGCCCGTCATCGACGAGGCCGGCATGCTGCGCGGCCGCGGCGCGGCCGACATGAAGGGCAGCCTGGCGGCGATGGTCACTGCCGTGGAGCGCTTCGTCACCGCTCACCCCGACCACCACGGCCGCATCGCCTTCCTGATCACCTCGGACGAGGAGGGCCCCGCGGTGGACGGCACCCGGGCCGTGGTCGAGCACCTGCGCGAACGCAACGAGCGCCTCGACTTCTGCATCGTCGGCGAGCCCTCCTCGACCGACGCGCTCGGCGACGTGATCAAGAACGGCCGCCGCGGCTCGCTGGGCGGCGTGCTGCATATCAAGGGCATTCAGGGCCACGTGGCCTACCCGCACCTGGCGCGCAACCCCATCCACCAGGCCATGCCGGCGCTGGATGCGCTGGTGCGCGAGCACTGGGACGGCGGCAACGACTTCTTTCCCGCGACCAGCTTCCAGATCTCCAACATCCGCGCCGGTACCGGCGCCACCAACGTGATCCCCGCCGACGTGGAGGTAGTGTTCAACTTCCGCTTCTCCACCGAAGTGACCCACGAGCAGCTGCGTGCGCGCAGCGAGGCGATCCTCGACGCCCACGGCCTCGAGTACCAGATCGACTGGACGCTCAACGGCGACCCCTTCCTCACCGCCGAGGGGGAGCTGGTGGATGCGGCCCTCCACGGCGTCGAGTCCGTCCTCGGTCGCCGCCCCCGGCTCTCGACCAGCGGCGGCACTTCCGACGGCCGCTTCATCGCCACGCTGGGCAGCCAGGTGGTGGAACTGGGACCACGCAACGCCACCATTCACCAGGCCAACGAGCACGTTCGCGCCGCGGACCTCGACGACCTGAGCCGGATCTACGAAGCGATCCTGGCCAGGCTCTTCGTCAACGGAACCGCCCAGCCTTGACCGCGCCGAGAGGGTTCACCATGCCACACTCGCACGACAGCAACATGCGCTATCCGGACATCGAGGTCTACCTGCGCCAGGCGTCGCTTCCGGCGATCGACGCCTGGCTCGGCGAGACGCTGGATGCCGCCCCGCTGCGCGGCGCCGGACGCGGCAAGTGGCAGACCCGCGGCCATCACGGGGGGCACGTGATCCCGGTGCTGCTGGTCGAGAAGGCGGCTGACGGCTTCGCCAGCCTGTGGTTCGACAGCCCGCACACCCCCTGGCTGAGAGACTGCGACTGCGCCCGCGACGCCGCCGCCCGGCTCGACTGCGAGGTGCGCTGCTCGCTGGGCGGCTGGCAGCCCGGCGACGACCCCGACCGCTTCTGGCAGGTGCTGCCCGACGGCAGCGAAGGCGCCATCGACTGGCCCGACTCCGGCCAGTGACCGCAAACGACATCGCCCCGCATGATCTGAAACATGCGGGGCGATGCCTAAGAAAGCCAACCTGTCATCTGCGAAAGCTGCCGAGCGATGGCCAGGCTAGGCGGAAGTACAGCGGGAGTGCGGAGTTTGCTTGGGTACAGGAGCCTCTCGCGCTGTGCTTCCAACAACGCCTGGTCGAGCGCAGGCGCTTGCGACCACCTAAGTGATGACCGTGACGTCGTCGGCCTGCAACCCCCGCTCGTTCTCGATCACGTGATAGCGCACCTTCTGCCCCTCGGCCAGGGTGCGGTGGCCACGGCCGCGAATGGCACGGAAGTGGACGAAGACGTCCTCGCCGCTCTCGCGCTTGATGAAACCGTAGCCCTTGTTGACGTTGAACCACTTGACCTCGCCGATCTCGCGATCGTCGTTCTCCACCGCGGCCAGCACCGCCAGCTGCGGATTCAACGCATGGCTGGCCAGCGTGGCGACCAGCAGCAGCAGGAAGACGGCGAAGGAAACGATGGCATAGCCCACCGCGAAACCGCCGGGCTCGAGCAGGGTCAGCAGCTGCTGGGGCAGGCCGACGTCGGCCAGGGCAAGCGACAGGGCGATCAGCAGCGGCGCCGGCAGTGCCAGCAGCAGGCTGATCAACGTACAGCGAAAGATAACCTTGCGATTCATGGATCCGTATTGCTCACTTGTTATGTGGAAATGGTGAAACAGGACATTCGATGACGACGCGACGCGAGGCCCCGCCGACCAATGAAGGTGTCACGATGAACAGCGACACGCAGCGCGACGATTCTAGCATGAGCCTTTCCCAGGCGCTCGCCAGCCGTCTCGAGGCGCTGGAGAGCCGGATTGCCTACCAGGAACACTGGCTGGATACGCTGGACGCGGCCGTCGCCGCCCAGGAGCGGCGGCTGGCCCAGCTCGAGCGGATCAACGCCCTGATGCAGGAAAAGCTGCGCGACCAGCAACGTGCGCTGCAGGATTCGGAGATGGCGGCACCGTCAGCGCAGGACGAAGTGCCGCCGCATTACTAGCGCCGCGACCTTGTGTAGCGTCGACCTTGTGCAAGCGGCGCCGGGGAAAGGCCGAAGAGGAGGTCTTTTTCCAAGAATGGAGAAAGTGGCGCCCAAGGAGGGGGTTACAGCGCCTCCTCAAAGGCCTTTCGCCGGACTAGCCGCGTGCTGATACCGCAGAGCCTCTCCTTGGCTCCTTTATGGCAGCGCGTATACATCTCGTACCGTTACAGGTCGTCGAGGTAGCGCTCCGCATCCAATGCCGCCATGCAGCCGGTGCCGGCGGAGGTCACCGCCTGGCGGTAGACGTGGTCCATCACGTCGCCGGCGGCGAACACGCCCGGCACACTGGTGGCGGTGGCGTTGCCCTCGAGGCCGGACTTCACCTTGATGTAGCCGTCGTGCATCTCGAGCTGGCCCTCGAAGATGCCGGTGTTGGGGCTGTGACCGATGGCGATGAACACCCCCGGCGCCGCGATCTCCTTCACGCCGCCATCGACGGTGGAGCGAACGCGCACGCCGGTCACGCCGCTGGCGTCGCCCAGCACCTCCTCTACCACGTGGTTCCACTCGAGCACCACGTTGCCGCTCTCGGCCTTCTCGCGCAGGCGATCCTGCAGGATCTTCTCGGCGCGCAGGCTGTCGCGGCGGTGCACCAGGGTCACCTTGGAGGCGATGTTGGAGAGGTAGAGCGCCTCCTCCACGGCGGTGTTGCCGCCGCCCACCACCACGACCTCCTGGTTGCGGTAGAAGAAGCCGTCGCAGGTGGCGCAGGCCGACACCCCCTGGCCCATGAACTGCTGCTCGGACGGCAGCCCGAGGTAGCGGGCGCTGGCGCCGGTGGCGACGATCAGCGCGTCGCAGGTATAGCTGCCGCTGTCGCCCTTGAGGGTGAAGGGACGGTTGCGCAGGTCGACCTCGTGGATGTGGTCGAACAGGACCTCGGTGTCGAAGCGCTCGGCATGCCGCTTCATGCGCTCCATGAGCTCCGGCCCCTGCACGCCGGCATCGTCGCCGGGCCAGTTGTCGACGTCGGTGGTGGTGGTCAGCTGGCCGCCGGCCTGGATGCCGGTGATCAGCACCGGCTTGAGGTTGGCCCGCGCCGCGTAGACGGCGGCGGTGTAGCCGGCCGGGCCGGAACCGAGAATGATCAGGCGTTCGTGACGCGCTTCGCTCATGAAGGGAATCCTCGCTGCTCGAAAACGGGATGAGGCTTGGCATGCCCCCGGACGCGGTGGTCGCTACCTGCCGGGGCAAGGGTTGCCGCCATTGTACCAGCCTCCGCCGCCGAGGGCGTGGAGCGAGCCCACCCCGCCGATCTCTCACAGCACCTCGTCTTCGCGCCCCAGTTCGAGGGCGTCCAGCTCGCCCGTGGTCGGCGACACCTCCACCCGCAGCTGGATCGGCGCGCAGCAGTAAGGGCAGTCCTCCCAGGTCTGGTGGCTGCCCTGGGTGACGTCTATCAGCAGGTCGAAGCGCATGCTGCAGTAGGGGCAGTGGACGGGGTGGCTGTCGAGCTGCTCTTCATGCATGTCCAGGTCTCCCGGCGCGCGCCCTTCCCCCCGGCGGGACGACCGCACCTCGTTTCAGGCTTTCGTTCAGCATAGAAACCCTGGGCAGCGCTTGAAAGGGGGACCTATCATGACCATGTGCAAAGCATGAGACGAAGAAAAGGATCGTTCACTACCGTGACAGGAGGCCTTCATGAGCCGTGACGAGATGCCGGATACCCTGCAGACCCTGGTCGCCGGCGGCACCACGTATCACTACTACAGCCTGCCGAAGGCAGCCGATGCCCTGGGCAGCATCGACCGCCTGCCGAAGACGCTGAAGATCCTGCTGGAGAACCAGCTGCGCTTCGCCGACGACCCGAGCGTGGCGCGCGAGGACATGCAGGCGCTGGTCGACTGGCAGCAGGGCGGGCGCTCCGATCGCGAGATCGGCTATCGTCCGGCGCGGGTGCTGATGCAGGACTTCACCGGCGTTCCCGCGGTCGTGGACCTGGCCTCCATGCGTGCCGCGGTGCAGAAGCTCGGCGAGGACCCGTCCCGCATCAACCCGCTGTCACCGGTGGATCTGGTCATCGACCACTCGGTCATGGTCGACAAGTTCGGCAACCCTACCGCCTTCAAGGACAACGTCGCCATCGAGATGGAGCGCAACCGCGAGCGCTACGAATTCCTGCGCTGGGGCCAGCAGGCCTTCGACAACTTCAGCGTGGTGCCGCCCGGCACCGGCATCTGTCATCAGGTCAACCTCGAGTACCTGGGTCGTGCCGTCTGGAGCAAGGAGCAGGATGGCAGGACCTACGCCTACCCCGACACCCTGGTGGGCACCGATTCCCACACTACCATGATCAACGGCCTGGGCGTGCTCGGCTGGGGGGTGGGCGGCATCGAGGCCGAGGCCGCCATGCTCGGCCAGCCGGTGTCGATGCTGATTCCCGAGGTGGTGGGCTTCAAGCTCACCGGACGGCTGCACGAGGGCATTACCGCCACCGACCTGGTGCTGACGGTGACCCAGATGCTGCGCAGCCACGGCGTGGTGGGCAAGTTCGTCGAGTTCTATGGCGACGGCCTCGCCGACCTGCCGCTGGCCGACCGCGCCACCATCGGCAACATGGCGCCCGAGTACGGCGCCACCTGCGGCTTCTTCCCGGTCGACGAGGAGACCCTCGGATACATGCGCCTGACCGGGCGCGACGATGCCCAGGTCGAGCTGGTCGAGGCCTACTGCAAGGCCCAGGGGCTGTGGCGGCACCCCGGCGACGAGCCGATCTTCAGCGACACCCTGCATCTGGACCTGGGTGACGTCGAGGCCAGCCTGGCCGGCCCCAAGCGCCCCCAGGACCGGGTCGCCCTGAAGGACATGAAGGCCACCTTCGAGAAGCTGATGGAGGGCGAAGCGCAGGCCAAGCTCCCGCCCGATGAGGAGGGCGAGGAAAAGGGCCGCCTGTTCTCCGAGGGCGGTCAGACCGCGGTGGGGGTGCACGAGAGCTACGAGCACCACGACAGCCAGAGCGTCGAGTTCAACGGCGAGCAGTTCATGCTCAACCCCGGCGCCGTGGTGATCGCCGCCGTCACCTCCTGCACCAACACCTCCAACCCCAGCGTGATGATGGCCGCCGGCCTGCTGGCGCGCAACGCCCGCGCCAAGGGACTCAAGACCAAGCCCTGGGTCAAGCCCTCCCTGGCGCCGGGCTCCAAGGTGGTGACCGACTACTTCCGCGCCGCCGGGGTGCAGGAGGACCTCGACGCCCTGGGCTTCAATCTGGTGGGCTACGGCTGCACCACCTGCATCGGCAACTCCGGGCCGCTGCCGCCGCCCATCGAGAAGGCGATCGAGGACGGCGACCTCACCGTGGCCTCGGTGCTCTCGGGCAACCGCAACTTCGAGGGCCGCATCCATCCGCTGGTCAAGACCAACTGGCTCGCCTCGCCGCCGCTGGTGGTGGCCTACGCCCTGGCCGGCAACGTGCGCCTCGATCTCGCCCGCGACCCGCTGGGCGAGGACCGGGACGGCAACCCGGTCTACCTGCAGGACATCTGGCCCTCCCAGGCCGACATCGCCGAGGCCGTGGAGAAGGTCAAGACCGACATGTTCCGCAAGGAGTACGCCGCGGTGTTCGAGGGCGACGAGACCTGGCAGGCCCTGCAGGTGCCGCAGAGCCAGGTCTACGAGTGGTCGCCCTCCTCGACCTACATCCAGCACCCGCCCTTCTTCGAGGGCATGGGCCGCACCCCGGAGGTCATCGAGGACGTCGAGGACGCTCATATCCTTGCCCTGCTCGGTGACTCGGTGACCACCGACCACATCTCGCCGGCCGGCGCCATCAAGCCCGACAGCCCCGCCGGTCGCTACCTGCAGGCGCGCGGCATCAAGCCGGTGGACTTCAACTCCTACGGCTCGCGGCGCGGCAACCACGAGGTGATGATGCGCGGCACCTTCGCCAACGTGCGCATCCGCAACGAGATGCTCGACGGCGTGGTCGGCGGCGAGACCCGCCACGTGCCCTCGGGCGAACAGATGGCGATCTACGACGCCGCCATGAAGTACCAGGAGAAGGGCACGCCCCTGGTGGTGATAGCCGGCAAGGAGTACGGCACCGGCTCGTCGCGGGACTGGGCGGCCAAGGGCACGCGCCTGCTCGGCGTGCGCGCGGTGCTCGCTGAGTCCTACGAGCGCATCCACCGCTCCAACCTGATCGGCATGGGCGTGGTGCCGCTGCAGTTCCCCGAGGGCGAGGATCGCAAGAGCCTCGGCCTGACCGGCGACGAGACGATCTCGATCGAGGGGCTGGCCGACCTCACCCCGGGCGGCAAGGTGACGGTGACCATCAAGAGCGACAAGGGCGAGAAGCGCATCGAGGCCCTGTGCCGCATCGACACCGCCAACGAGCTGGAGTACTACCGCCACGGCGGCATCCTCCACTATGTGCTGCGGCGGATGATCGGCGCGGCGTAAGTCCTTCCCTTCATACCGTGCTCAAGCGAAAGGCTCTGTCGGTAACCGGCAGAGCCTTTGTCATGGTGTGTGGCATGGTGCTGCTGATTCATGTCACGAGCCAAGATACGCTGGCCAGGTTCGCTCCCGACGAACCAACGCACTTCCCACATCCCTGTGGGTCGTCGAGCGCAGTAATGAATCAGTCCACTATCAGAACGCCCGGCGGCGGTAGTGCCGGTACACCGGCGTCCAGCTGCTGCGCTCGATGGCCTGTCGCAGCTTGATGCCGTCGGTGCGCAGCGCCACGCCCTCCTGCTGGGCCTGGGCGGCGACCTCGAAGGCGATTGCCCTGGACAACTCGCGAATCTGCGATAGCGCGGGCAGCAGTGCCCCTTCGCCCTCCTTGACCAGCGGCGCCTCGCGCGCCAGCGCCCGCGACGCGGTCATCAGCATGGTATCGGTGATTCGCCGGGCGCCGCTGGCCACCACCCCGAGACCGATGCCGGGGAAGATGTAGGCGTTGTTGCACTGCGCGATGGGGTAGCGCTTGCCGTCGTATTCCACCGGCGGGAAGGGGCTGCCGGTGGCCACCAGCGCCTGGCCGTCGGTCCAGTGAAGGACATCGCTGGGAGTCGCCTCGACGCGCGAGGTGGGGTTGGAGAGCGGCATGATCACCGGGCGCTCGCAGCCGGCGTGCATGGCACGGATCACCGCCTCGGAGAAGAGCCCCGGCTGGCCCGAGACGCCGATCAGCACCGTGGGCTGGATATGGCGCGCCACCTCCAGCAGCGACTGGTCCTGCCACCCCGCCACCAGCTCGGGGTCATGGGCCAGGCGGCGCTGGAAGTCGCGCAGCCACGGCTGGTCGGCGGTCACCAGGCCATCGCGGTCGACCATGAAGACCCGGCGGCGCGCCTCCTTCTCGGAGAGCCCCTCGGCCTGCATCGCCACCACCACCTGCTCGGCGATGCCGCAGCCGGCGGAACCGGCGCCGACGAACACCACGCGCTGGTCGGCGATGGTCTCGTCGCGGGCCTGGCAGGCCGCCATTAGGGTGCCCACGGCGACGGCGGCGGTGCCCTGCACGTCATCGTTGAAGCAGCACAGCTGGTCGCGGTAGCGCTCCAGCAGTGGCACCGCGTTGGCCTGGGCGAAATCCTCGAACTGCAGCAGGACGTTGGGCCAGCGGCGCTTGACCGCGGCGATGAAGTCCTCGAGGAAGGCGTCGTACTCCTCTTGGGAGATGCGCGGGTGGCGCCAGCCCATGTACATGGGATCGTCGAGCAGGGCCTGGTTGTTGGTGCCCACGTCGAGCATGATCGGCAGCGTGTAGGCGGGGCTGATGCCGCCGCAGGCCGTATACAGCGCCAGCTTGCCGATGGGGATGCCCATGCCGCCGATGCCCTGGTCGCCGAGGCCGAGGATCCGCTCGCCGTCGGTCACCACGATCACCTTGACCTTGTCCTTGGTGGCGCTGCGCAGGATATCGTCCATGCGCTCGCGGTCGGGATAGCTGACGAACAGGCCGCGGTGGCTGCGGTAGATGTTGGAGAACTCCTCGCAGGCCTGTCCCACCGTCGGGGTGTAGATGATCGGCAGCATCTCCTCGAGGTGCTGCATGACCAGGTGATAGTAGAGCGTCTCGTTGTCGTCCTGGATCGCGCGCAGGTGGATATGCTTGTCCAGGTCGCTGTGGCACTGCTGGTACTGGCGATAGGCCCTCTCGGCCTGTTCCTCGATGGACTCCACGTTCTGTGGCAACAGCCCGATCAGGTTGAACTCGAGGCGTTCCTCGCGGGAGAAGGCGCTGCCCTTGTTGAGCAGTGGCATCTCGAGCAGCGAAGGACCCGCGTAGGGAATATAGAGTGGACGTTTGCTTTCGTTGGGCATCTCTTGTCTCGATACGGTGACTGGAACCGGGCCGTAAGCGCTCTGCTGGCGCCTTCGCGCCAACTCTACCACGCCTCCGCCACGATGGCGCCTCAGCTCACCTTGGCCCGCGTCCTGTCGCCTGGCGGTCGGTCGAAGAACCACGGGCGCAGCCGCACCCCGACCATGTTGCCGGTGAATCCCGCCACCAGCCACACCCAGCCATGCAGGCTGCCCGAGGCGATGCCACTGAAGTAGGCGCCGATATTGCAGCCGAAGGCCAGCCTGGCGCCGTAGCCCAGCAGCAGCCCGCCGATCACCGCCGCGAGCACCGAACCGAGCGGGATGCGCAGGGTCGGGGCGAAGCGTCCGGCCAGGGTGGCGGCCACCATGGCGCCGAGGATGATGCCCAGGTTCATCACCGTGGTGATGTCGCTCCACACGCTGGCCTCGAGGGCCGCGGCGTTGTCGGGGTTCTGCCAGTAGGCCCAGGCGCTGACGTCACCGCCGAGCAGCTCGTAGACCTTGGCCCCCCATAGCGCGAAGGCCGAGGTGATGCCCCAAGGCCGGCCGGCCAGCGCCAGGGTAGCGAAGTTGAGCAGCGCCAGCGCCACCGCGCCGAGCAGCAACGGCCAGGGCCCGGTGAGCCAGCGCCCCTCGCTCAGGTTGGGCCGGGGGGCCTCCTCCAGCCGGCCATGACGGCGCTTCTCCAGCAGCACGCTGAAGACGGCAATGCCACCGAACAGCGCCAGACTCACGGCGATGCCGCCGCCCGCACCGAAAGCATCGACGAGCGATACCGGCGCGAAGGCCGGCAGCGACATCCACCAGCCGAAGTGGGCGGAACCGATCAGCGAGCCGACGATGAAGAAGAGTAGCGTGATCGCCATGCGCGCATTGCCGCCGCCGGCGGTGAACAGGGTGCCCGAGGCACAACCGCCGCCCAGCTGCATGCCGACGCCAAACAGGAAGGCACCGACCACCACCGAGACGCCGATGGGCGAGACGAAGCCGGTCACCTCCTGGCCCCACAGGCCGCCCGCGCCCAGCGCGGGGAAGAACAGCAGCACGGCGATGGCCAGCATCGCCATCTGGGCGCGCAGCCCGCGTCCGCGACGTTCGCTGATGAAGACCCGCCAGGCGGCGGTGAAGCCGAAGGCGGCGTGATAGAGGGAGACGCCGAGCAGCGCCCCGACGATCATCAGCAGCCCCAGGCGCGTGCCGTAGGCCAGGCCCACCAGCAGTGCGCCCGCCAGCAGCAGCGCGCCCAGCGCCCCGGAGATCCGCCGCGGTCGTTTCGCATCCAGTGCCGTCGTCATGAGACTCCTCCTGTGGCTCCGCTCCTGTAGGGTGGCAAGTTCCAGCGAGCTGCGCCAGGTGGCGGCCATGACGCGACAGGGCGCCCGAAGGCGCCCTGCAGGGTCACGGCTGCTGCGGGTCACACGAAGCGGCCCAGCCCCACGGCATGGCGCAACCTGTCCATGAACGGCGCGGCCTCGGCGCGCGCGCGCTCGGCCCCCTTGCGCAGCACGCTCTCGATATGCCCCGGATCCTCCATCAGCGCCTGGTAGCGCTCGCGAGGCTCGCGCAGCTGCGCATCGAGAAGCTCGAACAGGCGGTTCTTGACCTCGCCCCAGCCAATGCCGTTCGCGTACTCGAGGCGCATCGCCTCGTGCTCGTCGCGAGTGGCGAAGGCGGCGTAGATCTGGAACAGGGTGCAGCCTTCCGGTTCCTTGGGCTCGCCGGGCTCCAGCGAGTTGGTCTTGATCTTGCGCACCAGCTTGAGCAGCTTCTTCTCGGCGACGAACAGCGGGATGGTGTTGTTGTAGCTCTTCGACATCTTGCGCCCGTCGAGGCCGTTCAGCACCGCTACCTCGTCGTCTACCACCGCCTCGGGCAGGGTGAAGAAGTCGCCCTTGTAGAGGTGGTTGAAGCGCCCGCCCATGTCGCGGGCCATCTCGATGTGCTGGATCTGGTCGCGACCCACCGGCACCCTGTGGGCGTTGAACATGAGGATGTCGGCGGCCATCAGCACCGGATAGCCGAACAGGCCCATGGTGATGCCCTTGTCGGGATCCTGGTTGCCGGCGGCCTCGTTCTCGGCCACCGCCGCCTTGTAGGCGTGGGCGCGGTTCATCAGCCCCTTGGCGCAGACACAGGAGAGCATCCAGGTCAGCTCGGGAATCTCGGGAATGTCCGACTGGCGGTAGAAGATGGCGTTGTCGGTGTCGAGCCCCAGGGCCAGCCAGGTGGCGGCGATCTCCAGGCGCGACTCCTGCACCCGCTGGGGGTCCTGGCACTTGATCAGCGCATGCAGGTCGGCAAGGAAGTAGTAGGACTGCACGCTGGGGTCCTGGCTCGCGGCGATGGCCGGCTTGATGGCGCCGACGTAGTTGCCCAGGTGGGGCGTGCCGGTGGTGGTGATGCCGGTGAGAACGCGGGTCTTCTGGGAGGCTGCACTCATGGGAAAGCGGACTCTGCTAGCGGAAATGCCCGCTATGGTAACGCGAGGGGGCGGTCAAGGCGACCGCCCCCGGCGCCGCTCTCACCGTATCAGGCTGGCGGGATCGACGCTCTCAAGGCCGAAGGCCTCGGCCACGGCGCGATAGGTGACCTGACCGTCGTGGACGTTGAGCCCGGGCAGGAAGTGGGCATCGTCGGCCAGCGCCCGCTTCCAGCCCTTGTCGGCCAGGGCGATGACGAACGGCAGGGTGGCGTTGGTCAGCGCCTGGGTCGAGGTGCGCGCCACCGCGCCCGGCATGTTGGCCACGCAGTAGTGGACGATGCCGTCGACCACGTAGGTCGGCTCGGCGTGGGTGGTGGGCTTGCTGGTCTCGAAGCAGCCGCCCTGGTCGATGGCGACGTCCACCAGCACGCTGCCGGGCTTCATGTCGGCCAGCATCGCACGGGTGATCAGCTTGGGTGCGGCGGCGCCGGGGATCAGCACGGCGCCCACGATCAGGTCGCACTCGCGCACCGCCTCGTCGATGGCGTCGGCGGTGGAGAAGACGGTCTTCATGCGGCCCTGGTAGCGGTCGTCGAGCACCTCGAGGCGCGGGATCGACTTGTCGAGCACCGAGACCTCGGCGCCCAGGCCCAGCGCCATGCGTGCGGCGTTCTCGCCCACCACGCCGCCGCCGATCACGGCGACCTTGCCGGGGGCCACGCCGGGCACGCCGGGCAGCAGCACGCCGGAGCCGCCCTGGGCCTTCTCCAGGCTGTGCGCGCCGGCCTGGATGGCCATGCGCCCGGCCACGGTGCTCATGGGTGCCAGCAGCGGCAGGCCGCCCTGGCGGTCGGTGACGGTCTCGTAGGCGATGCAGGTGGCGCCGCTCTCCATCAGGCCGCGGGTCAGCTTCTCCTCGGCGGCCAGGTGCAGGTAGGTGAACAGGGTCTGACCGCGCGCGAGGCGCGCCACCTCCTCCGCCTGCGGCTCCTTGACCTTGAGGATCAGCTCCGCGTCGGCCCAGAGGGCGTCCACGCTGACCTCGAGCCGGGCGCCGGCCGCCTCGAAGTCGGCGTCGGTAAAGCCCGCGCCCTCGCCGGCGCCGGCCTGGACGGTGACCGAGTGGCCGCGTGCCGCCAGTTCCCGCGCTCCCGTGGGGGTCAGGGCGACGCGATATTCATGGTTCTTGATTTCCTTCGGCACGGCGATCTTCATGGCACACCTCCTGAGCGTTCAACGCCTATTGTTAGGGTAAGACAGGCGAATTACAGCACAGACAGACCAAACATGAAGCGCCTTCGAGAAAGAACGGCAAAAATACGAGAAATTCTGCTTGCCAGAAGAAAATCGGCATTTGCTCCAGGCAAATGACGAAAAAATCCTGGCCTCATTCGACAATGAGCGCCCCGCCGTAGACCGCCACGTACTCCGCGGGCAGGCGCCGCGGCCGGCCCGTGGAGAGCTCGATGCAGGCGAAGCGGGTGCGTGCCCGCAGCAGGGTGCGATCATCGGCGGGGCGAACGAGCTGGAAGCGTCGCGTCAGGGTGAGGCGGCCGTCGCAACCGACGATCCAGGTCGCCAGTTGCAGGCGCTCGCCCTGGAAGGCCGGCGCCAGGTAGTCGAGCTCGTGACGATGTACCGCCATGGCGCGGTCGAGCGCGCGATAGCGGGCCAGGTCGAGGCCGAGATGCTGCGAATGGGCCCAGCTCACCCGTTCGACCCAGCGCAGGTACTCGGCATTGTTGGCGTGGCCGTATTCGTCGATGGCCGAGGCGGCCACCTCGAGCTCGATGACGAACGGGTCGGGAAGATCCCACTGCGGTGACATGTCTACTCTCCCTGTCGCTTTACGCCTCCGTGGTACTGCAGCGCCAGCAGGCGTCGAACACTCCCTCCAGCCGCTCGCCACAGGTGGGGCAGGTCCAGTCGGGGGCCATGCTCTCCCCTGCCATGGCTCGACGAATCAAGTCCTCGGAACGCTCGCGATTGTGCGCGGCCACCCATACCTCGGGCTCGCACTCCCCCAGCGGCAGCTCACCGGCGCCGCCACCCAGCACCATGTTGCGCAGCTCCACGGGAATACCCGCTGCGGCCAGCACGTTGCGCACGTGGCTGACCAGCAGCGTATTGGAGTGGGCGAAGACGCGAACGTAGTTCATCTGCACCGGTTTGCCATGGGGCGAGCGCAGCGCCGGCTGGCTCAGCCGCGGAAGACGCGAACCCCGAGCGCCTTCAGGTAGGCCGTCTCGGGAATCGCCGGGTGTACCGGGTGATCCGGCGCCTGGTGGCCCTGGTAGACCACCTGGCCGTGGCGATCCTGATGCCGCACCGCACCGCGCACCACGTCCACCAGGCGTTCCGGGGCCAGGTGCATGGAGCAGGAGGCGCTGAGCAGCAGGCCGTCGCGGCCGAGCAGGCGCATCGCCTCGCGGTTGAGCCGGGCGTAGGCGCGCTCGCCGTTGGGGATGTCCTTGCGCTTCTTGATGAAGGCCGGCGGGTCGAGGATCACCACGTCGAACTGCTCGCCGTCGGCCTTGAGCGCCGCCAGCGCCTCGAAGGCGTCGGCCTCGCCCACCGCCACCTGCTCGTGCAGGCCGTTCAGGGCAGCGTTCTCGGCCACCCGTTCCAGGGCCTGGGCGCTGGCGTCGACACACAGCACCTCGCTGGCGCCATGGGCCGCTGCCTGCACCCCCCAGCCGCCGACGTAGCTGAACAGGTCCAGCACCCGCTTGCCGGCCACCAGGCCGTTGAGCCAGGCACGGTTGGCACGATGGTCGTAGAACCAGCCGGTCTTCTGGCCGTCGAGCACCGGCACGTGGAAGCGCACGCCGTTCTCCTCCATCGCCACCGGGCCGTCGAGTTCGCCCTTGGCCACGGTGACCTGGCGTTCGAGCTGCTCCTGGCGCCGCCCGGAGGAGTCGTTCTTGAACACGATGACCCGCGGTGAGAGCACCTTGTCGAGCGCGGCGACCACCTCCTCGGCCAGGCGCTCCATGCCCAGGGTATTGAGCTGCACCACCAGCACCTCGTCGAAGCGGTCCACCACCAGCCCCGGCAGCAGGTCGCCCTCGCCGTGCACCAGCCGGTAGAACGGCTTGGCGTAGAGGCGCTGGCGCAGCGCCAGGGCCTGGTTGAAGCGGTGCACCAGCAGCGAGCGGTCGAGACGCATGTTGGGGTCGCGCGACACCACCCGGGCGCAGATCAGCGAGTTGGGGTTGACGTAGGCGACGCCCATGGCCTTGCCATTGGCAGCCTCGACCACCACCTGGCCGCCCGGCTCGAGGCCCTTGAGCGGCGTGGCCTCGGTGTCGACCTCGTTGGAATAGAGCCACAGGTGACCGGCCTTGAGGCGGCGGTCGGCGTTCTTCTTGAGGCGCAGGGTCTGGGTCATGGTGGGTCTCGTGGAATGGAAGTCATCGTTGGCAAGAGGGGCAGAACACGCTGGCCCGCTGGCCCAGCGTCACCAGCCGCAGCTCGCCGTTGCAGCGCCGGCAGCCCTGGCCGTGACGGCCGTAGACGTTGAGGCGCTGCTTGAAATAGCCCGGCTCGCCGGTGCCGCTGACGAAGTCGCGCAGGGTGGTGCCGCCCTGGGTGATGGCCGCGGCGAGCACCTCGCGGATCGCCTCGGCCAGGCGCTCGTAGCGCTCGCGGGAAATGCGCCCCGCCGCCCGGCGCGGATCGATGCCGGCCAGGAACAGCGCCTCGCTGGCGTAGATGTTGCCTACGCCCACCACCACGCCATTGTCCATCAGAAACGGTTTCACGGCCATGCGCCGGCCGCGCGAGAGCCGATAGAGCCGCTCGCCGTCGAAGGCCTCCGACAGCGGCTCGGGCCCCAGGCTGGCCAGTCGCGGGTCGCGCTCGGCGCTGCCCGCCAGCCAGTCGACGAAGCCGAAGCGGCGCGGGTCGTGATAGCGCAGGATGGCGCCGTCATCGAACACCAGGTCGATGTGGTCGTGCTTCCTGGGCAGCTCGCCCAGCCGGGCAATGCGCAGGCTGCCCGACATGCCCAGGTGCCAGATCAGGCTGCCGGCGCCTTCCCTCGCTCCCTCGTCCCCGGTCTCGACCGGCAGCAGCAGGTACTTGGCGCGGCGCGCCAGGGTGCCGATGCGAGAACCCACCAGGCGCTCGACGAAATCGTCGGGCACCGGCACGCGCAGGCGCGGCTGGCGCACGATCGCCTCGACGATCTCGCGCCCCTCCACGTGGGGAGCGATGCCGCGCCGGGTGGTCTCGACTTCGGGAAGCTCGGGCATGGCGAGGAAATATCCGGGAAATAGATACGCCTGAACCCGACCGCATGGCCGGGTTCAGGAGGACAGGTCTTGCTACCTGCGGCGGGAAGCCGTCAAGCCGCCAAGCACGCCCGTCGCCAGCGGCGGGCGCCGGATCGGCTTACTTGATCTTGGCTTCCTTGTACATCACGTGCTTGCGGACGACCGGGTCGAATTTCTTGAATTCGAGCTTGTCGGGGGTGTTCCGCTTGTTCTTGTCGGTGGTGTAGAAGTGACCGGTACCGGCACTGGACACCAGCTTGATCTTGTCACGCATGGCTGCTTACTCCCTGATCTGGTCGCTTAGACGGCTTCGCCGCGCTTGCGGATGTCGCTGAGCACCGCGTCGATGCCCTTCTTGTCGATGATGCGCATCCCCTTGGAGGAGACCCGCAGCTTGACGAAGCGGTTCTCGGACTCCACCCAGAAACGGTGGGTGTGCAGGTTCGGCAAGAAACGACGACGGGTCTTGCGCTGGGAGTGTGAAACGTTGTTACCAGTCACCGGGCGCTTGCCGGTAACCTGACATACTTTGGACATGGGAGCCTCCAACCGCTTGGCCAGGTGGTCAAACCTGTGTGTTCAAAACCTGTCGGGCAAACCGGGAACGACCCCGTTGTCATTTGACCCAAGGGAATTCAAAGGCTGCACTTTATAGCAGAGTGCGCCCCTACAGGCAACAAGTAGCCGCGTATTCTACCTTTCCTGCCGCCTAAAGCCACCCTCTCTCTGCAAAAGATACGACCTCCCCATCGCCGACCACGAAGTGGTCCAGCACGCGGATCTCGAACAGTCCCAGCGCCTCGCGCAGCCGCTCGGTGATGCGCCGGTCGGCGTCACTCGGCTCGGCCACGCCCGAGGGATGGTTGTGGGCGAAGATGATCGCGCCGGCGCCCAGCTCCAGCGCGCGTCGCGCCACCTCGCGGGGGTAGACCGAGGCGCTGTCCAGCGTGCCGCGGAACAGCGACTCGAAGCGGATCACGCGATGCTGGGTGTCGAGGAACAGCGCGGCGAACTCCTCGTGACCGAGGTGGCGCAGCTGGGTCGCCAGGTAGGCACGCACCAGGGTCGGCGAGGTCAGCGCGTTGCCCCGGGCGAGCTGGGCGGCCAGGTGGCGCTTCGACAGCTCGAGGGTCGCCTGCAGCTGCACGAACTTGGCCGCGCCCAGGCCGCGCTCGGCGCAGAAGCGCGCCTGGTCGGCCTCGAGCAGCTGACGCAGGCCGCCGAACGCCCCCAGCAGGTCGCGGGCCAGGTCCACCGCCGAGCGCCCCGCCACCCCCACGCGCAGGAAGATCGCCAGCAGCTCGGCATCCGACAGTGCCTCGGCGCCCAGCGCCAGCAGCTTCTCCCGCGGGCGCTCGCCCTCCGGCCAGTCACGAATCGACATCCGCTGTCTCCTTGCTACGCTTTCCATGGGTCATCGAAGTCAGCCATTGTAACCGACGCAGCCGAAAGGCCGCGGCTGCGCAACTTCAACGGCAATGGTAAGGTAGGCGGTCGGGTTACAGTCCAGGAAATCGTCATGACTACGCAGACCGTCAATCGGCTCGTCGGCCGGCGCATCCTGCTCGGCATCAGCGCCGGCATCGCCGCCTACAAGAGCGCCCAGCTCGCCCGACTGCTCAAGCAGGCGGGCTGCGAGGTGCGCGTGGTCATGACCGAGGGCGCCCAGGCCTTCATCACGCCGCTGACGCTGCAGGCGCTCAGCGGCGAGCCGGTACGCACCTCGCTGCTCGACCCCGAGGCCGAAGCCGGGATGGGGCACATCGAGCTGGCGCGCTGGGCCGACGTCATCCTGATCGCCCCGGCCACCGCCGACCTGATGGCGCGTCTGGCCCAGGGCATGGCCGACGACCTGCTGACCACCCTGTGCCTGGCCAGCGAGGCCGAGAAGGTCCTGGCGCCGGCCATGAATCAGGCCATGTGGCGCCACGCGGCCACCCGGCGCAACGCCGAGCGCCTTGCCCAGGATGGCTGGCGGCTGCTGGGGCCGGCCAGCGGCGACCAGGCCTGCGGCGATGTCGGCCCCGGGCGCATGCTCGAGCCCGAGGCGATCGTGGCCGCACTCATCCAGGCGCCCAGCGCCGCAGTGCACGGCCAGGCCCCGCCCTCCGCGGACGCGCCGGCCCGGGGCCTGCATGTCGTCATCACCGCCGGTCCCACCCGCGAGCCCCTCGACCCGGTGCGCTACCTCTCCAATCACAGCTCGGGAAAGATGGGTTTCGCTCTGGCCGCCGCGGCGGCAGAACTCGGTGCCCGGGTCAGCCTGATCAGCGGCCCGGTGAACCTGCCGACGCCCGAGGGAGTCGAGCGTACCGACGTGGAGACGGCGCGGCAGATGCACGCGGCGAGCCAGCGGCTGGCGGCCGAGTGCGACATCTTCATCGGCTGCGCCGCGGTGGCCGACTACCGCGCCGAGGCCGTGGCGGAGCACAAGATCAAGAAGACCGAGGGCGAGGACGCCTTGACCCTGAAGCTGATCAAGAACCCCGATATCGTTGCCGATATCGCCAAGGCGCGCGACGCGGCGGGGGGGCGCCCCCTGGTGGTGGGCTTCGCCGCCGAGACCCGCGATCTCGAGGCCTATGCCCGCGACAAGCTAGAGCGCAAGCGGCTGGACATGATCGTCGCCAACGACGTCTCCAGCGCCGGGCTCGGCTTCGGCGCCGACGACAACGCCGCCCTGCTGCTGTGGCGCGACGGCGACGGTGAAGGCGGCGCGAACCTGCCGCCACAGCCCAAGACCGAGCTGGCCCGGGCCGTGATCGAACGCGCCCTCGGCTGCCTCGCCTCGCGCCCCGTACACTGAACACCGGCATCCAGACATCAGCCAACCCCACGGAGCGACCATGCCCGAATCCGGACAAGCCAGGCCCCTTACCCGACCGCGGCTGGCGGTCAAGCTGCTCGACGAGCGGCTGCACGACTACATGCCCCGCTACGCCACCCTGGGCTCCGCCGGGATGGACCTGCGCGCCCTGCTCGACGCGCCGCTGACCCTCGCGCCCGGCCAGTGCGAGCTGGTTCGCACGGGACTCGCCATCCATATCGGCGACCCGGGCCTGGCCGGGCTGATCCTGCCGCGCTCGGGGCTGGGCCACAAGCACGGCATCGTGCTCGGCAACCTGGTCGGGCTGATCGATTCCGACTACCAGGGCGAGCTGATGATCTCGACCTGGAACCGCGGCACGGCTCCCTTCGTGCTGGAGCCCTTCGAACGCCTGGCCCAGTACGTGCTGGTGCCGGTGGTGCAGGCCGAGCTGGAGGTCGTCGAGGACTTCGAGGCCAGCCCGCGCGGCGAAGGCGGCTTCGGCAGCTCCGGCCGCCATTGAGGCACGACGCGTCGCTGCCGAGCGCCCCAGGGAGCGGGACCGACCGGCAGCGCGTTCGCAACCTGAACCCATGAAACCATCACTGTCTGACAAGGAACCGCTATGAGCCAAGTCAAGAACAGCAGCGTACCGGCCTCCATCTTTCGCGCCTACGACATCCGCGGCATCGTCGACGATACGCTGACCGAGGCGACCGTCGAGCAGATCGGCCGGGCCATCGGCTCGGAAGCCGCGGCGCGCAACGAATCCACCGTGGTGGTGGCCCGCGACGGCCGCCTCTCCGGCCCCCGACTCAGCGAGGCGCTGATGCGGGGCCTGACCGCCGCCGGGCGCGACGTGATCGACATCGGCATGGTGCCCACCCCGGTGCTCTACTTCGCCACTCACCTCCTGGAGGGCACCGCCTCGGGGGTGATGGTCACCGGCAGCCACAACCCGCCGGACTACAACGGCTTCAAGATCGTGCTGGGCGGCGAGACGCTCTCGGGCGAGGCGATCACCGCGCTGTACGAGCGCATCGCGTCCGGCGACCTGGCCGAAGGTCGCGGCAGCGTGCACCAGGAGGACGTGCGTGACGCCTACCTCGAGCGCATCGTCGGCGACATCAGGCTCGAGCGCCCGATCAAGGCGGTGGTCGACTGCGGCAACGGCGTGGCAGGCGAGCTGGGCCCCAAGCTGATCGAGCGGCTCGGCGCCGAGACCGTGCCACTGTTCGCCGAGATCGACGGCAACTTCCCCAACCACCACCCCGACCCGGGCAAGGTGGAGAACCTGCAGGACCTGATGCGCGCGGTGAAGGAGACCGGCGCCGACATCGGCCTGGCCTTCGACGGCGACGGCGACCGCCTCGGCGTGGTCACGCCGCGCGGCGAGCTGATCTATCCCGACCACCTGATGATGGCCTTCGCCGAGGACATGCTGGCACGCAACCCCGGCGCCCGGGTGATCTTCGACGTCAAGTGCACCGGCAACCTGGCGAGCGTGGTCGAGCGGGCCGGCGGCACGCCGGAGATGTGGCGCACCGGCCACTCGCTGATCAAGGCACGCATGAAGGAGACCGGCGCCGCGCTCGCCGGCGAGATGAGCGGCCACATCTTCTTCCAGGAGCGCTGGTACGGCTTCGACGACGGCCTCTACGGCGCCGCCCGGCTGCTGGAGATCCTGTCCAAGCAGGAGGAGGACGCGGACACCTTCTTCGCCCGCTACCCGCAGGACATCGGCACCCCCGAGATCAACGTGCACGTGACCGACGAGAACAAGTTCGAGCTGGTCGACAGGCTCGCTCGCGAGGGCGACTTCGGCGACGATGGCGTCAAGACCACCCTCGACGGCATCCGCGTCGACTACCCCGACGGCTGGGGCCTGTGCCGCGCCTCCAATACCACCCCGGTGCTGGTACTGCGCTTCGAGGGCAAGAGCGATGCGGCGCTCGAACGCATCCGCAACCGCTTTGCCGACGCCCTCGAGCAGGTCGACCCGGCGCTGACGCTGCCGAGCTGACGACGGCGTTTACGTATCCCTGAGGAAGGACCATGACCGAAACGACTCGCGACCCGCGGCTGGTGGTGGAAGTGCTCTCCGAGGCGCTTCCCTACATCCAGCGCTTCTCCGGCAAGACCGTCGTCGTCAAGTACGGCGGCAACGCCATGACCGAGGACACCCTGATCGACTCCTTCGCACGCAACATGGTGCTGATGAAGGAGGTGGGCATCAACCCGGTGGTGGTGCACGGCGGCGGGCCGCAGATCGGTGACCTGCTGGCCAAGCTGCAGATCGAGTCGCGCTTCGTCAACGGCATGCGGGTCACCGATTCGCAGACCATGGACGTGGTGGAGATGGTCCTCGGCGGGCTGGTCAACAAGGGCATCGTCAACCTGATCAACCAGTGTGGCGGCAAGGCCATCGGCCTCACCGGCAAGGACGGCGCCCAGATTCGTGCCCGCCAGCTCAAGGTGGAGCACAAGACGCCGGAGATGACCGCCCCCGAGATCATCGACATCGGCCACGTGGGCGAGGTCGAGCACGTCTCCACCGACCTGATCGAGATGCTCGCCGAGCGGGACTTCATCCCGGTAATCGCACCCATCGGGGTCGATGCCAAGGGCCACAGCTACAACATCAATGCCGACCTGGTGGCGGGCAAGGTGGCCGAGGCGCTGGGGGCGGAGAAGCTGATGCTGCTGACCAACGTGGCCGGCCTGATGAACGCCGAGGGCGAGGTCCTCACCGGGCTGACCACCGCCCAGGTGGATGCATTGATCGCCGACGGCACCATCCATGGTGGTATGCTGCCCAAGATCCGCTGCGCGCTCGACGCCGTGAAGGGGGGCGTGCGCAGCGCGCACATCATCGACGGTCGCGTGCCTCACGCCACGCTGCTGGAAATCTTCACCAACGCCGGGGTCGGCACCCTGATCACCGATGCCGAGCAGCAAGGGAACGACAGCGCCTGAGGGTCTGCTTGCCCTGTGCCCGTCACAGGGCGAGCGGCCCCGGCCACCCAATAACCAGAAGACACATTCCAACATGACGCAGGCAACACAGACGTCCAGCCGGCGCGAGCAGATCCTGCAGGCGCTCGCCCTGATGCTGGAGGAAGACAGCGGCAAGCGCATCACCATCGCGGCGCTGGCCCGCCAGGTGGGGGTATCCGAAGCCGCACTCTACCGCCATTTCCCGAGCAAGGCGCGGATGTTCGAGGGGCTGATCTCGTTTATCGAGGAGACCCTGTTCGAGCGCATCAGCCGGATCCTCGACGAGGTACACGAGGCCGTGCCACGCTGCGGGCAGATTCTCACCCTGCTGCTGGCCTTCGCCGAGAAGAACCCGGGGCTGTCGCGCCTGCTCGAGGGCGACGTGCTGACCGGCGAGACCGCCCGGCTCAGGCTGCGCATCCATCAGCTCTTCGAGCGCCTGGAGACCCAGCTCAAGCAGGTCCTGCGCGAAGCCGAACTGCGCGAGCGAAGGCGCACCGTGCTGACGGTGTCGGCTTCCGCCAACCTGCTGATCGCCATGGCGGAGGGGCGGATCTCCCAGTACGTGCGCAGCGACTTCCAGCGTCGCCCCACCGAGCACTGGGACGACCAGTGGGCGCTGCTCTCGGCACAGCTGCTGCGCACGCCGGTCACGCAAAGCGCCTAGACCCCGCCTTGCCACGCAGAAGCCCCGGCTCGCTGAGCCGGGGCTTCTGCGTGGGGCCTTGGCAGGGCCGGGAGGGCACTCAGGCAGCCAGGGTGTCGCCCAGTTGCTGACGGATCTTCTTCATGGCGTTCTTCTCGAGCTGGCGAATGCGCTCGGCGGAGACGCCGTAGACATCGGCCAGGTCGTGCAGCGTGGCCTTGTCGTCGGCCAACCAGCGCTGTTGAAGAATGTCGCGAGAGCGCTCGTCCAGCGCCTCCAGTGCCAGCTTGAGGCGACGGTTGGCGTCGTCCTCCCAGTCGCTGTCCTCGAGCTGGACGGCGGGATCGGAGCCGTCGTCGTCCAGGTAGTGGACCGGCGCCTGATAGGCGGAATCCTCGTCGTCGCTCGGCGAGACGTCGAAGCCGGCGTCGTGAGCCGCCAGGCGGCCTTCCATCTCGCGCACCACCTCGGGCTTGACGTCGAGATCGCGGGCGATGGCGTCGACCTCGTCGTTGTTGAGCCAGGCCAGGCGCTTCTTGGCGCTGCGCAGGTTGAAGAACAGCTTGCGCTGGGCCTTGGTGGTGGCGATCTTGACGATGCGCCAGTTGCGCAGCACGAACTCGTGGATCTCGGCCTTGATCCAGTGCACGGCGAAGGAGACCAGGCGAACGCCCTGGTTGGGATCGAAGCGCTTGACGGCCTTCATCAGGCCCACGTTGCCCTCCTGGATCAGGTCGGCCTGGGGCAGACCGTAGCCGGAGTAGCTGCGCGCGATGTGAACGACGAAGCGAAGATGCGACAGCACCAGGCGACGCGCCGCCTCCAGATCGCCTTCGTCGTGAAGGCGGAAGGCAAGTTCGCGCTCTTCCTCGGCGGTCAGCATGGGGATGCCGTTGACCGCCTGGATGTACCCGTTGAGGTCATGCCCCGGTGAGAGCTGGCCCACCGGAAGAAGACTGGTGCTCATAGCAGGTTGTCTCCCTGAAAGCCCATCAAAAACCCGATAACTGTTTCAACCGCTTGTTTGACGGCCGAAAACCGATAATGTTCCCTGTCTGGCGACAGGGTGGCAGATGCCGCGCGATGTCGCCAGCGAGCGGATGCGGCCGGGTGTCGCAAGGAGGTTGGCCCTATCGCGGCCGCACCTCCGCGAGGTGGCGACTCACGGCGATCCAGGCGCCCAGCCAGCCCAATAGTGTACTGCACAACAGCAGCGTTGCCGAGCCCTCCGCCCCCAGCCGCGGCAGCGTGAAGGAGGCGCCGTAGCTCGCCGCCAGGGCGCTGACCGGCGCTGCCAGCCACTGGTTGCCGAGCCCCAGCAGGCCACAGGCGAGCAGGCCGCCGCCGAGTCCGTACCAGGCCCCGCTGTAGAGGAAGGGGCGACGCACGAAGGCGTGGGTGGCACCGATCAGCATCACCACCTCGATCTCCTGGCGGCGGCTCTCCACCGCCAGGCGGATGGTGTTGCCCACGACAAGCAGCACGCCCAGGCCGAACAGCACCGCCAGGGCCAGGGCCAGGCGACTGCCCAGCTCGGCCAGGTGGCGCAGGCGTTCGAGCCAGGCCAGGTCGAGGCGCACCTCGTCGACGCCGCTCAACGCCTCGAGCTCGCCGGCCAGCCGGCGCACCGCCTCGGGGGCCGGGTCGAGGGGCACCACCACGATGCTGGCCGGCAGCGGGTTGTCCTCGAGGCGCTCCAGGGCGTCCTCCAGCCCCAGCGCCTGCTGGAACTCCGCCATGCCCTCGGCGGCCGAGATCGGCCGGGTACGGGCGACGCCCTCCTGGGCTGCTACCGCCTCGCCGATGCGCCCGGCCTGGGCCTCATCCACGTGGCGCTCCAGGTAGACGGTCAGGGTGGCGCTCTCGTCCAGTTCGGCGTCGAGCAGGCGCGCGCTGTCCAGCGCCAGCCACAGCGCCGCCGGCAGCACCAGGGCGATGGCGATGGCGAGCATGGTGAGCAGGCTGCCGATGGGCGTGCGCAGCAACCGCCGGGCGCTGTCGAGGCACATGGCGCGGTGGTGGCGCAGCCAGCCGCGTATGCGACTGGAGGAGCGGGGGCGCTGAGTGCGTGCGCCGCGCGGCGGCGCGGGCGGCTGCCGGCTCATGCGGCCTCCTCGTCGGCTACCAGGCGGCCATCGCGCAGGCGCAGCACGCGGTGCCGCAGGCGGGCGATCAGCGCCAGGTCGTGGCTGGCGATCATCACCGTGGTGCCGATGCGGTTGAAGTCCTCGAACAGCGCCATGATGTCCGCCGAGAGCTGCGGGTCGAGGTTGCCGGTGGGTTCGTCGGCGAGCAGCAGCGAGGGCTTGTTGACCACCGCGCGGGCGATGCCCACCCGCTGCTGCTCGCCGCCGGAGAGCTCGATGGGCAACGCCTTCTCGCGATGCAGCAGGCCGACCTTGTCCAGCGCCGCCCGCACCCGGCGCGCGGCTTCGCGCGGGTCGAAGCCGCGGATCTCCAGCGGCAGCGCCACGTTGTGGAAGATGGAGCGGTCGAAGAGCAACTGGTGGTCCTGGAACACCACGCCGACCTGACGCCGGTAGAACGGCACCTGGCTGGGGTGCAGGCGGCCGATGTCATGCCCCGCCACCAGCACCCGCCCGCGGGTCGGCCGCTCAAGCAGCATGATCAGGCGCAGCAACGAGCTCTTGCCGGCGCCGGAATGGCCGGTGAGAAACACCATCTCGCCACGGCGCACGCGGAAATCGATGTTGGCCAGCGCCTCGAAGCGCCCGCCGTAGCGTTTCCCCACATGCTCGAAGAGGATCATGACGAGGCGGCGTCTCCCTCGTCGCCCTGATCGAAGAGCGCATCGACGAAATCACGCGCCTCGAAGGGGCGCAGGTCGTCTAGCCCCTCGCCCACGCCGATGAAGCGGATCGGCGTGCCGAGCTGCTTGGCCAGGGCGAAGATGATGCCGCCCTTGGCGGTGCCGTCGAGCTTGGTCAGGGTGATACCGGTGACCGGCACCGCCTCGTTGAAGGTGCTGGCCTGGGACAGCGCGTTCTGCCCGGTGCCGGCGTCGAGCACCAGCATCACCTCGTGGGGCGCGCTGGCGTCGAGCTTGCCCATCACCCGATGGACCTTCTTGAGCTCTTCCATCAGGTGGCTCTTGTTGTGCAGCCGGCCGGCGGTGTCGGCGATCAGCACGTCGACGCCGCGCGCCTTGGCCGACGACACCGCATCGAAGATCACCGAGGCGCTGTCGGCGCCGGTGTGCTGGGCGACGACGGGCACCTCGTTGCGCTCGCCCCACACCTTGAGCTGCTCCACCGCGGCGGCGCGGAAGGTATCGCCGGCAGCCAGCATCACGCTGCGCCCCTCGCGCTGGAAGCGCTGGGTCAGCTTGCCGATGGTGGTGGTCTTGCCCACGCCATTGACGCCCACCACCAGGATCACGAAGGGGCCCTCCCCCTTGGCCGGCAGCGCCAGCGGCCTGGCCACGGCGTCGAGCATCACGGTCAGCTCGTCCTGCAGGGCGCGATAGAGCGCCTGGGGATCCTTGAGCTCCTTGCGCGAGACGCGCTCGGTGAGCCGGTCGATGATCTCGGTGGTAGCCTCGATGCCCACGTCGGCCATCAGCAGCTGGGTCTCGAGGTCCTCGATCAGCTCGTCGTCGATCTGCTTCTTGCCGAGGAACAGACCGGCGATGCCCTCGGTGAGGTTGGCGCGGGTCTTGCCCAGGCCGGTACGAATGCGGGCGAACCAGCCCTGTTTCTCGGCGGCGGGCTTCTCCTGCAGCGGCACGCGAGCAGGCTCGGGCTCAAGCTCGGGCTCGGCGGCCAGCGCCTCCTGGCGCAGCACCGCGTTCTCCTCTTCGCGGTCGAGCTCATCGACCGCCTCGGACTCATCGAGCGCGGCATCCGCCGCCGGGCCGGCCATGGCGCGCTCCTCGACGCCCGGCGCATCACCGTCACCGGCGGCCGACTCGCGCTCGGCCTCGCCGGCCGAGGCCTGCTCCTCGGCCGTCTCCGCTGCCGGCCGCTCCTCGCCCGCGTCCTCCGCTTCGGTCGGCGTCGGCTGCCGCTCCTCGTGCTCTTCCTGCTGCTGTTCCTGCTGCTTCTTGCGCTTGAAAAAACCGAACATGGGGGGATTCAGCCTCACGGGTGAATGATCGCTACATCCTAACACCGCGCACCATGACTGTGGACAAGCCGACGGGTACAATTCGAGCGCATGACACGTCGCCGCTCCTCCCCTCGCTCACGCCCCCGCCCGGGGGCCGGCCCACCCAAGGGCAGTGGCCGCCTGCGCATCATCGGTGGCGAGTTCCGCCGCCGCCTGCTGCCGGTGCTCGACAGTCCCGGCCTGCGGCCCACCCCCGACCGGGTGCGCGAGACCCTGTTCAACTGGCTGGCCACAACCACGCCGGGGGCTCGCGTGCTCGACCTGTTCGCCGGCACCGGGGCGCTGGGGCTGGAGGCACTCTCCCGCGGGGCTCGCGAGGCACTGTTCGTCGAACGCGACGGCCTGGTCGCCAGGGCGCTCGAGGACAATCTGCGCACCCTCGGCGCCAGCGAGCGGGGGCGGCTGCGGCAGGCCGACGCCCTCGCCTTTCTCGCCGCCGGCCCGGCCGATGCTGACGCCTTCAGCCTCGTCTTCCTCGACCCGCCCTTCCGCCAAGGGCTCGCCGAGCCCTGCTGCGAGCGACTGGAGCGGGGCTGGCTCGCCGCGGAGGCCTGGATCTACCTGGAAACCGAGACGACGCTCGAGGCGCGCGTGCCGGCCAGCTGGACGCTGCATCGAGAGGTGCGCGCCGGCGACAGTACCGGGCGGCTCTATCGCCGCCTGGCAACGTCCGGCGACTGAGCCGGCGTCGCCGTTCGGCTACGCTTGCCCGGCCGCGGCCCTCGGCGTTACGCTGCGCAACGGATGCTGCGCAACGGATTCAGCGCGGGCAAGGGGCCCGCCCCGGCAGGACCTCTTTTCAGGAGAACACGATGAGCACCGAACTCTTCAATCGGCTCGAACAGAAAGTGGCCAGTGCCGTCGAGGCCCTGGAGCTGCTGAAGATGGAAGCCGAGGAGCTGCGCGAGGAAAACGGCAGGCTGAAGCAGGAGCGCGAGGAGTGGGAGCGTCGCCTGACCGCGCTGCTGGGCAAGTTCGACGAGGTGGAAGCCGAGCGAGGCTGAGCCCTGGCCGTTTCCGGCCGTGCGTCCTGAGGCTTCAGCGCACCAGCCGCCTCAAGGCCGGCGTGACATCAGAACGGCATCCTCCCTGTGCGCGTCGGCCGCCTCCTCCAGGGGCGGGTAATAGCCGCGGCGCCGACCGTCCTCGCCGAAGCCCGCGCGGCGATAGAGTGCGATGGCCGGCACATTGCCCGCCCTGACCTCGAGCAGCAGCCGCTCGCTGCCCCACTGCCGGCTCTGCTCGACCACCGCCTCCAGCAGCCGCGCCGCCAGGCCGCGTCGACGCATGTCCGGCGCCACCAGCATGGCCTGCAGTTCGGCCGCGTAGGGTAGCCTGGCGATCACGGCGTGGCCCACGAGCCGTTCGCCCAGCTCGGCGCCCCACACCCGGCACTCGCTGTCCAGAAGCGCCGCCTCGAGCTGGCCGCGCGACCAGTGGCGCGGCTGGCAGCCTTCCAGCGCCGCCAGTCGGTCCAGGTCGGCGAGCGTCAGCCGCCGCAAGCCGACCTCAATCGCCATCGGCGGCCTGCAGCGTCCAGGCCCGACGCCACGCCAGCAGGGTCGGCCACAGTTCGCGCTTGGCCGCGGCGCTCTGCGCCAGCTCGCCCAGCGCGGGCCCCTGCCAGCCGGCGAGCCCCATCAGCTCGAAATCACCCTGGGTAGCGTCGAGCAGGCGGTCGAGCGTGGCCTCCTGGCCGAACACCAGGATCCGCTCGAGCGCCCACCCCCGCCGGCGCGTGCCCTCGAGGAAGGCCTGGAGCCCTTCGCGTGCCTCCTCCAGCGGCGCCTCGACCGGCAGGTTGTCCATCGGTGGCCAGCGGAACGTCTCGAAGGTCAACGGGGTCTCGATGCCGATCCCCGCCGCCTGCAGCAGATTGCCCAGCAGCTGTGCCTCGGCGGCCTCGGGAGCGGCCGACCGGGGAACGATCACCAGCCAGCGGCCGGCCAGGCTCGTCACCTGCAGGGTGAAGCGCAGCGGCTCCTGGGCCGGGCTGGAGGGCGCGGGCGTCGTGCCCCCGCCGGACGTCGGCGCCTCGCTGTCGGGCGCGATGCCCAGCAGCTGGCGGGCGCGCTTGGGGCTCGCGCCCCGTGGCGGCTCCACGGCCGAGGGCGTGGGGGGTGGCTGACGCGCCGCGGCATCCGCCTCGTCGAGCAGCGCATGCAGCCGCTCCGCCGGCGGCGAGGCGGCCGGTCGCTCCGGCAGCTCCCATTCGCAGGCCTCGGTCGGCCGCGCATGGGGCAGTCGGTAGCGTGCCACCCAGGCGGTCAGTCCCATCGCCTCCAGGTACTGCAGGCGCTGCGGCTCGGTGGTCACGCGCCGGCGCCTCGACAGTCGGGCGAGTCGGGACGTCCCTCGCCACGGGAGGCCCATTCCGCGGGCGTATAGAGATGCAGTGCCAGGGCATGCACCGGCCCGGCCAGTTCGTCGGCGAGCAGCGCGTAGAGGCGCTGGTGGCGCTTCACCGGCATCAGCCCCTGGAAGTGCTCGGACACTACCGTCACCTTGAAATGGGTTTCGGAGTTGGCAGGCACGGCATGCCGATGGCTCTCGTTCTCCACCGCCACGTAGCTGGGCTCGAGGGCCTGCAGCTTCTCTTCGATAGCGGCCTGAATGCTCATGAGGGCTCCTCGATCATGGGTGAGGGTTCATTGTACTCGCTTGCTCGACGACTGCACCTGCGACGCCGTCTCGCGACTTTCCGCCTGGGCGGCGCCGGCCAGCGAGACCCGCGCCAGGCTGGCCGCGAGCGCCAGCAGGCAGGCAAGACATCCGACCCACAGGGTGGCCTGCACCGGCGCGCCGGTCGCCATGAAGGCACCCACCAGGGCCACGCCGAGGGACTGGCCCACGGTGCGCGTGGTGCTGAGCACCCCCGAGGCGCTGGTACTCAGCTCCCGCGGCGCGCTGGTCATCATCTCGCGGTTGTTGGGCGGCTGGAACAGTCCGAAGCCGATCCCGCACAGCGCCGTGCGCCACAGGCTGTCCACCACCCCGGCATCCGGCGGCAGCAGGGCCAGCGAGGCGAGCCCCAGCATCAACAGCACCAGCCCCAGGCTGGCCATGAGGCTGGGGTTCAGGCGATCGGCCAGGCGGCCGGCCAGGGGCCCGACCAGCATGATGGCAAGCGGCCAGGGGGTGAACAACCAGGCGGTATGCAGCGGCGAAAGGCCCATCTCCTGCTGGTAGAGGAACGACAGCGCAACGAAGGCGAGCCCCTGGCCGACGAAGGCCAGCCCCGAGGCCGATACCGCCAGGCGAAAGCGCGGCACCCGGAACAGCCGTGGCGGCAGCAGCGGATGGCTGGCCCGCCGCTGGCGACGCAGGAACAGCCCGCCCGCCACCACGCTGAGCGCCAGCCAGGCCAGCGCCTGCCACAGCGGCGCGCCGTGCCCCAGGGTGTCCATGGCCAGAAAGAAGCTGCCCAGCATGACCACCGAGCCCAGCGCCCCGCGGCCGTCGAAGCCGCCGCGCCGTCCCTTCTCGCGGGGCAGCGCACGCCACGCCAGCCACAGCGAGACCAGCCCCAGCGGCAGGTGCAGCGCGAACAGCCAGGGCCAGCTGACCGCCGAGAGTATCAGCCCGCCGAGGGCCGGGCCGGCGGCGTAACCGCCCGCCACCACCAGGGCGGAGAGCCCCAGCGCGCTGCCCAGCAGGCGGGTCGGAAAGATCGAGCGATAGAGCGACGGGCCGATGGAGAGCGTGGCCGCCGCCCCTAGCCCCTGCAGGGCGCGGAACACCAGCAGCCACTCCAGGCTGCGCGAGAGCGCCGCGCCGAGCGCGGCGAGCACGAACAGCGCCAGGCCGGCCACGTAGAGGCGGCGCCGGCTGATCATCTCGCTGAAGGAGGCGCATACCAGCAGGAAGGCGGCGCAGACGATCTGGAACAGGTTGGTGACCCAGACCGCGCGGGCGTCGGAGACCTCGAGGTCGCGCGCGATGGAAGGCAGCGCGATGTTGACCATGGTGACGTCGACCACGGCCATCAGGGTGCCGAGGATCAGCGCCAGCACCGCCAGGCGTCGCTCGGGGCCCGGCAAGCCGTCGTCGCCGGGCCGGTTGGAGAAGAGTCGGCTCATTCGGTTCCCATCAGAGCTTGTGACATAACGAGAAAACCGGCCGCAGCCGGTTCTCGAAGATCAACGAAGGAGCGAATCAGTCCTGATCCGTCTCCAGCAGCAGAGAATCGTCGACCTCGGAGATCTCCAGCGCCGTCTCGTCGTCGAGGTCGATGGCCAGGTAGCTGTGCTCGACCTGCAGGAAACGCTGGAACAACGCCCAGTCCAGGGCCTCGGGCCACTGGCGCTCGTCCTCTTCCCAGGCACGCAGTTCGGTCTCGAGGATCTCCAGGTAGCGCTCGCGCACGAAGGCCTCGAGCGCTTCCGGGGTGTCCATCTCGGGAATCAGATAGACGGTGCTTTCACGTTCGACGTCGGACAGGGTGAGGTCGTCGTCCCCCATGGTGGGTTCCAGGGCGTTGATCCAGTCCACGAAGTGCCGGGTCGGCCTGACGCTCAGGGCGGAGCGGTTGAGCAGTTTCATCGCGGTCTCCTCGACGTCGAAACGGTGATCATTATGGGTGCTACCGCCGCCGCTTACCAATACTTCCGCCCTTCATTCCACCTCGGGGCGCATGGCAGGGAACAGCAATACATCGCGGATCGAGGCGCTGTCGGTGAACAGCATGACGAGGCGGTCGATACCAATGCCCTCGCCTGCGGTGGGCGGCAGGCCGTACTCCAGCGCGCGCACGTAGTCGGCATCGTAGTACATCGCCTCGAGGTCGCCAGCCTCCTTCTCCGCCGCCTGGGCGCGGAAGCGCTCGGCCTGGTCCTCGGCGTCGTTGAGCTCCGAGAAGCCGTTGGCGATCTCGCGGCCGCCGACGAAGAACTCGAAGCGCTCGGTGACGAAGGGGTCGCGGTCGTTGCGTCGCGCCAGCGGGCTCACCTCGGTGGGGTAGTCGGTGATGAAGGTCGGGTCCTTCAGGCGATGCTCGACGGTCTTCTCGAAGATCTCGATCTGGATCTTGCCCAGCCCCCAGCCGTCCTTGACGTCGATGTCCAGGCGCTCGGCGATCTGCCGCGCGGCGGCCTCGTCGGCCAGGGCCTCGGCGTGGATGTCCGGATTGAACTCGAGGATCGAGTCGAACACGCTGATGCGCTTGAGCGGGCGGCCGAAGTCGTACTCGTAGCTCTCGAGCACCTCGCCGTCGGCGCTGCGCACGGTGTTGACCACCGTGGTAGTGCCCAGCACCTTGAGCGCGACGGCGCGCAGCATCTCCTCGGTGAGGTCCATCAGGTCATGGTGGTTGGCGTGGGCCTGGTAGAACTCGACCATGGTGAACTCGGGGTTGTGGCGCGTCGACAGCCCTTCGTTGCGGAAGTTGCGGTTGATCTCGAAGACCTTCTCGAAGCCGCCCACCACCAGGCGCTTGAGGTAGAGCTCGGGAGCGATGCGCAGGTACATGTCGATGTCCAGCGCGTTGTGGTGGGTGATGAAGGGCCGCGCGGTGGCGCCGCCGGGAATCGGCTGCAGCATGGGGGTCTCGACCTCCATGAAGCCGCGCTCCTCGAAGAAGCGGCGCATGGCGCTGATCACCCCGGCGCGGGTCTCGAACACCTTGCGCGAGTCGGGGTTCATGATCAGGTCGACGTAGCGCTGACGATAGCGCGCCTCCATGTCGGTCAGGCCATGGAACTTGTCGGGCAGCGGGCGCAGGCTCTTGGTCAAGAGCCTGGCCTCCTCCATCATCACGTAGAGGTCGCCCTTGCCCGACTTGTGCACCGGGCCACGGGCGGCCACGATGTCGCCGATGTCCCAGCCCTTGATATCCTCGAGCACCTCTTCCGCCAGCCCCTTCTTGTCGACGTAGAGCTGGATCGTGCCGGAGGGGTCCTGTATCACCAGGAAGGGGCCGCGCTTGCGCATGATGCGCCCCGCCACCGCCGCCGGCCGGTGCAGCGCCTCCAGCTCCGCCTTGTCCCTCTCGCCCAGCTCGGCCGCGAGGTCGGCCGCCAGGCTGTCACGGCGAAAATCGTTGGGGAAGGCGCTGCCGCCGGTGGCGGCGGCACGCTGGCGGCGCGCCGCCAGCTTGGCCCGGCGCTCGGCGATCAGGCGGTTCTCGTCGGTCTGGGGGCTGTCCGGGGAGGAGCTCTGGTTGGCCATCTCGCTACCTGTTAGCAGTCACAATATGCGGTGTTGTAAACGCGACTAGCGCCGCGCGAGCGAAGCTGAGACAAGGCGCCCCTCAACGAGAGAACGGAGTCGACTGTCGTCAATGGGTCTCTCGAGTTGAGGGGCCACGCCGTATCAGCGAGCGCAGCAGGCTATAGCCCCTGCTTCAAGCTGGCTTCGATGAAGGCGTCAAGATCGCCATCCAGCACCCGGTCGCAGTTGCTGGTCTGCACTCCGGTACGCAGGTCCTTGATGCGCTGGTCGTCGAGCACGTAGGAGCGGATCTGGCTGCCCCAGCCGATGTCGGCCTTGGCGTCCTCCGCCTCCTGCTTGGCAGCGTTGCGCTTCTGCATCTCGTGTTCCCACAGCTTCGCCTTGAGCTGCTTCATGGCGAAGTCGCGGTTGGCGTGCTGGCTGCGCTGGCTCTGGCAGGCCACCACGATGCCGGTGGGCTCGTGGGTGATGCGCACCGCCGAGTCGGTGGTGTTGACGTGCTGGCCGCCGGCGCCGCTGGAGCGGTAGGTGTCGACGCGCAGGTCCGCCGGGTTGATCTCGACCTCGAAGTTGTCGTCGACCTCCGGTGACAGGAACACCGAGGCGAAGGAGGTGTGGCGGCGGCCGCCGGAATCGAAGGGGCTCTTGCGCACCAGGCGGTGCACGCCGGTCTCGGTGCGCAGCCAGCCGAAGGCGTGGTCGCCCTGCACGTGCACGGTGGCCGACTTGATGCCCGCCACCTCGCCGGCCGAGACCTCGACGATCTCGGTCTTGAAACCGTGATGCTCGCACCAGCGCAGGTACATGCGCAGCAGCATGTTGGCCCAGTCCTGGGCCTCGGTGCCGCCGGAGCCGGCCTGGATGTCGAGGTAGGCGTTGTTGGCGTCCATCTCGCCGGAGAACATGCGCCGGAACTCGAGCTTCTCGAGGCTGCCCTGGAGCGAATCGAGCTCCTTCCGGACCTCGGCGACAGTGTCCTCGTCGGCCTCCATCTCGGCCAGCTCGAGCAGGTCGCGGCTGTCCGCCAGGCCCCGGTCGAGCTCGTCGATGGTCTCGACGATGACCTCCAGCGACGCGCGTTCCTTGCCGAGCTTCTGGGCGTACTCCGGGTCGTTCCAGACGTTCGGGTCTTCCAGCTCGCGGGAGACTTCCTCTAGCCGATCCTTGCGTTCGGCGTAGTCAAAGATACCCCCTCAGGACGTCTGTCCGTTCGGCCAGGTCCTTGATGAGGTTGTGGATGGGATTGGTTTCCAGCATGGGCTCGCTCGCCTGAATCGCATGGGGAAAACGGCCGCCGACGCATCAGTTGCACCCAAGGCGAGGGCGGCGCGGAAAAGGCGACTATTGTAGCGAACTTGCCGAGGTGGCGCATCCGTTCACCACGGCCGGGTTGCTGGCCATACGCTGCGGCTGACGATCAGAATCGGTAAGTGACCGCCGCCCCCACCGCGTGCGCCTCGGTCTCGTAGTTGGCGCCATAGTAGGTCGAGGCGTCGGCATCGACATCGATCAGCCCGGCCAGCGCCTCGCTCGATCCCCGGTAGGTGCGCGCCTGGTCGATCCGGGTGCGTTTCTCGTTGATGTAGGTATAGGCCAGATCGAAGCTCAGGTTCGGCAGTGGCGTCCAGCCCAGCCCCAGGGAGTAGAGCTTGCGGTCGTCCGAGGGAACGCGAACGCTGCGCGTGCGATCATTGGTTGGCGAATTGTCGATGGCAAAGCCCGCCCTTAGCGCCAAGGTGGAGCTCGGCCTGTACTCCGCGCCCACGGAGTAGACCCAGGCATCGCTGTACTCCTGCGGCTCGACAATGATCCGCTCGCCGGATTCCTCACCGTCGATGGCGATCTCCTCGAACTGGCTCCAGCGGGTCCAAGAGGCGCCAGCCATCAGCGTCAAGGGCTCGAACAGGTCATGCGAGATGGAGAAGTTGACCGTTTCCGGCGTGGTCAGGTCGAGGCTGCCGGGCTGTCTCGGCAGCATCTCCTGCACGAAGCCGGTGGTGTCGATATCCCCGGCCAGCTCGAACTCGACGCTGGAGCGATAGGTCAGGCCGAGCGACGTGGCATCGGTGGGGCGGTACATCAGCCCCAGATGATAGCCCCAGGCGTCGTCGTCACCACTCACCCGCACCTCCTCGTCGGTTTCGGGCGAGGGCGGCGTACCGTTCACGGCGTCCTCGATGTGCGGCACCTTGACGGCCAGCTCCCCCTCGGCACGGTTGTAGGTCAGCCCCGCGCCGAAGGAGAGTCGGTCGGTCAGGCGATAGGAGAGGGTCGGCTGCGCCGTTATCACACTCAGCTCGGTCAGGGTGCCGTGGTAGCGCCCCTCGAAGTCGTCGTCATAATCGGTACTGGCGCCGAACGGCACGTAGACGCCGAAGCCAACGCTGAGCCGCTCGGTGAGCGGCTGGGCGTAGAAGGCGTAGGGGATGAGTGAATCGGGCACCATGTTGCCCTCGTTGGTGCCCGAGACCCGCCCCATGTCGCCCGGCCCCAGCTGGAAGGTCAGCGGTGGCAGGAAGGGCAGCAGCGACAGGCTGCCCTCGGCGTCGGCACTGAAGTTGGACGACACGTTGTCGATCTCGGTGTAGGCACGAATGCCGGTCCCCCCGACCGATACCTGAGCATGATCGAGAAAGGACATGCCGGCGGGGTTGCCGTAGACGACGGTGGCGTCCGCCACGTTGGAGCTGCGCCCGGCATGACCGGTGCCCTGTGAACCGATGCTCTGGGCAGTGATCTCGAAGCCACCGGCGGCGGCATGATAGGCAGCCAGGGAAGCGAAGCTGCCCATGAACAGGGCGAGAGAAATCGAGGGAGTCTTGGTCTTGTTCATGAAAGTGTCCTGTTTCAGTCGTCTGTCGACGCTTGACGTTCACCGGGGCGAACACGGGACCCTTCCGTTCCATACTGCACAAACGTTCGTTTTATTTTTGGGCGAGAGGCGAACCTCTCTTGGCCGAAGCCGGATAGCATCCAGATGATACAAGGCCTGCCGGCAGTGCCGGCAGGCCATGCTTCGATCAGAAGCGATAGGTCAGCTGAGCGCCGAAACCATGGGCTTCGTTCTTGTAGTCCGCGGAGTAGGCCAACTCCGTTTCTGCCCCAGTACCCTCATGATCTATCCTTGTCTGATCAACTTGGGTGCTACGCTCGGTCAGATAGGAATAGGCAAAGTCCAGCGTCAGGTTTTCCGTAGGCGTCCAGCCGGCGCCGATGGAGAAGATGCGGCGATCGTCCGAGGGAATCCGTGCGCTGCGGAACTCGTCGCTGGTAGGCGTGAAGTCGAGAGTGACACCGGCACGCAGAACCAGCTGTGGGTTGAGCTGGTATTCACCACCGACACCGTAAGCCCAGGCATTGGAATAATCCTGGGTCTCCCGGGTGATCGTGTCGCCCGCATCATTCGTTACATGGATTTCCTCAAAGCGGTCCCAGCGAACCCAGGAGGCACCCGCCATCAGCTTCAAGCGGTCGCTCATCTGCTGGGTCACGGAGAAGTTGATGGTTTCCGGCGTTACCAGGTTCAAGCGTGCGTTGTCCTCCAACGCTGCACCTGTCAGGGGATTGGTAGCGACCGAACCATCGGGATTGGTTGCCCTGTAGGAACCCGTAAGGTCGTAATCGACCTTCGAGCGATAAGTCAGACCCAGCGTGGTTTCGGGAACCGGCTGGTAAATGACACCCAGGTTATACCCCCAGGCATCGTCGTCCCCCTCTACCCGTGAGTCGAGGTCTTGATCCGGATCCGCCATTCCCGCACCAGGCTGCGGCACTTGGCGCTGGAGTTCACCCTCCACACGGTTATAGGTAATGCCAGCGCCGATCGACCACTGATCGTTGAAACGATACGACACCGTGGGCTGGGCACTCATTACCTTCAGCTCGGTGTAATTCCCCAGATTGCGACCAACGAAGCCGTCTTCGTAGTCGGTCTGAGAGCCGAACGGCGCATAGACGCCAAAGCCAAAAGCCAGCCGCTCATTGACCGGCTGGGCATAGAAGGCAAAGGGAATCAGCGTACCCGGCACCATATCGCCTTCAGACGAACCTGTCGTCTGCTGAGGTGCCATCAGTGTACCAGCATTGGTTCGACTCGCCTCGGCATTACGGATCTCGCTATTGACGTTCAGATAGGTTCCGCCGGCGGTGAGCTGCGCGCGGTCGAGGAAGGACATGCCCGCCGGGTTGCCGAACACGATGGTGGCATCGTTGACGTTGGAGCTCCGACCCGCATGGCCATAACCCTGGCCGCTGACACTCTGCTCGTTGACCTGATAGCCGCCGGCGTTGGCCTGGCTGGCGAAGGCGGCAGCCGCGATGGCCACGGCCCAGGTGATCTTGTTGAACTTGTTCTGCATGGTCTCGACGTCCTCTATCCAGATGCGAGCTGGAGCTGGTTATCTGTTCCGCTCTCACCGGAGCGGTACCCTACCCGGTCAGTTTTCGCCAAACATTCGTTTGGATCAAGGCCAAACGTTCGTTTTAATGCGAGAAACCCTCATCCTTTAGTCCTACTCAAGCGTAAGCCGTTGAACTTTTTCCTGTACGACGCAACACACACGTCCTTGTCGGCGATCGCCCCTGCCCGACGATCCTGTTCTGCACGAGGCCTATCTTTCCGCCACCCTGCCAAGGCGCCGGAAGACGGCAAGTAGCTGCTACGCTGAAGACATATGGCCGGAGGAGAGAACGCCATGCCCAGACTCAACGGCGTACTGGAGACCGCGCTCTACGTCGACGACATGGATCGGGCGCGGGTCTTCTTCGAAGGCGTGATGGGGCTCGAGCCCTTCAACGCCGACCACCGCTTCACCGCCTACGACGCCGGCGCCGGTTCGGTGCTGCTGCTGTTCCTGCAGGGCGAGACGCTGGAGACCGTGGTGCTGCCCCACGACATGGGCACCATTCCGCCCCACGATGGCAAGGGGCGGGTGCATCTCGCCTTTGCCATCTCGGCGCGCGAACTGCCCGCCTGGGAGCGCCAGCTCGACGACCACGGCATCGCGATCGAGGGACGCACCCACTGGCCTCGCGGCGGCGAGAGCCTCTATTTCCGCGACCCGGATGGGCACCTGATCGAGCTGGCGACGCCGGGTGTCTGGCCTACGTACTGAGCACCGCCACTTCTTCAGCTCACGCCCATATAGCGACCCGGCTTGTGGTTCAAGGCAATGATCAGGTTCAGCGCCACGGCGCCGAGCACCGAGAGCCCGACCCGTTCCGGCGGCAGCACCAGCAAGGCAGCGAGCATGATCAGCGCGTCGACGCCGAGCTGCACGAAGCCGGCGCGCAGGCCGTAGCGGCCCTGCAGGTAGAGCGCCAGGATGTTGATGCCACCGAGGCTGGTGCGATGGCGAAACAGCACCAGCATGCCGATGCCGATCAGGCTGCCACCCATCAGCGAGGCATAGAGCGGGTTGAGGCTGTCGAAGGCGACCCACCGGCCGGTCAGCTCGGAGAACAGCGACACCAGGGCGATGGCGACGAAGGTGCGCAGGGTGAACGACCAGCCCAAGCGCTTCACCGCCAGGTAGTAGAACGGCAGGTTGATCAGGAAGAACCACACCCCGAAGCGCCAGCCGGTGGCGTACTGCAGCAGGAAGGCCATGCCGGCGGTGCTGCCGGTGAGCAGCAGCGCCTGGGTATAGAAGGTAACGCCGAGGGCGACGAACAGCGTGCCCACCAGCATCGCCATCACGTCCTCGTAGGGGCGATGGGGGTCGGTGGGAAGATCTTGGGGATCCATGCACGTTTCCTTGGGATGGCGGGCGGCACGCCCGAACGGGCCGGATTCTAGCGGGAATGACCCGCCAGGGCATTGACCTCGCTCAGCGGCCCAGCGGCTCGGCGTACTCCACCATCAGCTGCAGCGACTCCTGCCCACGCCAGCGGTTGCGGTTGAGGCGGTAGGCGCAACGCAGCGTATCTCCCATGCCGAAGGCCGGCAGCTCGCCCGGCGTCAGGGCGCGGAACCAGATCGCCTTGAGGCTGGCCGCCCCCGCCGACAGCACCAGCGACAGGTGGGTGCCGTCGGCGCCCACCGGCCGCAGCGACTCGACCAGGAAGCGGCCCTCGAACAGCGGCGCGTCGAATTCCCGTCCGTAGGGACCCAGCGCCTCCAGCTCGAGCAGGGTGGCAAGCTGGAACTGCTCCGGCGTCAGGGCGCCGTCGGTGAGCACATGGGGATAGAGCTCGACGCCCGCCAGCTGCTCCGCGACTGCCTGCAGGAAGGCTTCGCGAAAGGCTTCCAACCGCTCGATCGGCACGCCCACGCCGGCTGCCCCGCGGTGGCCGCCGAAGCGTGGCAGGGCGTCGGGGGCGAGCTCGTAGGCGCGCTGCAGGGCGTCGCGCAGGTGCAGCGCGTCGATGGAGCGCCCCGAGCCGGTAAGCATGCCGGGCGCCGCGGCCGGGGTCAGCACCAGCGCGGGGCGCCCGAAGGCCTGTACCAGCCGCGAGGCGACGATGCCCTGTACGCCGGGGTGGCCGCTGTCCAGAAACACGATGAGCGCCGGCTGGTCCGCCTCGAGCTGGGGCATGGCCAGGGCGCGCGCCTCCTCGACCATGTCCGCCTCGATGGCCTTGCGCGACTGGTTGTCCTCGTCCAGCGTCTGCAGGTGGCGTATCGCGGTGGCATCGTCCGCCGCCAGCATGAAGTGAAGCGCGGCGTAGGGGTCGTCCAGGCGCGAGCGGGCATTGATCCGCGGCCCCATCTGGAAGGCCAGCGTCTCGGCGGAAAACGGCACGCTGTCATCCCCCAGGCGCGCCGCCATGGCGCGCCAGCAGGCGGCCTCCATGCGATTGATCAGTGCCAGTCCGTGGCTGACCACGGCGCGGTTGGCCGGGCTCGCACCCAGCGAGACACAGTCGGCGACGGTGCCCAGCGCCACGTAGGAGAGCCAGGCGGAGAGCTTGGGCGTGGCTCGGGGAATCACCCCCCACTCGATCAGCACGCTGCGCGTGAGCGACATGACCAGCCAGGCGACCATGCAACCGGCAATGGTACGGTCAGGATACTGGCAGTCGCTGCGCGTCGGATTCACCACGGCATGGGCCGAGGGTGGAGGTCCCTCGATAGGCAAGGCGTGATGGTCGCTCACCACCACGTCGATGCCGGCCGCCTTGAGCCGGGCGATACGCGGCTCGTCGGAACTGCCGCAGTCGGCGGTGATGACCAGGCTCGGCCGCGGCGAAAGTGCCAGCGTGCGCTCCACCAGCGGCAGGCTGATGCCGTAGCCGTCGTGGATGCGGTGGCCGATCAGGCTGTGCAGGCGCGACTCCGGCACGCCGAAGAACTCCACCAGGGTGCGCCGTATCACCACGTGGGAGGTAATGCCGTCGACGTCGTAGTCGGTGAGGATGCCGATATGCTCGCCCTCCACCACCGCGCGCGCGATGCGCTCGGCGGCGCGGCGGCCGTCGGCGAGGCGCTCCGGGTGTTCGAGGTAGCGCAGGCTGGGCTGGGTCAGCGGTGCCAGTTCGCCTTCGTAGTCGGCCAGTCGGCCGGCCAGCACGCGCGCCTGCAGCTCGCTCAACCCCTCGGCGCGAGCGCGGGCGTAGAGTGCGTCGTTGCGCGGACGCGGCAACAGCCGCGGCTTGAGTCGGGCGTGCAGGTCGGGCGGCGCGGTCACGTCCAAGCGTGGCTCCTCTGGTTCGCATCCGATGGTACAAGGCGATGGAAACGGCGTGCAGAGCGAAGGGCGCCGGGGACAAGCCGAAGAGGGGGTCTTTTGCCATGGATGGCAAAAGTAGCGCCCAAGGAAGGGTTCACAGCGCCCCCTCGCAGGCCTGTCGCCGGATCAGCCCTGAGCGGGCATCTGGCGCCAGCGGCATAGAGGCTTCCCGAGGCCTTTCCCCGGCGCCCTCGCTCAGCTTCGGCCTTCCATTCTAGCGCCGGTTTTCGGCCACGAACGCCTGCACCTTCGCCAGCTCCGCCGGCAGCACGGTGTAACGCTCCTCACGTTCGAGCAGGTCGTCCATGTGCGGCGGCAGCGGCACGCCGGGGAAGCCCGCCTTGACCACCGCCTCGGCGAACTTGGCCGGGTGGGCCGTGGCCAGGGTGATCATCGGCGTCTCGGCGTCGGCCCGGGCCCGCTCGGCGGCGCGGTAGCCGGTGGCGGTGTGGGGGTCGAGCACTTCCTTGGTGCGGTGGTGCGCTTCGCGGATCACCTCGAGGATGGTGGCATCGTCGACGCTGTGGCTCGAGAAAAGCTTACGCAGCCGGGCCAGGGGGGCATCCGCCAGGGCAGTGGGCTCCTGCTGGAAGCGCTCGAGCAGCGCCGCCACGGCGGCACCGTCACGCTCGTAGGCCTCGAACAGCAAGCGCTCGAAGTTGGACGACACCACGATGTCCATGGAGGGCGCCAGGGTCGCCTTGAGCTCCTGCTTGGAGAAGTCGTTGGCGGCGATGGTCCGGTGCAGGATGTCGTTGGCATTGGTGGCGATGATGAACTGCTTGACCGGCAGCCCCATGCGATAGGCCATGTAGCCGGCGAAGACGTTGCCGAAGTTGGCCGAGGGCACGCAGAAGCTGACCTGACGATGCGGCGCCCCCAGCGCCACGCCGGCGGCCACGTAATAGACGATCTGCGCCATGATGCGCGCCCAGTTGATCGAGTTCACCGCCACCAGGCGCGTGCCGTCGAGGAAGCCCTGGTCGGCGAAGCTCGCCTTGACCATCGCCTGGGCGTCGTCGAAGTTGCCCTCGATGGCGATGTTGAAGACGTTGTTCGCCAGCACCGAGGTCATCTGGCGGCGCTGCACCTCCGAGACCCGGTTGTGCGGGTGGAGGATGAAGATGTCGAGGTTGTCGCAGTGGCGACAGCCCTCGATCGCCGCCGAGCCGGTATCGCCCGAGGTGGCGCCCATGATCACCGCGCGCTCGCCGCGCTTGGCCAGGAAGTGATCGAGGATGCGCCCGAGCAGCTGCAGGGCGACGTCCTTGAAGGCCAGCGTGGGGCCGTGGAACAGCTCGAGCAGGAAGTGATTGGCGTCGAGCTGGTTGAGCGGCACCACGGCATCGTGACTGAAGGTGGCGTAGGCGTCGCGCACGATGCCGCGGAAGGTCTCGTCGTCGATCTCGCCGTTGACGAACGGCTGCATCACGCGAAAGGCGATCTCGGCGTAGGAGAGCCCGGCCATGTCGGCGAGCGCTTCGCGGGAGAGCTGGGGGATCTGCTCCGGGACGTAGAGGCCGCCGTCGCTGGCCATGCCGGTCAGCACGACCTCTTCGAAAGAGAGCGCAGGCGCCTGCCCGCGGGTACTGATGTAGCGCATGGCTTACTCCTGCTCGTCCAGCGATTCGACGCGTATCCGCGTGACCGGCCCGGCGATGTCGGCCATCGACTCGATCTGGCGGATTGCCTCGTTCATCTGCTTTTCGCGGCAGCTGTGGGTCAGCAGGATGATCGGCACCAGCTCGCCCTCGGTGGCCTCCTTCTGCACCAGTGCCTCGATGGAGATGCCCTGCTCGGACAGGATGGTCGCCACCCGCGCCAACACCCCGGGTCGGTCCACCGCCAGCAGGCGCAGGTAGTAGGCGGTGACGATGTCCTCCATGGGCAGGATCGGCATGCCGCCGTCACCCTCGCCGATGCCGCTGAACGCCAGGTAAGGCACGCGGTAGTGGTGGTCGGTGGCGATGTCGCGGGCCACGTCGAGCAGGTCCGCCACCACCGCGGAGGCGGTGGGTTCGGAGCCGGCACCGGCGCCGTAGTAGAGGGTCGGCCCCACGGCATCGCCCATGATGGCGATGGCATTCTTGACGCCGTGCACGTTGGCCAGCAGACGCTCCTTGGGAATCAGGGTCGGGTGCACGCGCAGCTCCAGCCCGTGTTCGGTGCGCTTGGAGATGCCCAGGTGCTTGATCACGTAGCCCAGGTTGTCGGCCTGCTGCACGTCATCGAAGGTGACCCGCGAAATGCCTTCGGTGTAGGCCTTGTCGAACTGCAGCGGCACGCCGTAGGCGATCGAGGCGAGGATGGTCAGCTTGTGGGCGGCATCGATGCCCTCGACGTCGAAGGTGGGATCGGCCTCGGCGTAGCCCAGCGCCTGGGCCTCGGCCAGCACGTCCTCGAAGGCGCGGCCCTCGCTGCGCATGTGGGTGAGGATGTAGTTGCCGGTACCGTTGATGATGCCCGCCACCCACTCGATGCGGTTGGCGCCGAGCCCCTCGCGCAGCGACTTGATCACCGGGATGCCGCCGGCCACCGCCGCCTCGAAGGCGACGATCACTCCCTGCTCGTGGGCCGCCTGGAAGATCTCGTTGCCGTGGACGGCGATCAGCGCCTTGTTGGCGGTGACCACGTGCTTGCCGTTGGCGATGGCGGTCAGCACCAGTTCGCGGGGCACGTCATAGCCGCCCAGCACTTCGACCAGCACGTCGACGTTCGGATTGCGGGCCACCTCGAAGACGTCGTTGGTGGTCTTGATACCGGTGAGGTCGCACTCGGGGTTGGTGCTGCGCAGCGCCACCTGCTCGATGATGATCGGGCGGCCGGCCCGTCGCGCGATCTCGTCCGCGTTACGCGTCAGCACGTTGAAGGTTCCGCCCCCGACGGTCCCCAGACCACAGATTCCCACTCTCACCGGTTTCAATGTCCTGCTCCCCTGATGGTGTCGATGTCCAGCGTTCACATGCTTTCGGCAGCTCTTCGTCTGCCCTCACTCATTCTGCCAGGCCAAGCATCTCGGCCAGGCGATCGGCGGGTACGTAGCCCGGCACCAGCCGGCCATCGGGCAGCACGATGGCCGGCGTCCCCTGGACGCCCACGGCCATGCCCAGATGATACTGTTCCTCGACCGGATTGTCGCAGTCGGCGCTTGCCGAAATCTCCTGCTCGCGCTTGCCCGCGTTCATCGCCTCGCTGCGGTTGTCGGCACACCAGACCTGCTCGAGTATGCGCGCCCCCTCGGAGTCCATGCCGGCGCGCGGGAAGGCGAGGTAGTGTACCTCGATGCCCATCTCGTTGAGCGTCGGCACCTCCTCGTGGAACTGTCGGCAGTAGGGGCAGGTGGTATCGGTGAACACGACCAGCTCGGCGCGGCTGTCTGCGGTACCGCGGAAGATCACCCGCTCGCTCTCGGGCACCCGGGCGAGCTGCTCGGCGCGCTCCTCGTTGCGGCCCTGCTCGGTCAGGTTGGTCAGGCCACCCTCGCCATTCTCGTAGAGGTCGCCGACCAGGAAGTAGTTGCCTTCGGCGTCGCTGTAGAACGACTCGCCGGTCTCCAGGCGCACCTGGTAGAACCCTTCCAGGGGGGTTTCGTGCACGCTGGCGACGGGCATCGGCTGGCCGTTGACCTCCAGCCGCTCGATCAGCCGCTCGGCGCCATCGGCCAGGGCCGCGGCAGGCAGCAGAAGCGCCGCCAGGGGCAGGGCCTGGGCGATCAGGGAGCCGGCAGGACGATGAAATAACGCTGTCATGTTTCAGCCTCGAGGATGATGGTCGGCGTGCAGGGCTTCGAGTCGAGCCTGCGCAACGTGGGTGTAGATCTGCGTGGTCGACAGGTCGCTGTGACCGAGCAGCAGCTGTACGACACGCAGATTGGCCCCATGATTCAACAGATGCGTGGCGAATGCATGCCGCAGCGTGTGCGGCGACAGCGGCCGGGTGATGCCGGCGGTACGCGCATGGACCTTGATCCGGTGCCAGAAGGTCTGGCGCGTCATGCAGTTGTCGCCACGCCCGGGAAACAGCGCCGGCCGCGTCACGTCGGCCATCAGGGCGCCGCGGGCGCTACGCAGGTAGCGCGACAGCCAGTGTACGGCCTCTTCCCCCAGCGGGACCAGCCGATCCTTGTCGCCCTTGCCGCGCACCCGCACCACGCCCTGGCGCAGGTTGACGGCGTCCACGCTGAGCCCGACCAGCTCGGACACGCGCAGGCCGCAGCCATAGAGCACCTCGAGCATGGCGCGATCGCGAAGCCCCAGGTCGGTGGCCAGGTCCGGCGCCGCCAGCAGACGCTCCACCTCCTCCTCCTCGAGGGTGCCGGGCAGGTTGGGCCGCACCCGCGGCAGGCGCACGTCGGCCAGCGGATCGCACGCAAGATGCCCCTCGGCCAGCGCCCAGCGGTAGAAGCCGCGCAGGCTGGAGAGCAGCCGGGCGTTGCTGCGCAGCTGGTAGCCGGCGGCGCGGCGCTCGTCGAGCCAGGCCGGGAGCAGCGCCTCGCCCGGAGCGAGCAGCGCACCGCCCGCCTCGTCCAGTCGCCTGGCCCAGGCCTCGAGGTCGCGGCGATAGGCCGCCAGGGTATGCTCGCTCGCCCCGCGTTCCAGCCACAGGGCGTCGAGGAAGCTCTCGATCAGGGCCAGGGAGCGGGAGTCGTGTGTCATGTCATCGCCCAATACGACGAAGCCCCGCCCCGCGTGAGCGGTGGCGGGGCTTCGCATGGCGCAAGCGCCGTCAGCCGACCCGGATCAGGAGAGCTTTTCCTTGATACGCGCCGACTTGCCGCTGCGCTCGCGGAGATAGTACAGCTTGGCCTGGCGCACGTCGCCGCGACGCTTGACCTCGATGGAATCGACCAGCGGGCTGTAGGTCTGGAAAGTACGCTCGACGCCGACGCCGTGGGAGATCTTGCGCACGGTGAAGGCGGAGTTCAGGCCGCGGTTGCGCTTGCCGATCACCACCCCTTCGAAGGCCTGCAGGCGCTCACGGTTGCCTTCCTTGACCTTCACCTGCACGACGACGGTATCGCCCGGGGCGAATTCCGGCACCTGCTTGCTCATCTGCTCGGCTTCGAGCGCCTGGATCACCTTGTTCTTGCTGCTCATGACATAAACTCCTCGATGTTCGGCACCGACTGCACGGACGGTGCGTGATCCCGGCGCCCGAGCCTGGCTCGAGAGCGCGGGAGATGATGGGTGACGCAGATCCACCGCTCCTCGCCAGGAGAGTGCCCTGCACCTCCGCCCCGACCTATTTGTCGGACGAGGCGTACTCTTCGATGAACTCCTCGAGCAACTTGCGCTGCTCGTCGCTCAACGACCTGCCCTCGAGCAGGTCGGGACGCCTCAGCCAGGTCCGCCCCAGCGACTGCTTCAAGCGCCAGCGCCGGATCTCGCCGTGATGACCGCTGAGCAGCACCTCCGGCACCCGCCGCCCGTCGATCTCCTCGGGGCGCGTATAGTGGGGGCAATCCAGCAACCCTTCGTTGAAGGAGTCCTCGACCGCGGAGTCCTGGTGCCCGAGCACGCCGGGGACCAGCCTTGCCGCGGCATCGATCAGCACCATGGCCGGCAGCTCGCCGCCGCTGAGCACATAGTCGCCGATCGACCATTCCTCATCGATGTCGCTCTCGACGATGCGCTCATCGATGCCTTCGTAGCGCCCGGCCACCACCACCAGCGGGGGGCCGGACGCCAGCTCTCGCACGCCCTGCTGGTCGAGCCTGCGCCCCTGGGGCGACAGGTAGATGACCCTGGGGCGCCGCCCCGTGGCCTCGCCGGCGCGTTCGCGGGCGGCGTGGATGGCCGCGCGCAGGGTGTCGACCTTCATCAGCATGCCCGGCCCGCCGCCGTAGGGGCGGTCGTCCACGGTACGATGCCGGTCGCTGGCGTAGTCGCGCGGGTTCCAGAACTCCAGCGCCACCCGCCCCTGGCTGACCGCCCGCCCGGTGACGCCGTGCCGCGTGATGGCCTCGAACATCTCCGGGAACAGCGACACCACCCCGACCCACATGGCCGGCGCCTCGCCCGGCCCGGCTTCCGCCTCGGCGGTCAAAAGTCCGGATCCCAGTCGACGGTCATGGTGCCGCCCGCCAGGTCCACCTCGACGATCACCTCGTCGGGCAGGAAGGGCAGCAAGCGTTCACGATCGTCGATCGCCGGCGGCGCCCCCTGCGGGTCGCCCTTGACCACCAGCACGTCGTTGGCGCCGGTCTCGAACAGGTAGGCGACGCGGCCCAGCACCGCGCCTTCGCGGGTCACGACGGTGAGCCCTTCGAGCTGGTGCCAGTAGTACTCGTCGCCGCCGAGTTCGGGCAGGTCCGCCTTGGGCAGCAGGATCTCGGCGCCGGTCACGCCTTCGGCGGCCTCGCGCGAGTCGATGCCCTCCAGCAGGGCCACCAGGCCCTTGCCGTGGCGCCGTCCCTGCAGCAGCCGATGACGGGTCAGGGCACCGCCGCGCCTCAGCACCCATTCGGCGTAGTCGAGGATGCCTTCCATCGGGCTGGTGTGCGAGTAGACCTTGAGCCATCCCTTGACGCCGTAGGGGCTGGTCAGCTTGCCCAGCACCACGTGGTCGTCGCGTTCGCTTGGTGCGGCCTGCTCACTCATGGGCTTACCGGGGCATCGCAGGCTCAGGCCTGCTTGCGGGCTTCCTTGACCAGCTCGGCCACGCGATCGGACATCTGAGCGCCCTGGCCCTGCCAGTGGGCGACACGGTCCAGATCGACGCGCAGGCGCTCTTCCTGACCGCGAGCGATCGGGTTGAAGAAGCCCAGGCGCTCGATGAAACGGCCGTCGCGGGAGTTGCGTGAATCGGTCACGGTCAGGTGGTAGAAGGGACGCTTCTTGGCGCCACCACGTGCCAGACGAATGGTAACCATGGCGTTAACTGTCCTTCGGTTGAGGTTACGTTTACTACCGATATGCTCCGAGCCGGCGGTCGGCCGGTTTCTCGGCATTTGCCAGGAAAGCGGGCCCGGGGACCCGCCTTCGCGTCATTCGGTCACTTTCCTTACAAGCGTGCAGCCGGGCAGAGCCACGGTCCTGCCATGAAGACGCAGCATTCTACGGAAATCAGCCCGGCTTTGAAACCCTTTTATCGAGGCCCGCCATCAGCGCCAGGGGAAGCCGCCGGGGCCACCCATGCCGCCCATTCCGCCGGGGCCACCGGGACCGCCGCCGCCCATCATGCCGGACATGCCGCGCATCATCTTCTGCATGCCGCCCTTCTTGCCCGCCTTCTTCATCATCTTCTGCATCTGCTTGTGCTGCTTGAGCAGGCGATTGAGGTCGGGCACCTGCAGGCCGGCGCCGACGGCGATGCGCCGCTTGCGCGAGCCGTTGATGATCTCGGGCTTGCGCCGCTCCTGGGGCGTCATCGAATTGATCAGCGCCTCGAGCTTGCCCAGCTCCTTCTCGGGCCCCGGCCCCTGGGCCAGCTCGGCCATCTGGCCCATGCCCGGCAGCTTGCCGAGCAGCCCGCCCATGCCGCCCATCTTCTTGAGCTGCTGGAGCTGGTCGCGGAAGTCCTCGAGGTCGAAGCCCTCGCCCTTCTTGACCTTCTTGGCCAGCTGCTCGGCCTTCTTCTTGTCGACGGTGCGCTCGGCCTCCTCGATCAGCGACAGCACGTCGCCCATGCCGAGGATACGCGAGGCCACCCGGTCCGGGTGGAAGGGCTCCAGGGCGTCGACCTTCTCGCCCACGCCCATGAACTTGATCGGCTTGCCGGTGACGTGGCGCACCGACAGCGCGGCGCCGCCACGGGCGTCGCCGTCGGCCTTGGTCAGGATCACGCCGGTCAGCGGCAGCGCCGCGTGGAACGCCTTGGCCGTGTTGGCGGCGTCCTGGCCGGTCATGGCGTCGACCACGAACAGGGTTTCCTGTGGCTGGCAGGCGCGGTGCAGCTCGGCGATCTCGGCCATCATGGCATCGTCGATCGCCAGGCGGCCGGCGGTGTCGACGATCACCACGTCGTGGAACTGGATCTTGGCGTGCTTGATCGCCGCCTCGGCGATGGCCACCGGCTTCTGGTCGGAGCGCGAGGGGAAGAAGTCGACGCCCACTTCGCCGGCCAGCGTCTCGAGCTGGTCGATGGCCGCCGGGCGATAGACGTCGGCGGAGACCACCAGCACCTTCTTCTTCTCGCGCTCGCGCAGGTAGCGCGCCAGCTTGGCGACCGAGGTGGTCTTGCCTGCCCCCTGCAGGCCGGCCATCAGCACCACCGCGGGCGAGCCCTTGAGCGAGAGTCCCTCGTTGGCCTCGCCCATGGTCGCCTCGAGCTCCTGCTGGACGATCTTGACGAACTGCTGGCCCGGCGAGAGGCTCTTGGACACTTCCTGGCCCACGGCGCGCGCGCGCACCCGCTCGATGAAATCCTTGACCACCGGCAGGGCGACGTCGGCCTCGAGCAGTGCGCGGCGTACCTCGCGCAGGGTGTCCTTGATGTTGTCTTCGGTCAGGCGCGCCTGACCCTTGATCGACTTGAGCGTCTGGGAGAGCCGCTCACTGAGGTTCTGGAACATAAGCCACTCCGGCTGTCGGGCTGTGGGGTCGACGCGATGTCACGCCCAGGGCGGGAGGACCTGCGGCGAAGCGTCACGCGCTTCGAAGGCGACTGCAACAGCCCTGATCATGCGCTTGTAGAATCTGGCCGGCATTATACGCCCTGCCGCGGCCAGTCTCCATGCATGCCGCCCGAGCACGGCTGTGCGCCGCAGCGAGGATTGGGTATAGTGGCCCTCGGCAGACATCATCCACGAGATGCAACGCCGTCGGCGACGGCGCACGGACGACAACTGATGCAGGCGCTTCCTCTGGCCATCATGGCCCTCATCCTCTACCTGGGCGCAGCCTCCTGGCAGGGCCTCACGCTGCTTCGGCGCGTGCCGCAGCGCCCCGCCCTGGTCCGCGTCCTGGGCCTGCTGGGCCTGTTGTTCCACCTGCCCGTGGCCTTCAAGCTGATCGACCAGAACCCCGGCCTGATGCCGGGCCTCTCGACCAGCGCGGTGGTGCTGACCGCGATCATGGTCATCCTGCTGCTCGGCGTCAGCCTGGCCAAGCCGGTCCTCAGCGTGGCCGTGGCCCTGTTCCCGGTCTCGGGCCTGGCGCTGCTGCTGGCGGTGGGCCTGCCGAGCCCCGAGCGAGCCGGCGGCATGACCCCGGGCATCGCCCTGCACGCCATGAGCTCGGCGCTCGCCTTCGGCGTGCTGTTCATCGCTGCCTGCCAGGCCGTGCTGCTCGGCCTGCAGAACCAGGCCCTGCGCCACCACCATACCCGCGGCGTGGTGCAGGTGCTGCCGCCGCTGACCACCATGGAGCGGGTGCTGTTCGAGCTGATCTGGGCCGGCATGGCGCTGCTCACGCTGTCGATCGTCAGCGGCTTCATCTTCGTCGAGAGCATGTTCGCCCAGCACCTGGCGCACAAGACGATCCTGTCGCTGGCGGCCTGGGTGATCTTCGCCATCCTGCTGGTCAGCCACCATGTACTGGGCTGGCGCGGGATGCGCGCGGTGCGCTGGACGCTGGGCGGCTGCGTCGTCCTGCTGCTGGCCTATTTCGGCAGCAAGTTCGTGCTCGAGGTCGTGCTCAACCGCGCCTGAGCAGGAAGTCGCCTTGACACTGCAAGGCCGAATCCCTACAAACGGGGCTGACACGCCAGCGAGGATCCTACGACCTTGAGCGACGACTTCCCTTTGGGATTGCTGTTCGGCCTGCTTTTCCTACTCGTCTGTCTTTCCGCTTTCTTCTCGAGCTCCGAGACCGGCATGATGTCGATCAACCGCTACCGGCTGAACCACGAGGCCAACAGCGGAGACAGCCGGGCCCGTCGGGTCCTGCGGCTGCTGGCGCGACCCGACCGGCTGATCGGCGTGATCCTGATAGGCAACAACCTGGTCAACAACCTGGCGGCCGCCATCGCCACCGTGCTGGCCATTCACTTCTTCGGCGAGGTCTCCGGACCGGCGATCGCGCCGCTGATTCTGACCATCGTGCTGCTCATCTTTGCCGAGGTCAGCCCCAAGACCTATGCCGCGATCAAGCCCGAACGCATCGCCTACCCCTCCTCGCTGATACTCGAACCCCTGCTGAAGCTGCTCTATCCGCTGGTATGGCTGGTCAACGCGATCTCCAACGGCCTGCTGCGGCTGATCGGCGTCAAGAGCATAGAGGGCGGCGCCGACAGCCTGACCCGCGACGAACTGCGCACCGTGGTGCACGAAGCCGGCACGCTGATCCCCCGCCGCCACCAGGCGATGCTGCTGTCGATCCTCGACCTGGAGAACGTCACGGTCAACGACATCATGGTGCCGCGCCACGAGGTGGTCGGCATCGACCTCGACGACGAGCTGGAGGCCATCCTGGCCCAGATCCGCACCAGCCAGCACACTCGCCTGCCGGTCTTCAAGGGTGACATCAACAACATCATCGGCATGCTGCACCTGCGCAACGCGGCGCGCTTCCTGACGCGCAGCGAGGTCACGAAGGCGTCTATCGTGCAGGAGGCGCGCGAACCCTACTTCATCCCCGAGTCGACGCCGCTGCACACCCAGCTGCTCAACTTCCAGAAGCAGAAGCGCCGTATCGGCATCGTGGTGGACGAGTACGGCGACGTGGAAGGACTGGTCACGCTCGAGGACATCCTCGAGGAGATCGTCGGCGAGTTCACCACCGACGTGGCGGGCCAGGACCAGGATATCCATCGCCAGGAGGACGGCAGCCACGTGATCGACGGCACCGCCAACATTCGCGAAATCAATCGCGCCCTGGGCTGGAAGCTGCCCACCGATGGCCCCAAGACGCTGAATGGCCTGATCCTCGAGCACCTGGAGGGCTTTCCGGAGGGCCCCACCTGCCTGCAGATCGGTAACGTCCGCATGGAGATTCTCGAGATCCGCGACAACCTGATCACCTCGGCGCGCTGCTGGCAGGTGGTACGCAGCGGCCGCCAGCGCCAGACGTGATCAGCGCCGACGCGGCGAACAGGACGCCGCGCGCGGACAGGCCCAGGCATCGCCCTCGCTCTTGAGCGCCCGCACCCGCGCCTCGAGCAGCTCGCGACGCGCCAGCCTGGGCGGGACCGGCTTGCCGAAATGGAGTGCCACCCTGGCACGGAAGCGCTGCGGGCGCTTGGACAGTGCCGGGCCATCGCAGTGCGAGGTCCACGAGCCCCACAGGCCGGACAGGCCGGCCGGGATCACCGGCACCGGGTCGCGCGCCAGGATCGTCTCGAGCCCGCGGCGGAACGCATGCACCTCGCCATCCGGCGTCAGCCGCCCCTCGGGGAATAGCATCACCACTTCGCCGCTGCGCAGCGCCCGGCTGACCTGCTCCAGGGCGCGACGCACGCTGCCGGGGTCGCGCCGGTCGGATTCCACCGGGATCGCCCCCACCAGGCGGAACAGCCAGTTGAGCCAGGGCGACTCGTAGATCGGCCGGTCCATCAGGAAGCGCAGCGGACGCGGGCTCGCCCCGCCCATGACCAGCGCGTCCATGAAGCTGACGTGGTTGCAGACCACCACGGCGGGTCCCTTGGCGGGGATGTGGTCGCGGCCGCGCAGGCGCAGCCGATAGCAGCAACGAACCAGCAGGTAGATGAGAAAGCGGATGAGCGGTCGTGGTGAGCGCGCCACGCGCCAGCCGCCCAGTACCAGCAGGGAGCCGACCAGCCCGTACAGCGCCAGCTTCACGCGATATCGGACCTGTGCTTCAGGCCAGCGAGAATGGTGGAGAGCAGCTGGTCGAGCAGCTCGGGCACTTCGAGCTGCTGTCCCTGCCAGTAGCCCAGGCGCTCGTTGAGCCCCAGCTGGACCAGGCCGTGAACGCTGCCCCACAGGGTGCGCCCGAGGCGCCGGGCCTCCAGGTCGCCGAGCGCCGGCTGGTACTCCTTGAGGCCGGTCTCGACACGCAGGAACAGCGCCTCGATCATGTCCGACTGGCGCTGGTCGAGTTCGCCCTCCTGCGCCAGCGGGTAGTCGAACAGCAGTTGCCAGCGGAACGGTTCGCGCTGGGCGAACTGCCAGTAGGCCAGCGCCAGGGCGCGCATCTGCCTCTCCGGCTCCGTGCCCTGGGTCAGCGGCTCGATGACCGTACGCAAGCGGGCCAGGGTCTCGATGTTCACATGCTGCAGCAGGTTGCCGAAGCTGCCGTAGAGCTTGAGCAGGGTGCTCGGCGCGCAGCCCACCTCACGCGCCAGCGCGCGCAGCGAGAGCGCATGCACGGGGTTGCCCTGCAGCCAGTCATCGCATGCGGCCATGACCTGTGCATGGAGCGCTTCGGGCGCATGCTGTCGGGGACGAGCCATCGAGTTCCTCGCAGGAGGTGGTACATCGCAGGGCGACAGGACTTCGCCCGGTAGCTTAGGATAGCGCACATCGAACACTGTTTTCGACCATTGCGCGTCAACCCTTTTCAGTTTTCTTCGACTTGGCTAACCTGACGCCACCTCGTCACCCGGAGAGTCCATGGCCGGCCGCCTCTACATTCCGCCCCTCGACACGGCTCGACTGCTGCCCGACCTGCGCCAGGAGACTCCCCTGCTGACCGCCACCAACCTGGCGCCGAGGCGGCCGGTCTCGCACATCCGGCTGGAGGCCGGTCGTGCCACGCTGGCCCGGGTCTTCTGGGGGCTGACGCCGGCCTGGCTGACCGTACTCGATCACGCGCCTCACTGTGCCCGCGCCGAGTCGCTCGAGGCTCGCCCCATGTTCCGCGACGCCTTCTCCGCCCGTCGCAGCCTGGTCCCGGTGGGAGGGGTCTACGTATGGAAGACGCAGCCGCGCTTCAAGCAGCCGTTCCTGGTCGCTCGGGTCGATCGCGGCCCGATGCTGCTGGCCGGCCTCTGGTGCCGCTATCATACCGCCCTGACCGAACATGCCGACTCGATGGCGCTGATCACCGTGCCGACCAATGACTTCCTGGCGCCGCTCGGCGACAGGCTGCCGGCGCTGATCGATCCCGACGACGCCATGCGCTGGCTCGATCCGAGCACGCCGGAGGACGCCGCCCGCGCGCTGCTTCGCCCTGCCCCGCGGGAACTGTTGGGCGCCTTTCCGGTATCAATAAGGGTGAACAACCCTGCCGACCAGGACCCCGCCTGCGCCCACCCCACGGGTCCCATGCTGCGCTGGAACGAATAGGAGAGATGATGCTCATGCCCCGCCCGCCCCGGCTTCGCCCGGGCCGCCGACACCCGCTGCCCTGGCTGGCGAGCCTGCTGCTGGCCGGCTTCCTGCTGGCCGGCCCCGCCCAGGGCCAGCAGCCGAATGACGCCGCGCTCGAGGAGGCGGTCGATGAGGTCGTGCTGCCCCACGTCAGTCCCCACGACAGCCGCGACTACCGCGTGCTGCGCCTCGACAACGGCCTCACCGCCCTGCTCGTCAGCGACCCCGAGGCGGACCGGGCGGCCGCCTCGATGAACGTCGGCGTGGGCAGCGCCCAGGATCCCGACGACCTGGCCGGGCTTGCGCACTTCCTCGAGCACATGCTGTTCCTCGGCACCGAGCCGTTTCCCGAGGCCGACGCCTACCAGGGCTACCTGCAGCGTCACGGCGGCAGTCACAACGCCTTCACCGCTCCGCAGGACACCAACTACTTCTTCGACATCGAGCCCGAGGCGCTACCCGGCGCCCTGGATCGCTTCAGCGAGTTCTTCCTCACCCCGCTGTTCAACCCCGGCCAGCTGGAGAGCGAACGCAATATCGTGCATTCCGAGTACATGTCGCGCATCCGCGACGACGGCCGGCGCGAGAACGACGTGCTCAATCAGGTCCTCAACCCCGCCAACCCGACCACCGGCTTCTCGGTGGGCAGCCGCGAGACGCTGGCGGACCGGCCCGAGGGCGAACCCTCACTGCGTGAGCGGGTGATCGACTTCTACCAGCGCTACTACGATGCCAACGTGATGCACCTGGCACTGGTGGCCCCGCAGCCACTGGACGAACTGGAAGCGATGGTGGCCGAGCGCTTCGCCGACATCGCCGACCGCGACCTCGAGCGCCCGGTCATCGAGGAGCCGCTGGTGACGGAGGATGGCCTGCCTCGCTACGTGGAGCTCAAGTCGGTGCGCGACAGCCGCCAGGTGAGCTTCATGTTCCCGGTGCCCGACCCCATCCAGCACTATCGCCACAAGCCCGCCGACCTTCTTGCGCACCTGCTGGGCCACGAGGGCGAGGGCAGCCTGTTCGCCGTACTGCGCGAGGCGGGGCTGGCCGACGGGCTCTCCGCCGGCGTGGGCCGCGGTGACGAGCGCCACGCGCTGTTCACCGTCAGCGTCAGCCTGACGCCGGCCGGTGCCGAGCGCATCGACGAGATCGAAGCCACACTGTTCGCCGCCATCGAGCAGATCCGCGAGCAGGGCCTGGAGGAGTGGCGCTACGACGAGCAGGCCCAGCTTGCCGAACAGGAGTTTCGCTTCCAGCAGCATGGCTCGACGCTGCAGAGCGCCATGCGCCTGTCCATGAATCTGGCCCGCTTTCCGATGGAGGACGTGCAATATGCCGCCTACCGCATGGACGGCTTCGACTCCGAGCTGATCGGCACCTACCTCGATGCGCTTCGCCCCGAGGCGCTGCTGCGCGTCTATAGCGGCCCTGAGGTCGAAGGCGAGCGCAACTCGCCCTGGTTCGATACCCCCTGGCGCGAGATCGAACCGGAGGCCTCCACGGCCCAACCGCTGGCAGGCCTGGCCCTGCCCGTGCCCAACCCCTTCATCGCCGAGGACATGGCGCTGCTCGACGAGCAGGACGAACGCCCTGCCCGGCTGCTGGAGGAGGACGGCTTCGAGCTTTGGCACATGGCAGACGCCAGCTTCGACACGCCCAAGGTGGAGTGGCGCTTCAGCCTGCAGAACCCCACGGCCAGCAGTGATCCGCGCCACGCCGTGCTGGCGGACCTGCTGGCCGGCTGGCTGGAGGACAGTCTCAACGAGGAGTTCTATGCCGCGCGCCTGGCCGGCCACGACGCCGAGGCCTACGCCCATGCGCGGGGCATCACCCTGGCCTTCTCCGGCTGGCGCGACCGCCAGGACCGGGTCATGCGCCGCACCCTCGAGCAGCTGCGCGAGGGCGACATCGACGAGGCAAGCTTCGAGCGGGTGCGCTATCGCCTGCAGCGCGAATGGCGCAACGCCCCCCAGGCGGCGCTGTTCCGTCAGGGCCACCGCACGCTGGCCGAAGCCCTGATGCGACCGCACTGGCCGACCCAGAGCCTGCTGGAAGCCAGCCGCGAGCTGACGGTGGACGACCTGCGCGACTTCCGCCAGGCGTTCCTCGGCGAGCTGCGCCTGCAGGCCCTCGCCATCGGCAATCTCGATGCCGATCTGGCCCGCCGCGAGGGGCGGCTCGTGGCAGAGCTGCTCGACCCGTCGCTGCCTCGCGAAGCGATCCCGGACCTGACCCCGCTGCGCATCGATGACGAGCTGCCCACCCTGCGCCCGGTGACCACCCGCGAGGAGTCGCTGGTGCTGCGCTACCTGCAGGGGGAAGACCGCTCGCTCGACGCCCAGGCGCGCCTCTCGGTGCTCGGCCAGGTGATCGACACCCCCTTCTACCAGCGCCTGCGCACCGAGGAGCAGCTCGGCTACGTGGTCAGCGCCGGCTATTCGCCGCTGCTCGACGCCCCGGGGCTGAGCCTGCTGGTGCAGTCGCCCGATGCCGGCAGCGAGGAGATCCAGACGCACATCGACGCCTTCCTCGAGAGCTTCGGCCAGCGCCTGGCGGAGATGGACGACGACGACCTGGCCCCCTATCGCCAAGCCGTGCACGACGGCCTGCTGCAGCGTGACACCAGCCTGTCGGAGCGGACCAATCGCCTTTGGCGCGCGCTGTCGTTCGGCGATACGGAGTTCGACCGCCGCGAGCGCCTGGCTCAGCGTGTGCTCGCGGTCACCGCCGACGACCTGCGCGAGACCTGGCCGACGCTACTCGAGACGGCCATTGCCACCATTGCCTACGACCCGGGCGACGAACCCAGCGACGTGGCCTCCCTGACCCGGCACCTCGAGCCGATGCCCGAAGCCGACGACTGACGACAACCGCCCACGGCGACGCGCCCGGCCAATGGCCGGGCGCTGTCGTATCCGCTCCGGGTCGGGGCGGCACGGCTGGCCGCGCCGCGCTTGCTCAGCCGAAGGCCTGGGCCGGCATCATCGCCTCCACGTGCATGACCAGTTCCTCCAGTACCAGCCGGTCGCGGTCGCTCAGGGCGACCTGATTGAGCCGCTCGATCTCGCGGGCGAAATCCTTCAGCGTGAACCCGGCCACGGCGGCATCGTTCATGCGCTCCCAGCGGTAGACCTCCCAGCGCGACTGCTCCTCGCCGCTGAGGGTGTCGGGATAGTTGCGCGCCCGATAGCGGAACAGCATCTCCTCCAGGCGGGGGTCCTGGAAGGCAAACCGGGCGTCCACCAGGTCCCAGGGCGGCGTGGCACGGACACGCTCCATCTGCTGGCGATCGCTCGGCGAGAAGAAGCCGCCGCTGTAGAGCATCAGGTCCGGGTCGTGGGGGCCGTCGGGGGGCGCCTGGGCGAAGACCTCGGCCGCCTTGGCGGCCGCCTCGGGACTCGCCGCGAGACGCTTCCAGTTGGCCCGGCAGGCGGCCAGGTCGAGCCCCAGGCGCTCGACGATCTCGCCGTACTCGCCCTGGCGCGGCCCCTCCGCGTCCTTCAGCGCCGCGGCGGGCAGGATCACCGGGCTGCGGTTGATGTGGATGACCTTGAGCGGGATGCGCGCCTCGCCCTCGGCCAGGTCGTCGCTGCTGACGAAGACGCGCTGGCGAATCTGCTCGGCATCCAGCTCGATCAGGGCGCCAGGGTCCACCGAGAGGTCATAGACGATCACCCCGTTGGGGTTGGTGGGATGCTCGGCCAGCGGCATCACCAGCGCGCTGCAGCCGCGGCTGGCGGGGTAGCGGCGCGACACGTGCAGCACCGGCTTGCGCCCGGGAATATCGAGGCGCCTGGCCACCTCGCGCTTGTTGCGCAGCGCCAGCAGGTGATCGAAAAGGCGCGCATTGCGCTGCCTCAGCAACCGGGCCAGGGCAATGGTGGCACGCACGTCGGCCACCGCATCGTGAGCCCCCTCGTGGGCGATGCCGTTGGCGGCGGTCAGGTCCTCGAGCCGGAAGCTGGGCGAGCCGTCCTCGCGGCGGGGCCACTCGATGCCCGCCGGGCGCAGGGCATGGAAGGTCCGTACCGCATCGATCAGGTCCCAGCGCGAATTGCCGTTCTGCCATTCGCGGGAATAGGGATCGAGCAGGTTGCGGTAGAACAGGCAGCGGCTCACCTCGTCGTCGAAGCGCAGGCTGTTGTAGCCCAGCGCACAGGTGCCGGGCTCGCTCATCAGCGCATGGATACGGCCGGCGAACTCGCTCTCGGGCAGCCCGCGGCGCCGCGCCTGCTGCGGCGTGATGCCGGTGATCAGGCACGCCTGGGGGTGCGGCAGGTAGTCGTCCGCCGGCTTGCAGAAGAGCTCGACCGGTTCGCCGATCTCGTTGAAGTCGATGTCGGTGCGGATCGCGGCGAACTGCGAGGGCCGGTCGCGACGCGGATCGGCGCCGAATGTCTCGTAGTCGTGCCAGAGAAAGGTCATCGGGGCGGCATTGGGCTTCGCCATGGGCGCGGTGTCTCCTGACGGCGTCCTGAATGGCACAGCCTAGCATAGCCCCGCGGGCGACTCAGCCGCGCGGCGCTTCGTTCGGCCTTCCCTAGCTGCGCGGCAGGGTGACGTTGAGCTCCAGCACCGAACAGTTGTCCTCGCTATCCAGGCTGATGTTGATGGCGTCGTCGTCCACCTGGACGTAGCGCCGGATCACCTCCAGCAGCTCCTTCTCCAGCATCGGCATGTAGTCGGGCTGGCCACGCTGGCTGCGCTGGTGCGCCACGATGATCTGCAGCCGCTCCTTGGCCACCGAGGCGGTCTTCTTGCGTTCGCGCTTCAGGAATTCCAGCAACTTCACCGGCGACCTCCTCCGAACATGCGGCTCAGCAGGCTCTTCTTCTGGAGTTCATGGAAGCGCAGGGGCACTTCCTCTCCGAGCAGACGCGAGACGGTATCCATGTAGGCCTGGCCCGCATCGCTGTTGTCGTCATGGGTCACGGGCACCCCCTGGTTGGAGGCACGCAGCACCGCCTCGGACTCGGGAATGAGACCGATCAGGTCGATGGCCAGGATCTCGCGGATGTCCTCGAGGTTGAGCATGTCGCCATGATCGACCCGGGTCGCATTGTAGCGCGTGATCAGCAGGTGCTCCTTGACCGGGTCCTCGCCACGCTCGGCACGCCGTGTCTTGGAGGCGAGCAGCCCGAGGATGCGGTCGGAATCGCGCACCGACGACACCTCGGGATTGGTGACCACGATCGCCTCGTCGGCGTAGTACATGGCCAGCTGGGCACCGCGCTCGATACCGGCGGGGGAGTCGCAGAGAATGTAGTCGAAGTCCTTGCCCAGGGTATCGAGCACCTTCTCGACGCCTTCGGACGTGAGGGCGTCCTTGTCGCGGGTCTGGGAGGCCGGCAGGATGTGCAGGTTGTCGACCCGCTTGTCGCGGATCAGCGCCTGGTTGAGCCCGGCTTCGCCCTGGATCACGTTGACCAGGTCGTACACCACGCGGCGCTCGCAGCCCATGATCAGGTCCAGGTTACGCAGCCCCACGTCGAAGTCGATGACGACGGTCTTGTTGCCTCGCAGCGCCAGCCCGGTGGCGATGGCCGCTGCACTGGTAGTCTTGCCGACCCCACCCTTGCCTGAGGTCACTACGATGATCTTGGCCAAGTTGTACGTTCCTTTGGATAGACGAAGAATGACGAAGAGAGCGCAAGCCGCCTAGGCCAGCGAGGTAATCCCCAGTTGGGCATCGCGCAGGGCGACCTGGACCGAGGAGCCCAGCAGATGCGGGTCGATGTCCTCGAGGCGCTTGTAGTTGCCCGCCACCGAAAGCAGCTCGGCATGCAGCTCGCGGCAGAAGATGCCGGCTTCGGTATCGCCATGGATCCCGGCCAGCGCGCGGCCGCGCAGCGCGCCGTAGACGTGGATGCTGCCGGCGGCCAGTACCTCCGCCCCGGCATTGACCGCCCCGATGACCACCAGGTCGCCGTCGGGGGCGCTGACCTGCTGCCCCGAGCGCACCGTGCCGCGATAGATGCGACCGCCGCTGGCCGCGGGTTCGCTGGCGCCCAGCGTCGCCGTTTCGACGGGCGGCACCTCCTCCAGCGCGCGGGCACGCGCGCCATCGGAGGGCGGGAACCAGCCCAGGCCCAGCGCCCAGGCCGACTGCTTCACGGGGTCGGCACCGCCACGTACCGCCACCGGCAGCAGCTTGTGGGTGCGGCACACGGCACAGATTCGCTCCAGGGCCAGGTGGGGCTCGTCGAGCTTCTCGACGCTGAGGACCACGGGGGTATGCTGAAAGAAGGCCGGGGACTGGCTGAGCTTGCCCGAAAGCTGCTCGCGGATCCGCTCCGGATCCGCGCTCGCCAATTCCATGACCGTCATGGGCAGCATGCCCCCCTTGAAGGTGAATGCCATGTCTGCCCTGTCCACTTTGAGGCTCATTGCCGGACTCCACTCGGGTGTTGTCGGGTCGTGGGACTAAAGCTAAGCGACTCCCCTCCCCCCTGCAACTGATGATACGCCCAGCCGGGGTCCGGCGGCCATTGTCGCCATTTGCCCACACGCTCCTGTTCCGGCAGGCTTTTCCGCAGCGGCGGCGCGTGCTTAGATAACACACATTAGACGAAAGACGCCGACTCGACAGCAACAATACGGCTTGCGCGCACCTTTGCGCCTTCATTTTCAGGATGCCTCATGCCCGGATTCCTTCGCCGCCTGTTCGCCCCGCGCTGGCAGCACCCCGATGCCCAGGTCCGATGCCAGGCCATTGCCCGGCTCGACCCCGCACGGCCCGATCAGCGCCAGGCCCTGGAAGCGCTGTGCCTCGATGCCGAAACCGCCGTGCGCCAGGCAGCGCTGGAACGGATCGACTCGCCCGAGACGCTGCTCCGGCTTCTGGCCCGTCAACCGGACATGGCCGAGATCCGTCAGCGCCTCGTCATCCTGCTCAGCGGCCAGGGCGGCGGGCTCGACCTCGCCCAGCGCCTGCGCATCGTCGAGGGCCTCGACGACCGGACGCTGCTCTCGCGCGTCGCCCTGGAGGGCGACAATCAGCAGCTGCGCCTGGCCGCCGTGGCACGCCTGACGGCCGAGGAGGATCTCATCGAACAAGCCTGCGACAACGGCATCGCCGCCGTGCGCCACGCCGCGGCCTCGCGCGTGACCAGCGAGGCCGGACTGCAGCAACTGGCCCAGCGGGCGCGCCGTGACCGCCAGGTGATGCGCCAGGCGCGCGAGCGCCTGAACCGGCTGCGCACGGATGCCGCTTCCCTGGCCGCGGCCCGGGCTCGGCGGGAAGCGCTGCTGGCCAAGCTGGAGGCCCACGCCAAGGCTCCCTGGGAACCCCTCTATGCGGGCCGCTACCGTCATCTCGTGCGCGAATGGGAGGCACTCGACGACCTGCCCGGAATCGAGCAGGAGCGGCGCTTCCACGAGGCCTGCCTGCGCTGCCGCAAGGCCATTTCCGATCACGAGGCACGCGAGCACGCCATTGCCGAGACGGATCGCCGCCGGGAGCAGGCGGCCGAGGCCCGGGAGTCGCTGCTCGAGGCGCTGGAAGAGAGCCTCGCCGGCCTGCCCAGGGGCGACCGTCTGACGGGCCAGGACATTGCCAGCCTGCGCGCCCAGAAAGTGCTGCTGGCCAGCCGCTGGCAGACGCTCTCGGACATGCACGTGACCGACGAGGCGCTGCGTCAACGCTACGACACCGTGCTCAGGGATTACGACGAGGTACTCGCCGCCTGGGAGCGCCTCGAGGCCCAGGCGGCCGACATCGAGCAGGCCCTGAAGGAGAAGGACGCCGAGCGCCTGCAGGCGACCCTCGCCGCGTGTCACTGGCCCGACGCACTGCCGCCGACGCCGCTGCTCGCCCGCGCACGGCAATGGCTGGCTGGCCGCGAGGGGTTGGAGGAGGAGGGCGTGGAGGCACGTCTCGAACGCTTCAGCCAGGACCTCGCCCAGTTGGAGACGCTGCTCGACCGCGGCGCCTTCAAGGGCGCCAGCCGCCTGCACCAGAGCCTGAGGCATCGTGCCGACTCGCTGCCTGCCGCTGGCCTGCGCCCCTATCAGGCCAGGCTCAAGCGGCTCGGCGCCCGGCTGGCGGAGCTGCGCGACTGGCGCGGCTTCGTTGCCGGGCCCAAGCGCGAGCAGCTGTGCCAGGCCATCGATCAGCTCGCCGACGACAGCACCATCGCGGATGCCGAGCTCGACCGGCGCCACCGGCAGCTCGTCCGCGACTGGAAGGGACTCGGTGACGCCGCCGCCAGCCGCGAGCTCTCCGAACGCTTTCGCCGCGCCTCCGACCGCATCCACCAGCGCCTGGCGCCCTGGCACGAGCGTCAGGCCAGCGAACGCCAGCGCAACCTCGAGGCGCGCAGCGCCCTGTGCGAGCAGCTCGAAGCCCTGCTGGACACGCCCGCCGCCGATGCCGACCCGGACGCGCTGCGGCGTATCCGCGACCAGGCCCGCGAGGAGTGGCGTCGCCACTCCCCGGTGCCTCGCGAGCAGGCCCAGGCCATCGGGCGACGCTTCGGTCGCATCCGCTTCGCCCTGCAGGGCCTGATCGACGAGCGCGCCAAGGAGGTGGCCGACGCCAAGCGCCGGCTCATCGAGGAGGCACAGGCGCTGATCGAGCACCCGTCGCCCCCCGACGAGCGGGCGGAACGCGCCAAGCGCCTGCAACAGCGCTGGCGGGAGCTGGGCCGAGCACCGCGCGGAGAGGAACAGACGCTGTGGCGCGAGTTCCGTGCGGCATGCGACCAGATCTTCGCCATGCGCGAGGCCCAGCGTGACGACCGTGCCCAGCGCGCGCGTCAGCGTCTCGACGAGATGCAGACCCTCATCGACCGGCTCGACGCCTGGCAGCCGACCCGATACGCCGACGGCAGCGTGCTGGAACAGGCCATCGCGCAGGCCGCCGCCCTGGAGCCGCTGCCCTCGGGACGGCGCACGGAGGGCATGCGGCGCCGCTGGAGCGGTATCGTGCGCACCCGCCGCGAGCGCCTGGCACGCCTGGCCGTGGTGGAGGAAATCCAGCGCTGGCAGGCGTGCCGGCCCCTGCTCGAGGCCCACCTGGCAGCCGATGCCGCCTGCCTGGAGGAAGGACACGGCGAGGACGTTCCCCTCGACCCGCGACTCGCACTACCCGAGGAGATGCACCGCGCCCACGAACAGCGCAACGCCTCGCGGCGAAACCCGCTGCCACCGCAGGAGGTCGGCGAGCGGCTGGCGCGCCTGCGCGTGCATCTCTCCCTTCTCGCCATGGGCCGCATCAGCCAGCACGACGAACCCCTGCGGCTGGCCATCCAGGTCGAGCGGCTCAACGAAGGGCTCGGCCGCGAACTCAGTCGCGCCGAGGAAGTGCGCATCGTCCTGTGCAACCTGCTGGCGACGGGGCCGGTCGCTCCAAGGCAGTGGCAACAAGAAGTCGACGAGTTCGATGCACTGCTCACGCGCCTGACACGCCTGCCGCCGCCCTGACGCGGCCACCCAACGAAAACGGGAGGCCCAGGCGGCCTCCCGTCAGGACTCACCGCAGCGTCACCCCATGAACTGGCCGCCGTTGATGTCGATGTTGGCCCCGGTAATGAAGCCGGACTCCTTGTCGGCGAGGAACACGACCAGACGAGCGATCTCCTCCGGCGTGCCATAGCGCTTCACCGGGATGGTTTCACGAATGGCTTCGCGCACGTTCTCGGGAATCTTCATGATCATGTCGGTGGCGATGTAGCCAGGCGACACGGTGTTGACGGTGATGCCCTTGGTGGCCGTCTCCTGGGCCAATGCCATGGTCAGGCCGTGCATGCCGGCCTTGGCCGCCGAGTAGTTGACCTGGCCGAACTGTCCCTTGCGGCCATTGATCGATGAGATGTTGATGATGCGCCCATACTTGTGCTCGAGCATGCTCTCGATGACGCTGCGGCAGGTGTTGAAAACGCTGTTGAGGTTGGTGTCGATGACTTCGTGCCACTGCTCCGGCGTCATCTTCTTCATCGTGCCGTCGCGGGTGATGCCGGCACAATTGACCAGGATGCTGATCGGCCCCTGGGTCGCCTCGATCTCCTTTACCCCCTTCTCGCACTCCTGGTAGTCGGTCAGATCGATACCCGACAGGGAGATATTGTCGAATCCGTCGGCCTTCTGAGTCTCGAGCCAGGTCTTCGCCTTTTCCGGATTATGGTAGCCCGCCACCACGTGGTAACCCGCCGACGCCAGTGCGCGACAGATTGCCGAACCGATCCCACCGGTTCCGCCGGTGACCCACGCTACGGGTGCTGATTGAGTCATATTACACCTCCCTGATCATGACGCTTGTAATCGCTTTGCCGGACCTGCTGGGGCAGGCCAGCCGTAACAGGATGCTGGCAGAACGGCTCGCCTTCAAGCTTCCCCCTCCTGATTATGGACGCAAGCGCCACGCTTGCACGAACAACCTCGGCCACCTTGACATAGCGCATGAAAAGCGTAGAATACGCAACACGTTGATGCGGGGTGGAGCAGTCTGGTAGCTCGTCGGGCTCATAACCCGAAGGTCGTCGGTTCAAATCCGGCCCCCGCTACCAAATACGAGAACCGAGGCCACACAGCCTCGGTTTTTTGTGGTCTGAAGGACGGGTAGCGAACCGCCGACCGTCGGTTCGCTCTTCGTTTCCGAATCAGCGGCCCCCGCGACCCAAGACGAGAACCGAGGCCACACAGCCTCGGTTTTTTTGTGGTCTGAAGGGCGGGTAGCGAACCGCCGACCGTCGGTTCGCTCTCGTTTCCGAAAGGTCACGCCGCCGCTCACGCTCCGGGCGCTTCCAGCAGCCAACGGACCTCGTCGCGGGCGGTGGCGGAAAGCTGCCTGGCGGCGCGCGTCGTGAGATGGTGCTCGTCCCGGTACACCACCGTATCGCCCAGGATGGAATGGCACCTCCCGCCCGGGCACAGCTGCGCCTGGAAGTCGACGACCCGGACGTTCGGTTCTTCCTCGGCGATTCCGTGCATGACCTCCAGCATGGCCTCCCTTCTCTTTTCCCTTCGCCGCTGGAAGTCGTTGCACGACGCCTCCGTTCGCCTGGCCAGGCAATCCGTCACCGGCACGCTGAACACCGGCGTGGGCGCCACGACAATGACTCGCAGGCCATGACCGAGCAGCATCCCGACGGTGTTCCGCAGCCCCTCCTCTGCCTGGTCGATATGCGTCTTGCTGCTCGCTCGCCCCAGCCAGCTGGCGCTCAGCACGACCCCGGACAGGCCACCCTCGGCCAGCCGGGCAAGCTCCCCTTTCATCGCGCCCTTGAACAGCTCGCAGTGCCGGTCGTTCTCTCGTGGATGCCCCTCCTCGTAGCCATGGGAGTAGCCCAGCAAGGGGGGGCATGTGCTGAACGTGCGCTGAAGAAAGGTGAACCCAAGGTCATCGGCAAGCTCGTCCAGCATCGGCGAGTAGTGGTCCGCATGGGAGTCTCCCCAGAGCAGCAGATCCGGAGCAGCGGCGGCGGGCCGGTTCACGCAGTCGGCTGCGTCCGGCAGCCCCTGGAAGGGGAGGCTCAAGTGGCAGCCGTCCCGCAGGTCAGGCATGTCCTCGGCGGCGCGCTCGAGCTGCTGGTAGAACCCCTCGCTCTTCTGCTGGTTGGCATGGCTCATCAGCCCGAATGCGGCGAGAGCGAGCAGCAGGGAAGACAGGCCGCCCAGCCTGACGAGCTGCTTGTGGGACACGGAGCGCCTGGAAAAGAACCCCGCCACCGGCTTTTCCACCAGGCCGTAGGTCAGGAACGCCAGCCCCAGCGCAAGGCCGGCCAGCAACAGGTCGCGCATCAGATCCCCCTGCCCCAGGTGGTAGGCGCGCGCCATGGCCAGTAGCGGCCAGTGCCATAGGTACCAGGGATACGACACCTGGCCCACGAGGACGAAGGGCCGCGTGGAGAGCAGCCGGGAGAGAGGGTTCGGCCCTCGGCCTGCCCCGGCCACGATGAGGGCCAGCGCCGAGAGTACGGGAAGCATGCCCACCCAGCCAGGGTAGGCATGGGAGCTTTCGATGACGAACGCCGCAGCCAGCAGCAGCGCCGCCCCGCTACCCGCCAGCACCGACTGGGCACCGATGGAAAGCCGCGGAAGCAGCCCGCGACCGACCACGCATGCCAGCAGCGAGCCCGCCAGCAGCTGCCAGCCGCGGGAGAGAACGGAGAAGTAGGCCGCGTTCGGGTTGCTGTCGGCCAGCCAGAGCCCATAGCCGAAGGAGGCACCGATGCCCAGCGTCGCCAGCGTCACAATGACCGCCCACGGCCGTTTGCCGTGGCGCTTGGCAAGGGCCGTGCTGACGATGAGCAGAACAGGCCAGACGGCATAGAACTGCTCCTCCACCGACAGGGACCACATGTGCAACAGCGGAACCTGGTCGGTGGGACCGTCGAAATAGCCGCCGGTCGTCGCGCTGAAGTAGTAGTTGGCGAAGAACGCGAGGGAGGCGATGGCCGATTCCGCCAGGCCCTGCTGTTGCCCGACGGGGGTGAGAAGCACCTGACCGAGGACGAGGGAGGCGGCGATCACCACGACCATGGCCGGCATCAAGCGGCGCACACGGCGACCGTAGAACGCGAGGAGGCTGATGCGGCCGGAGTGCTCCAGTTCCCTCAGTAGGAGGCTCGTGATCAGATAGCCCGAGATGACGAAGAACACGTCGACGCCGATGAACCCGAACCCGAGGCCGGGCACTCCGGCATGGTAGGCGACCACGAGGGTGACGGCTATCGCCCTAAGGCCATCGATATCGGGCCTGTACTGCGGCTTCGGCATCGTTCCCTCCATCCATGAGGTTCCGTTCGTCGTGCGGCTCGCGTGGCCTGCCTGGGTGACGGCCAGGCCATGACGATCAGGCGCCATACGACCAAGCATAGCCCGGGCGGCTGGTTCCCTTCAGCGGTGGTCGAGGTCCATCAACCTGCTTCGAGCTCCCTGGCCAGCAGGGCGATGCTGCGGTCGTCGCCGCCGGTACCGCGGCAGAAGCTCTCCGCGTAGAACCGGCGCACCAGGTCGCGCTGGCGCAGCCGCCCCTGGCGCAGGTCGTCGAACCAGAGGCTGAGCTGTCCCGAGATCTGGCCGCCGTCGAGCGAGACCAGCTTCTCGGCGGCGCCATCGCTCAGCACGGCCATGCCGGTCAGGGCCGCCATCGTTTCGCAGCCGTACTGCACCTGCTCGAAGCTCAGGCGCTCGTCGACGAAGACCGTCTGGTTGGCGAACTCCCCCTTGCCACGCTCCCCCAGGGTCGAAAGGTGCGGGGCCAGCGCGGGCTCTCCGTTCTCCGCCTCGCAGGGAACCGCGCGCTCCAGCACGATCTCGCCATCCCCCACCTTGAGCCACAGCAGCCGGGAGCGCCCCGCGACGACGAACAGCAGCGTCCCGCGCAGGTCGCGGACCGGCCGGCGCTGCTCGACGGCCAGGTCGTCGAGCGTGCCCCGGGCATGCCGCACCAACAGCGAGGCGACCTGGCGGACGGCCTCGGGGTCCGGCTCGGCATCGGCGTCGAGCAGCCAGCCCAGCTGCGTCCCCAGGGTATCGGCCAGGCGCAGCATGGCAACGACCAGGGTGCGGGCGCCGAGGTCCGACGCCGGCGAGCTGCCGGCCCCGTCGGCCAGCGCCAGCGCGGGGCGCGGGGCCGACACGCTCCCCGCGGCGTCCTGGCAGGGCAGCGGCGGCTGGCTCTCCAGGTGGGCCAGCCCGGCGGTGGCGACGCTCAAGGCCGACCAGGCGCAGCTCGGTTCGCTGCCTGCGCGTTGGGGGTCAGCGGGCATGCAGCACCTGCGAGCGCAACGGTCGGCCGGGCTTGGCCAGGCCCACGGCGTACTGGCCGGCCGCCATCGCCTCGCGATAGTCGTTGAGCGCGGCGTGCCACTGGGCCAGCGTGGCCCGCTGGATGGGGGCATCGGCCCCCACCGTGAAGGTGGTCACGAACATGTCGCGGATGGCATCGGGCAGGTCACTCCAGAGTTCGTACCACACCCCCTGGGGCACGTCGCGCTGGCCGCGGCCATAGGCGAAGTTGCCGCGCCGCAGGTTGCGCACCGGGTCGTCGCCGCCGACGATGTCGTAGGGATGGCGGCCCAGCATCAGACACTTGAACAGCACGATGGCCAACGAGAAGGCTTCGCTGCGCGGCGTGCGCACGGTATGCCGGAAGGAGACGCCCTGGTGCTCCTTGGGGGTCATGTCGGGGCTGCCCACCGGACACGGATAGAAGGTGCCCTCGACGCGCAGCTGGTAACTGTCGCAGTCGATCAGCGTCACCTGCTCTGAGGAGGGCACGCAGAAGACATTGTTGAGGTTGTAGTCGCCGATGCACACCCCCGCCTCGTGCAATTGCTGCACGATCTCGACGAAACGGATCAGGTAGCCGACGATCCGGCGCCGGTCGAGGCCGGGAAAATAGCGCTGGTAGAGCAGGGCGTGGGCGAGGAAGCTCATCTTCACCCCCCGCGCTCGGTACATGGCGAACCCGATCCAGCGATGCTGTTCGTCGAACACGCGGATCAGCGGCCAGCAGACATCCCGGGTCATGTGGGCGTCGCGCAGGCCGCGCATGGCCTCGACCTTGCGGTGCAGCTCGTCGCCGCGCCTGTCGAGGATTTCGGGGTAGTACCACTTGACGATCACGTCGGGGCGATCGCGCAGGGCGAAGATCTCGCCCTCGCCCCCGCGCTCGAGGCGCTTGCCGAGCCGGCGCTGCTTGCCCTGCGAATCCGTCACCACCAGTGCGCGTACCAACCCTCGGCCTCCTTCGACATCATGCAGCCTTCTAGATGCTGTCCCAGCTGTCGGTCGGCGGCAGCTTGACCTGGTCGGTCGTCGACGACGACGCCGAGACGCGGCTCATGCTGGCCGAGAGCCAGAGGAAGAACTCGCGGAACTTCAGCCCGTCGAGGCGCTTGGCCGGCCGGGTGGAGAACGCCCCGAGCGCCTCGAGGTCGGCCTCCTCGACGCCCACCGGCATCACCACCAGCTTGCGCTGCTGAGCCAACGTCCGCGCTCTCGCCGAGGCCGCCTGCCACTGGTCGGTCGGCACACCGTCGCTGATCACCACCAGCCATGGCTGGTAGTAGGCCACCCCCGCCTTGCGGTAGGCCGCGGTGCGCTCCTCCAGGCGGTCCAGCGCCAGCTCCATGGCACCGCCCAGCGGCGTCAGGCCGGAGGCGGTGAACTGGCGGCACTGCGATATATTCATGGCCGTGGTGAAGGGCAGCTGCTCGGTGACCTTGCCGCCGGCGGTGATCACGCCGAGCTCGACGGAGCAGGCGGCCATGTCGTCCTCCTGGATGGCCGAGATGAAGGCCTGCACGCCGGCGTTCAGCTCACGAATCGGCGGACCGAACATCGACGCGGAGGTATCCAGCACCAGCATGCAGGCGCAGCGCGGTGAAGGGTTGTCGATCAGATCGCTATCGCTGTTCAGTCGGTACGTCGCCATCCCACGGCTCCTCATGTCTGGACGCCCGGCCACGAGTCGGCCGAACGAAGACGAGACTATCACAGCCCCGCCATGGATGCCGCGCCCAGGGCCGCCGACTGGCCAACGCGACCTCGCGACCGGCGCCCGCCCCTTGAATCCGGCGGCCTTTACCCGCATCTTTCGAACAAACTCACCCTTTGCCAAGGCCGTTTCCATGTCCATCGTCGACCCTCGCAACGGCGCCCCGCTGACGGCGCCTCAGGAATCTCCCACTGCCACGCAGGAAGCGGCGCCCAGCGATGAGCAGCTGATCATCGACGTCGACCGCAACAACATCCAGCAGTTGCTGGAGTTCTCCATGCAGGTGCCGGTGCTGCTCGACTGCTGGGCGCCCTGGTGCCAGCCGTGCAAGGCGCTGATGCCGATCCTCGAGAAGCTCACCCGCGAGTACCGTGGCAGCTTCATCCTGGCCAAGCTCAACATCGAGGACAACCAGGAGATCGCCGCCCAGCTCGGCGTGCGCTCGGTCCCCGACGTCAAGCTGATCAGCCAGGGCGGGCTGGTGGATCACTTCCAGGGCGCACTGCCCGAGAAGGAGATCCGCGAGTGGCTGTCGCGCTACTTCCCGGCGCCGGAGGACGCCCCGGCCAGCCCCGAGGAGCAGGCCGCCGACGCCCTGGCCCGGGGTGATGCCGCCACGGCCCGCGCCCTGTACGAGCAGCTCGTGCAGCAGCACCCCGAACACTACCCCTACCAGGTCGAGCTGGCTCGCGCGCTGGTGGCAGAGGGCAGCAGCGAGGAGGCGCTGGCCCTGCTCGACAACCTGCCGCCCGAGGAGCGCGACGCGGCACCGGCGCGCGGCGTACGGGCCAGCGTCGAGTTCCGCAAGGAGGCGCCGGGCGACGAGGAGCTGGCCGCCCTGGCCGGGCGCGACGACAGCGAGGCGCAGTACAAGCGCGCCCTGCGTCAGGTCGCCGACGGCGACTACGAGGCGGGGCTGGAAGGGCTGCTCGGCGTGATGCGCAGGGATCGCGCCTACGGCGACGACGCGGCGCGCAAGACGCTGCTGCGGGTCTTCGATGCCCTGGGCGCCGACCACCCTCTGACCGTCACCTATCGCCGCAAGCTGTTCACGCTGCTGTACTGATCGCTCCCTGCGAGGCGGCGCCAGTCGCCGCCTCGCGGCTGCCGCGTCACGCCCGCAGCACCCTGTCGAGGCGCTGCAGGGCCTCCTCGAGCTGGGCGGCGGTGGTGCCGAAATTGAGCCGCACGAAACCCGGCCAGCCGAAGTCGGCCCCGTCGGAGAGTGCCACCCCGGCCTGCTCCATCAGCACTCGCTGAGGCGTACCCTCACGGTGTGCCAGCCCCTCGGCGCGGCGCAGGTCGAGCCAGGCCAGGTAGGTCGACTGCGGTGCGCTCATGTTCACCCCCGGCCAGGCCTCGACGCGCTCGGTCAAGGTCCGCCGGTGGCCACGCAGCACCTCGAGCAGGGCCTGGCGCCAGCGATCACCACGCGCATAGGCCACCTCCGCGGCCACCAGCCCCAGCACGTTGACGTCCGGCATCAAGCCCCGCATTGCCGCGGCGAAGCGCCGCCGCAGCGAGGCGTCCGGGATCACCGCGCAGGCCGCGGTCAGGCCGGCGAGATTGAAGGTCTTGGAGGGCGCCCAGAGGGTGATGATGCGTGCCGCCAGTGCCGGGAAGGCCGCCGCCAGAGGCCGATGCACGGCCCCTTCGTCGAGCAGCAGGTCACAGTGCAGTTCGTCGGAGACCACCACCAGGTCATGCCGCTCGACCAGGGCCGCCAGCCCAGCGAGCTCCTCGTGGGACCAGACCCGTCCAGTGGGGTTGTGCGGATGACACCACAGCAGCAGCCGCGTCTCGGGCGTGATCGCCGCCTCCAGCGCCTCCAGGTCGAGCCGCCACGCCGCGCCAAGGGCGTCCGGCTCGCCCAGTGCAGCCTGCTGCGCCAGGCGCCCGGTGCGCTCGGCCACCTTGAGGAACGGGGGGTAGATCGGCGTGACGGTCAATACGCCATCGCCCGGCGCGGTCAGCGCCAGGCTGGCCAGGTGCAGGGCCGGCACCACGCCGGGCAGCCACAGCTGCCACTCCGGCTCGATCGGCCAGGCGTATTCGCGGGCACTCCACTCGCACAGGGTGTGCCTGAGGCTGTCGGGCACCAGACCGTAGCCGAAGACGCCGTGGTCGACGCGCTGCCTCAGCGCCTCGACCACCTCGGGCGGAGAGCGGAAGTCCATGTCGGCCACCCACAGCGGCAGAATGCTGGCATCATAGCGATGCCACTTCTGCGAGGGCCACTCGCCCCGCTCGGGGTGGCGACGCTCGACAGGCGTGGCAAAATCGAACTCCATGTTCTCTCCTCGGAAGCAGCAGTATGAGCGAAACCATGCCGCAAAGCGGCTTCTATGCCAAGGCACGCCGGGGCATGCCGGCGCTGATCGACCAGTGGCGCCAGCTCGGCCAGGGCGAGCCGGACCGCCTCGCCCTGATCCTGGCCGAGACGGCCCGGGTGGCGAAGCTGGGCGAACCCGAGGCCACGCCCGACGGGGCCCGGCTCGCCGAGTGGAGCCGCCCTGGGGCCGGCGACGACATTCCGCTGTGGGCGGCATGCACCGCCGCCTTCCTGCTGTTCCAGATGCCGGCGCGACCGGTGCCGCGGAGCGACGAGGAGGCCTGCGCCTGGGCCTACTGCTGGCTGCGCAATCGCCAATTCGCCAGCGTCGACGACGCGCGTGCCGCCCTGCCCGCCCACCTGCAGGAGATGCTCGCCCATGCGGTGGGCGCCGCCTGGGCAGATCGCCAGGGCCTGCGCCTGGTCTAGCCTCGCTCGCCCATCAGCCAAGGAAAACCCCATGGATGTTCCCCTGAGCTGGCAGTTGGCCAAGCTCGCGGTGTCGATCGGCATCGTGCTCGGCCTGTCGCTCGTCGCCGAGCGCGTCAGCACCCGGGTGGCCGGGCTGCTCTCCGGCTACCCCCTGGGCACCGCCATCGCGCTGTTCTTCATCGGCCTGGAGATCTCGCCGGGCTTCGCCGCCGAGAGTGCCGTATTCAGCCTGGCGGGGTTCACCGCCACCATGGCGCTGGGCGGCGGCTACCTGCTGTGCGGGCGCCGCGACGGGATCGTCGGCGTGCTCGCCGGCACCGCGGGCGGGCTCATCGCCTGGTGGCTGACGAGCCTGGCGCTGACCCGCGTCGAGTTCGATCGTCTGAGCGGCACTCTGGTGACCCTGGTGGCCATCTTCGGCTTCACCTGGCTCTATCGTCACGTGCCGGAGACCCGGGTCAAGGTGCGTCATGACGGCTCGCGCTGGCAACCACTCGTGCTGCGCGCCGGGCTCGCCACTGCCATCGTCTTCGTGGTCACCGGCCTGGCCCACCTGCTGCCGGCGTCCTGGGCCGGCATGCTGGCGGCGTTCCCGATCTCGATGTACCCGCTGCTGGTGATCCTGCACCTGACTCATGGCGCCGCGCCCGCCGCCACCGTGATCAAGCACTACCCGGCCGGCCTGGGTGCACTGCTCTGCTATGCGCTGTGCGTGTCGCTCACCTATGCCACCCTGGGCCTGCTGTGGGGCACCCTGGCGGGGTTCGCGGTCGCCACGCTGTGGCTGCTGGGCTGGATGCGGCTGCAGGCCTGGCACGGCGCGAGACAGGCGGCCGGCACTTGACCTAGCGCTTGCTCGGGGCAATGCTGTCGACGGCACACCACTAGACCACCAGCAAAGGGACACCCACATGTTCGTGCGCACCATTGAGCCGGCCTTCTACGACACCGATGCCCTCGGACACGTCAACAATACCCGCCTGCCGGCCTGGTTCGAGCTGGCACGCAACGACCTGTTTCGCCTGTTCACGCCGGACCTCGACCCACGCAAGTGGCGACTGATCATGGCACGCATGGAGGTCGACTACCGCGCCGAGCTGCACTACGGCCACGATATCGAGATTCGCACCTATGTCTCGCGCCTGGGCAACAGCTCCTTTACCGTGACCCAGGAAGCGTGGCAGAAGGGCGAGATGACCAACCTGGGCCACACCGTGATGGTGCACTTCGATCACGACACCAAGCGCGCCGTGCCGATCGAGGGCGAGCTGCGCTCGGCGCTCGAAGCTCACCTGCAACCCATCGAGGAGCCGACCGACGCATGACCCCGGCCGTGAAAGCGCTGGAACGCGACGGCGCCACCTTCGAGCTGCTCGGCTACGAGCACGATCCCCGTGCGCCGGCCTACGGCGAGGAGGCCGCGAATGCCTTGGGGCTCGATCCGCACAGCGTGTTCAAGACCCTCATCGCCCGCCTCGACGATGGCCGCCTGGTGGTGGGCATCGTGCCGGTGACCGGCCAGCTCGACCTCAAGGCGCTGGCCAAGGCGGCCGGGGCGCGACGCGCCACCCTAGCCGCGGCGGCCGACGCCGAGCGCGCCACCGGCTATGTGCTGGGCGGGATCAGCCCGCTGGGTCAGAAGAAGCGTCTGCCGACCTTCCTCGACGCCAGCGCCGAGGCGCTCGAGCGCCTGCACGTCAGCGGCGGCCGCCGCGGCCTGGAGATCGCCCTGGCGCCGGCCGACCTGCGCCGCCTGTGCGACGCACGGCTGGCAGCGCTGTCACGCGGCTGAGCTCTTCTTGAGCCGATCTCCCTCAGCGCTGGTCAAAGCGACATGCCCCGACGCCATGACGGGCCACTCATCGCCGGCAGGAGTCCAAGATGGCCATTCGCTACAACCTCTGGCTCGACCCCGACAACGTCGCCCAGCATCGCGCCGTGGAAGCCGACCTGGAGCGCTACTTCATGGAGCGGTTCGCCGACTACCCCCACATCCGCTTGTTCGGCGCCGATCCCTACGATTATGATGCCCCGTTCAACCGCCTCTATGACGTGCTGATGGCGCGGGCCAACGAGTACTGCGAACGTCGGTGGCGCGGCTACGTGCCGACGCCCGAGCAGCTCAACCGGACCTTCTTCCGCGCCGTCGGCCGCTCCAACAAGTTCGTACGGGACCACAACGATGGTGATCCAGACCGACCAGATGCCTGACGCCCGCCAGCTGGCCATCATTGCCGAGCAGTTGGGGCGGGCGCCGCGTGGCATCGAGGCGGTGGCCGCCGTTGACGGCGAGGGCACCCCGCTGGTACTGCGCATGGCCCCCATCGTCGATGGCAAGCCGTTTCCCACCCTCTACTGGCTCTGTTCCGAGCGCCTCAAGATCGAGATCTCGCGCATCGAGGCCAGCGGCGTCATCAAGCAGCTCGAGGCCAGGCTGCGCGAGGACGTCGACTTCCTCGAGGCCTACCACGCCAGCCACCGCGACTACGTGGAGGCCCGCTGGCAGCACATGAGCGCAGCGCAGCGCCACGACGTCGAGCGGCTCGGCTACACGGAGGTGATGCGCGAGCGCGGCATCGGCGGCATCGCCAACTGGAACCAGGTGCGCTGCCTGCACACCCAGTACGCCCACCACCTGTGCGGCAACAACGCCATCGGCCAATGGCTCGACGCCGAGTTCAGCGTGGCCGGCTGCCTGCCCTGACGCCATCCCGACGCTTTCGAAGCCTCTCCCCGGCAGCTAGGATAGGAGCTTGCCAAGGAGAAGCGCATGTCGAATTTCTGTGTCTACCTGGGCTCCCGCGACGGTCGGGATCCCGCCTTTCTTGAAGCCACCCGGGCGCTCGGGCGCGAGCTGGCCGCGCGCGGCCATGGCCTGGTCTATGGCGGCGCCCGCATCGGCCTGATGGGGGCGCTGGCCAACGCCGTGCTCGAGGGCGGCGGCAATGTGGTCGGGGTGATGCCCGACCACCTGGTGGAGCGCGAGCAAGCACACACCGGCCTGCCCACGCTGATCCGCGTCAACAACATGCACGAGCGCAAGGCCAGCATGGCCGCCCATGCCGATGCCTTCATCGCCCTGCCCGGCGGCATCGGCACCCTGGAAGAGCTGTTCGAGGCCTGGACCTGGCAGTACCTGGGGCTACACGACAAGCCCATCGGCGTGCTCGATACCGCCGGCTTCTACGCTCCCTTGCTGGGCTTTCTCGACCGGACCGTGGAGCACGGCTTCCTCAATGCCCGCACCCGCGCCTGCCTGGTCGATGCCGAGGAACCCGCCGCCCTGCTGGACGCCCTGGAGGCCAGGCTCGCCGCAACCGTCACCTAGGAGGCCGTCATGCTTGCCATCGCCATCGAGCAGGAGCGCCTGGACTGGCGAGAGCAGCCCGCTCCCCCGGGGCCCGAGGCGGGAGAGGTTCGCCTACGGGTCGCCTGGGCCGGCGTCAATCGCGCCGACCTGATGCAGCGCGCCGGACACTATCCCCCTCCGCCCGGTGCCAGCGAGATCCTCGGCCTCGAAGTCAGCGGTACCGTGGCCGAGGTCGGCCCCGGTGTCGACAGGCTGCGCCCCGGCGACCGGGCCTGCGCCCTGCTGGCGGGAGGAGGGTATGCCGAGGAGGTCGTGGTCGATGCCCGCCAGGTGGTGCCGCTGCCCGAAGGCTTCGGTCTGCGCGAGGCGGCCGCCCTGCCCGAGGCGTTCGCCACCGCCTGGCTCAACCTGTTCATGGAGGGCCACCTGGCGGCCGGCGAGCGCGTGCTGCTGCACGCCGGCGCCAGCGGCGTCGGCACCGCGGCGATTCAGCTCTGTGGCGCTTTCGGCCACCCCTGCTTCGTCACGGCAGGCAGCGACGACAAGCTCGCCGCCTGCCGCGAGCTGGGCGCCGACGGTCTCTTCAATCGCCATCAGGGCAGCTTCGTCGAGGCCGTCAAGGGCTGGGGCGGCGCCGATCTGATCCTCGATCCGGTGGGCGCGGCCTACCTGGCCGACAACCAGCGGGTCCTCAACGTCGACGGCCGCCTGGTGCTCATCGGCCTGATGGGCGGCCGCCGCGCCGAACTCGACCTGGGGCGCATGCTGATGAAGCGTCAGCGCCTGATCGGTTCGACCCTGCGCGCCAAGCCGCCGGCGGCCAAGGGAGCCATCCTCGACGCCCTGCTGACCCACGTCTGGCCCCGCCTGGCCCGCGGCGAGATCCGTCCGCTGATCGACCGCACCTGGCCGATCGACGAGGCGGAGGCCGCCCACGCCCATGTCGAGCGCGACGCCAATATCGGCAAGGTACTGCTCGCGGTGAGCGGCGAAGGCTGAAGGAAGCGAGCTCAGCCGGCCTGCTGACGTGTGCGCTGGTAGGTGAGCTGCAGCAGGCGGGCGTCCTCGCCGGCACGGTGCCGATGGATGCCCAGCTCTTTGACCAGCGTTTCGCGGGTCCGGTGCCAGGCGGCAAGCTGCTGTTCGCTGAGCAGGATACGCAGCGCCTCGAGGCGAAAGGCGGGAAGCATGCCGGCATGGTGGAACAGCAGCGACAGCCAGGTGTTGTCGTAGCCCCAGCTGTCGCTGTAGGCCACGCCGATCTCACCCAGCTCGTCGTTGAGCCAGCGCGCGACCTGAGCCACGGGCAGCCCCTCGCGCTGCAGGCGCGCGCGGGAGATGCCGTGCAGCAGCTCGGCCTTGGGGTCCCAGTGCGTCCATTCCGCCAGGGGCTGGACGAGGAAAGCGCAACAGCTGCCGTCGGCCCGTGCCAGGCCGATCTCGATGGGGTAGCTACCGCGCCCGAACCCGGACGCCTCGATATCCAGCAGTGTCGGCAGCGTCACGAATGGGCGGGTCCTCGAATGCTGGGCCGTCGGGCATGAGCCGTGGCAGGGAAGGGTCAGTGTCGGGCCTGGACGCCGTCGCTGTCCAGCGCTTCACTCTTCAGCCCGGCATGGCGGTCGGCGAGCGCCTGCCAGCGCTCGGCCTGGACGCTGTCCACCGGCAGGCCCAGCTCACCGAGGCGGTAGGCCCGGGCCAGGCGCAGCGCGGCGAGCGGGTGGCCGGCCTCACCGGCGCGGGCGTACCAGGTCACGGCACGCTCCTCGCGGCGGGGATACTGGGCGCAGCCGTGTTCGAGGATACGCCCTGCCTGGTACTGGGCCTTGAGATTGCCGATCTGGGCCGCCTCGAGGACGTAGCGCGCGCCGCGCGCCTTGTCCTGGGGGCTGACGCCGCGCTGGAAGAGCATGTGCCCGTACAGCGACAGCGCCGCGGGGTGGCCGGCGTCGGCACAGCGCTCGAAGAGATGCATGGTCAAACGCTGGGTACGCGGGGAGCGAGGCAGCCAACGCGTGTGGAAGAGCTGTTCCGCAAGACGATATTCGAGCCGGGTGAACAGTGATGATGCCTGCGTCATGGTGCAAACAACCTTGCGTGCGTCTTGAAGCTGGCCGATGACGTGGCGCACACCCCTGTGGTCGTCGTCATGGCCTGTCTTGAGCTCGCCGCGGGACTCCGCCGGGGCCGCTGAGGGTCGCCAGCATACGCTCGCCCCGGCGACGACTCAACCCCCACGATTTGCTGCCTTGGTAGGCCTCGGCTAGCATGGCTCTGGATATGCCACGAGAACGCTTGCGACCCCACCTCAAACAGGAGCGATGATGCAGACGCGACCGCTTGGCGATACGGGCATCGAGGTCAGTCGCCTGTGCCTGGGCACCATGACGTTCGGCGAGCAGAACAGCGAAGCCGAGGCCCATGAACAGCTCGACCGCGCCGTAGCCTTCGGCATCAATTTCATCGACGCCGCCGAGATGTATCCGGTCCCCCCCCGCGCCGAGACCCAGGGCCGCACCGAGACCTACATCGGCAGCTGGCTACGGCGCCGCGAAAGCCGCGACGACGTCATCATCGCCACCAAGGTGACCGGCCCCGGCCTGGAGCACATCCGCGGCGGCCCGCGCCTCGACCGCGAGCAGATACATCAGGCCATCGACGCCAGCCTCGCCCGGCTGCAGACCGACTACGTCGACCTCTACCAGCTGCACTGGCCGGAGCGCTCGACCAACTACTTCGGCCGGCTGGGCTACGAGCACGACGAGGAGGAGCGGGCCATCCCGCTGGAGGAGACCCTCGGCGTGCTCAAGGAGTTGGTCGAGGCCGGCAAGGTACGTGCCATCGGCCTCTCCAACGAGACGCCCTGGGGGGTGATGAAGTCGCTGCAGCTGGCCGAGCGGCTCGGCCTGCCCCGCATCGCCTCGATCCAGAACCCCTACAACCTGCTCAACCGCACCTTCGAAGTCGGCCTCGCCGAGATCGCTCATCGCGAGAACGTGGGCTTGCTGGCCTATTCGCCCCTGGCCTTCGGCGTGCTCTCGGGCAAGTACCTCGACGGCGCGCGCCCGGAAAATGCCCGCCTGACCCTGTTCGAACGTTTCCAGCGCTACACCTCGCCTCTCGCCGAGCAGGCCACCCGAGCCTACGTCGACATCGCCCGCGAGCATGATCTGAACCCCGCGCAGATGGCGCTGGCCTTCGTCAACTCGCGCAGCTTCCTGACCAGCAACATCATCGGCGCCACCACCATGGAGCAGCTCGAGGACAACCTGGCCAGCGAATCGCTCAAGCTCGAGCAGAGCGTGCTCGACGCCATCGACGAAGTGCATCGCCGCATTCCCAACCCCTGCCCCTGAGATCCGCGCAAGCAAGCCGGGGCTATCGTCGCGATAGCCCCGTATGCGGGCCGCTATTGGTATAATCACGCCATTCCCGACTCTGCCCATCCAGGTAACAGGAGCGCCCATGCTGAGCGTGATCTCTCCAGCCAAGACGCTGGACTTCGAGACGCCGGCCACCACGGCCGTCCACACCCAACCGGATTTTCTCGACCACAGCCAACGGCTGATCGCTCACCTGCGCGACTACTCGCCGCAGCAGCTCAGCGAGCTGATGGGCATCAGCGACAAGCTGGCCGGCCTCAACGCCGCGCGCTTCGCCGAATGGCGCCCGCCCTTCTCCCCCGACAACGCCAAGCCGGCGGCCCAGGCCTTCCAGGGGGACGTCTATGTCGGGCTCGAGGCCGCCAGCTTCAGCGACGAGGACAACGCCTTCGCCCAGCAGCACCTGCGCATCCTCTCGGGGCTGTACGGCCTGCTGCGCCCGCTCGACCTGATCCAGCCCTATCGCCTGGAAATGGGCACTCGCCTGCCCAACCCGGCCGGCAAGGACCTCTACGCCTTCTGGCAGGGGACCCTCGCCGAGGCACTCGACCGCGCCATCGCCGAGAGCGGCTCCAGGGTGCTGGTGAACCTGGCCTCAAACGAATACTTCAAGGCCGTCGACCCCAAGCGGCTCGCCGCCAGGGTAATCACGCCAGTGTTCAAGGACGAGAAGAACGGCCAGTTCAAGATCATCAGCTTCTATGCCAAGAAGGCGCGCGGACTGATGGCCGCCTGGATGATTCGCCAGCGCCTGGACGACCCGGGTGGGCTCAAGGAGTTCGACGTGGCAGGCTACGCCTACAACCCGGCCATGTCCGAAGGCGACACCCTGGTCTTCACCCGCCGCGAGGGCCAGGGCCGAGGCTCAGAAGAAGCGCAACGGGCGTGACGAGCGCGGCTTGAGAAACGCCTTGTGGAGCTGGCGGAAGCGTTCGCCGTCACAGCGCTCGAGCCATTCGTAGGCGACCATGTCGGCGCTCACCGGGACCGCCCCAGCGCTCACCACGCGTTCCCGGGCGAGCCTCGCCTCCTCCGCGCGCCGGCTGACCGTGGCCTCGCAGAGCCAGTAAAGCGCGTAGCCCGCTTCCAGCAGCCCGAGCCCGGTCTGCAGCACGCAGATATGTGCCTCGCTGCCGCACAGCACGATCTGACGCCTGCCGCTCTGCTCCAGCGCGGCCGCGAACTCCGGCTCGGCGTGCGCGTTGAAGTGCGTCTTCTGCCAGCGCAGGTGATCGGGGAGCGCCGTCAGCAGGCGTGGATCGCTGCCGCCGAGGCCCTCGGGATTCTGCTCGGTAAGCCATACCGGAACCGACAACGCGCAGGCGATACCGCCCAGCCACGCTGCCTCGGCAACGGCCTGCTCGCCGCCGTCGACCACCGGCAGCAGGCCGGCCTGGAGATCGACCACCAGCAGCAGGCTCTCTTCGCTATTAAGACGCATGGCATTCCCCATTTTTTGTCGTCACTTGGGTCAGCATAGCGGCTAGAATGGGCCTTCCAAATTCGACTTTCCCCATAGAGAGATCAACCGATGCGACACTTATTCGTCATGCTCATGGTCGCCGTGCTGGGCTTTGGCCTGGCCGTCGAACATGCCGAGGCCCGTCGCCTGGGCGGCGGCGGCAATGTCGGCAGCTTCTCCCGCTCGGCCGATCGTCCCGCCGCCGCTCCCAGCCAGTCCGCCCCTTCTCGCCAGGCGCAACCCAACCCGGCCACCGGCTCACGCATGCCCGGCATGCTCGGTGGCATGCTGGCCGGCGGCCTGCTGGCGGCCCTCTTCTTCGGCGGCGCCTTCGACGAACTGCGGCTGATGGACATCCTGCTCATCGCCGGTCTCGGCTTCCTGCTGTTGCGGCTGCTCGCCCGTCGGCGCCCCGCCGTGGCAGGCGGACCGCAGCCCACCGCGCGTCAGTCTCACGTCGCCCCCCACGCCTTCCAGCCGGCGCCCGGCGCGGCCATGGGCGGGGCCACCTTCGGAAGCCTGCCCGACTGGTTCGACCGCGAGCGCTTCCTTGCCGGTGCCAAGGAGCATTTCATGATCTTGCAGCGCGCCTGGGACAACAACGATTTCGGCGGTATCCAGGAGTACGTCACTCCCGAACTCTACAACCTGCTTCGCGAGGAACGCAGCAGGCAGCCGGCGAACAACCGCACGGAGATCGTGCGCCTGTTCGCCGAGCTCGGCGATGTACGTGAGCTGGGCGAACAGGCCGAAGCCACGGTGATCTTCCATGGCATTCTCGACGAGAACGGCGAACAGTCCGAATTCAACGAGACCTGGCACCTGACGCGCCAAGTGCGTGACGGCGCTCCCTGGTACCTTCAGGGCATCGAGCAGAACGCCGCTGGCTGATCCCTACAGGACCTCCAGTGCCAAGGGTCGGCTGCGCTCCTCGCGGTGCCGGCCCGCCGTTGCTTCCACGGCCCGTTCCAGAGCCTGGTGCTCCATCGCACTGCGTTTCAGCCTGAAACGCCCGACCATCTCGGCCAGCCGGTCTGCCTGCTCTCGCAGCTGCTCGGCCGCTGACGTCGTCTCTTCCGCCAGGGCCGCATTCTGCTGCGTCATTCGGTCAAGTTCCGCCACGGCCACATTGACCTGTCCGATGCCGTCGCTCTGCTCGTTGGCGGCATGGCTGATCTCGCCCAGCATGCAAGCGACACGATCGACGCCTCCCATCAGTTCCTGCATGGCGTCGCCGGTTTCACGCACCAGGTGCGTGCCGCCCTGCACCTTCTCGCTGGACGCTTCGATGAGCTGGCGTATGTCACGCGAAGCCGCGGCACTGCGCGTGGCCAATTGCCTCACTTCCCCCGCCACCACGGCGAAGCCCCTGCCGCTCTCCCCGGCCCGCGCCGCCTCTACCGAGGCGTTCAGCGCCAGCAGGTTGGTCTGGAAGGCGATGTCGTCCATTACCTTGACGATGTCGGCGACCCGTCGGGAAGCCTCGTGTATCTCACTCATGGTCGCGACGACCTGCTCTACCCTGTCGGAGGTACGCTGCGCCAGGTCCGAGGCTCCCTGAGAGAGGACGCTGGCCTCCTGTGCCGAAGCAGTGGTGTTGGCCACGGTGCCATTGATCTCCTCCATCGAGGCCGAGGTCTGCTGAAGGCTGGACGCGGCCTGATCGGTGCGCCGTGACATGTCGTGGCCGCCGCTGGCAATCTCCTGGGCCGCCAGCCGGACCGAATCGCTGCTGCTTCTCACCTGGGCCAACACGTCGTGCATCTTGTCGGCGAAGGCATTGAACTGGATGGCGAGCTCGGTGCTTTCATCGCTGCCCTCGACCGGAAGACGCAGCGTCAGGTCACCGTCGCCCTCGGCGACTTCTCGCATGGCGTGGGCCGTGCGTCTTATCGGCCGAAACAGGGCCTTCAGGAGCATGGCGACCACGGCGAGGCTTGCCAGCAGGATCAGCGCCACGCTGAGCACGACCAGCAGGACAGCGCGGTTGAGGTCGGCGAACAGCTCTCCCCGCGGTATCTGGGCAAAGGCCACCCAGTCGGTCCCCGGCACCTCGATGGCTGCCACCAGTTGTTCGGCCCCCTGGGCGTCCTTTGCCGTCGCGTAACGATACCCCTCGCCGGTCACCAGCTCCTCGGCGATGTCTTCCCAGCCCGGCAGGGCCTCGACCGGCTCGCCTACCCGCTCCGCCCCCTCGGGATGAATGCTGATGGTGCCGTCTCGGCTTGCCAGGAAGACGCCGCCGCTCTCACCCAGCCGATAGCTGCGTATCGCTTCCGCCATGGCGTCCAGCGAATATCCAACGCCCGCGATTCCCACGCGCTCACCATCGGTCTCGATGACATGATTGATGAACACCTGGACCTGACCGCCTTCGGCATCGACATTCAACTGGTAGGCCTCGCCATCGTTGGCATCGACCAGATCGTAGAACCAGCGGTCCCGTTCACGGTCCAGCGTGCGTTCGGCGCCATTCTCCGTATAGTAATTGCCGCTCTGGGCCGAAACGAAGAAAACGATACTGGCTCCGCTACGCTGCCGTATGTCCCGGAAATAGTCGACTGCCTGCGCGGCTCCTTCCTCGGGTTCACCCGCCGACAACCACTCCCTCAGGTAACGGTTGTATGCCAGGTTCTGGGCGGTGGTAATAGGGCCTGTCAGGGTCGCATCGATGTCGTTGCGGATACTCTCCAGCGTGGCAGGCAGCTCAGCCTCCGTGACTCGTTCCGTGACCAGGTCCCCGAAGAGCCGGTACTGGACAGCGGTGGAGCCACCGACAATCAGCAACATGAACAGACTGATACAGAGCAACAGCTTCTGGGCGATCGTGAGTTTTATCATGGGCTTCCCTTTGCCTGCGGCGCATCGTCAGTAAGAGACACGCCAAACCTGACCATACGGTCAGGTTTTCTATCGACCACCCACAGGGAAACTTTAGGGCGCAGCTCACTGACCGTGCATTGTCACCGATCCTCCTCTTCCGCATCCTCCTCGATCTCCTCGCTCACACTCTCCAAGCGTACTTCCAGATCCTTCATGGAGCGGTCGATATTACGTTCCACTCTCTCCCCATGGCTGGGGCCGTCGCAGCCGCCAAGACCTCCCGCTAGCAAGACGATCACTACGAGGACAAACCGCGTCATTTTCATCCCTGAACACCTCGCACTGGCGTAGTTTTCTACCGACTACTCCCGCCCGCCAACGTTCCTTTGCTCAACGTGAATAAATGAAAATCCGTCGGGGTTCACTTACCTGCCCTTCTGGTCGCCTGAAGAAATAAAAAACCCTGAGCGCTGTCGCACTCGGGGTTTTCGGGTGAGATGCCCGACGACCCGGGCGGCGCCCCGCTGCTCGACTCGTCTCATCCTGAGGCTCGCCCTTCGGGCCGCTGCCGCGGTTTCCGCCTGTTCCCGACAGGCGGGATCCGTGGGAGGCCCCTGAAACGACGAAACCCAGCCTCTTTCGAAGCTGGGTTTCTGTAAAGATGCCTGACGATGTCCAGGGCGGCTCCCCGCTGCTCGACTCGTCTCATCCTGAG